>NZ_CAJGVD010000001.1:0-3069423 GCF_904830995.1 Brevundimonas aurantiaca
TGGCCTTCAACTCGATCTTCCAGATCCTGTTCTTCAGCCTCTATGCTTGGCTCTTCCTCACCGTTCTGCCGCCGCTGTTCGGCCTGCGGGGCAGTGTGGTGGACGTCAGCGTCTGGACCATCGCCGGCGCCGTTCTCGTCTACCTCGGTCTTCCCTTCCTGGCCGGCTTCCTGACCCGGCGCAGCCTGATCGCCCGCCGCGGGGCCGACTGGTACGAGCGGCGCTTCCTGCCGCGCATCGGACCGATCACCCTGATCGCCCTGCTGTTCACCATCGTGGTCATGTTCAGCCTGAAGGGCGGCGAGGTGGTGGCCCTGCCGCTGGACGCCCTGCGCATCGCCATTCCCCTGACCATCTACTTCCTCGTCATGTTCGTGGTCAGCTTCCTCATGGGCAAGTTGATCGAGGCCGACTACCCGCGCACGACCGCCCTGGCCTTCACGGCGGCCTCCAACAATTTCGAGCTGGCCATCGCGGTCGCCATCGCGGCGTTCGGCCTGGCCTCGCCGGTCGCCTTCGCCGCTGTCATCGGCCCGCTGGTGGAGGTGCCGGTGCTGATCCTGCTGGTGTCGGTCGCCCTCTGGATGGGCCGGCGGTGGTTTCCGGACACGGCCCCGCCGGCGGACGCCGCCTGATGGTCGTGCTGCATCTCCTGGACGCGGATGACGCCGGCCTGATCGCGGCCCTGCAGGGCGAGGGCCTGCCGGAGCCCGGGGCCGGCCGCTACTTCCGAGCCGACGACGACAGCGCCCTGGCCGGCTACGTCGGCCTGGAAGGAGAGGGGCGGGACCTGCTGCTGCGCTCCCTGGTCGTACTCGCTGGCCTGAATTCGCGGGGGCTCGGGAGCCGGATCCTGAGCGCCGCCGAGGCCGCGGCGAGCGAGCTGGGCGGAGAACGGCTCCACCTGCTCACCACGACGGCCGAGCCCTTCTTCGCCCGGCGCGGCTTCGCCGCCGCAGATCGGGCGGCCGCGCCCGCCGCGATCCGGCGAACCCGCGAGTTCGCAGACATCTGCCCGGCCTCGGCCGCCTATCTGACCAAGGATCTCGGATGATCTTCGCCCGCCTGCGGCCGCTGCCGGATCCCGATCATCTGCCGGCCCTGGACGCGGCCTATCTGTCGAGCAACCCGGCCGCCGGCCTGGGTCCGCACGACCACCCGCCACGCATCCTTCTCCTGTACGGGTCGCTGCGCGAGCGCTCCTATTCGCGGCTCTGCGTCGAGGAAGCGGCCCGCTTGCTGCAGCGCATGGGATGCGAGACCCGCATCTTCGACCCCTCCGACCTGCCTCTGCCGGGCTCGCCCGGCGACGACGACCATCCGGCGGTGCGCGAGCTGCGCGAGCACGCCCTGTGGTCGGAGGGCATGGTCTGGTGCAGTCCGGAACGGCACGGCCAGGTCTCCGGACTGATGAAGCTGCAGATCGATCACCTGCCATTGAGTTTGGGCGGCATGCGCCCGACCCAGGGCCGCACGCTCGCGGTGATGCAGGTGTCGGGCGGTTCCCAGAGCTTCAACGCCGTCAACACCCTGCGCCTTCTGGGCCGCTGGATGCGGATGATCACCATTCCCAACCAGTCGAGCGTGGCCAAGGCCTTTCAGGAGTTCGACGAGGCCGGCCGGATGAAGCCTTCGGCCTACTATGAGCGCATCGTCGATGTGATGGAGGAGCTGGTGCGCTTCACTGTCCTCACTCGACCGCACGCCACCCAGCTCGTGGACCGCTACTCCGAGCGCAAGGCGGCCGGCAGTCCGGTCGAGGCCGCAGCGGATCTCTCCGCCATCGCCATCGCGCGTCAGGCGTGAGGCCGCGTCGGCGGCGCCTTGCGGCGTCGCGCGCCTGGCAAAGGTGGTAATTCGCCACTTCTGGCGAATTAGGCGGGTTGTTGGCGGTAACTCGCCAGATGTGGCGAATTGCGATCCTCCCTGTTGAGGCTCGGGTCTTGAGCGACCGACCTGGCGAAGTGCCGTGCCGGCGTCGTGCGGTCCCGCCTATCCTCGATCGACCAGCGAATAGCTTGTGCTGCGCCCGCCGCCTTCATCCTTCACGAGGATGCCCCGCCCCACCAGATCGTTGATGTCGCGCAGGGCCGTGTCGGGCGAGGACCTCGTCAGCGCCGCCCATTTGGTCGAGGTGAGCTTGCCTTCGAAGCCGTCGAGCAGCCGGTTGATGACCGTGCTCTGGCGCTCGCTCAACGTCTGACCTGCTAGCGCCTCCCAGAAGCGCGCCTTGCGCATGACATGCGTCAGGGTGGTTTCCGCGCCATCGAACGCGCGATCGAGGCAGCCGAGGAACCAGTCCAGCCAGAGGGACACGTCCAGCGCGCCTTTCTGGGTCGCCTCCAGGGTGGCGTAGTAGTCCTTGCGCTCCAGCCTGATCTGGGCGGACATGCTGTAGAAGCGTTGAGCGCTTTTCTCGGAGCGGGCGAGCGCCATGTCGGCGATCGCCCGCGCGATCCGGCCGTTCCCGTCGTCGAACGGGTGGATGGTCACGAACCACAGGTGGGCGATCGCGGCCTTGAGGACCGGATCCGTCCGCGGCTCGTCATTGAACCAGTCGAGGAACGCCCGCATCTCGTCCTGCAGACGGTCGGCAAGGGGCGCTTCATAGTGCACGCGCTCTCGTCCGAAGGGGCCCGAGACGACCTGCATCGGGCCGGAGCTCTCGTTGCGCCAGGCGCCGACGACGATCCTCGTCATGCCGCTGCGCCCGGTCGGAAACAGGGCGGCGTGCCAGGCGAACAGCCGTTCCTCGGTGAGCGGAGACGCAAAGTTCTGGGTCGCGTCGAGCATCATTTCGACGACGCCTTCGACGTTGCGATCCGCGGCGGCGAGGGCCCCGATATCCATGCCGAGGCGGCGGGCGATGGAGGATCGCACCTGATCCTTGTCGAGCAGCTCGCCTTCGATTTCGCTGGATTTCAGGACATCTTCGGTAAGGGTCTCGAGGACGGCTTCAGCGCGGAGGTCGAAGCCGAGCGTGTGCATCCGGCCAAGCAGAAGGCCCTGGCGATGACGGACGGCTGCGAGGCGATCGGCAAGCGCGTCAGCGCGCCAGTCCAGACGCGGCCAGCCTTCGATCTCATGGATGTATTGCGCCATTCCCCGCACTCCTTGCGGAGAATATGGGCGCCATTCGCCGAAAGAGCAAGGTTATTCTCCGCGCGAAGTGCGGAGAATAGGGCGCCTAATCTCCGCACCAAGGGTGGTCTCCGCACGCTATCGGCTGCGGCCCCGCACCTTGGGTATCCGCGGACTGCGCGGCTATCGGCGCCCAAGCAGCTCCGAAACCCTGCCAACGGGTCGCAGTTGAGGGCCTCAGACGCCCGCTCAAGAGGCTGGGCGCGCGCCTTTCGGCGCCGCATGCCGGGAGAAGCCGACCACGAGGATAGCGATCGTCAGAAGCTGAACGGCGACGCCTTCGACCGTCGGATAAAGACCGAGGATCTCGATGCGGGGGATCCACGCCAGCGGATGGACATCGAGCCAGCCCGCCTCCTGCAGCGCCGCCACCCCCTTGCCGACGAGGACGACCGACAGGATGGCCATCAGGATCGAGCTCAGGGAGAAGAACCGGCCGATCGGGAGGCGCTTGCTGTAGGCCAGCAAGGCCCAGGCCACCACGGCCAGGATCGCCACCGCCGTAAGGGCGCCGGCCAGCATGCCGAGATGGCCGCCCTGGCTCCAGATCGCCGCATAGAACAGGATGGTCTCGAACACCTCGCGGTAGACCACCACGAAGGCCAGCAGGAACAGGAACCAGGCCGACCGTTTCGACAGGGCGTGAGAGAGCTTGTCGCGGATATAGGTCTGCCAGGCGTCGGCGTGCGACTTGCCGTGCATCCAGATGCCGACCGAGACGAGCACGACGGCCGCCAGAAGCGAGCCGAACCCTTCGGTCAGCTCCCGGCTGGCGCCGCTGATGGAGATGAAGAAGGTCGCGGCCGCCCAGGTGGCGCCGCCGGCGACCAGCGCGGCCACCCAGCCGCCGTGGACGTAGCGCAGCACCTCGGGACGTTCGGCCTTCCTGAGGAAGGCGATCATCGCCACCACGATGAGGATGGCTTCCAGACCTTCGCGCAGCAGGATGGTGAAGGCGCCGAGGAAGCTGGCGAGATTGTCCGCCTCCTGGGGCGCGAGTGCGCGTTCGGCCGTGTCCAGCAGGGCGTTCGCGCGGGCGACCCGGTCCGCGACCTCCGGGGCCGGCGCGCCCCTGCTGATCGAGACGCGCAGGTCGGTCATGGCCGTCTCGCCCCGCCGCAGCAAGGCGCCGTCGCGGGCGCCCAGCGCCGGCTCCATCGGTTCGACGCCGTCGAGATAGGCCGACAGGGCCAGGTCGGTCGCGGCCCTGCGATCGCCCCGGCGATAGGCGGCCTCGCTTTCGGCCAGTCGCGTCCGGGCCAGGGACAGGGTCGATCCCTCGGCGCGGACCGTCGCCTCCGGGTGGCGGCGCAGGTAGGCCGTGACCGCCCGTGCCTTCGTCTCGCCGATCCTTGTCGCCAGCTCGGCCGGCGTCGCCTGGGTGAGGGCGGCCAGGTCCGGGAAGACGGCGCGGATCGCCGGGTCGCTCTCCCAGAGGCGTCGACCTTCGGCGGCTTCGGCGTCGGTGAAGGCGAACCGGCCCACGTAGAAGGCCAGGGCCCAGCGGTCCTCGGCCGGCAGATGGGCGAAGCTGGCCATCGCCGTGCCCTCCAGCCCCTGATCGATGACCTGGTAGAGGCCGAACACGCTGCGCTGACGGGCGCGCTCCACATCCGCGAAGGCGATCGCGGGCGGATCAAGCCCCTCGGCGCCCGGGCCGTCGGCGCGTCCGGTCACGCCATGGCAGACCGAGCATTGCTCGGCATAGAGCGTCGCGCCGCGGGCCAGATCAGGCGGGAACGAAGGCGCCAGCGGGCTCGGATAGGCCGTCAGCACCGCGCCGGCGAGCGCCTTGGCCCGGTCGCCAACGACGCGCGGATCCGCCTTGTCCCTGATGGCCGCCTGCAGGGCCTCGGCGTCGCGGACCAGACCGGCCTTGGCCGGATTCGGCGGCAGGGCGTCCAGGCGGGTCCGGATCTGGCCGCCGAACTCGATCATCTCCCCGTATTCGGCCGGATTGGTCACCTGACCGTCGGCCACCGCGCCGGCGTAGTCGACCGCTACATAGTCGAGCAGCCGCCAGGCGACCTGGGCCTCGGAGGCGGACGGCGTCTGGGCCAGGGCGGGCGCGGCCAGCCCCAGGGCGAACAGCAGGGCAAGCAGACGGAGCAGAGGACGCATGGTCAATCCAGATGTGAACGGCTCGCATTAGCATTCAGGCGGCGACGCTGTCGCGCTTTATTCGCGACGCGGCCGGGCTCGTAGGCGGCTACGGGTCCTCTACGCCCGCCGGGACGCCTCGGCGCCGCGCGGCCAGCCCGGGCAGCCACGCGACGGGCGGTCGTTACAGGTGGATCGTGCGGTCGGCCACAGCCAGGCATGCCTCGCGCAAGGCTTCCGGAAGCGTCGGATGCGCATGGCTCGTCCGCGCCACGTCTTCGGCCGCCGCGCCGAATTGCATGACGGCGACCGCTTCATGGATCAGGCTGCCCGCGTCCGGCCCCAGGATGTGCACGCCGAGAATCCTGTCCGTGCCGGCGTCCGCCAACACCTTGACCAGCCCGTTCTTCTCCAACCGCGCCTTGGCCATGGCGTTTGCCGAGAACGGAAAGCGCCCGACGCGATAGGCCACGCCGGCCGCCTTGAGGTCGTCCTCGGTGCGCCCGACTGAGGCCAGTTCCGGCCAGGTGTAGACGACGGCCGGGATTGTTCCGTAGTCGACATGGCCCGCGGCGCCGGCAAGGCGCTCGGCAAGGGCGATCCCTTCTTCCTCCGCCTTGTGGGCCAGCATGGCGCCGCCGATGACATCGCCGATGGCGTAGACCCCTTCGGCGCTGGTTCGAAAGCCGTCGTCGACCGGAATATAGCCCCTTGGGTCCGGCTTGATGCCGACCGTCTCCAGATCGAGTCCGTCGGTGGCGGGACGTCGGCCAATGGACACGAGCACGACATCGGCCTTGATGGTTCCTCGCGCGCCGTCTCCCATGGGCTCGACCTCAAGGACGACGTCGTCCGCCTCCATTCGCGATCCGACCACCTTGTGCGCCAGGCAGAATTGGAAGCCCTGGGCCTCGAGCACCTTGTGCAGCGCCGTCGACATCTCTGAATCAACGCCGGACGCGATCCGGTCGAGCACCTCGACGACGGTGACCTCGCTGCCGAGACGGCGCCAGACGGAGCCCAGCTCCAGTCCGACATAGCCGCCGCCGATCACCGCCAGATGGCGCGGCGCCGCCGTCAGGCTGAGGGCGCCCGCCGAGGTGACGATCCGCTGCTCGTCGATGGGCAGGTCCGGCAACGTCGCCGCTTTCGATCCGCTGGCGAGCACGATCGCCTTGCGGACCTGCACCTCGAAGCTGCCGTCCGGGGCGCTCACTTCCACACGGTCGCGCGACAGCAGCCGGCCGCGGCCCTGCAGGCGGGTGACCTTGTTCTTGCGCAGGAGGTAGGCGACCCCTTCACCAAGCTCCGTCACGACCCTGGCCTTGTGCCGCATGACGCCTGCAAGGTCGGCCCGCACATTGTCGACCAGGACGCCGAAAGCCTCGAGATTGCGGGCCATCTCCAGCCGCTCTGTGGCCTGCAGCAGCGCCTTTGACGGAATGCACCCGATGTTCAGGCAGGTTCCACCGAGGAGTTCCCGGTCGTCGATAACCGCCACCGACATGCCGAGCTGGCTCGCCCGGATGGCGCAGGGGTACCCGCCCGGCCCGCCGCCGATTATCACCAGGTCATAGGATGTCATCGAAGCCATCGCGTCAGCCTTCGCTGTAAGTGAAAGAGGGACGAAGGCGCCGGCCACCCGCATGAGCAAACATCAGGCGCCGCCCTTACGCGGGGAAGTCCGACGCGTCATCATTCGGAACCCGCTCCTGGGGAGGGCCGGAAGGCGGCGGAAGTCGATCTCCAGATCCTGAGCCGGCAGCCGGTAGTTCAGGCCGGCGAGCATGCCGAGGGCCCGCTCCATCAATTCGACGACGATGCTTTCGCCGGGACAACGGTGACCGGTCAGGGCGTTCCCGCCGCCTTGGGGAATCAGGCCGAACGCGTCCCCGGAGCCGTCGATGAAACGCTCTGGCCGGAATTCGTCGGGATCGGTCCAGACGGCAGGATCGTGATTGGAGCCATAGAGATCGAGGATCACCTGCCGACCCACCGGGAAGTCAAGGTTGCGCCAGCGAAACGGCGCGCGCACACGCCCGATCACCGCCGGGAAAAACGGATAAAGGCGTCGCACCTCCTGAACGAAGGCGCGGCGGCGGCCGGCGTCCGCGGTGGCCAGACGGGCCGCCGCGGGGTGCGCCTGCATCGCGTGCGCCACAAACACGATATAGACCGAGGTCGCCACGGTCGGCCTCAGCACATTGGCCAGTTCGACCGCCGCCGTCCGGGCCGCCAACGGTTCGCCATCATCCGCGCTCGCCCAGGCCCAGGCGTAGGCGGCGGTGTCTGGATCCGGCGCCAGTCGTCCGGCGCGAATGCCCTCGATGATCGAGGCCAGCCAGGCGTCGACGCGTCGCCGCGCGTACCTCGACCACAGGTGGCGAGGCCCCCGCGATCCTGCCGCGTCAAACAGCGCCCTGAGGTGACTGACCCGTTTCGCTTCGTCGTCGGGATTCAGCGGCACCCCCGCCCAGCGGCAGACGGCGCGGGTGAGCACCGGCTGCAGGGCGTCGTACAGCACGATCTCTTCCTGGCCAGCCCATTCAACGGCCGCGCGTCGCCATTCCGCCTCGAACAGGTCGCCCAGCCGCGCGATCCGTTCCGGCGACATAAGAGCGATGAACACGCGTTTGCGGGCGCGGTGCGCTTCGCCATCCAGGCCCTGGACGCCGCCTTCGCCGAGCAGTGTGCGTCGGACAGGCGCCGGCATGGCGCCCGCGCGCGAGATGCGGGTCTCGTCGTAGAAGACCTGGGCCGCTTCACGCCCTCTCAGACAGGCCGTCTCCTTCAGCGCCAGACGGGTCTCGATTGCGTCCGCGCCGGCCTGCTCGAACAGGCGGGAGATGCGCCTGTACGGGTCCGTCAAAAGGGCGAACGTCTGATCGGCGTGTCGCTGTGTCGATCGATGCGCCATCGAAGTCCTCCATGGACGAAGGGAGCGCGACGAGGGCCGCGGGATTACTCAAAACGTCGCGGTGACCCAATGGCTCCTGCATCATCCCGGGCCCGTTCTGACCTTCAGCGCCGACCTGCACGGCGAGGCCGAGGAGCGGTGCAAACCCGGGTCGGGTTCGTCTTCAAACCGGCGCCGAGGGATCGTGCAGGGCTTCGATCACCTTGCAGGCGGACACGCGTCCGCCGGCACATTCCGCCGTCATCCGCGAAAGCTCGCGTTGCAGGGCCCGGAGTCGGGCGATCTTATGCGTCACCTCCGCCAGATGACGTTCGGCGAGGATGCTGGCTTCGGCGCAGGGCCGATCAGGGTGATCGGACAGATCCAGCAGGGAGCGGATCGAGTCCAGATCGAAGCCCAATTGCCGTGCATGCCGAATGAACGACAGGCGGCGTTCCGCCGCGTCGTCATACATCCGCCGGTCGCTGGCGGTGCGCGGGGCGGCGGGAAGCAGGCCGATCTCCTCGTAGAAGCGGATGGTCGGGACCTTGACGCCGGTGGCCGCGGCGAGCTTGCCGATAGGGCGCAGGCCGGACGAGGCCGGGGAGGGCAGGGTCATCGCATCATCTCGCAGCAGCGGGCTGAAGGGCGGCAGGCGCAGGACGGAAAAGGATCATCGGCCCAGCCCCATGAGGACGATGGCGGCGCCGAAGGCGGCGATCGTGGAAGCGCCGGTAAGGGCCATGCCGAAGGCCCTGGCCGCCGCGCCCCGGGCATAACCGTGGGCGAACAACACGCGGCCGATCAGATAGAGGGCGACCAGCACCGGCAGCACGACCATCTCCTCGCCGCGCAGCACGGTGGCGAGCACCAGGTGGGCGCCCACCGCCAGGACCGTCTGCTCCAGGGTGTTCTGAAGCACGGCGGCAGGCACGGCGAGCCTCGAGCTGGGCGCCGCATAGGCGGAACCCGGCCGGTCGGCGTCGGACCGGAACCGGATGCTCGCCACGGCCCTCAAACAACCGGCGAGCCACAGGAAAACGAGGAGGTCCGCCTTCAGGGCGTAGGCCAGCCGATCAGCTGTCGCCATGTCCGGCGCGGCGCCCAGGAGACGTGGCGAAAGCCATAGCCAAGCTGACGCCACCGCCGCAGCGGTGATGAGAATCGCCAACCCCGAACGGACGGCGATCGCCTTCTGTTCGGCGGAAAAGGTCATCGCGCCGCCCGTCCCAGGGTCGACGTCGCCGGGCGGCCGTCCGAGCCCCGGACGGTCAGGAGGAGCAGCGCCACGCCGCAAACAATGGCCGCATCGGCGAGGTTGAAGGTCGGCCAGTGCGCGTCGCCCCAATGAAGATCGATGAAATCCGTCACCGCGCCGGAGCGCAGACGATCGAGCAGGTTCCCGAGCGCTCCACCGGCGATGAGGCTCGCCGCGACCGCCGTGACGGCGCTTCGCGTACGCCAGATCCAGGTCAGCAGGACGCCGATGATCAGGAATGCCACGGCGCTCAGGGCCCATCGTCCCACCGCGCCCGAGTCTGCGAACAGGCCAAAGGTGACGCCGGGATTGAATCCCAAACGCAGCGCGAGGAACGGCGTGAGGTCCACCGGGCTCTCGAGTCGGGCGCGAGCCGCGGCCTTGGCGGCCTGATCCAGAGCGGCGATCAGCATGAAGAACGAGAAGGCGATCGCCCGCATGCGGCTGGGACCGCGTCGCGACGGGTGCATCGTGATCATGAGGCCTCCTGTGGATTTCGTCCGATTGTGCGTCCTCTAGCTACTAGAGGATCAAGTCGGTTCCGCCAAACCGCGTCTTTTTGGGCGAGGCATCCATTTTTGTTCTTGATCCTCGAGCGACTGGAGGATGCATTCTCGTGGTGAAAGGCGGACTTCGATGACTGACTCCCTCTCGTCCCCCGAACCGGCGGCCGCCGGCTGCGGCTGCGGCGCGGCCGTCAAGTTCGACGGCGCCACGCCGGCCTATCGCCGCATCCTGATGGCGGTGATCGCTATCAACGGCGCCGCCTTCCTGGCCATCGCCGGCGGCGCGGCCCTGCAGGGCTCGGCCTCGCTGGGTGCCAACGCCCTCGACTTCCTGGCCGACGCCGCCACCTACGGCATCAGCCTGGCCGTGATCGGGCGCTCGGTCGCCGTGAGATCCGGGGCCGCCATCATCAAGGGCGCCAGCCTCGCGGCGCTGGCGCTGTTCATCCTTGGCTACGCGATCTGGCGGGCGACCTCGGGGGCGCCCCCGGAAGGCGTCGTCATCACCGGCCTGGGCGCCCTGGGCTTTTTCGCCAACGCCCTGGCCGCGCTGCTGCTGGTCCGCCATCGCGAAGGCGACGCCAATGTCCGTTCGGTCTGGCTGTGCACGCGCAACGACCTGATCCAGAGCCTGGTGGTCGCGGCCACGGGCGTGGCCGTCTGGTTGACCGCCTCTCGCTGGCCCGACCTGATCGCCGGCGCGATCCTGGCGGTGGTCTTCCTGCAATCCGGCTGGTCGATCATTCGTCAGTCCCGCGAAGAACTGAAGGCCGCCGCGTGACCGCGAACTTCACCCCCGCGCTCGGCCATACAGCCCTGAGCGGGCTGTATGATCCGGCCATCGCGCTTTTGACCCGGGAACCGCTGTGGCGGAGCCGCCTTCTCGAACAGGTGGCTCCGTCCCCTGGCGAGACGATCATCGATCTTGGATGTGGAACCGGCTCATTCGCGATCGCCATGGCGAACCGGGCGCCGGACGCGCGCATCTTCGGCCTCGATCCCGACGGCGACATCCTCAGGCGGGCCGAGACGAAGACGGCCGCTGCAGGTCAGGCCGTCCGTTTCATCCAGGGGTTTTCGCGCGATGTGGCGGCGCTCCTGGGCGAGGACGCCGCCGACAAGGTGGTCTCCAGCTTGGTCTTCCATCAGCTGCCCATGGCCGAGAAGCGAGCGGGCCTCGCCGCGAGCCTGCGGGCGCTCAAGCCGGGCGGAACGCTGCATGTCGCGGACTACGGCCGCCAGTCGGGTGCGATGCGCGTGCTCTTCCGCCTGGTGCAGTCTCTGGACGGCTACGAAAACACCCAACCGAACGCCGACGGCGTTCTGCCTACGCTGATGGCCGAGGCCGGCTTCACACAGGTTCAAGTGCTCGATGTCATCCCGACCGCCACCGGATCCATCTCTCTGTATCGGGCGGTGCGACGATGAGGCGATTGATGTCGCGGCGCACCGTGTTATGGGACGGCATGGGGTTTCCCTCGACTAGGCATGGGTGGATGGCGGCGCTGCTCGCGTCGTTCCTGGCCCTGTTCGTCCTGGTTTCCGCAGCCGACGCCTTCGCCTGCGCACCCGAGACCGGAAGCTTGCAAGGCCTGGCCGCGTCGGACGTCGTCGCTGTGTCCGATACAGGTCACGGCGAACGCAAGGACGCAGCAGGTCAGGTCGCCTGCGCCCACGGCCATTGCCACCATTGCGGCATTACCGCGCCGCCGGCGATTGACGACATGAGGTCGATGGCCCTCGATCGCGCGCCCTTGGCGCCATCGCTCGATCAGGCGCCGGCCTCCCGGATGCCCGCCGGTCCCATGCGCCCGCCCAGAACCTGACGTGACCTCGCGTTCGCGCGCGCCCTTCACGTCAACCTTCCGGGACATGAGACATGCCATCCCCTATTCGCCGCTTGCCGCCTTTCGCGGTCGGCTGCGCTGTGGTCGCCCTGACGACCGCCTTGACCGGCCCGGCCTGGGCCGATCCCGCGCCATCCTTCCGGACCCTGCTTGAGCGCATAGGGGCCAGCCCCTCCGCGGCCGAGGCCGACGCCTTGCTCGAAGCGGCCGAGGCCCGGGTGCGCCAGGCGCGCGTGCGGCCCAACCCGACCGCCGCCCTCGAGGCGGAGAACGCCTTCGGCAGCGGTCCCTTTTCCGGCTACGACAACGCCGAGACCACGCTCTCGCTCACCCAGGACCTCGAACTGTGGGGCCGGCGCGGCGCCCGGGTCGAGGTGGCGCGGGCGGAGGCCGGAACGGCTTCGCTGCGTCGCGATCAGGCGGTCGTCGACGCCGCCGGACGGCTCGCACTCGCCTACGCCGAAGCGGAAGCCGCCGAGCGGCGCTTCGCCCTGGCCGAGGAGGCGCTCAGCCTGACCATCGCGGACGCCCGCGCCGCCCTGGTGCTCGTGGAGGAGGGACGCGAGCCCATGCTGCGCGGCATCCAGGCCGAGAGCGAGGCGGCGGCGGCCCGCGCGACCCGTGACGAGGCGCAGGCCGAGCGGGACGCGGCGTTCGCCCGCCTGACGGCTGTCGCGATGCTGCCCGCGCCGGTCACCTCGATCGTCGACAGCCTGCTGGACGACGCGCCGCCCCGGACGGCCATCGAAGCCGCTCCCGGGGCGCCGGCCGTTCGCGTCGCCGAGGCCGAACGCGAAGCGGCCGAACGGCGGATCGCCGTCGAGCGAGTGCGCGCGCGGCCCGACGTCAGCGCCAGCGTCGGCGTTCGGCGTTACGAAGCCGAGGATGCGACAGCGCTGACCTTCGGCATCAGCATGCCGCTGCCCCTGTTCGACCGGAACCGCGGCAATATCGACGCGGCCCAGGCCGAGTTCCGCGCCGCGGACGCCCGCCTGGCCGGCGCGCGCCAGGAGGCCGAGGCCGACGGTCAGGCCGCGGTCGCCCGGCTGAACGCCTCGGTGAGCCGCGTCGCGGCCGCCGACGCCGGCGTGACCTCATCCGAGGAAGCCTATCGCCTGTCCCGGATCGGCTTCGAGGCCGGCCGCATCTCGCAACTGGAGCTGCGCGGAACCCGCGCCGCCCTCATCACCGCCCGCAACGCCGCCGTCGACGCCCGCCTGGCGCGCGTCCGCGCCGAAATCGATCTCGCGCGCCTGCAAGCGCGCGCACCCTTCGGAGGGGGCCAATAATGCGCAAGCCGCAATCCAACAGAACGCTGCTCATTGGCGGCGTCGCCGCCGTCGTCCTGCTCGGAGGCGGCGGGCTGTTCCTGGCTCTCAATCGCGACGCGCGGCCGGCCGCCGAGGGCGAGGCCGGTCACGCGGAAGAGGAGGGGCACGCGGAAGGCGAGGGCGCCGAGGCCCCCGAAGGCGTCGTGGCGCTCACGGCCGAACAGATCCGCGCCGCCGGCATCGCCGTGGTCGCCGTCGGCGCCGGCGGCGGGTCAGAGACCCGGCTGGCGGGACGCGTCGAGCCCATGGTCGATGCGCGCGCCGCCGTGGCCGCCTCGGTCGGCGGCCGGGTCGAGCGCGTGCTCGTCGCGCCGGGGCAGTCCGTGCGCGCCGGTCAGGCCCTCGCCACATTGGTCAGCGGCGACGCCGCGACCTTCCGCGCCGACGCCGACGCGGCGGTGGCGCAGGCCGAAGCCGCGCGCCAGGCCTATCACCGCGATCGCAACCTGGCCGACCAGGGCGTGGTGGCCCGGCAGGAGGTGGAGACCTCCCGAGCCCAGTCGCTCAGCGCCGAGGCGTCGGCGCGCGCCGCCCGCGCCAGGGCTTCGGCGGCCGGATCGCCAAACGCTTCGGGACGGCTGAGCGTGACCAGCCCGATTTCGGGCGTCGTCACCTCGGTGCAGGTCGGCCCCGGAGGCTTTGTCCCCCAGGGCGGCGTCGTCGCCGAGGTCACCAACCCCGCGCGGATTGAACTGGTCTTCAACGCGCCGCCGGCTCTGGCCGCCCAGGTCCGCGCCGGATCGCGCCTGAGGGCGACCGGGCCCAACGGGGAATTCGAAGCCGTCGTCACCGGCGTGGCGCCCGGCGCCGGCGCCGAGAGCGGCGCGACGATCATTCGCGCCCGGCCGTCGGGCGTGTCGCTGCCGCCGACGGGATCCGCCGTCACCGGCGCCATCGTTACGGGCGATGCCGTCCCCGGCGGCCTGACGGTCCCCAGCGAAGCCGTGCAGACCATCGAAGGCGCGACGGTCGTGTTCGTTCAGGTCCAGGGCGGCTTCCGGGCCGTCCCGGTGCTGGCCGGTCGTCAGGCGGGAGGGCGCACGGAGATCCTGCGCGGCCTCGACGAGGGTGAACGCATCGCCGCCGCCAACGCCTTTCTCTTGAAAGCCGAACTCGCCAAGGGCGAGGCCGGCGATGACGACTGAGGCGCGGCATGTTCAAATCCATCATTGAAGCCTCGGTGCGCTTCCGCTGGTTCGTTGTGTTGGCGACCGCGCTGGTCGCCGCGCTCGGTCTGTTCGAACTGACCAAGCTGCCGATCGACGCCGTTCCGGACATCACCAACCGGCAGGTCCAGATCACCACCGTCGCCCCGGCGCTCGCGCCGGAACAGATCGAGCGGCAGGTCACCTATCCGCTCGAGACGGCCATGGCCGGCATTCCCGGACTGACCAGCACTCGCTCGTTGAGCCGCAACGGCTTCAGCCAGATCACGGTCATCTTCACCGACCAGACGGACATCTATTTCGCGCGCCAGCAGGTGGCCGAACGCCTCGCCCAGGCGCGCGAAAGCATGCCCGAGGGCGTGGAGCCGGCATTGGCGCCGATCACCACCGGCCTCGGCGAGGTCCTGATGTGGACCGTGGACTATCTGCCGTTCAACAGCCGCAACCTCGCCCGGCCGGGACAACCCGGCTGGCAGCCAGGCGGCGTCTACCTGACCCCCGAGGGGGAGCGGTTGACCACGCCCGAGGCGCGCGCCACCTACCTGCGCACTGTTCAGGACTGGATCGTCGCGCCGCAGATGCGGACGACGCCCGGGCTCGCCGGCGTCGACACCATCGGCGGCTATGTGAAGGAATACGCCGTCCGCCCCGACGCCGCCCGCCTGTCAGCGTATGGGCTGGGGCTGGGCGACCTCGTCACGGCCCTGGAGCGGGCCAACACCCAGGCCGGAGCCGGCTACGTCCAGCGCGGCGGCGAGGCGCTGACCGTCCGGACCGACGCCCTGGCCTCCACCGTCGAGGATCTTGCCCAGGCCCCGGTCGTCAACCGGGGCGGCCTGGTGGTGCGCGTCGCCGATGTGGCGTCGGTCGAGGTCGGGCAAGCTCCGCGGCTGGGCGGCGCGAGCCGCGATGGCCACGAGTCGGTGCTCGGCACGGCCTTGATGATCGCCGGCGGCAACAGCCGCACCGTGGCCCAGGCCGCCGGAGAGCGCCTCGAGGAGGTGCGCGAGACCCTGCCCCCCGGGATCGAGGCGGTGACCGTGCTCGACCGAAGCGCCCTGGTGAACTCCACCATCGGCACGGTGGCGCGCAATCTGACCGAAGGCGCCCTGCTCGTCATCGTCGTGCTGTTCCTGCTGCTGGGGAACCTGCGGGCGGCGAGCATCACCGCCCTGATGATCCCGATCAGCTTCCTGTTCGCCGTCATCGGCATGAACCGCTTCGGCATCAGCGGAAACCTGATGAGCCTCGGCGCCCTCGACTTCGGCCTGATGGTCGACGGGGCGGTGGTGGTGGTGGAGAATACCCTGCTGATGATGACCCGGCGGCGCGCGGAATTGGGCCGCATGCTCAGCCGTCACGAACGACTGGACGTCGCCATGGCCGCGGCCCGGCAGATGGTGAAGCCGGCCGCCTTCGGCCAGCTGATCATTCTGCTGGTCTTCACCCCCCTGCTGATGCTCGAGGGCGTGGAGGGTAAGACCTTCATTCCCATGGGGGCGACCGTCATGCTCGCCCTGGTCGGCGCCTTCATCTTCTCCTTCACCTTCGTCCCGGCCATGACTGCGCTGCTGGTACGCGACCCGAAAAGCGCCCACCTCGACGCCAACGACCGCGTGCAGGAGCACGAAACCCGCGTCCTGCGCTTCGCCCGCCGCTGGATCCAACCCGCGATCAGCGCCGCCGTAGACAAGCCCCGTGTCGTGCTCGCCTCGGCCCTGGGCGCCTTGGTCGTCGGCAGTCTGGCCTTCGCCACCCTCGGCCGGGAGTTCATTCCCACCCTCGATGAGGGCGATATCGCCATGCAGGCCCTGCGGGTGCCGTCCGCTTCGCTGGACCAGTCCTTGGCTATGCAGATGGCCCTCGAGCGGGTCGTCAAGGCCCAGCCCGAGGTGGAGACGGTGTTCTCGCGCACCGGCACGGCGGAGGCCGCCGTCGATCCCATGCCGCGTAACATCTCCGACAGCGTGATCATCCTCAAGGACCGAGGCGACTGGCCAGACCCGGGCCTCGAAAAGGAGGCGCTCATCGAGCGCATTGAGGAGGCGGTTAGTCAGCAGATCGGCAATAATTTCGAGTTCAGCCAGCCGATCGAACTGCGCTTCAACGAACTGATCTCCGGCGTCCGGACCGATTTGGCGGTGCTGGTCTACGGCGACGACTTCGACACCCTGCAGAGGGTCGGCGAGCAGGTGGCTCGCGCATTGGAGGAAACACCGGGTTCCGCCGACGTTCGAGTGGAACAGGCGTCGGGGTTGCCGACGCTGACGGTCAGCGTCGACCGCTTCGCGGCGGCCAACTACGGCCTGTCGGCGGCGGACGTCTCGGAGGCGGTCTCCACCGCCATCGGCGGAACAGAGGCTGGACGCATCTTCGAAGGGGATCGGCGCTTCGACGTTGTCGTCCGTCTGCCCGAGGCGACCCGCAACGATCCAACCAGCCTGGCCGCCCTGCCGATCGTCTCCTCGACCGGCGTGGTGGTGCCCCTGTCCTCGGTGGCGCGCATCCAGACCGCCGAGGGGCCCAACCAGATCAGCCGCGACAACGGCAGTCGGCGCATGGTGGTGCAGGCCAACGTCCGCGGCCGGGATCTCGGCGGTTTCGTCACGGATGCGCAGACGCGGGTGGAGCGGATCGATCTTCCGCCGGGCGTCCGGCTCGATTGGGGCGGTCAGTTCGAGAATCTCAAGCGCGCCGAACAGCGTCTGGGCCTCGTGGTTCCGATCGTATTCATCCTCATCGGGGTCCTGCTTTTCATGGCCCTCGGCTCATTCGCTGAAGCCGGTCTGGTGTTCGCCTGCGTCCCGCTCGCCTTGGTCGGCGGGGCCCTGGCGCTGCTCTTGCGCGGCATGCCCTTCTCCGTCTCGGCGGCGGTCGGCTTCATCGCCGTCTCGGGGGTGGCGACCCTGAATGGCCTGGTGCTGATGCAGGCCATCCGCGAGCGGCTGACGGCGGGCCTGGCGCCGCGTGAGGCCGCGATCGAAGGGGCGTCCAGCCGCCTGCGGGCGGTTCTGACCACCGCCCTGGTGGCCATCGTGGGCTTTATTCCCATGGCCATCGCCCACGGGGCCGGGGCCGAGGTCCAGAAACCATTGGCCACAGTGGTCATCGGGGGCCTTTTGACGGCGACTGCGTTGACACTGCTGGTGTTGCCCACCTTCGCCGCCAAGGCGGTGAAGCATCGCAAGGCGGAAGGGATCGAGGATTGATGAGCGAACGAGACGAGACGGAAGGCGTCCAGCGCCGCACCCTGCTGGTGGTGTTGATCCTCAACGCCGCCCTGTTTGTAGGGCTCGGGATCGGCGGCTTGCTCGCCGATTCCAGCGCTCTGCTGGCCAATGCCCTGGACAATGCGTCTGACTCCGCCGTCTACCTCATCAGCTTTCTGGCGGTGGGCCGCGCCCTGATCTGGAAGACCCGCGCCGCCCGGGCCTCCGGAATCCTGCTGCTGATCTTCGCTGCGGGCGTCCTGCTGGACGTGCTGAGACGAACGCTGATGGGGACGGAGCCCATAGGCTGGACGATGATGGGCATGGCGGTGGTCGCCGCCATCGTGAACCTGGTGTGCCTGGAACTGATCCGGCGCCAACGCAGCGAGGATGTGAACATGAAGGCCGCCGAGACCTTCAGCTTCAACGATTTCGCCTCCAACGGCGGCATCCTGATCGCGGGTGGCCTGGTCCTGTGGCTGGATCAGTCCTGGCCGGATCTGGTCGTGGGCCTAATCGTGGCCGGCATCGCCGTGAAGGGCGGCGTCGACATCCTCCGCGACTCCCGGGCCGAAACGAGAGCGGGGGAAGAAGCCTGAGTGACGACGGCGGCTACGCCCATGATCACACGGCCGGGGCCAAAGCCCGGGTCGGTGGCGAAGTGAGCGGCCCGCGCTGATAACCATTCCTTGCCCCGTTGCGGACTAGGCTGCGCCCATGGTCCGCAGCGACGCCGCGCCGATGAAGTCCCGCCCACCGCGCATCGCCCGCGGCGGCTGGCTCGACGCGCTCCGCTTCATCGTCGGGGCGCTGATCATCCTCTACCATTTCCGCGAGGCCTCGCCGGTCCCGCTGCCCCAGCTGCATCCGGTGTTCGACCGCGGCTATCTGCTCACCGACTTCTTCATCATCGACTCCGGTTACGTCCTGGCGCGCATCTACGGCGACCGGCTCGCCGCCGGTCAGGCGTCGCTGCGCGCCTATGCGCGCCAGCGGCTGCTGCGGGTCATTCCGGCCCACCTCGTCGTCAGCCTTATCCTCGTCGTCCTCGTCGGCGGCGCGGCTCTGGCGGGGATCGCGCCCAGCAACCCGCGCTGGTTCGACTGGTCGCAGCTGCCGGCCCAGGTGCTGCTGCTCCAGGCCTGGGGCGTGCCGGGCGGGCAGGGGTGGAACGCCCCGACCTGGACGCTCTCGGCCCTGATTGCCTGCTACCTCCTGCTGCCCTGGATCTGCCGGGCCCTGTGGCGCTGGCCGCCGATCGCCGTGGTGATCGGCGCGACGCTGCTGGTCGTCGGCGCCGACCTCGCGGCCTCGGTGTGGCTCGGCGATCCGATCTACCGCCTGCCGATGCGCTACGGCGTCCTGCGCGCCTTGCCGCTGTTCCTGCTCGGGGTCGCGGCGGCCTTCTACGGTTCACGCGTCTATGTCGCATCCCGTCTGGCCGGCGCGATCGGGGTCGGCGCCGCCATCGCGCTTGTCATCCTTCAGGCCTTCGGCGCCTTCAGCCTGTTGTCGCTGGGCCTGATGACCGTGATCATCTGGGCCGCCGGGGCCGTATCGGTGCGCAGGCCGTCACGCCTGATCGAACATCTGGCCCTGATGTCGTTCTCGATGTTCCTGACCAATGAGGTCACCCGTATCGTTTGGTTCGGCCTGCTCGACGCCCTGGGCCAGGACGCCCTGTCGTCGGGGGTTCGCTGGGCGCTGTGGTCGATCGGTTTCATCGGCGCCTTCGCGGCCGCGGCGGTGTTCCGCTATGGCTTCGACCGGCCGGTGCAGAGCTGGCTCAACCCGTCGCGCGTCAGGCTGGCGGCTGCGGACAGGAACGCACCCGCGACGCCTCGGGCGTCAGGCGCCGTTGTGGCGGCCGAACACGCGGGTTGAACCATCGTTGAGGATCAGGACGGTCGTATAGGGTTCGCGCCCGGCGGCTTCCATGCCCGGCGAGCCAGCCGGCATGCCGGGGGCGCTCAGCGCCCGGGCGGCGGGGCGTTCGCTGAGCAGCCGGTCGACGTCGCCGGCCGGAACATGGCCCTCGATCGCATAGGGGCCGACGACCGCCGTGTGGCAGGAGGCCAGCCGGTCCGGAACGCCATGTTGCGCCCGGGTCGGCGCGAGATCTTCGCGCTCGACGACCTCGACGGTCCAGCCGGCCTGGCGCATGTGGGCGATCCAGCCGCCGCAGCAGCCGCACCAGGGCGTCTTGTAGGCGGTCATCCGCTTCGGCGGCGCGGCGAGGGCCGGGGCGGCTAAGGCGGCGAGGGACAGGCCGCTCAGGATGGACCGGCGGTCAAGGATGGTCGGAGAACGGTTCATGGCGGTCCTGGGTGACGATGACGCCGCGGCTTAGCCGGGCGTGTGACCTGCGTGCCCGCCGCTCTGCGGCGTTTCGGGAGCGGGCGCCGGAGCCGGGGCGGGTGCGTCCGGAGCCGGGGCCGGAGCGTTCATCTCGTCGCAGCACTCCATGGCGGCGCCGGGGGCCATGTCCTTGCAGCAGGCGCAGGCCTCCGCCGCGAGCACCGCGCCGGCGCTGAGGGCGAGGAAGGCGGCCGCCGCGGCGGCGATCTTGAGGGTCATCGCGGGTCTCCTTGAAATCGAGCCGCCTTGATCGGCCCGCGGGCGTCCGCCGTCAATGGGCGACCCCTGCGGTCAGGTGTCCACCCGTTCGACCGCGACCCAGCGTCCGCCGCGCTTCTCGACCACGAAGCGGGCGGACGTTTCCTCGAAGGCCGGCACGTCGCCGTCCAGGAACCAGATCCACGCGCGCGACCGGCTGCCCGGGCGCACGAAATAGGCGCGGCTGGAGCCGGCGTCCTGCCATTCGATGGTGACGGTCTTGCGGAGGGGCATGGCAAGAACAAAAGCAGAACACGAAGCGGGGTCAAGCCGGCTTCGCGCGCCCGCCGTCGTCATCCACAGGCGCACGCCGGGACGCCGCCCAGAAGGCTAAGGGCTCCGCCCTCGCGCGGGTCAGGGTGAAGCGGCTGCGCCGCCGGACCGGCCGGTCTCCCCGACCTTCCGCGCGGTCATGCTGTTCATTTTCATCATCGTCGTCGGCTTGTGCAGGCCGGGCGATCCCCCTCCGGCCGGTCCGCCCTGGCCCTTGCTACCCCGGTCTCGCCGACGGGCAGGGTTTCAGGCGCGCAGTTCGCGTGCCTGCAACCCTTGCCCGTCGCCCGGCCCCTCGACGAATTCGCGGACCTCGGCCTCGATGGCGGTGTCCGTTGTGTCGAGCAGCACCGCGGCGGTGTCGCGCATCAGGGACCACGACCACCGGGCGATGACGATCGCGCCGACGATGCCCATCAGCGGGTCTAGCCAGACCCATCCCATATAGCGGCCCGCAAGCAGGGCGATGATCGCCAGCACCGAGGTCAGGGCGTCGGCCAGCACATGGATGTAGGCGGCGCGCAGGTTGTTGTCGCGATGGCCGCCATGACCGTGCTGGTGATCATGGTCGTCGTGATGATCGTGGTCGTGGTGATGGCCATGCCCGTGGCCATGACGACCGTGGTGGTGCCCCCCGCCGGACAGAAGGACGGCGCTGACCAGATTGACCACGAGACCCAGGATGGCGACCAGCGTCGCCTGGCCGAAGGCGACCGAGCGCGGATCGATCAGGCGGCCGATGGACTCTCCCGCGATCCCGAGCGCCACGATGCCCAGAACCAGCGCCGAGGCGAACCCCGCCAGGTCCCCGACCTTGCCGGTCCCGAAGCTGAAGCGCCGGTTGGCGGCATGCCGCTTGGCGTAGGCGTAGGCGCCGGCCGCAACGGCCAGGGCGCCGGCGTGGGTCGCCATGTGAAAGCCGTCGGCCAGCAGGGCCATCGAGCCGTAGACCAGGCCGGCGATGATCTCCCCGACCATCATGACGGCCGTCAGGCCGACCACCCACAGCGTTCGCCGTGCGCTGTCGTCGTGCGAACGGCTGAGGAAATAGTGGTCGTGGGTCAGATAGTCGGTCTCGGACGCGGACATGGCGCGGGCCTTACTTTGAATAGCGGCGAATGATGGCGATCAACTCGTCGGCGCCGCCCTGCCGGGCGTCCTCGCTCAGATCGGGATGAGCGACGTGGTGGCGCAGATGGTCTTCAATCAACTCTTCCAGAAGCCCGCCCATGGCGCCCCGCGCGGCCGCGACCTGCTGCAGGATTTGCGAACACCCGGCTTCAGACTCGATGGCGCGCTCTATTGCGCTGAGCTGACCCGAGATCCTCCGGACCCGCGCGACGAGCTTCTTCTTGTTCGTGGAGGTATGCGCCATGGATACTCCCCTATAGTATCTTGCACCGGCGCGCGACACCTCCTATGAGGCCGCTTCCTGTTGGGGAGTAGCTTCCGGCGTCTGATCGCCGGGGTCGGATCAACACACTCGCGTTTCGGCGCGCGGTCCGACCAGCGGAACCGCCGCCTAGCGAGACCAGCGCGTCCCACCGCCGCACCGGCCGGGGAGGGAAGCGCTGTTCGTTGCCGGGTGGATGCTCGTCATGACTCCTGTCGCCATCGCCGTTCTGTCTCTCAGCATGTCTACCGACGCCTTCGCCGCCGCCGTTGGGCGTGGTGCTTTGCATCGACCGAACCTGGCCGGCGCCGTGAAGGCAGGCCTGGTATTCGGGTGTATCGAGGCCATCACCCCGGTGATTGGCTGGGGGCTCGGCATGGTCGCTGCAGGCCTCGTCGAACGCGTGGATCATTGGATCGCCTTCGGCCTCCTCGCCGCTGTTGGCGGCAAGATGATCTGGGAAGCGACCCGTCCCCTGGCTGAGGATGCCCCACGCCGGTCCGGACCTTGGGCGCTGATCGCCATGGCGGTCGGGACCAGCATCGACGCGGCGGCTGTTGGCGTCGGCCTGGCCTTCATCGGAGCCAATATCTGGGTTATCGCGGCCTCAATCGGCGTCACGACCTTCCTGCTGACCACGATCGGCATGCTGATTGGCCGGGCCGTCGGCCAGCGTTTTGGCAAGATCGCCGAGCTTCTGGGAGGGCTCGCGCTTGTCGCGCTCGGTCTGATGATCCTGCTTGAGCACCTCGGCGTCATCGGCGCGTGATTGCCAGGACCCTACCGGCTCGACAGGGTGCGCAGGTCATCACCTATGCGATCGATCCGAGTTCTGCGATCACCGGACACCGAACCCGCCCGCCTTCGCTGCAGTCCGCGACGGCCTGCTTAAGCACCGTCCGGAGCCGCTCCAGATCCGCGATTTTGGCGTCCACGCTGGCGATGTGGTCCTGGGCCATGTCGCGGACTTCGCAGCAGGCCTGGACGCCCGGCTCACTCAACGCGATCAGCCGCCGAATGGCGTCGATGCCGAATCCCAGTTCGCGGGACCGGCGGATGAAGCGCAGGCGTTGGGCGTGTTCCGGCTCATAGCTCCTGTGTCCGCCCTCGGTGCGGGCCGGGGCGGGCATCAGGCCGATCCGCTCGTAGTAGCGCACCGTTTCCAAGTTCACCCCGGCGCTCTCTGCGAGGCGCCCGATCGTCAAACTTCGTGCGGACATGGCTCTTGATCCCGTAGCGGCTACGGGTTGTAGCCTGTAGCAGAAATCGAACGGGAGGCCCCATGGCCATCGATCAAGACCGGCCCAACATTCCTGAGGTCGCCGTCAGCGCCTCGGCCGCCATCGGCGGTGTGGCCTCGGTGTTCGCCTGGGCCGCGTGCTGTGTACTGCCTCTGGCTCTCTCGGTGGCGGGCGTGTCCTTCGCCGGCGCCGCGGTCATCGCGGGCGCGCGAACCTGGCTGACGCTTCTGGCCGCCGTCATCTTGGCCGCCGGCTGGCTGCTGCATTGGCGTCGCCTGCGGATGTGTCGGAAGGACGCATCCTGCCGCCGGCCCTCGCGTCTGGCGTTCTGGCTGCTGGTGATCGCCAGCCTGCTGATCGTCCTGTCCCTGGCCTGGCAGCCCTACATCGAACCATGGGCCATGCCGCGACTGGCGGCCATGCGATGAGCCCCGCCATCGTTCTGGAATCGACGCTGACCTGCCCGCACTGCGGTCACGTCGCGACCGAGACCATGCCCACCGACGCCTGCATCTGGTTTTACGATTGCCTCGGTTGCGGCGTGAAGCTGAAGCCTCAACCCGGCGATTGCTGCGTGTTCTGCTCCTATGCCGACGTGCCGTGTCCGCCGATCCAGGTGGATGGAAAGGGCTGTTGCGGCTAGGCTTAGGCGGCACTGCTGCATTCCGGAGTTCGCCGTGACCGATCACGCCACGCCCAACCTGCCGTCGCGGGATTTCGAAGCTACGTCCCAGTTCTACACTCGACTGGGCTTCCAGCAGGGCTGGCGCGACGAAGGGTGGATGATCCTGAAACGGGGCGGGCTGACGCTTGAGTTCTTCCCGCACCCGGAACTTGATCCGCTGACCAGCAACTTCAGCTGTTGCCTGCGGCTTGACGATCTCGACGCGTTCTACGCCGTGTGCCTTGGCACCGGACTGCCGGAGACGTGCTGGGGCCAACCCCGATTGCACGCGCCCAAGATCGAGGAGTCGGGCATGCGGATCGGCGCGCTCATCGACCCGGACGGAACCCTGATCCGCCTGATCCAGAACTGAGGCTTCGCGCCTTGCCCCGATGCACGCGTTGCGCGAGACTCGCGTCATGAAGACTTCGATCGATCATCTGCCGCCGCGCAAGCAGGTGGAACTGCGCCGGGTGGTCGAGGTGATCCGCGAGTCGTTCGCCGAAACCGTCTCGACCCGTCGGGCCGAGCGGCTGAAGAACGGCAAGATCCTCAAGATCATCCTCTACGGATCGTATGCGCGCGGCGATTGGGTCCATGATCCGGTCGGACGCTACTTCTCGGATTTCGATCTGTTGATCGTTGTCGATCATGAGGATCTGACCGACGGCGAGTTCTGGCATGACGCCGAGAACAAGCTGATGCCGGGCGAGACCCTGATCCGCACGCCGGTGAGCCTTATCGTGCACAGTCTGGAAGACGTGAACGAGCAGTTGGACCGTGGGCGATACTTCTGGGCCGACATCGTGCGTGAGGGCATCGTTCTCTTCGACACGCCCGGCGCCAAGCTGCGCAAGCCGGCTGACCTGAAAGCTCAGGTTGCCCTTAAGGAAGCGGAGGAGTTCTTCGGAGATTGGACGCAGAGTTCGGCCAGCTTTGCTCGTGGCGCGAAATTCTATATGGGCGAGGGCGCTGATCCTAAGCTCGCCGCGTTCAACCTTCATCAATCGGCTGAACACCTCTACCACTGCGTTTTGCTGGTTGTGACGCTCTACAGCGGCAAGGCGCACAACCTCGCCTTCCTGCGCAAGAAGTGCGAGGCGATCGACGCCCGCCTGGCCGAGGCCTGGCCGCGCGAGACCAAGTTCGAGCGCCGCTGCTTCGAGCTGCTGCGCGAGGCCTATGTGAAGGCTCGTTACTCCAAGCACTACAAGATCAGCGTCGAGGAACTGACCTGGTTGACCCAGCGGGTTGAGGTGCTGCGCGCGCTGGCGACGACTGTGTGCGAGGAACGGCTGGCCCATCTGCGCGAAGCGGCGAGCGATGACCCTTCCGCGTGATTTGATCCCGCCCAGCATGCGCGCGACGCTGGACGCCGCAAGACGGATGGCCGATCCCTTTGAGGACGTCCGCCGACAGCACGATATGCTGCGGGCCAGCGGCGTGCTCGGCATCGCCGAGCGCATGAAGCTGGAGACCCCGCTGGCCTTGGCCGCGATGGGTCGTAACCCGTTCATGGACCGGATGCAGGGCGTCGGCGCCCTGATGAGGGCTCAGACCGACGCGGACCGCGTCTATCGCGCCGCGTTTCCGAATGGCCTGATCGAGCAGGCCGAGCGGATCGCGCAACTGTCCGCCGGCTTCGCCTTGCCGGATGGTCTCGAGCGCTTCAGGACGCCGACGGACAGTTTCGTCGATCGCATCCTCCGACTGTCGGACAGTGGTCTTGGCGCGAGCGCCCTGGCAATCGGGCGACCCGCCCAGATCGAGGCCTTCGCGCGGGCCTCGGCGATGGCCGACATGTTCGCCGAGAGCGACCGGCTGACGCGGGGAGTGCGAGAGGCGGTCGGCGCCTTCTCCATCACGGAGATGCCGCAGTTCGCCAATCTGGCCGGTTATCGCAGTTTCCTCGACGCGGCGGGACTGCGGCTTGCGCACTGGCCGAGACGGCGTCTCCTGACGATGGCGGAGAAGCGCCGTCGCCTGAAGGCCCGCCTTCAGGCCAACTCGGCCCCGCCGCATGTGAAGCGCGCCAAGACTCTGGTTCACCGCTACGAACTGACCTTGAGGGAAATTCTAGATGCCGTGATGGCCGAGACCTACGGTGAGGACTGGGCGGACGAGCGCCTGCCGCTGTGCGACTGCAAGGATTTGCTGGGGAAGTGGAAGAAGCGGGGAGGCGAGGTTTTCGACCATGCCGACTACACCCACTACGCGCGGATCATGAGCCATCCGGAGCATTTCCAGGCGATCTTCGAGGCTGGTTTCGACGACCCAGAGGCGGTGTTCGATCTTCTGAAGCAGGCCGGGAAGCTGCGCGCGGCGTCGCACCATGCGCACCTGTTCACGCCCGAAGATCTGAAGGCGCTCCGCCTGACCTGGAACCAGATCGAAACAGGCTTGATCGCGCTCACTCCGGATTTCGAACTCGAGTGGACGGGTTAAAAGGCGACGAGGTCGGAATCGCCGTCCTCTTAGTGGAGCACTTCCCCGCCGACCGGATCGACCTGACGCAACTGGCCGGCCGCGTCCTGGACAAAGACTTCCACTTGCTCGCCCTTGTCGATCAGCGTCGTCGCCTTCACGAGCGCGGACTCTATGGCGTCGACGCTGAAGTCGAAATGCCCTGAGGGTCGGCCATCGCGAAGCACCCGCCAGTCGCCGTCGCCCCGGATCACCGTGAACTGGATGGTGTCGGACTGCCTCTCCAAGGGATCCCTCCTTCGCTCCAATCCGCGATGCGGATGGCGCCATGAACCTACCGCGACACCGCTTGAGCGTCATAGCATGTAGCCCACATCCGATGCGCCCGTCGGATAGGCGAACATCGTGGTCTTGAGGTCATCCGCAGTCAGTCCATGGCGGATCGCCAAAGCGAAAATATTGATGACCTCGTCCACGTTCGGGCCCACGAGGTGGGCGCCCAACACCCGTTCCGTCCCTTCCTCGACCAAGACCTTGAAGCCGAAGGTGGGTTCGGCCGCTGCGCGTGCTGTGAACCAGTCGGAGGCCTTCTGATTTTTGACTCGGTAGAGCAGACCCTGATCCTTAGCCTCCCTCTCCGTCAGCCCGACCGCCGCGATAGGCGGGATTGTGAAGGCCACGCTCGGGACGCCGCGATAGTTCGGCCTTTCGGAGTTACCGTTCAAAATGTTGGCCGCCACGACCTTGGCGTCGTGGCTGGACACGGGGGTCAGCGGCGGACCGACCTGGGCTGCGTCGCCCGCGGCATAGACGGCTGGATTGGAAACGCTCTGCAGAAATTCGTTGAGCTTCAGGCGGCCTCCTTCATGCTCGACCCCGGCGGCGTCAAGGCCGAGATCGTCGATCGCAGGTCCTCGTCCGGCGGCGTGAATGACCAGATCAGCATGGACATCGACGGCTTTCCCCTTCGTCTGGGCGTGAACCCGAAAGCCTGCGCGCGTCTGCTCGACCGCCTGGACTGTCGTTTCGAGGCGCACGTCAACGCCGAGTTGGCGAAAGCTTTCCATGAGCCAACCGACCACGTCCGGGTCGAACTGGGGAAGCAATCGCTCGCCACGCTGGAGGATTACGACTTCGGCGCCAGCCCGCGCGGCGATGTGGGAGAACTCGGCCGCGATATAGCCTCCGCCGACCAGCACAATGCGCTTTGGCATGTCACCCAGCTCGAGGAAGCCCTCGTTGGTGACCAGATGCTCTTCCCCCGGGATGCCGAGTTTCCTGGGTTCGGCTCCGGCGGCGATGAGCAGGTTCGAAAACTCCAGCGTTTCCTCGCCCACCTCAAGGCTGTTGCGGCCGGTGAGGCGCGCCCGTCCATGAAAAGTGTCGATGCCTCTTTCAGAGTACCGCTCTTGGTGCTTTTGGGGAACGGGATCGGTGAAACCCCGCTTGAAGGCCATGAGGTCGGCCCAAGCAATTCGGGCGTCGCCGGCGACACCCCTGCCTCGCATCCGCCATGTATGATCGACGGCGTTGGCCCCGCTGATCAGCATTTTTTTTGGATCGCAGCCCCGGAGCGCGCACGTGCCTCCAAAGGGACGAAAATCGACAACCGCGACGCTGCGACCAGCAGCGCGAACCCGCATGGCTCCGACCATGGCGGCGGTCCCGGTCCCGATCACCACAAGATCATAATGTTTGGTCATCGATGTATGCTCCGCGCTCGCTCTGTAGCGGCTACCTTGGGACGGACGAGGCGGTACAGTGCCTCGGTCACCACCGCGTTGACGGCGCCAAAGAGAAGGTGCCCGGCGACCCCTCTAGCCTGGGTGAGCAGGGGGTTGTCTCGATTGGGAGCACTGTAGCCGAACACAGGCGTCAGACCTTCGTCGATCATCAAGAGCATGGTCGCTCCAGCACTTCCTCTTCCCGTACTTTCGGCGGCTTGATCTGGTAGAGCGCCGTCTGCGCCCTCTCGGTTACCCTCGTGGCCACGAGACCGGCGATGACGCCGAGGGCTGTCTCCGCAGCCAGCGATTTTGATGGAGTTGCGCATTGTTCTGACTCCCGATGAGCACGCTCCGGCCGCCTCATCCGGCTGGCTTACGACACCGCGACTGTCCCTCGAACGGAACGCTCGGAAGGGGAACGAAGCTGGAGTTGCTTCAGGTTCCCTTCATAGCAGGAGACACTTCAGATTCATGCCAGGCGTGGCCGCGCCCGTCGCCATGCCGCGCGTCAGCTGCGACGACGCGGAAGCGGTGAATCCTGGGCACGTCTTTGGTGGCGGAGCGGATGCACCGGCATTGGCGGCACGATCCCTACGAGCGCCGCGATTGGCCGCATGGTTCAAGCGGCGGTGACCAGCCGTCTCTCCTGCGACGCGCCAAGCCTTGCGCGGCCTCTCAATGGCCTGATCTGACCGAAGCCCGTCCGGCTTCCGCAACCGTTCGCGCGACTTTCTTCCCCGGCCTGACGGCCTTCCTCGCGAGGCAAGAAAGTCGCGCTCCCGGTCCTCCGCTGCGCTGCGGGGCTCCCTGTGCTCGCCTGCGGGCCGCCCGGCCTCCGGTCCGCCGATCGCCATCGAGGCCGCGGCAGGCGTGGCCCGAGATCAGCAAGGAGAGACTTCCATGGCCACCATCGGTTCCTTCACCCAGCAAGCGGACGGCAGCTACAGCGGTTCGATCAAGACCCTGACCCTCAACGTCAAGGCGGCCCAACTCCGGGCCAATGACAAGACCGACGACAAGGCTCCTGATTTCCGCATCTTCTCCGGCCAGACCGAGTTCGGCGCGGCCTGGAAGAAAACGAGCCAGCAGAACCGCGACTACCTGTCGGTCAAGCTCGACGATCCCAGCTTCCCGGCCCCGATCTACGCCTCGCTGGTCGAGATCGATGGCGGACACAGCCTGATCTGGTCCCGCTGAGCGAGCCGCGGCGGCGCTGACGACAGCGCCGCCGCCCCTTCTTCAAATCCCGTCTTGAGGAGGCCGCCATGTCGCGCCCCAACGAACCCTCACGTCCCGACCTCTACACCCGCATCACCCACCAGATCGTCGCCCAGCTCGAAGCCGGCGTCCGGCCCTGGAGCCAGCCCTGGGCCGCATCCGAAAGCGTCAGCCGACCCCTCCGGCACGACGGCACGCCTTACCGCGGCGTCAACGTCGTCCTGCTGTGGGGCGAGGCCGCCGCCCGAGGCTTTCAGTCCTCCACCTGGATGACCTTCCGGCAGGCGCTGGCCCTGGGCGCTCATGTCCGCAAGGGCGAAAAGGGTTCCACCGTCGTCTACGCCGACCAGCTGGTCCGCATCGACGATGACGACGCCGGGGAGGAGACGACCCGACGCATTCCGTTCCTGAAGGCCTACACGGTCTTCAACGTCGAACAGATCGAGGGTCTCCCGGCCTCGTCCGCCCCGGCGCCCGCGCCGGTCCTGAACCTCGGTCAACGGATCGCCCGGGCCGAGACGTTCCTCGCCGCGACGGGCGCCGACGTCCGTCATGGCGGCGGCTGCGCCTTCTATGCGCCGGGACCGGACTTCGTGCAGATGCCGGTGTTCGAAAGCTTCCGCGATCCGGAAGCCTACTACGCGACGCTGGGCCACGAGCTGACGCACTGGACCAGGCACCCCGCTCGGCTCGACCGCGACTTCGGACGCCGCCGGCATGGAGACGCCGGCTACGCCCGGGAAGAACTGGTGGCCGAAATCGGCGCCGCCTTCCTCTGCGCCGACCTGGGGCTGGCTCTCGAGCCGCGCGAGGATCACGCCGCCTATGTCGCCTCATGGCTCGAGGTGCTGCGCGACGACAAGCGATTCATCTTCTCAGCCGCCGCCCACGCCCAGCGCGCCGTGGACTTTCTTCATGCGGCCGGCGAGGGCGGCTGACGCCGGGGACGTAAAAGATGCAGGGGCGCGCGCCGGTCATGGCTGGCGCGCGCGTCACCTGCGCTGTAACCTTGGGGTCTTGCTGGACGTATTGAGCTTGATGATCGGACGTCGAACAACTGCGGCCTGGGCGCCGGCCATTCTGGCCGTGTTCGCCCTGCTGTTCGCGTCGAGCCCGGTCACGGCCTGGGAGACTCCGGCCGCGGCCATGTCGATGCCGATGGCGCCCGCCGACGGCTCCAGTCCGGATGCCCCCTGCGATCCCGTGAAGATGAGCTCCGCTCGGCTGTGCGCCGTGCTCTGCCATGGCCTGGTTCCGACGCCCGCCGCGGCCGTCCCGGTAGCGGCCTCCGCCGATGTGCACGATCGTTTACCGGCCGACGCCCTCGCGGGGGTGGAGCCGGAAGCGGAGGACCCGCCCCCTCGAACCTGATCTCCACCGACGATCCTTTTCTCAGAAAACCGATCCATGGAGATCAACAATGAAACGTGCTTTTTCGCTCGCGGCCCTCGTGCTGCTGACCTCGGCCTCGGCTGCCTTCGCGGCCGCGCCCGACTCGGTGGTCAAGGCCGCCGCCTCCTGCTGCGAGCTTCTCGCGGCCTGCTGTAACGGCGGACCCTGCTGCTGATCCGCTGACGGAGGACGCCCGCGCGAAAGCGCGGGCGTCTGCCTCCGAGGCCGCTTCCCTCCTCATGATCCGTCCGGCTGGGGCGTCCGACAGGACGGCGGGCGAGCGGCCGTGCAGCGGTCGCCGAGGGGAGGACGTGCAGCACCGGAGGCCTACGGGGCGAGGGGGGTGACGGTCAAGGGCAGGATAGGCTTTGCGCCGGCAACGTCTGACAGACCCACCTCCCGATGGACCGCCTCACCCTTCGCGTCTCGCCCGATCTGATCCGCCGGTTCGACGCCGCGGCGGCGGGGCAGGGCGGGCGCTCGCGCTTGCTTCGCCGGCTCATGGAGGGGGCTGCGCAGGCGTCCTTTCCGGCGCCGCCGGAGGCGGTCAGCGCGCCCAGGTCGGGCAAGCTGACCCTGCGCCTCGGCGAGACCGACCTGCGTCTCCTGGAGGCCGAGGCCGCCGCCGTCGGGCTGTCGCGAACCCAATGGAGTGTCGCGCTCATCCGGCGGCGGTTGCGGGATCGTCCGCAGTTCAGCCGTCCCGAGGCCTTGGCGCTGATCGAGGTGCGGCGCGAGCTGCGGCGCATCGGCGTGAACATCAACCAGATCGCCCGCGCCCTGAACACGGCGGTGATGGAGGGGCAGGTGCTCGATCTGGAGATGGCCCAGCTCGGCGCCTTTCAGGTTGAGATCGCGGCCTGGGTGGAAGCGCTCGGCGAGGCCTTTGACGGCAACCTGTCCTATTGGGCCGGGCGGCCGTGAGCGACTTCCGCTCGCCGCGCGGGTTCGAGGAAGCCTTGCGGCCGCCGGTCGATCCGCGCCGCGCGCGGATCACGCCCGCGGTGCTTCGGCCGTCTCGGAACAGAGGGCAGGAGTCGGCCGCCCGCTTCATCCGGGTCCTGCGCCGGGCGCCGGAGGTGATGGTCAAGGTGACCGGCCGTACCCGGGACGGCGGCCACCTGAAGGCGCACCTCGACTACATCAGCCGCAATGGCGCCCTGACTCTGGAAGGGCCGGACGGGGAGCGGCTGGACGGGCGCGCTGAGGTGCATGCGCTCGCCCGCGACTGGGCCGAGGAGTTCGCGATGGAACCGGGACGCAGGCGTGACGCCTCGGTCTCCCTGTCGATCGTGCTCAGCATGCCGGCGGGGACGGATGCGGTGCGTCTGCACGACGCCGCCCGGGCCTTCGCGGCCGAGACCTTCAGCGAGCGCTTCCCCTATGTCTTCGCCCTGCACGACGAGGGACGGCACCCGCACGTGCATCTGACGGTGCGCCGGCTGGGACGCGAGGGCGAGCGGCTGAATCCGCGCAAGGCCGACCTGCAGATCTGGCGCGAGGGCTTCGCCCGGGCGCTGCGCGACCGGTCCATCGAGGCGGAGGCCACCCCGCGGCGGACGCGCGGCGTGACCCGAAAGGCGGAGCGGACGCCGATCCGCAAGATGCGGGAGCGGTTCGTGGCGGGGAAGGGCGATCTGCCCGAGACGCTCGCCGCCGCCTACCGCGACGCGCTCCGGGGCGACGGCGGGGAGGGGCCGTGGCTGGAGGCAATTCAGGCGCGTGAACTGGCGATGCGGCGCGCTCTGGTCGCGGAAGCGGTTCGACTGGGTCGGTCCGATCGGCTGGCGGATCGCACCCTGGCCCTGGTGGTGGAGCGGTTCGTGCGGGACCGGCCCGGGCCGAAGACGCGCGACCAGGCCTTGAGGGACGCAGGCGTCGATCGCTCGACCGGGCGAGAGCGAAGCCGATGAAGCGGCGCGACTCCACGGGCCCGGTTGCGAAGTGTCAGAAACAGAACTATATTTCTGACACGGAGACGATCATGCAGGTGCTCGCTGAACAGATCATGGAGCGCGCCCAGGCCTTGCCGGAGGGCGCGCCGGTCGCCGCCAAGGGGCTGCTCCATCTGGGCAGCCGCGCGGCGGTGGATCAGGCCCTGTCGCGCCTCGTGCGACGGGGGCGGCTCGTGCGCGCCGGGCGCGGCGTCTACATGCGTCCGCTGGAAAGCCGCTTCGGATCGCGGACGCCTTCGGTGGAAACGGTCGTGCGCGCGGTGAGCGAGCAGCGTGGCGAGGTCGTCGCCTCCAATGGGGCGGCGGCCGCCAACGCCCTGGGCCTGACCACCCAGGTGCCGATCCGCATGGTCTATCTGACCAACGGCAAGAGCCGGCTCCTCAACGTTGGCAAGCAGACGGTGGAGTTCAAACATGCGCCGGCATGGCAGCTGCTCCTGGCCGATCGTCCGGCCGGCGAAGCAGTTCGCGCCCTGGCCTGGCTGGGGCCGGAGAAGGCCGCGACGGCGCTGGAGGCCCTGAAACGAAAGCTGGGACCCGCCGCCTTCGGCGAACTGGTGTCCGTCGGACCGCGTCTGCCCACCTGGCTGGCGCGGTCGGTCAGCCAGGCGGCCCATGTCTGAAATCTTCCTGCAGCTTTCGGCCGAGGACCGCGCTGAAGCCCTCGCGGCGGCGGCGTCGGACTCCGGCCGGCCCGCCCATCTGCTCGAGAAGGACGTCTGGGTCGTCTGGGCCCTGAACGCGCTGTTCGAGTCGCCCTTGGGCGAAGGCCTGGTCTTCAAGGGCGGGACATCCCTGTCCAAGGCCTACGACGTCATCCAGCGGTTCTCGGAAGACATCGATCTGACCTGGGACATCCGTCGCCTGCTTCCCGATCTGGCCGATGCGCCTGAAGACCCCGTGCCGCAGACTCGCGCCGAGGAGCGGCGCTGGTCCCGGGACGTTCAGCGGCTGTTGCCGCTCTGGGTAGAGGGCGAGGTGCGGCCGCTTCTGGAGGCCCGGATCGCCGCAGACGGCGTCGGCGCCACGGTGCGGATCGAAGGCGCCAAGGCCTTCGTCGACTATGCGCCGACCAGCACTGGCACCGGCTATGTCTCGCCCAGCGTGATGCTCGAGTTCGGCGCGCGGGCGACCGGCGAGCCGAGCGCGCCGCGACCCGTGGTCTGCGATGCGGCGGCCCATCTGCAAGGCGTCGTCTTCCCGACCGCCACGCCGCGGGTGATGGCGGCCGAGCGGACGTTCTGGGAGAAGGCCACCGCCGCCCACGTCTATTGCGCGCAGGGACGACTCCGGGGCGATCGCTTCTCTCGCCACTGGCACGATCTGTCCCGACTGGACGCGGCCGGCTTCGCCGAGACCGCGATCGCGGATCGGGCGGTCGCCGAGGCGGTCGCGCGCCACAAGGCGATGTTCTTCCGCGAGACCGCCGACGGCGCGGAGATCGACTATGGACAGGCGGTCACGGGCGGGCTGCGTCTGAAGCCTGAAGGCGCCTCGCTGGAGGCCCTCGGGGATGACTACCGCCGGATGGTCGAGGACGGCCTGCTGGAGGCGGACGCCGAGCCATTCGAGAAGCTCATGGAGACGTGTGCGGCGCTCGCGGACCGCGCCAACGCCGCGGCGACGGGTTGACCCCGCGCTACGCCCCGATCGAGCAGGAAGCGATCCTGCTCAAGGCGGTCTGGGACATGATCGACGACATGGTCAATCTGGAGATCTTCGAGTACCCGATGACCTCCCGCCCGACCAATTTGGTGTTCAAGTCGGGAACCCACAAACGGGTCTTCGCCATCCTGCTGGCGGATTTCCTGGCCCAGCCCCGGCCGTCTGCGCTGCCCTTCGCCTTCGCCCCGTCGACCGCAGGCGCGCGCGAAACTGATCGAACCTATCTGTTCTATCTGGACGCCATCGGCCGTCAGCCGACGCTGGGCGCCGACGCCTCCGGTCTGGCGGCTTCCGCCTCGGCCTTCGCGGACTGGCTGAACGCGGAGTGCGTCTGTCCCAAGGTCTGGCTTCCCGGACTCGACCTGTCGGTGGACCTGCGCGTCTCCCGCATCTGGCTGCTCAAGGTCGTCGGCGACGCCAACAAGCACAACTTCTCCCGGCTCGATGCCCGGGTGAAGCAGATCAGGGCGATGCTCGCGCGGCACGGCCATGAGGTCGATGAGGGGATGGTCTATCGGTCGGTGCCGGACTTCCAGCAGTGGTTCTACACCGACGTCTTCTCCTATCACGCCAGCACCATCGGCGAGTTCCTGGACCAGATCCGCCGGGCCCTGTTCGCCTACCTCTCGCCGGAGTTCGCCCGGGCCTGGCGACGTGGCGACCGGTTCGAGGGCGATTACAGCTTCGATATTCCGGCGGACATCCGCGATCCGCTGGCGCTGGGCATGTATTGGGACCTGATGAACCGGATGAGGGACGGCGTCGGATTCCCGGCCTTCACCGTGTCGCCGTATCTGAAGAACACTTTCTAGGCGCGACCGCTAGCGCCGCCGCTCGCGGTCGCGCGTCGTGTCCCGTTCCGTCGGACGCGCGCGGCCGGCGCGCGCCCAGGCGGCCTCCAGCAGCTTGGTCTGGATGGCGGGATCGGGGATGAGACGGGCCACCACCACGGCCGCGCGGGCGAGCCGCTCGGCGAGCGGATCCTGGAGGGCCTTCTGGGAGGAAGCCCGGTCGATTCCGGCCGCCTGGCGATCGCGGTCCCTGGGCCGATGGCCGTGGACCTCCAGACCCAGGCTCTGGGCCTGGATCCAGACCTCGCGCCGGAAGGCGGGGTCGCCAGAGACCTGTATCCGCTCCCAGCCGCGGTGCCGCGCGATCTTGAGCATGTCGATGACGGCGTCGGGATAGGCCTGGGTCGAGGTGAGCGATCCACCCCGGTCGCGGAACATCGGCGCGGGCGCACGATGATCCCGGAAGAACCGCTCCGCCCGGCCCCTGAGATCGCGCTCGACCAGATAGCGGTCGAGCACCGCGTCCGGCACGTCGCCCTTGGCGGTGGAGCGGGCGGGTGCGCCGGGCGCGGGCCGCAGGCGGTTGACCGCCGGAGCGGGCTCTGACGGGGTCATGGCTCGCGCTCCGGCGGGGTGGCGTCGACGACGCGGTCGAGCCAGGCCGCCACATCGGTTTCATCCGCGTCGGGCGGGGGCGGAGGAAGGCCTTCGGCGGCGAAGGCGCGGGCGATGACGTCGAAATCCATGGGATCCTCCTCGAGAGCGGGCGGGACGACCGGCGCTTCGACCGTCGGCCCGGGCGTGGGAGCGGGACGCAGACGGCGCTGGAAAATCCGGTCGCGCCAGTAGGCGATCTTGCGGCCGCGAACAGGCGGAAGACCGGCCTTCAGGACGATCAGGGCGGTCTGCGGAAGCTGCATGAGCTCCTGGGGCAGCATCAGCGCCCGGCGCTGGTCGGACACGGTCGTACTGCGTCGGCCGCGCGCGAGGCCGGCCGGCCGGCTGCGGCTTCGCCCGTCCGTCGTATAATAGCCCAGCCGTTCGCTGAGCTCCCGGGCGATCCTCAGTTCCTTGGGCGCGAAGACGATCTCGATGCCGCAATTGGTCATCACATCCTCGGCCAGATCGGGTCCGTAGAGCGCCCGGAGCTGGGAGGGACTCTGAAGCACGGCCAGCAGACGCAGCCCGTAGCCCGCCACCCAGGCGAAGGCGTGGGCCAGCACCGGCGCCGGGCCGAGGCGAGCGAATTCGTCGAGCATGACGAGGGTGGGACGGTCGGCGGGGGCCGGAAGGCTGCGGCTGTTGAGATCGACCAGCTGCTGGAAGAGCAGGGCGTAGAGTGGCTGTATCCTCAGCATGTTGTCCGGCGTGGCCCCCAGATAGAGGGAGAGCCGCCCGCGGCGCAGATCGCGCAGGTCGAAATCCGAGACCGAGGTGGCGGCGTCGATCCGGGGGTTGAGCCACAGGCCCATCCGGGTGGTGATCGACTGACGCACGGAGGCGAAGGTGTTCTCGCTGGAGCTGGTGAAGTCCGTCAGGGCGGCGACGACGGGCCCCGGAAGAGGGCGTCCCTCCCGCGCGCGCGCCGCAACGATGCGGGGCAGACGGGCGCGGGCGTCGCCGGCGGTGAGCTGGCGGAAGATCTCGCCGAGGGTGAAGGGGCGATCGGGCGTGGCGGCGACATAGCCGCCGACGCCGATGAAGCCGGTGCGCGACGCCTCCGCCCAGAAGGGATCGGCCCTGTCATGGGCTGGAAACAGCATCGCCGCCATGCGCTGGAGTTCGTCCAGCACCTGGATCGGGTCCGAACGGTCGATGTGATCCAGCGGGTTGAAGCGGGCGGTGCGGCCGTCCGGCGCCAGCGGATCGAATAGATGGACCGTCTGGCCGGCCTCGGCCCGATAGCCGGCGGTGGCGAGATAGTTCTCACGTTTGATGTCCAGCACCACGATCGAGTCCGGCCAGGCGAGCAGGTTCGGAATGACCACGCCGACGCCCTTGCCGGTGCGCGTCGGGGCGTAGAGCATCACATGCTCCGGGCCGTCGGCGATCAGGAACCTCCCGTCCGCCCGGCCCAGGACCACGCCGCAGCGCGATCTGAGACCGGCGCGGCTCTGTTCGGCCGCCGACGCCCATCGGGCGGCGCCGTGCAGAGGGCGTCTCTGGCGGAGCAGGACAGCGACGATGAGGATCCCGCCGACCAGACCCGCGCATGACAGGCCCACGGTCAGCCAGCGTCGCACCTCGGGATCGTGACGGTAGTACCAGAGCCAGCCGGGGACGCGCGTCGGGTCGATGTCGCCGGAGAACCGACCCAGGCCGATGAGGGCGATGGTCACGGTGAGGACGCCCAGGACCACGGCGGCGCCGAGAGCCGCGGTGGCGATCAGCGCCGCCCTAGTCGCCGGGCTGGCGCTTGCGAACCGGGTCATGCCAGACCTCCGTCACACGGAACCGGCCGTCGACCTTCTTCATCTGGACGACGACATCGACGAGCAGGTGCAACAGGGCGCGGATATCCTCGCGCGGCAGATCGCGCCCGCCTTCGGACTCCCGCACTAGCAAGGTCAGTTGCTCGAAGGCGAGGGCGGCCGAATCCGCGTGCACGGTGGTGATCGAACCGGGATGCCCCGAGTTGACGTTGCGCAGGTAGAAGAACGCCGTGCCGTCGCGAAGCTCCTGAAGCAGGATGCGGTCCGGCCGCATGCGCAGGGCGCTTTCCAGAAGCTGTTTGGGGCCGATCCGGGCCAGACCCTGGCCGTCCTTGGAATAGACCAGATGGACGACGTTGCGGTGGGGCGTCACGAACTCGCGGGTGTCCTCGATCGTCAGCAGACGCTCATGATCGGGGATGAGGGCGATCAGACCCTTGGCCAGGGTGGTCTTGCCCGAGCCGGTAGCGCCCGAGATCAGGATGTTGCGGCGAGCGGTGACGGCCAGGGTGAGGAAGCCCGGCCAATCTCCGACCTCGCGCAGGCGCGTCAGCTCGGCATCGACGGGATCGGCGGTCTCGGCGCGGGCGTCGGCGACCTGGTCGAACAGGCCGGCCGCCGCGAACTCGGCCAGGCCCAGGCGTCGCCGCGACGGCTTTCTCAGGGTCAGGGACAGGCCGCCGTCGGCGACCGCGGGCGGCAACACGATCTGGCAACGGATGTCGCCGGGCAGGGTGGTCGAGCAGATTGGCTGTTCGGGGCTGACGTCCTGTCGGGTGTAGGCGGCGGCCGCGATCGCGAGCGTGCGCAGCCAGGCTTCGGTCAGCTCCGGCGTCTCGGCCCAGCGCCAGACGCCGTCGGCTTCGACCCCGACCTCGCCGGGACGGTTGACGACGACCTCCGTCACCGTCTCCGGCTCCAGAAAGGGGCGCAGCGGCGCGAGGTAGTGATCGAGGACGGAGGTGTCGTCCATCACCGGGATCGCAGCCGATAGACGCCGGCGAAGTCCAGATCCTGGGCGACGAAGATCGATACCTCCGCGCCCTGGCCCTTTCGCAGCGTCGGCGGGATATCGACCGAGCCCTGCAGGGCGACCCCGGCCGCGTCGGACGGGAGGCGGGCGGTCGCGCCGCCGTCGTCGCGGCCCACGGCGGCGTAGACGCCGTCGTCGACGATCGACAGCAGCAGCGCGCCCCCGAACCGATCCCAGAAGCGGGTGTCGACCACGCCGTCGAAGCCGGATCGGCCGAGCGCATCGGCGGCCGGCGAGGCGAGGGCGACGGCGACTCCCGTGGGCGTCACCGCCCGGGTCCAGAGGACGAACAGACGGCGCCGGCCTTGCTGGAGGCCGCCGCGATACTCGCCGAGGACCCGGGTGCCCCGCTCCATCAGCACCACGGCGCCGTTGTCGGACCAGGCATCGCGGGACAGGACACAGGTCACATAGCCCGGAGTGGTGCTGTCCATGGCCGTCTGCAGCACGCAGGGGACGCTGGTCCCGGCGGTGATCAGCAGATTGCGGTCGGGCAGGCGGTGCGCGCGGGCCTGACCGACCGGGGTGACCTGCCTGAGCTGGTCCAGAGAGGTCTGCGGTCCCGCAGGCGCGCCGGGCGCCGGTGCCTGCGGAGGAATAGCGGAGCCGCCGCCCGCCCGGCTGTAGGCCAGCAGCGGCGCCCGCCGCGCGCTTTCAGCCAGAGCGCGTCGTTCCTCCGCTGGCGACGGACCGGAGCGGGGCGCGCCTTGAGGTCCGGCCTCGATCGGCGGAACGGAAGGCCCGTCGTCGAGCACGGGGGCCTGGGGATCGACGATCGGGTCGCTGAGCAAGGGCGCCGGGTCGCGACGCGCGGGCTCGAACGGCGCGGTCTGGCGCGGCGGGTCATCACGCGTCGTCGGGCCTTCGGCGTCGCGGTCGCCCCGATCCCAGCTCGCGATCAGGAAGACGCCGCAACCGGCGGCGAGCGCGGCGAGGGTGATCATCTTGCCGCGCGGTCCGCCAAACCGTCCGGCGATCGGCGAGACGCCGCGGTCCGCCGCCGTCGAGGCCGGGGACGGACTCTCGTCCGGAGGCGGCGCCGCGACCCCGGTCATGACGGATCTCCGAGGGGAGCCCGATCGACGACAGGCGAGGCCGTGCCCGTGCCCAGGCCCCTGCCGCGCGGATCGAAGGCGTCGTTGAACAGGCAGAGGACCGATGATCCGCGTCTCAGCCGCAGGCCGCGCGCGACTCCGTGGACGACCACCAACTCACCGCGCACGTCGTAGGGGATAAGCCGCTCCGAGCCGTCCTCGGCGACCTCGAACAGGGCCGGCAAGGCCTGAACCCCCGGAAAGCGCAGGATAGTGAAGCGGCCGTTGTCGCTGACCTCGCTCGGCTGCAGGGCCGCGTCGCCCTGTGCGGACCAGGCCAGATTGCGCGGACCCTCGAGCACGCCGCGGTCCAGTTCGAGGCCGATCAGGCGCTGTTCGACCGCCTCGGCCTGAACGGCAAGGGCGCGGGCGGTCTGGGCCTGATCGTCGGCCGGGTAGCGGAAGCGCACCTGATAGGCGAGGGCGGCGCGGTCGCCAGGGTCGCGCGCGACCAGTTCGAAGGCGTAGTGGCGGATGACGCCGGCCCGCTCGGTGACCACCAGCAGATTGGTCGCCTGATGGCGCTCGCGCGGCTTCAGGAACAACACCGACCCTTCAGCGGCCACCTCCCAGGCGACGCTGTCACCGATCGCGGCGTGGCGGATGATCTCTTCGGGCGAGAAGACGATTTGCGTCGCCGTCCGGAAGGCGCCGGCGATGCGATAGACCGCCGCCGGGTCGTAGACGATCTCCCGGATCCGCGGATCGGGGGGCGTTTGCGCCATCGACGGAGCGGCGAGGACAAGCCCGGCGATCAGCGCCAGGGCGGACAGGGGGCGTATCATCGGATGACCTCCGGGTCGGCGCGGTAGGAGGTCACCTGGAAGCCGAGAGGGTTTCTCAGCCGATCCGGCTCCGACATCGGCGCGCGCGTGTAGGTGAAGGCGATGGTGGCGATCCAGTCGCTGTCGACGGTCTGCTGGGCCTGCCGGACCGTGCGTCGGAAGCGGACATTGGCGACGCCGTCGTTGATGAAGCCGATGGCGCGGATCGCCACGATGGCCTCGCCGTCCGGACCGTAGAGATTCTGCGGACTGGCCGGGTTGGAGCCCCGGAACAGATCAGCCCAACGGCGTTGCTCGCCGGGCGCTGAAAGGATGGACACCAGCTGGAAGGCGTCTTCCGCCGCCGGGTCGAGATAGCCCTCCCGCTGACGCACATACTGTCCGAGGAAATATTTGCTGACGGCTTCCTCGTAGCGGACGGGCCCGTCCTCGGTGGAGAGGCCGCGCATGACATCGACCGCCCCGGTGGCCTGATCGACCCGGATCACGAAGGGCTCGGTCGATTTGAGCGGCGTCAGCAGGGCGACCGCTCCGGTCGAGATCGCGGCCAGACCCGTGGCAAGCGCCGCGGCGGACCAGGCCAGGCGGCGCGACCGCAGCGCCGAGGCCAGCCGGTCCTGGTCCCATCGCCGCGCCTCAATGAAATAGCGCTGCAGCTCGGAGGAGGGGACGCCGCTCATGCGCAACCTCCCGTGTCCGATGAGGCGACGGGTTCGGCGGGACGCTCGGCTCTGGGCGTCAGCACCGATCCGTGGGGATTGGCCGGTCGCCGGGCCATGCCGTCGCAGGTCGGGAGGGCGGGATCGCCGCCATGAGCGCAGGCGCCCAGAAACAACAGGGGGACGAGCAGGAAGGGACGGTAGGTCATGTCAGGCGCCTCTCGGTCGGATGGAGCCGCCGCTCCTCGGGGGCTGGCGGCTGGATTCCTGCGGCCCCTGGGCGCGGCCCGAGCCGCGTCCGCCCAGGGCGGCGGCGTTGGCGAAGTCGGCCAGGCCGGCGCTAGCGCCGCCGGCGATCCCGGCGGCGATGGCGGGGGTCTGCAGGAAGAAGATCGCGCCCAGCAGGCACAGGGCGATGAAGATCAGGCCGCCAATCATCGGATCGGCGCCCTGGATCGCGCCCCATTGATCTCGCACCAGCGACAGCACGAGCTGGAAGATGACGATGATCAGGGCGAACAGGACGAGATAGTTCACCGCCTGGCTGAGCCAGCCGAAGAAGAAGCGCCGGGTCGCGTCGAAGAGGGCGCAGGCGATGAAGATTGGGCCGAGGGTGACGAGCAGGGCGAGGGCCAACTTGGCCACCAGCACAACGCCGAAGCCGAGGGCCGCGGCCAAGGCGCCGACTAGGAAGACCGCCGCCGACACCACATAAGGGCCGGGGTTGAAGGCCGACGCGTCGCGCGAGATGTCCTCGCCCAACCAGGCGGCATAGGCGAAGAACTGGTCGAAGGCCGCGCCGACGCTGGGCGTATCCGCTCCGCTGACCGCGCGGGTCAGGGCGTTGGGCAGTCCGGTGAACAACGGCTCGGTGACGAAGGTGGAATAGGCCGCTGTCGTCGCCAGCAGATAGAGGAAGGCCAGCTTCAGCGAGCGGACCGCGAAGTCCATCACCGGTTCGCTGATCGCGCCGCGCAGGATGGCGACGCCGTAGAGCACGACATAGAGGACCAAGGCGATCCGCAGCGGACCTTCGACCTCGGCGATGACCGAGGACAGGCGGTCGCCGAGAAAGACGTTCAACCGCTCGTCGATGAAGTCGTAGCTGGGCTCGAAGACGCGGAAGCTCATGGCCGGTCCTCAGAACGCCTGCTCATAGGCGCGCATCCGGGCGTCACGCCGGGCCTCGGCCAGGCCGCGGCGCGCCGCCTCGCACTCCGTTTGCGTCCGGCCGGCGTCGCAGGCGGCCACGACCCGGGCCGCCGCGTCAGGGTCGGCCGCGAATTCCCCGGCCGTTCGGTCCGGCGCGCCGCAGCCGGCGAGCGCGAAGGCGGCGAGCAGGGCGATCCGCGTCACTGGAAGGCCCTCTCGTAGACGCTCATGCGCGCCGTGCGGGCGGCTTCGGCCCGTTCCCGGGCGCGTTGCTCCTCCAGCCGGGCCTCGGCCGCCTGGGTCAGGGCCAGACCTTGCAGCCGCACCTGTTCGTTCTGGATCAGAGCCTGTTCCGCCGCGAGCCGCGCCTCCAGATCCATCACCGCCCGGGCGTTGGGCGCGGTGTCGAGGGCCGAGCGCAGCGTCTCCAGACCCTCAAGCCGCCGGTCGGCGGCTCCGGCCACCGCCTCGCCCACGGCGAGATCGCGCGCCGTGCGGGCGCCGGCGCGTTCGAGGCTGTCCCGGTAATAGGCGTCGGCCGGGCTCAGATCGCCCGTCGGCGGCGTGTACAGCCGGGTGTCGCGACGGATGGCGTTGGCGCGGTCAGCCAGGTCGCCGAGCGCGCCGAGGTCGCCGTTCGCCGCCGCCCGCATCGACCGCATATCGGGCAGGGGATTGCGCACGGTCGGCAGGCCGAGCTCGCCGGCCAGGGCGTTGACGTCGGACAGGTTGTTGAGACTGTCGAACAGCCGCTGGCCCTGTTCGACCTGGGTCTGCAGCGCTTTCAACTGATCCAGGGTGGTGCGTGCCTCCTCGATCATCTGGGCGAGGGCCCTCGGGTCGTGGACGATCTGCTGGGCCCGGGCGGCCGGAGCGCCAGCGACAACGAGGGCGGCGACGGCCGCGGCGGACAGGATTCGGGCTCTCACAGGAACCTCCTCTGGTTATGGAAGGGGGCGCGCCATTGCGCGTAGTCGTCGCCCGCCTCGGCGCGCAGACGGTCGAGCAAGGCGACGGTCTCGGTCCGGCCGGACAGGATGGCCAAGGCGTCGTCCATGCCGCGCAGGTCGAGTTCGACCACCACGCTGTCGTGACCCTGTTTGACCAGGAAGCGGTGCGACTCCGGGGTCAGCACCTCGCGGACGAGCCGGAACTCCTCCTGGGTCAGGCCGAAACCGTCGACGTAGTCCCGGGCCTGGCCGTGGGCGTTGGGCAGGAAGATCTTGGTCGCGCACTGCTCGAGGATGGCGTGGGCGATGGGCGAGCGGAGCGCGTCGGCCGGCGACTGGGTGCCGAACACCATCAGGGCGTTCTGCTTGCGCCAGGTCTTGAGACCGTCCCGGGCGAGCTCGGTGAAGGCCGGATCGTCCAGCACCTTCCAGAACTCGTCGATGTCGAGCACGAGGCGTCGGCCATCGACGCGCTCGGCGATGCGATGAAACAGATACAACATCGCGGGCGTGCGAACCTCGTCATGGTCTAGCATCTGGGTGATGTCGAAGCCGGCGAACCGCGCCTCCAGGCTCAGGGCGTCCTCCTCATTGTCGAGTACCCAGCCCAGCGGACCGCTGCGCTGCCAACGCTCCAGGCGCGCGCCCACGCCCCCGGCGTCGCCCTGGCCGAGCAGGCTGCGCAGGGCGGCGATGGATCGACGCTCGCGAGGCAGGGCCTCCAGCGCCGCGACGCCCTGATCGATGGCGCGCGCCTCCGGAACCGTCAGGGTTTCGTGGGGGCGGTCGACCAGGGCGCGGACGAGGCGAACCAGGAAGGCGCGGTTCGCCGGCGTCGGGTCGAGCGCCTTGAATGGGGCGAAGCCCGTCGGCTCGCCGTTGCGCAGGGCGAGATAGGTCCCGCCGCAGGCGCGCACGAAGATCTCGGCCCCCCGGTCCTTGTCGATGAACAGCTGCTGGGCGCCGAAGCGTTCGAGCTGGGCCAGCATGAAGTTCTGGACGACCGTCTTGCCCGATCCGGACGGCCCGCAGATGAAGGTGTGGCCCAGATCGCCGACGTGGAAGTTGAACCAGAACGGCGAGCCGGCCGTGGTGCGCAGCACCGCGACCGCCTCGCCCCAGTGGGCGCCGCGCGCCTTGCCGACCGGATGGGCGTGGAACGGCGCCAGGGCCGCGAAATTGCGCGAGGTGATGGCGGCCGGCCGGGTGCGGCGGGCGAAGGCGCCGGGGAACTGGGACCAGAAGGCCGCCTCCAGTCCGAGATCCTCCCGGGCCACGACCAGACCGGAATCGGCGAGAATGGCGCGCGCCTTGGATAAATGGTCCGCCAGCGCCCCCGGCGTATCGCCGTGCACGAGGATCGAAGCCTGGTGCTCGCCCATCACGAAGCGGTTGCTGACCAGGTCGTCGAGCGCGTCCGACAGGCCGGTGATCTGAGAGGCCGCGCGGTCGCGCGCGGAGACCATCTGGTTCTGCTTGCGCTCCATCACCGTCCGCGCGGCGGCCTTGGACAGGAACGCGAAGGACTGGCTCGCCACGAAGCCGAAGCGGACGCTCAGCAGATCGTCCCACAGCCCCGGCCGGGTCGTCGCCGGATATTCCTTCACCGCCAGGACGCCGGCGTAGCGAGCGTCGGCGACGTCCCGCAGCTCCAGGGTCTCGCGACCGAAGATGACGCGCACCGTATGAACGGCCGCGCCGAGGTGGCCGAAGACGATCGGAACCGCCGAGCGCCGACCTGTCAGAACCAGTCGCATCACCTCCATCGGCTCGGAGAACCAGAGACCGTCACGTTCATACAGGCCGAGCCGGAGCGGCGCGTAGCGGTCGAGATACTGGATCAGGTCCCGGCCCGCTTCCTCGATCCGCTGGAGGTGGGCGGTCTCGACCTCGGCGTCCGCCCGCCGCGCCGCCTTCAGGCGACGCGCCAGGGCCGCGGCGCGATCGCCCGCCTCGCGGCCGGGGTGGAGGACGAGGGTGACGAAGAGCTCATTGATCCAGAGCCGACGCTCCGCGACCCGATCGTCGTAGAGCGCGCCCAGTTCGCCGGCGAAGTCCGAGCGGAAGCCGGCGGACCGCTCGAGTTCGGCCGGGCGGCGCACCACATGGTGCCAGATCGCCAGGCGATCGTCGGCCAGATTGCGCCAGGCCTGGTTCAGCTTGATATGCCAGTCGTTCAGATCGCGCGCATCCGCGGTCTCGAAACTGGCCCCGTCGATCTGGAAAACCATCATCAGGGCGCCGTTGTCGAGCGCCACCACGGCGTCGGAGACGTGGCGCGCGTAGGGCAGATGAGGCCGGGCGTCGGCCTCGCGCCGCAGGCGCATCGCGCTGACGCCGCCCTCAGCCACGGGCCAGCTCCGTCGGACGGTAGCGCCGGATGAGAGGCAACGGTGTCGCCGAACTGCCGCCCCAGAGGGCGGCGTTGCGCGACCGGCCCTTGGTGTCGACATAGACGAACAGCAGCCGGAAGGCGTTGTGATCCGCCCGACAGATCGCCCGGAACACCAGGTGCAGGGCCGGCGCGACGAGGAGATAGAGCAGGCTGCCGCCGACCAGGAAGACGACGCCCGAAAGGATGACATTGACGCCCATGGCCTCCATGGGGACGCCCAGGATCATGGCCGGTCGGGTGCAGGCCAGGAACAAGGGGTCTTCGGTCAGGCGCTCTTCAGCCATGCGGGCCTCCGGCGGACAGGCGCGACAGGGCCAGGCCGATGGCGACGCCGGAGGCGAGGCCGGCGAAGATCTGGGCGAAGCGCTTGGGCGAGATCAGCTTCAGGCCGGGCATCAGGACCAGCGCCAGGAGCACCGAGGCCGATCCGATCACGACCCAGGAGAGGGCGTCGTCCATCAGGCGCCGCCCGTGATCAGATTGACGATCTCGGCCGCGCCGAAGACGACCACGATGCCGAGCACCACGATCGCCGCGCGCCGCAGGTCGAACAGGCCGAACATCCAGAGAATGCCGACGACCACGACCGCCAGGACGGCGAGCAGCCGCGCGGTGTTGCCGGTCAGCATGTCGACGACGTTCTGAAGCAGGCCTTCGACGTTGGCGGAGGCGAAGGCCGGCTGGACCAGAATCAGGCTGGTCGCCAGGGCGATGGCGCCGACGGCGCCGAACCGGCGAGAGGAGATGGAGGCGGTCATTCAGAACTCCCGGTCTGGGTGGCGGTGAAGGTCAGGACCAGGCTGGTCCGGGCGCGCGCGAAGACGTCCCAGTCCGCCGCTGGCGCGGTCTGGACCGGGTCGGGCAGCGGCGCGGTCGCAAGGGGCTGGACGGGGCGCAAGGCCTGAACGCCGAGGCGGACGGCGGCCGCCTCGACCCGGGCGACATAGCCGTTGCGGAAGCCGCGCTCGGGATGACCGGTGTTGTAGCGGGAGAGGGCGATCCTCAACGTCGTCTGCGGATCGACGCCCTCGGCCGGCCGATAGCCCGCGCGAAGCACCTGACCGGCGGCGGCGAGGTTTCGGCAGGGATCGAAGGCCGCCTCGACCGACAGGCCGAGCCAGTCGAGGTTGTCGCTGTTGATCTGGGCGACGCCGAGATCGAGGTTCGCGCCTCGGGCCAGAAGGTCGCGCGCCACGCGCGCCGCCTCGGCGGCGTCGCGTGGCGTCCGCGCCGGCCGGGGGCCGCGGTTGACCCCGATGGCGTTCGGATTGAAGCGGCTTTCCGCATAGGCGACGGCCGCCAGGGTTTCGGGGGCCACATGCGGGGCGCAGGCTTGGGACAGGCTGAGGATGAGGGCGAGGTCCAGCAAGGGAGGCTCCATCGTGAGCCCCGAGCAAAGCCGATGAGTCCCGGCCGCCGCGACCCGCGACCCTCCCGCCGGGCGTTTACGGTAGGAAGGTCCAGGGTTCAGGCGGCCGCTGGGCGGCCGCGAGCCGCGCCACGGCCTGGACGCGCGTCCGCACCCCGAGCGCACGGCAAGCGCCCATCAGATGTTCATCGACCGTGCGGGCGGACAGGCCGACCCTTTCGCCGATCGCCGCCGATGTCAGACCCTCGGCGGCCAGGGCAACGCACTGCTTCTGCCGATCGGAAAGCCGGTCGAGCGTGGAGGAATCTGAAAGAGGGTCGGCGGGTAGCGGGCGCATCCGGTCATGAGGCGCCGAATGGAACCCTTGGACCAGTCCGTAAGCCCGCCACCCGGGATCTACGGTGCGCCCTTGTCCGAGCCGCCGTCGTCTCCGGTGGGGGAAACGAGCCGATGTCGCCGTTCCTCAAGCCAGGCGTCCGCCGCGCTCTCCCGGCGGACGGACTGCGCGGCCAGCTCGCGCAGGGCCTTGGTGAAGGTGTTGATGATGGTCAGGGACTCCAGCTCCGCGATCGCGTCGCCCGCCTCCTCGTCGAACTCTTGCAGCACGACCGCGAGAATGGTGGCGAGCTTATTGTCGGCGCACCGCAAGGCGAAGGCGGGCGACCCGAGCGCCAGCGCCGCGAGGATCGCGTGGGGATCGCTGTCCGTGACCTCGGCGAAACGATGGACGCGCTCGATGTTGATGCGTCCGCCGCCGGACTCGAAATGCTCGTAGGAGCGCAGCGCCATGTTCATGGACTTGGCGACATCCGCCGCCCGCAGCCGACGATGGGTGCGGATCAGCCGAAGGGCGGTGGACAGGGTCTCGCTCTGGGACTGACGGTCGGCGCTCTCCATGACGTCGCTCCAACTCCGTTTCCGAGCACCGCGACTCGCGCGCACCGCACCCCTACTGGTTGAAAAATGAAGCAACCGTGCATCAAATGAAAGGTGGGAAACAAACGGGTCTATAAACCTTGTGTATTTGCGCAAAATATCTGCGGGTCGCACGCGAAATATTTGCGGAAGTCGCCGATTACATGGTCGCATTCTCATCGCAACCCGAACTCGGCGTGGGTCGCGGCTTGAGCGCCCTCGCTGGGGGTTGGTCGTGATGCGATCGCGAGACCCCTATAACGACGCCCTGACCGCCTTGGCGGCGTTCGCCGGATCAGGCCGCTTCGGCTGGGGAGAGCCGTTGGTCGCCACCGCCTTGGCCGCCGAACTGGAGCTGTCCCAGACGCCCGTGCGCGAGGCCCTGGCCCGGCTCGCCGGCGAAGGTCTGATCGAACATCGCCCCGGGCGTGGCTACTACGCCCCCAGTCCCAGCGCCGACGACATCGTTGATCTCTACGAAATCCACCGGCGGCTGGTGCATTTGGCGATCGACCTTCTTGACGCCGCCGGAACGACTGTGGCGCTCCAGAGCGTCGGCGAGAGGAGCGAGGAGCGCTTCTACGCCGCCCTGGTCCGGTCGCCGGGGCGGGCGGTCTTGGCGCAAACCCATTGGCGCCTGACGCTGCGGCTTCGACCCATTCGGATCGTCTCGGCCGAATTGGCGCCGCCGGACCTGGCCTGGATCGTCGGTGTCGAACGCCACGTCGCGGACGGCGCGCTCGTCGCGTTGCGGCGCGAGGTCGATCTGCATCATCGAGAGAGATCGGCGCTCGCCACCGCCGTCGTGGCAGTCATGCGACAATCTGTCGAAAGTATAGGACAGATATAGTTTGAATATAGAGCCTCGCGGGCGCTGGCTTAGGGTGCGGGGCGTTTGGCCCCGTTCAAGGAGGCTACGACATGAAGACCAATCCCCTTCCGGGCCTGATCGGGCTCGGCTGCGCCAGCGCACTGACCCGCGCCGGCGGCGGCGTCGAAAAGATGGAGCTGATCCCGCTCTATTTCTACGACGACGCGTCCACGACCCAGATCGTCGGGCTCGGTTCCGCGGTGGAGCAGACCCGCGCCGACGGCCCGGGGCACAATCGGGAACTCAACCCGATCTACACCTACGTCGATCCCTCGGTCGCCCGCATCGGCGGGGCCGCGGAGCAGACGCGGGCGGACCAGCCCAGCGGCAATCGCGAGCTGATCCCGGTCGAGCGTTGGACCGCCTGAGCGCGACGGCTCCGACGGGGGGCGACGGCGGCGACGCCGCCGCCCCTGCCGTGCGCCTGTATTTCGCGCCGGACGTTCACCACGCCTGCGTCGGTGGTGACGCCGTCCTGCTCGACGTGCGCGGCGACGGTTATCATTGCCTGCCGGACGGCGCCGCCCTGTGCCGGCGGCTCGCGGGAGGCGGTCTCGTCCGGATGAACGGCCCCGTCTCGGCCCTGATCGCGGCGGGGTTGATCGGAGCGGAGCCTTCGCCGAAGCCCCGGGTTCCGCCGGCTCGCCCGGTGCGTTCCGTGATCCACGCCGGAGGGCGTCTGGACCTGATGCGGGACCTGATCCCGGGGCTCTGCGCGATGCACGAGGTGCGGGCCGCCCGGCGCGGGGCCGGCCTGTCGCCTTATGTCAGTCTGGGCGGCGCCGAGCCTCGTGACGACCCTATGGCCGCGATCGAGGCCGGTCGGCGGTTCTGGACCCTGATGGCCTATTTGCCGATCGAGGGGGAATGCCTCGTCCGGTCGGCGCTGCTGGTCCGTTTTCTCCGGCGTCAGGGGCTTCGGGCCGACTGGGTGTTCGGCGTGCGCCTGTGTCCGTTCACCGCCCATTGCTGGGTGCAGGTCGGCGAGGTCTGTCTCAACGATGATGTGGAGCGGCTCGTGGCCTACACGCCGATCATGGTGCGATGAGCGGCGACGCCGGCTATCTCCTCGTCGCCGACGCCGCGGACGCCCGCGATCCCGCCGTCGAGGCGGCCCTGGCGGCGCTACTGCGGAGCGGCTGGACCCTGCGGCTCGACGGCTTCGGTCTGAGGATTCTGACCGGACCGCGTTTCCCATGGCCCGTCGCGCAGGTTCATCGCGCCCATGCCCTGATCGGGGAATGGCGCGGGGAGGGCGCGCATCCTTCCGCGATCGCAGGCCGCTTCCCCGAAGGACGCCCGCTCGGCGCGGGCCTCATGAGCGAAGGCTGGGGCGCCTATCTGATGGTCTGGCGAGATCGCGACGGCCACCTGAACCTGGTGCGGGATCCGACCGGAGCGGTGGATGTGGTGTGGTGGCGGCGAGGTCCCGTCACCTTGGTGACCGACTGTCCTCCGCCGGCGCTCGACGCCGTCTTGCCGGACACGCTCGCGATCGACTGGCCACAACTGGGCGCCCTTCTGGCGACGCCTTCGCTTCTGACCGACGGATTGCCCCTCCAAGGTTTGACGCCGGTCGGCGCCGGTTGCTGGAGCCGGCCGGACCAAGACCTTCCCGACGAACCCCTGTGGCGGCCGGCCGACTTCGTCCGTCGGGGCGCCGACGACGCCCCGGACGCTCTCGTGCGGGTCGTCGATCGCACCATCGACCGCACCATGCGCTCGCGTCGCCGGGTGGTCTCCGAACTCTCCGGGGGACTGGACTCGGCCATCGTGGCGGGAAGCCTGAGGGCGACGGGGCACGCCGAGCGCGCGGTCTTCATCAACTACTATGGCGACGACGCCGAAGGCGACGAGCGTCGTTACGCGGAGGCGGCCGCGGCGCTGAGCGGCGTTCCGCTCGAGACCGTTCGCAAGCCGGTCGAGGCGATCTCCGACGCGGACTTCACCACCCTGGCCTCCGGACTCCGTCCCGCCCTCCAAGGGGTGGACCCGGCCTATGATCGGCACGCCGCGGGCCGACTGGCGGCGCTGGGCGCCGACGGCCTGTTGACGGGACAGGGCGGCGACAGCGTCTTCTTCCAGGCCCCGGATCCCCTCGTCGCCGCCGACCGGTTCCGCCGCCAGGGCTTGCGCGCCCTCAATCCGGCCTATCTGGCGGCGGTGGGCCGCTGGACCCGCCACTCCGCCTGGACCGTCGGCCGACTGGCGGTGCGCGGCCGGACGCAGACCGGATCGGGGCCGCGTCACCGGTGGCTCGACGACGCGGCCGAGCTTGCGCCCGCCAAGCGGGGGCAGCTGGAGCGGTTCGTGAACTGTCAGCTGTTCTGGACGGACTGTCTGAGGGCGCGCCAGGCCCCGCTGCTCAATCCCTTCCTCAGTCAGCCGGTCGTCGAACACTGCCTCGGCGTGCCGTCCGACCGGCTGACCCTGGGCGAACGGGACCGGGGCCTGGCCCGCCTGGCCTTCTCGGAGCGCCTGCCGCCCTTGATCGCCGAACGGCGGGACAAGGGCGATCTGAGCCACTTCTACGGCCAGGTCGTACGGGACAGCGCGCCGGCGCTCGCCGCCTTCCTCCTGGAGGGACGACTAGCGGCCCAGGGCGTCCTCGACCGGGCGACGCTCGAGGTTGATCTCGACCCGGCCCGCCTGCTCTGGCGCGAGGGCGCCAACGCCCCGTTGCTGGCCGCCGTCCTGGAGGCCTGGGCGCGCCACTGGGAGGGTCGGATCGCGCGTCGCCGGACCGAGGTAGCGCGCCAGCCAGTCGAGGATGTGGGCGTGTAGGTCGCGCAGGTTGCCGGGGCTGGCGAGCACATGGCCCTCGCCATAGTAGGTCAGCAGAGCCGCGTCCCGGTTTAGTCGGTAGAGGACGCCGAACAACTTGCCCATGCGCGGCCGCTCCAGATCGCTTTCGATCAGCAGGGCCGGCGCCCGCAGGTCCGCCGCCGAGAACAGCGGGCTCATCTCGACATAGCGGGCGGCGTCCGCCGGGAAGGCGCCGATCGCCGCCTGGCCTGTCTCCGCCCAGCCGGACAGCTGGCCGATGGGCACGCCCTCGTCGGGTGCGGAGCGGAAGAAGGGCGGCAGTTCGAAGGCGCTGATCAGGTCGGCGTAGCCGTTGGAGGCGATCACCGCCGCGACCCGGTCGCTGTGGGGCGCCGCGTTGAGCACATTGAAGGCCCCGTAGCTGTGACCGAGCAGGGCGTAGCGGTCGGCCCGGACCCGGCCAGTGGCGCCGGCCGCATCGGCGATGGCGTCGATCTGCGCGGCAAGGGCCGCGCCGGACCAGCGCCCATCCGGCGGGTTCGGCAGGCTGACATAGAGAACCGCATAGCCGCCCCCGGCGATGACCGCCGGATTGTTCTGGAGCATGGCGGAGCGGCGCGTGAGCGGTGACGGCGGACGCGACGAGACGCGGCCGGGGTAGACCTCGACGACCAGCGGCGCCTTGACCCCTTCCGGCAATCCCGGCGGCAGGAGCAGCCAGCTCTTCAGCGCCTGGCCGGCAGGACCGGTGTGCGCAACTTCGATGATTTCGCCCCAGTCGAAGGTCGCGCGATCGAGGTTGATCTCCGCCAGGGTCAGGCCGGCGTTGGCGCGATGGAGCCGGAAACGGGCGGATCCGTCGGCGGAGTCCTGACGGGCGACGACGAAGGCGCCGTCAGGGCTGGAGGCGACGCGGGTTTCATCCGGTTCCAGCGGCGAGACGCAGACCGGCGCCGCGTCGATCGCGGCCTTGGCGCAGCCGTCGCTGATCAGGGTGCGGCCGGGGGTCGCCTCGCGCACATAGGCGGCGCGGAAGCCGGCGTCGCGAGCCTCGCCGAGGTCGCTGATCCGGCCGGCGACGTCCGGGCCTCCGTTCAGGGACAGAAGCCGGTCGCCGCGCTCGATACGGGTCTCGCCGTTCCAGTCGACGAGCCGATCGCCCGTCTGGGCCGGGATCGGCGCGAGACCGCCCGGCACGCGCCATTGGGCGACGCCGGCGTCATCCAGGACCCGGAGCACGGGCGTGTCGCCGAGCCAGCCGCCCAGCGCCACCGGTTCGTCCCACGGGCTTCGCTCCGTCGCCGGCTTGTCCGCGAACCTGGAGACCAAGCCGTCCAGCCCGATCGCGACATAGGCGCCGGACCGCTCGAAGCCGGCTTGGCCCACGTGGCGCGCGAAGGCGAGAAGCCGACGGCTGTCGGGGCTCCACGCCATCAGATAGGGGCCGTAATCGAGAGCGGGGTCGATCCGGGTTTCGGCGCCGGTGTCGATGTCGATCAGGCGCAGGGCGCGTCGGCGGATCGGGTCGCCGACCAGGACCGGGCGATCGGGATCGGGCTGCAGATCCTCGCGGTCCTCCAGCACGGCGATACGGGCGCCGTCCGGCGACAGGGCGAGATCGAAGATCGCACCCGCGGCGAGCGGCGTCTGCGCGCCGCTACGCACATCCAGGCGGAGGAGCGACAACGGTGGGCGATGTTCGCGGGTGTCGCGGGCCGAGCCGCTCGGAATGAAGGTGCCGCCGACGGATCGGCCGGACGCTGTCGCCGCCCAGAGCGCCGCGATACGGTCCTGGGCCTGGAAGCCGGTGCGGGCGATCTCGGGCAGCTGTCCGCCCGGCTGCACGACGACGAGCAGTTCGTCGACGGTTCGCCAGAGCGCCGTCAGCCCGAGCCGCGGGTCTTCCGGCGCGAGCGCGGTCCAACGGACCGCGCCGGTCTCGAGCGACAGGACGCCCAGCCGCCAGCTGTCCGGCGTCAGCTCGTAGACGATCAGCCGGCGACCGTCGGGCGAGAACCGTCCAGCCGTATAGCCGGCGGAATGGTCCGGGGTCTCCAGGGTGCGGACCACCTCGCCAGAGCGCGCGTCCACGATCTGGACGGCGCTGAGGAGGCGGTCGGTGTCCCTGGACAGCTTGTAGGAGGGCGCGCGGTCGTAGCGCGCCCGGCGTTCCAGCGCGATCCAGCGGCCGTCCGGACTGACGCGCGCATCGCCGAGACTCTCCTGACGCAGCAGGGCGTCGATGGTGAAAGGGCCGGAGGACTGGGCGAGCGCGGGACAAGCGAAGGCGAGCCCGGCCGCAAGGCCGAGCATCAGAACTGTGCGGTGCATCACCAGCTCCGGGTCAGCTGGAGCGAGACGTAGCGGCCGATGACGTCCGAGTTCGCCGCGTCATAGGCCACGCCTTCGGGCGCGTCGTAGAAGGGCGGATCACGGTCAAAGAGGTTCTGGATCGTCAGGGCGACGGCCGTCCCGGCGAACGGACCCGTCTCCGGCGCATAGCGCACCTGAAGATCGGCCGTGGTCCAGGAGCCGATGCGACGCCCGGAGGTGTCGGCGTAGTCGGAGACATGATCCACCGCTCCGCCGAGGGTGAGCGGGCCCCTCGTCCAGCTGAGATGGGTGCGACCCCGCAGGCCCACGGGATAGTTCGGTCGATCCAGCTGGGAGACCACGGGGGAGGTGGGCGTGGCCCGGGCGTCGAAGCGCTCCAGCCAGGTCAGGCTGCTGGTCAGATCGAAGGCGTCAGGGCCGACCGCGAAGGCGTAGGCGACCGTGAGGTCGGCGCCCTGGACCTGGACGCTGGCGGTGTTGACGTAGCGGGCGTCGACGATGGCGCCGTAATCGGTGGCCGGGAACAGGTCACGCAGGTTGGTGGTCGGCAAATCGAGGATCGCCTGCATGTCGGCGCGATCCTGGGCGTTGTTGGCCGGATCGATGATCCGAACGAACGGGCTCAGGGTGGTGTCGCTCAGCGCGGTGAGGATGTTCTCCAGAGCCGGTTGGCCGATCCGGTTCTCGAAATCCGTGCGGAAGGCGTTGACGCTGATCCGGAGACCCTGAACCGAGGCGGGCTCGAAATCGCCCCCAACCGTCCAGGTGTCGGCGGTTTCGGGCTCCAGATCCGGATTGCCGCCATACAGGATCATGGTCAGGATCTGGTTGGGTCCGCGGGGCAGGATCGAGGGACTGGCCGTCGCCGCGTCATTCACCTCGCGCAGGGCCGGCGCCCGGAAGGACCGGCCGTAGTTGGCCCGCAGGCGCGCGCCCGCCATGGGTTCCCAGACCAGACCGACCTTGGGGCTCGTCGTCTGACCGACATCGCCATAGTCCTCGAACCGGGCCGCCAGCGACAGTTCGAGCCGTTCCAGTCCTGGACGGCTGTTGCCGGCCCCGAACAGGGGAATCCGCGCCTCCGCATAGACCGCCGCCACGTCGCGCTCGCTGGCGTTCAGCGCGCCCAGGACGGGCGCGATGCCGGAGGTGAAACTGTCCACCTTGCGGTCGAAATTCTCGCGCCGGAGCGCCGCCCCGACCGCGAGTTTCAACGGGCCGCCGGGCAGCTCCAACAGGTCGCCGTCCAGCATCACGTTCGCCGTGGTGATGCGGCTCTCGCTCCACAGATGGGTCCAGCCGCCCGTGATGAAGTCCAGCGCGGCCTGCGGATTGACGTTCCCCGCCCCGAACGGATTGAGAAAGCCGTCCCGGGCGGCGCTGTAGCCCGTGGCCGGATTGCCCGCCAAGGCGCCCAGCGCCTCGCGCAGATGGGTCGATTGCAGCGTGCCCGACGACCCGAAGCCGGCTTCTCCCGCGCCGTAGGCGAGATAGCTCGACAACCGCCACGAGCCGCCCAGGTCGAGATCGGCGCCGATCGTCGCGGACAGGGTCTCGACCTCCCCGGATTGCACCGGGTTGGGCGTCTGACCGGCGAAGGAATAGGCGATCAGGTGCGAATTCGCGCCCGTCGGGGATTCGAAGAAGGGGTTATTGCGGTTGACGGTCAGCAGCGTGGCGATCGGCGACGATCGGGTCTCATAGTCGCGCCGGGCCCAGCGCGCGTCGCCGGACAGGGTCAGCCGGCCGCCGAGATCCTGCCGTCCCGCCAGATAGGCGATATGGCGGGTCTGCCGCGGAAAGACGTTCATGCCGAACCGCTGATTGGTGCGGTTCTCCTGCCCCGGCAGGAAATCGCCCGGAGCCAGGTTGGTCCCGTCCTGACCGCCCGGGATGGCGAAGGCGGAGACATAGGCGCCCGACGCCGGGTCGATCACCATGATGTTGCCGGGGTTGCTGTAGTTCAGTCGGCGATCCGATCCGCCGAAGCGGCGCAGATCGGCGTCACCCGCGCGATCGCGTTCGGCCGCGGGCAGGGCTTCGCGGTCCTGGTATTCGTAGACGCCCATAAGACTGCCGCTGCCCCATCGCCGCCCGATCGTCTGGGCGAACAGGACATCGGAGAAGGCGCCGTCGGCGGCCGTGCCGTAGCGCGCTCTGGTCTCGGCGCCGTCGTAGTCGTCACGCAGGACCACATTGATGACCCCGCCCACGGCGTCGGCGCCGTAGAGAGCCGAGGCTCCGTCGAGCAGGACGTCGATCCGCTCAACGGCGGCCGTCGGAATCGACGAGACGTCGGCGAAATCGCCCTTGGAGCCGGTCCCGGCGATCCGCCGGCCGTTGACCAACACCAGGGTCGCGTCGCTGCCGAGGCCGCGCAGGTTCACCCCATTGGAGTAGTTGGCGTTGGTGCCGCTGCGGTCGCCGCCGTTGCTGAGGGTGGCGTCATTGGCGGTGCCTGCGAAATTCTGCGGCAGCGCCGCCAGGGCTTGAGCGACGGTCGCGTGGCCGTCGCGATCAATCTGGTCGCGGCTGACGACCACCACCGGCGAGGGGCCGTCGAGCACCCCGCGCAGCAGGCTGCCCGTGACGACGACCTCGTCCAGCTGGACGGCTTCCAGCTGTTCGGCCTCGGCGCGTTGCGACGGGTCGATGAGGACGAACACATTGGGCCGGCTCCGTCGATAGGTCAGGCCGGTGTCGCGCAGGAGCAGCGCCAGCGCCGTCTCGACGGAATAGTCGCCCGAAAGTGACGCCGAGGCCCGGTCCGCCACCAGGGCGCTCGGATAGAGGATCTGCTGACCGCTCTGGCGAGCGAAGGCGGGGAGGGTGCGCGCCAGCGGCCCTGCCGGGATGTCGAAGCGACGCGCGGACTCGGCCTGCTGGGCGCAGACCGGCGTCGCCGACGCCATCAGAAGCGCCGCGAGCGCCGTTGAAGTGAAGCCCTGTCTCATGTGTCTCCCCCGGTTTCTTATCCGCATTGATGCGGGACCGGGAGGAGACGACCGGTCGCGGGCCTTACCCTAAGTCCGGGGTCAGATTATTTTTCGATGCGCCCGAAAGCACCACATGACCGTCCTCGGCCCGTTCGGCGGTGAGCGGATAGAGGTCGCGCAGCGCCGCCACGAAACCCTCGACGTCGCCGGCGTCGAACACCCCGCTCACCCGGATGGAGGAAATGTCCCCGGCGCGCAGTTCGATCGGATGACGGGTGTAGCGGTTGACCTCAGCCACGGCGACGCCGATCGGCGTTTCGTGGAAGGTCAGTCGGCCCGCCGCCCAGCTGGTCGCCGCGGGTAGATCGGTCGTGACCACCCGGGGTCGGGGGACGGACGTCACCAGCTGCTGTCCCGGCTGCATCGACCAGCGCCGGTCCGCCTGTTCGCCCTCGCGCACATCGACCCGGCCCTCGACAAGCACCACGCGTGCGCCCGTCCCGAAGCGCCGGACGTCGAAGCTCGTGCCCAAGGCCGTAACCTCGGTGTCGCCGGCCTTGACGACGAACGGCCGGTCCGGGTCGCCCTCAACGTCGAACCGGGCCTGGCCCGTGACGAGGGTGACCAGCCGGCGGCCCCCGGTCAGGCGAACGTCGATCCTGGAGTCCGTGTCGAGCGTGATCGTCGAGCCGTCGGCCAGTTGAACGACGCGGCGTTCGCCGACCTGGGTGAGATAGGGGGTCGGCTGCTGCGCTGACCACAACCACCAGCCCACGGACAGGGCCGCGATCGCGGCGCCGACGGCGCCGACGGGGGCGAGAACACCGAGCAGGCGGGGGCGGGCCCTGCGGCGGGAGGCGGCGCGGGTCCGGGCGTCCGCCGAAAGCGCGGCCATCTCGGGTTGGTCGGCCAGGGTGCGACTCGCGTCCCACATCGCCTGCATGCGATCGAAGCTCTCGGCGTTCCTGGAGTCCCGTCGCCAGGCGCTGAAGGCCTTCACGTCCGCCGTGGTGACCTTGCGCTGGTTGAGCCGCGCGAACCAGTCGGCGGTCTCCTTGCGTCTGATGTCGGCGTCAGCCTCGGTCGTCATCAGTCTTCGCCTAAAGGTCCAGCCGCAGCGCGCAGTAGTCGAGCGCCTTGGACATCCGCCACTCCACCGTCTTGACGCTGATCTCGAGCTCCTTGGCGATCTCGGGATACGTCATACCGTCAAAGCGGCTCAAGACGAAGACGTCGCGGTAGAGTTGCGGCATGGATCGTATGATCTGGGCGAGCAGAACCTGATCGAACTGGGGCGCGCCTTCGGATTCGGGGGATTGGAGGTCGGCGTCGCTTGGCCGACGGCGCCTATGTTTGGCGTCATCGCGCACCAGATTGAGGGCGACCCGGAGCAGGAAGGCGCGGGGATGGGCGATCCCGCCGTCGGCGAAGGGCGCGATGCGGATATAGGTTTCCTGCACGACGTCGGCCGCATCGTCCGGACCGATCCGAGCCCGGAGGCGACGGTTCAACCACGCAGCGTAGCGGCGGTACAGGCCGTCCAGGCCGCCGCCGACCTCCGCTTGCAATGGCTTCGCTTCGCTCACCCTGCCTCTCCGACCGCAATTCAGACGGCTGGAATCCGGGGCGCGAACGGACAGCCGGGCGCAGGCGCTCACACGCCTGACACGGTGATCCGGTCAGCGACAGCCACGCCGCGCGTGGGTCGTCGAAGAAGATATCGCACAGGGGATTCCAAGCCCCTGCCGACGCGTAGGTCGGCCTTGGCGAGCATGAATCAAACGGAATCCCGACGCAAGCGGGAGGGGTCGGGCGTTGGAATCCTCTGCGAACGAGGCCCGTTACTTCAGCGCGCAGCGCCGCCTCCGTCAGCGACGAACCCCGGCTCCGGCTGTGCGCCTATCTCGCGGCGCCCGACGGCCCCGCTGTAGTCGCGACCTGTCTGCGGTTCAACCGGCGGGGAGGCTTCCGTCCCGCAAGAAACCTGCGGGCGACCCGCAATTCATCGACGTTGCCCGGGCGCGAACCCGCCGTGTACGGAGGGAGTCGGACAACCGGTGGTGTAATATGGAAGCTGTATCCGAAGATCCGGGCCGTGGATCGCACGCGGTCACCCTGAGCCCGCGCGAACAGGAATGTCTGCAATGGGTCTGTCGCGGGAAAAGCTCTTCCGACATCGGAATCATTCTGTCGCTGTCGCCCCGCACCGTGGACAGCTATCTTGAGAAGGCCTGCTCCAAACTCCGGGTCCGGACCCGGATCGAAGCGGTCGCCTCGGCGGTCCGGCAAGGTCTGATCGACCCGGGATGAGGGGAGGGGGCGGGCCAGGAACTTCTGTGATGAAGCCCGGCGTTTCGCCGCCGATCGCCGCCGACGTTTGCACGTCCCCTGGCTCTTGATCGGCGCCTATCGTTCCCGGAACCCGCCGCCGGCGAGTCTAGATCGGCCAGCCCAAGCGCGCCAGCCGGGCTTGACCCCCGGCAGCAGTGGAGCAAGACACCCAGATGGCTAAATACGCGCCGCTCGCAGCCTTTCTCCGACGTCAGAAGAGCGCCGAGGTGGACCTGTCCTTTCGGGACATCGAGCGGATCGTCGGCGGCATTTTGCCCAAGGCGGCGTCGCTGGAGGTTTGGTGGCGCGTGGATACGGCGAGGGCGCCGATGCCCCAGCATCTCGCCTTCGCCGAGGCGGGGTTCGTCGCTGAACCGCGGACGCGGGCCGAGACCGTCCGTTTCATCCGGATTGCGGCAGGCGGCGCCCCAGGGAGCGAGGCGCGGCTCAGCGCGGCGAAGACCGAGAGTTGACGCCTGTCCGCTCCGGGCAGACCTCCGATCAGTCGGAGCGCCTGCCGGAGCGGTTCAGATCGGCCGGTCAGTTATGGTCGGCGTGACCTTGGGGAGCCGGAGCATCCGAGGGCGCCGGCGCGGGCGGCGCGGGTTCGGCGGGCGGCGAAGCGTCAGACTTCATCTTGTCGCAGCAGCTCATGGCGGCGTCAGCGGCCATGTCCTTGCAACAGTCGCAGCCTTCGGCGGCCAGGGCCGCTCCAGCGCTCAGGGCCAGGATCGCGCCGGCGGCGGCCAGCAGGTTGGAAACTCGCATCGTCGTTCTCCTAGTGAACCATGAAGTTGACAGACCCGGACATCTTGTGCCCGTCCGCGCCTTCCGCCGTCCAGGCGGCCCTGTAAGTGCCCGCCACGAGGCGGGGCAGGGCCACGCTGACGGTCGCGGCGGCCGGCGCGGCAGGGGCGTTGACGACGACCGGGGCACGTCCTTCGGCGGTGAGGGTCACGGTCTTCAAAATCATCGCGTGCGGGAAGTTGACGCTGAAGCGTTCGGGCGAACCGGATGTCATGGCGCCATCGGCAGGGACGGTGACGATGCCCGATTGCGGCGCGGCGGCTTGAGCCGGCATGGCATGGCCAGCGTGCGGGTCTTGGGCGGCGGCCGCTCCGGCGAAGGCCAGGGCTGCGGTGAGGACGAGGGTGCGGATCATCAATGATCTCCTTCGGTTAGAACCAGGCGTTGAGACCGACGACGAAGCGTGTGTCGTCTATCTCGCCGCCTCGGGCTTTGATGTAGTCGGCGGTATCGCCGAGCGCGCGGCTCCATTCGACGCCGACGTAGGGGGCGAGCTCCTTGCGAAACTCATAGCGGAGACGCAGGCCCGCTTCGACCGAGGACAAACCGGAACCGAGCTCCAGTTCCGGAATGTCGCTGGCGGAGGCGTCGATTTCGAGGCGCGGCTGGAGGATCCAGCGCTGGGTGATGCGCTGGTCGTATTCGGCCTCGACACGAGCGGTCAGGTTCCCCTCGGTCGACAGGAAGGAGGCGGCGTCGATCTCCCACCAGTAGGGCGCCAGACCCTGAAGGCCGAGAACCAGATGCGTCGTATCATCGCCCTCGAGGCGGAAGTCCTGGCGCACGCCGGGCTGGAGGTCTCAGAAGGGCGTCACAGCCGGCTGTAGCGCCTCGGATGATGATGACGAGGACCACCGCCCAGGGGCATCAACCTAGACCGGCGCGTTGAAGGTCAAGGTCGCGTTGTTGGTGACAAACCGCTCTCCGGGTTGCGACGGCGCGTCAATAGTTACCGCGACCAGCATGATGGGGCCGCTCACGCCATCCTGAAGCTTCAACCGGCCGTCGGCGTCGGTGACGACCGTGCGACGTTCGCGAGGGCCGAAACGGATAGTGACGGGGTGCGCCGCTAACGGCTCACCGTTTCTGATCAGCTGAAAGCCGGCGGGCATCGATTGACCCGGTTCGAACAGCGGCAGAAACTCCACCTCCAAACCCGTTGGGCCCTGCGGGATCGGGGTGCAGGTCTGGAAACACACGAGAGATTTCGCTAGGCGGCGCGATCGGATCTGGAGCGTCGCGCCAGCGGGAAGCAAACGATGGACTGTCGCGATGTCCTCCGCCGAGAACGGGTGCTCGTCAAGGTAGGTCTCGACCTGGTCAGGGCGCCAGTTGGACTCGCCCCAAACCGTCTGAAGAGTGACAGCGGCCATGCCCTCGTCGGCGCTGGAGACGGTTAAACGGAGGGATTGCCGATGGGCGTCCACGGCGACTTGGGCGGGCCTGCCGTTCACCATCGCTCGTGCTTCTCCGACCCGCGCCAGCGGCGAACCGACATTGAGAGCGGGAAAATCTGACGACGAGGTCGCGTGAACGATAAGCGGTTGTCCGGCCGGTCCGACAAAGCGCTCGGGGATGAGAAAGAAGTCGTGGGCGACCGCGCCGCCGGCGACGAGGCTGAGGCTCGTGGCCAAGGTCAGCATCAGACGAGTGTTCATGAGATAGGGCCTTCCTTTGCGTGATTTCAGCAGGACGCGCCGAGTATCGGTGGGATCAGAAGCGAGCCATCAGTCCGACGTAGTATCGGCGTCCGACCAGATCGTAGGTGGACGGGTCGGTATTGGCGGCGATCGCGGGCGCATAGACGGGCGGCTGTTCGTCCGTCAGATTGTTGACGCCCGCGCGAAGTGAGACGGTCGAGTTGATCTCAAATCCAGCGTTCAGATCGAAATAGTGGATGGCGTCGATGACTTGGCTTCGATTGTTGAAGTTCTCGACCTCGCCTTGGTAACGCCAGCGCAGACCGAGGGTCCACGGATCCTGAGTCCAGTTCAGGGTCGAGAGCGCCTTCCATTCCGGGAGGGTTAGACCGAAGCTGTTGGAAACGGTGCCTTTGCGATCGGTGTAGGGGCCGCCCGGGATGTCCTGCCGCTCCCATTCCAGCAGCCGGGTGCCAGTGACGTTGAGGGCTAGGGCGCCCCAGTCTGGTGCGCCTATGTCGGTCAGATCGAGCCGCCAGTCGATCTGGAAGTCGATCCCCTTGGTCTTCAGCGTGCCCAGGTTGGCATTTGTCTCGAACGTGCTGGTGATCTGGCCGGAGTTCGGATCCCGGCTGAACAGGCGGCAGAACACGTTGTTCGGATCGTAGGTCGGGTTGGAGACGCCGTCCTGATTGTAGCAGCGGCGCAGCTGTTCGGTCGTCGAGACCGTGCCGACCACCTGCTCGATGGTGATGTCATAGTAGTCGATGGATCCGGATACGCCGCTAAGCCACGCGCTAGACAACGGCGACTGTAAGATCGCGCCGACCGTGAAGGAGTCCGCGGTCTCCTCCTGCAGGTCGGGATTCCCGCCGGTTACGCCCGACACTTGCGAGTTGGAGAAGGTGTAGGAGTCGATCACCTGCGCCGGGACATTCTGCGCCAGACAGAGGCTCCGCACCTGGCCGGCGTTCGCGGCGCCGGGCGCGCGATAGGCGCCGCGGATGTCGCAGGGGTCGCCGGAGAACTGCCGCACCCCGGTCGAGGACACGGGTACGCCGATCGACGGGAAGCTCAGGTTCTGGGCGGCGAAAAGCTCCCCGATCGAGGGCGCGCGCACCGCGCGTTGCACACCGCCGCGCAGCCGCAGCCCGTCGATCGCCTCCCAGCTGAGGTCCGCCTTGTAAGACGCGACCTGTCCGATGGTGTCATAGTCTGACACACGGTAGCCGAGGTTGGTCTCAAGCTGGCGAATGAACGGCAGGTCGGCGAGCAGCGGGATCAGTACCTCGGCATAGAGTTCCGACACCGTATCCGATCCCGACAGCGGCGTGCCGGAGTTGCCGGCCAGTTCAGGTCCGGTGACGCCGTTAAGGGTAAAGGTGCTGATCAGCAGGTTGTCGGGCGAAAAGTCGTAGTTCTGCTCTCGGTAGGCCGCGCCGACAGCCGCGCGCACCTCGCCGGCGGGCAGGGTGAACAGCCCACCCTGCAGATTGGCTTCCACTACACGCTGATCGTTCGTAGTTTTATTGCGCGGCACCCGGCTGACATAGGCGATACAGCTGGCGCTCAACGGATTGGCGCCGAAGGGGTTGAAACCGCCGGTGCAGAGCGACGCGCCGCCGTCTGACGCCTCCAGGAGCCGCTGAATGGCGGAGCGAGAGAGATAGCCAGTGTAATTGGTGTCGTTGTCTACCCGGCCATAGGTCAAGTAGGCGTCGTAGGTCCAGTCGCGCAGACCGACCAGATCGCCGCGTAAGCCCGTGGTGATCTGGTAGACGCTGTAATTTTCGTTCTGGCGGCGCGGACCGAGCTCGTTGAATCGTTTGTCGAGGCGGAAACTCCCGGCCGGATTGGGTCGCGAGTTGAGGACACCGCGCAGTTCAGTAGGAATGAACGGATTGGTAGATGGGATACGGAAGCCCGTAGTGGGGCCGGTACCCGGGTTGGACGCGAGCTGGTTGCCGGCCTGATACTGAGAAAACAGGACGTCCGTGTAAAACTCGACCGCTTCGGTGAGCTCGTAGCTCGCGGCCGCATACACATTGTACCGGGTCTGGGGAATAATCAGATAGTTGCGATCAACGGTGCTGTAGGTGAAGTCCGTCTGCTGCAACGGACCCGGCTTGCGGAACCCCTCATAGTCTATGCCGCCGGGACTCACGTAATCGCGCGCGCCCTGATAGGTGAACAAGGTTCCGTTGTTGTTGAAGCCGAACGTATCGCCCCGTGCAGCGCCGGAAACGGCGGCGTTGACGGCGGCGGCTGTCGGCAAGTTTGAGGCGTCGAACACCGTCGACCCGAGCGGCGAGGTGCCGGCGAACCCGCCGATGAGCGAGAAAGAGCGACTGGCGTTGAGCACGGACGCCCGGTTGGAATAGCTGGCCGAAAGAACAGCGCGACCCCGTCCCTCGGCGAAGTCCCCGCCGAGCGTTAGGCTGACCGCCTCCGCCTCCGCGTCGCCCTGGTCGGAGGCCCCGTACTGAGCGTCTAGCTTGAAGCCTTCAAAGCGGCGGTCGAGCAGGAAGTTGAGCACGCCGCCCACCGCGTCCGATCCGTAGGTCGAGGAGGCTCCGCCCGTGATCGTCTCGACGCTAGCGATCAGGGGGGTGGGCAACAGGTTGAGATCGACGACCGACGAGGCGTTGGATGGGACTATCCGGCGCCCGTCGAGAAGAACGAGGGTTCGCGTCGATCCAAGACCACGGAGTTGCACATTGGCTTGGCCCGCCAGATTTGGGCTGTTAGAGGCCGCGTTGCCCAAGGCCGTGAACTGCGGCAATTCGTTGATCAAGCTCTCGATGTTGACCGATCCCGTCGCCTGGAAATCCTCTTGGGTCACGGTCACGATCGGGCTGTTGGCGATGTAGTCCTGTCGGGCGATGCGAGACCCGGTGACGACAACAGCTTCCAGCTCTGCGGCCGGTTCGGATGACGATGTCTCGGAGGAGGGACGGTTTTGCGCCGCGACAGGCAGGGCCGTCGCTGTCGCCACGATCGTGATTCCGGTCAGGACAGAGGAGGCGACGAGCCGGCTCCTGAAAACTTATTGGCCAATGGTTTCCCCCTAGCGACATTGCGGCCAAATCGCGGCCCCTCTTTGTTGACTACGCGGCGTCTCCTCCCTTCCCTCATATGTCGCGAATTTTTCAGTCGACCGGGATGGTCGGAGCTCTCGGACGCGTCGAACAACGCTTTCCAAGCCGGTGGGGATTGCTCGAAGAGGTGCAGAAGACCGGATATCGGCGCTCGACGACGGTCGAGGACGTTAGTGCAGTACCTCGCCACCGACAGGATCGACCTGTCTAAGCTGGCCTGCCGCGTCCTGGACGAAAACTTCGACGGTCTCGCCCTTTTCGATCAACGTGGTAGCGCGGACCAGGGCTGACTCGATGGCGTCGACGCTGAAATCGAAGTGGCCGGCGTCTCGGCCATCGCGGAGGACGCGCCAATCGCCTTCGCCTCGAATGACTGTGAACTGGATGGTGTCCGAAAGCGCCGTCAAGAAACTGCTCCAACTGCGAGCCTGGGTGACGATGGTTTCAGCTTACCCGACGTTTCGGGAACGGTTCAAACCAAACACCCCTCAAGGTTGACCCTCGCCGCTGGCGTCGCCGAAATGGGGGTACGGAAGGCATGATCCGTTGGCGGGTGATTTGCGACGGCGGCGCAAAACCGAGTGCGACTAAGCTTCTGCGGCATCGAACGGATCATCGGCGGTCTTCGGCCGAAGGCGTCTAGTGACCTAGGCTGGCGGTCGCACGGCGCAGACGACGCCGATGGCGCGCCGCAGAAGTAGGCTCGGGTTCGGCAGGGTTCGCAGCTGAAGTCGATCTGAAAGCGGAGACGGTGCGCTTCGTCGGAAGAGAGCCCAAACCAATGTGTGCAGACCGGCAGGTCGGATAGCGCAGGCGCCGTGGCGCACCAGCCTCTACCCCGCGTGGTTCTCAGGCGCCCTGTTCCTTCGATTCTTGAGGATCGGGTTCACAGTCTGCGGCGAGCCTGTGGTGCCTGTCGTTATGGCGCGTTGCGAACTGATGGGTAAGGCTCGCGGGATATCCAGTGACCGGTTGAACCGACTGCTAGCGTTTACGCAGGCGCTGGTGGGCCCCGAAGCGCATGAACTTTCGACTATGCGCCGACGAGCAGTAATCGGCGAATTCTCGCGTGATGCTCGAGTTCCGCGTCTAGGCGATCGGCGAGGCGGCGCTTAGCGACCTGCGGTCTGCGACGCGGCGGCGCCTCTACAAGGCGTTGTCGTCCAGACCGGCGCCCTGCCGGTGACAGCGGTTGAGCGGACCCGCTGTGCCGAAGCGCGACTGGACCGTGACTCACTTTGTCCGGCCTTCCCTTGGTAGATGTGTCTCTGCTTGCCGGCCGCCACCAACTGATCCGGTTTAAATCCCTGAAGCCGAGTTTGTGGATGAACCCGCCGTCGAGTGTTTTTGTCGGGGGCCGGCCGGCTTCAGTTTCATTTCGTGAGGGGCGGGGGCGCGTGCCGCGTAAGAGACAGTAGGGGCGTCCCTTCCTAGGAGTTTGAGTTGACCCGTTTCAAAATCGCATCGCTCGCCGCGACCGTCGCGGCGCTTTCCCTGGTCGCCGGTCAGGCGGATGCACACGCGCGTCTCGTGAGCGCCACGCCGGCCGCCGGCGCTGCGGTCGCGGCGCCGCGCACCATCAGCCTCACCTTCAGCGAGCGCGTGGCGCCGGCCTTCTCCGGTTTCGATCTCGTCAATGCGGCGGGCGCGACCATCCGTGTCCAGACACGGGTGTCCGAGGACGGCAAGACGATCTCGGGCGCTCCGGCGAGGCCGTTGGCGGCCGGGGCCTACGTGGTCAACTGGCGGGTGGCGTCTCCGGACGGGCACCGGATGACGGGGTCCACCAACTTCTCGGTCCGCTGATCAGATGGAGACAACGGTCGTCCTGCTGAGGCTGGGGCAGTACATCGGCGCCGTCCTGCTGTTTGGCGTCCCCCTGTTCTTCGCGTTCAGGATGCCCATGTCGGACGCGGCCGCCGAAAGGTGGCCGCGAACGACGCTGCTGGTCGCCGCCGTGGCGACCGTCCTGGCTGCTCTCGCCAACCTCGTGGTCCAAACCGCCGTGATGGCGGGATCGCTGACCGAGGCGCTGAAGCCGGAGTCGCTGTCCTACGTGGCATTCGGCACGGGCCTGGGCGTCGGCTTCCTGGTTCGCGCGGCGATGGCCCTTTTGGCCGCCGTTCTGCTGATCAGTCTGAAACCGGGACGCGGCGGCTGGATCGTGCTGACCGTCGTCGGCGCTGTGGTCAGCGCCAGCCTGGCCTGGACCGGTCACGGCGCGGCGACGGAAGGCGCGGGCCGCTGGCCGCATCTGATCGCCGATGTCGTTCACGCGCTCGCCGCCGGACTCTGGCTCGGCAGTCTGGTCGCGTTGTTCCTGATGCTGCGGACCCGCCACGGGCACGCGGCGGGCGCGCCGGTGACTCACGCCGCCCTGGAGGGGTTCGCCGGTCTGGGAACGCTCGCCGTCGTCCTGCTGACGATCACGGGTCTGGTGAACAGCGCCTATCTGATCGGGTTCAGCCGGCTCGGGAGCCTGTTGACGACGCCCTACGGCGTTCTTCTGATCCTGAAACTCGTCCTGTTCGCCGGCATGCTGGCCCTAGCGGCCTCGAACCGCTTTGTCCTGACCCCGCATCTCGGATCGGCGCTCGAAGACGATCACGCCCGTCCGCTCGCCTTGCGCCGCCTGCGGCGCAGCCTGGCGCTGGAGACCGTGCTGGCGGCCCTGCTGCTTCTGATCGTGGCGATCATGGGCACCCAGGCGCCCCCCGCCGCCATGATGTGAACCTCGCCGAGCTTTTGTGAAGGATCGGCCTACAGCGCGGGAACGGGAGACTTGGCCGCGGGGGAGGTCGATCGCGACCCCGACTGCGGACGATTGAACCAGGCCTGGGTCGGTCGGTCGAAGGCGTAGCGGAAGACGGCGGCGCCGCCGAAAGCCGCGGCCAGGCCGACCGCCCAGGCGGTCCATTGCACTGACGGACTCCAACTCCGCCAATCGACGGCGTCGAGCACGCCGAACCACACGATCCGGATCACTTCGTTGGTCAGGAAGATCGCGAACGCCATCAAAGCGAGGTGCTCGACCAGCCTGGACGGGCTCCGAACCGGCAAGGCCCCGGTGGCGAAGATGATGACGGTCAGGAGGCCGAGGGTCGCCAGATTATGGGGTCCCAGAGCCTGCAGACCCGCCACAGCGACCACGGCGGAACCGCCCAGACCGGCGGCCAGACGGGGCGGGCAATAGACCTGCCGGGCGAACAGAGCCACGGCGACGCCGAGGGCGAACAGCGGAAAGGCCCGCAGGAAGCCGAGGCGCAACGGCATCTCGTAGATCGGCAACCCGAAGGCGGCGTGGGCGGACAGGTTGGCGGCGAGCAGCCCGCCCACCCCAAGAGCGAGGATCAGCCATGGGGACAGGCCGCGCGCCGCGCGAGCGAGGAAGGGCAGGCTGACGTAACAGCCCAGGAGCGCCGAGAGCGTCCAGGTCGGCGCGTTCCATCCCTCTCCGCCCGGCACCCCATAGGCCTGCACCAGAAAGAACTGGGCGGGAAACCGGGACCAGTCGAACCATTCCGGGTGGCTGGGTGTTTGGCCCAGGATCGCCGCCGTCAGCACCAGCCCCGCCAGGGCGAGGCTGACGGTCATGTGGGCCGGAACCACCCTGAGAAATCGCTGACGGTAGAAGACGGAAAGCGGAATTCGCCGGTTCGCGAGCCGCTCGCCGTAGACGCGGGCGAGAACGTAGCCGGAGTCGATGATGAAGAAGTCGGTCAGCAGATAGCCGCGGTCGAAGACCGGATGGAAGAGCGGCAAGGGGATCGGAGCGGCCTCGCGGAAGTGATAGAGGACGATCATCGCCCCCACGACGAAACGCAGAAGGTCGAGCCAGCCGCCGCGCGCGATCGGCGGCGGGCATCGGCGCTCAGGGTGTGCTGGATCTTCCGTCATCCAGCCATCATCCCCTACAGGCGCCAAGGAAGGCTTGCCCGACACGGTGAACGAGGCCTTGCCGCCGGTGGTCCCGCATAGGGGTTCGCGCGGGGCCGTGTGAGTGCATCAGGCCTGGAGTGGCGACCGGCGGAGGGTAGGGCCGTGGATCAGGCAGACCCTTCCGCTCCCTCGCGCGCTTGTCCTCGGCGGGTCGGTTTCGACCGAGGCGAGCGCCGTCGGGGTTTTCCCAGGAATGCCCAGGCGCCGACCAGCCCCAACGCCGCCATGGCGACGCCGCTGAGCGCCGTCACCGCGTCATAGAGCCAGCCGCCGACCGAACTGGCGTGCAGGGGGTAGAAGGCATTGTAGGCCCGCACGCCGCTCGGCAGGGCGTTGGCGTCGGAGGTCGCCACCGCCCGGCTGGTGGCCGGATCGATGGTCACGGTCGTGCGGCCGTTGGGGTGCCACTCGCCGGGCTGCTTCAGACGGATCGTGGCGGGCCTGCCCGGCGCGGCGGGGCGGACGGCCATGCGCGGGGTCGCTTCAGGGAAGCGGGCCTGGGCTTCCGTCAGCGCGCGAGCCCAGTCGACGTCTCCCGTCCCGACCACCGGCGCCGGCGGCGCCGGGACGGCCCCCAGCAGGGCTTGGGTCGTGCCGTGAAAGACGATGGCCCCTCCGGTGAGGCTGAAGACGACCAGCGGGATGGCGAAGATCAGGCCGAGATTACGATGGCTGCCGATCAGTTCGCGCCGGGCCCCCGAGCGGGGCCAGACCCGCCAGCCGGTGGCGCGCCAGGCGGGAATCCAGACGATCAGGCCGGTCAGGATCATCACCGCCAGGGTCAGGCCGGCGCCGCCGGCAACCAGCTTGCCGGTGTGACCGGCCAGCAGCTCGTGGTGAAGGTCGAAGATCCATGTCTCGGCTCGCGCCGGGCCCCACCAGCGGTCCACCACCTTGCCGTCGGGGTCGGCGTAGCCGAACCCGTCCTCGGCCAGGTAGAGCCGGTGAACGCCGACCGCCCCGCCCGGCAGGACCACCGAGGTGAGGCGGGGCTCGGCTGCCTCGAGCCGGTCCAGCGCCGCACCCAGACGGGCGGCATCGAGATCGATCTCGGCGCGCGCGGCGGGGACGGTGGCGCGGATCCAGTCGTCCTCGAACACCAGCAACGATCCCGTCAGGCCCAACACCACGGCCAGGATCGAGAGGGCGGTCCCGGCCCAGGCGTGGAGCGTGCGGATCGCGCCCATCACCGGCTCAGAAGCTCCGCGTCAGGGTCACGGTGGCCGTGCGCCCGCGACCGGCGAAAAAGCGCAGATTGTCGGTCGGCCCCTGTGTGTCCGAGAAATAGGAAATGTACTGCTCGTCCAGCAGGTTCTGCACCCCCAGCGACACCGTGCCGAAGCCCGCCTCGTAGCGGGCCACGGCGTCGAACACGGCATAACCCTCGAAGCCGTTCGCCGCGGGCTCGCCGTCGAAGTCGCGCGCGAGGAAGGTCTGGGCCTGAAGGCGCAGGGCGATCGGGCCTGTCTCGTACTCGCCCCACAGCAGCAGGCGGTCCGGCGAGATGTTGGCCCCGTTCAGGTCGCGGTCCAGGTCGCCGTCGCCGTCGCTGTCGCTCTGGCCGTCGAGCGCGGCGTAGCTGCCGCCAAGGGTCAGGGCGTCCGTGGCGCGCCATAGACCCTTCAGCTCCAGTCCATCAATCCGCGTGGGCTGCCGCTGCACCTCGAAGATGCCCGAGGGCAGGCGGTTCAGCAGCGAGCCGCGTTCGGCCTCGGACCGGAACACGGCGGCGGACAGCTCGACGCGCGCACCGCGGTATTCCACCCCGACCTCGGTGTTGTCCGACACGACCGGTTCGACGTTGAGGAAGGTGTCGACGTCCTGGTTTGGACGGTTGATGCCGCGCAGCACCCGACCGACGTCCGGCATGGTGAAACCCTGGGCGAAGGAGCCGTGGACGAGGAGAGCCGGCGTCACCTCGAAGGCGGCGCCGACGTTGAACAGGGTCTCCTCGAAGCCCGGCTCGCCGCCCGCCACCGTCTGAGGGCCGTAGGCGTACAGGGTCTGGAAGTCGTCGACCTTAAGCTTCGCCGATTCACGCCGCACGCCCGCCGACAGGCTGAGGCGGTCGGCCAGGACCGACTGATTCAGCTGCAGGAAGGGCGACAGGCTCTCGTAGGCCGTCTCGGGCACCCAGTTGCGCCCGGTCAGGATCAGTTCCTGATAGGTCCGGTCGCGCAGGCCGTCGAGGCCGACCAGTGCCTTCAGGCCCGTCAGGCCGGGAACCTGGCCCTGCCAGTCGATCTTGAAGCCCAGTTTTTCCGAATTGTTGGCCGACTGGTCGAACAGGGTCCCGACCGGGGCGATGCGGGGATCCTGGAAGTCGGGGAAGCTGCCGCCGCCGAATACGCCCTGGTAATCGTGGGCGAAGACCTGGGCCCGCAGGACGCCGCCGAACAGGTCGCGGTCGGTGTAGGTCAGGGCCGCAGAGGTCACCGCGTTCGAGGGCTGCTCGCCCGGCGCCGCGCCGCGCACGGCGGTGGTCGGGACGCCCGTCGCCCGGTCGCCCGCCACGGTCACATAGTCGCCGTCGCCTTCCAGATCGAACCGGTTGACCCAACCCTCCAGCCGGCGATCGCCGTCTAGATCCCAGCCGCCGCGCGCGAACAGCGAGAGGACCTGCGAGTCCTGCACCTCGCCCTGGGCGCCGTCGAAGCCGATGCGGCGGCCGTCGGCGTCGTAATAGGCCCCGCGGGTTTCGAAGACGGCGCCCAGGGTCAGGTCCAAGGCGCCGAAGTCACGTCCGCCGATGGCGGCGATCTTGGCGCCGACGCCGTCGCCCTGCAGCTCATCGTCGGTTGTGATCTGGGCCATCATCCGGCCCGTCAGGCCTTCGCCCTCGGCCGGCGTGCGGGCGGTGACGTAGTTGACCACGCCGCCGGTGGCCCCGACGCCCTGGATGGCGTTGGAGCCGAAGATGACCTCGACCCGGTCGATGAAGAAGGGATCGATGGTGTAGCCGTCGCGGCTGTCGTCGCGCAGCGGCGTCGACTGCGGCACGCCGTCGACCAGATAGAGCGGCGAACGCCCGCGCAGCGTCTCGCCGAAGCCCGACAGCTTCTGCCGCGTCGGCGAGAAGGAGGGCACCAGGGCCGCCACCGTGTCGACGGCCGAGGCGGCCAGCGCCGTCTGCTGGGCGATGGCCTCGGCGTCGATGAGCTCGACCGTGGCGGCGATCGCGGAACGGGGGGCTTCGATCCGGGAGGCGGTGACTACCACCTGATCCAGAAGCGTCGTGTCCGGGGTGGGGTCCTCCTGAGCCGCCGCGGGAAGCGCGGCCAGCAGCAGCGGCAGAAGGGCGCCGGTGGCGAGGAGACGAGGGGACATGGAGCACTTCAGTGGGAACGACATAGAGGGCGTCTGACCACAGGCCTTCTTGCGAGTCAATCGCACTCGCATCTAGCCAGCCTGGCGTTGGCTTCTTCGTGGCTATCACAGGGGCCGAGCAGCGCTTGACCTGCGGGGCGGCGAGAGGAAAAGAGGTTGATGGCCAAATACGCGCCTCTCGCAACCTATCTGCGGCGTCAAAGGCGGACCGAAGTGGTGCTGACGTTCCGCGATATCGAACGCATCATCAGCGGCCTTCTTCCGAAGGCTGCGGCGACGGAGGGCTGGTGGAAACCTGAGCGCGGCGCGCCCGCGACGCCACAGCATCTCGCCCTGGCGGACGCCGGCTTCGTGGCCGAGCCGCATCTCCGAACGGAGACGGTGCGGTTTATCCGCGACGGAGGTCCTCGCGACGGGTCGATCGGAGGTCGGGATCGGCCGGTTCTCGACGACGGCGGTGTCATCGCCAACGAGCGGACGGCCGTCGCGAAGGGCGAAGAGACCGGTCGGCTCAGCGGTCGTCAGGCTCACGGAGCGCCGGCGGGCTGAGCGCGGCCGGGGCGAGCTCGTCGCGACGCCTGTCGAACCGGCGCCTTATCCAGGTTCGGCCGGGCTTTTCGACGAGCAGATGCAGCGCCGCCGCGATCAGGGCCGTGGCGATGAACAATCCGATCAGTTCGACCGGCGTGATGCGGAAGGTGCTGTCGACGCCGCGCAGTTCGGCCACGACGCCCTTCCAGGCCACGATCACCGGCATGTGCACCAGATAGAGGGCGAAGGACGCTTCTCCGGCGAAGACAAGGCCCGGGGCGGCGAGGGGGCCCTCGCAATCCGCCCGCGCGAGCAGGGACCAGGTCAGAATCACGGGGGCGGCGAGGGCGACGATGGTGCGATCGTCCAGTGACAGCTGCATCGCGCCCAGCAGCAGGACGGTCGTGGACAGGGCGGCCGCGGCGGCCACGGGCGGGCTCCAGCGCCAGCGATGGCCCAGCCCGTAGAGCGCCATGCCGACCAGGAATTCGGGGACGATCCGGAGAATGCCGAGGGAGTCCTCAGCTCGCGGAAGGACCTTGCCGAACGCCTGGACGTAGAAGGCGTCGAGGGCGACGAACGCCGCGGCCCCGATCCCCAGCAGCACCCACGGCCGCGCTCGCAGACGGAGGGCCAGCCAGGCGTAGGCGGGGAACAGCAGATAGGCGAACCATTCCGCCGACAGGGACCAGCTCGGGCCGCTCCAGTTCAACTCCGCATCGGTCGGAAACCAGGCCTGGATGAGAAACAGCGTCTGGAAGAAGGCCAGCGGCCCGTAGCCCTCGGCGTCGAAGCGGACGCCGGCGGCGGTCGCGCCCAGCACCATGATCAAGGCGCCCGTCAGAACCGCGACGTGCAGGGGATAAAGCCGCGCGAGCCGGGCGACGATGAAACGCCGGTAACTGAAACCGCGGCTCGCGAAGGCCGGACCGTAGACGTGCGCCAGAATGAAGCCCGACAGCATGAAGAAGGCGTCCACCGCCAGCCGGCTTCGCTCGATGATCGGGCTGAAGCCCAGGGCCGGATCCCATTGGAGCTGATAATGGAACAGCACCACCCCCAAGGCGAGGAAGGCGCGCAGACTGGTCAGGGCCCTGAGATCGGCGGGATAGCCGTCTCGGGTCGGCGGTACGGATGTCATTCGCGATGGCCCCCCAAGGGCGGCGGATCAGCACCGCCGCCATATTGAGATACGCATCGGGCGGGAACATCCCTCATGCGCGACGCCAGACGGGGCCGGCCGGTCATACGGGACGTCCAAGTCTGGCTCGGGGCTCGGCATGCCCTCGGCCGGTTTGCCAGCCTGGACCGCTGCGGCTCTGGGTGAGGCCGCCCCCAAGACATGTCATGTCCCTCAGCCAGACGAGAGGATGTCCAGGCCGACCGCCGGGCCTGGCGACCAAACGCCGGGAGTCCGTCCCCGGCTAGCGGGAAGCGCGGCCGAGAAGTTCGATCAGTTCGGACGCCTTGGCCTTGCGGTCGGCGAGATCGTCACCCGCGATCGCGCCCATGACGCAGTGATCCATGTGGTCCTTCAAGACCTGGCCCTCGACACGCGACAGCGCCGCCCGAACGGCCTGGAGCTGGGTCAGGACGTCGATGCAGTAGCGGTCCTCCTCGACCATTCTGGAAAGACCACGCACCTGTCCCTCTATGCGGCTCAGGCGGTTCAACACCTTCGGCTTGATCTCGGTCTGCATCCTGTTCCTCGTTCCGACCGTTCGATCCTACCTCACCGTCACACCTTGCGCGATACCCCTGTGGAGTATATTTGTTAGTGAGGTTGTCTGAGGAGCCGTCATGGCTACGTCATCCCATTCCCATCCCGCCGGTCACGGCTGTTGTTCGAACAAGACGCCTCAAGCCGGCGCCCAGGCGATCGATCCGGTCTGCGGCATGACCGTCGATCCGGCGACCACGGCGCATGGGGCCGCCCACGCGGGGGAGGAGTATGTCTTCTGTTCGGCGGGCTGCCGGACCAAATTCGTGGACGATCCGGATCGCTATCTCGGCGAGCGGCCCGAACCGGCTCCCGTCACGCCCGGTGCGATCTACACCTGTCCGATGCATCCCGAGGTGCGCCAGGAGGGACCGGGCTCCTGTCCGATCTGCGGCATGGCGCTGGAGCCGGAGACCGTCACCGCCGAGGCTCCGGTCAATCACGAACTGATCGACTTCACCCGTCGCCTGTGGATCGGCGCGGTTCTGACGCTGCCGGTCTTCGCGCTTGAAATGGGCGGCCATCTGACCGGGCTGGCGATGCGGATTCCGGGCCAGACCTCCAACTGGATCCAGTTCGCCCTGGCGACGCCGGTCGTGCTGTGGTCCGGCTGGCCGTTCTTCCAGAGGGGCTGGGCGTCCATCCGCAATCGCAGCCTCAACATGTTCACCCTGATCGCCATCGGCGTCGGTGCGGCCTGGATCTACAGCGTGGTCGCGGTTCTGGCGCCGCATCTGTTCCCGGCGGCGGTCCGGCGGATGGACGGCAGCGCGCCGGTCTATTTCGAGGCGGCGGCCATCATCACCGTCCTGGTGCTGGTCGGCCAGATCCTGGAGCTTCGGGCGCGCGAACAGACGTCGGGGGCCATCAGGGCCCTGCTGGACCTCGCCCCGAAGACCGCGCGGCGCGTCCGCAACGACGGCGGCGATGAGGACGTCACCCTCGATCTGGTCGCTGTGGGAGATCGGCTGCGCGTCCGTCCCGGCGAGAAGGTGGCGGTCGACGGAGAGATCTTGGACGGCCGGGTCACCCTCGACGAGTCCCTCGTCACGGGTGAATCCATGCCGGTGACCAAGGACGTCGGCGACAAGGTCGTCGCCGGGTCGCTCAACAAGACCGGCTCGTTCGTCATGCGAGCCGACAAGGTGGGCGCCGACACCCTCCTGGCGCAGATCGTCCAGATGGTGGCGCAGGCCCAACGCAGCCGCGCGCCGATCCAGCGGCTGGCCGACAAGGTGTCGGGCTGGTTCGTTCCGGCCGTGATCGGGATCGCCGTTCTCGCCGCGATCGTCTGGGGCCTGGCCGGCCCCGAACCGCGGCTGTCCTACGCCCTCGTCGCCGCGGTCTCCGTGCTGATCATCGCCTGTCCGTGCGCCCTGGGCTTGGCCACGCCGATCTCCATCATGGTCGGGGTGGGGCGCGGCGCTCACGCCGGGGTGCTCATCAAGAACGCCGAGGCGCTGGAGCGCTTCGAGAAGGTGGACACCCTGGTGCTCGACAAAACCGGCACCCTGACGGAGGGGCGCCCCTCGGTGACGGCCGTCCGGCCAGCCGACGGGTTCGACGAGGCCGAGCTTCTGAGACTTTCCGCCAGTCTTGAGCGGAGCAGCGAGCATCCGCTGGCGGACGCCGTCGTTCGGGCGGCGAGCGACCAAAATCTGGTTCTGTCCGAGGCGTCGGACTTCGACAGCCCCGTCGGGCGCGGCGTCACCGGGGTCGTCGACGGCCGCCGCGTGGCGCTCGGCAACAGCCGCTATCTGGCCGAGATCGGCGTCGACGTCGGGCCTCTGGAAGCCGGGGCCGATACGCTTCGCCAAGACGGCGCGACCGCCATCTTCGTCGCCGTGGACGGGGCTGCGGCCGGCGTGCTGGGCATCGCCGATCCGGTCAAGGCGACGACCGCCGAGGCCATCCGCGATCTGAAGGCGTCGGGGCTGCGTCTGGTGATGATGACCGGCGACAACCGTACAACGGCGGAGGCGGTGGCGCGCCGGCTCGGCATAGACGACGTTCAGGCCGAGGTTCTGCCCCAGGACAAGGCGGCGGTCGTCGAGCGGCTGAGAGCGGAGGGTCGGATCGTCGCCATGGCCGGAGACGGTGTGAACGACGCCCCGGCCCTGGCCGCCGCCGACGTGGGGGTGGCCATGGGCGCCGGCTCGGACGTCGCGATCGAGAGCGCCGGGGTCACCCTTCTCGGCGGCGATCTCCAGGGCCTCGTCCGGGCGCGCAAACTGTCCCGTGCGGTGATGAGCAACATCCGCCAGAACCTGGTCTTCGCCTTCGGTTACAACACCCTCGGCATTCCGATCGCGGCGGGACTGCTCTACCCGGTCTCCGGCCTCCTATTATCGCCGGCCCTGGCGGCGTTGGCGATGGCCCTGTCCTCCGTCAGTGTGATCGCCAACGCGCTGCGGCTCCGGGCCGTCCGACTCTGATGGACGTCCCATGGCCAGAAGGCCGTCGCAGACGAGAGCCGCGGCGGGCGCCAATACGCATTCCGGCGACCGATCCCTCGCCTGATCCAACGGCGTTCGGGAATATTTAATCACGGCGGAACCGTGGCTCCGGGGCCGGATTACGCTGGACGATGTCCGGCGTGGGCAGTCGGGGCAAGGGACCAAACTCGCACCCGCCGCAACGTTGTCGGACGCATCGATCGTCTGGCCGTCCGGCGATTCGCCGGCGACCCCCTCAAGCGGAGACTCCCTATGCTCACCCCGACTTTCACCCGCACGTCTCTCTTGGTCGCCGGCTGTTCCGCTCTCGTTCTGGCGGCCTGCAGCCCGGCGGCGGAACCGCCGCCGAACACGGAGGCCGAAGCCTCGGCTCAGACGCAGGAGCCGATGGCCATGGCGCAGACTCCGTTCTCCGCCGCCGAGGCCAAGATGCACGAGGCCATGATGTCCGCCATGGGCGCGGATGCGGGCGAGACATGGGCCCGCAAGATGATCCCTCACCACCAGGGCGCGCTGGACATGTCCGAGATCGTGCTGAGGGACACACAGGACGCGGATATCCGTCGCATGGCCCAGAAGACCATCGAGATGCAGCCCGGCGACATCGCCGAGCTGCGGCGCTGGCTTGAAACGAACGTGGGCGCCGCCGCCGGCGCGGCGGCTCCAGGCGGAAGCGCGGAAAATCCATACGCGACGGCCGAGGCCGAGATGAAGGACGCCATGATGGCCGCGACCGGGGCCGACACGGACCAGACCTGGGCTCGCAAGATGATCGCGCATCACCAGGGCGCCCTCGACATGGCCCAGGTGGTGTTGCGCGAAAGTCAGGACGCCGACATCCGGCGCATGGCGCAGAAAACGATCGAGATGCAGACCGCCGACATCGCCGAGTTGCGCGCCTGGCTGGACTCCCATCCGGCCGGCGCCGCCTGATTGGCGATCGGAATGTGATTGAAGAGCGTTGTCGCGAAAGGACCGATCCATGGAAAAGATGAAGACGATGGACTCAAAGATGAAGACGATGGACTCGATGAAGGGGAGCTACCGTTCCTTCGGCGTCGAGCTCATCGTGGATTTCATCATCATGTACCTGGTGATGTACACGATGATCGCGTCCCTCAATCACTTCTATTTCAACCTCAACAACGTCTACATGACGCTGATGATGGTGTCGCCGATGGCCATCCTCATGCTGATCTTCATGCGATCGATGTATCCGTCGAAACGGACCAACCTTCTGATCGGCGGAGCCGCCGCCCTGGTGTTCGCGGTGAGCTTCTACGGCATGCGGACCCAGGCGGCGGTGGGCGACACCGAGTTCTTGAAATCGATGATCCCGCACCATTCCGGCGCCATCCTGATGTGTCAGCAGGCCTCGCTGACGGATCCGGAAGTGCTGGGTCTGTGCGAGGAGATCGTCAGCTCCCAGGAGAGGGAGATCGCCCAGATGAAAGCCATCCTGGCGAGGCGCTGATCCAGCGCCAGGCGACGGGAGTTTCCGGCCCGGTCGGCTCTGCGGCAGCGTGTCGCGAGGGCCGACCGGGTCGCCTGCGTAAAACCCTATAGATCGTCGCCTCGCCGAGGCGCGGTTCTGACTTTGAGGAGTATCTTATGAAGCTGGATCGTCGACTGCTGCTGCGCGGCGCCGTCGCGGGCGGCGGTCTCGCCGCCTTGCAGGGCCTGATGCCCGCCTGGGCGCAGACGGGCTCGCCGGGGCTGCGGTCGGACCTGCCTACCCTGACTGGGCCGAATATCGATCTGACCATCGGTCAGACGCCCTTCACCGTGAACGGGCGCACCGCGACGGCCACGACCATCAACGGCGTGCTGCCGGCGCCGGTGTTGCGGCTGCGCGAAGGCCAGAACGTCCGTCTGGCGGTGACGAACACCCTGGACGAAGACACCTCGATCCACTGGCATGGGATTCTTCTACCCTTCCAGATGGACGGGGTGCCCGGGATCAGCTTCCCAGGCATCAAGCCGCGCGAGACCTTCGTCTACGAGTTTCCGATCAGGCAGTCCGGCACCTTCTGGTATCACAGCCACTCCGGCCTGCAGGAGGCGCTCGGCCACTACGGGCCGATCGTCATCGATCCGGCCGGCGCCGATCCGGTCGCCTACGACCGCGAGCATGTGCTGGTCCTGTCGGACTGGAGTTTCATGCATCCGCACGAAATCCTCGACAAGCTGAAGAAGAGCCCCGGCTACTTCAACCGGCAGCGCACGACCCTGGCGGGCCTCTTCTCCGGCGAGGACCGCATGAGCCTGGAGGAACGGCGCATGTGGGGCCAGATGCGGATGGACCCGCGCGACATCCTCGACGTGAATGGGACGACCTACACCTATCTGATCAATGGACACGGCCCGCAGGAGAACTGGACCGGCCTGTTCCGACCCGGCGAACGGGTGCGACTGCGCATCATCAACGCCTCGGCCATGTCGATCTTCAACGTCCGCATCCCCGGCCTGTCGATGACCGTGGTCCAGGCCGACGGCGAGAACGTGCGCCCGGTCGAGACCGATGAGTTCCAGATTTCGGTGGCGGAGACCTACGACGTCATCGTCCGGCCGACGGAAGATCGTGCCTACACCATCGTATCCGAGGCCATCGACCGTTCCGGCATGGGGCGGGCGACCCTTGCTCCGCGCCTGGGGATGACCGCCGAGGTTCCGCCGCTCCGCGAGGTTCCAAACCTGACCATGAAGGACATGGGCATGGGGGACATGGGCGGGATGGGCGGCATGGACCACGGCTCGATGGGAGGCCAGCCGGGCGGCGCCATGGCGGGGATGGATCATGGCGCCATGACCGGCGCCTCCGGCGGCGCCATGGCCGGGATGGATCACGGCGCCATGGCGACCCAGTCCACGGGTGCGATGACCGGGATGGACCACGGCTCCATGGCCGGCATGAGCATGCGCGATCCCGCCAACGCGCCGCCGGACATGGCGGTGGGGGTCGGCGTGGACGCCATCGCCATGGCGCCGGCCAACCGCATGGGCGAGCGCCCGACGGGACTGGCCGACGTACCCCACCGCGTGCTGGTCTACACCGACCTGGTCTCGCTGACGCCCAACAAGGACCAGCGTCCCCCATCGCGGACCATGGAGATCCACCTGACCGGCAACATGGAGCGGTTCATGTGGGGCTTCGACGGAAGAAAGTTCAGCGAACTGGTCGAGCCGATCCGCTTTGAGCGGAACGAGCGGGTGAGGGTGACCCTGGTCAACGACACCATGATGGCCCACCCCATCCACCTGCACGGCCACTTCTTCGAACTGGTGACCGGCGGACCGGCGGGCCACCAACCGCTGAAGCATACGGTCAACGTTCTCCCCGGCGGCAAGGTCACCTTTGACCTGACCGCCGACAATCCCGGGGACTGGGCCTTCCACTGTCACATGCTGATGCACATGCACGCGGGCATGTTCAACGTCGTCACCGTCCGCCCGATGACAGGAGCCTCGTCATGATCCGTCGGTCCGTGGGTCTCGTCCCTCTGCTCCTCGCGGCCTCGGCCGCCCCGGTGTTCGCGCAGAGCCACGCCGGGCACGGCGCGGCGGCTAACGCCGTCCAGCCCGCCGTCCAGCTGCCCGCCGGTTGCGTCCGGCGCGGCGCGCCGACGGCGGATCCGTCCCGCGTCGGAACGTCCGGGGCGCCGGTCTGCCCGACCGGCGCCGTGCCCGAGCGCGCGCCGGCGTCGGCGGATCCGCACGCCGGGCACGACATGTCGACGATGGGCCAGACCGCGCCGGCGCCGGCCATGCCGGCGGGACATGACATGTCGACCATGCAGAGCGGCCAGCAGCCGGCCGCCGCCGGCCAGGCGGACCCGCACGCCGGGCACGACATGTCGACGATGCGGCAGGCCGCGCCCGCGCCGGCCATGCCGGCGGGACATGACATGTCGACCATGCAGAGCGGCCAGCAGCCGGCCGCCGCCGGTCAGCCGGATCCCCACGCCGGGCACGACATGGCGATGATGAGCCAGACCGCGCCCGCGCCGGCCATGCCGGCGGGCCACGACATGTCGACCATGCAGAGCGGCCAACAGCCGGCCGCCGCCGGTCAGCGGGATCCCCACGCCGGGCACGACATGTCGACGATGGGCCAGACCGCGCCCGCGTCGGCCATGCCGGCGGGACATGACATGTCGACCATGGGGCAGATGCCCCCGGGTCATGACATGTCGGCCATGGCGATGCCGCCCGACGTGCCGACCAGCGCGGACAACCCGGGACGCCCTCCGGAAATGCCCGTTCCGCCCGGGGCGACCAGCGGCCCCGCTCACGCCGCCGATACCCTGTTCGATCCCGCGGAGATGGCGGCGGCCCGCGAACAGCTTCGCGTCGAGAATGGCGACGTGTGGACCACCGCGGTGATCATCGACCAGCTCGAAGCGAGTTTCGGAGACGGCGAAGAAGGCTACGCGCTGGACGCGCAGGGCTGGACCGGCGGCGACATCAACCGCTTCTGGTGGAAGTCGGAAGTCGAGGGCGACTTCGACGGCGAGGTCGAGGAAGCCGAGATCCAGGCCCTTTACAGCCGGGCGTTCCGGCCCTTCTTCGACTTCCAGACGGGTCTGCGACAGACCTACCGTCCGGAGGGCGATCGAACCGATCTGGTCGTGGGCGTTCAGGGCCTCGCGCCCTACTGGTTCGAGGTCGATGCGGCGGCCTTCCTCTCCAACAAGGGTGAACTCACGGCGAGGGCGGAGGCCGAATACGATCAGCGGATCACCAACCGCTGGATCGTGCAGCCTCGCGCTGAAGTCGTGCTATCGGCCGAGGACATCCCCGAGCTCCGGATTGGATCCGGCCTGACGTCGATCCAGATCGGGGCTCGGCTGCGGTACGAATTCCACAAGGAGTTCGCCCCCTATGTCGGCCTGGAATGGACCAAGAGCTTCGGGAATACGGCGGACTTCCTCGAAGCCGATGGGCGAAGCTCGGAAGACACGCGCCTCGTCGTCGGCATCCGGACGTGGTTCTAGCGAAGGTCGGCGGCGGCGGGCCTCGTCTGATCCTTGGCCCCGATAGGCGGTCGCGGATCGTCGCCGAGGCGCGGCGTCCCCGGTCTCGGCGGCTGGAAAGGACGGGGAGGTCTCGGTGAGGCCGCGGCCCCTCTCGGCCGTGGTCATCGACCTCGACGACACCCTGCTCTCGGCCTACCGCCGGCCGGATCTGGCCTGGCGGAGCGTCTGCTTGATGATGCAAGCCGAGCTGGGCGGCCTCGCCCCGGATATCGCGGCGCAGGCGCTCACGCGGGCCGGGCAGGCGTTCTGGCGCGACCCGCGGTGTCATGAGTTGGGTCGCGCCGACCCACGACACGCGCGGCGCCTCATCGCGACAGCGGCCTTCGAGACCCTGCTTCGGGAAGGCCATCCCGCACCGGCTTGCGAAACGGTCTCGAGCCTCGCCGACGCCTTCAGCCGGCGGCGGGACGAAGAGATGCGGCTCGAGGCGGGGGCTGAGGCCCTGCTGCTCGACTTGCGCGACGCGGGCTATCGCCTCGCGCTTCTCACCAACGGCGCCGGACCGTTGCAGCGCGCCAAGATCGAACGGTTCGGTCTCGAACCGTATTTCGATCACATTCAGATCGAGGGCGAAGTCGGCGTGGGAAAGCCCTTTCCCGACGCGTTCAGGCGTGCGTTCGCCGCCCTGGCCGTCGAGGCCCCCGAGGTCTGCGTGATCGGCGACAGCCTCGAATGGGACATCCGTCCGGCCAAGGCTCTGGGCTGTCGGACCGTGCTGTATGATCCGGAACGGGCCCTTGAGGCCGAACCCCGTCGCAGCGACGCCGACGTGGTGGTCAGGACCTTGACGGGCCTGGCGCGTTGTCTGCCTGCGCTTCACACTCAGCGTGAATGAAGGGTTCGGCGTGCGGGATACCGCCGCGTCGCTTTTAAGCCGCCCGCGATCGAGGTGCGCCAGATCGACGATCCGATCGCGCAAGAAAAACGCCGCGCGGCTCGCCGCGCGGCGTTCCCCACTTCGGTTTCGGCCCCTCAGGAGGCGGGAGGCCGCCTCCTCAGTGAACCATGAAACGGACGACGCCGTTCATCTGATGGCCGTCGGCGCCCTTCGCGGTCCAGGCGGCGGCGTAGGTGCCGGGCGCGAGGGCCGGAAGCGGGGCGCTGACGGTGACCGCGGGTGCAGCCTCCGCTGACAGGGCCACATCGACCGCCTGGTTCGACGGTCCGCCGGTCAGGCGAAGGGACGTCAGGACCATGGCGTGCGGGAAAGTCGCCGAGAAGGTGGTCGGGGCGGAGGACAGCATGGCGTTGTCCGCCGGAGTGGTCGCCACGCCATTGGCCGGCGCCTGCATGGCGGCGTGGTCCTGCGCCGACATGCCGGCATGCGACTGGCTCTGAGCCTGGGCGACCGACAGAGGAGCCAGCGCCGCGAGGGCGGCGAGAGTGGCGAAAATTGAACGGCTCATCGAAAACTCCTGGACTTCAAGCGAACTACTGTTTGGGCGGCATGGTCATGCCGTCCATCTTCGACATGTCATGGCCGGCCATCGGATCGGCAGGCGGCGGTGTCGGCTCTGGCGCGGGCGCGGGCGCGGGCCGAGGGGCCGGGCGGGACGCCGATGCCTTGGCAGGCGCGGCCGGGGTGGATGCCGCAGGGGCGGGCGTGGCGGCCTGCGGCGGCGTCGGCTCGGGGGTTGCGGCCGGCACGGCTTCCATCGGAGCCATCGCTGACGCGTCCGGTGCCGGCTCGGCGTCCACCGGTTGAGGCTCGGAGGCCGGCTGGCAAGCCCCCAGAGTGACCGCCGCGGCCGCGGCGAGGATCGGCAATCTCATGTGGCAAGCTCCTGATAAGAGGGCGACGGTCAGGTATTTCCCTCGACGCCTTCATACTGGTTTACGCGGGCGAGCGCCGCAGCCCTCGTCGTCCGGCCCTCATCCGCGTCATTTCGGAGCCGGCGGGACGTCGCCCGGACCGCCCAGGACGTCGAACAGCTTGCGACGGGCGCGCGCCACGCGCGTCTCCACCGTCTTGACGGTCACGCCGAGGATTTCGGCCGCCTCCGCCTGGCTGCGCCCCTCGATCGCGGTGAGCAGCAGCGGGGCCTTGAGATGCGGCGGCAAAAGGCTGATCGCCTCGTTCAGACGGGCGAGTCGGTCGCCAGCCTCCATCCGTTCATCCGCCGGCTCGTCGCCGTTCGCCACGGCCAAGGCTTCCGGCGATGCCAGATCGACGTCGCCCCGGATCAGGCGTCGGACGAACCGGCGGCGGCTCCAGTCCCGGCATTTGTTGAGCGCTATGGTCCGGATCCAGGCCTCGAAGGGCCGGGCCGGGTCATAGCGGCGGATATTGATCCAGGCCGCCGCATAGGTCTCCTGCAGCAGATCCCACGCATCCTGTTCGTCGCCGACATAGCGCCGGACGAAGCGGAACAGGGCCGTCTTGGTCTGCTGCATCAACGCGCCGAAGGCCGCCCGATCGCCGCCGGCGGCGCGCGCTGACAGGTTCGCTGGACTCTCCACCCGGAACGCTAGCCTTCGTCGGGCGCGAGAGCCGCCACGATGCGGTCGTCGAAGACCTCGGCCTGGGCAGGGGTCAGCACCGACCGCATCTCGAAGACGTGGGCTATCGTCTCCTTCTGAAGGGCGCCCATGGCGACGTGGAAATGGTCGACCGCGGCCTGAACCGGGGGACCGTCGCCGTCGCTCTGTTCGATCGCGCGCGCCAGCTCGAGGTTGGCCGCGCGGACATCGGCTTCGAGCGCGGGCCGACGCGCGGCGAACCGGGCCTCGACCGCCTCGATGCGCGTCAACTGGTCAGGCGACAGCTTGAGATCGTGGTGCACGATGTCGTGCAGGGACGGCGGCTCGCGCCGGCTCAGCACCCAGCTGGCGCTGATCCAGGTGCCCGCGCCGCTGGCGACGGCCGCCAGCACGGCCGTCAGGACGATCGCGCGCCAGCCGCGCATCACCGCCCGGTTTCCAGTCTCACCAGAGGCGACAGGCCCGCATCGACCGTGAAGATGGCCATCTCTCCCGGCGGGCTCGGCGCGGCGGCCGCGCCGACGCCGCCCGCCGTCAGACCGGTGGCGAGGGCCACGGCGACCGCGCCGAGACGGACCTGCGTGGCCAGTCGTTCGCCACGAAGCGTCTCGACCCGGCTCCAGACCAGCGGTTCGAGCCCGTCGAGCGACCGGCCGATGGGCGTCATCGCGGACTCGGCCAGAATGTCATCCAGTTTAAGCGACATCGAACACTCTCCTTGCGCCCCTACATCCTACTACGGCCAAGACCGTGACATCCCTCGGGCGAGGGGGCGGACCTCGCGCTGCGTAGATAGCAGAAGGGACAGGAGTGGAGAGGGTTTATGACATCACGCGGATTTTTCCCGGCATTGGGACTCGCGCTCGCCTTGTCGGTGAGCGCGCCCGCGATCGCGCACGAGGATCATGACGCCCCGGCGGTTCGCGGCCAGAGCGCCGCATCGACCGCCGAGGGGCCGCAATCGGACATGATGGCCATGCCCGGCATGGCGGCCGACATGGACCACGGGGCCATGATGGCGGACGAGGGTCCGAAACCCATGCCGCAGCGCCTGTACCGCTGGCTCGGCGCCATGCACCCGGCCGCGGTGCATTTTCCGATCGCCCTGTTCCTCGTCGCCGCCCTCCTCGAGATCGCCGCCCTGACCCTCCGGCGTCCGGTCCTGACCCAGGGCACGCGCGTCATCATCGCCTTGGCGGCCATCTCCGCGGTCGGCGCAGTGGCATTGGGCTGGTTCGCCATGGGGATGCCGGGACGGGACGACGCGACCCACGCCTCTCACAGATGGCTCGGCACTTCGATCGCCGCGCTGGGCCTCCTCAGCTGGTGGGCGAAGGAGCACTGGGTCCGCCGGCCGGGGCCCGGGCGCGAGAGAGTCTACATCGGCCTGTTGACGCTCACCGCCGTCGCCGTCGTGATCAACGGCCTCTTGGGCGGCATGCTGACCCACGGCGTGAGACATCTGATGTTCTGAAGGCCGCGCCGTCGTTCAACCTTCTCGTTTTTTCACCCACGCCCGTCCGACACACCTTTCGCGGCCGGCAAACAGGAGCCTCGCCCACGATGTTTCGTTCAACCTTCGCCGGACTGGCGGTCGCCGCTCTCCTCGCCACCGCCTCGCAGGCCCAGACCGCGGACGAACAACAGGTCCGCGCCGTGGTCACCGCCTACAAGACCGCCATCGAGCGGATGGATGTGTCGCAGACGCCGGCCCTGTTCTGGTCCGACTCCGAAATCTTCGAGAACGGCGGCGTGGAGGGATCGTTCGCCTACTATCTGGAGCACCATCTGGGTCCTGAGTTCGCCGATCTCGCTGGGTTCGACTTCCGCGACCACGACATGAAGATCGAGGTCGATGGCGATACGGCCTTCGTAAGCGAGACCTACACCTACCACATCACCTTCAAGGACGGCGCGCGAGCTCCCATAGAACGCCGCGGCGCCGCGACCAGCGTCCTGCGCAAGCGAGGTGACGAGTGGAGGTTCGACATCTATCATTCCTCGGCGCGGCCTTTCCGTCCGGCGGCCTGAGCGCGACCGCGACGGTCAGCGCCGTTTGCACATCGTTTTCTTGAGGTCTCATGGGATCCCACTCCATTCCACTCTCACGCCGCAGTCTCATCGCCATGGGAACGGGCGCCCTGGCGGTCGCGGCCTGCGCCCCGGTCGGTCGCGCGTCGAACGAGCTCGCCGTCTACAAGACGCCGACCTGCGCCTGTTGCACGGCCTGGGTGGATCACATGCGCGCCGCGGGCTTCGAGGCGCGGATCAGCGAGCTTCCCAGTCTCCGCTCGATCCGCAGCACCCAAGGCGTGCCCGAAGCCCTCGCGTCCTGTCACACCGCCCTGATCGGGGGCTATGTTCTGGAGGGCCATGTGCCGGCCGAGGACGTGAGACGGCTTCTGGCCGAGCGTCCCAAGGCCGTGGGCCTGGCGGTTCCGGCGATGCCCCTGGGGTCGCCGGGCATGGAGACGCCGGACGGCCAGCGCGAGCCCTATGAGACCCTGCTGATCCTCGAGGGCGGCGGCACACGCGTCTTCGCGCGTCACGGCTAGTCGGGTTCGTTCCATGAAGGTTCTCAGGCTGTCGACCCAGCTTCACAAATGGGTCGCCCTCGTGGTGGGGCTGCAGGTTCTGTTCTGGGTCGGCGGCGGTCTGGTCATGACCGTCATTCCGATCGAGACGGTGCGTAGCGAACATCGCGCGGCCGAACTCAAGCCGGCTCTGCTTGAGGTTGGAGCTCTTCCGACCCTCGCCGTCGTGGCCCGTCGCGCGGGCGTGGCCCCTGTCGAGGCGGAGCTGCGCACGACGCCGCGCGGACCCGCCTGGACTTTGAAACCGGCGGACGGAGAGCCCGTCGTCGTGTCCGCCGTCACGGGCCTTCCGTTCGGGCCGATGTCCGCTGGCGAGGCCTCGGCGTTCGCCCGGACGGGCTACAAGGGCGAGGCGAAGGTGTCCGACGCCGTGCTGCTGGCCACGGCGCCTCAGGAAACCGGCCGGACAGGACCGCTCTGGAGGGTCGATTTCGCCGACCGCGAGCAGACGACCTTCTACCTGTCGCCGGCAACCGGAGAGGTGGTGACGCGCCGTTCCGGCGTCTGGCGGTTCTACGACTTCTTCTGGCGGCTCCACATCATGGACTGGAAGACCGGCGAGAACTTCAACCACCCGCTGATCATCATCACGACCGTTCTCACCCTGAGCATCGTGATCACGGGGATCATCCTGCTCTGGATCCGTTTGGCGCGGGATCTGAAGGCGTTCAGGGCGTTCCGGCGGCCGGGCGGTCCTGGAAACTAGGGTGCAGAGGGCGCCCCTGATCCAGGCAGCGAAACGATAAACCTTGGTCAGGGACGGCACTTGGTGCCGCCGAGGGGCCAGGTCGTCGGTAATTGAATCGGGGTGAACCCTCAAATCTTAGACGATAAACCGATCCCAGGCGCCGTAATGCTCCTTGCTTCGGCGGCCGCGCGGAAGGCTCAGCACCATGACGGCCAAGCCGGTGAGCACTACGGAGATCGTAGAGATCAATCCGCTTTGCTCCATGATCCATGGGCTAAGCACCAGCCAGGTCGCCAGGACAATGTTCAGCAAGCGGAGGGGCCGCGCCACTTCCGCCATGGCAATGACGGAGGTTGTTACAATCAGGGCTCCGATCAGGTGATCGCTGTCAGCGAGAGGCGCCTCAGTCCCGACGGCCAGTCGCGAGAACATCAGCCAGACCCCAAGTGCCGCGCAGACCACCAGGGTCCATGGCGCATTGACGCCCCGCAGCGCCGAGGCGGCTGCGGCCGGAACTCCATCCCCGAACCCGGCCCGGCGATCAATCGTCCCGCCGGGCAGGGCGTCGCCGCGAAAGAAGGCGCGCCAGAAGGGCCGTCCTCGGCGGGTGTTCAGCACCATGAACTGTCCCATGGCGACCAGTTCGTCGAGGGAATAGGGGATCATGATCAGCATGGCGATGCCCGCCGCAATGCAGAGCGTGCAGTAGGTGCCAATGACGATAGGCTGGGCGATGATGAAATAGATGCTGACCACGCCGAGCGGAACGACGACGATACCGAACAACAAGACCATCCACGGCATGGTGCGCCACCGCGCCCGGCCGCCCATCGCCCCCATCAGAATCTCGATCATATAGGTGATGGTCCCGACCCCGCCGTCGGCAACCGGCCAGGCCTTGGACATGTCGGAGGTGATGACGCGCTCGGTTCCGTTGAGCGGCCCGGGAACATTGAAGAACGGCTCCCAAACCCCGTCGATATGGCCTAGCTGATAAGCGGTGAGAATCCTTGACAGCACGAGACCGACCAGGCCCAGGGCGATGATCGGAACGCGCTGGAGATAGGTCGAAGGACAATAGCTCCAGCCCGGCGGGGTGTCAGTCTCGTCCATCATCCCTTCCATGCTCATCCCCGGCATCATCGGGATCAGGATGGTCAAGGCCACCACCAGGGCGCCGACCAGCATGTCGTTGCTGTAGACCGCCGCGCTCGGCGTCCAGAACAGGATGGAGGCGCCGAGCAGCCAGATACCGATGACGGTGTTGGCCCATTGGGCCCAGCCGCCCCTCGGCGACATGGAGAACCCGGCGAAGACCATGATCAGGACGCCGCTGATCACGTCGTTCCAGCCGCTCAGGGCGTTGCGAAGGGCGGGCGCCCACAGATTCCGTTCCTCGGTGACCGTCAGGATGGCGGCCGAGAACTCGGTCTGGGTGAAGACGCCGAAGATTAACGGAACCGTCGCCAGCCACAGGCCCAACCCCATGGTCAGCCAATGCACCCACAGCATGTCGAAATGCATGCTGCGCATGGAGCGGGTGTGCTCGGCGAGCATCCGACTGTGTTCCGCCGGCTTCATGGCGTGGGCCCGCCCCGCCGCCGCCTCGACCTTGTCGTCAGCGACCCTGGCCGCGTTGAGCCTGTTGGCCTGATACCAAGCGAAGGGGTCGGCCTTCAGCCCGGCGACGATGGTCGGCAGGCTCTTGCGTAGGGTGTGTTTCGGAGACCAGCCCAGATGGGTCCGCGCCGCAGTCAGGTCGAGCTCATAGTGGTCTCCGGAGATGTCGACCATCCACGGCCGGATGAAACCATCCCCATCGAAGACGGCGCTTTCCGCCCAGGCTCCCGCCTTGGCGGCGGCCTTGGGAATGGAGAGCGTCTCCCATGCCTCGTCGTGGATCAGCCGACCGAGATCGCGCTGGATTTCGTCATAGGTCATCACGTCGGTCTCACCGAGCAGGACCGGAAAGTCCTCTGGCAGATCCGCGCGTCGATCGATCACCCGAGCGATGGCGGCCATCAGGTCATCAAGGTGCAGGGAGGGCTGGCCGGTGGCCAGACTGCCTGGATAGATCCGCGCGCTGGCCCGTTTCTCGTAAATGCGGGCGATTTGCTGGACCAGGAAGGCGGAGTGACCGCCGTCGTCATAGATACCGGCCGGCCGCAGGAAGACGGCGGGGATCTTGCCGCGCTTTTCGCGGATCAAGGCCTCGGTGAGAACCTTGGATTCGCGATAGGGCAGACTCGCGTCGAGCGGCGCGGTTTCGTCGATCGGCCGGCCCGGTTCCGTCGGCTGGTGCACCAGCATGGTGCTGGAGAAGACAAACTGTTCGACGTCGAAGGCCTGGAGGCCGTCCAGGAGGCGGCCGGTTCCGCGCACCGTCACCGCCTCGTAGCGCGGGTCGGGCTCGCCGCTGAGGTCGAAGAAGGCCGCCAGATGGATGACGGAAGCGATCTTGCGCCCGTATCCTGTTCGGACCCGGTCGAACGCCGCCTCGACGCTGGCGTCATCCGCCAGGTCGATGCAGACGCATTCGGCGCCGGCAGGGGGATGGGGCGGCAGGTCGCGATCGAAACCGATCACCCGGAAGCGTTTGGCCAGACGTTTGACCAGGGCCGAGCCGATGAAACCGCTCGAGCCGGTAACGATGACGACCGGCCGATCGCTGGCTGGAGCCGCCATCACCCGCGCCCCCGCAGACATTTGATCAGGGCGGCGATCGCGAGCAGCAGAGCGACGATCACCAGAAGGCTGACCAGCCCCATGCCGCCCATCATCCAGCCCATTCCGCTTTCATCCATCATCGCGCGTTCTCCTTGTTCAGGCCCGTCCGAAGACGGGCCCCCCGCGGGCCTCGGCGTCCGACTACTGCGGGCGCAGGGCGGTGACCTCATTGACCCCGTCGTGGATCGAGACGTCGAAAGCGACCCGGTCTCCGACCCTGGCGTCCGCCAGCACAGCGGCCTGGGCCGTGAAGGTCATGGCCATGGCCGGCCAGCCCACGTCCGGGATCGCGCCATGATCGATGGTGACGGTGCCGGCCGAGGCGTCGACAGCCGTGATCGTGCCTGTGCCGGCGCCGGTCTTGGCGTCCTGCCCCTCCGCCATCGGCATGCCGGACATATCCGGCGCCCCCGGCATGTCGGACGCGTTCGACGCCATGGGCATTTCAGAGGCGGGAGCCGGGTCGGCGGCCGGCGCGGTCTCGGATTGACCGCAGGCGCTTAAGCCGAGGGCGGCGGCGGCGGACAGGATCAGGGCGTGGTTCATGGTGTTTCTCCTTGGATTGACGTCTTCGAGCGAGACCTGCGGCGTCGCAGCAGCAGATAGCCTGCGGGAATAACGAGCATGGACAGCAAAGGCGCCGTCAGCATGCCGCCGATGACGGGCGCGGCGATGCGGCTCATCACCTCCGAACCGGCCCCGTGGCCGATCAGGATCGGGAAAAGACCGGCTAGGATTACCGCCACGGTCATGGCCTTGGGCCGAACCCGCAGCAGGGCTCCTTCGCGGACAGCGGTCTCGACCTCGGCCGGTTCGGAGTTTGGACCCCGGTCGTTGAGCGCAGTCTTCAGATAGATCACCATCACCACGCCGAACTCGGCCGCCAGACCGGCCAGGGCGATAAAGCCGACCCCGGTCGCGACCGACTGGTGATAGCCCAGCAGATACAGCAGCCAGACCCCGCCGGTCAGGGCGAACGGCAGGGTGGCCATGATCAAGGCCGCCTCGTCGAACCGCCCGAAGGTCAGATACAGCAGCACGAAGATGATCAGCAGGGTGGCCGGGACCACGATCTTCAGCCGTTCGGCCGCGCGCGTCAGATATTCGAATTGCCCGGAATAGGCGATGCTCACCCCGGGACTTAGAGTTATCTTTTCGGCCACCGCCGACCGCAGGTCGCCGACGACCGAGGCCAAGTCACGGCCACGAACATCGATATAGACCCAGGTCGTGGGGCGGCCGTTCTCCGACTTCAGCATCGGCGGACCGTCCGTGACCTGAAGGTCAGCGACCGTGCCGAGGGTGATCTGCTGGCCCGAGGGCGTCAGCACCGGCAGGGCCTGGAGCTCCGACAGGCTGTCGCGGATCTCGCGCGGATAGCGGACACTGATCGGATAGCGGGCCAGCCCCTCGACCGTCTGGCCGATGGTTTCGCCGCCGACCGCCCCCGCGACGATGCTCTGGACATCCGCGATATTGAGACCGTAGCGGCTGGCCGCCTGTCGATCGATGTCGATATCGATATAGCGCCCGCCCGTCAGCCGTTCGGCCAGGGCCGAGCTGACGCCGGGCACGGTCCTGGCCACCGCCTCGACCTCGGCGGCGATCCGGTCGATGGCCTGGAGGTCGGCGCCGGAGACCTTGACCCCGATCGGGCTTTTGATCCCGGTGGCCAGCATGTCGATGCGGTTGCGGATCGGCGGCACCCAGATATTGGCCAGACCGGGGACGCGTACCGCCGCATCCAATTCCTCGACCAGCTTCTCCGGCGTCATCCCGGGCCGCCACTGGTCGCGCGGCTTGAAGCGGATCGTGGTCTCGAACATCACCAACGGGGCGGGGTCGGTGGCCGTATCCGCCCGGCCGGCCTTGCCGAACACGCTCTCCACCTCGGGCACAGAACGGATCATGCGGTCCGTCTGCTGCAGCAGTTCGGACGCCTTCGCCGCTGACAGGCCCGGCAAGGCGGTCGGCATATAGAGCAGGTCACCCTCGTCCATCGGCGGCATGAATTCGCCGCCCAGCTGGCTGATCGGCCAGGCCGAGGTGGCGAACACCGCCAGGGCGATCAGCAGGGTGGCGCGGGGACGCCGCAGCACCCAGTCGAGCGGTCGGCGGTAGATGTGGGTCAGCCAGCGGTTGATCGGATTGCTCTGCTCGGCCGGGATCCGGCCCCGGATCAGATAGCCCATCAGCACCGGCACGAGGGTGACCGACAGGATCGCCGCCGCCGCCATCGCATAGCTCTTGGTGAAGGCCAGCGGCGCGAACAGCCGCCCCTCCTGGGCCTGAAGGCTGAACACCGGGATGAACGACAGGGTGATGATCACCAGGCTGAGGAACAGGGCCGGTCCCACCTCGACGGCGGCCTCGGTGATCACCCGCCAGCGGGCTTCGCCTGCAAGGGTCTGATCGGGATGATCATGCTCCCATCGCTCGATATGTTTGTGCGCGTTCTCGATCATGACCACGGCCGCATCGACCATGGCCCCGACGGCGATGGCGATGCCGCCCAGCGACATGATGTTGGCGTTGACGCCCTGCAGATGCATCAGGATGAAGGCCGCCAGCACGCCCAGCGGCAGGGTGATGATGGCCACCAGGGCCGAACGCGCGTGCCACAGGAACAGGCCACAAACGAGCGCGACGACGATGAACTCCTCGAGCAATTTGGTGCTGAGGTTTTCGATGGCGCGATCGATCAGCTGCGAGCGATCATAGACGGTTACGACCTCAACGCCCGCCGGCAATCCGGCCTTGAGGGTTTCCAGTCGCTCACGCACCGCCGTGATCGCTTCGCGCGCATTTCCGCCCGACCGCAGGATCACCACACCGCCGGCGACCTCGCCCTCGCCGTTCAACTCGGCGATGCCGCGTCGCATTTCCGGGCCGATCTGTATCGTGGCGACATCGCCCAGCTGAACCGGAACGCCGCCCGCGGCCGTGCGGATCGGCACGGCGCGGAAGTCGTCGAGGGTGGTCAGATAGCCGTTGGCGCGCACGACGAATTCGGTCTCGGCCAGCTCCAGGACCGAGCCGCCGGCTTCGCCATTACCCTGCCGGATCGCCGCCACGACCTGTTGGTGAGTGACGTCGTAGGCGGCCAGTTTGGCGGGGTCGAGCACCACCTGATACTGGCGCACCATGCCGCCGATGCTGGCGACCTCGGCCACGCCGGGGACGGTCTTGAGCTCATAGCGCAGGAACCAGTCCTGCAGGCTGCGCAGCTGCGACAGGTCATGCTGACCCGTGCGGTCGACGAGGGCGTATTCATAGACCCAGCCGACCCCGGTGGCGTCCGGACCCAGCGCGGGTCGGACGGTGTCGGGCAGGCGGTCCTGGACCTGGCTGAGATACTCCAGCACCCGCGAGCGGGCCCAGTAGAGGTCGGTCCCGTCCTCGAACAGCACATAGACATAGCTGTCGCCGAAGAAGGAATAGCCGCGCACCGTGCGGGCTCCGGGCACCGACAGCATGGTGGTCGCGAGCGGATAGGTGACCTGGTTCTCGACGATCTGCGGGGCCTGACCGGGATAGGAGGTGCGAATGATCACCTGCACGTCCGACAGGTCAGGGAGAGCATCGACCGGGGTGCTGCGCACGGCCCAGAGGCCGCCGGCGACCAGCGCCAGCGTCGCCAGCAGGACGAGGAAGCGTCCATTGACCGAGGCCCGAATGATGGCGGCGATCATCGGCTCGCCTCCCGCCGGGTCAGGCTGCGGATGGTAGGATTGCCGCCGACCCTGTCGAAGGTGAAATCAACCCGACTTCCGACTGAGAGGCCGGCCAGCGGAACCGCATCCGGCACCGCAAAGGTCATGGTCATGGCGGGCCACTCCAGAGCCGGCACAGGGCCGTGCGCCAAGGTGATTGAACGGCCCCCGATGGCCTGCACGCGCCCACTCGCCCGGTAGGTTGGGGTCGCAGCCGTTGCCGATACCGGTCCCGGCGCCGAATTCGCGGCTCCGGTCTGCGCCCTGGCCTGCTCCAGGCTGCGCGCTTCGATCCCGGACAGACTGGCCTCGGAGTCGAACAGGAACTGACCCGAGGCGACGACCCGTTCGCCGTCACGCAGTCCGGCGAGAATCTCCGACTGCCCCCCGGCCTCGCGCCCGACCCGGACCTCGGCCGGTTGATAGCGCCCGCCCTCCGTCGCCAGCATCACCAGGGTGCGCTGGCCGGTGCGGATCACCGCCTCCGACGGCACCAGCAGGGCCGGCGTCGACGAGCCGCCGAAGGTGATCTGTCCGTACATGCCGGGGCGAAGCCGCCCCCCCGGATTGCGCAGTTCAATCCGCGCCGTCAGGGTCCGGCTGTCGCCGGCGACCTCTGGCAGGAGCGCCGTCAATCGACCGGCCTGCCGCTCGCCCGGGAAGGCCGCCAGGCTGACGTCGACCGATCGACCGACCCGAAGCTGCCCCGCCAGGGCCTCGGGCACGGCGGCGTTCAGCCAGACGGTCGACAGGCCGTTGATCTCGGCCAGGGTCAGACCCGCGGGCACGCTCATCCCTGCACGCACGCCCAGGGCCTTGATGGCGCCGCTGATGGGGCTGGTGATGGTCACCGTGGTGCGCGGACGACCGGAGCGCTCGACCGCCGTGATCAGAGGCTCCGGCATGCCCAGCAACAACAGCCGCTGGCGCGCCGCCTGGATCAGGGCGGCGTCATCGGTGCGACGGACCGCGAGGTATTCGAGCTGGGCTCCGCCCCAATCCGGTATTAGCAGGTCGACTAGCGGCGCCCCGGCGGCGATGACGTCGCCGGGCGCGCGTCCGTAGACCCGCTGGACGAAACCAGCCGCGCGCGCCTGAACCACGGCCAAATCCCGTTCATTGTAATCGATCACGGCGCTGGCGGTCAGATCCCCCTCAAGCGTGCCTGATCTGGCCGTGGCGAACCGGACACCCAGGTTCTGAACCAGCGCCGGGTCAATGCGAACGCCCGCCGCCGAGCCTGTCCCCTCATCGGCATAGCGCGGCACCAGCTGCATATCCATGAAGGGCGACTTGCCCGGCTTGTCGAACTTCTGGGCCGGGACCATGGGGTCGTACCAGTAGAGGACCTCGCGTTCGCCCGCAGCGGCGGGAACGGGCGCCTCGCCGCCTCCCAGCCGCGTCAGTCCAAGAGCGGCCACGCCGCCAAGGATCACCAGCCCGGCCGCGTAGGCGGCAAGGCGAAGCTTTCTGCGCCCAATGCGGATCATTGATCGCTCCCGTAGGTCAGGGTGAAGAGAACCGCCCGGCGCGCCACTTCGGCCTCTTTGTCGAGGACGTCCAACCGGCCGTCGGCCAAGGCGGTGAAGGCGTCCAGAATCTCCAGAATCCCGGCGCGGTCGGCCGCGTAGCTGGCGGTTTCCAGATCGGCTCGCGTGCGCAAGTTGGGCAGAACAACATCCCGGGCGCGAATCCACTGGGTTCGAGCGGCTTCATATTCCGCAATGTCGGTCAACAGTTTCGCCGCCCACTCCCGCTCCGCGGCCTCGCCTTCTGCACCGACCCGGCGAGCCGCTGCCCCCCGCGCTGCTATGATTGGCGCCTGTCGCGTGTCTTGAAATAGTGGAAGACGCACGCTGGCTCCCAGCGAAACCAAATCGCCGAACATCGGGTCTCGGCGGGCATAGCTGACTTCGAACGCCCAGTCGGGGCGACGACCGGCCCGTGCGAGATCTAGCTCTGCTTCCGCTCGCCTCTCGAAAGCGTCGTAGGCGCGGACAGTCGGAAGTCCCGAGAGATCGACGTCCACATCCTCAGGCTCGAGGTCGATTACGGGCGGTGATCCGATGGTGGTGGGGGCCGGATCTCCGGTCCAGCGTGAGAGTTCAGCGCGCGCCCTTGCAAGGGCGATTCTCAGGGCGTCGCGGCGATCTTCTAGAGAAGCGCGAAGCTCAACAGGCCCCAGGATCTGCGCTGGTCGACCTGCGCCCGAGGCGAGGCCGGCGGGGGCGCTGTCCCACAGAGGATCAAGGTTGGAGAGCACCTCCTCCAACAGCTTCAGTCTTTGCTCAGCGTAGTAAAGTTCGATCCAAGCTTGGCCGGTCGCGGTCCGGACCTGCCACCGAACTATTTCTTCTCGAGCTCGGGCAACGCCGATGTCCGCTTCCGCGATGTCGCGTTCGGCACGACGCCGGGCCCGGCTGGGGACATCCTGCTGCAGTCCGATCTGGACGTTCGTCATCATGACGCCATCAAACCGGCCAGACGCGGGGCCGGAGACCGGGAATCCGTTGAGGCCGAACTTTAGACGCGGGTCGGGAAGACGACCGGCCGCCTCAGCCGAAGCCTCGGCCGCCTCGACGTCCAAGGTTCGAGCGCGGACAATTGGCGCGTCCGAATTCGCCAGGGATTGGGCCTGATCATAAGTCAGAGGTTCGGCGCGCGCGTAGCCGGCGGCAGAAAGGCTGCAACCGACGACGGCCGCGCGAACCCAGCCAGACGCGATGCGGCGCGCCCTGCCGGAAAATCTGTATAACAAGATAAGGACTCCTGACCCGCTCCAATTCCGAAGAATTGGAGATCAGCCGTTCAACCATAGCCCGGCGGCGCACAGGCGTCGCGGACTCACGATAAAGCGGTCAAGGTCAAGATTTTGGCGGATCTCGAGGCGGCGAGGGGAGAAGCCCGGCTAACGGGTGGCTGACCGAGCGATAAGCAAGAGAAAGTGTCGGGGCCGGGCGATCAATAGACGGGCTGATCGCAAGCACCGGCGAAACCAGACCACAGCCCATCTTGGCGATGCAGTCCGCCGTCAACTCTTTACATGGCGCCTTTTGAGGACGCGGAGCAGCATCCGCTGAAATCATGCCCATGTCGGGGCAGTCCTTCATTTCAGCCGGAGCCTCAGCCGGCGTCATGAAGATGGCTGTCGCTCTCGCTTCCGATTGTGCGACGAAGCCGACAAACGCCAATGAAACGATCAGTATGCGCAGCAAGCTCCACATTCCTCGATCATTCCACACCCCGATCACTGACGCAAATGTCATCAAAGGCGGTGAGCTCAGATCCGATCCGCATGCAGCTAAAGGAGGTGGCGCCACACCTTGCATGTCCCCTCTCTCGCCGCGTTCGAAGACAAAGGATGCAGCGACCCTGCCAGAGCAGTTGATATCCATTCTGCGGCGGCAGATTTTCCCTCGCCGGAGAGCGAACGTCCGTCGCCTCCCGTCGCCGCCCTTGAGGCTGTAGAGCAGGAACAGCGGCGCGCCGAGGAGCACGACCGCGCCGCTGTATTGAAGCCAGCGGAGTGCGATGACCGCGACTTCAAGCACGGGGTCACCGAACCGAGAAGGCGTAGGATCCCGTCATCCGGTGGCCGTCGCTCGACGCGATGCGCCAGTCGACGCGATAGGCGCCGGCCGTCAATGGGCGAGCCAGGGTTCCCGTCAGGGTCTTTCCGTCCTCCGATGCCGAGACCCGGATCGCGACCTTCTCACCTGCTGCGTTGACGACGTCGAAGCTGGAGAAGGCGGGCACGCTGCGCTCGCTAAAGGTCAGGCTCACCGTCCGCGTCGGCGCGACCGTGGCGTTCGCCGCCGGCGAGGCGCTAACCAGGCGGGCGTGAGCCGCCGCGGGGCCAGCGACCAGAGCAACGGCCGTCGCGATGGCGACGAAGGGGGCAGGGTTGAAGTTACGCATACTGGGTCTCCAGACGTTCTGCCGGTTACGGCGTTATGGTTCTCTCTACGCGCCGTAGGGGCGCGTCCCTCAATGATGGACGATCGCGGCCGATCCAGGGACCGGCTGCGATCCTGCTCAGGCGACCCCGTAGCCGGCCTGCTCGATCGCCGCCCGGACGCGGCCCTCGTCGGCGTCTCCCTCCACTCTGAGCGTCCCGGTGGCGATCTCAATCTCCATCCGGGCCGCGGGCGCGACCTCCAGCACGGCGGCCCGCACCGTCGCGGCGCAGCCGCCGCAGGTCATCCGCTCAACCTTCAACTCGATCATCGTCATCTCCTTTGTCGATCGACGATCAGGCAGGTGGGGTTTCCCAAGATGGGAAGGTCAAGGGGTGCTGCTCAATCTCCGTCCTTCGCAAGACACGAGCCCATGACGCAGGCGCACGCTCACGGCGTATCGTTGAACCGTCTAGCCTTCGCCGCGACGCTTCATTGCCTGTCGGGCTGCGCCGTGGGCGAGGTTATCGGGATGGCCGTCGGAACGGCGCTCGGATGGAGCGCCCTGCAGACCATCGCCCTTGCCGTCGGTCTGGCTTTCATCTTCGGCTACGCCTTCACCATGGTCCCGCTGCTGCGGGCCGGATTGGCGTTCGGGGCGGTACTGAAACTGGCTTTGGCGGCGGACACGGTCTCGATCGCGATCATGGAGATCGTGGACAACGCGATCATGCTGGTCATTCCCGGCGCGATGGACGCTCATCTGGACTCGCCGCTCTTCTGGGGCAGCCTCGGAGCCGCGCTCGCGATCGCCGGCGCCGCCGCCTTTCCCGTCAATCGCTGGCTGATCGCGCGGGGTAAAGGTCACGCGGTCGTGCACGCTCATCATCGTCACTGAGCCGTCCGGTTGACCGCCGAGACCGGAACAGCCGGCCGGTCCCATCCGTTGCCCCGGTTTCAAGAACAAGGACTGGGAGAGTGAAAATGAAAATGGGTTGGGGCCGGTTCGCCGGCATGATCGCCACCTCGACGGTGGTGATGTTCTTCCTCATGTATCAGCTGGTTTACAGTTGGGATCACGTCTTCTTCAGTCTGAACCGGATGATGGCGTCGCTCATCATGGGCTGCTTCATGACCATTATCATGCTCGGGTTCATGTGGGCCATGTATGAGGGCAAGCGCACAAAGACCGTGATCGTGGTTACGGCCGCCGTCCTTGGCGTCGCGCTGCTCTACATGAACCGCTCGCAGACGCTGGTCAGCGACTCGAGCTTTATGAAGGCGATGATCCCGCATCATTCGATCGCGATCAATAACGCTCGAAAGGCGTCGATCAGCGACCCCCGTGTGCGAGAACTGGCGGACGAGATCATCTCCAGTCAGGTTCGTGAGATCGAGGAAATGAAGCTTCTTCTCGCCGACATCGATCAAAATGGAGAACGCGCTGACCAACCGTTACCGGCCCGCCCGGCGGTGCTCACGCCCGACATGCAGCCGAAAATCCGGGAGGCGGTGCGATAGGCTAGGAGCGATCGCGCCGCCAAGCGACGTCGTGTGACGCTGCTTTGGCGGGGTCCTTGACCTTCCCATGACTGGAACCTTCATCAAGGGCGGGACTTCGATTTTGGAGACCGTCCCGATGACAACTACGCCCTTGCGAATCCTCGACGTTCCCGTGCTGGGCATGACCTGCGCCAGCTGTGTCGGGCGGGTCGAGAAGGCCATCCGAGCCGCGCCCGGCGTGAAAAGCGCCACGGTCAACCTCGCGGCCGAACGCGCGCGAGTGGAGCTGGACGGCGCCGGCTCTGCGGCGGCGGTGACCGAGGCGATCCGTTCCGCCGGCTACGAGCCGATCGAACGCACCGTCGAACTGAAGATCACGGGCATGACGTGCGCGAGTTGCGTCGGCCGTGTCGAGCGCGCGCTGAAGGCGGCGCCCGGCGTCCTCGATGCGCACGTCAACCTGGCGACGGAACGCGCCACCGTCCGGGTTCTGGAAGGCGCCATTGACGCCCGCGCCCTGACAGAGGCCGTGGCCAAGGCGGGCTACGCCGCCGAGGCGGCTTCCGCGCCCGAAGCGACCAGCGAGGATCGCGAGCAGGCTTCGCGAGCGGCCGAAATCGGCAGCCTGGGACGCGCCGTCGCCGTCGCCGGCGCCGCGACCCTTCCCCTGTTCGTCATCGAGATGGCGCTGCACTTCGTTCCCGGCGCCCACGGCTGGCTTATGGACTCCATCGGCATGACGCCATGGCGGATCATCAGCTTCGTGCTGGCGACCTTCGTGCTCTTCGTTCCGGGTCTGCGCTTCTACCGCAAAGGCGTGCCGAACCTGGTCAGGCTGACGCCGGACATGAACTCGCTGGTCGTGCTCGGCGCCACCGCCGCCTGGGCTTTCTCGACCGTCGCGACATTCTTCCCCCAATGGCTGCCGGACGGGACCGCCAACCTCTATTTCGAGGCGGCGGCGGTGATCGTCACCCTGATCCTCGTCGGCCGCTGGTTCGAAGCGCGCGCGAAGGGCCAGACCAGCCAGGCCATTCGCCGTCTGATGACGCTCCAGGCCAAGACCGCCCGCGTCGAACGGGGTGGATCGGAAATCGAACTGCCGATCGATCAGGTCACGCCCGGCGACGTGATCGTCGTCCGGCCCGGCGAACGCGTTCCGATCGACGGTTCGGTGCTGTCCGGCGGCTCGTATGTCGATGAGTCCATGCTGACCGGCGAGCCGATCCCGGTCGAGAAGATCGAGGGCACCAAAGTCGTCGGCGGCACGATCAACACCGCGGGCGCCTTCCGCTTTCGGGCTGAGAAGGTGGGCTCTGAGACCGTGCTGGCGCAGATCGTGCGTATGGTCGAGGCGGCCCAGGGCGCCAAGCTGCCCATCCAGGCGCTGGTCGACAGGATCACCGGCTGGTTCGTGCCCGCCGTCATCGCCGTGGCCGTGCTGACCTTCGGAGTCTGGCTCGTTTTCGGCCCGCAGCCGGCGCTGGGCTTCGCCCTCGTCAATGCGGTCGCGGTGCTGATCATCGCATGCCCCTGCGCCATGGGACTTGCGACCCCGACCTCGATCATGGTCGGGACTGGCCGCGCCGCCGAACTCGGCATCCTGTTCCGCAAGGGAGAGGCGCTCCAGAGCGTCGAGGTCGTCGCTTCGACAAGACCGGCACCCTGACCGAGGGACGGCCGGAACTGACGGACCTCACCGTCGCCGAAGGCTTTGCCGAGGACGAGGTGCTCAGCCTTGTCGCCGGGCTGGAGACCCGGTCGGAGCATCCGATCGCCCGCGCCATCATCAGGGCCGCGGAGGAGCGAGGTCTGCCGGTTCCTGATCCTGAGACCTTCTTGTCTCGTCCCGGCTTTGGCGCCGAGGGCCGGGTCGCCGGACGATCCGTTCAGGTCGGCGCCGACCGGCTGATGCGCGGCTTGAGCCACTATCTTACCGTCTTCGCCGTCCAGGCCGAGCAATTGGGAGAGGAGGGCAAGAGCCCGCTCTACGCGGCGATCGACGGCCGCTTGGCAGCGATCATCGCCGTCGCCGATCCGATCAAGCCCACAACCTCGGCCGCCATCGCCGCCATTCACGCGCTGGGTCTGAAGGTCGCGATGGTCACCGGCGACAATCGCCGCACGGCCGAGGCCGTCGCCCGCCGCCTCGGTATCGACGAGGTGCACGCCGAGATCCTGCCGGACGGCAAGGTCGAGGCGGTCCGCGCCCTTCAGATCGGCGGCCGTCGCGTCGCCTTCGTCGGAGACGGCGTCAATGACGCTCCAGCTCTCGCGGCGGCGGATGTCGGCCTCGCCGTCGGAGGCGGAACGGACGTCGCCATCGAGAGCGCGGATGTGGTCCTGACCGGCGGAGACCTCCGCGGCGCGGTGAACGCTGTCGCTCTGTCGCGCGCCACGATGGGCAACATCCGTCAAAACTTGGTGTGGGCGTTCGGCTATAACGTCGTGCTGATCCCCGTGGCGGCGGGTTTGCTGTTCCCGCTGTTCGGTTGGTTGCTGTCGCCCATGCTCGCGGCCGGCGCGATGGCCCTGTCGAGCGTCAGCGTACTGACCAATGCGTTGCGTCTGCGCGGCTTCAAGACCCGCTTCGAAGGAGATGTCGCATGAACATCGGCCAGGCCTCCAAGGCGACCGGCGTGTCGACCAAGATGATCCGCTACTACGAGTCCGTCGGCCTCATCCGGCCAGCGGACCGCACGGATAGCAACTATCGCGACTTCGGCGAGCGGGACATCAACGAGCTGCGCTTCATCCGGCGTGCCCGAAACTTGGTCAGCTGCTCGCGCTTTGGAGAGACCGCGCGCGCCCCAGCCGCGAGGTCAAGACGGTCGCGGAAAAACACGTCGCGGATCTCGATGCCAAGATCGCTGAGATGCAGTCTATGGCCGACACACTGCGGCACCTTGCCCACTGTTGCGCGGGCGATGATCGTCCCGATTGCCCGATCCTGTCCGACTTGGCAGGGCCATCGGCGGGTAGTGTTGCGCCTTCGTTGTAGGGGACAGCCGTGCGACCTAGGAACTGAATTGGCCATGGTCGAGAACCCGGATCAGTAGCAGGGCCGTGACTGGACGTGTCGGTGCCGGCATGGCCCCCTACCGACACAACAGGGGGCGACCATGGGCATCGTGCGATTGGGTGCGGACGGGAGCGTGGAAGTGCTGGAGCGGAGCACGCCGGAGGAGGCTGCCCGCGCGCAGGAGGGGTTGCTCAATCTGGCCCGGGCTCTCGGCCGACTGGCGGCTGCTCGCGACTTTGACGCGGCGAGACCGAGGGGCGCCGCTGCGGCTGAGGCGGATGAGATCGACCCGTAAACCGAGGCTGTTCTCGCGGTAGGCCCTCATGGTATCTGAGAAGTAAGGTGTGCACCGGCGCGATTCGTTGACAAACGATGCTTTTGACATTGTCAATACATCTCGAAAGATGTCGTGATCACGCGCTTTTTACATGGTAATATTTCATCAGTGTTTTCAACAGTCCTGTGTATTTTCGGACAGCGACACGGTGCCGTCAGCTTCATGCGTGAAAAAACACCTAAAGATCATAACACTACTGGCGCTGATGTAATCGAGTGGGAGTGAGAGGCGGCGGGCATGCGGGTGCGACCTCTGGCGAAGGTGGGGGTTGCCGACAGGGCGACATTGGCGCTCCGGCTCGGCCAATGCGATCCTGTAGGACTACGGCGCTAGATTTGCAGGACGTATGCTCAGCCTATGCTCTTGAGTTGCGCCATCTATTGGCGCTTGATCCGCATTTGCCCACCCGTGCCCAGGTCGAAATCGCTGCGATCGGGACATCCGCCTCAAGCACTTCCGCCGCGTCGCAACCCGCTTCGACAAGCTGGCAAGAGACATCCTCGCCACCGTCCTGCTGGCCTCGACCCGCCTCTGGCTCAGGGCTTATGAGTCCAGAACCTAGGCAAACGGAGCGGCGACGGACGTTTTTATCGACCGTCCACGCTGGCTTTGTAACAACTGCGCGACAGCGCCCGAAAAAAGGAGGGCATCCTCCCGGTGCGGGTGATTTCAGAGATCGCGGGCTTGCTGCCTTGTGAAGGCGCGTGCCAGTCTCTGTGGCCATGGGGGTTTCAGAAGACACAGCGCGTTGGCTTGCGCGAAGCGTGATGCCGCATGAGCCTGCGCTGCGCGCATGGTTGCGCCGGGCGGCATCGCCAGCCGACGTTGATGATATCGTGCAGGAAACCTACGCGAAACTGATCGGTGTCGCGGATGTCGGATCCATCCTTAACGTGCGCGCTTATCTTTTTCGCACGGCCCGGTCTGCTGCAGTCGATCGCTTAAGACGGAAGAGCGTGGTGCCGCTCGACGCCGTCGCAGATATTGACAGACTTCAGGTGGCGGCAGATGCGGTGACGCCAGAAGACGAAGTCGCGGGCCGAAACGAACTTCGGCTTCTCGCGAAAATGATTGACCGCCTTCCCGATAAGACACGCCGCATCTTCATTCTCAGTCGGGTCCAAGGACGCTCTCAAAAAGAGATTGCGCGGGAGACGGGATTCCCGGAAAGCACCGTCGAAAAGCACATAGCCAAGGCCTTTGTCCTCTTGATGGCCGCATACGCCGATGGAGGATATGATGCTCCAGATGCGTCTAGGTTGCGAAACGTGCGGATCGGACGAAGGGCGGATGGCAGAGACGGAAACGGCTGAAGAGATCGATCGCCGCGCCGCCCTGTGGGCCGCGCGGCTTGATCGTGGGCCGTTTTCACCGGCGCATCAGCGGGAATTCGACGCCTGGGCGGGAGAGGACCCACGTCGCCTGGGCGCGTTCGCCCGCGCCCGCGCCATAGCGGTTCATACCAGACAAGCGGCGGCCTTGGCAGGCGGACCCGTCGCCGAACAACCGATGGTCGCGCGACGCTCTCTGCTGGCGGCGGGCGTCGCTGTGGCGATGTTGAGCGGAACGGGTCTGGCCGCCGCCTACTGGCGGCGGTCTCAACGTCTCGACACGCAGCGCGGCGAGATTCGCTCGGTAAAACTGGATGACGGCAGCGTCGTGACGCTCAACACCCTGTCGCAGGTCAGCGTCCGCTATACGCGATCTGTGCGGGAAGTCGTCCTCATGTACGGCGAAGCCCTGTTCGAGGTGGCCGTCGATCCCGTGCGGCCGTTCGTCATGCGGGCTGCGGGCGCGGTGCTGACCACCTATGACGGCGCATTCCTGCTGAAGCGGCTGAATCAGGCGCCGCTCGAGATCGTCGCCTTGGCGGGATCGGTCCATATGCGGGTCGGGCGGGACAGGGCGCACATCCTGACCGCCAACCAGCTGATCAGCCTGGCCGGCGGCGAAGCGACCAGCCCTCGTTTCGTCGATGCGCCCCAAACCGGGCGGCTTCTCGCCTGGCGTGACGGAAAGATCGAGTTCCACAACGACAGCCTCGAACAGGCGGCCGCCGAGTTCGCGCGCTTCAGCGAAGTTCCGATCCTGCTGGCGGATCGGAACGTGGCCGAAATGAAGATCACCGGCCTGTTCGAAGCGAACGATCCTGCGGCCTTCGCCCGGGCGGCGGCGCGCAGTCTGAACCTCCGCGCGGAAATCAGCTCGACCCGGATTCAGCTTCTTCACGGTTAAATATTTTCCGGACGCTGGAGGATTTCTGATCCCTGAACCGTCTTGTCTATGTCCGGTGCGCCGGGGGAACATAGACAGACGGATCGGGGGATCTCATGGTGTCGTGGAAGAGTTGGCTGGCGGCGGGCGTCGCCGGCGGGGTGCTTGTCGTGGCCGCCCATGGGGCAGCTGCTCAGGTGAGGCAGTTCAATGTGGCGGCCCAGCCGCTCGCTCAAGCCATTCCTGACTTGGCGCGTCAGGCGGGCGTGACGATTTCAGCGCCCACCGGCCACCTCACGGGCCGCGTCGGACCCGCCGTCTCGGGGCAGATGGACGTCGAAGACGCGCTCAGCCGCCTGCTTGAAGGCACCGACCTCTACGTCGCCTCGCACGAGGGATCGACCATTATCCTGCAAAAGCGAACGCCCGGCGACGGACGCGCAGCCGAGGTCGAAGAGGTCGTGGTCGTCGGTAGCCGGATCAGGGGGACACGCATAAACGAAGCCCTGCCGGTCACCGTCGTCGACCAGTCTGATCTGGATGCGATCGGCGCCGCAGACGGCGACGATCTTTACCGCTCCATCGCACAGATGGGCGACGTCGGTTTCAATGAGGCGGACAGCGACAACGGCGGGATCAACAATGCGCGGGGCGATGTGGCGTCGATCGATCTGCGTTCGATCGGCACGGGCAATACGCTTGTACTGCTGAACGGCCGGCGATTGGTGCCTCACCCCGGTACGCAGATCGAAGGCTATGTGCCGGTTCAGACGGTCAACACCAACGCCATCCCGACATTCGGCCTGCGTCGGGTCGAGGTTCTCGCGGACGGCGCTGCGGCGCTTTACGGCACCGACGCGGTGGCCGGCGTCGTCAACAACGTCCTGCGCGACAACTTCGAAGGCTTCACGGTCCAGGCCGCCATGGGGCACGACGAAGGGGGAATGGAGGAATATTCCTTCGATTTTCACGCTGGCAAGGACTTCAACAACGGCAAGACCAACGTCTCGATCATGGGCGGCTACCTGACCCGGGATCCGCTCTACATCTGGGAACGCGACTATGCGACGGTCGCGGGGCGGGTGGCCGCCTTCAACGGCCGCGCCTCTGGCCTCGACTATGGGACCTACAGCACGATCACGGCCTGGGCTGAGGGCATCAAGCTGGATCCGAAGACCTACAAGAACGCGGGAACCACCACGCGCGTCAACGGAACGACCCTGACATCTACCGCCGGCACCTTCCACGTTCAGCCCAGCACCAACGCCGGCTGCATCACCGGCGCCTATACGACGGGGACCTGTTTCGACAACTCAACCCTGTCGACGACGAGCGAGGACAACAATCTCCGATATGATCTGGACTCTATGCGGACCATCAGTTCGGCGGTGGACCGCGCCAATCTGTTCACCTTCATCAACCACGAGTTCGATAACGGCGTCGAGTTCTTCGGAGAGCTGAGCTACTACTGGGGCGAGACTTGGTCGCAGCGCCAGCAGGACACGCCGCTGGACACGCAGCGCGTCCTCATGTCGCCGACCGCCTATTGGAATCCTTTCGGCGCCACGGGCGTGACCGCCCGGCTGAGCGGATTGTCCGGGGTGCCGACGACCGGTTCAGCGATCCAGATTCAGGACTACCGTTTCGCCGATCTCGGCTATCGGGAGGTCGAGGTCGAAAACGTCACCACTCGATATCTGGGCGGTCTGCGCGGCGAACGCGTCGGCTTCGATTGGGAAAGCGCCTTGCTCTACAGCAAGGCCGAAACGACCGACGAAATGGACGGGGTCAGCATGACCTTGCTCCAGCACGCGATCAATAGGACGACGCCTGACGCCTATAATCCCTTTGTGGGCGGCGACCTGACCAGTCCCCAGAACGGTGCGACGGGTTTGAACAGCCAGGAGACGATCGACAGTTTCATGGTCAAGGTCTACCGCTATGCCGAGACCGAGCTCATGCAGTGGGACTTCAAGGTCTCCAAGGGCGACTTCTATCCGGTCCCGGCTGGACATGTGGGCCTGGCGGCGGGGGTCGAGGCGCGTCGCGAAACCTTCGCTGAAGATCGCGACCCGCGTCTGGACGGAACCATCACCTTTACGGACCTGGCAGGCGTCGTATCCCAGAGCGACGTGATGGGCGTGTCCTACACCCCGGACAGCTCGGGCGCCCGCAACGTCTACTCGGCCTTCCTCGAACTGGCCGTACCGGTCGTCTCGCCCGAGATGAACATCCCGCTGGTGCAGTCGATCGACCTCCAGATTGCGGGTCGTGTGGAGAACTACACCCTGTTCGGAACGGTCGGGGCCCCGAAGATCGCGCTGGCCTATCGCCCGACGCCTTGGCTGATGTTCCGCAGCGCCTGGTCGGAAGGCTTCCGGGCGCCCAACCTGCTGCAACTCCACCAGCCGGATTTCGAACGCTCCAACAGCCGGCGTGATTACGCCGCCTGTGCGGTGCAACTCGCTATCGGCGCAATCCCGACGCTGACGACCAGCAACGACTACTGCACCAGCGAAGATCGGATCGAAAAACGGTCGGGGAACACGGACCTCAAGGCGGAGACCTCCGAGAACCTCAGCCTGGGCCTGGTGTTCGAACCCGAACTCTGGTCCGACCGGTTCGGCGACCTGACGCTGACCGTCGATTACTGGAAGATCCGGCAGGAGGATCTGGTCGGAATTTTCGGCGGTACGAACCAACTGATCAGGGACTACTACCTGCGTCAGATGGGTAGTTCGAACCCCAATGTGGTTCGCGATACGCCCAACGCCCAGCAGATCGCCGATGCGGCCGCAGCGGGCCTCGCGCCCGTCGGCGACCTCTTGTACATCACCGACGAGTACATGAACCTGCAGCCGCGCGAGTCTGAAGGCCTCGATTTCCGCCTCTTCTACACGCTGCGCGACACCCCGGTCGGCGACTGGCGGCTCAGCCTCAACGCCAGCCAGAAGCTGAAACTGTATCAGGAGGCCAGCGAACAGCATCAGATCCTGCTGGACGCCCTGGCCGACGGCACGATCGCGGGCGTGACGGTCGGCGGCGTGGAAGACCTGATCGGACAGAACGGCCGGCCGGAATGGAAGTTCACCGCGTCCCTGACGTGGGACCTGGGGCAGTGGACCTCAGGCTGGTACACCAGCTACGTCTCCGACTTCGTCGACACCAGCGCCACCTATGTGGATACCGACGACTATTGGGTGGTGGACGAGTGGCTGACCCACAACCTCTATGTCCAATACGAATTCGACAGGGGCGGCCCGCTGGACGGCGCCCGGGCCCGGACCGGCGCGCGAATTCTGTCCGACGAGGCCCCGCCGCTGGCCGACGACCGGTTCGGCTACAACGGCAGCGTCCATTCCAACCGCGGCCGCTGGTGGTACGCCAGCATCCGCAAGTCCTTCTAATGGCGACGCCCGGGCGAGGCTGAGGCCTCGTCCGGGCCTCTCTGGAAATCGACATGTCCTCCCTTGCGCCTTCGGCGGGCTTGGCCCGACCGGTGCGGATCGTCACGCGCCTATGGTTCGCCACGCCGCTGTGGCGACGGATCCTGCTGGGTCTGGGGCTGGGCGTGCTCGCGGGCCTGGTGCTCGGAGAACGCGCCCAGGATCTGAAATGGATCGGCGACCTCTTCGTTCGGCTGATCCGCATGTTGGTGACCCCGCTGGTGTTCGTGACCGTCGCCGCCGGCGTGTCGGCCATGTCCGACCCGGCGCGTCTGGGAGCGGTCGGTCTCAAGACCATGGTTCTCTACTTCGGCTTGATGCTGGTGGGCGCCGCCGTCGGTCTGGGCCTGGGCGCGCTGATCCAGCCGGGCGCCGACGTCGATCTAGCGGGCGTCGCGCCCGCGCCTCTGGCCGACGCACAGGATCTCGCCGCCGTCCTCGCCGACATTGTGCCTTTGAACCCTATCGCGGCCATGGCCGAGGGCGACATTCTCGCCGTCATCTTCTTCGCCTTGTTGATCGGCGCCGCCCTGTTGGTGACGGGCGAGGACGGACGCCCCTTGCAGAAAGTTCTGGAGTCCGGATCGGCCGTGCTTCTGCGCGTCGTCCAGTTCGTAATGGAGCTGGCGCCGTTCGGCGTCTTCGCCCTCATCGCCTGGGTGATGGGAACCAGCGGGCCGTCGGCCTTCGTCAGCGTCCTGCGGCTGTCTTGCTGTGTTGTTGTCGGCGCGGCGTTTCAGACCTTCATCGTTCACGGCGCCGTACTGCGTCTTCTGGCGCGAACGCCGGTTCTGCCCTTCTATCGCGACATCGTAGACGCGGTGGCGGTGGCCTTTTCGACCTCGTCCAGCGCCGCGACCCTGCCTGTGGCGCTGCGGGTGGCCCAGAGAAATCTCGGCGTCAGCCCGGCGATCGCCTCGACGGTCTTGCCGCTCGGAGTGACCCTGAGCATGGACGGCGCCGCCCTCTACGTCGGCCTCTTGGCCGCCTTTTCCGCCCAGGTTTTCGGCGTGGCCCTGGGGCCAGCCGACTATCTCGCCATAATGGCGGTCACCGCCATGGTGGCCCTGGGCGCCGCGCCCGTGCCTTCGGCCTCCCTGTTTCTGCTGGCGGCAGTGCTTTCAGTCATCGGTCTGGGGCCGGAGCAGACGGCCTTGATCGTCGGCTTCATCCTGCCCTTCGATCGGCCCCTGGACATGATCCGCACCGTGCCGAACTGCACCAGCGACCTGGCCGTCGCCGTCGCCGTCGCGCGGATGGAGGGCGAACTGGATTTCACAGCCTACAAGGAGAGACCGCTCGAATGACCCGTCCTCAACGCCATCTCTCGGCGCTCCTCGCCGCCCTTCTGGCCGCGGCGCCGGCCGTCCAGGCGCAGGAGCAGCCGCAAGCCCCGCTGAACTCTGATGCAGTTCACCACACGGCGATATCGAACACCGCCGTCCGGCAGGACTCGGCCACGGCTGAACAGCGGCTCGGCGAGCGGGTCGTGTTTCGCAGCATGGACGAGCCGCGAACCGAACTGGTCGGCTATCTGTTCCGGCCGGAGGGACCAACGCCCGAATCCGGCGCGCCGGCGGTCGTCCTGCTGCACGGCAGGGGCGGGGTCTATTCGTCCCTGGCCGACGGGGTCTATGAGGCGCGGAACCTGACGCTGCGACTCAAATTCTGGGCCGCGTACTGGACCGACCGGGGGTACTACGCCCTTGTCGTCGACAGTTTCGGGCCGCGAGGCTATCCGACCGGTTTCGCGGCCGGGACCTACAGTTCGCGACCGCCAGAGATCAACGAAGTGACGATCCGCCCCCTGGACGCCTATGGCGCGCTGCGGTTCCTGCGCAGCCTGGAGGGGGTGGCGGATGACCGGATCGGCCTGATGGGCTTCTCCAACGGCGCCAGCACTGTCCTTTCGGCCTTGGCTGACGACAAGCCCGGCGACATGCGGCGGATAGGCTTCCGGGCGGGGCTTGCCCTCTATCCGGGCTGCGGCCTCCAGGGACGGTTCCGGCGGGAGTACAAGGCCTATGCGCCGGTCGAGGTCTTCATGGGAACGGCCGACCAGGAGGTGTCGCCCGAAAGCTGCCGGACCCTGGTTGATCGCGCCCAAGCGGCGGGCGCTTCAGTGAACCTGACCCTCTATCCGGATGCGGCCCACGGATTCGACGATCCCAGCCGCAGCCGCCAGGCGGTCGCCGCCAACGCAGCCGCGACTGAGGATCTTCGCGGCCGCGTCGACCGCTTCTTCGAAGCTCAGCTGGCGCCCCGCTGACTCCAGATCCAGGCGGGCAGGGGCGTCGGCGTCCGGCCGACGCCCCTTTCAGAGTCAGGAGCCCGCCGCTGTCGCCGGGCCGTAGAACAGGGCGTTGAACAACAGCCGCACCGAGGCCCGGGCCTGCGCGCGATTGATTACGTCCGGCCCCAGGATGATCAGCCGACCCTGCCCCATAGGCGCATCGACCACGGCGGCGGCGCCGGCCAGTTTCTCGGGCCCTATGGCCCAGCCGCTCGACACCACAGGGGTCGCTGGGTAACGGGCGGCGATCCGGGCGCCGTCGCGCACGGTGAAGGCCGCGTTCTCGTCGAAGAAGACATCCAGTCGCGCCGGCAGGCCGTAGGCCAGGGGCTCGGCCGGATCGACGTCCATCGCCAGCAAGGCGCCGGGGATGAAGAAGTCGGTGGAGGGCAGGGGCCTGCCCGCGTTCGAGAGCACGTCCTCGATCGGCGCCCCCAGGGCCAGGGCCAGTTTATGGGCCGATCCTGCGGTCACGATCGTGCCCCCGGCCTCGGCGAAGCGGGTCAGTTGCGGCAGGGTCTTCTCTCGCGTCACGGCGCCCAGCCAGGAACGATAGGCTTCGGGAATCGTCTCGGGATCCGGCTGTCCGCGCCCGCTCCCGTTGGGGAAGTCGCCGGGCAGCAGATCAGGCGCGAACACCAGGACGTCGAAATCCCTGTTCAGGTCACCTGCGTCGAGACGCTGGGGGTAAACGACCTCGAAGGGGAACTCGAACTGCTCCAGCAGCCAACGGGTCCAGCCTGCGGACATGGAGCCGCCGTAGCGATCCACCAGACCGATCCGCACCGGCTTCAGCGCCATGGCGTCGCCCGCCGGCGCGCGCGACACCGCCTCGGCGTTCAGGCCCAGTTCGGCGACCGCCTGTTCGACCAGGACGCGCGACGTCTCGCTTTCCGGAATCCACAGGGCGCCGGGCGCCAGGGTGCGCGCGCCGAGACGAACCTCGGTCTTCTGCCAGAACACCGGCTGCCCCGCCTTCAGCAGACGGTTGCTCAGGATGAAGCTGTTGATCGCTGCATGATCGACGACGAAGCCCGCGTCGCCCCGTCCGCGAATCTTACCGGCGGGCACGGCGATCAGGTCCGGCACGCGCTCCAGCGGCGCCTCGAACGGATCGAGAATCCGGTCGAACCTCACCCCCATCTGCAGCGCCAGCGTATAGCCGGTCGCGTCATAGGGCAGGACGGGAGGACCGCCGGGATATCGCAGGTCGTGCGGATGATCCTGCGGTTCGAACATGTCCAGCACATGCGGCCGATAGGCCTGGTTCGTCCGCACGATGAAGGATCCCGCCGGATAGGAGGTTCCGGCGATGGAGAAGGCGCGGGTCGCGCGATCCACGTCCACGCCGGTCTTGATCAGGCTGTTGAGGAAGGCGATCGCCGTCGGCAGATCGGCCTGGTCTGCCGGGATGACATAGGCGCGCGGATCGCGCAGCGCCGGATCACGCAGCACCTTGTCGTAAAGGGCGGGATCGACGGTGCGGCCGGTCTGGCCTGCCGCCGCCGCCTTCAGGGCGTCGATCCGCGACGGGGTGACGCGCCAGGTGTCGGTCTCCCCCCGCGCGATGGCGTTCGCCCCCATACGCCAGATGTTGAACAACAGCCGGTCGCGATTGCGCGAGGCATAGTCCAGCACCGCCCGATTGATCGACAGCGAATAGTCGATCGACTGCCGGAACCGCCAGGTCTGCGGTGCGATCGGGGCCGGCAGATCGTTCCGCGGCAACTGGTTGTCCGGAACCAGGGCGATGCGGCTCGGCGTCGGGTGCCCGGTGATCTCCGTCAACAGGCCGATGGCGTTATGAAAATAGGTGATCGACCGCTCCATCCCGTTGTTCCAGGTCGAATAGGGGGCGCCGCTGCGCATGGTCGCGCCGGGCTTTCCCTCGGCGACCAGCCGGTTGTGCATGGCGGCGGCGACTTCCGACAGGGTGGTCATCGCCAAGGGGTCGTAGTTGTAGTTGAAGGGATCCCGGAACGGCGGCATGAACACGACCGTCCCGGCCGGCGCCGGCTGATGGTGGTTGTAGACGATCTGAGGGAACCACTCCCGGAACAGCATCCGGTTGACGTTGGTCGTCTCCGTCATCGCCGACAGATAATAGTCGCGATTGTTGTCGTGGCCGACGTAGGCCTGATAGAGGCGCGGCAGGCTGGCGAACTCCCGCTTCTCCGGGTCCTCCTCCCGCATGTACCAGTCCGCCACCAGATCCCAGCCGTCCGGATTCAGTGGTGCGAACAGGATGATGACGTCGTCCAGCACCCGCAGGGCCTCGGGATCCTGAGCCGTCACCCATTCATGGACGGCGGCGATCAGGGCCTGGGGCGGCACGGTCTCGGTCGCATGCAGGCCGCCGTCGATCCAGACCACGGCCTTGCCCTCGGCCGCCAGGGCGCGCGCTTCGGCTTCGTCCACGCCCTCGGCCTTGGCCAGACGGCGGGCGATGTCGCGATAATGATCCAGGCGCGCGATGTTCGCCGGAGACGAGACGGCGGCCACATACTGCGTCCGCCCCTCGGTCGTCTTGCCGACCTCCATCAGCTTCATGCGGTCGGACTGGGCCGCAAGCGTGTGGAGATAGGCTTCGAACTGCCGATAGTTGATCAGCTGATAATCGTCGCCGACGTCATGTCCAAACGCCGCATTCGGGGAGGTGATATGGTCCGTGTGAGCGGCTGCCGGTCCCCCAAGCAGCGCGCTCGCGATTACAATCGCCGCCAGAATTCGGTTTAACATCTTCTATCTCCGTTCCCGTCCATTGATTTGGACGCACGGCGACCCGGGTTTCCTCCAACATGGCAACGCAGGCGCTCTAGGAAACGCATCGCACAAACGGGACCATGTCGGAGCTTGTCTCCTGGCAGGGCCGTCGGGTTTTCTAGATCCAGGGTCGGCAATCGCACTCCTTTAGCTGGGACCTGCAGACGCTAGCTCGCTTGGGTGATCGACGCCATCGGTGGTGATCACGACGCCGCCATAAGAGTGGTCCACCAGAATAACGTCGCCCTATTCCGGTCCTGCGCGAGGTCGATGGAATCTCCTTGGTCGCTACGCCCGACCACGAGCCGGCCGCCATGATCGCCTATGTGGAGGGACTTGGGCGCCGACCGGCCGTCAAGCCAACGGCGCCCGACTGAGCCTTTGATCTGTGTCAGGTCGGCTGTCGGATCCGCGCCCTCGCTTTCCCATATGATCGGCCAGATCGCGACATCAGATGGGATGTCGACGCTGTTCAGGATGTGCGAGGTGGTGATGCGCCCATGGTTTCGGAAGCCAGCGTGTCGCCCGTTTCGCGAGGCGCAGCCCGTCGCGCCAGAATGATCATTCCTATCGACGTCAGGACGGGGCCGGCGGCCATGAATCCGCGCAAACCCTCCGGGGTCACGCCCGGATGAATTGCGGCGGCGACGATCAGCACGCCCAGCGCCAGGGTGATTTTCGCCAGGGCGCTGAAGATGGCGAAGGCGAGGCCCTGACGGTGGGCCGGAAGGCGGGACGCCCAGTCGCTGAAGCTGGCCCATTTCGCCATGCCCAGACCGCCGTTGCCCAGGCCGAACAACCAGGCGCCGATGACGAAGGCGATCGGCGCGTCGAACGGCGCCAGGAGGAAGACCACGGCCCCGGCGGCCTGGAGCAGAGCCGAAACCGTGAAAAGGGCGACGCGGCGCGACGGTGGAAAGACCATGAGCCAGAGCGGTTGGCCGCAGCAGACGCCTGCTGCGGCGGCGATGATGAGGGCGCCGCCCGTCGTCGATGAAGCGAAGGCGCGGGTCGCGAAGTAAGGCTCCAACTTCTGAAACAGAGAAGGGCCCAACATCATCAGGACCATCATGGCGAACAGGGGCCATAGGGCCGCCAAGCCGAGGCCCGGTCCTTTCAACGAAGCCTGCACGTCAAGGTCGGCTGGATCCGAGCCCCTCAGGCGCCGGTTCAACAGACCCGCCGTCGTGATGGCGACCAGGGCCGCGATCAGCGCCAGGACGATGAGCATGACGCCGCCGCCGCCGCGCCGCTCAGCGGCGATCAAGGGCCCGACCACGGCGGCCACGCTCAGATTGCCCAGGCCGCTGGCGAAGATGCGCGTGACCGCAACACGCGACCGCGCCTCAACCTCTGCGGTCGCATTGGCCATCAGGGAGTTCTGAGAGACGTCATAGACGGCGAAGGCAAGGCGAAACAGGACGCCCGTCGTCAGGGCCCAGCCCACGCGCATCGGATAGGGAAGCAGGGCGGTTGCGACCACCCCCACCAAGGCGACGCCGCTAAAGATCGCGCCGAGGGATTGCAGGCCGGCTGCGCGCGTCATGCCCGCCGACCGGCGAAACAGGATGCGCCCAGCCTGAAGATCGAAGATCGCACTGATAAGAAAACCGATCGCCAAGACGCCGGCCATATGGGCGGGCGTCAAACCTGCAACCTCGGTCAGAAAGAAGGCGAACAGAACCTCTCCGCCGTACCAGAACAGACTCTTTCCGTAGTGAGCTGCACCATAGACGGCGGTTGTGGACCACCGGTCACGCCTGCCCAGCACCGAAACGCCCCCTGTCTCCCGGAAGCTTTCCTGAAGCGTCCTAGAGGCTTTCACCTTAGCAGCCGCTTGTGACGGTCTCGCAACTGGGGCGCTGGGCGTCGCCGCAGCCAATCTGGGCGGTTTGGGCAGGCAATACCTTAGTCCTGGTCAATGGACGAGGCATCGCCGGCGCGGCCGGGATCAAAGACGGTTTCGCAAACCTGAGCGGTATTCCGCTGAGCGCCGCGGAGCGCGCGGATATCACCCAGGCGGGTTCCTCGGCCGTTTACGGATCAGACGCCCGTCGCTCACCTCACCACCAGATCGAATAGACGAGGATCAGGAAGGCGATGACGCCGAGCCCGGCGAGGTTGAAGCCGAGCGAGGTCTTGTAGCTGATCTTGTCCAGCTTGATCTTCATGGCGTCGGGCTTGGCCGGCGCCAGCAGCGATACGACCACCGCCGCGATCAGCGAGACGATGAAGACGACGCCGACGCGGTTCATGAAGGGGAAGATGAACTGACCCGTCTCCTGCAGCCACCAGAAGACGGCCGACAGAACCACCGAGCCGATGGCGGCGGTCAGGGCGCCGGCTTCGGACGCGCGCTTCCAGAACAGGCCCAGCATGAAGATGACGACGATGCCCGGCGTGAAGAAGCCCGTGAACTCCTGGATGAACTGGAAGGCCTGGTCGAAGCCGCCCAGCAGGGGACGGGCGGTCAGGATGCCGATGATCACGGCGGCGACGGCGGCGATGCGGCCGACCGTGACCAGTTGATGCTCGGGCACGTCCTTCTTGATCTTGGCGTAGAGGTCCAGGGTGAAGATGGTCGAGATCGAATTCACCTTGGACGCCAGCGAGGCGATGATGGCGGCGATCAGGGCGGCGAAGACCAGACCCTTCAGACCGACCGGCAGCAGGTTCATCATTGACGGATAGGCCTGGTCCGGCGCCGACAGGTTCGGGGCCAGCACCAGGGCGGCCATGCCGGGCAGGACCACGATCACCGGCATAAGCAGCTTCAGATAGGCGGCGAAGGCGATGCCCTTCTGGGCTTCGGGCAGGGACTTGGCGGCCAGGGCGCGCTGGATGATGTACTGGTTGAAGCCCCAGTAGCTGATGTTCATGATCCACAGCCCGCCCAGCAGGACGGCGATCCCCGGCAACTCCTGATAGTGAGGATTATCCGGCGACAGGATCATGTCGAACTTGTCGGGGAACTCGGTCAGCAGGGTGTTGAAGCCGGCCAGCGCGCCGCCCGCGCCGCCGATGGTCGACAGGGCGATGAAGCCGATGATCAGGCCGCCGCAGACCAGCAGGGCCACCTGGACGATGTCGGTCAGGGCCACGGCCTTCAGACCGCCCCAGAGCTGATAGGCCAGGGCGAAGACGCCGATGGCGACGATGGCGTAGTCCTGGTTGAAGCCGGTGACGGTGTGGACGGCGATGGCGCCCAGCCACAGGATAGAGGTCACGTTCACGAAGACGTAGAGCAGCAGCCAGAAGACGGCCATCACGTTTCGGATCGTCGGCCCGTACCGCTGCTGCAGGAACTGCGGCATGGTGACGATCTCGTTGCGCAGGAAGATCGGCAGGAAGAATTTCCCGACGATCAGCAGGGTGAGCGCCGCCATCCATTCATAGGAGGCGATGCCCAGGCCGATCACATAGCCGGACCCGCTCATGCCGATGATCTGTTCGGCCGAGATGTTGGCCGCGATCAAGGAGGCGCCGATGGCCCACCACGGCAGGCTCCTGGAGGCCATGAAATAGTCGGTGGAGGTCTTGTGCGCGCCGGCCTTGCTGCGTGAGACCCACTGGGCCAGGCCGAAGATGAAGACCGCGTAGATCGCCAGGATCGCCAGATCGACGCTTGCGAGCGACATAGTGTATCCCCCCGTTCGGCCCATTCATTCGAGCTCGAACCGGAGCCTAGGTTAGGCCCCTGAACGCCGCAACGATTTTAATAGATGCGGCTGGACGTGCTGGAGCCGCTGTCCTTGGGGGGAGGCGGCGATGACCCGCTCGCAGATGTCGGCCGCCCGCGTCCTGCACGCGGCCTCTGGCCTGATGTTCTACGCTCCCTTGGAAGAGATTCCCGAGGACGAGCGTGATGCGACGCAGCGGTGGTCCGGCTCCGCTCAGGCGGTCGCCAAGTCGATAAGGCGTGGGCGGCGCCATCCAGGATTGCCCGTTCGGTAAGGATCGGCGACGCAGAGATGAAATGTTGATGACGCCTGTCAGCTTGGTCTGATCGCTCCGTCTCTCTGTCGTCTGCGCCTTCGGCAGACCTCGGGGGATCACACCAATGAACATCAAATCGCGCTATCTGGCGGCGGCGGGAAGCCTGGCCCTGGTCGCGGCCTTCCCGCAATGGGCGGTCGCCCAATCGCAGTCGCAATCGCAGTCGCAGTCACGGCCCGCCTCGACAGAGGCGGAGGAGGTCGCACAGCCCCATCCCGCCGTCCTGGATGACGTCGTCGTCACCGGCTATCTGCAAGGTCTGCGTCGCTCGATCGACGAGAAGCGCAGGAACGACATGATCTCGGACAGCGTCAGCGCCGACGACATGGGCAAGCTGCCGTCGTCGAACCTGACCGAAGCCGCATCGCGCATTCCCGGCGTCTCGGCCGTTCGCAACCACTTCACCGGCGAGGGCGACCGGGTCGTGATCCGGGGCATGGCGACCGAGTACAACGCCTATGCCGTCAACGGTGTCCGCATGGGCGGCACGGGGTCGCCGAACGACAACTTCTTCCGCGGGGTCCGGCTCAGCTTCCTGCCGACCTCGGGCGTGGACTCCATCACCGTCTATAAGAGCCTGCTCCCCTACATGGACGGCGACGCCATCGGCGGGACGATCGACATCAAGACGCCGACGGCCTTCGACTACGCTCCGACCTATGCGGCCGGTTCGATCGAGGGAACCCTGCTGCAACAGCGCGACGACCGAACCTCATGGGCGGCGGACGTCGCCTTGGGCAAGCAGTTTTCGGACCGGTTGGGTCTCTACGTCACCGGCAACTATTCCGAGCGCGGGTCTCAGTTCGAGCAGATCGGCAACTCCGGGGACAACATGCCCCGCACCTGGTACAGCACGACCCACAGTCTTGATTTCGATCCCAAAACCTTCGTCGCGCGGGGTCTGGAGATGTCCACCGGCGACACGGATGTGACCCGCTGGGGTTTCAACGGCTCGTTGGACTACCGCGGCGACAACCACAGCTTCCACCTGCGTGGTCAGTACAATGAATATGAGGAAACGCAGTTCAGGAACCGTCTGAACTTCCGCAACGAAGGCGGCACCAAGGTCTCGGCCCGTCTGGAGCAGATGGACAAGACGCGAGGCGACCTGGCTCAGCCCGCTGACGCCGTCGTAGGCTACGACCCCAAGCTGGGGGCGATCTACGCCTACACCCCCGCCCAGATAGTGGACCGCGACAAGGACGGAAAGATCACCGACGCCGACAAGGGCGCCGCCGGCTTCTACAGCCTGAACGGCGCCTCGGGCGCCTGGGACCCCAAGGGCTTCCGTCTGCGCCGCTATTGGGAAGGCGGCACGACCGAGGGCGTGCTGCAACTGATCAACCTGGGTGGCGAAAGCCGGTTCGGCGCCTTCACCCTGGACTATGACGCCTCCCATTCGGAGTCGGAAGACAACATCATCGACAGCTACGACATGTATTTCGGCCGCAACGCCTATCTGTGGAAAGGCAACGAGGGCGTCGAGATCGTCAGCCAGGATGATCCGCAGTATCTGAAATGGGTGCTGAACCCCGCCGGCATGGCCGCCGTTCAGGATCTGAAGGAATACACCGCCTCCGGCCTGAGCGGCGAATACGGCGGCGCCAAGGAGACCTTGAATCAGGCCCAGTTCAACCTGCGCTACGAACCCGCCGGGTCCTGGCTGCAAGAGGTGCGGGTCGGCGCCAAATACTACAAGTCCGAGCGTGAACGCCGTCAGGGCACGCTGATCGATCTGGCGCCCACGGGAACCATGGCTGACTATTCGGCCCTGTTCGGCGAACCGGTCACGGACATGTTCGACGGCCGCTACACCGGCCTCTACCAACTCGGCGCCGTGATCGACACGGACAAGATGATGGCCGAGATCGATCGCGCCAAGGCAGGGAACTCCACCCTGCTGGCCCTGAAAGAGACGGAGTCGCTCGATTACGCCTCCACCTGGTTCTACGACGAACAGGTGGTGTCGGCCTATGTGATGGGCACGGCTCGCTTCGGCGCCGCCGAGATCATCGCCGGGGTTCGAATGGAGGACACCGACAACGAAATCCGCGCCTGGACGGAAGATCCGGTGCGGGGCGAAGACTACGCCCTGGACAACACCGGCTTCACCAACTGGCTGCCGTCGGTGCATCTGAACTATGATCTGACGCCCAGCGCCAAGCTGCGGGCGGCGATCTGGACCAGCGTGTCGCGCCCGGACATCAACCGGATGACCTCGGTCAAGGAATACAGCTACGACCAAGATCCCGACGGCGACGGCAAGACCAATCCGACCACGGAGTGGATCCTGACCGGCATCGTGCAGGGCAATCCCGGACTGAAGCCGATGACCTCGATCAACTATGATCTGTCGGCGGAGTATTACAACGGCCGGACCGGCGCCTATTCGGTGGCCCTGTTCTACAAGGATCTGGACAAGTTCCTGTACCGGTCGTCCTCATCGGTTATTCGCGACGGCACCCTGGGCGAGTTCGACGATCCCTCGGGCATCTCCGTCTCCATGCCGATGAACGGCCGCAAGGCCGAAATCCACGGCGTGGAGATCAACGCCCGTCAGCAACTGCAATGGCTGCCGGCGCCGTTCGACGGCCTGGGCGTGGCCCTGAACGCCACCATTCAGCGTTCGTCGGCCGAGACCGGCCTGTCCTGGCACCCCCAAGGCTACACCTTGCCGTTCATGGAGACGCCCGACCACATCGTGAACCTGGAGCTGTTCTGGGAACGCAACGGCTGGGAAGCCTATGTCGCCTATAACTACCAGGACAAGTCGCTGGAAGACATCGAGGACTTCGGCAACGACCCCTATGAGCAGGACTACCACTTTGTGGACCTGATGATGCGGCGTCAAATCACGCCGAATCTGACGGCGACCTTCAAGGTGCAGAACCTGATGGACAGCTATACCTACTACTACACCTTCGGGTCCGGGAAGGGCGGCGTTCGCGACTATATCGAGAACGGCCGCTATCTGAGCCTGAACCTGAACTGGCGTCTCTGACGACGTCCGGCCGCTCGCGGAAGACACCGCGAGCGGCCTCTTCTTCTCCTACCGAGGTATTCCCATGCGCCTGTCCTTGCGTCTCGCTGCGGCCCTGTCCTGTAGCGTCCTGGCCTTCGCCGCCGTCCCGCCCGCCCAGGCTGAGAGCCTGCCCGAACGGGTCATTGTCAATCTGACCGAAACGCCGGCCACCAGCCTGGCCTTCAACTGGCGCGCCGAAGCCGGGGGCGGGGAGGGGTTCATCGAATATGCGCCCCTGACGCCCGGACCGGCCTATCCTCAGACTGCAGTGCGGATCGCGGCGAAACGCACCGCCGCCGCCTTCACGACCCGCGATCAGGAGCAGGTTTCCGCCGACTACTACAGCGTCCAGCTGACCGGCCTGACGCCGGACACCCAATATGTCTATCGCGTCGGCCGCGAGGGCGCTTGGTCGGCGTGGCGTCAGGTCAGAACCGCCGCCGCCGAGGCCCGCCCCTTCACCTTCCTCTATGTGGGCGACGTCCAGAACGACATCCGCTCGATGGGCGGCCTGGCCGTGCGTCGCGCCCTGCGTCAGACGCCGGACGCGGCCTTCATGCTGTTCGCCGGCGACCTGATCAATCGGGCTGACAATGACGGGGAATGGGGCCAGTGGTTCGACATGGACCCGCATCGGCTGGCGGAGACCCCGTCGCTGATGACGCCTGGCAATCATGAATATATGAAGCCCGAAGGCGCGGAGGCACAGCAGCTGGCGCCCCAGTGGCGGCTTCAGTTCAACCTGCCGGACAACGGCCCCTCCGAATGGCTTAGCGAAACCGTCTATCGCGTCGATTATCAGGGGGTGCGCGTCATCTCGCTGGACGCCGACATGATGGATGAAGACCCTCAGTCGGCACGTGATCAACTGGCCTGGCTCGAGGGTCAGTTGACGGACAATCCGGCGCGCTGGACCGTCATCCTGATGCACTATCCGCTCTATTCGACGGCTAGGGGCCGAGACGGCGCCGAGTTGCGGGCGGTGCTTCAACCCGTGCTGGATCGCCATCACGTCGATCTGGTCCTGGCCGGTCACGACCACACCTATGGACGCGGGCGGCCGCACGATCAGGGCCCGGTCTATATGGTCTCCAACATCGGGCCCAAACAGTATCCGCTGGGCGACATCGACTGGCCAGTCCGCAAGGGCAGCGGGATTCAGGTGTTCCAGCAGATCGAGGCGACGCCGGATCGGCTGACGGTGCGGGCCTTCACTATGGACGGTCTGCTGTACGACGCCTTCCAGCTCGACAAGACCGGCCAGGGCGCGGCGCGCCTGACCGACCTTAAGCCTGCGACCCCGGAGCTGATCCTGCGACGGGAGGACCGGTGATGCGCCGGCGCGTCGGTCTGGTCGGGCTGATCGCGATCGCGGGGCTGGCGGCGGCGCCGGCCCTGGCCGATCCGGTCTGTGGAGAGACTGCGGCCATGTCGCGTCTTCAGACCGACCTGGCCCAGCCGCGCGGCGTCTTGCTGATCGCGGCTCACCGGGCGGGGCATCTGGATGCGCCGGAGAACTCTTTGGCCGCCGTCGATGAAGCGGTGCGCGAGGGCGCCGACATCGTCGAACTGGACGTCAAGGTCTCGGCCGACGGCGTGCCCTTTCTCATGCATGATCGGACGGTGACGCGGACCACCGGCGGCGTCGGCGAGGCGGAAAGCCTCACCCATGGCCAACTGCGGGATCTGCGATTGGCGAACAGCGCCGAACCGCCGCCGACCCTGGTTGAGGCTCTCCGCAGGACGTGCGGTCGGGTGCTGGTCGATCTGGACATGAAGACGGATCGCGTCGCGGCCGTGGCGGCGGTGGTGGAAGGACTGGGGATGACCGACCAGGTCGTCTTCTTCGACTCGGACGGAGAGGTGCTGCGGGCGGTGCGACGGCTCCTGCCCCGCGCGCACGTCATGCCGCGCGTCGACCGTCCAGACGGTCTAGGGGCCGCGCTCGCGGGACTTGCGGATGTGGCGATCGTGCATGGCGATCCCGACTCCCTGACCCCGGACCTTCGGCGCGGCGTGCGCAGCCTGCCGGCGCGGATCTGGGTCAACAGCCTGGGCGAGGTGGATCACGCCGTGGCGAGCGGCGCGCCGGATGTCTGCGCTCGTCTGGAGGGGCTGCTGGGGCTGGACGCCAACGTCATCCAGACCGACCGACCGCGCGCACTGCGGCGCGCCGTGACCGACTGCGGGCTTTCGGCGCGTCCGTGATGGAGGTCCTGCCGTCATGGGGGGACTGGAGGCGGGACGCCCTCGATCCGTCCCGCGTTCGGTCAGGCGGCTTTGGCCGGTCCAGCACAGGTCCGACCCCCGATCCGGTCGGCGGCCGGTTCAAAGCGGCGTCGGCGTCGGTGCGCGTGAGGACGCCCCGCCGGGGGCGGGGACTGATACTCGAGATCGTGCTGGGCGAGGACGCCTGGTTCTGTGTCAGCGACGAGGCGGGCCTTTATCCCACGCGCCGCCACAGGGTCAGCGCCGGCGCGCCCTTGCGCCTTCGCCTTCCGGTTCGGGCGGACGGCGGCTACGACCTGACCGTCTCGCGCCTGGGCGGCGACTTCAGGGGGCGATTTTCGGGGCGGCTGGCGTCGAAAGAGCAGGTCAGAAGCTGCGGCTGATCGCCAAGGTCACCGTGGGCCCAGTACGGATGTATTCGCGCAGATCCTCCGATCCCGAACCGAAGGTGTACCAATAGGTATGACTGTTCAGCAGATTGCGGACCTGGATCGAAGCGAAGCCGTCTGCGCCCCACCGCCGCCGAAGACTGACGTCCACAAAGCTGTAGGGCTGTTCATACGGGTCGTTGGCGAAACTATCCATGCCTTCCAGGAAGCCCGACTGGCGGTTCCAGCCGGCCGCCGCCTCCCATCCGCCGCCTTGCCAGAACAGTTCGACGCTCGCCAGGGTCTCGGGCGTCTCGGTGAAGGGGAGACGATCGCCGCGGCGCCAGCTGATGTTGGCGTCGGCGCGGCTGACCTGCCAGGTCAGATTGGCCGAGACGCCCAGGCCGTCCAGCGGCGCGGGCGCCCAGTCCAGGTTGTGACGGATCGCCAGTTCCATTCCGCTTATCCGCGCCTTGCGCCCGTTGGCGTAGGCCCGCACGGGCGCGCCATGCTCCTCCCCCCGCTCTATCAGCCCGCCGTCGCGGATCGAGCTGGTGGAGGCCCGATAGAGGAAGTTGCGGATATCCTTGTGAAACAGGGCGGCTGACCAGGCCGTTGATCGACCATAGCGTTCCAGCGACAGATCATAGCCGACCGCCTCCATGGGTTTCAGATCCGGATTGCCCTGGCGGATTTCCTGAAGGGTCCAGTCGGTCTTGGGATTGGTCTTGCCGTCGCGGTCGGGGTCCTGGTCATAGACATACTGCCGCGCCGTCGTCATTCGGGCGATGTCGGGCCGGGCGAAACTGGTCCAGACCGCAGCCCGCAACACCCTGTCGCCGTGAAAGGAGCGGCGTAGGTGCAGAGACGGCAGCACATTGGTGAAACTGTTGCGGCGATGGTCTCGGCCGTCGCCGCGAAGCGCGTCCAGGATGGGATAGCTGACGTCGGATCGGGTGTGTTCGATCCGGACGCCGCCCGTGATCTGGGTCTCATCCCATCGGGCGGCGGCCATGACATAGGCGGCGGCGTCCTGTTCCTTCAACCGAAAGCGTTCTGTGTCGGTCTGAGCCTTGAATTTGGGATCGATGGTGAAATAGGCGCTGTCCCCGCGATAGGCCCGGTCGATCTCGGCCGCCATCCGCCGATTGTCCAGGACGACGCCCAGGCGGTGGTCGCCGACATAGCGGCCGTCGAACAGGTCGGTGACCGGCGTACCGAACAAGCCGGCCAGGTCGGCCAGGGTTTCCGGACCGATCAGGTCGGGCCGGGCGGCGCCCGAGTTGCGGCGGCTGGAGCGCATGTAACGGCCCCCGACTTGTATCGACTCCAGCCAGCCGCTGGGCGGCGTATAGGTCAGATCGAACTGCGCCTGGCCCAGGGTTTCGGACGTGCGCTCCCACTCCTCGCCCAGATGTCTGAAATCAAAGGCGGCGGGGTCCTGAACCGCAGCCATGCCTGCGGGGTTGAGCCCCCACAGGCGAAAGCGCGGGTCGCCCGTCTCGATCACCTGCATCCCGCGATTGCCCAGCCATTCGACCGCGTCCGTCCGGAACTCCAGAAGCGCGCCGTCGTCCAAATCGTCCCTGGACCGCGACAGCGACAGGTCGTAGGCGATCCGCCAAGGACCGCCCCATCGCCGTCCGCCCAGGGTCAGGGAGGACAGGAGGCCGGATTCGCGGGTCGATTCCCAGAACCGTCTCAATCGGAACCCCATCGGATCCCACACGCCCGAAGCGCCGGCCAGGCTGTAAACGGAGCGGACCTTGCGGTCGGCGTCGGTGATCCGTCCGTCTCCGTCCACATCCTTCACGTCTGCGGTCGAATAGCCGTAGATGCGCCCCAGGCTGGGATCAGACCCAACCACCATGGCGTCCGGCTGAGCCAGACCGGTTCTTCGGCTGTCCACCTGGACCAGCCGCTCGGTCCCCGCCAGGCCGTCGTTGCGGAAGTTCAAACGGTTTCGATACTCCTCGCCCTCATAGCGGTTGTACTGAAGCCGCAGGTGAAGATCCTGCTGTGCGCCGCGCCAGTCCAGGCTTCCGTTCAGACCCAGGCGACGCACCTGGGTCTCGCCGACCGCCAACTCCATGCCCCTCATGACGAACTGGTCGAAATCCCAGCCGGTCGAATAGACGGTGTCGAACCAGACCGGCGGCAGGTCGTCGCTGTCGCCGCCGACCATCTCAAACTGCGAGCGGGCGTCGCTCCAGTTGGCGGCGACGAACAGACCCAGCCGATCGCCGAACCGATGCGAAATCGCCAGGGCCGCCTTGCCCGACTTCGGTCGGTCGAACCGGGTCAGCCAGCCGTGCTCGACCGACAGCCGCACATGGTCGCGGTCGGTGTCGAAGGCTGTGGGGGTCTGGATGTCGATCAGCCCGCCCAGGGCGTCGCCGTCCAGATCGGGCGTCAAGGTCTTGCGCACGATCAGGTTCTGGATCCCCTCGGGCGGCAGATAGCTGAGACGGACGCCGCGATAGAATTTGTCCGCCCGCGACCCGGCGCCGCCCAAACGCACGCCGTTGATTCGATAGGCGTTCCATTCGGTGGACATGCCGCGAACCGTCAACCGGTCGCCTTCGCCGGTCTGATGGTTGCGGACGGCGTTGACGCCGGGCAGACGGGAAAGACTTTCCGCCAGATTGTTGGTCGGCAGCAGGCCTTGATCATCGGCGCTGACCACGTCGCTGACGCCGTCATAGGCGCGTTTGATCGCCAGGGCCTCGTCGATCGCGCCCTTGCGTCCCAGGACCACCACCTCTTCTAGCTCGGCCGCGGGCTGGGGCTGGGGCTGGGGCAGGGGCTGTGGCTGGGCGCGCTCGACGATCAGGGTCTGGCCCACGATCCGGCCTCGCAGATCGGGGTGGGCGGCCAGCAGCCGGTTCAGGGCGGTCCAGGCGGTGGTTCGGGTCTGTATCCCCGGCGTGCGGCGGCCCCCCACCAGATCGGCGTCCGCCAGCACCGCCAGACCCGATTGGCGCGACAGCGCCCGAAGAGCCTCGGCCATTGGGCCGCTGGATATCTGAAATCTATGGGCTGTTCGGTCAGGTGTGGACTGAAGGTCCCGAGCTTCAGCCTGTGCCGGCAAAAGCCCCGCCGCAAGCCACAGGCTCGTCGCCGCTACGGCGCTCCACAGCCTTGCACGGCCCGTCCCCATGCCTGGCTCACCGCTCGATCAGCAGACGGCCGGAGGCATCCCTGCGAAGGGTCAGGCCCTGCATGTCCGCGATGGTGGTCAGGACGTCCTGAGGCTCAGAGGCGGCGAACCGCCCGCTGATCCGGCGGCGGCTCAAGGCGGGATCGGCCAACTCGGCCTTCAGCCCCGGCGATCGGCGCTTCAGCTCGATCAGCAGGTCGGCCAGGCTCATATTGTCCGCGTCGATCCATCCCTCGGTCCAGTCCGGCGTCGTCACATCGGCGTCCAGCCGCTGGATCGGCCCGGCGGCGCCGTCGCTCAGCAATCGGCGGCCGGCGGTCAGAACCTGACGGCGCTCGGGATGGTTCAGCGGAACCACCTCGACCCGACCTTCCAGAACCGTGACCTCCACCGCGCCGCCGCTGCGTTCATCGACGTTGAAGCGCGTGCCCAGGGCCGTGATGCGGTGGGTCGCCGTAAGGACGGAAAACGGACGTTTGGCGTCCTTGGCTACTGAGAAGAAGCCTTCGCCGCTGAGCCAGACATCGCGCCGTTCCGGTCCGAAGGCCGTGCGGACGCGGCTGTCGCCGTTGAGCTGGATCAGAGAGCCGTCCTCCAGCGCCGCCTGAAGACTTTGCCCCGCTACGCCCTCCAGCCTTTGTTCGACGACGACGGGCGCAGAGGGCCACATCAGCACGGCCAGCGCCGCGCAGGCCGCCGCCGCTAAGCCGCCGACCCAAAGCCGTGAAGACCAGCGGTGGAACAGCCGAGGCGCAGGAGGGAGGCCGACGCGCCCAGAACGTCCGGCTTCGGCCGCCAATCTCGCACTGACCGCGGCAAGGGCGGGATCGGTCAGCAGGCGCTCCTGGGCGTCCAACAGGCGCGCGCGGTCCGGGGCCTCCGCAAGCCAGGCGCGCAGCGCCTGGTCAGCCGCTGCGTCCATCTCGCCGCAGCGGCGCCGGTCCGCCCACAGGGCGGCCTGTTCTTCCGGGGTGGGCGCAGACGGCCTCATCGGGCGCGCTCCATGTCCACCGCGCGGCGGACCTCGACGGCCGCGCGGCTGAAGTGTTTCTGGGCCGCCTCGACTGAAATGTTCAGCCGTGTGGCGATCTCAGCGTAGCTGAGATCAGCTGACTGTCTCAGCACAAAGACTTCGCGCCTCAGCCGCGGCATGCGCTGAAGCGCACGGGTGAAAAGGTCCGCTCTCTGCTTCATGTCGAGAACCTCGAATGGAGAGGGGGCGTCCGACGCCGCCGCCTCGTCGATCGCCTCTCCGGCCGGGGGAGAGGCGAGGCGCCTGCGATCGCTCAGCAGGTTCAGGGCCACCCGGAAGGCGTAGGCCACCGGATCCTTCAGCGGCGCAGCCTGAGATCGCGCCAGGACGCGGGCGTAGGCCTCCTGACTGATGTCGTCGGCGTCCTCATCATTGTGGACGCGGCTGCGGACGAAGGCGCGCAGACGCACGGCGTTCTTGGCCAGCAGTCGTCCCGCACCCAGATCCTGAACCGACATCCCACCTCCGCGGGCCCACCCGTTGGGCCGCGCTTTTACGGCTCAACGATGACGTTCCGAAAACAGTCCGGCGAATAATCGCGGCGACGGCCTTCGCCAACCAAGACGGTCAGGCGCTCATTGACGGGGAGGGCCGACGACGAGGGATGACGTCTTCTGACGCATCGCCCCAATTGCCGAGATCGCCGCTCTTGCCGAGTCGCGTCGCTTGCTGCCAAGTTTCCCGAAAAACGAGGAAATGCGAGCGTGCGCCAGTTGAAGAAGATCCTGATCGTCGGGGGCGGTTCGGCCGGCTGGATGGCGGCGGCCTTGTTCTCCCGCCTGTTTCGGGGGCTTTACGACATCACCCTGATCGAATCGGAAGCGATCGGCACGGTCGGCGTGGGCGAAGCGACCATTCCGGCCATCAAGACCTTCAACGCGCTGATCGGTTTGGACGAGGCCGACTTCATGCGGCGGACCCAGGCCAGTTTCAAACTGGGCATCCAGTTCATCGACTGGGACCGGATCGGCTCCAGCTACATCCACGGCTTCGGCGTCATCGGGCGCGATCTGGAATGGCTGCGCTGCCACCAATACTGGCTGAAGATGCGCGCTGCGGGTCGCGCGTCGGACTTCGCCGCCTATTCGATCAATACGGCGGCGGCCTTGCAGAACCGTTTCATGCGGGCCGATCCCCAGAGAAATGGTTCGCCGCTGGGCCATATCGCCCATGCCTTCCATTTTGACGCCGGTCTTTACGCCAAATATCTGCGCGGCCTGTCGGAGGCGGCGGGGGTGCGACGGCGCGAGGGCAAGATCGCCTCGGTTCAGTTGCGGCCCGACGACGGCTTCGTCCAGTCAGTGACGATGGAGGACGGGGCGGTGGAGGCGGCCGATCTCTTCATCGACTGCTCGGGCTTTCGCGGCCTGATCATCGAAGAGGCGATGAAGACCGGCTATGAGGACTGGACCCATTGGCTGCCCTGCGACAGGGCCTTGGCCGTGCCCTGCGCCCGCACCGAACCCTTCACCCCCTACACGCGCGCCACCGCCCGGCCGGCCGGATGGCAGTGGCGCATTCCGTTGCAGCACCGCACCGGCAACGGCCACGTCTATTCCAGCCGCTATATGGACGAGGCGGAGGCCGAACGGATTCTGCTGTCCAATCTGGATGGGGAACAGCTGGCCGAACCCAATCGCATCCGTTTCGTCGCGGGCAAGCGACGCCAGGTCTGGAACAAGAACTGCGTCGCGGCCGGTCTGGCCTCCGGCTTTCTGGAGCCTTTGGAATCCACCAGCCTGCACCTGATCCAGTCGGTCCTGACCCTTCTGGTGCGACTGATGCCGGACGGCGGTTTCGACCCGACCACCATCGCCGAGTTCAATCGGCAGATGGACTTTGAATATGAGCGGATCCGCGACTTCGTCATCCTGCATTACAAGGCGACCCAGCGGGACGACACGCTCTTCTGGAGGGATTGCCGCGACATGGCCGTTCCGGACACCCTCCAGCGCAAGATGGACCTGTTCCGCGCCAACGGCCGGGTCTTCCGCGAGGACGATGAGCTGTTCACCGAGGAAAGCTGGATTCAGGTCTTCCTGGGCCAGGGTGTGATCCCCGCCGGCTATGATCCGCTGGTCGACGTCACGCCCGAAGCGGAGATCGAGCGGTTCCTGAACGATGTGGAGACGGTGATCGGCAAATGCGTGGCGGTCATGCCGTCCCACGCCGACTATGTGGCCCGGGTCTGTTCTGCGGTCGCCGCCTGACCGGCCTTGCGTTCGGGGTTCAGAACGGTCCAGGCCAGGACGGCAGAGATGGCGGCCAGGGCGCCGTTCATGGCCCAGGCGGCGGAGTCTTCGTAACGGGCGCCGTGGCGAACCAGGTGTGTCAGCACGACCAGCCCCAGGGCGACGGCGGAGACGAGCCGCAGGATGCGCGACAACCGCGCCGGTTCGACCCAGACTGACAGTCCCAGGGTCGTCCCCGTGACCAGACCCCAGACCAGCAGGGGCGTCGAGGCGGCGGTGGAGGACAAGCCCAGGACAATAAGGGCCGAGGCGGCGAAGGCGAGGGGTTGGCTCCAGACCGCGCCGATCCAGATCCGTTCCCACCGCGGCGCGGGGCGGCCCTTGTCGCGTCGCCGCGCCAGCCAGATGGCGACGCCGCTGGCCGTCACCGCCGTCAAGGCCAGACCCAGCAGTCCATAGGCGATCTTGACGACGATGCCGCCGAACCAGCCGAAATGCAGCGGCCCCAGGGAGGCCAGGATCTTCTGCCCCAGGTTCGGCTCAGCCGTGCGGCTGATGTCGAGCAGGCGACCCCGTCCGTCGAAATAGAGGTTGGAGCCCGCCATCACCCGATTGGGTTTGGCGACGTTGACCACGACCGTCTGCCCCTGTTCCGCAGGGTGTTCGATGCTGATGAAGGTCGGCCGCGCATCGGGCGCCAGCCGCTGGGCCGTCTCGATTGCGGCGGCCAGGTTGGGCGGGGCGACCGCCGGGCGCGGGTCGTCGGGGATGACCGGAACGAAAAGCGCGTAGGCCTTGGAGGTGTCGCCCTGGAACATGGCCAAGGCCAGAATTCCGACGATGAGGGTGCTGAGGCCCAACAGGGCGCCCGTCAGCGAGACGATGACGTGAAAGGGCAGGGCCCACACACCCGCCCGATTGTGCAGATCGGCTTCCTGCAGCCGCTTGGCGCCGCCCCAGCGTAGATGAAAGGCGTCCTTGAACACGCGCGGATGGGCTAGGACGCCAGAGATCAGCGAGGACAGAAGGGCGACCCCCGTCAGGCCCACGACGAAGCCGCCCCAGGCGCGGGGCAGATGCAGGGCGGTGTGCAGCAGGACCATGAACTCGGTCCAGACGGCCTCGCCTTCCTCGCCCAGTCGCCCCGTCGCATCCGCGGCGTAGGTGTGCTCCACGCCGGCGGCGTCCGTGCTGACGGTCAAGCGAGGCAGGTCCGGGGTGGGGGGCAGGATGCGGACGTGCTCCACCGTTGTCGAGGAACGAGCGATGGCCTGTTCCATGGCGGTCTGCAGGGCGGCCGGCGTCACTGCGGCGATGGGCGTCGCATTCGGCTGTTCCCAACGCTGGAACTCCCGCGCGAAGACGGCGACCGATCCTGAGAAACAGACCAGATAGATCAAGGCTGCGAAGGCCAGGCCGAGGGCGGAGTGGCCTGCCAGGACGGACCGGACGAATCCAGCCGGGACCTTGGGCCAGATGGGCTTGCCGGCCTTCTTTGGATCGAGGCGGTTGTCCTTCATCGTCAGAACCCCTTGAGCATGGCGGCGGCGAAGGTCGCCAGGCTGACGCCGACCAGGACGGCGGTGGCGCGCAGGATCTTGTCGTCGGCCAGGGTCCAGGCCATGGCGGCGCCCCACAGCAAGGGCGCCAGAAGTCCGCCCAGCACCAGCCGGGTCTCGGCCGCGCCGGGACAGAAGGCGACGAAGGCGATGGCGGTGCCCATGGCGGCGATCATGCCGATCGGTCCGGCCAAAAGGGCGCGAAGCCAGCCCCGCCAGGCCTTGGCGCCCCGGTTGGACGGTTCGGGCGCCAGGCTGCGTTCGGCCCGTCCGCGCGCGGTGCGCCGTTCCATGCCCCAGGACACCACCAGAAGGACACAGACCGAGATCAGCGTCACGGCGATGAAGGGACCACGCGCCGGCCCCAGCCAGAAGGCGGAAGCGAAGACGAGTGCGGCCAGGACCGCCCAGCCGCCGATGACCCACAACGGCCGTCGCGCGGTGCGACCCCCCCGGGCGCGGCGCAGCACCCGCCCCCCGCCGACCCCGCCGGCGATCAGCGGGATCGACGCGAGAACGGTGATCGTCTCCGGGCTCACCAGCGCGCCTGAAGCATCAGGCCCACGACCCGCGGATCGCCCAGGACGGCCTGGTTCGTCTGGGCGCGGTCGTAGCTCATATAGTTTTCGTCGAAGAGGTTCTTGGCGTAGACATAGGCGCCCCAGGGGCCGGTCTCATAGCCGATCTTTCCATTGACCAGGGTGCGGCCGCTGACGCGGCTGTCGCCCTGGCTGAATCCGGTGCTGGTGAACACCTCGGATCGATAGTTGGCGTTCAGATTGGCGACGAAGCCGTCGCCCCAGCGGTAGTTGCCGCCCAGGGCCAGGGTCCAACGGGGGGCGAACGAAAACTCCGAGCCGGTCAGATCGCTGGTCTGGCCGTTCACCGTGGTCGTGAACTCGTCGAACTGGGTGCGGGTGTAACCGGCAGAGGCGTACCAGTCGAAGGTGGACGAAAGCCGGTGCGCCGTCTCGATCTCGAAGCCGTACAGATGCGACCGACCGGCGTTGACCGTGTGGCTGTCGTACAGGTTGATGCCGAAGTTCACATTGACCTGCTGGTCAGTCCAATCGACATAGTAGGCGTTGGCGTTGACGGTCAGGGCGCCGTCCAGCCAGGCGGAGCGCAGGGAAGCCTCATAGTTCCAGGTGTATTCGGGATCATAGGCGAACAGCTGGGATCGGGCCGTATTGCTGCTGGATCCGCCGGAACGATAGCCGCGCTGGACGACGAAACCTGCGGTCACGTCCGGCGTCAGGTCGTAGAGTACGCCCAGCTTCGGCAGAAAGGCCTCGAATTCTCGCGTGGCGGGGGGCGTGGCCGATCCCGCCTGGGCCACCATGGCGGCCACCCCGGCATTGATTCCGGTCACAGCCAGATACAGGGGCGAACCCGCCGCGCCGAAGGCCGCCGGATCGGGATAGACGCCGGCGAACCGGGCCGATTGCGTGACCTGGGTGGTGTTTTCCTCATGATCCCAGCGGAAGCCGCCCACGATCGACAGGCGGTCGGTCAGGTTCCACTCGCCGTCGCCGAACAGGGCGTAGGTCGTGACCTGGGCGGGAAAATCGCCCGTATAGTCCACGGGAATGACGGGCAGGACGGCGGCGTATTGGGCGGCGATAGCGGCTGCGGCGGAGGTCGGGAAGCCGCCGGCGCTCAGGAGGCCCGCAATGGTGTTGACCGGCGTCGGCACGTCGGTGCGGCTGGCCGAAATGCGCCTCTGATCGCGATCATAATAGAAGGCGCCGATCAGGCCGTGCAGACGGTCGCCTTGATAGTTGAGGCGCAACTCCTGGGTCAGGGTCTCGAAGTCGTCGCCGTTCTTGCCGTAGCTGACGGCCTGGGCCGTCCCGTCGCCGTCGTACTGAACACGCTGGGCCACATCGCTCCAGGAGGTCACGGCCGAGATCGACAGCCGGTCGGACAGCCTTTGGGTTAGCTCAAGGGTCGCCAGATCGGCCTCGACATGGCTCAGGTTGGCCGTGTCCGAGAAAGCCCGCCGGTTCTCGTAGAAGTCCGGCGCATTGGTGTTGGTGTAGACGAACAGGTAGCCGCCGTCGCTTTCGAACCGGGTGTAGCCCAGGCGCGCCTCGAATCCCGGCAGAGCCTTGGGCGTCCACAGCAGCCGTCCCCGTACCGTCAGACTGTCGACCGGGTCTTCAGGCTGGTCCAGGGTCACATTGTGCGTGAAGCCGTCGCCGTCCCGCTTTTCAGCCGACAGGCGGAACGCCAGCTCGTCCGCGATAAGAGGCCCGCCTCCGGCGACCGCCAATGTGGTTTCGTCAGGCGAGGCGATGGTGGCGCGGGTGCGAAGGTCCCAGTCGAAGGTCGGGTCCACGGTCCGCATCACCACGGCGCCGGCCAGGGCGTTCAGACCTTGCAGCGTCGATTGCGGTCCGCGGAAGACCTCCACCTGACGCATGTCCCAGACGTCGGTCGGACCGTTGAACGTGATGGCGGCGGGCAGGGGCGCGCCATCGACATAGATGGTCGCCAGGGAAGAGTCGCCGCCGCCCGACACGCCGTTGTTGTTGATGCCCCGAATCGTGAAGCCGTTGTGGCCGTAGGTCTCGGACATGTTGGCGGTGCGCTGGAAGATTTCGGCCAGCGACTGGATGGCTTCTTGGTTGATCCGGCGCGCGGTGACGACGCCGACGCTGGTCGGGGTGTCCTGCAACGAGCGATCCGTCTTTTCGCCGGTGACGACGACCTCATCCAACGTCGTCGTATGATCGACCGTTTGCGCCCTGGCCCCAAGCGGGCTCAGAGCCAGGACGGCGACGGCCGTAGAGGCCAGAAGGTGAAGTCGCGACATGGCATCCCCCGCTCGCTAAGTTCGTGCGGAGCGCCGTAAAAGGGTCAGTAATGCGAGTCAATCGCATTCTCAAAATAATCTGAGCCGTTCCGATGTTTCGGCGGATCGGGTCTCAGTCGGCGGTGAGGATGGCCTTAACCCGCCGGGCCAGTTCGTCCATGGCGAAGGGCTTGGTCAGTATGTGCATTCCCGGGTCGAGGTGGCCGTGGCTGAGGACGGCGTTCTCGGCATAGCCGGTGACGAACAACACCTTCAGATCGGGTCGGACCGCGCGCGCGGCGTCGGCCACCTGGCGCCCGTTCATCCCACCGGGCAGACCGACGTCGGTGATCAGAAGGTCGATGGGCCGGTCGGTATTCAGGGTCGCGAGCCCGGCCTTCCCGTCCTCGGCTTCCAGGGTGGCGTAACCCAGTTGGCCCAGGACTTCAGAGGCCAGCATCCGCACCGTCGGTTCGTCGTCCACGATCAGGATCGTCTGGCCCGCCGTCGCCTGGGGCGTGTCGGCGGCGCTCGGCGTCGGCTCGGGCGCTTCGGCCGCGCCCAGGTGGCGGGGCAGGTACAGGCAGACCATCGTCCCTTGGCCCGGTTCCGAATAGATTCGGACCTGTCCGCCTGACTGGCGGGCGAATCCATAGATCATCGACAGGCCCAGCCCCGTGCCCTGGCCGATCGGCTTGGTGGTGAAGAAGGGTTCGAAGGCCTTGGCCACGACGTCCGGCGCCATGCCTGCGCCCGTGTCGGACACGCACAGCGAAACATATTGGCCCGGCGGCAGTTCGCATTCCGCCGCCACCCGCTCATCCAGCCAGCGATTGCCGCTTTCGATGGTCAGTTTGCCGCCCTCGGGCATGGCGTCTCGGGCGTTGATGCACAGGTTCAGCAAGGCGTTTTCCAACTGACCCGGATCCACCAGCACGGGCCACAGACCGCCCCCGTGCACGGCTTCGACGGTGATGCCCGGCCCCATGGTACGCTGGATCAGCTCCTCCATCCCCCTCGCCAGCCGGGCCAGATCGGTGGGGCGAGGGGCCAGGGTCTGGCGACGCGAGAAGGCCAGCAGGCGGTGAGTCAGGGACGAGGCGCGGCGCGCGGCGCCCTGGGCGGCGGTGATGAAGCGATCCGCCTCATTGATCCGCCCTTCGGCCAGCCGCTTGGCCAACAGATCTAGGCTTCCGGTTATGCCCGTCAGCAGATTGTTGAAGTCATGGGCGATGCCGCCGGTGAGCTGTCCGACCGCCTCCATCTTCTGGGATTGGCGCAGAGCCTCCTCGCTCTTCATCAAGGCGGCGGTCCGCTCTTCGACTTGACGTTCCAGAGAAGCCGCCAGGTCCGCGAGGTTGCGCTCGACCCGTCGGCGTTCCGTCGCGGCGCGAGTCCGCTCGGCCACGTCGCGGATGAAGGCCATTTCGTCTTCAGGCCATGCACGGGTCGTGGCGTGGTTCAGATAGAGCAGGGCCACCAGACCGCCCTGTTCGGTCAAGGGCATGTTGACGAAGGCGCGCGCGCTGATGGCCTCCAGCGCCTGGGCCGTCTGGGACGTGCGGGGGTCCAGCCGCGCGTCGGCGATTACGGCGGTCTCGCCGCGCTTCAGCTCCTCGATGTAGGAGCCGTAGTCGCGGAAGTGCAGCACGCCGGCCAGCGTCTTTATTCCAGGCGCGTTCCAGTCGCGGTCGATGGTGATCGTCTCGGCCTGTCGATCGACCAGGCCGTAACCGGCGCGGCTGACCTCCAGGGTGCGGCCCAGAACCTGGGCCGCTGCGTAGGAGATGTCGGCGGGGTCGTCCAGATCGCGCAGGGCGTCCGACAGCTCCACCAGGGCGGTCCGCATCTTCTGGGACCGCACTTCGCGGGTGATGTCCTGGGTCACGCCCGCGATACGAAGCGGCGCGCCGTCCGCATCGCTGATCAGCACGCCGCGCGCCTTCATCCAGCGGGTTTCGCCCTGGGGCGTCACGATGCGGTGGGTGATGTCGTAGTCCGCGCCGTCGTTAATCGTGGCGTCGCTCTGGGCGCGAACGGCGTCGCGATCCTCAGGGTGGATCAGCGACTGACGATCCTCATAGGTCATCGGCCGATCGCTCGGCCATCCCAGCAAGGCCTTGTAGGCCTCCGAGGCCGCCAAGGATCGGCTGGCGACATCCACGCTCCAGGCGCCCAGCCCCCCGGCGGCCATCGCCAGCTCAAGTTCGCGCTCGCGTTCCTGCGCAAGGGTCAGGCGGTTCGTCAGCTCCGCCGACAGGGCGGCGTTGCGGGATTTCAGCCCCTCGACCTTTTCCCGGTCGCGTGTGACGTCCAACTGACTGGCGAAGAAATAGGCCAGGTCGCCGTAGCCGTCATAGACCGGCGCCAGCAACAGGCGGTTCCAGAAGGCGGACCCGTCCTTGCGATAGTTGCGGATGTCGATCTCGATCGGCGCGGCGTCTTTCACAGCCCTATGGATGCGCTTGACCGTCTCCGGCTCGGTCTCCGGCCCTTGCAGGAACCGGCAGTTTCGACCGAGAATTTCGGACCGCTCATAGCCGGTCAATCGGCAGAAGGCGTCATTGGCGAAGACGACCGGATTATCCGGCAGACGAGGGTTTGTCACAATCATCGGCATGCGGGTCGCCCGCACGGCGGCGACGAAGGGATCGGTCCCGCGGTCGATGCCAGCGACCTCATCGGCGATTCGCTCGGCGTCCAGGGCCTCCACCTGACCGTCGTTGGCGTTCCGCCTGTCCTTGTCCAAATCTCGCATCCTCAAGTGATCCGCCGAAAGGGCGACGCTTAGAACACCCCCGAGGGCAGTTCGGTTCTAAACAGATTCACAGGTTTAGGTTTGATCCTTTCCCCTCGCGTCGCGCGGAAAGGATCGAAAGCGGCCGGCCGCCGTGGGCGCGCCTCAATGCTGGACGAACGGGGCTGGGGTTTCTATGATCGCGCCCGACCGTCGGGGTTTCGCCCGCGGCGTCTTTTCGCGTGGGTTTGACGACGTGCTGAACAAAATTTTCGCCTGGTGGAATGGGGCCACGATCGGCACCCTGTTTACGATCGCCAAGCGCGGCCGCTTCGTCGGGACCGATGAGTTCGGCAACAAATATTACGAGGCCAAGGACCACTCCAGCTATGACGGCCGCAAGCGTCGCTGGGTCGTCTATGAAGGCTATGCAGACGCCACGAAGGTGTCGCCGGACTGGCACGGCTGGCTGCGTTACACCTTTGACCTGCCGCCGACCGAGGCGCCCCTGTTGCGCCGCCCGTGGGAAAAGGACCATCTGCCCAATCTGACGGGCACGCCCATGGCTTGGCGTCCGCAGGGCTCGCTGGCCGCAGAGGCCAAGCGCCCGGCGGCCACGGGCGATTATCAGGCCTGGACGCCCGAGTGAGACGGAATCGGCTGCTGACGGCTGGGGCGAGCCTCGTGCTGGCGCTCAGCGCCGGGGCGGTCACCGCCAGCGTCCTTCAGGATGCGCCCCGCGACGCGCGTCCGGTTCAACAGGATCCGATCGGCGAAATCCTGCGAAACACGCCGGCGACACCGGCCGTCCCGACCGAAACGGCCCCCTCTGGCACGCCCGCGCCTCGCGCGCCGATCGCCGTCTCTCCTCCACCGTCGGTTCAAATCGCCGAGGACGCGGCCGTGGCCGAAAAAGCCGAGGAAGAGGTCGAGGCGGAAGCGCCGGTGGCCGAAAAGCCGATCGAACAGCCCGAGACTCCAGCCCGCCGTCAGCGGCGCAAGTTCGCCGTCATCCAGGCCCTGGACAAGACCACGGCCGAGACGATGAAGTTCGAGGTCGAGGTCGGCGGTCGGCCGGTCCGGTTCAACAAGAATCTGATCTTCACCGCCCGCGCCTGCGAAGTCTCCACGCCCGACGAACTGACCGAAGACGCCATCGCCTATCTTCAGGTCGCAATTCAGAGCCGAGGCGCCGCCTCGGCCGAGCCGCGCCAGATTTTCCGCGGTTGGATGTTCGCCTCGTCTCCGGCCGTCAGCGGGCTTCAGCACCCGAACTACGACGCCTGGGTCGTAGGCTGTAAGAACTGAGCGGGGCGGGCGGCGACATGGCGCCTCGACCGCTGAAGAAGACGGAAACCGTCGAAATCCGTCTGCCGCACGAGACCAAGACGGCGTTCATGGCGCGCTGCCGCGCCGAGGGCCGCACCGCCAGCGACGTGCTTCGCCGTTTTATCGACGTCGAACTGGCCGGGCGTCCGCGCCGGTTCGACGGCCGCCTGCTTTTGGCGGCGGTTCTGGCCGCCCTGGCCCTGGGGGCCGTCGCCGCGCCGTCCCTGGCTGAGAGCGTGACGCCGACCCGAACCGCCTTCGATCGCCTGGATCGCGACCATGACGGCCGTCTTAGCTTCGAAGAGTTCCGCGCCCGCTAGAGCATGATCGTTTCGGACGGAACCGCTTCGCGGTTCCTCCTCAACGGATCAGGCTCTCGCTTTAATCTGGAGCCTGATTCACCGTTTCAGCGGAACCGCGAAGCGGTTCCTTCTCAACGGATCAGGCTCTAGCGGATCGGGACGAAGAACCGGCCTCCGCGCAACTGGGTCCAGGTCCAGGGCTTGACCAGGGCCGCGCCCGGCTTCCAGGACCAGGCGATGAACTCCGCTCTCCCTATGATGTTCTGGGCGGGCAACAGACCGACCCCGACCGAGGCGGGCCAGCGCCCGTCCAGCGAGTTGTCGCGATTGTCGCCCATCATCAGATAACGGCCGGCCGGCACCCGATAGATTTCGGTGTCGTCGCCGGGCAGGTCGGGACCGCCGTCATAGGTGACATAGTGTTTGCCGTTGGGCAGGGTCTCGGCCACCAACCGCACCGTGCGGGCCGGATCGTCATGGTCTTGGGTGATGCCCAGCCGGGTCTGGGGGATAGGCCGGTCATTGACGAAGACGGTTCCGCCCCGCACCTGAACCGCGTCGCCCGGCAGGCCGATCACCCGTTTGATCCAGACCTGTTTCGGATCGCGCGGCAGGCGGAAGACGACGACGTCGCCCCGCCGGGGCTGACGCTGACCCAGCCGACCCTCGCCCTCTGGACGGCCTGCGGGCAGGGAGGCCCTGCTCCAGCCATAGGCGAATTTGGAGACGACGATGTAGTCGCCGACCACCAGTCCCGGCTCCATCGAGGAGCTGGGAATGGTGAAGGGCTGGTAGGCGATGGTGCGAAAGGCCGTGGCCAACACGAGGGCGACGATCACTGTCACAGCAATCTCGAACGCGTCACGCCAGAGGGCGCGTGCGGGGAGGGGCGGGGTGTTTGAAGCGGCTTGGGTCATGCGCCTGAAGAGGCCGCATCCCTTACGCCGTCGCCAGCGCGAACCTGTCCGGACGCCGGAATAGCGTGTCCGGACAGCCGGAAATCAGCCGCCCGCCGTCGCCAGCGCGACGGCCTCGGCGCCGCTCATCGGCCCCCACAGGGCGGTCTCGTCGACGACAGTCCTGAGCGCCGGCTTCAGGCGACGCAGATAGGCCGCCTGGGGCGTCTCGACCGCTCCGAACTGGCTGAGGTGTTCGGTCAGGAACTGGGCGTCCAGCAGGCTCCAGCCACCCTTTCTCAACCGTGCGACCAGATGGACCAGGGCGACTTTTGAGGCGTCCCGCTCGCGGCTGAACATGCTTTCGCCGAAGAAGGCGCCGCCCAGGGAGACGCCGTACAGGCCCCCCACCAGCCGTTCGTCCTTCCAGCATTCGATCGAATGGACATGGCCCTGGGCGAACAGGGCGGCGTACAGGCGGCGGATCGGCGCGTTGATCCAGGTGTCCTGACGCTCGGGCCCTTGCGCCGCAGCACAGCCGTCCAGCACAGCTTCGAAGGCCGTATCCACCCGTACCTCGAAAGGCTCGCCCCGGACGGTTCGGCGCAGGCGGGTGGGGATATGGAAGCCATCCAGCGGGATGACGCCGCGCTGCTCGGGCTCGATGATGAAGACACGCGGATCGTCGCGCGACTCGGCCATCGGGAAGACGCCCCGGGCGTAACAGGCCAGCAGGTCCTCGGGGCCGAAGCCGCCGAACGGCCCGCTGGCGCTGTAGTCGGGGTCGGTCAGGCGTCGCCCTTCTGACGGGCGGCCCACTTCTCCAGCCAGTGGATGTCATAGTCGCCGGACAGGATGTCGGGCTCGGCCAACAGGCGCTGGAACAGGGGGATGGTGGTGTCCACGCCGCCGACCACGACCTCATTCAGCGACCGCTTCAGGCGGGCGATGGCCTCCTCGCGGTCGCGGCCGTGGACGATCAGCTTGCCGATCAGGCTGTCGTAATAGGGCGGGATCGAATAGCCGGCGTAGATGGCGCTATCCAGCCGCACGCCCAGGCCGCCCGGCGCGTGGAAGTCGGTGACCTTGCCCGGCGAGGGCGTGAAGGTCTCCGGGTTTTCAGCGTTGATCCGCACCTCGATGGCGTGGCCCTGGAACTTGATGTCCTCCTGGGTGAAGGACAGCGGCAGACCGGCCGCGATCCGCACCTGTTCGCGGACCAGATCGACGCCGGTGATCATTTCCGTAACCGGATGCTCGACTTGCAGGCGGGTGTTCATCTCGATGAAGAAGAACTCGCCGTCCTCCCACAGGAATTCGATCGTGCCGACGCCCAGATAGCCGATAGCGGCGATGGCCTTGTTGACCGTCTCGCCGATCTTCTTTCTGCCTTCAGCAGAGAGTGCGGGCGAGGGGGCCTCTTCCAGCACCTTCTGGTGACGGCGCTGCAGCGAGCAGTCGCGTTCGCCCAGGTGGACGACATTGCCGTGGCTGTCGGCGATGACCTGGATCTCGATGTGGCGCGGCTTCTGGAGGTAGCGCTCCATATAGACGGCGCCGTTGCCGAAGGCGGCCTTGGCCTCGGACTGGGCGGTCTGAACGGCCTCGACCAGGTCGTCAGGCGTCAGGGCCACCTTCATGCCGCGTCCGCCGCCGCCGGCCGCCGCCTTGACGATCAGGGGGAAGCCGATGGACTTGGACGCCTCGATAGCGGCCTCCACCGTCTCGACCTCGCCATCCGAGCCGGGGACCACGGGAATGCCGGCGTCCTTGACCGTCTGTTTGGCGGTGATCTTGTCGCCCATGACCCGGATATGTTCGGGCTTGGGTCCGATGAAGGTCAGGCCGTGCGCGCCCACGATCTCGGCGAAGCGGGCGTTCTCGGACAGAAAGCCGTAGCCGGGGTGGATCGCCTGGGCCCCAGTGATCTCGGCCGCCGCGATGATCGACGGGATGTTCAGATAGGATTTGGCCGCCGAGGCGGGACCGATGCAGACGCTCTCATCGGCCAGCCGCACCCACATGGCGCCGCGGTCGGCTTCGGAGTGCACGGCGACGGTGGAGATGCCCATCTCCTTGCACGCCCGATGAATGCGAAGCGCGATCTCGCCGCGATTGGCGATCAGGACTTTGGTGAACATCAGGGCGCCTTAGGCTTCCAGCAGGACGAGGGCTTCGCCGTACTCGACCGGCTGGGCGTCGCCGACCAGAATCTCAGCCACCACGCCGTCGCGCGGCGCCTGGATCGGGTTCATGGTCTTCATGGCTTCGACGATCAGCAGGGTCTGACCCTTCTTCACCTTGTCGCCCGGCTGGACGAAGGGCGCGGCTTCCGGCGAAGGCTGCAGGTAGGCGGTGCCGACCATCGGCGACTTCACCTCTTCGCCGGCGCGGGCGACGATGGTGGCGGGGTCGGACGGCATGGCGGCCGGCGCGGCGACGGCGGCCGCAGGCGCAGCGGCCGGAGCCGGGGCGGCGGCGTACTGGACGGGGGCTGCGTTGACGGTGACCTCGCGCGCCACGCGGATGCGCAGCTCGCCGCGCTCGACCTCGACCTCGGTCAGGTCGGTCTCGTTCAGGATCTCGGCCAGCTGGCGAACCAGGGACGCGTCGATCTCGGCGTGTTTCTTGTCATCGGCCATTGGATTGCGCCTTTGTCTTTCGTCTTGGATTGCGAACGGGTCGGCCCTCAGGCGCGTTCCCGGATCTGGGTCAGGGCCGCCTGCACGGCCAGTTCATAGCCTGCCGCGCCGAAGCCGGCGATGACGCCGGTCGCCGCGGACGACACATAGGAGTGATGGCGGAACGCCTCGCGCGCCGCCGGATTGGACAGATGAAGCTCAATGACCGGTATGGTCAGGGTCTTCAGCGTGTCGTGCAGGGCGACCGAGGTGTGGCCATAGGCCGCTGGGTTGAGGATCAGGGCCTGCGCCTTCTCACGCGCCTCCTGGATCCAGTCCACCAGCACGCCTTCATGGTTGGTCTGGCGGAACACGATCTGCGCCTCGCCCGCCGCCGTCACGCAGCGCTGTTCGATGTCCGCCAGGGTGTCGCGGCCATAGATCTCCGGCTCCCGCACCCCGAGAAGGTTCAGGTTAGGGCCGTTCAGCACATGGATGACGGACGTGTCGGACATCGGTTCTCGAAACGAGGCTCCGGAATCGGGCGACCTCTGACGGTTCAGGGCCGGCCTTGTAGCTCAGGCGCGGCGCGGGTCAAAGCGCAGCGTGGAAACGGCTTGACCTAACGTCATCCGCGCGGGCGTCAACGGATTTCCCGTCGGAGGGGCGAGAAGGCGGGGAAAAGGGGGAGAACGGATGGGTTTGGTGGGCGCTAGCCTTCCGTCTCCAATCACCCACCGCCGTCGTCCTCTGGTCAAGCCCGAGGACGACGAATAGGGGTAGGCGACGAATAGGGGTAGGCCATGTGAATGCGGCGGCGCCTCATGCCCTCCGCGCCGAAACGCGCTATGACACGCCGACACACGGGCATCGAGGCAGACGGTTTGCGTATTCAAGTCAACGGCGATCCACGCGAGGTCTATGCGACGACGGTGACGGAGCTGGTCGAGGAACTGGCGCTGGACCCCCGCAAGGTGGCGGTCGAGCGTAATCTGGAGATCGTGCCCCGGTCGCTGCACGCCGTCACCGCCCTGGCCGAGGGGGACCGGATCGAACTGGTCCAGTTCGTCGGCGGCGGTTGATCAGACCTTGAGGATGGGGCCGGGGTAGAAGGCGACCTGCCGGTCGGCCGTCAGCAGTCGCATTCCCTCGGCCATGGCCTGGGCGATAAGCAGCCGGTCGAACGGGTCGCGGTGGATCAGCGGTAATCCTGCCAGTTCCAGCGCGTGCAGGCTGGTCACCGGAATTTCCTCATAACCCGCGTCCAGCAACTGGCGGCGGAACACCAGGGCGTCCACGTCGAAGTCAGGTCGCTTCAGGCCGTGCTTGACGACGACCTCCCAGATATTGACCGCGCTGAACACCAGTTGATTGTCGGGATCGGCCATCAAGGCTTGCGCCTTGGCGGGAAGCCGTGCGCGATCCTCCGACGCCCAGAGCAGCAGGTGAGTGTCGATCAACAGCCTCATTGGCCCTCGTCGCCCTCGTGAAGGCCTTCACCATAGATCATCGCCTCGATTTCGGCCTGACCCATGGTGTCGAAGTCGTCAGGAACTTTAATCTGACCCCGCATGAAGCCGAACCGACGCGAGGTGTCGATCGGCGTCTCCTCGATGGGAACCAGTTTGGCGATCGGCTTGCCTGCCTTGGCGATGGTGATGGTTTCACCCTTGGCGGCCCGGTCCAGCAGGCGCGACAGGTGGGTCTTGGCCTCGTGGACGTTGACCGTTTCCATGCGTCGCTCCCGGTGAACTTAGTCCACTTAGTCTAGTTCATCTGGCCCGGTCTCGCAACGCGGCGTGATCGATCCGCCCTTTCGCATCGGGCGCGACAGGACTAGGTCACCACCCATGACCGATACAGCCCCCGAAACCTGGTCCGTCGCCGGCCGCACCTTTACCTCACGCCTGATCGTGGGCACCGGCAAATACGCCGATTACGCCCAGAACGCCGCCGCCGCCGAGGCGGCGGGGGCCGAGATCGTGACCGTGGCCGTGCGCCGGGTGAATCTGACCGATCCGAACCAGCCGATGCTGGTCGACTATGTGAAGCCCGACCGGTTCACCTTCCTGCCGAACACCGCCGGCTGTTTCACCGGCGAGGACGCGGTGCGCACCCTGCGCCTGGCGCGCGAGGCGGGGGGGTGGAGTCTGGTCAAGCTGGAGGTCCTGTCCAACACCGCCCACCTGTATCCCGACATGGTCGAGACCCTGCGGGCCCTGGACATGCTGATCAAGGACGGGTTCGACGTCATGGTCTATTGCACCGACGACGTGGTCATGGCCAAGCGGCTGGAAGACGCCGGCGCCGCCGCCATCATGCCGGCCGCCGCCCCGATCGGCTCTGGGCTCGGCATCCAGAACGAGGTCAATGTCCGGCTGATCGTCGAACAGGCCAAGGTGCCGGTTCTGGTGGACGCCGGAGTGGGCACGGCCTCGGACGCCACCCGGGCGATGGAGCTGGGCTGCGACGCCGTCTTGATGAACACCGCCATTGCCGGGGCCAAGGATCCGATCCGCATGGCGCGCGCGATGAAGCACGCCGTGATCGCCGGTCGCGACGCCTATCTGGCGGGGCGGATGCCCAAGCGGATGTACGCCGACCCGTCGTCGCCCCTGGCCGGCCTGATCTGAGGCGCGCCATGACCCACTACACCGACAACCTCAGCCAGCTGGGCGCCCAGACCGCCGCCCCGACCAGTCCCGAGACGGCCGTGCTGGAACGGGTGCCGAACCCGCATGCGGATACGCTGTATCTGGCCCGGTTCACAGCGCCCGAGTTCACCAGCCTGTGCCCGGTGACGGGCCAGCCGGACTTCGCCCATATCGTCATCGACTATGCGCCGGGCGACTGGCTGGTCGAGTCCAAGAGCCTGAAACTGTACCTGACCAGTTTCCGCAACCACGGCGCCTTCCACGAGGACTGCACCGTCGCCATCGGCCGGCGGCTGGCGGATCTGCTGGAGCCGAAATGGCTGAGGATCGGGGGGTATTGGTATCCGCGCGGGGGGATACCGATCGACGTCTTCTGGCAGACGGGCCCGGCGCCCGAGGGCCTGTGGCTGCCGGACCAGGGCGTGCCGACCTATCGCGGGCGGGGGTGAGATCGCACCCCGCCCGCGACGTCTGGATCAACCGCCGAAACGGATACGGACCCCGGCGTTGGCGACGAACCCCTCCAACGGGGCCCAGGCGTCGGTTGTCCAGCGGCCGTCCGCCGTGCGGGTCGGCCTGAGCAAGGAATCGCTCCGGGTCTGGCGTTCGTCCAGAAGGTTTTCCAGGTTCAGGAACAGGCGGTAGCGACCCAGAACCACCTCGCCCAACAGCCCCAGCTCCCAGTAGGCCTCGCCGCGATCGCGGTAGGGATCGTCGTCCAGCGGCTGGGCGCCTGTGTAATAGGCCTCGAAGCCGAGGCGGCCGCGATCGTGTTCCTCCCACATGGCCACGAAGCCGGCCGAATGACGCGGCGTCATCGGCGTGTCGCGCCGCGCAGATCCTGCTTCCTCCGGCTCGTCGGCGTCCAGATACATGTAGTTGGCGGTGAGCACGAAAGGCGCCCGGCGCCAGCGGCCCAGCAGCTCGACCCCACGGGTGCGGGTGACGCCGTCCACGTTGATCAGCCGCGCTCGGTCGGCGGAGACAGGCTGAAGCCGCACTGCGTCGTCTATGTCCGACCCGAACAGCGTCAGGCTGGTCTCCCAAGATCCTCTGGCCCAGCCCAGGTCCAGCGAGGCGGTCGAGGCCGTTTCCACCTCCAGATTGGCGATGGGCTCCAGCCGCGACAGGCCCGCAGCCTCGGTCTCCTCCACGAAGGGCGTAGGGGCGAAAAAGCCGCGTCCCCACGAACCCCGCACGGTCCACGGACCCGGTCGCCAAAGCAGGGACAATCGCGGGCTGAACTGACCGCCGTAGCGGCTGTGGTCGTCATAGCGGGCGCTGGCCGAAACCGTCAGATCCTCGGTCCAGTCGCGTTCGACCTGGGCGAAAACGGCCGGGGCCGTGTAGCGATAGTCGAAGGCCGGGAAGGCGTCCGAGGCGTAGTCATCCGCCTGCCATACCAGGCCGCCCATCCAGTCGGCGCCCATAGCCTCGGCCGAGACGGAGGACTCCACCAGGAAGGTCTGGTGGCGGTCTTCTTCGATCAGATCGCCGTACCGGTGGCGGTGGCTCTGTTCGACGGCGGACGCGCGGGCCTGGAGCCAGGCGCTGTCGCCCAGAGGCCGTTCATAGACGGCGCCGGCGTCCAGGCGGTCAGTCTCCTGATCCAGTCGGAAGGGCTGACCGTCGGGGGCCAGGGCGCCGTCGCGCGTGCCGCCCCGCCGCCGCTCGGTCATGCCGCCTGCCGTCAGGAACAGGGTCGCGCCATCGTCGCCGTTCCAAAACAGCCGCGGCCGGGCCGACCAGCGCGTGTAGCCGGCCATGTCGATCCAGCCGTCGTCGTCCAGGTCCTGGATCGCCTGATGATTGTAGGTCGCCAGGACGGAGCCGCTCCAGTCTGAAGACAGGGGAGCAGCGGCGTAGGCCGAGACGTCCTGACCGTCGCGCGAAGTGGCGTTCAGGATCAACTCGCCTTCGCGGGTTTCGCCCGGTCGGCGGGAGATCAGATTGACCACGCCGCCCAAAGCCTGTCCGCCGTATAGAGCTGAGGCGGCGCCCTGATCACCTCGACCTGCCCCAGATCGCTGGGCGGGATCTGCAGCAGGCCCAGGGACGAGGATTGGCCGCCGTAAAGGGGCAGGCCATCGGCCAGCAACTGAGTGTAGCGACCCCTCATGCCTTGAACGCGGACGTTGGCGGATCCCAGTCCGGGGGAGGTGACCTGGACGCGCACCCCGCCGGTTTCGGCCAGGATCATCGAGATGTTGCCTGGACGCATGATGAGCTTTTCGGCGATCTCCTCTTCGTTCAGCACCTCGATCCGGACGGGCTCGTCCTGAACGCGGCGGCGGGAGCGGGTCGAGACGACGAAGATCTCCTCCAGCTCCGCGACTTCTTCGGCGGGCGGTGTTTGGGGCGGGTATGGCGAGGTCTGGCTCTGGTCTTGGGCGAGGGCGGCGGCGGCGGGCAGCAGAGTCGCGAAGGCGACTCCGGCCAGGAGATGATAGGCGATGGTCATGATCTGATCCTCGGCCGGCGCACGGGCCGGCCCTGACGACGATAGGCGCGCTCCACCCAGCAGCGGAACGACGCGGACGAGGCGAAGTGGGCCTGTGCGGCCCTGGCGGGATCAGACGCGCGGGGGGCGGTCGGGGCCGGCGGTATCGACCGGCGTAGGTTCCGGCGACTGACGCCAGGCGTGACGCGCGGCTGTGTGAGCCAGCGTCTGGATCAGGATCGGGTCTGATCTATATGCGGGGTGAGGCGCGTGGCAGCAGCCGTTGGCGCAGGCAGGCCCGCAATCGATGCAGCCCTGGTCCTGATCCGAAACGGCTTCGCCGACGACAGCGACTGCCGCGCAGTTCGCTTCGGCGCAGGCGTGGGCCGACGCCGCCGGCGCAAAGGCGACAAGCGCCAGCACCAGCTGCAAAACCAGCTTCAGACCGGCTGACAGGGAGGGCCCAGGGCGTCGCATCGCGGGCCGAGGCTTAAGTTGATCGACAGCGGATGGCAAGTCCGCCGGCTTGGGCTAAGCCTTGGGCATGTCGCGAAGTTCCTCCTTGCCTCTGGAAGCCTGGGGGCGCCGTCTCCTCACGCGCGCCCAGACCTGGGCCGACCGGTCTCGTCCGCGTCGCTACGCCTACGAGTTCCTTTGGTTCGGGCTGAAACAGGGGTGGGCGTGTCTGTTCGGGGGGCTGATGCTGGGGCTGATCGTCGGCACCTTCCTGTGGTGGCCGGATCAGTCGCCGATCTCGCGGTATGATTTTCTGGCGGTCGGGGCGGTGATGATCCAGGCGGCTATGCTGGCCTTCCGGCTGGAGAGCTGGGAGGAGGCGCGGGTGATCTTCCTGTTCCATGTGGCGGGGACGATCATGGAGCTGTTCAAGACGGCGCACGGGTCGTGGGTCTATCCGGAGGACAGTCTGCTGCGCATCGGCGCCGTGCCCCTGTTCTCGGGCTTCATGTATGCGGCGGTGGGCAGCTATATCGCGCGGGTGCAGCGGATATTCCATATCCGGGTGCGCGGCTATCCGCCGCTGTGGACGACCTGGGTGTTGGCGGCAGCCGTCTATGTGAATTTCTTCGCCCATCACTGGCTGCCGGACGTGCGGATCGTTCTGTTTCTGGCGACAGTCCTGCTGTTCGGGCGGGGCTGGTTCTATTTCACGGCGGACCGGCGTCGGCGGTCGATGCCGCTGCTGCTGGGCTATGGGCTGGTGGCCCTGTTCATCTGGGTCGCCGAGAACCTGGGCACCTTCGCGCGGGCCTGGACCTATCCGGGGCAGGACGGGGGCTGGGAGCCGGTGTCCCTGCACAAGCTGGGGGCCTGGTTCCTGCTGATGATCATCTCGGTGGTGCTGGTGTCTCTGGTGCACCGGCCGGAGAAAGAACCGTCAGGCGGTGCGGGCCAGTGACGCGGCGCGGGGCCAGGCGACCAGCCCCAGGGCCTCAAGCGCCGGTCTTGCCAACAGATAGCCCTGCATCAGATCGACGCCCAAGTCGCGCAGGACGTCCTGTTCGGCCGGGGTCTCTATACCTTCGCAGACCGGTTCAACGCCCAGATCGCGCAGCATGTTCAGGGTGTTGCGCACGATGGTGCGCTTAACCGGATCGGTGTCGATGTCGCGGATCAGGGCCATGTCCAGCTTGACGATGTCCGGCTGGAACAGGGTCAGCAGACCCAGGCCCGCGTAACCGGCGCCGAAGTCGTCGATGGCCGTCTTGAACCCCATGGCGCGATAGGAGCGCAGGATGTTCAGGATGTGGTCGGCGTCCATCGCCTCGCTCTCGGTGAACTCAAAGATGATCTTGTTCACGGGGAAGCCTGTTCGCATCGCCGCCGCCAGGGTGGCGCGGATGCAGGCGCGCGGCTCATAGACCGCATTGGGCAGAAAATTGATCGACAGGTTGGCGCCCGTCGCCGCCATGTCGAGCCCGGCCGCCAGTTCGATCGCGGTGGTGCGACAGACCTGATCGAAGGCGTAGCGGTTGTGGTCAGCTATCTGAGCCAGCACCTGACCGGCGCCGGCGCCGTCCTTGCCCCGCACAAGCGCCTCGTAGGCGAAGACTGTCTGTGTTGAGACGTTGACGATGGGCTGGAAAGCCATGGTGATGGGCAGGTCGAACCCCGCCCCATCTTTGCAACCCACACAGGACATCGGACCACTCGCTACAGCTAAGGGTCTGACGCTTAGAGGGAAAAGATTAACGACAAGGCCTGTCCAGATCTAGGGCAGGCGGGTGACCTTGGCCGCCATGTCGGGGCGGGGGCGTTCCAGGGCCGGTTCGTTCAGGGTTCCGATATGGATGAAGCCGGCGACCGCCTCGCCGTCGGTCAGGCCGAACAGGGCTGTGGCCTGGGCGTCATAGCTGTACCAGTCCGTGATCCAGCTGGAAGCATAGCCGAAGGCGCCGGCCGCATGCTCCAGATTCATACAGACCGCGCCGGCCGACATCTGCTGCTCCCAGAGCGGCTTGGCGTCGGGCACGGGCGCCGAGATGACCAGGACGGTGACGGGGGCGGCGGTCAGCTTGGCCAGGACCGCCTGCTCCTTGGCGGGACGGCCCTGGGTCTGCGCAAGGCCGGACAGTTTTTCGGCGATTTCCCCGCGGCTCTGCGGCCCCAGGACCACGAACCGCCAGGGAAACAGCTTGCCGTGATCGGGCGTGCGGGCGCCCAGGGTCAGGATCTGATCCAGTTCGGCCTCGGTCGGGCCGGGGCTGGTCAGGGCCTGGGCCGGGGCGGAGCGGCGTGAGGCCAGCCGATCGCGCAACTCCTGCGACGGGACCGGGGCGGGCAGGGGGGCGTTCAACGGAAAGAGAGGCGAAGGGGTCATGCGGTCTAGCTAGGCTTTCCCCCCGCCGTCCGCCATAGCTGAGGTATGAGCGATTTCGACGAACCGAAATGGGCCGCCGGCCTGGCCAAGCCGCCGGCCTGGCGCAGCAAGACCGAGGAGACGGTGTTCGAAAATCCGTGGATGCGGTTGACGCGGCACCGGGTGATCGCCCCGACGGGCCAGCTGGCGGACTATGCGGTGATGCGGCCCAAGAATGTCGCGACCGGGGTGCTGCCGGTGCATGACGACGGCACGGTGGTTCTGGTCGGGCAGCAGAGGTTCGCCTTCGCCAACTATTCCTGGGAGATGCCCGAGGGCGGGGCGTCCCTCGACGAGGATCCGTTCGACGGCGTCCGGCGGGAGCTGGCCGAGGAGGCGGGGCTGGAGGCCGCCCACTGGACGCCGGCCCTGACGATGGAGCTGTCGAACTCTGTCACGACCGAGATGGCGCATACCTGGATCGCCTGGGGCCTGAGGCCTGTGCCGGTGGCGCCGGACCCGACCGAGGTGATCGCCGTCGTGCGCGTGCCGTTCCTGGATCTGCTCGACGAAGTCGGGCGCGGGACGGTGCGGGACAGCCTGACGGTGGCGACGGCGTATAAGGCCTATCATATGGGCTTGAATGGAGCCCTGCCTCCGGCGCTGGCTAAGGCCATGCTGGGGCGGGTATGATGTCGCCGAAGGAGTCCGGCATGCCCAAGCTTGAAGTCGTCGCGGAAACTGACAGCGTGTGGCGCCAGCTGCGCGCCTCCGCCGAGGCCGCCTCGCGCGAGGAGCCCCAGCTGGGTTCGCAGATGAACGCCGTCATCCTGTCGCACGATGATCTGGCCGGCGCCCTCAGCTTCCAGATCGCGCGTAAACTGGCCGATCCGGAAATGAGCGCCATGTCGGTGCGCGAGGTCTGCTTGTCGGCCTTCGCCGCTGATCCGGCCATGGTCGCGGCGGCCGAGGCCGATCTGCGCGCCGTGGCCGAACGCGATCCGGCCATCCGCAATCTGTTGCAGCCCTTCCTTTATTTCAAAGGATTCCAGGCCTTGCAGGGCTGGCGCGTGGCCCATTGGCTGTGGGGCCAGGGCCGTGAGACCCTGGCCTTCCACTTCCAGAGCCGGATTTCCGAACTGTTCCAGCTGGACATCCATCCGGCCGCGCGGCTGGGCCAGGGGCTGTTCCTCGACCACGGCACCGGCATCGTCATCGGCGAGACTGCGGTGGTCGGCGACGACGTCTCCATGCTGCACAGCGTGACCCTGGGCGGCACCGGCGCCGAGCGCGGCGATCGCCACCCCAAGATCGGCAAGGGGGTGCTGCTGGGCGCCGGGGCCAAGGTGCTGGGCAACATCCATATCGGCGACTACGCCAAGGTGGCGTCGGGTTCGGTGGTGCTGAAGGACGTGCCGTCCGGCTGCACCGTGGCGGGGGTGCCGGCGCGGCTGGTCAACTGCCCCACCGGGGCCGAGCCGGCCCGAACGATGGACCATACGTTGGCCGAGGTCGTGTACGACTTCGTGATCTGAGGGATCGACCTTCCCCCGCTGGCGGGGGAAGTGTCAGGTCGTGGCGCGCAGCGACACGCCTGACGATGGGGGAAGTCTTCCTTTGGGCGAGACTTCCCTCTCCGTCGCCGGATCGGCTTCGCCGATCGACGCGACACCTCTCCCGCAAGCGGGAGAGGGTTGAAAAAGCGCATCTAGCGGTTCCCCTGAAGCCCCGACTTCTCTAGGGTCCGCGGCCAACCCAAGACCATGAGGCCCCCCGTGAAAGACACCGACCTGAAGCGCATCGAGGCCCACCTCAAGCGCACCTTCAACACCGGCGGCATCATCGTGAAGGCCCGTCCCAAGCAGACCGACTCGGCCGAGGTCTATGTCGGCGACGAGTTCATCGGCGTCGTCTTCGAGGACGAGGACGAGGAAGGCTCCTTCATGTTCGAGATGGCGATCCTGGCCGAGGACCTGCCGGACTAAGTCTCGCGCGCCGACCGCCCTGCGACATCGTGCGCAGGGCGGTTGTGAGAACGTTCTCAAAAATGGCTTGACGGCTCGGGCCGACCCGGCCCTAATCGCGCCGAAGGGCGGCGGATCGATCGCTCGGGAGCAGACGCGCTGAGGGGCAAGGATCGGGACGTCGCCGTTCCGTCGCGCCCGTCCGCCTGTTTTCCGATCCGTCAGACGCACGTCCTCCTGGTTCATCCCGAGAGGAAGTCCGATGCGCGCGACTGTGTCCCTGATGGTGCTGGCCCTGGCCGTGAGCGGGGGCGCGCCGGCCCTGGCCCAGACGGCGACGGTTCCCGAAGCGTCGCGTGCTCACCCGGCCCTGTGGCCGCAGGCCGCGACCCCGGCCGCCATATCCGACGCCCGCACCGAGGCCTTCGTCTCCGAACTGATGGCCAGGATGACGCTGGAGGAGAAGGTCGGTCAGCTGATCCAGGCCGATATTTCGGCCATCACCCCCGACGATCTGAAGACCTATCCTCTGGGTTCGATCCTGGCGGGCGGCAGCTCCGGCCCCTGGGGCGACGACAAGGCGCCGCCGCAGAAGTGGCTGGACCTGGCCCGCGCCTTCCGCGCCGCCAACGAGAGCCGGGGCGGGACGGTGATCCCGCTGATCTACGGCATCGACGCGGTTCACGGGCACAACAATGTCCCCGGCGCGACCATCTTTCCCCACAACATCGGCCTGGGCGCCGCGCGCGATCCGGACCTGATCCGGCGCATCGGCGAGGCGACGGCCCTGGAGGTGGCGGTGACGGGGGCCGAATGGACCTTCGGCCCCACCCTGGCCGTGCCGCGCGACGACCGCTGGGGTCGGTCCTATGAGGGCTATGCCGAAGACCCCGAGGTCCAGCGGTCCTACGCCGGGCCGATGACCCTGGGCCTTCAGGGCGAGCTGCAGCCGGGGCGGCCGCTGGTGCCCGGCCATATCGCCGGATCGGCCAAACATTTCCTGGCCGACGGGGGCACCTTCGAGGGCGAGGATCAGGGCGATTTCCGGGGCACGGAGCAGGAGCTGATCGACGTCCACCTGGGCGGATACGTCCAGGCCATCGACGCGGGCGTGCTGTCGATCATGGCCAGTTTCTCGGGCTGGAACGGTTACAAGCACTCAGGCAATCCGACCCTGCTGACCGATGTCCTGCGCGGGCCGCTGGGGTTCAAGGGATTCGTCGTCTCCGACTGGAACGCGCACGGCCAACTGCCGGGCTGCACCAATGAGAGCTGCGCCCTGGCGGTCAACGCGGGCATCGACATGCTGATGGCGCCCGACAGCTGGAAGCCGCTGTACGCCTCGACCCTGGCCCAGGCCCGGTCGGGCGAGATCCCTATGGCGCGGGTGGACGAGGCGGTGCGTCGCATTCTGGTGGCCAAGGTCAAGACCGGCCTGTTCGAACCGGCGCGGCCGATGGAAGGCCGGTTCGAGGAGCTGGCTTCACCCGCGCACCGCGCCCTGGCGCGCGAGGCGGTGCGCAAGTCGCTGGTGCTGTTGAAGAATGACGGCGTCCTGCCGGTTCGGGCCAATGCGCGGGTGCTTGTGGCGGGGACGGCGGCTGACGACATCGGCCAGGCCTCGGGCGGCTGGACCCTGAGCTGGCAGGGGACGGGCAATACGAATGCCGACTTCCCCCAGGGCCAGTCGATCTGGAGCGGGATCGAAGAGGCGGTGAAGGCCGGCGGCGGGACCGCAACCTTGAGCGCGGACGGGTCCTTCACCCAAAAACCGGATGTGGCGATCGTCGTCTTCGGCGAGACCCCCTATGCCGAGTTCCAAGGCGACGTGGACAATCTAGACTATGTCCCGACCGCGCCGCTGGAGATGCTGAAGCGGCTGAAGGCGGCGGGGATTCCGACCGTGTCGGTCTTCCTGTCCGGGCGGCCGATGTGGACCAATCCGGAGATCAACGCCTCGGACGCCTTTGTGGCCGCCTGGCTGCCGGGGACCGAAGGCGGGGGGATCGCCGACGTCCTGGTGGGCCGAGCCGACGGCAAACCGCGCCACGACTTCCACGGCAAACTGTCCTTCAGCTGGCCCAAGGATGCGACGGGAACGCCGCTGAACCACGGCCAGCCCGGCTATGATCCGCAGTTCGCCTATGGCTACGGCCTGACCTACGCCGCGCCGGCGCGAGTCGGAATGCTGTCGGAGGAGAGCGGGGTCTCGGCCCAGGCGACCAATCTGGATCGCTATTTCGTCGACGGCCGGTTCGTCTCGCCCTGGAGCTTGTTGCTGAACGACGCAGGAGGTCAGACCCGACCCGGCACGGCCAAGACGACGACCAGCCCGCGCGCCGGCGTCGCCTCACGCCCGGTAGACGACCTGGCCCAGGAGAGCGGTCAGCAGTTCGCCTTTGCGGGAACCGGGCCGGCCAGCGTCGAGATCTGGGGCACGCCCGTTGATCTGACGCGCCAAGCCAACGGCGCCGTCGCCCTGGGCTTCCGCTATCGTGTTGACGTCGCGCCGTCCGCCCCGGTGGCGTTCAAACTGGGCGGCGGAGCGGTGGACCTGACCGGCCTGTTGCGCTCTGCCCCCGTCGGCCAGTGGCGCGAAGCCCGCATTCCCCTGACCTGTTTCCGCACCGACGGCGGGGACCTGTCGCGCGTCGAGGTTCCGTTCCACATGGCGACCAGCGGTGCGATGACCGTCTCGGTCTCCGAGATCAAGCTGGATGCCAGCCAGACCGAAACGCGCTGCCCGGCCTAAAGGGCGCGACATGACGGTCCCCTCCGCCTTCACCCCGCGTCGGCGGTGAAGGTCAGGGTGTGGGTGTAGCTGCGGTAGGGGGTGGGGCTGCCTGCCGGGGCGGCGGTGCGGTAGCGGACCTGGGTCATATAGGCGCCGGGCGCCGAGACCCGCAGGGTCAGGACGCCGGAGGCGTCGGTGGCGGTTTCGGTCTCGATCGTCTTGCCGTCGTACTGGCCGGCTTCGCGAAAGACGGTGACAGGCGCGTCGGCCAGGGGCTGGCCGTCGAACAGCAGGCGGAAGGTCGCGTCCTCGCCGGCGACGATCTGGTTCGGCTGGATCAGAGGCTGAAGCTCCAGCCCTTGGCCGGTGGGCTTCAGCGCCGCCTCGTCGGGGACGCCCCGCATAACATAGGCCTCGGCGACGGTGATGCTCTGGACATCGACCAGTTCGGCGCCGGGCGGGGGCGGCGCATCCTCTTCGCCGACCATCTTCCAGCCGGAGGGGGTGTGGTACATCTTGGTCGTGCGGCCGGCGCGTGGGCCGGATGACAGACGATAGAGGCCGTCCACCGGCGTCGGCGCCTCGAACACCGCCAGATCGCGCAGATAGGTGACGGCGCTGATCGGCGTGTCGCCGTTTGGCCCGACTACATGGAAGCCGTCGGACCGCATGGCGACCTCGGCGTTGAACACCTCCTCGGTAAAGGCCGCCTCGACGGTCACATGATCGCGCCGCCCCGCGTCGAACAGATTGGGCCGAAGATAGGGGGAGTGGGCCTGGGCCACGCCCGCGCCCCAGACGGACAGAAGGGAGGCCAAAAGGCCGGCGTGGAGGGGATGTCGGGTCATGGTCGTCCTCATAGGCCGAGGCAGAGTATGCAAGTGAGAACGAATTGCAACAAAGGGTTCGGGATAGGGGCGTCTGGGACCGGACGCCGACGACGGGATGGGCTAGAGTCGCGCCGAATCTGATCTGGAGTTCGATCATGAGTTTTTCCGCCACCGACGCCGCATTCGAGGGGTTTCGCGTGACGCGCCAGAACCCGGCGGCGGTTCTCCTCTGGTCGATGGTCTGGCTGATCGGGCTCATATTGAGCAGTCTGCTCGCGGCGCCCGCAATCATGCCCCATATGGCCGAGTTGCAGGCCGCCAACGGCGATATCAACGCCTTGTCGCCAGAAGCGCTACAAGCCTTCGGCTTGGCCATGGCTGGATTCATGCCGCCGTTGCTGTTGGCCCAGGCCCTCGTCGCGCCGGCCGTCTACCGCGCAGTGCTTGAGCCTGAGAAACGACGGTTCGGCTTCCTGCGACTGGGCAAGACCGAGGCTCGGATGTTGGGGGTTCTGATTATTCTGGTCGTCGTTCAGCTCGTATTGAACGTCGGAGCAGACCTCGCCACTCGGGGCGCCGACGCGGCGATCGGTCTGGCGGGAAGCGTCGTCGTGAATCTGATCGCCTTTGCACTGGGTCTATGGGTGGCGGCTCGACTCAGCTTGGTCGCGCCTCTCACGGTGCTGCGGCGCGGCCTTCCTCTCCTGGAAGGATGGAAGCGCAGCGGACCCATCGTCTGGCCTCTGATCGGCGTGAATGTGCTCGCCGTCGCCATGGCCTTGTTGGTGGGTCTGCTGCTGGCCCTCGTCGCCTGGCCTATGACGGCGGCCATGTCCGGCTCCGGCGCAGGCGCGGGTTTGGCGGCCCTGCTGCTGATGACGCTGATGGCGCTCGGTTTCGCACTGATCACCGTCCTGCTTTGGAGTCCGTTCGCGGCCATCTTAAAGCAGCTGGAGGGCTGACGGAGACGTTTCAGCGTCTGGAGTAAAACCTCAGGCCGAGGCCTTGACCCGCTTCCGCTTCGCCGGCGGGGGCGTCGCCGCCTGACCCAGGGCCGCGACCCGCGCCTTGCGCCGGGTCTCGTGACGATCCAGCACCTCCTTGAGGTATTTTCCGGTCCAGCTGGCCTTGTTCTCCGCCACCTGTTCCGGTGTGCCGACCGCGACGATCTCGCCGCCGCCGTCGCCGCCTTCCGGCCCGAAGTCGAGCAGATAGTCCGCCACTTTGATGACGTCGAGATTGTGCTCGATCACCACGATGGTGTTGCCAGCCTCGACCAGTTCCTGAAGCACTTCCAGAAGTTTGCGCGTATCTTCGAAATGCAGGCCGGTGGTCGGCTCGTCGAGGATGTAGAGGGTCCGGCCGGTCGCGCGTTTCGACAGTTCCTTGGACAGCTTGACCCGCTGGGCCTCGCCGCCGGACAGGGTGGTCGCCGGCTGGCCGACCTTGACGTAGCCGAGGCCCACCCGCTCCAGCGTCAGCATCTTGTCGCGGATCGGCGGCACCGCCTTGAAGAACTGGGCGGCCTCCTCGACCGTCATGTCCAGGACGTCCGAGATCGACTTGCCCTTGAAGACGATCTCCAGCGTTTCGCGGTTGTAGCGCTTGCCCTTGCAGACGTCGCAGGTGACGTAGACGTCGGGCAGGAAGTGCATCTCGATCTTGATGACGCCGTCGCCCTGGCAGGCCTCGCAGCGGCCGCCCTTGACGTTGAAGCTGAAACGGCCGGGGCCGTAGCCGCGCGCCTTGGATTCCGGCAGGCCGGCGTACCAGTCGCGGATGGGGCCGAAGGCGCCGGTGTAGGTGGCGGGGTTGGAGCGCGGGGTGCGGCCGATCGGCGACTGGTCGATGTCGATGACCTTGTCGAAATGCTCCAGCCCCTCGATGCGGTCGAAGGGGGCGGGGGCGTCCGACGCATTGTTCAGGCGACGCGCGGCGGCCTTGTACAGGGTCTCGATGGTGAAGGTCGATTTGCCGCCTCCGGATACGCCGGTGATGCAGGTGAACAGGCCCACCGGGATTTCGCCGGTGACGCTCTTCAGATTGTTGCCGCTGGCGCTAGAGATCTTCAGCATCCGCTTGCGGTCCACCGGACGGCGGCCATCGGCAGGAATTTCGATCTCCCGTTCGCCGGTCAGATATTTGCCGGTCAGGCTGTTGGGATTGGCCATAACCTGTTGCGGCGTGCCCTCGGCGCAGACCGTGCCCCCGTGGACGCCGGCGGCCGGACCCATGTCTATGACATAGTCGGCGGTCAGGATGGCTTCCTCGTCGTGCTCGACCACAAGGACCGAATTGCCCAGGTCGCGCAGCCCTTTCAGGCTTTCCAGCAGGCGGGTGTTGTCGCGCTGGTGCAGACCGATGGAGGGTTCGTCCAGCACATAGAGGACGCCGGTCAGGCCCGAACCGATCTGTGACGCCAGACGGATGCGCTGGCTCTCCCCGCCCGACAAGGTGCCCGAGGATCGCGACAGGTTCAGATAGTCCAGGCCGACGTTGTTCAGGAACCGCAGCCGGTCGCAGATCTCCTTCAGGATTCGCCGGGCGATCTCCATCTGCTTCTCTGTCAGGCTCTCCTCCAGGGTCGAGAACCAGAGGTAGGCCTTGGAGATCGACAGCATGGAGATGTCGGCGATGTCCTCGCCGCCGACCTTGACCGCCAGGGCCTCGGGCTTCAGCCGCTTGCCGCCGCAGGCCTCGCAGGGGGTCTCGGACTGGTAGCGGGCCAGTTCCTCGCGCACCCAGGCGCTGTCGGTCTCGCGCCAGCGCCGCTCCAGGTTCGGCAGGACGCCCTCGAACGGCTTAGAGACCTCGTATTTGCGGGCGTTGTCGTCATAGGTGAATTTGATCTTCTCAGCGCCCGTGCCGTGCAGGATCGCCTTATGCGCCTGGGCCGGCAGATCGCGCCAAGCGATGTCCATCGAGAAGCCGTAGTGGCGGCTCAGCGACTGAAGCGTCTGGGTGTAGAGAGGGGAGGGGCCGCGCGCCCACGGCGCCACCGCCCCCCTGTGCAGGCTCTTGTCGCGATCGGGAATCACCAGGTCGGCGTCGAAGGCGAGCTTGACCCCCAGGCCGTCGCACACCGGACAAGCGCCGAAGGGATTGTTGAACGAGAACAGCCGCGGCTCGATCTCAGAGATGGTGAAACCCGAGACCGGGCAGGCGAAGCGTTCGGAGAAGACGAGGGTGCGCGGCGCTGTCTCGCCCTCGGCGACGCTGGCCCATTCCGCCGTGGCGATGCCGTCGGCGAGGCCGAGCGCGGTCTGGAGACTGTCAGCGTAGCGGCCTTCCTGATCCGGTTTGGTGACGATCCGGTCCACGACGATGTCGATGTCGTGCTTGAACTTCTTGTCCAGGGTCGGGGCTTCGTCGATGGGGTAGAATTGGCCGTCGATCTTCAGCCGCTGGAAGCCCTGGCGCTGCCACTCCGCGATTTCCTTCCTGTACTCGCCCTTGCGGCCGCGCACGACCGGGGCCAGCAGCAGGATGCGTTCGCCGTCTGGCAGGGCCGTCAGCTTGTCGACCATCTGGCTGATGGTCTGGCTCTCGATCGGCAGGCCGGTGGCCGGCGAATAGGGCACCCCGACCCGCGCCCACAGCAGGCGCATATAGTCGTGGATCTCCGTGACCGTGCCGACGGTGGATCGCGGGTTCTTGGAGGTGGTCTTCTGTTCGATGGAAATGGCCGGCGACAGGCCCTCGATCAGGTCCACGTCCGGCTTGCCCATCAGCTCAAGGAACTGGCGCGCATAGGCCGACAGGCTTTCGACATAGCGACGCTGGCCCTCGGCGTAGATGGTGTCAAAGGCCAGGGACGACTTGCCCGAGCCCGACAGGCCGGTCATCACCACCAGCTGTTCGCGCGGAATGTCGAGGTCCACGCCCTTGAGATTGTGCTCGCGGGCGCCGCGAACGCGGATGAAGTTGTGCTTTTCGGTCATGCGGTCCGGGAAACGCGGAGAGGAGCCGGAGGGCTCCGGCGCGACATTGCTATATGGGGATGATTTGCCCGATTTAAGCAAGAACAATGTGTGAACATTGCGGCGCTGGGCGCGTCCAGCCCGGTTGACCTACTCCGGCGTCCAGGCCTGTGTCGGGCGCAAGAAACGCTCGCCCTTGGCCAGCATCACTCCGTTTGCGGTCGCGACGCCGAGCTCCAGGCTCTCGGCGATGCGGCGGGCGCGTTCGATGAAATGGGCCGCGGCGACGGGCGGGCAGAGGTCGCGGGCGGTCTCGGCGAACAACTCAAGCCAGCGGTCGAAGTGGCGCGCGTCGATCGGCAGGGGCAGATGTTTCGGCATAGGCCGACCCTGGTAGACGCCAGACGAAAGGGCCACCGACGACCAGAACAGCTTCATCTGCGCCAGATGCGGGCCCCAGTCGGCGATCCGATCCGCGAAGATCGGCCCGATCAGCCGGTCGTCGCGGACGCGGGCGTAGAAGCCCTCGACCAGGGCGTCGATCATCGCCTCGTCGATGCCGGTTTCGTCGCGCAGCCGCTGAACAGCCGCGTCGCGGCGCGCGGCGGCTCCGGCAGGGTCTTCTATGCGGAAGCGGCTCTCCATTCCGACGTCCTAGCGGCTTGGTGGGCGGGGCGCCATCGGACCATCGGTCCACCCCGGAGCCACCCCCTCTTCACGCGGGCGTGTTCATATCAGGGGCTCCCCGGACTTGCGGATTGCATAAATACGACCCATCCTCCTGTCTCTGAGGAGTTTTGAGCAGGAGGCTCGAAGATCATGATCATCGCACTGGCAACCGGTTCCGCCCTGTCCGCCATGCTGCTCGTGATCCTCCATGCCAACCAGCCCAAGCCGAAGCGCGTTCCCGTCCGCGCTCGCGACCCTCGACAAGGTCGCCGCTAGAACGCCTGACGGCGTTACGCTTTTCGACAATCTGAGCCTGACGTTCGGGCCTGAGCGCACCGGCGTTGTCGGTCGCAACGGCGCGGGCAAGAGCACGCTGCTGCGTCTGATCGCCGGCGACCTTTCGGCCAGCGAGGGAAGTGTGACGCGCGCCGCCTCCGTCGGCGTTCTGGATCAACGGTCCGATCCGTCGCGGGACGAGACGACGGGGCAAACCCTGGGCGTCGCGCCCGCCCTGGCGGCGATACACCGTCTGCTGGCCGGCGAGGGCGACGCCCAGGACATGGCCGACGCCGACTGGACGCTGGCGCCCAGGATCGCCTCGGCCTTGGCCGAGGTCGGGCTGAAGGGCTTGCCGATGGACCGGGCGACGAGGAGCCTCAGCGGCGGAGAACAGACCCGGCTGAGGCTGGCGGGCCTGATCCTCGCGGCGCCGGATCTGATCCTGCTGGACGAACCGACCAATCATCTGGATGTCCAGGCGCGGCGCTGGGTGGCCGAGGTGCTGGGTCGCTGGAAGGGCGGGGCGGTGGTGGTCAGCCATGACCGGGATCTGCTGCGTCGCATGGATCGCATCGTCGAGTTGTCCGGCCTGGGGGTCGCCGTCCATGGCGGGAACTACGACCTCTACGTCGCGCGCAAGGCGATTGAGCGCGAAACAGCCGAACGCGACCTGGTCGAGGCTGAACGGACGCTGGCCCGCGTGGCGGCGGACGCCCAGCGTCGCACGGAGATGAAGGCGCGGCGGGACGCGGCCGGACGCCGCAAGGCGGCCAAGGGCGACATGCCCAGGATTCTGATCGACGCCCGGGCCGAGCGGGCCGAAAACAGCGGCGCGGCCGACCGGTTGCTGGCCGCGCGCCAGGCGGCGGAGGCGGAAACCGCCCTGGCCGCCGCGCGCCAAGGGGTGGAGCGGGTGCGGACCCTAACCATCCCCATGCCCGCCACGGGTCTTGCGGCGGGACGGACGGTGGCGACCTTGAGCGGGGCGGTCTGGACGACACAGGACGGGCGGCGGATCGTCGGTCCTGTGGATTTGACCTTGACCGGACCGGAGCGGGTCGCCGTCACCGGCCCGAACGGCGCGGGCAAGACCACCCTGCTGCGGCTCATCACCGGCGATCTTGCACCGACTTCGGGTCAAGTGCAGCGACCTGTTCCCGCAGCCTTGCTGGATCAGGAGGCGGCTTTGCTGCGCCCCCAGGAAACCTTGGTCGAGGCCTGGATGCGGCTGAATCCGGACGGTTCGGTCCAAGAAGCCCAGGCGGCCCTGGCTCGCTTCCTGTTTCGAAATACGGCCGCGCATCGGCGGGTCGGCGACCTGTCCGGCGGTGAACGGCTGCGGGCCGCCCTGGCCTGCGTCATGACGGGAACGCGCCCGCCGCAGCTTCTGGTGCTGGATGAGCCGACCAACCACCTGGACCTCGATTCGGTGGCGGCGGTGGAGGCGGCGTTGAGCGCCTATGACGGCGCCCTCGTTGTCGTCAGCCACGATGCGGACTTCCTGGCGGCGGTCGGGATAGATCGGACGGTCAGCCTAGCCCGCCCGTCTGCCTGAGGCCCTCCCAAAGGGCGATGCCCGCCGTGACCGACAGATTCAGCGACCGGGCCTCGGGTCTGAGCGGAATCACCACGCGCGCGTCCGCGGCGGCGTGCACATAGTCCGGGGCGCCGGCGGTCTCCTTGCCGAACAGGAGCGTGTCGGTGGGTTGGAAGACGAAGTCGGGCAGGGGCGTCGCCCCCTTGGTGGTGAAGAGCACCAGCCGTCCGGCGGGTCGCTCGCGCTGGAACGCGTCCCAATCCGCATGGCGGGTCATGTGCGATAGGGGGCCGTAATCCAGGGCCGCCCGCTTCATGGCGCGGTCGTCAAAACGGAAGCCTGTGGGCTCAATGACGTGCAGGGCGACGCCGAAACAGGCCGACAGCCGGATACAGGCGCCGACGTTCTGAGGAATGTCCGGTTGAAAAAGGGCGAGACGCATTCTAAGCCCTAGGTATACGCGACCTGGGGGTTTGTCGCGGTCTGTTTGCGAGCGTTTCGCAAGAAACGTCAGCAGCTTGCGGCGAACGCCGCAAATACAGGCCGAGGGGACCACAGGGCAGCGCTTTTAGGGTTCGTGCCGTAGCAGAGGAGCGCCAACACAGGCGGTCCCGGCGGTCTTCGAGAGGTGAAACGTGGCCGAAACGGGTGTGATTCCGGAAGGCGAGGGCGATCCGAATCGCCGCGACTTCATCCATATCGCGGCGGGCGCCGCTGCGGTGGGCGCCGGGGCGATGATCGCCTGGCCTCTGATCAATCAGATGAACCCTGCGGCCGACACCCTGGCCCTGGCCTCGATCGAGTTCGACCTGACCAAGGTTCAGGAGGGCCAGCAGGTCGTGATCAAATGGCAGGGCAAGCCGGTCTTCGTGCGCTATCGCACCCCGGCCGAGCTGCAGAAGGTCATTACCGAGGGCGCCGTCGGCAGCCCGCCCCAGACGGATGCGGAACGCACCAAGTCCGGGCATGAGAAATATCTGGTCGTGGTCGGCTCCTGCACCCACCTGGGCTGTGTCCCGACCTTCGGCGCCGGCGATTACGGCGGCTGGTTCTGCCCGTGCCACGGCTCGCACTACGATGCGTCCGGTCGGATCAGAAAGGGGCCGGCGCCCCTGAACCTGGTCGTGCCCGACTACGAATACACGTCCGACACCCGCGTTAAGATCGGTTGAGGGCGAAGGGGGAGGAAATGAGCGAACACGAATCCACCTACGTCCCGAAGACGGGCGTCGAAAAATGGCTGGACACCCGGCTGCCCATCATCCGCTTCGGCGCCGACTATATGTCGCTGCCGACGCCCAGGAACCTGAACTACTGGTGGACCTTCGGCGGCATCCTGGCCCTGTGCCTGATGACGCAGATCGTCACCGGCATCGTTCTGGCCATGCACTATACGCCGAACGTCGACCTGGCCTTCGCCTCGGTCGAGCGGATCATGCGTGACGTCAACGGCGGCTGGCTGATCCGCTATGTCCACGCCAACGGCGCCTCGATGTTCTTCATCGCCGTCTATCTGCACATGCTGCGGGGGCTGTACTACGGCTCCTACAAGGCGCCGCGCGAGATGATCTGGATCATCGGCTGCGTGATCTTCTTCCTGATGATCGCCACCGCCTTCCTGGGCTATGTCCTGCCCTGGGGTCAGATGTCCTTCTGGGGCGCAGAGGTCATCACCAATCTGATCGGCGCCGTGCCCCTGGTCGGGGAACCGATCCTGATCTGGCTGCGCGGCGGCCCGGCGATCGACAATGCGACGCTGAACCGCTTCTTCTCCCTGCACTATCTGCTGCCCTTCGCCATCCTGGGCTGCGTGGTCCTGCACCTTTGGGCCCTGCATTCGGCCGGTCAGAACAATCCGGTGGGCATCCTCATTCCGAAGGATCGTGCCAAGAAGGACACTCTGCCCTTCCACCCCTATTTCACGGTCAAGGACGGCTTTGCGATCATCCTGTTCCTGATCCTGTTCGCCGTCTTCGTCTTCTATCAGCCGAACGCCTTGGGCCACGCCGACAACTACATCCCGGCCAACCCGCTGCAGACGCCCGCCCACATCGTGCCCGAATGGTACATGCTGCCCTTCTACGCCATCCTGCGCGCGGTGCCGGACAAGTTCGGCGGGGTGGTCGCCATGTTCAGCGCCATCGGCGTCCTGTTCGTCCTGCCCTGGCTGGACACGTCCAAGGTGCGGTCGATGCGCTATCGCCCGACCATGCGGACCTTCTTCTTCATCTTCCTGGTGGTCGGCGTCGGCCTGGGCTGGTGCGGCGGTCAGCTGCCGGACGCCCCGGTCATTCCGGGCATGGCCAGCTTCGTCCTGTTCGACGGAGAGGTGAACTCCTACCTATGGCTGACGCGGCTGTTCACCCTCTACTATTTCGTCTTCTTCCTGGTGATCCTGCCCTTCGTGGGGCTGAAGGAGACGCCGCTGCCGATCCCGGCGACGATCTCGGAACCGGTCCTGACGGGGGGCGACGCCGTCCCGGCCGCCGCGCCCGCCTCGCCCGAGAAGAAGGGCTGAGCGTCATGAGCTTTGGAAAAATGAGCGTGTCGATGTCCAGACTGGTCGCTTCGGCGGTCGCCGCCCTCGGCCTGATGACGGCGGCGCCCGCCCTGGCGGAGGGCGGGGCGGCCCACCCCCGTTCCGGCGGCTTCAGCTTCGACGGCCCCTTTGGCGTCTATGACCAGGGCCAGCTGCAGCGCGGCTACAAGGTCTATCACGAGGTCTGCGCCGCCTGTCACAGCATGAACCTGATGCACTACCGGAACCTGGGCGATCGCCACGGGCCGTTCTGGAATCCGAAATATCCGAATCCGAACGACAATCCGGTGGTGAAGGCCCTGGCCAAGGAGATCCAGGTCCCCGACATCGACAGCGAGACGGGCGAGCCGATCCAGCGCGACGCCACCCCGGCCGACAAGTTCCGCGCCCCCTATCCCAACGCCACCGCGGCCGCAGCCGGCAACGGCGGGGCGGCGCCGCCGGACCTGTCGGTCATGGCCAAGGCGCGTCACGGCGGCGCGGACTACATCTATTCCCTGCTGTCGGGCTATCGCACCCCGCCCGCCGGCCTGCAGATCCGCCCCGGTCAGCACTATAATCCTTACATGCAGGGCGATCTGACCCCCTTCTGGACCGGCGACCCGGACCATGTGCCCGAGGGCGGCTTCATCGCCATGCCGCCGCCGCTCCAGAACGGCCAAGTCACCTATGACGACGGCTCGCCCCAGACGGTGGATCAGTACGCCAAGGACGTCGCGGCCTTCATCGCCTGGACGTCCGAACCGAAGATGGTCGAGCGCAAACAGGCCGGCTTCGGCGTGATCATCTTCCTGCTGATCTTCGCCGGCCTGACCTACGCCAGCTATCGCCGCATCTGGAAGGGCGTTGCCCACTAGGCGCGCCCGAACTGAGACCGAGACCCAGCCCGTCGAAGCCCCGCTTCGGCGGGCTTTGTTTTGCGACATCCTGGCCGCTGACACGGAATCGACATGATGGCTTTCCCCGCCTAAGGTTCAGCCTCTGTTTGCGGCTGTGGGGCCTTGTGTTCATGCGTATCCGATCTTCCTTGGTCGCCGTGCTGATGGCCGGCGCCGCACTCTCCGCCTGCGCCGCGCCGGCGGCGCTTGAAGGCTCTGGCCCGGTCGCGGCCTTCGACGCCGCACGCATCGCCGAGGACATTCGAACCCTGTCCGACGACAGTTTCGAGGGACGCGGCATCGCCACCCCGGCCGAGCAGAAGGTGATCGACTATCTGAGCCGCCAATACGCCGCCGCCGGCTTTCAACCGGGCGGTCCGAACGGCCAATGGACCCAGGACGTGATCCTGAACCGCTTCACCCAGTCCAACGTCCAAGCGGCGCTGAAGCTGGGCGACTGGACCCTGCCGATGACCCAGGGGCGCGAGGTCGCCCTCTCGACGCGCCGCCCGGCCGAGCACGTCAGCCTGAAGGACGCGCCCCTGGTCTTCGTCGGCTATGGGATCACCGCGCCCGAGCGGAATTGGGACGACTTCAAGGGGCAGGATCTGCGCGGCAAGGTGCTGGTCGTCCTGGTCAATGACGCCGATTTCGAAGAACCGGCCCTGAACACCTTCGGCGGCAAGGCCATGACCTACTACGGCCGCTGGACCTACAAATATGAAGAGGCGGCCCGCCATGGCGCGGCCGGGGTGCTGATCGTCCATGAGACGGCGCCCGCCTCCTATGGCTGGCAGACGGTCGCCAACTCCTGGGGCGTGCCCCAGTTCGACATCCTGCGCCAGAATGCGGCGGCTGAGCGGGTTCCGGTCGAGGGCTGGATCCAGCGCGACGTCGCCGTCGATCTGTTCCGCCGCGCCGGTCTGGATTTCGAGACGCTGAAGGCCCAGGCTCGCCGCCGCGACTTCCAGCCCGTGCCCCTGACCGGCGCCGGCTTCTCGACCGAGTTCGATGTGGCGACCAGTCAGGTCACCACCCATAACGTCATCGCCCGCCTGCCGGGAACCACCCATCCGGACGAGACGGTCCTCTACACCGCCCACTGGGACCACATCGGCATGGGCGAGCCGGACGAGACGGGCGACCGCATCTTCAACGGCGCCGTGGACAACGCCTCGGGCACGGCGGGCCTGTTGGAGCTGGCGCGGATGTACGGTCGGGCTCCTCGGACCGAACGCTCAATCGTCATGATCAGCTTCACCGCCGAGGAGAGCGGCCTTCTGGGCGCTGAATACTACGCTTCCAATCCCGTCTATCCCCTGGCCAGGACGGTGGGCGGCTTCAACATGGATTCGATGAACGTCTATGGCCGTGTCACCGGCCTGGGCGTGACCGGCTACGGCCAGTCCGACTTCGACGAGCGCTTGGCCGCCGCGATCCAGCCCCAGGGCCGCACCCTGATGCCGGATTACGAGAACGCCGCCGGCACCTACTACCGGTCCGACCACTTCCCCCTGGCCAAGCGCGGCGTGCCCATGGCCTATGCCGGCAGTCGGGGCGACTTCCGCGACGAACCGATCGCCGAGCGCCAGGCGGCGCGCAGCGACTACGGCGCCAAACGCTATCACCAGGCCGCCGATGAATGGTCGCCGGACTGGGACTACAGCGGAATGATCGAAGATCTGACGGTCTTCTATGACGTTGGCCGCGCCCTGGCGAACGGTCGCGACTGGCCCGAGTGGAAGTCGGGCTCCGAATTCGGTCCCGTCCGCGCCGTCTCCGCTGCCGAACGCCGCTAAGTCCGCTGCTCCTCCCGTCTTTCCTCATTCGAGAACCTTCATGATCCTGCGTCGTTCTTCCATCATCGCCGCTGCGGCCCTGCTCCTGGCCGCCTGCGCCACGGCGCCGGACGCGCCTGTCGTCCCGCCTTCGGCCGCGACCGACGCCTTCGCCGTGGCCTCGGCCGCCACCCCACAGTTCAGCGCCCAGCGCTTGTCCGACCACATCAAATATCTGGCCGACGATCGGCTGGAGGGGCGTTTCCCCGGCCTGGTCGGCGAGCGGCTGACGCTGGAGTATCTGCAGGCCCAGTATGAGGCCATGGGTCTGGAGCCGGGCGGGCGCGACGGCTCCTGGCTCCAGCCGGTCGATCTGGTGCGGTTCACGCCCGAACGGCCCCCCGTCGCGACCTGGACCGGCGCCGATGGCGTCAGCCATGATCTGACGTCGGGCGCGGACATCACCCTGCGGGCCGGCCCGGCCGATCCGGTGGTCAAGGTCGCCGACGCCCCCCTGGTCTTCGCCGGCTACGGCATTGTGGCGCCCGAGCGGGGCTGGGACGACTATGGTTCGACAGACCTCACCGGCAAGGTCGTGGTCATTCTGCGTGGTCAGCCAGAGTCCATGGGCGCCGATCCCAACTTCTACGGCTCGGGCGAACACAAGACCCAGGAGGCGCTGAAGCGCGGGGCCGTCGGCGTCATCAGTCTTCAGGACGTCGAGGGCCGTTGGCGCCGCGCCGTCGGCGGCGCGAACCGGCCGGTGATGACGGTCAAGGGCGCGCGCGACGCCCGTTTCACCGGCTCGATCAATATGGCGACCGGAGCGGCCATCGGCGGCGACGTCCTGGCCCAGGCCTTGGCGCGTGCCAAGACGGCGGGCCTGGGCGGCGGCGTCGATCTGGGCGCCCGGCTCAGCGTGGACATCGCCGAAAAGACCGAGGTCATCCACTCCAACAATCTGCTGGCCAAGATCACCGGCACGACCCGGCCCGATGAATATGTCTTCTACTCCGCCCACTGGGACCACGTCGGCAAGGCGCGGGAGAAGAACGAGGCGGGGGACGACGTCTTCAACGGCGCCTGGGACAACGCCTCGGGCACGGCCGGCCTGATCGAAATGGCCCGCGCCTTCAAGAACGGCCCGGCGCCGGAGCGGACCGTGGTCTTCCTGCACGTCACGGCCGAGGAACAGGGGCTGCTGGGCTCTGAAGCCTATGCTGCCGACCCGGTCTATCCGCTGGCCAAGACGGCGGCCGACATCAACATCGACATGCTGCCCTTCACCCCGGCGACGCGCGACGTGGCGGTCTTCGGCGTCGGCAAGTCCGAACTGGAAGATGTTCTGGGACGGTTCGCCGCCGTCCAGGGGCGCACCGTCACTGGCGACGGTTATCCGGAAGAGGGCTTCTACTACCGTTCCGACCACTTCAACTTCGCCGCAGGCGGGGTGCCGGCTCTGATGCCGTGGAGCGGCCGTGATTTCGTGGAGGGCGGAATCGAAGCGGGCAAACCCTATTACGAGGCCCAGATGGCTCGCTACTATCACAAGCTGACGGACGAATGGCGGGCGGACTACGACTTCACCGCCGCACTTCAGAACCTGGATCTATTGTACCGGCTGGGTCTGACGGTGGCCGACAGCACCACCTGGCCGGCCTGGAAGCCGACAGCCGAGTTCAACGCCATCCGCGACGCCTCGGCCACCGAACGGCGCTGAGGCCGTCGGCGGCGGGCGATCCGGACCTCAACGGGCGGCGGCGGGCTGGCTTGATGTGGCCTGGGCAATCAACTCGCGAGCCCGGGCGACGGCCTCGGCCTCAGCGACTTCGCCGTCGGCCAGCGACTGGGCCAGATCCATCAGCGGCGCTCCAGTGACCGCGCCGGTCTCGGCCTCCTGCTGCAGATGGACTCCGTTTCCGGCGACGATGGCTGCATCCCAGGCGTCGCGCACGGCGGCCCAGAAGCCTTGGGTCTTGGCCCAATAGTCGTCCCCCGGCTTGGGGGAATAGCTGTCGTTCCGGTCGTAGGTGTTGATCACATCTTCCTGGACCACGGCGATCGGCGCACCGTCCGGCTGGCCGGCCATCTTCATGTTGTCTTGAATATGCACCCAGCCGGCGGGTGTCAGGATGTGCCGATTGGTCCCCAGATAGCGGTCGTAGATCGGATGCCGCACCGCGTCCCGCCGCGCCAGCGGTCGCCAGGTCGGGTCGGACGTCCAGGCCGTCAGCCCATTGTCATAGGTCCAGCGGCCGACTCCGCCGTAACGAGGTGAATCGTCAGTCTGCCACACGGTCTGAGACCAAGCGCCCTGGCGCTGGGCTTCCGGGACGGGGGTCAGCACCCACCGGTTCGGCCCGGCGTAGGTCAGGACCGTCTGCGGCTGATAGGTCCAGTCCTGGCGCCAGTGTTTGATCACCATGGTCTGACCGTCGTGCTCCATCACCAATATGTGCTGCAGGCTGATCCGGTCGCCCTTGTCGTAGACGACACGCACGATCTCGCTGCCGCCGGACAGCTTCTCCTCCAGCGGATCATAGTCGGCGCGGAAGCTGACGTTCTCGCGCATGTCGAAATGGACGCGGTATTGGCCCGCCTGGGCCAGAATGGCCTGGCGGTCCCGCTCGAAGGCGTCGGTCGCCGCGGCGACGGGCGGCTGAGCGGCGGTCGCCAGCGCCTGGGAGGCGGGGGCGACGGCTAACAGGGCGGCGGCGATCAGAATGGCGCGCATGGGGCGTGTCCTTGAAGTACGTGCGGTCATGGCGGTTACAGGCGCAAGGTCAGGGAAAGGCCGAAGTTGCGGCCAGGCTGGGTGTAGGCGTCCTTGACGGTCGATGCGGCGGACAGGCCCCGCACGTCGCTCCACCAGCCGTAGGTCTCGTCAAAGACGTTGAAGGCGCCCGCGCGCAGGGTGGCGCGTTCGGTCACGTTCCAATAGGCGGTCAGGTCTAGCAGGGTGAAGCTGTCGCCCAGATAGCAGGCTGCGCCGCAAGACAGATTGTATGTGGCCCTATCCTTATTGCCGGACCAGGTAACGGTGGCCGATCCGCCCCAAACGCCAGACGGCGCCGCATAGTGAACGCCGGCCACCACCTTGACCGGATCGATGCTGCTGAGTTCGGTGCGGCGGCCGTCGGTCGTCTGCTCTCCTTCGGCATAGGCGGCCGACCCGATCAGGCTGAAGCCGTTGTCCCAATAGAGGTCCGCACGGGCTTCCAAGCCGCGAATGTCCACCTCGGTCAGGTTGACGTATTGATAGACAAGAGGATCCACGCCCGGCACGCCCGTTCCGCTGACGGCGACCTGGTCGATGAAGTCGTCATAATGTGTGGCGAAGGCGGTGGTGTTCAGACGCATCACGCCCCCGGCCACGCCGATGTCGCGCAGTCGGAAGCCGGCCTCGAAGCTTTCGCTGGTTTCCGGCGACAGGTTCGGATTGGGGATCGAGCGATAGCCGAAGACCGGGTTCTCGAAATAGTTGTTCACCTGCATAGGCGAGGGCGCACGGAAGCCCAGGCCGTAGTTGGCGAAGACGCCCAGATGCGCGCCGGTCCAATAGACGACGCCCAGCTTGGGCGAGATATGGTCGTCGCTCTGTCCTGAGGCGGCGGCGGGGAAACGGGCGTCCACCTTGGGCGACAGCTCGTACCAGTCGTAGCGCACGGCGGGGATGATGCTGAGGGCGCCCCCAAGCGCCTCGATCTCGTCCTGGACGAACAGGCCGGCCAACTGGAAATCGGTCGTCGGGAAGGCGCGGACAGGGAAGGTCTCGCCGACCGGCGGCGTGATGCCGTCGCGCAGACCCTCCTGGGTCGTCTTGGACCAGTCGCCGCCGAAGGTGACGCGGTGCCGGACCGCGCTCGTCTCGCCGAACACCCGCGCCCCTTGGGCGGCCAGGCCATAGACCCTGTTGTCGAAGGTGACGTCCCGCGCCCGGTCCACGGCCGGCGTGCGATCCTCAAAGGTGTACTGCCGCGTCTCGGCGTCCTGCCAGTAAAGGCCGATTGAGCCGTCGCTCAGGCCGGCGAAATCATTGAAGCGCCAATCACCGCTTATGCGGTCGCGACGGGTCTCGTCATGGGCGGTGACGGACAGGACGGTCGCGGACCGGCTGCTCAGGGCGTCGCCGGTCATGTCGGAATCCAGATGGTCGTAGGTCAGACGCAGCACATGGTTCGGCGCGGCCTGCCACACCAGCTTGCCCAGATAGGCGTTGGAGGCGAAGTCCTGGGGGTTGGGTTCGGTGCGGGCGGCGCCGACCCCGCCGGTTTGGCCCTTATTCTCCGTCTCCTGATGGTCGCGGCGGGTGTAGGCGATCAGCCCTGACAAGGCGCCCGATCGGCCGGCGAAGGCCAGTCCCTCGGTCCAGCCCTCGTCGGCCGAGCCGTAGCCGACTCGCGCCCGTGCGCCGAAGGCCTGGCCGGCGCTCAGAAAATCGACCGGATCCTTGGTCTTGAACGCCACCGCACCCGCCACGCCGTCCGAGCCGTAAAGGGCCGAAGCCGGGCCGCGCAGGACCTCCACCGACTTGGTCAGGTCCAGGTCGTTATAGCCGCCGCGCCCTACCGCCTGGGCCCCGAAGCTGAAGCCCGCCGGCAGACGAACGCCGTCGTTGATGATCAGCACCCGGTCGCCGCCCATGCCCCGGATGGTGAAGCCCGAATCGCCGTCGCGGCCCGCGCCGGACAGGGCCAGGCTGAAGCGGGCGGGGGAGGTGGGCACGCTGACCCCCGGCTCATACCGGATCAGATCCTTCATGTCTGTCGCCAACATGGTCTCGATCTCGGCGTCAGTGATGACGCTGATCGTGCCGGGCGTCCGGGACGCCTGCCGCTCCGATCGCGTGCCGATCACGACGATCGGATCAATCTGGGTCGCTGCGACCTGCGGCGTTTCGGCCCGCGCGGACGCGGTGGAAAGGGCGGTGGCGGCCGCGGTGACGGCGACGGTGCAGAGGAGAAGGTGATTGCGCATAATAGCCCCGGCTGATGAAGGCGGCTTCATTAATGCGAACGATTATCAGAATCAACCGCACTTGTCGCGCGGGTTTGAACCGGAGCTGGGTCTCTACGTTGCGGTGTCATGAGACTCGCCTTGTTTCCGCTGCTCGCCCTGGGTTCCCTGCTGGGCGCTTGCGGCGAGAATGACGTCAATCCTCCCGACCAGCCCGCCGCGCCGCTCAGGACCGCCGAAGCCATGCAGGCGGTTGAACCGCCCGGCCCCTCGTCCCTGGCGTCGCGGGGGCCGCGCAGCTTCGTTGGGGTCTGGGCCGGCGACCTCGCCTGGTGCGCCCGCCCGCAGGGCGACCGACGGCCCCTGACCATCACCCCTCAACGGTTCGAGGGGTATGAGAACCGTTGCGACATCGCCCATATTGACGAGACGCCCCACGGCTATGTGGCGACGTTAAACTGCACGGCGGAGGGGCAGGTCGCGACCGAGCGCGTCCACATGGCGGCGGCCGGCGACGTCATGAACCTGACCTATATTGACCGGGACATGACCACGGTGAAGCTGCTGCGCTGCCCCGGCTCGCCACGGGCGCCCGACCCCGCCAATCCGCTGGAGAAGATGCTGAAGCCCGACAAGGACCAGGACCAGGCCGCAGCGCGGCAGTCCCCCTGATCTGACGCCTCAGTTGAACAGGAAGTTCATCACGTCGCCGTCCTTGACGACGTAAGACTTGCCTTCCGCGCGCAGCTTGCCGGCTTCGCGCGCCTTGGCCTCGCCGCGCAGGGCGACGAAGTCTTCGAAGGCGATGGTCTCGGCGCGGATGAAGCCTTTTTCGAAGTCGGTGTGGATGACCCCGGCCGCCTGGGGCGCGGTGTCGCCGACATTGATGGTCCAGGCGCGGGCCTCTTTGGGACCGACCGTGAAATAGGTCTGCAGGCCCAGCAGCTTGTAGGCCTCGCGGATCAGCCGGTTCAGGCCGGGTTCCTCCAGACCCAGGGTCTCCAGGAACTCTTTCTGCTCGGCGTCGTCCAGCACGGCGATCTCGGATTCGATCTGGGCCGAGATGACGACCGAGTTGGCGTTGTCCTGGGCGGCGCGGGCGGCGACCTTGGCCGACAGCTCATTGCCCTGGTCGGCCGAACCCTCTTCGACATTGGCGACATAGAGGGCGGGCAGGGCGGTCAGCAGCTGCAGCATGTGCCAGGCCTTCATATCCTCCTTGGATACCTCGGCGGTGCGGGCGGGCTTGCCGGCGTTCAGCTGGGCCAGGGCCAAATCGACCAGTTTCAGCGTAAGCGCCGAATCCTTGTCGCCGGTCTTGGCCCGCTTCTCCAGCTGGGGCCGGCGGCGCTCCAGGCTTTCCATATCGGCCAGCATCAGCTCGGTCTCGATGATGTCCAGATCGGCGATCGGATCGATGCGGTTTTCGACGTGGGTGATGTCGTCGTCGACGAAGCAGCGGGCGACGAAGGCCACGGCGTCGCAGTCGCGGATATTGGCCAGGAACTGGTTGCCCAGGCCCTCGCCCTTGGACGCGCCGCGCACCAGGCCTGCAACGTCCACGAAGGTGATGCGGGCCGGGATGATCTCCTTGGACCCTGCGATCTCAGCCAGGGCGTTCAGGCGCGGCTCGGGCACGGCCACGTCGCCGGTGTTCGGCTCGATGGTGCAGAACGGATAGTTGGCCGCCTGGGCCGCCGCCGTCTTAGTCAGGGCGTTGAACAGGGTGGACTTGCCGACATTGGGCAGGCCGACGATCGCGACTTTCAGGGCCATGGGATTCCTCGTGAGGCGCGAGCCTTTAGCCGGTTCGAACCGGTTTGTCAGGCTCGCGCTTCAAAAGGCCTCAGTGGGCGGCGTGATCCATCCCCGCCATGGTCGGTTGGCGCACCGCCGCCTGAACCGTCACCTCGGGCGCCGAGGCGAACGTCAGGGTGATGGGCACGGTCTCGCCTGCGACCAGGGGGGCGGTCAGGCCGATCAGCATCAGATGATTGGCGCCGGGCGCCAGCTCGACCGCCTGACCGGCCGCCAACGGCAGGCCCTCGGTCAGTTGGGCCATCTTCATCATGCCGTTCTCGGTCTTCATCTCATGGACCTGAAGCTCGGCCGCGCGCGGGGTGGAGCCGCCGGTCAGCCGGTCGTCGGTCGCGGCGGTCAGGGTGACGTAGCAGCCCCCGGCCTTGGCTCCGTTGGGCGAAGGGCGGCACCAGGCGTCGGCGGCGGTCACGGCGGCGGCCGTCGCCTCAGCGGCAGGGGCCGGCTTGTCCGCAGGCGGGTTGCAGGCCGTCAGTGCAAGGGCGGCGACGGCGAGGGACAGATGGGTCTTCATGGCGTCGGTTCTTTCAGGAAACGGCGGGACGGCGCCGGATCATCGGCCGCACGGCTCGATCGAGCAATACGGCGAAGACCAGGCTCAGGCCCGTCAGGGGATAGAGGAGGGCGAGGGGCAGGACGATGCCCAGGACGGCGGCGCGGATGCGCGGTCCGGGCGGGGCGGGCGGGCCGCCCAGTCGCAGGCGCGACAGGTTCGGCGGGCGGCGCTTCCACCACATGACCAGACCGCTGATCGCCAGCAGCCAGACGCCGATACAGCCCAGCAGCATGATGATCCGGTTCAGCTGGCCGTACTGTGTGCCCTGGTGGGTATAGACGCCCCATTCGACGGTTTTGGCGCCGACGCCGAACCGGTCGTAGCCGAGGTCGGCCAGCAGACGCCCCGAGGCGGCGTCGATGTACAGGGACCGGCTGTCCTGAACCCGGCGGGCCTGTGTGGTGATCGTATAGGCCGTGCCGCCGGCGGCGGGGATGTTGACGGCGTAGGGCCGGGCCAGACCGGCGTCGTCGGCGGCCTTCAGCACCCGGTCCAGTGCGCCGTGGCCCGCGTGGTCGTGGGTCATGACCATTCCGTCCATGGCCCAACCGGCGCCGATGGGCTGGTCATGGTGTTCGGCGCGCTGCCAGGCTCCCGCGACAGGCGCGGGCGGGCGGCCCAGACCGCTGGACTTGACGGCGTCCATCACCGTGTCGCCCCAGAAGGCCGACCAGGGCATGCCGGTGACCGCCAGGAACAGCACCACACCGCCGACGTAAAAGCCCGTCAGGGCGTGCAGGTCGCGCCAGAAGGGGCGGCGTCGGGCGTCGGTCGTTCGGAGCGAGACGGTCGCGACAGCCCGTCCACGCGGCCACCACAGATAGAGGCCCGTGGCGAACAGGATGATGGTCCAGCCCGCCACGATCTCGACCAGGATGTTGAACGGCCGCCCCAGCAGGGTCAGGCTGTGGGTCTTCTTGACCAGTTCCATGAAGCCGCCGGCGGGAATGACGCCGGTGACGCGGCCGGTGTGGGGATCGACGAAGACCGTCTTCTGCACCCCGTCGGGTCGATCCACGCGCAGGCGAACGGCCTGGTCCGCCTGGGCGGGCAGGACCAGATTGGCGACCCGACCGCCGTCGGCCGCCTGGGCCGCCGACGTCAGCCAGGTTTCCGGCGCGGTCTGGGTTTGGGCCGCCGGCACGCGGATCATGTCCCGATAAAGGGCTCCGTCGATCTCGTCCTTGAACAGATAAAGCCCACCCGTCAGGGCCAGCAGCATCAGCACGGGCATGACGAAGACGCCGGCGTAGAAATGCCAACGCCAGACGGCGCGGTAGGCGCCGGACAGATCGTCCGGCGCCTGGGTTGTGGCCTTCCCGGCCATCAGTAGCTCATCCTGACGCCGACATAGGCCGAGCGGCCTTCGCCGGGGAAGAAGACGGCCTTCGAGACGCTGGCGAGGCTGGCGTCGGTGACGGCGCTGAAGTTGGAGACATAGGTTTCGTCGAACAGATTGCGCACGTCTGCGAAGACAGTCAGTCCATCCCGCACATCCCAGCCCATGTTCAGGTTCGCCACCGTATAGCCGGGCGACTTCAGAGATGGCGTATTGGCGTAGTCGACCCAAGAATCCGCCATTGACCATTCCACGCTGGGCGCCACGAACCAGCCTGCGGTGTGGTCATACCTCAACTCGGCCCGGTAAAGGTGCGGCGGCACGACCGGCAGATGGCCGTCGCCATATGTGCTGTCTCCGTCGAAGAAGAAGTCCGAGAAGGCATAAGTCTGGCGCAGGCGCCACTGCGGCGCGATCCGCCAATCCAGCCCGGCCTCAATGCCCTGGTGAACGGTCTCTTCGGCGTTGAAAGTGACGGTGGTGCCGAGCGTCGGGTTCGACACATAGTTCAGCAGTTCGTGGTCCAGGTCGGCGCGATAGGCGGTGACGTCCCAGGTCACCGGCCCTCGGCGACCGCGCGTGCCGATCTCCCAGGTCACCGCCTCCTGCGGGACCAGGGGCTGATAGCCGGCGGCGGTCGGCGACAGGGCCGAGAAGTTGGGCGGCTCGACCGAGCGGGTGACATTGGCAAAGACCTGATCGCCCTGCTCGTTTTCCCACAAAAGGCCGGCGCGGGGGGCGAACCAGTCGAAGCTCTTGTCGACGGTCAGGTCGATCGTGCCGGAGACGCCGGGGACCACATAGCTCTGATAGTCCCGCTCGGCGCGGCCCCAGGTTCCCCCGGCGACCAGGGCCAGGCGGTCGGTGACGAACAGCCGCCCCTCGCCGAAGACGTCCAGCCCCTTGCCGTTCTGGAAGCTGCGGGCGCGCAGGCCGTTCTGCTGTCCGGCCAGATTGCCCCACTGTTTGGCGTCCAGATCGCCCTGACGATACCAGGCGCCGTAGAAGGCGTCGGCGCGCAGGCCGAAGACCTGTCCCTGCCAGTCGAACCGTCCGAAGGCGCCGTAGTTGCGGCTTTCCTGATCGATCACCTGGAAGATGGGGTGGTCCAGATCCTTCCAGGTTCCATAGATCGCGCCCTCGAACACGGTGGACTCGTCCAGCCGCCAGCGCGTCTGCACCGTCGTGCGGACTGATTGCATATTGCGCTGGTAGTTCAGGGTGATGTTGCTCGGTGTCGCCGCCTGGGGTTTGGTCAGAGCGTCCGATAGGCTGACACTGCCGGGGATTTCCTGATGGATGTCGCCGCCCGAGACCAGCAGGCGCACCTCGCGGTCCTGACCGAAGCTGCGGCCGATATTGGCGGACAGGTGCAGGGACTTGCCCTCGCTCTGTTGACGCCAGCCGTCCACGCTCTGGCCCGTGACGGCGGCGAAGCCGTCCCAGTCGCCGCGAACGCCCGCCACCTCGGCATGGGCGCGCACCGTGCCATAGGAACCGCCGTCCAGCCGCAGGTTCAGGTTCGATGCGGCCGTGCGCCCGGTCGGGGCGACTAGATTGACCGCTCCGCCCAGCAGGGCGCCGCCGAAGCGCAGGGCGTTGCCGCCCTTGTACACCTCGGTATAGCGGGCGATCAGCGGGTCGATCAGCTGGAAGTCGCCGAAGCCGTCGGCCTCGTTGAACGGGACCCCGTCCTGGGCCAGCAGGGTGCCGCGGTTGTGGCTGGAGTTGCCGATGCCGGAGCCCCGGATCGAAAGCCGGATGTCGCCGCCCCACTTCTTCTGGGCATAGACGCCCGGCGCGTCGCGCAGCACGTCGGCGAGGCTGGGCGCATAGCGGTCGGCGTAGGATTCGGCCGAGACGACGGCGACCGCGCCCGGCGTACGGGCCAGACGTTCCCGCGCCTCGGCGACGACAACGGGGTCGTCGGCGTTGCGACGGGCGGTGACGATGACGGTGTCGAGCATGGCGGGCTCGGGCGTCTGCTGCGCCAGGGCGTGGCTCGCCCCCACAGTCGTGGACAGGGCGGCGAGCAGCAGGGCGCAGGGCGCCGCAGTGGTCTTGAGAGACATGATGATCCTGAAGTCAGAACGGGAAAGGGCGCGCGGGCGTGGGGCCGGCGCGGGCTTCGGTCTGGTTCAGGCGTGGGGCGGGGCGGTGGACGGCGGACGCGGCGGCGCGCGGGCCGGCGGCGGGGGCTGACGCGGGCGGGCGTATAGACGACGGTCTCGACCGTGCGGAGGACCGGCGCGGGTTCGGGCGCGGGCGGGACGGGCAGGGCGGCGGCCAGGGGCACGACGCAGGCTGCGCACTTGGCCCCAAGATGTTTGTTGACCGGGCCGTCCATGCCGCCGGACTGGATGGTCTGCGGCCCTTCTGCGGAACAGATGACCAGAGGCTGGCCCGGCTGGGCCGCCGCCAAGGCTCCGAACGGCAGCAGACTTCCGAGCACGATGGCGAAGACCGCCGCCAGGAAGGCGAGCGACTTCGATGTCGACCAATGATCGGCGCCGGAACGGTTCACGCCTCGCATCTACGGCGTTTCGCCAAGGGCGTACAGGCTACAGTTCGCCGCGCGCCGCTTGGCGGGGACTGAACTTGGGCGCCGGGGCCAGGCGCATGACCTCGCCCTGATAGCGTTCGTCGTCGCCGGCGACGGCGAAGGGCAAAGCGTCAGCGCAGGCCTGGAGCAGGGCGTCCAGCCAGGGCTGCTCCGCCTTGTGGAAGTCTCCCAGGACGTGGGGCATGACCATCTCCTTCTCGCCGGGATGGCCGATCCCCATCCGGGCGCGACGGAAGTCCGGTCCCAGATGACTGATCAGCGAGCGGATTCCGTTCTGGCCGGCTGCTCCGCCGCCGGTCTTCATGCGGAACCGACCGGGCGCCAGGTCGATCTCGTCATGGAAGACGATGATCTCGCTGGGCTTGATCTTGTAGAAGCGCGCGGCCTCGCTGACGGCCCGGCCGCTCTCGTTCATATAGGTCTGGGGCTTCATCAGCAGGACCTTGACCGGCCCGTTCGCCGTCTCGACCTGACCCTCGCTGACGATCGACTGAAACTTGGCCCGCTCGGGGCCGAACCGCCAGCGCCGCGCGATCTCGTCGGCGGCCATGAAGCCGATGTTGTGGCGGTTCTTCTCGTATTTGGCGCCTGGGTTGCCCAGGCCGGCGATGATGATCATGACGTCCTCATGCCGTGTGCGTCGCCCAAAGAAAAGCCCCGCCGCGGCGAGCCGGGCGGGGCTTGGTTCCGGCGATGCGACGAAGGCTCAGCCTTCGGTCGTCTCGGCCTCGGCGGCTTCGTCGGCGGCGGCCGACAGGGCGGCGGACGAGACCTTGATGGTGGCGATCACGAAGTCGCGGTCGGTGATGGTGGGCTGGGCGCCCTTGGGCAGGGCGATGTCCGAGATGCGGATGGTGTCGCCCATCTGCGCCTTGGCCAGGTCGACCACCAGTTCTTCCGGAATGCTGTCGGCCTTGACCAGGATTTCAACGGCGTGACGGACGACTTCCAGCGAACCGCCCTGACGGGCGAACGGCGCTTCGTCAGCGTTCTTGAAGTGCACGGGCACTTCGATCTTGACCGGGGCGTGCTCGTCGACGCGCATCAGGTCGAAGTGCAGGGGACGGTCCGACACCGGGTCGAACTGTACGTCCTTGGCGATGACCGGCTGGGTTTCTTCGCCGTACTTCAGCGTCACCAGATGGCCCAGCAGCTTGCCGGTGTAGAGCGACTTGCGGAAGTCCTTCTCGTTCACCGAAATGGAGACGGGGGCCTTGTCGCCGCCGTACAGGACGCCCGGCACGAAACCGGCGCGACGGGCGGCGCGGGCGCCACCGGTGCCGACGCCTTCGCGGACGTCCACGTTCAGAATGATCTCGGCCATCTGGCTCGCCTCAACAACAACGGAAACACCGCGCCAACCCTGGGCCCGCGCGGCGGGGGTCATGAACCCTCGAATTCAAGAGCGCGGGCTATTACACGCATCATGACGGATGTGCAACCGCCTGAGACCGGATCGGGGACCGCTCAGCGGAATCACGCCGCCTGGGCCTCGATCTTCGGCAGGGCGGCGGGGTCGATGACGATCGCCAGCAGTTCGGCGGCGTTGAACGGCTTGGCCAGATGGTGGTCCGCTCCGGCCGAGCGACCCGCCGCCACATGTTCAGGCATGGCGTTGGCCGTCAACATGACGATCGGGGTTCGCGCCGACCCGGTCGCGCTTTCATGCAGTCGAATCTCCCGGGTGGCCGTCAGGCCGTCCATCACCGGCATCTGCATGTCCATCAGCACCAGGTCAAAGCTGCGAAGACGGAAGGCGTCAACGGCCTCTGCGCCGTTTTCGACCATGCACAGCTCGACCGAGGTCTGGGCTAGAATCAGCTCGATCACCCGACGGTTGGTGGGATGGTCGTCGGCGACCAGCACCCGCACGGGACGGCGCAGGCGAGCCGGCGTTTCAGGGTCGGCCTGGGGTTCGCTCTGGGCCGGAGCGTCGCAGACCGACAGGGGCAGGGTCAGTATGAAGGCCGAGCCGCCCCCGGGCTCGCTTTCGCAATCCAGGTCGCCGCCCATCATCTCCGCCAACTGGCGGCAGATCGACAGCCCCAGGCCGGAGCCGCCGAACTTGCGCGTAATGCCGCCGTCGGCCTGTTCGAAGCGTCGGAACAGACGCTCTCTCGTCGCTGAGTCGAAACCGATGCCGGTGTCTTCGACGGTGAAGCGCAGGGTCGGCCCACGCGCATGGTCCGCTCCACGCTGGACGGTCAGGCCGACAAAGCCCTGGCTGGTGAATTTGACGGCGTTGGAGATCAGATTGGTCAGGATCTGCTTCAGGCGCACGACGTCGCCCCTGACCCAAAGCCCGTCTTCGACATCGATGTCCACATGGAAGCCGAGGTGCTTCTCGCGGGCGTTCTCGGCATAGAGCTGGGCCGCCTCGCGCACCGCGCCAGCCAGTTCGAAGGCGTCCTCAGTCAATTCCAGCCTGCCCGATTCGACCCGCGCCAGATCCAGAATGTCGCTCAGCAGGGTCCGAAGCGTCTGGCCGGAGGCTTGCATCAGATCCAGGATTTCGCGCTGCTCGGCCGTCAGTTCCGTCTTGGCTAGAGCCTGGGACAGGCCGATGACGCCGTTCAGCGGGGTGCGAATCTCGTGGCTCATATTGGCCAGGAACAGGCTCTTGGCCACATTGGCCGCCTCGGCCGCGTCGCGCGCCTCGCCCAGGGCGCGGGCGTCGTGCTTCAGGTCGGTGATGTCGTTGCAGACGGTGACGGTCCCACCCTCCGCCGTCCGGCGGTCCTGGATCCGCAGCCAGCGGTCGCCAGCCACCTGCTGCTCAATGAAGGAGGATGCGGCGCGGCGCGCCCTCAGCCGCTCGGCGATCCACTCGTCCTCGCGCCCGATGGCGTCGTCATACCGCCCTTCGTCCATGCCGATCCGAATCAGGTCCAGGAAGGGGGTCCCGACCTTTAGAAGCGGCCCCAGTTCCGGGTTCACCTGGGCATAGCGGGCGTTCCACAGCACCAGTCGATCGTCGGCGTCGAAGAAGGCCAGGCCGTCCGGCATGGCTTCGACCGCCTCGCGGATGCGCGCCAGGGCTCCCGCCCGCGTCATATAGGCCATGACCCCGATCACCCCGCCCGTTCCGCCGACGGCCAGAAAGACGAGGATGATCAGGGGGCGCATCGCCTCTGGAGACAAGGCGGCCTGCCGTCCCGCCGCCGGATCGGGCGTCACGCTCAGCGCCGCCGTACCCATGACATGGAGGAACATGATGGCGGCGACCGCCCCGCCGGCGCTCAACAACAGGCGAGGAAGGCTGCCCCGACGATGCAGGAAGGCGGTTGCGCCCGCGATGGCCATGCCGCCGACGATAGACAGAACCACCAGATCGGACCGCCACTCCATCCGACCGGACGCCTGGAAACCCACCATGCCCAGATAGTGCATGGCCGCCACGCCGGACAAGGCGATCAGCCCCGCAAACGTCCGCCACAGCCGTCCTCGCGCCAGGGCCACGACGACGGCCAAGCCGATCATCGCCATAGCAGTATGCTGGACCCCAGGGCCAGGCCGACGTCATAGGTCCCGCCCAGGCGGGCGGCCAGCGCCTTCATGGCCAGGACATGGGCCAGCCAGGTCGTGAGCGAGGCGACGATGCCGGCGGCGACGGCGAGCCGCCAGCGCGTCTTGACGTCCCGCCGGCGTGTCAGCTCGATCAACTGCAGGGTCGACGCCATTCCCGCAAAGCAGAAGGCGACGGCGAGCAGACTGAGCCGCCAGTCGTGACCGTACAGGACCGCGTCCATCGTCCGAACCAAGGAAGTTCCCCCTTTGGCGACAGCCTGCCTAAAACTCCTAAACAAACCGTGCGGTCAGGCTTGGAAAAATCGCCGGTCCTGTCGGCGCGGCGTCACAAAATCCGTGCAAGGATGGGATTTCCCCAACCGTTCGAGCGAGTCTCGCGCCGCCCATGTCCTATGATTCCTCGCCTTCGCCGGTGGCGCCGACCTCGACGTCTCGACTCTGGACGGTCGGCATCAGCATCGCGATCGCGGTGGGCGTTCTACTGGGTCTCGCCTTCGTCCATCCTCAAATCGCCGGATGGCTGGTCGGCGGGGCGGTGGTGGTGGCCGGATCGGCCTGGCTGCTGAACGCCCAGTCGCCGGCGCCGGCGCCGACGCCGACGCCGGAGGGCGCGCCGGCGGACGGGCCGACCGATCCCGTCACCGCCGACCTGCTCGACAGGGTGTTCGAAAGCCTGGACGATCCTGTTCTGATCGTCAGCGGCGGCGAGCCGGACGACATCGCCGGTCGGCGCATCGTGATGGCGAACAAGGCCGCGCGCGACCTGTTGCGGATCCATCGTCAGGGCGCGCTGCTGGTCCAGGTGATCCGTGAGCCGGGGGTGCTGGAAGCTGTGGACGAAGCCCTCTTCGGCGACGTCTCGCGCACGACAGACTACACCACCGGCGGGCAGCGGGACCGGCGTTGGCGCGCCTGGACCCGGCCATTGTCCACCGAGGCGGGGGAGGGGCGCGATCCCCTGGCCCTGGTCGTCCTGCGCGATGAGACCGCCGCGCGCCGCACCGAGATGATGCGCGTCGACTTCCTGGCCAACGCCAGCCACGAACTGCGCACGCCGCTCGCCTCGCTCAGCGGCTTCATTGAAACCCTGAAAGGTCACGCGCGCGACGACGCCGCAGCGCGCGACCGATTCCTGGACATCATGTCGGCCCAGGCGGATCGCATGGGACGTCTGGTCGCCGACCTTCTGTCGCTCAGCCGGATCGAGCTGAATGAACACATCCCGCCGTCAGGCCGGGTCGATCTGGATCGCGCAGCGGCCGACGTGGTCGACGCCGTCAGCATTCTGACCCAGGCCAAACAGATCGTCGTGGCCCTGGACCGCGGGGAGACACGCGCCTCCATAAACGGCGACCGCGACGAAATCCTCCAGGTCGTCCAGAATCTGCTCGACAACGCCGTCAAATATTCGCCTGCCGGGGGAACGGTGGAGATTTCGGTGCGCTCGGACCTGTCGTTCGACGAGGCCTGGTCGTCCCGCATGCCGGGCGCGACCCGGCTGCCGCTTGTCACGCCGGACCGGGCTGCGGGCGTCCTCTATGCCGCCGTCACCGTGCGCGATCACGGGCCGGGCATGGCGCGCGAGCACCTGCCGCGACTGACCGAGCGATTCTATCGGGTCGAAGGTCAAAAGAGCGGCGAGCGCCAGGGCACCGGACTGGGTCTGGCCATCGTCAAACACATCGTCAATCGCCACGAGGGCGGTCTGGTGGTGGAGAGCGCACCGGGTCTGGGCGCCGCATTTACCGCCTGGTTCCCCATGGTGGTCGAACGGCGGGATGTTCGCGCCGCCTCCTGATCGCCCCGCCGCGCCGCCTGCGCTGTTATGGAACTGTCATCAAGTCGTCTTATTCCGCTGACCATTCGCGGGCAGTAGTCGCGCCGCGTAGCCGCCGGATCGCCGGCCTTCTTTCGATTCGCGCCTGACCGCCTCGGACCCGGAATGATCTGGATTTACCTACTGATCCTCGTCGCGCTCAGCGTCGCCGCCTATCTGGGCGGTCGCGCCCTGGCCGTCCGCCGCGCCGTCGGGGCCAAGCCGCATTCGCGACCCGGACAGCATGGCGCCTACGCCCTGATCTGGGTCGCCGCGCCGGCCCTGCTGGTTCTGGTGCTGATGAGTCTGTTCTCGGCGCCCCTGGAGCGGCAGCTGACCGCAGTGGACACGCCGCCGGAGGTGGCCGCCCTGGATCCGTTCCGTCGCGACGCTTTCTTCGCCGACGCCCATCGCCTCGGTCGCGGCGAGCCCGCCCTTCAGATCTGGGAACGGCCCCTGGCCGAGCAGCTCCCGGTCGAAGCGCGCCGCATGGTCAGTATCGAGCGCACCTTGAAGTGGGGCGGGGGACTGGCCGCCGTCCTGGCCGCCGTCCTGGGCGGTCTGTTCGCCATGACCCAAATCCGTCCCCAGACACGCGCGCGCAACCGGGTGGAAGGCTGGGTGTACGGCGCCCTGTTCGTCTGTTCCGCCATCGCCGTTCTGACGACGATCGGCATCATCGCCTCCCTGGCCTTCGACTCCTTCCGCTTTTTCCAGCGGGTCCCGATCTTCGACTTCCTGTTCGGAACCCAGTGGAGCCCCCAGATCGCCATCCGCGCCGACCAGGTGGGATCGACCGGGGCCTTCGGCGCCGTGCCCCTGTTCGCGGGCACCCTGCTGATCATGGCGATCGCCATGTGCGTGGCCGCGCCGATCGGACTTCTGTCGGCCATCTATCTGTCGGAATACGCCGGGCGCGGCACGCGGGCGGTGGTCAAGCCGCTGCTGGAGATTCTGGCCGGGGTGCCGACGGTGGTCTACGGCTTCTTCGCCGCCCTGACCGTGGGGCCGCTCCTGCGGGTCTTCTTCAATGAAATCGGGCTGTTTCTGATCGGCGGACCGCTGGACGGCCTCGGTCATTATCTGGCCCTGGTGCAGAACCAGATGGCTCTGACGGCCGGCGCTGTGATGGGGATCATGCTGATCCCCTTCGTCTCCTCCCTGTCGGATGACATTCTGAACGCCGTGCCCCAGACCCTGCGCGACGGCTCCTTCGCCATGGGCGCCACCAAGTCGGAGACGGTGAAGCGGGTTCTTCTGCCGGCCGCCCTGCCGGGCATCGCCGGCGCCCTGCTGCTGGCCATGTCGCGCGCGATCGGCGAGACCATGATCGTGACCATGGCGGCGGGCCTTGCGGCCAACCTGACCTTCAATCCGCTGGACACGGTGACCACCGTCACGGTCCAGATCGTCACGCTGCTGACCGGCGACCAGGAGTTCAACAGCGCCAAGACCCTGTCGGCCTTCGGCCTGGGGTTGACCCTGTTCATGGCGACCCTGGTGCTCAACATCGTCGCCCACCGCATCGTGCAGACCTATCGGGAACAATATGACTGACGCGACCTCCGATCGCCTCGCCGGCGCGACCGACAGGACGCGGCTGGACCGACTGCGCGCCGGGCTGAAACGACGCCACGCCAAGGAGGCGCGGTTCAAATGGTATGGCCGTCTGGCCATCGCCGCCGCCGTCCTGTTCCTGGCGATCCTTCTGGTGCGGATCGTGGAGCAGGGGCACACCGCCTTCTACACCCATACGGTGACCGTCCCGGTCTATATGGACCCGGCCCGCGTGGATCGGGCCTATCCTCAAGGGTCCAACTTCGAGCAATTGGCCGCCGAGCAGCAGCTGGCGCGCTGGGGCGTTCAGGACGACGCTGCCGGTCGCGCCTCGGCCGAAATGCGCGGCCTGTTCTCGTCCGAGCTGAAGTTCGTCGCCGCCGACCTAGTCGCCAAACGCCCGGACGTCATCGGCGAGACCGTGCCCCTGGCCGCGCCCCTATCGGACGATGCGGACCTGTATCTGAAAGGCGAGATTTCGAAATCGACCCCTGAAGACCAGCGCCGTCTGACGGATCGGCAGATCGCCTGGTTGGAGCGGATGCAGGCCGAGGGGGTGGTGGGGGCGCACTTCAACACCGCCCTGTTCACCAACGGCGACTCGACCCAGCCGGAACTGGCGGGCGTGCTGGGCGCGGTGGTGGGTTCGGCCCTGATGCTGATGGTCACCGCCCTGATCGCCATTCCGCTGGGCGTCGGCGCAGCGGTCTGGTTGGAGGAGTTCGCGCCCAAGAACAGGCTGACCGACATCATCGAGGTCAATATCAACAACCTCGCAGCCGTGCCCTCGATCGTCTACGGCCTGTTGGGCCTGGCGCTGTTCATCAACTGGATGCACCTGCCGCGCGCCAGTCCCCTAGTCGGCGGCCTGGTCCTGGCTCTGATGGCCCTGCCGACCCTGGTCATCGCCACCCGGTCCTCGCTGAAGGCGGTGCCGCCCTCGATCCGGGAGGCGGCCCTGGCCATGGGCGCCTCGCGCACCCAGACGGTGTTCAGCCACGTTCTGCCCCTGGCCATGCCGGGCGTGATGACCGGCGCCATCATCTCCATGGCCCACGCCCTGGGCGAAACCGCGCCCCTGCTGCTGATCGGCATGGTCAGCTTCGTGCCGGGCGTGCCGCACGCCATCGACCAGCCGGTCGGCGCCCTGCCGTCGCTGATCTACATTTGGGAAAACGCCTCTGAACGCGCCTTCCACGAACGCACGGCTGCGGCGATCATCGTTCTGCTCGTCTTCATGATCATCATGAACGCGGCGGCTATCATCTTGAGGCGGCGCTTCGAGCGCCGGTGGTAAGAGCATGAAAACTCGCATCTTCCGTTCTGCTGAAGACCAGACCGGCGCCGGGACGGCCGATCCGACCGACGCCGTGCGCATGGGCGGTCAGGTTCTGCCTGCGGCCGTGAGCGAAGCGTCCGAAACGGCTGGCGACGCAGACCGGATCGAGGCCGCCGCCGAATCTTCGCGCCAGGCGGACCAGACGGTCGTGGCTACGCCGCCCACCGGCCCGATCAAGATCGCCGCGCGCGACGTTTCGGTCTTCTACGAGGGCAAACAGGCCCTCTTTGAGGTGTCGCTGGACATACCAGACAAGACGGTCACGGCCCTGATCGGTCCTTCTGGCTGCGGCAAGTCGACCTTCCTGCGGACCATGAACCGCATGAACGACACCATCTCCGGGGCCAAGGTCACGGGGCGGATCGCCATGGACGGCGAAGACATCAACGACCGCTCCATCGACCCGGTCCTGCTGCGCGCGCGGGTCGGCATGGTGTTCCAGCGTCCGAACCCCTTCCCCAAATCGATCTACGAAAACGTCGCCTACGGCCCCAAGATCCACGGCCTGGTCTCGGCGAAGTCCGAGATGGACGGCGTGGTCGAAAGCGCCCTGAAACGCGCGGGCCTTTGGGATGAAGTCGCCGATCGCCTTCAGTCCTCGGCCATGGGCCTGTCGGGCGGCCAGCAGCAGCGTCTGGTGATCGCCCGCGCCATCGCCGTGAACCCCGAAGTGATCCTGATGGACGAGCCCTGCTCGGCGCTTGATCCCATCGCCACCGCCCGGATCGAAGAGCTGATCGACGAACTGCGCGAGCGGTTCTGCATCGTCATCGTCACCCACTCCATGGCCCAGGCTGCCCGGGTGTCGCAACGCACGGCCTTCTTCCACATGGGGCGTTTGGTCGAGACCGGCGACACCGAAGACATCTTCCAGAATCCGCGCGAGCGGCGCACCCTGGACTACATCACGGGACGCTTCGGCTAATGAACCAGCACACGGTCAAGGCTTATGGCGACGAGCTGAATCAGATCACGGCCGAGATCGCCCGCATGGGCGGTCTCGCCGAGGCCCAGGTCGCAGACGCGATCGACTCTGTCGCCCGGCGCGACATCGCCCTGGCCCGCGCCGTGGTCGAGCGGGACCTCAAGCTCGACGCCCTGCACCGTGATATCGAAAAGAAAGCCATTCGCCTGATCGCCCTGCGCCAACCGGTCGCCAGCGACCTGCGCCGCACCCTGGGCGCCATGAAGATCGCCACCGACCTGGAACGCACCGGCGACCTAGCCAAGAACATCGCCAAGCGCGCCCTGATCCTGGCCGAGGGGGAGCCCATGCAACCCCTGACCCGGTCGATCGAGCGGATGGGGCGGCTGGTCTCGACCCGGCTGCGGGACGTGCTGGACGCCTATACGGCCTCGGAGCTGGATCGCGCCGTCGCCGTCTGGCAGACCGACGACGAGGTCGATGAGCATTACAACGCCCTGTTCCGCGAACTGCTCACCTATATGATGGGCGACCCGCGCACGATCGGGGCCTGCACCCATCTGCTCTTCATGGCCAAAAACCTGGAGCGGATCGGCGACCACGCGACCAATATCGCCGAGACTGTGCACTACGAAATCACCGGCGAAGACATCGTGGGCGAACGCCCGCGCGCCCAACCCACGGCCGAAGATTCCGATCCGACGCCGAACCTTTCGACGCACTGACCCGAGACCGGAGACCCGACGTGCAGCCCTATATCCTTGTGATGGAAGACGAGGACGCGCTGGCGACCCTGCTTCAGTACAACCTTGAAAAGGAAGGCTACGACGTCACCGTCGCCGCCGACGGCGAGGAGGGGATGCTCCAGATCGACGAGCGCCAGCCCGATCTCGTTCTGCTGGACTGGATGCTGCCCAAGCTGTCGGGCATCGAGGTCTGCCGTCGCATCCGGGGCAAGGCCGAGACGCGCAACCTGCCCATCATCATGCTGACGGCTCGCGGCGAGGAAAGCGATAGGGTGCGGGGGCTGGATACCGGCGCCGACGACTATCTGACCAAGCCCTTCTCGATGGTCGAGCTGATCGCCCGCATCCGCGCCGTCTTGCGCCGCATCCGTCCGGGTCTTGCCGACGACCGCCTGAACCACGGCGACATCATCATCGACCGCGTCTCCCATCGGGTGAAGCGGTCTGGGCAGGAAGTCCATCTGGGGCCGACCGAGTTCCGCCTGCTGGATCACTTCATGCAGCATCCGGGCCGGGTCTTCAGCCGCGAGCAGCTGCTGGACGCCGTGTGGGGGTCGGACGTCTATGTCGAGGCGCGCACAGTGGACGTCCACGTGGGCCGTCTGCGCAAGGCCCTGGCCATCGGCGACGACAGCGCCAATCCGATCCGCACGGTCCGCTCAGCCGGCTATTCGCTGGATCTGGAAGGCTGATCAGCCCTCAGCGCCGGACGCGCCAGGTGCCGGGCTCGATCACCGGCCCCGGATGGGCTTGAACCGATCGATTTGACGCCGTCTGGACGGGGAGGGGAATGGGCGTCGCCGCCTCAAGGCGTCGCTCGATTTCAGGCTCTACCGCACGGGCGATCCGGGGCGCCGCGTCTTCGGCCATGAGGAAGTGATGCGGACCCAGGGGAAGCAGAGGAGTGACCCCGTCTTCGCTCTCCAGTCCGTCGGGCAGGCAGGCGGACCGGTCCAATCCATAGAGGTGGCTGGCCAGGTCGAATACGCCGCGTTCCACCAGGGTGCGGATCCCCAGCTGCATCGGCTCCAACTGGCTGGCGCCCCCCGATATGTCGAAGACGTTGCCGTCCAGAAAGTCGAAGACGCCGGCCTTAATCTCTCGGCCGATCAACTGCTTCTGATAGGAGGCGACGGCCGCGACCTGTTGGCTGACGGAATCCACCAGGCGCAGGTCGATGGCGATATTCATCACAAAGGCGCTGTTGCGGAAACTGCCCTTGGCGCCCTGGCTGTCCACCTCGCCCCCGGCGGCGTCGACGCCCGAAGATCGGATGTTGTAGTTCAGCTCGGTGACGCCGCCGACGATATAGTAGCGCGAACCCGCGATCTGACCGGCCAGGACCGGTCGGGGGGCAAGAGCCGTCGCATCGGCCGGAACGACGGTCGAGACCACCTCGGGGTCCGGTTCCGACGGCGTCCGGGGCGCGATCGTCGCGGCAGGCGTCGTTTCGCCGATCAGGGCCCCGGACAGAGCCCCCGTCTGGGCGTAGGCCAGCTCGATGTCGGACACGGAGCGGTCATAGCGTTCGACCACCGGCAGTCCGGCCCTGCCCAAGGCGGTCATGGCGAAAAGCGCGGCGCCCTGGCTGACTTTTCGTCCAGTGTCCCAGTCGTTCTTGCCGGTCAGGTCCGAAATGGCCCCCACGGCCAAGGTCGGCCCGCGCAGGCTCTGGGCGCGCGCCGCCCGTGCAAGGCACTCCAGCGATTGAGTGTAGGGCGTCGGGTTCGGTGTCGCCGGCGCGCCCCCCAGGGTGCGGGCGTAAAGCCCGGTCGCCGGATCGTAATGGGCGCCGACACAGCCGGACATTCCAACGGCCGCGACGCACAGGGCGGCGGTCATTTGTATCGACAGGCGCTGCATGGCGCCTCGAATACCCCAAATCCGTGAAGATTCAGGAAAGCGTCAGGAGCCGGGCAGGGCGGCGTAGGTCGGCAGCGTCGGACCGGACGGATTGGCGGCCGGGTTCAGACAGTCGGCGGTCGCGTTCCCGCCCTGAAGATTGGCGATCAGCTGAAATACGCCCCGCTCGACGAGCGTGCGCACCGCCGCTTGCAAAGGCTCCATGGCGCCGCGTCCGCCGTTCAGATTGGCGCCGTAGTCTCCGACCGTCCCGACCACCCCCAGGCTGGCGTCGCGCCCAGTCACCTGTTTCTGGAAAGAGGCCATGTCGATCACCTGCTGTGTGCGGGTGTCCACCAGGCGCAAATCGACGGCGACGTTCATCACATAGCCGGTCGTGGACGCCGTGCCCCGCACCCCGGCTGCGGCCGCCTCTCCGACCGTGGCCTTCAGACCGGAGGAGGCGATATTGTAGTTCAGCTCGGTGACGCCGCCGACGATGTAGTACTGCGACCCGGCGATCTGGCCCGCATAGATGGGGCGGAAGTTCTGTGGATCGGAGCCCGCCCGTTCGGGGGTGTCCGACAACAGATGTTGGCGGGCGTAGTTCAGCTCGATCTCCGCGACGGAATTGTCCAGCCGTTCGACAACGGGAACGCCCGCCTTACCCAGGGCGGTGATGGCGAACAGGGCCGCGCCCTGGGGGATTTTGGCGCCAGTGTCGAAATCCACGCGCCCCGTCAGGTCGGAAATCCGGCCGACCGAGATGCGCGGGGCCGGGCGCCCCGCCGCACGTTCCGCCAGGCAGGTCAAGGCAGGTGTATAAGGAGTCGGATTGGAGGTGACAGGGGCGTCGCCGATCGGCGGGACATAGTTCTGGCGCGTCTCAGCCGACGCCAGGCCGGGCGTCAGTCCCAGACCAGCGGCGATAACGAGCGCGGCGGCGCGAAGGGCGATCGGCGACATGTGTCGTTCCTGAACAGTCTTAGGTCTCTCTACGGTTGAAACGCACCGTTCGGGCCAGCGGGAAATTCGCCCGGAAAACGAAAACGCCCGTCGGCGAACCGACGGGCGTCCAGCCTTCCCTGATCGAAGACCTATTGTCCGGTCGTGTTGCGTCCGGTCACTGTGGTGGTCGCATTGATCGGGGCGTTGTTGATCTGTGTCGAATCCAGCACCACCGTGTTCCAGGAACCGTTGACGTTGACGTTGATCTGATTGCCGATCGCCGTCGAACTGGCGGTCAGGGCCCCCGCCGTGAAGCTGTCTGCGCCGGAGCGGAAGAAGTCCGCCCCGGAGGTCTGGCCGTTGGCGTTGACGTTGATCTGGCTTCCGCCCTGACCGTCCTGGATCACCCCGTTCATGATGACGCGGTTGTTGTTCGCATCACGGGTGGACGGATTGAAGGCGGTGGACAGGGTGCGGCGGGCCCCACCGTATCCGGCCTCCATCTGGGCGACGCTGGACTGGGCCTGAACCGCGCTTGCAGCGGCGAGAAGGCTCAGAACGGAGAGCGCAAGCAGCCGGTGTCTCATTTAAGTCTCCTCGCCTGATCTGTGGCGGGACGCGCCCGCGGCCGCGTCCCGCCGTAGGATCAGAAGCCCTTGACGGTCAGGCTGTTGCCGATCGACGTGGCGGCGGCGTCGATCTTGCCGGAGACGGCGCCGACCGACAGGTTCGTCACGGCGTTCAGAGGCGCGGCGTGGGCGAACTGGTTGGAGGACAGGTTGGCCACGTCGGCGGTCACATTGGCGATGTTGCCGCCGGCGATGGCGCTGACGGTCAGATCGCCGCCGACCGAACCCAGCTCGGCGTTGACCACGGCCGACGGATCGCGGTTCAGGATTTGCTGGTTCAGATCGATGCGGCCCGCCTGGGCCACGTCCACCGACGTGTTGTTGGCGATGGCGCTGGAGTTCAGGGTGACGTCCGAGGCCGCGTCGCCGATCTTGGCGTTCAGCGTAGCGTAGGCCTCGCCTTGGAAGACTTGGTTCGAAGACAGGGATTCGACCGACCGGCCCTCGGCCTTGAAGTTGTTGCCGATGGAGGTGGCGGCGGCGGTCACGGTGTCGGCGGCGTGACCGATTGTGGTGTTGAGCGTGGCGTTCAAGATCGAGTTCGTGCCGTCGATGCGCTGGGTGTTGGCGATCGACTTGCTCCAGACTGCGTCATAGCAGGGGTCGGTGGGGCGGCAGGTGTTGCTGGTGGTGGTCGTGGTGGCGGTCTGGGCGAAGGCGACAGGCGCGACGCTCAGAGCGGCCAGTGCGGCGGCGGCGGCGATGGCGGTTTTCATGGCGATGTCTCGAATTCGGTCAGAGGGACGGTCCTCCGTCCCCCAGGTCGCAAACACCATGCCTGAATGCCCGATCAGATCTGGGCCGCCACCACCTCGTCCGGTTCCAAGGCGTAGACCGTGGCGCAATATTCGCAGGTGACGTGGATACGCCCGTCGTCCTCGATCATTTCGGCCCGTTCGGCCGGGTCGAAGGAGGCCAGGACCGAGGCGATGCGGTCCTTGGAACACCGACAGACGGCCGTCAGCGGTCGCGCACCCTCCAGCCGGACCCCGTCCTCGTGGAACAGGCGGAACAGCAGGGTTTCGGGCGTGATGGTGGGGTCGATCAGTTCGTCGTCGGCCAGGGTGCCGAACAGGGCGCGGGTGCGGTCCCAGACTTCCTCGGTCGAGCCGCGCGTCTCGTCGCCGGCGATGATCTGGATCATCGCCCCGCCGGCGCGCCACTGGACCCCGGCGCCGGTCTGGACCGAGCCGACGGCTAGGCGCACCTTGGTCGGCACCTGTTCTGACTGCTGGAAATAGTGTTCGGCGCACAGAGACAGGCTCTCGCCCTCGATCGGGGTGATGCCTTGCGTTCGTTCGAAATCAGGACCGCGGTCCAGGGTCATGATGAAAACGCCCTGACCCAGCAGGGTCCGGGCGCCCGGCCGCGCGAAGCCCTGAGAGGCCGCCGCCACCTCGTCCTCGTCATAGCGGCAATAGCCCCGCAGAGAGCCGTCCGTGCCATAGTCGGCGACGACATAGCGCACCGGCCCGTCGCCCTGGGCCTGGACCAGGAGCCGGCCTTCGAACTTCAGGCTGGAGCCGATCAGGGCCGCCAGGGCGCAGGCTTCGCCCAGCAGGGCGGCGACCGGCTCAGGATAGGCGTGGGCGGCCAGTATGGTGTCGATCGCCGCGCCCAGCCGAACCAGGCGACCGCGCACGGGCCAGCCCTCGATCTGGAAGGCGGCGGCCAGGTCGTCGGAAACAGCGGATTGGGGCGCGTGATCGGTCACGGCAAGGTCCTTGGAAGGCGTCATTTCGGGATCGGGGCTATTTAGGCGCCCGAGACCGGCTTGGTAAGAGGCGCCCCCAACATCCCGCCGGCCGCGCCTCAAGGGCTTGCGCCTGCGCCCAAGCCAGGCATCTTTCTATCTGATCCGGTCGGGTGGGGCGGAACCGTTTTTGGCGCGGTTCGCTCCTTCGCTGATGCGGAACCGCCGTTCCGCCTATCGGCCGAACGACGGCGGGCGCCGTGACCCGACCGCGAACGGTCTGGATGAAGAGGTTCACTATCCTATGGTCCGTAACTTCAACGCCTTGGACGAAGTTCGCAAACATCCGGGCGTCAGCGCCGGAACCCTGGCCGCCCTTCTGGTCGGCGCCGGTCTGGCCATCTATCTGTCGCAGCGCAGCGGCCCGACCCGCTATGAGCGGATCAAGATGCGGATGAATCCCCGCGGCTGGGTCGATACGGCCGATCTCCGCGACCGGTTGCATGACGCCGTGGACGCTTTCCGCCACCGGGCCGAAGACGCCGGGGAATGGGCCGGCGAGCGCGCCGGCGAATGGTCGCGCGAAGCGCGTCACCGGGCCGCCGACGGCGCCCGTTACGCCCGCGCCCGCGCCGACGGCTGGTTCCACGCAACTCGCCAGGGCTCCAAGAAGGCGCTGAAGAAACAGGGCAAGAAGGCGCGTCACTACGCCGATGAAGCCGGCGCCTACGCCCGGGATCATGCACGGGAGGGCGGGGCCTTGCTCGCCGTCGCGACCCTTGCGGCTGCGATCGGCGCCGTCGTTCTGGAAAGCCGCCGGCCGGACAGCCGCGTGCGCCGTATCGCCCGGTTCTGAGATTTCTTGCCGTCCGCAGCTCGGAATATCGCGGCGGGCGGCAAGGATTAAGCGCAACTGATCGCCTTCTTCAGCACGCCTCGGCTTTGCCGCAGGCGCGAAGGCGTCTAAGACGCGCTCCATGACTGCGCGCCCCACCCTGATCTTCGACTTTGATTCGACCCTGGTCGATTTCGAGACACTGGAAGCCTTGGCCGACCTCGCCTTGGCGGACTCGCCCCAGGCTGAGGCGACGCGGGCCGAGATCGCCGCCCTGACCGATCAGGCCATGGCGGGCGACCTCGCTTTTGGGGAGGCGCTGCGTCGGCGTCTGGCCCTGCTGCCCCTGACCCGCGACCATGTGCAGTCCCTGGCGGAGCGCGCGTCCGACCGGCTGACCGCCTCTGTGCGGCGCAATCTGAACTTCTTTCAGCAGCACAAGGGCAGGGTGGTCATTCTGTCCGGCGGCTTCCGCGAGGTGATCGCGCCGGTGGCCGAACTGCTGGGCGTTTCGCCCGACCGGGTGCTGTGCAACGACCTGATCTATGACGCGGACGGGCGGGTGACGGGCGTCGACGACGCCAATCCCCTGTCCCACGCCGACGGCAAGCCGGCGGTGATCCACGCGCTGAACCTGTCGGGTCGCGTCGTCATGGTCGGCGACGGCTGGAACGACGCCGAGGTCAAGCTGGCCGGGGCGGCGGACGCCTTCTACGCCTTTACCGAGGTCGCGCGTCGTCCGTCGGTGATCGAGCTCGCCGACGCCGAAGCCGCATCCCTGGACGAGGTGCTGCACGCCGAGGGCCTGTCCGGCCGCTGGTCCTTTCCGCGCAGCCGGATGAAGATGCTGCTGCTGGAGAACATCCACCCCGTCGCCGTCGAGCGGCTGGAGGAGGCCGGCTATTCCGTCGAGACCATGAAGGGCGCCTTGGACGAGGACGATCTGATCGCCGCCATCAAGGGCGTGCATGTGTTGGGCATCCGCTCGAAGACCACCGTCAGCCGCCGTGTGCTGGAGGAGGCCGATCGGTTGATGGCGGTGGCCGCCTTCTGCATCGGCACCAACCAGATCGACTTAGAGGCCGCCGCCGATCACGGGGTGGCGGTGTTCAACGCCCCCTATTCGAACACCCGCTCGGTCGTGGAACTGGCCATCGGACTGATGATCGTCCTGATGCGCGACGTGCCCGACAAGTCCGCCGCCATGCACGTCGGAAAATGGAACAAGTCGGCGACCGGGTCCAAGGAGCTGCGCGGCAAGACCCTGGGAATCGTCGGTTACGGCGCCATCGGCAGCCAGCTGTCGGTGCTGGCCGAAAACCTGGGCATGCGGGTGCTGTTCTACGACCTGTCGGAACGGCTCGCCCTGGGCAACGCCCGGCGTATGCGGTCGCTGGACGCCCTCTTGGCCGAGAGCGACGTCGTGACGCTGCACGTCGACGGGCGGCGCGAAAACGCCAACATCTTCGGCGCGACCCAGTTCGCCCGGATGAAGGAGGGGGCGCTGTTTCTGAACCTGTCGCGCGGCCATGTGGTGGACGTCGGCGCCCTGGCCCAGGCCATGGGGTCCGGCCGGATCGCCGGGGCTGCGGTCGATGTCTTCCCGGAAGAACCGCGCACCAATTCCGACCCATTCGAAAGCCCGCTTCAGGGGCTGAAGAACATGATCCTGACGCCGCACATCGGCGGATCGACCGAGGAGGCCCAGGAAGCCATCGCCGAGTTCGCGGCCGAGCGCCTGCTGGGCTATCTGAACCGGGGCGACACCACCTTCAGCGTCAATCTGCCGAATGTGCAACTGGCCGAGGTCTCCGGCGCGCACCGCATCCTGCACATCCACAAGAACCAGCCGGGGGTCTTGGCCGACCTTAACCGGGCGCTCGCGGCGGCGGGTCTGAACATCCTGGGTCAGCATCTGAAGACCGACGAACGCACCGGCTATGTCATCACCGATGTGGACAAGGACTACGATCCGGAGGCGCTGCGCACGCTGAAGACGGTGATCGGCACCCTGAAGTTCCGCACCCTGCATTAAGCGTCTGCGACATATTCTTTCCGAAGACTGACGTAACGGCATCTTGCGCTCTTCGCAGAGTGGCGCATCCTCCCGACCTAACGGCCGCGACACAGACGGCTGTGGGAGGAACATATGTCACGCTATCTCAACGGCGCCGCCGCCGCGGCCCTGGCGCTCGCCGCCTGCGCCTTCGCGGGGTCCGCCTCGGCCCAGACCTATAATCGCCTGGTCGTCTTCGGCGACAGTCTGAGCGACAACGGCAATCTGTATCTGGCCTCGGCCGGCACGCAGCCGCCGTCGCCGCCCTATTATCAAGGCCGGTTCTCCACCGGCCCGGTCTTTACGGAGTTGCTGGGCTTCAACGCCGTCAACTTCAACGGGTCGGTCAGTGGCAGCATCAACTACGCCTTCGGCGGCGCCCGTACCGATTCGTCGGCCGGCCCGCCGCCAGGCATGCTGACCCAGTTGGCCGCCTACACCAGCCGCGGCGGAACCTTCGGGGCCAATGACCTGGTCAGCGTCCTGGGCGGCGCCAATGACATCTTCCAGGGTCTGCCTGCCGCCGGCGCCTCCTCCAGCCCGGTCGCCGCCATCACCCCGGTCGCGACCGGCGCGGCGGCCAACGTCAACAGCTTGGTCAACAGCGTGGCCGGAGCAGGCGCGGGGACCATACTGGTCACCAACCTGCCCAAACTCAGCCTGACGCCCCAGTTCCGGGGCACGACAGCGGCGCCCTTGGCGGATTATGCGGTGACCACCTTCAACACCGCCCTGCAAACGGGCCTGACCGCAACGGCGGCCGCCCGTCCAGGCAGCAACATCATTATGATGGACCTGTTCAAGATCGGCGACACCTTGGCGGCCAATCCCGGCCAGTTCGGTGTGACCAACGTCACCCAGGCCTGTTTCAACGGGGTGACGGTCTGTTCGAATCCCGCCAGCTACTTCTACTTCGACGGGGTGCATCCGACCGCGACGGGGCACCAGATCATCGCCCGACTGGCGACCGACTACCTCTATTATGGCGATATCGGTTCCCAGGCGGCCTTGCAGGGCGAGACCGCCTTCCGGCATCGGGAGGACGCTTTGGATGCGGCCAGCGAGGCCCTGTCCGGCCGCGAGGCCTGGGAGGCGGGCGTGGCGATCACCGCCTCGGCCATGGTCGACAGCGTCGAGACGGATGCGCGCGGCTCGGTCACCGATTCGTCCAGCGACGGCTGGGGCGCTCGCATCGCCCTGGAGGCCGGTCCGTCGGAGCATTGGCGTTTCGGCATGGCCGGGACGGCCCGCACCAGCGACGTCGAAAGCCAAGCCCTGACCTTCAGCGTCGAAAGTTTCGGCCTGGACCTGTACGGCGGCTGGCGCTCGGGCGACCTGTTCGTCAATGCGGCGGTCGGGGTGGCGCGCGACAATATCGACGACATCAAGCGCTTCACCAGCCTGGCGCCTCTCGTTCACACAGCCGAGACGCGCGCGCTCAGCACCGGGGCGCGGCTGCAGGGCGGGATGTGGTTCGAGATGGGGGGCGTGGCCCTGTCGCCTCGCGCCGCCGTCACCTGGGCGACCAGCGACGTCGACAGCTATTGGGAGCAGGGCGTCGCCGCCCAGTACCAGTACGAAGACCGCGAGATGAAGGCGATCAGCGGCGAGGTCGCTTTGCGGGCCGAGGCGGAGATGGGCCGTTTCGCCCTGTTCGCCGAGGGCGGCTATCGCGACGCCCTGGACGACAGTTCGGATCCGGTCCGCGTCGGCCTGTACAATAATCCGGCCCAGGTGCTGGAGCGTGAGGTGGAGGAACCCTTCGGCGGCCAGTTCCTGGCCTCGGCGGGGGTCGAGGGCTCGGTCGGCCCTGTGAAGGTGTCGGTAGCCTATCGTGGTCGCTACGGCGAACACGCCGACAGCCATATGGGCGGCGTCCAGCTGCGCCTGCCCCTGTAGGACGGAAGGCGGGGAAGGGGCCTCAGCGCCCCTTCTTGCGCACCCACATGGCGGCGTCGGCCTCGGTCAGCCAGACCTCGGCGTCCGTATGGCCGTCCCAGGCGCGGACCCCGAAAGAGCCCCCCAGGGGGGTGCGTTCGCCGTTCCAGACGAAGCCTTCGGTCTCCAGAGCCTCGGCCAGCTGTCGCGCCTTGGCCCGCCCGTCTTCCTGGCCGGCGTTCAGCATCAAGAGGGCGAATTCGTCACCGCCCAGGCGGCCCACGGCGTCGGATTCCCGCAGATGGCCGATCATCATCCGCGCAACGGCCACCAGCGCCGCATCCCCGGCGGCGTGACCCAGGCGGTCGTTGACCCCCTTGAACCCATCCATATCCAGATAAAGCAGGACTGCCGGCACCTCATGCCGCTGGCAATAGGCCATGGCCCTTTGTAGGGCGGCGACGAAGCCTCGACGGTTCAGGGCCGGGGTCAGGACGTCGTGATCGGCCGCCGCCTCGGCCGCCGCCGCGCGCTGTTTCCAGGCGTCCAGCTCGGCGCGCAGGCGCGCGATCTCGGCGGTCAGGTCGTGTTCGGCCACGTCGGTCACGGCGCAGGCAGGCTCCGGCGGCGCGACTCAGACGGACGCGCGATAGGTCGATGTTAGAGGCTGGACGGCAGAGATTGAAGGCGGCGCGGCGCGGATTCCGGCGATGAACCGGCGCTGTTCGGTTGCGGCGGCGCCCCGTGTGCTGTAACGGGCGCCTTTCCGCGAGGGGCCTTGAACTATGGCGACTTCCGCAACGCCGGTGGCAATCATCATGGGCAGCCGTTCGGACTGGCCGACGATGAAGCTGGCCGCCGACAAGCTGGATCAGCTGGGCGTCGCCTGGACGGCCAAGGTCGTCAGCGCCCACCGCACCCCGCAGCGACTGGTCGAGTTCTCCACCGGCGCCAAGGCGGCGGGCTTCAAGGTCATTATCGCCGGAGCCGGGGGCGCCGCCCATCTGCCGGGCATGGCCGCCTCGATGACGGACCTGCCGGTGCTGGGCGTCCCGGTTCAGTCCAAGGCCCTGAAGGGCATGGATAGTCTGCTGTCGATCGTGCAGATGCCGGCCGGCGTCCCGGTCGCCACATTGGCCATCGGCGAGGCGGGCGCCGCCAACGCCGGCATCCTCGCTGCCCAGATCCTGGCCCTGTCGGATGAAGCCCTGGCCCAGCGCCTCGCCGCCTTCCGGGCCGCCCTGACCGATTCCGTCGCCGAAACCGTCGAGGACTGAGTGCCCCAGCTTCCGCTTCCCCCAGGCTCCACCCTCGGCATCCTCGGCGGAGGACAGCTGGGTCGGATGCTGAGCCAGGCCGCCTCGCGCCTGGGCTTCGACGTCGTGATCCTGGATCCGGAACCGAACAGCCCTGCGGGCCGCGTGTCCCATAGCCAGATCGTCGCCGCCTATGACGATCCCGAGGCCCTGACGGCGCTCGGCCGCGCCGCCGACGTCGTGACCTTCGAGTTCGAGAATGTGCCGGCCGCCTCCATCGAGCGGCTGGCCGAGGCCGGCGCCCTGGTCGCGCCGGGGCCGACGGCGCTTCGCGTGTCGCAGGACCGGGTGGACGAAAAGACCTTCCTGAACGCCGTCGGCGCCCCGACGGTGGATTTCGCCGTGGTCGATACGCTGGACGACCTGGTCGTCGGCCTGACGGAGCTGGGCCTGCCCGCCCTGCTGAAGACCCGGCGCGAAGGCTATGACGGCAAGGGCCAGGTCTGGATCCACGCCATCGAGGACGCGCCCGCCGCCCTGGAAAGCCTGGGCGGCCGTCCGGCGATCCTGGAGGCCAGGGCGACCTTCGTGCGCGAACTGTCGGTCATCGCCGCCCGCGACTGGGACGGTCATATGGCGGTCTATCCGCTGGGCGAGAACCGGCACGAGGGCGGGGTGCTGCGCACGACCCTGGCCCCCGCGGCCGTCGACGAAAAGACCCAGGTGCGCGCCCGCGCCATCGCCGAGGCGATCCTGGACGGTCTGGACTATGTGGGCGTGATCGGGGTCGAGCTGTTCGACCTCGGAGACGACGTTCTGCTGGTCAATGAGATCGCCCCGCGCGTCCACAATACCGGCCACTGGACTCAGGACGGCTGCGTCTGTGACCAGTTCGAACAGCATATCCGCGCGGTGGCCGGCTGGCCCCTCGGCCCCACGGCGGCCCATGCCCGGATCGAGATGAAGAATCTGCTGGGCGACGAGGTCGATCAATGGCGCGCCCTGTCCGCCAAGGCCGACGAACGGCTGCACCTCTACGGCAAGGCCGAGGCTCGACCGGGCCGCAAGATGGCCCATGTGAACCGGGTGTTGGGGACGGTCTGAGGCCGTCTGTGGCGATCGCTTCGGTCAGCGACCCGATTCGTCGACGATGTGAGCCAGCGCCAGTCGCCCGACGAAGGCTCGTCCCGGATTGTCGCCGGCGCACCATTCGTGCGGGCTGAACAGGTCGAACAGGCCGATCTTGGCCAGTGTGGGCACGGCCAGTTCCAACTGGCGCTCCACATCGCCCCGTGCGCCCTGATTATAATGTTCGATGTTGAGCAACATGGTGGCGACCGTGCCGGTCTGGACCGTGCTGCCGTCCTTCAACTTCACAGCGGGCAGGCGTTCCCCATCCGCCACAAGCTTCTGGTTGATCGCGTTCAAGGCGGTCGTGTGAAGAATCTCGTCGGCCATGCGCATCGCTCCTGGGACTGAAGCTTAGCTGGCGCTCACCCGTCTCGAATGCAACGCTGCGCAGCGACAAAGGAGCGAAAGCGGCGAGACGAGCGCCTAACCTCGCGCCCCATAACGGATGCGACTCAGCACATCCGTCACCTTGCGGAACGGCGCCTCGAAATCCTTGCCAGCCTTCCACTTTTCGAAGGCCATGACGTTTTCGATGCGGCGAGCGACAAAGGCTTCCGCCGCCTCGCTGCCGTCGAACCAGCGCATCGTCAGGGCGGGAATCAGTATGCCCGACAGGATGGTCCGCTTCGAATAGTGGTTCCAGTCGGTCGATTCATCCCCAGCCCAGCGCCACAGATGGTCGGCCGTCTCCCACGCCAGCTTCAGCCCCAGATCGGTGTTGGTCGGCAGGGCCAGGAAGGCGGCGCAGCGGCGCGTCGCCTCCAGGTCGGCCGCGCCGGCCTCCATCCGTTCGGACACGGCGCGGGCGATTCGCTCGCGAATCTTCAGCGACTTGGGATCGACGGCGTCCAGGGCCTCCAAGGCGCGCGCGTCGTGGCGGCGCGACAGCAGGGCCGCCAGATCCCGCGCGCCGTTGGGCAGCAGCAGTTCCTCATCCCCCAGCGACAGGCCGCAGGCTTCGCACGCCTCCCGGACCAATCGGGCGTTCCAGCCCAGGGCGGGGGCGCGGGCGACGGCGGCGTCCAGCACGGTCTGTTCGGTCTGATCGGCCCAATCGTCGGTCTGTGTCATTGGCGGATCATACGCCCGTCTTTTCGGGGTTTCGAGCCTGGAAGAATGGTTGCGACGAACTGGACAGACGCGGCGGGCTCGTGTATCAGCCCGCCTTCATCCGAGAGCCTCGCTCCCGGGAGAGGATTTTATTTGTCTGCCCGTCTCCCTTCGAAAGGACGCGGCGGGCGGCCAAAGGAGAGATACCCCTGGTTCAGATTTTCGTCCGCGACAACAACGTCGATCAAGCGCTGAAAGCCCTCAAGAAGAAGATGCAGCGCGAAGGCAGCTTCCGTGAAATGAAGCGCCACGTGCACTACGAAAAGCCTTCGGAAAAGCGCGCCCGCCAAAAGGCCGAGGCCGTCCGTCGCGCCCGCAAGCTGGCCCGCAAGCGCGCCCAACGCGAAGGCCTGCTGCCTGCGCCCAAGCCGCGCGTCCCCGGCGGCCGCTAAGGCTCAGCCCGAAAGGGCTCAGGCGTAGGCCGAAAGATCAAAGGCCGCTTCCCTCGGGAAGCGGCCTTTTTCTTGTCGCCTCCGTGGTGCGAGGCGGAGAGGAGGCGGCGCCTCATCCCCGTCCCGTCACCGCCCGTCCGAACGTCTTCCAGCTCAGCTTCACGTCTGACAGGGCGCCGGCGCGGAAGGCGCGGCCAGCGATCCAGACCATCAGGGCGGCGGTGGCGAACATGCCGATCAAGGTCAGAACGACCTCGATCAGGGGCGGATCGCTGGGCGCCCGCGCGCTCATCAGGAAGGGGGTGAAGAAGGGTATCCACGACAGGACCTTCACCACCGGCGCATCAGGGCTGGTCAGGGCCATCTGCATGACCAGGATCGGCACGACCAGGATCATCATGATCGGCCCCATCAGGGTCTGGGCGTCGCGCGGCGTCTCGCAGAAGGCGCCGATGGCCGCGAACAGCACGGCGTACATCAGATAGCCGCCGACCATATAGGCGATGAAATAGAAGACCAGGCCGCCGTCCAACAGCACCTGGCCGATCGTCGCCGCCGTATCGGGCGAGGCCGACGTCAGCACCGAGGTTCCGATTCCCGCCCAGACCGCCAGCACCGTCAAGGTCAGCATCGCCACCCCCAGAACCTTGCCCGTCAGGATTTCCGAGGCGGAGGCCGAGGACAGCAGCACCTCCAGAATCTTGTTCGACTTCTCCTCCATCACGCTGTTCAGCAGGATGGAGGCGCCGGTGATCACCAGCGACCAGAGCAGGAAGCCGGCGCCCAGGCCGATGAAGGCCGGAATTCGATCACGCATCGACACCTCGCCCCCGCTGGCGGCGTTGGGCGAAAAGGCCTTCACCTCGGGCTTGAAGGATTCGATCTGCTCGACCAGGGACGGGGCGACGCCTGCAGCGGTCAGGGCCTGGTCGCGATAGCCGGTCCGCAGGGCGTTGCGGACGAAGTCGGCGACGTCATTGTCCATGGCCCGCGCGGTCCAGACCTGGGCCTGGGGCTTGCCGTCGACGCGGCTCAAGAAGACCACGGCGTCCACGCGCCGGTCCTTGGACGCATCCTTGTCCAGCACCTCGCGCAAGGCCGCCTCACGTGCGGCGCCGGGCGCCGCGACGGTGAGGGCGGGCGGGGCGTCGATCAGCCGCATCTTCGGACCGCTGATGGAGGCGGCGGCGCGGCCGGCCGCGGCCTGGCCCTTCTGGGCTGCTTCCTGCACCCGCTCCGCCAGACGGTCCTTCTCTTCCTGAAGGGCGGCGCGCACCTCGGCGGCCAGGCCGGTCGCCGCCGGACCGTCCTCGATCACCGTCACTACCTTGATCGGTTCCGCCGAGCGGATCAGCAGGGGGATGCCCCCGCCCAGGACGGCGAACATCGGAAAGGCCAGAAGCGACAGCCAAAAGCCCACGGTCTTGGCGTAGGCGACATATTCGCGGCGGGCGATCAGCAGGGTGCGTTTCATTGGACCGCCTCCGCGCGGACGGCGGGTTGATCGGGATTGTCGCCGGTCAGGCCGATGAAGGCGTCATGCAGGGTCGGTTCCTTCAGGGCGAAGCCCCGGACGTCCAGCCCGCTCAGGAAGGCGGCCTTCAGCGTGTCTTGGCCCCCCGCGCCGGCCGCCAGCACGATCTTCAGTCGGCGCACCCCGTCCTGATCGGACAGGGTCTCGACCCCCGCCACGCCGGGCAGGGCGCCGGCCGCCTCGGGCGAGATGGCGCCTTCCAGGTCCAGGACGCGGGGGGAGGTGGCCTTGGCCTCCTCGACCGTGCCTTCGAACGCCTTACGCCCCTTGGCCAGCAGCACCACCTTGTCGCACAGCCGTTCGGCATGCTGCATCACATGGGTCGAGAACAGGACCGTCGCCCCGTCCGCCGCCAGGCCGCGGATCATCTCCTCCAGCCCCTGCTGGTTCATCGGATCGAGGCCTGAGAAGGGCTCGTCCAGGATGACGAACTCGGGCCGGTGCACCACGGCGGCGATCAACTGAACCTTCTGAGCCATCCCCTTGGACAACTCCTTCATCTTCTTCTTCTGCGCCGCGCCCAGGCCCTGCTGCTCCAGCAACTGCCTCGCGCGCTTCTTGCCTTCGTGGGAGGGGAGGCCCTTCAGGGCGCCGAAGAAGGCGATGGCCTCCACCGGGGTCATCTTCTTGTAGAGACCGCGCTCCTCAGGCAGGAAGCCGATCCGGTCGCGGACCAGCCGCCCGTCCGGCGCGCCCAGGATGTCGATCCGGCCCGAGGTCGCCGGTTGCAGCCCCAGGATCATCCGCAGGGTTGAGGTCTTGCCCGCCCCGTTCGGCCCCAGAAAGCCGCAGATCGAGCCCTTGGGCACTTCGAAGCTCAGGTCGCGCACGGCGTCGAAACCGCCGTACCGCTTGCTCACGCTTTCCAGCGTCAACGCAGCCGTCATTCCGTCTCCCCTTATGATTGCAGCCAGCCTAGCAAGGCGGAAGCGGTTCAGGCCAGCCGCTTCCGCCCCGTCGCCCTATTTCAGGACGGGCAGGTCGATGTAGGAGGCGTCGTCTCCGGCGTGATGCAGGGCGTTGTCGGCGACCCGGCCCTGGGTCTCGCTTTCGTTCGGCCCGCCGGTGTTCAGATTGCGGACGAATTTCGGGAAGTTGGAGCTGGTCACCTCGACCCGGATGCGGTGGCCCGGCTGGAAGGTGTTGCTGATGGTGATCGGCGTGGGCTGCACCGTCGCGATCTGGCCGGGCGTCAGGGGCGTGGGCCGGTCGTAGCCGGTGCGATAGCGGGCCCGCATGATGGTGTCGCCCAGGATATAGGCCGTCCCGTCCGGCGCCACATCCACCAGCTTGACCGCGAAGTCGGTGTCGGGCGCCGATGACGACACCTTCAGCACCGCATCGACGAAGCCCGTCACCTGCATCGGCTCGGTCAGCGGGTCCGAGGTATAGACCAGCACGTCGTCGCGCGCCTCGATCTGACGCTGGTCAAAGGCGCCGGCCGTGACCAGCCCGCCGTTGCAGCAGTCGCCGCCGCCGATGGTCTGGACCGGGTTCATCGGATCATAGCGATAGCGGTCGGCCTGTTCGCCCGCCGGCGGCGCCTCGGGGCTCAGCCGGCCGTCGCCGTTCAGACTGTTGGCCGCCCCGCCGGATCGCAGATACATCCGCACGGTCTGGACGCCGGCCGGCGGCCACTGGGCGGCGGTGCGCCATTCGTTCTGGCCCATGTTGAAATATTGGACGTGCGGCGTGCTGTCGGGGAAGGCGCGGCGCTCGCCCTTCAGCCAACGGTCGAACCAGGCCAGGACCAGGCCGTCCGCGTCGAAACTGGCGTCGCCCAGGTCGCGATCGCCCGAGCGGAAACCGGCCTTCAGCCCGGCGAAGGCGCAGTGAGTGTTCGGCCCCACCACCACATACTGGTTCTCGGCCGCCTCGCGGTCCTGGGTGGTCGAGCGAGCGTGATTGAACAGCTCCATGTTCGGCCCGATGGAGACGTCGTACCAGCTGTTGAACCACAGGGCCGGCACGCCCCAGCCCATGTCGTCGTGATAGAGGCCGCCCTCGCGCCAGGCCGGATCGGCGGGCGTGCGGGCGATCAGTTCCTCGAAGGTCGCGGGGGGCTCGCCCAGGTCCTTCAGCATCTCGTTGACCGGCAGATGGCGGATCTGGCTGGGCCAGTTCACCTCGGGCTTCTTGGCGTCCAAGTCGTTGTAGCGGACGATGCGGGCGCGGGTCTCCTGGTCCGTCTCCGCCGGGATCTGGGCGCGAAGCGGATTGTCGACACCGTACAGCCAGACGAAGAAAAGATTGCGCGGCACGCCGCCGGTGTACCAGTTGCCCTGTTCCTGGAACCGCCCGACCTTGCCGATTCCGGCGCCCGACGCCTGGGGGACCATGGCCGCATGGGCGGGATGGTTCTGGGCCGCCAGCGCCAGCTGCCATTCGGCCGAGGACGAGCAGCCCAGGGTGCCGACCTTGCCGTTCGACCAGGGCTGGGCTGCGATCCAGCTCAGGGCGTCATAGCCGTCGGTCTGGGGATAGCCCAGGATCTGATAGTCCCCGCCCGAGAAATAGCGCCCCCGCTCGTTCTGGATGACCAAGGCATAGCCGCGGCTGACCCAGGTCAGGGCGCTGCGGGTGGTGCGGGGGTTATAGGCCAGCTCATTATAGGGAGTGCGGATGAAGACGGTCGGCAGGGGTCCCTGGGCGTTCTTGGGCCGATAGATGTTGGTGGCCAGTCCGACTCCGTCGCGCATCGGCATCATGACCGCCATCTGCACATCGGCGATGCGGGACAGTTCGGTCTGGGCGGCCGCATCGCTGTACCGGCCATAGTCCTGGGCGGCGACCGCGGCGGGCGTAGCCGCCAGTACGGCCGCGACGACGGCGGCGACGATTCTGTTCATGATGATGCCCCTCCAAAAAGCTTGCAGAAGGTTAGGCTGCAAAGAAGGGCGCGGCAATCTTTCGCCGGGATCAGTCCTTCGCCTTGACCGCCACCTTGAAATGGCGGCCCACGATCTTGGCCGGGTTCACCTGGGCGCCGCTGCGGCGCACTTCGAAATGCAGATGGGGGCCTGTCGAATAGCCGGTCGAGCCGACCAGGCCGATTCGCTGTCCGCTCGTCACCAGATCGCCGCTGGCCACATCAATGCGGCTGAGGTGGCCGTAAAGGGTGCTGAGGCCGTTCGGATGGCGCACCTCGATAAAGGCGCCGTAGCCCCCGGCCTCATAGCCGGTGCGGACGATCCGGCCCTCTGCAGCGGTGAAGACCGACGTTCCCTTGGGCGCGGCGATGTCCACGCCCTTGTGCGCGCGGGCGCGGGCCTCGATCGCCAGCTTGCGCAGGCCGAAGGGGGAGTTAATCGCATAGCCGCGCACGGGGGCGGAAAACCCGATCTCCCGCATCACCGGACCGGCCTTTTCGACCTGAGCCTTCACCGGCGGGGCCACGGGCTCGGCCGCAGCTGTCGGCGCCGCTTCGCGCGTCACGCCGGGGGCGGCGGCGGCGGCCAACAGGGCCACGGTCGCAAAGGCGGCGGTCTGGCCGCCGTGGATCAATAGGCTTTTGCAACGCGCCAGGGGCGCGTCGGTCAGCAGGCGTCGCATTCGGCGGCGTCTCCAGCTTGGACAGGCTCTGGATTGAGCCGGAGCATGGAGCGACACGCGCGGGCGCGTTCGAAACCGTCATGCTCCTGGAAGCGGCGCTTATGCTCCTAGGCTGGGGCGACTTTTGGACCCTGATCGGGCCGGGATGGGGCTGGGCCTAATCCAGCGGGCGTCGAGCGACCAGGTCGATCAGGGCCGAACGGCCCCTGTGGCCGGCGCCTTCGTCCAGATCAGCCTCATAGGCGTGCAAATGCTCGATCGCGAAATCGCCGAACGCCGCTTCCAGCAGTTCAGGGGTGTAGAGCTGTTCGACCTGGGATGGACCCCCGGTGCCGTAGTCCAGCTGGCGCGGCGTATAGCCGTGCAACAGGATCAGGCCGCCCGGCTTCACCGACCGCTTCATGCCCTCAAAGATCGCCGCACGGAAGTCGGGTGGCGCGAATTGGATGAAGACCGCCGCCACGGCGTCATAGGCCGCTTCCGGCCAGGTCCAGCCCTCAAGGTCCTGAATCTGGAAATCGACCTCGACCCCCTCCCGCGCGGCCAGGCGTCTCGCCTTGTCCTGCGCGGCGGGCGAAATGTCGGTGGCGGTCACCTGGTGGCCCAGTCGAGCCAGATAGACGGCGTTCCTGCCTTCGCCGTCGGCGGGCGTCAGAATCCGACTGCGGGGCTTCAGCCGGTCGGCGTGCGTCACCACGAACTGGCTGGGCGCCGTGCCGAAAACATAGTCTGCGGTCGCCGCATAGCGAGCGTCCCAGCCGTCACTCAAGGTCGCCATGATCGGCCTCCGTTTCTGCGAATGGCTATCATTTGCGACCATTCGACGCAACCCAAGCCGCTGGACCTCAGGCGATGATGTCCGGCAGGATCTGATCCTCGATTTTGACGATCTCGTCCTTCAGCGCCAGCTTCTTGCGCTTCAGCCGGGCGATCAGCAGCTGGTCTGGAACAGCCGCCTCGGACAGGGCGTCGATCGAGGCCGAGAGGTCGGCATGCTCCTGGCGCAGCAATTTGACGCGGGCGTGAAGCGCCGCCTCTTCTTCGGTGATGTCCGGCACATCGTCGTTCATCGTGCAGTCCATCTTGCAGTCGGTAGAGCCAACATAGTCGGACGACCTTCAGGCGGAAAGGGTTTCGGCCAGCCGCTGCAAGGCCGGGCGAGGCGTCACCGGCGCCCAGAGCCGCGCCGTAGCGACCAGGGCTTCCAGGGCAGGGCGCGGCGACGCGCGGGGCGCGTGGTCGTCCGCTTCGTGGATCAGGGCTTCCAAGGCGGCGAGCAGATGGCGTTCCGCCTCCAGCTCCAGCCCCTTGATCTTCTCGCGGACCGCCAGGCGCGGCGCGTCCTCGATGTCGGGGACGGGCGCCTTCAGGGTGCGGCGAACGGCGCGCAGCGGCGCGACCACCACCCCGTCCCAGGCGCGGGCGATGTCGCAGGCCGCCTCGATCGTCTCGGCGTCGGGTTCATGGCCGGCCGCAGCGGCCCAGGCCGACCACAGCAGCAGGGGAACATTCTGGTCGTGGCTGTCCTGCAAGGCCAGGCAGGCCTCGCTGACGCCGGGTCGCCCATAGGCGGCGACGGCCCAGTCCCACAGGCTGCGCGTTTCGACGGCGGTCACTTCAGCCCGTCCCAGCGCCGCACGGCGCTCCAGTCCAGCCCGAACAGATCCAGGGTCCGCCCCACCGACTGGTCCACCATCTCCAGGATCGATTCCGGCCGCGCATAGAGGGCGGGCAGGGGCGGGGCGATGGTCGCGCCCATTTCGGCCAGGGCCGTCATCGTCCGCAGATGGCCCAGATGGAAGGGCGTCTCACGCACCATCAGCACCAGCGGCCGCCGTTCCTTCAACGTCACGTCGGCGGCGCGGGTCAGAAGCGAGGAGGTCACGCCCGTGGCGATCTCGCTCATCGTCTTGATGGAGCAGGGGGCCACGATCATGCCCAAGGTCTTGAAGGAGCCCGAGGCGATGGTCGCCCCGACGTCGGCCAGTTTGTGAACGACCGAGGCCTTGGCGGTCAGGTCGTCGGGCGACAGATCGGTCTCCTGCGACAATGTGAGCAGGGCGGCCTTGGTCACCACCAGATGGGTCTCGACGCCTAAATCCTTCAGCGCGTCCAGCGTCCGCGCTCCGTAGATCGCGCCGGACGCCCCTGAAATTCCCACCACCATCCGATAAGGAGCAGTCCGTATGGCTCCGTTCACATCATCGACCATTTTTGGGGCCAGCCTCCGTCGTGCCCGGACGAAAAGCAGTCACTGGAATGTGATTCCACAGCCTGCCGAACCGGGCGCTCACTCTACTGGTCCCTAACCAACGGAGGCGCAAGCCATGACCATCGAGGCTCGTATTCGCGAACTGGGTAATCGGCATCGCATGCTGGATCAGACGATCCAGCGAGAACTCAACCATCCGTCCGTGGACACGCTGCAGGTCAAGGAATTGAAGCAGAAGAAGCTTCGCTTGAAGGAAGAGATCACCATCCTGGAGCAGCGCGCCCACTGAGGATTGCGCACGCCCAGACGACGACGGCCCCGGAGAGCGCTCTCCGGGGCCGTTTTTATTCCCGTCATCCTCAGGCTTGACCCGACGATCGGATGATCCGCCGCTGGTGCGAAGACCTCAGCGCACAGCGCCAGGCCCTCGGGTCAAGCCCGAGGGCGACGGACGGATCACTCCTTCGTGCCGAACACCGATTCCGCCGTCGGCTCGGCGCCGGGACGCTGGCGGGCTTCGGGGACGAATTCCGGCTCTTCCTCGACCTCTTCGGCCACGGGCAGGATGGTGCCGCCGCCGTTCTTCAGATCGTCCTTGGCCTTCTTGTCGGCGGCCTTCTTGACGATCTCGTCCAGGGCCAGCTGACCGACCAGGCCCAGGGTCACCGGATCGACCGGCTTGATGTTGGCGCTGTTCCAGTGGGTGCGGTTGCGCACGCTCTCGATCGTGGACTTGGTCGTGCCCAGCAGTTTGGCGATCTGGGCGTCGGTCACTTCCGGGTGGTTGCGCACGAACCAGGCGATGGCGTCCGGCCGATCCTGACGACGCGACACAGGGGTGTATTTCGGCGCAGGCTTGGCCGACTTCAGCAGTTCGGCGTGGCGGCTGACGATCGCCTTCATGCGATAGTTTTCGTCGGCCTGAGCCTTGTCCAGCTCTTCGCGAGTCAGTTGGCCGCCGGTGACGGGATCGACGCCGCGGATGTCGCGGGCCACGTCGCCGTCGGCGATGCCGCGGACTTCCAGCGGATGCAGACCGCAGAAGTCGGCGATCTGCTCGAAGCTGAGGGAGGTGTTGTCGACCAGCCAGACCGCAGTGGCCTTGGGCATCAGAATGTCGCTCATGGGGCGTTCGTCCCGGTAGGGTGGGGGCCGCCGAATGGGGGTTCGGCCAGCGTTGGATACGACGGCGCCCGGCCTTTCGACCGGGCGCTTATGGTTTCGATATAGGCCTATTCGCCTGAAAAGAAAACGTCGCCCGACATTCTCGTACAGCCACGGTTCATCCGGGGGGCGGCAACCTGCGCGGTAATCGAGGCTTTCGCCTTTGGGAGAGGAGAACCACCATGTCCATTCTGCTCGGCGCCGCCATGGCCGCCGCCCTGGCTTCCGGCCAGGACATCACCGCCCAGCGGGTCGCCCCGCGCGGCAGCTACAGCCGGTCCTGCACCGAGGCCTACACCCACCGCGGACGGCTCTACGCCGACTGCCGCGACATGCGGGGCCGCATTCGCGGCACCTCGATCGAACTGGCCCGGTGCGGAGACGCAGAGATCGCCAATATGGACGGCCTTCTGGTCTGCGGCCGCGAGCGGGGGGACTATGAAGATCGTCGTCCCGACTATCCCGGTGGGAACGGCGGATGGAACGGCGAAGACAATGGCGGGGGTTGGGGCGGCGGCTCGGGCGGCGGCTGGAACGGAGGATGGGGCCGGACCTCCATCACCGTCTATGAAAACGCCAACTTCCGCGGCGCCTCGCGCGAGTTCGTCGATGAGGACCGCAACCTGGGCCGCACCCCCTTCAACGACCGGATCAGCTCCATGCGCGTTCGCGGCCGATGGGAGGTCTGCACCGACGCCGAGTTCCGGGGGCGCTGCCGCATCGTCGAAGGCGACGTCCGCTTCCTGAGCGACGGCTTCAACGACCGCATCTCCTCGATGCGGCCGGTGCGGGGCGGGGGGCGTTGGGATCGCTGAGGGCGGTCAAGGCGTCAGCACGAACTTGCCGATGTGATCGCCGGCCTCCAGCGCGCCATGCGCCTCGGCGGCCTTGTCCAACGGATAGACAGCCTGCACCGGCGGTCGCACCGCGCCGGAGGCGACCCAGGGCCAGACCGTCGCCTTAACGGCGGCGGTCAGCCGGGCCTTCTCATCGGCCGATCGGCTCCGAAGGGTCGATCCCGTCAGGACCAGCCGCTTCAGCATGATCCGCATCAGGTCGATTTCGACCACCGATCCGGACAGGGATGCGATGACCACCCAGCGACCGCCGGGCTTCAACGCCTTCAGGTTCAGTTCGGCGTAGTCGCGGCCCACCATGTCCAGCAGCACGTCGACGCCGCCCGCTTCGGCGATTGCGGCCGCCAGGTCGTCGGATCGGGCGTCCAGGCTGACATCGGCGCCCAAAGCCTGGGCCGCCTTCGCCTTGTCCGCCCCGCGCGAGGTGGCGATCACCGCAGCGCCCGCCGCCTTGGCCATTTGGATCGCCGTCACCCCGATCCCGCTCGTCGCCCCGTGGATCAGCAGCGTCTGGCCCGCCTTCAGCCCGCCCGCCTCGAACACATTGGCGAAGACGGTGAAGACGGTCTCGGGCAGGGCGGCCGCCTGAACGAAGGACAGGCCCTCCGGGATCGGCAGAACGTGGCGGGCGTCCACCACCGCCTGTTCGGCATAGCCTCCGCCGCCCAGCAGGGCGCAGACCCGGTCGCCCCGGCGCCACTGGCTTACCCCTTCGCCCAGGGCCGCGATTTCGCCCGCGACCTCCAGTCCCAGGATAGGCGAGGCGCCGGGCGGGGGCGGATAGCCGCCCCGCCGCTGCAGCAGGTCGGGCCGGTTGATTCCGGCCGCGCGCACCTGGATCACCACCTCGCCGGGGCCGGGCGTCGGATCAGCCTGTTCGGCGATCTTCAGCGCCTCAGCCGGACCCGAACCGCCCTCGATCTGGATAAGCCGCATGTCGCCTCCGCTTGCATTCGTCGCAGTCCGCGCGTTCAGATAGGGGTTCCGGCCGACTTCGGCCATACAGGCGCAGAAAGGCGACGACCATGTTCGACGATTTCGAGCCTCGCCCGCGGCGTGGAGAGGCCCTGACCACTCTTGAGCGCGAGGATCTGGACTCCTATTCGATTGAAGATCTGCAGGAGCGGATCGGCGCCCTGACGGCCGAAATCACTCGCGCCCAGACAGCGATCGAGAAGAAACAGGCCAAGAAAAGCGCCGCCGACGCCCTGTTCAGTTTTAGACCCTGATCGCCCGCGTCTCAAATCCGTGGCATGACGGTTGCAAACCCTTCGGCCCAGGCCGTTTGTGGCCCCAAGTCGGAACAAGCCTAACCTTCATGATGATGTCCCCCATGACCCTGAGCGACGATCAAGACATGGCCGCCCGGGCCGAACGCGCTCGCAAGGTGCAGGATTTCACCCGTTCCGAACTGTTCGACCGCACCTTCCGCGAAGGCATGGAACTGGTGGAGGAGACGGCGGCCTATCTGGACGGAGAGGGACGTCGCGATTCCAAGATGCTGTCCCGCTCGGCCGCCCTGGCCTATGCGGCCGAAAGCATGAAGCTGACCACGCGCCTGATGCAGATCGCCTCCTGGCTTCTGGTGCAGCGGGCCGTACGCGAGAACGACATGACGGCCGAGACCGCCTGCGAGCCGCGCTATCGTCTGAACGACCGCAAGATCGAGAGCCAGCCCAGCCACGCGGAACTGCCGATCGCCCTGGTCGAATATCTGGTCCGGTCGGAAAAACTGTTCGACCGCGCCCTCTATCTCGACCGCCGCATGTATCTGGAGGCGCCTGAGAAACAGCCGCAGAATCCGGTCCTCAGCCAGCTGGGCCTGCTGGAAGCCGCCTTCAAGGGCTGACGCCTCTAAAGCCCGACCTTACGGCCCGACGTCGTCAGCGTCGCGACGCCCGTCGTCGATCGGTCGAGGCAGGCTGACGGCGATCCCCAGCGCCTGGGCCAGCTTGCCGTCGCGGCCATAGACGTCCTCGCGGAAGGCGACCCGCCCCTGACCGTCCACGAAGGCGGTCCAGTACAGCAGCCGCACCGTGATTTCGCGCCCGGTGGTCACCCGAGTGGTCTCACGCGTCTGCTGGGCCGTGTCGAACTCCGCCAGCTTGGCGGGATCGGGCGACAGCAGCAGCCGGGCGAATTCCACGGCGTTCTGCACCCGCACGCAGCCATGGCTGCGCTGACGCATGGAAAGGTTGAAGGCGGCCTTGGACGGGGTGTCGTGCAGGAAGATGGCGTAGCTGTCGCGCAGCTCGAACTTCACATAGCCCAGGGCCGACTTCGGCCCGGCGCGCTGGATCACCGTTCCGTTGGCCACATACATGTCGTTGGCCGCCAGATAGCCGGGACCCTTGGGCAGGATTTCGCGCCGTGCGATGCCGGCCGGCACATACCAGGGCGGATTGGCGACCACCGAGGCGAAGGGTTTCTCCAGGCTGGGCGTCTGGTTCTCGGCGGAGCCGACCACCACGCGGTTGGAATGCACCGGCTTTGCATCCTTCCAATAGACCATGATGGCGGCGGCGGTGTTGACCTCGATCCGCTCGGGCGCAACGTCGCGCTTCAGCCAGCGGCGGCGTTCCAGGTTCAGGGCGATCTGACGCGCCCGATCCTCGGCCGAAGCTGAGAGAGAGCGCTGGGTGCCCGTTCCGATGCGGCCGTCGGCGTCCAGGCCGTGCCGCGTCTGGAAGCCCTGGACCGCCTGTTGCAGCTCGGCGCCGTAAGTCAGGCCCTGGGCCTTCAGCCGCGCGCCCTGCGCCGCCGTCAGATCACCCTCGGCCGTCAGCCGGTCGATCAGGGCGGGGATGCGGCGGTCGCTCATGTTGGGTTCGATCGTCGGGCCGGCCGGGAAGGCGGGCCAGCCGCCGCCGGCGGCCAGTCGGCGATAGCGCACATAGCCGGCCGACAGGTTCTGATAGCCGATGTCGGTCGGCGCCAGACCCTCGAACCAGTCCAGCAGGATGTTGCGGGCCAAGGCGTCGCTGAGGCCGCGCGGCAGGTCCACGCGGTTCTTCTGCATTTCCCACAGATCCTCGACCGTCTCGGGCCTCACCTTGCCCTCGGCCAGGACGCGGCCATAGGCCAGGGCCGCCGCCGTCGTGCGCAGATCGGCCGAGGCGGGATCGGCGGCCAGGCCCACGAAGTCGAAATAGTCGCCCGCCGACAGGCCGTGACGCTCGGCCCGGGCGGCGACGGCGTTCAGGGCGCGCATCCGCTCGCCGGTCCATACCGGCCGCCAGCCGTTCATCTCATAAAAGGCGCGAACGTCCGGTTGCTGGGTTTCCGGCAGGCGCGAAATCTGATCGTTGAAACTGTTGTAGAAGGCGGTGGCCGCCGCAGGGCGCTGGATGGAAACCTGTTGCGCCCGCGCAGCGGAGGCGAGGGCGATCGTCGCCGTTGCGACGCCCAAACCCAGTTCCCGTCTATTCATAACCCGTCCGCTTCTCGATGGCCCGATCCCCGTGAACCGACGCCCTTGTTCTTGCTGATTTGAACGCCGTCCATGTTATCGACGTTCCAGGCAAACAAAAAGCGCCGGTCATGCGACCGGCGCTTTTCGTGGCCTGATTGCCGCGATGTGTCGCAGCAAGGACGCGCTTACTTCTTGATGAAGCCGGCGAACTTGTTGTTGAAGCGCGACACGCGGCCGCCGCGGTCCATCAGCTGGGCGTTGCCGCCGGTCCAGGCCGGGTGCGTCGTCGGGTCGATGTCGAGGGCCAGCTTGTCGCCTTCCTTCCCGTAGGTCGAACGGGTCTGATAGGTCGTGCCGTCGGTCATCACCACGGTGATGAAGTGGTAGTCGGGGTGGGTGTCCGCCTTCATGGGTCGTCGTCCGGTCTCTGGGCGCGATGACGATGCCGACCGTCGCTGCGCATGAAATGAGAAACCCGCCAGAAAATCCGGCGGGAATGAGGGGCGGCGTTTACACCGGGGGGCGTTCCGGGGCAAGAGGCGGTCGCAATGACTGATCAATCCGCCGCCTCCGCCCGCTCCGCCAGTCTTCCTGCGGGGCGCGCCGCCGGCGCGGCCAGCCTGGACGGTCGGCCCAGCGCCGGCGCCGTCCTGGCCGAACAGATGTCGGAAGCGGGCGAGAAGCGCGCGAAACGCCGGGACATCCGACCCCTGGCGCGGCTGATTCCCTATGCGCTTCGGCACAAGGGCCACGCCCTCATGGCGGTGTTCTGGCTGCTCTTGTCCACCACCGCCTCCCTGGGGCTGACGGCCCTGGCCCGAGGGGCCATCGACCACGGATTTGAAGACGGCGGCGCGCGCCTGAACCTTTGGTTCCTGCTGCTGGGGGCCAACGCCCTGTTCCTGGGTCTCGCGACCGCCGCCCGCTATTTCTACGTCACACGGACGGGCGAGCGGGTCATCGCCGACCTCCGAAAGGGGCTGTTCGGCCGCATCCTGACGCTGGACCCTTCCTTCTACGCCCATATGCGGACCGGCGAGGTGCTGTCGCGCCTGACGACCGACATCGCCCTGGTCGAGACCCTGATGACGACCTCGGTCTCCTATGCGCTGCGGAACTTCCTGACCCTGATCGGCGGGGTCGTGCTGCTGTTCTTCGTCAGTCCGAAACTGACCGGCCTGGTCCTGTTGATCGTGCCGTTCCTGCTGGGGCCGATCTTCATTTTCGGCCGCCGGGTCCGCAAGTTGACCGTCGCCTCCCAGGACCGGTTCGCCGGCGCCGTCGGCTTTGCCGGTGAAAGCGTGGACGCCGTCGAGACGGTCCAGGCCTTCGGGCGCGAACACAGCGCCATCGCCCGCTTCGGCGCGGCGGTGGAAGACGCCTTCGACGCCTCTCTGAAGCGGATGCGGGCGCGGGCCTGGATGACGGCCCTGATCATCGTCGTCATGTTCGGCGGCGTGACCCTGGTCCTGTGGCTGGGCGCGCGCGATGTGGTGGCCGGTCAGATGACGCCCGGCGCCCTTCTTCAATTCGTCCTCCTGTCGGTCTTCGCCGCCGGGGCCGTGGGCGCGCTCGGCGAAAGCTGGGGCGATGTGCAGAAGGCCGCCGGCGCCATGGAGCGGATCGAGGAACTGATGCGGGCCACGCCCGACATCGCCGCCCCGGCCCGGCCCGTCGCCCTGCCCACCCCGCCGCGCGGCGAGCTCTCCATGTCGGCCGTCGATTTCGCCTATCCCGGCCGACCCGATCTGCCGGCCCTGAAGGGGTTCAGCCTGACCGTCCGTCCCGGCGAGACCGTGGCTCTGGTCGGTCCCTCCGGCGCGGGCAAGTCCACCGTCTTCCGCCTGCTGCTGCGCTTCTATGATCCGCAGACCGGTCTGGTCTCGGTCGACGGGGTGGACGTGCGCCAGGCCGATCCGGTCGAGGTTCGCAATCGCTTCGCCTGGGTGTCGCAGGAAACGCCGCTGTTTTCAGGCTCGGCCTTGGAGAACATTCGCTTCGGCCGCGAGACCGCCACCCTGGAAGAGGCCCGCGCCGTCGCTGAAAAGGCTCAGGCCCTGGGCTTTATCGACGCCTTGCCGGAAGGCTTCGACACCCCACTGGGCGAACGCGGCAAGAGCCTGTCGGGCGGTCAGCGCCAGCGTCTGGCCATCGCCCGCGCCCTGGTCCGCGACGCCCCCATCCTGCTGCTGGACGAGGCGACGAGCGCCCTCGACGCCGAAAGCGAACGGCTGGTCCAGGCGGCCCTGGATCAGGCCATGACCGAGCGCACCACCCTGGTCATCGCCCACCGCCTCGCCACCGTCCTGCGCGCCGACCGCATCGTCGTCATGGACGACGGCCGTGTGGTGGAGGAGGGGACCCACGCCCAGCTGGTCGCACAGGGGGGGCTCTACGCCCGCTTGGCCGAGCTTCAGTTCCGGGCGGATTGAGCCGAAGACCCTTAGTTGGACGAAGGATTCGCGGAGCGTCCTGATCGCGCCAGGGCCGGAAAGTCTGTGAAGACGGCGTCCACCCCTGCCTCGGAGAAGGCGGCGGCGTAGCCGGCCATGTCGCCGTGGTCCGCAAAGCCTTCGCCCCGGCGCCGCTCGGCGGGCAGGAAGGCGTTCTCGGCCCTCAGGGTCCAGATCACCACCTTCAACCCTGCGGCGTGGGCGTCGGCGACCAGGGCGCTCGGTCCGGTCGTCCGCCCGTCCGCGTCTCTCGGCAGGACCAGGGTCATGTCCGGCGCCGCCCAATCGGCATAGGCGGCCATGGCCTTCAGCCCTTCCGGCGTGATCATCTGGGCATAGGTCAGGTCCGGCCGATCCACGGGCCCGCCCTCGGACGCGATCAACTGGGCCAGGGGCGCGCCGATCCGCCTCGACAGTCGCTCCAGCGGCCCGACCTCGAAACACTGGACGATGATTGGGACGTCGGCGCCGGTCAGGTCCAGTCGTCTCAGCTCGGCCACAAAAGCGTCCTCCATCGGCAGGCCGACGCCGGCGAAATAGGTCGGGTGTTTCAACTCGGGCGCCACCGCTATGGTCCGGCCCGTCCGGGCCGAGGCCTCGCGCGCAATGGCGACCACCTCGTCGAAGGTCAGGATCGGCTCGCGCCCATCATAGGCGGCGCTGCCGGGCCGAAAGGCGGGCAGCCGTTCCTTGGCCCGCAGCGTCTTCAGCTCGGCCAGGGTGAAGTCCTCGGTGAACCAGCCCGTGACCTCGGTCCCGTCGATGGTCTTGGTGGTCTTGCGATCCGCAAACTCCGGCCGTTCGGCGACATCGGTCGTTCCGCTGATCTCGTTCTCGTGCCGGTCGATGAAGACCCCGTCCTTGGATAGCACCAGATCCGGCTCGATCACGTCCGCGCCCTGCTGGATCGCCAGTTCATAGGCCGCCCGCGTATGCTCGGGGCGTTCGCCCGAGGCGCCGCGATGGGCGATGATCAGCGGCTGGGCCATGGCCGGCGTTCCGACAAGGAGGGCGAGGGCGGTGACGATGGCGCGGATCATGCCCCCTGGATAGGGGCGCCGCGCGACAAGGATATGAATGTCCTGGGGAGGGGGACCGCGAAGCGGTGGAGGGGTTCTTGACGCCTACCGGCCGCTGGTGATGCGGCAAGAGCCCCTTCGTTACGGCGCTGAAGAAGCGCCGCGCCACTTCCCCGCAAGCGGGGAAGAGACAGAAGCGAGCCTCAGGACGCCTGCAACACCTTGCGCAGTTGCGGATGAAGCTCGGTGTTCGACGCCAGGATCGACGCGCCCGTCTTGGGATCGCCGTCGTTGTCGATGGTCGTAACCCGGCCCCCGGCCTCGGTGACGAACAGTATGCCCGCCGCCACGTCCCAGGGCTTCAGGTTGCGCTCATAGTAGGCGTCATATCGGCCGGCGGCGACCCAGGCGAAGTCCAGGGCCGCCGAACCCAGACGTCGGATGCCGGCGACGCGCTGGCCCACGGCGTGGATGTCCTTGATCGCCTGGGCGTGACCCGACTTGCCGATGAAGGGCAGGCCGGTGGCGATCAGGCTTTCCGACAGGTCGCGACGCCCGGAGACGCGGATCCGCTGATCGTTCAGATAGCAGCCCTTGCCCTTCTCGGCCCAGAACAGCTCGTTCATGACGGGATTGTAGGTCACCCCGGCGACGATCTCGCTGGACCCGTCCGGGGCGCGCCGCTCCAGGCCCACCGTTATGGCGAAATGGGGCAGGGCGTGCATGAAGTTGGTCGTGCCGTCGATCGGATCGACGATCCAGGTGTGGGACTTGTCGGTCCCCTCGACCATGCCCCGTTCCTCGCCCAGGAAGCCATAGCCGGGGCGGGCCTTGGTCAGCAGTTCGAACAGGGTCTCTTCAGCCTTCAGGTCGGCGGCGGTGACGAAGTCGCCCGGCCCCTTGCGCGACACTTGCAACTGGGACACCTCGCCGAAGTCGCGAAGCATAGGACGGGCGGTCTTGCGGACCGCGTCGGTCATGACCTGAAGCAGGGCGGAGGCGAGGGCCATTGTGGAATCTCCTGGTCCGCATGTCCTCTAAAGCCGCTTAGGCCGGAGATGCGGAGAAGTTCAAGGGGGACGCGGAAGGCGTCGGGAAGTGCTGGTGAATAGTGCTGGTGAATAGTGCTGGTGAGCAGAAGGTGAGCGGAAGTCGTGCGGAGCGCCTTGCCCCGCCGGCCCCTCTGCTCACCAGCACTATTCACCAGCACCTGTCGGAGTTCAGTCCGCGCGGCGGACGTATTCGCCGCTGGTCGTGTCGACGACGATCTTCTCGCCGGCCGACATATAGGGCGGGATCATGATCCGCACGCCGTTCGAGGCGATCGCGGGCTTGTAGGAGGACGAGGCCGTCTGACCCTTCACGGTCGGCTCGGTCTCGGCGACTTCCAGCACGACCTGATCGGGCAGTTCCAGGCCGATCGGACGCTCTTCGTGCATCTCGATGACGACCTTCATGCCCTCTTGCAGATAGGGGATGCGCTCGTCGCCGACCCAGTCCTTCTGCAACTCGATCTGCTCATAGGTGGCGTCATCCATGAAGACCAGGCTGTCGCCGTTGTCGAACAGATAGGAGAAGTCCTTCTGTTCCAGGGTCACGCGCTCGACCTTGTCTTCCGAGCGGAAGCGTTCGTTCAGCTTATTGCCGGTCTCGAGGTTCTTGGCTTCGACGTTGGCGAAGGCGCCGCCCTTGCCGGGCTTGACGTGGCTGGCCTTGGTGACGACCCACAGGCCGCCGTTGTGTTGCAGGACCATGCCGGGCTTGATGGCGTTGCCGTTGATCTTCATGGGGTCACATCGGGAATGGAGTTGCGCCCGCGCGCCCAGGTTGGAGCGTGGCGAATAGGGCGCGATCCCTAGAGGAAGCCCCCGAAAAGGGCAAGGCGGACCTAGTGGAGGGTCCGCTCGTTCATCTGATCGGCTTTCCGATGAAGGAAGTTGCCCACCCGAACGCCGCCGCCTGTCGGGGCGGCCATCTTGCCGGCGCCCTCGTCCAGTTTGCGGGCCTCATGGGCGAAGGCCGCAGCGAGACCGGCCGACGACATGGCGGCCGCCACCTGTTTCCACATCGACGAGGGGCGCAATCCCAGCCAGACGGCGTTGACCGTCTGGGCCGCGACCCAAAGCCCCATGGCGCGCGTCCTTTCGGGCCGGTGCGGCGCATTCCAGACCCGCACCGCCGACAGGGTCGTGGCCGAAAACACCGCTGGCAGGATCAGGCTGAAGGCGCCGCGCGGCTTCTCCGTAATGGGCAGATCGCCGTCGCGCACATGTTTCAGCTTTCGTTTGGGGGTGAATGCGCCTGACGCTATGCCCGTCGCCAGCAGAGCAAACCCCACCGTCAGCGCCACCCCAACCGCGACATGCGCCGCGCTCCGCCCCTCGCTGTTCAACAGATCCACGGCCGCGTCGCGCACGTCGTCGATGGCGTCGTCGATATCCGTCATGGTCCGCTCCCGCTTGTCAGGAAAATCTAATGGGCGGACGGGGCGCCGGTTCCGTCAGACCTCGTCCGGTTCGACCGGTTCCGTCTCGCGCGGATCGAAATCATAGTCCAGCAGGTCGCCGGGGCGGCACTCCAGCACCGCGCACAGCCGCGCCAGAGTGCTGAACCTTATGCCCTTCACCTTGCCGGATCGAAACAGCGAGAACTGGGTCTCGCTGAGGCCCACCTGGGCGGCGACGTCGCGCGCCTTCAGGCCCTTGCGAACCATCAGATCATTCAGGGTGACGCGAACCGGCATTCAGATTATCTCGTCCATCTCGGCCTGTATTCGGCCGGCGTGGTCGATGACGCGCCCCAACAGGAACAGGGCGCCGCCGATCATGCCCAGAGTCATGCCGGCGATGTCGAAATAGGCGAAGCCGCCCTGGGTAAGACCCAACAGCCGCATCAGGTTGGTGACGCCAAAGACGCTGAGCACTCCGCCAAGGCCAAGCGCCAACCCCACGCGACGCAGGGCGGACGATAAGGTCGGCTGGATCAAACGCCCCTTCGCCAACTGCCCCATCGCCGACCCGATCGACCAGACGGCGAAAAGGTAGAATAGGGCGGGCAGGGCCCAAAGGACTTGTTCAACCAGCAGCCGGACCGGGCGATCTCCCTGCGCCAGGAAGAAGGCGACCGGCGCCAGGGCCAGCAAGCCGCCGACGCTGACGACCATGAAGATCGCAAGCGCGCGGAACTGCCGGCACATCAGCCGAAAGCGGGCGAGGTTGTCAGCGGTCATGGGCCTTGTTCCGAGTTGAAACCTGTCTTGTTTTTAATCTTGACTTAAAAATCCGAGGGCCGCAACTTTATCTAAGAGTTAAAGATTGGGTTGGGCATGGCGGCTATAGAGACTGAGGGACTGACCCGTCTTTTCGGGGATCGTCGGGCGGTGGACGGCGTGTCCATGACCGTGCCGGATCATTCGGTCTATGGCGTCCTGGGCCGCAACGGCGCCGGCAAGACCACGACGATGAAGATGCTGACCGGCCTGCTGCGGCCCTCATCGGGCGTGGCTCGGGTTTGCGGCGTCGATGTCGTCAAGGACCGCAGAGGCGCGGCCCGCAAGATCGGGGCCCTGCTGGAGGCGCACGGCTTCTATGGCCATCTTTCGGGACGAGAGAATCTGGACCTGACCCGGCGACTTCTGGGTCTGGCGACGACTGAGGTCGATCGGGTGCTGGACGTCGTCGATATGAGGCGCGACGGCGGACGGCGCGTCGGCGACTACTCCCTGGGCATGCGCCAGAGGCTTGGCATCGCCCGCGCCCTGCTGGGGGCCCCGCCGGTGCTCATGCTGGACGAACCGACGAACGGGTTGGACCCCGACGGCATCGCCGACATGCGTCACTTCCTGCGGGAACTGCCGATCCGCGCGGGGGCGACGGTCCTGCTGTCCAGCCACCAGCTCGGCGAGATCGAACAGACCGCCACCCATGTCGGCGTAATCCATCAGGGTCGGCTGGTGGTCGAGGGCGAACTGGCCCGGCTTAAGGCCGAACTGGCGCCAGAGATCGGGCTGCGTGTCGATGACCCGGCACGCGCCCGCGCCGTCTTGCGTTCGCGAGACCTGACCCTGAGCGACGACGCCGATGGGCTGGTGGCGCAGCTGCGTCCCGGCGACGATAATGACCAGGTCTGCGCGGCTTTGAACCGCGATCTGGTTGCGGCCGGCGTAGCCGTCTTCTCTATCGGCTCGCGCGCGCCCTCGCTCGAGGGCGTCTATCGCGCCGCCTCCGCCGTCTCCCGAAGACCCGTCTCGGAGCCCGTCTGATGTTGACCGTTCTGTCTGTAGAAGTTCGGAAGCTGAACCGTTCTTTGGCTCTGGTGCTTGCGGCGACAGCGCCCGCCCTGATCGCCGTCTTCGTCTTCTCGATGCTGCTTCGGTCCAAGACGCCGTCGGAGTGGGACATGTGGATCGGCAGCGGCATGGCGATCTGGGCCTATTTCATGATGCCCCTGTGCGTCGCGGCCCTAACCGCTCTGGTCGCGCACATGGAGCACGGCCCGCGAAGCTGGGATCATTTGCGCGCCCTGCCTGTTCCCCGCTGGACGCTCTACGCGGCCAAGGCGGTCTGCGTGATCGCTCTCGTGCTGATCATGAGCGCGGCGGTGCTGGGCGCGACCATAGGGGCGGTGGCGCTGGGCGGCCTGATCAAGCCGGAGGCCGCGGCTATGGGCGCGCTCGATTTGACGGGCTACGCCTGGTCGATGGCGCGGATGGCGGCGGCCGCCCTGCTGATGATCGCCATACAGTTCTGGACCGCCATCCGCTTCGCCAGTTTTGTGCCGGGCTTGGCCTTGGGCATTGGGGGAACCTTCTTCGCCGTCGTGGCCACATCCGCCAGGCAAGGGGTGTTCATGCCTTGGCAGATGCCCGTCAACGTCCTGGCGACCGAGGCCTGGCGGGTGCAGACCGCATTGACGCTGGGCGGTGGTTTGGGCCTTGTCGTGCTCGCGGCGGCGGTGCTGCACCTGGCCCGCCGCGAGGGACGCTAGAGCATGATCGTTTCGGACGGAACCGCTTCGCGGTTCCGACAGAAGCGTGAATCATGCTCTCGCTTTAATCTGGAGCCTGATTCACGGCTTCAGCGGAATCGCGAAGCGATTCCACTTCAACCGATCAGGCTCTAAGGAGCCTCAGCCGCCCGTCGCGGCGCTGTCGGTGACGATCTCCTTCATGGCCGACTGCAGATAGTTCTGTGCGCCCATCAGTTCGATCAGCTTGTGCTGGTTTTCGAGGAAGTCGATGTGCTCCTCGGTGTCGGACAAAATCTTCATCAGCAGGTCACGGCTGACGTAGTCGCGGGCCTCTTCGCACTGGGTCACGGCGGCGGCGGTGGCGACACGACTATCCAGCTCCAGCTGCAGGTCGGCGCCCAGGCATTCGATCGGATCCTCGCCGACCTTGAGCTTGTGCAGATCCTGCAGATTCGGCAGGCCGTCCAGGAAGAGGATGCGTTTGATCAGCATGTCGGCGTGCTTCATCTCGCCGATCGATTCTTCGTAGATCACGTGGCCGAGGTGGGCCAAGCCCCAGCTCTCGAACATGCGCGCGTGAAGGAAATACTGATTGACCGCCGTCAGTTCGTTAGTCAGCACAGCGTTCAGTGTGCGGAGGATTGCGGGGTCGCCCTTCATGGTCCTGTCCTTGCTCTGGAGACGACCTCTGCGCCGTCTGCCAGGCCATGCCGTACCACAGTAAAAGCCAGTTTGTTTATTTGCGAGTTTTTATCACTACATTGATAGTGCGAGTGATTTTCGCCCGCGAAGGATTCGGCGACTATTCGGCGGCGAGGGCGAAGGCTTCGCGGTTGTCCTGGATCATTTGTCGCATCTCACAGACGCATTTGGCGCACTGGGCCTGACACTGGTGGCGCTCGAAAATGTCGCGCGGACGACTGGCTCCGGCCTCGATGGCTTGAGCGACGTCTCTTTGACGCAGACCGTTGCAGTTGCAGACGTACACGAGGATCCATGCGGTCGAGGCTGATAATGGTTCGCTATAGCATCCGTTAAGGCGATTGCAAGTCGTTCGCACGCATTGCGCCGTCTGATACCGTTGACGAATGGTCGCAGGAGAGGGAAGCAGCGCCATGGCCAAGTCCCCCACCGTTCCCGCCCGTCCGCCCTGCCGCCTCTATCTGATCACCCCTCCGGTGATTCCGGATCTGGACGCCTTTGCGAACCTGCTGGGTCAGGCGTTGGAGGCCGGCGACGTGGCGGCGCTGCAAATCCGGCTCAAGCCGGCCGACGACGCCGCGGTCCGGGCGGCGGTCGCGGCGCTGGCGCCCGTCGCGCGTCGCCACGGCGTGGCCGTTCTGCTGAACGACCGCCCGGATTTGGCCAAGGAGACCGGATGCGATGGCGTGCACATCGGCCAGCAGGACGCCACTCTGGCCGAGGCTCGGCGCATCATGGGGCCAGACGCCATGATAGGCGTCACTTGTCACGACGACCGTGAACTGGCCTGGGACGCCGCAGAGGGCGGAGCCGACTATGTCGCCTTCGGTGCCTTCTATCCGACCGACACCAAGACCACGACGCACCGGCCGGAGTTGGAGCTTCTGACCGTCTGGCAGGAAACGGTCGAGGCGCCCTGCGTCGCCATCGGCGGGATCACGGTGGACACGGCCCAGGACCTCGCCCGCGCGGGGGCCGATTTCATCGCCGTCAGCAGTGGCGTCTGGTCCTATGCCCAGGGGCCGGCGGCGGCGGTCAAGGCTTTCAACGAAAGGTTGAAGTTCTGAACCGCGCCCTGCTTCAGGGTATTTTAGCATGATCGGCGTCTAATCTTCGGCGGATCCATTCGCCGAGACCCTTTACATGACGATGAGCCGCGCGCTCGACATCGCAACCGCAGCCCCTGCGTCGGCAGCCGGCGTAGGCCGCAGCAAGGCGGGCAGTGATTTGTTCGCCCACCCCGTCGTGCCCGTCTTGACCGGCGTGGCGGTGGCCTTGCTGGTCGCCGTGGCGGTCAATTTTGCGCGCAGCTCCGGCCTGGTGGTCGGCCTGTGGGCCGCCAGCGGCGTGGCGGTTGCGGTCTGGCTGAGGACCGGCAGCGGACGCCGTCACGACATGGTCTTCGCCCTGGTTCTGACCGTCAGCCTCATGATCGGCGAGTTGATCTCGGGAAACAGTCCGGCGCTGTCGTTGCTCTTCACTGCCGGCAATCTGATCGAGATCGGGGCGGCTGTGTTTCTGGTGCGTCGAGTTTTGCCGAGCCTGCACATTCTCAGTCTGGGCAGCACCGTCCGCTTTCTGCTCTGCGCCCTGATCGCCCCTGTCCCCGCAGGCCTGGCGGTGGCCTTTGCCTTGCCGCATCTGGGTCAGGAGGCGTCGCTGGAAAGTTTCAAGACCTGGTGGTTCGGCCATGCCCTGGGCATAGCGGTGATCGGGGCTCTGGGACTTTCATTGACCCGTTCCACTCTGACCCGCCTGAACCGCTCTCAGACGCGATTTGAGGCGGCGGGCCTGATGACCGCCATTCTGGCCTTCTACTACATCGGCTTCACCGGACAGATGTCCATGGGCTTCATCATGACGCCGCTGCTGCTGGCGGTGGCGGTGCGTCTGGGTGTGGCGGGCTCGGCCTTCAGCCTTCTGATCGTCTCGATCCTGGCGGTGGGCAGCGCCATGGCCGGCGCCGGCCCCTATGTCGCCGGAATGGCGCGCGCCGAACAGGTGCTGATAGCGCAGCTGCTGGTTCTCATCGGCTATATGCCGACCCTTCTGGTGGCCGCCCTTCTGGAAGAACGAGATCGGCTGGCCGAGCGAGCGCGTCTGGGACAGGTCCGGGCCGAAATGACCTCCGAAGCCAAGTCTCGCCTGCTGGCCAATGTCGCGCACGAGATCAAAAGCCCAGTGGCGGGCGTCATCGGCATCGGCCAACTCTGGTCAAGCGGGCAACTGGGGCCGGTGACGCCGAAACAGGCGGAGATGGCGGACATGCTGGTAAAGACGGCCCGCCAGGTCGAGGCCCTGGCGCACGATCTGCTGGACGTGGCGCGCGCCGAATCCGGCTCGGTCAAGGTCGAACTGCGCCCGACCGACGTGGTGGGCGTGCTCGATGACGTCCGCCGCAGTGCGGTGCTGTTGCCCGAGGCCCAGGGCGTGGAGATCACCGTCGTCTGCGAGGACGGCCACGCGGTGGCCGTGGCGGACTCCCAACGACTGGTTCAGGTCGTGACCAACCTGGCGGTCAATGCGCTCAAATACGGCGGTGCGGGCGGCGGCGTGATCCTGCGAGCGATCCAGCAGGAGGATTGCGTTCGCATCGAGGTGTCCGACTTCGGCCCCGGCCTGTCCGAGGAGAAGCAGGCGCAGCTGTTTGAGCCCTTCAACCGTCTGGGGCTGGAACGATCCAGCGTGGAAGGCCACGGCGTCGGCCTGGCCCTGGCCAAGCGGCTGGTTGAGCTTCAAGGCGGCGCCATAGGCGTGGTGTCGGCGCCGGGCGAGGGCGCGACCTTCTGGATCGAGCTGCCGCGCGCCTGACGGGGCCTTGCGGTTCAGCCTGCGGCGCGTAAAGGTCGCGCCATGTTCGCTCTCGCTCTCGCCGCCACGCTTCTGTCCGGTCAAGAAGCGTCGTCCGCACCGCGCTCGCCGTCGGATCTGACGCGGGATTTGAACAGCGGTCCGCCCTTCAAACCGACGACCGCATCTCAACCCCAGCCGCCGGCGACCTCTTCTCAAACCGGGGCGGCGCCGATTCAGTCGGGGGCGTCGTCTGTGACGCGCGACCTCAACAGCCTGTCGGCGGGGCGTGCGCCGGCCGCCGCGCCCGCGCCCGCGACGCCCTCCGCAACGTCCGCTGCGATCGGGGCCGAGCCCTCGGCTGCGGCGCCGACCTCTCCGGCGGTGCGACCGGCGATCACGCCGCCACCACGGCCGACGCCCGCGACGACGCCCGCCGTCACGTCGCCGGCCGCGCCGACCTCTTCGGCGACCAGCGCTGCGCCGTCGGCGAACCCTGTCGGCTTGTCAGGCCTGGACGCCGCCGCTATCGCCGCCTTGCCCTTCACCCTTGAGCTGCCGCAGAGCCTGATCCTGACCCGCGCCCCGGCGGGCGCCGACGCCGCCGTCTATTCGGTTCGGGCCGCCGGGGGGCTTCCCCTCGTCATGATCTATGTGGGTCCGGCGTCGCAATTCCCCATTTACGACGGCGAGGTGGTGCGGGCCGGAGGGCGCGCCTCGGTCGTGGTCAGCGAAGGCGGGCGACGTCAGGCGCTGGAGCACCTGTTCCAGCGGCCGTCCGCGCCCCAGGAAATCCATATCTGGGTGGCGAGTGTGGACGACGCCGCCCGCGACTTGGCCGAGAGGATTGCGCAGTCGGTGGACGCCCGCTGACGTCCTGGGGTCAGTTTTCCGACCAGACCGCCATCTCCGTCCCGGCAGGATCGGCGAAGTGGAAGCGACGACCGCCCGGAAAGGCGTAGATTGGCTTCAGGATCACGCCGCCGGCCGTCTCGACCTTGGCCTGCATGGCCTCCAGGTCGTCCGCGTAAAGAACGGGTAGAGGCGTCCTGGTTCGTTCCGCCTCGTCGGCGTCGAAACCGCCGTCCAGCCCCTGATCGAAGGCAGCGTAGGTCGGGCCGTAATCGACAAAGGTCCAGCCGAAGGCCTGACTGTAGAAATCCTTGGTCTTGGGCAGGTCTGCGGCGGGCAGTTCGAGGTAGTCCAGCTTTCCGTCTTCACGCACGGTTGATCTCCTAAGGTGCGGCGCCACCGACGAACCCGTCTTGCATACCGCTCAGATGCGCGCAAACCTGCAAACGGTTCGCAGTTGCAGGAGTCGGCTATGATCGTGATGACGACGGGTCTAACCGGCCTGATGGCGCTTATGCGGCAGGACGAGAAGCCGAAGGACAGAGCGAACGGCGACGCCGGTCAGCCGTCCAGCCTGCGGCCGAGTACGATCACCTCCTGCCGCTCCAGACCCAGTCGCTGATAAAAGCCCACAGCCGCCTCGTTATCGCTGCGGACCATGAGCTGAAGTTTGGGGACGCCTCTGACCATCAGCCAGTCTTCCGCCGCCGCCATCAGGCTGCGCCCCAAGCCGCGGCGACGACGCCCGGGGTCAACCGCCAGATAATAGACCCAGCCGCGATGGCCGTCGAAGCCCACCATGATGGTCCCGCCTATTCCCGCGTCGTCCGCCGCGACCAGAACGGCGGAGGTCGCGCCGCCCTTCGCCAGAGTCAGGTCCGCAACCGGGTCGTTCCATGGGCGCGTGAGGCCGCAGGCTGTCCAAAGTGCGATGACCGCCTCGTCTTCCCCTTTGCGGATGGGTCGGATGTCCGTCATCCGACCTGGGCGCGGTGCCGCAGGAGGGCGTCGGCCAGGACGCAAGCGGCCATGGCCTCGACCACCGGCACGGCGCGCAGGGCGACGCACGGGTCGTGCCGGCCCTTGGTGCGCAGGTCGGCCTCCTCGCCGTCACGGGTGATGGTCTGGCGCGGCGTCAGGATCGAGGAGGTGGGTTTGAACGCCACCCGCGCCGTGACCGGCTGTCCTGTGGAGATGCCGCCCAGCACTCCGCCCGCATGGTTCGACAGGAAGACCGGCTGCTTGTTCAGGTCCAGCCTCATCTGGTCGGCGTTGTCCTCTCCCGACAATTCCGCCGCTCCAAAGCCGGCGCCGATCTCCACGCCCTTGGCGGCGTTGATCGACATCAGGGCGGCGGCCAGTTCGGAATCCAGCTTGCCGTAGAGCGGCGCGCCCCAGCCGGCAGGCACGCCGGTCACCTCCAGGGCGACGACGGCGCCGATCGACGAGCCGGCCTTGCGGACCTCGTCCAGATAGGCCTCCCATTCCGCAACGACCGCGCTGGAGGCGGCGAACAGCGGGTTGCCATGCACGGCGTCGAAATCAATGGCTTCCGGTGCGATCCGGTGCGGGCCGATCTTCACCACGCCGGCGCGGATCTTGACGCCGTCGCCCAGCACCTTGCGCGCCACAGCTCCCGCCGCCACGCGGCTGGCCGTCTCGCGCGCCGACGAGCGCCCGCCGCCCCGCGGATCGCGAACGCCGTACTTGGTCTGATAGGTGAAGTCGGCATGGCCGGGACGATAGGCGCGGGCGATCTCGCCATAATCTTTGGACCTCTGGTCCTCGTTTTTGATCAGGATCGAGATGGGCGTGCCGGTGGTCACCGGGCCCTCGCCGTCATCGAACACGCCGGACAGAATCTGCGCGGTGTCGCTTTCGCGTCTTTGGGTCACGAAGCGCGAACCGCCGGGCTTTCTCTGGTCAAGCCAGGGCTGAAGATCGGCCTCGGTCAGAGGGATCAGCGGCGGGCAGCCGTCCACGACGCAGCCGATGGCCGGGCCGTGGCTTTCGCCCCAGGTGGTCACGCGGAACAGATGGCCGAAGGTGTTGTGCGACATAGGGCGACGCTTAGAGCATGACGGCGCCCGGCGAAACCGTCACGCCGGGTTCGCGAAGTGCTTTGCGCCCTCAGGCCGCCAGCCGTTCCGGCGTCCAGGCTCGGGTGAACTGCGCCAGCAGGTCTTCGGCCGGGGACCGCGTTTCGGACGACGGGGTCAAGGTCACGAACAGATGGCCCGGAGGGCGGGATCCGCGCGCCGGCAGTCCCAGGTTTTTCAGCCGAATGCGGACCGGCGCCGCACGGTCGGGCGTGATCCAGGCGGAGCGTGTCCCGGCGTGGGTGTCGATCTCGACCCGGCCGCCTTCCTGCAACAGGCGCTGAGGCGTCGGCCAACTCATGAACAGATCGTCGCCCAGGACCGACAGGCCATCCTGGGGGCGGATCAGCACCGCCAGGAGAAGGTCCGCCCCGTCGGCCGCCCCGCCGCGCAGTCGCAACGTCTCTCCGGTTCGAAGGCCCGGCGGCGCCGCGACCCGGATCGTGCGTGCACCCAGCCGCAAATCAATCTTGGCGCCCGCGACCGCCTGCAAGGGGCTGAGGCTGAGCACAGGCGGGGCGGCGGGCCGGTCCGGCGTCCCCGGCGCGACGTCGCCCGGCCTGTAGGCCTGGACCAGGCGATAGGCGGCGATGACTCTGCGAAACCGATCGGCGTCTCCGCCAGGCTGGTCGGGCCGCGCCGCCTTCACCGCCGCGCGGAAGGCCGCCTTCAGCGATTCAGCGTCGGCGGCGTCCTGAAGCCCCAAGGTGGAAAGGGCGTCACGAACCGCATCGGCGTCTGATCGGGAATGAGAAGGGCTCATTTCGCTACCGTTCGCGCCTTAGGGTCAACGCCGGGTTAACCAGCTTGATCTGGACGGCGGGGAGGGGGGATTTGATCCCGATCATTTTCATCGGCTCCTTCACAGTCTAAATCCTGCGCATGACCGCACCAGTGATCCCGCCCAGTCCGTCGCGAGAGGAATACGCTCGCGACTACGCCGCCGCCCTGGCCGCCAACGGCGACGAAAGCCTGTTCGACCGCACCGAACCGATCGGTCCCTTCATCGAGTGGCTCGCTGAGGCGCGCGCGCATGAGGTCAATGATTCCAACGCCATGACCCTGTCCACCGTGGACGCCGACGGCATGCCGGACGCGCGGATCGTGTTGTTGAAGGACGTCGATGCGCGCGGCTTCACCTTCTATTCGAACCGCGAAAGCGCCAAGGGCGTCGAACTGGCGGCGCGGCCGGTCGCCGCCTTGACCTTTCACTGGAAGTCGCTGCGCCGTCAGGTGCGGGTGCGAGGCTCAGTCGAACCGGTGACGCCTCAGGAGGCCGACGACTATTTCGCCAGCCGGGCCCGCGAGAGCCGCATCGGCGCCTGGGCCTCGGACCAGTCGCGCCCGCTGGACGATCGCCAGAGCCTGGAAGCGGCCGTCGCGCGCGAGACTGCGCGTTTCCAGGACCTGGAGGTGCCGCGTCCTGAGCGGTGGAGCGGCTGGCGGGTGACGCCTCATGTCGTCGAGTTCTGGCGCGACCGGCCGTTCCGCCTGCATGACCGGCTGCAGTTCACCCGCGACGGCGACGCCTGGCTGCGACAGCGCCTTTGGCCCTAGGTCGTCCTGCGGGACTGAATCGTTTCGCACAGGGATATTTGCACGGGCGCGCGCGTTAAGGTCGCTTCGTCACGGCCAAGGTTCTCTATGCGTCTGCTGTCGCTGCTGTTCGCGTCCCTCGTTCTGGCGGCCTGCGCCGTTCATCCGGGCAAGGTTTATCCCATCAGGTTCGCGCCGGACGCTCGCCCGGTTCTCGCCGCCACCGAGGCCGGGACGGTTCGGGGCGTAGAGGGCGCGGGCGCGCGGGCGTTTCTGGGCGTGCCCTTCGCGCGCCCGCCCGTCGGCGAACTGCGCTGGCGGGCGCCTCAGCCCGTTGAAGGCTGGAGCGGGGTGCGCGACGCCACCCGCATAGGGTCCGACTGCACCCAGGCTATAGGGCGCAAGGCGATATTGGGCGGCGGGGGCGGTCTGGTGGTCGGGTCAGAGGATTGCCTCTACCTCAACATCTACGCCCCGGCCGGCGAACCGCAGCGGCGCCGGCCTGTCATGGTCTATATACCGGGCGGCGCCTTCACCGTGGGCTCGGGCGCCAACTACGATCCGTCGCGGCTGGCGGCGGATCAGGACCGGGTGGTCGTCACTTTGAACTACCGGCTGGGGGCCCTCGGCTGGCTGGCGCATCCTCAGTTCCAGGCTGAGGGTGAGGGGTTCGGCGGCAACTTCGGCCTGATGGATCAGTTGGCGGCGCTGAAATGGGTGAACCGCAACGTCGCCGCCTTCGGCGGAGACCCGGCCAATGTCACCCTGTTCACGGAAAGCGCCGGCGCCTGGGCCGCCTGTTATCTGATGACCTCGCCCCAGGCCGAGGGTCTCTATCAGAGGATGATCCTGCAAAGCGGCGGCTGTCTGGAGCCCTCGTCTCTGGTCAGCGCTGAAGAGGCCGCCGCCTCCGGCCCGCTCTTCGCCCGGCGTTTGGGCTGCACCGGCGCCGATCAGATCGCCTGCCTGAAGGCCTTGCCCGCCTGGCGTCTGTCGCGGGCGCCGTCAGTTCGGGCGGGCATCAACGGCCCAGGGTCGTGGGGACCGGTGCACACCGATGCGACCGTGCCTGAAAACCCCGCCCTGGCTATCGACCAAGGGCGGTTCACCCGCGTGCCCGTCATCGTCGGGACCAATCTGGACGAGGGGCGTCTGTTCGCCAATGAAGTCAAGGACATGGACCGCTACCAGAAGGAGACGCTGTGGATGTACGGCGATGTCGGTCCCCGCGTGCTGGACCGCTATCCGGTCGGCCCGGATGGCCCGGCCTATGCCATCGCCGCCAACTTCACCGACCAGAGGTTCGCCTGTCCGTCCCAGGCCCTGCGGCGTCAGCTGTCGCGCTATACGCCAGTCTGGGGATATGAGTTCGCCGATCGCGACGCCCCATTCGTCCTGCCCGACGGGATCGTGGGCCTGGACCTGGGCGCTTATCACGCCAGCGAACTGGCCTATGTCTTCGGGACCAGTTGGATCTTCGCCGACGTCGACCGGTTCACGCCAGAGCAGAAGGCGTTGTCGCTCCGCATGCAGGGCCTGTGGGCCGGATTCGGACAGCAGGATTTCGGCGCTGAATGGCCCCGTGTGGCGGGCGCGGGGCCGGTTCGGGTGTTTACGGCCCAGGGCGATCGACTGGATGACGCCTTCTTCGCTCGTCACAACTGCGACTTCTGGGACGGGACGCCCTTCGGCGCCGTCCACTAGGTCCAGCACCTAGACGAAGCGGACAGTCACGCCTGGCTTGACCTTGTCGGCCAGGGTCCAGGCGTCCCAATTGGTCAGGCGAACGCAGCCGTGCGACGCGGTCTTGCCGACCAGATGTGGATCCGGCGTGCCGTGGATGCCGTAGCTGGGCTTGTTCAGATCGATCCAGACCACGCCCACAGGATTGTTGGGCCCGGGGGCCACGACCACCTTGCGATCCACATCGCCATAGCTGAGCTTTGACGGGTCGTAGACATAGTCGGGATTGCGGGCGACGCCGTTGACCTTGACCGTGCCCGTCGGGGTGGGATTGTCCCGACTGCCGATCGTCGCCGGGAAATAGGCGAGCAGCGTCCCGTCCGCGCCATAGGCCCGCACCGCGCCTTGGGCCTTGTCCACCTCAATTCTTTCGACATCCGCAGCCAAGGGCGTCGTATTGATCGCGGGAACCAGCAACTTCTGGCCTGGGCGGTTGAAGTCTGCCGCAGGATTCAGGGCCCTCAGCAGGTCCTCGGTCACATGAAAGCGCTCGGCCAGCGCTTCGACGATATTGGCGTAGCCCATAGACGGCGCCCGGCCCTGGGCCTCCAGCTCGGTCGGGACTATGCCGAGATAGGAAGCCGAAACGTCCTGTTGGGTTATCTCATAGGTAGAGGTCACGGCGCCCTGGCTGGCGGCGCGCAACCGCCCCATGACCTCGGCGTCGAGGCGGCCGTTGACGGGCAGACCCTGGACCTTCTGAAAGGCGGAGACGGCCTGACGCATGTTGGACCCTTCCAAACCGTCGATGGCGCCTGGCGAGAAGCGGGCGCGTTGCAACAGCACTTGGGCGCGGATCAGGGCGGGGTCCGGTTGCGGTCGAGCCGCAGGGCTCGCACCTTCACCCTCGGTCGACGGCGGGGAATAGGCGGTGTTCTCGATGGCGTCGCGCGACAGACGGCCCTGCGCCCCGACTTGGGCGGTCTGCTCTGCGGGGGCGGCGGGCGGCCGGTCGTCGTTGGGATCGCAGGCGGCGACAGCCAGGCCCGCGACGGTCAGGGCGGCGACGGTTGGCGCCAGGACAATGAAACGAGGGGGCATGAATAATCCTGGAAGGTCGGGGGACGATGGCTGCGGGGTCAGTTCGCTTCCCCTGTCGCCGGGTCCGTCGCCGTCTTTCCTGAATTGCTGGAGCCTTCGGCGCCCTTTGGCTCCGTCGCCGGGCGCGGCGGCTCGCCGTCGGAGTCCGGGCGCAGGTTTTCATTCTCGACTTTGCGGTCATCGGGGCGGGTGTCGGTCATCGGCTTCATTTCCAAGGAGACGCGGGGCGTCCGAGACGGAGCCAACGCATCCGGAGCGCCACGGCTCCCTCCTCATGCGTCAACAGACGTTCACCATGCCGGTGAACCCTAACGAAACAGGAGATTGGTTAGGAGGCGTGATGGAACGGACCTCGCCTGTCGAGGTCGCACGAGGGCGTCATGGCGGAAACGCTGCAGGTCGAGATCATGAAGGCGGAGGCGATGGATCCCGCCGCGGTCGACCTGTGGCGGCGGTGGACCTTAACCAACCCCGCCCTGGCCAGCCCCTATTTCCGGTGGGAATTCACTGAGATCGCCGCCCGCGTCTGCCCGGGCGCCGCCGTCGCCGTGTTTCGGCGGGGCGAGCGGATTGTGGGTTTCTTTCCCCACCAGAGGCGCGGCGGCGCGGTGCAGCCGCTGGGCGCCCCGATGAACGACTACCACGGCGTCATCGCCGCCGAGGACGAGATGCTCAGTCTGGAGGCGGTCGCCGGCGTGCTGAACCCGCGAAGGCTTAATGTGCCGAGCTGGGTGGGGCCCGCCCAAGCGGGGCAGGCGCGAGGAACGGTCCAGGTCGCCATGTCGGAGCCCGGTTACGAGGCCTGGTACGCCGAGCGGCGATCGACCTACGGCAAGTATTTCAAGGACAAGGAGCGCGCCCGTCGCAGTCTCGAGGCCGAGCTTGGGCCGATCCGCGTCGAGGCGGGCCTGCGCGACCCGTTTCTCCTGGACCGTCTGATCGCCCTGAAGGCGGCCCAGTACCGTCGATCCGGTCTGCACGACATCTTCGCCTGCGGATGGACACGCGACCTGCTGCACGCCCTGATGCTGGCCCGGCACGAAGACTTCGGCGCCTCGATGGCCGTCATGCACGCCGGCGACAGCCTGGTGGCGCTGGAGTTCTCGCTCCACGCCGGCCGTCATTACCACTTCTGGTTCCCGGCCTATGAGCCGCGGCTGGCGCGGTGTTCGCCCGGCATTCTGTTGAGCATGGACACAATGCGGTTGGCGGCGGCGGACGGCTTCCGCGTCTTCGACTTCGGTTTCGAAGGCGAGGGGTACAAGAAGTATTTCGTCAATGCGCGCCAGACGGTGCGGGAGGCGGTGGTGATCCGGCCCGGCCTGGGTCGGAGCCTAGGCGAGGCGGCCGTGGCCGCCCTGGGCGGAGCCGGAGGACGGGGGCAGGCCCTGCGCAACTCTCTGCGTCGCCGCTGGTCCACCATCGAGGCCTGCGAAGCCTCCTCCCTTGGCCAGTTGCGCGGCGCCGCCTTCGCCCTTCGGTCCGCCGTGAGCAAGGCGGCGGCCAAGCGCAAGGGCCCGACCCGCGTGGCCCACGTCTAAGCGAAGCCGAGGAAAGCCGATGAACGAACGACGCACCCGCTATCCCGGTCCGATCTCAGAGGCGGCGGACCACCCGCACACCCTGGTCGATCAGGGGTTCGCCGAGGATGCGGTCCTGGCGACGGTGCTGGATCGCTATCCCGCCGAACTGTTCGACATCAACCTGTATGACTATGACGAGGCGGGGCAGGTCAGTCTGCGGACCGGCGCGCGAGGGCGGCTGTCCGGCGAGGCCCTGCTGGAGGCCATCAAACAGGGCCGGCTGTGGGTCAATTTGCGGAGCGTGGAGACCGGCTGGCCAGAGCTTTGGGCCGCCGCCATGGACGAATTTCGCAAGATCCAGGCGACCTACCCCGGTCTTAGAGCCGTTCGGAACGCCGGTCAGCTGATCCTGTCGTCGCCCAAGGCGCGGGTGCCCTATCATTTCGACGCGGCAGGGGTGGTCCTGTTCCACATGCGGGGGCGCAAGCGGATCTACGTCTATCCCGGCGACGAGCGGCGATTGCCGGAACGGAACATGGAACAGGTGGTCGCCCGCCAGACGACCGAGGAACTGCCCTATGACCTGGCCTTCGAGCGAGAGGCGCAGATCATCGATCTGGAGCCGGGCCGGGCGCTGACCTGGCCTCTGTATGCGCCGCACAGGGTGGAGAATCTGGATCGGTTCTGCGTCAGCCTGTCGATGGACTTCCAGACCTGGCCGTCGCGTTTCCGGAACGGAGCCCTGTTCACCAACGCCGTCCTTCGCAGCTGCGGCGGACGCCCGCGATGCACCGACGCCATGGGGACGCCCGAGCTGGCGGCCCGCTGGGCGGCCTCTCTGGCCCTGAAGCGCACCGGATTGTTGAAGAGCCGGATCGCCCAGTTCGAACGCGACTTCGAACCGCAGATCGGCGCCGCCGACGGAGCGGGAGAGATCAGGCCATGAGGCGGGGGCCAGGTTAATTCGGGTTCATGACCTGAAGTTAAAATGACTTGGGTCGCCCGGGCGATCACCCTTCTCCCGTAGTCAGGGAAAGGGAGCTCTCATGAAGACCGTTCTGATCGCCGCCGCCGCATTGGCCGCCTGCGCCGCAGCCGCGCCGGCGTCGGCCGCCGAAGTCGAAATCCGCAACGCCGTCGCGCGCGTCGTCGTCATCGTCGAAGACCGCCAGGACGTCGCCGTGGAGGTGACGCAGGGACGCTCCCGGTTGCCCGCGCTCCAGGTGCGTCGTCAGGGACGGGACGTCCGCATCGACGGCGGCCTGCGTTCCAACCGGATGTGGAGCGGCGACGTCCGCAACTGCAACGCCGGACGTGCGGGCGCCGCCCAGCCGGGCGAAGGCGCCAGTGTTGAGGTGCGCAACCTGGGCCGCGTCCGTCTGGAAGAGGCGCCGCTGATCGTGTTGCGCACCCCGCGTGATGTGGACGTCAGCGCGGAGGGCGCCGTCTTCGGGGCCGTAGGGCGCGGCGCGCACGACGTGAGATTAGAGAACGCCGGTTGTGGATTGTGGAATATAGCAAACATCTCCGGAGCGTTATTGCTAAAATCTCTTGGCACAGGCGCGCTGCGTGCAGGGATTTCACAATCGGCGACGGTGGCGTTGTCTGGAAGTTCAGATATAAGTGTCGGATCGAACAGGCGATTTACTGGGGCAGTCAGTGGATCTGGTAGTATCCAGGTTTCTGAAGTGATTGGAAATGTAAATGCCGTAATAGGTGGTTCTGGAAATATTACGATAAGGTCGGGCACCGTAGATAATCTTGTCGCTATGATCGGCGGAAGCGGCAATATAACCGTGCATGCTACAGTGCTGAATGCTGATGCTGCGATTTCTGGCTCGGGAGACGTCCGCATTAGATGTCTATCAGGTGCTCGTACTCAGGCCGTTCGAGGATCTGGTCGATTAGTTATCGGAAATCAAGAAAACGAGGAAATTGGGCGCTGCAACTAAGGGTGATGGCAATTTCTCGCCAAAGTTGGTAACGTAACGGTACCAACATGTGGAGGGTTCTATGGCTGGATACAAAAAATTGCTTTCCTCTGGCGTTTTTGCGCTGAGTCTTCTTTTAATTCCAAGCCAAACTTTGGCGGGATCGCTTGCGTGTGAGAACATGTGTGAGCAAATTTTAGAGCAAAGAGTCGATGAGTGTAACGGGGCTTATGATGTGGGCGGTTATGAGTGGGATCAATGCTTAGGCTTGGCAATGGGGGCACATAGAAACTGTGTTGGCTACGTCTGCGGATTCATTAGCTGGTAAAATAAAGCCCCGGCGGATCGGTCCGCCGGGGCTCTTTTTAGTCAGCAGGCCGTCAGGCTTAGAAGGCGCCCAGGACGCTGGTGATGGCGGAAACGCCCAGGCCGGCGCCGGCGCGGTCACGCGCTTGCAGGCCGCCGCCGAAGCTGTAGCGCAGACCCAGCGACCAGGTGTCGACGTCCAGCGAGTCGATGTCGGCGCGGGTGTAGGAAGCGCCGACCGAGAACGGGGTGTTCTCGATTTCGTACTCGGCGCCAACGCCGTAGGTCCAGGCGTCCACGTCGCCGCCGGCGACATCGACGTTGTTGTAGCTGACGCCGGCGTTCAGGCGCAGGTTCGGCATCACGTAGAAGGCGGCGTCGCCGCCGACGGTCCAGATGTCGGCGTCTGCGTCGTCAGCCGTGGTGTAGGCGACCAGGCCGGTCAGGGTCGCGTTGGACAGGTACTTCTGGGCCTCGGCGCCGACGGTCCAGACCGGCTCATCGCCCGAGCCGATGCCGTTGGCGGCGACGAAGGCGCCCGCGCGGACGTCCGAGGTCCACATCTTGGTCAGGTGGGCGGCGGCGACGCCGGTGACGTCTTCTTCACCGAAGGCCTTGGTGTAGTCGACGGCGCCGTTCAGGGTCACGGTCCAGTCAGCGGCCGGCAGGGCGACCGTGCCGTCCACGGTCCAGACGTCGGCGTCGACATCGTTGCCGGCGACTTCGATCGAGGGGTTGGAATAGGTCACGCCGACCGAGCCGACGGCGTCTTGGGCGAAGGCCGGGGCGGCGAACAGGGCGGCGGCGGCCGTGGCGAGGAGGATCGTCTTCATTTTCTTTTGTCCTTAGCAGTCTCGACCCGGATGGGGGTCCGGGGAGGGCGGCTGCTATCAGGCGCGGACGAAGCTGAGCATTAAATCGTCGTTACGTAAGTGTCTTGAAACTGTCGTGTTGCCCATCCGCCACGCCTTGTGGTCGCAATGTGTCAGGGGTGGGCGCATCTGGAGGCAAAGGGTTAAGCTGTGGCAATCGCATAATCGTATAAGCATATCCTTATATGTATTGACGGCCTGCTGATTGTGAGGCCATCCTCAGCCGTCGTGGTCTGCACGTGGTCTTCGGAACACGTGCAGCTAAGAGGGAAGCCGGTGGGAAACCGGCGCTGCCCCCGCAACTGTAAGCGGCGAGTCGAAGGTCCATCTCGTGTCACTGGCGTTCACGCCGGGAAGGCCGGACCCTAGGCGTCGACCCGTGAGCCAGGAGACCTGCCCCGACAGATAACGTCCTCCGGCGGGGTGTCCGGTCAGGCCGCATGCGCGCCGCCGGACCCTGCACGTCCGCGTCGGCGTCCGCGCGACCCTGTCCGAAGCCTGGCCACAACACAGGTTTCGAACGTCATGACCCGCCACACCGTCCAGGTCGCCACCCTCGGCTTTCCCCGCATCGGCCCCAAGAGAGAGCTGAAGACCGCGCTCGAGGCCTATTGGGCCGGCAAGACCGACGCCGAGGCCCTTCTGTCCGCCGCCGCCCAGCTGCGCAGCCTGACCTGGGCGCGCCAGCGTGACCTGGGGGCCGACGTCGTGCCGTCCAACGACTTCTCTCTCTATGACCATGTGCTCGACCTGACCGCCATGGTCGGCGCCGTGCCGCCCGCCTACGGCTGGCGCGGGGATCGTGTCGATCTGGCGACCTACTTCGCCATGGCCCGCGGTTCACGGGGCGACGGTCAGGCGTGCGCACACGGTCACGCCCATGCGAGCGGCGAGGGGACGCCGGCCATGGAGATGACCAAATGGTTCGACACCAACTACCATTATCTCGCGCCTGAATTTACCGCCGACCAGGTGTTCCGTCTCGGCTCGACCAAGGCGCTGGACGAATATCTGGAGGCCAGGGCGCTGGGGATCGAGACCCGGCCGGTGCTGCTGGGACCGGTCTCTTATCTCCTGCTGGGCAAGACGCGGGGCGAGCCGTTTGACGTCCTCAGCCTGCTGCCGCGCCTGCTGCCGATCTATGCCGAGGTGCTGCGGTCCCTGGCCCGCGCCGGCGCCACCTGGGTGCAGATGGACGAGCCCTGCCTGGTCACCGATCTGAGCGATGAGGCGAAGGCGGCTTACGACCACGCCTATCGTGTGCTGACCGACGTGACGCCGCCGATCAAGCTGATGCTGACCACCTATTTCGGTGGGCTCGGGGATAATCTGGAGGCCGTGCTGCGCCTGCCGGTTCACGGACTGCACATCGACCTGATCCGAGCGCCGGAGCAGTTGGCCCAGGTCGCGTCTGCGGCGCGCGTCGATCAGGTGCTGTCGCTCGGCGTCATTGACGGCCGCAACGTCTGGAAGGCCGACCTCAACGCCGTGCTGGACAAGGTGGAGCCCCTGGTCGCGGCCGGGCGCAGGGTGGTGATCGCCCCGTCCTCCTCCTTGCTGCACGCCCCGATCGATCTGGAACGGGAGACCGGGCTCGATCCCGAGATCAAGGACTGGCTGGCCTTCGCCGTGCAGAAGGTGGCCGAGTTGGCCACCCTGGCGCGGGCGTTGAATGAAGGCCGCGGCGCGGTGAAAGCGGCGCTCGACGCCTCGACCGCCTCGGTCGCCTCACGTCGCACTTCACCGCGCATCAACGACCCCAAGGTCCAGGCGCGAGCCGCCGATGCCGACCCCGCCCTGGCGCTCAGAAACTCCTGCTTTGAAATTCGTCGCCAGGTTCAGCGAGGGCGTCTGAATCTGCCCGCCTATCCGACCACCACCATCGGCTCCTTTCCTCAGACAGCTGGGATCCGAAAGGCGCGCGCTGATCACGGGCGAGGCGTCATCGACGATGCGGCCTACGCCCGCCTGCTGCGCGACGAGACCGCGCGAGCGATCAAATGGCAGGAGGCGCTCGGCCTGGATGTCCTGGTCCACGGCGAGTTCGAGCGCAACGACATGGTCCAGTACTTCGGCGAGCACTTGTCCGGCTTCGTCTTCACAAAGGCCGCCTGGGTGCAGTCCTACGGTTCGCGCTGCGTGCGCCCGCCCATCCTCTACGGCGACGTCGCGCGGCCCAGGCCCATGACAGTCGAATGGTGGCGCTATGCGCAGGGTCTCACCGACAGACCGGTGAAAGGCATGCTGACGGGCCCCGTCACGATTCTGAACTGGTCCTTCGTGCGCGACGACCAGCCGCGCAGCACCACCTGCCGTCAGATCGCCTTCGCCATCCGCGACGAGGTAGTCGATCTCGAAACCGCCGGCGCCGCCGTCATCCAGATCGACGAGGCCGCCCTGCGCGAAGGCCTGCCCCTGCGGCGCGCCGACTGGGACGACTATCTGGAATGGGCGGTCGAAAGCTTCCGCATCGCGGCATCGGGGGTGCGAGACGAAACCCAGATCCACACCCATATGTGCTATTCGGAGTTCAACGACATCATTCAGGCCATCGGAACCATGGACGCCGACGTCATCTCCATCGAGACCTCGCGGTCCAGGATGGAGCTGCTCGACGCCTTCTCCGACTACCGCTATCCGGCCGAGATCGGGCCGGGCGTCTATGACATCCACTCGCCGCGCGTCCCCACGGTCGAGGCGATGACCGCCCTGCTGAAGGCGGCGGCGCGCAAACTGCCGCAGGACCGGCTTTGGGTGAATCCGGATTGCGGGTTGAAGACGCGGGCTTGGCCCGAGACTGAGGCGGCGCTCGCCAATATGGTGACGGCGGCGCGGCTCATGAGGGCGGGGGAGACGGCGGCGGCCTGATCATTTGCGGCCAGCGGAGGCGGTGTTCGACCGTCCTCCGACCGGCGCGGAAAATCCTATCGCCGCTCTTGGTTCCGCGCTTGACGAAATCGGAATCGCTAGGCATAAGCCGCCACTCTTGTTGGACCGGCTGTGCATCCCCGGATGCAGACGCGGTTCGCAGGAACGACCTGAGACCCTGTTCTTTGCAGTGACCCAGGACTTTAACGGCCTTCGCAGGCGACTGCGTGGGCCGATCGTTTTTGCGGATTTGCGTACCCTGAGGGCCTAGCGCCCGAAGGCCTTCGGTCTTTGAAATGGTTCACAGGGACGCGGTCCTCCGACCGCATTGGAAGTAAGCACCGATATGGATCAAAGCATCCGCATCAGGCTCAAGGCCTTTGATCACCGCGTCCTCGATTTTTCGACGCGCGAGATCGTCAACACCGCCAAGCGCACCGGCGCCACTGTCCGTGGTCCGATTCCGCTGCCGACCCTGATCGAAAAGTTCACCGTGAACCGCTCTCCGCACGTCGATAAGAAGTCGCGTGAGCAGTTTGAAATCCGCACGCACAAGCGCGTGCTCGACATCGTCGACCCCACCCCGCAGACCGTGGACGCGCTCATGAAGCTCGACCTGTCCGCCGGCGTGGACGTCGAGATCAAGATTTAAGTAGAAAGAGGCGGGATCCGATGCGCACGGGCGTGATCGCCAAGAAGCTGGGCATGACCCGCGTGTTCGCCGATGACGGCGCGCACGTTCCGGTCACTGTGCTGCAGCTCGACGGCTGCCAGGTCGTCGGCCAACGTACCCAGGAGCGTGACGGCTACGTCGCTCTCCAGCTGGGCGCTGGCGCGAAGAAGGCTAAGAACACCAACAAGGCTCAACGCGAGACCTTCGCCAAGGCGGAAGTCGAGCCCAAGGCCTATGTGACCGAGTTCCGCGTCGATGCGGACGGTCTGCTGGACGTTGGCGCCGAACTGTCGGCCGACCACTTCGTGGCGGGTCAGAAGGTCGACATCCAGGGCGAGACCATCGGTAAGGGTTTCGCCGGCGCCATGAAGCGCTGGAACTTTGGCGGTCTGCGCGCCACGCACGGCGTGTCGCTGTCGCACCGTTCGCATGGTTCGACCGGTAACCGCCAGGATCCGGGCCGTACCTTCCCCGGCAAGAAGATGGCCGGTCACTACGGCGCCGAAACCGTCACCACCCAGAACCTGACCGTCGTCCGCGTGGACGCCGAGCGCGGCCTGATCCTGATCAAGGGCGCTGTCCCCGGTCATGACGGCGCCTACGTCAAGGTTCGCGACGCCATCAAGAAGGCCCGTCCGGCCGAGGCCCCGTTCCCGGGCGCCGTCAAGTCGGCGAAGGCTGCTGCTCAACCCGCTGAGACCCCGGCTGAAGAAGCCCCGGCCGTTGAAGCGACCGAAGGCGGTGAAGCGTAATGAAACTCTCGGTCATCAAACTCGACGGCAAGGCTGCCGGCGACGTGGAGCTCTCGGACGCCGTCTTCGGCATCTCCGAAATCCGCGGCGACATCCTGGCCCGCACCGTCAGCTGGCAGCTGGCCAAGCGCCGCGCCGGCACGCACAAGGTTCAAACCCGCAACGAGAACTCTCGTACGGGTAAGAAGATGTACAAGCAGAAGGGCACCGGCGGCGCCCGTCACGGTTCGCGCCGTGCGCCGCAGTTCGTCGGCGGCTCGCGCGCCTTCGGTCCGGTCGTTCGCGATCACGGCTTCTCCCTGCCGAAGAAGATTCGCGCCCTGGCTCTGCGTCACGCCCTGTCGTCCAAGGTGAAGTCGGGCGACCTGGTCGTCGTCGACAGCGTATCGGTCACGGAAGCCAAGACGGCCGCCCTGCGCGAGACGCTGGGCAAGCTGGGCTGGACCAAGGCTCTGATCATCGCGGGTCCGGAAGTCGACGCCAACTTCGGTCTGGCCGCCCGCAACATCCCGCACATCGACGTCCTGCCGAACGCCGGCCTGAACGTCTATGACATCCTGCGGGCCGACAAGCTGGTGCTGACCAAGGCCGCCGTCGAGGCGATCGAAGCCCGCTTCAGCGATAAGGAAGCCGCGTAATGGCCGCTCAACCTACCGCCAAGCACTACGACACCATCCTGGCCCCGGTGATCACCGAAAAGGCCACGATCCTGTCCGAGCAGAACAAGGTCGTCTTCCGCGTCGCCGATACGGCGACCAAGGACGAGATCGCCGCCGCGGTCGAAAGCCTGTTCAAAGTCAACGTCGTCAAGGTCAACACCCTGGTCCAAAAGGGCAAGACCAAGCGCTTCCGGGGCATCCTCGGCCGTCGCGTCGATATCAAAAAAGCGATCGTGACCCTGGCCGACGGCCAGTCGATCGACGTCACCACGGGGCTCTGATCAGATGGCCTTGAAACATTACAATCCGACTTCGCCGGGCCGTCGCGCCCTCGTGCTGGTCGACCGTTCGGAGCTCCACAAGGGCCGTCCGGAAAAGTCGCTGACCGAAGGTCTGACCAAGTCGGGCGGTCGCGGGCAGGGCGGTCGCGTCGCGGTCCGCTTCCGCGGCGGCGGCGCCAAGACCCTGTACCGCAAGATCGACTTCAAGCGTCGTAAGTGGGACATGGTCGGCACGGTCGAGCGTCTGGAATACGATCCGAACCGCACGGCCTTCATCGCCCTCGTGACCTATGAGGACGGCGAGAAGACCTACATCATCGCGCCGCAACGCCTGAAGGCGGGCGACACGGTGGTCGCGGGCGAAAAGACCGACGTGAAGCCGGGCAACGCCATGCCGCTTCGTTCGATGCCGGTGGGTACGATCATCCACAACATCGAGATGAAGCCCGGCAAGGGCGCTCAGCTGGCCCGTTCGGCCGGCGCCTACGCCCAGCTGGTGGGTCGCGATCAGGGTTACGCCCAGATCCGTCTCGGCTCGGGCGAGCTGCGCATGGTCCTGGACAGCTGCATGGCCACGGTGGGCGCGGTTTCGAACCCCGACCACATGAACCAGAACCTGGGCAAGGCCGGCCGCAAGCGCCACATGGGCTGGCGTCCGCACGTCCGCGGCGTCGCCATGAACCCGATCGACCACCCGCACGGTGGTGGTGAAGGCCGGACCTCCGGCGGTCGTACCCCCGTAACGCCGTGGGGTAAGGACACCAAGGGCACCCGCACCCGTAAGAACAAGGCTACGGACAAGTTCATCATCCGTACCCGTCACGTGAAGAAGGCTCGCTAAGAATGGCCCGCTCCTCCTGGAAAGGCCCGTTTGTCGACGGGTATCTGCTCAAGAAGGCCGACGCCGTTCAATCGTCGGGCCGCAAGGACGTGATCAAGACCTGGTCGCGCCGCTCCACCATCCTGCCGCAGTTCGTCGGTCTGACGTTCGGCGTCCATAACGGTCAGAAGCACGTTCCCGTGTCGGTCTCGGAAGAGATGGTCGGCATGAAGTTCGGCGAGTTCGCCCCGACCCGGAACTTCCCGGGTCACGCGGCGGACAAGAAGGCCAAAAGGAAGTAACCGATGGCCCAGACCAAGAACACCCGTCGGGTCGCCCCGACCGAGGCCCGCGCCAAGCTGGTCAATGTGCGCATCAGCCCGCAAAAGCTGAACCTGGTGGCCGCCTCGATCCGCGGCATGCCGGTTCAGAAGGCGCTGAACGAGCTGGAATTCAGCCGTAAGCGCATCGCCGGCGACGTCCGCAAGGTCCTGTATTCGGCGATCTCGAACGCCGAGAACAACCACAACCTCGACATCGACAACCTGGTCGTCGCCGAGGCGTTTGTGGGCAAGAACCTGGTGATGAAGCGTTTCGCGAGCCGCGCTCGTGGTCGCTCGTCGCGCATCCTGAAACCGTTCAGCGAGATCACCATCGTGGTCCGCGAAGCCGGCGAGGCCGCCTGATGGGACAGAAAATCAATCCGGTCGGTCTGCGCCTCGGCGTGAACCGCACGTGGGACAGCCGTTGGTTCGCCGCCGGCGCCGACTATTCCCGCCTGCTGCACCAGGACCTGAAGCTGCGCGAGTGGCTGCGGGAACGCCTGTCGGCCGCCGGCGTGTCGCGCATCATCATCGAGCGCCCGCACAAGAAGTGCCGCATCACCATCTATGCCGCCCGTCCGGGCGTCGTGATCGGCAAGAAGGGCGCTGACATCGAGAAGCTCCGCAAGGACATCTCGGCGCGCACCGAAGGTGAAGTTCACCTGAACATCATCGAAGTCCGCAAGCCGGAAACCGACGCTCAGCTGATCGCCGAGAACATCGCGCAGCAGCTGGAACGCCGCGTGGCCTTCCGTCGCGCCATGAAGCGCGCCATGCAGTCGGCCATGCGTCTGGGCGCCAAGGGCATTCGGATGAATGTCTCGGGTCGTCTGGGCGGCGCCGAAATCGCGCGGATGGAATGGTATCGCGAAGGCCGCGTGCCGCTTCACACCCTGCGGGCCGACATCGACTACGGCTTCTACGAAGCCAAGACGACCTACGGCATCATCGGCGTGAAGGTCTGGGTGTTTAAGGGAGAAGTGCTTGAGCACGACCCGATGGCCCAGGACAAGCGTTGGGCCCAGGAAGCCTCGGGTCCGTCCTCGAACGAAGGCCGCGAACGCGGCGGCCCCCGTGGCGACCGCGGTCCGCGTCGCGATCGGGGACGTGAGAACTAAGTCATGTTGCAACCGAAGAAGACCAAGTACCGCAAGGCCTTCAAGGGCCGTATCCACGGCTCGGCCAAGGGCGGCTTCTCGCTGAACTTCGGGTCGTACGGCCTGAAGACGCTGGAACCGGAACGCATCACGGCGCGTCAGATCGAAGCGGCCCGCCGCGCGATCACCCGCCAGATGAAGCGTCAGGGCCGCGTCTGGATTCGCGTCTTCCCCGACCTGCCCGTCACGGGCAAGCCGGCCGAAGTCCGGATGGGTAAGGGCAAGGGCGCTGTGGACTACTGGGCCGCGCGCTGCCACCCGGGCCGCATCCTGTTCGAAATCGACGGCGTGTCGGACGAGGTCGCCCGCGAGGCGCTCCGTCTCGGCGCCGCCAAGCTGCCGGTCCGCACCAAGGTGGTGACCCGCATCGACGCCGGCATCGCCCAAGTTGAGGAAGCCGCCTAATGACCAAGATCGCCGATCTGCGGTCGCAAACGACCGACCAACTGGCCGACGAGCTGCTGAAGCTCAAGAAGGAACAGTTCAACCTGCGTTTCCAGGCGGCCACCGGCCAGATGGAGAAAACCCACCGCGTGGGTGAAGTGCGCAAAGACATCGCCCGCATCTCGACGCTTCTGCGCGAGAAGCGTGCGGCCTCGTAAGGAAACGAATATGCCCAAGCGAATTCTTGAAGGCGTGGTCGTGTCCGACAAGGGCGACAAGACCGTCGTCGTGAAGGTGGAGCGCACCCTGCTGCACCCGCTGCTGAAGAAGACCGTCCGGTCTTCCAAGAAGTATCACGCCCACGACGAAGCCAACGCGCTCAAAGTCGGCGACATCGCTCGCATCGTCGAGTGCGCCCCCAAGTCCAAGTTGAAGCGCTGGGAAGTCCTTTCCAACGCCTCCGCCTCGTAATCAGAAGGATCTGATCTTATGATCCAGATGCAAACTAACCTGGAAGTGGCCGATAATTCGGGCGCCCGCCGGGTCATGTGCATCAAGGTGTTGGGCGGCTCCAAGCGCCGCTACGCCTCGATCGGCGACACTATCGTCGCCTCCGTGAAGGAAGCCATTCCGCGCGGCCGCGTGAAGAAGGGCGACGTCGTGCGCGCCATCGTCGTGCGCACCGCCAAGGACATCCAACGCAAGGACGGCTCGGTCATTCGTTTTGACAAGTCGGCCGCCGTCATCGTCAACAAGCAGAACGAGCCCGTCGGCACGCGGATCTTCGGCCCGGTTCCCCGCGAACTGCGCGCCAAGAACCACATGAAGATCATCTCGCTGGCTCCGGAGGTCCTGTAACCATGGCCGCCAAGATCAAGAAGGGCGACCGCGTCGTCGTCCTCACCGGCAAGGACAAGGGCCGCACGGGCAATGTGCTGAAGGTCCTGCCCTCCGAAAACCGCGTCGTCGTGGAAGGCGTCAACATGGTTCAGCGCCACACGCGTCCGAGCCAGGCTGACCCGCAGGGCGGCATCAAGAACAAGGAAGCCTCGCTTCACCTGTCGAACGTCGCGATCGCCGACGCCAACGGCAAGGCGACCCGCGTCGGCTTCCGGATCGAAGGGGACAAGAAGGTCCGCTTCGCCAAGACGACGGGAGACGTCATCTGATGGCTACCGAGAAGTACACCCCCCGGCTGAAGGCCGAGTATCAGAACCGCATCCGTGCGGAGATGAAGGCCAAGTTCGGCTATACGAACGAAATGCAGGTGCCCAAGCTGGACAAGATCGTCCTGAACATGGGCATCGGCGAAGCCGTCGCCGATTCCAAGAAGGCCAATGCGGCCCTCAAGGATCTGACGGCCATCGCCGGTCAGAAGGCCGTCGCCACCAAGGCCCGTAACTCCATCGCCGGCTTCAAGCTGCGCGAAGGCATGGTCATCGGCGGCAAGGTCACCCTGCGCGGCGACCAGATGTACGAGTTCCTGGACCGGTTCATTACGATCGCGCTGCCGCGCGTGAAGGACTTCCGCGGTCTGAAGGGCACGTCCTTCGACGGTCGCGGCAACTACGCCACCGGTCTGAAGGAACACATCGTGTTCCCGGAAATCAATTACGACCAGATCGACCAGATGTGGGGCATGGACATTGTCGTCTGCACCACGGCCAAGACCGATGAGGAAGCCAAGGCTCTCCTCACCGAGTTCAAGTTCCCGTTCTTGAAGAACTGAGCGGGAAGGGAAGAGCACAATGGCTAAAAAGAGCGCCGTAAACCGCAACGAAGCCGTCAAGGCCCTGGTTGCGAAGTATGCCGCGAAGCGGGCCGCCCTGAAGGCGACCGCCAACGACGAAAACCTGCCGCTTGAGGAGCGCTTCGCCGCGCGCCTGAAGTTGGCTGAACTGCCGCGCAACTCCGCGCCGAGCCGCATTCGCAACCGTTGCGAAGTGACCGGTCGTCCGCGTGCGTTCTATCGCAAGCTCAAGATGAGCCGGATTGCGCTGCGTGAGCTTGGCAACCTGGGACAAATCCCGGGCCTGACCAAGTCCAGCTGGTAAGGGGAGCGAAGAGACATGATGATCAACGATCCCCTGAGCGACATGATCGCTCGCATCAAGAACGCGGCGACCCGCAAGCGTTCCAAGGTGCTGACCCCGGCTTCCCGTCTGCGCCAGCGCGTCCTCGACGTGCTGCAGGACGAAGGCTACATCCGCGGCTACAACCTGGTTCAGAACCCGGGTGAGTTTCCGCAGTTCGAGATCGAGCTGAAGTATTTCGACGGTCAGCCCGTCATCGCCGAGATCGCGCGCGTGTCCAAGCCGGGCCGCCGCGTCTACTCCGCGATCGGCGATCTGAAGCCCGTCAAGAACGGCCTCGGCATCTCGATCCTCTCGACTTCGAAGGGCGTCATGTCCGACGCCGCCGCTCGCGACGCCAATGTCGGCGGCGAAGTCCTCTGCAGGGTCTACTGACATGTCCCGTATTGGCAAGAAAACCATCGCAGTGCCGAAGGGCGTGACGGTCACGCTCGACGGCCAGACCGTCTCGGTGAAGGGTCCGAAGGGCGAACGCTCCTGGACCGTCGCCGAAGAAATCGAAGTCAAGCACGAAGGCGACGAGCTGTCGCTGGGCCTGCGGACCGACACCCAGCGCGGTCGCGCCATGTGGGGTCTGTCGCGCACCCTGGTCGACAACATGGTCACCGGCGTCACCACCGGCTTCGAGAAGTCGCTGGAACTGGTCGGCGTGGGTTACCGCGCCGCGATGAAGGGCAACGCCCTGTCGCTGCAGCTCGGCTTCTCGCATGAAGTCGACATCGACCCGCCGGCCGGCGTCAGCTTTGCTGTTCCGAAGCAGACCGAGATCAAGATCCTGGGCGCGGACAAGCAGGCCGTCGGTCAGATCGCCGCGGTCATCCGCAAGCTGCGTCCGCCGGAGCCCTACAAGGGCAAGGGCGTCCGTTACGCCGGCGAGACCGTGCGTCGCAAGGAAGGCAAGAAGAAGTAAGTCATGGCTCTTTCTCTTCGACAACAAGCCAAGCGCCGCGCCGAGCGCACGCGCCGTCGCCTGAAGGCTGTCGCCAACGGTCGCCTGCGTCTGTCGGTCTATCGTTCGGACAAGAACATCTCGGCCCAGATCATCGACGACGCCCAGGGCGTGACGGTCGTGGCCGCCTCGTCGCTGGAAGGCGGCAGGGGGTCCAAGGGGTCGGACATCGCCGCGGCTACGGCCATCGGCAAGCTGATCGCCGAGCGCGCCATCGAAAAGGGCGTCAAGGACGTCGTCTTCGACCGGGGCGAGTACATCTATCACGGACGGGTGAAGGCGCTGGCGGAAGCCGCGCGTGAAGCCGGCCTGAACTTCTAAGGGACGCGACAGATGGCGCAACAACCCCAACGCGGCGGCGGCGATCGTAATCGCCGCGACCGCAACGCTCCCGCCGCCGCCGAGGCCCCGGAAAGCGACATCATCGAGAAGCTGGTGCACATCAACCGCGTCGCCGCCACCGTTAAGGGCGGCCGTCGCTTCAGCTTCGCCGCCCTGATGGTCGTCGGCGACGGCAAGGGTCGCGTCGGCTTCGGTCACGGCAAGGCGCGCGAAGTGCCGGAAGCCATCCGCAAGGCGACCGAAGAAGCCAAGAAGACGATGATCCGCGTGCCTCTGCGCGAGAACCGCACCCTGCACCACGACGGCAACGGCCGTTGGGGCGCCGGCAAGATCATGATGCGCGCGGCCCCTCCCGGCACCGGCGTCATCGCGGGCGGTCCGATGCGTGCGGTCCTCGAAACCCTCGGCGTCCAGGACGTCGTGGGCAAGTCGACCGGTTCGTCGAACCCCTACAACATGATCCGTGCGACGTTCGAAGCCCTGAAGGTTCAGTCGTCGCCCCGTCAGGTCGCGTCCAAGCGCGGCAAGAAGGTCGCGGATCTGATGGGTCGTCGCAACGACGGCGCCTCGGCGCCCGAAGCCGTGGAGTCCTAAGTCATGGCCGAGAAGAAGACCGTCACCATCAAGCAGATCGGCTCGCCGATCCGCCGCAAGAACGACCAGCGCGCCACCCTGGTGGGCCTGGGCCTGAACCGCATGGGTCGTGAAGCGACCCTGGAGGACACCCCTTCGGTTCGCGGCATGATCGCCAAGGTCCACCACCTGGTGGAAGTGGTCGAGAAGTAAGACTGTTCGCTACGCGAAGTGGCGAGTGATGAGTGGCGAGTGACGAGTAGCCCGGGTGTCGGTTCGACCGATTTCTCTTGACTCGCCACTCATCACTCGCCACTCGCCACTTTCTTTTTTCCAAGCCGAGTCCGGACGAATGTCCGGGCGCTAGCACCCGAAAGGATCAGGCACATGAAACTGAACGAAATCCGCGACAACGAAGGCGCGCACAAGAAGCGCATGCGCGTGGGCCGCGGCCCCGGCTCCGGCAAGGGCAAGACCTCGGGCCGCGGCGTCAAGGGTCAGAAGTCGCGGACGGGCGTCAGCCTGCTGGGCTTCGAAGGCGGCCAGATGCCGCTGTACATGCGCATGCCCAAGCGCGGCTTCAACAATCCCAATGCCCTGAAGCTGGCCGAAGTGAACCTGTGGCGTCTGCAAGACGCCATCGACGCCGGCAAGCTGGACGCCTCGGCCGAGGTCAAGGGTGAAGCCCTGGTCGCCGCCGGCGTGATCCGCCGCGTCAAGGACGGCGTCCGTCTGCTGGGCACCGGTGAAATCAAGGCCAAGCTGAACCTGGTCGTCTGGTCGGCCACGGCCGGCGCCAAGAAGGCCATCGAAGCCGCGGGCGGGTCGGTCGTCGAACAGCGTATCGAAGCCGAAGCCAAGGCTGCGGCCCGCGTCGAGAAGCGCAACGCCGCCAAGGGCAAGGCTCCGGCCCCCAAGGCGCCCAAGGGCGACGCCAACAAGGTCTCGGCCCGCGCCAAGCGCGCCGCTTCCAAGGCCTGAACAACGCGTCGTCGCGGCGCGTATAGGCCGTGGCCTGAATACACCTGCGACGACGAAACAACGGAAGCGGCCCTCGCATGAGGGCCGCTTTCCGCCTATCTGACGACTCAGTCAGTCGTGGGGACGCATAATGGCTTCGGCCGCAGAACAACTCGCCGCCAATATGAACATGGGCTCGTTCGCCAAAGCGACCGAGCTGCACAAGCGCCTGCTGTTCACGCTGGGCGCCTTGCTGGTTTATCGCATCGGCACCTATGTGCCGATCCCGGGCATCAACTCGCAGGCCTTCCTGCAGTTCTTCCAGGACCCCTCGGGTCAGCGCGGCATCCTGGACATGTTCAACATGTTCTCGGGCGGCGCGGTCGAGCGGATGGCCATCTTCGCGCTGAACGTCGCGCCCTATATCTCGGCGTCGATCATCGTGCAGCTGATGGGCACGGTGTATCCGCCCTGGGAGAAGCTGAAGAAGGAAGGCGGGGAGAGCGGCCGCAAGCAGCTGAACCAGTACACCCGCTATCTGACGGTCTTCCTGGCCCTGGCCCAGTCGCTGGGCATCGCGGCGGGTCTGAACGCCCAGCCGGGTCTGGTCGACAATCCGGGGATCTTCTTCCTGGTCTCGACCGTCGTGACCCTGACGGGCGGCACCATGTTCCTGATGTGGCTGGGCGAGCAGGTGACGGCGCGCGGCGTCGGCAACGGCATTTCGTTGATCATCTTCGCGGGCATCGTGGCGGTTCTGCCCTCGACCATCGCCCGGATGCTGGGCCTGGCCCAGCAGGGTCAGATGTCGGCCTTCGCCCTGTTCTTCATCGCCGTTCTGGCCGTGGCGACCGTGGTCTTCATCGTCTTCATGGAACGGGCTCAGCGCCGTCTGCTGATCCAGTATCCGAAGCGCCAGGAAGGCAACCGGATGGCGGGAGGCGAGCGCTCGTTCCTGCCGCTGAAGGTCAACACCGCCGGCGTCATCCCGCCGATCTTCGCCTCGTCCCTGCTGATGCTGCCGACCACAGTGGCCAGCCTGACCGCCAATGCGGACCTGCCGTCCTATCTGGGCTGGCTGCCGCTGGTCACCTCGCAACTGACCCACGGCCAGCCTCTGTTCATGGCCCTGTACGCCGCCCTGATCATCTTCTTCTGCTTCTTCTACACCTCGATCACCTTCAACCCGGAGGATACGGCCGAGAACCTGCGGAAATACGGCGGCTTCCTGCCGGGCATCCGTCCGGGCAAGCGCACGGCCGAATATCTGGACTATGTCCTGACCCGTCTGACGGTGATCGGCGCGGCCTATATCACCGCCGTCTGCCTGCTGCCCGAGTTCATGGTCGCCCAGATGGGCAACAGCCTCTACTTCGGCGGAACGTCTATCTTGATCGTGGTGTCGGTGACGATGGACACTGTGGCCCAGATCCAGTCCCAACTGCTGGCGCACCAGTACGAGGGGCTGATCAAGAAGGCCAAGCTGCGCGGTCGCGGCGGTCGTGGCGCGCCCACGCCCGTCCGTCGCTGAGTTGACTAGAAGACGCCTGGGGAGGACTTGCGCGTGAACTTGATCCTGTTTGGACCGCCGGCGGCGGGCAAGGGGACCCAGGCCAAGCGGCTGGTGGAAGAGAAGGGCATGATCCAGCTCTCCACCGGCGACATGCTTCGGGCCGCCATCGCCTCGGGCTCGGAGCTGGGCCTCAAGGTCAAGGACGTGCTGGCGCGCGGCGATCTGGTGACGGACGAAATCGTCATCGCCCTGATCGAGGATCGTCTGCCGGAGGCCGAGGCCGCCGGGGGCGCCATCTTCGACGGCTTCCCCCGCACCGTAGCCCAGGCCGAAGCCCTGGACGCCATGCTGGCCAAGCGCGGCGCCCAGATCGACGCCGTGGTCCGGCTGAAGGTCGACGACGCCGCCCTGCTGGAGCGGATCGCCAAACGCTACGCCGAACAGGGCCGCCCGGATGACAATCCGGAGACCTTCGCGGTCCGTCTGGACGCCTACAACCGCAACACCGCCCCGCTGCTTCCCTATTATGAAGCCCAGGGCAAGTTGACCGAGGCGGACGGCATGGGCTCGATCGAGTCCGTCGCCAAGGCGATCGACGAAGCCCTGGCGTGACCCAAGTCGTTTTCGGGCGTTTGGGAACGGATGCCTGAAACCGAGATCCAGTCTGACAGAAGGCGCGCCCGCAGACGCTGGCGCGCCTTCGCCGTCTTCGGCGGGGTCGCCGCCGCCGAAATCGCCCTGATCCTGATGCTGGGACAGGTGAAGGGCCGGCCCCCGGCCCCCATGGCGGACGGCCCCCCGCCGTTCGAGGTGCTGCTCTATGATACGCCGCCGCCGATCCTGGAGCGCCCCTCTGCGCCCGAGGCGGGGGGCGCCGGCCGCGCCCTCGCGCATTCACACGCCGCCCAAGCCGCAGCCAGATCGCCCGCGCGAACTGCCGTCGCCGTCGAAGCCGGCGCCCCAGCCCGCCCCAGTCGTGGGCGTCGCGCCTTCCCCCTCGCCGGAACCCGGGTTGGGTCAGGGCGGCCAGGGGACCGGCGCGGGTTCCGGCGTCGGCGCGGGGTCCGGGCCGGGCAGCGGCTCGACGGGGCCGCGCCTGATCACGGGGCCGTCCATGGCCCAGGTCCGCGCCAACCACCCGCGCCAGGCCCGCAGCCGCTACGGCCGAGTCGAACTGTCTTGCCGCATCCGGTTAGACAGCCGGCTGGAAGCCTGTCGCGTGGTGGAGGAGACCCCTGTCGGCCTGGGCTTCGGGGCGGCGGGACTGGCTGTGGCCGACTATTTCCGTTTCCAGCCGCCGACCGAGAACGGGCGTCCCCTCGAGGGGCAGCAGGTGACGGTGGGCGTCGACTTCGGCATTCCCCCGCGTCGCTGATCCACCGCTTCGCAGGGTGGCGGCCTAAGCCCCTTGACCGGAACCCGGTTGCGGCGTTCAACATTGATGCACAGAGGCTGATCGCCGCCGTTCGAGGCGGGTCTGAGTGACGGTTTAGGCGGTGGACCGAAAAAGTCTGGCCGGCAGGGTTGCGCGCAGCCGTTGACGCCCGGTGAATCATCTGTATAAGGGCGCCTTCCCGCGAAGGGCGCCACGCTCCTGGTTTGTTAACCGGAGCGTTTGTTGCGTCTGAATAACGCGTATCTGGAGAATTTCGTGGCCCGTATCGCTGGCGTCAATATCCCGACCAACAAGCGCGTTGAAATCGCGCTTCAGTACATCCACGGCATCGGCCCGGCCGCCGCCAAGGACATCACCGAAAAGGTCGGCATCGAAGCCGCCCGCCGGGTGAACCAGCTGACGGACGCCGAAGTCCTGTCGATCCGCGAGACCATCGACCGCGACTATACGGTCGAGGGCGACCTGCGCCGCGAAACCTCGATGAACATCAAGCGTCTGATGGACCTGGCCTGCTATCGCGGCCTGCGTCACCGCAAGGGCCTGCCGGTCCGCGGTCAGCGCACCCACACCAATGCTCGCACCCGCAAGGGTCCGGCCAAGCCGATCGCCGGCAAGAAGAAGTAAGAGAGAGCTGACCGATGGCCAAGGAACCGGGTCGCGTAAAGCGCCGCGAACGCAAGAACATCACCTCGGGCGTCGCCCACGTGAACGCCAGCTTCAACAACACCATGGTGACCATCACCGACGCGCAAGGGAATGCGATTTCCTGGTCGTCGGCCGGCCACATGGGTTTCAAGGGCTCGCGTAAGTCCACCCCGTACGCCGCCCAGATGGCGGCCGAGGACGCCGGCAAGAAGGCACAGGAACACGGCTTGAAGACGCTGGAAGTCAACGTCTCGGGTCCGGGCTCCGGCCGTGAGTCGGCCCTGCGCGCCCTGCAGGCCGTCGGTCTGACGATCACCACCATCCGCGACGTCACCCCGATGCCGCACAACGGCTGCCGTCCGCCCAAGCGTCGTCGCGTCTAAGCGACACCGCCTAAAGCACCCCCATCTCCGTCGGCTCCACCATGGCCTCGTCGACAAGGCCGGAGCCGACGAAACCCGTTCGAGGGACAAAATGATCGAAAGAAACTGGCAAGAGCTGATCCGTCCCGAGAAGCCGCAGATCGAGATCGGTTCCGACGCCCAGCGTAAGGCGCGTCTGGTGGCCGAGCCTCTGGAGCGCGGCTTCGGTGTGACGCTCGGCAACGCCCTTCGTCGCGTTCTGCTGTCCTCGCTGCAAGGCGCGGCGGTGACGGCGATCCAGATCGACGGCGTGGTTCACGAATTCTCGTCGCTGGAAGGCGTGCGCGAAGACGTGGTCGACATCGTTCTGAACATCAAGCAACTGGCGCTGCGCATGCACGCCGAAGGCCCCAAGCGCATGACCCTGCGCGCGACGGGCCCCGGCGTGGTGACGGCCGGCCAGATCGACGTGCCGGCGGACATCGAGGTTCTGAACCCCGATCACGTCATCTGCACCCTGGACGACGGCGCCTCGATCCGCATGGAGCTGACCGTCCAGAACGGCAAGGGCTATGTGGCGGCCGAGTTCAACCGTCCGGAAGACGCGCCGATCGGCCTGATCGCCGTCGACGCCCTGTACTCGCCGGTCAAGAAGGTGGCCTATCGCGTCGAGCCGACCCGTCAGGGCCAGTCGCTGGACTACGACAAGCTGCTGCTGGAAGTCGAAACCAACGGCGCGGTCACGCCGGTTGACGCTGTGGCTTACGCCGCGCGCATCCTACAAGACCAGCTCCAGATCTTCATCACCTTCGAAGAGCCCAAGAAGGCTGTCGAGCAGTCGGACGGCAAGCCCGACCTGCCCTTCAACCCGGCCCTGCTGAAGAAGGTGGACGAGCTGGAGCTGTCGGTCCGTTCGGCCAACTGCCTGAAGAACGACAACATCGTCTACATCGGCGACCTGATCCAGAAGACCGAGGGCGAAATGCTTCGCACCCCGAACTTCGGCCGCAAGTCGCTGAACGAGATCAAGGAAGTTCTCGCGACCATGGGGCTCAGCCTCGGCATGGACGTGCCGAACTGGCCGCCCGAAAACATCGAAGATCTGGCCAAGAAGTTCGACGACCAGATCTAAGTTCAACCCTCCGCCCGTCTCCTCTCGGGGAGAATGTCGGGGCGGTTAGAAGATTACGAGCCTAGGTCTCCCCAGGAGATACCGGGTTCGGAGTAGGAGAGACCCTGATGCGCCACGGCGCCGCCCATCGTAAACTCGGTCGCACGACCAGCCACCGCACCGCCATGTTCGCCAACATGGCCGCCTCGCTGATCAAGCACGAGCAAATCACCACGACCCTGCCCAAGGCGAAGGAACTGCGTCCCTTCGTCGAGAAGCTGGTCACCCTGGCCAAGAAGGGCGACCTGCACGCGCGTCGTCAGGCCATCAGCCAGGTCCGCGACGTGCCGCAGGTCGGCAAGCTGTTCGAAACGATCGGCCCGCGCTACGCCGAACGCAACGGCGGCTACATCCGGATCATGAAGGCCGGCTTCCGCCACGGCGACAACGCCCCGATGGCCGTGATCGAGTTCGTCGATCGCGACGTCGAAGCCAAGGGCAAGGACTCCGGTCCGGTCCTGGCCTATGAAGGCGACGACGAGGCTTAAGCCTTTCGTCTCTGACGAGACTGAACCGCGAAAGGGCGGCCGGAGCGATCCGGTCGCCCTTTTGCTTTGCGTGGCGATCGGGCAAGAGGCGGCCATGTCTGTCGCGATCGTCGATTTCCGCCCTGACCACGCCGCCGCCTGGGCCCGTCTGAATGAGGCTTGGCTGGCCGAGGGCGGCTTCGCCGTCGAGGCCAAGGACCGGCGCTCCATCGACGATCCGCACGGGGTCTTCATCGCCGGCGGCGGCCGGATCTTCATCGCCGAGCGGGGCGGGGAGGCGGTCGGCTGCTGCGCCCTGATCCGTATTCCGGACGGGTTCGAGGTGTCAAAGATGACGGTGACGCCCGCCGCGCGCGGCCTGGGCCTGGCGCGGCGTCTGCTGGAGGCCTGCGAGGCGGCGGCCCGCGCGGCCAAGGCGACGCATCTGTACCTCGAGACCAACAGCGCCCTGAAGCCGGCCATCGCCCTGTACGAGAGCTTCGGCTTCATCCACCTGCCGCCCCGCCCGACCCCCTACGCCCGCGCCGACGTCTTCATGGAGAAGCGGCTCTAACGGCTGTCAGGGGGGCTTCAGCCCGCCTCCGCCTATTCCTTCGACAGATCCTGACGCTGGAACCAGGCGATAGAGGCTGCGACCGGCGCGACGCACCACAGGACCAGGCTGACCACCGCCTTCATGACCACGCCCTCGGGCAAGGGCATGGGGCCGGGAGCGAGGGCGGCTTTCAAAGTGTCATAGGCCAAGCCGGGCAGCAGCAATTGCGCGGCCCAGTCACTCGGCTCCCAGCCGAGAATGGGCAGCAGCGGTCCCCCGAGGATGGTCTGGGCGAAACCCAGAGCCCAGGGGGCGAACAGGGTCGCCAGCAGGGACCGGCTGACGACCGCCGCCAGTAGGGCGATGAGGCCGTATTGAACGATCCGGATGTAGGACAGAAGCCAGGTCAGAAGGAACTGAACCAGGTCGAAGTCGGACAGGTCGAAGCTCATCGGCCGTCCGGCCACCAGGGCCTGTGTGATGAAGAAGATGAAGGCGGCGATCAGCATGGCCAGCATGGCGATCATGGCCAAGACTTTCATCACCCCGATCTTGCCCAGGATCAGCCAGGGTCGGCCGTTGCGAGCGCTGATCAGTCGCCAGGTCTCCCAGCGGTAGTCGCCGGCGTAGACCGCCGCCGCCGCCAGCAACATGAAGACCAGCAACACGCCGTTGGCGCCGTTGCCGGCCGCAAAGCCGAAGGCCTCGGCCAGATTGACGGGCTGATTGCCCAAGGTCGCGGGCAGATTGGCCTTGGCAGCCAGTGCGTCGCCCTTGGCCTTGGTCATGATCTGGTAGGCCAGCCCGCCGAAGACGAACAGCAGCGGCGTCAGCAGGATGCTGAAGAAGAGCGTCGTCCGGTTCCGCGAGACGCGATAGGCCTCGGATTTCAGCGCATCAACCAGCATGATCGGTCCCCTTGTCGGGCGCGCCCTGTACGCCGGTCCAGCCGGTTTCGCTCATGAAGACGTCTTCCAGGTCGGCGCCGATCCAGCGGGCCTCTTCGATATCGACCCCGGCCTCGACCAAGGCGCGGATGGCCGCCGGCGTCTCGGCGCGGGTTAGAGCGGCGATCAGGGCGTCGCCGTCCAGCGTCGCCTTGTCGCCCAGCACCCCCATGGCCTTGGCGAGCGGGGTGGCCGAAAGGCGCAGACGTTCGCCTGAGGCCGTCAGGTCCGAAACCCGGCCTTCGGTGATCACCTTGCCCTTGTTGAAGATGGCGACGCGATCGCAGACGCGCTGGACCTCCTGAAGCTGGTGGCTAGCCAGGATGACGGTGACGCCGTCGTCGTCGGCCAGGCTGCGGATCAGGGCGCGCATCTCCTGGATGCCGGGCGGGTCCATGCCGCTGGTCGGTTCGTCCAGAATGACGAGGTCCGGCTTGGTCATCAGGGCGGCGGCGACGCCCAGGCGTTGCAGCATGCCGACCGAGAAGCCGCGCACCCGCCGATCCGCCGCCTCGGCCAAGCCCACTCGCTTCAGCCAGGCCTCAATGTCCGAAGACGCGACGCCGCCGTGGGCGTAGCCCAGCCAGACCAGGACCTGACGCGCGGTCATGAAGGGAGGGAAGCGCGGCGTCTCGATCATCGAGCCCATCCGCCGCGTCGCCGCCGGATCGCCGATCTGGCCGCCCATGACCGTCGCCTCGCCCGCAGTCGGGCGGATCAGGCCGAGCAGGGTGCGAAACAGCGTCGACTTGCCGGCGCCGTTGGGGCCGAGGATGCCGTAGACGCCGCCCCGCGGGATCGACAGGGTCAGGCCGTCCAGGGCCTTCACCGTCCCATAGGTCTTGGTCAGGCCGCGGATCTCGATGACGGTTTGCATAGGACGAGCTTGGCGCGAGAACGGCGTTCCCACAAGGCGTCGCGCGGCTGTCGTCCATTAAGTTTAGGCAATGGTTCGGCGGGCGCCGGCGCACGGCTAGGACCAAAGGTCCAAGGGCGGCGGCTTGCATTCTGAGCGGCCTGGGCCGATCTGGGGCGCGTGATGTCATCCCCTGCCATAGTGATCGTGGGCGCCGGCGTGCTGGGCCTGAGCACCGCCTTCAGCCTGACCCGGCGGGGGCATGCGGTGACGGTCATCGACCCGGGTGGTGCGAATGCGTCGAGCGTGGCGGCCGGCATGGTGGCGCCGGCGATGGAATCTGTCCTGGACGACGTTACGCCCGAGACGGCGGCCCTGTTCCGCGCCGGACGCGACCTGTGGCCCGACTTCGCTGAGGCGGCTGGCGTCGCCTTGGCGCGCCGACCGGCCGAATGGCGCGGCGGGGACGTCGCCGGCCTGGCGGCGCGATTTGAAGCCCTGGGTTTTGAGGCGCGTCGGACCGGCGACCGGCTGATCACGGAGGAGGATTATCAGATCGACCCCGGCCAGGCCTTGGGCGCCTTGGCCCAGGCGGTGGCGCAAGCTGAAGGCGGCGCTGTGGTGCAGGACCGCGTCTCGGCCCTGGTTCAGACGGCCGACGGCTGGTCGATCGAACTGGGCCGACGCAGCCTGTCCGCCGCCGCGGTCGTGCTGGCGACGGGGGTCGAGGCGGCGATAGAGGGCGCCCCGGAGGCGACGCGGCGGTTGGTCGACGGCGTTCAGCCCATTCGCGGCCAGATCGGCGTGACCGGCGAACCTCTGGCGGATCATGTGGTGCGCGGTCCCGGCGCCTATGTGGCGCCGATGGCCGGCGGAACTGTGATCGGCGCGACGATGGAGCCGGGGCGTCGCGACGCCGCGCCGGACTGGACCATGGGCGAAAGGCTGAGCCAGGCCGCCTGGCGCGTTCTGGATCGGACGCCTGCGCCGCTGGACATCGACTGGCGTGTCGGGGTGCGAGGCGCTTCGGCAGACGGCCTGCCGATGGCGGGCCCTGCGCCGGACGGCAGGGCCCTGTTTTTGGCCCTGGCCCCCCGCCGAAACGGCTGGCTGCTGGGGCCGATGGTGGGGGCCGTCGTCGCCGATGCGATGGAGGGGCGAACGCCGCAAGCCTACGCCCACGCCCTCGATCCTCGGCGATTTCAGGCCGAAACCTAGTCCTCCATTGCGAAGCGGACGGTGAAGTTCACCGTCGCCCCATCCACCGGACGGCCGTCGACCGTGCGAGGGTTCATCCGGAAGGCGCGCGTCAGGCTGAGAGCCGCCCGACCGAAGCCTTGGCCGTTCGGAGTCTCGCCGGCGACGCGGCAGGCGGTCAGGCCGCCGTCGATGCGAACCAGGCAGGACAGGGTGGCCGCGCCCGAAACGCCGTCTTCGGCGGCCCGGCTGGGATAGGCCCGCGCCATCTGGGCGGACGAGGGGCGGCTGGCCCAGCTGGGGTTGTTGATGACGGAGACGGCGCGGACGGGGGTTTCGACCGTCGCGGTTCCGCCCTCGCCCCCGCTGGGCGCCGTGCTGATGACAGGCAGGCCCGGTGAAGCCGTGACCGCCGACGGCTCGGGCGGGGTCAAGGCCACGGTCTCGACATCGGCCGGCGCAGGGTTGCGGGGCGGGTGGAGGGGCGTCGGCGGCGCTGCGACCTTCTGGACCGGTTCTGGCTCAGGCTTGCGCTCCGGCGGAGCCAGGCTGACGGTCACATGCGGCAGTTCGTCGATCACCGGCTCCGGCTTCAATTCGAACCGCTGGGTGTAGAGCGCCACGCCTATGCCGACATGGACCAGGATCGAAACCCCGATGGCGGCCGGCATCCAGCGCGGCATCGGTTTCTTGCGTTCCCCATAGTCGATGGGGTTGACGGCGCCGGGGCCTCCGGCGGCGCGGATCATCATATCGACACTCCCTCGTTCACCGCCCCCGCAGCGCCCGTAACCGAAAGTGAGCGCCCAGGTTGTGGCGGGATTACGGCGGTGTTTCAGCGGTCGACGAAGGTCGAAAGCTTGACCTTACGGTTAAAGCCGGTCTTAACGATTAAGGGTTGGTTAACCATGTTCGACGAGGCTCCGCCTGTTATGGGCATCCGAGCGATTCCATCTTCGGGCGGCGTTGAGGCGGCGATTCAGCGCGCGTCCCAGGCGGTGGGCGTCGATTACGACTTCCTGGTCAAGACCGCCCGACGCGAGAGCGCGCTCAATCCTTCGGCCAAGGCGCCGACCTCATCGGCGGCCGGTCTCTTCCAATTCATCGAACAGACCTGGTTGGCCACCGTCAAACAGCACGGCGCCCAGCATGGGTACGGCCAGTACGCCGATCTGATCCACCGCGGCGCCGACGGGCGCTGGCGGGTCGAGGGTTCGGCCCGCAATGTGGTTCTGGACCTGCGGTTCGATCCGCATGCGGCCTCGACCATGGCGGCGGAGCTGACGGCGTCGAACGCCGCCTATCTGCGGGGCCGCACCGGCAAGGAGCCCGGCGCGGGCGACCTCTATGCGGCCCATTTTCTGGGACCGGCGGGTGCGGCCAGTCTGATGACGGCCATGGACCGCAACCCGGGCGGCAGCGCGGCGGCCCTGTTTCCCGAAGCGGCCCGCGCCAACCGCAGCATCTTCTACAAGGACGGGCGGCCGGCCACCGTGGCCGAGGTCTACGCCAATCTGCAACGCACGGCCGGGACCGGGGCGCCGGCGGCGGGCGTCGGCGATGAGCGGCCCGTGGCGCCGGAACTCAGCGACCGGGACCAGATGCTGGCGGCCCGCCTGGATCGCTTGAAGCAGGATCAGGGGCTCTTGGCCCTGTTGCTGGGGCAGGACGGATCGGCCGGCGGCGGCTTCGGCGGCGCCTTCTCGCCGGACGACGCCCAGGGCGCCTAAACAGGTTTTGCGCGGGCGGAAATTCTGCCGAAACGCCCCGATGGTAAACTGGGCGTTAAGCATGGCAGGATGATCGTATCGGGGACGCCCGATTCCCGAACGAGCCATCCATGACCGCCTATCGCGCCCGACTGACCGAGACGGATATCCAGCGCCTGATCAAGGCGACGGAGGACGACGACCGGGCGGAGGCGGCCTATAAGCTGTGCCGCAGCATGGATCGCGCCGATCTGGACGAACGGGACCGCGAAGCCGCCCAGAAGATTCTGCGCCTCCTGGCCAACGATGCAGCCGAACTGGTCCGGCGGGCCATGGCTGTGACCTTGAAGGCGTCGGATCTGCTTCCGATCGACGTGGCGCGTCGGCTCGCGGCCGATATCGACAGCATCGCCCTGCCGGTGATCAGCGCTTCTCCGGTCTTCAGCGACGAGGATCTTATTGAAATCGTCCGCGCCGGTTCGCCTGTGCGCCAGGTCGCGGTCGCCGGCCGGCCGCGCGTGTCGCGCGACGTCGCGGGCGTGCTGGCGGATGTCGGTTGCGAACAGGCCGTGAGAATGCTGGCGGCCAATGACAACGCCGATCTGTCGGAACAGGCCTTGGGCGTGATCGTGGACCGGTTCGCCGCCTCGCCCGAGGTGGTTACCGCTGTCGCCTATCGCCAGGTTCTGCCGCTGCATGTGACCGAGCGGCTGATCGCCCTGGCCAGCGAGACGGTGCGAGAGCATCTGGTCGCCCGGCATGCGGTGGCGCCCGAGACGGCGATCCGTCTGGCCCAGTATGCGCGCGAACGGGCGACCGTCGATCTGGTCGATCAGGCGGCTTCCAGTGCGGACATCGGCGCCTTCATGGCCCAGTTGAACCTTCGCAAGTCGCTCAACGCCTCCCTTCTGCTGCGCGCCCTGGCGCGCGGCCAGATGACGATGTTCGAACATGGTCTGGCGGAACTGGCCAATACGCCGCATCAGCGCGCCTGGCTGATGATCCATGACGCAGGTCCCCTGGGCTTGAAGGCGATCTATGACCGGGCCGGTCTGCCGCCGCGCCTGTTTCAGGCGTTCCGCGCCGGGGTGGACACCTGGCGGGCCCTGTCCTCCGAGGGGGCGGACACCTCCAGCGACCTGTTCCGCCAGCGCATGCTGGAGCGTTTCCTGACGCAGCGACCGAACGTGCTGCGTGAGGATCTGGCCTATCTCATGGAAAGGTTGGACCAGCCCCAGAGCCGCGGGTCGGCGGCGGCCGCCAGCGCCGCCTGACCGACGGCGCCCGGCTCAGGCCCCACTCGGTTCAGGCCGCGCGGTATTCGGCGACCTTGGCTTCCAGGGTCTCGGCCAGGGTGCGGCCGACAGGATGTTCGTCTGTCTTGATCTGGTCGCGCACCACGGCGCGGATGGCGTCGATATGGGCGTCCAGAAGCGTCATCGGCGCCTGCATCCGCTTGCCGGCGTCGTCCAGCAGCTTGCACAACGATCCGGCGATGCGCGTGACCAGCGGATATTCATAGGTCGTGCCCAAACCCTTCAGGTCGTGGGCGCGGAAATAGAGGTTTTCGGCCGTCTCGGGCGTATAGCCCTCTTCGCGAATCCGGGCCTGGGCGGCGTCCAGCTTGACGATCTCGTCCTTCAGCCACTGATCGAACTGAGCCGCCATGGCCTTCAGGGCTTCTTCGGCCCGCGCAACGGCGTCGGCGTTGATGCCGAAACCGCCGCCGACCTTCATGCGAAGGGCGTTGGGCGGACGAATGACGTGCGAAGGATCGCTCATGACGGGCTCCCGGAAGTTTGCGCGCACCCTAAGCGGCCGCTCTTAAGAAGCCGTGTAGGGGGCGCCCGTCAGTTGGTGAACTGTTCCGTCATCACCCGTTCGTCGAAGGATCGACCGGCGTCGAACAGCATGGTCAGGGCGACGTCGCGCCGCTCGCGCACCTCGACGCTGGCGACGCGCCGAACCTCGAAATTGTCGGCCGTGGCCGAAACGGGCCTCTTGTCCGGTTCAAGCACGTCGAAGCGCACCCGAGCCTCGTGGGACAAAAGAGCGCCCCGCCAACGCCGGGGCCGGAAGGCGCTGATCGGCGTCAGCGCCAGGATGCGTGCGTCCAGCGGAATGATCGGCCCGTGGGCGGACAGATTGTAGGCGGTCGATCCAGCCGGCGTCGCCACCAGACAGCCGTCGCAGGACAGCTCCTCCAACCGAACCTTGCCGTCCACCGTGATCTTCAGCTTGGCGCTCTGTCGCGTCTGACGCAGCAGGGACACCTCATTGATGGCCAGGCCCGTATGCACCTCGCCCGCCTCGGTCCAGGCGTCCATCTGCAGCGGATGGATGACCGTGCGTTCGGCGGCGACGATTCGGGCGATCAGATCGTCCTCGTCATAGTCGTTCATCAGAAAGCCGACCGAGCCCCGGTTCATGCCGTAGACGGGCGTTCGGCGGCGCAGATTGCCGTGCAGGGTCTCCAGCATCTGGCCGTCGCCGCCCAGGGCGACGATGACGTCCGCCTGTTCTTGCGGCACGGCGCCGTAGCGGGCGATCAGAGCCTGACGCGCGGCCTGGGCCTCTGGACGGTCGCTGGCGGCGAAGGCCAGGGCGGGAACGGGCGGGATCTGGGTCACGGCCGAACGAGAGCCCCAGCTTGACCGCGAAGTCAAACGATCGCGGTGCGCTCCATGATCTGGCGAAAGGCGCGGGCGGCCGAACGGCTGTTCATCGGCGTCGCGCTCCACGAGCCGCCGCCGGGGCGTCCGTCAGTCAGTTTGCGGACTTCCGACAGCACATTGGCGAAGACCGCTCGATCCAGTCCGACCGCGGTGCAGGCCAGATAAAGCGGTTCCGCAGTAGACGAGTGGATGGCGGAGCGCACCTGAGCCGGCGTGAATCCCCCCAGTTGCACCAGGGCCTGTTCGAACAGGCTCAGACGCTGTTCGCGCAAGGCCCGGATTAATATGCCGGGCCGAAGTTGGCCGGCCGCCTGAAGCTTGTCGACCAGACGTCTTTCCATCTCTTGCCGCTCGCGATCGGCGTTGCGGCCGGTGGGTTGCAACGGCCGCCAAGTGGGGGAATGCACCGCCTTGGCCGCCGCCTCCCGAACCGCTGCGTTCAGGCGGGCGTCGTCGATCTTGAACCGCTCGCCGATGGACTGCCGCAGGGCCTGTCCGACCCATTGGTACAGATCATGGGCGAGATCTGCGTTCAGGCGGGGGTGACGGGTCAGGGGCGCGCGAAGACCGGCGATGCGGCGGGAATGTTCGATCAGACGACGCATGGCCGCATCGCTGATGTCGGCGGTCCGGTTCGACGCCAGGGCCGTCATGGTCACGGGATCGGCCTGATCCACGATCGCCTCTACGACCCCATGAGACAGGTGCGGCCGCCGCGCCACGGCGATCTGATGCTCCAGCGTGGTCTCCAGCAGGATCCGGATCAGGTCCGCGTCCTGCAACAGGGGGCTGGCGGCGATGACCGGCGCCGCGATCTCGATCTCGTCCAGCGCCAGCATGTTGATCAGAGCCGGCGGGGCCCAATCCGCTGCGGCGAGGCGTTCGGACAGCAGGCGGCGAATATCCCGCTCGGCCTGGGCGGCCAGGGTCAGGAAGATTTCCGCCAGGGCGGGCGCCAGGGCGGTGTTCGGCGGCGCGGCTTCGCACAGGGCGACCACGCCCAGCAACAGTCGCCGACGGTCGTCCGGCGCCTTGCTGCGCGCCAGGTCGATCAAATCCAAAGCGGGTTCGCGCGCGGGCGACGGCGATCTGAGCTGGGCGACAGCGGACAAGGCGGCGGCTCCGACGCGGGAAGGTACCGCTTGCAACTGTGACGCCTGGTCATGAAGACGCGGTTAATGAAATCTGAAGTGCGGCGGTTAATGCGCGTGTCGTTCGGGCTCGACTTGACGGACGCAGGCTGCGGAGGGACGGTTGGGCAAGGCCCGTCAGAGGCCCGCCCTAGGATAGGAGACCCCCATGGCCGACGACGCCGTCCTCAGTCTGAAATCCCGCGTCTCCGAGGCGGAATGGCGCACCCGGGTGGAGTTGGCCGCCCTCTATCGGCTGGTCGCCCTCCACGGTTGGGACGACATGATCTTCACCCACATTTCGGCGCGCGTTCCGGGGCCGGAGCATCATTTCCTGATCAATCCCTACGGCTACTATTTCGACGAGATCACCGCCTCATCCCTGGTGAAGGTCGATCTGGACGGCAACATCGTTCAGGACACCACCGACTTCATCAATCCGGCGGGCTTCACCATCCATTCCGCAGTCCATGCGGCGCGGGAAGACGCAAAGTTCGTGATCCATCTCCACACGGTGAACGGGGTCGGGGTGGCGGCTCAGCAAGGCGGTTTGTTGCCGATCAGCCAGAACGCCTGTTTACTACAGCATCAGGTTGCGTATCATGGATATGAGGGGCTGGCTCTGAACCATGACGAGCGCGAACGTCTGGTCGCCGATCTGGGGGACAAGCCGCTGATGCTGTTGAGAAATCACGGCACGCTTGCGGTCGGGGAAACGGCGGCTCAGGCATGGATCGGCATCTTCTTCCTGGAAAGAGCCTGCGCCCAGCAGGTTGCCGCCCTGTCGGCGGGGCCGGATCAGGTCTTGATCGCGCCCGATCAGGCCCAGGCGGAGACCAAGGCGCAGGGCCGGGGGATCGGCTTCGTCGCCGCCCTGGCCTGGCCGGGGGCGCTGCGGCAGCTGGATCGCAAGTCGCCCGGCTACGACGCCTGACCGCAGCGGCGGCGGGTCTGGCGCTCGCCTGGCCTGCCTTGGCGCAGGCGGGGGCCTGGAACCCGCCGAGGGGCCAAGGGCAGGCGATCATCAAATATGAAAACCAGCGGGGCGATACGGGCTTCGATCCTTCGGGTGAGGAGGTTCCCCTGCCGGCCCAGCGCCGTGATGCGGCCCTCGGCCTGTTCGCCGAATATGGAGTAGGCGACGCCCTGGCGATTCGGTTGAAGGCGGATTGGCAGGACGGAGAAGACGCCTTCGTCGATTATCAGGGGCGCGGCCCGGTGGAAATCGGCGCTTCTTGGCAGGTTTGGCGAGACGACGGCGGCGCCGTCTCCGTCTACGGCGGCTACGCCTGGGCGGGGGAGGGGCGCAATGCGGGCTATGCGGCGCCGGGAGTCGGCGAACATGATTGGGAGGCGCGGGTGTCGGCGGCGCGGTCCCTGGGCGAAATGGGCGGGCGATGGGGGATGGACCAGTCCTTCGTCGAACTTCAGGTCGCGCGTCGCCTCCGCGACGATCTGCCCAATGAGACCCGGATCGACGCCACCATCGGGGCGCGGTTCGACGCACGATGGCTGATCCTGGGCCAAGCCTTCGCAGGCGCGGCGGACGGCGGCGCGCGCTGGCTGTCGCTCGAAGGTTCCCTCGTCAGGGATATTGGCGACTGGAGCCTTCAGGCGGGCTGGCGCCAGACTGTCACGGGGCGCGAGGCGGCCGTGGTTCATGGACCGGTTGTGGCGATCTGGCGCAGGTTTTGACGAAAACCGCGCGACGGAATTCGCCGTAAGTCACGTTACGGATAGGTAAGGTTGCGCGCCCGAGAGAAGACGCTAAGCGTGCACGTCCTCTGAATTGAAAGTCTGTTGCGTGATCAAACGCCACTTCTTCCTCGTCGCCGCAGCGATCCTGCTGGGGCTGATGGTTCTCGCCGCCGTGCTGAAGCTGGCCTTCGCTGAAGACGAGGGGGCGGGCGGCCCCGGCGGCGGCGGTCGTCGCGGCGGCCAGCAGGTGTCCGAGGCGGTCGTCGCGCAGAAGCCCTTCTCCGACCAGATCCGCGTCCTGGGCGTGGCGCGCGGCCAGAGGTCGGTGAACATCACCTCCTCCACGACCGAACTGATCACGCGGGTCCTGTTCACGGACGGCCAGAGAGTCTCGGCCGGGGCGCCCCTGGTCGAACTTCAGGCCCGCGAAGAGGATGCAGCCATCATCGAGGCGCGCGCCAATGTCGCCCAGGCGCAACGCGAATACGACCGCTATAAGGCCCTGGCGGACCGCGGGGTCGCCCCTCAGGTCTTGCTGGAACAGGCCGAAACCGCCCTGGAGACGGCGCAGGCGTCCCTGCAGGCGGCTCAGGCCCGACGCGGCGACCGGGTGATCCGCGCCCCCTTCGCCGGGACCCTGGGCCTGACCACGGTGACGCCCGGCACCCTGGTCAATCCGGGCGCCGTGATTGCGACCCTGGACGATGTCTCGACCATTCGCGTCGATTTTCCTCTGCCCGAACGGTACCTGAACCTGCTGCGGCCGGGGACGCCGATCACCGCGACCGCTGACGCCTATGGCGACGCGCCGTTCCAGGGCCGGATCGCCCTGATCGACACCCGCGTCAATGAGACGACCCGCGCGGCCACTGCCCGGGCCGAATTCCCCAATCCCGGCGGCCGCATTCGCCCAGGCATGCTGCTGAGGGTCTCGGTCCAACAGGGACAGCGGCAGTCCGCCGCAGTTCCCGAGGCCGCCGTTCAATATGAGGGCTCGGGCGCCTTCGTCTATCGGATTGCCCCCGGCGCCGAAGGTTCGACCGCCCAGAGGGTCGAGGTCGAGACTGGGGCCGTCGAGAACGGTTTTGTCGAAATCCTGTCCGGCCTGGAGGTCGGCGATCGGATCATCGGTTCGGGTCTGAACCGCATTCAGCCGGGCGCCGCCGTCAGCGTCGCCGGCGCGCGTCGTCAGGCCGCCGCCAAATGATGCTCTCTGATGTCTCGGTGCGGCGGCCCGTATTCGCGGCCGTCGCAGCCATCGTCCTGTGCGTGATCGGCCTTGCGGCCTTCTTCTTCCTGCCGGTTCGCGAACTGCCGGACGTGGATCCCCCGATCGTCTCGATCAACACCAGCTACGCCGGGGCCTCGGCCGAGGTGATCGAGAGCCGGATCACCGAGCCGATCGAACAGCAGATCGCCGGGATCCAGGGTGTCGAACGGATCAACTCGACCAGTCGGGACGGCCGGTCGAACGTCAACATCGAGTTCTCCCTGGACCGTAATATCGACGATGCGGCCAATGACGTGCGCGACCGGGTCAGCCGGGTGGTCGGCGCCCTGCCGGATCAGGCGGATCCGCCGGAGGTGGCCAAGGCCGATTCCGACAGCCAGCCGATCATCATCGTCTTCCTGCGCTCGACCACGATGAATCGGCTGCAGCTGACCGACTACGCCGACCGCTATCTGGTGGACCGGATGGCGACCGTGCCGGGCGTGGCCCAGGTCAACATCTATGGCGAGCAGCGCTATTCGATGCGCATCTGGCTGGACCCGACCGCCCTGGCCGCGCGCGGTCTGACCGTCACGGACGTCGAGACCGCCCTGACCAGCCAGAACGTCGAACTGCCCGCCGGGTCGCTGGAGTCCACGGCCAAGAACTACACCGTGCGTGTCGCCCGCAACTACGCCCTGCCGGAGGATTTCCGTCAGTTGCCGATCGGAACGCGCGGCTCGGCCTCCACCTCGGCCTCGGTCGCCACGGGAACCGGCAGCGGCTCGTCGGCCATCATTCAGGGCCAGCCGACCTATGTCACCCGTCTGGGCGACGTCGCGCGTGTGGAAGAGGCGCCGGAAGAGGACCGGCGCCTTTTCCGCGGCAACAGCATGGATCAGATCGGCCTGGCCGTGACCCGTCAGGCCCAGTCGAACGACCTGGCCATTTCCGACGGCGTGCGCAAGATGATCGACGAGATCCGACCCAGCCTGCCGCCCGGCGTGACGCTGGAGATCGGTTCGGACAATTCGGTCTTCACCTCTCACGCCATCGACGAGGTCTGGATCACCATCGGCATCTCCATGGCCCTGGTGGCCCTGGTCAACTTCATCTTCCTGGGCAGTCTGCGTGCGGCCCTGATCCCGTCCATCGTGGCCCCCATCTGTCTGCTGGCGACCTTCATCGTCCTGGCGCCCCTGGGCTTCTCGCTGAACCTTCTGACCCTGCTGGCCCTGGTGCTGGCGATCGGCCTGGTCGTGGACGACGCCATTGTGGTGGTCGAGAACATCCAGCGGCGGCTGGACCACGGCGAGCCGCCGCTGGTCGCGGCCGAACGCGGCGCGCGCCAGGTCTTCTTCGCCGTTGTGGCGACGACGGTGGTGCTGCTGTCCGTCTTCGCCCCCCTGCTGTTCCTGCCCGGCTATGTCGGGCGGCTGTTCGTCGAACTGGCGGCGGCGATTGCGGCCGCCGTGGCCTTCTCGGCCTTCCTGGCCTTGAGCCTGTCGCCGATGCTGGCCTCCAAGATCCTCAAGCCGGCCGAAGGCGGCGGCTGGCTGGCGCGCCGGGTCGACTGGGGCATGGACCGGCTGAAGACCTCCTACGGCCGTTCGCTGGAGATGCTGCTGGGGCGCCGCGCGGCGGTAATCGGCGTCGGCGTCCTGATCGCCCTGGTCGCGGCCGGGGCGGCCGGCATCTTTCTGGCCCTGCCCAACGAACTGGTGCCGGATGAAGACCGGGGCCGCGTCTCGGTCCGCGTCGCCGGGCCGGAAGGCGCGGGCTTCGACTACACGCGAAAGATCATGATGGGGTTGGAGCCCCTGCTGGCCGACTATAAGGCCAGCGGCGAGGCCGATTCCTATCTGATCTCGGCGCCGGGGTTCGGCGGCGGCAGTTTCAACTCCGGCAATGGGGTGCTGGTCCTGTCGGACTGGTCCAAGCGCGAGCGGTCGGCGGCCGAGATCGCCCAGGAGTTGAACCGCAAGCTGCGCGGCCAGACGGACGCTCAGGTCAACGCCTCGACGCCGGGCGCCTTCCAGCGCGGCGGGGGCAATTCCAACTCCATCGAATTGATCGCCACCGGCACCGACTATCAGCAGATCTACAACTGGCTTCAGCCCCTGCTGGCTGCGGCTCAGAACAATCCGGGCTTCTCGCGGCCGCGCCTGAACTATGAGCCCAACTCGCCGCGCCTGCTGGTGGACGTCGATCCGCAGAAGGCGGCGGCCCTGGGCGTGTCCTCGCAATCAATCGGCCGCACCCTGGAGACCATGTTCGGCTCACGCCGGGCCACCACCTATATCAAGGGCGGCCAGGAGTATGACGTCATCCTGCAAACGGAACGTCAGAACCGGCGTGAAGTCTCTGACCTGGAAGCGCTTTATGTGCCGACCGGTTCTGGGCAGCTGGTGCCGCTGGCGGCGGTGGTGACCACCCAGACCTCGGGCGACACGCCCGATCGCCGCCGGCTGGATCGCCAGCGGGCCATCACCCTCCAGGCCGATCTGAACCCCGGCACGACGATTGACGACGCCGTTCAGTTCCTGCGCGCCGAAGCCGCCAAACAGCCCCAAGGCGGGGTGGTGGTCCAGTGGGGCGGGGCCGCGCGCGATCAGCAGGAGGCGGGCGGCGCCGTCCTGGCCGCCTTCGGCCTGGCGCTTCTGCTGGTCTTCCTGGTTCTGGCGGCCCAGTTCGAAAGCTGGATCACCCCGGCGGTCATCATGCTGACCGTGCCCCTGGCGGCGGCGGGCGGTCTGTTCGGCCTGTTGATGGCCGGGTCCAGTCTGAACATCTACAGCCAGATCGGCCTGATCATCCTGATCGGGGTGGCGGCCAAGAACGGCATTCTGATCGTGGAATTCGCCAATCAGCTGCGCGATCAGGGCCGGTCGATCCGGGAGGCGATCATTGAATCCTCGTCCCTGCGCCTGCGCCCCATCATCATGACCTCCATCGCCACCGCCTTCGGCGCCCTGCCTCTGGTGCTGTGGCAGGGGGCGGGGGCCGGCAGCCGTCAGACGATCGGCGTCGTCATCTTCACCGGCGCCATCTTCGCCACCGTCCTGACCCTGTTCGTCGTGCCGGTGATCTACGGCCTCCTGGCCCGCTTCACCAAGTCGCCCGAATGGACCGCGCGCAAGATCGAGGAGTGGGAGGCCCAGGAACTGCGCGAGGGCGGACCCAAGCCGATCGCCGAAGGCTGACGCCTCAGGAGGCGGGCGGCGTCGAGGCCGCAGGGCGGTAGCCCGTCTCCACCTTCAGGAAGGCGATGACGTCGCGCCGATCCTTGGCGTCGGGGAGGCCGGCGAAGGTCATCTTGTTGCCGGGCAGGAAGCCGCGCGGATTCTGCAGCCAGCGGTCCAGCGCCTGGGCGTCCCAGACGAAATCGGCCGTCCGCAGGGTGTTGGAATAGTTGTAGCGCGGCCGTTCCCCCGCCTTGCGCCCGAACACGCCGTACAGGTTCGGCCCCGCCATGTCCGGCCCGTCCCGGCCGATGGTGTGGCAGGCGCGGCAACGCGCGAAGACGCGACGTCCATTGTCCAGGTCTCCCGTATTGTAAGGGGCGGGAAGGGCGGCGAGCAGATCGGCCTTCTCCGTCTCCGTCAGGGCGGGCGGCGCCTTGGACGGGGGCGCGTCCTTCTTATCCCCATTCGGCCCGCAGGCGGCGAGCGTCAGGACAAGGGGGACGGCGAGGGTGAGGCGACGCATCGCAGACTCCGATTTTGCAGCAGTTAGGGCGCATAGAGCATGATCGGTTTGGACGGAACCGCGCAGCGGTTCCTCTTCGGTCGATCAGGCTCTACGGCAAATGTCCGGCGCGGCAATTGGCCAAGGTGTCCCGCTGGACGGACCGGGGGCGCGCCTGATAATCACTGTCAAAGAAGATGCGCGACCCATGGTGCGGTCGCGCGCCCGTGTGAGCCTCGATTTGACCGATACGATAAAGCTGAGCCAGGCCCGACGCGGCGACCGCGGCGTGATTGTCCAGGTGGGCGGCCATTGTCACCACAGGGAGCATGAGGTCGAGCTGGAACGCCGCCTGCTCGAACTGGGCTTTGTCGAGGGCGCCCAGGTTGAACTGCTGCATGAAGGCCTGTTCGGGCGCGACCCCATCGCGCTGAAGGTGGACGACATGCGCGTGGCCCTGCGCCGGCATGAGGCGGCCAGCCTGATCATCCGTCGGGTCGCCGCCTGATGGACATGGCCCTGAAGACCGCCCGTGTCGCCCTGGTCGGCAATCCGAACAGCGGCAAGACCGCCTTGTTCAACGCCCTCACCGGCGCGCACCAGAAGGTCGCCAACTACGCCGGGGTCACGGTTGAGCGGAAGGAGGGGCTGATCCGCGCCGCCTCCGGCCGGACGATGTCGGTTCTGGACCTGCCGGGGACCTATTCGCTGCGGGCCCGCAGCCCCGATGAGGAAGTGACCCGCGACGCCGTCCTCGGGCGCTTGGCCGGCGAGACGCCGCCGGATGTGGTGGTCTGCGTCGCCGACGCCACCAATCTGCGCCTGGTTCTGCGCCTGATCCTGGAGCTGAAGGCCGTCGGCCGGCCCATGGTCCTGGCGTTGAACATGTACGACATCGCCCAGCGCCAGGGCTTGAGGATTGATCTTGAGGCCCTGTCCGCCGAACTGGGCGTGCCGATCATCACCACAGTGGCCACCCGCAAGCGTGGGATCGAAGACCTGATCGCGGCTGTCGAGGCGAAGGTCGAGGCGGCGGCGGTCGAGGGCGAAAACCGGTGGAGCAGCCCGGATTCCGCCGCCCTGCGCCATGCGGCCCGGGAAGCCGAGCGGATCATGAAGGCGTGCGTGCGCCCGCCGGAGCGGCCCGACACCCTGACCGGAAAGATCGACTCGGTTCTGCTGCATCCGGTCGCGGGGATGGCGATCCTGTTCGTCCTGCTCTTTGTGATGTTCCAGGCCGTCTTCAGCTGGGCCGCCCCCCTGATGGACGGCATCGAGGGCGGCATCGGCTGGATCGGCGGCTTGGTCGCGGCCCTCATCCCCGATCAGGGCGCGGGCGGACTGATCCAGAGCCTGATCGTCGATGGGATCATATCCGGCGTCGGCAGCGTGCTGGTCTTCCTGCCGCAGATCCTGATCCTGTTCCTGTTCATCATCGCCTTGGAAGACTTCGGCTATATGGCCCGCGCCGCCTTTCTGATGGACAAGATCATGGGCGGCGCCGGCCTGCACGGGCGAGCCTTCATCCCCCTCTTGAGCAGTTTCGCCTGCGCCATACCCGGCATCATGGCCGCGCGGGTGATCGACTCGCGCCGCGACCGGCTGACCACCATACTGGTCGCGCCCCTGATGACCTGCTCGGCCCGGATTCCCGTCTATACGCTGATCATCGCGGCCTTCATTCCCAGCCGGACCGTCTGGGGCGTCGTCAATCTGCAGGGACTGGTGATGTTCGGCCTCTACGCCGCAGGGATCGTCAGCGCCCTGATCGTGTCGCTTCTGATCCGCAAGGTGTTCTGGCGCGGCGCGGTCGAGCCCTTCATGATGGAGCTGCCCACCTATCGGTTGCCGGACCCCAAGAGCGTCGCCTTCAACCTTTGGCTACGCGCAAAGATCTTCATCAATCGCGCCGGCCGGATCATCTTGCCGCTGGTCATTCTGCTGTGGGTTCTGGCGACCTTCCCCTATCCGCCCGCGAACGCGACCCTGCCGGATATCGACTATTCGTTCGCCGGCATGATCGGCCGGGCGCTGGAGCCGATCTTCGCCCCCATCGGCTTCAACTGGCAGATGGTCATCGCCCTGATCCCCGGCATGGCGGCGCGTGAAGTGGCGGTCGCGGCCCTCGGCACCACCTACGCCATCGCCGATGCGGAGAATGCGACCGGCCTTCTGGCCTCGACTCTGTCGGCCCAGTGGTCCCTGGCGACGGCCCTGTCCTTCCTGGCCTGGTACATCTTCGCGCCCCAGTGCGTCGCCACCCTGGGTGTGGTCAAGCGCGAAACCAACTCGACCAAATGGACCTGGATCATGATCGGCTACATGTTCGGACTGGCCTATCTGGCCTCCTTCGTGACCTATCATGTGGCGGTGGCCCTCGGAGGCGGCTAAGCGGGGGTGGTTCTTCACCGTCCGGACCCAGAGATGAGCCCTGTCCTCGCCGCCGTCGTCCTGGGCCTTCTAGGTCTGATCATCGGCAGTTTCCTGGCGGCCGTGAGTGTCCGCCTGCCGCGTGACGAGGACATCGTACTCGCCCGGTCGCGGTGCATGGGGTGCGACCAGATTCTGAGGCCGTGGGAACTCGTCCCCCTGTTCAGTTGGGTCGTGTTGCGCGCCCGCTGCGCCCGGTGCGCCGCGCCCATTTCTCCACGGTATCCTTTGATCGAGCTGGCGGCGGCCGCAATCGGCGTCTGGACGGGTCTCTGGGCCGGCCTCAACGGCGGATCGATCCTGATGACGGCGGCGACCGCGATCCTGGGATGGCAGCTGCTGCTGATCGCGATCGTCGACGGCGAGAATTTCTGGCTTCCCGACGTCCTGACCGGACCGCTGGCGGCGACGGGACTGATCGCGGCGGCGCTGTCGGGGTGGAACCAGGCGATCGCCCATCTGATCGGCGCGATCGTCGGGTTCGGCGGGCTGTGGCTGGTCGCCTGGCTGTACAAGCGGGGCCGGGGCCGAGATGGGCTGGGGGGCGGCGATCCCTTCCTCTTTGCGGGCGCCGGGGCCTGGGTCGGATGGATCGGCCTGCCCAGCGTTCTTCTCTGGGCCTCGGCGGCGGGCCTCAGCCTGGTGTTCGGCCTGCTGGTGGTGCGCCGCTCGGTCAGCGCGACGGACAAGCTGCCGTTCGGCGTCTTTCTGGCCGTCGGCATCTGGCTGACCTGGCTCTATGGGCCGCTTGGGCTTTAGCGCCCGGTGGTCAGTTTGACGATGATGATCGCCGCCGTGTCCAGAATGGCCTCGGGCGTGTCGGCGCGGCGCAGCAGGTCGAAGCTGGCGGCGGTGGATTCGGCGATGGAGGCGATCTGGTAGGAGGCCAGTCGGGGATTGTAGTCCTTGGGATGGAGGCCCGCTGCATGGGCCTGGGCCACCCGCCGTTCGATCGCCAGATGCAGGCGGCGCAGGCGGCGCACGCGGCTTTCGACAAAGGCCGCCTCGCCGTTGTCGGCCAGCATGTGCTCGACCCTCAAAACCTGTCCGTGATCGCGCCAGACCGCCATCACGTCCAGAATGAAGGCGCGGCCGATGGCGAAGGCCCTGTCGCCGGGCCAGTCCGTCTGGAAATGCGCGGCCAAACCCTGGAAATCGGCCGCCGCCGCTTCACACAGCGCCAGAACCGGTTCCTCGACCGACTTGAAATAGGTGTAGAAATTCGAAGGCGAGACGCCGGCGACCGAAGCCACGTCCGCCACGCGAATCTCGCCGTAGTGACGCGCGTTGAGCAGCGTCCGCGTGGCGTCCAACAGGGCCTGGCGGGTCCGGCCGCCCCGCGCGCCGATCTTGTGCCCCAGCTTGTTGGTCGTGTCGCCCATATCCCCAATGGTCGAAAAGAGGTGCTATGCGGCGGCGGCCCGAAGGGCGGCGCCGACCGTGACGACACGGCCCGCATAATCGATACGGCGCAGCCTAGCCGACCGACTCGCAAAAGGCCAATGCCGGGAAGGTTTCGACCTCAGTCAAACGGCAGGATGAAGACGCCGTCGTATCCGGCGCCGGCGTCCTGGCGGGGCAGGGCCACAAATTCCCGCCCGGCGCTGGACAGCACCTCCCGCACCAGTTGATCGAAGGCGGCGGCGTCATCCCGTTCGGACTTCAAGATGGCGAAGCCCTCTTCAGTCGGTTCGACCCGGTACCCCGCGCCCTGCTTCAACTCTGTGAGCGACAAACCCATCGAACGCGCGGCTCCTCTATCCAGGATGCCTTCGCACAACCCTGATGTGTCGTAAACAACATGGGTTGGTTCGATACGGAAGAAGGGCCGTCCGACGGACGGCCCTTCGATGATCCAGGACAGAGATCCTTGAAGCGTGGATCAGCTGCGGATGGGCGCGCGCACGCCGGCTTCCGCTCGGGCCTCATCGGTCTTCAAGGCGGCCAGGAAGGGCATGATCTGCCAAAGGGCGGACAGGCCGACCAGCACATAGACGATGCGGGACAGGGCCGAGCCGTCGCCGAAGAGGGCGGCGACCAGATCGAAGTCGAAGGCGCCGACCAGACCCCAGTTGAGGCCGCCGACGATGACGAGGAGGAGGGTGACGAGGTTGAGGATTTTCATGAGCTTTCTCCGTGATTGTAAGGAAAGAAGCTTCGACCGGTCAGGCCGTTCCATCCTCGCCTTGTCCGCGTCGTCTCTGGCGGAAACCGGACAGACCGCAACCCTTGCGGTCGTCATTGTCCATTTGCCGACACGGGGCAACGCGGCCGCGCGGCGCCCATTGAGGCGGGGACGCCGACATTGGCAGTCCGGGATTCTCGCGCTTGCCGCCCTTCGACCCCACACCCCTCGTTCAGAACATAGAGAGCCTGTTTCGCCGGCTCCGCCTCGTGGGCGTTCTCGGCGGAGCGGCCGTTCTGGCGACCCTGTCCGCCCTGGCGATCCTGCGCTAATCGAGCGGCGGCGGAGGATCGTCCGGCGGGCCGGCCGCCACCCGGACTTCATAGATCGGCGATCCCCCGTCTTGGAACAGGACGAGCGTGAACGCCGTCTGGTGCACGCCTTTCAGCGCATGGTCGCGGATCAGGTCTCCCACAGCCAGCAACGCTTCGCATCGGGCCGCGTTGTCATCCCCAGCCATAAGCTGAAGACGCTCCTCCATGCCGGCGACGCCGATTTTCAGGCGGTATTTCCTCATGGAGCCTATACGTGAGAGGCGGGGCTTGGATGTCGCTTAGCTCAATTTGTTCAATGCTGGACGTTCTCGTCCAGAAGTTCGAACGTCGTGACGATCTGTCGCCGGCTCAGAGGCGGGCCATTCTTCGACTGCCCGTCGAGCGTCTCCAGGCGAGCGCTGGGGAAACGATCGTGCGCGAGGAGCGGCGTCAAACCTCGAGCCTGCTGCTGCTGTCCGGTTACGCCGGACGGGTCGCCTTTGTTGGAGACGGCGGGCGGCAGTTCACCCAGATCGGGCTGCCCGGCGACTTTCTGGACCTGCACAGCCTGGTTATGAAGCGGATGGAAAACGGCGTCATGGCCATTTCCGACTGCGAATTAGCGAACATCCCCCATTCCGCTCTTCGCCGACTGGCCTCGCGCGATCCCCATCTGGCGCGAATGTTCTGGCTGGAAACGGTGGTGGATGCGGCCATCCACCGGGTCTGGCTGGTCGGCATGGGACGCCAGGACGCCCAGGCGCGTATGGCCCACTTGTTCTGCGAGATATTCACCCGGCTGGAGCCGGTGGGGCGAACGGCCGAAGGGAGCTTTGACTTTCCCCTTAACCAGAATGATCTGGCCGATGTTCTGGGCCTGTCGTCCGTTCATGTGAACCGAACCCTGATGGCGCTGAGGGCGGCCGATCTCCTCGACGTGCGCGACGGCCGCGCCGTTATCAAGGATTGGGATGGTCTGAGCCGCGTCGCAGAGTTCGACCCCCAGTATCTGCGTCTCTGGAAGGAGGCGGTTTGAGCTTCAGGCGCCCGAGCCCGGCTCCGCCATCTTGCGGTGCCTTTCGGCCAGGACGGTCTGGGGGGTGATCGCCGCCATCGCCGCCTGGACCTTGTTGCCGAGACCCGCCACCACGTCGCCGTCGCCCCGCTTCATCGCCGCATAGCCCGCCTTTGCGACATCCTCCGGGTTGGCCTTGTCGCCCTGGGCGACCTTGGTGTCCATCATGTCGGCGCGCTCGAAGAATCGGGTATCGGTCGGGCCGGGCATCAGGACGGTGACCGACACCCCTGAGTCCTTCAGCTCATTGCGAAGGGCCAGGGAGAAGCTGTCCACGAAGGCCTTCGAACCATTGTAAACGGCCTGGAAACTGCCCGGCATCAGGCCGGCGATCGAGCCGGTGAACAGGATGCGGCCTTGGCCGCGCGCCCGCATGGTTCTGCCGATCAGATGGACCAGACGCACCGTCCCGGTGATGTTGGTGTTGATCACATGAAGGATCTCATCGAACGGCTGGTCCAGAAAGGCTCGGCCCAGCCCGTGACCGGCGTTGGCGGCCAGGGCGTCGATCGGACGCTCGCCGATCAGCGCTCTCAAGGACTGCACCCCCTCTTCAGAGGCCAGGTCGACCTGAAGGGCCTCGACATGGGCGCCCAATCCCTCAAGCGCCTGCATCGCCTCAGCCAATGGGGTGTCGGCGGCGATGACGAGGTCGTAGCCGTCCTGGGCGAACAGCTTGGCCAAGGCGTAGCCGATCCCCGATGAGGCCCCAGTGACCACGGCCAGCGGCCGAACGGTTTCTGCAGCGGTTTGATCCAGGGCGTCGGTCATTGATGAACTCCGGCTTTTCAGCCTGACCAACTCACGCCTGGGCCCAGTGTTCCGTCCAAGACTCGACGGAACAAAGCCGGCGCCGCTCGGTTCACCACGTTCAGCCGATCGGAGCTAAGTCCATGTCTTATAGTGACGTTTCAACCGACGCCGACGTCGGATCGACCGCCTTCCTTGAAGAGGATCGGCAAGAGGGCGACCATGACTCTTCAAGTCTGCGTGCGGCCCTGATCAACCGGCCGAGGCAGGAACTCTATGACTACTGGCGGGAGTTTCGAAACCTGCCCAGCTTCATGGAGAATGTGAAGGCCGTCGAAATTCTGGACGGGCGTCGCTCGCAATGGACCATAGCCGGCCCCGCCGGCGCCGACTTCGACCTGGTCTGCGAAATCACCGAGGATCGCCCGGGCGAGCGGATCACCTGGACCTCTTCCGAGGGCTCGGACGTCGATCACGAGGGCTGGGTCGACTTTAAGGACAACCCCTTCGGCCGCGGCACGGAGGTCCGGGTCTTCATCAGCTATGATCCGCCTGCGGGGGTGGTGGGCAAGGTGGTCGCCAAGGTGATGCAGCGCGAGCCGCGGGTTCAGGCCCGGCGCGAGCTTCGCCGCTTCAAACAGCTGATGGAGACGGGGGAGGTTTCGACCTCCAAGGCGCCCGAGGCGGCGCCCCGCGCCTCGCGCCACCTCTGATCCATTTCCCTCGAACCAAGGAGCCCAAATGCGCGCCCTCACATGGCACGGCAAACACAATGTCCAGGTGGATACGGTCCCTGACCCCCAGATCGTCAATCCCAGGGACGCCATCATCAAGATCACGGCGACCGCCATCTGCGGCTCGGACCTGCACCTCTACGACAGCATGATCCCCGGCATGTCCAACGGAGACATCCTGGGACATGAGTTCATGGGGGAGGTGGTGGAGGTCGGCCGAGGCAACACCAGCCTGAAGAAGGGCGATCGCGTCGTTGTTCCCTTCGTCATCGCCTGCGGCCAGTGCTTCTTCTGCGAACGGTCGATGCCGGCCGCCTGCGACAATTCCAATCCCGCCGACAAGGCCGACGCGACCGAGATCGCCTACGGCCATTCCGTCGCGGGCCTGTTCGGCTATTCGCACCTGACCGGCGGCTTCGCCGGGGGACAGGCCGAATATGCGCGCGTGCCCTATTCCGACTACGGCCCGATCAAGATTCCCGACGGGATCGACGACGAGAGGGTCCTGTTTCTGTCCGACATCTATCCGACCGGTTGGATGGCGGCGGAGAACGCCCAGATCCAGCCCGGCGACACCGTCGCGGTCTGGGGCTGTGGACCGGTCGGTCTGTTCGCCATCAAGAGCGCGATCCTTCAGGGCGCCGGCCGGGTGATCGCCATCGACCGTCACCCGAACCGATTGGCCCTCGCCAAGGCCAATGGCGCAGAGGTGCTGAACTATCACGAAGTCAAGGTGCGTGAGGCTCTGTTGGAGATGACGGCCGGCCTGGGCCCCGACAGCTGCATCGACGCCGTCGGCATGGAGAGCCACGGCTTCTCGCCAGACAATATCGTCGATGCGATCAAGCAGGAGACCCGACTGGGGACAGACCGACCCCACGTACTGCGCGAAACCATCATGGCGGTGCGCAAGGGCGGAACGGTGTCGGTTCCAGGCGTTTACGGCGGGGTGGCGGACAAATGGCCTGTTGGAGCCTTCATGGAGAAGGGGCTGACGCTGAAGACCGGCCAGACCCATGTTCAGCGCTATCTGCCGCAACTGCTGCAACTGGTGCTGGACGGCAAGATCGACACCACCGACCTGATCAGCCATCGCCTGCCGCTGGAACAGGCCCCTGAAGGCTACAAGAACTTCAAGGAAAACCAGAACGAATGGACCAAGGTGGTCCTGAAGCCGCACTGAGGCTTCAGCAGCCGCAGGCGAAGCGATGAAGGCGCGCGGGGTCGGTGACGATCATCCGACCCCGCGACAGCTTCAGCGCGCCGTCCCTCTCCAGGGCCTTCACGGCCGCATTGACGCTGGTGCGTTGGACGCCCATGGCCTGGGCCAGGATGGACTGGGTGGTGCGCAGTTCAGGGCCCGAAGTCTCGTACAGACGGCGAATCCAATTGGCCGTGCGGTGGGGCACCTGGTGGACGGCGTTGCAGGCCGCCTCGGCCTGCACCCGCGACAGACGGTCCAAGGCATGGCGGGCGAAAACGTGTTCGACCCAGGCCTGCCCCATCAGATCCGACAGTTCGGCGGCCGGCGCCTCGATCCAGTGGGTGTCGATCAGAGGCAGAAAACGCACGGGATAAAAGGCGGAGGCCAGCGAGGCTTCCCAACCGAACATCGCGCCTCGGCCATGAAGGCCGACGCAGGCCATGTTCTTGCGGTCGAAGGCCGCCAAGGCGCCGTCCAGCACAAAGCCCACCGCCGCACGCCCTTCCAGGCTTTCCCCGGCGCGGCCGCTCCGCATCTGACCCTTCTGTCGGACCAGATCCTGGACCTCGTCCGGCATCAGCCGCAGCACCGGGTGATCCCGCACGCCTTGCGGACGATGGTCTTCCGAAATCGGATCGCCCGAGGAGACCGCGAGGGCTGAAGCGGCGTCATACATGCACCCACCCTGCACGGCGCGTAAGGCCAAGGCATTCACATGGGTTAAGCGAGGGCGGCGATCACCGCGCCTTGTGCGTTTCTTTTTCCCGTTCGGACCGGACCGCCCGGCAAGGAGGTAGGGCGAACGCCGCCCAGCCTCGGATACGGGGGTCGAGGGGGGCGCGTTTCTTTCATTGGATCATCCGGCCGCCGTGTCTGAACCGAGCGGGGCATGGACGTCCCCGTGATCCGGCCGCGGAACCCGCCGCAGCGGCTGGCCTTTCCTTAGGAACAAGGAGCCGCACGATGACGATGAAGTTTTACCAGATAGACCTGGAGCAAGGCGGGGTGACGCGAACCGTGCGCGTTCCGTCCGAGACCGATGTCCAGGCGGCCGACGCGGCCGCGCCTCTGATGAAGGCGGGCGAGCGGATCATCGCCATTCGCCAGGTCGTCGATGACGGATTGCAGAAGGCCGACGCCCTGCCGCCGGTCTCCCAGGCGGAGTCGTTCGCCGAGATCACGCCGGGCGCGGCGGCAAAGGGGCCGCCTCCCACCAGCTGACGCCGCAGCCGGCGCCGGGTCGCGCTGAAGACTGACCTGGGTAAGCTGAGGCGTTGCGCTGAAGGAGGGTTGACGGCATTGTCGGGCGGCAGACGAGTGAACCATGGCCGACCAAACGATGAACATCGACGACGCCTCTCCGCAGTTGGGGCGAGACGATTTAGTGACGATGGTTCAGGCGGTTGTCGGCTAAGGTGTCCGAGACGACGACATCGGTGAACGTCGCCCAGCGCCTGACGCCTATGGAGGCGGCCTGTCTGCGCCGTGTGCGCGACGGTCTTCAGTCGAAGGAGATCGCGCTCGAATTGGGCCGCTCCGCCAAGACCATAGACAAGCATATCGAGAACGCCTGTCGCAAACTGGGCGTCAGCAGCCGCCGGCAAGCGGCGCGCCTCTATTTCGAACCTCTACGGGACGATTCCGTAGGGGCGTCATTCCCCCTGCCCACCGCTCCCGACGCCGTCTCTGATGACGGTCGGAAAGGAGGCTTGGATGCCGCACTCGGGATGTCATCTGCCGCCCGTCACATGGGAGGAGCTGGAGGCGATCTTCGAGGATTTGGCGGCGACGAACGAGGAACGCGAGACGGCTCTGCGGTTGCTGGATCTGACACGGACCCTTCAGCCCTATCTCTCGCCGCTCGATTTGATGCGCGAGATACTCTGCATCGCGCTCGTTCTCCCCAGCGAGAACGATCGGCCGCCAAGACGGCCGGCGTTGCCGAGCGAGTTCGTAAACTGGCGATGATCCCGATCTTCGCCGCCGTCGCACTCGCCGTTCTCGCCGCCATTCTCGGAGGCAGCGTGCAGCTTCAGCTCGCTGTGCAAGCGCTCGATCGTCTGCTGTCCGGCCGCTAGGTCTCTCTTTCCGCTGATCAACAGTTGAGGCGACGCCGACAGCTCGGCGTCGGGGAGCGGACAATGCAAAGACTTGAAATCGCGCAAACGATCGCGAACGCCCTGTTTCGGGCGGAGGACCAGGCCGACCAAGGTCTGATGGCGGCGAGCGCCCTCGTCAGCCTGATGGCGGAGACGCGGCTGGATCATCGCCTTTCGGCCGTCTTGGCCGCTCAGGCCGTTTCGGAGACCACCGAGGCCATTCGGGCTTTCGGCGAAGCGCGCGCCCGTCTGGTGGCGGCGCATGCGGCGCTGGAACAGGCCGCGCCGGCGCTCATTGGGCGCGAGACGCGACTGATGGGGCCGCTGACAGGCAAGCCTGAAACCGACCAGCCCAGGACCGCTCGTCTTCGGGCCGCCGCCTGATGGTGACGCCGGACTTGCAAGGTCGGACGGCGCGCGCCACGAAGACCTATGCAATCGCTACACACGCCGCTGCAAATCGGTCTGACCGTCGCCATGGCGGTCTGCCTTCTCGTCGCCCTCTGGAAGGGCGACGGGTCGGCGCGGCTGGCGGCCTTGGGCATGGTGGCGGGGTCGGTGCTCAGCGCCTTGGTGCAGGATCGCGCCAACCCCGACGCCGCCCAGTGGCTGATCATGGGGGTGGACGCGGCCTATCTGGGGCTGTTGGCGGCGATGGCTTGGCGCAGGCCCGCGCGCTGGCTGGTCTGGGCGGCGGCGTTCCAACTCGCCCAGGCGGTGACGCATCTCAGCTTTGCGCTCAATCCGGAGATTCTCGGCCGGGCCTATATCAGCACCTCCTATGTGCTGTTCGCGGGTCTGCTTTGCGCCCTGTTCGCCGGGCTTCTGCGATCGGAGGCCGCCCATGAGCATGACGGCCGAACCGATCGATGCGACTGACCGCTATGTAGGCGACCGCCTGTCGGAACTGCGCAGGGAGATGGGGTTGAATCTCTCCGAGCTGGCGAGGACCAGTGCGATTTCGATTGCGGAGCTGTCGGCCATCGAGGCGGGCAGGGGGAAGGTCTACAGCGCCACCCTCTGGCGTCTTTGCCGCGCCCTCCACGCCGACCTGGACGACGTCCTGCCGCCCCGCGACCTCACGGTCAGCGGTCGCGCCTGAAGGCGTCGGACAAGTCTTGATGGAGGAAGGCGACGATGGTGGGTGATCACAGGTTCGAACTGTGGACCCGCTGATTAAGAGTCAGCTGCTCTACCGACTGAGCTAATCACCCACACCGATCGTCGCGACTTCGGCGAAGACGAGCGCCTCGCCGAAGGGCGCTCCTACTACCCACCCGTTCCGGGCTTGGCAAGCGCTTTCGCAAACTTTCTTTGACGGGCATGGTCTCGGCCGAATCAGCCGCAAAGACGGTGGGGGAGTGAGCATCATGGCCTTTTGGAACCGGCGTCGTTCGATCGATGTCATGACGGCGCCGCACGACGGGCCGCGGCTGAAACCGACGCTCAGCTGGCCGCATCTGCTGGCCCTGGGCGTGGGCGCCATCGTCGGCACCGGCATTCTGACCCTGATCGGGGTCGGGGCGGGTCTGGCGGGGCCGGCGGTATTGATCAGCTTTGGCCTGGCGGGCCTGGTCTGCGTCTGCGCCGCCCTGGCCTATGCCGAGCTGTCGACCATCATGCCGACGGCGGGCAGCGCCTACACCTATTCCTACGCCGTCCTGGGGGAGATGATCGCCTGGGTCGTCGGCTGGAGCCTGATCTTGGAATATTCGCTGGTGGTCTCGGCCGTGGCGGTGGGCTGGTCGGGCTATGCGGTCGGCTTCCTGAGCGGCCTGGGCGTCGATCTGCCGACGGTCCTGACGGCGGGGCCGCACGCCGGGGGAATCATCAACCTGCCGGCCGTCGCCATCATCGGGGTGGTGACCGGCCTGCTGCTGCTGGGCACCAAGGAGAGCGCAACCCTGAACGCCGTCCTGGTGGTCATCAAGATCGCCGCCTTGGTCGTCTTCGTCGCCATCGCCCTGCCGGCCTTCAAGCCCGAGAACTTCACCCCCTTCATGCCCAACGGTTTCGGCGCCCCCTTCGTCCAGACGGGGGTCATGGCGGCGGCGGCCATCATCTTCTTCGCCTTCTACGGCTTCGACGCCATCTCCACGGCGGCGGAGGAGACCAAGAAGCCTGAGCGGGACCTGGCCATCGGCATCATCGGCTCCATGCTGGTCTGCACGGCCCTGTATCTGGTGGTCGCCGCCGCCGCCATCGGCGCCCGGCCGGTCTCCGACTTCGCCGACAGCCCCGAGCCCCTAGCCCTGATCCTGCGCCAGATGGGGCAGGGGACGGCGGCCCAGTGGATCGCGGCGGCGGCGGTGATCGCCCTTCCGACCGTGCTGCTGGCCTTCCTGTTCGGCCAGAGCCGCATCTTCCTGGGCATGGCGCGCGACGGCCTGTTGCCGCGTCGGCTGGCCAAGGTCTCGGCGCGCGGCGTTCCGGCGGTGGTGACGGTCTTTACGGCTGTGGTGGTGGCGATCCTGGCTGGGCTGTTGCCGCTGGACGAATTGGCTTCCCTGGCCAACGCCGGCACTCTGGCCGCCTTCTGCGCCGTGGGCGTCTGCCTGATCGTGCTGCGGATTCGCGAGCCGGGCCGACGCCGCGTGTTCAAGGCGCCCCTGTGGCCCCTGGTGGGCGCCGTCACCGTGATCGGCTGCGTCGTCTTCTTCCTCAGCCTGAAGCCGGTGACCCAGATCGGCTTCGTCGTCTGGAACCTGATCGGCGTGCTCATCTATCTGGCCTGGTCGTCCAGGAACTCCCGTCTGGCCAAGGGCGAGGAAGAGGCCGCCTGATGGCCCGTCGCGACCTGACCGGCGCCGTCGACTTCAGCGTGCTGGAGGGCATGACCGGCGGCGACCCGGCGATTTCGGAAGAGGTGCTGGGCCTGTTCGTCGAACAGGCCGCCCTCTGGTCTGTGCTTCTGAACCCCAGGGCCGACGGTTGGCGCGACGGAGTCCACACCATCCGGGGCGCGGCCGCAGGGATCGGCGCCGGCGACCTGGCGGCGATCTGCGCCCAGGCGGAAACGGTCGAACAGGCCCTGGCGGCGCCGGCGCTGGAGCGGGTGCGCGACGCCCTGGACGCCGCGCTGGCCGACGTCGCGGCCTATCGCCACGAGCTGATGCTGCGGGGGCTTAAGGCCTAGCTTCGAGTCCGGTCGTAGACCGCGAACTCGTGCGCGATGCACCGGTCGATCAGCAGCCGCCAGACCGGTTCGGCGATCTCGGGCGACAGGTGGTGCGCTTGCGCGGCCGTCAGCACCTTGGCCACCACGTCGTCGATCCGGGCCTGGTCGAAGACGGCGTCGCGGTCGGGCTTGATGCGGGCGGCCGCCTCCATGTAGCGCTGGCGTTCGGCCAGCAGGGCGACCAGGGCGCGGTCCAGGGCGTCGACGCCCTGGCGGACCTCGGCCATGGACTGGCATTCGGCGGGATCGACGCGAGGATCGACGGCGACAAGGGCAGGGTGGTGCATGGCGGTCGGGTTAGCCGGTCCGACCGCCCAAGCCAAGTCGTCAGCCGACGAAGGCCCGCTCCAGCACATAGTCGGCCGGTTCCGCGTTCGAGCCTTCCTTCAGGCCGTAGGTCTCCAGCAGTTCGCCGGCCTCCTTGATCATGGCCATGGAGCCGCACAGCATGACCCGGTCCTTGGCCGGATCGAAGCCTTCGGGCAGGCCCAGGTCGCGGAAGAAGTCGCCCGACTTGATCCGGTCGGTGATCCGGCCGGGCGTCTGGAATTCCTCGCGCGTGACCGTGGGATAATAGGTCAGCTGCGCCCTGGCCTCCTCGCCGATCAGCGGGTCGTCGTGGACCTCGCGGGTGAAGAAGTCGCGGTAAGCCAAGTCGGCGACGTTGCGCACCGTATGGATCACATAGACATGGCCGAAGCGGGAATAGGTCTCCGGATCGCGCGCCACGCTCAGCCAGGGCGCCAGACCCGTGCCGGTGCCGATCAGGAACAGCCGCTCGCCGCCGGTCAGGGCGTCCAGCACCAGGGTGCCGGTCGGCTTCTTGCCCATCAGCACGGTGTCCCCGGCCACGATCTTCTGCAGGCGCGAGGTCAGGGGGCCGTCGGCGACCTTGATCGAGAAGAACTCCAGCTCCTCGGCCCAGCAGGGGCTGGCGATGGAATAGGCGCGCAGGATCGGCTTTCCGCCGTCTTCGCCAGGCAGGCCGATCATCACGAACTCGCCCGAGCGGAATCGGAAGTCCTCGGGCCGTTTCACGCCGAAGCTGAACAGACTGTCGGTCCAGTGGCGAACCCACAGGACCTCAAGTTCGTTGAACGGACTGGCTTTCACAGGGGCGGGGGAGAGGGCGGCGTCGGTCATGGTGCGGCCTCTCTAGTCTGAGAACCGGTCGCAGGGAAGAAAAAGCGCTCCGGGCGGCGACCACTTTTCCTAGTGACGGCTTGCAGAAGCGTCGCTAGCGTCGCCGACCATGCGCACCCTTCTTCTCGCCTCGACCATCCTCCTCTCGGCCGGTTCAGCGGTCGCCCAGGAGACCCCCTCCAACATCCTGACGCCTGAACGGGTCTTCTCCAGCCCCAGCCTGAACGGCCCGGTGGCCAAGGGGGTCAGCCTGTCGCCCGACGGCCAGTTGGTGGCCTTTCTGCGCTCGCGCGAGGACAATGTGGACGTCCAGGACCTGTGGGCCGCGCCCACCGGCGAGGGCGAGCCCTACAAGCTGATCGACGCCCGCGCCCTGGTTCCCGACGCCGGCGAACTGTCCGAGGCCGAAAAGGCGCGGCGCGAGCGGATGCGGATCAGCGCCCGCGGCGTGGTCGAATACGCCTGGGACCAGCAGGGCCGCTACATCCTTGCGCCGCTGGAGGGCGACATCTTCCTGGCCAGCCGCGCCGACGGCAAGGTGCGCCGCCTGACCGAGACCGAGGCCGACGAGATCGACGCCAAGGTCTCGCCCAAGGGCAACTATGTCTCCTGGGTCCGCGACCAGAACCTGGTCATCTATGATCTGGCCACGGGCAAGGAGACGCCGATCACCGACGACGGCGCCGGCCTGATCACCTGGGCCACGGCCGAGTTCATCGCCCAGGAGGAGATGGATCGCGACACCGGCTACTGGTGGAGCCCCGACGAACGCTACATCGCCCTGACCCGCGTCGACGAAAGCCCGGTAGACGTCGTGCCGCGCTTCGAGATCACCGGCGGAGGCGCCACCATGGTCGAGCAGCGCTATCCCCGCGCCGGCCGCCCCAACGCCCTGGTCGAACTCTATGTCCGCGATCTTCAGAGCGGCGCGCGGGTCAAGGTGGATCTGGGCGCGAACACCGACATCTATCTGGCGCGGGTCGACTGGTCGCATGACGGCAAGACCCTGTATGTCCAGCGTCAGTCGCGCGACCAGAAGACGCTCGACCTGCTCAGCGTCGATCCGGCCACCGGCGCCTCGCGGGTCATCCTCAGCCAGAAGGCCGAGGCCTGGGTCGATCTGAACAACGACTTCCACGTCCTGCCGGACGGCCGTTTCATCTGGTCGAACGAGGACAGCGGCTGGCGGCACCTCTATCTGTACGACCGCAACGGCCGCCGCATCCGGGCGATCACGCACGGCGACTATCCGGTCAAACATCTGGACGGCGTCAACGAAAGGACCGGCGAGGTCTATTTCACCGCTTCGATGCGCGACGGCAAGGAACTGCCCATCGAACAGCAGATGTTCCGCGCCAGCCTGAACCGCACGGTCGATCCGGTGGCGGTGACCCCGGCCGGCGGCTGGTGGAACGTCTCGGTCAATGGGCCGGCGACCGCCTATGTCGGCAACTATTCCGATCCGAAAACCCCGCCCCAGTCGGCCCTGTACCGCATCGACGGCACGCGCATCCGCTGGATCGAGGAGAACCGGCTCGACGCCGATCACCCCTTCGCGCCCTACGTCTCGCGTCTGCGGGCGCCCGAGTTCGGCACGATGCAGAGTCATGGGGAAACCCTGGTCTGGCGCATGACCACCCCGCCCGACTTCGATCCGTCGAAGAAGTACCCGGTGGTGATGCAGGTCTACGGCGGTCCCGGCACCGGCGCGGGCGTGCAGAAGAGCTGGCAGCCCCTGACCAACCAGCTGCTGACCGAGGCCGGCTATATCGTCTTCCGCGTGGACAACCGCGGCGAGGGCGACCGGTCCCAGGCGTTTGAGACCAGCATCTATCGCCGCCTGGGCATTCCTGCGGTCGAGGATCAGGCTTTGGCCGCCAAATGGCTGAAAACCCTGCCTTATGTTGATGGCGACCACATTGCGGTCATGGGCTGGAGCTTCGGCGGTTTCCTCAGCCTGCTGACCCTGACCGATCCGGACGCCGGACTGGCCTCGGCGCTTGCCGGCGCCGCCCCGACCGAGTGGAGCCTGTACGACACCCACTACACCGAACGCTACATGTCCACGCCCCAGGACAATCCGGACGGCTACGCCGCCACCGACGTCCTGCCGCGCCTGGATCATCTGACGGGGCGCCTGCTGATCCTGCACGGCATGGCCGACGACAATGTCATCTTCGGCAACGCCACCCGCGTGATCGACGCCCTGCAGGCCAAGAGCACGCCGTTCGAGATGATGCTCTATCCGGGCCAAAGGCACGGCGTCCGCGGCGAGCCGAGGCAGCTTCAGCAATGGCGGACCTATCTCGACTTCCTGGATCGCACGATTGGAAAGCGAGCGGAACCGGCCGCCGACTGATCCTGTCCGCTGCGGTCGCGCTGTCCCTGGCGGGATGCGCGACCGGGGCTGATATGGTCGGGCAGGACGTTGCACCCGCCCGCCCCGCAGTCGTTGAGAACCGGCACCCCCAGTATGCCTATCCATCCGCGTTTTTGTTCATTTCGAATGGGAAGCGGGTTGATGAGTCTTATCGATCCGTCATCCGCTGGAGCGAAGGTCCGTGGTCAAGCACCGGGTCTTCGGACATCGCGGAAATGCCGATCCTATTGAAAGACAATATCGAGACAGCGGACATGCCGACGACGGCCGGGTCGCTGGCTTTGGCGGACAATGCGCCGGGTCGCGATGCGCCTCTCGTCGCCCGCTTGAGAGCAGCCGGGGCCGTCATCGTCGGCAAGACCAATCTGTCGGAATGGGCCAACATCCGTTCGTCGGACTCTATCAGCGGCTGGAGCGCGGTCGGCGGCCAGACCCTGAACCCCTATGACCCCGCCCGCACCCCCTGCGGCTCCTCGTCCGGCAGCGGCGCGGCCGTCGCCCTGGGCCTGACGCCGGCGGCTATCGGCACCGAGACCGACGGCTCGATCACCTGTCCGGCTTCGGTCAACGGCGTGGTCGGGTTCAAGCCGACCGTGGGCCTGGTCTCCCGCACCCATATTGTGCCGATCAGCCATTTCCAGGACACCGCCGGCCCCATGGCGGCGACCGTTCGCGACGCCGCGCGGGTGCTGACCGTCATCGCCGGTTCGGACCCTGCCGACGCCGCCACGGTCGAGGCCGACGCGCGCAAGACCGACTATGCCGCCGCCCTGGACGCTGGGTCGCTGCGCGGCGCGCGGATCGGGGTGATGCGTTTCCTCAAGGGCTATTCGCCCGAGACCCAGGCCGTGTTCGAACAAAACCTCCAGGCCCTGCGGGATGCGGGCGCCGTGCTGATCGACCTGCCGGAAGGCCCCGACGGCCGCACCCTGGGCGAGGCCGAGTTCAAGGTGCTGCTGTACGAACTGAAGCACGATCTGAACGCCTATCTGGCCTCCACCGACCCGACCCAGGTCAAGACGCGCACCCTGGCCGAGGTCATCGCCTTCAACGCCGCCGAGCCGCGCGAGACCGTGCTGTTCGGCCAGGACATCTTCGAACAGGCCCAGGCCCTGGGCGGACTGGACGACCCCGACTATGTCCAGGCCCGCGCCACCTCGCTGCGACTGGCGGGAGAGGAGGGCATCGACCGGCTGATGCGGGCTCACAGCCTGTCCGCCCTGGTCGCCCCCACCACCTCGCGCGCCTGGACCAACGACCCCAAGGACGACGACGACATGCAGGGCGCCGCCAGCCGTCTGGCCGCCGTCGCCGGCTATCCTCACCTGACGGTCCCTATGGGGTTTGATCGCAACATGCCCATAGGCCTCAGCTTTATAGGTGGAAAATGGGATGACGCGCGCATCCTTTCGCTCGGTTACGCCTTCGAACAGGCGACGCAGGCGCGGCGGCCGCCGCCTGTTTCCCGGCCCTGACATCGGGCGGTCGCGGCCGCAGGGAATGCGGCATGAGCGACCTGATCGCCAATATCGTCGGCTCGGCCGCAGCGGTCTGTTCCGTCACCAGTTTCGCACCCCAGGCGCTCAAGATCTGGAAGGAGAGGGACGCCTCCTCGGTTAGTCTGAAGACCTATTCCCTGACCGTGACCTGTTTCGCCCTGTGGGTGGTCTATGGGGTGATGACCCAGGCCTGGCCCGTCACCGTGGCCAATTCCTGCGCCCTGGTCATGGCGTCCTGGGTTCTGGTGATGAAATGGCGGTTCCGCGACGGTGATCCCGCAGCCTGACGGCCCGATTCTGCAGGTTTGATCCGGATCAAGGCGAGGCGGCGGAGGCGGCGCGAGGGTGGGGCTGAGGAGATTTCCCATGCCCCATGACGCCGTCCCCTTCGTCGCCGCCATCGTCGCGGCCTTCGTCTTCTTCATGGCCGCCCTTGGTCTGGCCAGTCTCTATTCGGGCTCTTCACCGGACAAGTGACGAGAGCTTTACCCGACGTGATCTTGGCGCCCCGCGCGATGCGGGCTACGGCAGGAGCCTCAACGTCCAAGGGAGACGCCCCCAATGCCTGATCTCGCCCAAGTCACCGAACACATCCGCGCCGCCGTCGGCGAAAACTCCGGCCTCGGCAAGACCGTGAAGCTCGACCTCGGCGACGAGGGCAAGATCTTCATCGACGGCGCCTCCGTGCCGAACACCGTCACCAACGAAGACAAGCCCGCCGACGCCACCGTCTCGATCAAGTGGGACGACTTCATGGCCCTGTCGGAAGGCAAGCTGGACCCGATGATGGCCTTCATGCAGGGCAAGCTGAAGATCGCCGGCGACATGATGATCGCCCAGAAGCTGGCTCCGCTGCTGAAGCGCTGATGGCTTGCTGATCAATACTTGACTGCGGCGCGGCGCACCTCGGGGGCCGCGCCGTTTTCGTCTTCAGCGTCCGTCAGAGGCGCGACCGAAAAAACGAGGAAACGACATGGATTTCAGACATTCCGACCGCGCCCTGGACTGGCACGCCCGCGTGCGCCGTTTTCTCGACGAACAGGTCATCCCGCGCGAGGCCGACTATTTCGCCCAGGTGCGCGAGAATCCGAACCGCCAGGCCCCGGTCATGGAGGCCATGAAGGCCGCCGCGCGCGAGGCGGGCCTGTGGAACATGTTCCTGCCGGGCGGCCATGACGGTGAGAATGGGGGCGCCGGCCTGACAAACCTGGAATACGCCCCCTTGGCCGAAATGATGGGCCGCCACCTGTGGACGGCCGAGGTGTTCAACTGCAACGCCCCCGACACCGGCAATATGGAGGTGCTCCATATGTACGGGAACGCGGCCCAGCAGGACCGTTGGCTGAAGCCGCTGATGGCCGGGGAGATCCGCTCCGCCTTTCTGATGACCGAGCCCGAGGTCGCCTCGTCCGACGCCACCAATATCCAGACCCGGATCGAGCGCGACGGCGATCACTATGTCATCAACGGCCGCAAATGGTGGTCGACCAACATGGCCCATCCGAACGTCGCCGTGACCATCGTCATGGGCAAGACCGATCCGGCCGCCGCTGCGCACGCCCAGCAGTCCCAGATCATCGTCCCCGTCGATACGCCCGGCTTCCGGGTCGAGCGGATGCTGTCGGTCTTCGGCTATGACGAAAAGCCCATCGGCCACGCCGAGGTGGTGCTGGAGAACGTCCGCGTGCCGGTCGAGAACCTGATCGCGGGCGAGGGCCGGGGATTCGAGATCGCTCAGGGGCGCCTCGGCCCGGGCCGTATCCACCACTGTATGCGCGTGATCGGCGCGGCCGAGCGGGCGCTGGAGCTGATGGTGACCCGCCTTCTGAACCGCACCGCCTTCAGAAAACAGCTGGCCGAACATTCGGTGTGGGAGCAGCGGGTCGCCGAGGCCCGCACCAATATCGAGATGTGTCGCCTGCTGGTGCTGAAGGCCGCCTGGATGATGGACGAGGCGGGGGCCAAGAACGCCCGCTCCGAGATCGCCCAGATCAAGGTCGCAGCCCCGCGCATGGCGCTTCAGGTCATTGACGACGCCATCCAGGCCTTCGGCGGCGCCGGCGTCTCGGCCGACACCCCCCTGGCCGAACTCTACGCCACGGTGCGCACCCTGCGGATCGCCGACGGCCCGGACGAGGTGCACAACCGCGCCATCGCCCGGCTGGAGTACGCCAAACACGGCGGCAGACCCTCGGCCTGAGAAACGGCGTCACGCCGTCCGCTTCCGAGGGAACCCCTGGCGGCGCCTGACGTTTTCCGGACTGGACGACGCGAGGCCAGCCGGGGCGTCGCAAGCGGGGACGGAACGGCTGAGATGAATGCGCGCTTGGAGCCCGATACGCGGGCGGCGTCCGACGTGACCCGTTTCAGGGCGATCCGGGGCGCCATGCCTGCCTTGGCGGAAGGCCTGTCGCCCGAGGATCTGGCGGCCCAGTCCATGCCGGACTGCAGCCCCGGCAAATGGCACCTGGCCCACACCAGCTGGTTCTTCGAGGCGATGATCCTGTCGGCCGACCCGGACTATGCTCCGGTCGATCCGCGCTTCCAGCAGCTGTTCAACTCCTACTACGAGGCCCTGGGCGAGCGGGTGCCCCGGCCCCAGCGCGGCCTGATGACCCGGCCCTCGGTGAACGAGGTCCTGGCCTATCGGCGCGAGATCGACCGCCGCATGGCCGCCTGGCTGGCCTCGGGGCCGTCCAGCGGCCATCAGCGCTATCTGTTCGAACTGGGCCTGCACCACGACCAGCAGCATCAGGAGCTGTTCCTGATGGACCTGCTGAACCTGATGGCCTGTTCGCCGCTGGACCCGGCCGCCTATGCGGTCGAGCCGCGACAGGCCCCGCCTGAGGCCGCGCGCGGCGGCGCCGTCGTCTTCGAGGGCGGCCTGGTCTCGATCGGTCATGGCGGCGCCGGCTTCGCCTTCGACAATGAGGGGCCGTCGCACCGGGTCTGGCTGGAACCCTTCGCCCTGGCCGCCGACCTGGTGACCAACGGCGACTGGCTGGGCTTCATCGCCGACGGCGGCTACGCCCGGCCCGAGCTGTGGCTGTCCGACGGCTGGGCCACAGTCAAGGCCGAGGCCTGGACCGCGCCCCTCTACTGGCGCCGCGACGGCGACGACTGGACGGTCCTGAGCCTGATCGGCCGCGCCCCGGTCGATCCGACCGCCCCGGTGCGGCATGTCAGCTTCTATGAGGCTGACGCCTACGCCCGCTGGGCCGGCAAGCGCCTGCCGTCCGAGGCGGAGTGGGAGCATGCCGCGACCACGGCGCCCGACGCCTTCTCAAACCTGTCGGGCGAGGTCTGGCAGTGGACGTCCAGCGCCTACGCCCCTTACCCCGGCTTCCAGCCGACGCCTGGCACGGCGGCTGAGTACAACGGCAAGTTCATGGCCAATCAGATGGTCTTGCGCGGCGGCGCCTTCGCCACGCCGCCCGGCCACGCCCGCGTCACCTATCGCAACTTCTTCTATCCCCAACAGAGGTGGGCCTTCATGGGTCTGAGACTGGCCGAAGACGCCCCGCGCGGGCGCACGAGTTTCATTGAGGACGCCCAGACGGCCGCCTTCCGGCGCGACCTGGTCCAGGGCCTGTCGCGCGACCAGAAGGCCGTGCCGCCCAAATGGTTCTATGACGCCGAAGGCTCGCGCCTGTTCGAAGAGATCACGGCCCTGCCGGAATATTATCCGACCCGTCAGGAGACGGCCCTGCTGCGCGACCGGGCCGCCGCCCTGACCGCCGACTTCGGCCCCGAGGCCGTCCTGGTCGAGTTCGGTTCGGGCGCCAGCGAAAAGACCCGCATCCTGCTGGACGCCGCGCCCGACCTCGGCGCCTATGTGCCGCTGGACATCAGCGAGACGGCCCTGCTGGACGCCGTCGCCCGCCTGTCCGCCGACTATCCGGCCCTGCGGGTCCAGCCGGTTCTGGGCGATTTCGAACATCTGTCGCCCTTGCCGGACGATTTGCCGCAGGGCCGGCGCATCGGTTTCTTCCCCGGCTCGACCATCGGCAATCTGGAGCCCGAGGAGGCGGTGCGGTTCCTGGCCTCGGCGCGTCGGATGCTGGGGGAGGGGGCGCTGTTCATCCTCGGCGTCGATCTGGTCAAAGACCCTGCGACCCTGGTCGCCGCCTATGACGACAGCCGGGGCGTCACCGCGGCCTTCAACCTGAACCTCCTGGTCCGCGCCAACGCCGAACTGGACGCCGATTTCGACCTGGACGCCTTCGCCCACCGCGCCGTCTGGAACCCGGATCACTCGCGCATGGAAATGCACCTTCAGGCGCTGCGTCAAACCGCCGCCCGCGTCGGCGACAGGGCCTTCACCTTCATGGCCGGAGAGACCCTCCACACCGAAAGCTCGCGCAAGTTCACGCCGGATTCGGTCGAGGCCCTGGCCAAGGAGTCCGGCTGGTGCATGGCCGGTTTCGAGGTTTCGCCCGAACCCCGCGTGGCCCTGGCCTTGCTGCGGGGGTGAGGGGGCCACTTCCTTTCTGTCTATACAGATAAGATCGTCATCCTCGGCCTTGTGCCGAGGATCCATAATCCCGGCGCCGGGCGTCGTGCCCCCTGCAAGACCGAGCCTATGGATCCTCGGCACAACGCCGAGGATGACGGCCATGGGGGCGAGTGCATGGAAAAGAAAAAGGGCGGCGCATCCTCGACGCGCCGCCCTGCAGACTCTCACTGAAGCCGTGTCACTCGGCTTCGTTCGAAGCCGCGTCCTTCTTCGGCCCGTGCGAGGCCTCGCCGCCCTTGCGTCCGGCCTGGGCGGCCAGGCTGCGGTCTTGGGAGAAGCTTCGTTTTTCGCTGGGGACGCTTGCGCCCCCCTTGCGTGCGATTTCGCGCTGACGTTCGGGATCCATGGAGGCGAAGCCTCGCTTGGAAACGCCGGAGGGTCGCGAGGTCTGGCCGTCCATCGGTGTTCCTTTCAGTGCTGCCGTTGCGCTTGCCGAAATGAACCCTGTGACTCCGTGACGGTTCCGTAGGTAACTTCGTTTTACCAGCCGTGATCTGAACGTCTTTGTGGTTTGACTTCAAACGGCTGCATAGGGGCGGGAATCGCCTTCGCCGCCGCCGCCGGGCTCCATCGGCGGCATTTCGTCCGGAGCGTCGGCCGGGTCGATCTCGGGTTGTGGCGTCGGCTCGGGCTGGATTTCCGGTTGCGGCGTTCCGGGTGGCGTTGGTTCGACATAGGTCATGACGGTCTCCTCTGGCTTGAGAACGCTGTGTGACCCGCAATGTTCACTGTCCGACCTCGATGGGCGGGGGGAACTCGATTGAGGCGCGCCGGTTCAGTGTCCGAACCCCGGAGATCCCCATGACCCAGACCCCTATCGCCCCCACGTCCCCCGACGACATCGCCCTGGAAGACGACACCCTGACTCAGCGTCTGGACCGTCAGGCTGACGCCATCCTGGCCGAAGGCGAAGCCCGCAGCTTCGAGGACACCACCTCGATCCGCCAAGCCCTGCGCGAAGACGCCGAATTGATCCGCAGCAAGGTGATCAGCCGCGTCGAGACGGCCCGCGAGGGCATTCGCGACGAACCGATGAAGACCACCCTCTACGCCCTGGGCATAGGGGTGATCATCGGCATGCTGATGCGTCGCTGATCTTCCTATCGGTTTGATCGACATCGGATGCCGCCGCCTGGGCGGATGGCTTTGCTTGTCGCAGCTGCGCGAGGATCACGCCGATCCATCCCCACGCGGGTTCCTTATGAGTGCGGTGCAGCTCTTCCATCTCTGATCCCCAAAGGCCGCCTTTTCTTGGGACTTGACGGGGAGACGAGCAAACGAGGATTGGGAGAGCATTCATAAGGAGGGCTCGTGGCTGACATTCTGTCGCGAATACCCGTCGACGCCTTGCGTGTCTTTGAGGCGGCGGCGCGTCGATTGAGTTTCACCCTCGCTGCGGCCGAACTCGGCATGTCGCAGGCTGCGGTGAGTTGGCGGATTCGCGACTTAGAACAACGCCTCGGCCTGGCTGTCTTCGCAAGGTCGGGACGCGGTGTTCGCCTCACTGTGGAGGGGGAACGCCTGGCGGCGGCCTCGAGCGAAGCCTTCAGTCTTCTGCGGTGCGCGGCCCTGTCGGCGATGGAAGACAACGCCGGCGTCCTCTCTATCACGACCCTTCATTCCCTCGCCGTCCAGTGGCTGGGCCCGCGCGTGGGTCAGTTTCAGTTGTCCAACGCGGATCTGGCCGTTCGCATCGACACAAGCAGCGGGCTGTCCGTCCTGGGCGACGGGGGGTTTGACGTCGCCTTACGGTGCGGTCGGGGGCGCTGGCCGGGGCTTGAGAGCCTCTATCTGATGCCCGCGATTTTGACGCCTCTCTGCACGCCTGCTCTGCGGGATCGCTTTGCGCTGCGCACGCCGGCGGACCTGAAACATGCGCCTCTGGTCGGCGAAGCTTCGGAGTGGGATGCGTGGCTGGCCGCCGCCGACGTCGCGACAGAAGACAAGGCCATTGCGCCGAAACTGGCGGCGAGCAGCCAAGCTCTGGAAGTCGCCTCGGCCCTGGGCGGGCATAGCGTCGCCCTGGGGTCGCCTCTTCTCTACGCATCGGAGATAAGAAGCGGACTGCTGGTCCAGCCGTTTCCCCAGATTGTTCCTCTGACCGACGGCTTCTGGCTGTGTTATCCCGCCAAAAATCGGTGTAGGGCCAAGATCGCTCGTTTCAGGGATTGGGTGCTGGCCCAGGCCAGCGCCGATCCCGATGTCGTCGCCGCTACGGAACGAGCGGGACGGACATTGGGCGAACCGCCTGACTAAGCCGGTCCCGTCGGCTCTCTCTGGATCGGCGCCTTCTGCAACGCCGCATCCGACACGAACGGATTGGTCCGCCGCTCCTCGCCGAAGGTCGAGATCGGTCCGTGGCCCGGCACGAAGGTCACGTCGTCGCCCAGGGGCCACAGCTTCTCCACCACGCTGCGGATCAGGGCGGGCGGATCGCTCATCGGGAAGTCGGTGCGGCCGACCGAGCCCTTGAACAGCACGTCGCCCACCTGGGCGAACCGGGCCGCCCGGTTGAAGAAGATCACATGGCCCGGCGTATGGCCCGGGCAGTGGCGCACTTCCCAGCTCGTCTCGCCCAGGCTGACGGTATCCCCATCCTCCAGCCAGCGATCGGGCGTAAAGGGTCGGGCCTCGGGCAGGCCGTACATCCGGCCGGTCTCCACGATCCGGTCTATCCAGAACTGGTCGGCCTTCTGCGGACCGGTGATCTGGACCCCGGTCTTTTCCCGCATTTCGGCCGCACCGCCGGCGTGGTCCAGATGGCCGTGGGTGATCCAGATCTGGTCCAGGGTCAGGCCGCGCCGCGTCACCTCGGCCAGGATCGCATCCACCGATCCGCCCGGATCGATTACGGCGGCCTTGTTGGTCGCCGTGCACCAGACCGTGGTGCAGTTCTGCTGAAGCGGGGTGACGGGCGTCACAAAGACGCCGATGGGGGAGGCGGGCTGGGTCATGGCGCCTTCTTAGCCGCCCCGGTGACGCGAAACCACCGCTGCGGGCCACGCCCGCGTTGACCTTTGGAGCCCTTCTCGACATAAGGGCGGGCTTCGAGGCGCCGCTCCAAACGGGGCGGCCTTCTTGCTTTATCCATTCCGCGCCGACCGTCCCGACGGTTCATGCGCCCCAGAGCGTCAGAAATCCCGACCATGCAAGTCGTCGAAAAGTCGAACGAAGGCCTCAGCCGCGTGATCGCGGTCACCATTCCCGTCGCGGAGCTGAACGAGAAGCTCGAAGCCCGCGTCAAGGAAGTCGCCCCGCAGATGAAGCTGAAGGGCTTCCGTCCGGGCAAGGTGCCGGTCGCCCACGTCAAGAAGACTTTCGGCCGCGACTTCATGGGCGAGATCATCAACGCCCAGCTGAACGAGACCAGCCAGAAGGCTCTGGACGAGGCCAAGATCCGTCCGGCCGCCCCGGCCGAGATGAAGCTGACCTCCGACATGGACAAGGTCATCGCCGGTCAGGAAGACCTGGCCTATGAGATGTCGCTGGAGATCATGCCGGACTTCACCCCGGTCGATCCCAAGACCCTGAAGCTGGAACGCCCCACCTATGAGGCGTCTGACGCCGATCTGGACGAGGCCCTGACCGAACTGGCCGGCCAGGCCAAGTCCTACGAGGACAAGAAGGGCAAGACCGTCAAGGCCGCCGAGGGCGACCAACTGACCATCGACTTCCTGGGCAAGCTGGACGGCGAGCCCTTCGACGGCGGCGCCGCCGAGGACGCGGACCTGGTGATCGGCTCGGGCCGCTTCATCCCCGGCTTCGAAGAGCAGCTGAAGGGCGCCAAGGTCGGCGAGGAAAAGACCATTGAGGTCACCTTCCCCGAGAACTATCAGGCCGCCCATCTGGCCGGCAAACTGGCCACCTTCGACATCAAGGTGAAGGCCATCAAATCCGAGGTCGAAGCCAAGGTGGACGACGAGTTCGCCAAGCGTATCGGTCTGGAATCGCTGGATCGCCTGAAAGAGCTTCTGAGCCAGAACCTGAACCAGCAGTACGCCGGCGCCGCCCGCTTCAAGCTGAAGCGCGCCCTGCTGGATCAGCTGGACGAGGCCCACGACTTCCCCCTGCCGCCCAAGATGGTCGAAGCCGAGTTCGACGGCATCTGGCAACAGGTCGAGGCCGACAAGGCCGCCGGCCGCCTGCCGGAAGAAGACGCCGCCAAGTCCGACGACGACCTGAAGGCCGAATACAAGAAGATCGCCGAGCGTCGCGTGCGCCTGGGCCTTGTCCTGGCCGAGATCGGCCGCGCCCACAATGTCCAGGTCACCGACCAGGAGCTGAACGCCGCCCTGCTGCAGGAAGCCCGCAACTATCCGGGCCAGGAGCAGGCCGTCCTGAACTTCTACCGCCAGAACCCCAATGCGGCCGCCCAGATGCGCGCCCCGATCTATGAGGAAAAGGTCGTCGACCTGATCGTCGGCCTGGCCGAAGTCACCGACAAGCCCATCAGCAAGGAAGAGCTGCTGAAGGAAGACGAAGAGGGCTGATCGTCTCCGTCATCAAAGGCGTTAAGGGCGGAGGTCGACGACCTCCGCCTTTTTCGTATCGAAGGGGGCGCCTTGTAAGGCGGCCTTCATAACGCGATATGCAGAACAACAAGGCGAGCGACTGCGAGTCGCGCGCTCCCTGCATTCTTGAGAAGGCTCAATGCGCGATCCGATCGAACTGATGAACATGAACCTCGTCCCCATGGTGGTCGAGCAGTCCAGCCGGGGCGAGCGCTCCTTCGACATCTTCTCGCGCCTGCTGCGCGAGCGGATCATCTTCCTGACGGGGCCGTTCGAGGACGGCATGGCCTCCTTGATTTGCGCCCAGCTGCTGTTCCTGGAGTCGGAGAACCCCAAGAAGGAGATCTCCATGTACATCAACAGCCCCGGCGGTCAGGTGACCTCGGCGCTGGCGATCTACGACACCATGCAATACATCAAGAGCCCGGTCTCGACCGTGGTCATGGGCATGGCGGCCTCGGCCGGCTCCCTGATCCTGACGGCCGGCGAGGCGGGCCAGCGGATCGCCCTGCCGAACGCCCGGGTCATGGTGCACCAGCCCTCCGGCGGCTTCCGCGGCCAGGCCTCGGACATCGAGCGCCACGCCGAGGACATCCGCTACACCAAGAAGCGGCTGAACGAGATCTACGTCCACCACACCGGCCGCACCTATGAAGAGGTGGAGCGCACCCTGGACCGCGACCACTTCATGTCGGCCGAAGAGGCCAAGGCCTGGGGCATCGTCGACCACGTCTATGACCGGCGCGAACAGGCCGACGCCGACGGCATAAAGACGCCCGGCGCCTGAGCCCCGTTTTCAGCTAGAATGAGGGGGCGCGTCCTGGCGGCGCGCCCCTTTCTTTTCGTCCATCGGAACCGAGATGCAGTTCACAAGAGACCCCTCAGGCACGATCGAGGTGGAGGGCGAGACCTACGCCTGGGAAATCCGTCGTCAGCCGCGCCCCGTCGGCGGTGCGGTGTGGGAGGGGATGGCCGTCTCCCTGCGCCATGTGGATTTCAAGCGCGAGGCCATCATCCAGTTTCCGCCGCCCTTGCGTCCCAACGGCCGGCCGGACGTGGAGAAGCAGCGGGTCAATGTCGATGCGGTGCGCAACGCCGTCACCGCCGCCATCGAGGCGGGCTGGGACCCGACCTCGCGCGGCAAGGCCATGGTCTTCGACGTGGACGCCGACGGCCGCTGAAGCCGTTCAGGGCCGCTGGGTGAAGACCCGGAACCCCGGCGACTGGGCGAGGGCCAGCATTTCCGCGTCGCCGGAGGTGTCGCCATAGGCGGCGGTCAGGACCAGATCCTCGCCATAAGCGGCCTTCAGCCGTCGCACCTTCTCCTCGCCCCGGCAGTTGGCGCCGTCGAAGGCGCCGGTCACACGGCCCTCGGCGTCGAAGGTCAGGGGGGTTCCCAGAAGGGCCTCGGCGCCCAGCCGCCGCGCGAAGGGCTCAACCGTCGTCTCGGGCGAGGCGGTCACGATCACGCGATGGGCGCCGCGCTCGCCCCACTCGTTCCAGACCTTCAGGGCGTCCGGCCGCATGAAGCGGCCCCAGACCAGGTCGGCGAACCGTTCCGCCTCGGCCTCCAGGCTTTGCCGGTCCATGCCGGCCAGGAATTCCTTGACCGAGGCGGCCTTGATCCGCCCCCGATCGCGATCCCGCCCATAGGCCGCCAGGGCCGGCGCCAGCTTGACCAGGCCCAGGGCCCAGCCGCCCGGACCGGCCTTCCAGCGCAGAAACTGCGTGAAACTGTCGCGAATCGTCAGGGTGCCGTCGAAGTCGAAGGCGACGAGCGGCTGTTCCGAATTGATCCGGGACTGGCGTAAATCCTGCACGCTTCCCATGTCAGACATTCGCCGTGATCCCCAACGACACTGATCCATCCCCTTTCCGTGACCTCGCCCCTCCGCCTTCGGGGTTGTCGTGGAACGTGGGATGGGTGATTGTCATTTTTTGAAGACCTTTGCGTCCAGAATGCTGGAATCAACGCGGAGGAAGCGCGTAGCTGGCCATTTCGGTCCGCTCCGCGGGAGTGAGATAAGGGTCTATGACCAAAGCAGCCGGCTCTGACGCCAAAAGCACCCTGTACTGCTCGTTCTGCGGAAAGAGCCAGCACGAAGTCCGCAAACTGATTGCGGGCCCGACCGTCTTCATCTGCGATGAATGTGTCGAACTGTGCATGGACATCATCCGTGAAGAGCACAAGATCGGCTTCAAGAAGACGAGCGACGGCGTCCCCACGCCCAAGGAGATTCGCGACGTCCTGGACGATTACGTCATCGGCCAGTCGCACGCCAAGAAGGTGCTGTCGGTCGCCGTCCACAACCATTACAAGCGTCTGAACCACGCGACGAAGAACAACGATGTCGAACTGGCCAAGTCGAACATCATGCTGATCGGGCCGACCGGTTCGGGCAAGACGCTGTTGGCCCAGACCCTGGCCCGCATCATCGACGTGCCCTTCACCATGGCCGACGCCACGACGCTGACCGAGGCCGGCTATGTGGGCGAGGACGTCGAGAACATCATCCTGAAGCTGCTCCAGGCGTCGGATTACAATGTCGAACGGGCCCAGCGCGGCATCGTCTACATCGACGAAATCGACAAGATCAGCCGCAAGTCGGACAATCCCTCGATCACCCGCGACGTCTCGGGCGAGGGCGTGCAGCAGGCCCTGCTGAAGATCATGGAAGGCACCGTCGCCTCCGTGCCTCCGCAAGGCGGCCGCAAACATCCGCAGCAGGAGTTCCTGCAGGTCGACACCGCCAACATCCTCTTCATCGTGGGCGGCGCCTTCGCCGGGCTGGAGAAGGTGATCTCGGCGCGCGGCGAGGGGGCCTCGATCGGCTTCGGCGCCAAGGTCAAGGAAATCGACGAGCGCCGCACCGGCGACATCCTCAAGGGGGTGGAGCCTGACGACCTGATGCGTTTCGGCCTGATCCCCGAGTTCATCGGCCGTCTGCCTGTCCTGGCGACGCTGGAGGATCTGGACGAAACGGCCCTGGTCACCATCCTGACCGAGCCCAAGAACGCCCTGGTCAAACAGTACAAGCGTCTGTTCGAGATGGAGAATGTCGAACTGACCTTCACCGACGACGCCCTGATCGCCGTCGCCAAGAAGGCCATCACCCGCAAGACCGGCGCGCGCGGCCTGCGTTCGATCCTGGAAGGCATTCTGCTGGAGACCATGTTCGAACTGCCGACCTTCGAAGGCGTCGAGGAGGTGGTGGTCAACGCCGAGGTCATCGACGGCAAGGCCCAGCCCCTGCTGATCTATTCCGAAGCCTCCAAGAAGAAGGCCGACGGCGCCGCCTGATCGAGCCGCCGCTGAACGTCACAAGGGCCGGAGCGACGCCGCTCCGGCCCTTTTCTTTTAAGACCCTCCCTCGCAAGCGGGGGAAGATGTCCCATTCCGAGCCCGCGTCGGCCGCGCATTTCTGCAACTCGCCCCGTTGAAAATCAGAGCTTTGTCGATCCCAGGCGCTGATCGACCCGTCGCGGCGCCGGGGCGGCTTATGCTGGCGGGATCAGCCGAGGCGGCGCAGAGGCGTGACGGAGGTGACTTTCAAATCGGACACATCGGACACATCGGACACTGTTTTTCAGCCGTCCGAAAACCGCGCGCCGACCGGCCGCAGACGCCGGCGGCGTGGGCTGAAAGACACGTGCATGTGGGCGGATGGGCGGCCACGCTTGAACCGCAGGTCTTTCAAACCACATACTCATTCGAACGCCGTCGGAATCGACGGGTCGTCACGCGCTGGTCGGGCCTCTTGCCCGGGCGACCGTGGCGGCGGGCCGGCGATCACCAATGGCCCAGGAGTACGCATCATGACTGACACCAAGATCCTGCCCGTCCTGCCGTTGAGAGACATCGTGGTCTTTCCGCACATGGTCGTGCCGCTCTTCGTGGGCCGCGAAAAATCGGTGAAGGCCCTCGACGAGATCATGAAGGGCGAAAAGCAGATCCTTCTGGCGACCCAGAAGAACAGCGTTGACGACGACCCGTCGCCCGACGCCATCTATCCCATCGGCGTCCTGGCCAGCGTCCTGCAGCTGCTGAAGCTGCCGGACGGCACGGTCAAGGTCCTAGTCGAGGGCAAGGGCCGCGCCCGCCTGACCCGCTTCACCGACCGCACCGACTATTTCGAGGCCGAGGCCGTCGAGATCGAGGACGAGCCGGGCGAGACCTCTCAGGCCGAGGCCATGCTGCGCGCCGTGGTCGAGCAGTTCGAAAACTATGTGAAGCTGAACAAGAAGGTGCCGCCCGAGGCCCTCAGCTCCATCCCCCAGATCACCGACGCCTCCAAACTGGCGGACTCGGTCGCGGCCCACCTGTCGGTCAAGATCATCGACAAACAGGGTCTGCTTGAAACCATCGACGTGCCCAAGCGGCTGGAGAAGGTCTATGGCCTGATGGAGGGGGAAATCTCCGTCCTGCAGGTCGAGAAGAAGATCCGCTCGCGCGTGAAGCGTCAGATGGAGAAGACCCAGCGCGAATATTATCTGAACGAGCAGATGAAGGCGATCCAGCGCGAGCTGGGCGAGACCGACGACGCGCGCGACGAAATCATGGACCTGGAGAAGCGCATCCGTAAGACGCGCCTGTCCAAGGAGGCCCGGACCAAGGCCGAGGCCGAGGTCAAGAAGCTGCGCAACATGTCGCCGATGTCGGCCGAATCGACGGTGGTGCGCAACTACCTCGACTGGCTGCTGTCCGTGCCGTGGGGCAAGGCCAAGCAGAAGCCGATCGACCTGGTGCGGGCGGAAGAGATCCTCGAGGAGGACCACTTCGGCCTGGAGAAGGTCAAGGAACGGATCATCGAATATCTGGCCGTCCAGGCCCGCACCGGCAGCCTGAAGGGGCCGATCCTGTGCCTCGTCGGTCCTCCCGGCGTCGGCAAGACCTCTCTGGCCAAGTCCATCGCCAAGGCCACGGGCCGTGAATATGTCCGCATGTCGCTGGGCGGCGTGCGCGACGAGAGCGAAATCCGCGGCCACCGCCGGACCTATATCGGCTCCATGCCCGGCAAGATCATCCAGTCGATGAAGAAGGCCAAGACCACCAACGCCTTCGTCCTGCTGGACGAGATCGACAAACTGGGCGCCGACTGGCGCGGCGATCCGTCCTCGGCCCTGCTGGAAGTGCTGGACCCGGCCCAGAACTCGACCTTCGGCGACCACTATCTGGAGGTGGACTACGACCTGTCCCAGGTCATGTTCGTGACCACCGCGAACAGCCTGAACATGCCGCAGCCGCTAATGGACCGGATGGAGATCATCCGGGTCTCCGGCTACACCGAAGACGAGAAGGTCGAGATCGCCAAGCGTCACGTCCTGCCCAAACAGATGAAGGATCACGGCCTGAAGGACGGCGAGCTGGTCGTTCCGGAAGAGACCATCCGCGACCTGATCCGCTACTATACCCGTGAGGCCGGGGTGCGGTCGCTGGAGCGGGCCCTGGGCGGTCTGGCCCGCAAGGCCGTTCGCGAAATGGCCAAGACTGGGGCCGCCTCGATCACCGTCGATGCGGAAAAACTGGCCGAATACGCCGGGGTGAAGAAGTTCCGCTACGGCGAGACGGATGAGGAGGATCAGGTCGGCATCGTCACCGGCCTGGCCTGGACCGAGTTCGGCGGCGACATCCTGACCATCGAGGCGATCAAGATGCCCGGTCGCGGCCGCATGACCGTGACCGGCAACCTCAAGGACGTGATGAAGGAGTCGATCTCGGCGGCGGCCTCCTATGTCCGTTCGCGGGCTCTGGACTTCGGCGTCAAGCCGCCGGTGTTCGAGAAAACCGACATCCACGTCCACGTGCCGGACGGCGCCACGCCCAAGGACGGTCCGTCCGCCGGCGTCGCCATGACCGTGGCCATGGTCTCGGTCCTGACGGGCGTGCCGATCCGCAAGGACATCGCCATGACCGGCGAGATCACCCTGCGCGGCCGCGTCACCGCCATCGGCGGCCTGAAGGAGAAGCTGCTCGCGGCCCTGCGTTCCGGGGTCAAGACGGTGCTGATCCCCCAGGAGAACGAAAAGGACCTCGCCGACGTGCCGGACAATGTGAAGTCAGGTCTGGAGATCGTGCCGATTTCCACAGCGGACGAGGCCCTGAAATGGGCCCTGGTCGGCGCCCTGACCCCGGTCGAATGGGACGAGACGGCTGAACCCCTGCCGACGCCCGTTCCCCCCGCGGAGGGCGCTACGGCGGCCGTCAGCCACTGAAACGCGACTTAAGTCGCACGCCGGAACGCCGCCGACAGCCCGTCGGCGGCGTTTTCGCTTTTGACGCGAGCGCCTATCGGACGTTTACTGACCGTTTGGAGGGATGACGATGACGAAAGCGGAACTCATCGGTCGCATGGCGACGGCGGCGAACATCAGTCGGGACCAGGCCAAGGCGGCGCTGGAGGCCTTCACCGACGGTGTTGTCGAGGCCCTGTCTCACGGTCACGACGTCAAGCTGATCGGCTTCGGCAGCTTCACCACGATCGAGCGCAAGGCGGGGGTGGCGCGCAATCCTCAAACCGGCCAGGCCATAGCGCGGGCCGCCTCCCGCACCGCCCGCTTCCGCGCCGGCGAAGGCCTGAAAAGCGCCTTGAACGCCTGACGCCCAGAGGGCATAAGCCCCGCTCTGGTTTCAAGGGCGGCTAGCTCAGCTGGAAGAGCATCTCGTTTACACCGAGAGGGTCGGCGGTTCGAGCCCGTCGCCGCCTACCAATCAAAAAGGCCGCCGGATCGCTCCGGCGGCCTTTCGCATTGGGTCTGAGGCTCCGATCAGAACCGGAAGCTGGCCCGCAGCAGCAGCGAATAGCGGACATAGTCCTCCAGCAGCTCGGCGTCGCCCGTCAGGGACAGCATGCCCAGCTCGTTGCCCAGGTTCATGCGGAAGCCCAGCAGCAGGCCGCCGCCCTCGACGGCGTCCGGCGACAGGATGAAGTCCGGCCCGCCGCTGGCGAAGCGGGCGATGGTCTCGCCGGCGTCGACCGACAGATTCTGGCGATAGCCGATCCGCAGTTCGGGACGGATCCAGCCGTCGCGACCGAAGCCGTAGCCGACGTTCATCGCCGCCACCGCCGAGAAGATGTGGCTGTCGCGGGAATCGATGTCCAGATCGAAGCCGTCGCCGCCGCCCTTTTCGGATCGGGCGTCTTCCGACAGGCGGAAGTATTCAGCGTAGATTTCGGGACGGACGTTCAGCCGGCCGTAGTTGCGCTCATAGGAGGCGCCCCCGGCGGCGGCGGCGGTCCAGCCGTGCCAGTCGGAGGTATTGTTCAGATAGACGCCGCCGGCGACCAGCGAGCGGTCGGCGCTGAAGCTGGCGTAGCCGCCGGCCGCCCGAGCCCAGGTGGTCCAGTACTGGCCCTGGGCGCGCCAATAGAGGCCCAGCTCCAGAAGATTGGCGGACAGGACCTCTTCGGCCTCCGCTTCCGGATCCTTGATGTCCGAGGAGGTGAAGGCCGCCGTCACGCCGAAAGCGCCCAGGCTAGAGCCCTTCTCGACGCCGCCGGCCACGCCGAATCCTTCAGAACGGAAGCCGTAGGAGTCGGTCTTGTCCTTGTCTGCGTAGAAGTTGATCTCCTGCAGCCAGGCGCTGGTCTCGCCGGGCGCGGCGGAGGCGTTGCGACCGGTCAGGGCGCGGGTCACCGCGTCCACCCCGGCCGACAGCGACATCAGCGGGCCGCCCGAATGGTCCGGCAGCATCTGCTCATAGGCGTCGATGAAGCCGTCGCGGCCCGTCTGGGACAGGAACAGGTTGCGAACCGTCTCATTGGCGCCCAGGGCGGCGTAGACGGCGTCATAGGCCGAGGCCTCGACCGGGATCAGCCCGGCCTCCTGGGCGGTGCGCCGCCGTGCGTCGATATAGAGGCTGTTGGCGCCCTGATCGACGCCCGCTTCGACGACGTAGAGATACGGCGAGTTCTCGGCGAGCAGCTGTTTGTCGATTTGACCGACGTTGAGCGTGCCGGCCTTGATGATGTCGAACCGTTCCGGCCCCTCCAGCAGGGAAGAGAAGCGCACGCCCAGCTGGGCGCCCGTGGCCAGGGTTGCGGCGCCGCTGACGTTGAAGCCGCCGGCGCGATCCGCCTTGGGGTCCAGGGTCGTGATCAGGACGCCGTCAGCCCCCACGTTCAGGCTGGAGATGTTGGTGGCGGTCGTCTGGGTCGCGTTCAGCGTGCCCTTGGAGACGTTGATGTCCAAGGCGCCGTCGCTGTCGGTTATCGCGCCCTGCACCACGGCGCCGCCGCTGATCGCCAGCCGGTCCGCGCCGGCGCCGAAGGCGATGTCCCCGACGACCGTGCCGTTCTCGACATTGAAGGTGTCGGCGCCCGAGCCGAGCTTGATTGCGCCCACGATCTGGGGCTCGCTGGCGTCCGGCACTCCGTCCTTGTCGGTGTCTGTCGCAGTGCTGTCGGCCGCGGCGGGAATACCGTACTGGCGCAGGGTGACGCCGCTGGTGTTGGCCGACAGGTCGATGGCCGTGACCGTGCCGGAGACGTCCGCCAGACTGCTGGAGCTGGCGGTCAGGGAGCCGGCGATCACGCCCGCATTGTTCAGCTGGGTCAGGGAGCCCGACTGATCGCGGATCACGGTCGCCGAACCGTCGTCGCCGCCGTAGGAGGCGATCATTGTTCCGGTGTTGGTCAGGCTGCCGACGTTCGCGCCGGCGCCGATCAGAACGCCCGTGGCGACCTCGGTTCCCTTGCCGGCCACGACGGCCTGGATGGTCCCGGTGTTGACCAAGGCGGGGGCGGAGACGCCGGAACCGACCTGGATGGCGGTGGCGTTGGCGTCGACGGCCGAGGCGGCGATCGAGCCTTCGTTGCGCACGCCGCCCGCAATCGTCACGGCCTGTCCGCCGTCCACGCCGAGTTGAAGCCCGCGTCCCTGAATGCCGGAATAGACGCCCGATCCGGTGATGGCGCCCCGGTTGATCAGGCCATAGGCGGCGTCGCCCGTTCCCACCGCGCCCAAGTTCACAGTGTTGGCGGTGGAGCCGATCAGCAGGGCCGGCGCGGCGCCCAGAGAGGTGAGGGCGGCCGTTGTCTCGCTGGCGTCGGGCACGCCGTCGCCGTCGCGGTCCAGATCATCGCGGTTCTTGACGCCGTCGCCGTCGTCGTCCTCGTCGCCGTTCTTGACGCCGTCCTTGTCGTCGTCGCCGTCGATGCCGGCGGCCGAATAGGCCAGGGCCTTGTCCAGCAGGACGCCGCCCGCGACATTGGCGCCGACGCGCACGGCCGGTCCGCCCTGAAGCAGGTCATCGGCGTCCAACTCATCCAGGAACAGGGTGGTGGCGTTGTCGAACGTTCCGGTGGAGGGGCGCGCCGGAGGCGGGGTGGTGTAGCGATAGCCGGTGGTGGCGATGGTGGAATGGATCTTCAGAGCGCCGCCCACGGCGCCTTCGACCGAGACCCCGGTCGCGCCCGCGCCGGTGGCCGAGATGGAGCCCGCTAGATCCACATTGCCCGAGACCGGAGCCGTGGTGCGGACGCCCGCCGTGTTGTCGCCGACGACCCGGATGGTGCCCAGGCTCTGAACCTTGCCGTTCACCGCCGATTCGACGCCGAGCCCGTAGGAATTATTGCCTTCGACCGTAATGGAGCCGCTGGATTCGACCAGGACGTTGCCGGTGAAGGGCGATGCCCCGGTCACCCGCACGCCATAGCGGCCGGTTCCCGTGGCGAAGGGGCCGTCCAGATCGCCGTCGCCGTCTGTGTCCTTGATGTCAGCCGTTTCCTGGCTGTCGGTGATGGAGATCGTCCCGCCGACCGTGACCGACCCGGTGTTGCCGCCGTTGACCAGGATGCCGGTGGCGCCGTCGGCGGCCTTGTCCATGGTGATGGAGCTGCCGCTGTCCAGATCGACCGTGTTGTTGGAATCAAGCGTCACGGCCGCGCCCGAGTTGACGGCGACCGAGCCGCCGCTGGCCAGACGGACGTTATCCGCCGCCGTTCCGGTGGCGTTCGCCGTGCGGATCGGGGTGGTCCGGGCGGTCGAGACGACGACCTCGGCCTGAGCGCCGCTTACGGCCATCAAGGGGGCGATCGCCACGGCGGTCGCGAGCAGAATACGCATTCGGAAGAAAACCCCTGGTGGTCACGCGATCACGATGCAGGCGACCCTTTAGCAGGGTCCGGGCCAGCCTTCCCCAACTTTATCGAATTTGAGGCGAATGCAAGGCCGCGCTCCATCTGCTGCGGCGCCGAAAGGGCGGGGTGGTCGGGCCAAGGTCCTGATTTTCAGTCGTGATGGGCGGGGTTCGGAGGGTTTTTCTCGCTCCCTATTGAGCTTTGCCGCAGCCGGGTCTAGGGGCGAAGATCATGGTCAACCGCCTCTGAGGATGAGGCATCCATTCCGCGCCTTTCGGCGTTTGCGAGCGCAGACCTGACGAGAACCCCCGAATGACCCTGACTGATCTCGACGTCCACGAAAGCGAACTTCGTCTGATTCCCGGACTGGACGTGGAGGTGGCGGACACCTTGAGGGCGTTGAAACAGGCGTCGCAGGACGAGCGGCCGCGGCTGTTGGACACCACCATGCTGTACGCGCCCCGGTCCGGCGGCGTGAAGCGATACCTGCTGTCGAAGAAGGCGTGGATCGAGGCCAATCGGCCGGGGGTCAGCCATTCCCTCATCGTGCCGGGCGCCCGACACAGGGCGCGGGCGGACGGGATCGTTCAGCTGCGCGCCACGCGACTGCCGTTCGGAGACGGCTATCGTTGGCCCAGTTCGGTCAAGCGCTGGAGCGCCTGGGTCGCGGCCATGAAGCCGTCGATCATTGAGGCGGGCGACCCCTATACGCCGGGACAGGGCGCCCTGGAGGCCGGCCAGAGGGTCGGCTGTCCCGTCGTCGGCTTCTGCCATTCGGACCCAGCCGGCCTGGCGGCGCTTCATTTCGGCGAGTGGGCCAAGAAGCCCGTCGAAAAGCGCTGGGCCCGTCTGTTCTCCCAGTTCGACCGCGTCGTCTCGCCCAGCCGCTTCATCGCGCGGCGGCTTGAGGAGGCGGGGGTGGACAATATCGTCATTCGTCCGCTGGGCGTCGAGGTCGACACCTTCCGGCCCGACCGCCGCGATCGGTCCTGGCTGCTGAAGGAACTGGGCCTCGGCCCGGACGCACGCCTTCTGTGTTTTGCCGGCCGTCCCGCCAAGGAGAAGAACGTCGATGTTCTGATCGAGGCGGTCCAAAAGCTGGGCGCCCCTTATCATCTGGTCCTGGTCGGCGCCGGTTCGGGCATGCCCGCCGAGGACCGGGTGATCTCCCTGCCTTATGAGAAGGACCCGCGGGCGGTGGCCAAGATCATCGCCAGCTGCGACGCCTTCGTTCACGCCAATGACAAGGAGCCCTTCGGTCTGATCGTGCTGGAGGCCATGGCCTGCGGTCGGCCCGTGGTGGGGGTAAACGCCGGGGGCGTGGCCGAGACGGTCGATTCGACCGTGGGCCAGCTGGCCGCCAGCGCCGAGGCCGACGACTACGCCCAGGCGATCGAGGCCTTGTTCGCCCGCGACATCGAGGCCATCGGCCGCGCCGCCCGCGAAAAGGCGGTCAGCCGGTTCGCCTGGAACCGCGTCTTTGAAGACCTGTGCATGGTCTATGGAGAGCTGACCGGAGAGGCCGCCTTCGTTCAGCCCGAGGCGGCGTTCGCCGTCCACTGATCCGAAGCGGGCGCCGCCCGTCTCCGGGGACGGTATTGCGGTCAGCGCCGATCATACCCCGGAAGGGGATGATGTTTTTCCAAGAAATAGGGGATTTGCGCGCTTGCGGGGCGGCGCGCCGCTTCCTCGTTACAGAAGAAGTGGCGCGAGTGACGGGGCTCGAACCCGCGACCTCCGGCGTGACAGGCCGGCACTCTAACCAACTGAGCTACACCCGCGTACCTGGGTCGAAACTTTAGAGTTGTTCCGAAAACTGTGTGGGAAGGCGGTGTGCGCCACTCCATCTATTTCTAGAGAGAGTGGCGCGAGTGACGGGGCTCGAACCCGCGACCTCCGGCGTGACAGGCCGGCACTCTAACCAACTGAGCTACACCCGCGTTTCCCGACCGAAGCGGCTGTGCGCCCCGGCGAGGGGCGTCGTTTAGGCGGGCTTACACAGCGCGTCAAGCGACCTTTTTCGATAAGACGGGCCTCAGCGCGACGGGGCTGTGGGCGAAGGGACCGCCGCCGGTTGGGGCGGGGTGTGCGGACCCGCCAGACCGCCTGCAGCAGGCTCCTGGGCGGCGACGGCGGGGGCGGGCGGTTCGTAATAGACGCCGACGCCCGGCCCAAGCGGCAGGTCCAGCGTGACCCAGGCCGCCACCATGATCAGGCCGGCGACCAGAAATGCCCCTGCATAGGGCAGCATGGTCGCCATCAGAGACCCCAGGCCGAAGCGCGGATCCCAGCGCTGGGCGAAGGTCAGGATCAGGGGGAAGTAGCTCATCAGCGGCGTGGCGATGTTGGTGACCGAATCGCCCATCCGATAGGCGGCGGTCGTCATCTCGGGCGAAATCCCCAACAGCATGAACATCGGCACCACGATCGGAGCCAGGGCGGACCATTTGGCCGAGGCCGAACCGATGAACAGGTCGAAGAAGCAGGAGACGAAGACCACGCAGATCAGCAGCAGGGGGGCGGGCAGGGCCAGGCTTTTCAGTTCGGCGGCGGCGTTGACCGCCAGGATCGGTCCCAGCCCCGACCAGTTGAACATGGCTACGAAATGGGCAGCGAAGAAGGCCAGCACGATATAGGGCGCCAGCTGGGCGATGCCGTCGCGCATCATGCGGACCAGGTCCCGATGCGACTGGATTGACCGCGAACCGGCGCCATAGGCGGCGCCGGTCAGGAAGAAGGTCACGGCGAAGAAGGCCACCAGCGAACGGTACAGGGGATTGAACCTCTGTTCGGGCTCCGCCGTCGGATCGACGAAGGGCGAGCCGGGCAGGAGGGTGATCAGGGCCCAGAGGGCGATCATCCCCATCAGGGCCAGTCCGGCCCAGGCCAGGCCGCGCTTCTCATCGGCGGTCAGGGGCTGTTTCTCGGAGGCGGCGGGGGCGGCGGCGTCCGCCGACGGCGCCCACGGCCCCAGGCGCGGCTCGATCACCCGGTCCGTCAGGAACCAGACGATGGGGGTGAAGACCAGGACGACCCCGATGATGAAGAACCAGTTGCCGGCGATGTTCACCGAATAGGAGGGGTCGATCAGGTGGGCCGCCGGCTCAGTGATCCCCAGGATCAAGGCGTCGCTGGCGCCGGGAAACAGATTGCCGGCATAGCCGCCCGACACGGCCGCGAAGCCGGCGGCCAGACCGGCCAGGGGGTGCCGGCCCGCCGCGGCGAAGATGACCGCCGCCAGGGGGATGACCACGACATAGGAGGCGTCCGACGCATGGTGGGAGACCATGCCCGTCACAACCACGATCGGGGTCAGGATCGCGCGCGGCGCATTCAGCAGGGCGCCGCGAATCGCCGTGGCGAACAGGCCCGCCCTTTCCGCCACCGAAGCCCCGTAGATTATGGTGACGACGATCCCCAACGGCGGGAAGTCCGCCAGGGTGCGCGGCATGCCGATGATCAGCCGCTCAAGGTTTTCGGGCGACAGCAGGCTCTGGGCCGCCAGCCGATCGCCCGTCACCGGATTCACCGCAGACCAGCCCAGGGCCGCGCCGATCATGCTGAGCAGAATCAGGCCGCCGACCAGCCAGAGGAAGAGAAAGACTGGATCGGGCAGACGATTTCCGATCCTCTCGACCGTGTTCAGAAGGCGCGCGGCTGGATTCATCGTCGGACTTTCGGGTGCGAAATCAGGCCGTCAGTAGGGCCGCGCGCCGCCGAAGACGGCAAGCGCCCCACCTGCGACATATAGCCCGAAAACCTGCGACCGATTCGCAACAAAAAACCCGTCGTCACAGGGGTTTGAACCGCGCCGACGTTGGGTCTAAGAAGCCCCGAATCCCGCCTCTCCCCGGCGGCCGAGGTTCTTTGAATGAACGCATTTCTGCTCGAATATCTGCCGGTGCTGATCTTCGCCGGCGTGGCCGCCTTCATCGGCGTGCTTTTCATCGCCCTGCCGCTGCTGCTGGCGCCGAAAAATCCGGACGCCGAGAAGCTGTCCGCCTATGAGTGCGGGTTCAACGCCTTTGACGACGCGCGGATGAAGTTCGACGTCCGCTTCTATCTGGTGTCCATCCTGTTCATCATCTTCGACCTGGAAGTGGCCTTCCTCTTCCCCTGGGCCGTGTCGATGTTCGACCTGTCGCAGGCGGGCATGATCTTCGCCTTCTGGTCGATGATGGTCTTCCTGGGCGTCCTGACCATCGGCTTCATCTATGAATGGAAGAAGGGAGCCCTGGAATGGGAGTGATCGCGCCTTCGTCGCCGCTTCCCGGCGCAATGGTTCCCGCCAACTCGGCCGCCCGGTCGACGGTCGAGGGCTATGACCCCAAGGTCCATGACAAGTTCTTCGAGGCGGTGAACACCGAACTGGGCGAGCGCGGCTTCCTGACCGCCTCGCTGGACGACGTGATCACCTGGGCCCGCACCGGCTCGCTGATGTGGATGACCTTCGGCCTGGCCTGCTGCGCCGTCGAGATGATCCAGATGTCGATGCCGCGCTTCGACGTCGAACGCTTCGGCATGGCCCCGCGCGGCAGCCCGCGTCACTCGGACCTGATGATCGTCGCCGGCACCCTGACCAACAAGATGGCCCCGGCCATCCGCAAGGTCTATGACCAGATGCCCGATCCCCGCTACGTCGTGTCGATGGGCAGCTGCGCCAACGGCGGCGGCTATTATCACTACAGCTACAGCGTCGTGCGCGGCTGCGACCGCGTGGTGCCGGTGGACGTCTATGTGCCCGGCTGCCCGCCGACGGCCGAGGCCCTGCTGTACGGCCTGCTGCAGCTGCAGAAGAAGATTCGCCGCACGGGGACCATCGACCGATGAGCTCGCTGGCCGTTCAAGCCCAGTTCGAGGCCGCCTTGACGCCGATGGGCGCCGAGCTGGTCGGGGCGCTCGCCGGCGACGGCTGGGGCGTCGAGGCCCAGGTCGCCTTTGGCGAACTGACCCTGGTCGCGCCGCGCGAACACATCGTCGAGGTGATGACCGCCCTGCGCGACCGGTTCGGGTTCCAGCAACTGCTGGACGTCTGCGGCGCCGACTACCCGGATCGCGAAGAGCGGTTCGAGGTGGTCTATCACCTGCTGTCCCTGACGCGGAACGCCCGCATCCGGGTCAAGGTCGCCACCGACGAGGTCCAGCCGGTCCCGACCGTCTGCCACGTCTATCCGTCCGCCGGCTGGTTCGAGCGTGAAGCCTACGACATGTACGGGATGATCTTCGCAGGCCATCCCGACATGCGGCGCCTGCTGACCGACTACGGGTTCGAGGGGCATCCGCTGCGCAAGGACTTCCCCATGACGGGCTATGTCGAGGTCCGTTACGACGAAGAGCAGAAGCGGGTCGTCTATGAACCCGTCAAGCTGACGCAGGAATTCCGCACGTTCGACTTCCTGTCGCCGTGGGAAGGCGCCGACTATCCGGCGCCCGTCCTGCCCGGCGACGAAAAGGCTGGAGTGAAGGGCTGATGGCTGACGGCGCCCGTATCCCTGCGTCCGCGAACAGCGGCGGCGGCGGAGATCCCTTCGAAGACATGCCGATGGATCACCGGACCGACCATGCCCGCGACATGGACGACCGCAAGTTCACCATCAACTTCGGCCCGCAGCACCCGGCCGCGCACGGCGTGCTGCGTCTGGTGCTGGAGCTGGACGGCGAGATCGTCGAGCGCGTCGATCCGCATATCGGCCTGCTGCATCGCGGCACCGAAAAGCTGATGGAGGCCCGCACCTATCTGCAGAACGTGCCCTATCTGGACCGGCTCGACTATGTGGCGCCGATGAACCAGGAGCACGCCTTCTGCCTGGCCATCGAGAAGCTGCTGGGCATCGAGGTTCCGTACCGGGCTCAGCTGATCCGCGTCCTCTATTCGGAGATCGGCCGGATCGGGAACCACCTGCTGAACGCGACCATGCAGGCCATGGACGTCGGCGCCCTGACGCCCCCGCTCTGGGGTCACGAAGAGCGCGAGAAGCTGATGGTCTTCTACGAGCGCGCCAGCGGGGCGCGTCTCCACGCCAACTACTTCCGCCCCGGCGGCGTCCATCAGGACCTGCCGATGGACCTGATCGACGACATCGGTCGCTGGTGCCTGGAGTTCCCCAAGGCCCTGGCCGACATCGAGAGCCTGGTCACCGAAAACCGCATCTTCAAGCAGCGCAACGTCGACATCGGCGTGGTGTCCAAGGAACAGGCCCTGGCCTGGGGCTTCTCGGGCGTGATGCTGCGCGGCTCGGACATCGCCTGGGACCTGCGCAAGTCGCAGCCCTACGAGTGCTACGCCGAGATGGAGTTCGACATTCCGGTCGGCAAGAACGGCGACTGCTGGGACCGCTACCTCTGCCGCATCGAGGAGATGAAGCAGTCGGTGCGCATCATGGAGCAGTGCATCCATAAGCTGCGCAACTGCCCCGGCGAGCCGGTGATGGTCGAGGACAACAAGATCGTGCCGCCGCGTCGCGGCGAGATGAAGCGGTCGATGGAATCCCTGATCCATCACTTCAAGCTGTACACCGAAGGCTTCAAGACGCCGGAAGGCGAGGTCTATGCGGCCGTCGAGGCGCCCAAGGGGGAGTTCGGCATCTATCTGGTGTCGGACGGCACCAACAAACCCTATCGCGTCAAGATCTCGGCGCCGGGCTTCCGTCACCTGCAGGCGATGGACTGGATGAACCGCGGCCACCAGCTGGCCGACGTCTCCGCCATCCTGGGCTCGCTCGACATCGTTTTCGGAGAAGTGGACCGATGAGCGTTCGTCGTCTCGCCAAGGAACAGCCGGCCTCGTTCGCCTTTTCGAAGGACACCCAGGCCAAGGCCGAATGGTGGATCAAGAAATATCCGGAAAACCGTCGCCAGTCGGCGGTGATCCCGATCCTGTGGCTGGTGCAGAAGCAGGAAGGCTGGGTCTCAGAACCCGCCATTCGCGCGGTCGGCGAACTGCTGGGCATGCCCTTCATCCGAGTGATGGAGGTCGCGACCTTCTACACCATGTTCATGCTGGAGCCGGTCGGCAAGACCGCCCTGATCCAGGTGTGCGGCACCACGCCGTGCATGCTGCGCGGCGCCAATCAGCTGATGAAGGTCTGCAAGGAGAAGATCGGTCCCAAGGACCATCTGTCCGCCGACGGCCGCTTCACCTGGCAGGAGGTCGAATGCCTGGGCGCCTGTTCCAACGCGCCCATGGCCCAGATCAACGACTACTATTACGAAGACCTGACGCCCGAGACCATGGCCCAGATCATCGACGACTTCGCGGCGGGCAAGGCGCCCAAGCCGGGCTCCTACATCGGTCGCCACAACGCAGCGCCGGCCGGCGGGGCCAAGACCCTGCTGGACCCGAAGCTGTATGACGGCTCGGCCGCCAAGCCGATCAAGAAACTGCCCAACAGCGATCCCGCGCCGGTCGAGAAGGCTCCGGCCTGATGCCTGCCCCTGACCTCGACAGCGACGAAGGCCGCGCCGCATACCGCAAGGAGCTGCGCCAGGTCGCGCGCCCCCTGCGCGCGGGCGGACTCGCGCTCGTGGTCGGCGCCGCCATGCTGATCCTGTTCACCCGGCAGGGCACGCCCGGCCTGGGCGACTGGGCCTATACGGCCTCCTACGTCATGCTGGGCCTGGGCTGGGCCTGCGTCATCGGCGCCGTCTACAGCCGCACCCGGCATCACCGACGCCGTATGCGCGAGCTGGAAGGCGCTTCGTCATGAGCGCGTCGATCTACTGTGGTTTCTTGAACTCGATGCAGCGTGCCGGGGGGCGCCATGTCGACGGATCAGAAGCGGGCAGGGCGCCGCGCGCCCAAGCGCGGCCGAGGCGGGTGGAGCCCCGCCGGGACAGGGCGATTGCTGGTCAACCTGGCCGGCGCGGCCAGTCTGTCGCTGAGCGCTGGGTCCGTATCGACGCAAACTCCGCCCACATCCCCTTCGGTCGTCCCCGCGACCGCTCCCTCTACGCCTTCACCCGGTCCTGCTGATGCTTCCGAACCGCGTAACAAACCCAGCCCTGAACCGCGTCAGCCGCCGCCCGGCCAGCGCGATCTCGGCCTCGAACGCCAGTCCGCTCTCGGTCCCCCCCGTCGGCGTAGACGCAGGAGCAGCCTGATGGTCGGCATTCTCGAAGACAAGGACCGCATCTTCACCAACCTGTACGGCTTCCATGATTGGACGCTGGACGGAGCCAAGAGCCGCGGCGCCTGGAACGCCACCAAGGACATGCTGGACCTTGGCCGCGACTGGATCATCAACAACGTCAAGGCGTCCGGCCTGCGCGGCCGTGGCGGCGCCGGCTTCTCGACCGGTCTGAAGTGGTCCTTCATGCCCAAGGAAGTGAAGGATCGCCCTCACTACCTGGTCGTCAACGCCGACGAATCCGAGCCCGCGACCTGCAAGGACCGCGAGATCATGCGCCACGATCCGCATCTGCTGATCGAAGGCTGCCTGATCGCCAGCTTCGCCATGCAGGCCCACGCCTGCTACATCTATCTGCGTGGCGAATATGTGCTCGAGCGCGAGCGGATGGAGGCGGCGGTCAAACAGGCCTATGAGGCCAGGCTGATCGGCAAGGACAACGTCCACGGCTGGGACTTCGACGTCTATATCCACCACGGCGGCGGCGCCTATATCTGCGGTGAAGAGACCGCCCTGCTGGAATCCCTCGAAGGCAAGAAGGGCCAGCCCCGTCTGAAGCCGCCGTTCCCTGCTGGCGCGGGCCTGTACGGCTGCCCGACCACGGTGAACAACGTCGAGTCGATCGCCGTCGTCGGCACCATCCTGCGCCGCGGCGCGGACTGGTTCGCCAGCTTCGGCCGTCCGAACAACACCGGCACCAAGCTGATGTCGCTGTCGGGCCATGTGAACACGCCCTGCGTCGTCGAAGAGACCATGTCGATCCCGCTGCGCCAGCTGATCGAAGAGCACGGCGGCGGCGTTCGCGGCGGCTGGGGCAATCTGAAGGCCATCATCCCCGGCGGCGCCTCCTGCCCGGTCATCACGCGCGAACAGGCGGAAACCGTGCTGATGGACTTCGACTCCATGCGCGAGGTTCGCTCGTCGTTGGGCACCGCCGGCGTGACCGTGATGGACGAGTCCACCGACATCGTGAAGGCGATCGCCCGCATCAGCTATTTCTTCAAGCACGAGAGCTGCGGCCAGTGCACGCCGTGCCGCGAGGGCACCGGCTGGATGTGGCGCGTGCTGGAGCGTATGGCCGTGGGCGAGGCTGATCCCTCGGAAATCGACCTGCTGCTGGACGTCGCCGGTCAGGTCGAGGGCCACACCATCTGCGCCCTGGGCGACGCGGCCGCCTGGCCGGTTCAGGGCCTGATCCGTCACTTCCGTCACGAGATCGAAGAGCGTATCGCCAACTACCGCAGCCGCCGCGCGAACTTCGCCGGCCACGCGATCGCGGCGGAGTAGGGATGCGCCGCTTGTCCGCCATCGTGATCGGAGCCTTGGCTCTCGCCGCTTGCGGCGAGCGCGAGGCTGCGCCCACGCCTGCGGAAAAGGTCGCGGCCGCGGCCAAGCCGTCCGACGCCGTGAAGACAGCGCCGGCGGTGCTGACCCCGGCCGATCTGCGTCGGGTCTGTCGCGCGGGCCTCGCCGCCATTCACGGGCAGCAGCCCGGCGCCGTCGCCATCGACGGCGTGGAGGGCGAGGTGGTCCACGCCTCGTGGCGCGCCCCGGTCGACGGCGGCCGGATGCGCGCCGACTGCCGCGTCGAGAAAGACCTGATCGTGTGGAAACCGCTCGATCTGCCCGATCCAACCTTCGTGCGCTGGATGAACCAGTCGGACGATCCGGTGGTCCGCTACGTCATGGACGGCGAGACGATCACCATCACCCAGACCCTCCCGGATGGGACGACGGAACAGGCCGAATTGGCCGTTCCTGCTGAAGAAGAGGCCCGCTGATGCCAGTCGCCAAGGTCAACGGCGTCGAAGTTGAATTCGAGCCCGGCATGACCGTGCTCCAGGTCGCCGAGCGCGCGGGGCAGGAAATCCCGCGCTTCTGCTACCATGAACGCCTGTCCATCGCCGGCAACTGCCGTATGTGCCTGGTCGAGGTGAAGCCCGGACCGCCCAAGCCCCAGGCTTCGTGCGCGCTTCCGGCCGCCGACGGCCAGGAGATCTTCACCGACACCCCGATGGTGAAGAAGGCCCGCGAAGGCGTGATGGAGTTCCTGCTCATCAACCACCCGCTGGACTGCCCGATCTGCGACCAGGGCGGCGAGTGCGACCTGCAGGACCAGTCCATGGCCTATGGCCGCGATGGTTCTCGCTACGCCGAGAACAAGCGCGCGGTCGAAGAAAAGAACATGGGGCCGACGATCAAGACCTTCATGACGCGGTGCATCCAGTGCACCCGTTGCGTTCGCTTCATCACCGAGGTCGCCGGCGTGCCAGACATCGGCATGATCTCGCGCGGCGAGGACGCCGAGATCACCACCTATCTCGAGAAGTCGGTCGCCTCGGAACTGTCGGGCAATGTCAACGACCTGTGCCCGGTCGGCGCCCTGACCCACCGGCCCTGGCAGTACCACTATCGTCCGTGGGAACTGAAGAAGACCGAGACCATCGACGTCATGGACGGCCTGGGCTCGAACATTCGCGCCGATTACCGCGGCTCCGAGGTCATGCGGGTCCTGCCGCGCGTGAACGAGGGGATCAACGAGGAGTGGCTGTCGGACAAGAGCCGCTATGTCGTCGACGGCCTGACCGCGCGCCGCCTGGACCGCCCGTGGATCCGCGAGAACGGCAAGCTGCGCGCCGCCACCTGGAACGAGGCGCTGGACGCCGTCGCCGCCCGGCTGAAGGCCGCCTCGGCCGACCGCATCGGCGTCATCGCCGGCGACCTGCAGGACGCCGAGTCGATGAAGGCGACCCTGGACCTGTTCCGCGCCCTGGGCTCCAAGAACACCGACTGCCGCCAGGACGGCGCCGCCCTGGGCTATGGCCCGCGCGAGGGCTGGCTGTTCAACTCCGGCCTGGAAGGCATTGAAAAGGCGGACGCCATCCTGATCGTGGGCGCCAACCCGCGCGTCGAGGCGCCCCTGCTGAACGCCCGTCTGCGCAAGAGCTGGATCAAGGGCGGGGTCGAGATCGGCGTCATCGGCGAACAGGCCGATCTGACCTTCGACTACGCCTATCTGGGCGCCGGGTCGAAGACCCTGGCCAAGCTGCCCAAGTCGGCGATGGACTTCCTGGCCAAGGCCGAGCGGCCGGCGATCATCGTCGGCTCCGGCGCTCTGGGCGGGGAGGGCGGCGCCGCCGTCCTGAACGCCCTGGGCGCCCTGGCCAAGAAGGTCGGGGTCGTGACCGACAGCTGGAACGGCTTCAACGTCCTGCACCACGCCGCCGCGCGCGTGGCCGGCCTGGACATGGGCTTCGTGCCGGCCGAGGGCGGCCTGACGGCAGCGGACATGCTGAAGCCGGGCGCGCTGGACGTTCTGTTCCTGCTGGGCGCCGACGAAGTCGATCCGACCGGTTCGAACGCCTTCCGCGTCTATCTGGGCAGCCACGGCGATCGGGGCGCGCACGGCGCCGACGTCATCCTGCCGGGCGCGGCCTATACCGAGAAGTCGGGCCTGTATGTGAACACCGAAGGCCGGGTGCAGATGGCTGAACGCGTCGTCTTCCCCAAGGGCGAGGCCAAGGAAGACTGGGCGATCATCCGCGCCCTGTCCGCCCGCGTCGACCAGACCCTGCCGTACGACACCCTGGACCAGCTGCGCGCCAGGATGATGGCCGATCATCCGACCTTCGGCCGGATCGACTATCTCCCGACGCCGGCCGCCTTTGACCCCTCGAAACTGGGCGTCAAGGGAGACCTGGGCGACCGGGCCTTCACCTCGATCGTCGCCGATCCCTATCTTTCCAACCCGATCGCGCGCGCCAGTGCGACCATGGCCGAACTGTCCGCCCTGCGGATCGCCCCGGTCGCGATGGCGGCGGAGTAAGTCATGGACGCTGCTACCTCCTTTTGGGCCACGCCCGGCGGCTGGACGCTGATCACCCTCGGTCAGATCCTGCTGATCACCGTCGGCGTCCTGGTCGCCGTCGCCTTCCTGCTGCTGGCCGACCGCAAGGTCTGGGCCTCGGTGCAGATGCGCAAAGGGCCGAACGTCGTCGGTCCCTTCGGCCTGCTGCAGTCCTTCGCGGACATGATCAAATTCGTGCTGAAGGAGGTGGTCATCCCCTCCGGCGCGGACAAGGCGGTCTTCATCCTGGCGCCGATCATCACCGTCGTCCTGGCCTTCATGGCTTGGGCGGTGATCCCCTTCGCGCCGGGCTGGGTGGTGTCGGACCTGAACGTCGGCATCCTGTATATCTTCGCCGTGTCCTCGCTGGGCGTGTACGGCATCATCATGGGCGGCTGGGCTTCGAACTCGAAGTATCCGTTCCTGGGATCGCTGCGTTCGGCGGCCCAGATGGTGTCCTATGAGGTCTCGCTGGGCTTGATCATCATCAATGTGATCCTGCTGGCCGGCACCATGAACCTGTCGCAGATCGTGGAAGGCCAGAGCGGCTATTTCTGGAACTGGTACGCCTTCGGCGGCGGGCAGGGCACCTGGCCCCTGATCGTGATCCTGTTCCCCATGTCGATCGTCTTCTTCGTCTCGGCCCTGGCGGAAACCAACCGCCCGCCGTTCGACCTGCCCGAAGCGGAGTCGGAACTGGTGGCCGGCTATCAGGTCGAATACAGCTCGACCACCTATCTGCTCTTCATGATGGGCGAGTACGTCAACATCGTCTTCATGTCGGCGATGATGACCATCCTCTTCTTCGGCGGCTGGAACCCCGGCTTCCTGTCGCAGGAGACGCTGGACGACCTGCCGGCCTGGATCGCCTATACGATCTATCTGCTGACCTTCGTCACCAAGACGGTCTTCTGGTTCCTGGCCATCGCCCTGGTGAAGGCCTTCGTGCCTCGCTTCCGCTATGATCAGCTGATGCGGCTGGGCTGGAAGATCTTCCTGCCCGCCTCTCTGGTCGCCGTGGTGGTCACTGCCGCCTGGCGCGTCTTCGCGGTGGGGGCCTAGATGGTCTCGCGCGCCGTCATCCTGGCCATGGCCGCGTCGGGGGGGCTCGCCGCCTGCACCTTCGCGCCCATTCCCGCACCGGCGCCGACCGATCCCGCCGCGTCGCTGGAGCGGCGCGAGGACGGAGCGCGCCGTGACGGCGAGACGGTCAATCTGTGCCGGATGATGAACCGCGACGATCCCCGCTATAAGACGATGGACTGCAAGGACGTGCTGCGGAGGGTCGGAGCATGACCCGTCTGATCCTCCCGCTGCTGGTCCTCGCGCCCGTGATGACGGCCTGCGCGCCCGACACCCGGATGCCTGAATCCGGCTATCAGTGGCAGCAACGCCAGGAGCGGATCGAGCGCGAATGGCGCGCCGCCCAAAGCCAGGTTCCAGCCCAGACCCCGACCAAGACCCAGGCCGTCGCCCCGGCCCAGACTTCAACCAACGGCGCCCCGGCGCCAGAGGATCGCTCGTGATGTTCACCCGTATCGCCCAGGCCGCCAAGGGCGCGATGATGCTCGACGCCATCGGCGCCATCGGCCTGACCCTCAAATACATGGCCCGCCCCAAGGCGACCGTGAACTATCCGTTCGAGCGGAACCCGCAATCGCCTCGCTTCCGCGGCGAACACGCCCTGCGCCGCTATCCGAACGGTGAAGAGCGCTGCATCGCCTGCAAACTGTGCGAGGCCATCTGCCCGGCCCAGGCCATCACCATCGAGGCCGAGCCCCGCGCCGACGGCAGCCGCCGCACGACCCGCTACGACATCGACATGGTCAAATGCATCTACTGCGGGCTGTGCCAGGAGGCCTGCCCGGTGGACGCCATCGTCGAGGGCCCGAACTCGGAGTTCACCGTCGAAACGCGCGAGGAGCTGCTGTACGACAAGGCCCGGCTGCTGGACAACGGCGACCGCTGGGAACGCCATATCGCTAAGAATCTGGAACTCGACGCGCCTTACCGCTAAGGCGCTCACGCTAACGGGTCGGCGATTCCCAAACGGGGTCACGACCGAGACGAAAGGGGCCTCGTCCCGACATGCTGCAAGGCATAGCCTTCTATCTGCTGGCGGCGACCGCCGTGGTGTCAGGCCTTCTGGTCGTGACCGCGCGCAATCCCGTGCACAGCGTTCTCTTCCTGATCCTGGCCTTCTTCTCCTCGGCGGGTCTGTTCGTCCTTCTCGGCGCCGAGTTCCTGGCGATGCTGCTGGTCGTCGTCTACGTCGGGGCTGTGGCGGTGCTGTTCCTGTTCGTCGTCATGATGCTGGACGTCGACTTCCTGAAACTTCGGGGCGGCTACGCCCGCTATCTGCCGATCGGGGCCATCGTCGCGGCGGTGCTGCTGTTCGAGATGATCCTGGTGTCCATCGCCGTGGTTCAGGGCGGAGCGACCGCCGGCCTGACGGCGCCGGGCGCGCCGAGCGCCGACATGACCAATGTCGAGGCGATCGGCCGGGTGCTCTATACGGACTATGTCTACTTCTTCCAGGCGGCGGGGATCGTGCTGCTGATCGCCATGATCGGCGCCATCACCCTGACCCTGCGCCACAAGCCGCATATCAAGCGCCAGAACATTTCGGACCAGGTCAACCGCTCCGCCGCCAAGGCGATGGAGGTCAAGTCGGTGCAGACCGGGCAGGGCGTCTCGCCCGAGGAGCTTCTCTGATGGACATCGGTCTCATCCATTATCTCAGCGTGGCGGCGATCCTGTTCACCATCGGGGTCTTCGGCATCTTCGTGAACCGCAAGAACGTCATCATCATCCTGATGTCGATCGAGCTGATCCTGCTGGCCGTGAACATCAACTTCGTCGCCTTCTCGGCCTACCTCAATGAGGTGTCGGGGCAGATCATGGCCATGTTCGTCCTGACCGTGGCCGCGGCCGAGGCCGCCGTCGGCCTGGCCATTCTGGTGACCTTCTTCCGTAACCGCGGCGACATCGCCGTCGATGACGCCTCCGTGATGAAGGGCTGAGCGTGAACCTCCACACCCTGATCATTCTCGGGATCTTCGCCCCGCTGCTGGGCGCGACCATCGCCGGCCTGTTCGGCCGTCGGATCGGCAACATCCCGTCGCAGACCGTCACGACCGGCCTGCTGTTCTTCTCGTGCGCCGTCGCCTGGACGGTGTTCGGCCAGTGGACATGGGGCCATCTGGAGCCCTTCACCATCCGCCTGGCGCCCTTCATCAATGTGGGGGACTTCCAGTCGGCCTGGTCGATCCGCATCGACGCCCTGTCGGCGACCATGCTGATCGTGGTCACCAGCGTCTCTTCGCTGGTTCACCTCTACTCCTGGGGCTATATGGCCGAGGACGACAGCCGGCCGCGCTTCTTCGCCTATCTGTCCCTGTTCACCTTCATGATGCTGGCGCTGGTGACGGCCGCCGACTTCATGCAGATCTTCTTCGGCTGGGAAGGCGTGGGTCTGGCCTCCTATCTGCTGATCGGCTTCTGGTACAAGAAGCCGACCGCCAGCGCCGCCGCCATCAAGGCCTTCGTCGTCAACCGGGTCGGCGACTTCGGCTTCGTGCTGGGGATCGTGACCGTCTTCTGGATGTACGGCACGATCGAGTTCGCCGAACTGTTCCCGCTGGTCGCCTCCAAGGCGGGTACGACCTGGGAGTTCCTGGGCGTCCAGTGGTCCGCGCTGGATCTGGCCGGCTTCCTGCTGTTCATCGGCGCCATGGGCAAGTCGGCCCAGTTCTTCCTGCACACCTGGCTGCCGGACGCGATGGAAGGCCCGACGCCGGTGTCCGCCCTGATTCACGCGGCCACCATGGTGACCGCCGGCGTCTATATGGTCTGCCTGCTGTCGCCGATCTATGAGCACGCCCCCGGCGCCGCCCAGATCATCGCCATCATCGGCGCGATCACGGCCCTGTTCGCCGCTACGGTCGGCCTGACCCAGAACGACATCAAGCGGGTCATCGCCTATTCGACCTGTTCGCAGCTGGGCTATATGTTCTTCGCGGCGGGCGTCGGCGCCTATCAGGCGGCCATGTTCCACCTGTTCACCCATGCCTTCTTCAAGGCCCTGCTGTTCCTGGGCGCCGGTTCGGTGATCCACGGCATGCACCACGAGCAGGACATGCGGAAAATGGGCGGTCTGTGGAAGCTGCTGCCGATCACCTATGCCGTCATGACCATCGGCACCATCGCCATCACCGGCCTGGGCATCCCCGGCGTCGGCGGCTTCGCCGGCTTCTATTCGAAGGACTCGATCATCGAGAGCGCCTACGCCTCGGCCGCCAGCGGCCATAGCGCGGTCGGCCTGTTCGCCTTCTTCGTCGGCATCATCGCCGCCGGTCTGACGGCCTACTATTCGTGGCGCCTGGTCTTCATGACCTTCCACAACAGACCTGTGTGGAAGGAAGAGGGCGACGCCCATCATGCGGACGACCATGCCTCGCACGCCCAGCTGGAAACCCATTCCGAGCCGGCGGCCGAAGCGCACGCCCATGACGCGCATGACGATCACGCCCACGACGACCACGGCCACCACGGCCCGCTGCAGCCGCACGAGAGCCCTTGGGTCATGCTGGTTCCGCTGATCCTGCTGTCGGTCGGCGCCGTGGCGGCGGGCTTCGTCTTCGCGCCGCACTTCATCGGCCACCACGAGCATGAGTTCTGGCGTGGCGCCATCTTCACCGGCGAGCACAATCATGTGCTGCACGAAAGCCACGAGGTTCCGACCTGGGTGAAGTGGTCGCCCCTGATCCTGACCCTGATTGGCACGGCCTTCGCCTACTGGATCTATGTGGCGCGCGAGGGCATGGGCCGTCGCATGGCCGAGCGGGACGGCGCGATCTACCGCTTCCTCTACAACAAGTGGTACTTCGACGAGTTGTACGACTTCGTCTTCGTGCGCGGCTTCCGCGCCCTGGGCGACGCCTTCTGGAAGATCTTCGACGTGAAGATCATCGACGGCTTCGGTCCCAACGGCGCCGCCTGGGCCTCGCTGAAATCGGCCGGCTGGCTGTCCAAGTTCCAGTCCGGATTCCTCTACTACTATGCCTTCGTGATGCTGCTCGGGGTGGCTGGTCTGCTCACCTTCGCCATCCTCGCGTGGGGAGCCTGATCCCGTGCCCTACATCCTGAGCCTCGTTACCTTCCTGCCGCTGGTCGGCGCCCTGGCGATCTATCTCGCCCGGCTGGCCTCCAAGTCCCAGGACGCCGCCGCCCCGGCCGCGCGCTGGATCGCTCTGCTGACGACCCTGGTCGTCCTGGGCGTCTCGGTCGTGCTGGTCGCCGGTTTCGACCCGTCGAACACCGCCTATCAGTTCGTCGAAATGGTCCCCTGGTTCGCCGGGGCCAGCTATCATCTGGGCGTCGACGGGGTATCGGTGCTGTTCGTCCTGCTGACGGCCTTCCTGATGCCGATCTGCATCCTGGCCAGCTGGAAGTCGATCGAGACGCGCGTCGTCGAATATATGATCGCCTTCCTGATCCTGGAGACCCTGGTCATCGGCGTCTTCACGGCCCTGGACCTGTATCTCTTCTACATCTTCTTCGAAGGCACCCTGGTGCCGATGTTCCTGATCATCGGTATCTGGGGCGGCGCCAACCGGATCTACGCGGCCTACAAGTTCTTCCTCTACACCCTGCTGGGGTCCGTGCTGATGTTGCTGGCCATGCTGTGGATGTCGCACACCGCCGGCACCACCAGCATTCCCGAGCTTAAGCAGTACGCCTTCAGCCCGGCCGTTCAGCCCCTGCTGTGGCTGGCCTTCTTCGCCTCCTTCGCGGTGAAGATGCCGATGTGGCCGGTCCACACCTGGCTGCCTGACGCTCACGTGCAGGCGCCGACGGCGGGCTCGGTCATCCTGGCCGGCATCCTGCTGAAGCTGGGCGGTTACGGCTTCATCCTGTTCAACGTGCCCATGTTCCCGGTCGCGTCCGAGATGTTCCGCCCCCTGGTCTTCACCCTGTCGGTGATCGCCATCGTCTACACCTCGCTGGTCGCCTGGCGTCAGACCGACATCAAGAAGCTGATCGCCTATTCGTCGGTCGCCCACATGGGCTTCGTGACCCTGGGCATCTTCTCGGGCAACGATCAGGGCATGCAGGGCGCCGTCTTCCAGATGATCAGCCACGGCCTGATCTCGGGCGCGCTCTTCCTCTGCGTCGGCGTGGTCTATGACCGGATGCACACGCGGGAGATCGCCTTCTATGGCGGCCTGACCTCGCGCATGCCCTGGTTCGCCGCCATCTTCCTGATGTTCACCATGGCAAATGTCGGCCTGCCGGGCACCTCGGGCTTCATCGGCGAAGTCCTGACCATGACGGGCGCCTATCAGGCCTCGACCTGGGCGGCCCTGGTGGCGGCCTCGGGCGTCATCTTCTCGGCGGTCTACGCCCTGACCCTGTATCGTTCGGTCATGTTCGGCGAGATCACCAATCCGAAGCTGATGACCATCGCCGACATCGACAAGCGTGAGCTTGCGCTGTTCGTGCCGCTGATCGTCGGCACCCTGTGGCTGGGCGTCCATCCGGCCGCCGTCCTCGATTACACCGGGCCCGCCGTCGAGGCCCTGACCAGCGCCTATCGCGCCGCGATCGGCGGGTGAGACCAAGCATGCCTGATCTGTCCTCCGCCCTGCACCTCGCCGCCTCGGAGCTGACCCTTGCGGTCGGCGCCCTGGTCCTGCTGATGGTCGGCGCCTTCATCGGCGACAAGAGCGCCCGGCTGGTGTCCATCCTGTCGGTCCTGCTGCTGATCGCCGCCGCCGCCATCGCCGTCATGGGACCGTGGGGCGTCGCCTTCAACGGCGCCTATGTGGCCGACCCGCTGGCCATCTACGGCAAGAGCGTCATCTATCTGTCCGCCGCCGTGGCCGTCGTGCTGGGCGACGGCTGGATGAAGCGCACCCGCATCGCCAAGTTCGAATATCCGGTCCTGATCGTCCTCGCGGCGGTCGGCATGGGGATGATGGCCTCCTCGGGCGATCTGATCTCCATGTATGTCGGCATCGAGCTGCACTCGCTGGCCTTGTACGTCCTGGCCGCCTTCCACCGCGACGACGCCAAGGCGTCGGAAGCGGGGTTGAAATATTTCGTGCTCGGCGCTCTGTCGTCCGGCCTGCTGCTGTACGGCGCCAGCCTGATCTACGGCTTCGCCGGCTCGATGCGGTTCGAGGACATCGCCGCCTTCGCTCAGGACCATCCGGGCCCGGGCCTGGTCTTCGGCCTGGTCTTCCTGATCTGCGGCCTGGCGTTCAAGGTTTCGGCCGCCCCCTTCCACATGTGGACGCCTGACGTTTACGAAGGCGCCCCGACCCCGGTCGTGGCCCTGTTCGCCACCGCGCCCAAGATGGCCGCCATGGTGCTGATCGCCCGCGTTTTGGAAGGCGGCTTCGCCGAGGCCCACGCCCAGTGGTCGCAGGTCCTGATCGCCATCTCCCTGCTCAGCTTCGTGGTCGGCGCCTTCGGCGGCATCGCCCAGAAGGACATCCAGCGCCTGCTGGCTTATTCGTCGATCGCCAATATCGGCTACGCCCTGCTGGGCCTCGCCGCCGGCACCAGCGCGGGCCTGCAGGCCATGCTGATGTTCATGACCCTGTATGTCATCGACCAGCTGGGCTTCTTCGCCATCCTGCTCAGCCTGTCCAAGTCGGGCCGCCCGATCCGTCGCATCGCCGATCTGGCCGGTCTGAAGAAGGACCGTCCGCTGACCGCCGTCGCCCTGACCGTCCTGTCGCTGTCGGTGCTCGGCATGCCGCCGCTGTCGGGCTTCTGGGCCAAGTATTATGTCTTCGGGGCCGCTGCGGCCGCCGGCCTGTGGCCGGTCGCCGCCGTCGGTCTGGTCGCCTCGGTCGTCGCTGCCTTCTACTATCTGCGGATCATCAAGCTGATGTGGTTCGATGCGCCCGTGGACGAGATCGCCACCGACAAGGCCTCGCCGGAAACCAGCCTGATCGGCTGGGCCTGCGCCGCCTTCGCCTTCCCCCTGGTGATCGTCGGTCTGACCTGGCTGGAGCCGCTGACCAAGGTTGCGAGCGCCGGCTTCGGGAACGGTTAGGGCTTTGACGCCCGCCCCCCTGGTGATCCTCGACGAGATCGACTCGACCAACGCCGAGGCCCGACGCCTGGCCGAGGCCGGCGAGACCGGACCCCGCTGGATCGTGGCCCGGCGCCAGACCGCCGGCCGCGGCCGGCGCGGCCGCAAATGGGAGACCGAGCAGGGCAACCTGGCCGCCACCCTGCTGATCACAACGCCCCAGTCGGCGGCCGAGGCGGCCCAGGCCACCTTCGTCGCCGCCCTGGCCGTCGCCGACCTGCTGGACGTCTTCGTCTCGCCCGCCCTGGTGACGATTAAATGGCCCAACGACGTCCTGCTGGACGGGGTCAAGGTGTCCGGCATTCTGGTCGAGTCCGGCGCCCATGCGAACGGCGACCTGTGGCTGGCCGTCGGCATCGGCGTGAACCTGGCCCATGCGCCGGACGATACAGAGCGGGGCGCGACTGCGATTGCCGAGCGCCTGCGCGCCGACCTGGCTTTCGCACCCCCCATCGAGGCCGCCGCCGAGATCCTGGCCGAGACCTTCGCCGTCTGGTGGGGCCGCTGGCAGACCCTGGGCTTCGAGCCCGTGCTGGACACCTGGACCAGCCGCCTGACCGGCCTTAACGGCCCCTGCGTCGCGCGACTGGACAATGAGACCCTGGAAGGCGTGGCCGAGGGTGTCGAGGCGGACGGGGCGCTGCGTCTGCGTCTGACCGACGGCTCCGTGCGGCTGATCTCGGCGGGCGACGTCTTCTTCGGCAAGGCGAACTGATGCTGCTCGCCATCGAACAGGGCAACACCAATACGCTGTTCGCCGTTCACGACGGTTCGGACTGGATCGCCCAATGGCGCGCCGCCACAGAGGCCAGCCGCACCGCCGACGAATACGCCGTCTGGCTGAACCAGCTGATGGTCATGAAAGGGCTTCAGTTCGCCGCTCTGACCGGCTGCATCATCTCCAGCGTGGTGCCCCAGTCGATCTTCAATCTGCGCAATCTGTCGCGCCGCTATCTGAACATCGAACCCCTGGTGATCGGCGAGAACGCCGAGCTGGGCATCGACGTCCGCATCGCCAAGCCCAGCGAAGCCGGCGCCGACCGTCTGGTCAATGCGATAGGGGCCAAGCTGGTCTATCCGGGCGACCTGATCGTGATCGACAGCGGCACGGCCACCACCTTCGACATCGTCGCCGACGACGGCGCCTTCGAGGGCGGCCTGATCGCGCCGGGCATCAATCTGTCGCTCCAGGCCCTGCACGAGGCGGCGGCCAAACTGCCGCGCATCGCCATACAGAAACCCGAACACGTCATCGGCAAGGGCACGGTCGAGGCCATGCAGTCCGGCGTCTTCTGGGGCTATATTTCATTGATCGAAGGCCTTGTCGCGCGCATCAAGGCGGAATGGGCGCGGCCCATGACCGTCATTGGAACCGGCGGGGTCGCCAGCCTGTTCGAAGGCGCGACCGACAGCATCGATCACTTCGATCCCGACCTGACTATCCGCGGCCTCCTCGAAATCTGGCGTCGTAACGCCCATTTGACGGACTGAATGAAAAAGCAAACCCAAGACGAACTCGTTTTCCTGCCGCTGGGCGGCTCGGACGAGGTCGGTATGAACCTCAACGCCTATGGCTTCGGGCCAGAGGCTGATCGTGAATGGCTGATCGTCGACGTCGGCGTCACCTTCGGCGACCTGTCGACGCCCGGCGTGGACGTGATCGTGCCGGATCCCACCTATCTGGAAGGGGAGACGATCAAGGGCATCGTCCTGACCCATGCGCACGAAGACCATATCGGGGCCCTGGGCTGGCTGTGGCCGCGGCTGAAGGCGCCGGTCTATGCGACGCCCTTCACCGCCTATCTGATCCGCGACAAGCTGCGCGAGCGCGGCATTCTGGACGAGGTCGAACTGATCGAGGTTCCCCTGGGCGGAACCGTCGACATCGGCCCGTTCGGCGTCACCTTCGTCAACATGACCCATTCGATCGCCGAGCCCAGCGGCCTGGCCATCGACACCCCCCTGGGCACGGTGTTCCATACCGGCGACTGGAAGATCGACAACCAACCGGTCATCGGGACCAAGACGGACGCCCCGACCATCCGCGGCCTGGGCGACGAGGGCGTCCTGGCCATGGTCTGCGACTCGACCAATGTCTTCGTGCCGGGCGTGGCCGGGTCGGAAGGCGACGTGGCCGTGGCCCTGGGCAAGCTGATTTCGACCCTGAAGGGCCGGGTCGCCGTCGGATGCTTCGCCTCCAACGTCGCGCGGATGGACAGCGTCATCCGCGCCGCCGAGGCCTGCGGCCGTCGCGTCGCCCTGGCCGGCCGGTCGATGCACCGGATCACGGCGGCCGCCAAACACGTCGGCATGCTGCAGGACGTGAAGCCCTTCCTGTCGGACGAGGAGGCGCGCGTCTGGCCCGCCGACCAGATCCTGTACCTGTGCACCGGCAGCCAGGGCGAGGCGAGGGCGGCCCTGTCGCGCGTCGCCGACGGCACGCACCCGGTTGTGAAACTGGGCCTGGGCGACCACTGCATCTTCTCGTCGCGCCAGATCCCCGGCAACGAACTGGCCATCGGCAATCTGCAGGACCGTCTCGCGGACCGGGGCGTGCGCCTCTACACCGAGAAGGATCACCCCGGCATCCACGTGTCCGGCCACCCGTGCCGTGACGAGCTCAAACAGATGTACGAATGGGTCCGGCCGCAGATCGCGGTTCCGACCCACGGGGTGCGCCGCTTCCTGCTGGAGCACGCCAACCTGGCCAAGGAGGTCGGGGTCAAGGAGACGGTGACCCCGCGCAACGGCGACATGGTCCGCCTGGCGCCCGGCCCCGCCCAGATCATCGACGAAGTGCCGAACGGCCGGCTCTATGTCGACGGCGGCATGCTGGTGACCGAACAGGGCGAGGCCCTGAAGGAGCGTCGCCACGCCTCGACCAATGGCGTGCTGATCGTCAGCTTCGCCCTGGACAAGCGCGGCCGGATCGTCAGCGACATCGACATCCGCAGCGTCGGCCTGCCGGGCGACACCGCCACGCCTCTGGGTGACGCCCTGGACAATCTGGCCGAGCGGGTCGAACAGGTGGTCAAGAGCCTGAAGGGCGAGGCGCTGGAGGACGAACTGGTCATCGAACAGGCCGTCGCCCGCGTGCTGAAGAAGGCCAGCCAGCAGATCTGGGATCGCCGTCCCATCGTCGAGACGGTCGTCCTGCGGGTCTGACGGCGCCGCCCTCTGGCGCTTCGGTCATGAGCCGATCTATATCGCGCTCATGGCCGAACGACTCTTTCTGCTGAACCCCGACTGGCATGACGATCAGGGCGGACCCTGGTTCTGCCCGCCCGGCGCCTATATCGAGGGCGTCCTGGCCTTCTATCCCCAGCTGAGGGAGGCGCTTGAGGTGGTCTATCTGGACCACCTCCGGCCGCGCGCCCCGGTCGTCGCCGAGGTCGGCGAGGCGCATCAGAGCTGCCCGATCCTGATCCTGGACGGCGAACTGGACTGGCCCGAGGCCCAGGTCAGCGAAACCACCGGCCGCCGCTTCCTCCAGGACCACGCCATCGCCCCCTATCTGGCGGCGCGCTACGGCGTGGGCCGCCCGCACCCCTGAGGGCGCGCCTTAGCCCAGCGTGGCCTTGCGATAGGTCTCGTTCAGCTCGAACACCTCGGCCGACACCTCGACCTTGCGCGTGACGCCGGCCAGGGCGGCCGTCAGGATCTCCAGCACCCGTTCGCTCAGCGCGCTCTTCTGCTCCGGCGTGCGGCCCAGCATCAGGCCGATGCGGCAGGCCAGCATGGCGGTCTCGGGCGCGTCGTCGGCGATGACGACATGATCCAGGGCGATCAGCCGGGTCTTGCAGGCCGACAGGGCGGCGCCGGCGATCTCGACGGCGGCCTGGTGGATCTCCAGCGCGATCGGGGTCCAGTCGGCGTCGGCCAGGTGGCGGGTGTATTCCAGGGTGATCTGCGGCATGTCGGGGACTCGTCGTGGGGAGGCTGATCCTCTAGACCGGTTTCAACCGGACGCCAAAGTTCCGACAGGAGGTTTCATGCCCATCGGCCCCGCCACCATGTTCGGCATCTACATCATCGTCTGGTGGACGGTGCTGTTTGCGGTCCTGCCGCTGGGAACCTCGCGCGAGACCCATACTCCGCCGACCGACGGCGCCCAATGGGGCGCGCCGACCACGCCGAACCTGAAGCGCAAATTCCTCACCACCACCTGGGTGTCGGCGATCGTCTGGGCCTTCGTCATGGTGCTGATCTTCACCGGCTGGCTGCCCCTGCCGGACTTCTCGCGCGCCCCGGCTCTCTAAACGCCATCCCGGCCTAGCTTTCGCCCCGGTCCAGCGGCTAAAGCCTTGGTCTGTCTCTACGCCTAGGATTCCCCATCATGCGCCTGTCGCGCTTTTTCCTGCCCACGCTGAAGGAAGCCCCTTCGGACGCCCAGATCGTTTCGCACCAGCTGATGCTGCGCGCCGGCATGATCAAGCAGGAGGCCGCCGGCATCTACGCCTGGCTGCCGCTGGGCCTGAAGGTGCTGCGCAAGATCGAGCAGATCGTGCGCGAGGAGCAGGTGAGAGCGGGGGCTGTCGAGCTGCTGATGCCGACCCTGCAACTGGCGGACCTGTGGCGTGAGAGCGGCCGCTACGACGCCTATGGCCCCGAGATGCTGCGCATCACCGACCGGCACGAGCGCGAACTGTTGTACGGCCCCACCAATGAGGAGATGATCACCGACATCTTCCGGGCCTATGTGAAGTCCTACAAGTCGCTGCCGCTGAACCTGTTTCACATCCAGTGGAAGTTCCGCGACGAGCGCCGCCCCCGCTTCGGCGTCATGCGCGGTCGCGAGTTCCTGATGAAGGACGCCTATTCCTTCGACGTGGACGAGGCTTCGGCCCGCAAGGCCTATAACCGCATGTTCGTGGCCTATCTGAACACCTTCGCCCGCATGGGGCTGAAGGCCGTGCCGATGCGCGCCGACACCGGTCCGATCGGCGGCGACCTGAGCCACGAGTTCATCGTCCTGGCCGAGACGGGCGAGAGCGCCGTCTTCTGCGACAAGAAGCTGGTCGAAATGCCGGCGCCGGGCGCGGACGTGGATTGGGACGATCTTCAGTCAATCGTTGATCAACGAACGGCGCTCTATGCTGCGACCGAGGAAATGCACGACGAAGCCCGCTTCGAGGCCGAGACCGCCGAGGGCGACCGCCTGTCGGCGCGCGGCATCGAGGTCGGCCACATCTTCTATTTCGGCGAGAAATATTCGGCGCCGATGAAGGCCCGCGTCGCCGGTCCCGACGGCCAGGACGCCAATGTCCACATGGGCAGCTACGGCGTCGGCGTGTCGCGCCTGCTGGGCGCGATCATCGAGGCCAGCCACGACGAGGGCGGCATCATCTGGCCCGACGCCGTGGCGCCGTTCGACGTGGTGGTGATCAATCTGCGCGCCAATGACGAGGCCGTCTCCGCCGCCTGCGAGGACGCGGTGGCCCAGCTGGAAAAACTCGGCAAGGACGTGCTGTACGACGACACCGACGAACGGCCGGGCGGCAAGTTCGCCACCGCCGACCTGATCGGCGTGCCGTGGCAGCTGACCATCGGTCCCAAGGGGCTGGCCGACGGCGTGGTCGAGCTGAAGCGCCGCGCCACCGGCGAGAAGGTGTCCGTCCCCCTGGCCGAAGCCATCGAAAGGTTGACTGCTTGACCCTGCCGTCCCGTCCTTCCGGCGCCTTCTCCGCATGGGAGATCGGCCTGGCCGTCCGCTACCTGCGCGCCAAGCGCAAGGAGGGCGGGGTCGCCACAATCGCCGTGATCAGCTTCATCGGCATCATGCTGGCCGTCGCGGTCCTGATCAGCGTCATGAGCATCATGTCCGGCTTCCGGGCCGAACTGCTGGGCCGGATGCTGTCGTTCAACGGCCATATGTACGTCCAGGGGCCGGTGCTGACGTCGGAAGATCGCGACGCCGCCCTTAAGCGGATCGCAGCAGTCCCCGGTGTGGCCAGCGTCACCCCTCTGAACGAGAGCCAGAGCCTGGTCCGGGTCGGCAACTTCACGACCGGCGCCATGGTGCGCGGCGTGCGGCCCCAGGACCTGGCCACCACCAAATATGTCTTCGACAGCCTGACGCCCCAGGAGCGGGCGAACTTCGGCAAGGGCGCCTATGGCGGCGACCGCATCCTGATGGGCGCGGCCCTGGCCAATTCCCTGGGCCTGCGGGTCGGCGATCCCGTCACCCTCTATTCGCCCACCGGAGCCGATAGCGCCTTCGGCAATCTGGGCGGGCTGGAAAAGACCTATTTCGTCGGCGGTCTATTCCGCTCGGGCACGGCCGATTTCGACCGCGCCTTCCTGTTCATGCCGCTGGAACAGCAGCAGCTCTTCTTCGGGAAGGAAGGCGTGTGGGACGCGATCGAGATCAAGGTCGATGACCCCGACCGGGTCGGCGAACTGACCCCCGCCATCCGCGACGCGGCCGGGCCGGGCTCGGTCGTCAGCGACTGGCGCGAGCGTCTGGCCGCCTTCTACGGCGCCCTGAAGGTCGAGCGGGTGGCGATGAGCATTATCCTGGGTCTGGTGGTCGCCATCGCAGCGATGAACATCATCTCCGGCATCGTCATGCTGGTGAAGAACAAGACGCGCGACATCGCCATCCTGCGCACCGTCGGCGCCAGCCAGTCGTCGATCCTGCGGGTCTTCTTCATGTCCGGCGCCCTGATCGGCGTGGCCGGGACCGTGGCGGGCCTGGTGCTGGGCCTGCTGTTCTGCTGGAACATCGGCGCCATCCAGCACGCCCTGGAAGCCATCCTGGGGGTCCAGCTGTTCAACGCCGACGTCTATCAGCTGGACGCCATTCCGGCCCTGGTCGATCCCGTCGACGTGACCTGGGTCGCCCTTCTGTCGTTCAGCATGAGCTGTGTGGCCAGTTTGCCGCCGTCCTGGACGGCCTCGCGCATCGATCCGGTGGAGGCGCTCCGCTATGAGTAGGTCTCCCATCCTGTCGGTGCGCGGCCTGACCCGTACCTATGACACCGCGAGCGGCGGCCTGACTGTGCTGAAGGGCGTGGATCTGGACGTCATGCCCGGCGAAATCGTCGGCCTGATCGGTCCCTCGGGCTCGGGCAAGTCCAGTCTGCTGCATGCCGCCGGCCTGCTCGAAAGGCCGACCGAGGGCACGGTCGCCATCGACGGCGAAATGGTGGGCGATCTGGACGAGCGCGCCCGCACCCGGCTGCGCCTGTCGCGGATCGGCTTCGTCTATCAGTTCCACCATCTGCTGGCCGAGTTCGACGCGCGCGACAACGTCGCCCTGCCGATGCGGATCGCGGGCATGGGCCAGGTCCAGGCCCGCAAACAGGCCGAGGAGACCCTGACCGCTCTGGGTCTGGGCGAACGTCTGACCCACCAGCCGGCCCAGCTGTCGGGCGGCGAGAAACAGCGTGTCGCCATCGCCCGCGCCCTGGCCAACCGGCCCCGCCTGCTGCTGGCCGACGAGCCGACCGGCAATCTGGATCCGACCACCAGCCAGTCGGTGTTCGAATCCCTGCGCGACCTGGCCAAGACCACGGGCGTCGCCGCCCTGATCGCCACCCACAATATGGAGCTGGCCGGCCACATGGACCGCGTCTTCGCCCTGAAGGACGGCCATCTGGAAGAACGGGCGGCCCAGAGCCAGACCTACTGAGCTAGGCCTACTGAGCTAGGTTCAATCGACATTCAGCTTACTGCGGTCAGGCCGCTCTTCCCGCGTCACAGGCCTTGATGCGGCGAGCGGGTTCATCACAGCGATCACGGCGGATCCACAACGGTCACGACGCCATAGGAAGCGCCGTGTCCGCCGTGACCTCGTCGTGCCCCGTTGTGATGAACCCATCCTCAATCGGCGTTCCGCCGCCAGACGTTTTTCCCTTCCGCTGACGCGGGAAGGAAGACCGACACTCAATGGAAGACCGGCACTCAATGGAATAGAGTCTTCAACGCCCGAGGCGCTTCTCCTGGGTTGGCGGCTGCGCGCCGCCCGGCAGGACGGCGGCAGGCCCAATGTCGATTGGCCCTAGGCCTACTGAAGGCCCGCCTGCCTCACCCCACAGCCGCGTCGCCCCAGATGGCGCGCAGGCTTTGCGGTCGGCGGCAGCCCTGGCGGTAGGCTTCGTAGTGGGAGCGGTGGCGGCGGGCGTAGTCCTGGTGCTCCGGGCCGGCGGGCCAGAACCGCTGAGCCCCGACGACCGGGGTGGTGAAACTCTTGCCCAAGACGCGCATCGCCGCGTCGCGCGACGCGACCGCCGTCGCACGCTGATCCGCCGTGGCGAAGACGGCCGTCCGGTATGACGGTCCTCGATCACAGAACTGTCCGTCCGGATCGGTCGGATCAATGGTGCGCCAGTAGCGGTCGACCAGGGCGCGATAGCTGACGACGCGCGGATCGAAGGTGACCTGGACCGCCTCCATATGGCCGGTCCCGCCGCGAACCACCTGCTCATAGGTCGGACGGGCGGTATGGCCGCCGACGAAGCCCGACACGGCCGAGCGAACGCCGGGCAGGCCGTCGAACGCCTTTTCCTCAGACCCAAAGCAGCCGCCGGCGAAGACCGCCGTCTGAAATCGAGGCGCGTCGCGGGCCTGGGCGTCGGCCGCCGCCCGGGGCAGGGCGAGCAGGACGAGGCCCGCGACAATGGCCCCGACGCCGGTCGGGCGAGCCCTGGATTTGAGCATGGTGGTCTCCTTGCTTCCTCTGCATACGACAGGCGCGCGCGGATGGTTTCGCACGAACCGTCCATGTGGATAAGTGTGGGGTTGACGCGAACAAGGGGTGAACATAGAACAAGACGGGAACATTATTCATTGGGGATGAACCGTAATGCCGCGTCTGATGAGAGACCTGTTGTCGTTGGCCTCGTGCGGGGGCTTCGTCTGGATGGTCTGGACCCTGGCCTTCAGCGTCACCGCCGCCTGAGATCGGACGGAGCGCCGGACAGTCCGACTGTCGGCTTTCAATAGATCAAAGACTTAGGCGGAGGTTTCGGACAGATCGGACAGTTCGGACACTGTTTTTTCCCCGACCGGCCCAAGCCTCTATCCACAGCTGGGGCCGAGATCGGCCGTCTCTGGGGCGGTTTGCGGTGTCCCCGCGCGCGACGATGTGAGACTCGGTCCAAGATGGCGTGCGCGCCCTGATCGGCGACGCGAGAGGCGGAAGGTGCAGTGAGCGAAACGGTGAACAGTCAGGGCTTCGTCCATCTGCGGGTCCGCTCGGCCTATTCCCTGCTGGAGGGCGCGATCAAGGCCGGCAAGCTGGGCAAGATGGCGGCCGAGGCGGGCATGCCGGCGGTGGCGATCACGGACCGTTCGAACCTGTTCGGCGCCCTGGAGTTCAGCCAGTCCACCAAGGACGCCGGGGTCCAGCCCATCGTCGGCTGCGCCCTTCCGGTCCTGGGGATCGGCGGTCAGCAGGCCGCGCGCTGGGCCAAGACGCCGACGGTGGTTCTGCTGGTCCAGAACGAGACGGGCTGGCGCAATCTGTGCGCCCTGTCCTCGGCGGCCTATCTGGAGGCCGGCGAGATGGCCGAGCCGGGCGTGGCCTGGAGCATGGTGGCGGCCCGCTCCGAAGGCCTGATCCTGCTGTCGGGCGGCCCCGACGGCCCGATCGATCCCCTGTTCGCCCAGGGCAAGTCCGGGGAGGGCGCCGCCGCCTTGTCGACGATGAAGTCCGTCTTCGGCGACCGTTTCTATGTCGAGCTTCAGCGCCACGGCCTGGAGGACGAGCGGCGGGCCGAGCCGGGTCTGGTCCAGTGGGCCTATGACAATGACGCGCCCCTGGTCGCCACCAACGACGTCTATTACGCCAAGGCGGCCCAGGCGAAGTCCCACGACGCCCTGTTGTGCATCGCCGACGGCGCCTTCACCGGCCAGGAGGACCGCCGCCGGATCACCGGCGAACACTGGTTCAAGTCGGCCGAGGCCATGCGCGAACTGTTCGCCGACCTGCCCGAGGCTTGCGACAACACCATCGACATCGCTCGGCGCTGCGCCTTCCTGGTCAAGACCCATGCCCCCATCCTGCCGCGCTTCGACACCGGGGCGGGGCGGTCCGAGGCCGACGAACTGGCCCACCAGGCGCGCGAGGGGCTGAAGCTCCGTCTTCAGCAGGTCCCGCCCGCCGTGCCGGAGGAAGACTACTGGACCCGGCTGGAATGGGAGGTCGGCATCATCCAGCAGATGGGCTTCCCCGGCTACTTCCTGATCGTGTCGGACTTCATCAAATGGGCCAAGGAGCACGGCATCCCGGTGGGGCCGGGGCGGGGCTCCGGGGCGGGGTCGCTGGTCGCCTGGTCCCTGACCATCACCGATCTGGACCCCTTGCGGTTCGGCCTGCTGTTCGAACGGTTCTTGAACCCCGAACGGGTCTCCATGCCCGACTTCGACATCGACTTCTGCCAGGAGCGGCGCGAAGAGGTGATCGACTATGTCCAGGCCCACTACGGCAAGGACCGGGTGGCCCAGATCATCACCTTCGGCACGCTTCAGGCCCGGGCCGTGCTGCGGGACGTCGGTCGGGTGCTGCAGATGCCGTTGGGGCAGGTGGACCGGCTCTGCAAGATGGTGCCGAACAATCCGGCCAATCCCGTCACCCTGGCCCAGGCCATCGATCTGGAGCCGCGCCTGAAGGAGGCGAGGGACGCCGAACCGGCGGTTCGCACCCTGCTGGAGACGGCGCTGGAGCTGGAGGGGCTGTACCGCAACGCCTCGACCCACGCCGCCGGCATCGTCATCGGCGACCGCCCCCTGGTCGAGCTGGTGCCCCTGTACCAGGACCCGCGTTCCACCATTCCGGCCAGCCAGTTCAACATGAAGTGGGTCGAGCCGGCCGGTCTGGTCAAGTTCGACTTCCTGGGCCTGAAGACCCTGACGACCCTGGATCGGGCCCACGGCTATCTGTCCCGGCGCGGCGCCGCTCCGGTCTGGAACCAGCTGCCGCTGGACGACGCCAAGACCTATGAGCTGATGGCTTCGGGCCAGACGGTCGGGGTGTTCCAGCTGGAATCCCAGGGCATGCGCGACACCCTGCGCAAGATGCGCTGCGGCTCCATCGAGGAGATCACCGCCCTGATCTCCCTCTATCGGCCGGGGCCGATGGAGATGATCGACACCTATATCGACCGGAAGTTCGGCCGGGCCGAGGTCGACTATCTGCACCCCAGTCTGAAGGAGGTGCTGACCGAGACCTACGGCGTCATCATCTACCAGGAACAGGTGATGAAGATCGCCCAGATCCTGGCGGGCTACAGCCTGGGCGAGGCCGACCTGCTGCGTCGCGCCATGGGCAAGAAGAAGAAGGAGGAGATGGACTTCCAGCGGGCGCGCTTCATCAAGGGCGCCCTGGAAAAATCCGTCCCCGAGAGCCAGTCGGGCTCCATCTTCGACCTGGTGGCCAAGTTCGCCGGCTACGGCTTCAACAAGTCGCACGCCGCCGCCTACGCCCTGATCTCCTTCCAGACGGGCTGGCTGAAAGCCAATCATCCGGTCGAATTCTTCGCCGCGTCCATGAGCCTGGACCTGTCGAACACCGACAAGCTGGCGGTCTTCTATCAGGACGCCAAACGGTTCGACGTGCCGGTGCTGCCGCCCGACATCAACCGCTCCTCGGCCGACTTTGACGTGGCTTGGGAGGAGGGGCGAGGGTCTGTCCTTTATGCGCTCGGCGCCATCCGCAATGTGGGGCTGGAGGCCATGCGGCACGTCATCGAGGTGCGCGAGACCGGCGGCCGCTTCGCCGACATCTTCGACTTTCTGGAGCGGGTCGATCCGCGCAGCGTCAACAAGCGGGCGCTGGAAGGCCTGGCCAAGGCCGGGGCCTTCGACAGCATCCACCCGAACCGCCGCCAGCTGGTCGAACAGGCAGACGTCCTAATGGCCTATTGCCAGAGCGTGGCGGCCGAGCGCGCCTCGTCCCAGGTCAGCCTGTTCGGCGCCGACCAGGCCCATGTGGGACGGCCCCGTCTGAAGAGCGTCGAGCCCTGGGTCGGGCCGGAGCGTCTGGATCACGAACTGTCGGCGGTGGGCTTCTACCTGTCCGGCCACCCGCTGGACGAAATGAGTTCGGCCCTGAAGCGCAAGCGCGTCACCTTCGTCGCCGAGGCCATTCCCCTGGCCGAAGGGGGGCATGAAGCCTTCCAGATGGCCGGGGTGGTGCGTCGCCGGCAAGAGCGCGCCAGCGCCCGCACCGGCGAGAAGTTCGCCTTCGTGACCTTTTCGGATCCGACGGGCGAGTTCGAATGCCTGTTCCCGCCCGAACAGCTGCGCAAATGCCGCGAGGTGCTGGAGCCCGGCGCCACCGTCATGGTGCGCGTGCGCGCCAAGGCGTCCGAGGGCGAGGTGCGGTTCTTCGGCGACGACGCCAGCCGGATGGACAATCTGCTGGATGACGCCAACATCGGCCTGCGGATCCACGTCTCGGCCCGCAGCGCCGACGCCGAGGCCCTGAAGACTCGTCTGGAGCGGGCCCGATCCGGCGCCATCGGCAAGGGCGGGGAGATCGCCCTGGTCGCTTCGCTGGACGGTCGTCAGGAGGTCGAGATCAAACTGCCCGGCCGTTATCGTCTGGACGGCGCCCTGCGCGGCGCTCTGAAGTCCGCGCCCGGCGTCCTGATGCTGGAGGACGCCTGATGTCGGCTTGCGGTCTGATCCTCGCCCTGAGTCTGGCGGGGGCCGATCCTTCGGACGCTCCGCCCCTCCAGCCGATCGCCGCCTCAAGGAGCCAGACCATGTCCCACGCCGTCGGAACCTTCGAGGTTCAGATCACGCCGATCGCTCCAGACGCCGATGCGCCCGGCGGCGCGCCCGGCCGGATGCGTTTGGCCAAGACCTTTCACGGGGATCTGCAGGGCGAGGGCGCGGGCGAGATGCTGGGGCTGCTCAAGGACGGCTCGGGCGCCTATGTCGCCATGGAGCGGGTGTCCGGCGTTCTGGAGGGGCGACGCGGCGCCTTCGCCCTGGTCCATCGGGGCGTCATGGAGGCGGGCGCTCAGGATCTTCTGATCACCATCGTGCCCGGTTCCGGCGAAGGCGAACTGGCTGGGATTGCGGGCGTCTTTCATCTCAAGATCGAGGGCGGCGTCCACCGCTACCAGCTGGAATACAGCCTGCCCTGAGGCCGCCATATACAGCCAAGCCTATGGCGAAGCTTGTGAATTTTCGGAACCTGACAGCGGCGGGGCGGGTTTTGGCAGTCCATAGGGAGACTGTTCCATGAAAAATCTCGTTCTCGCCGGCGCCGCGTCGCTGGCTCTTCTCGCGGCCTGTAACCAGGGCGGCGACACTGCGGCCCAGAACACCGGCGAAGCCGTGAACGCCACCCAGGACGCGACGTCCGGCATGGTGGGCCAGACTTCGGCGGCCACCCTGGGCGCCAATACGGTGGACGGCTTCGTCACCAATCTGGCGGTCGGCAACATGTATGAGATCGAGGCCGCCAAGATCGCCCAGGCCAAGTCGAACAACGCCGACGTCAAGGCCTTGGCCGCCATGATCGAGAAGGATCACATGGCTGCGGGCGACAAGCTGAAGTCGACCGCTGCGACCGCCGCGCCGGACGTGACCGTGCCGACCATGCTGGACCAGCGCCGCCAGGGTCTGATCGACAATCTGAACGCCGCCGCCCCGGACGACTTCAACAAGGTCTATCTGGACCAGCAGGTCGCGGCACATAATGAAACCCTGACCCTGTTGAACGGCTTCTCCGACAACAGCGACGCCCCGGCCCTGGCCACCCTGGCGCGGGAGATGATCCCGACCATCACCACCCACCGCGACCGGGCTCAGGCCCTGGTCAACGGCATGTAAGACGGTCCTAGGATCGCAGGTGGAAGGGCGGCTCTTGACGGGGCCGCCCTTCGTCCTGTTCACGCGGCGCTTGCTATTGCGGGCCATCCCGACTACATGGCCCCCGCACTTCGCAACGCGGGCGAGGCGCGGTTCGGGGAGACATCCCGCTCCGCTCCATTCCGAGGGTCTTTCAGACCTTTAATCCCCGCGCCACGTTAGATCGGAAAAAGGACTGAACGATCATGGCTCTGCCTGAATTCTCGATGCGCACCCTGCTGGAAGCGGGCGCCCACTTCGGCCACCAGACGCACCGCTGGAACCCGAAGATGGACCGCTACATCTTCGGCTCGCGCTCGAACATCCACATCATCGACCTGTCGCAGACGATGCCGCTTTTCCACCAGGCCCTGGTGGCGGTGCGCGACGTCGCCGCCAAGGGCGGCCGCGTCCTGTTCGTCGGCACCAAGCGCCAGGCCGCCGAGCCGGTCGCCGAAGCCGCCAAGCGCTGCGCCCAATACTATATGAACAACCGCTGGCTGGGCGGCACCCTGACCAACTGGCGCACCGTCTCCGGTTCGATCGCTCGTCTGCGCGAGCTGGAAACCATCCTGGCCAACGGCGGCGAAGGCCGGGTCAAGAAGGAGCTGCTGAACCTGCAGCGCGAGAAGGACAAGCTGGAACTGTCGCTGGGCGGCATCAAGGACATGGGCTCCATTCCGGACATCATGTTCGTGATCGACACCAACAAGGAAGCGATCGCGATCCAGGAAGCCCGCAAGCTGAACATCCCGATCATCGCCATCCTGGACACCAACTCGGACCCGGACGGCATCACCTATCCGGTGCCGGGCAATGACGACGCCGCCCGCGCCATCCAGACCTACTGCGACCTGATCGCCGACGCCGTCCTGGACGGTCTGGCCGCTGGCGCCTCGGCCTCGGGCATCGACCTGGGCGCCTCGGAAGCCCCGGTCGAGCCGATGCTGCGCGAAGCCTCGGCCCCGGCCGAAGCCGAGCCCGCGCCGGCCGGTACGGAAGCGGTCGCCGAAGAGCTGCTGGCCTCGGACGACGCCGCGGCCAATACGGCGGCTCTGGACGCGGTCGAGACCGAACAGGCTGTCGGCTGACGCCGGGCGGCCTTCAAGACGAGGGCCGTGCGTTGAACTGACACACGGCCGGGCTAAGTCAGCCCGGCCGTTACCACATACGAATCCCCCAAGGAGAAGAACATGGCCGAGATCACTGCCGCCCTCGTGAAGGAACTTCGCGAGCGTTCGGGCGTCGGCATGATGGACTGCAAGAAGGCCCTGCAGGAAAATGACGGCAATATCGAAGCCGCCATCGACTGGCTGCGCGCCAAGGGCCTGTCCAAGGCCGCCAAGAAGGCTGACCGCGTCGCCGCCGAAGGTCTGGTGGCCGTGGCGTCCAAGGAAGACGGCAAGGGCGAAGTCGCCGCCGCCATCGAGTTCAATGCGGAAACCGACTTCGTCGCCCGCAACGAACTGTTCCAGAACGCCGCCAAGGCCTTCGCCCAGCTGGGCCTTGAGCACCACACGGTCGAGGCTCTGCACGGCGCCGAGCTGGAAGCCGGCAAGACGGTCCAGGACGAGGTGACCAACCTGATCGCCACCGTCGGCGAAAACATGCAGCTGCGCCGCGCCGCCCGCCTGTCGGTGTCGGAAGGCGTGGTCGCGACCTATGTCCACAACGCCGTTTCTCCGGGCGTCGGCCGCATCGGCGTTCTGGTGGCTCTGGAAGGCGAAGGCGACAAGACCGCCCTACGCGACCTGGGCCGCAAGATCGCCATGCACGTCGCCGCCACGGCGCCGCTGTCGCTGAACACCGACGATCTGGACCCGGCCGCCATCGAAAAGGAACGCGCCGTCCTGATCGAAAAGGCCAAGGAAGAGGGTCGTCCCGAAGCCATGATCGACAAGATCGTGGAAGGCCAGATCAACAAGTTCCAGAAGGACGTGGTGCTGACCAAGCAGCCGTTCGTGATGGATCCGGACGTGACCATCGAACAGCTGGTCGCCAACTCGGCCAAGGAACTGGGCTCGTCCAACCTGCACCTGGCGGGCTTTGTCCGCCTGGCTCTGGGCGAGGGCGTGGAGAAGGTCGAAGGACCCGATTTCGCGTCGGAAGTCGCCTCCATGATGGGCGGAAACTAAGACCCTTTCCCTCATTCGTGAGGGTTTTGTATCAGAGGGGCGCGTTCGGCTTTGAAGGCCGGCGCGCCCTTCGTCTATAAGAAGTCGCCTGATTCAACGGCGCCGCAGACAACGGACCACACCGCATGCCCGACGCCCCGTCTAACTTCCGCTACAAGCGCGTCCTGCTCAAGGTGTCCGGCGAGGTGCTGATGGGCGATCAGGCGTTCGGCGTGGACATGAAGACGGTGGACACGGTCGCCAAGGCCGTGGCCCAGGTGGCGGCCGAGGGTGTGGAAATCTGTCTGGTGATCGGCGGGGGCAACATCTTCCGCGGCCTGTCCAAGGCGGCGGCGGGGATGGAGCGGGCCCAGGCCGACTATATGGGCATGCTGGCCACCATCATGAACGCCCTGGCCATGCAGTCGGCGCTGGAGAAGATCGGCGTCTCGACCCGGGTGCAGAGCGCCATTCCGATGGCCGCCATAGCCGAACCCTACATTCGCCGCCGCGCCCTGCGTCACCTGGAAAAGGGTCGGGTGGTGATCTTCGCCGCCGGGGTGGGCGCGCCCTTCTTCACCACCGATTCCGGCGCCGCCCTGCGCGCCGCCGAAATGGGCTGCGACGCCCTCTTGAAGGGCACCAGCGTGGACGGCGTCTATACGGCCGACCCCAAGAAGGACCCGACCGCGACCCGCTATGACACCCTGACCTATCAGGACGTTCTGGCCAAGGACCTGAGGGTGATGGACGCTTCCGCCATCGCCATGATGCGCGATACGGGCATCCCGATCGTCGTCTTCTCCATTCGCGAAGACGATTCCCTGCGCCGGACCCTGACGGGCGAGGGCACCTGCACGATCATCCAGGACCGCGGCTGATCGTTCGGACGACGAATAGAGACGAGAGAGACCAAGACCATGGCCAAGCCTGACGTGAAGACCTACCGCGACCGCATGGACAAGGCGGTCGCCGCCCTGAAGGAAGAATTCAGCGGCCTGCGGACCGGACGCGCCAACGCCGGCCTCCTGGAACCCGTGCGGGTCGAGGCCTACGGCTCGACCTCGCCGCTGACGGCCGTCGCGGCCATCAGCGTGCCCGAGCCGCGCATGATCACGGTCAATGTCTGGGACAAGGGGATGGTGGTCTCGGTCGAAAAGGCGATCCGCAACGCCAATCTGGGCCTGAACCCCATCGTCGACGGCCAGACCCTGCGTATTCCGATCCCGCCCCTGACGGAGGAACGCCGCAAGGACCTGGTCAAGCTGGCGGGCAAGTACGCCGAACAGCAGAAGATCGCCGTTCGCAACGTCCGTCGCGACGCCAATGACGACTTCAAGAAGGCCGAAAAGGCCGGCGAGATCAGCCAGGACGAACAGAAGAAGCTGGAGACCGAAGTCCAGAAGGAGACGGATGCGGCCATCAAGCGTATCGACGAAGCCTTGAAGACCAAGGAACAAGAGATCATGCAGGTCTGACGAACAGACCGGGCCTGATGGGATCGTAAGACAGATGACGGCAGACAGCGCCGCGCCTTCAGGCTCGCGTCCTCCCGCTGGACCGCGCCATGTCGCCATCATCATGGACGGCAACGGTCGCTGGGCGAAGGCGCGCGGGCTGCCGCGCGCCGTGGGCCATCGCGAGGGCGTCCAGGCCCTGAAGCGCACCATCCAGGCGGCGCCGGATCTGGGCATTCAGTGTCTGACTGTCTTCGGCTTTTCGACCGAGAACTGGAGCCGGCCGCCCGACGAGGTCTCGGACCTGATGGGGCTGGTGCGAACCTATGTGGCCAGCGATCTGGCCCGTCTGGAAAAGGCGGGCGTGCGCCTGAGGGTTCTGGGCCGTCGCGAGGGCCTTCCGGCCGACATCGCCGCCATCATCGAAATGGCCGAGGCCCAGACCGCGCACAATGACCGGTTCCTGCTTCAGGTCGCCTTCAACTACGGCGGCCGTGCGGACCTGATCGACGCCGCCCGTCGCCATATGCAGCGGATGCTGGCCGGCGAGACGATCGAGCCGATCGGCGAGGCCGACATCACCGACGGCCTGGCCACGGCGGGGTCGCCGCCGCTGGACCTGATCATACGCACCTCGGGCGAGCAGCGGCTGTCGAACTTCCTGCTGTGGGAAGCCGCCTATGCCGAACTGGTGTTTCAGGACGTGCTCTGGCCCGATTATGGACCGAAGGCGCTGGAGGAGGCGGTGCTGATCTTCCGGCAGCGCGAGCGCCGCTATGGCGGTCGTGCGGTCGAGCCTGCGCGCGTGTCGGCCTGATGGCGGTCAAGGGACGCGACATCGCCTTGCGGGCCGCCTCCGCCGCCGTCCTGGCGCCGGCCGCCGTGGCGGCGACCTGGATCGGCGGCGTCTGGTTTCTGGCCCTGATCACCGCCGCCGGCGTGGTCCTGGCCTTTGAATGGGCGGCGATGAGCGCCCCGCATGCGCGACGCCTGATCGGCGGGGCCGTCAGCCTGGGCGTGGTCGCCGCAGTGGTCAGCGCCTATTTCGGCGTCATGTCGGTCGCCTTCGTGATGTTGGTTTTCGGCGCCGCCGCCGCCGGCCTCTATGCGCGCAGCCGGGGGCAACAGGCCTTGGACGCCGCCTATGGGGTCCTCTATCTGGGCTGGCCGTCGGTCCTGCTGATCTGGTTGCGGGACGTGGACGCCACGGTCGGCCTGCATTGGACCGTGCTGGTCTTCGCCGTCGCCTGGTCGGCTGACATCCTGGCCTATCTGGCCGGATCGACCTTCGGCGGCCCCAAGCTGTGGCCCCGCTTTTCGCCCAACAAGACCTGGTCCGGCTTCGTCGGGGGCATCCTGGCGGGCGCCGTCGCCGGAGCCGTCATGACGGCCTGGTTCGACATGGGGCGGTTGACCGTCTTCTGGGGCGGCGTGCTGGGTCTTGCGGCCGCCCTGGCGACCATGGCGGGCGACCTGTGGGAATCGGGCCTGAAGCGGCGCTTCGGGGTGAAGGACGCGGGCAACACCATTCCCGGCCACGGCGGCCTGCTCGATCGGGTGGACGGGCTGATGTTCGCCGTCGTGGTCGTCGCCGTCGGACGGCTGATCGTTCTGATGGTCGAGCGGGGCGCGTCTTGATCCGCCGTCGCGTCTCCGTCCTGGGCTCCACGGGCTCGGTGGGTTCGTCCACCCTGGATCTGATGGACCAGGCCGAGGCGGGCGGGGCCGCCGCCTTTGAGGTCGAGGCCCTGACGGGCGGATCGAACATCGCCCGGCTGGCTGAACAGGCCCGGCGCTGGAAGCCGCGTGTGGCCGTGCCCGCCGACGCCGCGCGTCTGGACGAGCTTCGCGACGCCCTGGCCGGCACGGACGTGGCGGCGGCGGCGGGAGAGGCGGCGGTCGTCGAGGCGGCGAGCCGTCCCGTCGACTGGGTCATGGCCTCCATCGTCGGGGCGGCGGGGCTGAAGTCGGCCTGGGCGGCGGCCGACACCGGCGCGACCCTGGCCCTGGCGAACAAGGAAAGCCTGGTCTGCTGCGGCGCGACCCTGATCGAGCGCGTGAACCGGGCGGGGGGACGTCTCATCCCGGTCGATTCCGAACATTCGGCCATCTTCCAGGTGTTTCCGGCCGAGGCGCCGGAGCGGGTGGCCAAGCTGGTGCTGACCGCCTCGGGCGGACCTTTTCGCCAGACTCCGCGAGCCCAGATGGTCGGGATCACGCCGGAACAGGCCGTGGCCCACCCCAACTGGAGCATGGGCGCCAAGATCTCGGTCGACAGCGCGACCATGGCCAACAAGGGGTTGGAGATGATCGAGGCGGCCTATCTGTTCGCCATGCCCGCCGATCGGATCGACGTCGTGGTCCACCCCGAATCGATCATCCATAGCCTTGTGGAATATGTGGATGGTTCGACCCTGGCCCAGATGGGCCCGCCGGACATGCGCACACCGATCGCCTGCGCCCTGGCCTGGCCCGACCGGATCGCCTGGCCCGCGCCCAAGCTGGACCTGCCCGAGCTGGGGCGGCTGACGTTCGAAGCGCCGGATCTGGCGCGTTTTCCGGCCTTGGACCTGGCCCGTCAGGCCCTGAAGGCGGGCGGGGCGGCGCCGGCGGTGTTCAACGCCGCCAATGAGATGGCGGCCTTCGCCTTTCTTGACCGCAAGCTGGCCTTTCTCAATATTGCCGCAGTCGTCGCCGAAACCCTTGAGCGTGCGATGAAAGCGGGGATGGTGTTCGGCTCTGGAGACGCCTGCAGCGCGGCCCTTTCGGTCGATGCTGAGGCGCGACGGATCGCCGGATCCATTATCGCCGGACTGGCGAACGCGGCCTGATCGGCCAGGGGAGACGATTTACGATGCTGGGCGCCCTGGGTCAGATCCTGATCTATATCGTGCCGTTCCTGCTGGTGCTGACCTTCATCGTCACCATCCATGAACTGGGCCATTTCCTGGTCGCCCGCGCCTTCGGCGTGAAGGTGGATCGGTTCGCCATCGGCTTCGGCCGGGCGATCTTCAGCCGCACCGACCGCCACGGGATCGAATGGCGGCTGGGTTGGATGCCGCTCGGCGGCTACGTCAAATTCTCCGGCGATCTGGATGCATCCAGCGTGCCCGATCAGGCTGGGCTGGCCGAACTGCGCCAACGCCTGGTCGCCCAGGGCGGTGCGGGGGCCGAACGCGACTACTTTCATTTCAAACCCGTCTGGCAGCGCGCCCTGATCGTCGTCGCCGGCCCGGCGGCCAACTTCATCCTGGCGATTTCGATCTTCGCCCTGGTCTTCATGACCATCGGCACGCAGATCCGGCCGGCGCGGGTGGCCCAGATTCAGGCCGGTTCCCCCGCCGCCGCCGCCGGATTCCAGGTGGGCGACCTGATCACCGGGGTCAACGGCCGCACAGTGCGGGACGGGGGAGAGGTGACCCAGACGGTCATGCTGTCCACCGGCGACCCGGTTCGCTTCACCGTCGAGCGCGGCGCGCAGACGGTGGAACTGGTGGCGGTGCCGGAGCGCCGGGAAGAAAACGATCCGATCGCCGGCCGCATCAAGGTGGGTCGGATCGGCCTGGGGCTGGGCGCCAGCCGGGCCGATGTCCGCCATCTCCGCTATGGGCCGCTCGAGGCCGTGACCGAGGGGGTGCGTCAGACCGGCGAAATCATCGGCTCGACCCTGACCTATCTGGGGCGGCTGGTCACGGGTCGGGAGTCGGGCGATCAGTTCAGCGGACCGCTGGGGATCGCCAAGGCGACCGGCGCCCTGACCACGGCGGCGGTGGAGGCCGATCCCGCGCCTCAGGCGATGGCGCTCAACCTCCTTCTCACCCTGACAAGCTTCGCCGCCATACTTTCGATCGGAATCGGATTTCTAAATCTTTTGCCCATTCCGGTTCTGGACGGCGGCCACCTGCTTTTCTACGGCTATGAAGCCGTGGCGCGGCGACCCGTGGCGGCGCGGTATCAGGAGATGGGCTATCGCGCAGGTCTTGCGCTTCTGGCGGGATTTATGTTGTTCGCGACGTGGAACGACCTACAGAAGCTCAACCTCTTCCAATTCCTCGGCGGGCTCGTCTCGTGAGCCGACGCCAGCCCCCGATGGTTTTCAGAATGAACGACATGAAATCTCGCGCCGCCGTCCGACTGAGCGCCCGATCCAGCCTCCTGGCGCTGGCCGTGGCCGCGGGCTTTTCCGCTCCCGCCCTGGCTCAGTCGGCTCCGGCGCCCGCCGCCGAGGGCGCGGCCCCGCAACAGCCGCCGCGCGTCGAGGTCGCAGCGCCCCAGGCCCTGACCGTCAATCGGATCATCGTCCAGGGCGCCCAGCGGATCGACCAGACCACGGTCCTGTCCTATCTGCCGATCCGCCCCGGCGACACCGTTGACGCCGCCGTGCTGGACGTGGCCGTGCGCACCCTTTCGCGGACCGGCCTGTTCGCCGACGTGCAGTTGGGCGTGCAGAACGGCGATCTGATCGTTCAGATCGTCGAAAACCCGATCATCAACCAGGTGGTGTTCGAGGGGAACAGCGCCGTCTCTCAGGACAAGCTGACCAAGGAGGTCACCCTCCAGCCGCGTGGCATCTACACCCGCGCCAAGGTTCAGGAGGACGTCGGCTCCATCGTCGAGCTCTACCGCCTGCAAGGCCGGATTTCGGCGACGGTGACGCCCAAGCTGGTTCAGTTGGAGCAGAACCGCGTCGATGTGATCTTTGAGATCAACGAAGGGCCGCAGACCGGCATCAGCGCCATCAACGTCCTGGGTAACAAGGCCTTTTCGGACAACGACGTCCGCGACGTCATGGTGACCGAGCGGTCGCAGTGGTGGAAGTTCTTCTCCAACAACGACAACTACGATCCCAACCGCCTGGAATACGACCAGGAGCAGCTGCGCAAGTTCTACACCAACCGCGGCTATTACGACTTCCGCATCATTTCGTCGGTTGCGGAACTTCAGCCGGATAATCAGGCTTTCCAGATCACCCTGACGCTGAACGAAGGCGACAAGTACAACTTCGGCAAGATCGACGTGGTCACGCAGAACGACCGCCTCAACGCCCAGTTCCTGAAGGCCCTGGTCCCGATCCGCGAAGGCCAGCTGTACGAAAGCGACAAGATCGAACAGGCGGTCGACGCCTTGACCTTCGCCGCCGGCTCTGCGGGCTATGCGTTCGTCGAAATCAATCCGACGTACCGCGCCAATCCCGACACCGATACGGTCGACGTCACCTTCAACGTCTCAGAAGGCCAGCGGGTCTACATCGACCGCATCAATGTGATCGGCAACACCCGCACCATCGATCCCGTCATCCGGCGCGAGCTGATGCTGACCGAAGGCGACGCCTTCAACCGCGCCCTGATGGAACGGTCGCGCAACAATCTGCGCGCGCTGGGCTTCTTCAAGGACGTGACGATCGAAGAGACCCGCGGCAGCGCCCCGGACCGGAGCATCGTCAACGTCAACGTCCAGGAACAGCCCACCGGCGAACTTTCGGTCGGGGCCGGCTTCAGCTCGGTCGATTCCTTTACGGTGAACCTGGGCATTTCAGAGCGGAACTTCCGCGGTCGGGGCCAGAACGTCGTCGCCCGGCTGGAGTGGGGTTCGCTGCGTCAACAGGTCGACTTCCGCTTCACCGAGCCGAAATTCCTGGGCCGCGATCTGCGCGCCGGGTGGGACCTGTTCCACTCGCGCTATGACCTCAGCGAATATTCCTCCTACGACTACCGTTCGACCGGCGGCGGCTTGCGTCTGACCTATCCGCTGAACGGCAATATGTGGCTCAGCACCCGCTACTTCCTGAAGTCCGACGAAATCATCGTCCCGACCGGCTATTGCAACACCAGCGGCAGCGGCTCTTCGGCCCTGTGCGACCAGGTCGGCAGCTACATCAACTCGTCTGCGGGCTATACGCTTCAGATGAACTACACCAACGATCCGATCCGGCCGACGCGCGGCTGGTCCGGCTCCTTGCGTCAGGACTTCGCGGGCCTGGGCGGCGACGTCAACTATGTGAAGACCGAGGCGGACGCCGCCTGGTACTACGGCATCACCCCGCGCTGGATCGTCAGCCTTCAAGGCTCCACCGGCTATGTCAGCGGCTGGAACGGCGACCCGATCCGCATCAACGATCGCTTCTTCAAGGGCGGCAACAGCTTCCGCGGCTTCGAAACCGCCGGCATGGGGCCGCGCGACCTGGACACCACCGACGCCCTGGGGGGCAACTTCTACGCCATCGGCACCGTCGAACTGACCGTGCCCAACTATCTGCCCGAACAGTACGGCATCAAGACCTCGCTGTTCGCCGACGTCGGCACCCTGGGAGTTCTGGATGACCGCTATAAGCTGACCTCGACCGGTACGGTCGACACCACCATCGCCGACGAGCTGTCGCTGCGGGCTTCCGCCGGCGTCAGCATCCACTGGAAGTCGCCGATGGGCCCGATCCGGTTCGACATCTCAAAGGTCCTGTCCAAGGAAGACTACGACAAGACGGAATCCTTCCGCTTCTCGACCTCCACCCAATTCTAAGGAAGCGACGCAAAAAAGCGTTCGCAGAGGAATACCCATGAAAGCTCTGATCATCGCCGCCACGGCCGCCGCCTCGCTGGTCGCCACCGCCGCCTCGGCCCAGACGGCCGCGCCGGCCAACCCCGGTCCGGTCATTCCGGGCGTCTGCGTCTATTACAACGCCCGCCTGCTGGCCCAGTCGGCCGCCGGTCAGGCGGTCGAGGCCCGCATGCAGCAACTGGCCCAGGAGGTTCAGGGCGAGCTTCAGCCCTATGCCACCGCCATCCAGTCGGAAGCCCAGCAACTGCAAACCTCGGGCGCTAGCCTGCCGGCGGATCAACTGCAACAGCGCCGTCAGGCCCTGCAGCAGCGCGCCCAGGAGGCCCAGCAGCTGGAAGCCACCCGCGAGAACGAGCTGCGCTACACCCTGGCCATGCAGCGCCAGGCCATCACCGAGGCCGTCTCGCCGATCCTGACCGCCCTCTATCAGGAAAAGGGTTGCGGCCTGCTGCTGGACCGCGAGAGCGTCTTCATGATGAACCCGGCCATGGACCTGACCGACGCGGCGATCCAGCGGCTGAACACGGCCCTGCCGACCCTGTCGTTCAACCGCATGCCGGTCCCGGCGCAGCAGCCGCAACAGCCGGCCGCCGCCAACTAAGGCCCTCATGCCCGATTCCCGCTTCTTCGAAACCCTTTCGCCCCTGTCCGTCGTCGAACTGGCGGCCAAGACCGGGGGCGAGGTGGTCCGGGGCGGGGACCGGATGATCGGTTCCGTCGCGCCCCTGTCCTCTGCGGACGGGGGCGCGATCGCGTTTATGGGCGACCGCAAGTTCGCGGCGGCCCTGGCGGTGACACAGGCGGGCTGCGTCATCGTGCCGGAACAGGCGGTGGGCTCGGTTCCGGCCGAGGCGGCGGTGATCGTCTCGCGCACGCCCCAGGCGTCCTGGGCCCTGGCCTCGGCTCTGCTGCACCGCCCCTTGAGCCTGGACCGCGCCATCGCCCCGTCTGAGGCGTCCGAGGACGACAGCGTGGTGATCGAACCCGGCGCGGTTCTGGGCGAGGGCGTCCGCATCGGCTGCGGCACGCGCATCGGCGCCAATACGGTGATCGGCCCGGGCGTTCAGATCGGCCGGGACTGTGTGATCGGTTCGAACGTCACCGTCGGCTTCGCCCTGATCGGCGACCGTGTGAAGCTCTACGCCGGCGCCCGCATCGGCGAGGCGGGCTTCGGCGCCACCGGCACGGCGGCCGGCGCCATGGACATTCCCCAGCTGGGCCGCGTGATCTTGCAGGACGGCGTGACGGTCGGCGCCAACAGCTGCATCGACCGCGGCGCCTATGACGACACCGTCATCGGCGAGAACACCAAGATCGATAATCTGGTCATGGTGGGCCACAACTGCGTCATCGGCCGCAACAATCTGATGGCGGCCAATACGGGGATTTCCGGCTCCGTGACCAGCGGCGACAATGTCATCTTCGGCGGCAAGGCGGGGGTCGGCGACCATCTGACGATCGGCGAAGGCGCGCGGGTGGCGGCTGGGGCGGGGGTGCTGGCGGACATTCCGCCGGGCGAGACCTGGTCCGGCTATCCCGCCCGCCCGATCCGACAGTTCTTGCGTGAAACCGTCTGGCTCGCCAAACAGGCGTCTTCAAAGAAGGCCCCAAGGGAATCATAGGGATGAGTGAAGACGGCAAGATCGACTACGCCGAGGTGATGCGGCGGCTGCCGCACCGCTATCCCTTCCTGCTGGTGGACAAGGCCGAGGAGTTTGTTCCCGCGACTTCCATCGTGGGGATCAAGAACGTCACCCACAACGAGCCCTTCTTCCCCGGCCATTTCCCGATCGATCCGGTCATGCCGGGCGTGCTGATCGTTGAAGCCATGGCGCAGACCGGCGCCTTGCTGATGTCCAAGACCCTGGACGTCGCCGTGGCGGACAAGGTCATCATGTTCATGTCGATCGACGGCGTGCGTTTCCGCAAGCCGGCGCGGCCCGGCGATCAGCTGCGCATGCAGGTCAAGGTGATCAAGGCGCGCGGCGACGCCTACAAGTTCCGCGGCGAAACCTTCATCGACGGCAAGCTGGCGGCCGAGGCCGAGTTCATGGCCATGGTGGTGACGGTGCCCACGCCGGCGACGGAGCCCGCCGCCTGATGGCCATCCACCCCACCGCCCTGATCGACGCCACGGCGACCCTGGCCGAAGGGGTCGAGGTCGGCCCCTGGTGCACGGTCGGACCGAATGTCTCCCTGGCCGAGGGCGTGCGCCTGGTCAGCCATGTAGTGGTCCAGCAGGACACGACGGTCGGGGCTGGAACCGTGATCCATCCCTTCGCCGTCATCGGCGGCGATCCGCAGCACAACGGCTACAAGGGCGAGCCGGTGCGGCTGGAGATCGGCGAGAACAATCTGATCCGCGAGCACTGCACCTTCAACCGGGGCACGCCCCAGGGAACGGGCGTGACCGTCGTCGGCTCCAACAATCTGTTCATGACCGGCGCCCATATCGGCCATGACTGCGTGGTCGGCAGCAACCTGGTCATGGCCAACAACGCCACCCTGGGCGGTCACGCCCAGGTCGGCGACAAGGTCTTCCTGGGTGGACTGTGCGCCGTCCACCAGAACGGGCGCGTGGGGCAGGGAGCGATCATCGGCGGTCTGGCCGCCGTGACCCGCGACGTCATCCCCTATGGCTCGGCCTGGGGCAATCACGCGCGACTGCGCGGGCTGAACCTGATCGGTCTTAAGCGCAAGGGTTACGGCAAATCCCAGATACGAAGATTGCTGGCCGCCTATCGCGACCTGTTCGAGGGCGAGGGCGAGTTCGCCGGTCGCATCGACGGCGTGGCCCAGGCCTACGCCGACCTGCCGGAGATCCTGGAGATCATCGCCTTCATCCGTGATGGCGGGCGGCGTCCGCTGTGTCTGCCGAACGCGGAATGAGCCGCTCGGGAAGGCTGGGGCTGATCGCCGGGGGCGGCGATCTGCCGGCGGCGGTGGCGGCCCGGTGCGAGGTCGAGGGACGGCCGGTCTTCATCATCCGTCTGGCGGGCTTCGCCGATCCGCATCTGAGCCGCTGGCCCGGCGCCGAGTTCGGCATGGCCCAGATCGGGGCGATATTGAAGGCTCTGAAGGCTGAAGGCTGCACCAGCGTCTGTCTTGCCGGCATCGTCAATCGACCCGATTTCAAGACCTTGAAGCCCGATCTGAAGGGCGCGTCTCTGCTGCCGGGCATCGTCGCGGCGGCGACCAAGGGCGATGACGCCCTGCTGAGGAAGATTCTGTCCATCTTCGAGGCCGAAGGATTTACGGTTGAAGGCGCTGACGACATCCTGGGCGGCGAGACCCTGGCAGGCGGAGCGCTGGGGGCGGTCGTCCCGACCTCGCAGCAGATGGACGATCTGAGAAAGGCGCTTCACGTCGCCGAAAAGTCCGGCGAACTGGATATCGGCCAGGGTGCGGTCGTCTGTGACGGCCTGGTCCTGGCGGTCGAGGCGCAGGAAGGCACCGACGCCATGTTGCGCCGCGTGGCGGCCCTGCCCGCCGATCTCCGCGGCGCTCCGGCCTCGCCCAGGGGCGCGTTGGCCAAGGCGCCCAAGCCGATCCAGGACCTGCGCGTGGACATGCCGGTGATCGGACCGCGCACGGTGGAGCTGGCGGCGGCGGCAGGGCTCGCGGGGATCGCCGGCGTCGCCGGGCGGTTGATCCTGATCGACCGGTCCGCGATCGTGGCGGCGGCGGATCGGTTGGGCCTGTTCGTCTGGGGTGAAACGCGATGAGCCGTCCGTTGAAGATCATGCTGGTGGCGGCCGAGGCGTCGGGCGACGCCTTGGGCGCCGGCCTGGCGCGGGCCTTGAGAGCGCGGCTGGGTCAGGGGGTCAGCTTCGTCGGCATCGGCGGCCCGCGCATGGCGGCCGAGGGCGTCGTCAGCCCCTTCGACATCGCCGAACTGTCGATTTTGGGCTGGATCGAGGGCCTGCGGGCCTATCGGACGGTGCGCCGTCGCGTGGCGGAGACGGCCGCCCTGGCGGCGCGTGAACAGCCGGATGCGGTGGTTCTGATCGACAGCTGGGGCTTCACCATTCGGGTCGCAGAGGCGATTCGCGCCGCCCGGCCGGACGTGCCCTTGATCAAATACGTCGGACCCCAGGTTTGGGCGTCTCGTCCTGGCCGGGCCAGGACCCTGGCGCGGGCCGTGGATCATCTGCTGGCCCTCTACAGCTTCGACGCGCCCTGGTTCGAGCGTGAAGGTCTGCCGACGACGGTGGTCGGCTCGTCCGCCCTGCACGTCGACATGGGCGGGGCCGACGGCGCCGCCTTTCGCGCCCGGCGGGGCGTCACGCCTGACGCCAAGCTGCTGCTGATCCTGCCGGGCAGCCGACCGGCCGAAATCGCGCGGATGACTCCGGTCTATGAGGCGACCGTCAAGCGGTTGAAGACCCAGGATCCAGGCCTGGAAGTCGCGGTGGTCGCGGCGGGGACGGTGTCAAAGGACGTGGTCGGGCGGGTATCCGCCTGGCCTTTCCGCGTCCATGTCGTCGATGAGGCCGAAAAGTACGACGCCATGCGGGCGGCGACGGCGGCCCTGGCGACCAGCGGCACCGTCTCGACCGAACTGGCCCTGGCGGGGGCGCCGATGGTGATCGCCTACAAGATCGGAGGGGTAAGCTATCAGCTGATGAAGCGGCTGGTGACGGCCGAACACATCACCCTGTTCAACATCGCCGCCGGCGAACGGATCGCCCCGGAGTTCATCCAGGGCGAGGCGTCTGCGGAAAACCTGGCGGCGGCCGTCGGGCGGCTGTTGAACGATCCCCAGGCTGCGGCCGAGCAGGCGAGGCGTCAGACGGCGGCGCTGGACCTGATGGGGCGGGGCGGGCCGGATCCTTCGACCCTGGCCGCCGAGGCCGTGTTGCGGGTCATCGAGGCCAAGGCGGCTGGATAGGCGGCTCCATCCCTGTCTCAGACAAAGAAAAACGCCGGGGCCTGCGCCCCGGCGTTCTGCATTTCAGGCCTGTGGCGCTTGATCAGCCGCGCTGTTCGATCGGCACGTAATCGCGCTGCGTCGGGCCGGTGTACAGCTGACGCGGGCGGCCGATCTTCTGCGACGGATCGGCCATCATTTCCTGCCACTGGGCGATCCAGCCCACAGTGCGGGCCAGGGCGAACAGGACGGTGAACATGGTGGTGGGGAAGCCCATGGCCGACAGGGTGATGCCCGAATAGAAGTCGACGTTCGGGAAAAGCTTGCGCGAGGTGAAATATTCGTCGTTCAGGGCGACCTTTTCCAGCTCCTTGGCGACCTGGAACAGGGGGTCGTTTTCGCGGCCGGTGGCGGCCAGAACCTCATAGGCCGACTGCTGCATGACCTTGGCGCGCGGGTCATAGTTCTTATAGACCCGGTGGCCGAAGCCCATCAGCTTGTATTTGCGGTCCTTCACGCCCTGGATGAACTCGGGGATCTTGTCGGGGGTGCCGATCTCCTTGAGCATGTTCAGCGCCTCTTCATTGGCGCCGCCGTGCGACGGGCCCCACAGGCAGGCGATGCCGGCGGCGATACAGGCGAAGGGGTTGGCGCCCGACGAACCGGCCAGACGCACCGTCGAGGTCGAGGCGTTCTGCTCGTGGTCGGCGTGCAGGGTGAAGATGCGGTCCATGGCGCGCACCAGGGCCGGATCGACGTGATAGTCCTCGGCCGGCACGGCGAAGCACATCCGCAGGAAGTTTTCGGCGTAGGACAGGTCGTTGCGCGGCGAGATGAAGGGCTGGCCGACATGATATTTGTAGGCGCGGGCCGCGATCGTCGGCATCTTGGCGATCAAACGGATGGCCGAGATATCGCGCTGGACCGGATCATGGATGTCCAGGCTGTCGTGATAGAAGGCCGACAGGGCGCCGACCGTGCCGACCATGATCGCCATCGGGTGGGCGTCGCGGCGGAAGCCCTCGAAGAAGCGGTCGAACTGGGCGTGCAGCATCGTGTGCATGGTGATGCTGTTTTCGAACTTTTCGTACTGAGCCGCCGTCGGCAGTTCGCCGTGCAGCAGCAGGTGGCAGACCTCGATGAAGTTCGACTGGGCCGCCAGCTGGTCGATCGGATAGCCCCGGTGCAGCAGGACGCCGGCGTCGCCGTCGATATAGGTCAGGCCTGACTCGCAGGAGGCGGTCGAGGTGAAGCCCGGATCGAAGGTGAAAGCGCCCGTTCCGCCGTAGAGCTTGCGGATGTCGATAACGTCCGGACCGGTCGAACCCGACAGAACGGGCAGATCGACGCTCTTGCCCTCGAAGGAGAGCGTGGCGGTTTTGGCTTGGTCAGTCATCAATGCCCCTTTGCATTTGGACGTCCGATCGCGGGGAGGCGCCGGGCGCTCTTAGGTTTGTGGTTGATCACTTAGTCTGTTGCAGCGCATCATCCAAGCGTCCGAGACTTTCGTCGCGCCCAAGAGCGGACAAAGTTCGTGCAATATCAGGTGATGTTGACCCTGCGGTAAGCGCTGCGCGCATCGGCGGGCCGATCTTGCCGAAGCCGACCTGTTCGGATTCGGCGAAGCTCTTCAACTCGGCTTCCAGGGCGAAGACGTCCCAGGACTGGAATAGGGCCAGCCGATCGCGCAGGCGCGCCAGGCGGTCCAGGGTTTCGCCGGACAGCAGGGCGCGGCCCTTGTCGTCAATGTCCAGGGGACGTGTCTTGAGCACGAATTCCGTCTGGTCGGCCAACTCCAGTACGGTCTTGGCGCGGTCCTTCACAAACGGCATGGCGCGCTGGAGCCGGGCCTCGTCGGCCTCGGCCAGGCTGCGGCCGCGGGCGAGGTGGACGTCCAGCGTCAGCTTGGCCAGGCGTTCGTCGTCGGCGAGCCGCAGCCAGTGCGAATTGACATGGGCCAGCTTGTCGAAGTCCAGCCGCGCCGGAGCCTTGCCGATGCCGGCCAGATCAAACCATTCGATCGCCTGGGCGTCGCTGAACAGTTCGTCGTCGCCGTGACCCCAGCCGAGGCGCGCCAGATAGTTGCGCATGGCCTCGGGCAGATAGCCCATTTCGGCGTATTCGTGGACGGCCTGGGCGCCGTGGCGCTTCGACAGCTTGGCGCCGTCCGGCCCGTGGATCAGCGGGATATGGGCGAAGGTCGGTCGGGTCCAGCCGAGGGCGTCATAGATCAGGCTCTGGCGGGCGGCGTTGTTCAGATGGTCGTCGCCGCGGATGACGTGGGTCACCCCCATGTCGTGGTCATCGACAACGACCGCGAGATTATAGGTCGGCGCCCCGTCGGAGCGCAGCAGGACCAGATCGTCGAGGTCGTCGGTCGACCAGCTGACCGAACCCTGGACCTCGTCCGCGACGACGACCGTGGCGGACTGAGGACGGCGGAAGCGAACGACGTGCGGCTGGGCCAGGTCGTCGACGGTCGGGGTGCGGTCGCGCCAGGGCGATTCAAAGGTGCGACGCTCGGCCTTGGCGGCGTCGCGCAGACGTCCGGTTTCCTCGGCCGTGGTGAAATCGCGATAGGCGTGGCCGGTCTCCAGCAGTTGATCCACCACTTCGCGATGGCGGTCGGCGCGGCTGAACTGGAACACCGGCTCTTCGTCGGCGAACAGCTCCAGCCAGCTCAGGCCGTCGAAGATGGCCTGGACGGCCTCCTCGGTCGAACGTTCCCGATCGGTGTCCTCGACCCGGATCAGGAAGCGTCCCGCGTGTCTCTTGGCGTACAGCCAGTTGAACAAGGCGGTTCTCGCCCCGCCGATATGCAGATAGCCTGTCGGCGAGGGGGCGAAGCGGGTGACGACAGTCGAAGAAGGCAAGGTCATGGGGGAAGGGTCCGTAAGCGAGGCCCTTATACGCCCCGAGGCGACAAAGCCTACCCCCGGCGCGCGTTTGCGGGCCTGGCTGGCCGACGAGATCAAGGCGCAGGCGCTGAGATGGCGGCTTTGGGCGCCGGTGGCCTTCGGCGGCGGCGCCGCCTGCTATTTCGCCTTGAGGACAGAGCCGAGCCTTTGGCCCCTGGCGTTTGGGGCGGCGGCGGCTGTCGCGGCCTGGCTTGCGGCGCGGCGGCGCGGCTGGGGGCGGCGTCTAACCTGGCCGCTGATGATTCTGGCCTGTCTCGCCTGCGGCCTGGCTGCGGCGAAGTTTCGTACCGAACTCGTGGCCGCCCCGATCGCGCCGGCCCTGGTGGAGGGCGTGGTGATCGAGGCCTGGGTCGTCGATGTCGACAGCCCTGGCGAGAATGGCGCGCGGATTGTGGTGGCCCCGGTCTGGATCCGAGGCCTGAGCCCGGAGGAGACGCCGGTTCGGCTGCGGGCCACGGTGCGGGGCGAACCGCCGAGGCCGGGGGAGGCGATCCGCCTGTTCGCCATTCTCAATCCGCCCCCTCCGCCCGCCAGCCCCGGGGCCTATGATTTCGGTCGCAACGCCTTTTTCGAGGGCCTGGGAGGCGTGGCCTTCGCTCTGGGTGAGACAAGGCGGATCGATCTGCCGCCGGCGCCGTGGCGGCTGCGACTGGCCATGGCGGTGAACGGCGTGCGCTACGCCCTGGCGGAGCGGATCGTGGCGCGGCTGGGGGAGCGGACCGGCGGGATCGCGGCGGCTATGACCACCAGCCATGAGACCTGGATCAACCAGGCCGACATGGATGTGATGCGGGAATCCGGCCTGGCGCACATTCTGTCGGTCTCGGGCCTGCATATGGCCATCGTCGGCGGATTTGTCTTTTTCGCCGTGCGGTTGGGCGTGGCGGCCTGGCCCTGGCTGGCCTTGCGCGTTCCCGGCAAGAAGGTCGCCGCCGCGGCGGGCCTGACGGCTGTGGGGGTTTATCTGGTGATTTCCGGCGCCCCGCCGCCGGCGGAGCGGGCGGCCATTACCGCCTCCATCGCCTTTGCGGCCATCTTGCTGGACCGGCAGGCCGTGACCATGCACGGGCTGGCCGTGGCCGCCTTCGCCGTCCTGGCGATCCAGCCCGAGGCCATCGTGACGCCGGGGTTCCAGATGTCGTTCGCGGCGACGGCGGCCCTGGTGGCCCTGGTCGAAATCTGGCCCAAGCGGACCCGAGAGATCTCCGCGCCCTGGCCCATTGTGGCGGTCCAGAGGTTCGGCGGTTGGCTGACGGCGGCGGTGGCGGCCAGCGTCGTGGCGGGACTGGCGACGGGACCCTTCGCCATGCAGCATTTCAACCGGACGGCCATGTACGGGCTGCTGGCCAATCTGGCGACGGCGCCGGTGGCGGACTTCGTCCTTATGCCCGCCCTCGCGTTGGGCGCGGCCTTGGAGCCCGTGGGCCTGGGCGGCCCGTTCCTGGCGGTGGCGGGGTGGGGCGTCGATCTGACGCTGGCGATCGGCGGCTGGACGGCCGGCTTGCCGGGCGCGGTGCGGACGGTGGCCAGCGCGCCGGACCCTGTGCTGCCCGTGGCCTTTCTTGGCGTGCTGTTCGTCTGCCTCTGGCAGGGGCGGCTGCGGTGGCTGGGCCTGCCTCTTGCGGCGGCGGTGCTGGTCTGTCCGCGCGCGCCGACGCCGGATGTCTGGATCGGCGACGGCGGGACAAACGCGGCCTTTCGTCGCCAGAAGGAGGCGATCGTCGTCCGGCCCGGCGTGCGTGAGTTTGCGACGGACCTGTGGTCCCGGCGGCGCGGTCTGGCCTTGGCGGGCCGACCCGAGGCCGGCTGGGCCTGCGACCGCGCTTCATGCCGTCCCGAACTCACTGGGGCGGGGCCGGTCGCCCTGTGGTGGGGCAGGCGGACGCCGGACATGGAGCAGATGGACGCCCTGTGCCTTGCGGCCCCGGTCGTCAGCGTGCGGGCGGTGGTTCACGCCCTGCCGCCCTCATGTGACGGGCGGCTGGTTCTGGACGGGGCGGACTTTGCGCGCGGCGGGGCGGTGGAGCTGTGGCGTAGCGGCGCGGGCGGCTGGCGGGCCGTGTGGACGGCCGATGTCCGGGGCGACCGGCCGTGGGCGCGCCGGCCGAATCCAGCTGTCAGTGATAGCGGCGCATGAGGCCGACCAGCTTGCCCTGGACCTCGACCTGGTCGGGACCGAAGATGCGGGTCTCATAGGCGCGGTTGGCGGGCTCCAGGGCGATGGAGCCGCCCTTGCGGCGCAGGCGTTTCAGCGTGGCCTCTTCGCCCTCGACCAGGGCCACGACGATCTCGCCGTTGTTGGCGGTGTCGCCGCGCCGGATGACCACCAGGTCGCCGTTCAGAATGCCGGCCTCGATCATGGAGTCGCCCTCGATCTCGAGGATGTAGTGATCGCCCTTGCCCAGCATGGATTCCGGCACCGGCAGCCGCTCCTGCTCGTGCTGGATGGCCGCGATGGGGGTGCCGGCGGCGATCTTGCCCAGGAGCGGCAGTTCGCGGGTGTCATTGGCGGCTGAGGCTGCAGCGACGGGACGCGCGCCGCCGCCTTCGATGACGTCGGGCTTGAACCCGGCCCGGCCGCGCGGGGCGCCGGCTGTAGCCTGTTCAGGCAGTTTGGTCACTTCCAGGGCGCGGGCGCGATGGGCGAGGCGGCGGATGAAGCCGCGCTCCTCCAGCGCCGTGATCAGCCGGTGGATGCCCGACTTGGACGCCAGGTCCAGCGCCTCCTTCATCTCGTCGAACGAGGGGGAGACGCCGGTCTCCTGAATCCGTTCGTGGATGAACATCAGCAGTTCGTGCTGTTTGCGCGTGAGCATCGCCGGCCCCTCATGCGCCCGACCGACGAATCGGAACGGGCCGTGAACATTGACGATGTTCTGTAAGTGTTCCTTCCTAATGTCAACTTAACGGCGTCGCTTCACCACGCTCATCACGTTGGATCATAGGGTCAGCAGCGCCCGCGTCGCGGCCTCGACGTCGGCCTGACGCATCAGGCTCTCGCCGACCAGAATGGCCTGGGCGTGGGCGGCGGAGACGCGCGCAACGTCGTCCGGGGTGAAGATGCCGCTCTCGGCGACCAGAAGGGCGCGCACGGGGCTGAGGATCGCCAGGCGTTCCGTCGTTTCCAGATCGACCTCGAACGTCCGCAGCGACCGGTTGTTGATCCCTACCAGATCGCCGCCGAGGGCGCAGGCGCGCGCCATTTCCGCCTCGTCGTGGGTTTCGATCAGGGCGTCCATGCCGAAGCGCTCGGCCTCGGCCAGCAGTTCGGCGGCCAGCCGATCGTCGATCATGGCCAGGATGATCAGGATACAGTCGGCGCCCAGAGCCCGGCTTTCGGCCACCTGCCAGGGGTCGACCAGGAAGTCCTTGCGCAGGCAGGGCAGGGCGGTCGCCGCACGGGCTTGGCCCAGATAGGCGTCGTCGCCCTGGAAGCTGGGGCCGTCGGTCAGGACCGAGAGGCAGGACGCGCCGCCGGCCTCATAGGCCCGGGCGAGGGCCGGGGGATCGAAGTCGGGACGGATCAGACCCTTGGACGGGCTGGCCTTTTTGATCTCGGCGATCAAGGCGGGGCGGCCGGTTTCCTCGACGGTCCTGTCCAGAGCGGCGCGGAAGCCGCGCGGGGCCGAGGCGGCCTGGGCCAGAGTCTCGATCGCGTCCTGAGAGGTCGCGGCCTTGCGGGCGGCGACGTCCTGGCGCTTGTAGGCGGCGATACGGTCCAGAACGTCGGTCATGGGGCGTCCTCCGTCTCCAGCGGGGTCGAGGTGATGCGGGCCAGCCGCTCCAGGGCCTGGGCGGCCCGGCCGTCGTCGACGGCGGCTGCGGCCAGGGCGGCGCCTTCGGCGAGATCCGTCGCCCGATCCGCGACCACGAGGGCGGCGGCGGCGTTCAGCAAGACGATGTCGCGATAGGGGCCCGTCTGGCCCGCCAGCAGGGCGCGCAGGGCGGCGGCGTTCTCCTCGGCGTCGCCGCCGCGAATGGCGTCGATGGAGGCGCGGGGCAGGCCGGCGTCCTCGGGCGTGACCTGGAAGCGGCGGACGGCGCCGTCTTTCCATTCCGCCACTTCGGTCGGGCCGGATGTCGCCAGTTCGTCCAGACCTTGGCCATGGACGGTCCAGGCGCGGGTCGCGCCCAGCCGGCCCAGCACCTCGACCAGAGGCTCCAGCAGGCGGGGGTCATAGACGCCCATGACCTGGCGTCTGGCCTGGGCCGGGTTGGACAGGGGGCCCAACAAATTGAAGACAGTGCGGAAACCGATCTCGGCCCGGACGGGGCCGACATGGCGCATGGCGCCGTGATAGGCGGGGGCGAACAGGAAGCAGATGCCGGCCTCGTCCAGCGCCTTGCGCTGCTGGGCCGGGCTGGCGGCCATGTTGACACCCAGGATCGACAGGACGTCGGACGAGCCGGATTTCGAGGACATGGCCCGGTTGCCGTGCTTGGCGACCTTCAGGCCGGCGCCGGCCAGGACCAGGGCGGCGGCGGTGGAGATGTTGTAGGTGTGCTGGCCGTCGCCGCCGGTGCCGCAGGTGTCGATCACCTCATAGGGATGATCCAAGGTCAGGGCGGCCTCGCGCATGGCTTGGGCGAAGGCGGCGATCTCGTCCACCGTCTCCCCGCGAATCCGAAGGGCGGTGACGGCGGCGGCGACCTGGGACGGGGTCGGTTCGCCGCGCAGGCAGGCGGCGAAGAAGTCGTGCGCCTGTTCGGACGTCAGGGGGTGGCCCTCGACCAGTCGGGCGAGGATCGGCTTGAAACCATCGGCCATGGTCAGGCGGCCATGATCAGGCGGCCGCGAGGCGCTTCACGCCGGCGATCTGAAGGAAGTTGGCCAGCATGTCGTGGCCATGTTCTGTAGCGATGGATTCCGGGTGGAACTGAACGCCATGGATCGGGCGGCTGCGGTGCTGGAGCCCCATGATTTCGCCGTCGGCGGTCCAGGCGGTCACCTCGAGACAGTCGGGCAGGGTTTCGCGCTTCACGGCCAGGGAATGATAGCGGGTGGCGGTGAAGGGCGAGGGCAGGCCGGCGAAGACGCTCTTGCCGTCGTGATGGATCGGCGAGGTCTTGCCGTGCATCAGGGTCTTGGCGCGGATCACGTCGCCGCCGAAGGCCTGGCCTATGGCCTGGTGGCCCAGGCAGACGCCCAGGATGGGCATGGAGGCCGGTGCGCTTTCGATCAGCGGCAGGCAGATGCCTGCCTGATCCGGCGCGCAGGGGCCGGGAGACAGCAGGACGGCGGCGGGGTTCAGCGCCCAGGCCTCGGCCGCCGTCAGGTCATCGTTGCGCACCACATGGGTCGGCGCGCCCAACTCCGCGAGGTAGTGGACGAGGTTGTAGGTAAAGCTGTCGTAGTTATCGACGACGAGGATCATGATCAGGCTTCTAGGCGTGACAGGCGTCCGCGCCAAGCATATGCGTCGCTAAAGCGCATCTTAACGGTCATGGGGGCAGGTGGAGGGGTGAAACTCGCCGCCGAACAAGACATCGCCGACAAGATCGCCGCCGCAAAGGCGAAGCTGGTCGTTGTCGAACCCAAACCGATCAGCCCCTATGCGGCGCTAGGCGCCGCCGCCCTGGCCGCTGCGGCCGCCGTGGTCATGGCCGGGGTGGTGGTGCTGGGGCCCGGCGTCCGATTCGACGAACGCCCGGCGACCTACGCGCCCTAGCGGTTGCCGGTGCGGAACCGCCAGGCGTCGTCAGCGGCCCGCATGGGGGCGCGGGCCTTGTGCCGGGTTTCAGCGTATTCGGCCGCAGGATCGCTGTCGGCGACCACGCCGGCGCCGGCCTGGACGAAGATCCGGTCATCAGCGAACAGGGCGGTGCGCAGGGTGATGCAGATGTCCGCCTCGCCGCCCGCCGAAATATAGCCGACGCCGCCGCCGTAGCCGACGCCGCGCTTTTCGGCTTCCAGCTCGTCGATGATCTCCATCGCCCGGACCTTGGGCGCGCCTGACAGGGTGCCGGCGGGAAGGGCCGCCAGCAGGGTGTCGACGGCGTCCAGTTTCGGATCGGCCTTGCCGCGTACATTGGAGACGATGTGCATGACCTGGCTGTAGCGTTCGACGACGAAGCTTTCGGTCACCTCGACCGTGCCCGGCGCGGCGACGCGGCCGACGTCGTTGCGGCCCAGGTCCAGCAGCATCAGATGTTCGGCCCGCTCCTTGGGATCGGCCAGTAGTTCGGCCTCCAGAGCCTTGTCCGCCTCGGGCGTGGCGCCGCGCATCCGGGTTCCGGCCAGTGGTCGGATGGTGACCTGGCCGTCCTTGAGCCGGACCAGGATCTCCGGACTGGACCCGGCCAGCTGGAAGCCTTCGAAGTTCAGATAGAAGAGATAGGGCGACGGGTTCTGGCGACGCAGGGAGCGGTAGAAGGCGAACGAATCTTCGGTCCAGGGCGCCGAGAAACGGTGGCTGAGCACGACCTGAAAGATGTCGCCGGCGGCGATATAGTCCTTGGCCCGGGCCACCATCTGGCCGAAACCGGCCTCGTCCACGGGCGAGGCGAAGGTCGGGGCGGGCGTGGGCTGCGGCGCGGCGCGCACCGGCAAGGGCTCGCGCAGGCCCGTCTCGAAAGCGTCCAGCCTGGCGACGGCGGCGTCGAAGGCTTGCCGCGCGTCGCCGCCCGTGTCGGGATAGGCGGCGGAGACCAGGATGATCTCCTGGCCGACGGAATCGAAGATCGCCACCAGCGACGGTCGGGTCAGGACCGCATCGGGCAGGTTCAGCGGGTCGGGATTGGGTTCGCCCAGCGGCTCGAGCAGGCGCACCATGTCATAGCCGAAGACGCCGAACAGGCCGGCCGCCATCGGCGGCAGACCGTCGGGCAGGTCGAACTTGGAGGCGGCGATCAGGGCGCGCAGCGACTGAAGCGTGGGCAGGGGCTCGGGAATGAAGCGGCCTTCGGCGACGGCTGGACCGCGCGCCAGTTCCGCCGCGTTCGACCGACAGCGCCAGACCACGTCCGGGTCCAGGGTCAGGATCGAATAGCGGCCCTTGACGGCGCCGCCCTCGACCGATTCCAGCAGGCAGGCGTAAGGCCGGTGGAGCCCCAGCTTCAGATAGGCCGAAACCGGGGTCTCCAGGTCGTCGATCACCCGACGCACGATCACCTGGGGCCGACCGGCCGAGAGGCCGGCGGCGAAGGCGTCGAAATCGGGCCCGCTGTCCGCCTGCGTCATTGCGCCGGAGCGGCGGGCGCGGTCGGTTCGGCCGACAGGCCCAGGGCCTGACGCGCCAGGCCGACGTCATGCTTGGCCTTGGAGCGTTTGGCCGCCGCCGCCATCTCGGTCTGAACCATGGCCTGGACGATCTCCTGGGTGATGCGCGGGCGGGCCTGTTCGGCGAGCGGACCGGCGACCGCCGGATTGGCGGCGTGGATGTCATCGACCCGGCCGATCAGGACGCCGCCCTGTCCCGGTTGCGAGAAGACCTGGCCCTTGGACTGGCCGAACAGACCTTGCAGCACGCCCTGACCCAGGGCCTCCTGGGTGGCCTGATCACGGACGACGCCGGTGCGGACGGTCAGGGGGGCGTTGACGGAACGGGCCACGGCGGCGATGTCCTGGCCTTGGCGCACGCGACCGGCCAGCTCCTCGGCCTTGGCGGCGAGCCGGCGCGAAATCTCACGCTGTTTCCACTGGGCGGCCAGGGGTTCGCGCACCTCGGCCAGGGTGGGCAGGGCGGAGGGACGGATGTCGTTCAGCCGAACCGCGAAATATTGGCCCTGACCGGCGTCCACCACATCGCTTTCGCCGCCCTTGGTCAGGGACCAGGCGGTTTCGAACAGCTGCGGCGGGGCGTTCAGCGGCTGGCCGTTCGGCAGTTTGCCGTCCTGGGTGAAGGGGGGCAGGTCGACGATCCGCGCCCCGGCTTCACGCGCGGCGTCGGCCAGGCTCTTGCCGGCGGTGCGGGCGGCTTCGTACTTTTCGACCTTGGCGTAGGTCTGGCCCTTGATGTCCTCGGCGCGCAGTTCCTGAATGATCTGTTCGCGCGAACCCTCGAGGCTGGCGGGCTGACCGGGCTGGACCGCCGTCAGCTTGGCGACGGCGAAGCCAACGCCCGCCTGGACCGGGTCCGACACCTGGCCGGGCTGAAGGCCGAACACGGCCGCAGCCGTGGCGGCGTCGCCGATGGCGGAGCGCGGCGTGGCGTCGAACTGGGCCGGCTGGATGCTGTTGGCGCGGCCGACGTCTGCGGGCGACTGACCGGCGCGCAGGGCGGCGGCGATCTTCTGGGCCGCGTCGCGGCTGGGCGCCGTCAGGGTGACGAAGGTGCGGGTCTCGGGCTTGCCCAGGCTGTCCTTCTTGAACTCGAACCGCTCGCGGATACGCTCTTCCGACACGGCCGGGGCGGCGCCGGGTTCCGGCGAGAACAGGACGACGGAGGCCATGCGGAACTCCGGCGCGCGCAGCCGGGCGGCGTTCTCCTGGATGAAGGCGTTCAACTGGGCGTCGGTCGGGGCGGGGATGTCGCCGGCCATGGCCGGGGTGATTTCGAACCAGCGGCCGTCGCGGCTCTCGAAGGCGGCGCCGGCCAACAGGGCCCCGTAGATCCGGGGCGCGCGGGCGCCGGCGAAGACGGCGGCGTTGAAATGCTCGGTCGCATACTGGTCGCGCAGGTCCTGTTCCAGCATTGCGGGGGTCAGGTTCTGCTGGGCCAGGGCGCTCTCATAGGCCTTCTGGTCGAACTGGCCCGTGACCGAGTTGAAGAAGGCCGGGATCTGGCGGATCTGTTTGACGATCAACTCCTTGCCGGGGCGGATGCCCGCCTTCCACGCCCAGTTGAGGAAGCCCAGCTGTTCGGTCTGGCTTTCCAGAAAGCGGACATGGATGTTTTCGGCGATCAGGTCCTCGTTCGTCACCGGACGACCGGCCTGCTGCTGAATGTTCTCGCGCACCCGTCCGAAGGCGGCCGAGAACTCGGCCTCGTTCATCGAACGGTCGCCGGCGTCGATGACGTGTTTCGGTCCCAGGTTGGCGAAGACGTCCATGCGCGCCCCCACGATCACGAAGCTGATCGCGATCAGGACGAGCAGGGCGGCGGCCCATTTGGAGCGCGAGAAGGCGCGGAAGGCGGTGATCATTCGTGGACCCGGAGACTTGCCGACGATGGCTTCGCTTCGGCGTATAGTCGGCCCGGGCGGGCCGCCGCAAGAACGGCTTGATGTCCAGATTGGGGCGACCCTCTTGGCGCGGCGGTTTTCGCCCCCTAGACAGGGGCGATGAAACAATCCGTGAAGTTGATCGTCGGCAATTGGAAGATGCACGGCCTGACGGCCGCCCTGTCCGAAGCCGAGGCGCTGAAGACCGCCCTGTCCGCCACGCCGACCGAGGCCCGCGTGGCCCTGTGCCCCCCCGCCACCCTGGTTCATCAGATGAGCGCGGTTCTGAGCGGAAGCGCGATCGAGACCGGCGGGCAGGACTGTCATGACAAGCCGTCGGGCGCCTTCACCGGCTCGATCTCGGCGGAAATGCTGGCGGATGCGGGGGCCGGGCTGGTGATCCTGGGCCATTCCGAACGCCGGGCCGCCTTTGGAGAGACCGACGCCCAGGTGGCGGACAAGGTTCAGGCCGCCGTTGCGGCGGGACTGGAGCCGATCGTCTGCGTCGGCGAAACGCTGGAACAGAGACAGGCCGGCCAGGCCGTCGCGGTCGTCAGCGCCCAGGTGGCGGGCTCTCTGCCCCACGGACTGGCGGAGCGGACGTTTGCGGTGGCGTATGAGCCGGTCTGGGCGATCGGCAGCGGCCTGACCCCGAGCCTCGAACAGATCGCCGAGGTCCATGCGGCGATCCGCAGCGCCCTGATCGACCGGCTGGGCGAGGCGGCGCGTCGGGTCCCAATCCTGTACGGCGGCTCGGTCAAGCCGGACAATGCGGCCGATATTCTGGCGACGGCGGAGGTCGGCGGGGCCCTGGTCGGGGGCGCCTCGCTGAGGGCCGAGGACTTTCTTCCGATCATCCGCGCGGCCTGAACGACGCGGCAGGGCGGTCGGGCGCGGCTATAGGTTTGCCCCTGGGCGGCATCGGTGATAGAGGCCGCCGCTTGATCGGCGCAGCTCCGCGCCCACATGAATGACGCCATGCTCCAGACCATCCTGCTCGTCGCCATCATCCTGGTCGCCGTTTCCTTGACGGGCGTCGTTCTGCTGCAACGCTCGGAAGGCGGCGCCCTGGGCATGGGCGGCGGACCTTCGGGCTTCATGACCGCGCGCGGCGCGGGCAATCTGCTGACCAAGGTGACCTGGGTTCTGGCCGCCCTGCTGTTCGGCCTGACCATCATCCTGACCGTCGTCGGCAATATGGACCGCGCCTCCACCTCGGTGATCGACGCCGACGCCGTGGGCTCCCTGGCCACGACGCCCCGGCCCCAGCAACAACAGCCCGCCCAAGCCCAGCCGCCGCCCCGCCCAACCGTCGGCCCCGTCGCTGGACGATCTGGAAGCCAGCCTGCCGTCGGCGGCGCCGGCGCAGCAGCCGGCCCCCACCCCGGCCCAGTAAGGCCCCGCCGACCCAGAGTTCCGAAAGCGCGCCGCAGGGCGCGCTTTCTTCTTTTGATCAACAGTTCGATTCGCCGAGGCCCATGCGTCGTTCGCGAATCATGGAGTAAGGTGTCCGCCCATGGCTCGCTATGTGTTCATCACCGGCGGCGTGGTTTCCTCGCTTGGAAAAGGCCTCGCTTCCGCCGCTCTCGGCGCTCTTCTGCAGGCGCGCGGCTATAAGGTCCGCCTGCGCAAGCTCGACCCCTATCTGAACGTCGATCCGGGGACGATGAGCCCCTATCAGCACGGCGAGGTCTTCGTGACCGACGACGGCGCCGAGACCGATCTGGACCTGGGCCACTATGAGCGGTTCACCGGCGTCTCGGCGGCCAAGTCCGACAACATCACCACCGGCCGGATCTATTCGACCATTCTGGAGAAGGAGCGGCGCGGCGACTATCTGGGCGCGACCGTCCAGGTCATTCCCCACGTCACCGACCAGATCAAATCCTTCTGCCTGACCCCGGCCCTGACGGATGCGGGCGAGGACGTGGACTTCGTCCTGGTCGAGATCGGCGGCACGGTCGGCGACATCGAGGGCCTGCCCTTCTTCGAAGCCATCCGCCAGCTGGGTCAGGACCTGCCGCGCGGCAAGAGCTGTTTCGTCCACCTGACCCTCTTGCCCTTCATCAAGACGGCCGGTGAGATGAAGACCAAGCCGACGCAGCATTCGGTCAAGGAGCTGCGCTCGATCGGGATCCAGCCCGACATCCTGCTGTGCCGCTGCGAACAGCCGATCCCGCCCGAAGAGAAGCGCAAGATCGGCCAGTTCTGCAACGTCCGCGAAAGCGGCGTGATCCAGGCGATGGACTCGGCCGACATCTACGCCGTGCCGCTGGACTATCACCGCGAGGGGCTGGACAAGGAAGTCCTGGCCCATTTCGGCATCGAGGACGCGCCCGAGCCCGATCTGACGCGCTGGCGGGAGATCGCGCGGCGGCGGCTGCAGCCCGACGGCGAGGTCACCATCGCCGTGGTCGGCAAATATACGGTGCTGAAGGACGCCTATAAGTCCCTGATCGAGGCCCTGCACCACGGCGGGGTTGCGAACAACGTCAAGGTCAATATCGACTGGGTCGAGGCCGACACCTTCGAAGGCGATCCGGAAGCCTGTGAGGAGCGGCTTCAGGGCGCCCACGCCGTCCTGGTGCCCGGCGGCTTCGGCGAGCGTGGGTCGGAAGGCAAGATCGAGGCGGCGCGGTTCGCCCGCGAGCGCGACATCCCCTATTTCGGCATCTGTTTCGGCATGCAGATGGCGGTGATCGAGGCGGCGCGGAACCTGGCCGGTTTTCCCAAGGCCTCCTCGACGGAGTTCGGGCCTACGACCGAGCCGGTCGTGGGTCTGATGACCGAATGGACCCAGGGCAACCAGCGCGTCCTGCGCCAGCAGGGCGGCGACCTGGGCGGCACCATGCGGCTGGGCGCCTATGAATCGACCCTGGCCGAAGGGTCTCGGATCGCCGAAATCTATGGGACCACGACCATCAGCGAACGGCACCGCCATCGCTATGAGGTCAACATCAACTATCGCGAGGCGATCGAGGCCAAGGCCGGTCTGGTCTTCGCCGGGCTGTCGCCCGACGGCGTCCTGCCCGAAACTGTGGAGCGGCCGGACCACCCCTGGTTCATCGGGGTTCAATACCATCCGGAGCTGAAGAGCCGGCCCTTCGCGCCGCATCCGCTGTTCGCCAGCTTCATTGCGGCGGCCGTGGTGCAGAGCCGGCTGGTGTGAGAACGACGCTCACGGACCTGCGATTCCGGTTGGCGTCCTTTTTGCGATAAAATGCCTGGAACGGATCGAATTAGGACGATCCGACAGGATGGACCGTCGATGATCGGCGCCTTGCTCTATTACCTGCACCGGCATGTCCGCCTGGTGCTCATTGTCGCCGGCCTTGGGCTCATGTTCGGCGTCGGCGTGATCGGCTATGAGGTCGTTCGCGGCCTGGCGGCGGCGTCGGCCCACCCGGCGCAAACCGGGCGGGCCTGAGCCGTCAGTCGATCTTCAGCCGCATGAAGACCATGCCGCCGTCCGGATCGCCGCCGTAGATCGGCTCCAGCGCGTCCGGCACGCGGTTCATCGCATAGAGGGCGCCGAGGCCGAAGCGGACGCGCGGGGCGATCCGCCAGTCGCGGACGGCGCCCACAGACGCCTTGCCCACCGTGTAGAGCGGGCCGTGGCCGCCGTGATCGCCGGGGACCAGTTCGTCGGTCTCGATCCGTTCGGCCCGGGCGAAGACGGTCCAGCGGTCGTTCGGATGGAGGGCGGATTCCAGCAGCCAGCCGTCCTTGGATTCATCGTGACTGTTGGTCTTGCGGCCCCAGGCCAGGGTCGAGGACCACCAGCCGGTCTCGCCCAGGCGGCGGGTGTGGAGGACGCTGGCCGACCATTTGGTCTCGTCCTCGTCAGGCTCGAGCTGTTCCGGGGCCGAGACATCGGCGTAGGAGGCCTGGAGGGCCCAGTCGGACGACGGGTTCCAGGAGGCTCGCACCGACCAGCTGTCCAGTTTCGGCTCATCTATGCCCCAGCGTTCCTCGTCCGGCTCGCGCCCCTTGAAGGCCGAGGTCTCGATCTTGAACCGGTCGTGGGCCCAGCCCAGGGTCGTCACGCCGAAGACGATATGGGTCGAGTCCAGCCAGTGGTGGGTGATGGGCGCCTCGGGACTGTCCATGGCGCTCATCCGGTGCATGAAGGCGGGCGGGCCGAAGGCGGGCTCGCCGGGCAGGCCGATGTAGCCGTAGAGGCTGTCCTTTTCGGACAGGCGTTTCGAATAGCTGGCCGACAGCTCCATAAAGAAGTCGTGCGGATGCTGGCGGTCCACCAGGGGATCGACGCCGTTCGCCGTTTCGCCGGCGGCCAGCAGCAGGGGATAGCCGGACTTGCCCATCAGGGGGTCGGGGCTGAGCATGGCGCGCAGGTTCAGGGTCGAACCGTCGTCGAGGTCACGGCGAGCCGTCGTCATCAACATGCCCGAGACGAAGGTCTTGTCGCCGCCGCGGGGGCCGGACTGGGTGTCGTAGGTCAGGTTCAGCAGGGCGTGGGTCATCACCGTCCAGTCGCCCCGGACGGTGTGGATGCCGGCGTGTTCGCCGGAATCGGGTTGCCAGCTGGTGCCCGAGGCGTCGCGGTTCATGGGCCAGGGGCCGTAGGGGCTGGTCATGGCGTGGGCCATGTCGGCCATGTCGTGGCCGGCGTGGGGATCGGCGGCCGGCTCCGCCTGGTGGTGAGAATGGTCCTGCGCCGTCGCCACCTGAGCGAGGGCGAGCAGGGAGACGCCGGCGAGGGCGCCGACGAGCGTATGGGGAGCCATGATGGCCTCCTTGAATGATCGGGACTGAGGGCGCCGCGAGAGCGCGTCGGTTCAGGCGATCAGGAGGCGGGGCGGGCCGGGCTCGGGCGAAGGCCGACGGCCTGACGGCAGGGCCGGCGAAACGGCGGTCAGGCAAAGCGGCGCCGCAGCCGTCTGAGGACGGGCGGCGGGCGGAATGGTCGGCGCCGCGACGCAGGCGACGCAGCAGGCCATGGCCTTCATGGCCTTATCGGGGGCCTTATCGGGGGCCTTGCCGGACGGGGCCGGGGTCGCATGGCCCATCTCATGGCAGGGCGTCTCGGCCATGGCCGGGCTGGCCGAGACGCCGAGGGCGCCCAGGGTCAGCACCGCCAGGGCGCCGATCAGCAGCAGAAGGGACGAGACGATCTTCACGCCGCTGAGGATAGGCGTAGCAACCCGGCGTCGCAATGGATCGCCTGCGTCCTTCACCGCGCGGGTTTCTTGTCGACCAGGGGCAGGCCCGGCGCATCCGGCGGAGTCTGTCTCCCCTGACCCAGCTCGCGCTGCATGAAGACCACGTCGCGCCAGTCGTCATGTTTCCAACCGGCCGCCTTGAACACGCCGGCGTCGGCGAAGCCCCGCGCGCGGTGCAGGGCGATGGAGCCCTGGTTTGCGGAGTCGCCGATCACGGCGACCATCTGGCGCAGGCCCAAGGCCTCGCAATGGTTGATCAGCTGGTCCAGCAGGGCTCCGGCGACGCCGCGGCCGCGGGCCTCGGGAGCGACATAGATCGAGTCCTCGACGGTGTAGCGATAGGCCTGGCGGGTGCGGAACGGGCCGGCGTAGGCGTAGCCGACCACGGCGCCGTCGATCTCGGCGACCAGCCGGGGCAGGCCCAGGGCCTGGACGGCGGCGAACCGGGCGGCCATCTCGATCTCGTCCGGCGGCTCCAGCTCGAAGGTGCCGCGTCCGTTGGCGACGCTTTCGGCATAGATGGCGGTGACGGCCGCCATGTCGTCAGCGGTCGCCTCGCGGATCAGAACGTCGGCGCCCGCCATCAGCCCAGCAGCCGCGCGGCCTGGGGGGCGAAATAGGTCAGGACGCCCGCGCAGCCGGCGCGCTTGAACCCGTGCAGGGTCTCAAGGATGGCCCGGTCCTGGTCCAGCCAGCCGTTGGCGATCGAGGCCTGGATCATCGCGTACTCGCCCGAGACCTGATAGGCGAAGGTCGGGACGCGGAAGGTTTCGGACACACGCCGGACGATGTCGAGATAGGGCATGCCCGGCTTGACCATGACCGCGTCGGCGCCTTCCGACAGGTCCATGGCGACCTCCTTCAGGGCCTCGTCGGAGTTGGCGTAGTCCATCTGATAGGTCTTCTTGTCGCCCTTCAGCGCCCTCGAGGAGCCGACGGCGTCGCGGTAAGGGCCGTAGAAGGCCGAGGCGTATTTGGCCGCATAGGAGAGGATCAGGGTGTCCTGGAAGCCGTTGGCCTCCAGGGCCTCGCGCACCGCCTGGATGCGGCCGTCCATCATGTCCGAGGGGGCCACGACGTCGGCGCCGGCGTGGGCGTGGATGAAGGCCTGTTCGGCCAGGCGATCCAGGCTGGCGTCATTGACGATCCGCTCGCCCTCCAGAACCCCGTCGTGGCCGTGGTCGGTGTAGCAGTCCAGCGCCACGTCGGTCATGATTCCGATCTCGGGCGCGGCGTCCTTGATGGCCTTGATACAGTCGGGGATCAGGCCGTCGGGATCGGTGGCGCCTGTGCCGACCGAGTCCTTGATCGCCCCATCGACGTTCGGGAAGAGGGCCAGCATCGGAATGCCGAGGTCGCGCGCCTCGACCGCCGCCTTTGCGGCTTCCTTGGGCGACAGGCGGAAGACGCCGGGCATGGAGGCGACGGGGACGCGGTCCTCGGCGCCGTCGTGGACGATCAAAGGCCAGATCAGGTCGGCCGGGGTCAGGACGGTCTCGGCGACCATGCGGCGCACCCAGGGGCTGGCGCGCAGACGCCGGGGACGGGCGAGCGGGAAGGGGGCAGGCTGGTAGGGGAGCATGGCGAGACCTTGGAAATCTGTCGCCGGACTAGCGCCGCCGGGGCCGGGGCGCAAATCGCGTGAGGATTCGGATCGTTTCAAGCGGGATAGCGGCTTGCGCCGGGCGACGAAATGCGAGCCTATCGCGACGAACTGAGGGAGACGAGATGATGAGACGATGGGCGGCGGGCGCGGCGGTTCTGGCCCTGGCGGCGGGACTGTCGGGATGTATCATCATCGCCTCCGACGGCGGCGACCGGACGGTGGTCGTGGACAGCGCGTCCTCGTCCGCCCCCGCCCATGTCTCCCTCTATGCCGACGCCGTCGCCGATCCGAAACGCCCGGCCGAGGAGGTGGCGCGCGATCCGCTGCGTCATCCGGCCGAAATCCTGGCCTTCGCCCAGGTCGCGCCCGGCGACAAGGTGGCCGACATCCGCCCCGGCGCCGGCTATTTCACCCGTCTGTTCTCGGACGTGGTCGGGCCGACGGGCCGCGTCTACGCCTTCGTGCCCGAACGGACCATGGCGCGGGAAAACCCCCAGGCCGACGCCCTGGCCGCCGCCTATCCCAATGTGACGCGGGTCAACGGCCTGCTGGACTCCATGACCTATGACCAGCCCCTGGACCTGGTCTTCATGAGCCAGGAGTACCACGACTTCCACATTCCCGGCTTCAATACCGATGTGGCCAGGATGAACGCCGCAGTGTTCGCCGCCCTGAAGCCCGGCGGCCGCTATGTGCTGATCGACCACCAGGCGGCGCCGGGGACGGGGATTTCGGCGGTCCAGACCCTGCACCGGATCGAGGGCGATTATCTGAGGCGCGAGGTCGAGGCCGCCGGCTTCGTCTTCGAGGGCGAGAGCCGGGCGGTCGCCAATCCCGACGACGACCACAGTCTGAACGTCTTCGACGCGGCTATTCGCGGCAAGACCGACCAGTTCGTCTATCGCTTCAGAAAGCCGGACTGAGCCTCAGCGCCGGCGCGGGGCCAAGATGTCGGACAGGCGGTCCGGGGTTCCTTCGATCCGCTCCAAACGCGGATAGCGCAGGCCGTCGTGATAGTCGAAGGCGACGGTGCGGAACCGGTCGCCGGACTTGATCAGCAGCTCCAGGGGGGCGTCCGTCCCCTTGGCGGCCGTGACGGCGTCGCGCAGAACCTCGGCCGAGCCGGCCTTGCCGTTGACGGCGACAAGCGACCAGCCGGCGCCGATCCCCTGTTCGAAGGCGGGACCGCCCCAGCGGATATTGGTCAGCTTGTCGCCGGCCAGGGTAAAGCCCAGCGAATACTGGAAATCATTGGCCCAGCCGCCGTTCACCGCCTTTTCATCGGCATTGGGCGTGTCGGTATAGGTCAGACGCCAGCCGCCCCGCTCGATCCCCGCCAGGGGGGCGTGGGCGTCGGGGCCGACGGCGTCTAGCCGATCCCGCAGGAAGCCGGCCCAGTCGTGCGGATGGACGGCGTTCAGGGCGGCCAACACCTGATCGAAGGTGTAGCCCTGGGGCGCCCAGGAGCCGTCGCTGTGGCCCAAGAAGGCCCGGGCGAAGTCGTCGAGCGACTTGCGGCCGTTCGTCTCGGCCCGGATCAGGGTGTCGGCGTCCAGCCAGACCAGCAGGCTTTCACGATAGTAGTCGCCGGTGCCCCGCATCCAGGAGGGGTATTGGCCGGGCACGCGGTAGCCCAGGAGATTATGGTTGTTGGTGTCCTGAAGGGCGCGCCACTGACGGCCGGGCTGGTTGTCATAGAAGGCGGCGATCGAGGCCAGGGTCGCCAGGGCCACCCCCTTGGAATGCAGGCCCGAGCGGGCGGCCAGGACATCGCCCCAGTATTCCGTCTGGCCCTCATAGACCCACAGCAGGGTGTTCTGGGTCGGGACGTTGTGGTTGGCGGTCAGCTCATCCGCCGGGCGCATGAACTTGCCGTTCCAGGAGTGGGTGTATTCGTGGGGCAGAAGGGCGCGATCGCCGGCGCTCTTGGCCCAGTCGGTGAAGAAGCCGGGGGCGCCGGTGTTCTCGGAGGAGCGATGATGCTCCAGGCCGATGCCGCCCATCTGGTCGGTCAGGGCGAACAGGAACTCGTATTTGTCGAAGTGGCGGGCGCCGAACAGGCGGTCGGCCTGCTGGACCATGTTCTCGTAGAGCTTCAGCTGCTCTTCGGTGGCGGCGAGACCCTTGGCCTCGTCGGCGAGCAGGTTCAGATGAACCCTTGATTCAGACGGGGCGCCGCTGGGGTCGATGTCGATCCGGCGATAGTGGGCGCCGGCGAAGACCGGGCTGTCGATCAGGGTGTAGAGGTCGGTGGTCTCCAGCCGCGCCACATCGTCGTCGCGGCCTTCGGTCTTCAGGGCCGTGCCGTAGCTCCAGCCTGCGGGCAGGCGGATGGAGGGGGCGACCTGAATCTGGCGGCTGTAGTAGCCGGCCGGATAGAGGATGGCCTTCTCCCACTGCAGATTGACCATGGCGGGGGTCATCAGGACGCGCCAGTTGGAGCTGTCCGGCTGGGTCAGCTGTTCGAAGGCGACCTCGATCGCCGTCACGCCCGCCGGAACGTCCAGGTGGAAGGCGTAGGGGTCGAGGGTGTCGCGCAGCCATTCCAGCCTCTGACCATTCGCCGTGACGGTAAGGCCGGCCAGCAGCTGGATCGGGCCGGTGGCGGCGTGGTTGCCCGGCAGATATTTCGGATAGAGCAGGGTCAGGGGGCCGGGAGCGGCGACGGGTATGGTCTGGCTGACGCGGATGATTCGCCGGTCCAGGTCGGTGATGTCGGCCCGGTACTGGATGACGCCCGGATAGGGCCTGTCCGCAGGGGCGGGGATGGCCGGTTGGGGCCGGGGCAGGGCCAGGGCCGCGTCGCGCGCCTCGACCACCACCGGCGTCGACGGGAAATCCTGGGCCAGGGCCGGGGCGGCCGTCATCAGGGCGGCGAGGCAGGCGGCGGCGGTCAGGCGGGTAGGCGGCATCAGGTCATCCGAACGTGAGGGCAGGCCTGCACCGTCGGGGAGCGGGGAAGGGGCGTCAAGTCTAGGCGGCAGGGTGCGGCGTTTAGAGCCCCTCCGTCACGGCGCTAAGCGGCGCCGCGCCACCTCCCCACCCTGTGGGGAGGAGACGGAGGGGTTCTATCGGCGTCAGCGTCGGCGCGGCGTCAGTATGTCGCCCAGCCGGTCCGGGGTTCCGGGGATGCGTTCCAGGCGCGGGTAGCGAAGGCCGTCGTGATAGTCGAGGACGACGGTCCGGTACTGGTCGCCGTCCTTGACGATCAGGGTGATCGGCACGGCGGGGTCCTTGGCGGCGGTGACGGCCTCGGCCAGTCGGTCCGGCTTGGCGGCCTGGCCGTTGACGGCGACGATCTCCATGCCCGGCGCCAGGCCGGCCTGGAAGGACGGACTGCCCCACTGGACGCTGCGGATCGCATTGTTCTCGCCGGTCTGCAGGCCCAGGGAATAGGTGAAGTCGTTGCGCTTGAACTCGCCGTACAGGGTCTTCTGATAGGCGGTCGGGGTCTCGCCGTAGGTCAGCCGCCAGCCGCCGCGCTCCAGCCCGTCCAGGGGCGCGCGGGCGTCGGGACCGACGGCGTCCAGCCGCGCGCGCAGGAAGGCGGCCCAGTCGTTCTCGACCACCCCGTTCAGGGCCGCCACCACGTCTTCGAAGGTATAGGGCGCCGGTTCGAAACTGCCGTCCTGAACGCCGTAGAAGGCGCGGGCGAAGTCGTCGAGCGACTTGCGGCCGCCGGTCTTCTCGCGGATCGTCGTATCGACGTCCAGCCAGATCAGCTGGCCCTCGGAATAGTAGTCCTCGTCCCTCTGCCAGGACAGCCAGGCCTTGGGCCGGCGCTGGCTGATGATCGGGTCGTTGGTGGTGTCCTGAAGCGCGCGCCAGCCGCGCCCGACCCGGTAGTCGTAGGAGGCCGCCGTCATGGCCAGGGAGTCCATGGCCTGTTCCCTGGTCAGCAGGCCCGAACGGGCGGCGACGACCTGGCCGTAGTATTGAGTCTGGCCCTCATAGACCCACAGCAGGCTGTTCTGCATCGGGCTGTTGAAGTTGGGCACATACTGGTCCGCCGGGCGACGCCATTTGCCGTCCCAGGAGTGGTTCATCTCGTGGCTGAGCAGGTCGCGGTCGCCCAGGTGGGTGGCCCAGCCGGTGAAGAACTCCGGATCGACCGAGTTCTCGGAGGAGCGATGATGCTCAAGACCGATGCCGCCCAGCTTGTCGGTCATGGCGATCAGGAAGTCGTAGTGGTCGAAATGGCGAGCGCCGTAGAGGCGGTCCATCTGGGTCACGAGGTTGCGCAGGATCTGGACCTGCTCGTCGGTGGCTTCCAGGTTCTTGGCCTCGTCGGCGACGATGTTGGCGCGAACCGGAGAGCGGCCGCCGGGATCGAGATCGATCTGGCGATAGTGGAGGCCGGCGAAGACGGGACTGTCGATCAGGACTTCCAGATTGACCGGCTTGAAGGTCTGGAGGTCGCCCTCCTTGCTCTCAGGCTCCAGGGCCGTGCCGAACCGCCAGCCGGTGGGGAATTTGACCGTGGGCTGGACCATGATGTTCCGCGACCAGTGACCGGCGGGATAGAGCAGCATCTTCTCCCACTGGATGTTCAGCATCTCGGGCGTCATCGTCACCCGGCCCTGGGCGCCGCTGGTCGGCGACAGATGCTGCATGGCGATCTTCAGCTCGGTCGCCCCGGCTGGAACCGTGATGTGATAGGCGAAGGGGCTGAGGGTGTCGCGGACCCATTCGATCCGCCGGCCGTTCGCGGTGATCTCGATCCCCGCCAGCTGGGTGATCGGCCCGACCGGACCGTGGTTGCCCGGCAGCCATTCGGGGAAGAACAGGACCATGGGGCCGCTCTGGGCGACGGGAAGGGTCTCGGTGATCGAGAAGATGTGCTGGCCCAGGTTGGTCGCGTCGATCTCCAGACCGATCACCCCCGGATAGGCGACGTCGCGCGCCGCAGGGATGGGCGTCAGGGGCGCCGGCAGGGCGGGCGCCGCCGTCGACGCCTGTTGCGCCAGGGCGGCCGGTGCGGCGGAGGCCAGCAGGAGGGCGAGGCCGACGGCGCGGAGGCGGGTGCGGATCATGGACGCGGACTTTCGAACTCTGGAAAGGGAGAGGCGCGACAGTCCGCCGCACCGCGTGGATCGTCAAGCGGTCCGGCCGATCGGACTCCGAAAATCTCGTTCGCCCGGACCCCGGCGTCAGGCGCCGGGGGCGACGTCCAGCAGCTCCACCGAAAAGCGCAGGGTGGAGTCGGGCGGAAGCTGATCGCCGCCGACCCAGCGCGAGCCATAGGCCAGGGCCGGCGGAATGACGAACTCATAGGTCTCGCCGACCCGCATCAGGGCCACCCCTTCGGTCCAGCCCTTGATGACCCGGTTCAGCGGAAACTCGGCCGGTTCGTTGCGGGCGTAGGAGCTGTCGAACACGCGTCCGTCGATGAAGGTCCCGCGATAATGGACCTTGACCGTATCGGTCGCCGAAGGCTGGGCGCCCTCGGGATGGGCCTTGCCCACGCGGCGGTATTGCAGGCCGCTGGCGGTGGTGGTCCAGCCGCGCCGGGCGCCGTTCCACGCCAGATAGGCCTGGTTTCCGGCGTCCCAGGCCTGCTGCGGCGTCTGGCCGGCCTGGCCCTCGACCTGGGCTGCGGCGCGGGCGGCCGCCGAAGCCGTTTCGGCGTAGGAGACCGGCGTCCCGCGCGTCGCACAGGCGGAGACGGCGAGGGCGGCGAGGAGGATCGGGAGGGTGCGAGTCATAAGGCGACGCTATCAGGCCGAACGGGCCGCCGCCAACCGTCTTTGCGCGAAGGCGACATGCGCGGAAGGAGCGGGAAATTGAGCCGGCGGGGTTCCAATCGGGACTTAAGGCGTTAGACCCGCGACCATGTCCATAGACAACTCTCTCGCCGAAGCAGTGGCGGCCGGTCGCCAGGCCGTGGCCGTCGACGCCGTCATGATCGCCAAGCTGACCGACATGGCCGGCGACTTCGCCATCAATCTGATCATCGCGGCCCTGATCTTCGCCGCGACCCTGTTCGCGGCCAAATGGGCGGCGGGGCTGGCGCGAAGGGCGCTGTCGCGGATCGGCGCCTTCCGCCACGACCAGACGGTCCTCAGCTTCGCCGTTCAGGTGGTTCGGGTGGTGGTGATCATCATCGGGATGATCGCCGTGCTGCAAAGGCTGGGCGTGCAGACCACCTCCATCATCGCGGTCCTGGGGGCGGCGTCCCTGGCCGTGGGCCTGGCGCTTCAGGGGACGCTGTCCAATGTGGCTTCGGGCATCATGCTTCTGATCCTGCGGCCCTACCGCGTCGGGGACGTGGTGGACGTCGGCGGCATGGCCGGGACGGTGCAGCGGCTGGACCTGTTCACGACCCAGCTGTCGAACGCCAACAACCACAAGATCGTCATTCCGAACTCCAAGGTCCTGAGCGACCCCCTGACCAATCTGACCGGTCAGCAGACCCGGCGGATCGAGATCAACTTCACCGTCGGCTACGGCGAGGATCTGAACAAGGCGCGCTGCGTCCTGGCCGACATGGCCGCAGCCCATGAGAAGGTTCTGCACGACCCCCATCCCTGGACCGGGGTGACCGGCCTGTTGGACAGCGCGGTCCAGATCACCCTGCACGCCTGGGTCAAGGTCGAGGACTGGTGGCAGACTCAGGCCGATCTGATGCAGGGCGGCAAGGAGGCGCTGGACGCCGCCGAGATCGAGATTCCCTTCCCGCACCAGGTCGCCGTGCCCTATGGCGACGAGGACGTCATGCCCGTCGTCCGTGTGCGGACGGTGGAGGCGGACAAGGTCGAAGAGACGAGTACGAAGACCCGCTGATGCGTTACGATTTCGGATCCGACAACACCGCCGGAATGGCGCCCAGCGCGCTGGAGGGCCTGATCCAGGCCAACGCGGGCTTTGTTCCCTCCTACGGCGCCGATGCGATCACGGCGCGGGCCGCCGACCAGATTCGACAGAGGCTGGACGCCGACGCCGACGTCCGTTTCGTCTTCAGCGGCACGGCGGCCAACGCCATCGCCCTGTCGATGCTGACCTATCCATTCGAGGCGGTGCTGGCGCACAACGCCGCCCATGTCTGCACCGATGAGACGGGGGCGCCGGGCTTCTTCGGCCAGGGGGTGGGGCTGATCGGCCTGCCGGGCTTCTCCGGGCGGATCGATCCCCTGGCGCTGAAGGCGCAGCTGACCGAGCCCGAGGTCGGCCATCGCCAGCCGCCGGCCGCCCTGTCCCTGACCCAGGCCACGGAATACGGCGCCGTCTATACGGAAGAAGAGCTGCGCCATCTGATCGAGCCGGTGAAGGCGCGCGGCTATGGGGTGCATATGGACGGGGCGCGGCTGGCCAATGCGGCTGCGGCCGGGTTCGACCTGAAGGACATTGCGCGCCTGGGCGTGGACATATTGGTGTTCGGCGGCGCCAAGGCGGGCGCGTCTTGCGTCGAGGCCCTGGTCCTGTTCGACAAGAGCCTGGCGCGGCGGCTGGACAATCGGCTGAAACAGGCCGGACAGACGGCGTCCAAGGCCCGGACGCTGGCCGGACCCATGCTGGGGCTGCTGGAAAGCGGCGACTGGGAGGCGGGCGGCGCCCACGCCAATCTGATGGCCCAGCGTCTGGCGGCCGGGATTGCGACGCGCTCGCCCTTCGTCCTGGCCCATCCGGTCGAATCCAATACGGTTTTCGTCCGTATGCCGGCCGAGGCGCACCAGAGGCTGAAGGCCCTGGGCTGGGCCTGTTATCAGTTCGACGACGGATCAGTCCGGTTCGTCTGTTCCTGGGCGACCCAGGAAGAGGCGGTGGACGAGCTGATCGCCGCCATCGCCGGCCTGAACTGAGCCGTCCGGCGCCGGGCGGCCTTTTCCCGGCCGTCTTGACTGTCCATATGCGAACCATGGCGATGCGCGGAGAGCGCTCCGGCGGCCGGCGCGACCCGATGGTCAAGGCGCAGCAGGCGGGGAGCATGCAGGACAGGACGGAAGGCCCACCGACGCTGAAGGCGCTGGCGGATCTGGTGCGGCTGGTCGGGCGATCGGGCGCGCCGCAGCTGCGCGTGCGGCTGGGGGCGGCGATCGCCCTGACCCTGGCGGGCAAGGGTTTGGGCGTGCTGGCGCCCCTGGTCCTGGGCGCGGCGGTCAATCGGCTGGCGGCCGGACAGGGAACGGCCGTCGCCATGGGCTGGGGCTTCGCCGCCTTTGCGGTCGGCTGGGCCCTGGTGCGGTTTCTGTCAGCGGCGGCGCCCCAGGCCTCAGACGTCGTCTTCGCCCCGGTCCGGGCGGCGGCCCAGAGGCGGACAGCCGCCGAAGGCTTCGCCCACGCCCTGAGCCTGTCGCTGTATTTCCACCAGACCAAACGCTCCGGCGCCCTGTCGCGGACCCTGGATCGCGGCTCGCGGGCCGTGGACTTCCTGCTGCGCATCCTGGCCTTCAACCTGGTCCCGACGGGGGTGGAGCTGGTGCTGGCGGCGGCGGTGCTGGGCGGCAAGTACGACTGGCGGTTCGCCGCTGTGGCGATCGCGGTGGTGGTCGTCTACGCTTCGGCCACCTTCGCCCTGTCGAACTGGCGGCTGGAGCATCGACGGGTGATGAACGCCGCCGATTCGGAGGCCGCCGGGGTCTCGGTCGACGCCCTGCTCAACTATGAGACGGTCAAGTCGTTCGGCGCCGAGGCGCGGGCCGCCGTGACCTATGACCGGGCCCTGGGCGACTATGCGGCGGCGGCCTTGAAGGCCAACACTTCCCTGGCCCTGCTGAACGGGATTCAGGCCCTGATCATGAACCTGGGTCTCGGCGTCATGGCGGTCATGGCCGGGTTCGAGGCTGCGGCTGGGCGGATGGGGCCGGGCGACGTGACGGCGGCGGTGCTGATCATGGTCTCCCTGTACGCCCCGCTGAACATCCTCGGCTTCGCCTATCGCGAGATCCGCCAATCCTTCATCGACATGGAGGAGATGCTGAAGGTGACGCGCCAGACGCCCCAGGTGGCCGATGCGCTCCACGCCCAGCCTCTGCCGCGCCCGACCGAAGCGCGCGGCGCCGAAGTCGCGTTCCAGCACGTCGGCTTCCGCCACGACGCCCGCGCCAATGGGCTGGAGGACGTCAGCTTCGTGGCGGCGCCCGGAACCACCACCGCCCTGGTCGGGCCCTCGGGGGCGGGCAAGTCGACCATCGTCAAACTGGCCCTGCGCCTGATCGACCCGCAGGAGGGCCGGGTTCTGATCGACGGCCGCGACGTGCGCGACGTGACCCAGGCGTCCTTGCGGGCCGCCGTGGCCCTGGTGCCGCAGGACGTGGCCCTGTTCAACGACACCTTGGCGGCCAATATCGCCTTCGCCCGGCCCGAGGCGGACGAGGCCCAGGTCTGGGCGGCGGCCGAGGCGGCGGAACTGGCCGACTTCATCTGCGGATTACCGGACGGGATGCAGACACGGGTCGGCGAACGGGGGCTGAAACTGTCGGGCGGCGAACGGCAGAGGGTGGGCATCGCCCGCGCCCTGCTGGCCGATCCCTGCATCCTGATCCTGGACGAGGCCACCAGCGCCCTGGACAGTCGCACCGAGGCGGCGATCCAGAAGACGCTGCGGCGGGTCAGCGCCGGACGCACCACCCTGGTGGTCGCCCACCGGCTGTCCACCGTGGCCGACGCCGACCAGATCCTGGTGCTGAAGGCGGGGCGGATCGTCGAGCGCGGCGCCCATCACGAACTGGTGGCGCGCCAGGGCGGGGAGTACGCCGCCCTGTGGCGCAAACAGACGCGGGCGGGCCGGACGGTTCAGGCGGTCGGTTGAGCTGCCTGATGAGCCGTCTGGGACTGGACGGGCAGTTTGCGCTTAAGAACCTCGGCCAGGTTTTCGACGATGGCGGCGCGGGGCGCCGCAGCGTCGGTCGGCAGGCTGAGCAGCAGCTTCATGGCCTGGGCGTGGACGGTGGCGATGCGCCAGTCGAAACCACCCTGGCGCGGAGCGGCGTCCAGAAGGTCGCACAGTCCCTTGGCGGCCGTGCACAGATCATCCATCGCAAAGGGGCTGGCCGCGTCGATGATCTGATTGGACGCTGAATAGGCCAGGTCCAGCCGCAGGGCCTCGATCGTGCCGGGCGCAGGCTCGGCCAGGAGGACGGCGATGTTGTCGGCGATGATGGCGCAGGCCTGGTCCCTCAGCCCGCCCAGATTGGCCTGGGCCTGAGCCAGGGCGACGCCGACGCTGACCCCGCCGGGGCGATCCACCATCTCCGCCAGGCGCGAGCGGCGTTGGACGTGGGTGATGACGGTCATGCGAACTCCACCATATTGTCGCGGAGCCTGTCGGCGCGCCGCTCCTCGCCCTCATAGAGTTCGGGGCGGACGAAGCGACGGTCCGGGCCCAGATAGTCCCCGACCTCAAGGAAGGGGCGCGCGTCGCGGGCGACCCAAAGGATGCGCTCCAGCAGCATGGCGGCGCTGAAGGGTTTGGTGACGACGAAGTTGGCGCCGCAGTCTCGCGCCTCGGCCACTCGACCCCGTCGGATGTGGCTGGCCGTCATGATGACGGGGGTGAAGGCGTTGGGGTTGGGGCCGGACCGGCGCAGCCAGCGCACCAGTTCGAATCCGTCCATGTCGGGCATGTCGGTGTCGATCAGCAAGAGGTCGATCGGCTTTTCCGCCAGGAGGCTCTGGGCCTGGACGCCGCTGCCGACCGTATAGGCCGGACGCACGCCGAAGCCGGACAGGACGCCCGTGGTCAGGGTCAGGGAGAAGGGCGAATCATCGACCACCATGACGACGGCGCCGCTCAGATTGAAGACGGCGCTGTCCCTGAGCGTATCCGACTGTGTCGGCATGTCCGATCTTTCCAATCCCCCGGGTCCTATAGGCTAGAACCTGGAGGTGGATGCGCGGTTAACGGCGTTCGATCAGAGGGCGCCGATGGCGTAGAACCGCTCGGCGCGGCGGGTCTTGATCTGTTTGGGCGACAGACCCTGGAAGGACTGAAGCTCCTCGGCCAGGACGTCGCCGACCCGGGCCAGGGCGCCGTCGCGGTCCGCGTGGGCGCCGCCGGTCGGCTCCTCGATCAGACGATCCACGATCTTCAGCGCCACAAGATCCGGGCCGGTGATCTTCATGGCCATGGCGGCGTCGCGGGCGCGGGCGCCGTCGCGCCACAGGATGCCGGCCGCCCCCTCGGGCGAGATGACCGAATAGATCGAATGCTCCAGCATCAGGACGCGGCTGGCGGCGGCGATGGCGATGGCGCCGCCGGATCCGCCTTCCCCGGTGATGGTGGCGATGGAGGGGACGCCCAGGGTCAGGCAGCGTTCGGTCGAGCGGGCGATGGCCTCCGCCTGACCGCGCTCTTCGGCGCCCAGACCCGGATAGGCGCCGGCCGTGTCGATGAAGCTGAGGACCGGCAGGCCGAACTGTTCGGCCATGTCCATCAGGCGCACGGCCTTGCGATAACCCTCGGGCCGGGCCATGCCGAAGTTGTGGGTCAGGCGAGTCTCGGTGTCGTGGCCCTTCTCATGGCCCATGACGACGACCGGACGGCCCCGGAATCGCGCCAGCCCGCCCAGAATGGCCTGATCGTCGCCGAACTGGCGATCGCCGTGCAGTTCGGTCCAGTCGGTGAACAGGCCCTGGACATAGTCGATGAAGTGGGGGCGTTGCGGATGCCGCGCCACCTGGGTCTTCATCCAGGGGTCAAGGCCGGCGTAGGTCTTCTTGCGCAGCTGTTCAGCCTTCCTGCGCAGGCCGGCGATCTCGTTGTCGAAGCCCCCGGAGGTCTCGGACAGGGCCGACAGCTCTTCGATCTTGGCTTCCAGATCGGCGATCGGCTTTTCGAAATCGAGATAGTGCGTGGCCATAAAGGCGTCCGAAAACGGCGGGCGAGGCGCCCCAGGGGAAGGCGGGGGAAACTAGAGAGGTCGGGGCCGTGGGGCAAGCGGGGTGACAATGTCGCTTTCACAGCCGTGAGTCGGAGTTATTCGTCCCGCGCCAAGGGGTGGTTCTGGTGGACGACCTGGGCCAGGCGGTCGGTGGCGACGTGGGTGTAGATCTGGGTGGTGGCGATGTCGGCATGGCCGAGCAGGGTCTGGACCACGCGCAGGTCGGCGCCGCCCTCCAGAAGATGGGTGGCGAAGGCGTGACGCAGGACGTGGGGGCTGACCCGCGCGGGGTCGAGGCCCGCCGCGACCGCGGCCTCGTCCAGCAGCTGGGCGAACCGGCGCGGGGTCAGATGGCCGGAACGGCCGGAGGATGGAAACAGCCAGGGGCTGTCGGGCGCCTCGGGCTTGCGCCGGGCGTCGCGCGCCGTCAGCCAGGCCTTCAGCGCCGCGCGGGCGGCGGGGTTCAGGGGGGCCAGGCGCTCCTTGCCGCCCTTGCCGCGCACGATCAGATAGGCGGGATCGCGGCGCACGGCCTCGACCTTCAGGCCCAGCAGTTCCGACACCCGCAAGCCCGAGGCGTAGGCCATCTCCACCAGGGCGACCAGACGCAGGCCGGCGGCCGCGTCTCGGGCTGCGGCGGCGGCCAGCAGCCGGTCGATCTCGTCCCGGCTGAGGGACTTGGGCAGGGGGCGGCCCTGTCTGGGGGCGTCCAGGCGACGCGACGGATCGTCGGCCCGCCAGCCCTCGGCCAGGGCGAAGCGGTAGAACTGCCGCACCGACGATCGGCGTCGGGCGGCGGTGGCCGCCGACAGGCCCCGGCGCGACAGGTCGGCGAACCAGGCCTCGACCGCCTCGGCCGGGGCCTGCATCAGGCCGCCGTCCGAGGTCAGGGCGGATTCGGCGTCGGCCAGATCCCGCCCATAGGCCGCCAGGGTGTGGGGCGAGGCGTCGCGCTCCACCGCCATCATCTCCAGAAAAGCTTCGATTTGGGGCGTCATGCGGCGATCGTTTCTGCGGACGGATGGCGCGAGGCCGGGCTTGGTGTAGAGGTTCCAACGATCATGTCCGCCTGCGCCGTCGCCTTCGCCGTTTCCTTCACCGTCCGTTCCGCCGGAGCCGCCGGATGAGGCGGCGCGCGAATCCGGGTCCGACCCGCACCATAGCCCTGGTCGGCCTGATGGGGGTGGGCAAATCGTCGGTGGGGCGGCGGCTGGCCCATCGGTTGAAACTGCCCTTCGCCGACGGAGACGTGGAGATCGAGGAGGCGGCGGGAATGACCGTGTCCGAAATCGTCGCCGCCTTGGGCGAGGCCGAGTTCAGGGCCGGCGAGGCGCGGGTGATCCGCCGCCTGCTGGAGGGGCCGCCCCTGGTCCTGGCCACCGGCGGCGGGGCGATGATGAACCCGGAGACCCGCGCCCTGCTGAAGGAAAGAGCCGACACGGTCTGGCTGAGGGCCGATCTGGCGGTCATCGCCGAACGGGTGGCGCGGCGCGACACCCGGCCCCTGTTGCGCGGCAAGGACCCGCTGGAGGTGCTGACGGCCTTGGCCGAGGTCCGTTATCCGATCTATGGCGAGGCCGACGTCACCGTGGACGTGGGGCAGGGGTCTCACGGCCAGGCGGTGGACGCCATTCACAAGACCCTGCGCCGACACTGGCGCACACGCCGCCGTGCGGAGACGAAAGCATGACGACCATTTCCGTCAGCGGCGGCGCCTTCGCCGCCTATCAGGTGATCGTGGGGCGCGGGCTGCTGCAGCAGGCGGGCGCTCGGATCGCGCCCCTGGCGCGGGGCCGGACGGTGATCATCACTGATGAGACGGTCGAGGCCGTTCACGGCGCCGCCCTGACCGCATCCCTGGCGGCGGCGGGGGTCCAGAGCCGGATCGTCGCCGTGCCGCCGGGCGAGGGGTCGAAATCCTTCGCCCAGCTGGAGCGGGTGCTGGACCGGCTGCTGGAGATCGGCCTGGACCGCAAGGACGTGGTGATCGCCCTGGGCGGCGGGGTGGTCGGCGATTTAGCCGGGCTGGCGGCGGCGCTCTACATGCGCGGCATCGACTTCGTGCAGATCCCGACGACCCTGCTGGCCCAGGTCGACTCGTCCGTCGGCGGCAAGACGGCCATCGACACGCCGCGGGGCAAGAACCTGATCGGCGCCTTCCATCAGCCGCGCCTGGTCCTGGCCGACATCGACGTTCTGGCGACCCTGCCGGCGCGGCAGGTGAAGTCCGGCTGGGCCGAGGTGCTGAAGCACGGGCTGATCTGCGACCCCGCCTTCTTCGACTGGCTGGCGGGCGAGGGGGCGGCCGGAGCGTCGGGCGATCCGGCGGCCCTGGAACGGGCGGTGATCCGCTCGGTCGAGATCAAGAGCGCCGTGGTCGGGGAGGACGAGAAGGAGGCGGGACGCCGCGCCCTGCTGAACCTGGGCCACACCTTCGGCCACGCCATAGAGGCCGAGGTCGGGTTCGACGAAGACGCCCTGGCCCATGGGGAGGCGGTGGCGCTCGGCTGCTGCATGGCCTTGCGCTATTCGGCGCGCGAGGGGCTGTGTTCGGCCGAGGACGCCGCGCGGGTCGAGGCGGTGGTCGCGGCGGCGGGCCTGCCCACGCGGCTGGATCAGGCGGGCGCCTTCGAAGCCGACCGGCTGCTGGCCCTGATGGCCGGGGACAAGAAGGCCGAGGGCGGCGCCCTGACCCTGATCCTGGCGCACGGCGTCGGCCGGGCCTTTGTCGCCAAGGGGGTGGATGCGGCGAAGGTGCGGACTTTCCTGATCGCCGAAGGGGCGACGGGCTGATGCAGATCGCCGCCGTTCCCCTGGAGGATCGGTTCGTGCGGCTGGAGCCGTTCACCGAGGGGTTGCGGGAGACGGTGAAGGCGGCGCTGGATTGCGATCCGGCCGCCTGGGAGATCATGGTCGCGCCCGCCTGTGGCGCGCATTTCGACGGCTGGTGGGCCGCCGCCCTCAAGGCAATGGGGGCCGGAACGCGCATCGCCTACGCCGTGCGGCGGCTGTCGGACGGGGCGGTGGTCGGGACGACCAGCCTTTACGAGATCCACCCGGCCTATCGACGCTGTGAGATCGGTTCGACCTTCTATCGGCCCGAGGCGCGGGGCGGGCCGGTCAATCCGGCCTGCAAGCGGCTGCTGCTGGGCCACGCCTTCGACGCGGGCGCGGTGCGGGTCGAGATCATCACCGATGCGGTCAATGCCCAGAGCCAGGCGGCGATCCGAAAACTGGGCGCCAAGGCCGAGGGCGTTCTGAGGAAGCATAAGACCACCTGGACCGGCCGGGCGCGGGATACGGCCATGTTCGCCGTGATCGACGACGACTGGCCCGAAGTGCGGGACGGGCTGGATCGAAGGCTGGCGGCGTTCGGCTAGGCGGCCATTTCCGCCACCAGGGCCGCAATCAGGTCGGCGGCGGGAAGGCTGCGGGCCAGGGGCGCGCCCTGGCCGGCCCATTGGGCGCCGAAGCCGTATTCGCCGACGGCCTTGGCGGCGGCGTTCAGGGCCTTTCCGGCGTCATAGGCGACGGGATAGTCGGGGATGGCGGCCGTCGTCTGCGCCCCCAATTCGGTGAAACGATTGCGCAGGCAGCGGGCGGGTCGGCCCGACACGGCGCGGGTCAGGGTGGTGTGATAGGCCGCCTCGCTGGTCAGGGCCTGGCGATAGGCGGCGTCGGCGGCGCTTTCGTCGCAGGCGATGAAGGCGGTGCCCAACTGGGCCGCGACGGCGCCCAGGTTCAGGGCGGCGTGAACACCCCGGCCGTCCATGATCCCGCCAGCCGCGACGACCGGCAGGCCGGAACGGAGGACCAGCAGCCGGGTCAGGGCGGCCATGCCCAACCGGTCGTCGGCGGCGTCGGGATCGAACATCCCGCGATGGCCGCCCGCCTCCCATCCTTGCGCCACCACGGCGTCGACGCCCGCCGCCCTGCAAGCCAGGGCTTCATCGAGATTGGTCGCCGTGGCCAGGAGCAGGCAGCCGGCCTGTTTCAGCGCCCGGATCCGCTCTCCATCGGGCAGGCCGAAGTGGAAGCTGACCACGGCGGGGGCGTCGGCGATCAGGCGCGCCAGCATGGCGTCGTCGTCGGCGAAGCTGCGATAGGGGGCGTTCAGCGTGGCGGGGGGCGCGGCGCCGAAGGCGGCGAACGACGGCGTCAGGGCCTGAAGCCAGGCGGCTTCCGCACCTTCGTCGCGGCGGGGCGCGGCGTGGACGAACAGATTGACGTTGAAGGGGCGGTCGGTCAGGGCGCGGGTCTCGGCGATCATCCGGCCGGCCCCCGCCGCATCGGTCGCGCCGACGGCGATGGAGCCCAGCGCCCCGGCGTTCGAAACGGCCGCCGCCATGGCCGGGGTCGAGACGCCCGCCATGGGCGCCTGGACGATCGGCGCGGTCAGGCCAAGCTGTTCGATCAGGGACATGGACCGCAGCTAGGGAGCCGGGTCGGCTTCGGCAATGGGGTCAGTCGACGGCCCGGCATTCGGTCGGCTGTCGGCCTTCGACGGACCAGGTGGCCAGCACCCCCTTGCCGCGCAGTTCGACGTTGGAGGCGCGGTACCAGATGCCGTCGGCGGCGCGTTCCTGATAAAGATCCACCGCCTCGCCCGAGGAGTTGCGGACCGTGGCCATCTCGCGCGGATTGTCGAAGTCGACCGACAGCCGCTCGCCGTTGTCGCACAGATACACCGTATGGACGACCCGGTTCAGGACGCGGTCCTGGACCTCGGCGCCGGTGCGTTTGCGGGCGGTCTGGGCCTCGATGGCGCGTTCCTTGACCTCGTCGCCGGTGGTGGGAGCCTTGTCGGGGTCAGGGCCGCAGGCCGTCAGAAGGAGGACGGCGGCGAGGCCGCCGAGAGCGAAGGACGGCCGCAGAACCGGCTTGGACAAGGCGATACTCCTCACAACAGCGCCGCTTGGGGCGGCGGTCTAACGTCCGCCGCCTGCGGCCGTTCCTCTCCGTTGACGGAAGAAGGACTTGAGCAGGCTGGACGCCTCCTCGGCCAACAGACCCCACTCCGTCGCCGGACGCCAGTGGCAAGTGGGTTGCTCGAACAGACGGGGGCCGTGGAGCACGGCGCCGCCCTTGGGATCATCGGCCGCCCAGACCACGCGGCCGATGCGGGCGTGGCTGATGGCGCCGGCGCACATGGCGCAGGGCTCAAGCGTCACATAGAGGGTCAGGCCGGTGAGGCGGTAGTTCTGCAGCGCCGTCGCCGCGCGCCGCATGGCCACGATCTCGGCATGGGCCGTGGGGTCGTGCGCGCAGATCGGGCCGTTGGCGCCGGTCGAAATCACCGCGTTTGAGGCGGGGTCGACAAGAAATGCGCCCCCAGGCACCTCTCCTGCGTCCGCCGCCGCTTGCGCTTGGTCCAGCGCCATGCGCATGAACCGCTCATCATGGTCCGCCATACGAACGACAACGACAAGAAGCCCCGCGCCCGTCAAGACGGACGGTCGCCTGGGCCCTTCAAATCCTCCGGTCCCCGCAAGAGCGGCGACGGGAAGACCCCCTTCGGCGACAAGCCGCGCAAGGCCTTTGCCGGCAAGCCGGGCGACGACCGCCCCCGCGCGGGCGCCCAACCGGCCAAGGCCGAGGCCGCCCCGGTTCGCAGCGAGCGAATCGCCAAGGCGATGGCCCGCGCCGGCATCGCCTCGCGCCGCGAGGTCGAGCGGCTGATCGGCCTGGGCAAGGTGGCGGTCAACGGCCGCATTCTGGATACGCCCGCCACCCTGGTGACGCGCGACGACGTGATCACCGTGGACGGCAAGCCGATCGGCGGGGCCCAGGCGACGCGCGTCTGGCGCTATCACAAGCCGGCCGGTCTGCTGACCAGCCACAAGGATCCGGCGGGCCGGCCGACGGTGTTCGACGCCCTGCCGGCCGGTCTGCCGCGCGTGATCTCGGTCGGGCGGCTCGATCTGGCGACCGAGGGCCTGCTGCTGCTGACCAACGACGGGGAGCTGAGCCGGGCGCTGGAACTGCCCTCGACCGCCCTGGTGCGCCAGTACCGCGCCCGGGCGCGGGGCAAGATCACCCAGGAACAGCTGGACAGGCTGAAGGACGGCGTCGTCGTGGACGGCGTCTCCTATGGTCCCATCGAGGCCACCCTGGACAAGGCCAAGGAGTCCAAGTCCGAGGACGGCAAGGCGCCGGCCAATCTGTGGATCTCGGTCTCGATCACCGAGGGCAAGAACCGCGAGGTGCGCAAGGTGCTGGAGTCGGTCGGCCTGACGGTCAACCGGCTGATCCGTCTGGCCTATGGGCCGTTCCGTCTGGACGTCCTGCCGGTCGGGGCGGTGGAGGAGGTGGGGCCGCGCGTGATCCGCGAGCTGCTGGCCGACCATATCCGGCCCGAGAACCTGCCGACCGGCAATACGGTCGAGACGCCCGCGCCCATTCCCGGTCGCCGGATCGCCACCCCCATCGTCAAGGGCCGCTCCGGTTCGGCCATGTCGGATCCGTCGCGCAAGCCCAGCCGCGTTCGCGCCGCCGAGACGGCCCAGGCCGAGGCGGTCGAGCGCCGCGAGCGGGCGCCCAAGAAGGACGGCTGGGCCAAGGCCAAGCCCAGGTTCGAGCACAGCAAGAGCTTCAAGCCGCGCGAGCGCACCGCCCCCGAGGGCGAACGCCCCGCCCGCGCCGACGGCGACCGGCCCAAGCGGGTGTTCAAACCCCGCGACGACCAGTTCATAGACGACCGGCGCAAGCCGGCGGTTCGCAGCGGCGGAGCGCGCAGCGGGGGCCCCAGCGATCGACCGGTGCGGCCCCCGCGCGCGGGCGGAGGCAAGCCGGCGGGACCGTCGGGGACCAGCGGGCGCAAGCCCGGCGGCCAACCCGGCAAGCCCCGCACGCCGCGCGGCTGATCCATGCGGATCGTCGCCGGAAGCCTGAAGGGCCGGGCCATCGTCGCGCCGGAGGGGCAGGGCACGCGCCCGACCTCGGACCGGGCGCGCCAGGCCGTGTTCAACGTGCTGGAGCACGCCGCCTGGAGCGAGAGCCTGAACGGCCTGCGGGTCATCGACCTGTACGCCGGATCGGGCGCCCTGGGCTTCGAGGCGATCAGCCGGGGGGCGGGCTTCTGCCTGTTCGTCGAGACCGACGACGGGGCCAGGGGCGCCATTCGCGAGAACGCCGACGCCTATGGTCTGATGGGCCGCACCCGGGTGCATCGCAGGAGCGCGACGGACCTGGGCGTTCGACCGGGCCCCATCGCCGAGGCCTTCGACCTGGCCTTTCTGGACCCGCCCTACGGCAAGGGGCTGGGGGAACAGACCCTGGCGCGGCTGCTAGAGGGAAGCTGGCTGAAGCCCGGCGCCCTGGTGGTGTTCGAGCGCGGGTCCGACGAGCCCGACATCGACACCCCCGGCTATCGACGGCTGGACGCGCGCGACTATGGGGCGGCGCGGGTGCTGTTCCTGAAGGTGGCGGACCCCGCCGCCTGACGGGGAAAGTGCACTCCGAATTCTTTCAGTGCACTTTCGTGCAGATTTTTGCGAGCGGGTCGCAGGAGGCTCAGTCCTCGGGCGGCGGCCCCAGCAGGGCCTCGTCCTCCTCGTCGATCTCGCGCCGCATCCCTTCCAGGGAGGCTTCCCCCTCTTCGCGGCTCATCCCCCTGAAGAAGTCGGCGTCGAAGGCGCGGGCCTCGCGGGTCAGGTCGTCGGCCAGGGCGCGCCAGCGCCGGGCGTCCGACGCGCGCCCGCCCTCCACCGCCTCGATGAACCGCAGGCGGGCGGTGCGCGCCAGCTCGTCCAGGTCGATGTCCTCATACAGGGACAGGTCGATCTCGCCGGGCGGCGGCTCGACCTGATCGCTGCGCCGCCAGCCGTATTTGCGGGCGCGGCGGCGAAAGGCCGACAGACCCAGGTCATGACGCCGGCACACGGCCTCGGCGCTGAGACCCGACAGATAGTCGGCGCGGGCCTGGGCCCAGATGCGGGATTCACGGATGCGATAGGGCGGGGTCATGGCCGTATCCGTAAAACGACGGTACGTCAGAGTCGGACGTGGAGCGAGCCCCCCTCCACCGCTTCGCGGTCCCCCTCCCCCAAGGGGGGAGGAATGCGAACGGCGACGACCGAAATCCTCCCCCTCTGGGGGAGGTGTCGGCGCAGCCGACGGAGGGGGCGTGTCAGGCGCGGCCCAGCCTCTGGATCAGCCCCCGCGCCCCCGCCGTCACCTCGGCCCAGGTGACCTCGAACCCGGCGTCGTCGCCGAAATAGGGATCGGTCACGGCCTGGCCCTCGCGGCCGGGGACATGGTCGAGCAGAAGACTGAGTTCGGCGACGGCGCCCCCTTCGTCGTCCCTGGGCGCGATCCGGCGCAGGTTCGCCAGGTTGTCGTGGTCCAGGGCGATGATGTGGGTGAAGCGGCGGAAGTCCGCCGGCTTCACCTGCCGGCCCTGATAACCGGAGATGTCGATCCCATGCTTGCGCGCCACGGCCTGGGCGCGCGGGTCGGGCGGATGGCCGACATGCCAATTCCCCGTGCCGGCGGAGTCGACGATCAGGTCGAGACGCAGGCGCTCAGCCTCGGCGCGGAGGGCGGCCTCGGCGAGGGGGGAGCGACAGATGTTGCCGAGGCAGACGAAGAGGATGGAGGGCATGGGAACCTTTAAGTGTTCCGGGGTTAGTTTTTCGGAACCACCTCATCGGCAGGTTTTAGAAATTGAGTGCGGAAGATTTCTGCGCCCGTTTCCTTGATGAACCCTCTGGCTGATAAAAGCGTCGAGCCGTTGAGTTCAACTTCCGCCCAAGACAAGAAGTGGCCGTTTACTTTGATAGCCAGCTTGCTGGTCGGTTTTGTGCCAGGAACCTCGAAATCCATCTCCCCGGTGCGTTGGCGTCCGTCATCGTCGATAAAGTGGAACTGCACCTTGATCGTCATCGCCGCTCCTTGAGATTTTGCATCGGTCATGAACCTCGGACCAATATCTGGCTCGAACATCGCAGAGGCGTGAGCCGCCGCGATCTGCCCGGCAAGATCAACGACGATTTCCGCAACTGGTTTGGCCTCGGCCTGACGGTCGGGATGCCAAGCGTCCTGCCGCTTCAGATTGCCGTGGAAATAAAATCCACGACGGTCGAGTAGATGTTTGACTAAAGCATCCGCAGTGGAATGTGTGGTGAGGGTAGGTTTAGCAGCCGAACGATTGTCATCAGGATCGTTTGTGATCGAAAAGATCGTTTTATCTAGCATGCTTTTGAAATCAGCGTTCCCAACCAGTTCGCGGATCAAATCGCGAGTTTGAAACTTACCGTTTCCGTACAACGCTTCGATAAGGAGAAATCCAAATCGAAAAGCGTCTATGTATTGTTGGCTGATAAGCGCTTCGCGCGCCAAGCGCGTCATGTGAGAAGCAAACGAAGGATCATCTTTACTTTCGACGGCGTAAAAAGCTTGCGCCATCATATCGAAGGGAAGTGGCGGGTTTGGCCTTACGGTCTTGGAGCTGAATCCGAACATTTGTATGGATTCGCGTTCTTCATCGTTGGCAGGTATATAATCCGCTTCTATTGCATTTATATCGATTTGAACGGCGAAATATAGATTGATGTAATCGCTAAAACGTTGTGCGATGCGGCGTCCAATTGCCTCTATGCTTCCGTTGATGATAATCTCAGCCTTTATGGGGCCGTCGAGTCTTTTTACTGATGGTGCAAGGCTGGTTGGTTGGTTCTTGAAAAATAAGACAAGTGCCGTAGCTTCACCATTGGTGAACTCAAACGACATCTCGGCACCCGACCCATTTAAGATCCAGGCGTCATCCAGCTTTAATGGACGCAAGATTGGGAATTTGAGCCGAACGTCCATCCCTCACCTTCTCCCGAACAGCTTCTCCAGATCGTGCAGCTTCAGCTCCACATAGGTCGGGCGCCCGTGGTTGCACTGGCCCGAATGGGGGGTGGCCTCCATCTGGCGCAGCAGGGCGTTCATTTCGGGGGCGGTGAGGATGCGGCCGGAGCGGACGCTGCCGTGGCAGGCCATGGTTCCGCAGACCTCGGCCATCCGCTCCTTCAGCGTAAGAGCGGCGCCGTGTTCGGCCAGGTCGTCGGCGATGTCGCGGATCAACCCTTGCACGTCCGTGTCGCCCAGCAGGGCCGGGGTTTCGCGCACCAGGACGGCGCCGGCGCCGAAGGCCTCGACGATCAGGCCCATCTCGGCCAGCTCCTCGGCGCGCCCGGCGACGCGTTCGGCCTCGGCCGGGTCCAGCTCGACCACCTCGGGCGTCAAGAGGGCCTGGCGGGTCACGGACCCTTGCGCCATCTGGGCCTTCATCCGCTCATAGACCAGCCGCTCGTGGGCGGCGTGCTGATCGACGATGACCAGGCCGTCGCGGGTCTGGGCCACGATATAGTTGGCGTGGAGCTGAGCCCGCGCGGCGCCCAGGGGCAGGTCGATGTCGGAAGGGGGAGGGGCGAGTGGCTGGGGGGCAGTGGCGAGTGGCGAGTGGCGAGTGGCGAGTTCGCCGTATGAGGCGCCGTCCCAGCCGGGTTCGACGCGGGCGCTGCGTTCGTGGAGGCCAGGCAGGACTTGCGCCGCGGCGGCGGGTTGGGACCAGCCTGTCCACCCGGACCAGCCCTCGCCACTCGCCGCTCGCCACTCGCCACTCTGCGTCACGCCCGTGTGCGGCCTGAACCCGCTCAGGGCATCCGCCGCCACGGTCGTGCTCGCCCGGTGGCCGGCGGCGTGGAGCGCGTGGCGCAGGGCGCCGACGATCAGGCCGCGCACCAGGGCCGGATCGCGGAACCGGACCTCGGCCTTGGCGGGGTGGACGTTGACGTCCACGTACAGGGGGTCGATGTCGAGGAAGAGGGCGGCGGCCGGGTGGCGGTCCCGCGCCAGAAAGTCGGCATAGGCGCCGCGCAGGGCGCCTTGCAGCAGCCGGTCCTTCACCGGGCGGCCGTTGACGAACAGATACTGATGCGCCGCATTGCCGCGCGAATAGGTGGGCAGGCCCGCATAGCCCGACAGGCGAACCCCGTCCCGCTCCTGGTCGATCAACAGGGCGTTGGCCTCGAAGTCGCGACCCAGGAGGGCCGACAGCCGCTTCAGCCGACCTTCGTCGCCGGGATGTTCGGCGGGCAGGCGAAGGGCGACCTTGCCGTCCAGCGACAGGGTGAAGGCGACGGCCTCGTGCGCCATGGCCTGGCGTTTGATCTCTTCCGAAATGGCCATGGCCTCGGCCCGTTCGGACTTCATGAACTTGAGCCGGGCGGGGGTGGCGTAGAAGAGGTCGCGCACCTCGACCCGCGCGCCGTGCGGGCCGGGGAAGGGGCGGGGCCAGGGGCGGGTCGCGCCGCCCTCGACCTGAATGACCCAGGCCTCGGTCGCGTCGCCGGAATCGGACCTCGCTCGGGTGGTGATCGACAGCCGGGCGACCGAGCCGATCGAGGGCAGGGCCTCGCCCCGGAAGCCCAGGGTGTGGATGCGCAGCAGGTCCACGTCGCCCGCGTCGTCGGGCTCCAGCTTGGACGTGGCGTGGCGTTCGACGGCGAGCGGCAGTTCTTCCTTGGGGATGCCCTTGCCGTCGTCGGCGATCAGTATGCGCGACAGGCCGCCGCCGTCGGCCTGGATCTCGATATTGCGGCTCCCGGCGTCCAGGGCGTTCTCGACCAGTTCCTTGATGGCGCTGGCCGGGCGCTCGACCACCTCGCCGGCGGCGATGCGGTTGACGGTTTCGGGGGAGAGGCGGCGAATGGGCATGTGCCCGCCAAGATAGGGGGGCGAAGGGATTCGCGCCACGCCGGTCAGGGCCGGACCGTTTCCGTCAGGCGGGGACGGCGGAGGCGGCCGTCTGTTCCAGCAGGGCCTGAAGCGCGCCGATCTGGATCGGCTTGCCCAGGACGCCGTCGGCCCCGGCGGCCCGATAGCGGGCCACGTCGTCCTCGAACACATTGGCCGTCAGCATGTGAATCGGGGTGCGGGGGCGGCCCTCGGCGGCCTCCTCGGCGCGGATCAGCCTGACCGCCTCGACCCCGTCCATCACCGGCATCATGGCGTCCATCAGCACAAGGTCGAACCGGTCGGCGCGCAGGGCGTCCACCGCCTCGCGCCCGTTCTCGACCAGGGCGAGGTCCAGGCCGAACGACTGGAACAAGAGGGCCAGCAGCTTGCGATTGGCCGGATGGTCCTCGGCCGCCAGGACGCGCAGGGCTGGGGGCGCGTCGGGCGTCGGTGCGGTCGGAGCGGCCTCCGCGTCGGCCTCGACGGGGGCGCGCGGGGCGGTGAAACGGAACCAGAAGACGGCGCCGGCGCCCTCGGCCGGACGCACGCCGACGCTTCCACCCAGCCCCTCGGCGGCGGCGCGACACAGGGCCAGGCCCAGACCCGCCCCGCCTGCGGCCCGCCCGGCGGCCAGCTGTTCGAACGGCTGGAAGATGCGCTCGCGCTGATCCTCGGGGACGCCGGGGCCCTGGTCGTGAACCTCCAGGCTCAGGGCGATCCGGCCGTCCGCCTGGGGCCGGGCCTGGGCGACCAGGCGGATGGTTCCCGCCGGGGTCAGTTTCAGGGCGTTGGACAGATAGTTGATCAGCACCTGTTCGACCCGCGCCTGATCCGTCAGGACCGCGAAATCGGCAGGGTCGCCGTCCAGCACGACCTCCAGCGTCAGGCCCAGTTCGGCGACGCGGGTGCGCCAGACCCGGGCGATCGCCTCGATCCGGGCGGCGACGTCGACGGGGCCGATATGAAGATCGGACTGGCCCGATTCGATCTTGGAGATGTCCAGCGCCCCGTTCAGCAGCCGCAGCAGCATGCCGCCCGCCTCGGCCATGTCGTCGATGATGACCGCCTCGGCCTTGGGCCGGCGCCGGCCGCGCAGCACCTCGGTCAGGCCCAGGATGACGTTCAGGGGGGTGCGGACCTCATGGCTGATCATGGCCAGGAAGCGGGACTTGGCCTTGTTGGCCCGTTCGGCGGCGGCCCGGTCGGTCTCGGCCTGGCCCAGGGCGGCCTGAAGCTGGCGGCTGCGTTCGGTCAGGGCCACCATCAGCTCCACCGTCTCGCGGTCCCCGCGCCACTGACGCCAGGCGGCGGCGATGATGCCCAGGACGAACAGGGCGACGGCGAACTTCAGCGTCGGCGTGGCCTGGGGCTGGTGGGCGGCGATGATCATGGCCGCGATCGACGGCGGCGCCACGGCCGCCAGGAAGCTGCGCCGGCTGATGTGGACCTGAAGGGCGCCCACCATCAGATTGCCCGCCAGCAGCAGCCGCAGATAGTCGATCGTATCGGGCCGAACCCACCAGGCGGCCAGGATGTAGACGGCGTTGTGCGAGGCCAGGCCCAGGGTGATCCATTCGGTCCGAAGACGGAACCGCCGCCCGGCGCCCGGCGCCTCGGGCCGGGTGCGGGCGATCTCCACCGTCCGCCACAAAAGGACATAGAGGCCCAGCTGGATCAGGCCGAAGTTCGCCGCCCAGCCCCAGTCCAGCACCCAGGCGGCCACCAGAATGACGGCGACGATGGTCGTCAGCCGGACCGCGAACATGTCGCGATACCGGTCGGCATAGGCCCGGATATAGTCGGCTTTCTGGATCACGCGGCGGCGCCCCTCTTACGAGCTTCGCCATAAGGGGAGGACCTTAATGAGCCCTCAATCAGGAACGACGGATTGAGCGTCGTAACGTTACGCGTTATGATGTCGTCATGATCCGCAGTTTCCGCGACCGTGAAACGGAAAAGGTCTGGAGCGGTCAAAGATCGCGGCGGCTGCCGGGCGATATCCAGGAGGCGGCGCTGCGAAAGCTGCGTCTGCTGAATAGAAGCCTGGCGCTGGACGAGCTTCGCATACCACCCGGCAACCGGCTGGAGTCCTTGTCGGGCGACCGGAGCGGGCAGTATTCGATCCGGATCAATCAACAGTGGCGGATCTGTTTCCGCTGGAGCGACGGAGGCTGCGACGATGTCGAAATCTGCGATTACCATTGATCGTGTCGCCGATGTCGGCCCTGCGGACGACTGGCTGAAGAATCCGACGCCGGGCGACATTCTGTTGGAAGAGTTTCTCAAGCCGCTGGGCATGAGCCAGACCGCCCTGGCCAAGGCCGTCGGCGTGCCGCCGCGCCGGATCAATGAAATCGTGCTGGGAAAGCGGGCGGTGACGGCCGACACGGACCTGCGTCTGGCGCGGTACTGGGGCGTGCGGCCGGGGTATTTCCTGGGGTTGCAGGCGGACTACGATCTGATGGAGCAGCGTCGGAAGATGGGCGATGCGCTGGAGATGATCAGGCCGAGGGCGGCTTAGTCGGCCGACGACTAGCGTCGGCCGACATCAGCATAAGGCTAAGCCGCTTTAGGTTCATAAAGCGGCGAGTTGTAGGACGCCTTCATGATGTCGATGCTGCGTTGGCAATCCGCCTTTGCAACGTAGCTCTCGCTGCTGACGCCGATAGCCTTGCCGTTGGAGGCGTAGTAGGTCCAACGCCAATATCCAGCGGCGTCCTTGTACTGATAGTAGCAGGGGTAAGTGAGGCCGTTTATGGCCATGGTCGTTGCTCCTTGAAGCATACGACTTGGGCTTGACACTGGACCAGCAGACACTACATCGTGCCGCTCGCGAATTGGGCCAGTCCTTGCCGCCCAAGTCAGTTGGATGGCAAGCGCCTAACTTCCGGAAGCCGTTGGGTGCCAGCCCGACGGCTTCTTTCGTTTAAGCGTCACCGAATCATATCCCCGATTCCGCGCAAACGCGCAATAGCACTCGCAAGCTGTGAGTGCTTATTTGCCGGTCCAAATCCCAGCCCTAGTGGGTCGCATCGCCTTCGCCCACTGCATGTTGTGGTTCTTATCCCCCGATTCTATTCAGGTTGCAAATCGGTTAATGGTTGTAATTCCTAAGCTAATTTAGTTCTGCGTAGACCAATCCCACAACGGCCCACAAGGCTGTGGATAGGGTTGATTTAACCCACCTTCACCCGCGTCGCCGCTTCGGGGAGGTCCTCGCCGAAGGCGCGTTGGTAGAATTCCGCGATCGTGGGGCGTTCCAGTTCGTCGCACTTGTTCAGGAAGGTCAGGCGGAAGCTGAGCGCCACGTCGCCGCCGAAGATCAGGGCGTTCTGGGCCCAGGTGATGACGGTGCGGGGCGACATGACGGTGGAGATGTCGCCGTTCATGAAGGCGTTCCTGGTCATGTCGGCGACGCGGACCATGGCGGCGATGCGGCGGCGCCCTTCCGCGTCCGACCATTCAGGGACCTTGGCGGCGACGATCTCGGCCTCGACGTCGTGGTCGAGGTAGTTCAGCGTGGTGACGATGTTCCAGCGGTCCAACTGGGCCTGATTGATCTGTTGCGCGCCGTGATACAGGCCCGTGGTGTCGCCCAGACCGATGGTGTTGGTCGTGGCGAACAGGCGGAAATATTTGTTCGGGCGGATGACGCGGTTCTGGTCCAGCAGGGTGAGGCGGCCCTGGGCCTCGAGCACGCGCTGGATCACGAACATGACGTCGGGGCGGCCGGCGTCATATTCGTCGAAGACCAGGGCGACGGGGCGTTGCAGCGACCAGGGCAGTATGCCCTCGCGGAACTCGGTGATCTGCTTGCCGTCCTTCAGGACGATGGCGTCCTTGCCGACCAGGTCGATGCGGCTGACGTGGCTGTCCAGATTGATGCGGACCAGGGGCCAGTTCAGGCGGGCCGCAACCTGTTCGATATGGGTCGACTTGCCGGTGCCGTGATAGCCCTGGACCATGACGCGGCGGTCGAAGGCGAAGCCGGCGCAGATGGCGATCGTGGTCTGAGGGTCGAAGCGATAGGCCTCGTCGATCTCGGGCACATGGCTGTCGCGCTCGGCGAAGGCGGGCACGGTCATGTCGCTGTCGATCCCGAAGGCCTCGCGCAGGGTCACGCGGCGGGTCGGTTCCAGGGTGATCAGCGGATCGGGGGAGGCGTCGAGCGGGGAGGTCATGCCTGTGCGATTAGCGCACGTTCGGGATCACTTAAACCCCGCTCATCCCCGCGAAAGCGGGGATCCCGTTCTTTTGCTCGGCAGTGCGTTGGGCGATGCGCTTTTGCAGACGGCGGCGATCATCGCCCAAGGCACTGGATCCCCGCATTCGCGGGGATGAGCGGAGGTCTTACTTGGCCGCCAGGCGGACGTCCACATTGCCGCGCGTGGCGTTGGAATAGGGGCAGACCTGGTGGGCCTTTTCGATCAGGTCTTCGATCACAGCCTGGTCCAGGCCGTGGTCGGTGACGGTCAGATCGACGTCCAGGTTGAAGCCTTCGCCCCGGGTGTTCTTGCCGAAGCCGACGCCGGCGGTGATCTTGGTGTCGGGGCCGACGGGCGTGCCCGCCTTGCCGCTGACCAGACGAAGCGCCCCCAGGTAACAGGCCGCATAGCCGGTGGCGAACAGCTGTTCGGGATTGGTCCCGTCGCCGCCCTTTCCGCCCATTTCCTTCGGCGTAGAGAGTTTGACGTCGATCTTGCCGTCGTCGGTGGTCGAGCGGCCGTCTTCGCGGCCGCCGCCCGAGGCGGTGGCCTGGGCGCGGTACAGAACTTCCATGGCGGTCTCCTGTGTTGGGAAGGCTTCAGATGGGGGCTGAACGAGGCAGGGAAAGGGGGCGTTGCATCCGCACCCTAGCCTTTCGGGGCCGACGCGGGCTAAAGCACCAATTCGGGGCGTGTCGTCGGAGTAGGCCGTGAAGATTGCCGAACGCTGGTTCGTATGGGCGGGCATGGTCCTGCTGGGCGGCATCGCCCTGGCGGGGGTGGCGGTGGCCGTCTATGCGGCCTGGCTGTTCCACGACCTGCCCGACGCCTCGGAACTGGCGGACTACCGTCCGCCGACGGCGACGCGAGTCTATGCGGGCGACGGCACCCTGATCGGGGAGTTTTCGGACGAGCGGCGAATCTACGTCTCCTACGACCAGATTCCGGCGACGGTGGTGCAGGCCTTCCTGGCCGCCGAGGACCGCAACTTCTTCCAGCACGGCGGCATCGATGTGGGCGGCATAGGCCGGGCGTCGCTGAAGAACGTCTTCAACCTGGCGCAGGGGCGCCGGCTGGAAGGCGGCTCGACCATCACCCAGCAGGTGGCCAAGAACGTCCTGCTGACCAATGAATCGAGCCTGAACCGCAAGCTGAAGGAAGCCATCCTGGCCAATCGTCTGGAGGCGACCCTGTCCAAGGAGCAGATCCTCGGCCTGTATCTGAACGAGATCTTCCTGGGCTACCGGTCGTTCGGCATCGCCTCGGCCGCCTACAACTATTTCGGCAAGTCGCTGAACCAGCTGACGCCGGACGAGGCGGCCTTTCTGGCCTCCCTGCCCAAGGGGCCGAACAACTATCACCCCAAACGTCATCCGGGCGCGGCCAAGGGCCGGCGGGATTGGGTGTTGGGCGAGATGGAGCAGAGCGGCTGGTTGACCCAGGCTCAGCTGGCCGAGGCGCGCGCCCGGCCCCTGGTCACGCGCGACGCGCCGCAGCGGTCCGAATACAAGGACGCGGACTTCTTTGTGGAGGAGGCGCGGCGTCAGGCGGCGGCCAATCCCGATTTCGGCGCCCAGTTGCGCGCTGGCGGCTTCTATATGCGCACCACCCTGGACCCGACCTTGCAGACGGCCGCGCGCCAGGCGCTGATGCAAGGTCTGGAGAACTATGACCGTCGCCACGGCTGGCGCGGAGGGTGGGGCTCGACCGACTTCGCCGAGGGCTGGCAGGCCGCCGCCCTGAAGGAACAGGCGCCGCCCGAACGCCGCAGCTGGCAGGCCGCCGCCATCGAGAGCGTCAGCGGAAACACGGTTCGCATCCGCACGGCCAAGGGCGACGAGAGCGGAACCCTGATCGCCGCCGACGCCGCCTGGGCCAACGCCAACCGCCAGCTGCGGCGCGGCGAGCTGATCTTCGTCGAGAAGAAGAACGGCCAGTTCGCCCTGAAACAGGTGCCGCGCGTCAACGGCGCCCTGGTGGCGATCGAGCCCCAGTCGGGCCGGGTTCTGGCCATGGTGGGCGGCTATTCCTTCGCCCTGTCCAGCTTCAACCGGGCGACCCAGGCCAAGCGACAGCCGGGGTCGGCCTTCAAGCCCTTCGTCTATGCGACGGCGCTGGAGGGGGATTTCACCCCCGCCTCCATCGTTCTGGACGCCCCGATCAGCTTCGCCGGCGGCCCCAACGGCCAGCGCTGGACGCCTGAGAACTACAGCCGGGAATATTACGGGCCCCAGACGCTGCGGCGCGGGCTGGAGCTGTCGCGCAACGTCATGACGGTGCGCCTGGCCCAGTCGGTCGGCATGAAGAAGATCGTCGATCAGGCGGACCGGATGGGGATCCCGGGACTGACGCCAAACCTGTCGGTGTCCCTGGGCGCGGGCGAGGTGACGCCGCTGGAGATCACGGCGGCCTATTCGGCCTTCGCCAACGGCGGACGGCGCGTGACCCCCTATCTGATCGACTATGTTCAGGACCGGGACGGCCAGACCATCTTCCGCGCGGACGCCCGCAACTGCCGCGAATGCGGGCGGGGCTTCTCCGGTCAGGAATCGCCGCGTCTTCAGCCGCGCGGAACCCAGGTGATCGATCCGATCACCGCCTATCAGATGAGTTCGATGCTGGAAGGCGTGGTCCAGCGGGGCACGGCCGCCAGCGCGCGCGGCCTGGGTCGCTGGGTCGCCGGCAAGACCGGCACGACCAATGAATACCGTTCGGCCTGGTTCGTCGGCTTCACCACCGATATCGTGGTGGGGGTCTTCATCGGTTTTGACGACAACCGGTCGCTGGGGTCCGGCGAGGCCGGCGCCTCGGCCGCCGTGCCGGTCTTTACCGAATTCATGCAGACGGCGCTGAAGGAGCGGCCGGCCCGGCCATTCGTGCGGCCCAAGAACGCCGTTTTCCGCACGGTGAATGGGATCGAGGAAGCCTTCCGCCCCGGCACTGAACGCCAGGCGCCGGCCCCGGTCCAGGCCCCGAGCCAGCCGGTCGGACCCCAGAACTATTATGACGTGATCCGTCGCGAACAGGAGGCCGCCGCCGCCGGCGCCAACGCCCCGCCGCCCGCCGCCGCCCCGCCGCCGAAGAAGGCGCCGGCCGAGGACTTGAGCGGACTGTACTGAGGCTCTAGGTAGGCCCTCCGAACGGCGCGTCCTCGTGGCGCGCCGTTCTTCATTCTTTTCGCCCTATCGCGCGACCTGCGGGCCGCGCTGCTTGAGGGCCTAGTGTCGCTGGAGATTGCGATGAGACCGGATGTCGAGGCCATGAAGGCCGACATCGAGCAGAGCGTCGCTCTGCTCAGGAGGCGTCTTTGACTGGGACGTCGCCGTCAGAAAGCTCGATGAGCTGAACGCACGGGTCGAGGACCCGACCCTGTGGGACCGGCCGGAAGAGGCCCAGGCCGTCAGCCGCGACCGATCGCGCCTGGAAGGCCAGATCAACGCCGTCAAGGCGATGGAGCAGGACCTGGAAGACGGGGTCATGCTGGCCGATATGGCCGATGAAGAAGGCGACGAGGCCGCTCTGGAAGAGGCGCGCGCCCTGTTGCGCGGCATCAAGGAACGGGCGGCGCGGGCCGAGCTGGAGGCCCTGCTGTCCGGCGAGGCCGACGGAAACGACGCCTATCTGGAAGTCAACTCCGGCGCCGGCGGCACAGAATCCAACGACTGGGCGGGCATGCTGCTGCGGATGTACAGCCGCTGGGCCAAGGCGCACGGCTATGAAGTCACGGTCGAGGCTCAGGAGGACGGCGAACAGGCGGGTGTCAAGTCGGCCACCGTTCTGATCAGCGGCCCCAACGCCTATGGCTGGCTGAAGTCGGAATCCGGCGTCCATCGCCTCGTGCGGATCAGCCCCTATGATGCGGCGGCCAAGCGGCACACCTCGTTCGCCTCGATCGGCGTCTCGCCAGTCGTCGACGACACGATCGAGATCGACATCAATCCGTCCGACGTGCGCACCGACACCTATCGCGCCTCGGGCGCCGGCGGTCAGCACATCAACAAGACGGATTCGGCCGTGCGTCTGACGCACATTCCGACCAATACGGTCGTGTCCTGCCAGACCGGCCGGTCGCAGCACCAGAACCGCGAACAGGCGTGGAAGATGCTGCGGGCGCGTCTGTATGAGCTGGAACTGCAGAAGCGCGAGGCGGCGGCCCAGGCCCTGAACGACGCCAAGACGGACATCGGCTGGGGGCACCAGATCCGATCCTATGTGCTGCAGCCGTATCAGATGGTGAAGGACCTGCGGACCGAGGTCGAGACCTCGGATACGCAAGGGGTGCTGGACGGTGACCTTGACGCCTTCATGGGGGCGGCCTTGGCGGCGCGGGTCGGCCAGACGCGGGGCTCGGTCGCCGATTGACGGCGAGGGCGCGGCCTGATCGCTGAAATCCGGCGATCAGGCCGCGACGCGGATCAGGCGTTCGGCTTCAGGGCCACGACGTCAGCCTTGGCCTCGCTCGCCGGGGCGGGCGTCGGCTGGAGCGCGACGGGGGCGACCGGCGCGGGGGCGGGGGCCTGACGCTGGCCCTGGGCGACGCGGCCCTGGAAGAAGGCGCCGACGTCGATCGACAGCTGTTCGGCGGTGATGTCGCCTTCCACATAGGCTGTGGCGACCAGTTTGATCTGCTTGCCCTGGACGCCGCCGACGATGCGGCCGCGCACTTCGATATAGTCGGCCTGGACATTGCCCTCGACCGCGCCGGTCTCGCCGACGATCAGGCGGCCGACGCGGACGTCGCCCTTGATCTGTCCATCGATCTGCAGATCGCCCGCGCCGGTGATATTGCCTTCAAAGGCCAGGTCGGAGGACAGGGTGGACAGGCCGCGCCCAGGCGTCGTCGCGGCCGGAGCCGAGCCTGCGCGCGGGGGCGCCGGCATGTCCGGCAGCGGCGGAATGGCCGGGGCCGCAGGACGAGGCGACGAGGGCGTCGGGGTCGCGGGTTTGCTAATTTTGTTGAACAAGTTGATCTCCTGCTCTGAGGAAGCGTGCGGGGTTCTGCGGCCGGCCGTTCAGCCAGACTTCGTAATGGAGGTGGACGCCGGTCGATCGGCCGGTGGTGCCCATGGCGCCGATCCTCTGGCCGAGCGCGACCGACTGCCCCGGCTGGACGGCCAGGGCGTTCAGATGGGCGTAGCGCGTCTTGAAGCCGCGCCCGTGGTCTATCTCGACCGTATTGCCATACCCTGAACGAACGCCGGCGAAGGAAACGACGCCGGGCGCCGTGGCGTAGATGGGGGTGTTCAGCGGGGCGGCGAAATCCTGGCCCTGGTGGATGGCGGGACGGCCGTTGAAGGGGTCGAAGCGGACGCCGAAGCCGGAGGTGGTGCGGGCCTGGGTCGGTCGTTTGAACGGCAGCTCTTCGGCGGCCTCCGACAGGGTCCGCATTTCGTTCAGATTGGTCGCCGCGTGGCGGATGCGGACGGCGAAGGGTTCGTCGACGTCCAGAATGGCGGCCAGGGCCCGGGGATCGCGCGCCTCCACCAGGGGGCCGCCCAGCGGTTCGGCGGCGGCGACATAGGCGGCGGGATTGAGGCCCGCGAGACGGAAGGCCAGCCGGAGCCGTTCGGCGCGAGTCTGGGCGAAGGTCTCCGCTCGATCCAGCAGCCGTTCCTGGTCCAGCCGTACCGCCAGAATGCGCTGGATCGGCGGCATGTCGGGGCGCAGGGGCTTGGGCGCCAGGGCCTGGACCGCGCCGTCCACCCCGTTCAGCCCGGTCATGACCTGGGTCAGGGCGGCGTGCCGGCGTTCGATCATGGCGGCCGTCTGGTCCAGGGCGCCGTTGGTGGCGGACATGCGCACGACCGCGCTTTCCAGCCGCGCCTGAAGGTCGGCGTTCAGCCGTTCGGACGCGGCGCGCGCGCGGATGACCTCGGAGTCGGCGTGGTGCCGGGTCACGATGTCGAAGAGGAAGGCGCCCGAGGCGACCAGAGACCAGACCAAGAAGGCCGATGCCGCCAGGCCGAGCAGGATCTGACGCCGGGCGGTGAGGGCGTAGGCCCGAACCTCGTCATGGCTGCGGAGATAGACGTAACGGACGGGCAAAAAACGATCCATGAAGGAGCGTTTCGGCGCTTTCTCTTCCAGGTCCATAAAGCAACGCCCCCACGTCGAGGTGGGGTTTATCCGCCGCCTTTATGACAGCGGCAAGATGGTTCACCTGTTGTTAACTATCATTTCAGGCGTTTTTGGGCATTTTCACGCAAAAGTGCCTTGAGAATCCCGGAATGCGAGAACCCGCTTGGACGGGATTCCCCTTGAAGGCGATTCGGCGTTCTCAGCCCAAGGCGTGGGCCGCCGCGAGAACCTCGGCGGCGTGGTCGGCGACCTTCACATTGCGCCAGGCGCGGGCGATCCGACCCTGGGCGTCGATCAGGAAGGTGGCGCGTTCGATGCCCATATATTCGCGGCCGTAGAGCTTCTTCTGGACCCAGACGCCCCAGGCCTCGCAGGCGGCGCCGTCCTCGTCGGAGGCCAGGACGACGGCGAGGTCGTACTTGGCCTTGAACTTGTCGTGCTTCTTCACCGTGTCCCTGGACACGCCGATGACCGGGCAGCCCAAGGCGGCGAAGTCGGCGGACAGGGCGGTGAAGTCCTGGGCCTCGCGGGTGCAGCCGGTCGTGTCGTCCTTGGGATAGAAGTAGACGACGGCGGGCTTGCCCCTCAGGGCGGCGAGGGAGATCCGGCCGCCGTTGTCGGTCGGCAGGTCGAGAGCGGGGGCGGGCTGGCGTTCATCGGTGGACATGGGCTGTCTCCTTCCGTCATCCTCGGGCCTGACCCGAGGATCGGATGTGGTGCTCGGAGTGCGGCGCTTGTTCGCACAAGCGGCGGATGGTCCGGCCCTCGGGTCAAGCCCGAGGGTGACGGAGATTAAACGGGCCTCACCAGCACGATCTTCTTCTTGCCGGCCGCCAGCTTGATCACGCCGTCCTTCAGATCGGCCTCGGTCAGCAGCTGGGCGCCGTCGGAGACGGCGACGTCGTTGAGGCGCAAGCCCCCGCCCTGGGCCAGGCGGCGCGCCTCGCCGTTGGAGGCGGTCAGGCCGGCCTTGGTCACGACGGCGGCGATCATGGCGCCGTAGATCTCGGCGGCCGGAAGTTCGACGGTCGGCAGGTCGGCGGAAAGCTGGCCCTTCTCGAAGGCGCTTTCGGCGGCGGCGCGGGCGGTGGCGGCGGCTTCGGCCCCGTGCAGCAGGGTGGTGGCGGCGTCGGCGAGGGCCTTCTTGGCCTCGTTGATGGCCGCGCCCTCCAGGGCTTCGTATTCGGCGATCTGCTCCAGGCTGAGGTCCGTGAACAGGCGCATGAAGCGGCCGACGTCGGCGTCCTCGGCGTTACGCCAGAACTGCCAGTAGTCGTAGGGGCTCAGCTGTTCGGCGTTCAGCCAGACGGCGCCCTGGGCGGTCTTGCCCATCTTGCCGCCCGAGGCCGTGGTCAGAAGCGGGGTGGTCAGGCCGAAGGCGGCCTTCTGGTCCACCCGGCGCACCAGATCCACGCCCGAGGTGATGTTGCCCCACTGGTCCGACCCGCCCATCTGCAGCGTGACCTTCAGGCTGCGGTTCAGCTCCAGGAAGTCCACCGACTGCATCAGCATGTAGTTGAACTCGAGGAAGGTCATCGGCTGCTCGCGCTCGAGCCGCAGCTTGACCGAGTCGAAGCTCAGCATCCGGTTGACGGTGAAATGGGTCCCGAAGTCGCGCAGGAACTGGATGTAGCCGTAGGTCGACAGCCAGTCGTCGTTATTGACCATGACCGCATCGGTCGGGCCGTCGCCGAAGGTCAGGAATTTGGCGAAGACCGTCTTGATGGAGTCGATGTTCGACTGGATGGTCTCTTGGGTCAGCTGGGGGCGCGACGCATCCTTGCCGGTCGGGTCGCCGACCTTGGTGGTGCCGCCGCCCATCAGGACGATGGGCTTGCCGCCCGCCTGCTGGAGCCGGCGCAGCATCATGATCTGGATCAGGCTGCCCACGTGCAGGGACGGAGCGGTGGCGTCGAAGCCGATGTAGCCGGCAACCACGCCCGAGGCGGCCGCCTCGTCCAGCTCGGTCGGATGGGTGATCTGATGGACGTAGCCGCGCGCCTGAAGGGTGCGGAGGAAGTCGGATTTGAAGGCTTGGTCGGTCATGGCGGAGGCTCCGTTAGCAGGGATGCCGGCGGTCGTCTTCCATTTCCGAAGAGCGCGTCGCCAGCGAAGGCGGCGCGAGTTCGCGGGCCGCTCGCTTACAGCGGGCGGTAATACAGGCCGGCGATGGGGCGGGCGGCGAACATGGGTTCTGGATAAGGCGCAGCGTTGACCGGCGTCAAGCCTGCGCTACGAAGACGGGATGCGTCTGCCCTTGATCCCGCACCCGACCTGTTCCCCCGCCGGGCTGACGCTGGAGGTCGAGGCGCGACGGGCGGGGCGGGTGTTGAGCCTGGAGTATCTGTTGGCCGGGCCGGTCGAGAGGGTGCGCTGGCCGCAGGCGACGGCGCGGGTGCGGACGGACGAGCTGTGGCGGACGACCTGTTTCGAGGCCTTCGTGCGGACGGAGGGCGGCTATGTCGAATATAATCTGTCGCCGTCGGGGGCCTGGGCGGCCTATCGGTTCGACGGCTATCGCGAGGGGATGCGGGGGCTGGAGATCGCGGCGCCCTTCATCGTCACGCGCATGGCCCAGGGGCGGTTCGTTCTGACGGTCGATGTGGAGCTGCCCGAGGATGCGACGGGGCCGGTCGGGCTGACGGCAGTGGTCGAGGGTCTGGACGGGGCGATCGCCTATTGGGCCCTGGCGCATCCTTCGGATAAGCCGGACTTTCATCATCCCGACTCGTTCGCGCTGGAACTGCCATGAATTTCGGTCTCGACCGCCTGCTGTCCGACGACGCCCTGAGGGCGCAGCTGAAGGGGCGGCGCGTGGCCCTGCTGGCGCATCCGGCCTCGGTGACGAAGGATCTGGGGCATGCGGTGGACGCCCTGGCCGCCTGTCCCGAGATCAACATTACCGCCGCTTTCGGGCCGCAGCACGGGATGAAGGGCGATCTGCAGGACAATATGATGGAGAGCCCGGATTATCGCGATCCGGTGCACGGCTTCCCGGTCTTCAGCCTGTACGGCGAGGTGCGGCGGCCCAAGGACGAGTGGATGGAGACGTTCGACGTCGTCCTGATCGACCTGCAGGACCTGGGCTGCCGCATCTACACCTATGTGACGACGCTTCTATATGTGCTGGAGGCGGCGGCGAAACACGGCAAGTCGGTCTGGGTGCTGGACCGGCCCAATCCGGCGGGGCGGCCGGTCGAGGGGATGACGCTGAAGCCCGGCTGGGAGAGTTTCGTCGGGGCCGGGCCGATGCCGATGCGGCACGGCATGACGATGGGCGAACTGGGCCTGTGGTTCATCGACCGGTTCAGGCTGGATGTGGACTACCGCGTCGTGGAGATGCAGGGCTGGGCCCCCGAGGCGGGGCCGGGCTTCGGCTGGCCACTGGGCGAGCGGGCCTGGGTCAATCCCAGCCCCAATGCGCCGAACCTGAGCATGGCCCGCTGCTACGCCGGGACGGTGATGCTGGAGGGGGCGACCCTGTCGGAAGGCCGGGGCACGACCCGGCCGCTGGAGCTGTTCGGGGCGCCGGACATCGATGCGCGGGCGGTGATCGCCGAGATGCAGGCTCTGGCGCCGGTATGGCTGGGCGGTTGCGTGCTGCGCGACATGTGGTTCGAGCCGACCTTCCACAAGCACGTCGGGAAACTGTGCAGCGGGGTGCAGATCCATGTCGATCACCCCGGCTACGACCACGCCGCCTTCAAGCCGTGGCGGGTGCAGGCCCTGGGGTTCAAGGCGATCCGGCGGCTGTATCCCGACTACGATCTGTGGCGGGATTTTCCTTATGAATATGCGTTCGGGAAACTGCCCATCGACGTGATCAACGGCGGGCCCGGCTTGCGGGAATGGGTGGACGACGCGGCGGCGGGGCCTGGGGATCTGGAGGCGGCGACGCGGCCGGATGAGGCGGCGTGGGAAGAGGCGCGGGGGGCGTTCCTGCTGTATTAGGTTCAAGGCTGCGGTTTGGACGTTTGGAGGGGGTTAGGCCATGATGGTTTCGTTGATCGCCGCGATGGCGCTCCAGCAGGCGGCGGCGCCGTCGGCGACCTCCTATCCATCGGACATGCAGCGCGCCGAAATCTGCTACGCCCACGTGATGCTGCTGATCATCGAAGCTGCCAAGGACGGCGGTCGCGTGGCCGGCCCCAGCTGGTTTGTTCGCGACTGGTGGATCGAAAAGCTGAACCCAGCACAGCTGAAGGATCAAAGGCTGGCTGCGGTTCAGGCGGCGGTGGAACGACGCCGCTTGGAAGACGCCGAATTCTTCGCCGCTGAGCGCCGCACCTGTATTCAGGACGCAATAGACGGCGGCGCGCTGCCCAGTTGAACCGACACGAGGATGTATAACCAAAATCTATCACGCATCTGCAAATAAGTGATTGGGCTTATCTGCTGCGATGCGGTAGGAAGCGGGCCTCCCCAACCTCCCAACGGAATGGAAGCCCTGCATGGCCCTCATCAACACGACCATCAAACCCTTCACGGCCGAGGCCTATAAGGACGGCAAGTTCCTGACCGTCACCGAGGCCGATGTGGCGGGCAAGTGGGCGATCTTCTTCTTCTATCCGGCCGACTTCACCTTCGTCTGCCCGACCGAGCTGGAAGACCTGGCCGACAACTACGCCGAGTTCCAGAAGCTGGGCGTTGAAATCTATTCGGTGTCGACCGACACCCATTTCTCGCACAAGGCCTGGCACGACTCCTCGCCGGCCATCGGCAAGATCACCTACACCATGCTGGGCGATCCCTCGGGTCAGGTGACCAACAACTTCGACGCCATGCGTCCGGGCGTGGGCCTGGCCGATCGTGCGACCTTCCTGGTCGATCCGGACGGCGTGATCCAGTTCACCGAGACCACCTCGGAAGGCATCGGCCGCAACGCCGCCGAACTGCTGCGCAAGGTCAAGGCCGCGCAATATGTGCGCGCGCATCCGGGTGAAGTCTGCCCGGCCAAGTGGGAAGAAGGCGAAGCCACCCTGGCGCCGTCGCTCGACCTCGTCGGCAAGATCTAAGACTGAACGCCTATCGGGTCCGGCCTTCGGGTCGGACCCAACCGGCCGCCGCCCTGTCTCGTGGGGGCCGGACCCTATCGCGCAAGCCTCGCCGGGATCGGCTCGAAGGCGGCGCGTCACCCTGGAATTCGAGGACTGCCCCATGCTGGACGCCAATCTGAAATCTCAGCTCGAGAGCTACCTCAAGAACATCGTCCATCCGGTCGAACTGATCGCGTCGCTGGGCGCGGGGCCCAAGTCGCAGGAGCTGAAGACCCTGCTGGAGGAGATCGTCTCGGTCTCGCACGGCAAGGTCGAGATGGGCCGCGACTATGACGACGAACGCCAGCCCAGCTTCCTGATCCGCAGGAAGGGCACCGACATCGGGGTGCGGTTCGCGGGGATTCCTCTGGGCCACGAGTTCACCTCGCTGGTGCTGGCCCTGCTGCACGTCGGCGGCCATCCGTCCAAGGCGGCGCAGGAGGTGATCCAGCAGGTCAAGGATCTGGAGGGCGACTATGTGTTCGAGACCTATTTCTCGCTGTCGTGCCAGAACTGCCCCGACGTGGTGCAGGCCCTGAACCTGATGAGCGTGCTGAACCCGCGCATCAAACACGTCGCCATCGAAGGCGGCCTGTTCAAGGACGAGGTGGACGAGCGCAAGATCATGGCCGTGCCGACGGTCTTCCTGAACGGCGAACTGTTCGGCCAGGGCCGGATGGAGCTGGAGCAGATCGTCGCCAAGCTGGATTCGGGCGCCGAGGCGCGGGCCGCCGAGCGGCTGAAGGCCAAGGACCCGTTCGACGTCCTGGTGGTCGGCGGCGGCCCCGCCGGGGCGGCGGCCGCCATCTATACGGCGCGCAAGGGCATCCGCACCGGCATCGTGGCCGAACGGTTCGGCGGCCAGGTGCTGGACACCATGGCGATCGAGAACTTCATCTCGGTGCCCCATACCGAGGGGCCGAAACTGGCCGCCCATCTGGAGCAGCATGTCCGCGAATATGAGGTGGACCTGATGAACCTGCAGAAGGCGGCCAAGCTGATCCCGGCCAAGGTTCCGGGCGGTCTGCACGAGGTGGTGCTGGAGAACGGCGCCAGTCTGAAGTCGCGCACCGTCATCCTGTCGACCGGCGCCCGCTGGCGGCAGATGAATGTGCCGGGCGAGGACCAGTACAAGAACAAGGGTGTGGCCTATTGCCCGCACTGCGACGGGCCGCTGTTCAAGGGCAAGCGGGTGGCGGTGATCGGCGGCGGCAACTCCGGCGTCGAGGCGGCGATCGACCTGGCGGGCATTGTGGCCCATGTGACCCTGATCGAATACGACAGCGAACTGCGGGCCGATGCTGTGCTGCAGCGCAAGCTGGCGACCCTGCCGAACGTGCGGATCGTGACCTCGGCCCTGACGACCGAGGTGCGCGGCGACGGCGAGAAGGTGACGGGCCTGGTCTATAAGGACCGCAACTCCGACGCCCATCACGACGTCGATCTGGAAGGCGTCTTCGTCCAAATCGGCCTGGTGCCGAACACCGAATGGCTGCACGGCGCCGTGGCCCTGACGACGCGCGGCGAGATCGAGGTGGATCATCGGGGCGAGACGTCTCAGCCGGGCGTCTTCGGGGCGGGCGACGTGACGACTGTGCCCTATAAGCAGATCGTGGTGGCGATGGGTGAGGGCTCCAAGGCAGGGCTGGCCGCCTTCGACTATATGATCCGCACCGTCCCGGCCGAAGAGGCGGTCGAGGCGGCCTGACGTCCAGGGCGGTTTTCGCTGGAAGGCGAACCGTGTAAGCGCGGGCCAGGTTTAAGGCGGAGCGCGATATGACGGCGGCATCCTCGGGCCGGCTGTGGGGCGTCGCCTCCGGCCTGGGCGCAGGCGCGATGTGGGGGCTGGTCTTCCTGGCGCCGAAGTTTGCGCCCGAGGCCTCGCCCCTGCTGCTGACCGCCGGGCGGTATCTGGCCTATGGGCTGATCGCCGCCGTCCTGATCGCCCCGCGCTGGCGGCGGCTGGCGCCCTTGATCGAGGCGCGGACATGGCGCGCCCTGGTCTGGCTGAGCCTGGCGGGCAATCTGGTCTATTTCGCCTTTGTCGTGGTCGCAGTGCATCTGGCCGGGGTGGCGGCCTCGGCCCTGATCGTCGGCATGGTGCCGGTGGTGGTGGCCCTGTGGGGGCTGAGGGACCGCAGCGGACCGTCCCTGTCGCGCGCGGCGCCCCCCATCGTCCTGGCCGCCCTGGCGGTGGCCCTGATCGGCTGGCGGGCCCTGGCTCAGGGGGAGGCGGGGGCGGAGGGACCGACGGGGGCTCAGGCCCTGATCGGCTTGGTCTGCGCCCTGCGCCCTGGCGTCCTGGTCGGCCTATGCGGTGGGCAATAGCCGCTGGATGGCGCGGCTGCCCGAGGTCTCGCCCCATGACTGGTCCCTGCTGACCGGCGTCGTGACCGGCGGCCTGGCATTGATCCTGGCGGTCCCGGCGGTTTGGACCGCCCAGGACTGGAGCGGGGGGCAGTGGCTGCATCTGGCGGGGGTCTGCCTGGGCGTGGCCCTGTTGGCCTCCATCATCGGCAACGCCCTGTGGAACCAGGCCAGCCGCCGCCTGCCCCTGTCCATGCTGGGCCAGATGATCGTCTTCGAGACGGTGTTCGCCTTCGTCTACGGCTATGTCTGGGAGGGGCGGGGGCCGGCCCTGGTGGAGATACTGGCCATACTGATGATGATCGTCAGCGTCATCTGGTGCGTGCGCGCCCACGCCCCGCCACGCGGCGCGGAGGAGCCGCCGCACTGATCACGGCGTCTCAGTGCAGCTTGAGCCGACCCGAGACGCGGCGGTGCAGCAGCCGTGACAAGGCCAGGATGACGGTGCGACGGACGCCCAGAATGGCCCGGTGGTGGTCCAGGTGCAGGGCCATATAGGCCCATTTGGCGATCAGCCCCTCGATCAGGAAGTTCGGCCCGCTCAGATTGCCCATCAGCGATCCCACGCCCCGGTCCCCGCCCAGCGACACCAGCGACCCCCGGTCGCGATAGACATAGGGGCCGGGATCGCGAGCCGGGTCCGCCAGGGCCTGGGCCAGATAGGCGGCCTGTTGGGCGGCGGCCTGGGCGCGGGCGGGGACCGGGCGCCCGTCGGGGCCTGGCGCTTCGGCGCAGTCGCCCAGGGCGTAGATGTCGGGCGCGGAGGTCCGCAGCCGGTCGTCTACGACGAACTGATTGAGACGTCCCGTCGTCAGACCGAGGTCGCGGTTGGTCTCGGCGGCCTTGACCCCGGCGGCCCAGACGATCAGGTCGGCGGGAACCGCGCCTCTGGACGTCTCCAGCCGGTCCGCATGGACGGCCTGGACCTTGGCGTCGGTCAGCAGCCTCACCCCCTTGGCCTCCAGGGCCTGGGCCGCCTTGGTCGAAACCCGTTCCGGAAGACCGCCCAGGATACGGGGCGCGGCCTCCACAATGGTGACGTCGATGTCGAACCTCTGGTCCGGCGTCAGACCCGCAGACAGTTCGTCATGGCCTTCGATCAGTTCGGTGGACAGCTCCACCCCCGTGGCGCCGGCCCCGACGATGGCGATGCTCAGCCTGCGATCATCCGAATAGGCCGCAGCCAGGAAGGCGCTGGTCAAACGTTTGTTGAAGGCCTCGGCGTCGGCGACGTCTTCCAGAAGATGGGCGTGTTCGGCGGCGCCCGGCGTGTTGAACAGGTTCGATCCGCTGCCGATCGCCAGGACCAGGGTGTTGAAGGCCAGGGTGCGCGGGGCGACCAGCACGGCGCCGTCCTGATCGCGGATTTCACCCAGGGTCAGGGTCTTGTTCGCCGGATCGAGCCCGGTCAGGTCGCCGAAGGCGAAGCTGAAATGATTGCGGCGCGCCAGGACGGGATAGGACAGCCCCTCCTGATGGCTGTCCAGCGATCCGGCCGCCACCTCATGCAGGCTGGGCTTCCACAGGTGGAAGATGGAGCGGTCGATCAGCAGGACGCGCCGGCGTCCCTCGCGCGGACCGAACCGACGGCCGAGGCGCGCGGCCAGCTCAAGCCCGCCTGCGCCGCCGCCGATGATGACGATGTCATGAACGGGCCGCGGCGCGGCGGCAGGGGAGGAGGAAGCGGTTTGCGTCATGGGGATCTAGCGAGGCGTTATCGGCAGGGTTCCACTGGCCCCTATGTGGACCCGGCGAGACCGTTTGTCGCGCCCGTTGACGCGCATTCGGCTCTATCTTAGCCATAAGAGGCGGCGATCCGGGCCCCTCTGGCGATCCCTCCCGATCGTGATGTCGGCCGCCTCTCGACATTGATGGAGGTAGACGTGGATTTTCTGCTGGCCGAATGGCTGGGCAAGCCCGCATGGATGTGGGTCGGCTTCATTGGAATCGTGGCCCTGCTGCTGGCGCTCGACCTGGGCGTGCTGAACCGCAAGGATCATGAAATCGGGGTTCGCGAGAGCCTGCTGCTGTCCTCGATGTACATTGCGATCGCCCTGGCGTTCGGCGGCTTCGTCTGGTGGGAGCTGGGGTCGGAAAAGGGGCTGGAATATCTGACCGGCTTTGCGATCGAAAAAAGCCTGGCGATGGACAATGTCTTCGTCATCGCCATGATCTTCGGGGCCTTTTCCATACCGCGCATCTACCAGCACCGGGTGCTGTTCTGGGGCATCGTCGGGGTGATCGTCCTGCGGGCCTTGATGATCGCAGGCGGGGCGGCCCTGGTCAGCCGCTATGAGTGGGTGCTGTATCTGTTCGCGGCCTTCCTGGTCTTCACCGGGATCAAGATGTTCGCCGCCCGTCACGAGAATGAGCAGGACATCGCCGACAATCGGCTGCTGGCCTGGCTGCGTCGCCGCCTGCCGGTGACGGAGACCCTGCATGGGCACGCCTTCTTCGTGCGTCAGCCGAACAAGACGGGCCGGACGGCGCTGCACGTCACGCCGCTGTTTCTCGCCCTGGTGATGATCGAACTGGCGGACGTGGTGTTCGCGGTGGATTCGGTGCCGGCCATCTTCGCCATCACCACCGACCCCTATATCGTCTACACCTCGAACATCTTCGCCATTCTGGGCCTGCGGGCGCTGTATTTCGCCCTGGCGGCGGTCATCCACCGCTTCGCCTATCTGAAACAGGCCCTGGCCGTGCTGCTGATCTTCATCGGCGGCAAGGTGATCGCCGCGCCCCTGATGGGACTGGACAAGATCCCGCCCGCCGTCTCGCTGAGCGTGACGGCGGCCATATTGGCGGCGGGCGTCGGCTATTCGCTGTGGCGGACCCGATCAGACGCCAAGCCCGGGTGAACCGAGAGGCCGGCCTGACGATCAGGCCGGCTTTTCTTCCAGCCGCTTGTCCAGATAGGCGCCGACGCGGCGATCCACGGCGGCCATATGATCCTGCCAGAAGTGGCTGGCGCCCTCTTCCAGCTCATAGTCGATGACGATGCCCTTCTGGGTGCGCAGCTTGTTGACCACCCGCTCGACCTCGACGGGCGGGACGATGGTGTCGGCCGTGCCGTGCAGGAACAGACCCGAGGCGGGGCAGGGCGCCAGGAAGCTGAAGTCGTACATGTTCGACGGGGGCGAGACCGAGATGAAGCCGTCGGTCTCGGGCCGACGCATCAGAAGCTGCATGCCGATATAGGCGCCGAACTGATAGCCCGCGACCCAGGTCTGGCTGGCGCCGGGGTTGTTGGCCTGAAGCCAGTCCAGCGCCGTGGCCGCGTCCGCCAGTTCGCCGATGCCGGAATCGAACTCGCCCTGCGACTTGCCGACGCCGCGCGAATTATAGCGCAGGGTGGCGAAGCCGCGCTGCTGGAACAGCTGGTGCAGGGTGACGGCGACCGGATTGTTCATATGACCGCCCGCCTTGGGATGCGGGTGCAGGATCAGGGCGATCGGGGCGTTCGGGCGCTTGCCCGGAGAATAGCGGCCTTCGATGCGGCCGGAGGCGCCGGGCAGGATGACTTCAGGCATAGGGGCTCTGGAATCCGTTCAACTGTCATTTCGCGCGAGCGTAATACTTGACCGCGGAGGTGGGACTTTCTAAGTCCCTCCGCAAGCGCGCCGCCTTTGCGAAGGCGCGGGTTCTAACACAAGAGCCCCGGAAAGCGCGCAATTTTTGAAGGTGCGATATGCGTCTGTCGACCAAGGGACGATACGCCGTCATGGCGATGGCCGATCTGGCGAAGAATGGACGCGGCGCGGGCGGGGAAATCCGGGCGGTTTCCTTAGCCGAGATCGCCGCGCGGCAGGAGATTTCGCTGAGTTACCTCGAACAGTTGTTCGCCAGATTGCGCAAGAGCGGCCTGGTCAAGAGCGTGCGCGGGCCCGGCGGCGGCTATCGCCTGGCCAAGGGGGCGGATGAGACGGTGGTGGCGGAAATCGTGCTGGCCGTGGACGAGCCGATCCGCGCGACCCGGTGTGTGGCGCACGGAACACCCAAGGGTTGCATGCTGGCCGGCGAGCGCTGCATCACCCACAATCTGTGGGAAGATCTGGGCGACGAGATCCATCGCTATCTGGCCGGGGTTTCGCTGGAGGATGTGGTGATGAACCGCACCGGCCGGCGACGCCAGCATGTCGATCCGCCCGTGGCGGTGGAGGCGGCGGCATGAGCGCGGTCTATCTGGACTACAACGCCTCAGGGCTGGTGCGGCCCGAGGTTCTGGAGATCATGACCAAGGCCCTGGCCGACAACGGCAATCCGTCGGCGGTCCACGCCGCCGGCCGGCGGGCGCGGGCGCGGATCGAGACGGCGCGCGCCCAGGTCGCCGAACTGGTCGGCGCCGATCCGACGGCGGTGGTGTTCAACTCGGGCGGCACCGAGGCCAATGCGCAAGCGATCGCCAGCGCCCTGGCGGCCGGGTGCGAACGGCTGATCGTGTCGGCGACCGAACATCCGTGCGTGGCCGAGGCGGCGGCGGCGGCAGGCGCGCCGGTCGAGATTCTGCCGGTCGATGCGAACGGGGTGGTCGATCTGGCCTGGTTGGCCGAGGCCTTGGCGCGGCCCGGTCGGGCGGTGGTCGCCATCCATCATGCGAACAATGAAAGCGGCGTGATCCAGCCGATCGCGGAGGCGGCGGCCCTGGTGCGGGCCGCCGGCGGCTGGCTGCACGTCGACGCCATCCAGTCGGCGGGCAAGATTCCTGTCCATATGCGGGCTCTGGGGGCGGACAGCCTGACCCTGTCGGCGCACAAGCTGGGCGGTCCCCAAGGCGTCGGCGCCCTGGTCTTCAAGGAAGGCGTGTCGGGCGTGCGCATCCTGCACGGGGCGGGGCAGGAGCGGGGCCTGCGCGCCGGGACCGAGAACGGGCCGGGCATCGCCGGATTCGGCGTCGCCGCCGTTTGCGCCGCGCGCGATCTGGAGACTGTCGCGTCGCATGCGGCCTGGCGTGACGCCGCCCAGGCGCGGGTCAAGGCGGCCGGGGCGACCATCATCGGCGAGGGCGCCGATCGCCTGCCCAACACCCTGTTTTTGGCCGTCGAGGGCTGGGACAGCCCGCAACAGTTGATCACCCTGGATCTGGCCGGGATCATGGTGTCCGCCGGTTCGGCCTGTTCCTCGGGCAAGGTCAAGCCGTCCAAGACGATCAGCGCCATGGGACTGAATAGGCTGGCCACGGGGGGCGTGCGCGTCTCCGGCGGCTGGGGCACGACCGAGGGCGACTGGGCGCGGTTCGCCGACGCCTGGGTGGACGCCTGGACCAAACACAAGGCACGCGCCGCCGCGCGCGTGAGAGAGGTCGCCTGATGGCCGCCGTCAAGGAAACCATCGACACCGTCGCCGAACTGGAACGGTACAAGTACGGCTTCACCTCGGATGTGGAGCAGGAGTTCGCGCCCAAGGGTCTGAACGCCGACATCGTGCGCTTCATCTCCGAGAAGAAGGGCGAGCCGGAATGGATGCTGGAATGGCGCTTAGCCGCCTATGAGCGCTGGCTGGCGATGGAGGAGCCGACCTGGGCGGCGGTTCGTTACGAGCCCGTCGATTATCAGGACCTGTTCTACTACGCCGCGCCGAAGAAGAAGGAAGGGCCGAAGTCGCTGGACGAGGTCGATCCCGAGATCCTGGACGTCTACAAGAAGCTGGGCATTCCGCTGAAGGAGCAGGAGGTTCTGGCGGGAGTGCAGGGCGCCCCGCGCGTGGCCGTGGACGCCGTGTTCGACAGCGTGTCCGTGGTCACCACCTTCAAGGAGGAGCTGGCCAAGGCGGGCGTGATCTTCATGCCGATCTCCGAGGCCTTGCGCGAACATCCCGAGCTGGTGCGGCGATATCTGGGATCGGTGGTGCCGGTCTCGGACAACTATTTCGCGGCCCTGAACAGCGCGGTCTTTTCCGACGGGTCGTTCGTCTACATCCCGCCGGGCGTGCGATGCCCGATGGAGCTGTCGACCTATTTCCGCATCAACGCCAGCCAGACCGGCCAGTTCGAACGGACCCTGATTATCGCCGACAAGGGCAGCTACGTTTCGTACCTTGAGGGCTGCACCGCGCCGATGCGCGACGAGAACCAGCTGCATGCGGCCGTGGTCGAGATCGTGGCGCTGGACGACGCCGAGGTGAAATATTCGACGGTCCAGAACTGGTACCCCGGCGATGCGGAAGGGCGGGGCGGCATCTACAACTTTGTCACCAAGCGGGCCGATTGCCGGGGCGACCGGTCGAAGGTGTCGTGGACCCAGGTCGAGACGGGTTCGGCCGTCACCTGGAAATATCCGTCCTGCATCCTGAAGGGCGACGACAGCTCGGGCGAGTTCTATTCCATCGCCATCACCAACGGGCGTCAGCAGGCCGACACCGGCACCAAGATGATCCACCTGGGCAAGAACACCAAGTCGCGGATCATCGCCAAGGCGGTGTCGGCGGGTCGGTCGGACTCAACCTATCGCGGCCTGGTCTCGGTGCATCCGAAGGCGACGGGGGTGAGAAACTTCACCCAGTGCGACTCCTTGCTGATCGGCAAGGACTGCGGCTCGCATACCATCCCCTATATCGAGGCCCGCAACGGCTCGGCCCAGCTGGAGCACGAGGCGACGACGACCCGCCTGTCGGACGACCAGCTGTTCTACGCCCAGCAGCGCGGCCTGTCGCAGGAGGCGGCGGTGGCCCTCCTGGTCAACGGCTTCGTCCGCGACGTGCTGCAGGAGCTGCCGATGGAATTCGCCGTCGAGGCGCAGAAGCTGGTGGCGATCAGTCTGGAAGGCTCGGTCGGATGACGGATCGACGGGCGGGGTTCGCCAACAAGGTCACGAAGGGGGCGCCGTCATCAGGCCTGATGAACGACAAGCGCGCCAACGAGCGCCTGAGGCGTACGGTTGAATGGCGGACGCCGACGTCAACCGAGCAAAAGGCGTTTGAAGCTCACAGGACGCTGAAAACGTACGCGGACTTTCTCGTCGCGGCTGTCGAGACCGATGACGAGAGCTGGATTCTGATGGAGCGCGTCTGGCACGGCTTTCCCGATCCGCCTCGCTGGATATTCATCGCATTCGGGCCGGACGGCCGGACGATATGCGGTGGCGATTTTGACCATATCCCCACGAATTGGACAATGCCCGAAGGCGCGATCCTGCCGTTGGAAGAGACTGTTTGACGATGCTGACTATATCCAACCTCCACGTCTCCGTCGGCGACAAGCCGATCCTCAAGGGGCTGACGCTCGAAGTGCCGGCGGGGGAAGTGCACGCCATCATGGGGCCGAACGGCGCGGGCAAATCGACGCTGGGTTACGCCCTGTCGGGCCGGCCCGGATATGAGGCGACTGAAGGCGCGGTCGAATGGGCGGGCGAGGACCTGCTGGCGCTGGAGCCGGCCGAGCGGGCGGCCAAGGGCGTCTTCCTGTCGTTCCAGTATCCGATCGAGATTCCCGGCGTCCCGGCCCTGACCTTCGTGCGGACGGCGCTGAATGCGCAGAAGCGCGCGCGGGGCGAGGAGGAGGTGGCGGCGCCGGCCTTCCTGAAGCTGGTCCGCGAGGCGTCCCGAAGCCTGAAGATGGACTTCGACATGCTGAAACGTCCTTTGAACGTCGGCTTCTCCGGCGGAGAGAAGAAGCGGATGGAGATCCTGCAGATGGCCCTGCTGGAGCCGTCGCTGCTGATCCTCGACGAGACGGATTCGGGGCTGGACATCGACGCCCTGCGGATCGTGTCCGAAGGGGTCAACGCCCTGCGTTCGCCCGATCGGGCCATGCTGGTCATTACCCACTATCAGCGCCTGCTGGACTATATCAAACCGGACCGGGTCCATGTGCTGGCGGGGGGGCGGATCGTGGCCTCGGGCGGGCCGGAACTGGCCTTGCAGCTGGAGGCGGAGGGGTATGACAAATACCTGCCGCCGGTGCTTGAGGGGGCGGCGTGAGCGCGACCTTCGCCATCGACCTGACCGACGCCTCGACCTTTCCGTCGCGGCGGGATGAGGCGTGGAAATACAGCGATCTGAAGCGGTATCTTCGCGAGGCGCCTGAGCTGTCCGGCACGGCGACGGTGGGCGCGCCGGGGCCCTTCTATGACCTGGGCGGCGAGGCTGTCGTCTTCGCCAACGGGCGGGCCGTGGGCGTGACCGACTTCATCGCCTCGGGCGAGCAGACGCTGCGGCTGCGCTACATCTCCGACGCCGTGGGCACGGGCCATACGGCGAGCGCGCGGGTGGCGGCGCGGGCGGGCGCCAAACTGCTGCTGCTGGAGACGCATGAGGGGGCGGGCTCGGCCTATGTCGCCCACAATACGCTGGAGCTGGATGTGGCGGCCGGGGCCGAGGTGACGCGCGTCGTCCTGGTCGAGGAGCCGGAGGACGCCATTTCCGTGTCCGAGGCCCATGTGAAGGTCGAGGCGGGCGGCGTCTATCGCCAGACCGTCATCGCCACCGGAGCCAGGCTGCAACGGATCGAGACCCGGATTTCCCACTTCGCCCAGGGCGCACAGGTCCAGGCCGACGGTCTTTATCTGCTGAACGGATCGCGCCACGCCGACCTGACCAGCGTGGTGCGGCACTTGGAGCATGACGGCGCGACCAGCCAGCTGATCAAGGGCGTGGCGCGCGACACGGCGCGGGGCGTCTTCCAGGGCAAGATCGTGGTCGAGCGCGGGGCCGACGGCACGGATGCGCGGATGGGGCACCACGCCCTGATCGCCTCCGAACGGGCCGAGATCGACGCCAAGCCGGAACTGATCATCTACGCCGACGACGTGCAGTGCGCCCACGGCAATACGGTGGGGACGCTGGACGAGAGCGCCCTGTTCTACATGGAGCAGCGCGGCATTCCGGCCGAGGAAGCCCGCGCCCTGCTGACCCAGGCCTTCCTGATCGAGGTCATCGACCGGATCGAGCATGAGGGCGCGAGAGAGGTGGCGCGGGAATGGCTGACGGCTCGGTTGTGACTACCTTCGATCCCTATGCCGTCCGGGCGCAGTTCCCGATCCTGTCGCGACAGGTGAACGGCAGGCCGCTGGTCTATCTGGACAATGCGGCCTCGGCCCAGAAGCCGCGCGCGGTGATCGATGCCCTGACAGCGACGATGGAGGGCGGCTACGCCAATGTCCACCGCGGGCTGCACACCCTGTCGAACGAGGCGACCGAGGCCTTCGAGAAGGCGCGCGAGATCGTGGCCCGCTTCCTGAACGCCGAGAGCCCCGAACAGGTCGTCTGGACCAAGGGCGGCACCGAGGCGATCAATCTGGTGGCCAATGGGCTGGGGCTTCAAATCCAGCCGGGTGACGAGATCATCGTCTCGGAGATGGAGCATCACTCCAACATCGTGCCCTGGCATCTGCTGCGCGAACGGCGCGGGGCGGTGATCAGATGGATTCCGGTGCTGGACGACGGCTCTCTGGACATGGCGGCCTACGCCGAACTGCTGGGGCCGAGGACGCGGATGGTCGCGGTCACCCATATGTCGAACGTGCTGGGCACCATCAATCCGGTCGCGGAGATCAGCCGCCTGGCCCATGCGGCGGGCGCTCAGGTGCTGATCGACGGCTGCCAGGGCGCCGTCCATGCGGCGCCGGACGTGCAGGCCATCGGCTGCGACTTCTATGTGCTGACCGGCCACAAACTGTTCGCCCCGACCGGCATCGGCGCCCTGTACGGCAAGGCCGAGGCGCTGGAGGCCCTGCCGCCCTATCAGGGCGGGGGCGAGATGATCGAGACGGTCGAGCAGGACCGCGTAACCTACGCCAAGCCGCCTCATCGGTTCGAGGCGGGGACGCCGCCCATCCTGGAGGCCATCGGCCTGGGCGTGGCGCTGAAATGGCTGACCCAATATGATCGGGCAGCGGTTCAGGCGCATGAGCATGCGCTGTACCAGCATGCGGTTGATCGCCTGCGGGGGCAGAACTGGCTGCGGATCCTGGGGCAGGCGCAAGGCAAGGGCGCGATCCTGACCTTCGCCGTCGAGGGCGCCCACGCCCACGATGTGGCCCAGATCATGGACCGTTACGGGGTGGCGGTGCGGGCCGGACTGCACTGCGCCGAGCCCTTGGCGAAAAGAATGGGGGTGACGTCGAGCTCCCGCGCCTCCTTCGCCCTATATAACACCGTGGAGGATGCCGACGCCTTCGTGGATGCGCTGATCAAGGCGCGGAACTTCTTCGTGTAACGCCATGACAGACGACCCTATTCAAGACAGCGACGCCTTCAAGGAAGCCTGGGCCGAGCCGCAGAAGAGCGCCCTGTCTCAGGCCGAGCTGGATCAGCTGACCGACGATCTGATTCAGGCGCTGAAGACCGTCTATGATCCGGAAATCCCGGTCGATATCTATGAGCTGGGGCTGATCTACCGGGTGGACGTCAATGACGACCGCGACGTGGTGGTGGACATGACCCTGACGGCGCCCGGCTGTCCCGTCGCCGGCGAAATGCCGGGCTGGGTCGAGACGGCGGTGGAGAAGGTGGAGGGCGTTCGCAGCGCCAAGGCCAATCTGGTGTTCGACCCGCCGTGGGACGCCTCCAAGATGAGCGACGAGGCCAAGCTGGCCCTGAACATGTTCTGATGAGCGAACTTCAAACCACATCCCGTCCCCGCCGCCCGCGCCCCAAGGTCGTGACCCTGACGGACGCCGCCGCCGCGCGCGTGCGCGAAATCCTGGACAAGGCCGACAACAGCCACATCGGCCTGCGGATCGGGGTCAAGAACGGCGGCTGCGCAGGCCAGGAATACACCTTCGCCTATGCCGATGAGATCGGCCCCCTGGACGAGGTGGTCGAGGACAAGGGGGTCACCATATTGATCGAGCCCAAGGCGGTGCTGTTCCTGATCGGCACCGAGATCGACTATGAGAAGACCCGCCTGTCGTCGAAGTTCGTCTTCAACAATCCCAACCAGACCGACGCCTGCGGCTGCGGCGAGAGCGTCACCATCGTGCCGGCGGCGGCGGACTGAGGCATGCTCTAGCCGAAGGTGAAGGCGAAGACCTGGACGCCGGGGTCAAGGAATTCGATCTCGAACGTGTGTTCCCGCACCGGGCCGGCTTGGCGGATCAGCTGATACAGACGCTGGCGATCGACGCGGCCCTGGCCCTGGGCGTCGATGTCCGATCCCGCGTCGGGTCCGGGCGGGGCGCCGTCGATCCGGACCCGGAAGCGTAGCCCGGCGGCGCCTTCACCCGGCCCCATGACCAGATGCAGGTCGCGCGCCTTGAACCGGAAGGCCAGGCGTCCGCCCGGCGCCGTCAGGGCGGCGTGTTCCCGCGTCACCCGCCAGGAGCCCGCCAGGCTCCAGTCGTTCAGCCGCAAGGCCGCCGGCCCATAGGTCTTGACGGCGTCGCGCGCGAAACCACCGGGCGAGCGGAAATTCTCGGCCCTGGCGTAGCCGACATAGGTCTCGGGCGAGGCGAGCTGGGCCATGTCGGCGGCGGCCTCGGCGCCCTGGGCCTGGACCTGAACCAGGTCAGAGGCGACGTCGGCGGCGCCCGCCTCTTTCAGCAGTTGCTGAATGACCCGTTCGGAGCCGTCGTAGTCGCCCTCGCCGAAATGGTGGTGGCGGATCCGGCCCTGGGCGTCGATGAAGTAGTGGGCGGGCCAGTACTGGTTCCTGAACGCGCGCCAGACCGCGAAGTCGTTGTCCATGGCGACCGGATAGGTCACGCCGAGACGGTTCACGGCCTCTCGAACATTAGCCTCGGACTTTTCGAAGGCGAACTCGGGCGTATGGACGCCGATCACGACCAGGCCCTGGTCCCTGTATTTCTCGGCCCAGGCGCGGACATAGGGCAGGGCGCGCAGGCAGTTGATGCAGGAGTAGGTCCAGAAGTCGACCACCACCACCTTGCCGCGCAACTGATCGGGCGTGAGGGGCGGGGAGTTGATCCAGGTGACGGCGCCGGTCAGGGGCGGCATGGTCCCCTCGACCGGCAGGTTGGCAAGGTCGGTCGGCGCTGAGTTCGTTGGGACGCCCCGACCGATGCCGCTCAGCAAGGCCTGTTCAAGCCGTCCGGTGCTGCCGGCCGAGATGCGGGTGAGCAGGCCGGTGTCCAGACCCAGGCCGATGACGACCACCCCCGCCAGAACCAGAACGCCCAGACCGCGCCTGACCCATTCCCCCACGCCGAGCGCGCCCTTCATGGCCTTGAACACCCGCCCCCCGACCAGCAGGGCCAGGGCCAGGGAGGTGGCGGCGCCCGCCGCATAGGCCAGGAGGAGAACGGTGGAGCCGACGCCCGCGCCCTGCAGGGCCGCGCCGGTCAGGATCAGCCCCAAGATCGGACCCGCGCAGGGCGCCCAGAGCAGCCCGGTCGCTACGCCCAGCAACAGGGACGAACGGACATCGCCCTGGGGGCCGGCGCCCCGCTCCGCGCGGTCCGTCAACCATGACCCGGCCGCCACCAAGGGCCGCATCAGCCGGTCGCCCACCGCAGGGATCAGCAGGCTGAGGCCCAGCGCCGCCATGACCGTCAGGGCGATCCAGCGCCCCGCCTCGTTGGCCCGCACCGCCCAGCCGCCGCCCAGGGCCGCCAGACTGGCCACCCCGGCGAAGGTCAGGGCCATGCCCGCCAGCAGGGGCAGGCCGTTACGGACGAACGGTCGGTCAGCCCGGGCGAAGACGAAGGGCAGGACCGGCAGGATGCACGGACTGACGATGGTCAGGACGCCGGCCAGATAGGAGACGAGAAACAGGATCATGGAGCGGGCCTGGGGGCTGTCGTTCGCTCTGATACGACGGATAGACGTCTTCGGTTACCTCTGCCGGGGATTATCTCCCACAGATAGACGACCTGTCGGTGTCGAACGGGCTAGACTTCGCGCCTCCGATCCCCGATTCGCTTGCCCATGACGATCCACGCTCCGCCGCCGGAAGGCGGCCGTATCATCGACGAGCCGATGGAGACGGCGCTCAGCCGCCGTTATCTGGCCTACGCCCTGTCGACCATCACCAACCGCGCCCTTCCCGACGTTCGGGACGGGTTCAAGCCCGTGCACCGGCGCATCCTGTACGCCATGCACCAGATGCGGCTGAACCCGCAGGCGGCGGCGCGCAAATGCGCCAAGGTCGTCGGCGAGGTCATGGGCGGGTACCACCCGCACGGCGACGCCTCGATCTACGAGGCCCTGGTCCGCCTGGCCCAGGACTTCGCGCAGCGCTATCCGCTGGTCGACGGCCAGGGGAACTTCGGCAATATCGACGGCGATAGCGCGGCGGCCATGCGCTATACCGAGTGCAAGCTGACCCCGGCCGCCGTCCTGCTGCTGGAGGGGATCGACCAAGACGCGGTCGATTTCCGCCCCACCTATGACGATCAGGACGAGGAGCCGGTCGTCCTGCCGGCCGGTTTCCCCAATCTTCTGGCCAACGGGTCTTCGGGCATCGCCGTGGGCATGGCGACCTCCATCCCGCCGCACAATGTCGGCGAACTGATCGACGCCTGTCAGCTGTTGCTGGAGCGACCCGAGGCGACCACGGACGAGTTGGTGCAGTTGGTCCCCGGACCCGACTTCCCCACCGGCGGCGTGGCTGTCGAAGGCCGCGCAGCCATTCTGGACGCCTATGAGACGGGCCGGGGCGGGGTACGGCTGCGCGCGCGCTGGGAGACCGAGGACCTGGGCCGCGGCGTCTGGCGGATCGTCGTCACCGAAATGCCGTACCAGGTGCAGAAGTCGCGCCTGATCGAGGCGCTGGCCGACCTGATCGAGCAGAAGAAGGCGCCCCTGCTGGGCGATGTGCGCGACGAGTCGGCGGAGGACATTCGCCTGATTCTGGAGCCCAAGAATCGGACCATAGAGCCTGAAATGCTGATGGAAAGTCTGTTCAAGCTTTCCGATCTCGAGGTCCGTTTCCCGATCAATATGAACGTGCTGGACGCCGACGGCACGCCGCGCGTGATGGGGCTGAAGGCCTGTCTCAAGGCCTTCCTGGATCACCGGCGCGAGGTGCTGAACCGACGGTCGCAATGGCGGATCGCCCGGGTCGAGAAGCGGCTGCACCTGCTGGAAGGCCTGCGCATCGTCTTCCTGAACCTGGACGAGGTGATCCGGATCGTCCGCGAGGAGGAACAGCCCAAGGCCGTCCTGATCGCGCGCTTCGGCCTGACCGAGGTCCAGGCTGACTTCATCCTCGACACCCGGCTGCGGCAGCTGGCGCGTCTGGAAGAGATGACGATCGAGAATGAATTCAAGGAGTTGTCGGAAGAACTTGCCAATCTGAAGGCGCTTACGTCGTCGGAAGGCAAGCAGTGGAAGGCTGTTTCCAAAGAGCTTGAGGCGGTGCGCAAGGCGCTGATCTCGCCGCGGCGCACGACGATGGGCGAGGCGGTCGACGCTTCGGCCTTCGTGGCTCCCGAGGCCTTCATCCCGCGCGAGGCCATCACCGTCATCCTGTCGGAGCGCGGCTGGATCCGCGCCGCCAAGGGCAAGGTCGAGGACCCGTCGGAGCTGAAGTTCAAGGAAGGCGACAAGCTGGCCTATCTGGTTCCGGCCTATACGACGGACAAGCTGCTGGTGGGGGCGTCGGACGGCCGGATCTTCACCATCGGCGCGGACAAGCTGGCCTCAGGTCGAGGCCACGGCGAGCCGCTACGGCTGATGATCGATCTGGACGAGAAGGCCGAGATCATCAATCTGCTGGCGCACCAGCCAGGCGGCAAACTGCTGATCGCCTCAAAGGCCGGCTACGGCTTCATCGCGCCCGAGGACGACACCCTGGCCCAGAAGCGGGGCGGCAAACAGGTGCTGAACGGCGAGATGCTGGCCATGCTGCGCGTGCCGACCAGTCCTGTGGGGGATTACGTCGCGACGATCGGCGAGAACATCAAGACCCTGATCTTCCCCCTGGCGGACCTGCCCGAAATGGGGCGCGGCAAGGGGGTGAAGCTGCAGAGCTTCAAACAGGGCGGCCTGGCCGATGTGACGGTCTTCAACGCCGAACAGGGGCCGGAGTGGGCCGACGGCGGCGGACGGCGGCGCAACTGGCCCGACTGGAAGGACTGGCTGGGCAAGCGCGCCGGGGCCGGTCGCCAGGGGCCGAGGGGATTGCGGAAGTTCAGATAGGACGGCGCTGCTTCGGGGTGCGAGTCAGGCTTCCAAACGGCTCCAGCCGAGCTTGCCCAGCACCTCGAGGGGGCGGAAGTCCGCCTTGTAGTCCATCTTCTCCGAGCCCCGGACCCAGTAGCCCAGATAGACGAAGGGCAGGCCCACCTGGGCCGCCTGGCGCACATGGTCGAGGATGGCGAACCGACCCAGGCTGCGGCGTTCCAGGCGCGGATCGTAGAAGCTGTAGACCATGGACAGGCCGTCTCTGAGCAGGTCCGTCAGGGTCACGGCGACCAGGTCGCCGGGCCCGCCGTCGTCGGACGGCAGGCGGTATTCGATCAGATGGGTGCGCACGGCCGTGTCCTCGACCATGGCGACATAGTCGAGCCAGCCCATATCGCTCATGCCGCCCAAAGGGTGGCGGCTGGTCAGATAGCGCCGCAGCAGCTGGAACTGTTCGGTCGTGGCCTCGGCCTCGACCAGGGCGCGCGTCAGGTCGGCGTTGCGCGCCAGAACCTTGCGCTGGGAGCGGCTGAAGGCGAAGTCCGGCACAGGCAGGCGGACGGAGACGCAGGCGTCGCAGGCTTCGCAGGCGGGGCGATAGGCGATGTTCTGGCTGCGGCGGAAACCCGCCAGGGTCAGTTCGTCATTGACGTGGGCGCCGTCCGAAAAGGGGAGGTTTGCGAAGACCTTCCGTTCCGTCTTGCCCGGCAGATAGGGACACGGGGCGACCGAGGTCATGAAGAACCGGAGCTGGCGTGTCGGCACATGTTGGGTCACGACTCTAGGTCCGCACCCGATCTGGCCCAAAATAGGACGGTCTGACGCTCATGCCGCGATTTGGCGCGATTGAGCGCTCGGCGGCAAGCGCCAGGGCGCCACAGCCGCTCAGGATCACAGCGAGGTGTCCATAGGCAGGACCGGGGCCTCGCGCAGCAGGACGATGGCGATGCGGCGGTTGCCGGGCAGGCTGGGATCGTCGGGATAGAGGGGGTCAGAGCCCGCCTTGCCGGCGACCGAATAGACCCGATCGGGGTCCACGCCCGCGCTTTGCAACACCAGGCGCGAGCCGTTGGCCCGTTCGGAGGATAGGGTCCAGTCCGCCGGGCCGCTGGCGCGGTTCGACCCTGGCGTGGCGCTGGTGTGGCCGGTGATGGAGATGCGGTTGGGCAGCTGGTTGATCACCTTGGCGACCGCGCGCAGCAGAACCTGAGCCCGCGCATTGGGGCGGGCCGAGTTGTTGTCGAACATGGACCGGCCTTCCTGGTCCACCAGCTGGATGCGCAGCCCCTCCGGCGTCTGGTCCACGATCAGCTGTTTGGACAGTTCGGCCAGTTCCGGCATCGACTGCATGGCCTGGCGCAGCGATTCCGCCGCACTGGCGAACTCGGCCGCCTCGCGCTTCTGGATTTCGGCCTGCAGGGCGGCGTCGCTGGCGGAGGTGAGGTTTGAGCTGGGGCCGGTGTTGCTCGTCTCCGGCGGGGCCTCGGGCGCCAGCTGTTCGATGACCGACTGCGAGCCCGAGCTCTTGGGACCGTCGTCGCCCAGCGCCGTGCCGCCCAGAAGGCCGCCCGAACCCGAGGTGGTTTCGGACACGCTGGCGGGGGCGAAATATTCGGCGATGCCCTTCTTCTGTTCCGGGTCGGTCGTATTGATCAGCCACATCAGCAGGAAGAAGGCCATCATGGCCGTCACGAAGTCTGCATAGGCCACCTTCCAGGCGCCGCCGTGGTGGCCTCCGCCGGAAACCTTTTTCACCTTCTTGATGAGGATCGGACGATCGCTCACGGACATGGACGCACCCCGGCAAGTTCGCGCCAGCATGACGCGGCAAGGTTAACCGCCCGTTGACCCCCAGCCTGGGTTGAACCCTGGGGCGACCCAGCCTAGTCCAAGGCGGAAACACGGGAGCCTGCCATGAAGATCGCTTTCGCCGGCCTGGGGGTCATGGGCGCCCCGATGGCGCGTCACCTGGTGAACGCCGGCCATCAGGTCATCGGCTTCAATCGCACCCCCGCCAAGGCCCAGGCCTGGGCCGAGGCCGTGGGCGCGCGGGCGGCCGCGACCGTGTCGGAGGCGGCGCAGGGGGCGGAGCTCTTCATCCTGTGCGTCGGCAATGACGACGACGTGCGGGCGGTCGTGACCGAGGCCCTGCCGCACCTGGCCGAAGGGGCGGTCATCGTGGATCACACCACGACATCGGCCAAACTGGCGCGGGAAATGGCCCAGGCCGCGGCCGAGGCGGGGCGCGTCTTCATCGACGCTCCGGTCTCCGGCGGTCAGGCGGGCGCAGAAAACGGCCAGCTGAGCGTCATGGCCGGCGGCGAGGCCGAGGCCCTGGCCCGGGTGGAACCGGCGCTGACGGCCTATTCCAAGGCGATCAAACATATGGGGCCGGCGGGCTCGGGCCAGCTGACCAAGATGGTCAATCAGATCGCCATCGCCGGCGTGGTCCAGGGCCTGGCCGAGGCGGTCCATTTCGCCCAGGTCGCGGGCCTGGATACGGACGCGGTCTTCGAGGCGGTATCCAAGGGCGCGGCCCAGAGCTGGCAGATGGACAATCGCTGGAAGACCGCCGCCCAGGGCCGTTTCGACTTCGGCTTCGCCGTCGATTGGATGCGAAAGGACCTGGGCCTGGTTCTGGACGAGGCGCTGTCGAACGGGGCGCGCCTGGCCCTGACGGCCCTGGTCGATCAGTTCTACGCCGAGGTCCAGGCCATGGGCGGCAATCGCTGGGACACCTCCAGCCTGGCGGCGCGGCTTCAGCCCAAGAGCTGAAGCCGCCGGTGCGGGCGGGTTAAGCCGTCTCCCAGCCCTTTTCGATCGCCCAGACTGCGAAGGCGTAGTCGTGGGCGACCTCCTTCAGATAGTCGAACCGGCCGGCGGCGCCGCCGTGGCCGGCTTCCATATTGATCTTCAGCAGGACGGGCTTGCCCGAGGTGGTGGCGGGCCGCAGTTTGGCGACCCACTTCTCCGGCTCCCAATAGGTCACCCGTGGATCGGACAGGCCGCCCGTCGCCAGGACGGCGGGATAGGCCTGGGGCTTCACCTGATCATAGGGACTGTAGCTCATCATATAGTCGTAGGCGTCCGGGTCCTCGATCGGATTGCCCCATTCGGGCCATTCCGGCGGCGTCAGCGGCAGGGAGGTGTCGCTCATGGTGTTGATGACATCGACGAAGGGCACCTGGCCGATGATCCCGGCCCAGAGGTCCGGCCGCATATTGTTGACGGCGCCCATCAGCATGCCGCCGGCCGACCCGCCCTGGGCCACGATGTTTCCGGCCGTGGCGTAGTTCTGCGCGATCAGATGTTCGGCGGCGGCGATGAAGTCGGTGAAGGTGTTCTTCTTGGTCATCCGGCGGGCGCTGAGGAACCAGCCCCAACCCTTGTCCGATCCGCCCCGGATGTGGGCGATCGCATAGATCCAGCCGCGATCGACCAGGGACAGCCGATTGGTCGAGAAGCCGGCCGGCATGGGAATGCCGTAGGAGCCGTAGCCGTAGAGCAGCAGCGGCGCCGAGCCGTCGATCGGCGTGGTGCGGCGGCGCAGGACGGTGACGGGAACCAACTGGCCATCGGCCGCCGGGGCGTTCAGCCGTTCGACCACATAGTCTTCGATATTGTGTCCCGACGGGATTTCCTGGGTCTTGCGCAGCGTGCGTTCCCGCGACGCCATGTCGTAGTCATAGGTCTGGGTCGGGGTGGACGGCGAGTTGTAGCTGTAGCGGGTGATCGTGGTGTCGAACTCGGATGCGCCCGACAGCGACAGGGCGAAGGCCGGTTCATCGACGGCGATCGCATGTTCGGCGCCGGCGCGGTCGCGGATGATGATGCGGGTGTTGGCGTCGGCCCGTTCCTGGCGCGCCAGATGATGGCGGGTCAGGTCCATCCCCTCGATGAACCGGCCCGGCGTGTGGGGGACGAGATCCGTCCAATGCGCCTTGCCGGGCGTCTCCGTCGGCGCCTGAACGATCTTGAAGTCGATGGCGTCGTCGGCGTTGGTGCGGATCACCCAGCGGTCGTCCCAGTGATCGACGTCATAGCGGACAGCGACCTGACGCGGCTCCAAAACAACCGGCGCAGCGGTCGGGTCGTCGGCGGGAATATAGCGGGCCTCGGACGTCTCCTGGTTCTGGATGCCGATGACGATGAACCGGTCGTCGGCGGTGCGGCCGACGCCGATGAACATGCCGTCGTCTTCCTCCTCATAGACCAGGGTGGTTTCGCCGCCGCGCGCCGGGCGGCGGAAGATCTTGTCCGGCCGTCCGTTGTCGTCGCGATTGGTCCAGAAAATCCACCGGCTGTCAGGCGAGAAGGTGAAGTCGCCGGTGGCGCTCTCGATCACATCGGGCAGGACGGCGCCGGTCGCCAGATCCTTCACATAGATCTTGTGCACCTCGGACCCTTGCGCGTCCTCGGCATAGGCGAACAGGCTGTGGTCAGGGCTGTGGGCGGCGGCCGAGACCTCGGAATAGGCCTTGCCTTCGGCCAGTTCATTGGCGTCCAGCAGCAGTTGGGGAGTCGGGGCGACGATGAAGGTCTTCGTCACCGGCCGGCCATCGACCATCCAGGTTCCCTGGCGCTCGACGCGCATGTAGCGGGGATGCTGGTCGCCCGTGCGGTACTCGACATAGTAGGTCCAGTCGCCGTCAGGCGCGGGGACGGAACTGTCGTCCTCCTTGATGCGGCCGCGCATCTCCTGGAACATCGTCTCCTGAAGAGGGAGTGTGGAGGCCATCATGGCTTCGCGATAGGCGTTTTCGGCTGTCAGATGCTCTTTGACTTCGGCCTTGATCAGGGTCGGATCGCGCAGCACCGCCTGCCAATTGTCGTCCTTCATCCACTGGTAGTCGTCGGTGCGGGTGCGACCCAGCTGTTCGATGACGACGGGGATCTTCTTGGCGACAGGGGGTTGGGGCATCGAGGCTCCGGAAGACTGGCGGGCGAGGGCGGGGGAGGCCGAGGCGGCCAAGGCCGTCGCAGCGGTGGACAGGAGGATTTGGCGTCGGTTCATGGTCGGCTCCCGGGCATGCGGATGCGACCTTGGGCGTTTGGGCCGCCCAAGGTCAAATCAAGATCGCGTCGGGCGTCAGCCCGCCAGGGCCTCGACCGTCATCCGTTTCAGCAGGTCGCCACCCTGGCCCACGGCCGCCAGGCGGCTGGAGACATGGCCCAGGACATTGGCGGCATAGAGTTCGTAGAGGTCCAGCTTGCCCTGCAGCCAGACGGGATCGCCGTCGGCGGCGTCCAGCCGCGCCTTGGCGGCCAGCGCCCCCTTGGCCAGCATCCAGCCGCCGATGACGTCGCCCAAGAGCTTCAGATAGGCGTCCGCCGCGGCCAGGACGTCGGCCGCCGCATCCGGGTCGGCCTTGCGGTCCAACAGCCACAGTGTGGCGTCCTCCACCGCCTCGACGGCCGTGGCGAACCGTTCGACCGGCTTGCCGGCATAGAGGCCAGAGAGGTCGGCCAGCGTCGTCTTCATGTCGGCGATCAGGGCCTTGGCCGCCTCGCCCCCGTCCATCGACAGTTTGCGCCCGACCAGATCCATGGCCTGGATGCCGTTGGTGCCCTCGTAGATCGGGGCGATTCGGGCGTCGCGATAGTATTGAGCCGCGCCCGTCTCCTCGATGAAGCCCATGCCGCCATGGACCTGGACGCCCAGGGAGGCGACTTCGCATCCGACGTCGGTGGACCAGGCCTTGGCGATGGGGGTGAACAGGTCCTCGCGGGCCTTCCAGCGGCGGCGCGCCTCTTCCGTTTCGGCATGACGGGCCAGATCGGCGGCGACGCCGGTCGACAGGCACAGGGCGCGAGCGGCCGCGGTCTTGGCCTTCATCACACCCAGCATTCGACGCACGTCCGGATGATCGAAGATCGGGGCGTTGGCCTCTCCGGTCCAGACCGATCGACCCTGGCGGCGGTCCAGCGCATAGGCCAGGGCGTGCTGATAGGCGCGTTCGGCGATGCCGACGCCTTCGACCCCGACGGCCAGGCGGGCGGCGTTCATCATGACGAACATATGGGCCAGGCCCTCGTTCGGACGTCCGACCAGCTCGGCCCGCGCGCCCTCATAGGCCATGACGCAGGTGGGCGAGGCGTGGATGCCCAGCTTGTGCTCGACCCCGACGGGACGGAAGGCGTTGCGTTCGCCCAGGCTTCCGTCGTCCTTGACGAGGAATTTCGGCGCCAGGAACAGGCTGATCCCCTTGGGCCCCTTGGGCGCGTCGGGCAGGCGCGCCAGGACCAGATGGAGGATGTTGTCCGTCGCGTCGTGATCGCCCCAGGTGATGAAGATCTTCTGGCCGTGGATGGCGTAGGTCCCGTCGCCGTTCGGCGTCGCCGTGGTGATCAGAGAGCCCAGGTCCGAACCGGCGCCCGGCTCGGTCAGCACCATGGCGCCGGTCCATTCGCCGCTGACGAGCTTGGTCAGATATTTCGCCTTCTGCTCTTCCGTGCCGACCTGCTCCAAGGCCTCGATGGCGGCGAGAGACAACATTGGACACAGGCCGAAGGCCATGTTGGCGGCGTGGACGGTCTCATAGGCCGCCAGCTCCAGCGCCTTGGGCAGGGCCTGGCCGCCCGCCTCGACCGGCGCCGACAGACCGGTCCATCCGCCGGCGGCGAACTGGCGATAGGCGTCGGCGAAGCCGGGAGCGGCCGTGACGGCGCCGTTGGCGTAGAGCGAGCCCTTCTGGTCCCCGATGCGGTTCAGCGGGGCCAGCACCTCCTGAGAAAACTGTCCGGCCGCCTCCAGCACGGCTGAGGCGACGTCGGAATCGTAATCCGGAAAGGCGCCGGTGGCGGCGACGTCCGCCATGCCGGCCACGGCCTCCAGGGTGAAGGCCAGATCACGAACGGGGGCGCGGTAGCTCATGGGTTTCCTCAATGTCCTTTCCGGCTTAAGTGCCTCGCCGAAGCCCCCCGTCGCAAGAGAGACTTGGCGCAGGCGGGGCAGTCGGGGCACAGTGACGCCCTGCCGCGAGGGAAGGGAAGTCGCCATGGCCGAGCCGCGCAATCGCTATTCGTCGGTGTCACTGGCTTTGCACTGGATCATCGCTGCGGCGATCCTGGTCCAGGTGCTGCTGATCACCGCCCATGAAAGCACCGAGGGGCCGCTGTCTGGGCAGTTCGTCATGCTGCACAAGTCGCTGGGCGTGTCGATCCTGGTCCTGACCCTGGCCCGCATCGGCTGGCGACTGGCGCATCCGGCCATTCCCTTGCCCGCGTCGATGCCGCGCTGGGAGCGGCTGGCGGCGCGCGCCACCCATGTCCTGTTTTACGTCGTCCTGATCGCCATGCCTCTGTCGGGCTGGCTGGCCACCTCGGCGGCGGGACGCGGCTTCGCCTGGTTCGGCCTGTTCGACTGGCCCCTCTTGCCGGTGGGCGGCGGGCGCGAGGCCGCCGGTCGGTTCATGGACGTGCATGAGACGGTGATGAAGGGCCTCTATGTCCTGATCGCCCTGCATGTCGCCGCGGCGCTGAAGCATCAGTTCATCAACCGCGACAATGTGCTGCATCGGATGATCCCCCTGATCCCGCGGCGGCCGTGAGGAGCGCGGGCGACCCGCCGGATCAGGCCGCCGCCGCCCTGCGCCGCGGCGAACTGATCCTGCTGCCGACCGAGACGGTCTATGGCCTGGGCGCCGACGCCGCCGATCCGCGAGCGGTGGCCGCCATTTTCGAAGCCAAGGGAAGACCTCGGTTCAACCCCTTGATCGCGCACGTCTCTGACGCCGCCGCCGCTGAGGCGATCGGTCTGTTCGACGCCGCCGCCCGCGCCCTGGCCCAGGCCTTCTGGCCGGGGCCGATGACGCTGGTGGTCCCGGTGCGGGATCGGACCCGCGTCTGCGATCTGGCGCGCGCGGGGTTGGACAGCGTCGCCGTGCGCGTTCCCGGCCACGCCCAGGCGCGGGCTGTGCTGTCGATGTTCGGCGGCCCCGTCGTGGCGCCGTCGGCCAACCGCTCGGGCCGGCCCAGTCCGACGACCTTCGCCGACGCCGTGGAGGAGACCGGCTTCGCCGTCTCGGCCGCCGTGGACGGCGGTCCTTGCGCCGTCGGTCTGGAAAGCACCGTCGTCTCGGTCCTGGAAGGACGGGTCGCCCTGCTGAGACCCGGCGCCGTCACCCGAGCGGAGATCGAGGCCGTGGTCGGTCCCCTGGACGAGGGCGGCGACGGGCGACGCTCTCCCGGTCGGCTGGCCGTCCACTATGCGCCCGACGCCCCGGTGCGGATCGAGGCGACCCAGCCGCGTCCGGGGGAAATCCTGCTGGGGTTCGGGCCGGGCGTCGGCGACCCCCGCTGGAGTCTCAGTTCTTCCGGCGATCTGCGAGAAGCCGCCGCTAACCTGTTCAGGTTGTTCAGAGAAGCAGATCGCACCAAGCCGGCGGGCATAGCCGTGGCGCCCATTCCTTCCTCCGGACTGGGCGAGGCGATCAACGACAGGCTTCGGCGAGCGGCGGGCTTCGTCGGCTAACCGAACCGCGCCTGAAGATCGACGCTGGAGCGGCGTCCGACGCTGGCGAGACAGGTTTCCAGCCAGTCGTCTGCAGCCGCCCGGCCACGGGCCTTCAGGTCGGTCAGGAAACTCCATTCCGTGTTGAACTTCGACCTCAAGGACAGGTCCGACAGCCAACCGTCGGCCTCGATGGCGTGAAGTCGCAATTGTCGATAGGGGCCTGAGCCGTGTTTCAACTGGCCCTGGCTGATCATTTCGCCGGCCATGGCGATGGCGCGCAGCTCGGCCAGGAGCGGCGCGTTGAAGAGGATCTCATTCAACCGATCGACGATGTCGCCCGCCGCGCGGGGCGTCTCGTCGCGCACCATCGGGTTCAGCGTCACCAGCAGCACGTCGTCCGGCGTATCGTCCCCCGTCAGGGGCCAGAGCGGCGGATTGGTCAGATAACCGCCGTCCCAGTAAGGCTCCCCCTCGATCTCGACGGCCTGAAACAGGTGCGGCAAACAGGCCGAGGCCATCAGGACGTCGGCGGTGATCTCGCTGGACGCGAAGATGCGGGCCCTAGCCTGGCGCACGGCCGTGGCGGCGACGAACAGTTTGACGTCGGACTCCTGGACCGCCTGAAAATCCACGGCCGTCTTCAGAACCCGTTTCAGAGGATTGTGGTTCAAGGGATTGAATTCATAAGGGCTCATTGACAGAGCCAGGGTTTCTCCGGCGCGCCAGAGCGGCGTGTCCTTCAGCCAGTCGGGCGCCTGGGCCGGATTCCACAGGGCGCTGTCGCCGAAGACGTTGCGGCCCCCCGACTGGTTGATCTCGCGCCACAGCCGGTCCAGGGCGGCGCGGGCGTCGCCCCTCGCCAGGCCGGAAACCAGGGCGGCCCCGTTCATGGCGCCGGCGGACACGCCCGAAACGGCGCGGATGTCCAGCCGATCGTCTTCCAGCAGTCGATCCAGCACCCCCCATTGGAAGGCGCCGTGCGCCCCGCCGCCCTGAAGCGCCAGACAGAAGGGCCGCCGTCCTGTCGAGGCGGCGGCCAGGTCCGTCGGCTCGGCGGTCTTGCGTTTGAAGATCGCCATAGGTCGGCCCCCGCTGGGATGATCTTATTGAGCGGTCCAGCCGCCGTCGATCGAGAAACTGGCGCCGTTGGCCGAGGCGCCCAGGTCGCTGACCAGATAGAGGAACAGCCCCGCCAACTGATCCGTCGTGACGAACTGTTTGGTCGGCTGGGCGGCCAGGATCACGTCGCTCATGACCTTTTCAGGACTGATGCCGCGGGTGCGGGCCTGGTCTTCGATCTGCTTTTCCACGATCGGCGTATGGACGAAGCCGGGGCAGATGGCGTTGCAGGTGATGTTGTCCTTGGCCAGCTCCAGCGCCACCGTCTTGGTGAAGCCGATGACGCCGTGTTTGGCCGCGACATAGGCCGATTTGAAGGGGCTGGCGACCAGGCCGTGGGCCGAGGCCATGTTGACGATCCGACCACGCCCCTGGGCCTTCATGATCGGGATGGCGGCGCGGGTAGCGTAGAAGGCCGAGGACAGGTTGATGGCGATGATCTGTTCCCATTTGTCGGTGGGAAACTTCTCGACCGACTCCACATGTTGAATGCCGGCGTTGTTGACCAGAATGTCCAGGCGGCCGAACTCGCGCTTGGCGAAGGCGACCATGTCGGCCACCTCCTCGCCGCGCGTCATGTCGGCGGGGTGATAGCGCACCCGCGCGCCGGAAGACGCCTCAAGCGCGGCGCGGGTGCGCTCGATCTCGGCCGGATCGCCCAGGCCGTTCAGGACCACGTCGCCGCCCCGCGTCGCCACCGCGCGCGCCAGGGCCAGGCCGATGCCCGAGGTCGAGCCCGAGATCACCGCCGCCTGACCCTTCAGATCGCCGATGTCGCGGAAGTCAGGGGACTGGGGCGAGGTGGACATGGATGCGCCTTTCGTTCTTTCGCGAGAGACTAGCGGGGGCGCCCGGCGAAGATCAAGAATTTCCCGACCTGATGAATATCCATTCGGTCTCGGTCGAGGCCGCCTTGTCGAAACCGTAGCCGTCCCGGTCGAAAGCCTTCAGATCCTCGACTCGTTCCAGCCGTTCGTCGATGGCGAAGCGGCTCATGGCGCCGCGCGCCTTCTTGGCGAAGAAGGAGACGATCCGCGTTTCGCCGTTCTTCTCCTCGCGGAACTGGGGCGTGACGACCGGCAGTTTCAGAGCCTTGGCGTCGACGGCGCCGAAATATTCCTGGCTGGCCAGGTTGACGACGACCGGATCGGGCGATCCCTGGGCTCTGAGGTCTTCGGCGTCGGCGTTCAGCTGTTTGGAGATCCGATCGCCCCAGAAATCATAAAGGCTGGAGCCGCGGCGGGTCTTCAGCCGCGTGCCCATTTCCAGCCGATAGGGCTGGATCCGGTCGAGCGGACGCAGCAGCCCATAGAAGCCGGACAAAATCCGCAGATGGTCCTGGGCGAAGGCCAGGGCGGCGGCGTCCAGCTCTCGCGCCTTCAGCCCCTCATAGACGTCGCCGGCGAAGGCGAAGGCGGCCTGGACGCCGTCCGTCGATTCCGGATCGAACGCCCTGAACCGTTCCAGATTCAAGGTCGCCAGATCATCCGAAATCCCCATCAGGCGACGCAGGTCGGCCTTGGTCTGACGCCGCGCCGTCGCCGCTAGGCTGGCGGTGTCTTCCAGAAAGCGACGCTCCGTGCCGGGCAGGGCCGGATCGGCCGGCGAGAAGTCGAGCCGTTTGGCGGGAGAAAGAAGGATCAGCAAGGGACGGCTCCGTGATGGCGCCGCTCACATAGGCCGCTTCTGCGAAGATTTGAACGGGCGAGGCCGGAATGCCGCGGCTCAGCCGCCGAAGCCGCCCTGGTCGAGGAAGGCCTGCTCTTGCGGCGTCGTCGCGCGGCCCAGGGCGAGGTTGCGGTGGGGAAAGCGGCCGAAGCGCACGATGATGTCGCGGTGCAGGCGGCCCCATTTCTCCAGCTCGGCGTCGCCGGCGACCAGGGCCAGGTAGCGGTCCTGATCCTCGAGCCGTTCGGAATGTTCGAAGGGCAGCAGGAGGAAGTTCTTCAGTTCGGGTTCGACCCGGAGGTGCCAGCCGCGCGCCACCGCCTGTTCGGCGAACATCAGCGCCAGGGGATCGGTGGCGAACTGATGGGCCGTGCCGCGGAAACTGTTCCTCGGATACTGATCCAGCAGGATCAGCAGGGCCAGGGCGGTCTCGGGGGCCTCGATCCAGTCGTCGCGTTCGCGCCGGGCGGCCGACAGGTGCAGATCCTGGCCGCGCGACCGAAACTGGGCGTCGAAGGCCTCGTCCTTGGCGAACCACTTTTCGGGCCCGGCCTCTTTCCAGAAGGCGACGACGTCGGATGCGGTTATGAAGGGGACCATGACCGACATCTTAGCCAATCCGCTGCCCGTCTTCCATGACCGCGACTGCGACCTTTCGATCATCCGCGGCAAGCGCGTGGCCATGATCGGCTACGGCAGTCAGGGACGCACCCATGCGCTGAACCTGCGCGATTCGGGCGTGACCGACATCGTGGTCGGCCTGAAGCCCGGGTCGAAGACGCGGGCTGTGGCCGAAGCCGACGGATTTAAGGTGATGACGGCGGGCGAGGCGGCGGCTGGGGCGGACGTGGTCGCCGTCATGACCTCCGACGAGGCGCATCGCGACCTGTGGCGCGACGAACTGGCGCCTGCTGTGCGGCCCGGCGCGGCCCTGATCTTCGCCCACGGCCTGTCGGTGCGATTCGGCCTGGTGGAGCCCCGCGACGATCTGGACGTGATCCTGGCCTCGCCCAAGGGGATAGGGCCGCGCATTCGCGACCTGTACGAGGCCGGGGAGGGGGTCTTCTGCCTGTTCGGGGTGCATCAGGACGCCACGGGCGGGGCCCATGCGCTCGGCCTGTCCTATACGGCGGCCCTGGGCTGCGGACGCAAGGGCATCCTCGAGACGACGATGCGGGACGAGTGCGAGAGCGATCTGTTCGGCGAACAGGTGGTGCTGTGCGGCGGGATCGCCGAACTGATCGATTCGGCCTTCATGAAACTGGTCGAGGCCGGCTATCCGGCCGAGGTGGCCTGGTTCGAATGTTTCTACGAGGCCAAGCTGGTCACCGACCTGATGTACGAGCGCGGCATAGCCGGCGCCTTCGCCAAGATCTCCAATACGGCGGAGTACGGGGCTTACCGCACCGGGCCGCGCGTGATCGGCGCCGAATCGCGCGCCGCCATGGATCAGGTCCTGGCCGAGGTTCAGGGCGGGGGATTCGTGCGGGATCTGATGGCGGACTATGACGCCGGCTCGCCCGACCTCATGGCGCGGCGCGCGGCCCTGGGGCGGCGGCCGATCGAGTCGGTGGGGGCGCGTCTGAACGAGGCGGCGCGGCGGGCGCGGGAGACGGCGGCGAACGACGACTGATGCGCGGGAGACGACTCGTCATCCTGTGCGTCCTCATCGACGCCATGCGGCGGACGGGCCGGCCCTCGGGTCGAGCCCGAGGGTGACGATCACTAGAGGGATGAGAGAGAATGGTCGGAGTGAGAGGATTCGAACCTCCGACCCCTGCGTCCCGAACGCAGTGCTCTACCAGGCTGAGCCACACTCCGACCGTGGGGGCTGGCCGCAAGGCGTCGCCCCGAAGTGAGGACGCGGCTTATAGCCATGGGTTTCGGAGGCCGCAAGCGTCCATTTCGACCTTCTTCGCAGGCGGCGAAAATTGTCCTGAATGGGGGTGTTGCATCCGAAAACGGTTTGGCCTATCTGACCGCCTCCGCCGCACGAGAGTGCAGCGGACGCCGGACCTGCTGGGGAATGGTGTAATGGTAACACTCCGGTTTTTGGTACCGTCATTCTAGGTTCGAGTCCTAGTTCCCCAGCCATCCGCCCCTCCCATAAGCGAAGGCCTGCCTTGGTGTCAGGCCCGCCGGCCAAGCCTCAAGACACAGTTATTTCAGTGCGGAGGCGGCATTCTGGCCGCAATCCCCTGGGCGGCGCGATTCGCAATGAACTGGTGGCGGGACGGCGTTGGGGTTACAGCGCCCCTTGTCAGGGGCGATCCCGCCCTCTAGAGCCCACTGCCTGCCCATGCGGATGTGGCGGAACTGGTAGACGCACTGGATTTAGGTTCCAGCGCCGCGAGGCGTGGAGGTTCGAGTCCTCTCATCCGCACCAAGCAAAAAGGCCCGGGATCGATCCCGGGCCTTTTTGTCTTTGTAGGGCAGGCTTATCGCGCTTCGCGCTGCTTGAGGCCATTTTGTGGGCCCATCGCGCGTGGCGTTAGTTGAGGCGCCGTTGGCGCGCCTCTGTTTCGCTTGCGGCGAAGAAAAAGGCCGGGGCGTTGACCCCGGCCTTCTTTGCATCAGTCGCGTTCTTCCTTGGAGCCGGGGGCCGGGGCGCCCGGCATCGGCGGGACCGGGCCGACCGGGGCGTCGGCCGACAGCTCCGGGACCTCGACCAGGCCGCGGGCGACGTGGCTCTTACGGAAGCCATAGGCGAAATAGATCACCAGACCCACGGCGCCCCAGATGGGCAGGACCATCTTGGCGTCATGCGGCAGGTTCCAGAACAGGAAGGCGCAGCCGGCGGCCGAAAGCGGCGCGATGATCCAGACCAGGGGCGTCTTGAACGGACGGTTCCGGTTCGGATCGGTGCGGCGCAGGATCAGGACCGCGATCGACACCATGAAGAAGGCGAACAGGGTGCCCGAGTTCGAGATGTCGGCCAGTTGACCCACCGGGAAGAGGGCGGCGGCGATGGCGACGGCGACGCCGGTGAACAGGGTCACGACATAGGGGGTCTTGAACCGCTTGTGCATCTTGGTCAGGCCTTCCGGCAGCAGGCCGTCGCGCGCCATGACGAAGAAGATGCGGGTCTGGCCGTAGATCATCATCAGGATGACCGAAGGCAGGGCCAAGAGGGCGGCGGTGCCCAGGGCGTTGCCGACCTGCGGATGGCCGATGACGCGCAGGACGTGGGCCAGGGCCTCGTTCGAGCAGACCAGGGCCTCGGCGTTGGCCGGCAGGGCGCAGGCGGCGACGAAGGCAGGCGAGCCCGGCTGGACGGCTTGACCGGCGGCGCCGAGGACCGGCTGGGCGCCGATGGCGCCGGCCGCGCCCAGGGCGACCAGCAGATAGAAGACGGTGCAGAAGGCCAGGGAGCCGATCAGGCCGATCGGCACGTTGCGCTGCGGGTTCTTGGTCTCTTCAGCAGCGGTGGAGACGGCGTCGAAGCCGACATAGGCGAAGAAGATCGAGGCGGCGGCGCCGACGATGCCCATGCCCGAATAGGCGCCGAACAGGCCGTTGGGCGCGAAGGGCGACAGGTTGGCGGTGTCGATGACCGGCAGGGTCAGGACGATGAAGACCGTCAGGGCCGCGACCTTGATCGCCACAAGGATGGCGTTGACGCGGGCCGATTCCGTGGTGCCCAGGATCAGCAGGCCGGTCACGGCCAGGGCCACGATGATGGCGGGAATGTTGACGATCCCGGCCGAGAAGTCCGGCGTCGGGATGAAGCCGTTCATGCTCCAGGTCGGTCCGGCGGATAGGAGGTCCGGGAAGTCGAAGCCTATCCCGTTCTCTATCAGGCCCAGCACATAGCCGGACCAGCCCACCGACACGGCCGAGGCCGCAACAGCGTATTCGAGGATCAGGGCCCAGCCGACGCACCAGGCGAGCAGCTCGCCCAGGACGGCGTAGGTATAGGTGTAGGCCGAGCCGGAGACCGGGGCCATGGCCGCCAGTTCCGAATAGCAGAGCGCCGCCACCGCGCAGACCGCGCCGGCGATGACGAAGCTGACCATCATGCCGGGGCCGGCCTTCTGAGAGGCCGCAGCCGTCAGAACGAAGATGCCGGTGCCGATGATGGCGCCGATGCCGAGTAAGGTCAGTTGAACAGGTCCGAGCGACCGATGAAGCGACTTCTTCTCGGCCGTGGCCAGAATCGCGTCGAGCGACTTAACGCGCCACATAGAATACCCCCACGTTTACGGCGGCCCTCTGGCCGCGTCGGCGGGGACGCTAGCGGCGGAATGCGGGCCGCGCAACGCGCATGACTGCGGGGTGAAGCGCTCACGACGCTTTCGTGATCGTGGCGCATCGGGGGCGCATCGGGCTAGAGGCGGATCATGTTGCCGATCCACGCCGTTCTCGACCCGCTGAAATCCGCCCTTGCAAACGGAAATACGGCGGTTTTGGCCGCCCCGCCGGGGGCGGGGAAGACCACTGTCGTCCCCTTGGCCCTGCTGGACCAGGCCTGGCTGGGCGACGGACGGGTGCTGGTGCTGGAGCCGCGCCGTATCGCCGCACGGGCCGCCGCCGACCGGATGGCCGCCACCCTGGGCCAGGAGGCGGGCGGGACGGTCGGCTACCGCACCCGGCTGCAGAGCCGGATCGGGCCGAAGACGCGGATCGAGGTGATCACCGAGGGGGTCTTCACACGGATGATCCTGGACGACCCCGGGCTGGAGGGGGTGGGAGCGGTCCTGTTCGACGAATTTCACGAGCGCAGCCTGGACGCCGACCTGGGTCTGGCCCTGGCGCGGGAAACGCAAGGGGCGCTGCGGGAGGATCTGCGGCTGCTGGTGATGTCGGCCACCCTGGACGTGGCGGGGGTGTCGCGGTTGCTGGACGGCGCGCCGGTGATCGAGGCGGAGGGGCGGGCCTATCCGGTCGACACCCGCTATCTGGGCCGCAATCCGACCGAGCGGTTCGAGGAGGCGATGACGCGGGCCTGTCTGACGGCCCTGGGCGAGGAGACGGGGTCGGTTCTGGCCTTCCTGCCGGGGCAGGGCGAGATTCATCGGGTCGTGCGGCAGATCAACGAACGGCTGAGGCTGCCGAACGTCGACGTGGTTCCCCTGTATGGCGGACTGGATCGGGCGGAGCAGGACCGCGCCATCGAACCGGCGGCGCCGGGGCGGCGCAAGCTGGTGCTGGCGACCTCGGTTGCGGAGACGAGCCTGACGATCGACGGGGTGCGGGTGGTGGTGGACGGCGGCCTGTCGCGCGTGCCTCGGTTCGAGCCGTCCAGCGGCCTGACCCGGCTGGCCACGGTTCGGGTCAGTCGGTCGTCGGCGGAGCAGAGACGGGGGCGGGCAGGACGGACCGAACCGGGCGTCTGCTATCGGCTGTGGGACGAGGAACAGACGCGCGGCCTGGTCCCGCATCAGCGGCCGGAAATCCAGGAAGCGGACCTGACCGGCCTGGCGTTGGATCTGGCGCGATGGGGCGCGCGGTCGGTCGAGGGGTTGGCCCTGCTGGACCCGCCGCCGGCCGGAGCCCTGGGCGAGGCGCGCAAGGTGCTGACGCGGCTGGGGGCGCTGGATGCGGAGGGCGGGTTGACCGATCACGGGCGGCGGCTGACACGCATCCCCCTGTCGCCGCGCCTGGCCCATATGGTCGCCGTGGCCTCGGACGGGCACGACGCCATGACGGGCGCGCGGATCGCGGCGGTGCTGAGCGAGCCGGGATTGGGCGGATCGAACGTGGATCTGCACGAGCGGCTGGTCGGCCTGGAGCGGGACCGGTCGCCGCGGGCGCGGGATGCGTTGAAACTGGCTGAGCGCTGGGCTCGGGCGGCGGGCGGCGGCGCGGGCGGGTCGGTCGATGAGGGACTGCTGCTGGCCGAGGCCTTCCCCGAACGGATCGCGCGGATGCGGGGCAAGGCCGGCGAGATGCTGCTGGCCAGCGGGCGCGGGGCCATGGTCGAGGCGACCGATCCCCTGGCGCGCGAGACCTGGCTGGCGGTGGCCGAGCTGGGGGGCGGCGAGGCGCGGGACCGGGTGCGGCTGGCGGCGGCGCTGGACGCGGCGACGCTTGAAACCGATCTGGCGCGGCTGATCGAAACCGAGGAACGGCTGGCGCGCGAGCCCTCGGGCCGGGCGGTGATCAAGCGCATCCGACGGATCGGCGCGATCGTTCTGGATGAGAAGGTGATCGGGACGCCTGACGCGAGCCAGTTGTCGGCCGTGCTGAAGGCCGAGGTCGAGGCCGAGGGGATCGGCGCCCTGCCCTGGGGCGAGCAGGCCTCGGCTCTGCGGGCGCGGCTGGCTTTTCTGCACGGACTGGACCCGGCCTGGCCTGATGTGTCCGACGAAGGGCTCATGGCGGCGCGCGAGGCCTGGCTGTGGCCGGTGCTGGAGGGCGCCAAGTCGCTGGCGGCGATCGGCGACGGCAGGCTGGCGGACGCCTTGCGGGGGCTGATCCCCTGGGATCTGCAACGCAGGCTGGACGAACTGGCGCCGCCGCGACTGACGACGCCGCTGGGGTCGGCGGGCATCGACTATGGCGCCGAGGGCGGACCGCGCGTGGAGATCCGCGTTCAGGAGCTGTTCGGCGTGACGACCCATCCGACGGTCGGCGGCGGCCGCGTTCCCCTGACCCTGGCCCTGCTGTCGCCGGCGCGGCGGCCGGTGCAGGTGACCCGGGACCTGCCGGGATTCTGGGCGGGCTCGTGGGCGGCGGTGCGCTCGGAGATGCGCGGCCGCTATCCGCGCCATCCCTGGCCCGAGAACCCGGCCGAAGCCCAGGCGACCAACCGGGCCAAGCCCCGCGGGACGTGAAGCGTCGAACCGGTCCCAAGCGGCTGCAACCGGGCGGCAAGCGCTGCGTTGAGCCAATCTCGCAGAGGACGCCCCATGGCCTTCACCCAACTCGACCCCCCGCTGCCTGTCACCGTGCAGGATCGCGGCAAGGGGTTCGCCTTCGCCGTCATCGACTATGGTCAGGAGCACAATCTGATCTGGGTGACGGCCATTACCGAGACCGGAGAAATCTGGTGCGCGCCCAACCCGGTCGTGCGGATGCAGGCCAACTGGACCATGGGACGGCCGTCGCCCGCGGGTTGAGGCTTTTCAGCGGGAGAAGATGACGCGATATGGTCAGGCGCGCCCGCCGTGCGCCAACGGGGACAAAATCGTGCCGAACGCCAGGACCATCTCGCCGACCGCCGGAAAAGGGCGGGTGCTTTTCGCCAGCCTGATCGGCACCACGATCGAATTCTACGACTTCTACATCTACGCCACGGCGGCGGTGCTGGTGTTTCCGCGGCTGTTCTTCCCGGGCGGGGACCCGACGACGGCCATGCTGTCGTCCTTCGCGACCTTCTCCATCGCCTTTTTCGCAAGGCCGGTCGGCGCCCTGGCCTTCGGGCATTTCGGCGACCGGGTGGGACGCAAGGCGACCCTGGTGGCGGCCCTTATGACCATGGGCCTTTCGACCGTGGCCATCGGCCTGCTGCCGACCCATGCGACGGTCGGTATTGTCGCTCCCCTGCTGCTGGCCCTGTGCCGGTTCGGACAGGGGCTCGGCCTGGGCGGCGAATGGGGCGGGGCCGTGCTGCTGGCCACCGAAAACGCGCCGCCGGGCAAGAAGGCCTGGTTCGGCATGTTCCCGCAACTGGGGGCGCCGATCGGCTTCATCCTGTCGACGGGCGCCTTCATCGTCCTGACCTCGACGATGGGCGAGGCCCAGTTCGAGGCCTGGGGCTGGCGCCTGCCCTTTCTGGCCAGCGCCGTCCTGGTCTTCGTCGGTCTGTGGGTGCGGTTGAAGATCACCGAGACCCCGGAATTCCAGACGGCGATGGACCGGAAGGAGCGGGTCAAGGCGCCGGCCGTGACCCTGTTCGCCCAGCACAAGACCGCCCTGTTCCTGGGGACGTTCAGCGGGGTGACGACCTTCTCCCTCTTTTATCTGATGACGGTCTTCGCCCTGGGTTGGGCGACGACGGGGATGGGGCTGGCGCGAGGCGACGTCCTGCCGGTCCAGCTGATCGGGGTGCTGTTCTTCGCCGCCTTTATCCCTGTGACGGCCCTGCTGGCCGACAAGTTCGGCCAGGTGAAGGTGCTGATCGCTTCATCGGTCGGGATCGCCCTGTTCGGCGGCCTGTTCGCGCCCCTGTTCGGAGCGGGGCTGACGGGGCTGCTGATCTTCTTCGCCCTGGGCTTTGCCCTGATGGGGTGCACCTATGGCCCTATCGGCGCGGCCATGGCGCGGCCCTTTCCGACGGCCGTCCGCTATACGGGGGCGTCCATGGCCTTCAATCTGGCAGGGATCGTGGGGGCGTCGCTGGCGCCCTATCTGGCGACCTGGCTGGCCAAGACCTACGGCCTGGCGGCGGTCGGCGGCTATCTGGCCCTGTCGGCGGCGGTGACCATACTGGCCCTGTGGGGCATGGGGCGGGTCAGCCCGGAGACGGAACTCTGATACCGAACTCTAGGCTTCGTCCGTCGCCGCATAGACCATGATCCCGGTCGCGATGGCCAGGTTCAGGCTGTCGGCCCGGCCGCGCATCGGGATCTTGACGTTGACGTCGCAGGCGGCGGCCAGCTGGTCGGTCAACCCGGCCTGTTCGTTGCCCATCAGGATCAGCGACGGCTTCTGCATCACCGCCGAGCGGTGGCTGACCTTGGCGTCCAGCCGGGTGCCGACGACGCTGCCGGGCCAGGTCTGGCGCCAGGCCAGGAAGGACTCGGGGTCGGCTTTGGTGATGGAGACGGCGAAGACCGAACCCATGGTCGCGCGCACCGCCTCGACCGAATAGGGATCGACGCAGTCGCCGATCAGGATGACGCCGCCGCAGCCGGCCGCGTCGGCGGTGCGGATGATGGTGCCCAGATTGCCGGGATCACGCACCTGCTCCAGGGCCACCCAGCAGGGGGCCGAGGCGGGGTCCAGCCTGTCCAGAGGGGTATAGACCTGATCGAACACGCCCAGGACCGTCTGGGGATTGTCGCGGCGGCTGATCTTTTCGAGGATGGCGTGGGTGACGACGACGATCTCGCCGCCGGCCTTGCGCGTCTCGGCCCTGGCCCGGTCCAGCAGGGGGTGCGGGCGGGCGTCCTCGCCGACCAGCAGCATGCGCGGCGCCCGGCCCAGATCCAGGGCCTCGCCGATGAATTTCAGCCCCTCGGCCAGGAAGGTTCCGGTGTTGTCCCGCTCCTTGCGCATATGCAGGGCGCGGACGGCCTTGACCGTATCATTGGTCAGGGAGGTGATGACGCGGTGGGTGTCGTGCGCGCTCATCGGCTCCACCGGGCGAAGAAGGACAGGCCGATGGCGCGGGCGTTCGCACCGTCTTCGGACAGGGCCAGTTCGCCCCAGTCGATGCGGCCGCCCCGATCCGGCAGGGCTTCGGCCATCAGATGGGCCAGGGACAGGCCGGAGATGCGGGCGGCGTAGGCGTTCAGCAACAGGAAGTCGGCCTCGTCCGACAACAGGACGGCGCAGTCCTTCAGCAGGGCCGGCATGTCCTCGAACAGGCGCCAGACCTCGCCGGTCGGGCCGCGTCCGTACTTGGGCGGGTCCAGGATGATCCCGTCGTATTTGGAGCCGCGCCGGACCTCGCGGACCACGTATTTTCGGGCGTCCTCGACGATCCAGCGGATCGGGCGGTCGGACAGGCCGGACTGTTCGGCGTTCTCGCGGGCGTAGCTGACCGATTTCTTGGAAGCGTCGACGTGGGTGACCTCGGCTCCGGCGGCGGCGCAGGCCAGGCTGGCGACGCCGGTGTAGCCGAACAGGTTCAGGATCTTCGGCGCTCGGCCGGCGTCGCGCGTGAAGGCGCGCACGCGGCCGTCCAGCCAGTCCCAGTTGGCGGCCTGTTCCGGGAAGAAGGCCAGGTGGCGGAAAGGCGTGAAACGGCCGGTGAACTTCACCTCGCGCCATTTCAGGGGAAAAGCGTCGACGGGGCCGTGCCGGTCGAAGCGCCAGCGACCGGAGTCGTCCTCCTCCTGCTGCGGATCGAAGGCGGCCGTGGCCTGGTCGAAGGCGGCCGGGTCGCGCGGGGACCAGAAGCACTGGGGCTCGGGCCGGACCACCGTGTAGGGACCGTAGCGTTCCAGCTTCCGACCGTCGCCGGAGTCCAACAGGGCGTAGTCGGACCAGCCGCGGGTCACCAGGGTTTCGGGGGTTGGGGAGAGCAGGGGCGCCATCCTGCGGCTGATAGGCGGTCAGGCGGCCTTCCGTCCAGCATCGACATGGGTCGAGGCGTCGCATTCGGCGTCATGGTCCGGCTCATGAATCGTCTTGTCCCAGACATAGGGCGATACGATCAGTCGCCACAGAGCCTGTACAAACGCGACGCTGAGCAGGGACCAGTAGGCCGGCGCCAGCAGCATGTCGCTGAGACGATAGTCCAGACCGGCGCGCCGCGCCCCGACGGCGCAACTCATCCATGCGGCGACGACGCCCAGAGCCAGGACGGCGAGCGATCCGACCGGCAAGGACGGCGCCGCGCCCGTGTGAAGACCCAGGAGAAGGGCCGAGCCGATCCAGGCCAAGGCGGGAGCGTGGCAGGCGGCGGATATGACGGCGGCTCCCAAGGTCATGACAAGCGACAGCAGTCCGCGCTCGCCCAGGGCGGCGGGCGAGCGCGTGTGGACGCCCCAGGTCTGCATATAGCCCTTCAACCATCGCGTTCTCTGGGGCAGCCAGCGCTCGAAAGGGCCGGGCGGCGTTTCCCAGGTCGGTCGGTGGATGACCCCCAGACGCCACCCCGCCGACCAGAGCCGAAAGCCCAGGTCGGCGTCTTCCGTCACATTATAGGCGTCCCAACCGCCCAGATCCCGGAGGATGGCCGTCCGAAGATGATTGCTGGTGCCGCCGAGGGGGAAGGGCAGGTTCAGCTTCGCCATGCCCTGAAGATTGACCTCGAAAAGGGCGGCGTACTCCAGGGCGAACTGTCGATCGAGAAACCCCTTCAGGCCGGCGCCTCTACGAACGCGCAGCGGCGCCTGAAGACAGGCCAGGTCAGGGTTCTGGGCGAAGTGCGCCGCCGCTTCACGCAGTTGCCCCGGGTCCGGCGCATCTTCGGCGTCATAGACGGTGACCAGTTCGCCCTTGATGAAGGGAAGGGCGTGGTTGAGGGCGCGCGGCTTGGTCTGGGGCGCGCCAGGCGGCACAATCAGGATCTGCAGCCAGTCAGGCCTGGCTGCGGCCGTCGCCGCCGCAATGGTTGACTGATCGTGCGCTTCCAGGATGAGGAACCCCTGCAACTGTCGGCGGGGGTAGTCCAGCCGAGACAGGTTCTGCACCAACTGCTCCACCACCGCCGCCTCGTCATACAAGGCCGCCAGGACGGTATAGCGCGGCCAGCGGCCCGGCTTGGGCGGCGGGGGCGGCGGAGAAAGACTGGCCGCCGCCAGGACGGCCCGCCAAACGGCCGTGGCGACGAAACAAGCCTGAAGCCCCAAGATCAGGGCCTCCAGCGTCGCCCGCGGCCAGAGGACGAGGGCGAGCGCCACACATGTCGCCAGCCCGCCGACAACCGCCGCCTGCCAGGCCGTCGGCGTTCGACGCCCTGCGCCGCTGAGCGCATTCGTCTTGATCGTCATGGTTCCAAGCCCCCGCCCGAGCCAAATACAACTTGAAATATATTTGCGCTGCAACTGGATTTTTTGCGCCGATTGGCGCCGATGATCGATTGTCGCTATTCAGATCGCTCCTGACCTGGAGTCGCCTTTGCCCCTCGCGTCGCAACCGTCTCGTTCCCACCGCAAGCCCAAGGGGGAAGGCCATTCACGGCGCGGCGAAATCCTGGCCGCCGCCGAGCGGATTTTCGTCGAGCACGGCTATGAAGGAGCGACCATTCGCAAGATCGCGGATGAGGTCGGCCTGTCCTCGACCGCGCTCTACATGCATTTCCCCGATAAGGGCGCGATCCTGCAGGAAATCTGCCGCAACGCCTTCAGCGTCCTGACGGCGGCTGCGGCCTCCCTGTCGTCGGGCTCCGCGCCGCCGGAGGTGCGACTGAGGGCCATGATCGAGGCCTACGCCCAGTTCGGGTTCGATCAGCCCAACGCCTATCGGCTGATCTATCTGACCCGTCCCGCGGAGGCCCGAGAGGGCGCTCAGACCTTGTCTCAGGAGCTGGGCGCCGTCGTCTTTTCCGCCTTTGTAGCCTTGGTTGAGGAGACCGTGGCCGCAGGGCGGATGGAGGGCGACGCCAGGGCGATCGCCCAGTCGATTTGGGCGGCTGCGCACGGCGTCGTGTCGCTGATGATCACCAAACCCTATTTTCCGTGGGTGGAGCGGGACCGGTTGGTCAAGACGACCCTGGACGCCGTGTTCGACGGCCTGCTTAAACCGTGACCCCACGCGCCCGGTCGCTCCTTCTCTGTCTGGTCCTTGTGGGGCTGACGCCGCTCCCCGCCCAGGCTCGGCCCTTGCGGGTCATGGCCCTGGATCAGTGCGCCGATCAATATGTCCTGGCCCTGGCGCCCGACGCCGAACTGGCCCTGTCGCCGCGCGCCGACGATCCTGACGCCTGGCTGAGGCGCGAGGCGGCCGGACACAGGCGGCTGCGCCCGACCCTGGAGGCGGCGGTCGGGTTCAAACCGGATGTGGTCGTACGCTACTGGGGCGGCGAACCCCGGCTGCTGGCGGCACTGGAGCAGCGCGGGACCAAGGTGGTCACGATCGCGGACGCGACGGACTTCGACGGGGTGCGCGCCAATATTCGCGCCGCAGCTCAGGGTCTCGGGCAGGCCGAGCGGGGGGCTCGACTGGAGCGGACCATGCAGGCCAAGCTGGATCGCGCGGCGCCGCCCGCCGGAAGCCCCACGCCCGGCGCCCTCTATCTGACCTCGGGCGGCTATACGTCCGGTCCCGGCACGCTGATGGATGCGATGATGCGGGCGGCCGGCTTTCGCAATCTGACGACCGCGCCGGGCTTCGGGGCCGTCAGTGTCGAGCAGATCGCGCTTCAGCCGCCCATCCGGTTCGTGCTGGGCTTTTTCGACCAGTTGCGGGCCGACTGGCGGGGCGCGGGCCGCCATCCGGTGGTGCGCCGCGCCGCCAAGGGGCGGACGGCGGCGAAGCTGCCGGCGGCCGTCCTGACCTGTCCCGCCTGGTTCGCCGCCGACGGGGTGGAGATGATGAAGGCGCGCCCATGAATCGTACGGTTCGTCTGTGCGTGACTCTGGGCCTGCTCTGTACGGCGGCCGTGGCGACCGCCGTCCTGTTCGGGGAGACGGGGTTCGACCGCGCCCAGTATGCGGCGGCCTTCGGCGATCCGTCTTCAGGTCCCTGGGACGTCTTGTGGCAGGTGCGGGCGCCCCGCGCCGTCTGCGCCCTGGTCGTCGGAGCGGCTCTGGGGCTGGCGGGGGCGGTGATGCAGGGGCTGCTCCGCAATCCCCTGGCCGATCCTGGCGTGCTGGGGGTTTCGGCGACGGCGGCCTTGGGCGCGGCCCTGGCGATCGTCCTGGGCGGCGCGGGCGTTGGGGGCTTGGTGGAGATGTCGGCCCTGGCCGGCGCGGCTGTGGCCGGCGGGGTGCTGGTCGCGGCAGCCGGACTGATGCGGGCGCCGGAGGCCCTGATCCTGTTCGGGGTGGCCCTGTCGAGTTTCGCGGGGGCGGCGACGGCCCTGATCTTCAACCTGTCGCCGTCCCCCATCGCCCAGGCCGAGGTCATGGCCTGGCTGTTGGGATCGGTGCAGAACCGGAGTTGGGTCGATGTCGCCTGGGTGGCGCCGGCCCTGGCGATCGCGGCCGTTTTCGCCGCCCTGTCGGCGCGGGGACTGCGGATGCTCACCCTTGGCGATGAAACGGCCGCAACGTCGGGGCTCTCCATGGGGCGGTTGAGAGGCTTCGCCCTGATCGCGGCGGCGCTGGCGACGGGGGCGGCGGTGGCGGTCGCGGGCGTGATCGGCTTCGTCGGTCTGGCGGCGCCCCATCTGGTGCGGGCGGCGGTGCGCGGGGACGCGGGGCGAATCCTGGCGCCCTCTGCCCTGGCGGGCGGATTGATCCTGGTGGTCGCGGACTTAGCCGCGCGGCTGACGCCGACGGATCAGGAGCTGAAACTGGGGGTGTTCACGGCCTTGATCGGGGCGCCCCTGTTCGCCCTGATCGCCTGGCGGGCGGCGCGGGAGTGGCGACTGTGATCGCGCCGCTGACGATGTGGGACGCCGAGGCGACCCTGGGCGGGCGCAAGGTGCTGGACGGTGCGGACGTACAGGTCGAGCGCGGCCGGTTGGTCGCCCTGGTCGGTCCCAACGGGGCGGGCAAGTCCAGCCTGATCAAGGCGTTCGTCGGACTGCTGGCGCTGGACGGCGGCGTCGCCCGCCTGAACGGCGACGACGTCACAATCCTGTCCCCTCGAGAACGGGCCCGGCGCGTCGCCTATCTGCCCCAGGAGCGGCGGATCGCCTGGAATCTGCCGGCGGTGGAGGTGGCGGCCCTGGGCGCGCCCTTCCTGGCCGGTCCCGAAGCCCTGGCGCGGGCCAAGCGGGCTCTGGCTGAAGTGGGCGGCGCCCATCTGGTCGATCGCGGCGTAGCCGAAATGTCCGGCGGCGAGCGGGCGCGGGTGCTGCTGGCGCGCGCTCTGACGACCGACGCCCCCATGCTGCTGGCGGATGAACCGATCGCGGGGCTCGATCCGGACGCGCAGCGGCTGGTGCTGGAGCGGCTGCGCGCCCGCGCGGACGGCGGCGCCGCCGTGCTGGTCAGCCTGCACGACCTGACCCTGGCGGCGGTCTTCGCCGACCAGGTGGCGGTCATGCATCAGGGACAGGTCGTCGCCGCCGCCCCGCCGATGGAGGCGCTGGAGCCGGGCGTGCTCAGAAGCGTCTTCGGCTTGGACGGGCGCTGGGTCGAAACGTCGGACGGGCCGCTGTTGGCGGCCCGCCGGGCTCAGTAGGCGACGTAGGGACGGGGACCTGCAGCCGCGCCGCGCGCAATGTCGGCCGAGGGCGTCAGGGGCGCCGAGCCGCCGTTCAGCCGGGCCTTGTAGACCGCCATATTCTCCATCACCCGCATCATATAGTTGCGCGTCTCGGTGAAGGGGGCGCATTCGATGAAGTCGATGGCGGCGTTGGCGTCGCCGCGCGGGTCGCCGCAGCGGGCGATCCACTGGTTCGGCCGCGCTGGGCCGGCGTTGTAGCCGACCGTGGCCAGCAGCATGGAGCCGTTGTTGGCCGCCATCAGCTCGCCCAGGTGATAGCTGCCCAGGGTCATGTTGTAGTCCGGGTCCCACAGCTGTTCGGCCGAGAAGCTCATGCCCAGGCGACGGGCCACGCCGGAGCCGGTGGAGGGCAGGAACTGCATCATTCCGCGCGCATCGGCGCCGGAGCGGGCCCGGGGGTCGAAACTGGATTCCTGACGCGTGATGGCCTGAGTGAACTCCAGCGGCGCCGCGCCGGCGACCTGTGGCGGTATGCGGACCGGATACATCCGCTCTGGCAGGACAAAGCCCCTCTGGCTAGCCGCACGGCCGACCATCATGGCCGCGAAACCGTCGCCGTAGCTGCGGCTCAGATCCATCAGCAGGGCCAGATCCTCGATCGTCGGGAGGTCGTTGTCGAGCTGATAGGCGAAGACCCGCAGCAGGCTGGTCTCTCCGGTCTCGCCGAGGATCCGAGTGGCGCGAACCCGTTCATCGGCTTCAAATCGGGCGATGTCCGCAGCGGTGGGCGCCGGATCGCCGGGCAGGGTCAGGGTGGTCATCCCCGCCTTTTCGGCGGCGAGCTGGCCATAGAAGGTCTGCCAGTGCTGGGCGCCGTTGCGATAATAGGCGAGGGCGGCGTCGCGCTCGCCCCGCGCTTCTGCGGCCCGGCCCAACCAGTAATAGGCGCGGCCCTGGGTGATCGGAGTGGAGGAGCCGGTGCGCAGGGCCTCGAAATGGCGGGCGGCGACCTCGGGCTGGTTCAGCTTGGTCAGGGCGACCCAGCCGGCGAAGAATTCGGCGTCAACCATTCGGTCGCCCGAGGTGAAGCCGTGGCCGTTCATCGCATCATAGGCGGCGCGCCAGTTTCCCTGCTGCAGGGCGTCCAGATAATAGTTGCGGCGCTCGGTCCACAGGGTGTCGTCGCCGACCGTGTGGCCCGGAGCGGGCGGGAGGTAGGCCAGAAGCGGGAAGGCTTCGGACTGACGGTTCTGAGACCGCAGGATACGAACCCGTTCCAGGACCACGACGGGATCGACGGCCTGTGTCGGGGTCAGGGAAGCGACCACGGCGTCAGGGCTGTAGGCGGTGCGCAGGCTCATGACGGCGTTTGCGACGGCCGCCCGTTCCGGTGAGACGAGGCCCGTCATCGCGCGGGTGGCCGGGCCGTGAGGGCCCATCAGCAGCAGATTGAGGCGGGTCTCATGATCGGCCGGGGTCAACCATCCGGCCCAGGCGGCCAGAATGCGCGATTGCGGCGCCTCGTCGAAGGATCGCGTGCGCCACCATTCGCGGATCAGGGCGCGCGCCTCATCGCGTCGCCCCCTCTGTTCAAGGGCGGCGGCGTAGGCGATGGCGCCATCGACCGTGCGGGGCGGTTCCTGCGCGAACAGGGCCAGGGCGGCGTCCGGGCCGACGCCGGACCGGGCCAGCACCTTTTCTGTCGCTTCGCGGCGTGATTCGGCCCTCGGCCAGCCGGCCAGCTCCGTCTGAGCGCGGGCGAGGTCGGCGTAGGACAGCTGTTCGCCCGAGGTGTCGATCAGGGCCCACTGGACCAGTTTGCGCGCTGCGGGATCGCCGATCTGTGAGAGGGCCGACTGGGCGCCCAGCACGTCGCGCGCCCGCGCGGCGGCCAGTCCTTGACGAAACAGCGCCGTGTCCTGATCATTCAGGACGCGGGTTTGGCCATAGGCGACGCCGGTTTGAGTGACGGAACCATAGGGGACGGCCTGCGCCGGCGCCGCGTCTTGAGGGCTCGGCGCAATCAAGGCGAGAACCGCCGCCAGACTCGTCGCAATCATGATCTTTCCTGTTCTCATTCATCCCGGTTGCGGCGAAGCCGCTGGCGACCTAACGTCTCGCGCTCTCAAGACAGAGGTCCTGGACGTCCGTCCATCGCCCCTCCCCAGTTAGGCTAGCTAGTCCCATGACCGCCCCCTTGTTCAAGGGCGTGATCACCGCCCTGATCACACCACTTCATGACGGAAACGTGGACGAAGCCGCATTCGCCACGCTGATCGAGCGTCAGATCGCCGCAGGCGTCAGCGGTCTGGTGCCCGTCGGCACGACAGGCGAGGGCGCCAGTATGGATCTGGACGAGCACAAGCATGTGATCGAACTGTGCGTGCGGCTGGTCGCCGGCCGCGTTCGCGTCATCGCCGGAACCGGTTCGCCCTACACCAAGGAAGCCATCGACCTGACCCGTCACGCCAAGACGGTGGGGGCGGACGGCGCCCTGGTCGTGACGCCCTATTACATCCGCCCGTCCCAAGCCGGGATGGCGGCGCATTTCGAGGCCATAGCGGACGCCGTCCAACTGCCCATCCTGCTTTACAATGTGCCCGCGCGAACCGGAGCGGACCTGGCCAATGAGACGGTGGCGCGATTGGCGGCTCATCCGAACATCGTCGGCATCAAGGACGCCACCGGCGACATGAGCCGGGTCAGCTGGATGCGGGCCGAGATCCAAGGGCCGTTCGACCTGATCTCCGGCGATGACTCCAGCTATTTGGGCTATCACGCCCATGGCGGGGTCGGACTGATTTCGGTGGCGTCGAATGTGGCGCCCGAAGCCATGGTCGCTTTGCACAATGCGGCGGCGTCCGGCGACTACGCCGCAGCGCGGGATTGGCAGGACCGTCTGATCGGCCTGTGTAAGGCGCTGTTCCTCGATAATTCTCCCGCCCCGACCAAATACGCCCTGGCCCGGCTGGGCCTGTGCCGTGAAGAGGCGCGCTTGCCGCTGTCGCCGACCTCCGACGCGGTCAAGCCGGCCATCGACAAGGCCATGGTCGAGGCGGGCGTGATCTGATGGCGCCCAAGCCGCAGCCCAAGTCCAAGGTCATCGCCGAGAACCGCCGCGCGCGCTTCGACTATTTCCTGGAGGACAATATAGAGGCGGGGATTCAGCTGCTGGGCACCGAGATCAAGGCTCTGCGCGACGGCCGGGCCAATATCGCCGAAAGCTATGCGGCGGTCGAGGGACGAGAGATCGTCCTGATCAACGCCGACATTCCGCCTTACAAACAGGCCAACCGCTTCAATCACGAGCCCCGCCGGCCGCGCAAATTGTTGCTGCACCGCAAGCAGATCGACAAGCTGATGGGGGCGGTGCAGCGTGACGGTCAGACCATCATCCCGCTGAGGCTCTATCTGAACGAGGCGGGCAAGGCGAAGCTGGAGATCGCCCTGGCCAAGGGCAAGAAGCTGCACGACAAGCGCGAGGCCTCGGCCGAACGGGACTGGCAGCGCGACAAGGCGCGGCTGATGCGGGACAAGGGCTGAGCCCCGTCGCCGTCGCCTAGTTGAGAGGGCGGGCGTCCGTCACGCCGGGCAGGTCGGAGGCGCTTCGGCTCATCTGGCCGCCGGCGGAGGGGGCGACCAGACCGCCGGTCAACAGCGTCAGCACCGTGAAGGCGACCACGACCACGGCCGCGATCAAGGCCAGCCTGCGCTCGGCTGGGGTGAAGAGTCGATCGGTCGTGCGTTGCATGGTTCAGCCTCCCTCCGTGCGAGAACGCAGCGGCGGGGCCTCAGTTCCGCCTCAATTGGATCCTGCCGGATTGGTGCGACACCTCCGCGACAGCACGTTCACGCTTCTATGATCGACCGGGCGCGATTGAACACCGCTTCGAACATGTCCGGGGTCAGGCGACCCGTGTTCGTGTTCAATCGGGAGCAGTGATAGGAGTTCAGGATCACATAGCCTCCGGCCTCGCCCTCGGCCCCATGCCCCGCCGGCATGGCCGAGGCGGGGCGGCCGAACGCCTTGAGGATGTTGCGGCGAGAGACGTCGCCCAGGGTGATGATGACCTTAAGATTGGGCAGAAGCGCAAGTCGGTCGATCAGGAAAGGACGACAGGTCGTCTCTTCGACCGGCAGGGGCTTGTTGCCGGGCGGGGCGCAGCGGACGGCGTTGGTGATCATGCAATCGACCAAGGTCAGATCATCGTCGCCGTTCGGCTCATAGGTTCCGGTCGCGAAGCCGGTCTTCTTCAGCGTGTCGTACAGCAGCCATCCGGCGTGGTCGCCCGTGAATGGACGGCCGGTGCGGTTGGCTCCGGTGCGGCCCGGCGCCAGGCCGGCGACCAGAAGCCGCGCCTGAGGGGCGCCGAAGGAGGGGGCGGGGCCGTTCCACCAATCCGGATTCTGGCGGGCGTTTTCCTGGCGATAGGCCACCAGTCGCGGGCAGAGCGGACAGTCGCGGGGCGGCTCGGGCGTTAGGCTCATTGCGCCGTCGCCGACTTGGGTCGGCCGAAGTCGGCCATCAGATCGTTCAGGTCCAGGAAGGCGTCCGCCTGACGGCGCAGTTCGTCGGCGATGTGGGGCGGCTGAGTCTTCTGGGTGGAGATGACCGTCACCCGCACGCCCTTGGCCTGGACGGCCTGGACCAGCCGTCGGAAGTCGCCGTCGCCCGAAAACAGCACGACATGATCCAGCGCCGGAGCCAGCTCCAGCATGTCCACCGCGATCTCCATGTCCATATTGCCCTTGATCCGGCTATGGCCGGCCGTGTCCGTGAACCGCTTCACCGGCTTGGTGACGACGGAAAAGCCGTTGTAGTCCAGCCAGTCCACCAGGGGTTTTACCGGTGAGAACTCTTCGCCCTCCACCACCGCCGTGTAATAGTAGGCGCGGATCAGGATGGATTTTTCGCGAAACCAGTCCAGCATCCGCCGGAAGTCCATATCGTGTTGCAAGGCGCGGGCGGCGGAATACAGGTTGGACCCGTCGATGAAGATCGCCAGGCGGTCGGTGGGATGAAACATGGTCGAGGCCGTCGAAAGAGATGAAATGAGGGACGAAAGGCGAGGGGCGCCGGTCGATACGAGAATCGACGCCGCACTCGACCTGAACGCCGCAGTCATCGTGGCGCTGGGCTGTAATGACAAGGGGGCCTGGTCGTCTTGCCGCGAGGCCCTGGAGGCGGCTCTGGCGCGGTTTCGCACGGAAGGGATCGATATCATCGCCCGGTCGTCCTGGTGGTCGTCGCTGGCCTGGCCCGATCCGCAGGATCCGCCGTTCCTGAACGGCGTCGTGATCGTGAGCACCGCCCATGATCCCCATGATCTGATGGCGGCGCTGGGCCGGATCGAAGACGCCTTCGGGCGGCGTCGGTCGGCGCGCAACGCGCCGCGCACCTTGGATCTGGACCTGATCGCCTACGGGCGACTGATCGGCGACCTGAACGGCCTGATCCTGCCGCATCCCAGGGCGGCCGAGCGCAGATTCGTCATGGGGCCGATTGCGGAGATTGCGCCGGACTGGGTGCATCCCGCCGGCGGCGACGCCGCAGCCCTTGCCGGGGCCGCAGGGGTCGGCAAGGACGCTCATCCCATCTGACGCCGTAGTTTCGCCGCTCTGGCGTTGCAAAACAGCGACCATATCTGTATTTGACGCGGTTCTCCCCCGCGTTCGAGGAATTTCATGGCCCGCGTCACCGTCGAAGACTGCATCGAGAAGGTTCCGAACCGCTTTGGTCTGGTGCTGATGGCGGGTCACCGCGCCCGCAGCATCGCCAACGGCGCCGCCCTGACGATCGACCGCGACAATGACAAGAACCCCGTGGTCGCCCTGCGCGAGATCGCCGATGACACGGTGGCGCCCGATGAACTGCGCGAGACCATCATCACGACGCTGCAACGCGTCGATGAGCGCACGGAGGCCGAGGACGAGGCGGAAACCGTCGCCCTGCTGGCCGAGCCGCAGCACATGAACATGGCCGAGGCCGAGCTGATCCGCGCCCTGCAAAGCGACCGGGACGGCGGTCAGGAGGAGCGCTACTGACGCCCGAGGGAGCCCCAGGCGTCACTATCCTGCCGGCGCGGACCGAGACGGTTCCGCCGGCGCCCCAAGCTGCAGACAAAATCGAGCCGGCGAAAGACATGGCGCCGCTCAAGCGCGCGCCGATCCTGCGTCAGTTCGAACTGATCGAGGCCGTCAAGGCTTATGATCCGACCGCTGACGAGGCGCTTCTCAATCGCGCCTATGTTTATGCGATGAAGATGCACGGCTCGCAGCTGCGGGCTTCAGGCGATCCCTATTTCGCCCATCCGATCCAGGTCGCGGGCATATTGACCGACTATCGGCTGGACACGGCGACGATCGTCACGGCCCTGTTGCATGACGTCGTCGAGGACACCTCGGCCACACGCGAAGACATCGCCCAGATGTTCGGGGAAGAGGTGGCCGTCCTGGTTGAGGGCGTGACCAAGCTGAGCCGGCTTGAGCTTCAGGCCGAGCATACGCGCCAGGCCGAAAACCTCCGCAAATTCATTCTTGCGATCAGCCGGGACGTGCGGGTCCTGTTGGTCAAGCTGGCGGACCGCCTGCACAACATGCGGACCCTTCAGTACGTCAAGCCGGAGAAGCGTGAGCGCATCAGCCGCGAGACGCTTGAGGTCTATGCACCCCTGGGGCGGTCAATCGGCATTCACTCCATTGCTTCCGAGTTGGAAGAACTGGCCTTCACCCATCTGAATCCGACGGCCAAGACGGCCATCGAACGTCGGCTTGAGGCGTTGAAGCTGGAGCATGGTCACGCCATCGAGGGCGTGTCGGACGAGGTGGAGCGGGTGCTGTCGGAAGCCGGGGTGCCGGCGCGGGTTTTCGGTCGGCAGAAGACGCCTTATTCCATCTGGCGCAAGCTGCAACGCAAGTCCGTCGGGTTTTCGTCCCTCTCCGACATCTATGGATTCCGCGTCATTCTGGAGGCGGAGGACGACTGTTACCGCGCGCTGGGCGTGATCCACCGGGCCTGGCCGATGGTCCCGGAACGGTTCAAGGACTTCATCTCCACGCCCAAGTCGAACAACTACCGCTCGCTGCACACCACGGTCGTGGGGCCGCGCGGCTTGCGAATCGAAATGCAGCTCCGCACCGAGGCTATGGACCGCGTCGCCGAGGATGGAGTGGCGGCCCACTGGCGCTACAAGAACCATTCCTACGGTTTCGATCATGAAGCCATGGCGACGGGAGGCGGCCGCGATCCCTTGCAGAACCTGCGCCACCTGGTTCAGGTGATCGAACATGGCGAGGGCGGAGAGGACTGGGTCGAGCACGCCAAGCTCGAAATGTACCTGGATCAGGTCTTCGTTTTTACGCCCAAGGGCCGGCTGGTGACCCTGCCGCGGGGCGGCATGCCGCTGGACTTCGCCTATGCGGTTCACACAGAGGTCGGCGACACGGCCGTCGGGGTAAAGGTCAACGGCGAGCTCAAGCCGATGCGGACGCCCTTGCAGAACGGCGACGTGGTCGAGATCATTCGCGGGGCCAAGCGGGAGGTGCCGGCGGACTGGCGTAGTCTGACGGTGACCGGGCGGGCCCGTTCCGCCATTCGTCGTCATATCCGAACCTCCGAGCGTGAAGAGTTCATCAAGCTGGGCCGTGTGGCGCTGGAGCAGACGCTGGCCCGGGTGGAGAAGTCTCTGGCTGACGTCTCGCTGAAGCCGGTTCTGGAAACCCTGGCGGTCGCCTCGGACGACGATGTGTTCGAAAATCTGGGCCGCGGTCGGTTCTCGCCCACGACCGTGGCCGAGACCCTGTTCCCGTCCTTGAAGGGGCGGTTGAAGGCCGGGCCGGAAAAACAGAGGATCGAGGGCGATACGGCGCGGCTGTTCGTTCGCGGGGGCGGACTGACGCCCGGCGTCAGCGTCCATTTCGGCCGTTGCTGCACGCCTGTGCCCGGCGATCGCATCGTGGGCATTCTTGAGCCGGAAACCGGGCTCACCGTCCATACTATCGACTGTCAGGCCCTGGCGGCCTTCGCCGATGACGATTCGGTCTGGCACGATCTGCAATGGACGCCTCAAGCCGAGACGGACGCCGTCGCCGCGGTCCGGTTGAACGCCACCATCCGCAATGCGCCGGGCGTGCTGGGGCAGGTGACCACCCTGATCGGCGAGGCGGGCGGCAACATCATCAATCTGTCGATGGCCTATCGTCAGCAGGACTTCTTTGACGTGACGATTGATGTGGAGGTGGAGGACGCCAAACACGCCACCACCATCATGGCGGCTCTGCGGGCCAATCCTTCGGTCGACAACGTCGATCGCGGGCGCGGCTGAGTCTTTCGCCGGACAGGGCGAGGCGCTAAGACGCCCCGCATGAACACCCAAGACGTCCTCAACGAGTTTCGCGACGCCGGCGCCCTGCGCGAAGGCCATTTCGTCCTGTCCTCCGGTCTGCACAGCCCCGTCTTTCTGCAGAAGAACCTGGTCTTCATGCAGACGGACCGCTGCGAGCGGCTGTGCAAGGCTTTGGCGGAAAAGATCGTCGCGACGGTCGGGCCGGTGGATGTGGCCATTTCGCCGGCCGTGGGCGGGATCATTCCCGGCTATGAGACGGCGCGTCACCTGGGCGTCCCGTCGATGTATGTCGAGCGCGAAGGCGGCCAGTTCAAACTGAGGCGCGGGTTTTCCGTCGAGCCGGGCCAGAAGGTTGTGATGGTGGAGGATATCGTCACCACCGGATTGTCGTCGCGCGAATGCATCGCCGCCATCCAGGCGGCGGGAGGCGAGGTGGTCGCTGCAGCCTGTATCGTCGATCGGTCAGGCGGAAAGGCCGATGTGGGCGTGCCACTCATCGCCCTGGCGTCGCTGGAGGTGCCGGCCTATCCAGCCGACGCCCTGCCGCCGGAACTTGCGGCCGTGCCGGTCGAAGACCCCGGCAGCCGTAGACTTGCGAAATAATGTCCGGCGAAGCGACGTCGGGGCCGGCGAGGAGCTGAAGATGCGCGAACGGGTGAGGCTGGGCGTCAATATTGATCATGTCGCGACGGTTCGGAACGCTCGCGGCGGCGCCCATCCGGATCCGGCCAGAGCGGCGGAGACGGCCTTGATGGCGGGGGCAGACGGCATCACCGCCCACCTGCGCGAGGACCGGCGCCACATTACGGATGCCGACATCGGCGTGCTGAGCGCGCTCTGCGCTCGCGCAGGCAAGCCGCTCAACTTTGAGATGGCCGTGACCGATGAAATGCTGAGCATCGCCCTGCGCCACCGCCCCCACGCCGCCTGCCTTGTGCCCGAGCGGCGCGAAGAGGTGACGACGGAAGGCGGCTTGGCGGTGGCGGGACAGGAGGCGCGGATCAAGCCTGTCGCCCAGGCCCTGACGGAAGCTGGGATACGGGTCTCGCTGTTCATCGAACCGTCCGAGGCTCAGGTCGAGGCCGCTGCGGCGGTCGGCGCCCAGGTGGTGGAGTTTCACACCGGCCGCTATTGCCACCTGACCGATCCCGGGGAGCGGGAGGTCGAGTTCCAGCGGCTGGCCGCCGCCGCCGCCCAGGCCGACGTCCTGGGGCTGGAGGTCCATGCCGGTCACGGGCTCGACTATGAGACCGCCCCAACGATGTTGGCCATTCCCGAGATTCGGGAGCTGAACATCGGCCATTTCCTGATCGGCGAATCCATATTTGTGGGCCTGGATACAGCGATCCGTCGCATGCGGGCGGCGATGGATTCGGCGAAGTGATCATCGGCGTCGGCGCGGACCTGTCGGACATCCGGCGTATCCAGGCCTCGCTCGACCGGTTCGGCGAGCGGTTCAAACAGCGGTGTTTCACCGACATCGAACGGGCGCGGTCGGATCGGAAGCCGGACCCGGCCTGGAGCTACGCCAAGCGGTTCGCGGCCAAGGAGGCCTGCGCCAAGGCCCTGGGCACCGGCATGAGGGCGGACGTCTATTGGCGCGACATGGGGGTGGTGAACCTGAGGTCCGGGCAGCCGACCCTGGCCCTGACCGGCCACGCGGCCGATCACCTGGCGCGGCTGACCCCGGCCGGGCACGAGGCGAAGATTCACCTGACCCTCAGCGACGAACACCCCTATGCGCTCGCCTTCGTGGTGATCGAAGCCTTGCCGCTGTCGTAATCGCGATATACCCGTCACTGGACGACCGCGAGGACGCGGCAAGGGGATGCTTGATCGCATGAGCGAAGATCAAAAGCCGCAGGGCGACGACGTGAAGACGAGCGATGCTGCGGGTGCGGCCTCGGCGGGCGACGTCTATGTCTGGACTGAGGGCGACAAGGCGGAGAAGCCTGCGGAGGCGCCTGTCGAGCCGATGACCTCGACGACGCCGGTCGCCGCAAAGCGGCCGGTTTGGAGCGACGACGGCGACGCCCCCTTCGAGGACGCGCCGGCGCCTGCGGCGCAAAAGGCGGACAAGTCTTCCAAGGCCAAACAGGGCGGCGGGGCCGGGGACGAGACGATGGAAATCGTCAAGACGGTCGTCTTCGCCCTGCTGATCGCCATGGTGCTGCGGATCTTCCTGTTCCAGCCCTTCACCATTCCATCGGCCTCGATGGAGCCGAACCTGTATGAGGGCGACTATATCGTCGTGTCGAAATGGTCCTACGGCTATTCGAGACACTCGATCCCGTTCAGCCCGCCGCTGTTCGACGGCAGGATCTTGGGGTCGGCGCCCAAGCGGGGGGACATCGTCGTGTTCAAACTGCCGCGCGACGACAAGACCGACTTCATCAAGCGCGTGATCGGCTTGCCGGGCGATCGGATCCAGATGATCGCCAACAAGCTGTATATCAACGATAAACCTGTTCAGGACGTCGTGGTCAGCCAGCAGGAGATCAACGACATCTTCGGCCCGCGCCCCGTCACCGAGGTTCGCGAGACCCTGCCCAACGGCAAGAGCTTCATGACCCAGGACTTCGGCCCGGGCAACGATCTGGACGACACCCCCGTCTATGAGGTGCCGGCCGGTCACTATTTCATGATGGGCGACAACCGCGACAACTCGATCGACAGCCGCGTCGAACAGTCCAGCGGCGTGGGCATGGTCCCGGCCGAGAACCTGGTCGGCAAGGCGCAGATCATCCTGTTCTCGTGGAAGCCGGGCGCCTCGCTGTTCAAGCCCTGGACGTGGGGCAATGTGCGGCTCGATCGGTTCTTCGACGTTCTGCACTGATGGCGAATACGCGGGCCGAGGCGGTCGCGGCGCTTGAGGCGCAGCTCGGCCATCATTTCCGGGACAAGGCCCTGCTGGATCGCGCCCTGACCCACGCCAGCGTGGGCGAGGGGGCGCCGGTCGGCGTCCATGGGCCCAAGCACAACGAGCGGCTGGAGTTCCTGGGCGACCGGGTTCTGGGCCTGCTGGTGGCGGACAAGCTGTCGCGGGATTATCCGACCGCAGACGAAGGACTGCTGTCGTCCAGCCTGCACGCCCTGGTCGACAAGACCGCCTGCGCCCGTGTGGGCGAAGCCCTGGGCGTCGGGCCGGCCCTGCGGCTGTCGCCCGGCGAGACCAAGACCGGCGGGCGGCGCAAGGCCGGGGTGATCGCCGATGCGGTCGAGGCCGTGCTGGCGGCCGTCTATCTGGACGGCGGACTTGAGGCGGCGCGAGCGGTCTTCGACAAGGCCTGGGCGGCCGAGTTCGCGGCCCCGCCGTCGCGGACGGTGACCAATCCCAAGTCGGCCCTGCAGGAGTGGGCACAAGGGCGCGGCCGGCCCTTGCCGACCTATCGCGTGGCGGATCGTACGGGTTCGGATCATGCGCCGACTTTCACCGTCGAGGTGACGGTCGAGGGCGTGGAGCCCTTGACCGCACAGGGGCGTTCGCGTCAGGAGGCGGAGAAGGCGGCCGCGACGGCCCTGTTGAAACGTGAAGGCGTCATTTGACCGAGATTGAAAACCAGCGCGCAGGCTTTGCCGCCATCATCGGGGCTCCGAATGCGGGCAAGTCCACGCTGGTCAACCGGCTGACCGGATCCAAGGTCTCCATCGTCACCCAGAAGGTGCAGACCACGCGGTTCCCGGTGCGCGGCATCGCCATGGAAGGCGACGCCCAGATCGTGCTGGTGGACACCCCCGGCATCTTCACCCCGCGCCGGCGTCTGGATCGGGCCATGGTGGCCTCCGCCTGGGGCGGCGCTGAGGATGCGGACGTGGTGGTGCATCTGATCGACGCCCAGTCGCACATCAACGCCGAAGGCCGCGAAGGCACGGCGGCGGATCGGCGCTCGGCCGAGGACACCGAGACCATCATCGCCAATCTCAAGGCGACGGGGACCAAGGTGATCCTGGCCCTGAACAAGATCGACGGCATGCGGCGCGACACCCTGCTGGGCCTGTCGCAGAAGCTCTTCGAGAGCGGCGTCTATGAGGAGGTCTATATGATCTCCGCCGCCAACGGCGACGGGGTCGAGGACCTGAAGCAAAGGCTGGCGCGGTCCATGCCCAAGGGGCCGTGGCTCTATCCCGAGGACCAGGCGGCGGACGTGCCGGTTCGGGTGCTGGCGGCCGAGATCACGCGCGAGAAGGTCTATCTGCGGGTCCATGAGGAACTGCCCTATTCGGCGGCGGTGGAGACGACCAGTTTCGAGGAGCGGGCCGACGGCTCGGCCCGGATCGAACAGACCATCTATGTCGAGCGCGAGAGCCAGCGCCCCATCGTTTTGGGCAAGTGCGGCCAGACCCTGAAATGGATCGGCCAGAAGGCGCGTGAGGAGCTGAACGAAATCCTGGGCCGCCAGGTCCACCTGTTCCTGACGGTGAAGGTCGATCCGAAGTGGCAGGATTCGCGGGCGCTCTACGCCCAGTTCGGTCTGGATTTCGACGTCTGAGCGCCCGTGTTTGAAGTGCCGCGTACCCCGGGGGGCATCCCCGGCTCGTTCTGGGCGTCCTGGGGGCGCTGATCCTCGGCGGCGCCGTCTGGGCCGGATTCTCCACAGCGGTAAGGCCCGTCAGCGACGCAGCGCGCGCCGCCGCTGCGCCCGATACGCCGCCGCGCCCGCCGCTCGTCGTGGTCGAGGACCTGCCTCAGCTGGCCGCGCGGCTGGATCGCGAGGCCGCCGCCGGTCGGTTCATGGGCGGGGTCCTGGTAGCCAGGGGCGACCGGGTTCTGTTCCGTCAGGTCTACGGCAAGGCGAACTATGGGCAGGACCAGGCGCTGAAACTGGACTCGCGGTTCCGGCTGGCCTCGATCTCCAAACAGTTCACGGCGGCGGCCATTCTGCGGCTACAGGACGAAGGCAAGTTGAGCGTCTCCGATCCGGTATGCAAATGGATCCAGCCTTGCCCGAAGGCGTGGGAGCCGGTGCGGATCAGCCATCTGCTCTCGCACACCTCGGGTATTCCGGACCTGATGGCGCGGCCGGGCTGGGGCATGCGGCGGACGACGCCGGCGACCCTTGACGAACTGACCGAGGATTCGAAGCGGTTCGGCCTGCAGTTCCCGCCGGGGACCAAGGTCCGGTACGACAATGCAGGCTTCAACCTGGCGGCGGCGATTGTCGAGAAGGCCAGCGGACGGCCGTATGACGCCTATATGCACGACACCTTCTTCAGCCCCCTGGGCATGAAGGACAGCGGGCTGGACCTGGACGGCGGCGACCACGGGCTGATTATGGGGTACGCCAACTTCCCCGGCGGGCTGGCGGCCCAGCCGAACGCCAACACCTCCATCGTCGCGGGGGCGGGGGCGGTCTATTCGACGCTGGACGATCTGCTGGTCTGGCAGAGGGCGTTGCACCGCGGCGGTCTGCTGAAGCCGTCCAGCTATCAGCAGATGCTCGCCGACCACGCCCCTGCCGATACGCCGATGGAGCGGGGCCATCCACGCCGCGACTGGGGCTACGGGATTTTCGCGAACCGGCTGGGCGATCAGGTTCGGCCAAGCTTCCAGGATCGCCAAATCTACCACACCGGCAGCTGGGGCGGATTCCGCAACCTGATGCTGTACCAACCCGACGCCGATGTGACGGTGATCGTGCTGTCGAACAACTATCACCTTCGGGATCAGGTCTTCCTGATCAGCCAGCAGGCGATGGCCGAAGCCCTGGGCCGTGACTTCCCCACGACCCTGCACCGCTAGCCTCATCTGAGGCCGTCCTAAAAGCGTCCGCTCCCGTCAAACGGACCGGCGCGGGGCGCAAAGGCTTGCGCCGCCGTATTCAGGAGCGGACGGAAGTGATCCGACCCGCTTCCTCAGGCCGGAAGCATGGAGCCGGTGTCGATATAGCGCTGATGCCAGGATAGGGCCTCGTTCAGCAGATGCGGCGACTGGAGGCCGTAGGAGCCCTTCAGCGCGCGATCGAAATAGTCGGTCAGTCCGTCGCGGTACCTGGGGTGGGCGCACTGGGCGATGATCAGCCGGGCGCGCTGTTTCGGCGACAGGCCGCGCAGGTCCGCCAGGCCCTGTTCGGTCACGATGACCTGGACGTCCTGGGTGATGTGGTCGACGTGGCTGGCCATGGGGACGATGGCCGAGATGGCGCCGCCCTTGGCCGTCGACGGCGTCACAAAACACGAGATGAAGGCGTTGCGCGAAAAGTCGCCCGAACCGCCGATGCCGTTCTGGATGCGCGAGCCCATGACCTGGGTCGAGTTGACGTTGCCGTAGATGTCGGCCTCGATCAGGCCGTTCATGGCGATACAGCCCAGGCGGCGGATCAGCTCGGGGTGGTTGGAGATTTCCTGGGGGCGCAGGATGATCTTGCCGCGGAACTGCTCCATCCGGCTGTTGAGATCGGCCGCCGCCTCTGGGCTGAGGGAGAAGGCGGTGGCGGAGGCGACGGTCAGCTTTCCGGCGTCCAGCAGGTCCAGCATGCCGTCCTGGATGACCTCCGTATAGGCGGCCATCCGCTCGAACGGACTGTCCATCAGGCCCGCCAGGACAGCGTTGGCGACATTGCCGACGCCCGACTGGAGCGGCAGAAGGCCGGCGGGCAGGCGGCCCACCCTCACCTCATGTTTGAGGAACTCGATCAGATGGCCGGCGATGGCGCGGGCGTTGGCGTCCGGGGCGGCGAAGGGCAGATTGCGGTCCGGCGCCTCGGTCTCGACGATGGCGACGATCTTGTCCGGGTCGCAGCGCAGGGTCGGCTGGCCGATCAGCTGGTCGGGGCGGGTCAGGGGGATGGGCACCCGATTGGGCGGCAGGGCGGTGCCGTAATAGATGTCGTGCATCCCCTCCAGGGCGGGGTTCTGCCAGGCGTTGACCTCGAGGATCACGCGCTCGGCCCGGTCCAGCCAGGTCTTGTTGTTGCCGATCGACGAGGAGGGGACCAGGGAGCCGTCCTCCTTGATGGCCGAAACCTCGATCACGGCCGTGTCGAGGCTGCCCAGCACGCCTTGCCAGACCATGGGGGCCAGGTGGCTGAGGTGCATGTCCAGATAGTCCATCTGGCCGGAGTTGATCTTCTCGCGGGCGATGGGGTCGGAGTTGTAGGGCAGGCGCCGTTCTATGCCGTCGGCCTTGGCCAAGGCGCCGTCCAGCTCGGGTCCGGTAGAGGCGCCGGTCCACAGGTTCAGCCGGAAGGGGGAGCCCGCGTCATGCGCCGCCTCGATCCGCCGGGCCAGGGCCGGGGGGACAAGCTTGGGATAGCCGGAGCCGGTGAAGCCGCTCATGCCCACCGTGGAGCCTGGAGGGATCAGGGCGGCGGCGTCTTCGGCCGACATAAGCTTGGAACGCAGGGACGAACAACGGATGCGCGACATGAACTCTTCAGGGTTACGGCCGGGGAGGGCCTTCAGCGTCTCGGTTAGGCGGCGCCTTGAAGGCGATCCATTCGACCTTGGTCTAGATCGGCCCAGGCGTCCCTGATCTTCGTCAAACCCGCCACGCCTCGATGGAACGCCTCAAGGCCCCGCCGGTTTGCCAGAAAACGACGGAAAGGATCCCCATGAGAGCGCTCGTTCTGAACTGCACCCTGAAACCTTCGCCCCAGACGTCCAGCACCGAGGCCCTCGCCCGGGTGGTGATCGCGGAGCTGGAAAAGGGCGGCGCCGAGGTCGAGCTGGTCCGGCTGGTGGATCTGAACCTCAAGCCGGGCGTGAGGACGGACGAGGGCGAAGGCGACGACTGGCCCTCGGTTCACGCCAAGATTATGGCGGCCGACATCGTCGTCTTCGCCACCCCGACCTGGGTCGGCCAGATGTCGAGCGTCTGTATGAGGGCCCTGGAGCGGATGGACGCCCTGTTCGGGGAAACGGACGACAGCGGCCGGCCCGTCGCCTTCGGCAAGGTGGGCGGCATCGTCATCACCGGCAATGAGGACGGGGCGCACCATATCGTCGCCACCGTGTCCCAGGCCCTGATCGACATGGGCTTCACCATGCCGGCGCAGAGCTGGACCTACTGGCACCTGGGGCCGGGCGCCGGTCCCGACTATGTCGAGACGGATCAGGGCCATGACTATTCCGATCGGGTGGGCCGCAACGCGGCGCGCAATCTGCTGGCCCTGGCCCGTGTTCTGAGGCCCGACACCTACCCCGTTCCCGAAAGCTGAGAACAGGACTAGAACGGGCGGCATGATCATCGCCCTGTTCGCCGTTCTCGCCCTTCAAGCCGCGCCGCCGACGACCGGGTCGTCAGTGCGGACCGACGGAGTCCGCGCGACCGCCCAGCGGGAGGCGGACGCGGCGGCGGCGACCCTGGACCGGATGCATCAGGCTGCGGCGCAGGCGGACGGGGCGACCTACTTCGCCCAGTTCAGCGACACCGCGCGATTCGTCGGCACCGATGCGTCGGAACATTGGGATATTGCCGCGTTCAAAGCCTACGCCGAGCCGGTGTTCGCCCGCGGCCAGGGCTGGACCTATCGGCCCTATGACCGCACTCTGATCGTGTCGGGCGACGTGGCCTGGTTCGACGAGAAGCTGGACAACGACAGCTACGGCGCCCTGCGGGGATCCGGCCTGCTGCGGCGGACCAGTCCTGAAGGCGAGTGGAAGATCGAGCAATATGTGCTCAGCTTCACCGTGCCGAACGACCGTGCGCGGGCGGTGGTCGCGCTCATCAAGTCCGACGCCGCCGACTGATGGATTTCCACGAAGAGGCCTTCGTCCTGTCGGCGCGCAGCCATGGCGACACCGGCGCCGTGGTGGATCTGCTGACCGAGACCCATGGGCGGCGCGCGGCCTATGTGGCGGGCGGGGCGTCGCGGAAGATGCGGCCGTTTCTGCAAGCGGGAGCGCGGGTTGTGGCCGACTATCGGGCCCGAACCTCGGATCATCTGGGCGCAGCGCGGCTAGAGCCGGTGGGAGAGGGGCCGAGCGCCCTGTTCGACGACGCCCTGGCCCTGACCGGCCTGGCGGCGGCGGCGGGCGTGGCCCAGGGCGCCCTGCCGGAGCGCGAGCCGCATCCGGGCGTCTTCCTGGCCTTTGAGGCCCTGATGGCGGCCTTCGCCTGGCCCGAGGTCTGGCCGGCGGTCTTCGTCCGGTTCGAGGCGGGGCTGCTGGAGGACCTGGGCTTCGGGCTGGATCTGTCGAAATGTGCGGCGACCGGCGTCACGGACGACCTGATCTATGTCAGCCCCCGCACAGGCCGCGCCGTCAGCCGCGCGGCCGGCGCCCCCTATGCCGACAAGATGCTGGCCCTGCCGCCCTTCATGCTGGGCGCCCAGGCCGGCGTGGACGAGGGCGACGTCAAGGCGGGCTTCGATCTGACCGGGCATTTCCTGGAGCAGTTCGTCTTCCACCCGCAGAACCGGCCCCTGCCGCCGGCGCGGGTGTGGATGCTGGACAAGCTGGGCGAGGCGGGCCGGCTGTAGGATCTGGAGCGTCGCTCCAGATCCCAGGCTTGACGCGGTTCAGGCGACGAGGAAGGCGATGCCGATCTCGCGATGGGGCGTGTAGCGGATCTCATATCCGGTCAGCATGGCGAGCTGCTCTTCCGATTCCGGAGAGAAAAACAGGCCGAGCGAGATCTTCCTGGCGCCCCCCAGCCCCAGCCGCATCGGACCGTTCAGCTTCCAGGTGTCGTACCGCAGGCCGTCGATGAAGCCGGCCCAGTTGCGGAGCGACTCGCACTTCATCTCGACCACAATCTCGTCCGAGGACGGGTTTTCGAAAGGGTTGTTGACCAGGAAGTCGGCGCGCGCCCGGTCGGGATAGACATAGGCTTCGCGCTCGATCCAGGCGTCCTGGACATTGGCGTTGATGTGGCCGGCGATTTCGGCCTGGGCCCAGGCCTCCCAACCGCCGGCGAGCGGCCAGACCAGGCGGATTCGATTGACGTTGGCGCTGGCCCATTGGGTGACCAGATCCATGAAGTTGGCGGTGGAGATCGGCATAGGTGTCGCTTCCGCATTGGCGCTCGCCGGTCTGGCGACGCCGGAGAAGGGCGCGGTGGCTGAGGGACGGACCGAACGGCCTTCGACCATACGACCGAGCAACAACAGGTTGAGCGCTCTCGACATGATGGGATGCTCCCGGTCCCGATTGCACGGTCTGGCCCACCACTCCCGCGTCAGAGCCGCGCCCCGGAAGACTGCGACGCGAGCGGTGGCGTCCCGCACACCCGACGTGGCCGACGGCGTCCTGTGAAACTTGGGCGGGTATTTTCAATCGGCCAGCCTCAGGGCGAGAAAATCAACTGAAGGTGGTTCACGACTTGAGCGCTCAATCGTCAAGGCCGTGAGGTCGCGCTTCAGCGGGGCAAGGCGACCTTCCTCAAAACGGGCCTCGATCCAACGGGTAAGGAGAGAACTGATGGCTATTCCAACTCCGGTGAACGGTCAGATCACCGACGCTGTAACCCAGGCCAATGTGAAGGTCCTGGGCGACGCCCCGGCCATGGCCATGGGCGCGATCTACCAGTCGCTGGCCCATTCCACGGGCATTCTGTACGAAAACGCCGCTTCGTCGCAGCAGCAGCTGGCGATCGCGGCGCAGGCCGCCACCAACCAGGGCGTCATCCAGATCTACAGCGTGGACACCATGGCCGGGGCCGTGGCGACCTCGAAGATCGCCCAGTCCGACACCCCCGACAATATGCTGTCCCTGCTGACCGCCCTGCGCGCCGTCGGCCCCGGCGCCGGCGTCTCCTGACGCTTCACCCTCGCACTGAAAGAAGGATTTGAGACATGGCGCTTCCCACTCCCGTCAACGGCATGATCACCGACGCCGTCACCCAGGCCAACGTCAAGGTTCTGGGCGACGCCCCGGCCATGGCCATGGGCGCGATCTACCAGTCGCTCGCCCACTCGACCGGCATTCTCTACGAGAACGCCGCCTCCTCGCAGCAGCAGCTGGCGATCGCCGGACAGGCCGCGACCAACCAGGGCGTGATCCAGATCTACAGCGTGGACACCATGGCCGGCGCCGTGGCGGCCAGCAAGATCAGCCAGTCGGACACCCCCGACAACCTGCTGTCGCTGCTCACGGCCCTGCGCGCCACCCAGGTCTGAGATCGGCTGACGGGCGACGCGGCCGGCGAGCGTCGACTGTCGTAATCCGCCATCGTTGCGGTCGGGCCCCGGCGCCCGCCGCGCCACCCTTGGGAGGACGACGTGTCCGAGGCCAGCAACAAGAGCGGCGGCGCCGACAAGGGCTCGCCCAACCTCGGCGACTATGAGGACATCCTCAAGCTCGCCCTGGAGCTCAGCCGCAATCCGGCCACCGCGCCGATCGCCGATTCGGTGGCCAGCACCTTGCTGACGGTCATCGGCTCGGGACCCAGCTTTGCGGCGATGCAGAGTTTGGTCGCCGCCAATCAGGCCAGCGGGCTGATGTACCACAACGCCGTGGCCCATCAGCAGACGACCAACATCCTGGGCATGGTGGCGACGATGAACTGCGTCAACGCCCTGATGGACAAGCCGTCCTTCGTGCCCTGGCCAGACATCAATCCGCGTCGAGAGGAGCCGTTCGAATGACGCAGGAGGAGACGCGATCGCCGGACCTGCGGGGTTCGGCCGCCTGCCGGGATGACCTTCTGGTGCTGTGCGGCGGGGCGGGGGGCTGCAACGCCAGCCTGATCACCATCATGGCCTCGGCCGACGCCTTCGCCGCGCGCCTGGCGGCGTCCAGCCAACACGCGGCCGAACTGTCGACCCTGCAACTGCGGCAGCTGGCGACCAGCCTGGCCGAGCTGCAGCCGATGCGCGCCGCCCGCGCGGCGGACATGGGCGTCCGCGCCGTTTCGCAGACCCATGCTCAGGCGCCGTCGCCCATGTATGGCGCGCCCGTCGTCACCTGAGCATTTGAAAGAGGGGGAAGGCTTATGACCGACACCGTCAATGCGCAGATCACCGATGCCGTGACCCAAACCAACGTCAAGGTTCTGGGCGAAGGTCCGGCGGAGGCTGTGGCGATCGCCGTTCAGGCGGTGGCCCACGCCACCAGCTTGTCGGTGGAGAACGCCAGCCAGGCCCAGGGCGGCATGCAGCAGATCAACAATGCGGCGGTCGGCGCCCTGATCGCCAAGATTCTCGAAATCCCGGTGGCCTGAGGCATGGCCTATTCACTCGCCGTCAACAGCCGAATCACCGATGCGGTGACGCAACAGAACATGATGGTTCTGGGCTCCGCTTCGACGGTGGCCATGGGCTCGATCTACCAGAGCGCCGCCCATTCGACGGCCATCGTCTTCCAAAATGCGGTTCAAGCCCAGCGCCAGGCCTCCATCTGCGCCCAGGCAGCGACCAACCAGGGGGTGATGCAGGTCTATGAGATGGGCGGCCTCGTCTCGGCGGCGGCCACCGCTCGCGTTGCGGCGCGCCCGCCGGCTTCGAACACTTTGGAGACCGCCGTGATGCTGCTCGTCGCTCTGAAAATGCTGAAACTCTAGATTTGTCAGGATCTGAACCATGGCCGCCGATACGCCCGTCAATTCTCAGGTCACCGACGCCGTCACCCAGACCAACGTCAAGGTGCTGGGCGAGGCGCCCGCCCAGTCCATGGCCCTGGTCTATCAGAGCATGGCTCACTCCATTTCCCTGGCCATGCAGAACGCTCAGCAGGCGCAGGGCGGGCTGCAGCAGATCGGCAACGCCGTCACCTCAAGCGCCGTCACCATGATCATGAACGCCGCGCACAAATAGCGCCGGGCCCTCCTGAAACGAAAGCAGCCGCGCCGTGAGCGAACCCGCCGTCAACAGCCAGATCAAAGACGCCGTCCAGACCTCGACCAACTGGGCCATGGGCTTTGCGCCCCTGGACGCCGGCACGCCGTCCAGCGCCAGCCGCGTCTCTGCCGGCGGGGCCATAGCCTATGACAAGGCGACCCAAGCCGCAGCCTTGGCGGTTCAGGACGCGGCCGATTACCAGCGCAATGTGATGTCGATCAGCACCACCGTCCAAGGCAAGGCGATGGCGATGATGCTGGCCTCCGGCGGCCTGAACGAACCGGCCCTGGTCGCCTACGCCATGGCCCTGGTCAGCGCGTTCGCCGCCCCCATCGCAGCCGGTCTGGCGGCGGAGTCCGTCACCAAGGCCGTCGAGAGCTTCCCCAAGAACTGAAGCCATACAAAGGAGACTATCGTGAGCCGACTGACCCTGTCCGCAAAGAGCGACGCCCAGGCCGTGATTCAGGAAGCGGAAGCCCTGGAATGGGAGACGCAGCGCGCAATGGAAGACTGGAGCGAGGAGGCCGGCGACGGCTTGTTGCGACCGTCCTTCGCCGCCAGCCAGGAACGCTACCTGGACCTGCGCCGCGCGTCGGAAACGGTCGTGGCCATCCTCTATCAGATGCAGGAGCCGCTTCTCGACGACCCCTACGCCTCATGGGCCGCCAAGCTGATGGTCAAGGCCAAGGGCCTGCTGACCGATATTGAGGAAGGGGAACTGGTCGCCAAGACCACCTTCGTTCCGGCGTCCGGCGACAAGGATTGAGGCGCCCATGACGAACGATGACGCCGGCGCCGAACCTGGCGCGTCCCAGTCTCCGGCGCCGGCGCGCGATCCCATCGTCGTGGCGGCGCAACAGATGGTGACCGAAATGTTCAACCTGGCCAGCGCTCAGCTGCCGGATCTTCTGAAGCTGCAAGGTCCGGCGGCCGGTCAGGTGGCCAAGTTCAGCGAGGAGATGATCAACCAGCTGAAGGGACAGGTCGAGCGCGCCCTGGGCGTGCCGGCCGCCGATAAGGACAAGACCTCGTGACAGAAGGGGCGGGCCAGCATCTGTATGACGCCGTCTCGGCGCAGAAGCACCAGGTCGTCGACAGTTTCGCCGATCAACGCGAACAGTTGAGGAAGGCCGTGGCGGACCAGCGCTTGGCGGCCATGCCGGAGGAGATGCGTCGCGCGGCGCTTGGGCCGTCCGCCCAGGTCAGTCGCGAGATCGTCGAAACCCTGCGGGCGATCATTGCGCAGGAGGTGACGCGGCAGCTGGATCTCGCCATCTGCGCGATGCTGGCCCGCGCGGCCGAGGCAGAAGAGGGCGCGGCTCTATCGGCCGAGGCGACGCACAGCTGATCTGATTTCCCTCGAATTCGGATTGCTCGCTTCACAAAACTCCGGGAAACCCGTTTAAGTTGTATTCAAGGGGGTGATGGGGCGGCGACGTCGCATAGACGGCGGGCGGCGCTTCTCCGCCAAGGTCGGATCAGCGCGTCGGCGGCCGACTTCAGCCCGATGGGACAGAGGGGTCGGGAAGATGAATGTTGTCCGCCTGTTTCCAGAAAAGGAAACCCCGGAGATCGAACAGATCGCCAGGTCGCCGGCCCGAACCGAACGAGGCTTGCGTCGGGGTATAAAGCCGGCCCAGCCTTCGCCGGTCGATGTTCTGGCCAGGGCGGCCGGAGAGCGGCGCGCCGCTTCGCCGCTGACGCCGACGGAGGTCATCGCTCGATCCCTGGAGCGGCCGGCCTCCATGGATCGGTTCTGGGCCATCTGGATGGCGCATCAGACAGCCCTACGGCAGAGAAGTCTTCGTCTGTCCGGCGGAAATCGCGCCGACGCCGAGGATGCGCTGAGCGCCGCCATGGTGCGGGCCGCCCAGGCTTTTCAGCGGCAACCGGTGGAGAATCCTCGAGCCTGGCTGGTGCGCATCCTGCACAACACCTGTATGGATCTGCATCGTCAGAACGCCAATCGCATCCCCATCCAGACAGAGGACGCCGATCTGCCGCAGCCGACTGCGGCGGCCTGGGTCAAGGCGGCCCCGTCGCCGGAAGAAGCCCTGTCGCAACAAGAGCGAGACGCCGCCTGGGACAAGGCCATGAACGCCCTGCCGGCCGCACTGGTCGAACCCTTGCGGCTTCACCTGGACGATTGGGGGGATGATCGGATCGCCGCCCATCTGAACATCAGTCGCGAACTGGTTCGAAAACGACGACAACTCGCCAAGAACCGTCTGCGCCTGTTGCTGGACCTCTAGACGGGCGTATCGACCAGCACCGCCGGCGACAGGGGGGCGCCTGTGGCCTCTGCCACCAGCTCGGCCGTGCGCGCTTCGATCACGGCTTCCAGGCGCGCCAGGAACTCGTCCTTGTCCAGGCCGACTGGAATGGGGTCCAGAAACTCGAGCGTGGCCGTGCCTGGATGCTTCTCGTACTTCTCTTCGGGCCAGAAGAGGCCGAGGTTGGTGGCCAGCGGCACGACCGGCATGTCGAAGTCGCGATACATATGCCAGACACCTGAGCGATAGCGGTATTTCTGTCCGACCGGGGCGAGGTGACCTTCAGGATAGATCAGGATCTTGCGGTTTTCAGCCCTGGCCTGGGCGGCGCGGGTTGCGAGCGCCTGGCGCGCTTCGTGGCCGCCGCAACTGTTGACCACGATCGCCCCAAGCTTTTTCAGAACGCCGCCGAGCAGGGGAAATTTTTCCAGGTGGTCGCCGGTGACGAAAGCCAGATCGTCGAACTGATCATAGGTCGCGAAGCCGTCGCCCCAGCTCTGGTGTTTGGAGGCGATGATGAAGGCGCCCTCAGGCAGCCGTTCCTTGCCCCGCACGTCCAGGCGGATGCCGGCGAAGAGGGCCATGGCCTGCACCATGCGTCGGACGTAGCGGCGGATGACCCAGCCAGTCGGGCCCCGCCCGGGGGCAAGCGCCGCGAAGGCGGCGGCCAAGCCATAGGCGATCGAGAGAATCCAGTAGGCGACGTTGAATGAAAAGCTGCGCATGGATCGATTATTGCGCAGCTGGCCGCGATGTCATGCCCTCAAGCCGCGTTTTCGAGGGCGGGCGCCCGCGTGACGCGATTGCGACCCCCGCGCTTGGAGGCGTAAAGCGCCGCGTCCGCGCGCTCCAGAAGGGCGGCGGGGCTTTCTCCCGGCCGATAGTCGGCAAAGCCGGCCGAAAGCGTCACCTTGCCCAGATCGTCGTTGGTCGAGCGACGCCGCAAGGCTCGGGACGCAACCTCTTCGCGGATGGTCTCCAGCGCCGCCAGAACCGTCCCCGCACCCTCGCCGGGGAAAAGGATGGCGAACTCTTCACCGCCGAAGCGGGCGACGAAGCGATTTCCGCCGCTGAAGCGAGACAGGACGGTCGAGACATAGCGCAAAACCTGGTCGCCCGTCTGATGGCCCCAAGTGTCGTTGAACCGTTTGAAGTGGTCGATGTCGATGATCGCCAGGATCAGCGGCGCATCGCCAGACGCACAGGACTGTTCCAACCGCTCGTCGAAGGCCTTGCGGTTGGCCAGGCTGGTCAGGGCGTCGGTCATCGCTTCGCGCCGGACCTCTTCCAGATGCTCGCGCAGCCGCGCGATTTCCTTGTTGGAGGTCTCCAGTCGCTTTTCCAGCACGGCGGTTTCGCGCCGCGCGCGTTTGGTCGCCGTCGACAGGCCGCCGACCAGCGCTTTCAGCGGCGAGGCGGCGCCGGCGGCTTCAATAGTGTTGGACGCATCCGCCAGGGTGTCGCCATAGTCCGCCTGGGTCTTATGGGCCTTGGCGATGGCGTTGGCGACGCTGGCCAGTTCCCGGTCCAGCACGGCGCCGGCGTCGCGAATCTGCTCCGACAAGCGGCCGCGCGGCAGGAATTCTGCGGCGAGTCGCTCGGACACCTCGTCCGATATGATTGCCGACGCGGCCAGGAGCCGGTCGATCTCGCAGGCGAGCGGGCTCTCGCGGTCGTCAAGGTAATGAAGCCAGAGCTCGAAGTTCAGTCGGGTCGGCCAGACGCCGGCCTTTTCCATCTCGTCGATGACATGGTGCGCGAAGGCGTAAGCCTGAGGCCCTCTGACCGTCGTCTCCAGCTCGGCCGTCATTCTACGCTCCAACCCCCTTCTAGAGTTTCGCAGGACATTAGATGTCTATCCGTAACACCGGGTAAACAGCAGACGGGGAGAGGGCGTAAATCAGCGGGGATCAGCCGTGAATGATCACCGGTCGGCGTAGGAAGGCGGGTATGTCGTCGCCGAAACCCTTGACCCCGGTCCGCTCGCGCTCCTCCGGCCGGCGTTCGCCGCGGCGATCGGACTGGCGCAGTTGAGGCTCGAGTTCCGCACGGGCGGGACGATCCGAATCGACAGAAACCGGCTCGGAGAGGGTCGCCTCGACCGCTGGCGGAGGCGCGGCCTCCGGCTTGGTCTTGCGGCGGCTGCGAGAGCGGGCCGGAGCCTCGGCGGTCTGCGCTTCGGTCGGGATTTCCGCAGACGCCGCGACGGCCTGTTCCGTCTTGTCCGTTGATCGCGCCCGGCCGCGGCCGGTTCTTTCGCGCCCGCCCTTGTCATCGCGCTGGGCGGGCTTCTTGGTCGTGTCGAAATCGACGCCGTCCAGGACCAACTCCTCCGGCTCCTTCTTGATCAGCTTGAGCACCTTATCCAACGACTTGTCGTCGGCCGGGGTCACGATCATGAAGGCCTGTCCCAGACGGCCCGCCCGACCCGTGCGGCCGATGCGGTGCACATAGTCGTCGGCGTGGTGCGAGACGTCGTAGTTGAAGACGTGGCTGACGTCGGGAATGTCCAGGCCGCGCGCGGCGACGTCGGACGCCACCAGAATCTTCAGCGCCCCCGAACGGAAGTCGGCCAGGGTCTTCATCCGGTGCGACTGATCCAGGTCGCCATGGATGGGGGCGGCGTCGAAGCCATGAGTCTTCAGCGACTTGGCGACGATATCGACTTCCGACTTGCGGTTGCAGAAGACGATGCCGTTCTTGACGTCCGACCGCTCGATCATGGCCCGCAGAGCGGTGCGCTTGGCCTTGGGGTCGCTGGTGGGGATGCGAACCAGATATTGGGTGATGGTGTCGGCGGTCTGGGCGGGACGCGAGACCTCGATCCGGGTCGGATCCTTGAGGAAGGCGGTCGTCAGGCGGGTGATCTCCGGCGGCATGGTGGCCGAGAAGAACAGGGTCTGGCGACGCGGCGGCGTCAGTTTGAAGATCCGTTCGATGTCGGGGATGAAGCCCATGTCGAGCATCCGGTCGGCTTCATCGACGACCATGATCTCGACGCCCGTCAGCAGCATCTTGCCGCGTTCGAACAGGTCGAGCAGGCGGCCCGGAGTGGCGATCAGGACGTCGACGCCCTTGTTCAGCGCCGCCACCTGGTCGCCCATGGAGACGCCGCCGATCAGCAGCACCCAGCTCAGCTTGGTGCCCTTGGCGTATTTGGCGAAGCTCTCGGCGACCTGGTCGGCCAGTTCGCGGGTCGGGGCCAGCACGATGGCGCGCGGCATCCGGGCACGGGCGCGGCCCGAGGCCAGGCGCTCGACCAGGGGCAGGGTGAAGGCGGCGGTCTTGCCCGTCCCGGTCTGGGCGATGCCCAGGACGTCGCGGCCGGCGAGGGCGACGGGGATCGCCTGTTCCTGAATGGGGGTGGCGGTCGTATAGCCGGTGTCGGCGACCGCTTGCAGGGTCGTGGGCGAAAGGCCCAGTTGGGAAAATTCTGTCATGAATCCTTGGGACGAAAAGCGTCTGCGTGCATAGCAGCGACGGAACCGCCCCTCTTTGGGCGAGCGGGCGGCGCGGATCGCAGACCTGTCCCGAGGCTGGGGGCGATATAGAAGCCCCTCCGACAAAGTCAAGTATTCTCGCTATTTCGGCCTGCTGAAGCGGAATAAATTCCCATGGTCAAGTTGGAGGTCGCTTGACTCCTCGTGGCCTGAAAGAGGCATATAAGAGAACAAAAGGAGAACTGTTGTGCGGTCCGACCGCAAGATCGAAGCCCTGCGCCAACATCTGAAAACCCTGGAGGCAGCCGGTCATCCAGTGGACGACGCACGCTTCGATCTCGGACTGGAGGCGGCTGACCGGCATCTAGGCGGGCTGGCGACCCATGGGCTGCACGAGGTTTACGCCGCGACTACGCCTGATGCGACAGCGGCCCTGGGGTTCGCTCTGGGACTGGTCCGCCGGACGGCGGGCGATCGACCTGTGGTCTGGGGGGTCCAGGCCATGGCCGAACTGGAGACGGGGCGGATCTATGGGGCGGGCCTGCGCGAACTGGGGCTGGATCCCGGCCGGCTGGTGCTGGTGCGGGTCAAGGAGACGAAGGAGCTGCTGGCGGCGGGAGAGGAAGCCCTGGCCGGTGGAGCCGTGGGAGCGGTGCTGCTGACAGCCTGGGGCGAGAGCAAGGTGCTGAGCCTGACCGCCACGCGTCGCCTGTCGATGGCGGCAGGGCAGGGACGGGCGACTGCACTCCTGACCCGGTTGGCGGCCCAGCCCCAGCCCAGTGCAGCCGAAACGCGGTGGCGGATCAGGGGGGCTTTGTCGCGGGCGCTGGAAGCGGAGGCCCCTGGCCATCCGACCTATGCGGTCGAACTGTTGCGGCATCGGCTGGGCGCGCAGCCGAGAAGCTGGATCATGGAGTGGGATCGTGAGCGCGGAGTCTTCGAACAGGGCGGGCAGAATGCCGGACATGAACAGCCGCAACGACCGGCGCTATCTGGCGGTCTGGTTTCCCCTGCTGCCGACAGATCGGCTGAGGCGCGAGGAGAGGGGCTCAGACGCTACGGCTGAACCAGCCACCGTGTTGGTGGAAAAGGTGAAGGGCGCGCTCCGTTTGGCCGCTGCAAATGGTTCCGCCCTGGCTCTGGGTCTGTCGCCGGGCATGACTCTGGCGGACGCGCGGGCGCGGGCGCCGGATATCCGCGTGGAGCCGCACCGGCCCGAGGCGGACACGGCCCTGTTGAGACGGGTGCTGCTGGATTTCGGACGCTTCACCCCGATGGCGGCGACGGACGGGCCGGACGGCCTGGCGCTGGATGTGACCGGTTGCGCCCACCTGTTCGGGGGTGAAGAAGGACTGATCCGGGCGGTCGCGGCGCGGGCTGAGGGCGTGGGTCTGGCGACGCGCCTGGCCCTGGCCGGCACGCCCGAGGCGGCGCGCGCCCTGGCCCGCTTCGGGCGGGGCGGAATCTATCAGGGTGCGGCGCAGAACCAGGCCCTGCGTCGCTTGGCGGTCGCGGCGCTGGAACTGTCGGACAAGGAGACCCAGGCCCTGTCGCGCGCGGGCCTGAAGACCCTGGCGCATCTGGCGGACCGCCCCACGGCGCCCATCGCCGCCCGGTTCGGGGCCGCAGCGGCGACGCGGCTGAACCGGGTGTTGGGACGCGAAGACGTCCGCATCCGCCCCGAACGCCCCGTTCCTCTGATTTCCGTCGACCGGGTTCTGGTCGAGCCGATCACGGAGACCCCGGACATCGAGGCGGTGATCGGCGACCTGCTGGTCGAGGCCATGGACCGGCTGGACCTGCGCGGTCAGGGCGGGCGCGCCTTTCAGGCCGGCTTTTTCCGCCTGGACGGAGAGGTGCGCCACATCACCGTGCGGACGGGCCGCCCCAGTCGCGACGCGGCGGCCGTGCTGCGCCTGTTTCGCGAACGGCTGGCCAATCTGGCGCGACCACTGGAGCCCGGTTTCGGCTTCGACCAGATGCGTCTGTCCGTAACGGTCGCCGATCGCCTGGCCTCGCGCCAGCGGGGATTTGAGGCCGCCCCGTCGACCGCTGAAGATCTGGGGCGACTGATCGACCGGCTGACGGCGCGCCTGGGACCGGAGGCGGTCAGCCGGTTCGAGCCGATAGAGTCGCACTGGCCCGAACGCGCCGTCCGCCTGATCCCGGCCGCCCATCCCCCAGCCCCATTTTCCCTGGGCGAGATCGTCGCCTGGCCCGAACCGGACCCTGCCGACCCGCCGCTGCGGCCGTTGCAGATATTCGACCCGCCCCAGCCGGTTCTGGCCACGGCGGAAGTGCCCGATCATCCGCCGAACCGCTTCATCTGGCGGCGGGTCGATCACCGGCTGGTCCGGGTCGAAGGCCCCGAACGCATCGCGCCGGAATGGTGGCGCCGGTCGCAGGGGGGCCAGGAGCCGACGCGCGACTATTACCGGGTCGAGGACCAGGAGGGACGGCGTTTCTGGCTGTTCCGTTCCGGCTTCTACGGCGAGGAGCCGGCCCCGCGCTGGTTCCTGCACGGGATCTTCGCATGACCGCCTATGCTGAGCTGGCGACGCGCAGCAACTTCTCCTTTCTGGAAGGGGCGTCGCATCCGAAGGAGCTGGTGCTGGCTTCGATCCTGCTCGGCCATACCGGCATGGGGCTGGCTGATCGCAACAGTCTGGCAGGGGTGGTCCGGGCGTGGAGTGCGCTGAAGGCCTTAAGGGAGGAGGGGTTGTCTCCCCCAGAGAAGGTGCGCGAGGGCGGCGGTCCGGGCGAGGTCGGCTGGGTCGAGGATCCGATGAACGACCCGGCCCTCAGCGACCGGGTCAAGCAGCGCGCCCAGGCCTTCAAACTGGTTCTCGGCGCCCGGCTTCGCTTCAATGACGGCGCGCCGGACATTCTGGCCTATCCGGAGGATCGCCGGGGCTGGGCGCGCCTGTGTCGCCTGCTGACCCTGGGCAACAGCCGGGCCAGGAAAGGTCAATGCGAGATCGGCCTGCACGACCTGTGCGCGGCGACCGAGGGATTGCTGCTGATCGTCATGCCGCCGCCTCGTCTGGAAGGCTTGGAGGCCGTGCTGGCGCGGGTGGTCGCGGCGGCGCCGGGCGCGGTCTGGGCGGGGGCGGCCATGACCCGTTCCGGCGACGACCGGCGGCGCCTGACGCGGCTTAAGGCGATGGCGAAGCGGACAGGCGCCACCCTGCTGGCGGTCAATGACGTCCTGTATCATGAGGCCGGACAGCGCGACCTTCAGGATGTCCTGACCTGTATCCGCGAAGGCGTGACTCTGGAGACGGCAGGGCGACGGCTGGAAGAGAACGCCGAGCGCCGCCTGAAGCCCCCCAGGGAAATGGCCCGCCTGTTCGCCGATGTGCCAGAGGCGGTGGCGGAGACGCAGAATATGCTGGCGCGGGTGAGGTTCGACCTTGAGGATCTTCGCTACAACTATCCCGAGGAGCCGATCCCGCCGGGGTGGTCGTCACAGGACTGGCTGGCGCACCTGGTCGATCGAAACCTGGACCAGAAATATCCGCAGGGTGCGCCTCAGAAGGTGCGCGATGATCTCGACAAGGAGCTCGCCTACATCCGGGAGCGCGATCTGGCGCCCTATTTCCTGACCATCCACGACATTGTCCAGGTCGCGAACGACAAGGGCATCCTGTGTCAGGGACGAGGATCTGCGGCGAATTCGGCCGTCTGCTATGTGCTGGGGATCACCTCGGTCGATCCCGGCCAGCATGATCTTCTGTTCGAACGCTTCCTGTCGGCCGATCGAAACGAGCCGCCGGATATCGACGTCGATTTCGAACATGAGCGACGCGAGGAGATCATTCAGCACATCTACGACCGGTATGGTCGGCACAGGGCGGGCCTAGCGGCGACGGTCATCCGTTACCGGCCGCGCAGCGCCATTCGCGAGGTCGGCAAGGTCCTGGGCCTGACCGAGGACGTCACGGCGCGGCTGGCCGGCAGTCAGTGGGGCAGTTTCGGCAGCGACATGACCGAGCGTCATGTCGCCCAGGCCGGGCTTGAGGCCGCCAACCCGCAGATCGCGCGCGCCGTCGCCATGACGCGGCGGCTGCTGGGCTTCCCGCGTCACCTGTCACAGCACGTCGGAGGCTTCGTCCTGACCCAGGACCGGCTGGACGAGGTCGTGCCCATCGGCAATGCGGCCATGCCGGACCGGACCTTCATCGAATGGGACAAGGACGATATCGACGCCCTGGGGTTGATGAAGGTCGATATTCTGGCGCTGGGGATGCTGACCTGTATCGCCAAGGCGTTCGAGTTGATGCGGTCGCTGGGGGTGGCGGACCTGCGGCTGGATACGGTTCCCGACGAGGATCCGGCCGTCTACCGCATGCTTCAGGAAGGGCGGTCCATCGGGGTCTTTCAGGTGGAGAGCCGGGCGCAGATCAACATGTTGCCGAGACTGAAACCCGCGACCTTCTACGATCTGGCCATTCAGGTGGCGATCGTCCGGCCGGGACCGATCCAGGGCGACATGGTGCATCCCTATCTGCGTCGACGCCAAGGTCTGGAGGCGCCGGACTACGCCCGACCCGGCCCGCCGCACGATCCGGACGAGCTGAAGAAGGTGCTCAAAAAGACCCTGGGCGTGCCCCTGTTTCAGGAGCAGGCGATGAAGGTCGCCATGGTGGCGGCCGAGTTCACCTCGGCCGAGGCCAATGGTCTGCGCAAGGCGATGGGCACCTTTCGAGGCGACGGGACGCTCTGGAAGTACGAAGAGCGAATGGTCGGTCGGATGATCGCCCGCGGCTACGACCCCGCTTTCGCGCAAAGATGTTTCGAACAGATCAAGGGCTTTGGTTCGTACGGCTTTCCCGAGAGCCACGCGGTGTCGTTCGCCAGGCTGGTCTACATCTCGTCCTGGATCAAATGTCATCACCCGGCGGTGTTCGCCTGTGCGCTGCTGAACAGCCAGCCGATGGGCTTCTACGCCCCGGCCCAACTGGTGCGGGATGCGCAGGAAAGTCCCCAGAAGGTCGAGGTGCGGCCGATCGATGTGAACCACAGCCTCTGGGACAATAGGCTGGAGCCGACGGCGCGGGGGCCGCACTATCCGGCCTTACGCTTGGGGATGCGGCATATCGACGGGTTCAAGGAAGTCTGGGCGGATCGGATCGTCGCGGCCCGGGATGCGCCCTTCGCGGATGTCGAGGAAATGGCGCGGCGGACGGGTCTGGAGGCGGCCGCGATGCGGAAGCTGGCGGATGCGGACGCGTTTCGATCGATGGGACTGGATCGACGCGAGGGGCTGTGGGCGGTCAGACGCTTGCCGGACGACGAGCCCCTGCCGCTGTTCCAGGCGGCGCGGGCGCGGGAGCTGGGCGTCGAGGCGGCGGCGAACCTGCCGCTGATGCCGCTGAAGGAGCATATCGCCACCGACTATCAGACGACGCGCCTGTCGCTGAAGGGGCACCCGATGCAGATCCTGCGGCCGATGTTCGACGCCGAGCGGGTGCTGAGCGCCGAGGCGGTCTACGCCAAGAGGCACGGGGCGCTGGTGAAGACGGCGGGGGTGGTGCTGGTGCGCCAGAGGCCCGGCACGGGCAACGCCATCTTCGTGACCCTGGAGGACGAGACCGGGGTGGTGAACATCCTGCTGTGGGCGCGGCTGTTCGAAACCTTCCGGCGCGAGGTCATGGCCGCGCGGCTGATGGAGGTGGAGGGCACGGTCGAGAAGAGCGTCGAGGGCGTGCTGCACCTCATGGCCCGGCGGGTCGTCGATCGTTCGGCCGAGCTGGGGCGGCTGTCCGAGGACTATGACCTTGAGGTCGAGCTGTCGCGGGCGGATGCGGTGAAATATCCGCAAGGCCCGCGCAGCCCGACCGGCCGGCATCCGCGCGACGTCCGAATCTTGCCGGGGTCGCGCGACTTTCACTGACGGACGTCAGCAGGTGGCGGGGGCCGCCACCGCTGTCCGCTTGCGGCTTAGGAAAAGGACCAGCAACAGGCCCAGTCCGGAAGCGACGGCTCCGGCCAAGGACACGGCTGGATAACCGAGGCCTCCTGCGATGACCGCTCCGCCCACGGCCGCGCCGATGGCGTTGCCCAGATTGAAGGCGCCGATGTTCATCGCCGAGGCCAGGTTGGGCGCATCGCCGGCGGCGGCCATGACCCGCACCTGGAGCGGCGGCACCAAGGCGAAGCTGGCGATCCCCCACAGGAAGACCAGTATCGAGGTCGGGACCGCGAACGGCATGGCGACAGCGAAGGCGACCAGGATGGCGGACAGGGAGGCCAGGGTCACGATCAAGGTCCGGTCCACGGACTTGTCCGCGAACTTGCCGCCCAGCCAGTTGCCGAGCGTCAGGCCCAGCCCATAGGTCACCAGCATGGCGGTGACGAAGCCGAGCGAGGCGTGGGTCTGCTCGCGCAGGATCGGGGCGATATAGGTGAAGACGGTGAACATGGCGCTGGAGCCGATCACCGTCAGGGCCAGTGCCGCCAGCACGGAGCCGCGACTGAGGACGCGCAGCTCGGCGGCGGTGTTCCCGCCGGTCGGGGCGGGCAGGTTGGGCAGGGTCAGGCGCAGGGCGGCCATGACCCCCACGCCGATGGCGGCGATGCCCCAGAAGCTGGCGCGCCAGCCCAGGGCGTCGCCGGCCCAGGTCGCCAGGGGCACGCCGACGACATTGGCGATGGTCAGGCCCATGAACATGGCGGCGACGGCGCCCGCCTGACGGTTCGGCGGGACCAGGCCGGCGGCCACGATCGAGCCGACGCCGAAGAAGGCGCCGTGGTTCAGCGAGGTGATCACTCGGGCGACCAGCAGCATCGAATAGTCGGTCGAGATCGCCGACAGCAGATTGCCGACGGTGAAGATGGCGGCGAGACCGATCAGCAGGGCTCGGCGCGGCATGCGGCCTGTGGTCAGGGTCATCAGCGGCGCGCCCAGCATGACGCCCAGGGCATAGGCGCTGATCAGCAGGCCGGCCGTGGGAATGGAGACGCCGAGATCGGTGGCGATGACGGGGAGGAGGCCCATCGGGGCGAACTCGGTCACGCCGATACCGAAGGCGCCGGCGGCGAGGGCGAGCAGGGGAGGATTGAGTTTCATGGTTGTCCTTCGGCGATGTCCTTGTCCAGGCGCACAGATGGACGGCGATCCGCGCGAGCGTTAGGCAGGCTTCAGGCCAAAGATTTTTGATCTGGACGCACAGATGCAGACAACCGGCGTGGACCGCGCGAGAGAGATGGAAGTGTTTGCTGCGGTGGCGCAGAGCGGCAGTTTTTCGGCCGCAGGCCGTATGCTGGATTTGACGCCGTCAGCGGTCAGCCGGACCATCGACCGGATCGAGGCGCGGCTGGGCGTGCGGCTGATGCTGCGGACCACGCGGGTGCTGACGCTGACGGCGGAAGGCCAGACCTATCTGGCGGCGGCGCGTCGCATTCTAGCCGAGCTGGACGATGCAGAGCGGGTCATCGCCGACCAGGGAGCCCCGCGCGGGCGGGTCAGGGTCAGCGCGTCCCTGGCCCACGGCCGCCAGCGCGTCGTGCCGCTGCTGGGCGAGTTCGCCCGCCTGTATCCGCATATACTGATCGACTTCAACCTGACCGATGTCGTGGTCGATGTGGCGGCGGGGCAGGCCGATGTCGCCATCCGGTTCGGACCGCTGGCCGACAGTCCGCTGACGGCGCGCCGACTGGGCGAGACGGGGCGGACCATTGTCGCCTCGCCGGAGTATCTGGCGCGACGGGGCGCGCCGCAGGTCCCGGAGGATCTGCACGATCACGACTGTCTGAACTTCAATTTCCGTCGGGCCGAGCCGGTCTGGCCCTTCCGGCGCGACGGCCGGGATTACGCTCTGACGGTGAGGGGACCGATCGAGGCCAACAATGGCGAGACGCTGACGCAGCTGGCGCTGGCCGGCGTCGGGGTGACGCGAGTGGGCAATTTCAGCGTCGCGGACGCCATCGAAACGGGGCGGCTTGTCCCGCTGCTGGAAGCCTTTAATCCTGGTGATCGCGAGCCGATCCACGCCGTCTTTGTGGGCGGCGCCAATATGCCGGCTCGGGTAAGGGTCTTCGTGGACTTTCTGGCGGAACGGCTGCGCTGAACCGGAAATCGCCGGACGAGCGGACCCGTCCGGCGAGCTTCAGTCTCGACTGCGATTTGAACTCAGCGCTTGCCGAAGATCAGATCGCCCAGTTTGGCGAAGAAGCTCTTTTCATCCGTCTTCGGCGCGGCGGCCGGGGTCGGAGCGGCGGGCTTGGGCGTTTCGACCGGCTTCGGCGCCGGAGCGGCGGCGGCCGGCGCAACGACCGCAGCGGGCGTCGGCGCAGCGACGACGGCCGGGGCGGCAGGCTTGGGCGCAGCGGCCTTGGCGGCCGGCTTCGCGGCTGTGGTCTTGGCGGCGGGCTTGGCTGCAGCGGGCTTGGACGCCTTGGGCGCAGCGGCCTTCACCGGCGCAGCCTTGGCGGCCGGAGCGGCCTTGGGTTTGGCGGCCGCCTTCGGTGCGGCCTTGGGCGCAGCGGTCTTCGCAGCGGCGGCCTTGGCGGCCGGCTTCGCAGCCGGAGCCTTGGCGGCGGGCTTGGCGGCGGGCTTGGGGGCGGCCGTCTTGGCCGCAGGCTTCGCAGCGGCGGGCTTGGTCGCCTTGGGCGCGGCGGTTTTCTCGGCGACGGCCTTCACAGCGCTCGACTTCGGCGCGGCTTTAGGCTTGGAAGCGGCGGTCGCCGGTTTCGGCGACGCAGGTTTAGACGTAGACGGTGACTTGGCCATGTATTCCCCGACCCCTCGGTTAGATAAAAAGCCCGGCGGCGTCGGGAAGACGAAGCGCCGGATCGCAACGATTCGCCATCTTAGCGGTGTTTGAGAAATGTCCGAGTCCGCAGTTCAGATAATCGCGCGCGGTTCGCGCGACAGCGCCGAGGCCGCCGCCGCCGCCATCGACGCCGACCCCATGCTGGAGGGGGCGACCTATTCCATCCTGGAGGAGGACGAGGATCGCAATCTCTGGCGTATCGACGCCTTCCCGACGACCGAGGACGAGGTCGAGGGTCTGAAGGCGACCCTGGCCGACTATGCCGTGACCGTCACGGTCGAGAAGCTGGCCGACGCCGACTGGCTGGCCATGTCGCTGTCGGGCCTGCCGCCGGTGCGGGCCGGGCGCTTCTTCGTCTATGGGGCGCATGACGAGGGGCGGGTGCCGCCCAACGCCGTCAATCTGAAGATCGACGCCGGCGCCGCCTTCGGCACCGGCCACCACGGCACGACGGTCGGCTGCCTGGAGGCCTTCGACGACCTGCTCAAGCGCGAGCGGTTCGAGCGGGTGCTGGACGTCGGCTGCGGCACGGGCGTTCTGGCCATCGCCGCGGCCCGCACCGGCAGCCGGATCGCCATCGGCACCGACATCGACGCCCCCTCGGTGCGGATCGCCAACGAGAACGCCGCCCTGAACCAGGCCCACGCCAGCTTCGTCCACGCCTCGGGCCTGAACGATCAGCGGGTGAGAAAGCACGGGCCCTATGATCTGGTCTTCGCCAACATCCTGGCCCCGCCGCTGGTGGCCTTGTCGCAGGACATCAAGACGGCGCTGAGCCTGGGCGGGGTCGCCATACTGTCGGGCCTGCTGCGGACCCAGGAGCGCCGGGTGACGGCCGCCTATACGTCGCGCGGATTCCGGCTGGAGAAGCGCATCCATCACGACGCCTGGAGCGCCCTGGTGCTGCGGCGGATGGGCTGAGGAACGAGAGACGAGATGATGCGCCAGACCTTCGACGAGACCACCGATCCGTCCTTCGGGGCCAAACACCTGCCGCTGTTGCGCGCCGAGATGGCCAAGCAGGGGCTGGACGGCTTCCTGATCCCGCACGAGGACGAACACCAGAACGAATATCTGCCCGACGCCAACGAGCGGCTGGCCTGGGCCACCGGCTTCAACGGCTCGGCCGGGGCGGCCGTGGTGTTCCAGGACCGGGCCAGCATGTTCACCGACGGCCGCTATACGGTGCAGGTCAAGGTCCAGACCGATCCTTCCCTGTTCGAACGGCGCGACCTGAACGACGTCGCCGCCTATCTGGAGACGGCCAAGCCCGGCCAGGTGATCGGCTATGATCCGCGTCTGCACAGCCCCGACGCCCTGGTCCCCCTGAAGGCGGCGGCCCAGAAGGCGGGTGCGGAGCTGAAGCCGGTCGAAGCCAATCCGCTGGACCTGGCCTGGGGGGCGGATCGTCCGGCCCAGCCGACCGCCCCGGTCACGCCGCACGAGGACGTCTATTCCGGCGAGCCCCACGCGTCGAAGCGGGCGCGGATCGGCCGGGCCGTGGCGGACGCCGGCGCCGAGGCCGTGGTTCTGACCGCGCCCATGTCGATCGCCTGGCTGTTCAATGTGCGCGGCGGCGACGTGATCCGCTCGCCCCTGCCCATCGGCCAGGCCGTGCTGGAGGCCGACGGCAAGGCCCGCCTGTTCCTGGACCCGGCCAAGGTGACCAATGAACTGCCCGGCTGGCTGGGCGACGACGTGCGGCTGGAGGCGCCCGAGCGGTTGGGGGAGGCGCTGGATAGTCTGGCCGGCAAGAAGGTGATGATTGATCCCGCCCTGTCGTCCGCCTGGTATTTCGACCGGCTGGAGCAGGCCGGGGCGACGGTGGTGCGGGCCATGGACCCCTGCGCCGTTCCGCGCGCCGCCAAGAACGCGGTCGAGATCGAGGGCAGCCGACGCGCCCATATTCGCGACGGCGCCGCCCTGGCCAACTTCCTGCACTGGGTCGACACGGTCGCCCAGCAGACCCTGCCGGACGAGCGCGAGGTGGTGGAGACCCTGGAGCGGTTCCGCGAGGCGACGGGCGCCCTGAAGGACCTGAGTTTCGACACCATCGCCGGAGCCGGGCCGAACGGCGCCCTGCCGCATTACAAGCCGGTCGGGGCCACGATCCGCAAGATCGAGAAGGGCTCCCTGTTGCTGGTCGACGGCGGCGGCCAGTATCTGGACGGGACGACCGACGTGACCCGCACCATGGCGGTGGGCGAGCCGACGGCGGACCAGCGTCACAAGTTCACCCTGGTGCTGAAGGCCCATATCGCCATGGCGACCATCCGCTTCCCGGCGGGGACCAGCGGCATGGCGCTGGACGCCATAGCGCGGGCGCCGATGTGGGCGGCGGGGCTGGATTACGACCATGGGACCGGCCATGGCGTCGGCTCCTATCTGGGCGTCCACGAGGGGCCGCAGCGGATCGCCAAATGGGGCACCAGCCAGCCGCTGCTGGAGGGGATGATCCTGTCCAACGAGCCCGGCTATTACCGCGAGGGCCATTGGGGCGTCCGCATCGAGACCCTGCAGGTGGTGACGCCGGCCGTGGTTCCCGAGGGCGGAGAGCGGCCGATGCACGGGTTCGAACAGCTGACCTTCGCCCCGATCGACCGCAAGCTGATCGACGTCGATCTGCTGACCCCGGACGAGCGGGCCTATGTCGACGCCTATCACGCCGAGACCCTGGCCAAGGTCGGCCCCCTGGTCGAGGGCGAGGTGCGGGCCTGGCTGGAACAGGCCTGCGCCCCGCTCTGATCTCACAGGTCGAAGGCGCGGGAGCGTCGCCGCAGGTGGGTGACGGGAACGGGCAGGTCCGCCAGGGCCGCCCGGGTCGCCTCGTAGCCTGAGGCGACCGGCTCGTCATAGGCCTTCCAGTCGCGGATGTCGGTCCCGCCGGTGCGCGGCAGGATCAGGACGTCGGCGGCGGCGCGCGACTGCTCCATCTCGGCGTCGGTGGTGATGGTGGCCGAGCGCATCAGGATGGAGACGATCGGGGGGCCGGCCTTCCAGGCGCCTGACAGCACCCATTTCCACCAGGAGGGGGGATTCTCCAGGGCGGCCGGATCGACGCCGCGGGTCTGGGACATGTCCACGCCGATGATGGGGCCGGAGTTCAGCTGGCGCATCACGCTGGTGGGGAAGTTCTTCAGCACCGCCCCGTCCACCAGAACCTGGCCGTCCATGACCACGGGCGGAAGGACGCCGGGAATGGCGATCGAGGCGCGCATGGCCCGGCGCATCAGGCCCGCGCGATGAACCTCGATCCGGCCGGACGTCAGGTTGGAGGAGACGCAGAAGAAGGGCAGGCAGAGATCGGCCAGATCGGTGTCGCCATAGGCCCGCTCCAGCAGCCGGGCCACCTTGCGGGCGCGCGACATGGCGATGATCGGAAAGGCCAGGTCGGACAAGGGGTCGGATTCGACGAAGGCGCGACGGATCTCGAAGTCCAGCCGCTCGAACGACCAGCCCATGGCCGGTCCGGCCGCCACCACCGCCCCCATGGAGGCGCCCCCGACGAAGTCGATGGGGACCCGGGCCTCCTCCAGGGCCTTGATCGCCCCCATGTGGCAATAGGCCCGCGCCCCGCCGCCCGATAGGACCAGGCCGACCGCCGTGCCCGTGATGACGCGGGCCATGCGGTCTGAATCGGTCTCGACTCCCTCGACGCAATGGAACCAGCGGTCCGGCTGGAGCACATTGAGCCAGACGCGAGTGTTGGCCGGCCGGTTCATGCGCGGATCGCGCAGCAGGATCAGATCGGTCAGACGCCGGCCGTCGCCGAAGCCCATACGCCGGGGCAGGTCCGACGGCGGGGCCAGAAGCCCGCTGCCGACGATGAACAGGCGATCGACCTGGCGGGCGCACAGCTCGGCCCAGGCCTTCTGGTCCAGTTCGGCGACATAGAGGACATAGTCGTGGTCGTCCTCGACCCGGCTGAACCAGTCGGCGGCCGAGCTGAGAGCCGACTGATCGATCACCTTGCAGGTGAAGCCCATGGCCTGGACGCCCGCCGCGATCCGTTCGACGAAGGCGCGGATCGGGCGCGGGCGGGCCGAGACGAAGCCGAAGACGCTGGGCTCGGCGGCGCCCACGGCCCGCTCGCGGGCGCGATGGATCATCAGGCGCGACAGTTCGACCAGCAGATCCGGCTCGGATCGAGCGGCGTCGAAGAAGGCTTCGCGCGGCAGGGCCAGGATTTCGGTGTCGCGCAGGGCGACCACGTCCGCGGTGTGCGGGGTGCCGGCCACCATGGCCATTTCGCCGACCGGCTCTCCGGGCCGGATGACGCCGACCAGCTGGGGCGGCTGATCCGTCTCGACGTGAAACACCCCCAGCCGGCCCGAGCGGACCAGATAGAGGGTGTCGGACGGATCGCCCGCCGCAAACAGCCGCTCGCCCCCGGTCAGGGCGAACCAACTGGCGCGATCGATCATCGGTCCTTCGAAGATGCGCGCCAGGGCGACGGCCAGGGTGTCGGGACGAAGCGGAGCCATGGCGTCTTGTACGGCAGATAAGGGAGGAGGTGAAATGGCGCGAAAACGCCTTTCAACCGATCGCGACGCCTGACAAAAGGGGCGAATGCCCCACGCCATTCCCTCGACCGCTGTCCTCGACGCGCTGAAGGCCGCCCTCGGCCCTGGCGGCTGGACCCAGGATCCAGAGGTCATCGCCCCGTCCCTGACGGAGTGGCGAAACCGCTGGACGGGTCATACGCCTATTCTGCTGACGCCGCGCTCGACCGAGGAAACCGCCAAGGCGATCGCCATCTGCGCCCAGTCAGGCGTGGCCGTCACCCCCCAGGGCGGGGGCACGGGCCTGGTCGGGGGACAGATCCCGTTCGGCGAGGTGTTGTTGTCCCTCAAGAAGATACGGGCCGTGCGCGACGTGACCCCCTTGGACGACGCCATGACGGTGGAGGCGGGTCTGACCCTGCTGGAGGCCCAGCAGGCGGCGGCGGCGGCCGGACGGGCCTTTCCGCTCAGCCTGGCGGCCGAAGGCTCGGCGACGATCGGGGGGGTGATCTCCACCAACGCCGGCGGCACCCAGGTGCTGCGCTACGGCATGATGCGGGACCTGGTCCTGGGCCTGGAGGCGGTCCTGCCGAACGGCGAGATCTTTCACGGTCTGAAGCGGCTGCGAAAGGACAATACCGGCTATGATCTCAAGCAGTTGCTGATTGGTGCGGAGGGCACCCTGGGCGTCGTCACTGCGGCCACCCTGAAGCTGTTTCCGATCATGCGGTCACGCGCGGTCGCCGTGGTCGCCCTGGAAACGGCTGCGGCGTCCATCGAACTGCTCGCCCGCGCCAAGGCGGAGACCGGCGGCGGGGTCGAGGCCTTTGAGTTGATGAAACGTCTGGGCATGGAGCTGGTGCTCAAGAACATCCCCGACACCCGCGAACCGCTGGACACGACGCCGAATTGGTATGTGTTGATCGAGATCGCGTCCGGGACGGCGGGGGGCGCCGAGGCCCAGATGGAGCGGCTGCTGGAAGTCGCCTTTGAGGAGGGGCTGATCACCGACGCCGCCATAGCGCAGAACGATGCGCAACGCGCCGCCTTCTGGCGGCTGCGTGAAGAGCATTCAGCGGCCCTGAAGCCCGAGGGCGGCGGGTGGAAACACGATGTCTCCGTCCCGATCAGCCGCATCGCCGAATTCATCGACGAGGCCACAGCGGCCGTCGAGCGCTTCCATCCCGGCGCCCGTGTCTCGGTGTTCGGCCACGTCGGCGACGGCAATCTGCACTACGACATCCTGCCCGGCGTCGGCGAGGATGTGGCGGCCTTTATCGGCCGCTGGAAAGAGGGCTCGCAGGTCGTTCACGACGTCGTCGGGCGTTACGACGGCTCAATCTCGGCCGAACACGGCCTGGGTCGGCTGAAGACCGAAGAGGTCAAACGCTACAAGTCGCCGCTGGAGATCGAGACCATGGCCGCCATCCGACGCGCCATCGATCCGCAGCGGATCATGAACCCCTCAGTTCTCTTCTAGACGGACAGGGCGACGATGAGCCTGCGTGACCTGGACGGCTGGACCGTCCTCTTCGATCTGGACGGCACCCTGGTCGATTCCGCTCCGGATCTGGTTGGAACCCTGAACCGTCTGCTGGTCGAGGAGGGATTGCCCCCTGCGCGACCCGAAGCGGCGAGGACCTTGATCGGCTCGGGCGCGCGCGCCCTGTTGGCGCATGGGTTCGAGGCGGCCGGCGCCGATGTGGAACGGGCCCGGTCCGATGCGCTCTTTGAGCGGTTCCTGGTCGATTACACCGCCCATATCGCCGACGGCTCGCGGGCGTTCGAGGGTGTCGTCGAGACCTTGGAACGCCTGGCCGAACGCGGCGCAGTCTTGGCGGTCGCCACCAACAAGCGGTCGGACCTGTCTGAACTGTTGCTGGACCGGCTTGATCTTCGCCGCCATTTCCTGGCCGTCGCCGGCCCCGATCGGGTCAGCGCGCGCAAACCCTCTGGCGCGCATCTGAAAGAGGCTGTGGCGATGGCGGGCGGTGACCCGGCCCGCGCGATCATGGTCGGCGACGCCGCGCCCGACGCCGAGGCGGCCCGCGACGCCGACATGCCCTGTGTCCTGACCACCTTCGGCTACACGCCCGTGCCGGTGGACACCCTGGGCGGAGACGTCCTGATCGACGCCTTCGAAGACGTGGAAGAGGCGATCGACGGCATTCTGGCCGAGTTTTACGTAAGGCGGGCCCTTAAGGTCTGAAAGAGCTGCGCTTAAGCCTGTACGCAGGAAAACTGCGCCACGTTCGGGGACGACGACGGTTGCGGAACGGGGGGCCGATGGACAGATTGGCCCATCCCAGCCGAAAGCCCCCTTCATGATCTCCCGCTTCTTCCAGATTCCGCTTTGGCAGCGCACCTTCGCGGGCCTCGCCCTGGGGGTGATCGCCGGCCTGATGCTGCGTGAACGCGCCGAGACCTGGCTGCAGCCGATCGGCGACGTCTATCTGAACCTGATCCGCATGGTGGTGGCGCCCCTGGTGCTGTTCACCATCGCCAGCTCGATCGCCAAGTTGGGAGAAGGGGCGGGGGCCGTCCGCCTGGGCGTGCGCACCCTCGTCTGGTTCGCGATCACGTCGCTGCTGGCCGTGCTGGTCGGTTTCGCCTTCGGCCATCTGATCAATCCGGGCGTGGGCCTGTCGAACCTGCCGCTGGGCGAGGTCAAGGAAAGGGTCATTCCTACTCCGCTGGAGGTGCTGATCGGCGTCGTCCCCACCAATCCCTTCGCCGCTCTGGCCGAAGGGAAGGTGTTGCAGATCATCTTCTTCTCCGCCCTGGTCGGCATGGCTCTGGTCGCGCTGGGCGATCGGGCCCAGGGCGTGCGGCGACTGGTGGACGAGGGGGCGGCCGTCATATTCCGCATCACCCGCTGGGTGATCCAGTTGACCCCCATCGGCGTGTTCGGCCTGATCGGCTCCGTCGTCGGCGGCTATGGCTGGGAGGCGCTTCTGCCCCTGCTGAAGTTTATCGGCGCCATCTACGCCGCCTGCCTGTTCCACATACTGGTCGTCTATTCGGGGCTGCTGAAGCTCCACGGCCTGAAGGTCGTCAGCTTCTTCCGCGGCGCCTTCGCGGCCCAGCAGACGGCCTTCGCCACCTCGTCGTCGCTCGGCACCCTGCCGATAACCTTGCGCCAGACGGTCGAGCGGCTGGGCGTGCCCCAGGCTTACGCCGCCTTCGCCGTGCCTCTGGGCGCCAATGTGAAGATGGACGGGTGCGGCGCCATCTATCCCGCCATCGCCTCGATCTTTATCGCCCAATATTTTCAGATCGACCTGACCCTGACCCAATACATACTGATCGGCTTGACTGCGGTCTTGGGCTCGCTGGGGACGGCGGGGGTTCCGGGAACCTCGATCGTCATGCTGACCCTGACCCTGTCCACCGCCGGCCTGCCGCTGGAAGGCATCGGCTATATCGTCGCCATCGACCGGGTCATCGACATGATGCGGACGGCGACGAACGTGACCGGTCAGATGCTGGTCCCGGTCTTGGTGGCCAGGGAGGAAGGCATTCTGAACGTCGATATCTATGACGGCCACGTGGCCTGGCTGCCCGGCGATCCGGAGGCGGAGACGCCCGAAGCCGTTCAGGCGGCCGGAATCTGAAACGGACGCTTGCACCGCGCGAGCGACCGGGCTATGTCGCCGCCTCCGCAAGGCATGGATGCGTAGCTCAGCGGGAGAGCACCTCGTTCACACCGAGGGGGTCACAGGTTCAATCCCTGTCGCATCCACCATCTTTTCCATCATAGACGCCTTGCAGCTCAGCTTGCGAACGCGACGAGGGCGTCGATGCCGCAGATCAACGACACGGTCCATATCCGCTTCTCGCTCAGAGGCCTGGGCGGGCCTTTCTGGCAGACCAACGCCACCATCGCCTCCGTCAGCCAGGGGGTGGCGCTTCTAGACGGGCTGGACCGCCAGGTGCCGGCGGCCGTGACAGAGCTGAAGCGCGCCGGCCCGAACCGCTGGACCTTGGACTGGGAAGTCAGAAGCCGGCCTTAGAGCCTATTCCTCAGACGTCCGGCACGTCGCGTCCCGGCGGCACATTGACGCCCATCAACTTCAAATAGGTCTTGATGTTGCGCGCGGCCTGACGGATCCGGTGCTCGTTCTCGACCAGGGCGATGCGCACGAAGCCCTCGCCGTTCTCGCCGTAGCCGACGCCTGCCGCCACCGCGACCTTGGCGTGGGTCAACAGTTGCTTGGAGAATTCCAGGCTTCCCAGGTGGGCGAGGGCGGGGGGCACGGGCGCCCAGGCGAACATGGAGGCGGCGGGCTTGGGTATGTCCCACCCCGCCCGCGCGAAACTGTCGATCAGGACGTCACGGCGTCGATGATACAGGGCGCGGTTCTGATCCACGATGTCCTGCGGACCGTTCAGAGCCGCGACGGCGGCCGCCTGGATCGGCGTATAGGCGCCGTAGTCGAGATAGGACTTCACCCGCGCCATGGCGGCGATCAGCTTGCGATTGCCGACGGCGAAGCCGATGCGCCAGCCGGCCATGCTGTAGGTCTTTGACAGGGAGGTGAACTCGATCGCAACGTCCTTGGCGCCCGGCACCTGCAGGATCGAGACGGTCGGCTTGCCGTCGTAATAGAGTTCGGAATAGGCCAGGTCGCTGATGATCCAGAGGTCATTGGCCTTGGCGAAGGCGACGACCCGCTCATAGAAGGCCAGATCGACCGTCTCCGCCGTCGGGTTCGACGGATAGTTCATCACCAGAACCTTGGGGCGCGGCACCGTATAGGCCATGGCCCGCTCCAGCGCCTCGAAATAGCGCTCGTCCGGGGTCGTCGGCACGCTGCGGATGGCCGCGCCGGCGATGATGAAGCCGAAGGTGTGGATCGGATAGGAGGGATTGGGCGCCAGGACCACGTCGCCCGGCTCGGTGATGGCCGTCGCCAGACTGGCCAGGCCCTCCTTGGAGCCCATGGTGACGATCACCTCGGTCTCGGGGTCCAGATCGACGCCGAAACGACGTCCGTAATAATTGGCCTGGGCGCGACGCAGGCCCGGTATGCCCTTGGAGGCCGAATAGCCGTGGGCGTCCGGCTTTCGAGCCACTTCACACAGTTTGTCGATGACGTGCGGCGGCGGCGGCAGGTCCGGGTTGCCCATGCCGAGATCGATGACGTCCTCGCCGGCCTGACGGGCGGCGGCTCGCATGGCGTTGGTCTCCGCGATCACATACGGAGGCAGGCGCTTCATGCGATAGAATTCTTCGGACATCGGTCTTTGTGGGTGGAAGGTGAAGGGGGCGCAAGCGATGCCACCGATGCGCGCTTCATGAAACAGAAAGATGAAGGCCGTCGGGCTTTATCCGCCAAAAACTTGTGACACAGCCTCTCTCGGGCTGCTCCTGCGCAAGAAGCTTGCGAGCCGGCCTAGCCGATGAAGACGCGCGGCTCCTCGCCGATACGCGCGGGCGTCGGAGAGCGGTTCTGAGGGCCTCGCCGCCGCCGTACATAGTCGGACAGGCCGCGCACCTCGGCCTCGGCGACCCCGTCGCGCTCCATCAGCCGACGCACGATGGGATCTGACAGCATCTCGTCCAGGGTCAGGTCGTAAGACGTCATGGCGCATCTCCGGCTCACGGTTCGTCCCCCTCCGACGAGATGGGGCGGCCCCGTCAGGACGCCAGAGCCAGATGGCGATGTCGTGGAAATTTCACGGTCCGGGCGCGCCAAAACGGCGGCTTTTCCGGCACCGCAAACCGAAAATCGGGTCACCGCCGCAATATCTGTTCGTCTTTTCGTTGTTCCGGCGGCGGCAAAGTCCTATTCTTGCCGGATGACACGCTGGACCCCCGAAAGCTGGAGAACCAAGACCGCCCTGCACATGCCGGCGGACTATCCGGACCCGCAAGCCCTGGCCCTGGTCGAGGACGAACTGCGCGCCCTGCCGCCGCTCGTCTTCGCCGGCGAGGCGCGACGACTGACGTCTAAACTCTCGCAGGTCGAGCGGGGCGAGGCCTTCCTGCTCCAGGGCGGCGACTGCGCCGAGAGCTTCAAGGAGTTCTCGACCGACAACATCCGCGACACCTTCCGCCTGATCCTGCAGATGGCCGTGGTCCTGACCTTCGCGGGGCGCAAGCCGGTTGTGAAGGTGGGCCGGATCGCCGGCCAGTTCGCCAAGCCGCGCTCTTCTCCGCTTGAAGAGATCGACGGCGTCGAACTGCCCAGCTATCGCGGCGACATCATCAACGGCATGGGCTTCACGGCCGAAGAGCGCATGCCCGACCCCCAGCGTCTGATCCGGGCCTACAACCAGTCGGCCTCGACCCTGAATCTGCTGCGCGCCTTCGCGGGGGGCGGCTACGCCGACCTGTACAACATCCATCGCTGGACCCTGGGCTTTGCGGGCGACAACGCCGCCGGCGCCCAGTACCGCGAGCTGGCCGACAAGATCACCGAGGCCCTGGCCTTCATGGAGGCGGTCGGCGTCACGCCCGAGACCCATCCGGATCTGAGCCGGGTCGAGGTCTTCACCAGCCACGAGGCCCTTCTCCTGAACGTCGAGAGCGCCCTGACGCGGCTGGACGGCGGTTCGGGCGAATGGTTCGACACCTCGGCCCATATGCTGTGGATCGGCGAACGCACGCGTCAGCTGGACGGCGCCCATGTCGAGTTCATGAAGGGGATCAAGAACCCCATTGGCGTGAAGTGCGGACCCACCATGACCGCCGACGACCTTCTGCCCCTGATCGACGTCCTGAACCCGGACAATGTGTCGGGCCGACTGACCCTGATCGGCCGTTTCGGTCACGACAAGGTCGGCGAACGCCTGCCCAAGCTGATGCGCGAAGTTAAGGCCTCGGGCCGCAAGGTGATCTGGTCCATTGACCCGATGCACGGCAATACGCTGAAGGCCGGCAACGGCTACAAGACCCGGCCGTTCGACCGGATCCTCAGCGAGGTGCGGACCTTCATCGACGTGGCGGAGGCGGAAGGCGTCCACCCCGGCGGCGTCCACCTGGAGATGACCGGCCAGAACGTCACCGAATGCATCGGCGGCGCCCAGGCCGTGACCGAGGACGACCTGTCCAACCGCTATCACACCCACTGCGACCCGCGCCTGAACGCCGACCAGGCGCTGGAGCTGGCCTTCCTGGTGGCCGAGCGGTTGAAGGCAGGCCGGATCAGCCGCTCGGAAGCGGCCTGATCGACGGAAACAGCGGGGCGACGAGGCCGATGGTCGCGTTCGCCTCGGCTCGGTCCGGCGTCTCGTCGTCGACACCGACGCCGTTCATGTCATTGCGCATGGCCTGAACCACGATCCCGTCCGGTCGCGACAGCACGGTCACGCCCCGGAAATGCAGGCCGTAGTTGACCTCGGGCTGGGGCGCGAGCCAGGCGATCTGGCCGCGCACGGGGATCATCTCCTTGTCCTCGAACAGGGCCTTCGCGCCATAGCCGGTGCAGTTGATCACGATCTTCTCGGGCAGGGCCGTCAGATCCGCCGGCGTGTTGAAGGCGCGGGTCTCGATCCGGCCGCCCTGGCTCAGAAACTCGGTCTCCAACCGGTGCGCCAGTTCGGCGACGTTGAACTGCATGGCGCTGACCATCCGGGTCTCCCCAACCGGAAAGGGCGAGGCGGAAGCGGGCAGGGGGATGGATCGCGGCGCCAGCCCGTCCAGCCTGTATTCGGCGAATCGGATCGGCTTTATCCCAGGCGCGGTAAGGATCGGCGGCGGTTCGACCGTACGCGGCAGGTCCGCCGCGCCCGACAGCATATAGCGGTCGCTAAAGACGACCGGATCGCCTTCTGTCCCCAGATAGGTCTGGTGAGTGGCGTAGGTCTCGCGCGCCATCTGTTCCCAAAGGGCGGGGAAGTCAGCCGCGACGCGATCAGCGTCGGCGATGCGGCTGTCCGGCGTCCAACTGCCTGTGGCGCGCATGGATCGGGTGAAGGCTGCCCGTTCGCGCGCATAGATGGTCACCCGCGCCCCCATGCGCTGAAGCTGGAGCGCCGACGTCAAGCCGAGGGCGCCGCTGCCGATCACCGCGACCACGGGCGGACCGCCCGCCAGACCCGCCAGGGCCATGGCCTTGCGCGCTGCGATAGCGCTGGAGCCCCAGGACAAAGACCAGCCGCTGCCGCCGTGGCCATAGTTGTGAACCACCTTGGTCTCGCCGACCGCCTCCACGTTCAGGCGCGGGCCTGTCGGGCGAAAAGGACGGGTGCAGACGGTGATGCGTATGATCCGCTCGGGCGTCATCAGGATCGGCGCGATCCGGCGCGGGGCAAACCCTGTCGTCGGCAGGACGGCAGGCGTCGGCGCGCAGCCTGCAAGGGCTCCCGCCAGGCCCGTCAACACGGCCCGACGGTTGGAGCTGGTGACGAGGGACATGAGCGGCTCCGGAAGATGCGAACTGCGACGCTACCCGCACCATGCGCGGCCCGAAAGCACCCCACGATCACATTCGGCTTGTGGGGACGAAAGCGGCGCCGCAGATACGGCGCGAAACGGTCACGGCTCGGACAACTATGCTCCGTCTGATCGGCGGCCAGCAAAGGGAAGGCTTTCGGCGGTCCGTCGGAAGTGATGAATATGGACAAGCCAACACAGCAAGACGACAACCCCGGTCGGGTCGCCTATCAGGGCGCCCCCGGCGCCTTCAGTCATGAGGCCTGCACGGCCCTTCGCCCCTGGGACGAGGCTGTGCCGTTCGAGACCTTCGCCGAGGCCATCGCAGCCCTGAAGGGCGGCGACTGCGACTGCGCCCTGATCCCGGTCGAGAACTCCTCCATCGGCGTGGTCGAACCCGCCGCGACCCTGGTGCGCGACTCCGGCCTTCGCGTGGTCGCCGAAGCCTGGCGGCCGATCCGCCACGCCCTGATGGGACTGGACGGCGCGCGCATCGCCGATCTGAAGCGGGTGCTCAGCCACCCCATCGCCCTGGCTCAGTGCGAACGGACACTGAAGGGCCTGAAGCTGAACGTGGTCGAGCATTTCGACACCGCCGGCGCCGCCCGCGACGTCGCCGAGGCGGGCGATCCGACCCAGGCGGCCATTGCGCCGGTAGGGGCCGCCGAGGTCTATGGCCTGTCGATCCTGCGCAACGATCTTCAGGATTCCAGCGATAACCGGACGCGTTTCGTCCTCCTGGGGGCCGATAGGGCTTGACGGCGCACGGTCTTTGCGTGCTTTAAGGCCGCTCGGATCGCGAACGATCCGCATAACCGGACCCGGACCCATGTCCCGCCAGCGCGTTCTTTCTGTTTCCTTCGACCGTTCGCGCGCGGTGTCCGGCCTCTATTTCGGCTACGGCTTTTACGGCTTTCGATACGCCGGCTGAGGCGTCGGGCGCTTTTCGTCCCTGACAGTCTCGCCGGCGACCGCTCTGGACCAGAGCGGCTGTCCGCCCCTGCACATCGAAATTCCCCTTTTGCCGAAAGCCCGAACCCATGCCCCATTCCAACGTCCAGAAAGTGTGGCCCGAAGTGGTCGAACTGACCCCGGAACAACAGGCCCTGGCCGCCCTGCGCGCCGAGATCGACGCCATTGACGATCAGATTCTGGCCCTGTTCGAACAACGTCTCGCCGTCGCCGCCACCGTCGGCCGCGCCAAGGACGCCCCCACGGGGCCCCACACCAAGCTTCGCCCCGACCGCGAGCAGACCGTCCTGTCGCGGATGTTGTCCAAGTGCCGCCCCGAAAACGCCGAGGCGGTCGAACACCTCTGGCGTGAGATCGTCGGCTGGGGGCTGGCGCGTCAGGGCCGGCTGCAGGTCCAGGTCTGGGCCCCGATCGAGCCGACCCGCGCCTATGACGGCGCCCGGTTGCGTTTCGGCGCCGCCGCCGACATCAAGATGGTGCGCGACCCGCAAAAGGCCCTGGCCTTCGCCGCCGAGGGTCATGGCGTGGCCGTTCTGGCCATCAACACCGAGGACGCCTGGTGGATGGGCCTGCGTCGCGAATGGTCGATGCTCAGCGTCTTCGACGGCTACGGCGGCGAGACGCCGACCTCCCTGGCTGTCGGCAAGATCGATCCGCCGGCCCTGCCGAAGGGTCGCCGCGTGGTCGTGACCGCAGGCGGCGACGCCGGCGACGGCGGCGGCGCGCGTCGCTGGGGCCTGAACACCCATCACGGCTGGACCATCGCCCTGACCGAGGCGGAACTGACGCCGGGCGAGGCGGAAGGCTGCGTCGGCGCGATCGGCTGACCGCGCCGACATGAAGGCTCAGGAGGCGTGCGCCTTCTGGGCCTTGGTCAGTTCGATCATGCCCTGGGCGGCGCCCATCTCCGGCACGATCTCTTTCGAACGGTCCGAGATGGCGTCGAACCGGGCCGCGACCTGTTCCGGCGCGTCCGGACCGGCGATATGGACGCCCTCTGTCAGGGTCACATAGGCGCGTTCGAACCCGCCGGCGCCGGCCGCCAGGATACAGCGGCTGGGGGCGTCCCGGCTCAGCAGATACAGCAGACCAGGCGTCACCAGCGCCGGATCCAGGGCCTCCAGGGGCAGGGCGGCGCCCAGGTCTTCGGTCATGCGCGTATGGGCCGTGGGCGCCAGGCAGTTGACGCGGATGTCGTTCTTGGCCCCCTCGATCGACAGGGTCTGCATCAGACCGACCAAGGCCATCTTGGCCGCCCCATAGTTCGACTGGCCGAAATTGCCGTACAGACCCGAGGACGAGGTGGTCATGACGATGCGGCCGTAGTTCTGGCCGCGCATGATCTCCCACACCGCCTTGGTGCAGTTGACCGCCCCCATCAGATGGACGTCCACGACGAAGCGGAAGTCCTCCAGCTCCATCTTGGCGAAGCTCTTGTCGCGCAGGACCCCGGCGTTGTTCACCAGCAGGTCGACCCGACCCCATTTGGCCATGGCCGCCTCCACCATGGCCTGAACGGCGGCGAAGTCGGTGACGGAGGCGGTATTGGCCACGGCCTCGCCGCCGGCGGCCTCGATCTCGGCCACGACAGCCTCGGCGGCGGTGGCGGAACCGCCCGAACCGTCGCGGGCGCCGCCCAGATCATTGACCACCACCTTGGCCCCGCGCGCCGCCAGGGCCAGGGCGTGCTGCCGCCCCAGACCACCGCCCGCGCCTGTCACAATGGCCACCTGTCCGTCGAACCGGATCGTCATCCTATCGTCTCCACCCAAGCACTGGGGCCCTCGGCGCTACAGCCGGCCCCTTGATCCGGTTTTGACGACGCCGGGCGCGGCGCACAAGTCCGGCCTGATCAGCCCGCGCGGTTCTTCACCAGATCCTCGACGACCGACGGATCGGCCAGGGTCGAGGTGTCGCCCAGCGAGCCGATCTCGTTCTCGGCGATCTTGCGCAGGATGCGGCGCATGATCTTGCCGGATCGGGTCTTGGGCAGGCCGGGCGCCCACTGGATCACGTCCGGGGCGGCGATGGGGCCGATCTCGCGACGGACGTGGGCGCCCAGGGCCTTGCGCAGATCCTCGGTCGCCTCGACCCCCTTGTTCAGGGTGACATAGGCGTAGATGCCCTGGCCCTTGATGTCGTGCGGATAGCCGACCACGGCCGCCTCGGCCACGTCGTCGTGCAGCACCAGGGCGCTTTCGATCTCGGCCGTGCCCATCCGGTGGCCCGAGACATTGATGACGTCGTCGACCCGGCCGGTGATCCAGTAATAGCCGTCCTCGTCCCGGCGACAGCCGTCGCCGGTGAAATACCGGCCGGGATAGGTCGAGAAATAGGTCTCGAAGAAGCGCTGATGATCGCCGTAGACGGTGCGCATCTGGCCCGGCCAACTGTCGGTGATGCACAGATTGCCCGAGACGGCGCCGACCAGTTCCTGGCCCTCCGCATCGACGATCTGCAACTCCACGCCGGGCAGGGGCAGGGTGGCCGAGCCCGGCTTCAGGTCGGTGGCGCCGGGCAAGGGGGTGATCAGATGGCCGCCTGTCTCGGTCTGCCACCAGGTGTCCACGATCGGGCAGCGGCTGTCCCCGACCACCTCATGATACCAACGCCAGGCCTCCGGATTGATCGGCTCGCCGACCGTGCCCAGCAGACGCAGCGATTTGCGTGACGTGGCCTTCACCGGCGCGTCGCCTTCGCGCATCAGGGCGCGCAGGGCCGTCGGGGCGGTGTAGAAGACCTCGACCTTGTGCTTGTCCACCACCTGCCAAAAGCGGCTGGCGTCGGGATAGTTGGGTACGCCTTCGAACATCAGGGTGGTCGCGGCGTTCGCCAGCGGACCATAGACCAGATAGGAATGGCCCGTGACCCAGCCCACGTCGGCCGTGCACCAGAAGACCTCGCCGGGGCGATAATCGAACGTCAGCTCATGGGTCCAGGCGGCCCAGAACAGATAGCCGCCCGTCGTGTGAAGAACGCCTTTGGGCTTTCCGGTGGAACCTGAGGTGTAGAGGATGAACAACGGATCTTCCGCCTTCATCGGCTCGGGGGGACAGTCGGTCGAGGCCTCGGCCGCCTCGACGGCGTAGTCGATGTCGCGGCCTTCGATCATCGGCACGTCGGCGCCGGTGCGGCGGACCACCAGAACCGTATCGACCTTCACCTTTTCCAGGGCCGCATCGACATTGGCCTTCAGCGGCACGATCTTGCCGCCGCGCACGCCCTCGTCGGCCGTGATGACCAGGTTGGAGCCGCAGTCCTCGATCCGACCGCACAGGCTGTCGGGCGAAAAGCCGCCGAAGACCACGGAATGGACCGCCCCGATCCGGGCGCAGGCCAGCATGGCGTAGGCGGCCTCGGGGATCATCGGCAGATAGATGGTGACCCGGTCGCCCTTCTTGGCCCCGTGGGATTTCAGTACATTGGCCATGCGGCAGACCTGCGCGTGCAGCTCGCCGTAGGTGATGTGACGACTGTCCGCCGGGTCGTCGCCCTCCCAGATGATCGCGGTCTCATCCTTGCGGTGGGGCAGGTGGCGGTCGATGCAGTTGGCGGCGACGTTCAGAACGCCGTCCTCGAACCAGCGGATGCGGAAATCCTCCTTCCTGAAGGAGACGTCCTTGATCCTGGTCGGCGCCTTGATCCAGTCGAGGCGTTTCGCCTGTTCGGACCAGAAGGCCTCGGGCGTCTCGCGCGCCGCGATCCGCGCCGCCTCATAGGCTCGCCGGTCCATATGGGCCTTGGCGGCGAAGTCTGCGGGAACGGGGTAGAGGTCGGAATCGGGCACGCGAGACGTCTCCAGCATCTTTAGAATCCGTATTTGGCGAACAGGATCAATCGGGTCATGTCGCCGCTCGCGCCGGATTCGATTTCGCGGTCGGCGAACATCAGCTCGGCGCCGACATCAAACGCCGTAACCGGCGACCAGATCAAGTTGGCGTGGACGCTCTGGGCCGACCGGTTGACGGCCAGACCGGTCACGCTCGTGTCATTATCGACCGACTGCGCCGACCAGATCAGGCTGGAGCGCCAGCCGGGCGCCCAGACGTGACGATAGGCGGCGAAGCCGGCGACGACGCCGATCGCGTCCAGTTCGCCCGAGGCGTCCAGCACCGCGTCGTTCGAGAAGTTCAGCCCGACATATCGGCCGATCCCTTCGCCGCCCGTCACCATCAGACGCAGATCGTCCTTGGCGCCGACCTTGATCTTGGTCGAGGCGGACAGGCCCCAGCCGGTGGCGGTGGAATCGATGCTGGTCGACGGGTTCTGGTACTTCAGCTGACGCAGCAGACCGGCGAACTGCAGATCCCCCCAGGGCCGCGCCAGGGCGTAGCGGGCGGTGAAGTCGGGCAGGCTGTTGTCGTCGGCGATGATCCGCGCGCCGCCGCCGAACGGGGTCACGGTCGTCTCGGGGTTTTCCACCGAAACGGAGAAGGGACCGCGCGTGTAACGCACCTGGACCTGCCGCGCGAAGACCGTGCCCTCGGCCGCGCCGATGAAGTCGGCGGATTCGGGCAGGACGGCGGTGTTCTGGAAGTTGGTCCACTCCTGGCCGATCAGCCAGTTGTCGATGGTCACGAAGGCGCGGCGCAGGGCCGGGTTGGCGGGGCTGGTGGTGCGCTGGTCCGCTGTGCCGGGCAGGGTCTGGAAGTCCATCTCCAGCCGCGTGCCGACCTTGTGGCCGCCGACCAGGCCGTCGGTCGTCAGCCAGAACCGGGTCTGGCGGGCGTTGAAGTCTGTCGCCGTATCCTCGTCGGCGCCGCCGATGGGGATGGAGCCGGGGATATGGAACTCACGCAGGGCGTCGCCATTGGCGGGATCGCCGCCGGAATAGCTGGAGGCCGAGGCGTCCACCTTGACGAAGCCGCCGAACTTCACTGTGTGGTCGCCGATCCGGAAACCGTCGCTGGGCGCGGCCGCCTGCTGGACCGGCGCCGGCGGCGCCGGGCGGGCCTCCAGCCGGATGATGTCCTGCTGCTGCGCCGCCTGCTGGGTGCGGGCGGCGACGACTTCGGATTTGAGGGCGTTCAACTCGGCTTCGAGCTGAGCGATTCGGGCTTCGAGGGCGGCCTGGGCGTCTTGCGCCGAGGCGACGCCGGGGGCCAGAAGCAGGGCCGCCGCCGCGCATCCTGCCGCCAGGCTGGATTTGATCATGATGGTTCCTCCCTGGCTCGTCTGTTGCGAGCGTCCGAATGAACCTTTTCCCCAAGGGGCGTATGCGGCCATTAGCCAATGGTCTAGTTTCGACCAAAGTCGAACTGCGTCATGCTGCTGCAGACGCGGCCGCCAAGAACGCTGCGCGAAGGGAAGGACGCCTGATGGATCGAATCGTCATCGCCGACGATCACCCCCTGTTCCGCGCCGCGCTGCGGTCCGCCGTCTCCAAGGCCTCGCCCGAAGCGACGATAGAGGAATGCGCCAGCCTGGCCGAGGCGCGAGCGGCCCTCAGGACGCCGACCGACCTGCTGCTTCTGGATCTCAAACTCTCCGACAGTGAAGGCATGGCGGGCCTGGCCGCCGTTCGGGCCGAACATCCCGTCGTTCCGGTCGCCGTCGTCTCGGCCAGCGAGGAGGCGAGCGTCGTGCGCCGCGCCCTGGCCCTCGGCGCCGCAGGCTTCATCCCAAAATCCGCCGCCCTTCCGCAGATGGTGGAGGCGATCACGGCCGTTCTGGCCGGCGACGCCTGGGCGCCCGAGACGCCGGAGGCGGCCGGAGAGGACGACCTCGCCGCCCGGGTCGGCAGCCTGACGCCGTCGCAGCTGCGCATACTGGAAGGGTTGAAGGCGGGGCGGTTGAACAAGCAGATCGCCTTCGACCTGGGCGTCTCCGAAGCAACCATCAAGGCGCATCTGACCAGCGTGTTTCGAAAGCTGGGCGTTTATAATCGGACCCAGGCGGTGATTCTGGCTCAGCAGATGGACCTGACCCGGTGACCCTGGTTTAGGCCCTTTTCAGGTCCGCCACGCCGCGATTCGCCAACTGGTCCGCGCGCTCATTCAACGCATGGCCGGCGTGGCCCTTGACCCAGCGCCATTTGACCTCGTGTCTCTGGCGCGCCTCATCGAGACGTCGCCAAAGGTCGGCGTTCTTGACCGGCTTCTTGTCGGCGGTCAGCCAGCCGCGCGCCTTCCAACCGCGCATCCATTCGGTCACGCCTTGCATGACATATTTGCTGTCCGTATGAAGCTCGACCTTGCACGGGCGTTTCAGCGCCTCCAGCGCCATGATGGCGGCCGTCAGCTCCATGCGGTTGTTGGTCGTATTCGCCTCGCCGCCCCAAAGTTCCTTCTCATGACCGCCTGCCGTCTGCAGCAGGGCGCCCCAGCCGCCGGGCCCCGGATTGCCCTTGCAGGCGCCGTCGGTATGGATGATGACGTGATCGGAGAGACTCATGGTCGCGCACACCTACAGCCTCCCTTGGCGTGGGGCCATGACTCCGCCTATATGCGGGACGAAGAAGAGTGGATGGGGCCGATCATCGGCCTCTTCGAGGAGATTACCCATGGGCTCCATGAGCATCTGGCACTGGGCCATCGTCATTGTCGTGGTCGCCGTCCTGTTCGGCGGACGCGGCAAGCTGTCCAGCATCATGGGCGACGCCGCCAAGGGCATCCGCGCATTCAAGGACGGCCTGTCGGACGACGGCAAGAAGGACGCGACGCAAGACGGCGTCGGCGCCCTGCCGCGCACCGAGGCGGAGAAGGAAAAGCACTGAAGTCCGCGTCGGGTCTTTGAGGGCTGACGCATGGGCGGGCTCGGCCCCGGTATCGGGGGCTTCGAACTATTGGTGATCGGTCTGGTGGCCCTGCTGGTGGTGGGGCCCAAGGACTTGCCTGTGCTCATGCGCCGCGTGGGCCAGATGCTGGCCAAGGCCCGCGCCATGGCCAATGAGTTCCGCTCCAGCTTCGACGAGATGGCGCGCCAGTCCGAACTGGACGAGTTGCGTAAGGAGGTCGAGGCGCTGCGGAGCGGGCAGGGGGCCATGTACCCCCTGGGCGCCGAGGCCGATGCGGCCTTCAAGGAGATCAACGCCGGTCTGACGACGCCGCCGCCCGTCGCCTCACTGCCGACCCCGGCGGTGGATGAATGGCCCGATGCGTCGCCTGTCTCCCCGCTGGAGCCGGAGCCGGAGGCCAAGTCGAAGCCCGATTCAAGGCCCAGGTCGAAGCGCGGCAGTTCGACCGCCGAAACCTCAGCAACGCCCGCGAAAACGAAGAAGACCGCCAGGGCGGGCGGGGCGGTCGCGGCGAAGACCCGCGCCTCGGCCAAGGGCGCCGCCAAGACCCAGATCTCGGACGCCCAGGCGCCGGCCCAGTCGTCCGCCAAGACCAAGACCCCGCGCAAGAAGGCCGTCGAGCTTTGACTATCTCCGACCGCGACGAGGCCGAGATCGAGGCGTCGCGCGCGCCCCTGATGGACCATCTGATAGAGCTGCGCAGCCGGCTGCTGGTCTGCGTGGTCGCCTTCGCCCTGGGCTTCATCCTGTGTTTCGCCTTCGCCAATCAGATCCAGATCGCCCTGATCAAACCCTATCAGGCGGCGGCGGCCATTCATGCGGCGGCGGCGGCCTCTGGAGGCCACGCCAATCCGCTGGAGCTGATCGCGATCATGACGGGTTTCAAACCCTATCCGCCCGGTTCGGCCGCCGTGGTGCAACTGATCGCCACTGCCCCACTGGAACAGTTGTTCACCAAGATGAAGATCGCCGCCTTCGGCGCGGCCGTCCTGACCTTCCCGGTCATGGCCTGGCAGGTTTACCGCTTCGTCGCGCCCGGCCTGTACCGCAATGAGCGGGGCGCCTTTCTGCCCTTCCTGATCGCCGCCCCCGTGATGTTCTGCCTGGGCGGAGCCCTGGTCTATTACGTCATGCTGCCCTTCGTCATGCTGTTCTCCCTGGGGCAGCAGGTGGTCAGCGACGGCATTTCCGTGGCTCAGACGACCAAGATTTCGGACTATCTGAACCTGGTCACCTCGCTGCTGCTGGCCTTCGGCCTGTGCTTCCAACTGCCGGTCGTGACGACCCTTTTAGGCCTGGCCGGCTTGATCAATTCCAAGATGATGGCCTCGGGCCGCCGCTACGCCATCGTCGCCGTGGTGGTGGTCGCCGCCGTCGTCACGCCGCCCGACCCCATCAGCCAGCTGATGCTGGCGGTGCCCCTGGTCATTCTCTATGAGGTCTCGATCTGGTGCGTGCGGCTGATCGAACTGCGCCGCAAGAAGGCGGACGATCTGGAAGCCGAAGCGGCCTGAGGCCGGTCCAGCCACTCCCTGCTCACCCCTTGAAAACGGCCGCCGCCTCGCTTGGCGCGCTGGACGACAAAAAGGGCGCCGGCGGTTCGCGCCGGCGCCCTTTGTTCGCCTCTGATATGTCGATCAGCAGCTGTAGTACATGTCAAACTCAACCGGGTGCGGGTGCAGTTGCAGGCGCATCACCTCTTCCATCTTCAGCTCGATGTAGCTGTCGATGAAGTCGTCATCCATGACGCCGCCCTTCTTGAGGAAGGCGCGGTCCTTGTCGAGGTTCTCCAGGGCTTCACGCAGCGAGCCGCAGACCTCGGGGATGGAGCCGCGCTCTTCCGGCGGCAGGTCGTAGAGGTTCTTGTCGGCGGGCGCGCCGGGATCGATGCGGTTTTCGATGCCGTCCAGGCCCGCCATCAGCAGGGCGACGAAGGTCAGATAGGGGTTGCCCATCGGGTCGGGGAAGCGGGCTTCCAGACGCTTGGCCTTCGGCGAGGAGACGTGCGGAATGCGGATCGAGGCCGAACGGTTGCGAGCCGAATAGGCCAGTTTCACCGGGGCTTCGTAACCGGGGACCAGACGCTTGTAGGAGTTGGTGGTCGAGTTGGCGAAGGCGTTGATGGCCTTGGCGTGCTTGATGATGCCGCCGATGTACCACAGGCATTCCTGCGACAGGCCGGCGTATTTGTCGCCGGCGAACAGGGGCTTGCCGTCGCGCCAGATCGACTGGTGCACGTGCATTCCCGAGCCGTTGTCGGCGAACATGGGCTTGGCCATGAAGGTCGCGGTCTTGCCGTAGGCGGCCGCGACGTTGTGGATGACGTACTTATACAGCTGCAGCCGGTCGGCCATGGTCAGCAGGTCCGAGAACTTCAGGCCCAGTTCGTGCTGGGCCGGCGCCACCTCGTGGTGGTGCTTCTCGGGCTGGAGGCCCAGGTCACGCATCACGCCCAGCATTTCGCCGCGCAGATCCTGACCCGAATCGACCGGGTTGACCGGGAAATAGCCGCCCTTGGGCCCAGGGCGGTGGCCCATGTTGCCCTCGGTGTATTCGGCGCCGGTGTTGGCGGGCAGCTCGGTCGAATCGTAGCTGTAGCCGGTGTTGTGAGGCTGGGTGTTCCAGCGCACGTCGTCGAAGATGAAGAACTCGGCTTCCGGGCCGAAATAGACCTGATCGCCCACGCCCGAAGACTGGACATAGGCCAAGGCCTTCTTGGCCATCGAACGGCTGTCGCGGTTGTAGGGCTCGCCGGTGTCCGGGTTCAGCACGTCGCAGAACAGGAACATGGTCGTCTGCTGATAGAAGGGGTCGATATAGGCCGTGGTCAGGTCCGGCTTCAGCAGCATGTCCGACTCATTGATCGCCTTCCAGCCGGCGATGGACGAGCCGTCGAACATGGTGCCTTCGTTCAGAAAGTCCTCATCGACTAGGTCGACGTCGAAGGTCACATGTTGCAGCTTGCCGCGGGTGTCGGTGAAGCGAACGTCGACGTATTTGACGTCCTTTTCCTTGATCTCTTTGAGGATCTTGCTGGCGCTCATTCTCGGAAGTCCTGTTTCTTGGTCGTTGGGGAGGAAGAGGGGCAGGTGAAGTCAGACCGCCTGAGCCCCGGTTTCGCCGGTGCGGATGCGGATCACGTCGGCGACGTCGGAGACGAAGATCTTGCCGTCGCCGATCTTGCCGGTGCGGGCCGAGGTCTGAATGGCCTCGACGACCGCAGGCGCCAGGTCGTCGGCGACGACGACCTCGATCTTGATCTTGGGCAGGAAGTCGATGACGTATTCGGCGCCGCGGTACAGTTCGGAATGGCCCTTCTGGCGGCCGTATCCCTTGGCCTCCAGCACGGTCATGCCTTGCACCCCGACGTCCTGGAGCGCCTCTTTGACGTCATCCAGCTTGAAGGGCTTGATGATGGCTTCGATTTTCTTCATGGCGACCCCTGAACGGCGTGCGAAATGCAGCGGCGTTCGGGCGGGAATGGGACACATCAAAGCCATCGAAGGCAAGCAGTTTTCGCAGAAAAGTCACGGATATTCGGAGTTCGGATGATTGAAACCAACGACCCGGCGATCTGGCGCAATTTTCTTCCGTGGCCTGGGCCGGAAACGCATAAGCATGCGCGGGGACGTTTGGGGGTGGTGTCCGGTCGGGCGCATCAGACGGGGGCGGCCCGTCTGGCGGCGCGCGCCGGTCTGAGGATCGGCGCCGGGGTGGTGCGGATCCTTTGCCCGCCCGACGCGGTCGCGACGATCGCCTCAACGGTCACGGCCGTCATGCTGACCCCCTTCACCTCGCCCGAGGCCCTGGGGCGGGAGGTCGAGGAGATGGACGCCGTCGTCGCCGGCCCCGCCGCCGGGCTTGACGAGGGTACGGTGGCCAACATCCAGGCCCTTGCGCTGAGCGGCGCGGCCTTGGTGATCGATGCGGACGGTCTGTCGGTGTTCAAGGGCCGTAGCGCCGAACTGTTCGCCGTTCTGGACCGCGACGACGTGCTGACGCCCCATGAGGGCGAGTTCGAACGGCTGTTTCCCGGCCTGTTGAAACAGGGCAGGGCGGTCGCCGCCGTTGAGGCCGCCCGCCACGCCCAGGCTATCATCGTGCTGAAGGGCGCCCAGACCCTGATCGCGGCGCCGGACGGCCGTGTGCGCCTCAATCCCAACGGCTCGCCCTGGCTGGCGACGGCTGGAACCGGCGACGTCCTGGCCGGCATGATCGGAGGCCTGATCGCCCAGCGTATGGACAGTTTCGACGCCGCCAGCGCCGCCGTCTGGCTGCATTCCGACGCCGCCGCGCGGTTTGGTCCGGGTTTGATCTCCGAAGACCTGTGCGACGTGCTGCCGCAAAGCCTGAAGGCGTTGCGGTGAAGCCGTATCAAGCGCCGCAGCAGCCTTCCTTCAGTGACGATGGATTCGCCGAAGGCGCCCTAATCCCGGCCCATTAGGCGCTCGAGTTCGCAAAGGATGAGTTCCATCGCCGAGAGGAGCGTGGCTTTTCCGTCATCATCGGGCTGAGCCGCCCATACGCATGTCCTTGCGCATGCCTCGCAAGGCCCCACGAATCCGTCAAGACGTTGGCGCGTAATCGAGCGGAGCGCGCAGCGGACTTGTACGTCGAAGGCGCTGATGCAGCATCTCGAGGATGGGCCCGGTGCGGGAGCCTTGCAAACTCAGTCTCAGCGTTACGGAACAGGAGTCTCAGGCTTACGGCGCCAATCCTGCGGAAATGCTGAAATCTCAGGATTAGCGAAACTCAAAGCAACACCGACCAACTTGGGCTGTCTTCGCATAATATATATTAGGCGAGAAAAGTACACTCGACCAAAGTCGCCCTGACGCTTGTCTCAGCCCTGCGTCACTCTCTCGGCCAATCGCGCACTTGCGGCGTGAAAACGGTCGGAAAGACCAGACAGCTGGGAGGCTACGCTATGACGGACAGCGCCATCGGTGCGCCGGTCGATGAGTATGTGGTGGGTAAGAACGACAAGCTGGTGATTCTGGCGTCGTCGGTCGGCACCGTTATCGAATGGTATGATTTCTATCTGTACGGGTCGCTGGCCGCGATCATCACCGTGCAGTTCTTCTCGGGCGTCAATGAGACGACCGGCTACATCTTCGCCCTGATGGCCTTCGCCGCCGGATTTGCGGTTCGACCGTTCGGGGCCGTGGTCTTCGGGCGTCTGGGCGACCTGTGGGGTCGCAAGAACACCTTCCTGGTGACCATGCTCCTGATGGGGCTTTCCACCTTCGTCGTGGGTCTGTTGCCGCCCTATGCGGCCATCGGCATCGCCGCGCCGATCATTCTGGTGCTGATGCGGCTGATCCAGGGTCTGGCCCTGGGCGGCGAATACGGCGGCGCCGCCACCTATGTGGCTGAGCACGCGCCACATGGTAAACGCGGCTTCTACACCTCCTTCATCCAGATCACCGCCACGGCCGGGCTGGTGCTGAGCCTGGTCGTCATTCTGGGCGTCCGTGTCTCGGTCGGCGAGGAGGCCTTTGCGGAATGGGGCTGGCGGATCCCCTTCCTGGTCTCGATCCTGCTGCTGGGCGTGTCGCTGTGGATTCGTCTGAAGCTGTCCGAAAGCCCGTCCTTCAAACGGATGAAGGCCGAGGGCAAGGGGTCCAAGACCCCGCTGAAGGACTCCTTCGGCAAATGGCCGAACCTGAAGCTGGTGCTGATCGCCCTGCTGGGCCTGACCGCCGGCCAGGCCGTGATCTGGTACACGGGTCAGTTCTACGCCCTGTTCTTTCTGGAACGGGTGATGAAGCTGGACGCCACCCTCGTCTATGTGATGCTGACTATCGCCCTGGTCGCGGCCTCGCCCTTCTTCATCTTCTGGGGCTGGCTGTCGGACAAGGTGGGACGCAAGCCGGTCATCCTGGCCGGGTGCCTGATCGCCGCCCTCACCTATTTCCCGCTGTTCAACGCCCTGACCCAGGCCGCCAATCCGCGGCTGGCCGCCGCCGCCGCCTCGGCGCCGGTCGTGGTCTATGCCGATCCGGCGGACTGCAACGTCCAGTTCGATCCGATCGGCAAGACGGTGTTCAACCACTCCTGCGACCTGGCCAAATCCTATCTGGCCAAGGCCGGGGTGACCTACACCAATGTCGAGGCGCCCGCAGGCACGGTGGCTCAGGTGCGGATCGGCGACCAGGCCGTCGTCCAGAGCTTCCGTGGAGACGCCATGGCGCCTGCCGATTTCGCGGCTGAGAAAAAGGCCTGGGACAAGCAGTTGGGCGAGGCTCTGACGGCCGCCGGCTATCCTGCCAAGGCGGACAGCGATCTGGTCAACAAGCCGATGGTGGTGCTGATCCTGTTCATCCTCGGCTTCTATGTGACCATGGTCTACGGCCCGATCGCTGCGGCCCTGGTCGAGATGTTCCCGACCAATATCCGCTACACCTCCATGTCCCTGCCCTATCACATCGGCAACGGCTGGTTCGGCGGCTTCCTGCCGACCACGGCCTTCGCCATCGTGGCGGCGACCGGCAACATCTATTCCGGCCTCTGGTACCCGATCATCGTGGCGCTGGGGACGGTCGTGCTGGGCTTCCTTCTGGTCAAGGAAGGAAAGGATGTCGATCTAAACGCCTGAATTCCTGCAATCAGGCGTGGATGAGGGGCGGGTCGTCGCAAGACGGCCCGCCTTTCCCTTGTGAAAGCCCCCCTGCCTGGTTCAGATGCCGCCATGTTCAGCCTGATGATCCTCGGCCTGGTCGTCGCCTATATGGCGGTGCTGTTCGGCGTGGCCTGGCACCAGGAGCGGCCGGGCGCGCGCGGGCGCGGCCTGGGTCCGTCGGTCTATGCCCTGTCGCTGGCCATCTACTGCACCTCCTGGACCTATTATGGCGCGGTGGGCACCGCAGCCCGTGAGGGGTGGGAGTATCTGCCCATCTACATCGGCCCGGTGCTGGGGCTGACGGTGCTGTTTCCTCTGTGGCGTCGGATCGCCGCCGCCGCCCGGCGCGAGAACGTCGGCTCGATGGCGGACTTCGTGGCGTCCCGCTATGGCAAGAGCCAGACCCTGGGCGCGGTCGTGACGCTGGTCGCCATACTGGGCTCCCTGCCCTACATCGCGCTGCAGCTGAAATCCCTGTCCATGGCGGGGGCCCTGTTGACGGCGGGGACGCCGGTGGCCGGTTCCGAGAGCCTGACCGTTCTGGTGCTGGCGGGGGTGCTGGCGGGGTTCGCCATATTGTTCGGGGCGCGGCGGCCGGATCTGACCGAACACAATCGGGGCCTGATCCAGGCCGTCGGGTTGGAGTCCCTGGTCAAGCTGGGCGCTCTGCTTCTGGTCGCGGCCTTCGCCCTGTTGCTGCTGGTTCAGAACGGTTCAGGCGCGACAATCCGAGAGGGGCTGGGCGCCCTCGCCGCCCCGCCGGAGCTGACGCCTCGATTCCTGGCCATCGCCCTGATCGCCACCCTGGCCATCTTCTGTCTGCCGCGTCAGTTTCACGTCGCCTTCGTCGAGGGCGCCGACCCCAGCCATGTGCGCCGGGCCCGCTGGATTTTTCCGGCCTATCTGGTGCTGACCAGCCTGGCGGTGCTGCCGCTGGTGGCCGCCGGCGCCCTGTTCGCACCCTCGACCAACCCCGACCTGCTGGTTCTGGCCCTGCCGTTCGGGCGGGGCGAGACGTGGCTGACCGCCGTCGTCTTCGTCGGGGGGTTTTCCGCCGCCACGGCCATGGTCATCGTCGAGGCCGTGGCCCTGTCGGCCATGGTTTCCAACAGCCTGATCCTGCCCTTCCTGGCGCGAGACCGATGGCGGTTGCGCGGCGACGCCTCGGACATGTCGGGCATCATATTGCAGGTGCGACGGGGGGCCATTGTGGCGGTGCTGCTGCTGGCCTGGCTTTACTATCAGGCGACTGATCAGTCGCGGGGGCTGGCGGCCATGGGGCTGGTGTCCTTCGCCGCCATGGCGCAACTGGCGCCCGCCCTGTTCGGCGCCGTATTGTGGCGCGGCGGTCACGCCCACGGCGCCCTGGCGGGCGTCACCGTCGGGATCACGGTCTGGATCGCCATGCTGGCCCTGCCCCAGCTGGCGCCGGCCGCGCCCTGGCATCTGCATGTCATGTTGGGGGTTAAGGACCCGCTGGCGCTGGGCGTCTTCGTCAGCCTGGGGCTGAACCTGGCCGCCTATGTCGGGGTGTCGCGGTTCGCCCAGCCGCGGCTGATCGACCGAGTCCAGGCGCGGGCCTTCGTCGATCGTCTGGGGCCCGACTGGCTGGAGGCGCGGCCGTCGCCGGCCGGCGCCTCGGTCGGCGATCTGCGCGCCCTCGTCGCCCGCTTCATCGGGGACGAACGCGCCGAGCGGGCCTTTGCGGCCTGGAGCGCCGAAACCGATGTCCGGTTGCGAGACGCCGATCCGGCCAATGCGAGTTTGGCGAGGGCGGCGGAGCGGATGCTGGCCGGCGCCATCGGGGCGGCCTCGGCTCGGCGGGTGATCGCCGCCGCCCTGGCCGGCGGCGGCCGCGCGCCCGAGGATGTGGTGCGGATGCTGGACGAGGCGTCCCAGGCCGTCCAATTCAGTCGGGACCTGCTTCAGACGACCCTGGACAATATCGACCAGGGCGTGATCGTCGTGGACGAAGATCTGCGCATAACGGCCTGGAATCGCCGATATGTGTCTATGTTCGATCTCCCGGCCGGCTTCGTTCACGTCGGCTTGCCGATCGCCAGCATCTATCGACTGAACGCCGAACGCGGTGAAAGCCCCAACGACATCGACACCTGGGTGGAGCGGCGGCTGGAAGCCTTGAGCCGACGCATTCCCCATGACCATGAACGGCTTCAGCCGGACGGGCGGGTGCTGCGTTCGTCCGGGGCGCCGATCCCCGGCGGCGGCTATGTGACCAGCTATACGGACATCACCGCCCTGCGGCGGGCGGCCAGCCAGTTGGAAGAGGCCAACGAAAGGCTGGAAGCTCGGGTCGCCGACCGGACGGCTCGGCTCGAGGAAGCGCGGCGCGCGGCGGAGGAGGCGACGGCCTCCAAGACCCGCTTCCTGGCCGCCGCCAGCCACGACCTGTTGCAGCCTTTGCATGCCGCGCGGCTGTTTATCGCCGCCCTCAAGGAAGAGCCGGCCGTCTCGGGACCGGAGGCGGGGCCGGCCGGCCGCACCCTGGCCCTGAATGCGGACCGGGCCATAGACAGCGCGCACCGGCTTCTGACCGCTCTTTTGAACCTGTCGAAGCTGGAGGCCGGCGGGGTGAAGGCGGCCGTGACACAGGTGTCGCTGGACGGACTGTTCGACGAGCTGGAGCGCGAATATCTGCCGGTGGCGGAGGCCAAGGGGCTGCGGCTGACTCTGGTGCGGAGCGGTCTGTGGGTGCAGTCGGACCGGGATCTGCTGCGGTCGATGCTTCAGAACCTGATCGCCAACGCTCTTCGGTATACGGACGCCGGACGGGTGCTGGTCGGGGCGCGGCGCAAGGCCGAGACCGTGCAGATCCTGGTGTGCGACACCGGTCGAGGCATCCCCGACGCCGATCGTGAGACCGTTTTCGGGGAGTTCGTCCGCCTGCCCGGAGCGCCGGTCGATGAACCGGGCGCGGGGCTGGGTCTGGCCATCGTGCGGCGATTGTCCAGCCTGCTGGATCATCCGCTGACGCTGACGTCCCGCGTCGGGGCCGGAACCGCCTTCCGCATCACGGCGCCGCGCCGTCACGCCGATCGTCCGCCTGAGCCGGCGCCGCTGAAGGAGGCGCGGCTGCCTCTGTCGGGTTTGCGGGTGCTCTGCGTCGACAATGAGCCGGTGATCCTGGCCGCCTTGACGGCCCTGCTGACACGCTGGGGCGCCCGTCCGGTGACAGCGTCCAGCCTTGAGGCCGCAAAGGCCGCGACGGGGCCGTTCGACGCCGCCCTGATCGACCTGCATCTGGGCGAAGGGCCGGAAGGATTTGCGGTGATCGACTGGCTGCGGCCGCTGGGCGTGCGTCGGATCGCCTTGGTCACGGCCGATACGCGCGACGGCCTGAACGATCAGGCGACCGCCGCCGGGGCGGTGCTGCTGCCCAAACCCATCAAGCCCGCGGCGCTGAAAGCCTTTCTGTCCAGCTGAAGCGCCGGCTTGGATTCAGACGGCCGAGCGCACGGTCAGCACCGATCCGCTGACGCCTTTGACCACCACGTCCTGCCCTGGTTCGGGCGCCTCGCCGTCGATCACGGCAGCCCATTCGGCGCCGGATACGAACACCCGCCCGCGGCCGGCGACGAAGGCCTCCACGACCCGGGCGCGCTGATCAAGCAGACGACTGTTCCGATCATTGATGTCCTGGCCGGGCGGATTGGCTTTCTGCACCAGACGCCGCGACAGAATGGTGGCGATCACGGTCAGAACGGCGAAGACGGCGACCTCGCCCGGCAGGCCCAGACGCAGACCCACCGCCGTCATCACCGCCACCAGTCCCGCCGAGACCGCAGGCCACAGCAGCCATTCGGTCGAGAACATCGCCTCCACCGCCAGAAGGAGCACGCCCACGCCCAGCCAGATCCAGAACGGCTGGGCGGTGTAGAGATCGGCCACAAGGGTCATGTCGCGCGCTCCGATCAGGCGGTCGGCGGAACCGACGAACGACGTGCGGTCGTCGTTGGCCGAGCAGGCTGCGGCGCGTCCTGCTGCTGAGCCTTGGCCAAGCCGACCATCTCGCCGATGCCGGCGATCGTGCCGACGAGGGCGCCCATTTCCGCCGGAACGATGACGGTCCGCTGCTGAGGGCTGCGGGCCAGGTCGGCGAAGGCCTCGACGTATTTCTGGGCGACGAAATAGTTGATGGCGTTGACGTCCCCTCGGGCGATGGCTTCCGACACCATGGCGGTGGCGCGGGCTTCCGCCTCGGCTTCCCGCTCGCGCGCCTCGGCGTCGCGGAAGGCGGCCTCCTTGCGGCCTTCGGCCTCCAGAATGGCTGCCTGTTTGGCGCCCTCGGCGCGGGCGATGGCGGCCTGTTTCTCGCCGTCGGCTTCGGTCACCACAGCGCGGCGTTCGCGCTCGGCCTTCATCTGACGGGCCATGGCGTTGGTGACGTCGGTCGGCGGGGTCAGGTCCTTGATCTCGATCCTGTTGACCTTGACGCCCCAGGGCTCGGTCGCCGCGTCGATGACGTGCAGCAGGCGGGTGTTGATGCTGTCGCGCTGGCTCAACACCTCGTCCAGCTCCATTGAGCCGACCACAGTTCGCAGATTGGTCATGCACAGTTGAGCGATGGCGTAGGTCAGGTCGTCGACCCGATAGGCGGCGCGGGCGGCGTCCATCACCTGGATGAAGACGATGCCATCCACCCGGACCATGGCGTTGTCCTTGGTGATGACTTCCTGAGTCGGTACGTCAAGAACCTGCTCCATCATGTTCATCCGCTTGCCGATTCGTTCCACGAACGGGGTCAGAAAGCCAATGCCGGGGCTCAAGGTCTTGGTGTATTTTCCGAACCGTTCGACTGTGAATTCGCGCCCTTGGGGCACGATCTTGATCACGCTGAACAGCAGCGAGACGGCGAGGAACAGCAGAACGCCGGCGAAGATGGTGAGCACGTCCATGGGGGTCCTCCTTGAGAACCCCAGGTTACGCCGCGGCAGGCGGCTGCGCCATAAAAACCGGACGCGAGACGATCGTTTCAGCCCGCCCGAGCGGCGTAAACCGCCAGACGCTCCGCAACATCTTCTTCAATATCACCATAGAATAAGTTGTAAGGGCGGGCTTTTCGTCGATCCGCCCAACTCCCTCTTTCCTTGAAGGACTCCAGATCAGGCCAGCTGTGGCGCAGCAATCCGTCGCGGCACTGGGTCTCGACCTCCCGCGCCATCAGGGCCGGCCTTGCGCCCCATTCCAGGCCGGTGGCGTTGGTGGCGCCGCGATGAAGCCGTGCGGGGACGCGCGCTTCGCCCGTTCCGCCCGTCACCGGATTGACGCAGACCGGGCGGCGGCCCGCAAGATCGACGAACTGTCCGCGCTCGTCCCAAACCGTCGCCCGTCGAAGCCGGCGATGCGCGGCCGCATCATCGGGAGCGCCGACTTGAGACCAGGCGACGACGCAGTGGATCTGCCCCCGGTCGGCGCAGGGCGGCGTGTCGGCCGGCAGGTTTTCGACGGCGATGATGGCGTCCATCAGATAGGCCGCGACCATCCGGCTTCTGAGCGCGGGATCAGGCGCGATCCGTTCCCGGATCAAACGATCCAGAAGATCGGCCCCCTGCTCCACCCCCGCCAGGACGATGGGGCCCGTCGGATGGCGACCCAGCCAGACGTCGAAGGCGGACAGAATATCGTCATAGGCGAAGGCGCGCGCTTCGCGCGCGTCGTCGCGCAGGGTCAGCCGCGTATAGAGGCTGGCCTGCCTATAGCGGGGCGCGCTGACGGCGCCGGCGCGAGCGAAGGGTCCGGCGTAGTTCGGCAGAACCACGCGCTCCAGATAGGCGTCGGCCTTCTTGTCGCCGATCGCGCCGTTCCAGTCGCGGCCGCCGTCGAAGGTCGTCGAATGGACGAAGAAGACATTGGCCGCGCCGGACCCTTGCACCCGCGCGTCCAGAAGAGCCCAGGCCGAGGGCTGGGCGTAGTCGGGCGCCGGGGGCGGGCGATAGGTCTGAAACGGGATCTGCGGATCAAGGGCGGCGCGCAGAATGTCGCCCCGCCAGACCGCCACCGCCGCCGTCAACAGAAAGACCAGAACGAAGCCGCTGTATCCAATCCATTGACGCAATGTCAGATGTTTCATCGATAAGGATCTGGCTGAGAAAGGAATTGCTGAACATAGCGCCGCACTCCCTCTTCCAGAGGCGTCGCCTGTCCCTCGAAACCGGCAGCCCGGATGCGATCCATCCGCGCCTGGGTGAAATACTGGTATCGGTCGCGGATGACCTCGGGCATGTCGATATAGGCGATCGCCTCAGGCTTGCCGGCCGCGGCGAAGGTGGCGCGCGCCAGGTCGGCGAAGGAGCGGGCCTGGCCCGAGCCGGCGTTGAAGATCCCCGAAACCTGAGGCGATTGCAGCAGGAACTCGATCACGTCGACCACATCGTCCACATAGACGAAGTCCCTCAGCTGCCCGCCGTCGGCATAGGCGGGATTGTGCGAGCGGAAGAGGCTGACGGTCTCGCCCGCCGCCACCTTGGGCCAGATCTGGGCGACGACCGACTTCATCCCGCCCTTGTGGCCCTCGTTCGGTCCATAGACGTTGAAAAATTTCAGCCCAGCCCATTGCGGCGGCGCCTGGTCCCGGTCCGCCTGTCGAACCGCATATTGGTCGAACAGCAGCTTGGAATAGCCATAGGCGTTCAGGGGCCGCAGCTGCGTCAGGGACAGGGCGTCGTCATCGTCGTTGAACCCCGTCTCGCCGTCGCCGTAGGTGGCGGCGGAGGAGGCGTAAATCAGGCGGACATTGCGGATGGCGCACCAGTCCCACAGATCGCGCGACAGGGTGAAGTTGGTCCGAAGGATCAGGTCCGCGTCGGGCTCGGTCGTCGAGGAGATCGCGCCCATATGGACCACGGCCTCGATCCGTTCGGCATAGCGCTCCAGCTGGTCGAACATCTCCTCGGGAGACCAGAAATCCGCGATCGGATGTTTGGCCAGATTCCGCCACTTGCCCAGATCGGCCGTCTCCAGCCGATCACAGACGACGACGTCATAGGCCGTCTCCTTCGTCAGCCGGGCCACGATGTTGGAGCCGATGAAGCCGGCGCCGCCGGTCACCACGATCATCCGGGGCGTCATGTCAGACCTGAGGCGTCTTGGCGCCGATCTGAATGGCCAGATCGTCGAAAGCGATCAGCTGGGCCGCCAGGGCCTCGAACTGATCCAGCGGCACCATGTTCGGGCCGTCCGACGGAGCGTTGTCGGGGTCCGGATGGGTCTCCATGAAGACCGCGTCCACGCCCACCGAAACGGCGGCGCGGGCCAGAACCGGCACGAACTCGCGCTGGCCGCCCGAAGACGTCCCCTGCCCGCCTGGCTGCTGGACGCTATGGGTCGCGTCGAACACGACCGGGCAGCCGATGTCGCGCAGCACCGGAAGCGCCCGCATGTCGCTGACTAGGGTGTTGTAGCCGAAGCTGGCGCCCCGCTCGCAGGCCATGACGTTCGGATTGCCGGCGCCGACCACCTTGGCCACGACGTTCTTCATGTCCCAGGGCGCCAGGAACTGGCCCTTCTTGATGTTGATCGCCTTGCCGGTCGCGGCTGCGGCCAACAGCAGGTCCGTCTGGCGGCTCAGAAAGGCCGGGATCTGCAGCACGTCGACCACCTCGCCGACCGGGGCGCACTGAGCCTCGGAGTGGACGTCGGTCAGGGTCGGCAGGCCCGTGACCTCGCGGATCTCGGCGAAGATCGGCAGAGAATCCTTCAGACCGATGCCCCGCGCCGCCGTCGCGCTGGTGCGGTTCGCCTTGTCGAAACTGGTCTTGTAGATGATGCCGACCTTCAGCCGCTCGCCGATTTCCTTCAGCGCATGGGCCGTCTCCAGGGCGTGCTGGCGGCTCTCCATCTGGCACGGGCCGGCGATGAAGACGATTCGGGCGCCGCCGCCGATGACGACAGGCGTCCGAAGACCTTCGGACAACGTAATGACGGCGTTGGGTCGGCTCACGAGGCGGCTCTTTCGATAGTCAGGCTTTATGGGAGCGGCGTTTGCCGCAGCTATGAGGCCATCAGGTGGCGTGCATTCGCCGCCGACGCAAGTTTTCATGGAGTCGCCTGCGTGGCCGTCAAGCCTGTCGTCCTTTGGTTTCGCCGCGACCTGCGCCTGAACGACAATCCCGCCCTGAACCAGGCCGCCGCGACGGGCCGTCCGATCCTGCCGGTCTTCATCCTGGACCGCGACCCGGACCGCCCGGCGGGCGCCGCCTCGCTGTGGTGGCTGGACAAGTCTCTGCGCGCCCTGGACGCCGCGCTGCGCGAGCGGGGATCGCGGCTGATCCTGCGGCGTGGCGAGACCCTGGTGCAGCTTCAGGTGTTGGTCCAGGAAACCGGAGCAGACTCCGTCTTCATGAACCGGCTGTTCGAGCCCGCCGCCTTCGCCCGTGACGCCGAGATCGCCCATGAGCTGAAGTCGGCCGGCGTCGACTGCCGGGGCTTCAACGGGTCGCTCCTGGCGCGACCCGGCGCCGTGCTGAACGGCTCCGACGCCCCCTACAGGGTCTTCACCCCCTTCATGAAGGCCCTTCTGGCGAGCGCCGAGCCGCCGCCGCACTCGACCGGACCGCGCCGGATCGAAACCCCGGCCGATGTCGCGAGCGAGGCGCTGGACGACTGGGGCCTGCACCCGACCCGGCCCGACTGGTCGAAAGGCTTCGACTGGACGCCGGGCGAGGCCGGCGCCGCGGCGGCCCTGTCCGACTTCCTGGCGCGCGGCGCGAAGACCTATGCGGCCGACCGCGACCGTCCCGGCCTGCCGTCCACCAGCCGCCTGTCGCCCCACCTGCACTGGGGCGAGATCAGCCCTTGGCGGGCGGCCCAGCGCGCCCGCGAGGCCGCGCCGGCGGCCGAGGCGGCCAAGTTCGTCTCCGAACTGGGCTGGCGCGACTTCTCGGCCCATCTGCTCCACCACTTCCCGACGATCGTCGACCGCGCCTTCCGCCCGGAATACGAGTCCATGCCCTGGCGGAACGATCCCGAGGGCCTGGCGGCCTGGAAGCGAGGGCGCACCGGCTATCCCCTGGTCGACGCCGGCATGCGTCAACTTTGGACGACCGGCTGGATGCACAACCGGGTGCGGATGGTCGCGGCCTCCTTCCTGGTCAAACATCTGCTGATCGACTGGCGCGAGGGCGAGGCCTGGTTCTGGGACACTCTCGTGGACGCCGACCTGGCCAGCAATGCGCAGAACTGGCAGTGGGTGGCGGGCTCGGGCGCCGACGCCGCGCCCTATTTTCGCATCTTCAATCCCATAGGTCAGGGCGAAAAGTTCGACCCCGACGGCGCCTATGTCCGTCGCTGGGTTCCCGAGCTGCGCCGCCTTCCGGATCGTTGGCTCCATTCGCCGTGGACAGCCCCGGCCGAAGTTCTGCGCGACGCGGGAGTGAGGCTTGGAACGGACTATCCGCACCCTATCTTGGATCATGCTCAGGCGCGTGCGCGCGCCCTCGACGCCCTGAAGACGGTGTCGGGTCGCGATGCGTCCGCTGATCCTGACTGACGACTGAGACAGAGGTTCTTGCATGACTGCCGCCGCTCTGGACATAGAGGCCGCCGCCGCCCGCACGCCACGCGTTTTCGGCCTGCTGCTGCGTCTGCTGGCGTCGAACTGGACCTTCGGCCGCCTCACCGTTCGTCTGCCGAACGGCGAGGTCCATGTGCTGGAGGGCGCGCGTCCCGGCCCCAGCGGCGTGCTTGAAGTCAAGGACTATCGCTTCGCCCGCCGCGTCCTGGCCGCCGGCGACATCGGCTTCGCCGAGGCCTATATGGCCGGTGAATGGGACAGCCCCCATCTGGCCGCCCTGCTGGAGACCCTGGTCGAGAACTATGACCACATCCGCCGCCTGTTCGACGGCAACTGGCTGATGAAGGCGGTCAACTGGCTGGCCCACCGGCGCAACCGCAACAGCCGGACAGGCTCGAAAAAGAACATCCACGCCCACTACGACCTGGGCAACGCCTTCTACTCGACCTGGCTGGACCGTTCGATGACCTATTCCTCGGCCCGGTTCGACGGCGCCGACCGCTCGCTGGAGCAGGCCCAGCGCGCCAAATACGCCGCCCTGGCCCGGATGATGGATCTGAAGCCCGGCATGTCGGTGCTGGAGATCGGCTGCGGCTGGGGCGGCTTCGCCGAGTTCGCCGCCCGCGAGATCGGCGCCCAGGTCACCGGCCTGACCATCTCGAAGGAACAGCACGACTTCGCCCGCCAACGTCTGTTCAACGCCGGCCTGTCGGACCGCGCGACGATCGACCTGATGGACTATCGCGACGTCCAGGGCCGCTTCGACCGCGTCGCCTCCATCGAAATGTTCGAGGCGGTGGGCATGGAATACTGGCCGACCTATTTCGGCAAGATCCATGAGGTGCTGAATCCCGGCGGCCGCGCGGGGCTTCAGATCATCACCATCCAGGAGCCCCTGTTCGACGAATACAACGCCCGCACCGACTTCATTCAGAAATACGTCTTCCCCGGCGGCATGCTGCCGTCGGAAGAGCGGCTGAAGCCGGTCGTCGCCGCCGCCGGCCTGAACTGGGGCCCCATCGAACGCTTCGGCCTCGACTATGCCGAGACGTTGAAGCAGTGGGACGAACGCTTCCAGACCGCCTGGTCCGACATCCGCCGCATCGCCGGCTTCGACGAGCGGTTCCGCCGCCTGTGGCGCTTCTATCTGGCCTATTGCGAGGCGGGCTTCCGCTCGCGCCGGACCGATGTGGTGCAACTGGTGCTGGACCGCGCCTGACATTAGGCTGGGGCCATGACCCAGCCCTCGCCCCTCTTTCCCCTGATCTCCACAGGGGATCTCGCCGCCCTGACGGACGATCCGTCGCTGCGCATCCTGGACGCCAGCTGGCATCTGGACGGCCGGGACGGCCGGGCCGAGTTCGCGGTCGAACATATTCCCGGCGCCCGCTTCTTTGATCTGGACAGCGTCTCTGACGGCTCCTGCGGCCTGCCCCACATGCTGCCCTCGCCCGCAGCCTTCGCATCCGCCCTGTCGGACCTTGGGATCGGCGAGACGCACCGGGTGGTGGTCTATGATTCCGTCGGCCTGTTCTCGGCGGCCCGCGTCCGCTGGATGCTGAAGGTCATGGGCGCCACCCATGTCCAGGTGCTGGACGGCGGTCTGCCGAAGTGGAAGTCCGAGGGACGCCCCGTCGAAGCCGGGACCCCGGCTCCGCCTTCGCCCGCCCGTTTCATCCCGGATTTCGACGCGGGCGCAGTCGCCGGCCTGGATGATGTGCGCGCCGCACTCGCAGAGGGGATTCAGGTCGCCGACGCCCGTGGTCCCGCCCGCTTCGCCGGCCAGGCGGCGGAACCCCGACCCCGCGTCCGTGCGGGCCATATGCCCGGCGCGATCAACCTGCCCTACGCCGCCCTGATCGACGGCGACGGTCGGCTGAAACAGGGGGCGTCCCTGAATGACGTCCTGGCCGACGCCGGACTGGACCCGGCCCGACCGGTCGTGACGACCTGCGGATCCGGCGTCACGGCCGCAATCATCAGCCTGGCGCTCGAAACCCTCGGGCGGCCGTCGCGCCTGTATGACGGATCATGGGCCGAATGGGGATCTCGAACCGACACCCCCGTCGCCACCGGGGCCTGACGCCGCTCAGGCCAGGATCGGCGGCGAGGCCGGGGTTTCGGTGATCGACTCGACCGGTTCGTCCTTCTCGCCGCGCGAGACGACGGTGGCCAGCACCAGGTCGCCGGTGACGTTCAGCGTCGTGCGGCACATGTCCAGGAAACGGTCGACGCCCAGGATCAGACCGATCCCTTCCGGCGGCACCTTCACCATGACCAGGATCATGGCCACGACCGGCAGCGACCCGGCCGGCACTCCGGCCGTGCCGATTCCGCCCAGGATGCAGACCAGCATCACGATCAACTGCTGGGTCAGGCTCAGCTCGACGTTGAAGAACTGGGCCAGGAACAGCACCGTCACCCCCTCGAACAGGGCCGTGCCGTTCTGGTTGGCGGTGGCGCCGACCGTCAGTACGAAACGGGCGATCTTGCGCGGCAGTTTCAACTCGTGCTCGGCCGCCTTCAGCGACACCGGCAGGGAGGCGTTTGACGAGGCGGTGGAGAAGGCCACCACCATGGGCTCGCGCACCGCCTTGAAGAAGCCGAACGGCGAGCGCCCGCCGAGAATCCAGATGACGAGGGGATAGACCACGAACATATGGATCGCCATGGCCCCGACGGCGACGCCGACGAAGGCGGCCAGACGCACCAGCAGATCCCAGCCGAACAGGGCCGCCAGATTGAACATCAGGCAGGCGATGGCGATGGGCGCCAGTTTGATGAAGAGGTTGATCAGCTTCATCGTGACTTCGAGAATGCCTTCGATGACCTGCTGGAGGCGGTCGGTGGCGGGGCTCTTGGCCATGACCAGGCCGATGCCGAAGAACAGGGCGAAAACCATGAGCGGCAGGATCTGGTTCTCCGCCGCCGCCGTAACCGCGTTGGACGGAACCAGGCCTAGGAAGAAGTCGCCGAGCTGGATGGTCTCCGGCGCATTCTGGACGATCCCGGCCGCGCCGTCGCGGCCTTGCTCCAGCAACTGTTGAGCCATGGCCGGATCGACGCCGCGACCGGGCTGCAACAGATTGACCATCACCAGCCCTATGACCACGGCGATGCCGGACACCAATATGGTCAGAAGCAGGGTCCTGATCCCCGCCCGGCCAAGGGCGTTCAGATCCCCCATCTCCGCCACCCCGATCACCAGGGCCGAGAACAGCAAGGGGATCACCATCATGAACAGCAGGCGCAGGAAGATCTGACCGGCCGGACCGGTGACGTTTTCGGTCAGCCAGACGACCCAGGGCGTGTCGGCGCCGAGGGTCAAATTGACCCAAAGGCCGGCGGCCAGGCCGACGGTGAAGCCGATCAGCATCAGCCAGTGGAGCGCCAAGCCCCCGCGTTTGGTCTCAGTCATCTGTCCCCCAGAAAACGATGCAAGTCGTCGCGCTTAACGGATCGGCAATCCATAGATCAAGCCGGGCGGCCGACCGTTCCACTGTGCGTTCAATCCGCGGGCCAGGTCGAGCGGCGATTGAGAGCCCAGGTTCCGATCAAAGATTTCGCCATAGTTGCCGACGGCGGAAACAGCGTCCTTCGCCCAGGTCTTCGACAGGCCCAGCATGGCTCCGAAATCCCCCTCTGCGCCCAGCAGACGCCGGATTCGCGGGTCTCGGGCGTCTTTGGCCTGGGCCTCGACGTTCTCCTGAGTCACGCCCAGTTCTTCGGCCAGGATGACGGCGTTGAGGGTCCAGCGGACCACGTCGGCCCAGCGGTCGTCGCCCGCGCGGACAACCGGTCCCAGGGGCTCCTTGGACACCACGTCTGACAATATCGTGTGCGCCTGGGAGTCGGCCAGGACGGCGCGCGAGGCGGCGAGGGCCGAAATGTCGGCGCTCAGGGCGTCGCAGTCCTCGCGGCCATAGGCGTCGCGCGCCGCCTCCTCCGTGGGCAAGACGACAGGCCGGTACGGGATCCCCCGTGACCTGAAGAAGTCGTCGGCGTTGGCCTGTGCGGTCGAGCCGGCCTGGACGCAGACCCGCGCCCCATTCAGCTCAGTCGCGCTGTTCAGGCTGAGTGACCGTCGCACCAGAAAGCCCTGGCCGTCGTAATAGTTGACGCCGGCGAAGACGAAGCCTTCTCCGGCGTCGCGGCTCATGGTCCAGGACGAGTTGCGCCAAAGGACGTCGATCCTGCCCTCATTCAAGGCGGCGAACCGGTCTGACGCCGACAGGGGCACGAAGCGCACCGCCTCGGCGTCGCCCAGGATCGCCGCCGCCATGGCCCGGCAAAAGTCAGCGTCGAAACCTCGCCATTGCCCGCGATTGTCGGTGTGGGCGAAGCCCACCAGACCCTGGTGCACCCCGCAATTGAGCCGCCCGCGGCGCTTGACCGCCGCCAGGGTCGGACTTTCGGGACGATCGGTCGTCACCGTCGGCGCGGGAACCGGGGGGGCGTCGTCTTCGGCGGCGCGTCTCGTATCGTCGCGGCCGCAAGCCGCCGCCGCCAACAGCAGGACCGTCATCGCTCCGATCGCCATGATCCGCATCGCGTTCGTCTCCTCCGCTTGCGCCCGGCCGACTTTAGAGGCCTTTAGACCCTGATCCGCAAGCCATCGGAGAGGCCATGTCGCCGCATTCGGACCGCACCCGCCTGATCTCGTCCGCCACACGCCGGGGGCAGGGCCGCCGTCCGGTCAATCCGCCCGTCGAGCGGGCCTCGACCATGCTCAGCGACCGTGCGGCGGCCATGCGAGATAACGCTGATGGCCCGACCTACGGCCTGGACGGCGGGACGGCCGCGCGCCAGCTGCGGGCCGCCCTGGCCGATCTGGAAGGGGCCGAGGACGCCTTTATCGTCCCCTCCGGCCTCGCCGCCGTCACCGTGCCTCTGCTGGCCCTGACCCGGCCGGGCGACGAGGTGATCACGACCGACGCCCTCTATGGTCCGTCGCGACGCTTTCTGTCCCGCTACCAGGCCGCGCGTGGCGTCACGTCACGATTTTTGCCGGCCGATGCGGATGCTGAAACGGTGATCGCCGCGATCGGGCCGCGCACCCGCCTGGTCCTGATGGAGTCGCCCGCCTCCCTGACGTTTGAAATGATCGACGTCGAGGCGGTGGCTCGGGCCTGTCGAGAACGCGGCGTTCTCAGCATGATCGACAACACCTGGGGCGCCGGCCTGGCCTTCAAACCCCTGGCCCACGGCGTGGACGTCAGCGTCCAGGCCCTGACCAAATATGTTTCCGGCCATTCCGACGTCCTGATGGGCGGGATCGCCATCACGGATTCAGCCTGTCGCCGGGCGATCGCAGATACGATCGAAGACCTGGGCTGGCACGTTTCGCCCGACGACGCCTGGCTGGCCCTGCGCGGCCTTCGCACCCTGCCGCTGCGCTACGCCGAGCAGGGTCGGTCGGGTCTGATCATCGCCGAATGGCTACAGGCCCGGCCCGAGGTGTCCCGCGTCCTTTATCCGCCCCTGCCCGGCTCTGTCGGCCATGAGCTGTGGACACGCGACTTCACCGGCGCCGCCTCCCTGATGGGGGTCGTTCTGAAGGGGGGGACCGAGGCCGCCGGCCAGGCCCTGCTTGATGCCCTCAGCCTGTTCGGCATGGGCTATTCCTGGGGCGGATTCGAAAGCCTGATCACCCACGAAACCCATCAGACGGCCTATCGCGTCTACCCACCCGCCTTGGAGGGGGAGCTGATCCGACTGCATGTGGGGCTGGAAGACCCGTCGGACCTGATTGCGGACCTGGAGCGGGGACTAGCGGCCTTCCGCGCCGCGCTCACCCTTCCTTAAGCGGGCGGCGTCACCCTTGGGCGTGCGCGCCTCACCTGACCGATTCGATCAGCCGACCGATCCGCCCGCCTGGGAGCAGTGGGCGGCGGGCTTCGTCGTCTTCATGCTGACCGGCGCCCTTTTCGCGCCCGTCTTTGCGCCGGACCAGAGCGAGACCCCCATGCTGCGGTTCCTGTGGCTGCCGGTCTATGCGGTGACGGCGGGGCTGATCGTCTTCCGGTTCGAGCGCGTCATCCGCGCCTGGCCGGCCTGGCTGGCGGTGGGCGCCCTCGTCGGCCTGGCCTATGTGTCGCAGTACTGGTCGATCGATGCGGAGGTGACGGAGCGGCGCGTCATCGCACTGGCGATCAACAGCGCCTTCGCCGTCTATCTGGGCGCCGTCTTTAATGGCTCCGCCCTGCCCCGCCTGTTGATGCGCGCGGGCCTGGTGATGGCGATCGGCAGCCTGATCATGGTCTTCCTGTTTCCTCGGATCGGAGTGCACCAACTGGACAACGCCGGCCTGTGGCGCGGGCTCTGGTACGAAAAGAACCAGATGGGCCTGGTCATGGTGGTCGGCGCCGTCTCGGCCGCCGCCGTTCTTGTCGCCGATCATCTGGCTGACAATGGCTGCAAACCCTGGATCGCCCTCCTGACCCTGGCCCTCACCACGCTTTTGGTGGTCGCCACCCAGTCCAAGACCTCCCTGCTGTGCCTGATCCTGGGGGTCGGCATGGTCGGGGGCTGGTGGGTGCTTCGCCAAGGCGGAGCCGCCGTCACCGTGGTTGCGGTCTGGTTGGGGGTCGTCATGGCGGCCGGCGGCGCCTGGCTTTGGAATACCCAGTCCGCCGTCATCCTCGAAGCCCTGGGCAAGGATCCCTCCCTGACCGGCCGGACCCTGATTTGGGAGGCGTTGATGCGCAAGGTCGCCGATCGCCCCTTTACCGGCTACGGTTTCAGCGCCTTCTGGGGCGTGGATTCCATCCCCGCCCGCGAAATCCGCTTGGAGACCCAGTGGCCGGTTCCCTCGGCCCACAACGGCTGGATCGACCTTCTGGTCCAGCTGGGCTGGCCCGGCGCCGTCCTGGTGGGTTTGGTCATGGCCGTTTCGGCGGTGATGATTCTGGCCCGGCTGAACGGAATGGGCGCGCGCGAGGGTTTCTGGAGCCTGGGCTATATGACGGGCTTCTTCGTCCTGAGCCTTTCGGAGAGCGTGCTTCTGACCCACGCCAACCTGCCCTGGGTGCTGATGCTGGCGATTTTGGCCCGCGCCGTGACCTTCGATCCCGTTCCGGTGCGACCGCCGCTTGCCCGACCGGCTTCACGGGCCTACCAGAACCGGCCCCGAATCGCCTCAGACTATGTGAATGGCCGCCGATCTCTTCGCTTTTGACGACACGCCCCAGCCTCCGAAGCCGGAGGCGCCCAAGCCTGTCCCGACGCCGGGCGCTGCGGCGGCGCCCGCACCGACCCCGGCCGCTGCGGTCCCCGGCGGCTATTCCGCCTCCTCGATCGAGGTGCTGGAAGGCCTGGAGCCCGTCCGCAAGCGCCCCGGCATGTATATCGGCGGCACCGACGAACGCGCCCTGCACCACCTGTTCGCCGAAGTCCTCGACAACGCCATGGACGAGGCGGTGGCCCGCCACGCCCGGCTGATCACCGTCGATCTGGACGCCGAAGGCTATCTGTCCGTCCGCGACGACGGCCGCGGCATCCCCGTCGACCCGCACCCCAAACACCCCGGCAAGTCGGCGCTGGAGGTGGTCATGACCGTCCTCCACTCCGGCGGCAAGTTCTCGGGCAAGGCCTATGAGACCTCGGGCGGCCTGCACGGCGTCGGCGTCTCGGTCGTCAACGCCCTCAGCGAAAGCGTCGAGGTCACGGTCTGGCGCGACGGTTTCGAGTGGAGGCAGGCCTTCTCGCGCGGCCATGTCCTGGCCCCGATCCAGCAGGTCGGCCCGTCCAAGAAGCGCGGCACCCTGATCCGCTTCAAGCCGGACGAGCAGATCTTCGGCGTCGGCGCGGCCTTCAAGCCCGCCCGCCTGTTCCGTATGGCGCGCTCCAAGGCCTATCTGTTCCGCGGCGTCGAGATCAAATGGACCTGCGCCCCCGAACGGATCACCGACGCCACCCCGGCACAGGCCCTGCTCCACTTCCCCGGCGGCCTGGCCGACGCCCTGGCCGACCGCATCGGTGAGCTGGAAACCGTCACCCCCACCTTCGCCGGCCGCGCCGAGCGTCAGGGCGAGGCGGGCGCCTTCGAATGGGCGGTCACCTGGTCGCCCGCCGGTTTCGGCGAGGCGGACGGCTTCATCCAGTCCTACTGCAACACCGTCTCCACCCCCGACGGCGGCACGCACGAAGCCGGCTTCCGCGCGGCCCTGGTCAAGGGGCTCAAGGCCTATGGCGAACTGACCAATGAGAAACGCGCCGCCATCATCACGGCCGAGGACGTCATCGCCAACGCCGGCGCCCTGATCAGCGTCTTCATCCGCAATCCAGAGTTCCAGGGCCAGACCAAGGACCGTCTGTCCTCGCCCGAGGGGGCGCGGATCGTCGAACAGCTGCTGCGCGACCCGCTGGACCACTGGCTGACCGAAAGCCCCAAACAGGCCAACGCCCTGCTCGGCTTCGTCATCGACCGGGCCGAAGACCGGCTGCGCCGCCGCAAGGACAAGGAGGTCCAGCGCGCCGCCGCCACCCGCAAGCTGCGCCTGCCCGGTAAACTCTCCGACTGCTCGCGTCAGGCCGCCGAGGGCACCGAACTCTTCATCGTCGAAGGCGATTCAGCCGGCGGCTCGGCCAAACAGGCGCGCGACCGCACCACCCAGGCCATCCTGCCCCTGCGCGGCAAAATCCTGAACGTCGCGTCGGCCACGGCGGACAAGCTGCGCCAGAACGTCGAACTGTCCGATCTGGCCCTGGCGCTCGGCGTCCAGCCCGGCAATCGCTTCAACATCGACGACCTCCGCTACGAGCGGATCATCATCATGACCGATGCCGACGTCGACGGCGCCCACATCGCGGCCCTGCTGATCACCTTCTTCTATCGCGTCATGCCCGAGACGATCCGTCAGGGCCGGGTCTTCATGGCCTTGCCGCCGCTGTACCGGATCTCCGCCGGCCCCTTGAGCGAATACGCCCGCGACGACGTCCACCGCGACGAGCTTCTGGCCACCGTCTTCAAGGGCAAGAAGACCGAGATCGGCCGGTTCAAGGGCCTGGGCGAAATGATGGCCTCCCAGCTGAAGGAGACCACCATGGACCCGAAGAAGCGCACCCTGGCCCGGATCACAGTGCCGGACGCCGAGGCGAGCATCGAGGATTTGGTCGAACGGCTGATGGGCAAGCGGGCTGAGGCCCGTTTCCAGTTTATCCAGGAAAACGCCCAGTTCGTGAAGGAAGAGCTGGACGTCTGATCCCGCCCGCCACGCCCCCGTGACGCCTGGACCCAGGCGCGCTAGAGGGCGACAGACCAAGACCGACAGCCGGATCGATCCATGACCCAGACGCCGCCCCGCGCCGCCATCATCCTCGCCGCCGGCCAGGGCACGCGGATGAAATCGCCCCTGCCCAAGGTGCTGCATCCGGTCGGCGGGCGCGCCATGCTGGATCACGCCATTGACGCCGCCGAGGCCCTAGGCTGCGAGCGGGTGGTCGTGGTGGTGGGCGAGCATTCGCCGGAGGTCCGGGCCCACGTCGTCAACCGCCTGGGCGAGGCTGCGATCGCTGTCCAGGACCCGCCCCTGGGCACCGGTCACGCCGTGCGCGCCGCCGAACAGGCTCTGGCCGGGTTCGAAGGAGACGTGGTCGTCACCTATGGCGACGTCCCCCTGCTGAAGGCCGCCGACATCGCGCCTGTCTTCGGCGCGTCGGGGGTCACCGTGATCGGTTTCGAAGCCCGCGACCCGGGCGCCTATGGCCGTCTGATCCTCGAGGGCGACATCCTGACCGCCATCACGGAGGCCAAGGAGGCCTCGCCCGAGGTGCTGGCCGTCACGGCCTGCAACTCGGGCGTCATGGCCGCGCCGGCCGCCCTGCTTTTTTCCCTGTTGGCCCAGGTCCGCAACGACAACGCCAAGGGCGAATACTATCTGACTGACGTCGTCGAACTGGCGCGCAAGGCCGGCCATCCCACCCGCGCCGTCTTCGCCGATGAGGACGCGGTCATGGGGGTCAACGCCCAGGCGGAACTGGCCCAGGCCGAGGCCCTGTTCCAAAAGGTTCAGCGCGAGACCTTCTTAGCCGCCGGCGTGACCATGAGCGCGCCGGACACCGTCCACTTCGCCTGGGACACCCAGGTCGGAGGCGGAACGGTCATCGAACCCTATGTGGTCTTCGGGCCGGGCGCCGTGATCGAGGGCGGGGCGCGCATCCGCAGCTTCAGCCATATCGAGGGCGCGCGCGTGGCGGCCGGGGCGGAGGTGGGCCCCTACGCCCGGCTGCGGCCAGGCGCGGACCTGGGCAGGGGCGCCAAGGTCGGCAACTTCGTCGAGGTCAAGAACGTCCTTATGGCCGAGGGCGCCAAGGCCAATCACCTGGCCTATCTGGGCGATGGATCGGTCGGCGCCGGCGCCAACATCGGGGCGGGAACCATCTTCTGCAACTATGACGGCTTCAACAAGGCGCAGACCGAGGTCGGGGCCGGCGCCTTCGTCGGCTCCAATTCCAGTCTCGTCGCCCCCGTGACGGTCGGCGCGGGCGCCCTGGTCGCCTCCGGCTCCGTCATCACCGAGGACGTGCCGGCCGACGCCCTCGCCTTCGGCCGGGCCCGCCAGACGAACAAGCCGCAAGCCGCCGCCGACTTCCGTGAAAAGGCCAAGGCGAAGAAGGAGGCGGCCAAGGCCGCTAAGCTGAAATGAGCGATCTGCAAAAGAAGAACGCGGGCGAAGTCGCCGCCCAGCATGTCGAGCCCGGCATGGTGGTGGGCCTGGGCACCGGCTCGACGGCCGCCTGGTTCGTCAAGGCTCTGGCCGCCCGCAATCTGTCCGGTCTGCGGTGCGTCCCCACATCCGAAAAGACCGCCGACCTGGCGCGCGATCTGGGACTGACCCTATCGACGCTGGAAGACACGCCGCGCATCGACCTGACCGTCGACGGCGCGGACGAGGTCGGTCCCGGCCTGGCCCTGATCAAGGGGGGCGGCGCCGCCCTGTTGCGTGAGAAACTGGTGTGGGAGGCCTCCAGCCGCTGCATCGTCATCGCCGACGCCGCCAAGGTGGTTCCGGTGCTCGGCGCCTTTCCCCTGCCGATCGAGGTCGTCGCCTTCGGGCACAAGACCACGGCCAATCGTATCGCCGACGTCCTGGTCGATCATGAGATCCATGCGCCGGCGCGCGTGCGCCAGGCGGATCGCGGTCTGGTTCGCACCGACGGCGGCAATCTGATCTATGACGCGGCCTGCAAGGCCATCCACGACCCGGTCCGTTTAGCCGATGACCTGAAACTGATCACCGGCGTGGTCGAACACGGCCTGTTCCTCGACCTGGCGGACTTGGCGATCATAGGGATGGATGACGGAGTCTACACGATTCAGCCTTAAGGCGACTATTTCTCTTCCTCATTCTTGAGCAAGACGTGCTCGCGGCGGATTGCATCTACGATTTCAGAACGCGCCACTCGCGTGCTGACGTGGCCGCGCTCTGCCGCATAGAGCCCCGCCAAATAGGCCTTGTCCCAATCAGTCAGAGATTCCGCGTCTGCGGGTTGAGTGAAGATATTCAGGATGGATGCATAAGCACTGGTGTCCGAATCGGGATCGATTTGGGCGAACGTGACCATGGCGACGTAATCCGCTAACTGCTGTATTGTGACGTTGGCCACTTGGTCGACATCGATGATTACAATCGTACGAAAAATGTCATCAACGATTTGGGAGTTCAGCCGCGACGCTGCGAATACAGGAACCACCGGCGCCATCTCGAATCCCTTAATGCAGGATCCAGAACAGTCTCCGGGAATACGGACGGCGCGCATGCCCGTGTCTGAATCGACCGGCATGGATACATTCCACCAACGGACCGGACGATCTGAAGCCCGAAACCGCCGCAGGGACTCCCTGCCTCTGTCCATTCCGGAACCGCCGATTCTAAACGTTCTAGGGCTCTCTTCAACCATAGCGTTCGCTGTTGCTGCGCCGTCTGATGTCGCCACGACCAGAGCATTGGGCGTGCAACCGGGCTTTCCAGCCTTCAGGCCCAAATCGTCCGCTATCTCTGATACGCGATCTACGATATACTGTGCAGGTTCGCGTTGCAGATTGGCGACGCCCACACACACAGGATCGCGCCATCGCGCCAGGCCCCGCCCATTGTTCGGCGCCGCAACCTCCCTCACAAAGTCGCTGATCATGCTGTCTAGAGGGCGACCGACAACTTCGACATCTTCAAGTCTGACCGCAGCAGAAGATGAAGAAGGCGTCTCAACACGTAGCTGGTCATCGCCCGATTGCGGAAAAATTACAGCCGCTGTCAAAAGGAGCCCAATCATACCCGCCACCCATTAAGTCCTGACAGCACACTGTTCGACCGCACACCCGAAGTCAACCTTTTGGCCATGTCTATGCAACCTTTTCGTGCTCTATTGACCTTAGCTTGTCTCGCTAGAACAACGTACTTATGTCAGTGGTCCGCCTGGGCTGCGGCGCGTGCCGGCTCTGTCACTGCGGCTGTGTTTCGGAGCGCTCCATGGCTGATTACGACTACGACCTCTTCGTCATCGGCGCCGGCTCCGGGGGCGTGCGTGCAGCGCGGCTGACCGCCCTGGACGGAAAGCGGGTCGCGGTGGCCGAGGAATACCGGGTCGGCGGCACCTGCGTCATCCGAGGATGCGTGCCCAAGAAGTTCATGGTCATGGCCTCCGAAGTCAGCCATGCGTTGCAGATCGCTGAGGGCTACGGCTGGTCGTTCGACCAGGCCCGGTTCGACTGGCCGACCTTTCTCGAAGCCAAGGACGTCGAAATCGCGCGTCTTTCGGGCATCTACGCCGCCAATCTGGGTAAGGCAGGCGTTGAGCTGGTCCATGGTCGGGCTGTGTTGAAAGACGCCCATACGGTCGAAATCGTCGGAAAGGACCAGGTTTTCACCGCTGAAAAGATCCTGATCGCCACCGGCGGCCGCCCATGGAAGCCGGACGGCCTGACCGGGATCGAGCACGCCATCACCTCGGAAGAGGCCTTCCACCTGCCCGAACTGCCCAAGCGCATCCTGATTGCGGGCGGCGGCTATATTGCGGTGGAGTTTGCGGGAATTTTCGCCGGCCTGGGCGTCGAGACGACCCTGATCTATCGCGGGCCGAATATCCTGCGCGGCTTCGACGACGATGTGCGCGCCCATCTGGCCGGCGAGATCGAAAAGCGCGGCGTCAAGGTGATCCTGGGCTGCCAGCACGAGAAGATCGAGAAGACGCCCACCGGACTGATCAACCACCTCGAAAACGGCATGAAGCTGGAAACGGATGTGGTCATGTTCGCCACCGGCCGGGTTCCGCATGTGAAGGGCTTGGGGCTGGAAGCCGCAGGGGTCGAGCTCAACGAGGCCGGGGCGATCAAGGTGGACCGCTGGTCAAGGACGACGGCCGAAAACATCTGGGCCATCGGCGACGTCACCGACCGGATGAACCTGACTCCGGTGGCTATTCGCGAAGCGGTGGCCTTTCACCAGACCGTCTTCCGCGACAATCCCCAGCACTTCGACTATGAGGCCGTGGCGACGGCGGTGTTCAGCCAGCCGCCCGTCGGCGTGGTCGGCCTGTCGGAGGCCGAGGCGCGCCGGTCTTGTTCGGCCGGCGTCGATGTCTATGTAACCCGCTTCAGGCCGATGAAATACGCCTTCACCGGCTCAGAGGAGCGGGTTCTGATGAAGCTGGTCGTCGACGCTGACAGCCAGAGGGTGGTCGGCGTCCATATCGTAGGGCCGGACAGTCCGGAGATGATTCAGCTCGCCGCCATCGCCGTTAAGGCCGGCCTCACCAAGGCGCAATGGGATGCGACCTGCGCCGTCCACCCCACCATGGCGGAGGAGTTGGTGACCTTGAAGGAAAAGCAGTCCAGCAGCACCTCGGCGGGCTGAACCTTCCGCAATTCAGACCGAGCCCTCAGTGTTGATAGGGCCTAGCCGCATCTTCATCCGGCCGAAGCGCACGAGGACGCCCGCGCGGGCGCTCACGGAACTGTTCGATCAGGTCCAGACGCCCCGCGTCCGGGGTCGGAACGGCGACGGGACCGTCGTTCCGAATCAGCAGCAGCGTCGGATTACCTTTTCCGGCCGCCATCGGCCAGTCGGGCCGGCCTACTCCGTTCGGATCGCCGGAGCGGGCGAAGCTGGTCCAGTAGCCCATCATGGCCTGGGAGGCGACCTGATCCACCGGCCGCACCGGATAGGGCAGAAGCGACAGCGTTCCAAAGACATAGGGCCGCTCGATCGCATGGGTGGCGCCGCCGTGCGGTTCGGGATTGTCCGGCGAGGAAATGTCGAACCGATAGAGATAGGCGGGTCGTCCTGCGGCGGCGTGCAGCCGCGCCAGCAGCCGTGCGGGTTCGGAGAATACGGCGTCGGTGATGAAACCGCGGTCAAACCCGGCCTCTCCGCCATAGGCCTGGATGATCTGGGCACGTTCCAGCCAGGTCATGTCGTCGTCGATCATGCCGTAGCCGTTGCGGTCGGTGGGCTTCATCCACCAGAATTCGGCGCTGTTGGTCCCGATGATCAAGGGCGCCGGCGACTGCCGCCCGGCGCGGAAGGCCGCCTCGACGGTCGAAGGCACGATCCTGCCGTCGATCAGGGTCAGGTCGCCGTTGGCGAAGACCGGCGCAGGCGTCAGCAGCAGTTCGACCGGCGCCGACCGCAGATCGGCCGCCGTCATCAGATTATGGCCGTGCGCCCAAACCTCGCCCCTCTCGCGGGCGGACGGCAGGTCAAAGGCGCCGCGTCGGTCCAGGGGCGTTTGCAACTCACGCCCGAGTCCGGACTGAACGACGGCCCGGGCGAACAGATCACGCGCCGGAGGCGAGATCATCAGGCGGGTCACCATGGCGCCGCCGGCGGATTCCCCGAATATGGTGACGTTGTCGGGGTCGCCGCCGAAGACGGCGATATTGGCCTTTACCCATTTCAGGGCGGCGATCACGTCCATGACGCCATAGTTGCCCGCCGGCTCATCGGCCGGCCGTTCGGCCGCCAGGGCGGGGTGGTCAAAGAAGCCCAGCCGTCCCAGGCGATAGTTGAGCGTGACCACCACCATGCCCTGACGCGCCAGGTGCGACCCGTCGTAGAGCGCGGCCGTGCCCGAGCCGTTCACCAGTCCGCCGCCATGGATCCACACCATCACCGGCGCCGGCGCGGACGTATCAAGGGGGCGCCAGACGTTCAGGTTCAGGCAGTCCTCGCTCATCGGCAGGGGGCCGACGCCGGGATCGCCCTGCGGCGTGGCCTGAATGCAGATGGGGCCATAGGTCGAAGCGTCGCGACGGCCTTCCCATCGCGGGGCCGTCCCGGGCGGCCGCCACCGCATCTCTGCGACCGGCGGGGCGGCGTAGGGAATGTTCTTGAAGGCGGCGACTTCCCCCTCCGCCACACCTGTCAGCTCGCCCTGATCGATCCGCACCAGAGGCGGATCGTCGGCGGGCCGGTCTGTGGGTTGAGCGATCATCAGGGAGAGGGTGGCCAAGGCGCCGGCGATTGTCATGTCCCGTCCTTAGCAAATTCCCTCGACGGGCCAATGACGATCCGAAAATGATTTGTGCTGGCGTGAACCTTTTCGTCAGGTCGGCGTTTACGCCCGGTTCGACTGGGGCGTGGCTTGACTGAACTTCTGACACAGGGCGCGTCGATCGCCGATTTGGCGACCGCGTTTGCGGCTTCGCCCAATCCCTATCTGTTGCTCACCCCGGATTTGCGGATCTTCGACGTCAATCAGGCCTATCTGGACGTCACCCGTTCGAATCGGCCCGATCTCCTGGGTCGACCGCTGTTTCAGGCCTTCGATTCCGGACCGGGGCAGGAGGCGCCCGAAAACGTCCGGCAGGTCAGGGCCTCACTTGAAAAGGCGCGCGACACCCGACAGCGCGACCATCTGGCCCTCGTCCGCTATTCGCTCCCACGACGCCTGGATGATCGCCGGGAGGTGTTCGAGGAGCGGATCTGGAGCGCCACCCATACGCCGCTGCTCAACGCCGAGGGCGAGGTCGTCCTTCTGCTTCAGCACACGATGGATATCACGGACCTGTTCCCGGCCGCCCCGCGCGACGAACCGACCACGGCCCTCGATGCCATCGTCGGCGGTTCCGTTCTGCGGCGCGCTCAGTCGGTGCAGGAGGACAACCGTCGCCTGGAGAAGGAACGCAACCGCCTGGTCGAGATGTTCATGCAGGCGCCGGGCTTCGTCGCCATTCTGTCGGGCCCGGACCACTGTTTTCAGATGTACAACGCCGCCTATGGGCAGTTGATCGGCCACCGCGACATCGCCGGCAAGCCGATCCGAGAGGCGCTGCCTGAGCTGGCCGGCCAAGGCTATTACGAGTTTCTCGATTCCGTCTTCGCTACAGGCGAAGCCTATGAGGGGCGCGAAAGCCTGGCGCAACTTCAGCGGCGGCCCGGAGCGCCGCTGGAAAACCACTATCTCGACTTCATCTATCAGCCCATTCGCGACGAGGCCGGCCAGGTGGTCGGCATCTTCGTACAGGGTCACGACGTGACCGAGAACGTCCTGGCCGCCCGCCGTCAGAAGTCGATGATCGACGAGCTGAACCACAGGGTGAAAAACACCCTGGCGACGGTCCAGTCCATCGCGATCCAGACGGCGCGGTCCCACCGCGACCCCTCCACCTTCGCCCAGGCCTTCCAGGCGCGAATCCTGGCACTCTCCCACACCCATGATCTTCTGACGCGGACCCATTGGGAGGGCGCCGATCTGCGCGCCATTCTGGAGCACGAGACCGAGGCGTTCGGTCCGACGCGCTTCCACCTGAACGGTCCCGCCGTCGCCCTGGCGCCGGCTACAGCCCTGTCTTTGGGCATGATCTTCCATGAGCTGGCGACGAACGCCGGCAAATACGGCGCCCTTTCCACGCCCGACGGACGGGTTCTGGTCGATTGGGGCCTGGCGGATCAGACTGCGCCGAAACTAAAGCTGACCTGGCGAGAGTTGGACGGGCCGAAAGTTACGCCACCGGACACAAGAGGCTTTGGTAGCCGATTGATTGAACGAAACATTCGTCACGATCTGGCGGGTGAGATCGATCTGGTTTACGGCAAAGACGGATTGATTGCGGAACTCATGGTTCCCCTCGACAGGACACCCGCCCTATGAACCAGCCGCTGAATGGACGCCGCGTCTTGGTTGTGGAGGACGAGTCCCTCGTCGCCATGTTGCTCGAGACCATTCTGGAGGACATGGAGTGCGTGCCCATCGGTCCCGCGTCCAATATCGACGAGGGCGAGACCCTGGCCCGCGACACGGTCGAGCTGGACGCAGCCCTGTTGGACGTCAATGTCGCCGGCCGGCAGGTCTTTCCCGTAGCGGAGGCCCTGAAAGCCCGCGGCGTGCCCTTCGTCTTCTCGACCGGCTATGGCGAAGGCGGTCTGCCGGACGAATGGCGCGGGTCGCCGACCATCCAGAAGCCCTTCACAGAGGCGGCGGTGCGCGACGCCTTGCTGAAGGCTATGGGCGTGGCCGAGGTCTGATTCGGGTTTCAAGCTCGATGGGGGGCGAACCAGCCTGTCTCCGAATGTTGAACCGCCCCTGAAACGGCCAAGACCGCCAGCGTATGTTCGATCGTGCGGGTCTTACGCCGTCCGCCGCCTTCAAACGCCGCCGCCAGATGCTCAGGCTGCATGGGGACGCCGGCGCGTCTCAGACGGAACAGCAGGGCTGAGGCCAAGGGGCCCGGCTCCTCCGGAAGCTGCGGCCGGCTGGGCGGCGATACCAGGACCGCCTCGGTCTGGACGGGCTGGGGCGCGATGATCCGTACCTTGCCGCTCTGATAGGCGGGACGGACGAAGCGCACCCTTCCCTGGGTCTCTTCCTCCGCCCTCCTTCGATTCAGCTGCGTCAGTCCCGAGACGATCGTCGCCTCATCCGCATCGGCCGGCCAGCCGTAGGCCTTGGTCACCCGCTCATCCAGCCGGCGATGAAGATGATCGAGGATGCCGATGCGGCCGCGGTCATGTCTGTCCCGTTCGGACGTCTCGAGGGGACGGGCCTCGGCCGCGCGGGCCATCGCGTTATAAAGCGCCGTCATGGTCAGGTCGGGATTCTCAGCCAGGACGCGCGCCCGCGTCTGGTCCAACTCCTCCCCCAGGGCCGCCAGTTCAGCCGCCTGGGCCGGGTCCAGTTCGGGAAAGGGAAAGCGGTCGAAACAGACGCCTTTCACATAGACGGCCTCGCGCTGATACTCGCCGATCCTTCCACCGTTCGCGGCGAACCAGGCCCGATGGACGCGGGACGACAGCACCGCCAGCACGGCCGGATCGTCACTGGCGATGACGACGAGCTTGTTGTCGGGCAGGACGTCCTTGTCCAGAAAGCGGAACCAGCGGTGTTTGGCGGTTTCGACCGTAACTATATAGCGATCAAGACCCGTCAGGGCCGCGCGAAGCTCGCGGCGCGGCTCGCCAAAGAGCCACCAACTGTCCCTGTAGGCGGCGCGGTTGTTGCGCTCCCGTTCGGGCTTCACCGTCTCAAGCAGATGCTGATAGATCAGAGGATGGCGACGCCGCACGTCGGCCTCGTCCCACCCGAACAGGTCGATCACCTCAAGATTGCGGCTGCGATCCGCCAGATCGCGACCATTCCGATAGGCGCGGATCGGCGACGGCGCTCCGACCTCTGAACCGCCCAGCAGGGCGCGTCCCTTCTCCGGCGTCACCAGGAATCCGGCGCCCATCAGCTGGACGCCGCGATAGGCTAGGCCTGCATTGGCTCTCAGATCGACCGCCCGGCCCAGACCGTCGTCGATCATCAGGTCCGCGCCGATGACCCCTCGCCTTTCCTGAAAGGTCAGACGGGGAAGATCCGTGTCGAGGTCGGCCTCGTCGGTCACGCCCAGCCACCGGCCCTGGCCGTCCGCCTCCCCCCTTTCCGCCACCGACATGGCGATGCGGACGTCGGCGCGGCCGACGCCGACGACCCACGGATGGTCGGGGATGGCGAATACCAGGCGAACCGCCGGGCGGCGGTTGAGATGATGCGCGATGACACGACGCGAAAAGGTCTGGGTGACGGAATTGGTGGTGATGAAGCCGAAGCGGCGCAGGATGGACCCCGGCCGGGTCAGAATCTCAGCCGCGCGATCCCACCAGACGGTCACCAGATCGGCGGAGCGAAACCGACCACCGCGCACCTGGTCCAGGGCGGCCATATAGCCGTCGCCGAAGGCCGCACGCAGATCCTTGCCGCCCATGAACGGCGGATTGCCGATGATGAAATGCGCCTCCGGCCAGGGCGTCGGCCGCGGATCGACATAGTGCTCGACCGAACGATCCCCGCCCGTTTCGCCCGGCGCCCCAGCGATCCGCGAACAACTGACCAGGGCGTCGACATGCACGACCCGGCGAAAGTCCTTCAAAATCGGTTCAGAAGGGGCGGCGTCGCCGAACAGGCGAAAATGCCATTGCAGATGGCCGATCCACATCACCATTTCGGCGATCCAGGCGGCGTAGGCGTTCTTCTCCAACCCATGGAATTGTTCGGGACTGACGACGTGGCCGTCCAGACCTAGGCGGCCCTGCTTCTCCCCCATTTCCGCCAGAACGCCCAGAACCTCTCCCTCAAGCGCCTTCATCATGTGCATGGCGACGTAGAGAAAGTTCCCCGTCCCGCAGGCCGGGTCCAGCACACGCACCCGGCAAAGCTGATCGTGAAAGGTGCGGATCATCCGCCTTGCGCCCTGGACGTCGCCTTCGAGATAGAGCCCCAGGGCCTGGGCCTCGACCGCCTCCCAGTCCGCTCTCAGGGGCTCCATGATGGTCGGCTCGATCAAGCGTTCGACATAGGCCCTGGGGGTGTAGTGCGCCCCCAGTTCCGCGCGCTCTTGCGGGTCCAGGGCCTGTTCCAAAAGGGCGCCGAATATGGCCGGCTCGACCAGGGCCCAGTCGCACCGCGCCGCCGCGATCAGGGCCTCAAGCTCCTCTTCCGTGATCGGCAAGGGGACGGCGGAGCGGAACAGGCCGCCGTTGAAGCGGCGAAGACGCTGCTGAATCGCCAGACAATGCCCGCCCTGATCCATAAGGCCGAAGAAGACCCGCGCCCCTTCGTGGAACCGATCCGCCTTGCCCCGATAGGCTTCGAGAAACCGCAGGAATCCCCGCTCCTCGATCAGGCCGACGCTGTCGGCGAACATGGCGAAGATGCACTGCATCACGAAGAGCGCGGTCTGGTTGGCGCGGGCCGCCCGCTGAACCCGGTCTTCGCCCGCCGTCGATCGCCTCTGGCCGATCGAGCGCACAAGCCAGGCCAGACGTCGGGCGATGTCCGTCGTCGCCTCTGCGACCGCAGCGGCGGGATCCAAGGACAGGGGGTCGAGCCAGATCCGGCGCAGCCTGTCGCGGACCTCGGGCGCGCGAAGATGCTCCAGCTCGATGCGGTAGGTGGCGCGATCCGGGTAAGGGATATAGGCCTTCCCCTGACGATCGAAATCCGACCAGACCTCGATGCACCGGCCCACATCGACGATGATCAGGAAGGGCGGCCATTCATCCAGCGCCTTGGCGTAGTTCTCAGCCTGGCGCTTCGCCGCGCGCATCAGGCGATCCACCGCCTCAGGCGAAGGCGCGCGAGGCCTGGCGCTGGGTTTGAGGAAAAGCGACAGTTGCACCGCCGGGTCAAGGGGGCCGCCGTTGCGCCGCTTTGACGACTGTTTGGCCTCCAGCACGAAACAGCCGCGCTTGGCGCAGTCGATCCAGCCCTGGGTCGCGCGGCCGTCGTCATGTCGGAAGCGAACCGGCCGCTCGAAACAATAGTCCAGGTCGCCGGTTCGCTCGTCGTCGGGCGCCGGGACGCCGATCAGACGGCAAAGCTGAATGATGAAGGTCTGATAATGCGACCGTTCCCCGATCGGGGCATGGGCCCAATGCGCGATAAAGGCGTCGACATCCACAGATTGCTCCCCGGCTATGGAGGCAACCTATAGTTAAATCTCGCCCGCCTGCAACCTAAGAGCGCACGCCGTCCAGCCAACGGGCGTGCAGCACAGGCTTGCCCAGCCAATAGGCCAGTTCTGCGGGATTTTGGATGTCCCAGGCGGCCAGATCGGCTCTGAGACCAACCTCCAAACGCCCCAGGTCGGCGCCGAGACCCAGGGCGTGGGCCGCCTCTCGCGTCGCCCCCGCCAAGGCCTCTTGGGGAGTCAGTCGAAACTGAACGCAGGCCAGAGTCATCGCCGCCGTCATGGAGGCGAGCGGAGAGGTTCCCGGATTGCAATCTGTAGCCACCGCCATTCGGACGCCGTGACGGCGCAAGGCGTCGATCGGCGGAATCCGGGTCTCGCGCAGCATCAGAAAGGCGCCCGGCAGCAGCACCGCGACGACCCCCGCCTGGGCCATGGCCGCCACCCCGGCCTGGGTCGCATATTCGATATGATCGGCGGACAGGGCGCCGTAACGCGCCGCCAAGGCCGCCCCGCCGCTGTCGGACAACTGGTCCGCATGCAGTTTGACCGGCAGACCCAGCCCTCTCGCCTTGTCGAACAGGCGCGACACCTGATCGGGGGAAAAGGCGATCGGCTCGCAATAGGCGTCCACCGCATCGACCAGTCCCTCGGCGCAGGCGGCGGGAAGTATGTCTTCGACGGCCTCATCGACATAGGCTTCGGGGTTCGCGCGATGCTCCGGCGGCGTGGCGTGCAGACCCAGATAGGTGGTGCGAACCCGCACCCCGCCCTCTCGACCGATGCGGCGGGCGACGCGCAGCATCTTCAACTCGCTGTCTCGGTCCAGACCATAGCCGGACTTGATCTCTACGGTGGTGACCCCCGTCGCCTTCAGCCCCTCCAGCCGTTCCATGGCCGAGGCGAACAGTTCGGCTTCCGACGCCGCGCGGGTGGCCCGGACCGAAGACAGAATCCCTCCGCCGGCCCGGGCGATCGCCTCGTAGGTCGCGCCGCCCAGCCTCTGTTCGAACTCGGCCGCTCGATCGCCGCCGAAGATCAGATGGGTATGGCAGTCGATCAGGCCGGGCGTGATCCAGCGCCCGTCGAGCCGCTCCGTCCTGCGGGCCGACACGGTCGGCAGGTCCGCCCGATGTCCGATCCAGACGATGCGTCCGTCCGCCGCCGCCACAGCGGCGTCCTCGATCACCCCATAGCCCCCCTCGCCTTCGGACAGGGTTGCGGCGTGGCAGTCGGTCAGAAGCAGGTCGATCTTCATCGTCTCGGCTCCCCGCCGCGGCCGCCGGAACGGGCGGAGGAAAAAAGCGCGACCAGATCATAGCGGTCGCCCGGAAAGATCTGGCGCACCTGGGTCACGCCCAAACCGTCGCGCCAGGTCCGTCGTTCCACGCAAAGGCAGGCGGCGCCCCTCTTGATCTGCAGGAGGCGCGCCGATTGGGCGTCCGCCCCCATCGCGCCGATGCGATTTTCAGCCTCGGTCCAGGGTTCTGATTCCAGGAGCCAGCTTCCGGGCGAAACCCGGCTAAAATCGACGGCGATCGCCTGGGGCGCAGCCTTCAGCCCGATCAGTCGCCGCTCGAGGGCCAGGGGAATGGAATCGGCGCTGTGAAGACAGGTCAGGTCCAAAAGGCGCGCGCCGGCTGCAAGTTCCGCTTCGGCGGCGTCCGTCGGCCCGCGCTCGATCTGCGTCAGAAGCCGATAGCCGTAGACCTGTCCCCGCTCCGTCACCTCGGCCCTGAGATCGGGGATGGCCAGGAAGGCGGCGTGGGCCTTGGGCTGGGCCACAAAGGTGCCGGCGCGGCGTCGGCGCACCACCAAGCCTCGGGCCGCCAGTTCCGACAGGGCTTTGGACACGGTCGCCCGCGAACAGCCGTAGTCCTGCATGAGCTCATGTTCGAACGGCAGCCGCCGCCCCGGCGCGAGGGCGCCCGAAAGGATGCGATCCTCCAGATCGGAATAGATGCGGCGATGCAGCGGCCCCGCGCTCACGCCAGCACCGCCTTCAAGGCCTGGCGATAGCGCGCCTCAATGGCGTCGCGCGCGACATGGCGTCCCTGCCGGACCACCAGCCGTCCCGCGCGCCAGACCGAGGCGACGCCCCCTCTGGGCGCCCCGAAAATCCAGCTGTCCAGCACCGCGTCTCCGAACCGGCCCTCGAAACTGATATGGCCGCCGTCGAGGGCGACGATGTCCGCCGCAGCGCCCACGCTCAAACCGCAGGACACGCCGGTCGCCTGAGCGCCCCCGGCCAGGGCCTGATCAAAGAGGAGCCGTCCGGTCGAACGACCGGGGTCAGCCATGACGGCCCGGCCTCTGAGGGCCAGCCGCTGGCTGTATTCCAGCATCCGCAATTCGTCGGCCAGGCCGATCTGTACATTGGAATCCGTGCCTACGCCGAAACGGCCGTCGGCGCGGTGATAGGCCGCCGCCGGGAAGATTCCGTCGCCCAGATTGGCCTCTGTGATCGGACACAGGCCGACCACGCTCCCGCGCGCGGCGACTCCCCGCCATTCGGTCTCCGCCACATGGGTGGCGTGGATCAGGCACCAGCGTGGATCAACCGGAGCGTTGGCCAACAGCCATTCCACGGGGCGCGCGCCGGACCAGGCCAGACAGTCCTCAACCTCCTTGGTCTGTTCCGCCACATGTATATGGATCGGCCCCTGTCCGGCCATGACAAGCAGCGCCTGCAACTGCTCCGGCGTGACCGCACGCAGGCTGTGGGGCGCCACCCCCACCCCGGCGTCCGCCAGTCCGGCGGTCAGGGCGCGGCAATCGGCGACAAGGACCGCATAGCCGTCGAGGTCGGTGATGAACCGTCTCTGACCTTCGGTCGGCGCCAGGCCGCCGAAGCCGGAATGGGCGTAGAAGACCGGCAGCAGGGTCAGGCCGATGCCCGTCGCCTCGGCCGCCGCCGCGATCCGGGTCGCAATCTCCGCCCGGTCGGCGTAAGGCGCGCCGGTGGGGTCGTTGTGGAGGTAGTGGAACTCCGCCACCCGGGTGAAGCCGCCCTCCAGCATTTCGGCGAAGGCCAGGGCCGTGATGGCCTCGATCTCGTCAGGCCCGCCCCGATCCAGAAACCGGTACATCAGACGCCGCCACGTCCAGAAGTCGTCATCGGTCGGCCCGCGCGCCTCGGTCAAACCGGCCATGGCGCGCTGAAAGGCGTGGCTGTGCAGATTGGCGACGCCCGGCAGGGCCACGCCGCCGCCCTGGTCTTGCGGCGATCGCGCGACCTCCGTCTCCAGACGGGATATGCGGCCTTCGCGGACCCGGACCCTGACCCCGCGCGCCCAGCCTTGCGGCAGCAGGGCCGCTTCGAACCAGAGCAACAGATCGACGGGCGTGGGCTCGGGCGTCACTGGACAGGTCCATCGGGTTGCGATCAATATGTCTAGACATACCACGACGATCCGATTTGGCGAGGGAGGCCGAGATGACGTCCGACTGGCTGACCGTGCACGAGGGCGCCGCCCCCCTGATCATCGGCCTGCCCCACACGGGAACGACCATTCCTGCAGCGATCGAGGCGCGGATGAGCTCGCCCTGGCTGGCGCGCAAGGACGCCGACTGGTGGGTGGATCGGCTTTACGACTTCGCCCGGGACATGGGCGCGACCACGGTTCGCACCGCCCTGTCGCGCAGTGTGATCGACGTGAACCGCGACCCGTCCGGCGCATCCCTCTATCCGGGCCAGATCACGACCGGCCTTTGTCCGCTCGAAACCTTCGACGGCGAGCCCCTTTACCGGCCCGGCCAGGCGCCCGAAGCTGCCGAGATCGAGGAAAGGCGGGCGGCCTGGTTCGATCCCTATCATGCGGCGCTTCAGGCCCAGATCGACCGGTTGCAGGCGAAGGGGCCCCTGGTCGTCTATGACGCCCACTCGATCCGATCGGTGGCGCCCCGGCTGTTCGCCGGCGAACTGCCCCAGTTCAACATCGGCGACAATGACGGCGCCACCTGTGCGCCGCAGCTGACCCAGGCGGTCGAGGCCGCCTGCGCCGTCAGCGGCGACAGTCTGGTCGTCAATGGGCGGTTCAAGGGCGGTTGGACCACGCGCCACTACGGCCGTCCCCAAGTCGGCGTGCACGCCATCCAGATGGAGTTGGCGGACCGAGGCTATATGCGCGAACCGGCCGAGGGTCTGACGCCCGAAAACTGGCCCAGCCCCTATGAGCCGGACCGGGCCGAGACGATGCGTCGTCATCTGCGCCGCATCCTGAACGCCTGCATCACCTTCGCCGAGAGCCGGACATGAAGACCAATATGCGCGAGATCCGCAGCCCGCGCGGTCCTGAAAGGACCGCCAAGACCTGGGCCGCCGAGGCCGCAATCCGGATGTTGATGAACAATCTCGACCCGGAAGTCGCTGAACGACCGCAGGATTTGGTCGTCTACGGTGGGATCGGCAAGGCGGCGCGGGATTGGCCGGCCTTCGACCGGATCGTCCAAACCCTGACCGATCTGGCCCCCGATGAGACGCTTCTGGTCCAGTCAGGCAAGCCGGTGGGCGTGTTCCGCACCCATGCGGATGCGCCACGCGTGCTGATCGCCAACTCCAACCTCGTGCCGAAGTGGGCGACCTGGGATCATTTCTCAGAACTCGACCGTAAAGGGCTTATGATGTATGGACAAATGACCGCCGGGTCATGGATCTACATCGGCACCCAGGGCATTGTTCAGGGCACCTATGAGACCTTCATGGAGGCCGGTCGCCAGCATTACGGCGGCGACTGGTCCGGGCGATGGATACTGACGGCGGGCCTGGGCGGGATGGGCGGGGCCCAGCCGCTGGCGGCCACCATGGCGGGGGCTTCCTGTCTGGCCGTCGAATGCCAGCGCAGCCGTATCGAGATGCGGCTGAAGACCCGCTACCTCGACGTCATGTCGGAAAGCCTGGACGAGGCGCTCGACCTGATTGAGCAGGCCAAGATCGGTAAAAAACCTATCTCGGTCGGCCTGTTGGGCAATGCAGCCGAACTTCTGCCTGAACTTGTCAAGCGCGGGGTGAAGCCGGATTTGGTGACGGACCAGACCAGCGCCCACGATTTGGTGAACGGCTATCTGCCTTCCGGCTGGTCTGTGGCGGAATGGGAGGACCGTCGCCAGTCCGATCCCGGCGCCGTCTCTGCCGCCGCCGCCGCCTCCATCGCCCGCCATGTCCAGGCCATGCTTGATTTCCAGGCGTCCGGCGCGCCCGTGGTCGATTACGGCAACAACATCCGCCAGGTCGCCCTGGATCAGGGTGTGGCGCGCGCGTTCGACTTCCCCGGCTTTGTGCCCGCCTATATCCGCCCCCTGTTCTGTCGGGGGGTGGGGCCGTTCCGCTGGGCGGCCCTGACTGGAGATCCAGAGGACATCCGCAAGACCGATGCGGCCATGAAACGGCTGTTTCCTGACAATGCGGGCCTGCACCGCTGGCTGGACATGGCGCAGGAAAGAATAGCTTTTCAAGGACTTCCGGCCCGAATCTGCTGGATCGGACTAGGCGACCGTCATCGCGCGGGGCTGATGTTCAACGACATGGTCGCCTCGGGCGAGTTGTCGGGGCCGATCGTGATTGGGCGGGATCATCTGGATTCCGGCTCCGTCGCCAGTCCCAACCGCGAGACTGAGGCCATGGCGGACGGGTCCGACGCCGTATCGGACTGGCCCCTGCTGAACGCCCTTCTGAACACGGCCTCCGGCGCCAGCTGGGTGTCGCTGCATCACGGCGGCGGGGTCGGCATGGGCTATTCGCAGCATTCCGGCGTGGTCATCGTCGCCGACGGCACGCCGGAGGCGGCCCGCCGGCTTGAGCGGGTCCTGTGGAACGACCCCGCGACAGGCGTCATGCGCCATGCGGACGCCGGTTACGAGGTCGCCCGTGCGGCGGCGCGGGCCCACGGTCTGAATCTTCCCAGCCTCGAGGCTTGATCATGACAGAACTGATCATCGGCGCTGCGCGCCTGACCTTGCCCCAGTTGCGCGCCGTTCTGGAGGGGCCGGTGACGGTCACCCTGACGCCCCAGGCTTGGTCCGACGTCGAGCGCGGCGCCGAGACGGTGGCCGCCATCGTCGATGAAGGGCGAACGGTCTATGGGATCAACACCGGCTTCGGTCTCCTGGCCAACACCTCCATCGCGCCTCAGGATCTTGAGACCCTGCAACGCAATCTGGTGCTGAGCCATGCCTGCGGCGTCGGCCCTCTCCTGCCCGACCCAGTGACGCGGCTGATGATGGTGCTGAAGATCGCCAGCCTGGCCCGCGGCGCCTCGGGCGTTCGCCGCCAGACGCTGGAGGCCCTTATCGCTCTGGTCGAGGCGGACATCCTGCCCTGTGTCCCATCCAAGGGATCGGTGGGCGCCTCGGGCGACCTTGCGCCCCTCGCCCATATGAGCAGCGTCCTGATCGGCGTCGGCGAGGCTCGTCAGGGCGGCGCGGTTCTGGACGCCCAGGCGGCCCTGGCCAAGATCGGGCTGGAGCCGCTGGTTCTGGGGCCGAAGGAAGGCCTGGCGCTTCTGAACGGCACCCAATGCTCGACCGCCCTGGCCTTGGCGGGTCTGTTCGCCGCAGAGGCGGTGTTCGCCGCAGGGATCGCGGCCGGCGCCCTGTCCGTCGACGCCCTGAAGGGGTCAGACGCCCCGTTCGATCCACGAATCCACGCCCTGCGCGGCCAGCCGGGCCAGATCGCCGTCGCGGGCCGACTGAGAGCGCTGATGCAGGGCTCGGCCATACGCGACAGCCATAGAGACGACTGCGCCAAGGTTCAGGATCCCTACTCCCTGCGTTGCCAGCCCCAGATCATGGGCGCCGTGCTTGACGTCCTGACCACGGCGGCCGACGCCCTGGAACGCGAGGCCAATGCAGTGACTGACAACCCCCTGGTCTTCATTGACGACGGGGATGTGATTTCAGGCGGCAACTTCCACGCTGAACCCGTTGCTTTTGCAGCGGACCAGATCGCAATGGCCCTGTGCGAGATCGGCAATGTCTCCGAGCGGCGAACGGCCATTCTGGTCGATCCGAAGATGAGCGAACTGCCGGCCTTCCTGGTTCGTGAAAGCGGGCTGAACTCCGGCTTCATGATCGCCCAGGTGACGGCTGCGGCCCTTGTGGCCGAGAACCGGATGATGGCCCACCCGTGCAGCATCGACACTGTGCCGACCAGCGCCAACCAGGAAGACCACGTGAGCATGGCGACCCATGGCGCGCGACGCCTGCTGGACATGGCGGAGAACGCCGCCACTGTGGTCGCGATCGAACTGCTGGCGGCGGCCCAGGGGTTGGAGTTCCACCGTCCTCTGACCAGTTCCCAGGCCTTGGAACGGGTCTACGCCCTCGTCCGCGAAGCCGCCGCCCCCTACGCCAGCGACCACTATTTCGCGCCCGACATCGCCCGCGCGACTGACGGGGTTCGGGCGGGGCGGTACCGCCCCTTCGCCCTCGACCTGCTGCCCTCCGCCTGAGACGGAGCCAGCCCCTGATCAGGGCTGGCGTTCCACCGCCAGCGCATAGGCGCCGGTCTCATTGGGGGCCAGGGCCCGGGCGCGCACGACGTACCAGCCGTCTTCCGGCGCGGTCCATTCCAGCTTGGCGTGGGTGTCCGACAGCCCGTCATCGTCCGTCGCCAGACTGGTGAAGGCTTCGCCGCCTTCGCCCAGATCCAGGAAGGCGTCAAAGGCGTTCGAGACTAGGGTGATGCGCAGCTTCTCGTCCTTCTTGGCCTGGAAGCGATAGGCGTCGTAATAGGCGCCCTCTTCGGTCATGGCGTCGGTGGAACTCAGGGTTCCGCGCGCCGTGGCGCCGACCAGGATGCTGCCGGGTTCCGGCTCCGGGCCGCGCTCGGTCAGTTCGAGGGCGTAGAGCCCGTCCTCTTCCGCCGACAGGGGCATGACCCGGATGACGTAGTCGCCGGTCTTCGGCAGGGTGAAGTTCAGCCGCGAATCCGTACCCTGGGCCAGGCCGTCGTCGTCGCTGGCCAAGGCGGTGAAATCGCCTTCGGCGGCCCCAACCTCCAGATAGGCGTCGAAGTCGCCGGATCGAAGGATCGCCTGGATACGCTCTCCCTCCGCGCCGGAGAAGGCGTAGGCGTGATAGTGTTTGCCGTCATCCGACTGGGGATCTTCGGTCTTGATCTCGCCTTCGACCGTGTCGCCGAACTGGATCGGCGTCGGCGGCGGCGGGGGCGCGACTTCGCTGACGGTCAAGGTGAATCGTCCCTCTCCGTCGCCGCTGAAGGCCCGCGCCTCGACCACATAGTCTCCCGCCGTATCGAGGGTCGCCGTCAGGCGCGAATTCGTACCCACGCCTGCGCCGTCGTCGTCTTGCGCGATCACACTGTCATCAACACCGTTTCGCAGGACCAGATAGGTGTCGAAATCCTTTGACGACAGTTCAATGGCGACCCGCTGACCCGCCTCAGCGCTGAAGCGATACAGCTGGGCGCGTTGACCGTCGTCATTGGCCCCCGTGTCGGCATTCAGTTCGCCCTCGACCTTATCGCCGATCGCGAGGGGTTTCGCCGGCGGGGCGTCAGGGGCGGGCGCCAGTCCGATCGTATAGGCGCCGGTTCCGTCCTGCACGGCCGTGGCGCGGATCACATAGTCGCCCGCCGTCGGCGCCGTGAAGACGAGGCGGGAGTTCAGCCCCTGATCGGGGCCATCGTCATTGTGAGCCAGTTCGACGAAGTCGCCGCCCGCCATTCGCCCGACCCGCACCAGAGGATCGAAGTCGTCGGAGTTCAGGGTGATGATGACTCTCTGGCCCTGTTCCGCTCGGAAGCCGTAGGCGTCATAGGAACCGCCGTCCTCCTGTTGGGGGTCGCGATCGGTCAGTTCTCCGGCCTCCTCGGCGCCCAGTCGGATCCGCGCGGGCCGGGGCGCTCGGGCCGGGGCGGGCCGTTCGCGGAGCGACAGGCTGTAGCCCCCGCCGTCCGTTCCCGACAGGGTCCGCGCCCGCAGCACATAGGTTCCGTCCTCTTCGGGCGTAAAGCGCAGCCGCGCGTCCGTGCCCTCACCCAGACCGTCGTCGTCTTCCGCCAAGGCCTCGTCCGATCCTTCGGCGTAAAGGGCCAAATAGGCGTCAAAGGAGTCGGATCTCAGCACCGCCTCCAGCCGCTGGCCCGCGCGCGCGGCGAATCGATAGTCGTCATAGACATAGTCGCCGTCGGTGTCCCGGGCGTCGCCCTCCCCCAGGGCGCCGTCAACGGTCGCGCCGATCCTCAGGCTCGCAGCCTCCTGCGCCAGGGCGGGCGAGACGCTCCAGATCAGGGCCAGGGCGCCGGCGGCGGCGAGAAGCGAGGGCTTCATGAAGAACACTCCAAGAGTTTGCGCCCGATCATAGACGCAGAACGGGGACGGCTGTAAATCGCGCCATCCCCTTTCCGTCCCTTCTCGCCCAGGAGCTCTCATGTCGGCCGAGCCCGCGCACGCCATACTGATCGACGGCAAGGCCTATGCGGCCGCCCTGGTGGACCGGGTCGCCGCCGCCGCCGCCCGCCTGGAGGCCAATGAGGGGGTGAAGCCTGGCCTGGCCGTCGTCATCGTCGGCGAAGATCCGGCCAGCCAGATCTACGTCCGCAACAAGGGCGAGACCACGCTGCGCGCCGGCATGCGGTCCGACACCCACCGCCTGCCCGACACGATCAGCCAGGAAGATCTGCTCGCCCTCATCGCGACCTTGAACGCCGATGCCGACATCCACGGCGTTCTGGTGCAGTTGCCGCTGCCGAAACACATCGACTCCTCGGTCGTTCTGGACGCCATTGATCCCGACAAGGACGTCGACGGCTTTCATGTGGTCAATGCGGGACGGCTGGCGGTCGGACTGCCCGGCATGGTCCCCTGCACCCCGCTGGGCAGTCTGATGCTGTTGAAGGATCAGCTGGGCGACCTGACGGGTCTGAACGCCGTCATCGTGGGCCGGTCGAACATCGTGGGCAAGCCGATGGCGCAGCTGCTGCTGGCCGAAAACTGCACCGTCACCGTGGCCCATTCCAAGACCCGCGACCTGGCCGCCCTTTGCCGCACGGCCGACATACTGGTGGCCGCCGTCGGCCGGCCTGAGATGATCAAGGGCGACTGGATCAAGCCGGGCGCGACCGTGATCGACGTCGGCATCAATCGCGTACCGTCCGCCGATCCGGTCAAGGCGGCCGAGGGCAGGACCCGCGTGGTCGGCGATGTCGCCTTCAAGGAAGCGGTGGAGATCGCGGGTCGCATCACCCCGGTTCCCGGCGGCGTCGGCCCCATGACCATCGCCTGTCTGCTGGCCAACACCTATTCGGCCGCCTGTCGCTCCACCGGCGTCGAACCGGAGCCATTGGACGCTTGAAGCGTTGCAGCCGTGGGGCGATAGTCGCCGCCACGGCGCTGATCGCCGAGAGGGGAGAAACCATGGCTCGTTCCAATGCTCGCGCTCTGGCCTTGGCCGCAACGCTCGTCGCCGTTCCGGCGGTGTCCGCCTGCGGCTACAATACGATTCCGACCAAACAGGAACGGGCTGAAGCCGCCTGGGCCGACGTCCAGGCCCAGTATCAGCGCCGGGCGGATCTGGTGCCCAATCTGGTCGCCACCGTTCAGGGCGCGGCGATCCAGGAACGCACCACCCTGACGGAGGTGATCAACGCCCGCGCCCGCGCGACTTCGGTCAATGTCTCGGCCGCCGACCTCAGCAATCCCCAGGCCTTCCAGCAGTACCAGCAGGCCCAGGGACAGCTTTCCGGCGCTCTGTCGCGCCTTCTGGTCTCTGTCGAAGCCTATCCCCAGCTCCAGGCCAATCAGAACTTCCTGACCCTGCAGTCTCAGCTGGAGGGGACGGAAAACCGGATCACCATCGCCCGCCGCGACTACAATGAGGCCGTGCGGGACTACAACACCACCCTGCGGACCTTCCCCAATGTGATCTGGGCCAAGACGGTCCATTCCGGCTCGCAGCCGATGCAGCTGTTCACCGCGACGGCCGAAGCCCAGTCGGCGCCCAAGGTGGAGTTCAACCTCGGAGCGCCGGCCGCTGCCCCGGGCGGCGGAGCGGCGCCGGTGACGCCGGGATCCGCCCCGCCCGCGCAGTGACGTCCTCGTGAGCGGTTTTCTCGCCCGAGTGAAACATCGCACGGTCGCGGCCGGTCTGGCGGGCCTTCTCACGACCTTGATCATCGCCCTGGCGGTCGCATCCGCGGCCTTGGCGGAGCCGGCTTTTCCGCCCCTTTCCGGCCGTGTGGTCGATCAGGCGGATCTTTTGGACGCGGCGACGGAGCAGGCCCTTACGGAAAAGCTGGCGGCGCTGGAGGCTCAGTCCAGCGACCAGTTGGTCGTGGTTACGGTTCCGAGTCTGGATGGGCTTGAGATCGAAGACTACGGCTATCGTTTGGGGCGCGCCTGGGGGATCGGGCAAAAGGATCAGGACAACGGCGCCCTGCTGATCGTGGCCCCAACGGAACGCAAGGTTCGGATTGAGGTCGGCTATGGGTTGGAGCCGATCCTGACCGACGCCTTCTCGTCCCAGCTCATTCGCAACCGAATCCTGCCGGCGTTCCGCGAGGGCGACTATTCGGGCGGGATCGTCGACGGCGTGGATGGGCTGATCGAACAGCTTCGGCTTGATCCGGCCGAGGCGGAGGCGCGGGCGGCGGCGGCCCAGACGGAAGAGGCCGAGGCTGGACCCGCCGTGCCCTTGATTGTCATCGCCCTGATCGGTTTCGGCCTCTTCATCGTCGGCGTCAGCCTGGCGAACGGCGGTCGTCGCCATCGACGCGACGGCGTGTCGCCCATTCTGATCTGGGCCGCGTCCGAGGCCTTGAAGAACGCCGGACGCGGCGGCGGGGTTTTGGTGGAGGGCTTCGGCGGATTCAGGGGCGGCGGCGGCGGGTTCGGCGGCGGCGGCGCCTCGGGAGGGTGGTGATGCGACTGACCGAAGACGATCGGAACCGTATCGCCGATGCGGTGGCCAAGGCCGAACAAGCCACCTCAGGCGAGATCTTCTGCGTCCTGGCGGGGCGCGTTTCGTCCTATGTCGATGTCAGCCTGGTCTGGGCTGCATTGGCGGCTCTGGCGGTCCCGGCCCTGTTCATTCCCTTCGGCGTCGGTCTGAGTTGGCCCGAAGGTTGGCCGACGAGCGGCTGGCAGGCTGCGCATGCATCGACATCAGCGGTCGCGGGCCAGACCTTGGCCGTCTATGCCCTGATCCAGGTCCTTCTCTTCGCCCTCGTCTTCGTGCTGACGCGCATTCCGCCGGTGCTGCGTTGGGTCACGCCGCGCTCGATCCGGCGTACGCGGGTTCGGGCCGCCGCCTTGCAGCAGTTCCTCGCCCACGGCGTCCATGTCACGCGCGAACGGACCGGCGTTTTGATCTTCGCCGCCCTGGCCGAACATCAGGTCGAGCTGATCACGGACGAGCTGATCCTTCAGAAGGTGGATGCGGGCGTTTGGGCCGACGCCGTGGCCGCCCTGGTGCGGGGGCTAAAAGCCGGGTCGCCTGCGGCCGGTTTCGAGGCTGCAGTTCGACAGTGCGGCGATGTGCTGGCTGCGCATTTTCCACCCCGCCCAGACAACCCCAATGAGCTTTCTGACCGGCTGATCGTGCTGTGATCGTCGCACCGCGGTCGTAATCCGCGCCCAGAATGCCTAATCCTGCGTCCCTGCCCCGCTTACCGGGAAATCATGCCTCGCCTACTGACCTATAATGTTCACCGCTGTGTCGGCACGGACAAGCGACTGGACGTCGATCGCATCGTCGCCGTCATAGGCCAGCATGAGCCGGACGTCGTCTGCCTTCAGGAGCTGGACGTCGGCCGGCTGCGGACGGGCAAGGTGGATCAGGCCGAGGCGATCGCCGAGGGCCTGGCCATGACCTCGCGCTTTCACCCCGCCATGCGAGTGGAGGCCGAGCTTTACGGCGACGCCATCCTGACCCCCCACCCCGAGCGGTTGATCCGAGCCGACGCCCTGCCTACCGTCCGCGGCATTCCGGGATTGGAGCCGCGCGGCGCCCTCTGGTCCGAGATCATGATCGACGGCGCGGCCGTCAATGTTCTGAACACCCATCTGGGCCTGGTGCCTCGAGAGCAAAGACTGCAGGCCGCCGCCCTGGTGGGGTCAGGCTGGCTGGGCGGATGTCAGGGTCCGGCCCTGTTGGCCGGGGACTTCAACGCCACATCGATCACCCGCCCCTATCAGACCTTGGCGCGGCGTCTCGACGACTGTCAGCGTCGCCTCGATCTGAAGCCCTCGGTGAAAACCTTCCCGTCCAGCTTTCCGGCCATCCGAATCGACCATTGCTTCGTCAGCTCCGAGATCCGCGTCACGGGCGTAAGATCCGACTTTTCTCCCTTGGCGAGGGTGGCGTCGGATCACCTGCCTCTGATCATCGACTTCGACATCGTTCCGGACGCTGATCCGGCTTAGAGCCGGGGCCTTCCGGACGGAACCGCTGCGCGGAGCCTCAGCCCGGCGCCAGGCCGCCTTCGGAGGCGGGCCGCGTTCGATGGGATCGATTCAGCCGTTTCCACGGCCGCCAGGCGTCGCCCGTGGAGGTGGGGTCGCCCAACTGCCATTCGGCGATAAGGCGCTCGATAGGCGTCGGGGGTTCGGCGCCCAGCGGTCGCAGCCGCTCGCTTTCGAAGCTGCAGATGGCCGCCCCGGTGGACCCCATTAGCCCCTCCACGGCGGCGAACTCTTCGGCGGCGACGCCGATCCAGTGCGCGATCGTGCGATGGCGGTGGGCGCGAATTACTGCGCGCCCGGCGTCGTCCCGGGGTTCGGCGGCCACGTCGCATTCGGTGTCCAGCCCCATCGACCGATTGTTCAGATTGGTGGAGCCGATCCGCAGCAGCTGATCGTCAATGATGGACACCTTGGCGTGGACGATGATCCGGTCGCCTCTTCTGGTCAGGGGGGAAAAGGCGAAGAAGCGGTTGTAACGGTCCGCCTGCTCCAGCCGGTACAGGACCTCGGCGCGGGCGGTGTCCATGGTGATGCTGTCGAACCAGCTGGGGCTCTTGCCGGTGGACACCACCACCACTTCCGGCCCGTCCACCTCCGCCAGCCGTTCGGCCAAGGCGGCGGCGATCACGGGCGAGGTGAAATATTGGTTCTCCAAATAGATCAGCCGTTTGGCGCGTCGGATCGACTCCAGATGCAGGGTCTCGTTTTCCCGCACCTCGTGACGGCCTGACCATTTCGGCTCGGTCCGGGCGATGCCGATCGGGACATTGGTCATCTGAACCGGCACGCCGTCCGGCCAGGGGTCGTTGTCCACCTCGTCCGGCGCAGTCCTTTCCCAGGTCGCACGGAACCAGCGCTCGCGCGCCAGGTCGCCTAGGGCGCGCGCCGCTTCGCCGTCCATGACGCACATCACCTCGTGACGCGCCTTGCAGATGAGCCCGCTGGGCAGGGCTCGCCGCGGATCCCCGTCCAGATGCTCGTCTGAGTCCCAGCGGTCGGTCGAGATGTCGCCCCCGCCGCAGAAGGCGACCCGGTCATCGATCACGATCACCTTCTGATGATGGCAGGCGCCAATCGGGCCCGGCGCGTCCATGCGGAACTCGACCATACGTTTGCGGAACCAGCGCTGGGCCCGGTGCGGATAAAAGCCTTGGGATGCCGCGATCAGCAGCGGTGATTTCCAGATCAGAAGCCGAACGTCGAGTTCGGGCTTGCGCTTCACCAGCATCCGCAGCTGATGGCCGATCTCATGCTGTTTCTCACCGGGCCGGGTTTCGGGGTCCAGGTGGGTGCGGGGGTCGAACTGCCAACCCAGGATGACGATCGACCGCTCCGCCTTTTGCAGGGCGGACGAGAGGGCGTCGAAATAGGCCTCATTTTCCATCAGAATCGAGAAGCGGCCGGCGGGCGCGCTGCGCCACACCCCGGCGCCGGGGCCCAACAGACTTCCTTCATAGCCGTCAGCGACTTGGGTCATTCCGCCTGCCTGCCCGATTCGCGTGACACCGCGATGGGACCCTTGCCGTCTCCGTTCCATGGAGCCTCGGCGCGGTCAATCTTTGGCGGCAGGATTGTGACGTTCGCCAAAAAGGCGCATAAGTGCGCAGCCGAGCGGGCGGGGAGGAGTTTTCAATGCAGGTGCTGGTCGAACTGATCGCCGGCCTTGTCGCCCTGCTGGCCGCCCTCGTCCTCTCGCAATTCGGGGTGGACATCCACGCGCCGGCGACCGGCAAGCGCGAAGTTCACCGCGTCCAGGACTGCCGCACGGATGACGCCGGCGCGCTCAAGACAGACGCTCGGCCGGACTGCTGATTTCGAACCGTCCACTCCTGTTGAACCGGTTCGACTTGGACCTTGGGTTTCAACTCGCTAGGGTCAAATCGGCGCGTGCTCGCGCGCCTGCGCATGAATCGAGCTCGACGCCTGATGAAATCCCGTAACCGGCCGCCGCTGACCCTGACGAACGAAGACGCCGTCCTGCCCGAGGAGACGCCGGACGTCGCCCTGCCCGCTGACGGGGAACCCGGCCCTATCGCGGACGAATCCGGCGGCGAAGGTCCGCCACAGGCCGAGCTGGCGCCTCTTCCGCCGCCGCCGCCGCCGGAACGTCCGATCTCTGAGCGTCGCCGTCGTCGGCTGGCGGAAGAGGCGCGGCGCGCCCAAGAAGAGGCGGAGCGTCTGAACGCCGAAGCCCAGATTGCGGATCACGCGCCTGCCGGGTCTGAGCCGGAGCCCGCCTCCCAGCGTCGCCCCCCCTCCCGTTTCCGGATCGGAACGCCGGATCAAGACCAGCCGGTTTCACAACAGGCGTCGGAGGCCGCGTCGGCTCCCATCGCCGAACCGACGATCGCCGACGCCGCAGCGGCTCCGCTGGAAATGGCGGTCGCCCAGGGCCAGCCGCCGGCGCCCTTCGAACGCTCCCCGCCCGTCCCGGCCTCGCCGGGGAGCTCGACGCCGGCCCCAAGCGGCCGCAACGCCTATCTGTTCGCCGGCCTGGCCTCGGCCGTGTGGATCGGAGGGGTCGCCTCATGGGCGGCCTATGAGGTCGGCGCAGGCGGGACGGACCTGGATCCGCTCAGGATCGCCGTCTACGCCCTGCTCGCCCTGGCGCCCGCCAGCCTGACGCTGGTCCTGGCCAACGCCATTCTCCAGGGCGCCGGCCTGGCGGCCGAGACGCGGCGCGCGCGCAGAATGGCTGAATCGCTGGTGGCTCCCACGGCTTTCGCCGCAGATCAGGCGGGGCAGGTCCTGACCTCGCTTCGGACCGACATCGACCACGCCGCCCTTGCGGCCGAGCGCGCCCGCAGCGACATGGCCCTGCTTCGGCAGGCCCTGGCCGAGGAGACCGAGCGTCTGAACGAGGCGGCGGAAGCCGCCGGCCGCACGGCCCGACGCCTGGTCGAGAACCTCGGGCGGGAGCGGGATCAGATGCAGGCCCTGGGCCTTCATCTGGACAGCCAGGCCGCAGGGGTCCTCGACGCGGTCGAGCGCCAGTCGCGCATGGTCGCCGACGCCTCCGACCTGGCTCAAGCCCAGCTTCGCGAGGCGGAAGCCGCCTTGGCCGCCCGAGCCGCCGACATGGCGGCGGCTGCGGGAGAGGCTCAGGACGCCGCTCGCGTCGCCGCCGATGATTTGGCGCGCCAGACGATCCGCCTGGAGAATGCGGGCTCGGGGGTCGCCGAACAGATTCAGTCGGTCGAGGAAGGGCTCAGCCAGCAACGCGCAGCCCTGGTTACCGCCGCCTACGCCCTGCGCACCGATCAGGAGGACTTCTCCGCCCAGGTCGAGAGCCAACGGGCCCAGTTCGTCGAACATCTGTCGGCGACACGCGCCGCCCATAACGAAATGGGACAGACCTCCCAGGCCTCGATCCAGGCCTTGCGGGAAATTCTGGAAGCCGCCGGCGATCAGTTCCGCGCTCTCATCGACATGTCTCAGCGCGAGGCGGACGGCTTCGACGCCGCCACAAAGGTCTCGCTCGATCGGTTCGAAGCCTTGGCCGCCGATGCGCGCGACACCCTGATGGAGGAAACCCGCCGCGCGCTGGAGCAGATGCGCGCCACGGCCGAGGATTCCCGCGCCGCCGCCGCCGACGCCTCCGAACAGGCCCGGCTGCGTGCCGACCGCCTTGGCGAAGCCCTGTTCGAGGCCGCTCAGAAGGCCGACCAAGCCGCTGACGCCCGGATCGAAGACGCCCGACGCATCGTCGGTGAAACCTCCGGCCTGCTGGAACAGGCCGGCGAACGGATGGTCCAGCGGCTGGAAAGCCTGATCGATCGCCTCAACGCCGCCCTCTCCGAGATCGACACGGCCGTAGCGGATGTCGATGAAAGGGCCGCCCGCCTGCCCGAACAGGCGCGCGCGCGCGTCGACGCCGTTCGCGCCAGTGTGGAAGAAGGGCTGAACGCCCTGGCCGCCGCCTCGCGCAAGGCGGCCGAGGACACCGAGGCGCTGGATGTCGGCTTCCAGGAAAGGGTTCGCCGAAACTACGACATGTTGACCGAGGCTGTGCGCCTGATGGGCGTTGTCTCCGGGGACGCCCCGACCGGCCGTCGCCGAGACCCTGATTTTGGGCCGGAGCCCCGGCCTTCGCCCCGCCTGCCCGCCTCGCCGCCAGAGCGCGAAGAGGACAAGAGCTTCGGCCTGCGGGGTCGGCTGCGTCTGGCGCCGACTGAGCCGGAAAAGGCCAAGTCGCCCGGCGCCGGCCTGGGCTGGGCCGAACTGGTCGCGGGCGGCCCGGAAGCGCCGCCGCTGGACCTGGACACCCCGACGGCCGCCGCGCCGGACACGGCGGCCCTGTCGGACCGCGTCTCGGCCGCCATCCGCCGCATGGGTGTCGATCCCAACGCCCTGTTGCCGCGCTCGCGCGTGGAAGAGGCGGCGCGCCTGCTGGGCGAAGGCGACCCTGACGGCGCCCGTCACATCGTCCGGCGCGTCGCCCCGGCCGCCGTTCGCAGCGTGTCTCGGCGCGTGCTGAGCGACCCCGAACTCCGCGCAGACGCGGAACGCTATGTCCGGGTCTTCGCCCAGGAATTGGCGAGCGCGGCGCGCATGCGGGATCTTCAGGCCATCCAGACCCGCCTGGCGTCCGACGGCGGCCGCGCCTTTATGTTGTTGGACGCAGCGGTCGGCGATCTGGGATGAGGCTTGACGTCGACCCCCTGTTTCCTTCACCTGTCTTCGTCACGGAAACTTCATGGAATTCGTGGGGATCGGGGCCGGCATGATCATTGAGACCGAAACGCCGGGGCGATCCGACCGTCGACCCGGCATCGCCATATGCGCCTATGAGGCGGACGCGCCCGGCTGGGATCTGGTCGAGGATCTTTCGGGCGAGGTCTGGAGCCCGGCCGGCGCCCGCACCCTGCGCATTCCGGCCGAGGACCCGGATCATCTGGCTCGGATGATCGGGGGCGTCTTGGACAGCGGCGACTGCCGCGCCGTTCTTCTTGTCGGACGTAATCCAAAGGGGGGCGGCTTCCGCATGCAGATGCGCGCCGAAAACCGCGCGCTGGATCGCAAATCCCGCCTCTCCGACACCGGCCCCGCCGTCGCCCGGACGACGGCTCCTGTGGCGGATATCGTCCGCGCCTTGAACGAAATCGGTTTGGCGGCCGATGCTTCATCGGACTCTGTCGATGATGTGGGCTCCTATCTCCTTTATCGGGTTTTGGCCGATCTGCCCGACGAAGCGCATACCCCGGCCGTGGGCCTGCTGCGCGCGCCGCCGGGCGCTGACGAGGCGGCGGTGAAGAAGGCGGTGAAGACCGCCGCCTCTGTAATGGCGGGGCAGATGGCGCTTCTGCCGCGCTTCTGACGTTTGCCCTCGGCGGACCAACCGGCAGAGCCGGATCGGCTCAAGAGGAACAACTCCCCGGTTCCGCCCGAAACGATCATGCCCTAGGGTCGATCCATGATGGTGAACCGCAATCTGATCGTCTTCGCCGCGTTCAACGGCGCCATGGCCGTGGCGCTCGGCGCCTTCGCCGCTCATGGTGCGGCGCCGCAGGTCCGGACGCTGCTGTCGACCGGCGCGGCCTATCAACTCACCCATGCCGTCTTCGCCCTGGCCTGCGCTGTCTGGACCGGAGGCGGGCGGCTGGCGCGGCTCGCCGGATGGCTCGGGGCGGCGGGCGGCCTGGTGTTCGGGCTCGCCCTGGCCCTTCTTGGCGTGCTCAGCCTATCGACCATGGGAATGGTCGCTCCAATCGGCGGTCTGCTGATGATCTCGGCTTGGTTTTGCCTCGCTGTTGCGGCATTGCGACCCTAGTTTCCAGTACGGCCGCGCTTGCAGCCTCTCAGAAAGACCTCTCCATGGCCTTCCCTGCGCCTTCAGAGCCGCGTCGAGACCTTTATCCCGAGATCGAGCCCTTCGCTTCCGGCTGGATGCAGACCGACGGGGTCCATGAGATCTATTATGAGGAATGCGGCAATCCCCAGGGCCGGCCGGTCCTGGTCCTGCACGGCGGCCCCGGCGGGGCGGTCAATCCGGGCATGCGGCGCTATTTCGACCCGGCGCGGTACCGGATCATCCTGTTCGATCAAAGGGGGTGCGGCCAGTCCCGACCCCATGCGTCCCTGGAAAACAACACGACCTGGACCTTGATCGAGGACATCGAACGGCTGCGCGAGCGCTGCGGCGTCGATAAGTGGGTAGTGTTCGGGGGATCGTGGGGCTCGACCCTGTCGATGGCCTACGCCATCACCCATCCTGAACGGGTCATGGCCCTGGTGCTGCGCGGCATCTTCCTTCTGACCAAAAAGGAGTTGCACTGGTTCTATCAGGACGGCGCCTCGATGATCTTCCCCGACGCCTGGGAACGCTTTGTCGAGCCGATTCCAGTCGCTGAGCGCGACGATCTGATGGGAGCCTATCACAAGCGACTGATCGGCGAGGATCAGGTCGAGCGGGCGCGCTGCGCCGTCGCCTGGTCCTGCTGGGAAGGCGAGACCGTCAGCGTGGAAGGGCCCAGCGCCAAGCCGGACAAGTTCGCCGACCCGACCTTCGCGGTCGCCTTCGCGCGGATTGAAAACTGGTTCTTCACCAACGCCGGCTTCTTTCCTGAAGACGGGTGGATTCTGAAGAATGTGGACCGGATGCGCCACATTCCCTGCTGGATCGCCCAAGGCCGGTTCGACGTCGTGACGCCGATCGCGGGCGCCTGGGCCCTGCACCGCGCCTGGCCTGAGGCGAAGCTGGACATCGTTCCCGACGCCGGCCACGCCTCGTCGGAGCCGGGCGTAATCGACAGCCTCATTCGCGCAACGGACTGGGCGGCGAATCTCTGAAGCGGCGCCGGGCGGGGTCGATCCCGCCCGGCGCCCTTCGACCGTCAGGCCGCGTCCACCAGGACCACTTCGGCGTCCGACAGGGCCTTGACCGTCACCAGCTCCTCTTGGGCTATGGCCGCGCCGTCTCTAGCGTTCAGCCGAACCCCATTGACCTCGATCTCGCCCTTGGCCGGGACCAGATAGCCGCGACGGGCGGCGCCCAGCGGATAGTCGGCGCTGTCGCCGGCGTTCAGGGTCGCCGCCACGATCCGCGCATCGGTGCGAATGGGCAGGGCGCCCCCGCCGCTCTCGGACGTGTCCCCGTCAAAGCCGGACGCCAGGACCACGAACTGACCCGACCGCTCGCCCTTGGGAAAGGGCTTGGAACCCCAGCTGGGGGCCTCGCCGCGCCTGGTCGGCTCGATCCAGATCTGGAAGATTCGCGTCAGCTCCGGCTCGGCGTTGTATTCGGCGTGGCGGATGCCGGTGCCGGCGCTCATCACCTGGACGTCCCCGGCCACGGTGCGGCCCTTGTTGCCCAGGCTGTCCTCATGGGTGATGGCCCCGTCGCGGACATAGGTGATGATCTCCATGTCGGCGTGCGGGTGAGGCGGGAAGCCGGTCCCGGCGGCGATCTCATCGTCATTCCAAACCCGCAGATTGCCCCAGCTCATCCGCTTGGGATCATAGTAGTTGGCGAAGGAGAAGTGATGTTTGGCGTTCAGCCAACCATGGTTGGCGCCGCCGAGAGATTCAAAGGGTCTGCGTTCGATCATCGGTCTGTCCTCAGGCCGGGCCGTCCCGGCGTCATTGACTTGACGCCAAGATAGAGATCGACGACCGAACAGAAATAGAAACCCCTGAAACTCATCGTTTCCGACTTGGAGGTCGCCATGTCCCGCCTGCCTGACCTCGAGGCCCTCGCCATCTTCGCCAAGGTGGCGGAGGCCCAGTCTTTCTCCGGCGCGGCTGACGCCCTGGGCCTGTCCAAGGCGACGGTGTCCAAGGCGGTGACGCGGCTGGAACAACAACTGAAGACCACCCTGCTCCATCGGACCTCGCGCCGTTTCGCCCTGACCGACGCGGGGCGCAATCTGGCGGCGCGCGCGGGCCAGATGTTGGCTGAGGCGGAAGGGGCGGTGTCCGAGGCCCTGGACATGTCCGTGACGCCGCGCGGCCTCGTGCGGCTGGCCGCGCCCATGTCGTTCGGCATGGCCTATGTCGCCCCGGCCCTGCCGCAGTTCCTGGCGACCCATCCGGATGTCTCGGTCGATCTGCATCTGTCGGACGAGGTGGTCGATCTGGTGGGCGGCGGCTTCGACTGCGCCCTGCGCATCGCCGCCCTGCCCGACTCATCGCTCACGGCGCGTCGTCTGCGGCCGGTCGAGCGGTTCCTCGTGGCCTCGCCTGACTATCTGGCCCAGCGCGGGCGGCCGATCCATCCGAACGATCTGGAGCGGCATTCCTGCCTCGGCTACGCCTATATGCCGACCCCGGACGCCTGGCGCTTCATCAATGACGCCGGCGAAGAGGTCGTGGTGCGGCCGCGCGGGCCGTTGCGAGCCAATAATTCCGATGCCCTGACCGCCTCCCTCTGCGCGGGCCTGGGCCTCTTCCCCCAGCCGGACTTCATCTATTGGAGGGACGTCGCCGAAGGGCGGCTGGAAACGGTGATGACCGACTGGCGCCTGCCCCCCATCGCCCTGCATCTGGTTGCGCCCAGCGGCGGACCGCGCCCGGCGCGCGTGTCGGCTCTGATGGATTATCTGGCGAAGACCTTCAGCGCTCCGCTCTGGCCCGGTGACAAGGTCGGCCGCTGAGGCTCAGCCGCACTTGACCTGCTGGATCACGCCGGTCGCCTCGTCATAGACGAAGTTCACTCGGTTCTCGCGATAGTCCATCGTGGCCGCGCAGGTGGTGCACAGGAGGCGGAAGGTCTGACCTTCCGGCGCGCTGGGCACCGTCGAACGGTTCCGGCCCACATAGGCCTGATAGTCCTCCACCTTGCAGGCTTTGAACGCGGTGTCGCCCCCCGGCGCAGCGCCGGCGGCGGGCGTCTCGGTCGGGGCGCAGGCCGACAGGGCCAGGCCCGCCGACATCAGGGTCGTCAGGATGAAGGCGGTCTTCATGGTCGTCTCTCCAAAAGCCAGCGTCAGCCGCAGCGGACCTGTTCGATGATCCCTGTCTGGGCGTCGTAGAATATGTTCAGCCGGTAGGCCGAAAAATCATGGGTGACCGGGCAGGTGGTGCAGGTCACGCGCCGGTTGACGACATCCACAGGCACCGGGATTTCGGTCTTGGGCCGCCCCACCAGATACTGAAGTTCCCCCGCCTTGCAGACATCGGTCGTCTGGGCGGTCGGCATGCGACTGCCCACGGGCGGCGTGACCTGCGCCTGTTCCACGGTTCGCGGGGCCGGCTTTTCTGCAACGGGCGTGGAACAGCCGGCTAAGGCCGCCAAGGCGATCAGGCCGCCTTTTCCCAGCGCCCTTCGTCCGTCTGGCGCCAATAGGCCAGATTGGCGCCGTCCGTCTTCAGCGTCTTCCAGCGGGCGCGCGCCTGCTGAAGCGCCGTTTCGTCCCGACCGTCGAAAATGATGAAGCATCGTTCGATCCCTTCCGTGGCGCCCAGTTCTGCGTCATCGACGATGAACAGCGCCTGAGCGCCGTTCAGGTTCTCGCCCGATTCGCTCAGAAGCACCGGCTGGCGATCCGCATGGGGCTGGTCCGCCCGGCCGTGCGGCAGAAAACTCTCCTCATCGAAGGTCCACAGCCGTTCGTCCAGCTCATCCAGCCGATGGGCGTGGGAGGACTTGATCAGGGCGCGCCAGCCCCGCTCGAGCGTCTTCTCGAGCAGGGTCGGCAGCACCTGGTACAGGCTGGACCGTTCCAGGTGGTAGAACCAGATTTCGGGCTTGCCGCTCATCCGGCTCTACCGTCCAGGGCTCAGGCTTCGTAGGTGTCGGCCACCATCCGGTCCAGGGTGCGAACGGCGAAGCCGACGCCGCCTTCCGGCACGGTGGGGCTGGGGCTCTTATTGGCCCAGGCGGTCGGGGCGATGTCCAGGTGCGCCCACGGCACGCCGTTGGTGAAGCGCTGCAGGAAAAGGGCGGCGGTGATCGAGCCGCCGGCGCGGCCGTTGCCGGTGTTCTTCACATCGGCGATCTTGGAATCGATGTGCTGCTCGTAGATGGCCGGGATCGGCATGCGCCAGAAGTTCTCGCCGACCTTCTTTGAGGCGGCCAGGATCGGCTCGGCGACCTCGTCCGAGTTCGAGAAGACGCCGGCGTAATCCAGGCCCAGCGCCACGATCATGGCGCCGGTCAGGGTGGCCAGGTCGATCATGAATTTCGGCTTGAAACGCCCCTGCGTGTACCAAAGGGCGTCGGCCAGGACGAGCCGACCCTCGGCGTCGGTGTTGATCACCTCGACCGTCTGGCCCGACATGGACACGACCACGTCGCCCGGACGCTGGGCGTTGCCGTCCGGCATGTTTTCGACCAGGCCCAGCACGCCCACGGCGTTGACCTTCGCCTTGCGGCCGGCCAGGGCGATCATGGTTCCGGTCACGGCGGCGGCGCCGCCCATGTCCCACTTCATGTCCTCCATGCCTTCGGCCGGCTTGATCGAGATGCCGCCGGTGTCGAAGCAGACGCCCTTGCCGACGAAGGCCAGGGGTTGGGCGCCCGCCTCGCCGCCGTTCCACTTCATGATCGCCAGCTGGCTTTCGCGACGGCTGCCCTGGCCGACGCCCAGCAGGGTGCGCATGCCCAGCTTCTCCATCTCGGCCTCGCCGAGGATTTCGACCTCCAGGCCCAGGCTCTCGAGCGCCTTGACGCGGCGCGCGAACTCGGCGGGATAGAGGACGTTGGCGGGCTCGGACACCAGATCGCGGGCGAAGATCACGCCGTCAGCCACAGCGGTCAGCGGCTCCAGGGCGGCCTCGGCGGCGCGCAGGTCGGACGTCACGACGCGCACCGTGTTGATCGACGGAATCTTGTCCGGCTTCTGGGTCGTCCGGTATTTGTCGAACCGGTAGGCGGCCAGTCGCACCGCGAAGCCGACGCGCGCGGCCTGTTCAGGGCTCAGGTTGGAGGCGTCGATGGTCAGAACCTCGGCGCCCGACAGTTTCACCGCCGCATAGGCGTTGCCGCCGAACGCCTCGACCGCCAGGTCGTCGATTTTGTCCGCCGACCCAGCGCCGACCAGCAGGATGGACTCCGCCTTTGCGCCCGAGACGGCCGCAACCATCAGGGTCTGGCCAGCCTTGCCGACGAACCGCCCCTTGCTCATCGCGCGGGTCAGGGCGCCGCCGGACTGTTCGTCCAGCTCCGACCCGGAGCCGGCGAGGACGCGATCTTCATGAACAGGCACGGCCAGGATTTCAGCGGCGTCAACGGCAGCGACGAACTCGATCTTCATTCAACGACTCCAGCCGGGCCCCACCCGGCGCTCACAACAGAAGAAAAAGACAAACGGCGCGTCTGCATGTCGCGGACGCGCCCTCCTGTGCTACTAGATGCGCCTCATCGCCGCCGCCTGCAACCGGGCGAAGTCCATCCGCCCATGACCCTGATCCAAAGATACCTTTTTCGCCAGCTCTCCCTACCCGTGGTCGCGGCGTGCGCGTCCCTGGCTGGAATCGGAATTTTGAGTCAGAGCCTCGACCAGCTCGAGGTCATCGTGGAACGGGGTCAGAGCGTATGGATGATGGTCAAGCTGACGCTTCTGGCCCTGCCTCAGTTGCTGGCCGTCATCCTGCCCATAGGCCTGTTCGTCGGCGCCCTGATCGCCCTGACCCGGATGCAGCGCGAGCAGGAACTGACCGCCGCCTTCGCCGGGGGCATGACCCGCTGGCAGGTCATATCGCCGGCGGCGCGGCTCGCCGTCCTCGTGCTGATCCTGAACCTGACGATGACGCTGTTCGCCCAGCCCTGGGCACAGCGGGAGGCGCGCAACCAGGCCTTCGCCATTCGCACCGACCTGGCGGCCCTGCTTGTCGAGGAAGGCCAGTTCGTCCAGGGGCCGGACGGGCTGACCGTCTATGTCCAGCAGATCGAGCAGAACGGCCTTCTGAAGAACCTTTTCGTCTATCTGGACGACGGCAAGTCCAGCCAGAACTGGAGCGCGGCCGAGGCCCGCTTCGGGCGTGACGCCGCCAATGAGCCGGTCCTGACCATGATCGACGGCTCCTGGCAGAAATATTCCTCGCGCGGCGTACTCGAAACCCTGTCTTTCGACCGCTACGACTTTCCGCTGGGACAGTTCTCGGCCGTGACCGAGCAGATTCGCTACAAGCCGGCCGACCTCTATCTGCGTCAACTGCTCAACCCGACCCCGCGCGTGCTCGAAACGGCGGGCTCGCGGGGAGAACTTCTGGCGGAGGCCCATGCGCGGATATCAGCGCCGCTTTACGCCTTGACCGCCATGGCCATGGCCCTGGCGGCGATCCTGGGCGGCGCCTTCAGCCGCACCGGCTATTCGCTTCGCATCGCTAAGGCGGCCGGTCTGTTTCTGCTCGTGCGGGTGATCGGCTATGGCCTGGTCGCGGCCAGCGCCTGGAACCCCTGGATGAACCTGCTCCAATATATCGCGCCCCTCGCCGCGACCGCCTTGGCGCTCCGGCTTCTGTTTCGCGCGCTTAAGCCGCGAAAGCGCCGGTCCTGGGCGATCGTTGAGCGGCTGCGGCCCCTGTCTCCGGCTAGGACGGGGTGACCATGAGGTCTCTGTCCCTTCCCGCCCGGTCCTTGCGTTCGCGCCTTCCCCGTCTGGGCCGCATCGAAATCTATGTACTGATTCAACAGTTGCGCGCCTTGGGCGTGGCCCTGGCGGTGATCTCCGCCCTGGTCATGCTGATCGACTTCGTCGAGGTGTCGCGCGGCGTAGGATCGGATCAGGATCTCTCGGCCTTGCGCATCCTGGGTCTGGTGGCGCTGAAGTCGCCGGCGGTGATCGTCCAGCTGCTGCCCTTCGTCTTCCTGTTCGGCACCTTGGGCGCCTATATCGGCCTGAACCGACGCAGCGAACTGGTCGCCATGCGGGCGGCGGGGGTGTCGGCCTGGCGTTTCGTCCTTCCGGCGGCCGGCATGGCCTTCGCCCTGGGCGTTCTTACCGTGACCGTTCTGGGGCCCTTGGCCTCAGCCGGCGACGGTCTGTGGCAGCGCGAACGCGCCCGCATTTCCGGCGCCGCCAACGATGACCGGACGGACGCCCCCATTTGGCTGCGCGAAGGCGACGATCAGCGTCAGATGATCATCCGAGCGGGACGTCAGGACCGCGCCAACGCCCGGCTTCTGGACGTCACCTTCTTCATCTACGTCACGGATGCGGAAGGGAATCGCGACTTTTCCGAACGGATCGACGCCCAGTCGGCCGCGCTCAGCGCCGGCCGCTGGCGTCTGACCAACGCCGTCGGCGCCAGCATCGGCCAGAGGGCTGTCGCCTATTCAAGCCTCGATCTGCTCTCCAGCCTGGCGGACGAAGAGGCGTTCGAGCGATTCGCCCGTCCCCAATCGACGCCCTTCTGGTCCCTGCCGAATCAGATCCAGCGGATCGAGGACGCCGGCTTCGCCTCAACCGCCTATCGCCTTCGGCTTCAGCAGCTGCTGGCGACGCCCCTGGTCTTTGCGGCCATGTCCATACTGGCGGCGGCTTTCTCTCTACGTCTGATGCGTCTTGGGGACCTGGCGAGGATGAGCGTGGCAGCGGTCGTGCTGGGCTTCGCCTTCTTCTTCCTGAACCAATTCAGCTCGGCCATGGGTTCGGCCGAGGTGGTGCCGCCCCTGGTGGCGGCATGGCTGCCGCCCTTGTTGACGGCCCTCGCCGCCTTCACCTTGCTGTTCTATACCGAAGACGGCTAAGCGAGCGCCTCGCTCAAGACAGACGGATGCTTCATGCAAGGTGATCGCGATCGGCGTTCAAGGGCCTTACGGGCTAGGCTTTTGGCCGGCGCGGCGCTCCTGGCGTGTCTGCCCTTCGCGGAAGAGGCGCTCGCCCAAGCTCAGCCGGTGCCGGATCAATCGGCGGTTTCCGACGTCCTGCCCCAGGGCGCCGTCTATGTGGACGCCGACAGCGCCGGCCGTGTCGGCGACACGATCGTCGCCCAGAGCAACGGCGCGCGCCGGGTCTATCTGCGCGCTGACGGTCATGTGCTTCGGGGCGAGAACCTGACCTATGATCTGTCCACCGGCGCGGCCGCGGCCGACGGCCGGGTGGAGGCGATCGCGCCGGACGGCACGGTCGTCTACGCCAGCCATTTGGAGGCCGACGGCGAACTGAAGGCGGCCGTCGCCGTCGATTTCGCCACCCGTTTCAGCAACGGCGCCAGCCTGATGGCCGCGACGGCGGTTCGCCGAAGCGAACGGGTCAATGAGCTGAACTACGCCGTCTTCACCCCCTGCCCCATCTGCGACGACAAGGGCCCCAAGACCCCCAGCCTCTCGATCCAGGCCGAGAAGGTGGTTCAGGATGAGGCCCTGCGCGCCGTCATCTACCGCAATGCGATGTTCCGCATCGGCGGGGTGCCCGTCTTCTACACCCCCTTTTTCGCCCACCCGGATCCCACCGTCGAACGCGCGTCCGGCTTCCTGGTGCCGATCGTCAACTATGACGAAGGCCGCGGCGTCTCGATCGAAACCCCCTATCTGCATGTCGTTTCGCCGTCGGAAGACTGGCTGATCAGCCCGCAGTTCAACACGCGGGTGTCGCCCCTGCTGAACCTTCAGTGGCGCCGCCGCTTCGTCAACGGAACGATCGTCGCCCGCGGCGGCTACACCTATGAGCGCACCTTCGGCGACTTCGACAGGAACGGCGACGGGGATTACGAAAGCAATGTCCGCTTTGGGGACAAGGAGCACCGCAGCTATCTGCTGTCCCATGGCGCGTTCGATCTGTCGGGCCCCTGGCGCCTCGGCTTCACGGCCGAGCGGACGTCCGACAAGACCCTGTTCGACCGCTACGACGTTCAGAACCCCTATCAGGACAACGGCCTCTATTACGGCGACCGTCGCCGTCTGATCAGTCAGGTCTACGCCGAGCGGCAGACCGACCGCTCCTATGTTTCGAGCGCAGCCTTTTCGATCCAGAGCCTGAGACTGGACAACCGCTTCGCCGACACCGATTTCCGCGACACGGAAGGGTTCAAGGTCTTTGAAAACGACGGCGCCCTGCCGATCGTCGCCCCCCTGATCGACGCCCGCTGGGAGCCGTCGGGCCTGATCGGCGGCGGCCGGCTGCGGCTGAAGGGGTCCGCCGTATCCCTGTATCGCGACGTTTTCGTCGGCGCGCCGGTGCTCAATCCGGACATCGTGCCTGGGGACCCAACGGGGCTTTCGGGCGTGGACAGCCGACGGATCACAGGTCAGGCGGAGTGGCGTCGCGTCTTCATCACGCCCAACGGCCTGCGTATCGAGCCCTTCGTCGACGGCCGCGTGGACTTCTACGCCCTGTCCGACCTGCCGCCGATGATGGGCGTCGAAAGCGACGAGACGCTGAGCCGCACGCGCGCGAGCGCCGGGGTGGACCTCAGTTACCCCCTGGTGCGTCGCACGCCGCGCGGCGACATCATCTTGGAGCCGGTCGCCCAGCTGTCGGTCTCCAACAAGTCCGACATCGACCCCCGCATTCCCAATGAGGATTCACAGGTCATCGAACTGGATGAATCTTCCCTGTTCCGCATGGACCGCTTCTCGGGCTATGACCTGGTGGAAGGCGGCGCCCGTTTCACCGCCGGCGCCCGGGCTACGATCCGCTGGTCCGAAGGCCGCAGCGCCAGCCTTTTCGTAGGCCGCAGCTATCGCGCCGACGACGAAGACGCCTTCCGCACCACCATACCCGACAGCACGACCGGCGCCCTCTACGACCCCACCGGACTGGCCTCCTCGGCTTCCGACTGGGTGGTCCAGGGCAGTTTCTCGCCTTCGGACCGGATCCGCAGCTGGGGCCACGCCACCGTCGACGGGTCGGGCGACATCCGGCGCGCCGAGGCCGCGCTGGACGGACGTTGGGGCCGGCGCAACCTGGCCAGCTTCAGCTATATCGTCGACCGGTCCAATCCGTTGTCAGGGCCGCTCAATCGGAACTATGAATTCGTCCAGCTGGCGGGTCAGCAGTTCGTCTACGGCCACTGGGGCGTGGCCGTAGCCGGGATCGCCGACCTGGAGCGCAACGTCATCACCCGCCAGGAGGTCGGCCTCCTGTTCGACGACGATTGTTTTCGGGTCGAGATCGGTTATCGCCGCGACAATACGCGGGTTCGGGCCAGTGGTCCGTCGGACGGGGTGTATCTACGCCTAAACCTCGCCACTTTCGGAGGTTCAGGTTATGGACAGGGCGGATTGCGTTGAGCATGACGCTGTACGGGCGCGACCGCCTGCCGGCCCGGCCGGTGGACCGCTGTGAGGAATCAGGACGACCAATGGGTTTGATGCGTTATTCGACGGGGGCTGCGCTCGCGGCGCTCCTCCTCGCCGGTTCGGCCTATGGTCAGACGGCGCCCGCTCCGGCCGCCCAGCAACCGACGGCCGCAGGCGCGCCTAACCCGGCGGCCGGAGACGGACCGGTTGCGGCCCGCGCCGCGCCTCAGTTCGAACTGGCCGACGGCATTGTCGCTACGGTTAATGACAAGATCATCACCGGCTATGATCTGCGCCAGCAGATGCTGATGCTGATCGCCTCGTCCCAGGTTCAGCCGACGGAACAGAATCTGCCGGCGATCCAGCAGGCGGCGCTGAACCGACTGATCGAAGAACGGCTGAAGGCTCAGGAAATCACCAAGTTCGAGACCTTGAAGGTCACCGACCAGGAGATCGACGAGGAAATCGCCCAGATGGCGCGCCAGGCCGGCGTCACGCCGGCCGCCTATATGGAGTTTCTCCAGCAGGGCGGCATTCAGCCCAGCGCCTTCCGCGAAAACCTGCGCACGGAAATCGGCTGGAGCCAGCTGGTGCCCGGCCGCTTCAACAGCCGCGCCCGGCCCAGCACGCTTCAAGTCGAGCAGGAACTGCGCCGCCTGAACGAGGCGGCGGCCCAGCCCCAGTATCTGATCGGTGAGATCTACATCGAAGCGGCACGGGTCGGCGGCCAAGAGGCTGCGATGAACGGCGCCCGCCAGCTGGTGCAGCAGATCATTCAGGGCGCGCCCTTCCAGGCGGTCGCCCAACAGTTCTCCTCCGCCCCGTCCGCCTCGGCCCGCGTCCCCGGCGACGCAGGCTGGGTGGTCAAGGGCACGGTGCAGCCGGCCCTTCAGACCATCTTCGACCAGCTCCAGCCCGGCCAGCTGTCGAACCCCGTCCCGGTCGATGGCGGCGTGTACATCATCTATATGCGAGACAAGCGTGACGGCGCGGCGACCAGCCTGGTTTCGTTGAAACAGATGATGGTCGAACTGCCGGAATCGGCGTCCGAGGCCGAGCTCGCAGCGGCCACCCGGACTTTGGAAGGCCTGCGCCAGGGACTGAACTGCGACAACATCCTGTCCCAGGCGCGAGCGACCCAGGGCGTAATCGGCGCCGACCTGGGCGAATCGGACGTGGCCAATCTGGCGCCCCAGTTCCAGCAGTTCGCCCGCACCGGAGAGATCGGCTCGGTCTCGACCCCGATTCGTACGCCGCTCGGCCTGCATCTGGTCGCCGTCTGCGGCCGTCGCGTCGGCGGTCCTGAGGCCCCCAATCGTCAGCAGGTCGAGAACCGGCTGCGCGGCCAGAACCTGGCGGTGCTGGAGCGTCGCTATATCCGCGATCTGCGCAACGACGCCCTGATCGAGTTCAAATGACCCGGCCTCTGGTCCTGACGCTGGGCGAACCCGCCGGCGTCGGGCCGGAGATCGTAGCCGCCGCCTGGCGGGCGCGCTCGGCCGACATGCTGCCGTTCGCCGTAATCGGCGACGCCGCCCTGCTTGAGGCGCAAGGCATAGCCGTCGCCGACGTCTTCACGCCCGGCGAGGCCGCCCAGCATTTCGAGCGGGCCCTCCCGGTCATTCACCGCGCCCTGCCTGCGCCGGTGACAGTCGGCCTTCCCGACCCGGTCAATGCGCCCTCGGTCGCCGACGGCATCGAAGAAGCCGTCAGTTTCGCTCTGTCGGGCGAAGCCTCGGGTCTGGTCACCGCCCCCATCGCCAAGGCGCCCATGTACGCCTCGGGTTTCCGCTTTCCGGGTCACACCGAGTTCATCGCCGAACTGACCGCCGACGCCCCCTACGCCGGCACGCGGGGGCCCGTGATGATGCTGGCCGCCCGCGACCTGCGCGCCTGTCTGGTCACCATCCACGTCGCCCTGGATCAGGTTCCCGAGCTGATCACGGCCGAGCGGGTCGCCCGCACCGCCCGCGTCGTCCACGAAAGCCTGAAGCGCGACTTCGCCATCGCCCGCCCGCGCCTAGCCATGGCCGCCTTGAACCCCCACGCGGGCGAAGGCGGCGCCCTGGGGCTGCAGGAGATCGAGACCCTGATCCCCGTCGCCGAACATCTGCGCGGCGAAGGGATCGACATCACCGATCCCAGACCCGCCGACACCCTGTTCCACGACGCCGCCCGCGCGACCTATGATGCGGTGATCTGCATGTACCACGACCAGGCCCTGATCCCGGTCAAGACCCTGGACTTCTGGGGCGGGGTCAATGTCTCGCTGGGTCTGCCCGTCATCCGCACCTCGCCCGATCACGGAACGGGTTTCGACATCGCCGGCAAGGGGATTGCGCGTCCGGACAGCCTGATCGCCGCTATTCGTCTGGCCTCGGAGATGGCGGCGGCCCGCGCCGCGCGCTAACAGGGCGTGTGACCGACCTTCCTTCCCTCCGCGAAACCCTCGACGCCCACGGCCTGTCGGCGAAAAAGAGCTTCGGCCAGCATTTCCTGCTGGACCTCAATGTCACGCGCAAGATCGTCCGCCTGGCCGGTCCGTTCGACGGGCGCGCCGTGATCGAGGTCGGCCCCGGCCCCGGCGGCCTGACCCGCGCCCTGCTGGAATCCGACGCCGGCCCCGTGGTCCTGGTGGAAAAGGATCCGCGCTTCATTCCCCTGCTGACCGAACTGGACGACGGCTCGGGCCGGCTGACCATCGTCGAGGCCGACGCCCTGAAGGTGAAGGAGGCGGACTTGGTCTCCGGCCCCGCCCACCTGGTCTCCAACCTGCCCTACAATGTCGGCACCGCCCTGCTGATCAAATGGCTGACCGGCCCCTGGCTGCCCCACAGCCTGACCCTGATGTTCCAGAAGGAGGTCGCCGAGCGCGTCGCCGCTGGGCCCGGCGAGGACGCCTACGGCCGCCTCGCCGTCATCGCCCAGGCCGTCTGCACCGCCCGCATCGTCATGCACCTGCCCGCCGCCGCCTTCACCCCGCCGCCCAAGGTGGCCTCGGCCGTGGTCCATCTGGTCCCGCTGGATGAGCGCCCGTCGCCTGAGCGCCTGAAGAAGTTGGAACGCGTCACCGCCGCCGCCTTCGGCCAGCGCCGCAAGATGCTGCGCTCCAGCCTGAAACAGCTCGGCGGCGCCGCCCTTTGCGAGGCCGCCGGCATCGAACCCGACGCCCGCGCCGAGACGATCGACGTGGCCGGCTTCCTCAGACTGGCGGACGCCCTGACATGACCGTCGAACCCTTCCGCGCCATCACCGTCAGCCGTCTAGCGCACCAGCTGAAAGCCGAAGGCCGGTCGATCATCCATATGGAATTCGGCCAGCCCTCCACCGGCGCGCCCGCCGCCGCCGTCGCCCGCGCACATCAGGTGCTGGACGCCGACGCCATGGGCTATTGGGAAAGCCCCGACCTGCGCGCCCGCATTGCTCGCCTGTACCAGGACCGGTACGGCGTAACGGTCGACCCCGGCCAAATCCTGCTGACCTGCGGGGCCTCGCCCGCCCTGGTCCTGGCCCTCAGCGTCCGGTTCAAGCCCGGCGACCGCATCGCCCTGGCCCGTCCCGGCTATGTCGCCTATCGCAACAGCCTGCGTGCCCTGCATCTGGAGCCGGTGGAGATCGCCTGCGGTCCCGAGACCCGGTTCCAGCTGACCGCCGCCCAGCTGGAGGCGCTCGATCCCGCTCCGGCCGGCGTCATCATCGCCAGCCCGGCCAATCCGACCGGGACCATCATCCCGGAGGCCGAACTCGCCGCCATCGCCGAGGTCTGCCGCGCGCGAAACATCGCCATCCTTTCGGACGAGATCTACCACGGCCTGTCCTACGCGGGCCCGACCCCGTCGATGCTGCAGTTCGCGCCGGACGCCCTGGTGATCAACAGCTTCTCCAAATACTGGAGCATGGCCGGCTGGCGGTTGGGCTGGCTGCTGGTCCCCGAGGCCCTGATCGAGGCCGCTCGCGCCTATATCGGGAACATGTTCCTGACCCCGCCCAGCCTCAGCCAGCACGCAGGCCTGGTCGCCATGGACGCGATCGACGAGCTTGAGGGCCATATCCAGACCTACGCCCGCAACCGCGAGCTGATGCTGGCGGCCCTGCCGGCGCTTGGATTGAGGAAGATCGCGCCGCCTGACGGCGCCTTCTACATCTGGGCCGACATCGGCCACCTGACGGACGACAGCGTGGCCTTCTGCGAACAACTGCTGCGCGATACCGGCGTGGCCACCGCGCCGGGCGTGGATTTCGACCCCGTCGATGGTCGACGCTACATCCGCTTCAGCTTCGCGGTCTCGACAGGGGAGATCAAGGCCGCGTTGGAACGAATCACGCCTTGGTTCGCCGCTCGAAATCCAGGCTGAGCCGATCCGCAAAAGGCGGCAGGCCCATGGTGGGTCGTACCTAAGCAATCGCCCCTAGGCCGATATTTACCCTCTGGAACCTGCCTTGTGGGAAAAGGAGTGCAGTTGCGTAGCGCATAGGACGACATCGCGTAGGACGCCCCCGCCGGCGCGATGTCGTCGCCGCTTCACAGCCGAAGACGACACTGCGGCGGCCTCTCCCCCCTCCCGCCAGCCGCGGTGTCGTTGTTCGTTCAGACAGGCTCGCGTAGCAGGGCGGCCTTGTAATCCCCCACCCACAGATTGCGGAACCGGCGCGATCGCTCGGCGTGATAGATGTGCGCCAGCTCGGCGTAGGACCGGTCAAAATCCTCGTTGACGATCACATAGTCGAAGGCGTCGCAGTGTTCGATCTCACCCTTGGCGTTGGCGACGCGGCGCTCAATGACATCGTCCGAGTCCTGCGACCGGGTGACCAGTCGTCGGCGCAGCTCTTCCAGGCTGGGCGGCAGGATGAAGACCCGCACCGCGTCCTCCGGGCATTTCTCGGCTACGTCGCGCGCGCCCTGCCAGTCGATGTCGAACAGGACGTCACGTCCCTCAGCGAGGGCCCGATCGACCGGCCCGCGTGGGCTGCCGTACAGATTGCCGTGGACATCGGCCCATTCTAGGAAGGCGTCGGCGTCGATCAGCTTCTGGAACCGCTCGCGATCCACGAAATTATAGTCGCGACCGTCGACCTCGCCGGGACGGATGCCCCGCGTCGTCATCGACACCGACAGTTCCAGCCCCCCGTGGTCCGCCATCAGCCGGCGGCACAGCGACGTCTTGCCGGCGCCCGACGGGCTGGCGACGATGAGGAGGACGCCCCGGCGGGGCGAGCGTTCATTCGACATTCTGAACCTGTTCACGCAACTGTTCGATGACGGCCTTCAGCTCGAGGCCGATTCCAGTGAGCGCCGTCGTAGCCGATTTCGAGCAGAGGGTGTTGGCCTCGCGCATGAATTCCTGCAGCAGGAAGTCCAGTTTCCGTCCGGCCGGCGGCGCGGTCATCAGCTGGCGCGCCGCAGCGACATGGGCCGACAGCCGGTCCAGTTCCTCGCGCACGTCGGCCTTGGCCGCCAGCGACGCAGCTTCCAGAAAGATTCGCTCTTCCAGGCCCGGCGCATCCGGCGCCAGTTCGGCCATACGGCGGCTGAACCGGTCGCGGATGGCGGCGACCTGGGCTTGAGCCTCGCCTTCGGCCGAAGCGACCAGCCCTTCGATCCGGGCGATGAAGTCCGCCAGTAGCGGCGCCAGCTGGGCGCCTTCGGCGTTTCGCGCGCCCTTCAAGGCGTCCAGGGCGGCCTCGACTGTTCGCGCCATCTCGACCTCCAGCGCGGCGCGCGCCTGCGGATCCTCCACCTCCTCCGGCGCCTCTATGACGCCGCGCAGGGCCAGGAGGCCGTCGGCGGACGGCGGCGTCGCCCCGTCCTCGGCCAACTCATTGGCCAGGGTCAAATAGCGGGCCAGCAAGGGCGCATTGATCGTAACGGCCGCCTCCGCCCCCACCGTTCGTTTGGCCTGTACGCCGACGGAGATCTGTCCGCGGACGAATCGCGCCTGGGCGGCTGTCTTCGCAGCCCTCTCCAAGGTGTCGAATCCGTTCGGCCCTCGATACCGAACCTCCAGATTGCGCCCATTGACCGACCGCACCTCGACCGCCCAGGTCCAGCCCTCACCGGCGCCCTCGGCCCGGCCAAAGCCCGTCATTCCAGAAATCAGGCTCATCTCAGACCCTGGGTCGCGCCGGCAGGCAGGGTGAGGGTGGCCTGTCCGCCCTCCGCGTTCGGATCGGTCATGGGCGCAGGGCTGGCCTCAGGCGCGACCGGCGCCTGCGTCTCGGGCGGCAGGCCGGCCTTCTGTCGCTCAATCTGACGCCAGCGCGCCACATTGCGCAGATGCTCTTCATAGGTGATGGCGAAGACGTGGCCGCCTGATCCGTCGGCGACGAAGAACAGGGCCGGATCCGCCGGCGGGTTCAGCACGGCCTCCAGCGCCTCCTTGCCGGGATTGGCGATGGGCGTCGGCGGCAGGCCGTCGATCTGATAGGTGTTCCAGGGCGTCTGACGCTGCAGCTCTGACCGGCGGATGCCGCGCCCCAGCGGCCGCCCCTGGGTCAGGCCGTAAACGATGGTGGGATCGCTCTCCAGCCGCATCCCCTGCCGCAGTCGGTTGGAGAAGACCGCCGCCACGCGAGGCCGCTCGGCCGCCAGCCCAGTCTCCTTCTCGACGATGGAGGCCAGGATCACCGCCTCTTCCGGGTTGCGGGCCACTGTGCCCGGTCCCCGCTGCGCCCACAGCAGCCGCAGATTTTCCTTCGCCGCCCGCTGCATCCGATCGATCACCGACTGGCGGGTATCGCCGCGTGACACCTCATAGGTGTCGGGCCACAGACTGCCTTCCTCGGGCGTCGTCTCGACGGTTCCGGTCAACACCGGCTCCTTGGCCAGGATGTCCACCGCCTGGGCCGAGGACCAGCCTTCCGGCAGGGTCACGAAATGGCGCACCACCCGCCCCTCGACCAGCAGGTTCAGCACTCCGGCCAGCGAGGTCCCCGACGGCACCTCATATTCCCCGGCCCGCAGCTTGCGGTCCGCACCGGTGAAGGTGGCCGCCGCCTTGAACAGGTCGGTCGAACGGATCACCCCCGCCGCCTTCAACTGGGCGGCGATGGCGGAGACGCCCGAGCCGCTGGCCAGGGTCACGACCGTTCGATCCCCCTGCCGTGCGCCCGGTCCTGGCCCGTAATAGACGCCCCAGACGACGGCGAGGGCGGCGATTAGGAACAGGCTGAAGGTCGCTGAGGCGGTCAGCAGACTGACCGTCAACCCCGACCGCTTCTCCACACGCCTGTCACCCCGCCCCCGTCCGAACATGTCAGTCGACCTTCTTGAAGATCACCGAGGCGTTGGTGCCCCCGAAGCCGAAACTGTTGGACATGGCGACGTCGATCTTCATCGGCTTGGCCTTGTTCGGCACCAGGTCGATCGGGGTCTCCATCTCCGGGTCGTCCAGATTGATCGTCGGCGGCGCGACCTGGTCACGGATGGCCAGGACGCAGAAGGCCGCTTCGATGGCGCCGGCCGCGCCCAGCAGGTGGCCCGTCATCGACTTTGTCGAGCTGACGGCCAGGTTCTTCGCATGGTCTCCGACCAGGCCTTCGATGGCCTTCAGCTCGATCCAGTCAGCCATGGTCGAGGTGCCGTGGGCGTTGACGTAGTCCAGGTCGGACGGCTGCAGCCCGGCTCGCTTCAGCGCCGCCTTCATGGCGCGCGCCCCGCCCTCGCCGTCTTCGGACGGGGCGGTGATGTGATAGGCGTCGCCGCTCATGCCGTAGCCGACGATCTCGGCGTAGATCCTGGCGCCGCGCGCCTTGGCGTGTTCGTACTCCTCCAGCACCAGGATCCCTGCGCCCTCGCCCATGACGAAGCCGGCGTGGCCCCGGTCATAGGGTCGCGAGGCCTTCTCCGGCGTGTCGTTATAGGCGGTGCACAGGGCCTTGCAGGCCAAAAAGCCGGCGATGCCGATCGGCACGATCGAGCTTTCGGCCCCGCCCGCCACCATGACGTCGGCGTCGTCCAGGGCGATCATCCGGGCCGCATCGCCGATGGCGTGGGCGCCGGTGGCGCAGGCGGTCACCGCCGCATGATTCGGCCCCTTCAGCCCGTGCCGGATCGAAATCTGCCCGCCGGCCAAATTGATCAGGGCGCTGGGGATGAAGAAGGGGCTGACGCGGCGCGGCCCCTGCTCTTTCAAGACGATGGCCGTATCGGCAATGGGGCCCAGGCCGCCGATGCCGGAGCCGACCATGACGCCGGTTCGTTCCTTGTCCTCGTCCGTCTCGGGCTTCCAGTTGGCGTCATGCAGGGCCTCGTCCGCCGCCGCTATGGCGTACAGGATGAAGTCGTCGACGCGCTTTCGGTCCTTGGCGGACATGATTTTCTCGGGGTCGAAGTCGCCTTCGCCGCCGCCGCCGCGCCCGTCGACGCTCGGCACTTCGCCGGCGATGGTGCAGCCATAGCCCTCGGTGTCGAAGGCCGTGATCGGACCGATGCCCGACCGTCCCTCGACGATGCCCTTCCAGCTCTTGTCGACGCCCCAGCCCAGGGGGGTCAGCAGACCGATGCCCGTAACGACGACGCGGCGCATGGTGCGTGCTCCTTCAACTCCAATCCTGTCCCGGGGAATCACTGCGGATTCGCGAGGGTCAGAAACAGTAAAGGCCGCCGGGCGTCTCCGCTAGGAGCGCCGGGCGGCCCTGTGATCTGTCAGCCTGTCGGCCGCCAGTCGGGGCTGGATCAGCCCGCCGACTTTTCGTCGATGAACTTGACCGCATCGCCGACCGTCTGGATGTGCTCGGCGGCGTCATCCGGGATCTCGATGTCGAACTCTTCTTCGAAGGCCATCACCAGCTCGACGTTGTCGAGCGAGTCGGCGCCCAGGTCGTCGATGAAGCTGGCCTTTTCCGTGACCTTGTCCGGATCGGCGTCCAGGTGGTCGATGACGATCTTGCGAACGCGCTCGAGGGTGTCGGACATGAGTGTCTCTCTGCCTGTTTAAAATCGCCGTAGAGGCGGGGGTAGCTTCAGAAATCGCCGTCTCACGGCAGCGACGACGATGCAAGCCCGAAAGCCTGAACCGCCGATGCGTTCCTGCCCTTTAGCACAGGCTTTCGGGCGGGAAATAGTCTGTTGCGTGTCGTGATGACGATCAGATCATCGCCATGCCGCCGTTCACATGCAGGGTCTGGCCCGTCACATAGGCGGCTTCGTCAGACGACAGATAGACGGCGGCGGCCGCGATCTCGTCGCCCGTGCCCAGCCGGCCCGCCGGAATCCGGCCCAGAATGGTCTCGCGTTGCTGGTCGTTCAGCACGTCGGTCATGGGCGAGGCGATGAAGCCCGGCGCGATGCAATTGACCGTGATCCCGCGCGATCCGACCTCCTGCGCCAGCGACTTGGAAAAGCCGATCATCCCGGCCTTCGACGCCGAATAGTTGGTCTGGCCCGGATTGCCGGTGACGCCGACGACCGAGGTCACGCCGATGATCCGGCCCGACCGGCGCTTCATCATCCCCTTCACCGCGGCGCGGGTCAGGCGGAAATAGCTCTCCAGATTGATCTGGATGACCGACTGGAAATCTTCGTCCTTCATCCGCATCAGGAGGCCGTCCTTGGTGATGCCGGCGTTGGCCACCAGGATGTCCAGGGCTGAGCCCGCCGCCGTCTCGGCCGCGTTCACCAGATTGTCGACCGAGTCGGGGTCCGACAGGTTCGCCGTCGCGAAATGCGCCCGCTCGCCCAGGTCTTTGGCCAGATCCGCCAGCACCGCCTCGCGCGTGCCCGACAGCACCACGGTCGCGCCCTGGGCGTGCAGCGCCCGCGCCACCGCGCCGCCGATCCCGCCCGTCGCACCGGTCACCAGCGCGGTCTTGCCTGCAAGATTGAACATTTATGTCTCTCCGAAGTGGCGAGTGATTAGTGGCGAGTGACGAGGAAAAGCAAAGTGGGGCGGCGATAGTCTCGCCACTCGTCACTCGCCACTCGTCACTCCCCTCGCAAAGGCTTCCAGCTCTTCCGGCGTGTTCAGAGGCAGACTCTCGGCGTCAGGCGCGATCCGCTTGGCCATGCCGGTCAGCACCTTGCCGGAACCGACCTCGACGAAGCGGGTCACCCGCCCTTCGCTCGCCATCCACTCCATGCTCTCGCGCCAGCGCACCCGGCCGGTCACCTGCTCGACCAACAGCCGGCGGATGACTTCAGGATCGCTCTCCGGCCGCGCCAGCACATTGGCCACCACGGGAACCGCCGGCGCCAGAATGGTCGCCGAGGCCAGGGCCGTCGCCATCTCGTCCGCCGCCGGCTGCATCAGCGGGCAGTGGAAGGGCGCCGAGACGTTCAGCGGAATCGCCCGCGCCCCCAGTTCCTTGGCCTTTTCGATGGCCCGGTCCACAGCCGCCTTCTCGCCCGAGATGACGATGTTGCCGGCGTTGTTGTCATTGGCGACCACGCAGACGCCGACTTCAGCGCCGGCCGCCGCTGCGGCCTCGGCCAGGGCCAGATCGGTCTTGGGCCCGATCAGCGAAGCCATCGCCCCCTGCCCGACCGGAACCGCCCGCTGCATGGCCTGGCCGCGCAGTTTCAGCAGCCGCGCCGTATCCGACAGCGAGATCGCCCCGGCCGCCGCCAGGGCCGAATATTCGCCCAGAGAGTGACCGGCCACATAGGCCGCCTTGGCCACGTCGAAATCAAACTCGACCTTCAGCGCCCGGATGACCGCGACCGACACCGCCATCAGGGCCGGCTGGGCGTTCTCGGTCAGGGTCAGCTGATCCTCGGGGCCTTCGCGCATCAGCACCGACAGCTTCTGGCCCAGGGCCTCGTCCACCTCGGCGAAGACGTCGCGGGCGGAGGCGAAGGCGTCGGCCAGTTGCGCGCCCATGCCGACGGCCTGGCTGCCCTGTCCCGGAAACAGAAGTGCGAGGGTCATCGACCGCTCCCTGAATCATTGATCAAGAGCGCGGACCCCTAAGGCCAGACTTCCGTCAGGGCAAGTCGGCGCCTATTCGGCCCGCCGCGCTCTGACCTTGATCCGGACGTCGACCATCTTGGAGACCCAGTCGCCGGTCGCGTCGGATTCCAGGCCCAGGTTCAACGCGGTCCGGTCCAGTTGCAGCCGCCCCTCCACCGTCGCGACGCCGCCGGTCTCACGATAGGTGAAGGGCAGGATGACCCGCAGACTGGTCGTCTTGATCCGCAAGCGGCCCGTCGCCTGGTATCGATCCCCGCCGAGCGACCGGAAGCCCGTCGTCTCGAACCGGGCGGTCGGATATTGGCCGACGTCGAACCATTCAGCCCCCTGGATCGAAGCCTCCTGCGTCGAGTCCCCTGTCCGCGCCGAGCCGGTCTGGACGGTGATCACCGCCTTCGACCCCGCCAGATCGGCAGGGTCGAACCGGATCTGGCCGCTCCAGCGTTCGAACCGGCCGTTGAAGGCGGCGCCCGACTGGCTCCCGGCGAAGGCGATCTCGGAGGCGTCGCGGTCTATGGTCCAGTCGACCGCCTTTTGCGACGCCTCCGTCCCCGCAGCCGGTTCGGCGGTTTCGGCCTCCGCCGCCTGGACGTCCGTCGGGCCGGACGGGATATCGGGCTCGGGCGCCGGAACGGGCGCGATTTCAGGCCGGAGCGTCGGTTCAGTCCTGGGGGCAGGCTGCGCGGCTATAGCCCCGGCCGCCGCCACGACGAGGATCAAGGCCAGGCCGAGACTGCGTTCCGCCCAGGCCGCGCGCGCGTCCGGCTCCACGCCGACATCGGAATCCTCCCCGTCCTGCCTCAGACCTGGAACCATGCGCGCCAGGACGCCGTCGCGGTCGAGAAACTGGTGTTTCAGCGCCGCCCCGACGTGCAGGATCACCAGGACGACCGCGCCCCAGGCCATGGCGGCGTGCGCGCCCATCGCCGAAAAGGCCATTGCCCGCCGCGCCTCCGTCGCCAGTCCGGCCACCCCCGGCAGGTGCGGGACGGGAAACAGGCCGAACCAGCGGGTCGCCACCTCCAGCGCCCGGTCCTGCGACACAGCCCAGCCGGCCGAGACATACAGCCACCCCGTCAGCGGCAGCCCCAGCATCAGCGCGTAGAAGGCCGCATGGGTCGCATGGGCGGCGAAGACCTCCCATCGCTTCATCCCCTCAGGCAGGGCCGGCGGCCGATGCGTCAGCCGCCAGACGATCCGCACCAGGGTCAGGGCCAGAATCAGAAAGCCGATCGACTTGTGGAGTTGGAACACGCGGTAGGCTGCGGCCTGGCTCCCCGGCTGTTCGATCGCGGCGGTCATCCACCACCCCATCGGGATCATGGACAGGATGCAGAGCGCGATCACCCAGTGCAGGGCGACGGCGACGGCGGAATAGCGGCGGGCGGCCATCGGGCTCTCCGGATCAGGACGCAAGCAGCTCCCGCCGCCTCGGCCATCGCCGTGAGAGGAAGCAAGACAGCCCTCTACACCCGCAGCGGCTGATTTCGCAACAGACACTGTATCGTTTGGTTCTGGTTGTCAGTGGTCCGCCTCGAAGATGGAGAACAAATGTTCTTGCTCTGTTCTCGTTTTTGATCCACCTTCCCTTTCATGCAAACCGCCAAGGGAAGAGGCGCGCGTTCGAATGCGACAGGCCGTTACGAGCCCGAGCAGCATGAGTCGTTCGACGACGGCTGGACGAACGACGACGCCCAGGCCGCGCCGTTGCGCACCACCCTCACGCCCGAACACGCCCGCACCATCATCGCCCGGAACGACAGTCCCGACATCGGTTTCGACCGCTCCATCAACCCGTACAAAGGTTGCGAACATGGCTGTATCTACTGCTACGCCCGTCCGTCCCATGCCTGGATGGGCCTATCCCCGGGCCTGGATTTCGAGAGCCGGATCTTCTTCAAGCCCGAGGGCCCACGTCTGCTGGAACAGGCCTTCCTCGCCCCCCGATACCGGTGCAAACGCATCCACATAGGCGGCAATACCGACCCCTATCAGCCGGTCGAGCGCGAGCTGAAATCGACCCGCTCGATCCTGGAGGTCATGCGGCGTTTCAACCACCCCTTCAGCATCATCACCAAGTCGGTACTGATCGCGCGCGACGCCGATATTCTGGGGCCCATGGGGCAGGCCGGCCTGGCCTCGGCCTTCGTCTCCATCACCACCCTGGACCGGGGTCTGGCCCGCGCCATGGAGCCCCGCGCCTCAACCCCCGCCAAACGGCTGGAGGCCATCAGCCGTCTCGCCGATGCCGGCTGTCCCATCGGGGTCGGCTTCGCCCCGGTCATTCCCGGTCTGAACGACCACGAGCTGGAATCAGTGCTGGAGGCGGCGGCCAAGGCGGGGGCGACGCGGGCCATGTATGTCACCCTGCGCCTGCCGCTCGAGATCAAGGATCTGTTTCGCGAATGGCTGGCCGACGCCCGCCCGGACCGCGCCGCCCGCGTCATGTCCCTGATCCGCCAGACGCGCGGGGGCAGGGATTATGACGCCGACTGGTCCCAGCGGATGAAGGGAACCGGCCCCGTCGCCGAACTGATCGGCGCCCGCTTCAAAGCCGCCGTCAAACGCTACGGCCTGGATGCGCCGCTGCGACCGCTCGACGAAACCCAGTTCCGCATCCCCGCCGACGCCCGGCCGCAGTTGGAGCTGTTCGGCTGAATCATGCGACGCTTGGCCGACGCTCGTAATCTTGACGGAAGACGCCCGCCTTTTCAGCCTGTTGAGAGCGTCAAACCACCCTGAACCCGGCGCTTTCCACTGGCGTGGTAAGGTCGTGAACAGGTCTTTGACAATTCAGCGCGTCGGGAAGCTCCCGCCAAAATGTGCACTAAAGTGCACTCATTTTTTCTTGAACGATCAGGCCTAGTCCGCCGCTGACGGATCGACGGCCCGTGTCACCAGATCGCGCCAGGTCGGGTCCGTGTCGTCGACCAGATCGACATCCTCCATCAGGGCCACCGCCCCCTCCCCGTCCGGCAGGATGAGGCCCAGGATCTCCATCGCCTCGCCGTCCGGCCCCAGATGGCTCTCGGCCTGGACGGCGACGGCCGCCTGTTCGCCGTCCTCCTCCCACCAGATCACCGGCTGGGGCAGGTCCATGGCGATGGGGCGCGGGTCGTCGGTCTCGCCCAAAGCGAAGACGGCCCGGCGCGCTTGGACGTCGTCCAGGGTCGCCACTACCCCGACGAAGGGCGTTAACCGGCTCCAGTCGTCGGCGTCAAACCCGCCGCCATCTTCCAGCTCGTCATCCATGGGGCTACCGCTTGAAAACACTGACAAGTTCGACATGGGCCGACCACAGGAACTGGTCCACCGGCGTGACCCGCTCCAGCCGGAACCCGGCGTCAATCAGCACCCGCGCGTCCCGCGCAAAGGTTTGGGGATTGCACGACACCCCGACCACGACGGCGGCCTTGGTCCCGGCGATCTGGGCCGTCTGGTCGATGGCGCCCGCGCGCGGCGGGTCGAACACGATGGCCTCGCACCCTTTCAGATCATAGGGGGTCAGGGGCCGCCGGAACAGGTCGCGCGCCTCCGCCGTGATCGCCTTCATCCCCTTGGCCGAGCCTGCGCCCGCCTTCAGGGCCGCGATCCCCGCCTTGGACGCATCGGCCGCGATCACCGGCGCCACCGTCGCCAGCGGGAAGGTGAAGGTCCCGGCCCCGCAGAACAGATCGGCGATCTTTTTGGCGCCCTTCACCGCCGCCACGGCCCGCTCAACCATGGCCGCCTCGGCCTGGGGCACGGCCTGCAGAAAGCCCCCCGCCGGCAGGGGCACGGTGGCGGGGCCGAAGCCGATCAAGGGTTGACGCGCCATCATCAGGGTCTCGCCCGCGAGGCTCAGCCGCGCCAGATCGGCCCGCCGCGCCGCCTCTATGGCCCGCATCTGGGCGTCGGCCGACAGCCCCCCGCCCGAGCGTCGCTCCACCCCCGTCACATCCACGTCCAGCCCCGACAGGGTCCAGGTCACGTGCAGGGTCGGCGCCGACTTGGGATGCTCCAGAAAGGCCGCCGCCACCTCGGTCAGGGCCGGGATGGCGCGGATGATCCGGGAATCGGCCACCGGGCATTCCCGCACCTCGACCAGCCGCCACGACCGCCGCGCCTTGAAGCCCAGCACCACCCGGCCGTCCTGGGTTCGGCGCGCGTGCAGAGCCACCCGTCGGCGCGTTCCGGTGGGACTCGCCACCGTCGCCTCGACCTCGGTCTCGATCTTCTCGCGCGCCAGGGCCAGCCGCACCTGTTCGCGCTTCCACTCCAGATAGGGTCTGTCCGCCCAGTGTTGCAGCGAGCAACCGCCGCAGTCGCCGTACTGGGGCGACACCGGCGCGATCCGGTCTGGGCTGGGGGTCACGATCTCGACCTGCTCCAGCCGCCCGTCGACGACTTCCCCCCGCACCGTCTCCCCAGGCAGGGTTAGGCCCGCGAAGACCGGCCCCTGCGGCGTCTCGGCGACGCCGTCGCCCTGCCCGCCGACGCGGCTGATCGTAAAGGTCTGCATCGCCGGGCTTCTAGCCCCGACGCTCCCCCGCGCCAAGCCACCGCCTCAAGCAGCGCTGAGCGCGATAGGCCCACGAAACATGAACGAAGATGAACAGCCCGCTCAAAAGCCGTTCAGCTTCGCGGTCCTAAACCTGCATGCAACAGACAGCCGGTCCAGCCGTTCAGCGCCCGTCACTGAACGTCCGACCATAAGGGGTTGAAGATGCGCCTTTCCAACACGTCACTCGCCGCAGTTGCGGCCCTTACGATCGGCGCCTTGGCCGCCCCGGTCTCCGCCTCGGCTCAAGCCTACAGCTACAGCCGCAACTACGGAACCGGCGCCTACGCCCCCGCCTATGACTACGGCCGCTATGGTCGGCAGACCTACGATCCCTGCGCCCGCGAGCGAGAAGGACGCACCGGCGCCGGCGCCGTGATCGGCGGCGGCGCGGGCGCCGTCATCGGCTCTCAGCTGGCCGCGCGCGGACGCCGCACCGAAGGCAGTATTCTGGGCGGGGTCGTGGGCGCCGTCATCGGCTCGCAAGTCGGCCGCTCCAGCTCGGACGCCTGCCGCAGCTATCAAGCCGGCTACGCCTCCAACGGCTACTACGGCGGCGGCTACAGCCAGCCGAGTTACGGCTATTACGACGATCGCTATACGGGCGATAACGGCTATCGCTACGACGACCGCCGCGACGACTACGCCGACGACCGGTACGATGATTACCGCTCGCGCCCGATCGATTCCTATCAGAACTCCGACCGATGCCGCTTGGCGGAAAGCCGCATCCGTCTGCCGGACGGTCGCACGGACACCCGCTATGTCCGCACCTGCCCCGACCAGTACGGCCGCTATCGCGTCGTCGATTAATTTCAGCCCCCCTGTCAAATCGACGACGTGACGGGAGCCGCCGGAGGATCAGTCCTCCGGCGGTTTCTCATTTTTGAGGGGCTACCGGCCTTTGGCCTATTTGAGCCGGCGCTAGGAGGGCTCCAACGCTTCGCGCGGCTTAGGGCTGTTTAGCCTGGCTGATTGGCCCAGAGCAGGAACTCGACATTGCCGTCGCCGCCGGTGATCGGGCTTTCGGTCGTCGCCTGGACGGCCCAACCCAGGGCCTCCAACCAATCCCTGACGCGCTCCACGGCGGCGGCGTGGGCGGCCGGATCCTTGACCACACCCTTCTTGCCGGCGCCGGGACCGTCCGCCTCGAACTGCGGCTTGACCAGGGTGACCAGATCCGCGCCGGGCGCCGCCAGATCCAGGGCGGCGGGCAGCACCTTGCTCAGGCTGATGAAGCTGGCGTCGCACACGATCACAGACGGCGCCTCCGGAATCAGGTCGCGCGTCAGATCGCGCGCGTCCGTCCGCTCCAGATTGACCACGCGCGGATTGGCCGACACCCGGTCGTGCATCTGCCCAAACCCGACATCGACCGCGAACACCTTGGTCGCCCCGCGATCCAGGCAGACCTCGGTGAAGCCGCCGGTGGACGCCCCGACGTCCAGCACCACCCGCCCCTCGACCGCCACAGGCCAAAGCGTCAGGGCGTGATCCAGCTTCAGCGCCCCGCGCCCGACCCAGCGGTGGGCCGGTTCCGCCTCGATTTCGGCCTCCTCGGCGATCTGCTCCGAGGGCTTGGCCACGACGCGCCCGTCCGCCTTCACACATCCCGCCTCAATGGCGGCGCGAGCGCGGGAACGGGTGTCAAACAGTCCCCGTGCGACGAGCAGTTGGTCGATGCGCATCTAAATCCTCCCCCATCGAGGGAGGGGGACCGCGCGCAGCGTGGTGGAGGGGCCCTGCCCCAGACACCGGCCTTGGATCGAGCCCCCTCCACCGCTTCGCGGTCCCCCTCCCCCGATGGGGGAGGATTGGTCATCCGATCTCGCTGAGCCGCGCCAGCGCCGCCTGCAGCTTGACCTTGCCCGCCTCGGCCTCAGCCAGTTTGGCGCGCTGCTCCTCGACCACGTCTGGCGCGGCGCGCGACACGAAGTTGGGATTGCCCAGCTTCTTGTTCACATGGCCGATGTCGGCGTCGAAGACGGCGATCTCCTTTTCCAACCGCGCCCGTTCCGCGGTCAGGTCGATGATCCCCGCCAGCGACAGCGCCGCCGTCGATCCGCCCGAGACGAAGGTCACGGCCCCCGTCGGCGCGGCCTCCGCCGATCCGACCTCGGACACGCGACCCAGGGTCAGGATCAGGTCGCGATGGCGCGCGATTCGCTCGGCCGTGGCGGCGTCCGGCGCGACGAAGGCCAACGGCGGCTTGGCCGACGGCGGCACATTCATCTCGGCCCGCAGCCCCCGGATTTCGCCGACCAGATCGACCAGCCAGCCGATCTCGGCCTCGGCCGAGGCTTCGATGAAGCCGTCCGGCAGCACCGGCCATTCGGCGCCGATCAGCAGGGTCTCACGCGCCGGCCCCTCCTTGCCCAGCTCGGCCCACAGCTCCTCGGTGATGAAGGGCATGACCGGGTGCAGCAGCTTCAGCGTCTGGTACAGGGTCCAGGCCGTCATGGCTCGCGTTTCGGCCTTTGCGGCCTCGTCCGAGCCCTGGAAGATCGGCTTGGCCAGCTCCAGATACCAGTCGCAGAAGACGTTCCAGACGAACCTGTACAGCGCCCCGGCCGCATCGTCGAACCGCCCGCCCTCGATGGCCTCCGACACGGCCCGCTCGGCCTTGGTCAGTTCGCCCCGGATCCAGCGGTTGATCGTCTGTTCGACGGTCGCGGGATCGAAGCCCTCGACGCGGGCGCAGCCGTTCATCTGGCTGAACCGGGCCGCGTTCCACAGCTTGGTGCCGAAGTTGCGGTATCCCTCGATCCGCTGCTTCGACAGCTTGATGTCGCGCGTGCCAGACAGGATGGCCATGGTGAAGCGCAAGGGATCGGCGCCCAGCTCATCGATGATGCCCAGGGGGTCGATGACGTTCCCCTTGGACTTTGACATCTTCTGGCCCTTCTCGTCGCGGACCAGGCCGTTGATGATGACCCGCTTGAACGGGACCTCGTCCATGAAGTGCAGGCCCATCATCATCATCCGGGCGACCCAGAAGAAGATGATGTCCGCCGCCGTGACCAGATCGCTGGTCGGATAGAACCGCTCCAGATCCTCGGTCTTCTCGGGCCAGCCCATGGTCGAGAACGGCCACAGGGCCGAGGAGAACCAGGTGTCCAGCACGTCCTCGTCCTGGGTCAGGGCGACCTCGGAATCATAGTCCGCCATCGCCAGTTCGCGGGCGTCTTCTTCCGTCTCGGCGACATAGATCTCGCCGTTCGGACCGTACCAGGCCGGGATCCGGTGGCCCCACCATAGCTGGCGGCTGATGCACCAGGGCTCGATGTTCTTCAGCCATTCGAAATAAATCTTCTCGTACGACTTCGGCTCGAACACCGTCTCGCCCTGCTCCACCGCCTTCAGCGCGGGCTGGGCCAGGACCTTGGCGTCGACGTACCACTGGTCCGTCAGCCAGGGCTCGATGACCACGCCGGAACGGTCGCCGTGCGGCACCACATGCTTGGTCTTCTCGATCTCGCGCAGCCAGCCCTCTTCCTCGGCGCGAGCCACGATGGCCTTGCGCGCGGCGAAGCGGTCCTTGCCGACGTATTCGGCCGGGATTTCCTTCACGTCGTCGGCGACGATCCGGGCGAAGGCGTCCATGACGTTCAGGGCCGGCAGGCCGGCGCGCTTGCCGACGCCGAAGTCGTTGAAATCATGCGCCGGGGTGATTTTGACCGCGCCCGAGCCCTTGGTCGGGTCAGCATACTCATCAGCCACAACGGGAATACGGCGTCCGGTGATCGGCAGGGTCACGAACTTGCCGACCAGCCCCTTGTACCGCTCATCCTCCGGATGAACGGCCACGCCGGTGTCGCCCAGCATCGTCTCGGGCCGGGTCGTCGCCACCACGATGAAGTCGCGCGTCTCCCATTCCGTCGCCTCGCCGTCCTCGTCAAAGGCGACGGGGTGTTCGTAGGTGACGCCGTCCGCCAGCGGATAGGCGAAATGCCAATAGGCGCCGTCCACCTCGCGCTGCTCGACCTCCAGGTCCGAGATGGCGGTCTGGAAATGCGGATCCCAGTTCACCAGCCGCTTGTCGCGATAGATCAGGCCCTCCTTGTGCAGTTGCACGAAGACCTTGCGCACGGCCGCGTTCAGCCCCTCGTCCAGGGTGAACCGCTCGCGCGACCAGTCGCACGAGGCCCCCAGGCGGCGCAGCTGGCGCACGATGGTCCCGCCGCTCTCGGCCTTCCACTCCCAGACCTTGTCGATGAAGGCGTCGCGACCCATGTCGCGCCGCCCGACATTTCCGGCGGCGGCCAGCTGGCGCTCGACCACCATCTGGGTGGCGATGCCGGCGTGGTCCGTACCCGGCAGCCACAGCACCGCCTTGCCCTTCATCCGGTGATAGCGGGCCAGGATGTCCTGCAGCGTATTGTTCAGCGCATGGCCGATGTGCAGGCTGCCCGTCACATTCGGCGGCGGAATGACGATCGAATAGGCGCCCTCGGCCCCTTCCGTGCGGGGCGCGAACAGGCCGCTCTCTTCCCACTGGGCGTACAGGCGGGGTTCGGCGGCCTGGGGTTCGAAGGTCTTTTCGAGCATGGGTCTTCTTTGATCGTTGTCGTGCGGCCAGGGCGCGGCCTTGAATGACAAAGGGCGGCCCCTTCAGGAGCCGCCCCTCGATAGTCTGAGGTGAAGCGAAGGGCTAGGCGCTGCGCGCGATGCGTTCGACTTCCCTCTGTACCGCCGCCTGGACGATCCCCGGCAGATTGTTGTCCAGCCAGTCCTTGAGCAGCGGACGCAGCATTTCCGCCACCATGGCCTCGACCGTATTGCCGCTGACGAAGCTCATGTCGCCTCCCGCCGGCGCAGGCGCGGCCTCCGGCTTCTTGAAGCTGGCCGCCAAGCCCGCAAAGGCCGAGGCGGCGCTGGCGGCGGCGCTTTCGCCGACCAAGGCGTCATAGCCGCTGGACGCCGCAGGCGCCGGCTCCGTCGCGGCAGGGGCCTCTTCAACGGCTTCGACCACATCCAGATCGCCGATGCTCTCGGCGGCAGGCGGCGCTTCATAAAGCTCGGTCAGCTCGAGAACGTCTTCTTCCGCAGCCGCTGGTTGGGGCTCGGCTTCGGCGACCGGCTCCGGCTGGGCGGCGAAGATGGTCTCGGCCGGTTCCGGCTCAGGCTCCGGCTGGGGTTCCGGTTCGGGGGCGGCTTGCGGCTCCGCCGCCGCAGCAGCGGGGGTTTCCGCCGGCGCCTCGTCTTCGGAGATGATCCGGCGAATAGACGCCAGGATCTCCTCCATGGTCGGTTCCTGCGCGGGCTGATCGGTCATGGCTAAACCTTGGAGAGACCTGGAACAAACTGAGACACGACGCCAGACGTCGCGACACGCCCCGAAAAGACTGCTGATCCCCCCGGTCGCCCGTTTGTCGTCGCACCAACGCCCGCCGGAATCAACGGGCGTTTTAGGCTTGAAGGCTGATCAGACGCTCAATTCTGCGGCGCCGTCTCGACAACTTCGCTTTTCAGCTGGGCGTCGATCGGGGCGTCGGGCGCGTCGTCAGCGTCCACGACGGGCGGCGAGGCCACCCGGTCCAGCGCCTCGATCACGCCGTCCCAGGGCAAGGCCCCGCGATTGCGCACGCGGTCGTAGTTGGCCTTGGCGTCATAGGCTTCCAGCGTCGGGTTCAGGGCAGGCCCTTCCAACTGTCCCATGGCCGACAGGAGCGAGGCGCGGGCGACATATTCGGCCGCACGCGCGCTGGCCAGGGCGGTCTGGGCCGAGCGCAGAGCCACTTCCTGGTTCAGCACGTCCAGAGTGGTGCGAAGGCCCACCTGGGCCTCCTGCCGCACGCCCTCGGCGGCGACGGAGGCGGCGCGAACCGCCTCGTTCCCCGCGGTGACGTTCGCCCGTGTGGACAGAACCTGGGCGTAGGCGGAACTGACGTTCTGCAGGATGGTGCGCCGTTCGGCCTCGATGGCGATCTGGGCGGCGTTGGCCTGTTCCAGAGACTGGGCGACCCGCGAACGGTTCAGGCCGCCGGTGAACAGCGGCACCGACAGGGTAGCGCCGGCCGTAAAGCTGCGGCGATCCGCCAGCTCATCCAGATTGCTGAGGTCGGTCGCCGTACCGCCGTAGGAGGCTGTCGCGCGAATGGAAGGCAGATATTCGGCGCGCGCCGCCGCCACCGCCGCCTCGGCCTGCTGAAGCCGGTATTGCGCCGCCAGAAGACCGGGGTTGCGCGCCAGGGCCACCTCCATGGCGGCGTCGAAATCGGCCGGAATCGTCGGCAGGACGGGGGCGGCCTCCAGGTCGGTCGGCGACTGGCCCACCACGGCGGCATAAGCGGCGCGCGAGGTCGACAGTTGCGCCCGCGCGCTGGCCAGGTCGGCCTGCGACTGAGCCAGGGAGGCTTCGGCCTGGGCCACGTCGGTGCGGGTGATCTCCCCCACCTCGAACCGTGCGCTGGTCTCTTCCAGCTGGCGCTGAAGAACCGACAGATTCTCCTCGCGAATACGCAGGATCTCCATGTCGCGGGTGACGTTCACATAGGCCTGGATCACCGCCAGCATGACCGACTGTTCGGTACCGCGCAGGGTCTCCCGGCCCGCCAACACCCCGGCGCGGGCCTGGTCGATCGCCAGGGCGCTGCGTCCCGCCGTCCAGATGTTCTGGGACAGGCTGACCCCAGCCGTGGCGCCGTCGCTCTCGCTCGAGGAGCTGGAGACCTGGGTGTCGGGCACGCCGTCGTTGTTAGTGTCGACGAACTGGGTCACGGTCGGAAAGTCGTTGCGGGTGTAACTGGCGCCCACCGAACCGCTGAGCGTCGGCCGTAGGCCCGACCGCGCCTGAACGACCGTCTCGTCCAAAGCCCGCTGGTTGGCGCGTTGCGCCAGCAGGTTCGGATTGGTGCGATAGGCCAGGGCGATCGCATCCTGGAGGGTTTCAGCCCAGGCGGGCGCGCCCAGTCCGGTCACGAGAGCAACCACAGCGGCCGAAGCCAGGGTACGCGAGCGTTTCAACATTGTCCGTCCTTGCCTGACGCCCCGCGAGCGTCCGATGTTCTTCAGCGTAACTGCGGCTTCCGCCCGTTCCACGCCAGTTAAGTTTTTTTCACGCTCACCGCCGAGTCCAGGCTGCACCCGGGCTTACCGTCGGTTTCACAGGGCGAAACTGGGCGCCGGCGTCAGTTCCGCCAGGAGGGCCGGCGACGAATCGAACAGTTCGCGGCGAGACAGCCCTTCTCGGCCCTTGGTGTAGAGGGCCGCCTTGCCGATAGCGCCGCGACGCTCGACCAGAACCATCCGACCGCCGATCCGCAGGGCGGCGCCCCAGGCGTCCGGCAGGGCGGCGACGCCGCCTTCGCAGACGATCAGATCCCAGCCCTCGCCGACCGGTCGGCTCAGCGGGGCCAGGGCCGTCGCGACGCCTTCCGCCTCCAAAGGCGCCCCGACAACGTCGAACACCGCCTGTTCGGCTTCCTGAGCCGTCACCGTCAAGCCCATGCGCGCTAGCACCGCCGCAGCATAGGGCGCCGCTATGGCCAGGGCCTTTTCGCCCTCGCGGGCGTCGGCGGCCTGAAGCAGTTTCGACAAATCCCGCGCCGGCATCAATCGACGGTCGGCCGCGATCTCGACCTCAGCATCCGAATAGGCGGCGAAGATCCGGTCTGGCGCGCAATAGTTCTCGCGCGGCACCGCCATCATCGCCTTGTGGATCTCATGGCTGGTGACATCGTTCACGCGAACCTGGGAATCGACCATGGCCTTGCGCTCGGCAGTGAAATCCATCTGTGGTCAGCCTTCAAACGGGAGGGGGAGAGGAATTATCGCGTGCTTATAGTTCCGTGCGTTGCAGCGGACAATCCGATCTGATAGCGAACGCCCCTCGCGATGACCGCCCCCGAGTGATCGGGGATCAGAGCGGCCTGATGGCGGAGTGGTGACGCAGAGGACTGCAAATCCTTGCACCCGGGTTCGATTCCCGGTCAGGCCTCCATCGCGAAGAGACGCTGCACTGAAAAGGGGCGCGAACCGCACGGTTCGCGCCCCTTTTGTCTCAGCCGCCGATCCGAATCAGACCGGTGCGGTGATCCACCCGATCGCACCGGCCGCGCCCAAGGCGGCGACACCCAAGGCGATAGCCAGAGCGACCCTGGCGTTCCTGTTCAGAAAGTACAGAAGATTCATGATCAGCCCCCCCAGCAGGCCGATGGTCGCCACAACTTCGTTCGACACGCAAGGTGAATAGAAGGTTAACGCTTAAACTCTGGGTGATCTCCGTTCGAGGTCATCTGATACAGAGCCAGGGCGCTGGTCGCCGCGACATTCAGCGAATCAAAGCCGCCCGCCATGGGAACGCCGACCGCCCGGCATCGACCGATCACCTCTGGGGGCAGGCCCGGCCCTTCGGATCCCAACACGACGGCCACCGGTCCGCTGCGACGATAGTCGGCCAATCGCTCGGTCGCCGAGGGCGTCAGCGCCAGCACCTCGACGCCGGCCGCTCGAAGCGCCTCGACCAAGGCTGACGCCCTGGTTCCCACGGCGAATGGGGTTCGCAGCACGGCCCCGACGGAAACCCGAATGGCCTTGCGATAGAAGGGGTCGCAACAGAGGTCGTCCAGAAGAACCGCCCGCGCGCCAAAGGCGGCCGCATTGCGGAACAGGCCGCCCATATTGTCGTGATTGCCGACGCCGCAGGCCACGACGAACACATCATCCGCTCGCACGTCGCACAGCAGGGCCTCGACGGAAGCCGTCGCCGGCTTCTCCCCCAGGGCCAGGATGCCGCGGTGCAGGGCGAAGCCCGCGATCCCGTCGAGCACCGCCTGGGAAGCCGCATAGACGGGAACGTCGGCCGGAAGGATCGCGATCACGTCCGCCAGCGCCTCGACGCGCTTCTGCGCCAGCAGGATCGCGCGTGGACGGCAGCGTGAAGCGGCGGAGGCCAGAACGCGCAAGACCACCTCGCCCTCGGCCACGAACAGTCCCTCTCGGCCGGTCAGGTCCCGTTCGCGGATGTGGCGAAAGCCGGCGATCCTCGGATCGTCAGGGTCATGGATGGAGATCGTGCGCATTCGTCATTTTCCCCATTGCACGAATCGAACGGCCGCTGCTATAGGCCCGCCTCCCGAGCAGTTCCGCGGTAGCTCAGTGGTAGAGCAGCCGACTGTTAATCGGCTGGTCGTAGGTTCGAATCCTACCCGCGGAGCCACTCGGGATTAGTCGCCGACGAGATCGGCGGCGCCCCCTTCCCTTCACATCCGATCGCTCACCGCCGCCTTTCGCATGCGGCGACGACCTCGGCCTGTCGATCAGGTGACGCGGCGTTTCTCCAGCTTTCGCGCCAGGGTGCGGCGGTGCATGCCAAGGCGGCGGGCGGCCTCTGAGATGTTGAAATCGGTCTCAGCCAGGGTCTCGTGAATGCGTTCCCATTCCAGAGTCTTGATGGAGGTGGGGCGAGTAGTCAGCGGCGTATCGGCGTCGCCTGCGGCCTTGCCGAAGGCGGCCTCGATGTCGTCGGTGCTGGCCGGCTTGGCCAGATAGTGGCGGGCGCCCAGTTTGATGGCCTCCACCGCCGTCGCGATACTGGCGAAGCCGGTCAGAACGACGATGTTCATCTCGGGGTCCAGTGCATGCAGGGTGGAGACGCAGGCCAGGCCCGAGGCGCCCCCCAGTTTCAGATCCACTACGGCGAAGCCGGGCCGATGCGTCTTCAAAACCTCGCCCATCTGGTCGGGGCCGTCGGCGCTGACGACGGTGTAGCCGCGACGCTCGAAGGATTTCCGCAGGGTGCGCGAAAAGGACTCGTCGTCCTCGACGATCAACAGCACGGGGGCTTCATCGCTCATGGAAGTTCTCCAGCAGAATTATCCTCCGGCGCCAGGACGTCGATCGGGACGGTCAGCCGCACCTCTCCCCCGCCTGCGGCGGGATTGGACGCTTCAACCACGCCGCCGAGGGAGCGGATCACATTGACCAGCAGAAACAGGCCCAGGCCCGCGCCAGGGCGATCCTTCGTCGTATTATAGGGCTTGCCCAGCCGCTCAAGAACCGTGGCGGGAAAGCCCGGCCCATTATCCCGCAGCGTGACCTGCAAACAGCCTTCGCTCACCGTAGGCGTGACGATGACCCGCCGCGCGCCCGCCTCGACCGAATTGTCGAACAGGACGCTCAGAACCTGTCGCAGGGCCGGGTCGGCGATGATCCGTGGATCGAGTCCGTTCCACGGCGTCAGCTCCACCTTCACGCGGCTGTCCCGCGCGCCCCAGCCGTCGGCGACCTCGCGCAGAAATCGCACTAGGGTGGTTTGGGTCGGCGCCTGTCCCCTCGCCTCTCCGGCCGACATCAGAATGCCGGTCACAATGGATTTGCAGCGCTCCACCTCGGCCTGCATCACCTCCATGTCCTGGGTCAGATCGGCGTTGGCCTTCAGCAGAGGCATGCGACGCCAGTCGCTGAGGATGACCGAGAGAGAGGCCAGGGGCGTCCCCAACTCATGGGCCGCCCCGGACGCGAGCAACCCCATGCGAACGATGTGATCCCGCTCGGTCGCCTGCTGCCGAATGTCCGCAAGATAGGCGTCCCTGGCTCTCAGATTCTCCGTGATCCGGGTGATGAACAGCACCAGCAGCACCGCGATGAGCAGAAAACAGATCAGACCGCCCGCCAAATAGAGGCTTAAGCCCCCGCCATGCTCCGCAGGGAGGTCGAGCGGGCGGTTGAACAGACCCAAGCCTGCAAAACACAGGCTGGTCACGACGATCAGCGACCAGGCATAGGCCGGCGCCAGAAGCACGGCGCCCAGAACCACCTGCAAAATATAAAGGGCGACGAACGGATTGGTCGAGCCGCCGGTCAGGAACAGTTGCCACGTCAGGGCGGCGACGTCGGCGAGAAGCGCCAGCATCAGCTCCTGATCGGATATGGCGTCGCGCCTCTGGGTCAATGGAATGCTGATTAGGTTCACCACCACCAGACCGGCCGGGGCGACCAGCAGCCAGCCGATCGGAACCCGAATACCCATGACGAAGTGGACGATCAGGACGGTGGCGATCTGTCCCGCCACGGCCAGCCATCGCAACTGCACCAGAAGGCGAAGATTGCGGCGGTTTACGGCTTCCTGAGACACCGCCGTCTCGCGCCAGTCGCCCATTCCGAACAGGCGCTGCAAGACCGAGTTCATGGCGCCGCCCGTCGGCGTCGCGTTTCGCGCGCCAAGACGCCGTATCCGACCAGGGTCAGCAAGGCCATGCCGAACCAGGTGAGGGCGTAGACGAGATGAGAGTTCGGAAAGGCGATAACTGTCAATCCGCCTCGCGGCCATCCATCCGGGTTCGGTCGGGCGTCGGCGTCGATGAAATAGGGTGCGGCGTTCGACAGGCCGCGCGCCGCCGCAATGGCCGCGACGTCGCGCGAATACCAGCGCCCCGCGCCGGGATCATTGGCGCGAAGAAAGCCGCCTCCGGGCTCGGTGACGCGCAAAAGACCCACGACGGTCTGCGGACCGCCCACCTGCGCGCCGCTTCGAGTCTCGGGCGCGCGCCTCTCGGGGGTAACGAAGCCCCGGTTGACCAGAACGGTGAAGCCTTGCGTCGTTCGCAGCGGCGTCAGAACCCAGAAGCCGGCGCCATAGTCGGTCACCGCCTGAACCAGGGTCTCGCGGCCATGATCGAACACGCCGCGGACCATGACCCGTCGGTACTGATCATTGGCCTGAGACAGCGTCGCCCAGGCGGCGGGGCCCGGCGCCGCTTGAGGGGCGGCGTGAACCCGGGCGTCCACCTGTGCGATCAGCTCGGTCTTCCACCTCAGCCGCTCGAGCTGCCAGACGCCAAGGGCGACGAAGCCGGCGAACAGCAGGGCCGCCCCCAGCCCGGCCCAGAGGAGAACCGGGGAAGTACGCCGCGCGATGGACTGCCGGGCCTGGATGGCGGTCTCCTAGCCGTCCTCTCAGGAGGACATCTGGCTCATGTCATGGGTGGAGGGCATCATATTGGTGTTCAAATGATACATGACCCACAGCGAGCCCGACAGGGCGATGACCACGACGATGATCGTGAAGATCAGGGCCAGCATGGTCCAGCCCCCTTCGGACTTCGAGTTCATGTGCAGGAAGTAGATCATGTGCACCACGATCTGCACCACGGCGAAGGCCATGACGATCAGGGCGGTGGCCTGGGTCGGCAGGACCCCGGTCATGACCAGCCAGAAGGGGATGGCCGTCAGGATCACCGACAACACAAACCCGATGAGATAGCTCTTGAAGGAGCCGTGATTATGCCCCTCGTGGCCCAGGTGGTCGGTGTCGTGGGACTCCGGCGAGTGGTCGTTCTTGTCGGCGCTCATCGAACCATGCCCAGCAGATAGACGAAGGTGAAGACGCCGATCCAGATGACGTCGAGGAAGTGCCAGAACATCGACAGGCACATCAGGCGGCGCTTGTTGGCGGGGATCAGCCCCTTCCAGCTGACCTGGACCATCAGCGTCACCAGCCAGATGATGCCGAAGGTCACGTGCAGGCCGTGGGTGCCGACCAGGGTGAAGAAGGCCGACAGGAAGGCGCTGCGTTGCGGCGTCGCGCCTTCATGGATCAGGTGGGCGAACTCGTAGAGCTCGATCCCCAGGAAGGCCAGACCAAACAGGCCAGTGACGGCGAGCCAGATCAGCGTCTGGCGCGTCTTGTTCTTGTCCATCGCCAGCATGGCGAAGCCGTAGGTGATCGACGAGAACAGCAGCATGGCGGTGTTGACCGCTACCAGCTCCAGGTCGAACAGCTCCTTCGGTCCGGGACCTGCGGCATAGTTGCCCCCCACGACGCCGAACACGGCGAACAGCATCGCGAAGATGAGGCAGTCGCTCATCAGATAGAGCCAGAAGCCCAGCATGGTGCTGGAGCCTTCCTCGTGATGCGGCTCCTCTTCCAGGTGGAAGACGTTCGGGTCGTCGATCTTGATCGCCGTCGCGCTCATGGATCAGCCCTCCGTTCCGGCCAGGAGGCGGGTGCGCGCCTCTTCGGTCGCGCGGACCTCATCCGCAGGGATGTAGTAGTCGCGCTTGTAGTTGAAAGTATGGGCGATCGAGACCGCCAGCACGCCCAGGAAGCTTAGCGCCGCCAGCCACCAGATGTACCAGACCAGGGCCAGCCCCATCACCAGGCACAGGCCGGAGATGATGACGCCGGCGCCCGTGTTCGAGGGCATGTGAATGGCCTTGTAGCCGCTCAGCGGGCGCTGATACTTCTTCTTCTTCATGTCCCACCAGGCGTCGGCGTCATGGACGACGGGGGTGGAGGCGAAGTTATAGGCCGGCGGCGGCGAAGAGGTCGCCCATTCCAGAGTCCGGCCGCCCCAAGGGTCGCCGGTCGTGTCGCGCAGCTTGTCGCGATTGATGATCGAGACCGCGAACTGGATGAACATGGCGGCGATGCCCAGGGCGATGACGCCCGCGCCGATGGCCGCGATCACGAACCAGATCTGCAGCGACGGATCGTCGAACACGCGCATCCGGCGCGTCACGCCCATCAGCCCCAGAACGTACAGGGGCGCAAAGGCCAGCCAGAAGCCGGGCACCCAGCAACAGAAGCTCACCATCCCCCAGAACTTGTCCAGCTTGAAGCCGAAGGCCTTGGGCCACCAGAAGTTGATGGCGGCGAACAGGCCGAACAACACCCCGCCGATGATGACGTTGTGGAAGTGGGCAATCAGGAACAGCGAGTTGTGCAGCACGAAGTCGGCCGGCGGCACCGCCAGCAGCACGCCCGTCATACCGCCGATGACGAAGGTCAGCATGAAGGCGACCAGCCACATCATCGGCAGTTCGAAGCGGATACGGCCGCGATACATGGTGAACAGCCAGTTGAAGATCTTCGCGCCCGTCGGGATCGAAATGATCATCGTGGTGATGCCGAAGAAGGAGTTCACCGAGGCGCCCGAGCCCATGGTGAAGAAGTGGTGCAGCCACACCAGGTACGACAGGATGGTGATGACGACCGTGGCGTAGACCATGGAGGTGTAGCCGAACAGCTTCTTGCCCGAGAAGGTCGAGGCGATCTCCGAGAAGACCCCGAACAGCGGCAGGATCAGGATGTAGACCTCCGGGTGACCCCAGATCCAGATCAGGTTCACGTACATCATCGGATTGCCGCCGAAGTCGTTCGTGAAGAAGTTGGTGCCGACGTAACGGTCCAGCGTCAGCAGGGCCAGGACGGCGGTCAGGACCGGGAAGGACGCCACGATCAGGACGTTGGTGCACAGCGAGGTCCAGGTGAAGACCGGCATCTTCATCATGCCCATGCCGGGCGCGCGCATCTTCACGATGGTGGCGATCAGGTTGATGCCGGACAGGGTGGTCCCCACCCCCGCGATCTGAAGCGCCCAGATATAGTAGTCGACGCCGACGCCGGGGCTGTAGCCGATACCCGAGAGCGGCGGATAGGCCAGCCAGCCCGTCCGGGCGAACTCGCCGACGAACAACGAGGCCATGACGATGACGGCGCCGGCCGTCGTCATCCAGAAGCTGAAGTTGTTCAGGAAGGGGAAGGACACGTCACGCGCGCCGATCTGCAGGGGCACGACATAGTTCATGATGCCCGTCACCAGCGGCATGGCCACGAAGAAGATCATGATCACGCCGTGGGCGGTGAAGATCTGGTCGTAGTGGTGGGCGTTCAGATAGCCCTCGGATCCGCCGAAGGCCATGGCCTGTTGCAGGCGCATCATGATCGCGTCGGCGAAGCCGCGCACGAACATGATCAGACCCAGGATCATGTACATGATCCCGATCTTCTTGTGGTCCACGGTGGTGAACCACTCCTTCCAGAGATAGCCCCACAGTTTGAAATAGGTCAGGGCGCCCACCAGGGCGGCCCCGCCGAGCACGACGACGACCATGGTCGCGAGCACGATCGGCTCATGCGGCAGGGCCTCGAGCGTCAGCCGCCCGAAGATAAGGGGAATGAGGGTGTCAGCGTTCATCGACTGTGTTCGCTCAAGCGTTGGGGGCGGAACGGACGTCGGTCGAAACCGCCCCCGTCGATTGTTGTGATCGGGACAGCGCCGCCATCGGCTGTCCCTGAAGCGACAGGCCCTGCCCCATCAAAGGAGCCAGGCTGACCGGGGCGCTGACCGAATCCAATTCAGCGCGGCGAATACGCTCTGCGGCGGCCGCCTCGGCCTGCAAGGGGGTGCAGATGGTCATCACATAGCTGTCGTCAGAGCCGAAGATGGCGGCGTTCTTCCCGCGGCCGGCGTACTTGTCGTAGACCAGCGGCATGGTGTTACGCACCGAAGCCATGGTGAGGCCGCCCTTGCGGTCGATCTGCATCATCTCGCCCATGCACATCTTGCCGGGCTCGACACACATATTGAGGATGGCGTCCCACAGTCCGCCTTCGACATTGGCGAAATAGAGGGCCGGGACCTTCTCGCTGGGCTTTTCCAGTTCCAGATAACGCTCGCGGTCCAAGGCCTGACCGCCGCGCCGCACGCCGGCGATCCAGCCGTCGAACCCGGCCTGATCGACCCCGTGGAAGACGAAGCGCATGTGCGAGAAGCCGTCGCCCGAATAGTTGGCCGAAAAGCCCTCGTAGTCGCCGGGTCGATTGATCACGGCGTGCAGCTTGGTCTCCATGCCGGGCATGGCGTAGATCTGACCCGCCAGGGCCGGAATATAGAAGGAGTTCATCACCGAGGAGGAGGTGATGTGAAACCGGATCGGGCGATCCACCGGCGCAGCCAGTTCATTGACCGTCGCCACGCCGTACTGCGGATAGATGAACAGCCACTTCCAATCCAGGGCCACCACATTGATCTGCAGGGGCTCGACGTTTTCGGCCACGGCCTGCCCCGGCTTGATCCGGTCGATCGGGCGATAGGGGTCCAGGAGGTGCGTGCCCGCCCAGGTCAGGGCGCCCAGGCAGATGATGATCAGCAGCGGCGCCGCCCAGATTACGACTTCGAGATGGGTCGAGTGGTCCCAGTCGGGCTGATATTCGGCCTCCTTGTTCGACGCCCGGTACTTCCAGGCGAAGAAGACGATCAGAGCCATCACCGGCACGATGATCAGCAGCATCAGCAGGGTCGACACCATCAACAGGTCGCCCTGCTGCTGGGCGACGTCGCCTGCAGGTCTCAGGACGACCAGGTCGCAGGCCGACAGCGCGGCTGCCAGGGGCGCGAGCAGAAGTAGGCGCAGAAGGCGCAAGACGGCTCCAATCGGAAAACGTCGGACAAGGGGGAGGAGTCGCGACGGTTGGCGTTCGAATTCGGCCCGATAGTCAGCTTCGATGCGGAACGACATTGGACAATCTGTCCTATCCCCTCGGACCGCCTTTCATCGCAAAGGGCGCGCGGTCATAATACGGCGTCTGAGCCGTGATCTTCCAATTTTACCCGTTTTACGGAGCGATGCCAGCCCATGTCCGCCTCGACGACCCCCTCGTCAGAGTCGCTGGAACGCGACGCCGCCGCCCTCCATGCCCGTCATGACCATAGCCATGGCAAGGTGGACGCCGGGGAGATCGCCATTGGTGTGATCATCGGCCGCACGTCGGAGTTCTTCGACTTCTTCGTCTACGCCATCGCCTCGGTCGTGGTGTTCCCGCAATTGATCTTTCCCTTTGCGGGTCCGATCGGCGGCACCCTGCTGTCCTTCGCCGTCTTCGCCCTGGCCTTCCTGGCGCGGCCCCTCGGCACCGCGCTCTTCATCGCCATCGACCAGAAGTTCGGGCGCGGCGCCAAGCTGACGACCGCTCTGTTCCTTCTGGGCACTTCGACCGTCGCGGTCGCCTTCCTGCCCGGCTACGAGACGATCGGCATCGCTGCGGCCGTCCTGCTCGCCGTCTTCCGAATCGGCCAGGGCGTCGCCCTGGGCGGCGCCTGGGACGGGCTGGCTTCGCTTCTGGCCCTGAACGCGCCGGAGAATCGTCGCGGCTGGTTCGCCATGATTCCGCAACTCGGCGCCCCGATCGGTCTGATCGTCGCCTCCGCCCTTTTCGCCTTCTTCCTGAACACCCTGTCGGCCGCCGACTTCCTGGACTGGGGCTGGCGTTACCCGTTCTTCGTGGCCTTCGCCATCAATGTGGTGGCCCTGTTTGCGCGGCTTCGCATCGTCGTCACCCCCAGCTTCCAGAAGCTGTTCGAAACCCGCGAACTTCAGCCCGTGCCGGTCCATGCCGCCGTCAAGGCCGAGGGTCCGCGCATCGCCATCGGTGCCTTCGCCCCCCTGGCCAGCTTCGCCATGTTCCACATGGTCACCGTCTTCCCCCTGTCCTGGGTCTTCCTCTTCACCCAGGAGACGCCGGTGCGCTTCCTGCTGATCGAAATGGTCGGCGCCGCCTTCGGTCTTCTGGCCATCCTGGCCTCGGGCCTTCTGGCTGACCGTTACGGCCGACGGACCCTGCTGGCGATCACCGCCGCCGGCATCGCCGCCTTCTCGGGCTTTGCACCCCAACTGCTGAACGGCGGCGCGATCGGCGAGCTGACCTTCATGATTTCCGGCTTCATCCTGCTGGGCCTGTCATTTGGCCAGGCCTCGGGTCCGGTGGCCTCCAGCTTCTCCCTGGCCAACCGCTACACGGCCTCGGCCCTGACGTCAGATCTGGCCTGGCTGTTCGGGGCCGGGTTCGCTCCCCTCGCCGCCCTGTGGATCTCCAGCCAGTTCGGCCTGATCGCCGCCGGCGCCTATCTGCTGTCCGGCGCGATCTGCACCCTGGTCGCCCTGTGGATGAACCGCGAGCTGGCCCGCAGCGCGTCGGATAAGCAACGGGCCGCAAAGGCCTGATCACCAACCGATCTGACCTTCCAACCCCGGTTCCGCCTTGCGGGACCGGGGTTCTTGCTGCGTGAAGGCCAAACTCAGGGCCTTTCATGCAAAACGGGCGATGCCTAAGCATCGCCCGTTCGGCCGCACGATGGACAGGAAGCCCCGTCGATCAGAAGCGGTAGCGCGCCCCGATGTAAATCTGGCGGCCGGTGTGATGGTAGACATAGGTGCTGTCGCGCGATCCGCCCAGGTCGCCGTGGTTCTGACGGTTTTCCTCGTCCGTCAGATTCAGCCCCTCAACCGACAAGCTGAGGCTGTCCGTCAGATTGTAAGAGGCAGAGGCGTCGATCGTCGTCGTCTCGGACTTGCCCTGGAACGGAATCAGACCCGCCGCGCCGTTTGAACCCGGGACATTCTGGTAATAGGCGTCGCGGTAGGCGGCCGAGACCCGCGCGTTCAGCTTGCCGTCGTCATAGTAGAGGGTCGCGTTCCAAGCCTCGGGCGACAGGTTCACCAGATCCTCAGTCACGATGACGGTGCAGCTCGCCGTGGTGCAGTAGTCGATCTCAGACTCGACGTGGGTGTAGTTCAGCAGCGCGCCGATGTTGGACAGCGGCCCCGGCAGGAAGCTGAAAGTCTGCTGGTAGCTGATTTCAAACCCCTTCAGCGGCCCCCCTTCCGTATTGGTAGGGGTGCTGAACACATAGGGCGAACCGGGCGGCCGGGTGGAGACCGCCGGGAAGGCCACGGGATTGAGCGCCGTCAGTTCGCCGTAGGTCAGGGTCTGCTGGGTCGTCTGCACGAAGGTGGAGATGTCCTTGTAGAAATAGGCGAAAGACAGCAGGGCTTCGGGCGCGAAATAATATTCGACCGACAGATCATAGGTCTTGGCGCGATAGGGCTCCAGTTCGACGTTTCCAAGCGAGGCGGTGTTGCTCGATGCGTTGACCGCGCTCAGCGCGAAGACCGGAACAAGGCTGGTGACCGGCGGACGCGACATCACCTTGGCGGCGCCGAAGCGGACGATCAGGTCCTCCATCGGCTCAATCGCGACGTTCAGCGACGGCAGGGTGTCTTCATACTCGTTCTGGCCCGTCACCGGCGTCGCCACCCCGCCGACGTTGGAATAGCCCAGGGCTTCGACCTCGGTCTTGACCTGACGCACGCCGACATTGCCGCGGACCGGCAGGCCCATGATCTCCAGATTCCAATCCGCCTGAACGAAGCCGCCCGTGTCGGTCTCCGTCACCTCGCGCCAGTTGCCGTAGGTAGAGGGGTTGCCGTTCAACCCGACCAGACGGAAGTCGCCGCCGGCCACCCCGGTGTCGCAGTTGCAACGATAATCCCAGACGGTTTGCAGCGCCTCCAGGTCCGGACGGATCCAGGATGTCGCCGCCCCGGCGGGCAGGTCCAAATTCTTGCCGAACCCGGTCCGCAGATCCGTCACATCCGCCATGGTCACCCCAGCCGGAAGCGCCGGCGCGCCATTCGCCACACGCGCAAAGGCCCGGCTGCTTGATTCATATTCCTTGCGGCTGACGCCCGCCTTCAGCGTCAGGCGCTCGCTCAGCTCGAACGCAAAATTGGCTTCGCCGGTGGTGTAGACATTGTCCTGAAAGTTGGCGCTGGAGCGCAGCTCGGACCGGGGCTGGGCGCCGGTCGGGCCGACGATGGACCATTGCGCAGGATCGGTGACGTCAAAGCCCCAGTTGATGGCCGGAAGATTGCGATTTTCCCGGAAATCATAAGAATAGCCGTCGACATTCTGTCGGTCGATGATGGCGCTGACCTGCACCGGATTGCCGAAGCTCGATTCCGCCCGGCCAATCAGGCCGGTGAACCTCAGTCGGTCCGAGAACTCGTGTTCGACCGCAAAGGTCATCTGCTTGAACTCAGTCTCCAGGACGTCGAACCGCTGCTCGCTGCGGATGTCCATGTCGTCGAGCCGGGCATAGGTCATTTCGCCGGTGTCGGGATCGATTGCAAAATCGACGATGTCCACCTGGGGCTTGCCGCCCTGATCGGCCCCGCGACTTAGGGACCAGGCTTGCAGGAAGTTCTCGCTGCGGGTCGAATCCAACTTGGAGTAGAGCATATCCAGGGTGAACAGGGTCGGACCGTTGCCGGGCCGCGCCTGAAGCGAAAGGGTCGCGCCGAGCCGCTCTTGACCATGTTCAAGGCTGCCGTAGCGCGGAATACGCGGATGATAGGTGTTCGCCGGGCTGGGCAGGACGCTGCCGTTCTGGAAACCCCCGTCGGCGCTGGCCGGGCCCCAACGGACGGAGCTGAAGCCTTCTTCGAGGCTCTCACGTTCGCTGTAGGCGATGGAGAACAGGGCGCCCAGCTGATCGTCGGCCCAAGTGTTGGAGATCAGGCCCGCGAAGCGGGGGCTCCAGTCTTCCGACAGGTCATTGTAGCCGTACTGGCCAGACAGCGCGCCTTGGAAGCCCATCTTGTCGAAGGGTCGGCTGGTCCGAAGGTCCACCGTGGCCCCCAATGAGCCCTCCTCCACCTCGGCCGAGGAGGTCTTGCGCACCGTGATATTGTTGAAGAGCTCCGAGGCGAAGACGTTGAAATCGAAGCCCCGCCCTCGGTTGACGCCGCCGGAAGAATCGGTCGCCCCGGTGGAAGCCTGGGCTTCGATGCCGTTGATCCGCGTCCGGGTGAACTCCGAACTTAGACCCCGGACGGTCAAGGTGCGGCCTTCGCCGGCGTCGCGGTCGATGGAGACGCCGGGAATGCGCTGGATCGACTCGGCGAGGTTGGTGTCAGGGAAGTCAGCGATGTCTTCAGCCGAGATGGCGTCCACCACGCCCGCCTCGCGACGCTTGATGTTCAGGGCGTTCTGAAGGCTGGCCCGAAAACCGGTGACCACGATCTCATCAACCTCAGTGGCGCTCTGGGGCTGAGGCGCGGTCTCGGTCGCCTGAGCGGCGGCGTCGTGCGCCATCAGCGCGAGGGTCAAGGCGCCGAGCGATGCGGTCGCGGTCAGGGCGCGTTGGGCGAATTTCTGGCGTGGGGTCATCTGGCTTTCTCCTCCCGTTTATGGCCCTCGGAGATCAATCGCCTCCGTTCAGCCGCCCGCTGCTGGCGGACGACACCGGTGTCAGCTTTGGTTTGCCAAAGCACTGCTACCGGTGTCATAGTTGTTGTACGCACAGTCGCCTTTCTATTGCAAGACGGACGTCTGACGGGTTTTCGAGGCCCGCGCATCATAGGCAAGGCGGCCTTGCCGACCATTACCGACCGGGCGACAGAACACCGGCGACAGGGAAGGACATCAGGTTGAAGCAGCCCCTCTCCAGCAGTTCCGCAGGACAGACGCCCATGACGCGGCGAACGGCCTTAGCGGCGGGTTTGTCCGCCGCCGTTATAGCGCAAACGGCGACGGCAGGGCCGCGCGCCTCGGCGCCGCGCGTGACGACGACGGCTGGGCCCGTCATCGGTCTGCAGGAAAGGGCGCTCAGCGTCTTCAAGGGGATTCGCTACGGAGCCCCGACACGACGATTTCGGCCGCCCGAACCGCCCGCGCCTTGGCGAACGCCGGTCCTCGCCGTCCAGTTCGGCGCCGCCGCTCCCCAACGCGGGGATGAACCCAACCAAAGCGAAGACTGCCTCTTCTTGAACGTCTGGACCCCCGGCGCCGACGCCGCTCGGCGGCCGGTGATGGTCTATATCCACGGCGGCGCCTACGCCACCGGCTCGGGCTCGCATCCCCTCTATGACGGCTCGCGACTGGCCGCGGAGGAGGACGTGGTCGTGGTCACGCTCAATCATCGCCTCAACGCCTTCGGCTACGCCTATCTGGCGCGGCTCGTTCCAGGCTTTGAAGACTCTGGAAACGTCGGTCAGCTTGACCTGATCCTCGCGCTGCGATGGGTTCGCGACAATATCGCGGCCTTCGGCGGCGATCCCGATCGGATCATGCTGTTCGGCCAGTCCGGCGGCGGCGCGAAGATCGCCACCCTGATGGCCATGCCGGCGGCGGAAGGCCTGTTCCACTGCGCCGCCACCATGAGCGGTCAGCAGGTCACGGCGTCCGGACCGATCAACGCCACCACTCGCGCTGTGACGTGGTTGAAGGCCCTGGGGCTGACACCCGATCGCGCGGCCGAAGCGGCGACCCTGCCGGTGGAGCGCCTGCTCGAAGCCCAGGCGGTGCAGGACCCGATTCTCGGGTTCGGCGGGCTGTATTTCGGCCCGGTTCTGGATTTCCGCGCCCTGCCCCGACATCCCTTCTATCCGGACGCCGCGTCCTCGGGTCTCAAGACGCCCATGATCATCGGCAATACCCGCGAGGAGACGCTGGGCTTCATGGGCGACGATCCCAAAAACCAGGACCTGACCTGGGACACGCTACCGGGTCGATTGACGCCGTCCGTCATGCGGATCGACGTCGCGCCCGAGGTCGTCGTCGACGCCTATCGTCGCATGCATCCCGACTGGTCGCCCGACCAGGTGTTGATCGCCGCGACCACGGCCGGCCGCTCCTGGCGTGGCGCGGTGATCGAGGCCGAGGAACGCGCCAAGGCCGGAGCGCCCGCCTGGGTCTATCAGCTCGACTTTCCCGGCGTCATGGCCTCTGGCCGCAAGGGCGCCTTCCACACGGCGGACATCCCCCTGGTCTTCGGAACTGTCGCCTCGCCCGAATCCCGCGTGAACGGTCCTGGCGCCGAGACCGTCTCAGCGGCCATGCGAAAGGCATTCGCCGCCTTGGCGCGGGACGGTGATCCGAACCACCCGGGCCTGCCGCGCTGGGACCGTTACGAACTGCCACAGCGCCAGACTCTGCTGTTTGATGTCGAGCCACGCATGGCGAACGATCCCAGGGGCGACGAGCGCGCCTTCTTCGCCGCCATTCCCTATATCCAGCCCGGAACCTGACCCGCCTAGAGCGGCACGTTCAGCCGACCGGCCCAGGCCCGGACCAAGTCAGGCCAGACCTGGGCGGGCCGGCCCTGGATCAGACGTACGCCGAAGCCGTGGCCGCCTTCTTGAAAGAGGTGTGCCTCCGTCGGCACGGCCGCAGCCTTCAGCGTCCTCAACAGTTGAAGGCTGTTCTCGACCGGGACCGCCAGGTCGTCCATGGCGTGAAGCATGAAAACCGGCGCGGCGTCCCGCCAATCCATCGCCTCCAGAGAATAGGCCCTGATCTGGTCCGCTGCAGGAGCCTGGCCCAGCAGATGGGTTCGCGAACCCTGGTGGGCGTGGGGGTCAGCCATGGTGGCCACCGGGTACATCAAGACCGTCAGGTCGGGCCTTAGCGAAACGGCGTCTTCGGCGTCGATGGCGGGATAGGTCTCATCGCGCCTGGCGCTGAGCAATCCTGCGAGATGCCCGCCCGCAGAGGCCCCGAGGACGCCAATCCGCGCCGGGTCCACTCCATAGACGTCCGCGCGGGAGCGGATCAGCCGCATCGCCCGTTGCGCATCCTGTAGCGGGGCGTCCGGCCCGGCGGCCCAACCATCCGCCGGAAGTCGGTAGCGAAGCACGAAACAGGTCGTACCGGTCGCCGCGAAGACGCGGGCGACGTCGTAGCCCTCTTTGTCGAGAACCGCCCAACGGTAGCCGCCGCCCGGGATCAACAGCAGGGCCGAGCCGTTGGGCCGTGCCGGCCGAAAGACTGTCAGCATAGGATCATCGGTGTACTGGGCGTAGCGGTCGTGAAAAGCCGGATCGGTCGAACGCTCCGGCACGATCGGCGTGAGCCGCACCCCCTCCCCGCCCGGCGCGCCGCGGGGCCACAACCGGATCGTTTCGTCGGGGTCGGGCGGCGCGGCCGCCTGCCGCTCTCCAGCAGAGAAAGCCTCGGCCGCCGCCGGTCGTCCGAACGCCAGCCCGCCTGCGGCCAAGACCAGGCCGAGCAGATGTCTTCGAAGCAGCTTCATCTCTTCATCCAAAAAGAAGCGGCCGGACGAGTGATCGTCCGGCCGCGCTTTGATCAGACCTTGGCCGGAGCGTACTTCGGCGAAAGCAGATGCACCACCAACAGGGCGATCAGATAGGCTGAAGCCGCCACGATGAAGATCGGCGTATAGGTGCCGATCTGCTCCAGCACATAGCCGGCGTACTTCGCCATCGCCATGCCGCCGATGGCCCCCAACATGCCCCCGATCCCGACGACCGAACCGACCGCCGAGCGCGGGAAGACGTCGCCCGGCAGGGCGTAGAGATTGGCCGAAAAGCCCTGGTGGGCCGCAGTGGCCAAACCGATGATGCCGACCGCCACCCAGAGGTTGGACGCCATGGCGGCGAAAGCGACCGGGACGGCGCACAGGGCGCAGATCAGCATGGTGATCTTGCGGGCCCTATTGACGCTCATGCCGCGGTGCATGAAGCGAGACGACAGCCAGCCGCCGCCGACCGATCCCACGTCCGACAACAGGTAGATGGCGACCAGCGGGGGGCCGAAGGATTTCAGATCAAGCCCGTAGGTTTTGCCGAGGAAGTCCGGCAGCCAGAACAGGAACATCCACCAGATGGGATCGATCAGGAACTTGCCCAGGGCGTAGGCCCAGGTCTCCTTAACGCCCAACAGTTTGGTCCATTTGACCTTTTCAACGACATCGGCAGGATCCTGCTCGATATAGGCCAGCTCGGCGGCCGACAGCCGCTTCTGTTCGCGCGGCCGGCGATAGACCAAAAGCCAGATCGGCAGCCAGATTAGGCCCAGCAGGCCGGTGATGACGAAGGCCAGTTGCCAGCCGAAGGCCAGAACCAGACCCGGAACGATCAGGGGCGTGACAATGGCGCCGATATTGGTGCCCGCGTTGAACAGGCCCGTCGCCAGGGCGCGTTCCTTCTTGGGGAACCACTCGGCGACGGCCTTGATGCCTCCGGGGAACCCGCCGGCCTCGCCGACGCCCAGCACCATGCGCGCCATCATGAAGTGCGACAGATCCCGCGCCGCGCCGTGCAGGATATGGCCGATCTGCCAGATGCCGAAAGCCACCCCCAGGCCCCAGCGCGCGCCGACACGGTCCATGATCCGGCCCCAGAGCAGATAGGCCACGGCGTAGGAGGCCTGGAACCAGAAGACGATGTCGGCGTAGTCGGTCTCCGACCAACCGAACTCGGCTGACAACATGGGCTTCAAGAAGCCGATCATCTGGCGATCGACATAGTTGATGACCATGGCTGCAAACAGCAGCCACATGATGATCCACCGATACTTGCCCGGCGACGGCGCCTTGATCTCAATCGGTCCTGCGCTTGACGCGTCGGTCATGATTATTCCCGTTCCTGATGGTTCCTCACGCGTCCCGGCTCTCTCGTCCCTCAACGGCGGCCAGGTTGACGTGTTTGAAGAAGATTACTGCGCTTCAGCCCTCACGACCGAGCAATGGAGTTCGGCAACGCCCCTGAACACGCAGACGGCCTGATCCCCTGCATGGACCCGGTGTACGCCGGTAACGGCGCCGGTGGAGATCAACATGCCGGCCTTCAGCGGTCGGCCCCATCGGGCGCAATGCTCGGCCAAGAAACGGACGGACTCCATTGCGCCGCCCTGAAGCGACGCAGAACCGCCGACGCCGACGCTCTCGCCGTTGACGAAGGTTTCGACCTCGATCGCCTCCAGCCGCTCGCGCCAATCCGCCAACTCAGGCCCGATGACCAGGCCGCCGTTGTTGCCGAAGTCTGAGGCGACGACTGCGGAGCCCAGGTCATTGATCGCCGACAAGGGGCTGCCCGCCAGCTCAACGCCCACGAAGATCTTGTCGATCGCCGCGACGGCGTCCGCCAAGCTCCAATCCGTTTTGTCGGGGTCCAGATCATGACCGATGCGGGCGATGAACTCGGATTCGACGGCTGCAAAGCCGCCCTCGATCTCCGGCAACGCCGTCGCGGCGCCTTCAGCGCTCGCCCAAACATTGCGTGCAAAGATGGCGCCGGCCAGTCGGTGAACCCCCAGCTCCGGCTGCTGTGAAGGCGGCACCCCGCCGACCTTCCATCCGACGACCTCGTCGGGAAACCGCTCTATGGCCGCAGACTGGATCGCATAGGCCTGGGCCATGTTTTCGGGAATCCGGCCTGGATAGTCCGGCGTGGCGCGGCAGGCCAGTCGCGCCGCCACGAAGCGCGCCGCGATCTGATCTGGCTCCACGGCGACAGAGGCCGTCCCGATTTCGGCGATCGGCGTCGCGCTCATGACGCGACGCTCACGAATGAATAGGTGCGGATCAAGGTAAGGCCTCGCAAACAGGCCGCGATAAGAGCGAGGGAGGAAACCGGTGTCAATGCGCTTTGAAGAGGTTTGTAGCGTCCGACGCGAGTCGGCGTTATGGCTGAAGCTCGACAAGAAGGAAGGAGCCGCACCTTGGCTCAAGACGATCCGCGCCCCGGCAAGACGGCTAAGCGGGCCACCATCAACGACGTCGCCCGCGTGGCGGAAGTGTCCAAAAAGACCGTCTCGCGCGTGATCAACCAGTCGCCGTTCGTGCGCCAGGACACGCGGGAACGAGTCAATGCGGTCATCAAGGCGTTGGGCTTTACGCCCGATCCCCAGGCGCGCGGGCTGGCGTTCCGCCGCTCTTTCCTGATCGGCCTGATCTACGACAACCCCAGCCCGACCTATGTCGTCAATATGCAGCAAGGCGTGCTGGACGCCCTGAAGGGTTCGGGGTTGGAACTTGTCGTCCATCCTTGCAACCGCAACTCCCCTACTCTGCTTGAGGACATCCGAGGCTTCGTGGAGCGGCAAAGGCTCTATGGCGTCATCATGCCCCCTTCGGTGTCTGAGGACGAGGCGGTCATCGCGCTGCTGCGCGAACTGGATTGCCCCTATGTCCGCATCGCCTCGGTAGCCCTGGACGAGCCGGCGTCGATGGTGGTGACGAACGACGGGATAGGGGCGGCTGAGGCGGCGAATCACCTTGCCGACCTGGGCCACCGGCGGATCGGTCTGGTTCGCGGGCCGGACCTGTTCCGATCGTCGGCGGTGCGAAGCAAGGGCTTTATCGACGCCCTGTCGGCGCGCGGGATTCCACTGGCGCCCGAATACGACTTCAAGGGCGCCTATACGTTTGAATCAGGTGTTGAAGCCGGCCACGCCCTGCTTTCCTTGGCCCACCCGCCCAGCGCCATCTTCACCCTCAACGACGACATGGCGATCGGGATCATGCAGGCGGCCCGCGAGCGGGGGCTGGAGCTGCCGCGCGACCTGTCGATCGTCGGGTTCGACGACCTGCCCATGGCCGCGCGGGTCTGGCCGAACTTGACCTCCGTCCGCCTGCCGATTCGCGACATGGGCCGCATGGCGGCCGAGAAGCTTCTGGCGCCCATGCGCGGCGTGGATGCGGCCCAGTTGAAGCAGCCGGAAGTCCGACCTGCTCTCGTGGTGCGGAAATCCGCTATTCCTGCGGCTTGAAAAAGCCTTTCCCAGAGGCGGCCGGCGCAGTTCACGCGCCGGCCGAGCCTTGGCCTTATGCGGGCTCCAAAGCCTTCGCGCCGCTTAGAACGCCCTTCAGATAATCACGAATACCTTCGTCCGTAGCGTTGGCGAAGAAGTATTCGGAAAACCGCTCGCCCGCGATCGCGGCTTTCAGCAAGTCCTGATCCATCTCCTTCAGCACGGTCAGCATGTCCTTGCAGGATGCGGCCTTCAGATCGCGCAGCACGCCTCGGTTCTTGCGCATGATCTCCGCACGTTCCTTGGGATAGCCCAGGCCGCGCTCGCCCTCGAACAGTTTGCGATACACGTCCTGAAGGTTCAGCTCCGCCGCCCAACCGAACCCCTTGGCATAGGGCATGGAGATGGCGTTTCCGTCATTGATCTGGCCGAACAGGAAGGCGTCGGTCGGATCAATGACCAGGCCGCAGAAGACGCCCGGCATGCTGTTGCAGGCCAGCATCGATCCCATGCCGGTGCCGCAACCGGTCACCACGAAGTCGGCGGCGCCGGAGTTGAGCAGGATGGCGGTCAGCACGCCGTTCATCACATAGGTCAGCGACGCCTTATCCTCGGCGGCGTACATTCCATAGTGGAACACCTGATGCCCCAGCGGCTCCGCGACGGCGGACAGAGCCGCATGCACCGTCTCGCTTTTTGCGGCCTGGCTGTTTTCGATAATGAGCGCGATCTTCATGGGGACTCCTCAAGGCGAGTTCAGGCGACATCGAACCATGTCGCGCGATTATGGGCTAATGGATTGCATCATAATATGACACCGGTTACCTAGTCCACATGGGGAGAGATGCAAGGTCGCCCGGATCGATTTCGCGGCGAGGCTGACAGAGCGGAACATTCGCCCTTGCCGCATCACACCCGCTAAACGGCGTCGCAAAAGGCGCAGACCAGAGGAAACACAATATGACCACTCCATTCGACCTCACCGGAAAAGTCGCCCTGGTCACCGGCGGCAATGTGGGCTTGGGTCAGGGAATCGCTCTGGCTCTGGCGGAAGCCGGCGCCGACATCGTTTCGGTCGCCCTGTCGGATTCCGACGACACGGTCGCCAGGGTGAAGGCCATGGGACGCCGCGCTCATGCGGTCAGCGCCGATCTGACCTCGATCGAACCTGTCGAGCGCGTGGTTCAGGAAACCCTTAAGGCGATGGGCCGGATCGACATCCTGGTCAACAATGCGGGCCTGATCCGTCGCGCCGACGCCGTGGACTTCACTGAGGCCGACTGGGACCTGGTGATGAACATCAATCTGAAGACCGTCTTCTTCCTCAGCCAGGCCGTGGCCCGTCACTTCATCAAACAGGGCGAAGGCGGCAAGATCATCAACATCGCCTCCATGCTCTCCTTCCAGGGGGGCATCCGGGTGCCCTCCTACACCGCCTCCAAGTCGGGCGTGGCCGGCCTGACCAAGCTGATGGCCAATGAATGGGCGCCGCACGGCATCACCGCCAACGCCATTGCGCCCGGGTATTTCGCCACGGCCAACACTCAGGCGCTGCGCGAGGACCCCGTCCGCTCGGCTGAAATCCTGGGCCGCATCCCGGCCGGCCGCTGGGGCGAGCCTTCGGACCTCGGCGGGGCCGCCGTCTTCCTGGCCAGCCGGGCGTCCGACTATGTCCAAGGCGCCATCCTGCCGGTCGATGGCGGCTGGCAGGCGCGCTGAGCGACGGCTAGTCTGAAGCATGACCTACAGCGCATCTCCCCGCCGCATCCTCTGCTTCGGCGAGATGCTGCTGCGGTTTTCGCCCAATGAGCACGAGTTGCTTCTGCAGTCTCCCGCCCTGACGGTCCGTCCAGGGGGCGCGGAGGCGAATGTCGCGGTCTCCCTGGCCCAATTCGGCGCCCCCACAGGTTTGGCGACAGTCTTGCCCGACAATGTCCTGGGTCGCGCCGCGCGTGACGAAGTGCGCCGCCACGGCGTCGACACCTCGACGGTCGTGTTCAAGGCCGGTCGCATGGGGCTGTATTTCCTCACGCCTGGGGCCGTGAGGCGGCCATCGGAAGTCCTGTACGACCGCGCCGGCTCCGCCTTCGTCGAACATGTCCATACGGGGTTCGACTGGGACGCCTTGCTGGACGGGGTGGAATGGCTGCACGCGTCCGGCGTCACGCCGGCTACGGGCCCTAACGGCTCTTCCGCCGCCGTCGCCCTGATAGAAGCTGCGGCGCGCCGGGGGGTCAAGGTCAGTTATGACGGCAACTTCCGCGGAAAGCTGTGGGAGCAATGGGACGGCGATCCCCCGACGGTTTTGGGCCGCATGCTGAGCGGCGCGACCCTGGCCTTTGCTGACGATCGCGACTTCGGCCTGGTGCTGAGGACGCGGTTCGACGACGCCGACCCCGCCGGGCGGCGTCGCGAGGCCGCAAAGGCCGCCTTCGACGCCTTCCCTCGTCTTCAACGCATCGCCTGCACCATGCGGGTGCAGGACAGCGTCGCCGACCAGGCGCTTTCGGCGGTAATGCTGACGCGAGACGGTGGGCAGATCGTCGAAACGCGGGCGGACGCCCTACACATGGCCGGTGTCGTTGACCGGGTGGGCGGCGGCGACGCCTTCGCTTCCGGGGTGCTGTTCGGGCTCTGGAGCGGCTGGTCGGATCAGCAAGCGTTGGAATTCGGCTTGGCGGCCGCCGGACTGAAACACTCGGTTCCGGGCGATTTCAACCTGTTTTCGGCCGATCAGGTTCGGGCGTCCATGGGTGACAACGGGTTCGACATTCGGCGTTAGATCCCAAGCCGGATTCCGTCGAGACTCCCCTAGGAAACCGGTGTCAGTCGTGCTTGATTGAGTCTCCAACCGGCCGCGAAGAGCCGTTTCAGAGGTCCAGGAGTTTCAGCATGCATGCCCCTTCCATGAGCCGTCGCGCCGTCTTGGCCGCCGGCGCCGCCGCCACATTTGTCGCCGCCTCCGCACCCGCCCTCGCTGGCGCCGCCTCGGCGCCTCAGCGGGACGCCATCCTGGCTGGGATGAAGCGGGCGGCACGCTTTATGACCGATGAGGCTGCAGTCGAAGGCGGTTATGTCTGGCAGTATCTGCCCGACTTTTCGCGGCGCTGGGGCGAGTTGGAAGCCAGCCCGACCATGATCTGGGTGCAGCCGCCTGGAACCGCGACCATGGGGCACCTGTTCCTGGACGCCTACCATGCGACCGGCGACGACTTCTATTATGAGGCCGCCAAGTCCGCCGCCGACGCTCTTGTCCGAGGCCAACACCCGGCTGGCGGGTGGAACTATGTCATCGACACCGCCGGCGAGGCTTCGCTGAGGCGGTGGTACGACACGGTCGGCAAGAACGCATGGCGGCTGGAGGAATTTCATCGCTACTACGGCAACGCCACCTTCGATGACGCGGGTACGGCTGAGGCCTCGCAACTGCTTCTTCGCCTGTACCTCGAAAAGCGAGACCGCAAATATCTGGCGCCTCTGAACAAGGCGATCGATTTTGTTCTCGACAGCCAGTATCCGAACGGAGGCTGGCCTCAACGTTACCCCTTCGTACAGAACGGCGGCGTCCACGGGCACGCCGATTACACGCCCTACATCACCTTCAATGACGATGTCGCAGGCGAGAATCTGGAGTTTCTGATCTACGCCTGGCACGGGTTGGCGCGGAACGGACGCGGCGATCCGCGCATCCTGGATGCGATCAACCGCGGCATGGATATCTTCGTCAAAACCCAACAGCCTCAGCCCCAGCCCGCCTGGGGCCTGCAGCATTTCCCCGACACCCTAAAGCCGGCCGGCGCGCGGACGATCGAACCTCAGGCTTTCGTCACCCATGCGACGGGCACCAACATCAAGTCGATGCTCGGCTTCTACCGGTTGACCGGGGACCGGAAATTCCTTGACCGCCTGCCTGAGGCCCTGGACTGGCTGGATCAGGTCGCGACCAAGCCGCCGCTCAATACACCGGGGCGGACCCATCCCACCTTCATTCTCGAAGGCGCCAACACCCCGATCTACATCCATCGTCGGGGATCCAACGTCGCCAACGGCCAGTACTACGCCGACGACAATCCCGAGAATCTGATCGTCCACTACGGTTCGTTCCGGAACGTGGACACGCCCGCTCTTCGCGCGGAGTATGCCCGCCTCTCCGCCCTGCCGGTCGAGGCTGCGACGCAGGGGTCGCCGCTGAAGGCGCGACCGGGCTCTCTACGGCTTCCGACCTATTTCACCCTTCAAGACGTCGATGTCTGGGACATGTCCGGCGACGCCAAACGGCCGTCGCCGGTCAGCGAGAGCCGCGTAGCCGAGGTTCTGGCCGGACTGAATGCGCGGGGCTATTGGCCGACGCCGCTGACGACGACGTCGAACCCCTACAGGGGCGACTCCCCGACGGCCGTGACCGGCGGCGAATATCAGATGACACGCGTCGGCGACGTCTGGGACACGTCGCCCTATCGGACCGACTACCCGGTCGAGGGCGTTTCCACCTCGGTCTTCATTCGGAACATGGGCGATCTGATCCAGGCCCTGGTCGCCTGATCGGAGCGGGCGGCCCGAATGATCGGGTCGTCCGGCGTCGGGCCTTTAGAGGTAGGCGCCCACCTGCCAGGGGACGAACTCATTGTCGCCGATGCCCAGCGCCTCCGACTTTGACGGCTCGCCAGAGGCCACGGCCAGCATCTTTTGGAAGATCCGTTCGCCGACATCGGTAAGGCTGGCGCCCGTAAGCACCGGCGATGCGTCGATATCCATGTCCTCGTCCATCCAACGCGCCAATTTGGCGTTGGAGGCGATCTTGATCGAGGGCGCCGGCTTGGCCCCGAAGACTGAGCCACGGCCGGTGGTGAAGACGATCAGATTGGCGCCTGAGGCGATCTGGCCCGTCGCCGAACAGGGGTCGTAGCCTGGGCTGTCCATGAAGCTGAGCCCCCTGGCCGCCCGCGGTTCGGCATAGCCGATCACGTCGTTGAGCGGCGTCGAGCCCGACTTGGCGACGGCCCCCAGAGACTTCTCCAGGATGGTTGTCAATCCGCCCTTCAGATTGCCCGGAGAGGGGTTGTTGTTCAGCTCCATCTGATGCCGCGCCGCATAGTCGCGCCACCAGGCCAGGCGCGCCTGCAGCTTGTCGGCGACGGCCTGTGACGCTGCGCGGCGCAGCAGCAGGTGTTCGGCGCCCCAGATTTCGGGTGTCTCCGACAACAGGGCCGACCCGCCGTGGCTGACCAGCCGATCGACCGCCTCGCCCAAGGCCGGGTTGGCCGTGACGCCGGACCAGCCGTCCGAACCGCCGCACTGAAGGCCGACCGTTAGATGCTCGGCCGACACGGTCGTGCGTCGCATCTTGGCGGCCTCCCTGATCAGGTCGCGAACGATCGCGACGCCGGCCTCGATCGCGCGCCCTGTCCCTCCGGCCTCCTGTATGGTCAGGGCGTGAAGGGTGGGACCGGCGTTCAGCCCCTCATTGGCGAGCCAGGCGGGGATTTGATTGGCCTCGCACCCCAGCCCCACGATCAGCAGGGCGTGAAAGTTGGGGTGGCGGGCATAGCCTCCCAGGGTGCGCTGCAAGAGGGCCACATCGGAAGACAGGGATGAGCCGCCGCATCCCCCCTGGTGGGTGAAGGCGACCACTCCGTCGACACCGTCCGGCAGGCCGTCATCAGGAAAGGCGTCGGCGATGCGGCGCGCCACTGTGGCGGAACAGTTCACGCTGGTGAGCACGCCGATATAGTTTCGCGTCCCCACTCGCCCGTCCGGGCGCACGATCCCCTGAAAGGTCGCGTCAGACCGCAGCGGCGGCGAACGCAGATCTGCCCCCACCTCGGCCTCTCGTCCATCGTCGGTCATCATCAGATTATGGATGTGAACGTGGTCTCCCGGCGCGATCGCAATGCGGGCGCGGCCGATGACCTGACCATAGCGACGAACCACTCCTCCCGCTTCCACAGCATGACGCGCGATCTTATGACCCGTGGGGATGTGGGTGCGCGCGGGGACGTCCAAGCCTTCGGGAGTCTGGCCTTCGGAAATGTCATCCAGGGCGATGGCGACGTCGTCGAGTGAATTTAAGACCACAATGCGAGACATGATCTAGACCGCCGCCTCCCGCGCCGCCTCGACCGCTCCTTTGCGACACAGCGACAGATAGGCGTCCGTAACCGCCAGGGCGAAGCGGTCGTCCGCCGCCAGGCGCTGCGGAAAAACGGCCGCAAGCCTCAGAAGACTCAGCACCTGGTCGGCTTCATTGTCAGCCTCAGCCAGACGCCGGGCCGTTTCGGCGGCCAGCGGATCATCGACCTCGAAGCGCTCTCCCCCTTCCGTCAAACCCGATTGCCACCTCATCCAGGCCGCTACGCCCAGCGCCGTCGCCTTGATCCCGAGCCCTGCCGCCAAACGATCTGAGGCCGTCGCCAACAGCCGCTGCGGCAGCTTCTGAGAACCGTCGATGGCGATCTGGCGTGTGCGATGCATCAGGGCGGCGTTGCAGAAGCGCGCCATCAGGGCCCGCCGATAGTCGGCGATCACCAAACCGGGCGGCGGCTCCAACGTCGTCTCGACCTCGTCCCACAGGGCTTCGACATAGGCGCGGAAGGGCGGCACGCCCACCACCTCATGCACATGTTCGAAGCCGGCCAGGGCCCCCAGGTAGGACAAGGCGGAGTGAGCGCCGTTCAGAAGTCTCAGCTTGGCGTTCTCCCAAGGCTCGACGGACTCCGCCAACTGAACGCCCAGGGCCGGGAAGTCCGGTCGCTCGCCGGCGAAGTGGTTTTCGATCACCCACTGGGTGAAGGGCTCCGTCTTGACCATGCCTTGATCCTCGACGCCGAGCCGGCCGGTCAGTCGCGCCACGTCGTCGGGGGTGGTCGCAGGAACGATCCGGTCGATCATGGTCTGCGGGAAGGCGCCATGACGCCTGATCCAGTCGGCCAAGTCAGGGTCGATACGGCCCGCCATCGCCAGCACGGCCGCCCTGATTCTTTGCCCGTTCTGCGGAAGATTGTCGCAGCTGATGACAGTAAAGGGTTTGAGGCCCGCAGCCTTGCGCGCCTTCAACGCCGCAACGATGAATCCGGGGGCCGTGCGCGGCGCCTCCAGATCGATCAAATCCGCGGCCACGTCCGGATCATTGAAAATCAGATCGCCGCTTGCGGGGTCGATACGGTAACCCTTTTCGGTGACGGTCAAGGTGACGATGTGAACCTCAGCCCTTGCCATGGCGGCCACCAGGGCGGCGGGGTCTTCTGGGCCGACCAGGACGCCGCAGCCCGCGCCAATGATGCGAAGATCCTCGCGCGCCCCGTCACGCAGCACCAGGGTGTACAGTCCGTCTTGGGGATTCAGTTGGTCTCTGACGCCCGGCGACCGCAGCGAGGCCCCGAGAACCCCCCAACGCAGGTCGCCGCCGGCCAGGGCGTCGTCGAAAACAACCGCCTGATGGGCGCGGTGGAAGGCTCCCACCCCCAGATGCACTACGCCGGTCTTCACCTCCGCACGGTCATATTTGGGCTGAGCGACGTCCAAAGGCAGTTGCGACAAAGCCCCTGAGTTCAGCCGGGACGTTTGACCGCTCACAGCTTGTAAGCCGCCTTGACCAGGCCATAGGTCAGGGCGTGGGCGACCTCGTGCGCCTCGTCCTCCTCGATCCTATGCTCCACCACAAGCCGGGCCAGGAAGCTGCAGTCCATGCGCCGCGCCACATCGTGACGGGCCGGGATCGACAGGAAGGCGCGGGTGTCGTCATTGAACCCGACCGTGTTGTAAAAGCCGGCGGTCTCGGTGACCTGTTCGCGGAAGCGGCGCATGCCCTCTGGGCTGTCGTGGAACCACCAACTGGGGCCCAGTTTCAACGCCGGATAATGACCGGCCAGCGGAGCCAGTTCGCGGCTGTAGCTGGTCTCGTCGAGGGTGAAGACGATCAAGGACAGGCGCCTGTCCGCTCCAAAGCGATCCAGCAGCGGCTTCAACGCCCTGACGTAATCGGTCGGGGTGGGAATGTCGCATCCCTTGTCGCGTCCAAAGCGATCAAACACCGTCGCCGAATGATTGCGGAAACTGCCGGGATGCAGTTGCATCACCAGGCCGTCCTCGACCGACATGGCGGCCATTTCGGTCAGCATCTGGCCGCGAAACAGCTCGGCGTCCGCAGCTGTCGCAGACGCCGTGGATACGCGACGGAACAGAGCCTCGGCCTCTCCTCTCGGCAGATCCGCCGTAAAGGCGGTCGGATGGCCGTGGTCGGTCGAGGTCGCGCCCCTTTCGATGAAGAAGGCGCGACGGTCGCGGAGGGCTTGAAGATAGCCGTCCCAGCTCATGACGTCGCGACCGGTAAGATCGGCCAGGCTGTGCAGATTGTCGCGGAAACCCTCATAGTCCGGATCCAGGACCGGGTCGGGTCGAAACGCGGTCAGCACCCTGCCTTTCCAGCCTGACGACGCGATGGTCTTGTGGTGATCCAGGGTGTCGAGCGGGCTCTCGGTGGTGGTCAGAACCTCGATATTGTAGCGTTCGAACAGCGCGCGTGGTCGGAAACCGTCGGTTTTGAGGGCGGCGTCGATGACATCGTAATAGTGGTCCGCCGTCTCGCCCGACAGACGCACATCTAGGCCGAACACCTCGGCATAGACCCAGTCATGCCAGAGGCGCGAAGGCGTGCCGCGAAACAGGTGATAGTTCTCGGCGAACCGGCGCCAGATTTTCCTGGGATCCGTCTCCACAGGCCCGCCGTCGACGCGCGGCACGCCCAGATCCTCCATCGCCATCCCCTGCGAATACAGCATTCGAAAGACGTAATGGTCGGGCGTAATCAGCAGCTCAGCCGGGTTGGCGAAGGCTTGGTTCAGGGCGAACCAGCTGGGGTCTGTATGCCCGTGCGGACTGATGATCGGCAGATCTTTGACGGCGTCATACAGCCGCCGCGCGACTGCGCGGGTTCCCGCATCTGCTGGAAACAGGCGGTCGGGATGTAGTCGGAGCGGCTGGGTCATGAAATCCTTCCCTCAGTTCCCGCCGGCCGGACGCGACGAGTCGTTTCTGTTCCTCCTGTTACAGGGCTGAGGACAAAAAAGACACCGGTTACCTTAGTAGTCTAGTCTGCCTACGGCGCACGCTGAATCTGCGGCGCTGTAATCAAACGTGCGAGGTCTAGGCGGACGGCCTGCCGAGGCGCGCTTTTCAATCGGCCTCAGATCAGCCCATGGCCCTTCGGCAGTTCGGCGTATCGATGCACCCGCGTCGCCATGACGAGGCCGAAGCCGATCATGACGGTCAGCATCACGGTGCCGCCGTTGGACAACAGCGGCATGGGCACGCCCACGACCGGCGCAAGCCCCATAACCATGGCGCCGTTGATCAGCACATACATGGCGAAGGTGGCGATCACGCCGGACGCCGCCAAACGGCCGAAATGACTGTGGGACAGGGACGCTATTCGCAAAGAGATCAATATGATGGCCGCATAGGCGCCGAGCAGGAAGAAGGCGCCGACGAAGCCGAACTCCTCGGCGAAGGCGGCGAAGATGAAGTCGGTGTGCCGCTCGGGCAGAAACTCCAGCTGGCTCTGGCTGCCCAGGCCGTAGCCCTTGCCAAGAAGCCCGCCCGAGCCCATCGCGATCTTGGATTGGACGATCTGATACCCCTTGTCGGCCATGTCCGCCTCAGGGTTCAGGAAGGTCAGCACCCGGTGGCGCTGATAGTCGTGCATGCCGAACATCACATAGGGCGGGACGGCGACCGTGGCGACGGCGGCGACGGCGGCGATGATCTTCCAGTTCAGACCGGCCATGAACATGATGGCCGCGCCGGTTAGGCCGATCAGCATGGCCGAGCCCAGATCCGGCTGGTGCGCCACCAGCAGGAAGGGCATGCCGATGATGGCGACGGGAATGATCAGCTTCCAGTGAAAGCTCGCCTCCTTGGCCGAGGCCCCGTGGTACCAACGCGCCAGGGCCAGAACCACGCCGATCTTCATGATTTCCGAGGGCTGTATGCGGGTCACGCCCAGGTCAAGCCAGCGCGTGGCGCCGAGCGCGGTGTAGCCCAACGGCGTCTCGACGAGAGCCAGTAGGAACAGGGCCATGCCATAGATGGGATAGGCCAGGGCGAACCAGTAGCGAATGTTGATCATCGACAGCCCCAGCATCAGCACCAGGCAGACGCCGAACCGGATCAGGTGTTTAGCCGCCCAGGGTGACCATGAGCCGCCCCCCACCGAATAGAGCATCATTGCGCCCGCGCCGCCTACGGCGCAGATGAGCAGCAGAAGCCGCCAGTCGAGCTGGCTGATCTTGGTCGAAACGCGCTCGCGCTCGCCGGGACGAGACAGGGCGGAAGCGGTCATAAGCGCGGCTCCGTCGATGGGGGAAGCGGATCAACCGCCTCCGGCGTCGGGGTCGTCGGCTCGAGGGTCGAAGGCTGGGTCAGGTCCGTCGTCTCTGTCGGCTCGGGCGCCGGGGGGCGCTCCATTCGCGCGCGCATCTCCGGATCCTTCAGCAAGGCGACCTTCATCACCTCCCGCGCGCGCGGCGCGCCGGCTGTACCGCCGCCCATGCCGCCGTGTTGCACAATCACCGACACGGCGTAGCGGGGATTGTCCGCCGGCGCGAAGGCGATGAACAGGTTGTGGTCCTTCTGGGCCCAGGGCCGGCCCGCGCCCTTGCGCGACCCGGCGCCGTAGTTCTGCGCCTGGGCCGTCCCGGTCTTGCCCGCCATGCGGATGTCGCCGAGGCCCAGTTGGCTGTTCCTGAAGCCGGTCCCCCCGACGTCGGTCACCGCCTCCATCCCTTCCCGCATCACCTGCACGAATGCGGGATCATAGGGCAGGTCGGCGAAGCTGCGGTCGCCCCCCTGCTCCACCCCGCCGATCGACTTGATCAGGCGCGGGGTTACGGCCTTTCGGCCATTGGCCAGTCGCGAAGCATAGACGGCCAGTTGCAGGGCGTTGACCGTCAAGGCGCCTTGGCCGATGCCGTAGCTCGGCGTTTCGCCAGGATACCATTTGCCGTCGCCCCGCACGGGATTTTTCCGCCGCCACTCTCGGTCCGGCACCAGGCCCGGCTTCTGGCCGGAGATGCCGATGTCGTAGGTCTGGCCGAAGCCCATTTCGCGCGCCGTCTCGGCGATGGCGTCCGGCCCGACCTCGACCGCCAGGGTCATGAAATAGACGTTGCAGGAGTTCTTGATCGCCGAACGCATGTCCTGCGAACCGTGCCGCCCCAGGCAGGCGAACCGCCGCCCCAGATAATAGGCCCCGTTGCAGACGATCCTTCTGTTCGGATCGCCGCCCCGTTTCAACGCCGTCAGCCCCACGACCGGCTTGAAGGTCGAGCCGGGTGCGAACGTCCCCGTTAGAGCCTTGTCCAGCAGCGGGCGACGCTCATAGTCGGCCAAGGCGCGATAGATGCTGGAAGGCACGCCCCCCACAAACAGGTTGGGATCGAACGAAGGGGCGGAGGTCATCGCCAGGATGTCGCCGTTGCGGACGTCCATCACGACGCAGGCCCCGGACTCCTCGCCAAACACTTCCAGCGCCCGGTTCTGAATGTCGGCGTCCAGGGTCAGAACCACTTCCTGCCCGGGAACCGCCGGGCGGGAGCCGCCCACATCCTCGGCCACCACTCGACCCCGCGCGTCCACCTCGACGCGATTACCGCCGGGCTCGCCGCGCAGGGCCTCGTCCAGCGCCTTCTCCACCCCTTGCCGGCCGATGCGGAAACTGGGGTTGAACAGCAGGGGCGGAACCTCCTCCCCCCTGTCGCGGATGGCCTTGACGTCCCGATCGGACACCTTGGCCACATAGCCGACCACATGGGCGAAAGAGCCGCCGAACGGATAGTAGCGGGCGTCGTTCATGTCGGCCATGACGCCCGGCAGCTCGTTGGCGTACAGATTGACCTTGGCGAACTCCTCCCAGGTCAGGTCGCTCTTGACCGGGACCGGGTTGAACTTGGACGAGGCGTTGACATCGCGGATGATGGCCCGGCGGCGCTCCAGGGTGTCGGGCAAGAGCCGGCCGAGCAGGTCCAGGGTCTGGTCCAGATCCTTGGTTTCGTCGCGCACCACCAGCACTCGGAAACTGGGGCGGTTGCCGGCGATGACGACGCCGTTGCGATCCTTGATCAGGCCCCGCGGCGGCGGAACCATGCGGAAGTTGAACTGGTTCTGCGACGAGAGCGTCGCATACTCCTGCGCCTGCACGACCTGGAGCTGGGCCAGCCGTCCTACAAGCGCCGCCACGCCGAGGGTCGCCAGGCCGCCGAACACGAAGGTGCGCCGCAGGAACGAGCCCTGTCGTTCATTGACGTCGGCGAAAAAAATGGAAGGTTCGCCGCTCATCGGAAGCGAATGTCTCCATCGTCGAACCGCTCAAGCATCCAGTCAGCGACCGGATAAAGCAGGAGGGTCGGGACGATCTGGCCGATCAGCGACAGAATGGCCGGCGGATTGCCCGCCCGCACCGTCACGATGACATAGGCGAACAGAAACGCCCCCAGGGTGCAGGCCACATACCAGGCGAACCGGATCAGCCCTTCGTGTCCGGCCAAAAGATTGCGCGACAGAAGCAAGACGCCATAGACCCCCATCAGACACAGGGCCCACATGCCGAGCGGGCCGTTCCAAAACAGGTCAAGGAACAGGCCCAGGGCGAACAGCACAGCCGGCGCCGTCATCGACGGACGGATCAAGGGCCAGGCGAAGGCCAGAACCATGGGCACGACCGGCTCCGGCAAGGTCAGGCCGAAAAGCTGGGCGGGGGTGGCCAGGACGATGGTCGCCGCGACCGCCACAAGGGCCGGATAGAGGATCCATTGCAAAGGCCCGACGACGCGGACCGCAACCGGCCGTCTCACGCGGCGCCTCCCGGCGCAGGCGAGGGTCCGCCCGGCGGAGTCTCAGGCGTGGACTGATCCGGAGCGGCGCGCGGAGCCGGACCGCGCTGAACCGACGGCCCGGCGGTTGCGGCCTGCGAAGCCTGGGCCTGCCGCGTGCGTTCGGCCTGGGCGCGTGCGGCCGCTTGCCGGCGTGCGGCAACGTCCGCAATCGCAGCCGCCTGTTCGAGGCTGGGCTCGGGCGCCGTGCCCAGACCCGCCAGGGGCGGCGCATTCAGGGCGTTGGGATCGACCAGTTGGCCGAAGTCCTGGAACAACAGCACACGAACATAATCGACAGCGCCACGATCGCTGAACAGTTTGACGCGCCAGCTGCCGTCAATGCCCTTGGCGGCGACGCCGATCGGTATGCCGCGCGGCAGTCCCCCACCGTCCCCAGAACTCAGAATGCGATCACCCGGCTGCACCGAGCCGGCTCCGCGAACAAACTCCAGACGCGGGTTGTCGCTGCCGTCGCCGGTGAGAAGCGCCCGCGCATCGGTGCGATCCACCAGGACGGGCGTCCGAGACGCCACATCGGTCAGGAGCACCATGCGGCTCACGCCTCCGGTCGCGCCCGTCACGCGACCGACGAGGCCGTGTTCATTGATCACCGGATTGCCGATCCGCACGCCGCGGCGCGTGCCCACGTCCAGAAGCTTGGCCCGATTAAAGGGTCCGCGCGCGTCGGAGATGGCGCGCGCCGTGATCATCGGAACGGGCGGCTCAGTCCGCAGCCCCAGCAAGGCTTCATAGCGCGCGTTGACGTTCTTCAGGGCGATGGCCTGGTCGCGCCACGGTTGGAGTTCCGCCAATTCCGCCTTGAGTTTCCGATTTTCCGACACCGCGAAGAAATAGCCCCCGACATAGTCGGTGACGGCGCCGACCCAGCGCACCGGCGCGGCCAAGATCCCGCTGACAGGTCCAGTCACCGTATCAGCCGCTCCGCGCACGGCGCCATAGCTGGAACCGCCGTCGACGGCCTTGCGATCGCTCACCAACAGGAGGCCGGCGGCCACGATCGACACGACGACGACAACCGCGGCGGTCAAGACCAGCGGCACCTTCAGGTTTTCAAAGGGACCGTCGCGAAACGCCACGGGCGACCTTCCACAAAAGGGGTTGGAATCGACAGGCGATCCCTGTCGTTCTGCCTGCCTATCGCAAAATCAGGGCCGGAATGGAACCGTCGATCACGCAGGGCTGAAAAGGATTTGCGGCCGGACTTTCGCCCAGCCGCGATCGAAAAAATCAGAGCGCCGAGTCGAGCACGCCCTTCATCCAGCGCGGATGCTCCAGCACGCGGCCGCAGCCGATGGCGACGCAGGACAGCGGGTCGTCGGCCACCGAGACCGGCAGGCCGGTGTGGTCGCGAATCTCGACATCCAGGCCGCGCAGCAGGGCGCCGCCGCCCGTCAGCATGATGCCCTTGTCGGCGATGTCGGCGGCCAATTCCGGCGGGGTGGCTTCCAGCGCGACCTTCACGGCCTCGATGATCTGGGTCACCGGCTCGGCCAGGGCTTCGGCGGCCTGGCGTTCCGAGATACGGACCTCGCGCGGCACGCCCTGCATCAGGTCGCGGCCCTTGACCTCGATCGACAGGCCTTCGCCGTCGGCCGGGATGCGGGCGGTGCCGATGTCCTTCTTGATCCGCTCGGCGGTCGTTTCGCCGATCAGCAGATTATGGTTGCGACGCATATAGCTGATGATGCTGTCGTCCATCTTGTCGCCGCCGACGCGGACCGAACGCGAATAGACGATGCCCGACAGAGACAGCACGGCCACCTCGGTGGTGCCGCCGCCGATATCGACGACCATGGAGCCGGTCGGCTCGTGGATGGGCAGGCCGGCGCCGATCGCGGCGGCCATCGGCTCGTCGATCAGGCCTACGCGGCGCGCCGAGGCGTTCAGGCAAGAATCATTGATCGCGCGACGCTCGACCGCCGTGGCGCCGGACGGCACGCAGACGATGATCTTCGGGTTCACGAATCCCTTGCGGTTATGCACCTTGCGGATGAAATGTTTGATCATCTCTTCGGCGACTTCGAAGTCGGCGATGACCCCGTCGCGCATCGGGCGGATGGCTTCCATGTGGCCGGGCGTTCGGCCCAGCATCTGCTTGGCCTCAATGCCCACGGCGTGCACGATCTTGCGTCCGCCGACGTTGCGCAGGGCCACCACGGACGGCTCGTTCAGGACGATGCCCTTGCCCTTCATGTAGATCAGGGTGTTGGCGGTGCCCAGGTCCATCGCGATGTCGTTGGAGATCGCGCCGAAAAGGGAAAAGCTCATGGGAATCGATACCGTTGTTCTTTGACCGAGGGCGTCAGTTTCGCAGTCGACCTGGCGACGCCCCGCCGTCCTGACATCCCCTTGCCGGACAGCTTCCTGATCGTCTTCGCCACGCCTACCGCTGGCCCGTGTGCCCGTATGAAACAGGGAATACAACCCCCTTCGCGTACCGGACGCGAGTTCACCCCCAGGCCTGTGTAAGCTTGGCGCTCCGGGCCGTTCACGATAGCGTCATGAGGGGGAAGGACTCCCTGTGAAACATCCTGCCGGCGCTTGCCGCGACGTCAGTCCCCACGCGCCTTTTCGCGACGCCTCACCCACTCCCGGACCCCCAGCATTAGACCCAACCAGGCCAGGGCCACGCCCGCCAGGATGGCCGAGGTCCAAACCCCGTCGCCGCTGACGGCCGTCATGAAGGAGCCGCCGAAAAAGGCCACAAGCGCCGTCTTGGGCAAAACCCCCAGGGCGCATCCGGCCAGGAAGCCGGGAAAGGACGCCCGCGCCGCGCCAAAGGCCATGTTGACCACGATGAAGGGCGCCGAGGGCACGTTGCGGATCATGAAGCTGGCGTAGAAGGCGTTCTGCCCCACGAACCGGGTCAACCGCCCGACCGTCTTTCCGCCGTGCCGCTCCAGCACCCGCGCGGTCGGCCCGCGCCCCATCCAATAGGTGACGGCGGCCGAGGCGACCGTGGCGATCCAGCTGTACAGAAACCCGAACCAGGGCCCAAAGGCCACGACGCAGGCGGCGATCAGAATGAACTGAGGCGCGCCGAAGAAGGCTGCGACTGTGAACACGATCACGGCCGCAGGCAGGCCCCACGGTCCGTGCCGGAACCCGCCCAGCCAGGCCTCCAGCCGCGCCTCGGCGTCCAGCCCCAGCTGGCTCTTACCCACAGCAAACAGAGCCGTCATCGCACCCAGGACGACAATCGTCGCCAGCACGGCGCGCCAGCGCCGCGCCTCCATATTGGACAGGAAATCGAGGATCCAGCGCATCAGACGCGCCGCTTATCACCCCGGCTGTACATTAGCGAGCCTGGGCGGATTGTCCCGGCGGGCCTGCGCGCGTAAGGAACCTCGCCTCCCCGGCAACAACCTTCCAAGACCGATGGGATTCCCATGTCCAGCCTACAATCTTCCGCCCTCGCCCGCGTCAAGCCTTCGGCCACCATCGCCGTGACCGCCCAGGCCCGGAAGCTGAAAGCCGAAGGCCGCGACGTGATCGGTCTAGGGGCCGGCGAGCCGGACTTCGACACGCCGGAGAATATCAAACAGGCCGCCATCGACGCCATTAATCGCGGCGAGACCAAATATACAGACGCCGACGGCATGCCCGAACTGAAGAAGGCCATCGTGGCCAAGTTCGCCCGCGAGAACGGCCTGACCTACGACGTCTCGCAGATCCACGTCGCACCGGGCGGCAAGCCGGTCATCTTCAACGCCCTGGTCGCGACCCTGAACCCCGGCGACGAGGTCATCGTGCCTGCTCCCTACTGGGTCTCCTATCCCGACATGGTCCTGCTCGCCGGGGGCGAGCCCGTGACCGTGGTCGGCGAGGAGAAGGACGGCTTCAAGCTGCGCCCCGAGGTGCTGGAGGCCGCCGTCACGCCCAAGACCAAGTGGCTGATCCTGAACAGCCCGTCCAACCCGACCGGCGCCGCCTACACCCAGGCGGAGTTGCTGGCCTTGGCCGAGGTCCTGCGTCGCCACCCCCACGTCTGGGTGCTGACCGACGACATGTACGAGCACCTCGTCTATGGCGACTTCGAATACACCACCATCGCCCAGGTCGCCCCCGACCTGATCGACCGCACCCTGACGGTCAACGGCGTGTCCAAGGCCTATGCCATGACCGGCTGGCGCATCGGCTACGCCGGCGGCCCCAAGCCGCTGATCGACCTGATGCGCAAGGTGGCCAGCCAGACCACCTCCAACCCCACAAGCATCAGCCAGTGGGCCGCGGTCGAGGCCCTGAACGGAACCCAGGACTTCATCCCCGAGCGCAAGGTCGCCTTCGAGAAGCGCCGCGACCTGGTCGTCTCGATGCTGAACCAGGCGACGGGGATCACCTGTGCTGTGCCGGAAGGCGCCTTCTACGTCTATCCGTCCATCGCCGGCCTGATCGGCAAGACGACGGAATCGGGCGTGGTCATCGACGGCGACTCGACCTTCGCCGCCGAGTTGCTGAACGCCGAGGGCGTCGCCGTGGTCCAGGGCGAGGCCTTCGGCCTGTCGCCCTATTTCCGCATCAGCTACGCCACCTCCGACGCCGTGCTGGAAGAGGCCTGCACCCGCATCCAGCGCTTCGCCGCCTCGCTGCGTTGATTTTTCCACCGGACGGACGCTTCTGCGTCCGTCCGGATCAACGGCCGCAGTTCAGGCCGTGGCGCGAGGCGACAGTTTGGCTCCGTCGCCGCCCGGTTCGTTCGGATCGCCCAGCGCCCCTCGCTCTCGCGCCCTGCGGCCATAGACCCATTCGAACAGGGGCGACGCCATAAGGGTCGTGATGACGGCCATCAGAACCAGGATGGAGAACAGGGCTGGGCCGATGACGCCGCGCTGAAGTCCGATATTGATGATGATCAGCTCCATCAGCCCGCGCGCGTTCATCAGGGCGCCGATCCCCATGGCCGTGGCGTTGTCCTGGCCCGTCAGCCGGGCAGCCGCCCAGCAGGCGCCCCCCTTGGCCAGGACGGAGCCGGCCAGGATCACCAGGGTGACGGCGGCCAAACCGATATTGTCCACCATCGTCAGCTGCGTATTGAGCCCCGAAAAGGTGAAGAACATCGGCAGCAGGACCAGAACGGCGAAAGGCTCCAGCTGACGTTTGATCTCCGCCGTCAAAAGGCCGCGCGGCATGGCGACCCCCAGGATGAAACCGCCGAAGACCGCATGGATGCCGACGGCGTCCATCGCCCAGGCGCTGAGCATGAACAGGATCAGGACGACGCCCAATACGCTCGGTCCGACGCGCCCCTCCCGCTCTGCGATCCGGCCTAGGGGCGCCAGAAGCCGGGGCCCCAAGGTCATCATGAAAAGGGCGAAGGCGCCGCCTCCGGCGATCGCCACCACCGCCACCATCGGGCCGGCGCCGAAGCTGGCCAGGACGATCGCCAATACGCACCACGCCCCGGCGTCATCGATGGCGCCGGCGGCCAGAGACAGCGATCCCAGCCTCGATCCGCTCAGGCCGCGTTCGTGAATGATGCGGGCCAACATGGGAAAGGCGGTGATCGAAATGGCCGCGCCCATAAACAGCATGGCCTGCCAGGTCACGATTCCCTCGCCGAACAGGCCAAGACTCAGAAGCCAGGGCGCGATGGCGACCGCGACCAGAAACGGCGCCGCCATACCGGCCAGCGACACGGCCGCCGCGCTGGTCGCATGGGCGCGGAAATGATCCCGGCGAAACCCCAGCCCGACCAGGAACATGTAGAGACCGACGCCCAGCTGGGCGCCGACGAACAGGATGGACCGCGACTCCTTCGGAAACAGGGCGGCCTGCAAGTCGGGAGCCAGAAGTCCGAACAGGGACGGCCCCAGTATGACGCCGGCGATCATTTCGCCGACGACCTGCGGCTGGCCCAACCAGCGCTTGGCCGCCCATCCCACCACTCGGCAGGCGGCGATGATCACCGCCATCTGCAGGAAAAAGGCGACGCTCAGCTCCGCATTGGTCATGCGATGATCCCTCCCCAGGGCGCGCCGTTCTTGAGAACGATCACAGGTCGCTCACCCTAAACGCCCTCGTCGCCTATTCAAGGCTCCCCCGCAGACCGAGGTCGTCTTGATCAGGGCCGGCTGGCCATGCCCAGCTTAACCGGCTTGGCCTCCTCGTTCAGGGCGCCGCGCTTGACGCCCCAGAGCAGGATGATCGGCGCGCCGACATAGATGGACGAATAGGTGCCCACGATGATGCCGAACATCAGGGCGATCGAGAAGCCGAACAGGGCTTCGCCGCCGAACAGGGCCAGGGCCGCCAGCACCATGACGGCGGTCACGCCGGTGATGATGGTCCGCGACAGGGTCTCGTTCAACGACAGGTCGATCACCTCGCCCAAAGGCATGGTCTTGTACTTGCGCAGGTTCTCGCGGAGCCGGTCGAACACCACCACGGTGTCGTTCATCGAATAGCCGATGACGGTCAGGATGGCGGCGACCATGTTCAGGCTGAACTCCAGCCGGAACACCACGATCAGGCCGAAGGTCAGGACCACGTCGTGCAGCAGGCCGATCACGGCGCCGAAGCCGAATTGCGGCTCGAACCGGAACCAGATGTAGAGGAACATCAGGCCGATGGCGACGGCCAGGGCCAACAGGCCCGAGGTGAACAGCTCGCCGGACACCTTGGACCCGACCACGCTGACGCCCGAATACTGCACCTCGCCGACCGTGCCGCTGATGGCGCGCTCGACCTGGTTCACCACCTGGGTCTGATCGCGGCCTTCCGGCACCTGGAAGCGCAGGATGGCGGTCGAGCCGTCATCGACATTGGTGTCGCGCCGGGCGATGCCCTGCACCTGGACGTCGCCCAGGTTCAGACCGTTCACCGCCTCGCGCACCCGGTCCAGCTCGATGGTCTGGCCGGCGGGCTTGGACACCTCCATCGAGGCGCCGCCCCGGAAGTCGATGCCCATGTTCAGGCCGGGCACGAAACAGCCCACGATCGAGGCGATGCACAGCACCACCGACAGGACGGCGGCGTACCGGGAGTATTTGACGAAATGGAAGTTCGTCTTCTGCGGCAGCAGTTTGATGAGGGGCCATCCACGCATCGCCATTACTCCGCGATCGGCAGTTTTTTGGGCTTGGCGGTCTTGAGCCAGTAGGCCAGCAGCACCTGGGCCACCAGAACCGACGAGAACACCGAGGTGAAGACGCCGATGCTCAGCGTCCAGGCGAAGCCGCGTACCGGACCGGCGCCGAAGACGAACATGATCGCCGCCGCCACCAGGGTGGTGACGTTTGCGTCCAGGATCGTGCCCCAGGCCTTGGAGAATCCGGCGTCCATGCTGGCGATCACGCTGCGGCCCGTCCGGGCCTCGTCGCGCATCCGCTCATAGATCAGCACATTGGCGTCCACGGCCACGGCGAAGGTCAAGATCAGACCGGCAATGCCCGGCAGGGTCAGGGTCGCCTGGGTCAGCGACATGGCCGCCACGATCAGCACGCCGTTCAGGATCAGGCCGACCACCGAAACGCCGCCGAACAGGAAGCCGTAGGCCAGGATCATGAAGACCACGATGATGGCGAAGCCGACCGCAGTGGACAGTGCGCCCGCCGCCACGGCGTCGGCGCCCAGTTCGGCGGTGACGGTCCGGCGTTCCTCGACGTTCAGCGGCGCCGGCAGGGCGCCCCCGTTCAGCAGGTTCACCATCGTCGCGGCTTCCTGGATCGTGAACTGACCCTCGATGATGCCCGATCCGTTGGTGATGGCGCTGTTGATGCGCGGCGCGGATATGACCTTGCCGTCCAGGATGATGGCGAAGGGTTTGCCGATATTGGCCGAGGTCGCCTCGCCGAAGCGGCGGGCGCCGGCGCCGTCGAAGCGGAAGCCGATGGCGGGGCGGCCGCTCTGATCGGCATCGACAGAGGCCCGTGTGAGGTTCTCACCCGAGACCAGAACCCGCTTCTTGACCAGATAGGGCGTGCCCTGTTCATCGGTCAGCAGTTCGGCGTCCGGCGGCACACGCCCCGCCTGGGCCTCGGTCACCGAGTTTTCGGTATCCACCATCTGAAAGGTCAGCTGGGCCGTCTGGCCGATGACCTCCTCCAGCTTGCGCGGATCGCTCTCGCCCGGCGCCTGGACCACGATCCGGTCGGCGCCCTGGCGGGTGATCGAGGGTTCGCGCGTACCCAGGCTGTCGATGCGGCGACGGACGACTTCGATGGACTGATCGACCGCCGTCGATCCCATGCCGGCCAGGGCCGCGTCCGTATAGGCGAAGCGGACCCGGTCCGAACCGACGCGGCTGGCCGTCCGTTCGACCTGGCCGGACGGTCCCGGCGCGCCGGCGAGGCGGCGCAGGGCTTCAAAGGCGGCGGTCTGTTTCGCCGGGTCCGCCAAAGCGACCACGACGCCGCCCGCCTCGCGCTGGAGGCCGTTGGTGGCGATGCCCTCGCCGTTCAGGGTCACCCGCACGTCCTCTATCAGATTGGTGACGCGCTTCTCGCGCATCGCCGGCACGTCCACCTCGAGCAGCAGATAGGAGCCGCCCTGCAGGTCCAGCCCCAGGTTCAGGGCGTTCTTCGGCAGCCAGCCGGGCAGCGCCTCCCGCTGAGCCGGGCTCAGCAGGTTGGGATAGGCCAGCAGGCAGCCGATGATCGCCGAGGCGACGACGAGAATGATTTTCCAGCGCGACAGCTGAATCATGAGGACAGTCCAGGTTCAGCGATACGCTTCGGGTCTCAGGCCTTGGAGTCGTTGGCGGCGACGGCGGTGCGGTTGCGCACCTCGGCGATCATCGCCTTGACGACGCGGATATTGACGCTGGGCGCGATCTCGACATTGACCTCGGCCTCTTCGACGCGGGTCACCTTGCCGATGGCGCCGCTGGACAGGACCACCGTGTCGCCGCGCTTCACGGCGGCGATGGCGGCCGCATGTTCCTTGGCGCGCTTCTGCTGCGGACGGATCAGCAGGAAGTAGAACAGGATGAAGATGGCGACGATCGGCAGGAACTGCATGATCACGGCCATCATGCCGCCGTCAGCTGGGGCGCCCATGGGGTCTCTCCGAACACAAGGCGGGGCGGCCCTCGTCGGCGCCCCCATTAAAACGAGGCGCGGAACCTAGGGCCGCGCTTCGCGGATTGCAACGTAACGAACGATCAGCGCGGCAATACGCTCAGGGGATCGACCGCCACGGGGTCGTCGCCGCGCATCTGGCGGGTCTCGAAATGGATCGACGGGCGGCCGTCCCCGGCGGTCAAACCCACGGTGCCGATCTGCTGACCCGCGCGCACGTCGTCGCCGTCCTTGACCGTGGCCGAGCCCAGATGGCCGTAAACCGTGCGCCAGCCGCCGTTGTGGACGATCAGCACCGTCAGTCCCTGACCCACCAGGTCGTCGCCGACATAGGCCACGCGCCCGCCGGCCGCCGCCACGACCGAGGCGCCGGCCGAGGCGCCGATGTTGATCCCGTTGTTGCGCTCGCCCATGCCCACCGGCCCGAACCGTCTCAGGATGTCGCCCCGCACCGGCCATTGCAGGGCGATGGGTCCGCCGGCGACGGGCGTCGTCGTCGGACCGGGCGCGCTCTCGACCGGCCGCGTCTGGACCGGCCGCGTCTGGGCCGGCAGGGCCGGATTGCCCGAGGGCGGCGGCGGGGGCGGCGGAACAACCCCCGAGTTCGGCACCAGCACCCCGGCCGGGGACGGCCCCGTGGCGTAGGGATCGCGTCCCGTGTCCACGGCGGAATCGGGCAGAATGATTCTCTGACCGCTGGTGATCGCCCCGCGCGGCCCAAGCCCGTTCAGGTCGATCAGGGTTTGGACCGGCGTCTGGAACCGACGGCCGACGCCCGAGATGGTGTCGCCCGGCTGGATCACATAGGCCGCACCCGGCGTCACCACGGCAGGCGGCGAAGACGGGGCGGGCGTCGCCGGATAGGTCGGCTGGGCCGGCGTGACCGAAACCGGCGGCGGCAAGGCCCCGCCGTCGATCGAGCCGACCGGCGCCGTCACTGGCGGCTGCTGATACGGCTGGGCGGGGGTCTGCGGCTGGGCCGGCTGACCATAGGGGCCCTGCTGGGCCTGCGGCTGGGCGCCTCCGGCAGGAACAGGGCGCGTCGAATACTGCGGCTCGGACGGATAGGTCATACAGGCCGCTGCGCTCAGCGACGCCGCCAAGATCACAACCGCTCTCATTCCGCCCGACATCACCTGCACCGGCCGCTCCTTACGTGGTTAAATCCGCCCGCCCGGTTTGCCCGCTCGCGCCGCCCAAGCCAAGCCCGCAATCATCGCCAAAGTGGGGCGGGAAGGTTAACGGCCGTCCAGACCCTCTCCCGCTTGCGGGAGAGGTGGCCTGGCGTCCGCGCAGCGGACCAGGGTCGGAGAGGGAAGTTTTCTTTCAAGAAGCATGACTTCCCCCATCGTCAGGCGTGTCGCTTCGCGCCACGACCTGACACTTCCCCCGCAAGCGGGGGAAGGTCTCACCCCTCCTTCGCCGTCCCCTCGACCAGGGGCACGAACCGCACTTCCGTCAGGCTTTCGCGCCGGAACGAGCCGTCACCTTGCCCCACATAGCGGTGCAGGATCTGCACCGAGGTGCGGCCCACCGGCGCCACCAGAACCCCGTTTGGCTTCAGCTGTTTCAACAGTTCGGTCGGCTCGCCCGGCGATGCGGCCGTCACCATGATCCGGTCGAAGGGCGCCTGTTCAATCCAGCCCAGGCCGCCGTCGCCGTGGCGGGTGATGACGTTCTCGATCTCCAGGGCGCGCAGACGCGCCTCGGCCTCGACCAGCAGGCTGCGATACCGCTCCACCGAATAGACATAGCGGGCCAGCCGGCTCAGCACCGCGCACTGGTAGCCGCTGCCGGTGCCGATCTCCAGCACCCGGTGACGGGGCTGGACGTCCAGGGCCTGGGTCATCAGGCCGACGATATAGGGCTGGCTGATGGTCTGGGCGCAGTCGATCGGCAGGGCCTGGTCTTCCCAGGCCTGACCCAGGAATTTCTCGTGCACGAAGACCGCGCGGTCGATGCTCTCCATCGCGCCCAGCACCCGGGGGTCCGTCACCCCCTGCTGGCGCAGCGACAGGATCAGCCGTCCGGCGCGGTCGTCGTGCAGGTTCATGCCGCCTTCACCGTCTTCGGCGGCGCCCCGCCCAGCACCTTTTTCAGGTCATGGACGCTGGCCATATGGGTCAGGTCGATGTGCAGAGGCGTGACCGAAATCCGCCCCGCCTCGATGGCCCTCAGGTCCGTGCCCTCGGCATGCTCCTGCTTCTCGCCGCGGAAACTCATCCAGTAATAGTCCCGCCCCCGCAGGTCGGTGCGCCGCACCGCGTGCATCTCGCCCACGTCGCGGAAGCCTTGCGTCGTCACCTCGATCTGCTCGACCCGTTCGGGCGGCAGATTGGGGAAGTTGACGTTCATCACCACCCCATTGGCCCATTTCTGGTCCAGCAGACGGCTGATGATCGCCGGCGCAAAGGCCTCGGCCGTCTCCCAGTGCGCGACCACCTCGTCGTGGAACCGCTCCAGGCTCTGGCTCAGGGCGATGGAGCGGATGCCGAAGGCCATGCCTTGCAGCGCCCCCGCCACCGTGCCGGAATAGCTGACGTCCTCGCCGATATTGTGCCCCCGGTTCACCCCGGACAGCACCAGGTCGGGCTTCTCCGGCATCAGGTCGTTGACCGCCAGGATGACGCAGTCGGTCGGCGTCCCCGTCACCGAGAACCGCCGCTCGCCATGCTTATGCACCCGCAGCGGCTCGGTCAGGGTGATCCCCCGGCCCTTGGCCGACTGTTCGACGGCGGGGGCGCACACCCAGATGTCGTCGCTCAGGGTCCGCGCGATCCGCTCAAGGGATTCAAGACCTTCCGCCTCGATCCCGTCGTCGTTTGTCAGGAGGATTCTCATGCCGCAACGCTCCCTTCTCCCGTTGGGAGAAGGTGGCCCGCGGGGCCGGAGGGGGGGCCGCCGGTGGGCCAGTCCGCACCACCGCGCCCCTCACCCTTTCGCGCAAGGACGACGGCTTGCGCCGCCGTGCGCTCAAGCCCTCTCCCGATGGGAGAGGGGCTCAATTGGCCGCTCCCACGAATTCCAAACCGCCCATATACGGCTGCAGCACCTGCGGCACCGCAATCCGCCCGTCGTCCTGCTGATAGTTCTCCATAATCGCCACCAGGGTCCGACCGACCGCCAGCCCCGACCCGTTCAGCGTATGGACGAACTCGGTCTTCTTCTCGCCGGCCCGCTTGAACCGGGCGTCCATGCGCCGGGCCTGGAAGTCGCCGCAGTTCGAGCAGCTGCTGATCTCGCGATAGGTCCCCTGGCTGGGCAGCCAGACCTCCAGGTCGAAGGTCTTCTGCGCCGAGAAGCCCATGTCGCCCTTGCACAGCAGCATCCGCCGGAACGGCAGCTCCAGCGCCTTCAGCACCGCCTCGGCGCAGGCCGTCATCCGCTCGTGTTCGGCGTCGGAGTCTTCCGGCCGCGCGATCGACACCATCTCGACCTTGGAGAACTGGTGCTGGCGGATCAGCCCGCGCGTATCCCGCCCCGCCGACCCGGCTTCAGCGCGGAAGCAGGGCGTCAGCGCCGTCATCCGCATCGGCGTGGCGAGGTCGTCCTCGGACAGGATGGTCTCGCGCACGAGATTGGTCAGGGAGACTTCGGCGGTGGGGATGAGATAGCGTCGATCTAAGAAACTACCTCTCCGAACTGACGCCTCGAATAGGCCTACGATGTTGCGGACAGCGGCCTCGGAACCCTGTTCAGCCAATGGGATTTGGCCAGGAAGAGGGTCGACGTCGAAATCGAAAACCGCATCGATCCAGCGGTTGACGTGGCCCCAGTCAATACTTCCTGCCTGAAACAGATCCTCCTCAAACTTCGGCAACTGCCCGGTGCCGAACATCGCCTCGTCCCGCACCAGCAGCGGCGGGTTCACTTCCAGATAGCCGTGCTGGTCCGTCTGCATGTCCAGCATGAACTGGCCCACGGCCCGTTCCAGCCGCGCCAGCTGGCCCTTCAGCACCGCGAACCGGGCGCCCGACATCCTGGCCGCCGCTTCGAAGTCCAGCATCCCCAGGGCCTCGCCCAGGTCGGCGTGATCCTTGGCGGGGGCGCCTTCGCGCGGCGTCCCCCAGCGCGAGACCTCGACATTGCCCGCCTCGTCCTCGCCGTCCGGCACGTCCTCGGCCGCCAGGTTCTTCAACCCCGCCAGCAGGTCGCGCAGGTCCTTGCCAACGCGCGCCTCGATCTCGGCCGCCGCCGCGATATCGCCCTTCAGCGCCTCGACTTCAGCCTTGAGGCGGTCGGCCTCGGCCATGTCCTTCTTGCCCATGGCGGCGCCGATCAGCTTGGAGGCGGCGTTGCGCTTGGCCAGGGCGTCCTGGCCCGTGGTCTGGGCGTGGCGCAGTTCGGCGTCCAGCCGCAGGATGTCCGCCACCAGCCCGTCGGCCTGATCCACCCCGCGCGACGACCAGCCCGCGACATAAACCTGGGGGTTCTCGCGAATGGCTCTGATGTCGTGCATGGTCTGAAACTTCGGTTGGGCGGGAGAAGCCGAACGCTCTACCCGCCCGCGCGGTTACGGGCAACGGCGGCCGGGCGGTTCCCCCTCCACCACGCTTCGCGCGGTCCCCCTCCCCCAGAGGGGGAGGAATGCGATGACCGAAATCCTCCCCCTTTGGGGGAGGTGGCGCGGCGCGACGCGTCGTGACGCAGCGGGCCAGACGGCCTTTCCTGTGGACGCCGGTTCGGAACCGCGTGGCGAATCACCCCGACTGGGGCAAGCTGGCGGCATGAACGCTCAGGTCGCCTCTTCAGAACTTCAGGGCCGGACGGCCCCCGCCGACCATCCGGAGCGGCAGTATCTGGACCTGCTGCGCGACATACTGGACAACGGCGTCCGCCGCGACGACCGCACCGGCACCGGCACCCTGGGCGTCTTCGGCCGCCAGATGCGGTTCGACCTCTCCAAGGGCTTCCCCGTCCTGACCACCAAGAAGCTGCATCTGCGTTCGATCATCGTCGAACTGCTGTGGTTCCTGCGCGGCGAAACCAACATCGCCTATCTTAAGGAGAACGGCGTCCGCATCTGGGACGAATGGGCCGACGCCGAGGGCGAACTGGGTCCGGTCTACGGCAAACAGTGGCGGTCCTGGACGGCGCCGGACGGCCGCCTCATCGACCAGATCGAAAAACTGGTCCATGGCCTAAAGACCAATCCCAACAGCCGCCGCCACATCGTCACGGCCTGGAACCCGGCGGACGTCGACGACATGGCCCTGCCGCCCTGCCACTGCCTGTTCCAGTTCTTCGTCGCAGACGGCAAGCTGAGCTGCCAGCTGTATCAGCGCAGCGCCGACGTCTTCCTGGGCGTGCCCTTCAACATCGCCTCCTACGCCCTGCTGACCCTGATGCTGGCCCAGGTGGTCGGGCTGGAGCCGGGCGAGTTCGTCCACACCTTCGGCGACGCCCACCTGTATCTGAACCATTTGGACCAGGCCGAGCTCCAGCTCACGCGCGAACCCCTGCCCCTGCCGGTGATGAAGATCGCGCCGAAGGATGATCTGTTCGCCTTCGAACTGTCGGACTTCACGCTGGAGGGCTATGAAGCCTGGCCGCACATAAAGGCCGAAGTGGCCGTCTGATGGATTTCAAGAGTCTGCAGGCCGACGTCCTGCGCATCTCCGACCTCTACGCCGCCAATCACGGCATTGATCGCGACCGGGACTGGGCCTTGCTGAAGCTCCAGGAAGAGCTGGGAGAGCTGACGGCTGAACATCTGCGGCTGTCCGGTCGGGCGCGCGGCGCGGGCGACGCCGAGGCCTTGGGCGACGAGGCGGCCGATGTTCTGGGCATGTTGTTGATCTATTGCGCGGGCGCCGGGATCGACCTTGAAACCGCGATGCGACGCAAATGGCTGAAGTGGCTGGAGCCTGCGGCATGACCGGGCCCGCTCGGATCGCCCTGGTCGTGGCCCGCGGCCGGAACGGCGTCATCGGTCGGGACGGCGACCTGCCCTGGCGGCTCCGTTCGGACCTGCAGAGATTCAAGGCGATCACTATCGGAAAGCCCTGCCTGATGGGGCGCAAGACCTGGGAGAGCCTGCCGCTGAAGCCCCTGCCCGGCCGGCTGAACCTGGTCCTGACCAAGGACGAGTCCTATGAGGCCGACGGCATGGCCAAGGGCGCCGTGGTCTGCTCCAATCTGGACGAGGCGATCGAGATCGCGCGCGAGACCGCCGAGGAGGACGGCGTGGACGAGATCTGCATCATCGGCGGCACGGCCCTGTTCGCCGCCGCCCTGCCCCGCGCCCGCCGCCTCTATATCACCGAGGTCGACGCGGCCCCCGAGGGAGATGCGGTCTTTCCGTCGTTCGACGAAACAGCCTGGGTTGAAGTATCTTCCGAAACCCATGCGGCGGGCGAGAAGGACGATCACGCCTTCACCTTCCGCGTTTTGGATCGTCGTTAGGAGCCCCTCATGTACGTCGCCACCACCAATGACCTGCCCGGTTTTCGCGTCACCCGCCACATCGGCCTGGTGCGCGGCGTTACGGTGCGATCCCGCAACGCCATTTCCGACGCCATCGGCGGCGTCCAGTCCATGCTGGGCGGCCGAGTCGGCGCCTATGTGAAACTGGCCGAGGCCGGGCGTCAGGAAGCCTATGAAGAACTGGTCAAACACGCCCAGGCCCACGGCGCCAACGCCGTCCTCGCCGTCCGCTACGACGCCACCGAGATCATGCCCGGTGTGACCGAGGTGCTGTGCTACGGCACCGCCGTGATCGTCGAGCCGGCCTGACCTCTCGGAAGGCCGGCCGGCCCGACGCCTCGGGTCAGGACAGGGTCATCAGGTCCGAGCGCTCGAAATTGCGCAGTTCCTCGGTGCGCCCGTCCCGAATCTTCTCCACCCAGTGCGGATCGGCCAGCAGCGCACGGCCGACCGCCACCAGATCGAACTCCTCCTTCTCCAGCCGGCGCACCAGACCGTCCAGGGAGGCGGGCTTGGAGCCTTCGCCCCCGAAGGCCGCGATGAATTCGCCGTCCAGCCCGACCGAGCCTACGGTGATGGTCGGCTTGCCCATCAGCTTCTTGGTCCAGCCGGCGAAGTTCAGGTCCGACCCCTCGAACTCCGGCTCCCAGAAGCGGCGCTGCGAGCAGTGGAAGACGTCGACCCCGGCGTCCGACAAGGGCGTCAGCCATTCGGCCATCTGGTCCGGCGTCTCGGCGATCCGGGCGGCGAAGTCCTGCTGCTTCCATTGGGACAGGCGCAGGATGACGGGGATGTCGTCGCCGACGCCCTCGCGCACCGCCTTGACCACCTCGGCGCCGAAGCGCGCCCGTTCGGCGATAGTCGGGCCGCCCCAGCGGTCCCCGCGCAGATTGACCCCGGCCCAGAAGAACTGGTCGATCAGATAGCCGTGGGCGCCGTGAATCTCGACGGCGTCAAAGCCCAGCTCACGCGCCGCCCGCGCCGACCGGCCGAAGGCCGCGATGGTGTCGGCGACGTCCTCTTCGGTCATCGGCTCATACTTGGCCTTGCCCGGCGCCGTCAGGCCTGACGGACTGTCCACCTTGCCTAACGGCGTCCAATCAGCGCCCTGCCCCCGCGCGGATCCGACGTGCCAGATCTGTGGCGCGATCAGGCCTCCGGCGGCGTGGACCTCGTCCACCACCGTCTTCCAGTGCGGCAGGGCCTCGCCGTGGAAAACCGGTACATTGACGTCGTTTCGGGCGGCGGGACGCTCCACCACCGTGCCCTCGGTCACGATCAGCCCCACCCCGCCCTCGGCGCGGCGGCGGTAATAGCCCGCGACATCGGACGTCGGGATGCCGTTCGGGGAAAAGGACCGCGTCATGGGCGCCATGACGATGCGGTTGGGCAGGGTCAGTCCCTTGATCGTAAAGGGGCGAAACAGGGCATTGACGCTCATCGGATCTCCTCGCGAAATGGCAAGGGTGAAGGTGGCGAACAGAGTTGCGTTTGAAAACCCCATGCCCTGAAGTTTCTAAAGCCCCAAGGAAGCCGCCACCTGCTCGGCGATCGCAGCGAACCGCATCGCGATCGCGCCTTTGGGATCCGACGCAACCACAGGCCGCCCCGCATCTCCACGCTCTCGCAGAGCGGCCTCCAGCGGCAGATCGCCCAGGAAGGCAATGGACAGGCGTTCGGCCTCGGCCTTGGCGCCGCCCGCCCCAAAGACTGCGCCGCTCATGTTCTCGATCAGGCCTAGGGTCGGCACATTGACCCGCTCAAACAGGGTGTGCGCCCGCCGGGCGTCGGCCAGAGCCACCTCCTGCGGCGTGGAGACGATGACGGCGCCGTCCAGCGGGGTCTTCTGGATCAGGGTCAGCTGCACGTCGCCTGTGCCGGGCGGCAGATCGACCACCAACACGTCCAGCGGCGCTTCGGCCGCGCCCCATCGGGTCTGGGTCAGCATCTGGGTGATGGCCTGGGACGCCATCGGCCCGCGCCAGATCATGGCGTCGTCCATCTTGGTCAGCAGGCCCACGGACATCGCTTTCAGTCCATGCGCCTGGTGCGGCACGATAGCCCCGTCCTCATAGGCGGGCTGGCCGCTGATCCCCAGCATGGTGGGCAGCGAGGGACCGTAGACGTCGGCGTCCAGAATCCCGACAGACAGCCCCCGTGCAGCCAGGGCCGCGGCCAGATTGACGGCCACGGTCGACTTGCCCACCCCGCCCTTGCCGCTGGCGACGGCCAGGACGCGCCGGACATGGGCCGGGCGGTCCGTGGGGACCGGCGCCTTGGGACGTCCCTGATCCACGGCGGCTTTCGAAAGGCCGGCGGTGCGCGCGGGCTTGCCGAGCCCAGGCTTGGCCTCCGCCGTCAGGATCACCGAGACCCGGCTCATGCCGGGGATGGCCTTCAGCGCCGCCTCGGCCGCGTCCCTGACGGGGGCGTAGGTCGCGACCAGACTACGGTCCACCTCCAGGGCGAAGCCCGCCCGGTCCTCGGCGACGACCAGCCCCTGAACCAGACCCGAAGCATGGAGGCCCTGGCCCGAAACCGGGTCCGTGACGGCGTCGAGCGCGGCGATGACGGCGGAACGTTCGACCAAGACGGTCTCCACAAGACTTGCAGGCGATAAGGGGCGCGTTCTATCGCCCCTGGATGCCGCCCGCGAGCCTCAATTTGTCCAAGCCGCCGTTAGTCACCCTGATCGCCGGCCCCACCGCCTCGGGAAAATCCGCCCTGGCGTTGAAGATGGCGCGCGAGACCGGGGCGGTCATCATCAATGCGGACAGTCAGCAACTCTACGCCGACCTTCGTATCCTGACCGCCCGCCCCTCGCCGGAGGACGAAGCCCAGGCCGAACATCGGCTTTACGGCGTCGCCGACGCCGCGGAGGCCTGGTCCGTGGGAAAATGGAGTCGCGCCGCTCTGGCCATACTGGCCGAACTCCGGGCGGAGAATCGGCCCGCCATCCTCGTCGGCGGCACCGGCCTGTACTTCACGGCCCTGACCCGGGGCCTAGCGGACATTCCGCCGGTCGCGAGCGCTGTCCGCGACCAGGTCGAGGCGGACTTCTTGGTGCAAGGAGAGGCTCTGTTTCGCACCCGTCTGGCGGAAATCGACCCGGCCGCCGCCCAGGCCATTGAGGCCGGGGATCGACAACGGCTCGTGCGGGCGATGAGCGTCCACGCCGCGACCGGCCGGCCGTTGACCGCGTGGAAATCCCAGACCCAGCCGCTTCTGGCGCCGGAATCCTGGACGGGGCTTGTGATCGAACCTGATCGCCAAGTCCTTTACGCCGACTGCGACCGAAGGGCGGATCTGATGGTCGAAAATGACGCGCTAGATGAGGTTCGTCGCCTCGTCGCGCGCGACCTGTCCCCCGCCCTGCCCGCCATGAAGGCGGTCGGCGTGCGGGAGTTGGCCGCCTATGTCTCCGGCGCACTTGACCGCGAGGCGGCCGTCGCCGCCTTGAAACAGGCCACGCGAAACTACGCCAAACGCCAGCTCACCTGGTTCAGAAACCAGTGCCGCGACTGGAGCCGCATTCCCCGCCCCTGATCCCCTTGGCCGAACTGGACTTGGAAACCCGCCGGGCCACGCCTATATTGCCCTCGTCCGGCTTCGGCCGGACTATGGCGATAAAGGCGCCTGTAATAAGCGGACCGGACCCGGGTGCGATTCCCGGCGGCTCCACCATTCACTTCCCCGCGTTATCGGCGGAGGCGTCATGGGGCCGACTAGCATCGACGGACGTGTAAAGAGGATTGCTTTCGCTCGTCCTGGCCCACCGTATCGGGCCATTTTCTAACTGCGAACGATAACTTCGCTGGAGAAGTCGCTCTCGCCGCGTAATGCGGTTCGGGTGATTTCGAACCTTAAGTCCTAGGGGTTCAGATCCCTGGGCGGGGCCTGTCGGGAGCCTGGCAACAGAATCCCGGCGCTTATCCCGAACATCCGACGTCTTTACCCTATTCGCACCTTTCGCGCGCGCGCCGCCGCCGCTATCAGTCACGCTGAATTTGCGAGGTGACGATGACCGATCAGACCCCTCCGGTCGATGAGATGCAGTACGAGCGACTGGCGCACGAGGCTTTGCGCGGCGTGATCCGGTCTGCGCTCGATCATGTGGCCGCCGAAGGTCTGCCCGGCGCGCATCACTTCTACATCACCTTCAAGACCCGGGCCGCCGGCGTCAGCATCCCGGCGGACATGCTGACCAAATATCCCGACGAAATGACGGTGGTGTTGCAACACCAGTATGAGGATCTGCAGGTCGAGGCCGACCGCTTTTCTGTGAAGCTCCGCTTCGGCGGCGTGCCTCGCACCCTCGCCATGCCCTATACTGCGGTGACCCGCTTCTACGATCCCAGCGTCCAATTCCTGCTGCAGTTCGAAGAACCCGAGATCGTCGAGAATGTGGAAGACGCCACGCCGCCGGAAGATCCGGCGCCGACGTCCGACGGTCCGAAGGTCGTTTCCCTGGACCAGTTCCGCAAGAAGTAGACTCTTCCCTCACCCCGTCCTGGCGCTAAGCTGCTGTGTCACGAATGTGGATGGGGACGTGCGATGTGTCGGTGGACCACGGCGGCGGTCGTGATGTTCAGCCTAGTCGTCCTGGGCTGTTCGGCCCAGGCCCAGAACCGGTTCGACGGCTGGGCCTCCGCCGTCATAGCCGCCGACTGGCGCGACAGCGACGGCCGAGCGATCACCGCCTTCGACAACGCCCAACGCGACCTGTCCAAGGCCTTTCAGCGAGTAGGCTTCGATCCGGCCTCCATGGTCAGCGTCAGCCTGCGTCCGGACGTCGCCGCGCCGGTGGAGGCCGAGGACAGCCTGCGTCGGTTTGCCGAGGCCGCTGAACGGGCGACGCGCGGCTGCCTCTTCTACGTCACCTCCCACGGCTCTCCCGAAGGCCTGGTTTTCGGACCGGAGGCGACGCTGGCTCCAGAGGATCTGATCCCTGTCTTGCGTCAAACCTGCGGCGATCGTCCGACGGTCGTGGTGCTGTCCGCCTGCTTCTCGGGCGTCTTCGTCGACGGCCTGAAGGGACCGAACCGCATGGTCATGACCGCCGCCCGGCGCGATCGCTCCTCATTCGGCTGCGCCGCCGACGCCCTCTATCCCTATTTTGATGAATGCGTGCTGGACGGCCTGAAAACCGCGCCGGATTTCATCGCCCTGTCCCGCGCCACCACGTCTTGCGTCGCCGCGCGCGAACAGGCGGAGGGGCTCTCTCCGGCCTCAGAGCCTCAAACGGCGATCGGCGCGAACATGCAACTGCTTTTGCCGACGCTGCGGTTCAGGCCCTACGAGGATAGGATCGGATCGTAATCCGCTCGCGCTCGCCTTCCCGCCGCTCCACGAGAAGACGGGCCACCTGGCTGTCGTCGTGGAACAGATAGCCCTTGATCGAGTCGAGCAGGGCCTTGGCCAGGTTGTCGAGGTCCATCCACGGGGGTTCGCCGACATGTTCCATGCGGATCTCGACCACATGATCGCCCCAGGACGGCCGCGACGCCCACTCCTTGCGCATGAATTCATAGACCAGCGGCTTGTAGTATTTGGCTTGGGTGGTCAGGCCGTCGATGACGATCTCGACCGCCTCGCCGTCCTCACGGGCCCGCACCTTGCCGGTTCCGATCCAGCCGACGGTCATGGGGTGCAGACGGACGGCGCAGCGTCCAGCAAACGGGCGGAACGGATGACGACCGGCGGCGTCAGCTGCTCTTGCGCGTTCGCGGGCATCCTCTGAATGCGGCGCGCCACATCCAATCCCTCGACCACCCGGCCGAAGGCGGCGAATCCCTGGCCGTCCGGATTGCGGGCGCCGCCGAAATCCAGACTGGGCGTGTCCTGGGTTACAATGAAGAAGCTGGACGTCGCGCTGTTGGGACCGTCACGCGCCATGGACACGGTCCCCGCGCGATGACGCAGTCCTGTGTCCCGAGTCCGCTCCAGCGGAATGGGCGGCCGGGCGTCGTCGTCGCTGCCCCGCGGCGTCGCCGCCTGGATGACGTCGATCGGGTTCGGGTTGGCCGTATTGGTCTCGCGCACCACGGTGCGGAAGAAGGACCCGTTGTCATAGTCGCCAAAGACGACGTAGCTGATGAAGTTGCAGGTGCTGATCGGCGCCGCTTCGGCGTCAAGGGCCAGAACGATTCGCCCGGCCGTCGTGTCCAGGGCGACGCGCGGTCGAGGCTGTTCAGCGGGAAGGCCGGCGCACCCCGCCAGCACCAGCAGAGTCGCCGTTAGAATATGCTTTGGTCCCATGGCCGCCTCGCCTTGCCCTGCTCTTCTCTCGTGCTACACCGCCGCGCATACAATCGCCACGCCTGAGAGCCTTGTCCGCGCATGAGCAACGTCCGCACTGAAACCGACACCTTCGGCCCCATCGAAGTCGCCGCTGATCGCTACTGGGGGGCCCAGGCGCAGCGGTCTCTGGGCAACTTCAAGATCGGTTGGGAGAAGCAGCCCCTGCCGGTCGTCCGCGCTCTCGGGATCGTCAAGCGCGCCGCCGCCGAGACCAACCGCGACCTGGGCAAGCTTGACCCCGCCCTGGCCGAGGCCATCATCCAGGCGGCCAACGAGGTCATCGAAGGCAAGCTGAACGACCACTTCCCCCTGGTCGTCTGGCAGACGGGTTCGGGCACCCAGTCGAACATGAACGCCAACGAGGTGATCTCGAACCGCGCCATCGAAATCCTGGGCGGCGAGATGGGCTCCAAGAAGCCGGTCCATCCCAACGACCACGTCAACATGAGCCAGTCGTCGAACGACACCTATCCGACGGCCATGCATGTGGCCTGCGCCGAACAGGTGGTCAACGACCTGATTCCGGCCCTGAAGCATCTGCACGCCGCCCTGGACGCCAAGGCCAAGGCCTGGGCCCACATCATCAAGATCGGCCGCACCCACACCCAGGACGCCACCCCCCTGACCCTGGGCCAGGAGTTCGGCGGCTACGCCCAGCAGGTCGCCAACGGCATCGAGCGGATCGAACAGACCCTGCCCAAGCTGATGGAGCTGGCCCAAGGCGGCACCGCCGTCGGCACCGGCCTGAACGCCCCCGTCGGTTTCGCCGAAAAGGTCGCGGCCCAGATCGCCCAGATCACCGGCCTGCCCTTCACCACCGCCCCGAACAAGTTCGAGGCCCTGGCCGCCCACGACGCCATGGTCTTCAGCCACGGCGCCATCAACACGGTCGCCGCCTCGCTGTTCAAGATCGCCAACGACATCCGCTTTCTGGGGTCCGGCCCGCGTTCGGGCCTGGGCGAACTGGCCCTGCCGGAGAACGAGCCGGGCTCGTCGATCATGCCGGGCAAGGTCAATCCGACCCAGTGCGAAGCCCTGACCCAGGTCTGCGTCCAGGTGTTCGGCAACAACGCCGCCCTGACCTTCGCCGGCTCGCAGGGGCATTTCGAGCTGAACGTCTACAACCCGGTCATGGCCTACAACTTCCTGCAGTCGGTGCGTCTGCTGGCCGATGCGGCCATCAGCTTCACCGACAACTGCGTCGTCGGCATCGAAGCCCGCGAAGACAATATCGCGCGCGGCCTGAACAACTCGCTGATGCTGGTCACGGCCCTGAACGGCAAGCTGGGCTATGACCTCTGCGCCAAGATCGCCAAGACCGCGCACAAGAACGGCACCACCCTGCGCGAGGAAGCCGTCGGCGGCGGCTATCTGACCGACGCCGAGTTCGACGAGGCGGTCCGGCCCGAGAAGATGATCTCGCCGGGCTGATGCGATGACCGCCCTGGAGCGTCCCTACTGGATCGAGGCCCTTTTCGAGCGCCGAGACGGCTGGGACGCTTCCGTCTATCCCTTCAACCTGCCGGTCGTGCGCTCGCTCGACCGGCTGGCCTTCCACCCGAACGTCACCTTTCTCGTCGGCGAGAACGGCTCAGGAAAGTCCACGCTGATCGAGGCCCTGGCGGTAGCGTGGGGGTTCAATGCCGAAGGCGGCGGCCGGGAGCATCGCTTCGGCACACGGGACAGCCATTCGCCTCTGCACAGGTTCGTAAGGCCGGTCCGGTCGGCGCAGCGGGTTCAGGACGGCTTCTTTCTCCGCGCCGAGAGTTTCTTCACCGTCGCCTCCTATCTGGAAAATCCCGAGGTCATGGGCACTCGGTATGGCGCCCGCCGGCTGCACGAACAGTCGCACGGCGAGTCCTTCTTCGCCCTTTTCGACAATCGTTTTATCGGCGACGGCCTTTACATACTGGACGAACCCGAGGCCGCCCTGTCACCCAGCCGGCAGCTGTCCTTCCTCGCGCGCCTGCATGAGCTCGTCATGGCGCGGTCCCAGCTGATCATCGCCACCCATTCGCCCATCCTCCTCGGCTACCCCAACGCCTGGATCTACCAGGCCTCGGATCACGGGCTCGACCGGGTCGAATACGAGGACACTGATCACTATCAGGTCACGCGCAACTTCCTGACCCGTCGCGAGATGATGCTGGACATACTGCTCAAGCCGGACTGAGGCTCAGGCCTTCTCCCGGATCGTCCGCCCCACCGGCGCCACCGCCAGCTTGGCCAGTTCCAGATCCTTCAGGGCGAAGGGGATGCCGATGATCGAGACGAACTCGGCCACCGCGATAACCAGGTGCGACAGGGCGATGTACCAGCCCGCCACGACGAACCAGACGATGTTCAGCACCAGACCCAGACAGCCCGCCACCGGATGGGCGTCCTGCCAGACGATCTCCCGCCCGAAGGGCCAGAAGGAATAGCTGGCGATCCGCCAGGCGGCGAAGGTCCAGGGCAGGCCCACCACGGTCAGGGCCAGGATCGCACCGCCCAGCAGCCACAGCAGGCCCGACAGCCAACCGCCGAAGATCAACCACAGGATATTCAGGATCAGACGGATCATCGCATCTCTCCGAGAACAATGTCCTCCAGATAGAACGAAGGCCCCGCCGACGACAGCAGGGCCTTCATTAATTCGCCGACACCGGGCCCTAGTGGGGTTTCTCGGACCAGCGCGCCTTGGCCTCGTCCTGTGTCAGGTTCAGATGGACATGCTTGTCGTCCACCCGTTCCACCCAGCTGACCGGGATCAGGTGATGTTTGAAGCCGCCGGCGAGGTCCAGCTTGGCCAGTTCGATCTGGTCTCCCAGCACATGATCCACGCGCCCGACGTGGCCGCCGTCCGATCCCACGACTTCGAGATGTTCTTTGATGAGCGAGGCGTCGACCATGAGGGTTCTCCGGGTTTGAAGATTGGTCCCATGAAACGGATGCGCCACGAGCGGGTTTCAAACCGCATAGCTTACTGCTGTATAAGGAACCTGGGACGGGCCCGAGCTCGGCCGCCGGCTCCTTCACGGATCGTCGAGGTACATATGAAACGCGCCTGTTCGACCCTGCTGGCGATGATGATGGCCTGGTCCGTCGCCGCCTGCGGCACCCTGCAGCGGCCGGAAGGCCCGCTGCGCCTGGCCGATGGCGCTCTGATCCCGGCTCAGGACCCGCGGATCCGCACGAATGACGCCGTGCGCCTCGAGGCCTTCACTGAAGAAGTCGGCCAGCGCCTGGCTCAGAAACATGATCTGTCGATCCTGGCCCTGTCCGGCGGCGGGGCCAACGGCGCCTATGGCGCAGGCGTGCTGGTCGGCTGGACCGAGCGGGGCGACCGGCCGGTCTTCGACATCGTCACCGGCGTCAGCACCGGCGCCCTGGCCGCCCCCTTCGCCTTCGCCGGTTCCGAATGGGACCCCCAGCTGGGCCACGCCTATACGGACGGGGGCGCCAGCAGCCTGTTGAGCTGGCGCAGCCTGGCCTTCTTCCTCTACCCCAGCCTCTACAGCGCCTCGGCGCTCCGGACTCTCGTTGACGAGAACGTGACCCCCGACCTCCTGGCGGCCATCGCCCGCGAACACGCCAAGGGCCGCCGCCTGCTGGTCGCCACCACCAATCTGGACAACGAGGAGACGGTCATCTGGGACATGGGCCTGCTGGCCAGCCAGAACGACGAAAACTCGCGCGCCCTGTTCAAGGAGGTGCTGGTGGCGTCCGCCAGCATCCCGGGCGTCTTTCCGCCCGTGCTGATCGCCGGTCTTCAACCGGACCAGACCGTAGTGATGGAAATGCACGCCGACGGCGGGGTCAACACCCCCTTCCTCGCCATCCCCGAGCCCCTGGCCCTGTGGACGCGGCCGCAGGACGAGCCCGGCGGCGGCGCCCTCTATGTCGTGGTCAACGGCCAGGTCGGCCGCAACGAAGGGGTCACGCCCGGTCGGCTGACCGCAATCCTGATGCGCAGCTACGACAGCATGAGCAAGGCTTCGCTGCGCGCCCATCTGGCGACCACCGCCGCCTTCGCCCGGCGCAACGGGATGAGCCTGTCCCTGTCCGCCATTCCCGATAATGTCGAGGCTTCCAGCCTGGAGTTCGACCAGAAGACTATGACGGCCCTGTTCGAACTGGGGCGCCGGCAGGGTCGGTCCGCCGAGGCCTGGACCCGGCTGGATCGGCCGGACCCTTCGCCTGGCTTCCTTCCCGCGAAGGCCCTGCCCGCCGACGAGGTCCCCGAGCCGCTGAGACCCCACGAGGCCGACAGGCCCGAAAAGCAGAACTGACCATGGCTGAAATCATCAACCTGAACCGGGCGCGCAAAGCCCGCGCAAAGTCAGAAGACAAGATCCGCGCTGCGGCGAACCGTGTCGTCCACGGACGCTCCAAGGGCGAGAAACAGGCCGCCCGGACCGAGCAGGAGCGGGCGGAGCGTCGCCTGGACGCTCAGAAGCGCGAGACGCCGACGGAGGACTGAGCCTTAAGCCGCCTTGGGCGCCCGGATCAGCAAGACCTGGCCCACCAGCACAAGGGCCAGCCCGACCAGCATGGTCACGCCGACCTCCGCCTCCTCGAACAGAACGGACATGATGACGGCGATCGGCGGGGTCAGGGCCGAGATATAGCTGGCGAGGGCGAACCCCCTCTGTTTCGCCAGGGTGAAGTACAGGCCGAAGGCGATGACCGATCCGAAAAGCGACAGGTGCAGCAGGGACAGAACATAGGCGGGAGTCGCCTCAACCCGCCACTCCACTCCGGTTGCAAGCCCGTAAGCAGCCAACATGGCCGTGCCATAGGCCATGGCCCAGGCTGTGGCGGCCATGACCGGGGCTCCGGCCTGCTGACCGCGCCAGGCAAACCAGTTGCCCAAGGCGGAGGCGAGCACCGCGACGAGGGCCAGCACAATGCCCAGCCCCGGCGCCGATCCGGCGGAAGCCCCCGTTCCCGCCAGTTGGCCAAACGACAGGACCGCGACGCCGCAAATCCCGAGCACCGCCCCCTGCCAGGCGCCGGCGGACGCCTTCTGCCGCTCAACTAGCCGGAACATCACCAGATTCACGAAGGCCAGGGCCGCAAAAATGACGGCCACCACGGCGGAGGCCACCCGCTCCTCCGCCGCATAGACGAAGCCGTAGCTTACGGCGAAGACGAAGGCGCCCTGCCCCACGGCCGCGAGATGTTGGGCGCGGGTCAGCCTCAACGGCCGCCGCGTCGCCGCGCAGAAGCCGAACAGAACGAGCGACGCCAGGCCGAAACGCCAGACGATCGAGACGATCGGATCGACCACGCCCAGCTGCAGGGTGATGGCGAACCAGGTCGTGCCCCAGATCAGGGCGCAGACCAGGATGGCGAGGACGGTGACAGGGCGACTCATGCAAGACTCCGGTTGGCGGCGTCCGGATACCACCGTCGCCCCATCGGCGCCCCTCACGTCTTGCGCCCGAATGTGACACCCGCCGAAAAGGAAGCCCATGCGCCGCGCCCCTGTCCACTCTCCCCGACCCGGGCTGCGATGAGCGGCCTGACCAAGCGTTCAGTGGTCTTGGCGGGCCATGCCACCTCCGTGGCCCTGGAGCCGGAATTCTGGGCGGTTCTGGATCGGATCGCCGCCGCCCGCGGCTTCAGCAAGGCGCAGTTGCTGGCCGATATCGACGCCGGCCGCGGGCGTCGTCCCCTCGCCTCCGCCTGCCGCCTTCTGGCCCTGTCCTGGGTGGCGGAGCACGGTCCGGGCGCGTAACATGGGTCGTCAAAGGAGCCTCGAATGGACACCCCGCGCCTGATCCCCGCCGCCGCCTTCGGCGGTCTAATCGCCCTCGGTCTGATCGGCGCCGGGGCCCTGATCGGCCAGGGCGTGGTCCACGCCCGCGCCGGCGACCGCACCGTGACCGTGCGCGGCCTGTCGGAGCGCGAGGTGAAGGCCGATCTCGCGGTCCTCCCGCTGCGCTTTACCGCCTCGGGCGAGGTCCTGTCCGAAGTCCAGGCCCGGATCGACGGCGACCTAGCCCTGGTCCGCCAGTTCCTGAGGTCGCAGGGCTACCCGGCCGAGGCCGTCGATCTGGGACGGCTGGAGGTGGCCGACACGCGGTCTCGGGAATACGGCGTCCAGAACGGCGGCCCCCGCTTCATCCTGGCCCAGACCGTCATCGTCCGCACCGGCGACGTCGCCCGCGTCCAGGCCACCACCCGCGCCCTCAACGACCTGGTCCGTCAGGGCGTGGTGCTTCAGGACTTCCAGGGCCCCTCCTACATCTTCACCAAGCTGAACGCCGTCCGGCCCCAGATGATCGCCGAAGGCACGGCCGCCGCCCGCACCGGCGCCGAACAATTCGCCAAGGACTCGGGCACGCCGCTCGGCCCCATTCGTCAGGCCACCCAGGGCTCCTTCGAAATCCTGCCGCGCGACGGCGCGGGCGGCGACGAATCCGGCTCCATCGACAAGAAGGTCCGGGTCGTGACCACCATCACCTATAGTCTGAAATAGGCCCGTCCGGCGCCTGTACCTCGCCCAGCTGGACGATCTCGGACGCGGGCCGTTCGGTCGGTCGCCGCTCGTCGACCTCCCGCTCACCCGTCGATTCGACCAGGGCGACCCACACGGCGATGACGGCGAACATGCCGACCATGCCGAGGACGAAAGCCCGCCAACCGCCTCCGTCCTGTCCAGGTCTTCGGTCCGATGGTCGGGTCATCCTCTGCGCCTTCCGTTGCATCGTCAGGGGAACAGAGCCTCGGCGGAACCGGTTCCGCAGTTCATTTCCGGACCGGTCCTGACATCGCCGTCTGGTCCCCTTATGTTCCCTTCTTCGATTCTGACCGCCCGGACCGCTTGCCGCCTGTGACCGATCTTCCCGCCCCCCGTATTTCAGACCTGGCCCGCGCGCGTGCGCCGCAGGAGGGAGAGGCCCGCGACTATCTGTCTGGACTGAACCCCGAGCAGCGCGAGGCGGTCGAGACGACGGAAGGCCCGGTCCTGGTCCTGGCGGGCGCCGGCACGGGCAAGACGCGGGTGCTGACGACGCGACTGGCCCACATCCTGGCCACCGGCCGCGCCCGCCCGTGGGAGCTTCTTGCCGTCACCTTCACCAACAAGGCCGCGCGCGAAATGCGCGAACGGATCACCCATCTGATCGGCCCCTCCGCCGAAGGCCTGCGCTGGCTGGGCACCTTCCACTCCATCGCCGCCCAGATCCTGCGCCGCCACGCCGAACTGGTCGGGCTGAAGTCCAGCTTCACCATACTGGACACCGACGACCAGGAACGGCTGCTGAAACAGCTGCTGGAAGCCGCCAATATCGACACCAAGCGCTGGACGCCCAAATCCCTGGCCGGCCTGATCGACCACTGGAAGAACCGCGGCTGGACGCCCGAGAAACTGCCGCCGGGCGAAGACTTCGCCAACGGCAAGGGCCAGGGTCTTTACGCCGCCTATCAGGCCCGCCTGCGCACCCTGAACGCCTGCGACTTCGGCGATCTGCTGCTGCACAACATCACCATCCTGTCCAAGCACGCGGACCTGGCCGAGGAATACCGGCGACGCTTCCGCTACATTCTGGTCGACGAATATCAGGACACCAACGTCGCCCAGTATCTGTGGCTCCGGCTGCTGACGGCCTCGACCGGCAATGTCTGCTGCGTCGGCGACGACGACCAGTCGATCTACGGCTGGCGCGGGGCCGAGGTGGACAACATCCTGCGCTTCGAGCGCGACTTCCCCGGCGCCAAGATCGTCAAGCTGGAGCGCAACTATCGCTCGACCAGCCATATCCTGGGCGCCGCCTCGGGCTTGATCGCGGCCAACCGCGACCGTCTGGGCAAGACCCTGTGGACCGAGGACGACAGCGGCGACAAGGTGCGGGTGCGCGGCGTCTGGGACGGCGAGGCCGAGGCCCGTCTGATCGCCGATGAGATCGAGACCGCGCGTCGCCCCCACGCCGGCAAGCCGGGGCTGAAATACAAGGACATGGCCATACTGGTCCGCGCCTCCTTCCAGATGCGCGCCTTCGAGGAGCGGCTGGTCATGCTGGCCATCCCCTACCAGGTCATCGGCGGCCCCCGCTTCTTCGAACGCGCCGAAATCCGCGACGCCCACGCCTATCTGCGCCTGATCCAGTCCGAGGACGACGACCTGGCCTTCGAGCGGATCGTCAACGTCCCCAAGCGCGGCATCGGCGACACCAGCGTCCAGAAGATCCTGCAGATCGCCCGCCAGCACGACCTGTCCGCCCTGACGGCCGTGCGAGGCCTGATCAACACCGACGAGCTTCAGGCCCGCACCCGCACCGCCCTGTCCAACTTCGTGCGCGACCTGGACCGCTGGCGCGCCCTGGCCGAGACCACGCCTCACTGGCAGGTCATGGAGACGGTGCTGGAGGAGAGCGGCTACACTGAGATGCAGAAGGCCGACCGCACCAGCGGCCGGACGCGGCTGGAGAACCTGAAGGAACTGACCCAGTCCATGCAGCAGTTCGAGACGCTGCAGGCCTATCTGGAGCATGTCTCCCTGGTCATGGACCTGGAACGGGCGACGGCCGAGGACCCGCACGGCGACGGGGCGGTCCAGATCATGACCCTGCACGGCGCCAAGGGACTGGAGTTCCCGCTGGTCTTCCTGCCCGGCTGGGAGGAAGGCGTCTTCCCCAGCCAGCGCAGCATCGACGAAAAGGGCGAGAAGGGCCTCGAGGAGGAACGCCGCCTGGCCTATGTCGGCGTCACCCGCGCCAAGCAGGACGCTCGCATCTCCTTCGCCGCCAACCGCCTGGTCTATGGCCGCTGGACCTCGCAACTGCCCAGCCGCTTCGTCGACGAACTGCCCATCGCCCACGTCGATCCACAATCCGACACCGGCTACTACGGCGCCTCGACCGGCATGAAGGAGGCCAAGAGCCGCTGGGACGACGCGCCCAGCTTCGGCAGCGGCTATTCCTCCCCCGGCTGGAAACGGGCCCAAAGCTTCACCGCCGCACAGACGCCGAACCGCATCCCCGCGCGCAAGGCCGTGATCGAGGGCGACGGCCGCCTGATCGCCACGGCGGACCCGAAGTCCAGCTCAGGATGGGCGCGCGGCCAGCGCGTCTTCCACCAGAAGTTCGGCTACGGCCACGTCCGCGTCATAGAGGGCAACAAGCTGCTGGTCGATTTCGAAAAGGCGGGCGAGAAACGGGTGATCGACAGTTTCGTGGAGAAGGCGGACTGAACGGAGCGACGTCGGCGTGGCGGCGATCATCCGCCTTTGCCGTCGGCCAAGCTTTGGCCTAAGCCATCGCCTTCCTGTCTGCGACCGAGTCCGCCATGTCCGCCCCTGCCCGTCCCACCGTTGATCGCGCCTGGTTGAGCTGGGCCATGCGGCGGATCGAGGCGGACTACAACCGCTCGGCCGACACCCATCTGATCCCGGTGGACATGCCGGCCCTGTCGGACATCGCCCTGTATCTGAAGGACGAATCCAGCCACCCGACCGGCAGCCTGAAGCACCGTCTGGCGCGGTCGCTGTTCCTCTACGCCCTCAGCAACGGCTGGATCGGCGAGGGCATGACCATCATCGAGGCGTCCAGCGGCTCGACCGCCGTGTCCGAAGCCTATTTCGCCCGGATGCTGAACCTGCCCTTCATCGCCGTGGTGCCGCGCTCCACCGCCCAGGAGAAGATCGCCGCCATCGAATTCTACGGCGGACGCTGCCATTTCGTGGACGTGCCCGGCGACGCCTACGCCGAGAGCCAGCGGCTCGCCGACGAACTGGGCGGCCACTACATGGACCAGTTCACCTATGCCGAACGGGCCACGGACTGGCGCGGCAACAACAATATCGCCGAATCCATCTTCGCCCAGATGCGACGCGAGCCCTGCCCCATCCCGCGCTGGATCGTGTGCGGCGCCGGCACCGGCGGCACCTCGGCGACCATCGGCCGGTTCGCCCGGTTCAATCGCCACGACACCCGGATCTGCGTCGCCGACCCGGAAGCCTCGGTCTTTCACCGTCACTGGGCCGAAGCGGCGGTCCAGAGCAGCGCCGATCGACCGTCCCTGATCGAGGGCATCGGCCGGGCGCGGGTCGAGCCCTCCTTCATCCCCAGCGTGGTGGATCGGATGATCGTCGTCCCCGACGTCGCCTCAATCGCCGCTGCGCGCGTCCTCAGCCGGCGTCTGGGCCGCCCCTGCGGCGGATCGACCGGCACCAACCTGTGGGCCTGTGTCGAACTCGCCCAGGAGATGGCGCAGGCGGGCGAATGCGGTTCGATCGTGTCAATCCTGTGCGACCACGGCGACCGCTACGCCTCCACCTATTTCGACGACGCCTGGATCGCCGCCCAGGGCCTCGACACCGTCCCTTGGGAGGCCCGCCTGGACGCCTTCTTCGAAACCGGCGTCCTGCCCAAGGCCTGAACCGGCTGTCTTGTCGGGATGGACAGGACTAAGAAGAGCCGAGAGGCCGCAAACGGTCCGAACCTCCACAGGAGCCGACCATGGCGGGCCTCAAGGACAAGCGCGGCTTCATCGACAAGGACCGCATCGACCTGACCGAGCGTCAGTCGGTCGAATACTGGATGAAACGCTGGGGCGTGACCAAGGACCAGATCATCGCCGCCCACCGCAAGGTCGGCCGCATGACCAAGGACATCGCGGCGGAGTTGAGCAAGAAGCGTTAGAGCAACACGATTGCAGATCGCGTAGGTTACTCCGCAGCAGCCCTTAAGTACCGGTATGGATCAATCCAACTTTCGGAGCGAATGCAAAATCATCAACGGCAGTTAACTCATTTGACGCGATTTGGCTGAAGGATGCCACGCAACGACGTGTTCTTCGTTCTTAGGAGTCACCCCCTGCATATAGGGCAGCCTAACCGGCCAAACTCACAACACCACGCCGAACATCTTTACACAACAAAGGCAACCGAACATCAAGCTGGACTCATAAATTTGAATTTATTATCGCCGTTTCGGCCTAATATATATTCGGCAGGCAGAAATTTCTGCTTGCATCATCTCGATTTTCCTTAGCTCCCGGCGCTAGGTGACATAGGCGTCGGGCAGCACGAGATCACAGACCAGATCGCGAGAGTCTTCATAACCTAATTTCAGATTTTGTGGAAAAGTTGAACGCGCCAGTAGCTCTCCTTAAGCACACTATCTACAACGCATGGCAAAATTCCTCGTATACCGCTTCACATTTTGAAATCAATCGCGATGATATTTGTAATTCCTTACCAAACCGACGCCCTGAGAACCAATAGTCTGCATCTATATTCAAGCGCTCTATCGAAAAATGTCGACAGGTTCGATCAATCGCGACCTGCGGATCGGCAACCATAGCATCGTAGTCTAGCAACAAAAATCGCGCATCTCTAAAAAGCTGAATATGATGAATAAACGAATGCGCCCATATATAATAACAAGCAGCTACATTTGCAGTGGAAGCTTCACATATTGAAATTTCTTCAAGCATTAACCGAGCCTGATTAATGGCAATTTCGGTTGCAACAGGATCATCGCGGCACATATGCAATAGCATGCCGCCACGCTCATTTGCGGCCGAAGAAAAGCGTTCCAGCCACACCAGCGCCCCAGCGTTGCCAAATTCGTTTACAAACGATCCTATACAGTCGGCTGGCTGACGAATCATGTAAACAGCGCGAGAACCGGGATAGCTTTCGAGTAGGTATCGCGCTCGCGGCGTATCATGAAACGATTTGAAGAAAACAGGGTCAGGCGCCGAATTGCTCAAAACAGCATCGATATAAACTTTGTCTCTAAGTACAAACTGATCGAAGCAATCCGGGCTATCTTCGTTCCGCACAGAAATCTGATCAGACTTTTCTAGCGCCCACGTCAGAGCGTTTGTTCCGGATCTTGCCGCGCCAAACAGAAAAAAAGGAACCAGTCTCACGAAACACCTATTTAAAAATCAATCGATCTACAGGATATGTCCGACTTGGCCTGCACCCTTAAGAACCTCGATCACAATGAGCGTCTTTTCAAGGTAAAGACGACGGGCGCTATGTCTGTATATGTGTATGAGATCCAAAACCACGAGTGAAGTCGGACGTCTTTATAATCGTGGCGTCAGCGGCCCGATTTCCGGTGAAGCATCGGCCAAGCTGTTGAAACGGTTTTTCACCGCGATGCGAGTTTAATAGGAGTCGACAAGACTGTCGTGCTGCTCCTCCTCGCCGTCATCCTCAAGATCGCGCTGGAGGATGACCGTCACGGCAGGATTAGATGTGCAGGACCCGCCCATAGGCGTCCAGCGCCGCCTCGTGCATGGCTTCCGACATGGTCGGGTGCGGATAGACGATGCCGTGGATGTCCTCTTCCGTCGCCTCCATGGTGATGGCGGTGACATAGCCCTGGATCATCTCGGTCACTTCGTGACCGATCATATGGGCGCCGATCAGGGCGCCGGTCTTGGCGTCAAAGATCACCTTGACGAAGCCGTCCGGCTCGCCCGAGGCCACGGCCTTGCCGTTCACGCGGAATGGGAACCGGCCGATCTTGACCTCGCGCTTCTCGGCGCGGGCGGCCTGTTCGGTGACGCCGACCGAGGCGACCTGCGGCTGGGCGTAGGTGCAGCCGGCGATGGGCGAGACGACATTGGGGGTCTTGTAGCCGGCGATATATTCGGCGGCGTGAATCCCTTCGTGGCTGGCCTTATGCGCCAGCCAGGGGGCGCCGGCGCAGTCGCCGATGGCGAACAGGCCCTTGACGTTGGTCTGGCAGTGGCCGTCGGTCTTGATATGGCCGCGGTCCAGCTCGACGCCCAGGGCCTCCAGGCCGATGCCGTCGGTGTTGGCGGTGATGCCGACCGCCGAGATGCAGACCTCGGCCTCCAGAACCTCGGCCTTGCCGCCGACTTCGATGTCGACCTTCACGCCCGCGCCGGTCTTGGAGACCTTGGTCACCTTGGCGCCGACTTTGAACTTGATCCCGCGCTTCTCGAACGACTTCTGCGCGGCCTTGGAGACCTCTTCGTCCTCGACCGGCATGATGCGCTCGACCGCCTCCACGACCGTCACCTCGGCGCCCAGGGCGCGATAGAAGCTGGCGAACTCGATGCCGATGGCGCCCGAGCCAATGACCACGAAGGTCTTGGGCAGCTTCTTCGGCGCCAAGGCGTCGCGATAGGCCCAGATCTTGTCGCCGTCGGCCTCCAGACCGATCTGCGGCAGGGCGCGCGCCCGCGCGCCGACCGCCAGCATCACCGACTTGGCCTCGACCGTGCGCGACCCGCCGGCCTTCAGGGCGATCACGACCTTGGGCGCCGCAGCGCCCTTCTCCAGCTTGGCCGAACCCTCGATCACCTCGATCTTGTTCTTCTTCATCAGGAAGGCGACGCCCTTGTTCATCGTCGCCGCGACGCCGCGCGAGCGCTGGATGATGGCGTCGAAGTCGAACGACGCGCCGGACGCCGACAGGCCGTATTCCTTCAGATGGCTCAGGCTCTCGAACTTCTCGCCCGACTTCAGCAGGGCCTTGGTCGGGATACAGCCCCAGTTCAGGCAGATGCCGCCCAGGTTCTCGCGCTCGACGATGGCGCCCTTCAGGCCCAGCTGGCTGGCGCGGATGGCCGCGACGTAACCGCCGGGGCCCGAGCCGATGACGACGAGATCGAATTCAGCAGCCATGATCAGATCAACTTCTCGATGTCGGCCTTGATGGCCTCAGGTTCAGTCTGCGGGGCGTAGCGGGCGACCACCCTGCCCTCGCGGTCGGTCAGGAACTTGGTGAAGTTCCACTTGATGGATTGGGAGCCGAGGAAGCCCCGTTTCTGCTTGGTCAGCCAGGCATAGAGCGGATGCCGGTTCGGCCCATTGACTTCCACCTTGTCGAACAGGGGGAAGCTCACGTCGAAACTGGTGGCGCAGAAGACGGCGATCTCCGCCGCCCTGCCCGGCTCCTGATTTCCGAACTGGTTGCAGGGAAAGCCGAGCACCTCGAACGGCGCATCGGCGAAATCCCGATGCAGCTTCTCCAGACCCTCGTATTGGCCGGTGAAGCCGCATTTAGACGCGGTATTGACGATCAGCAGCGCCTGACCGCGGAAACGGTCCAGCGACACCTCGGCGCCGTCGATGGCGCGGGCGGAGAAGTCATAGACCGAGGTCATGACTATCTCCTCCCCCTACGCCAGCATCGCGACGGGATCTTCGATCAGCGGCTTGAACGCCTGCAGGAAGCGGGCGCCGGTCGCGCCGTCCACCACGCGGTGATCGCAGGTCAGGGTCACGGTCATGACCGTGGCCGGAACCACCTGGCCGTTCTTGACCACGGCCCGCTGCTCGCCCGCGCCCACGCTCATGATACAGCCCTGGGGCTCGTTGACGATCGAGGTGAACTGTTTGATGCCGAACATGCCCAGGTTGGACACCGAGAAGGTGCCGCCCTGGAACTCTTCCGGCTTCAGCTTGCGGTCGCGGGCGCGCTTGGCCAGGTCCTTGGACTCGGTCGCGATCTGCGCCAGACCCTTGGTCTCGGCCTTCCTGATGATCGGGGTGATCAGGCCGCCGTCGATCGCCACCGCCATGGAGATGTCGGCGTTGTGGTGCATGGCGATGCCTTCGGGGGTGTAGGAGGCGTTCGCCTCCGGCACCATCTTCAGGGCAAGGGCGGCGGCCTTGATGACGAAGTCGTTGACCGAGACCTTGATCCCCTGCGGCTCCAGCATCTTGTTCACCTTGGCGCGGACGGCCATCAGCTGGTCGATCTCGCAGTCGATGAACAAGGGGAAGTGCGGCACGTTCTGCACGCTCTCCACCATCCGCCGCGCCACGGCCTTCTTCATCCCGTCCAGCGGGATCAGGTCGTAGCTGCCGTCCGGGATACCCATCTGGGCCAGGGACAGGGCCTTGCGGGGCTCAGCGGCGGCGGGCGTCGCAGCGGCAGCGGCGGGCTGGACAGATCCCTTGCCGGCGGCTTCCACATCGCGGCGCACGATGCGCCCATGCGGACCGGTGCCCTTGACCGACTTCAGATCGACGCCGTTCTGAGCCGCGATCCGGCGCGCCAGGGGTGAGGCGAAGATGCGCTGGCCGCTTTCGGACTTCGGCGCCGGCGCGCTCTTAGGCGGCAGAACGGCCTCGGCGGACTTCACGCCTTCGGGCGTGGCCACGGCCTGTCCGCTTTCATGGCCGGCCTGAGCCGGCTTGTCGCTCGTCGAAGGGCCGGCGGGCTTGTCGGCCTTTGGGGACGCCGCGCCGCCCTCATCCTTCAGTCGGGCGATGGGCGTATTGACCTTCACCCCTTCCGTGCCTTCAGCGACCAGGATGTCGGTGATCTCGCCCTCGTCCACGGCCTCAACTTCCATCGTGGCCTTGTCGGTTTCGATCTCGGCGATCACGTCCCCGGCGGAGACGACGTCGCCGACCTTCACATGCCACTTGGCCAGGACGCCCTCTTCCATGGTCGGAGACAGGGCCGGCATCAGGATATCGGTCATGCCATCACCTGCTTCACGGCTGCGATGATCTTGTCCACGCCCGGCAGCGACAGGGCTTCCAGATTGGCGGCGTAGGGCAGAGGCACGTCCTCCTGGTGCACCCGCAACGGCGGGGCGTCCAGATAGTCGAAGGCGTGTTGGATGACGCGGGCCACCACCTCGGCGCCCACGCCCATCGGACCCCAGCCCTCTTCGGCCGAGACCAGGCGGCTGGTCTTCTTGACGCTCTGGACAATGGTGTCGGTGTCCAGCGGACGCAGGGTGCGCAGATCGACCACCTCGCACTCGATGCCTTCCTCGGCCAGCCTCTCGGCGGCCTGCAGGGCGAAGCCGACCATGCGGCTGTGGCAGGTGATGGTGACGTCGCGGCCTTCGCGGCGTACCTTGGCCTTGCCGATCGGCAGGACATAGTCCTCGACCTCCGGCACGTCGAACTCCAGCCCGTACATCATCTCGTGTTCGAGGAAGACGATCGGGTTCGGGTCGCGGATGGCCGCCTTCAGCAGGCCCTTGGCGTCGGCCGCATCATAGGGGGCGATGACCTTGAGGCCAGGAACCTGGGCGTACCAGGCCGAATAGTCCTGGCTGTGCTGGGCGCCGACGCGCGAGGCCGCGCCGTTCGGGCCGCGGAAGACGATGGGGGCGCGGATCTGACCGCCCGACATATACAGGGTCTTGGCGGCCGAGTTGATGATGTGGTCGATCGCCTGCATGGCGAAGTTGAACGTCATGAACTCGACGATCGGCTTCAGGCCCGCCATGGCGGCGCCGACGCCCAGACCGGCGAAGCCGTGCTCGGTGATCGGGGTGTCGACGACGCGCTGGTCGCCGAACTCCTGCAGCAGTTCGCGGCTGACCTTGTAGGCGCCCTGATACTGGGCGACTTCCTCGCCGATCAGGAAGACCTTGTCGTCGCGGCGCATTTCCTCGGCCATGGCGTCGCGCAGGGCGTCACGGATGGTCGTCTTCACCAGCTTGGCGTCGGCCGGAATTTCCGGATCGCGCAGTTCGACCTTGGGGCTAGCGGTCTGGGTCGGGGCCTTTTCGGGATCGCCGGTCTTGCCCTCTGCGGTCGCCGTCGGCGCATCGGCCTGTGCCTTGTCGGACTCGGCCTTCGGCGCGGGCGCAGCCGCCCCATCTTCGCCGGCCAGACGCGCGATCGGCGTATTGACCTTCACATTCTCCGAGCCTTCGGCGACCAGGATCTCCAGCACTTCGCCTTCATCCACGGCCTCGACTTCCATCGTGGCCTTGTCGGTTTCGATCTCGGCGATCACCTGGCCGGCCGACACGGTGTCGCCCGCCTTGATGTGCCATTTGGTCAGCGTGCCCTCTTCCATCGTGGGGGACAGCGCCGGCATGAGGATGTCGGTCACGGATCAGGCCTCCACGTAGACGTCGGTATAGAGCTCGGACGGATCGGGTTCCGGGCTTTCTTGAGCGAATTGAACGGCCTCTGCGACGATGGCCTTTATCTCGTTGTCGATGGCCTTCAGCTCGTCTTCCGTCGCATTGGCGGCGGCCAGCAGGGTCTTGACGTGATCGATCGGGTCGCGGGTCTTCTTGACCTCGTCCACCTCTTCCTTCGTCCGGTACTTGGCCGGATCGGACATGGAGTGGCCGCGATAGCGGTAGGTCTTGACCTCAAGGATGTAGGGACCTTCGCCGGCGCGGGCGCGCTCGACCGCCTTCTTGACCGCATCACGGACGGCCAGAACATCCATGCCGTCGACCTGTTCGCCGGGAATGCCGAAGCTGGCGCCGCGCTGGCTGAGCTGGGTCGTGGAGGACGAGCGTTCGATGCTCGTGCCCATGGCGTACTGATTGTTCTCGATGATGTAGATGGCCGGCAACTTCCACAGCTGGGCCATGTTGAAGCTTTCGTACACCTGACCCTGGTTCGAGGCGCCGTCGCCGAAATAGACGAAGGCCACCGAATCGTCGCCGCGGTACTTGCCTGCAAAGGCCAGGCCCGTGCCCAGCGCCACCTGGGCGCCGACGATGCCGTGGCCGCCGTAGAAGCCGGTCGGCACGTCGAACATGTGCATCGAGCCGCCCTTGCCCTTCGACGAACCGCCGATGCGGCCGGTCAGCTCGGCCATGACTTCCTTCGGATCCATGCCCGCAGCCAGCATATGGCCGTGATCGCGGTAGCCGGTGATGATCTTGTCATGGCCCTGTTTGACGCTCTCCTGAACGCCCACGGCCACGGCTTCCTGGCCAATGTACAGGTGGCAGAACCCCCCGATCAGACCCATGCCGTAAAGCTGGCCCGCCCGCTCCTCGAAGCGGCGGATGAGCACCATCTCACGGTAATAGCGGAGGAGGTCCTCCTTGGAGGCCGAAGGCGTGTTCGGCAGTTTGTCAGGCGCAGTGGTCTGAGCGGCTTTGGCTGGGGCTTTCGCCATCCGGCATCTCCCGGCTAGGCGCCGGGGAGCGACGCCTTCTTATCGTTACGGAAGGGGGCTTTAGCAGCCTTCGTTCCCGAAACGCAAAGGGGGGCGGGCCAAGCTGTAACAATAGTTCAAGTGGGGAGGATTTTCACCCCTGAACGGATTGCGCCTGAACAGCAATCACATAGTCGCGCGGGTCCGAAAACCCGAGAACGGCGCGCGCCCGCTCCTCCAGCAGATCCTTGGACAGGCTGTCGCTGCGCAGATAGCGCACGCGGGTTTCCAGATCGCGCCGTTGTTCCGTCAGATGGGCGAGCTGCGCCTCGCGCTGCCCCAGCAGGGCGTCCCGCGACGATCCGCTCAGCAGGCCGCGCTCGCCCGTCAGGGCCTGCACCCCAAGATAGGCGAGCAGGAGCAAAAGGACGATGGACAGGCGGTACGGCTTCATCCGTTCGGGCAAGACAGACGCTCCTTCTGAGCGCGAGAGACACAGTTCATTAACTGTGCCCGAAAATGCCTAACGAAAAGTAGCTTGGCCTTAAGAAAGTCGGCAAAGAACGCTGATTCTTCGCCGACAATTCACTGGTTTAGCGCAGCAGCATGCCGTCGCCGAAATAGACGGCCTGGTCGCCCAGCATCTCCTCCAGGCGCAGCAGCTGATTGTACTTGGCCACCCGGTCCGAGCGGGCCAGCGAACCGGTCTTGATCTGTCCGCAGTTGGTGGCCACGGCCAGGTCGGCGATGGTCGAATCCTCGGTCTCGCCCGAGCGATGGCTCATCACGGCGGTGTAGCCGGCGCGGTGCGCCATATCGACGGCGTCCAGGGTCTCCGACAGGGTGCCGATCTGGTTGACCTTGATCAGGATGGAGTTGGCCAGACCCTCGCCGATGCCGACGGCCAGACGCGCCGGATTGGTCACGAACAGATCGTCGCCGACCAGCTGGACCCGGTCACCCAGACGTTCGGTCAGCAGGCGCCAGCCGTCGAAATCGTCCTCGGCCATGCCGTCCTCGATCGAGACGATCGGGAACCGCTCGCAAAGATCGACCAGATAGGCGGCCATGCCCTCGGCGTCGACGGTCTTGCCCTCGCCGGCCATGACGTACTTGCCGTCCTTGAAGAACTCGGTCGAGGCGACGTCCAGACCCAGGTGGAAGTCTTCACCGGCCAGATAGCCGGCGGCCTGACCCGCCTTGGTGATGAAGCTCAGAGCCTCCTCGGCCGAGGCCAGGTTCGGCGCGAAGCCGCCCTCGTCCCCGACGTTGGTATTGTGGCCGGCGTCCTTCAGCTGCTTCTTCAGGGCGTGAAAGATCTCCGTACCCATGCGCAGGGCGTCGGTGAAGGTCTCGGCGCCCGTCGGCAGGATCATGAACTCCTGGATGTCGATCGGATTGTCGGCATGGGCCCCGCCGTTGATGATGTTCATCATCGGCGTCGGCAGGACGCGGGCCGAGACGCCGCCGATGTAGCGGTGCAGCGGCAGGCCGGCCGAAATGGCGCTGGCCTTGGCGGCGGCCAGGGAGACGCCCAGGATGGCGTTGGCGCCCAGACGGCCCTTGTTGGGCGTGCCGTCCAGCTCGATCATGGCTTCGTCGATCCGACGCTGGTCCTCGGCGTCCATGCCGGACAGGGCGTCGAAGATCTCGCCGTTGACGGCGTCGACCGCCTTCTGCACGCCCTTGCCGCCCCACATATCCTTGTCGCCGTCACGCAGTTCGACGGCCTCGTGGGCGCCGGTCGAGGCGCCCGAGGGCACGGCGGCGCGGCCGAAAGAGCCGTCATCCAGGATCACATCCACTTCCACCGTCGGATTGCCCCGGCTGTCGAGAATCTGGCGGGCGACGATGTCGGCGATGTCGGTCATGGCTCGGCTCTTTGGCTCAGGCGAAAAACAGGTCCGAGGGGTTTAGCCGTCTCCCTGCGAATCGCCAATGGCTGCCGCGCCCCTCGCCGTCAGGAACAGCCCTCGACCAGCTGTATCGACGGATCGCCCGCATGGATCGCTTTCACCTTGCCGTCGGCGCCGACCTCATAGCGAAGGCCGCGCGCCGCAGGATCGACGACATAGGCGGTGGAGCCGCCGCGCGACCAGACGAACAGATCCTCCGCAGGAGCCGGCTCATATTTGTGCGGCTGGGCGAAGACGGCGCCGCCATAGGCCTGTTTGATCGCCATGCCGTCTTCACCGACGCCGAAGCCGCGGTCGGTCTTGACCGTCGCCTCACGGGCGGCGGTGATCCGGGTCAGGACGCCGTTCTGAATCATGACCCTCACATCCGCGGGCGCCTTCGTGGGATGGAACTCGTCGCAGGTCTCGGGATCGGGGCCGCCGACAGCATTGGGCTGCGAATCCTCGCCCCAGACCTGAACCAGTTCGGCCCGCGTCATGCCGATTCGCGCCGGGCCCAGGCCGTCGCTGGTCAGGGCGTTGGGGTCTGCGGCCGCCGGCGTGGTCTGCGGCGGGGAAACCGGCGTGGGCGCCGGTTCATCGCGACGTTCACAGGCTGAGAGGGTCAACAAGGCCACGGCGCTGACGGCGGCGAAACGGATCATCGGCAAGGTCTCCAGAACAAGCTTCGCCGCCATGAACGCACGAAAACGGCGCGCGGATCACCGCGCGCCGTAAATCTCTTCGTCCGGTCGGCGACCGGGCCGGGAGGAAAAGACTAGTCTTCCTTCGGCGTCAGAACCTGACGGCCGCGATAGGTGCCGGTCTTCAGGTCGATGTGGTGCGGGCGCTTCAGCTCGCCGGTGTCCTTGTCCTCGACATAGACGTTCGAGGTCAGGGCGTCGTGGGCGCGGCGCATGTTGCGACGCGAGGGGGATACTTTGCGCTTCGGAACGGCCATGTCCGTCTCAATCTTCTAAGTCGGGCGCCGCCCAGAGCCGAAGCCTGTCTGGCGCGAAAACAATAGCGGCGGCCCACCGGACCGCCACGCGAGGCGCGGCTTATGCATGAACCGCGCGACGATTTCAAGGCGTTTAAGCGGGCGTCAGGCGGCGGACGATCTTGGCCGGATTGCCGACCACCACGACGTCCGCCGGAACGTCTCGGGTGACGACGCTGCCGGCGCCGATCACCGCCCGATCGCCGATGGAGACGCCGGCCAGGATGATCGCCCCGCCGCCGATCCAGACATCGTCGCCGATGACGATCGGCCGGGCGGATTCCCTACCCCGCCGTTCGACGGCGTCCAGCGGATGTTCCGGCGTCAGCAACTGCACGCCGGGACCGGCCTGGAAGTTGTCGCCGATTCGAATCTCCGCGCAGTCCAGAAACACGCTGTTGGCGTTGACGAAGGCGTTCGAGCCGAAATGGATGTTGACCCCGTAGTCGCAGTAGAAGCCCGGCATGATGATCGCCGCGCTGTCCGACGCCCGGACCAGTTGGTTGACCAGGGCGCGGCGCCGGTCTCGATCCGGTTCGGCGTTGATGGCGACGGTCAGGGCCACGGCGCGGGCGCGGCCGTCGCGCAGGTCCGGATCGCCCGGATCATAGGGCAGGCCGGCCAGCATCTTTTCTCTTTCTGTCATGCGGCCTCCGTCAGGGCGGCGGCCACGGCCTCGCCGATGGCCAGGGAGCTGGTCAGACCTGGGCTTTCGATGCCGAACAGAGCCATCAGCCCCTCCATGCCGTGGCGCTCGACCCCGTGCAGTTGGAAGTCCGGCTGCGGCTCGCCAGGCCCGTGCAGCTTGGGCCGAATGCCCGCGTAGTCCGGGGTCAAAGCTCCATCAGGCAGCCCCGGCCAGAAGCGACGGATATAGCCGGCGAACTCTTCCGCCTTGGCCGGATCGACCGAATAGTCCTCGCTCTCGACATAGGCCAGGTCCGGGCCGAACACCGCCTGACCGCCCAGGTCCTTGCGATAATGGGTGCCCAGGGCGCCGGGAATCGGCGGCGGATAGATCAGCCGGTCGAACGGCGCCTTGCCGACCAGCCGGAAATAGACCCCCTTGCCGAAATGGCCGGCGGGGATGTCCTCTGCCGGATAGCCCTCGATCGCCGCCGCCACGGCCTGGGCCGCCAGACCGGGCGCCGTCACCAGCAGACGGCAGGAGACCGCCATCGCCCCCTCCCCGCCCACGCGGATCGTGAAGCCGCCGCCCGGCAGGGGTTCGGCCCCCTCAAACGGCGCCGAGACCACCACCGATCCGCCCGCATCCTCGATCTCGCCCTGCAGGGCCAGCATATAGCCGTGGCTGTCGAACAGGCCGCTCTCGGGCGACAGGATGGCGGCGTGGGCGTTCAGTTCCGGCTCCAGCGCCCGCGCCTGGGCGCCGGTCAGGTGCTCCAGCCCCTCGACCCCGTTCGCCGTCGCCTGTTCGAAGATGGCCTCGATCCGCTCGACCTCCGACTCCTGCGTCGCCACCACCAGCTTGCCGCATTTCCAGTGATCGATCTTGTGGCTGGCCAGAAAGTCATAGAGCGCCCGCCGCCCCTCGACGCAGAACCGCGCCTTCAGCGATCCGGTCGGATAATAGAGGCCGCCGTGGATCACCTCGGAATTGCGCGAGGAGACGCCTTGGCCGATATGGCCTTCCTTCTCCAGCACCAGCACCGTCAGGCCCCGTTTCGACAACGCCCGTCCGCAGGCCAGGCCCACGGCCCCGGCGCCCACGACGGTCGCATCGAAATCGAAACTCATCGCCTGCCGTACCTCCGCATCGCCTCGGCCTCGAAACAGCCGATCAGCTTTTCCACCGCCCGGTCGAAATTGGCCGACAGCATCAGATCCAGCATGCGCGACTTGAAGGCGAAGTCGATCATGAACTCCAGCCGCGTCCCCTCGGGATGCGGGAAGAACTCCCACCGGTTCTTCAGATGTTTGAACGGCCCTCGCAGCAGACCGACCTCGACCTTGGGCGCATTACGATCATGCCGGACCCAGGTGGAGAACCGCTCCTTCAGGAAGGAGAAGCCCACCCCCGCCTCGGCGTCCAGCACGGTCACGCCCTCGCCTTCGGCCCGCTCGTTCCAGACCCGCATCGAGGTGACCCAGGGCACGAAGTCGGGATAGGCGCGCACATCGGCGACCAGATCGGCAAGCTGTTCGGGCGCATAGGGAAGAATGCGCGTTACGCGGTGGACGGCCATACGGAATTTAGCGGCGCAGCTGCGCCTCGCGCGCGGCCTTCAGCCGGGCGAAGTCGTCGCCGGCGTGGTGCGACGAACGGGTCAGCGGCGACGAGGACACCATCAGGAAGCCCTTGGCCCGGGCGATCGCCTCATAGGCCTTGAACTCTTCAGGGGTCACGAACCGGTCGATGGCGGCGTGTTTGCGCGTCGGCTGCAGGTACTGGCCGATGGTGATGAAGTCGACGCCGGCGGAGCGCATGTCGTCCATCACCTGCATGACCTCTTCCTTGGTCTCGCCCAGGCCGACCATGATGCCGGACTTGGTGAACTGGTTCGGGTCGCGCTCCTTGACCATCTGCAACAGGCGCAGGCTGTGGAAGTAGCGGGCGCCGGGCCGGATCTTCAGATACAGGCGCGGAACGGTCTCGAGATTGTGGTTGAAGACGTCGGGCTTGGCGTCGATCATCACCGCCGCCGCCCCGTCCTTGCGCAGGAAGTCGGGCGTCAGGATCTCGATGGTGGTGTTCGGCGCCTGGAGGCGGATCTGGCGCACCACTTCGGCAAAGTGGGCCGCCCCGCCGTCCGCCACGTCATCGCGGTCGACCGAGGTGATCACCACATGGTTCAGGCCCATCTGCGACACCGCCAGCCCGACCTTGCCCGGCTCTTCCGGGTCCAGCGGCTGGGGCAGGCCCGTCTTGACGTTGCAGAAGGCGCAGGCCCGCGTGCAGGTGTCGCCCATGATCATCAGGGTGGCGTGCTTCTGGCTCCAGCACTCGCCGATGTTCGGGCAGGCCGCCTCCTCGCAGACGGTGTGCAGTCCCTTGGACCGGACGATGTCCTTGGTGGCGTTATACTGACCCGATCCGGGCGCCTTGACCCGCAGCCAGTCGGGCTTTTTCAGAACGACCGACTCCGGACGGTTCTGCTTTTCCGGGTGGCGCAGCTCCGACGGCTTGCGCTGAAGGGTGTCGATCAGGGTCACCATGGCCGGTATTTCGGCCTTCCGGGGGGCAAAGGCAAGCCACAGGCGGTTACAGATGATGGCGCGCACGATCGCCGCCCCAGGAACTCACGCGACGTTACGCATCTTTTCAAGACGCCGTTGCGTCATTATTGACGGACGCCCGACAACAGAGAGGGCCTGTCGCGCCCTCCGCAGGAGACGCGTTTGCGCCAGGATCTGGACCCTTCGCTGTACGAGACCTCGCTGATCGACGCCCTGATCGAGGCGCGCGCCCGGTTCGGGGACAAGGAGATCCTTGAGGACCAGGATCGCCACCCCCTCACCTACACGGGCCTGATCCGCGCCGCCTTCGTTCTGGGCCGCAAGATCGCCAATATGACCGAGTTGGGCGAGCGGGTGGCCATCCTGCTGCCGTCGTCCATGGGCGTGGTCGTCACCTTCTTCGGCCTGCACGCCCACGGCCGCGTGCCGGTCATGCTCAACTTCACCGCCGGCGAGGCCAATCTGAAGGCCGCCATCAAGGCCGCCGGGGTCAAGAAGGTCCTGACCGCCAGACGCTTCATCGACCAGGCCAAGCTGGACGATCTGATCGCGGAGCTCGAGACGGGGGCTGAGATCGTCTGGCTGGACGACATACGCAAGACCATCGGGCTTCAGGACAAGCTGTACGGTCTCGCAGCCGGCGCCGCGCCCAAACGGTTCCGCATCAAGACCGCTCCGGACGCGCCGGGCGTGGTGCTCTTCACCTCGGGCAGTTTCGGCACGCCAAAGGGCGTGGTTCTGAGCCAGAAGAACCTGGTCGCCAACGCCCGACAGGTCGCGGCCCATATCGACCTTCTGCCGGAATGGGTGATGTTCAATCCCCTGCCGACCTTCCACTGTTTCGGCCTGACCGGCGGCGTCGTCCTGCCCCTGCTTCAGGGTCTGAAGGCCTTCCAGTACCCTTCGCCGCTTCACGCCAAACAGATCACCGACCTGCTGCCCCAGGTGAAGGCGTCCATTCTGTTCGCGACCGACACCTTCCTCAGCCAGTACGCCCGGGTCGCCGAGCCCGGCGACTTCGCCACCCTCAAATTCGCCGTCGCCGGCGCCGAAAAGGTGCGCGAGGAGACCCGCAACCTGTTCAACACCAAGTTCGGCGGGGTCGAACTGCTGGAAGGCTACGGCGCGACCGAGGCCTCGCCTGTGGTGGCGGTCAACCATCCCGACCGCAACGCCCCCGGCACCGTCGGCCAGATCCTGCCCGGCATGGACTGGAAGCTGGAGCCGGTCGAAGGAATCGACGAGGGCGGCCGGCTGTTCCTGAAGGGGCCCAACATCATGAGCGGCTATGTCACGGCCGCCGAGCCCCTGGCCTGGGATGCGGTGGGCGACGACTGGCTGGACACCGGCGACATCGTCGATGTGGACGCCGAGGGCTACATCACCATCAAGGGCCGCGCCAAACGCTTCGCCAAGATCGGCGGCGAAATGGTCTCCCTGACGGCGGTCGAAGGCATCGCCGGCGCGGTCTGGCCGGACCAGCGTCACGCCGTGGTCTCCATTCCAGACACCCGCAAGGGCGAAAAACTGGTCCTGGTCACCGACCACGCCGGGGCCGAGGTCGCGCCCCTGGCGGAATGGGCCCGCGCCAACGGCGCGCCCGAGCTGATCGTCCCCAAGAAGATCGTCAAGGTCGCCGAGGTCCCGGTCCTGGGCACCGGCAAGACCGACTATGTGACGATCCAGAAGATGGTCGAGGGCGACAAGGCGGCGTGATCGGGCTCACCCGATCCGCACCCCCGTCATCGAGATCGAACCGCCGTCGATCCGGTCGTTGAAGAAGCTCACCGCCTCCCCGACCGCCTGCTGGGCGGCCACATAGAGCACGGGCAGGAAGTGCTCGTCGGTCGGCACGCTCAGCTGGGCGTCCTCGGCCAGACCGACCCAGTCGATCAGGGCCTCATGGTCGCCGCGCTCGAACGCCGCCTTCACCGCCTCATTGAACCCGGTCGCCCAGGCGTAGGGCTCGGCCCCCGCCTCCCGCTTCCAGGTCCGCAGATTGTGGACGAAGTCGCCCGAGCCGGCGATCACGATTCCCTCGTCCCGCAGCGGTCTCAGGGTCCTGCCCAGCTCGTAATGCTGGCGCGGCGTCAGCTGGCGGTTCAGCGACAACTGGACCACCGGCACATCGGCCTCTGGCCAGACATGGCAAAGCACCGACCAGGTCCCGTGATCCAGGCCCCACTGCGTCGTCTGCACCGCCCCGGTCAGTTCCGCGACTCGGGCCGCCAGGGCTGGCGAGCCGGGCGCGGGATACTGCATCTCGTGAAGTTCGCGCGGGAAACCACCGAAATCATGGATGGTCTCGGGCTTCTCCTGCGCCGTGACGCCCAGCCCGCGCGTCTCCCAGTGGGCGGAGATCATCACCATCCCCTCGGGCTTGCCCACGGCCTCGCCCAGGTCGCGCCAGGCGGCCCCGTAGGGACCGCCCAGGGCGTTCATCGGCGAACCATGACCGAAGAAGAGCGCGGGCTGGCGCATCGGATCAGCCGTGCAGCTTCTTGGCCAGTTCGGCGATATGTTTGCCCTGGAAACGGGCGCCGTCCAGCTCGATCTCGCTGGGCATGCGCGAGCCGTCGCCGCCCGTGATCGTCGTCGCCCCATAGGGCGAGCCGCCGTGCACCGCGTCCAGGGTCATCTGCGCTTGGAAGGAATAAGGCAGACCGACCACCGGCATGCCGTGGTGCATGAAGAAGTTGTGCAGACCCTGGAAGGTGGTCTCCTGACCGCCGTGCTGGGTCGCGGTGGCGGTGAAGGCGCCGCCGATCTTGCCGATCAGGGCGCCGGTGAACCACAGGCCTCCGGCCTGGTCCAGGAAGGCGCGCATCTGCGAGGCGGCCGAGCCGAAGCGGGTGCCGGCGCCGATGATGATGGCGTCATAGTCCTTCAGGTCGTCGATCTTCGCGATCGGCGCCGCCTGATCCAGCTTGTAGTGGGAGGCCTTGGCCAGCTCTTCCGGCACGGTCTCCGGCACGCGCTTGATGTCGACCACGGCGCCTTCGACCTGGCGCGCGCCTTCGGCAACGGCTTCGGCCATGATTTCCAAATGGCCGTAGGTCGAGTGGTAGAGGACGAGAATCTTGGGCAAGGGAGGACTCCGTTGAATGTCACGGCCGTCATTCGCAACAACGACCGTTGCTAACTTGGCGTCTCGCTTGACGCCATGCAAGCCCCCTCTCGAAGTTCACGTTCGTTTCAGTCAAGAACTGAAATGAGAACCGGCGCTTCGTCCAACCGGCTCAGGGCGCGAACGAGGGATCCCAGGGTCGCACATATTCCCAGTGCCAGGGCTCATAGACATAGGGGACGAAGCCGAACCGCCCGGCGTTCGCGACCAGCCAGCGATAGGTCGCCCCGCGCGCCATATATTCGCGGCTGGCGGGCGCGGTCGAATCCACCCCCCGGCCCGGCGCCTGGCCGACGTACAGATCGACCGCCGTCCCCGTCCGATGCGGCGAGCAGACGGCGCGGCGCAGGCCGTCGCAATTGCCCTGCTGGGCGCAGCGCGCCGCGTCCGCCTCGGGATCGCGGAAGCCTGAGAAGATCTGCAGCAGTTCGGGATCGGCGGCGATCTCGGGAACCTCGGCCCGGGCGGCGGCGACCATCCGGCGATAGGCGTCCAGCACGTCGCGCCGCAAAAGGCGGGTCAGCCGGTCGGCGTGCTCCTCTGACGCGACCAGATAGCCCAGCTGGTTGATCGGCGGCGGATCAGGGCATTCGCCACGGGTTCGCGCCATGACGAACGGCCGCCGCTCCTGCCACAGGCCCCGCAACACTTGAAAACTCTCCGCGTCGAACAGGCCGGTCGGCGCCAGGCCGTGGGTTTGCTGGAACCCCGCCAGCTGCGAGGCGAAGATCGGCGTGCCGGGCCCGCAACGCGTGTGCAGCTCCTGCTGGATCAGCGGGACATAGGTCATCCAGCCGTATTCGGTCGCGCCGAACGGCGCCCAGTCCATCCCATAGGCCGAGGCCGCATTGGCCAGGGCCTGCCCGCCCCAGACATCCGCATTGGTATGGCACGGCCCAGCCGCGCGCGCTGCGCCGGCGAAGGCCAGAACGGCCCAGAGGGTCATCAACGCGAGACAGCTTCGCCACATGCCCCCAGCAAGCCCTAAGCCGGCCGAGGGAGCAAGCGCGCAGACGCCCTTCCGCCCGAATCCGACTCCGCTCCCGCGTCCAAACCTGCAATCTTGCATCGGCCCGACTCATCCGGGCTGCCCCGGACCCGTTGCATGACCGCCGCCGCGCCCCGTCGCTCCAACGCCGTGCTCGCCGCCTTCTCCGGCCCCTGCCTGCCGCTGGCGGCCTTCGGCGTGGCCCTGCCCGTCACCCTGCCGGAATTCTACGCCACCCATGTGGGGCTTGAGCTGGGGGTGGTCGCGACCGTCTTCATGGCGGTGCGCCTGATCGACATCGTCTTCGACCCCTTCCTGGGCTGGGGCATGGACAAGACCAAGACCCGCTTCGGCCGCTACCGTCCCTGGCTGGCCCTGGCCACCCCCATGCTGATGCTGGCGGCCCTGATGATGTTCGTCGTGGTCCAGCCGGGCGCCCCGGCGGTTTATCTGTTCGGCTGGCTGCTGTTCCTGTATCTGGGCTTCTCCATCGGCACCCTGGGCCAGCTGGGCTGGGCCGCCGTCCTCGCGCCCCAGTACGACCAACGCAGCCGCGTCTACGGCTGGTGGCAGGTGTTCAACATCATCGGGGTGGTGCTGATCCTGGTCCTGCCGACCGTGGTGGTCCAGACCGGCATCGGCACCTATGCCGACGGGGTGCGGATCATGGGCTGGGGCATCATCATCGCCCTGCCGGTCACTATCGGCCTGGCCATGGCCGCCGTGCCCGAACCCGTCACCGCCGGGGATCAACCGCACGGCAGTCTCGGCGCCTATCTGGCCCTGCTGAAGACGCCCGTGGTGCGCAAGCTGCTGATCGCCGATCTGCTGCTGGGCGTGGCGCCGGGCATCACCGGTTCGCTGCTGTTCTTCTTCTTCGGCCAGATCCGCGGCTACGACCACACCGAGGCCGGGCTCTTCATGCTGTTCTATTTCGTCGCCGGCCTGTGCGGCGCCCCCTTCTGGGCCTGGCTGGCGACCCGGGTCGGCAAGGATCGGGGCCTGGCGATCGCCAGCCTGGTCTCGGCCGTCCTCTATGTCGGCGCCACCCTGGTTCCCGGCGGCAATTTCGTCCTGACCGCCGTCGTCATGTTCATCGCCGGCCTGCCCTACGCCGCCGGCCTGTTCCTGACCCGCGCGATGATGGCCGACGCCGGCGACCAGGAAAGGTTCGAGACGGGCGTCGACCGCACCGGCCTGATGCTGTCCATCCTGTCGGCCACCACCAAGATCGGCCACGTCGTGGCCCTGGTCCCCTATCTGATCCTCCAGTGGGTCGGCTTCCGCGCCGTGCCCGGCCCGAACGGAAACAGCGACACCTCCCTGCTGACGCTCCAGATCCTGTTCATCGCCGTCCCCGGCCTGCTTCTGGCCCTGACCGCCTGGGTGCTGAAGAACTATCCGCTGACCGCCGCGCGCCATAACGAGATCCGCAAGGCCCTGGACGCCCGCGATGCGGAGGCGCGGGCATGAGGCCCATCGACAGGCTCCTGAACATCATGGAGCGGCTGCGCGACCCGGACGGCGGCTGCCCCTGGGACGTGGAGCAGACCTTCGCCACCATCGCCCCCTATACGATCGAGGAGGCCTATGAGGTGGCCGACGCCATCGAGCGTAACGATCTGGTCGAACTGAAGGGTGAACTGGGCGACCTGCTGTTCCAGGTCGTCTTCCACGCCCGCATGGCCGAGGAACAGGGCCTGTTCGCCTTCGACGACGTGGTCACGGCCATCGCCGACAAGCTGGAACGCCGCCACCCCCATGTCTTCGGCGACGAAGCCCAACGGACTTCAAAAGAACAGACCGTGGCCTGGGAAGCCATCAAGGCCGCCGAACGCAAGGACCGCAAGAAGCCCGGCGTCCTCGACGATGTCCCCGTCGGCCTGCCCGCCCTGACCCGCGCCGCCAAACTGACCAAACGCGCCGGCCGCGTCGGCTTCGATTGGCCCTCGACCGACGAGGTGTTCGACAAGCTGGCCGAAGAGGTCGAGGAGCTGCGCGTCGAGATCGCCGCCGGCGATCAGGCCAAGGCCCGCGAGGAGCTGGGCGACCTGCTGTTCGTCGTCGCCAACCTGGCCCGCAAGCTGGATGTCGAGCCCGAGGATGCGCTCCGCGCCGCCAACGCCAAGTTCGTGCGCCGTTTCGGCTTCATCGAGGCGGAACTGGCCAAGTCCGGCCGCACCCCCGACCAATCGACGCTGGAGGAGATGGACCGCCTCTGGGACGCCGCAAAGGCGGCCGAGAAGGCCGGCTCGTCCTCCTGAGCCGCCGCATGACCTACGACCTGATCATCTTCGACTACGACGGCGTGGTCGCCGACAGCGAGGTGCTGAACAGCACCGTCATGGCCGAGCAGCTGACCGCCATCGGCCTGCCCACCAGCCTGGACGATGTCCTCGCCGCCTATACGGGCCGGCGCTGGCGCGACAACCGGCCGGTGGTCGAGGCGGCCCTGGGCCGGCCCTGCCCGGAGGATTTCCACACCACCTGGTTCGCTGCCTGCCGGGCCCGCGCCCCGCTCCATCTGAAGCCCGTGCCCGGCCTGATCGACTTCGTCGCCGCCCGGTCCGAGGCGCGCTGCATCGCCTCGTCCAGCGGCCCTGACTGGATCGGCGTCGGCCTGGACCTGTTCGGCCTGACCGATCATTTCGACGGCGCCGTCTTCACCGGCCTGGCGGTCGAGCGCGGCAAGCCCCACCCCGACATCTTCCTGCACGCCGCCGAAAGCATGGGTGTCGATCCGGGCCGCGTCCTGGTCATCGAGGACAGCGAGGCGGGCGTCACAGCCGGGGTCGCCGCCGGCATGACGGTGGTGGGCCTGACCGCCGGAGGCCATGTCCGCGACGGCCACGCCGACCGTCTGGTCGCCCGCGGCGCCCACCATATCGCCGACAGCTATGCGGCGGTCGCGGCCTTCATGGACCGCTGAGCGTCAAAGGTAGCGCAGTTCCTGCAGATCGACCTCGCGGATCATCTTGCGCGCCGTCACCTCGTCCAGCCGGCGTAAGCGCGCCATCCGGCCGAGCTCTTCCCGCTCCGCCGCGAGCGCCGCCAGCCAGAGCTTGCGCTCCACCTGATCGATCTTGCGCGCCACGGCCGCGTCGTCTTCTTCGGTGCGGGTATGGGTCTCGATGCGGCGGCGATAGATCTCCATGATCCGACTGGCGACGTCGGAATAGAGGTCAGGGTTGGCCTTGCCCTCGGCCATGGCGTGGGACGCATCCTCCAGGGCGCGCAGGGCGGCCGAGGCGGCAGCGACGCGCCCTCTGTCCTCTTCCCGCTCCTGTGACGGTTCGGGGGGCAGCTCCACCCCCTTCATCAGACGCGGCAAGGCGAAGGTGGCGAGCAGCAGGGAGACGATGATCACCCCAGCCGCCAGGAAGATCGCCAGATTGCGGGACGGCATCGGCGAGCCGTCCGCGAGGAAGAAGGGCACGGTCAGGATGCCCGCCAGGGTGATGGCGCCCCGCACCCCCGCCAGAGACATGACCATGGTCAGCCGCAGTCCGACCTTGGGCGGCGGCCCGCGATGGCGGCGCCGAAACAGGGTCAGCCTCAGCGACGTCCACACCCAGACGAAACGCAAGGCCGCCAGGGCCGCGACAATGGCCAGGACATAGACAGCCAGCCACCAGACCTCGGGCCGGCTGGTGCCCCGCACCACCTCGGCCGCGCGCGCCATTATTGAAGGCATCTGCTGGCCCAGAATCACGAAGATGATGCCGTTGGCGACGAACTGGACCGTGTCCCACACCACCCCGCGCCGGATGCGGGTCATGGCCAGGGACTGGCCGCCTACGCCGCCGCCCCGCTCGGTGAAGCTCATGGTCACGCCCGCCGCCACGGCGGCCAATATGCCCGACGCCCTCAGCTCTTCCGCGACCAGATAGGCGGCGAAGGGGATCAGCAGGCTGACCAGGATCTGCGCCCCGACATCCTCGCCCCAGCGCCGACTGACGAAACCCTTGACGTAGCTGATGGCGATTGTGACCAGCACGCCCGTCGCCACCCCGACCACAGACAGCCAGGCGAAGGTCGCCACCGCCCCGCCCAAGGAAAAGGCGCCGGTGGTCGCCGCCACGACCGCGATCCGCATACAGGTCAAGCCCGTGGCGTCGTTCAGCAGCGACTCCCCTTCCAGAATATGCATCAGCCGCTTGGGTATCGGGGCCCGCGCAGCGATGGCCTGGACGGCGATTGGGTCGGTCGGAGACAGGATCGCCGCCAGGGCGAAGGCCACCGGCAAGGGCATCTCGGGGATCATCCACCAGATCATGAAGCCCAGGCCGATGACGGTGAACAGCACCAGCCCCAGGGCCAGTTCCAGGATCACGGCCCGGTCGCGAAACAGGGCCTCCTTGGGGATGCGCCAACCGTCCAGAAACAGCAGGGGCGGCAGGAACAGCAGAAAGAAGATGTCCGGCTTCAGATCGACCGTCGTCCCGGTCGCCAGGACGATGGCGGCCCCCAGACCGATCTGCACCAGCGGCAGGGCGATACGGGTGATCCGCGCGACCGATCCCGACACCACGACGGCCAGAAGCAGCAGCAGGACGGTCTCGATCAGATGCATGGTTCAGTCGGTCAGGCTGGGATACAGGCGCTCGAACCGCCCCAGGGCGGCAGGATGAAGCCTCACTGTGACATGGGTGCGGCCATCCTCCTCCGCGTCCCGCCTCGTCACCCGGCCATGTTCATAAAGCCAGGCCAGCGCCTCGCCCTGTTCGGGCGACAGGGTCAGGCGCGTCTCCGGATCGTCGTCGATCAGGCCGGCGATGGTCTGGCGCAGGCGTTCGATCCCCTCGCCCGTCCAGGCCGAGACGGCGACCGCCTCACCGTCCTTGGCCAGACGTTCGGCCTGACCAAGAATGGTCTCGCGGGCCTCCTCGTCCAGCAGGTCGATCTTGTTCCAGACCTCCAGCACCCGACGGGTCTTGCCCTCGGGAGTCTCGATCTGTTTCAGCACGGCCTCCACATCCTTGGCCTGGGCGTCGCTGTCGGCCGAGGCGATATCGCGGACGTGCAGGATCAGATCGGCCTCGCCCACCTCTTCGAGGGTGGCGCGGAAGCTTTCGACCAGTTCGTGCGGCAGGTCGGAGATGAAGCCGACCGTATCCGCTACAATGGCCGGCCGGCCCTGCGGCAGGCGGATGGTGCGCTGGGTCGTGTCCAGGGTGGCGAACAACAGATCCTTGGCGAAGACCTCCGATCCCGTCAATCGGTTGAAAAGCGTCGACTTGCCCGCATTGGTGTAGCCGACGAGGGCGACGGTCGGGAACGGGACCTTCTGGCGCTGTTTGCGGTGCAGACCGCGCGTGCGGCGCACCTCCTCCAGCTCGGCCTTCAGCCGCACGATCCGGTCAGCGATCAGACGCCGGTCCAGCTCGATCTGGGTTTCGCCGGGGCCGCCGGTCGAGCCGGTGCCGCCGCGCTGGCGCTCCAGGTGAGTCCAGGTCCGCACCAGACGCGACCGTTCATAGTCGAGCCGCGCCAGTTCGACTTGCAGCCGACCTTCCTTGGTCCGCGCACGGCGGCCGAAGATTTCCAGGATCAGGCCGGTGCGGTCGATGACCTTGACCTCCCAAGCCTGCTCCAGATTGCGCTGCTGAACGGGCGTCAGGGCGTCGTCGATGACGGCCACATCGGCTTCGGCCGCCCGCATCAGGGCGGCCAGTTCGTCCACCTTGCCCGATCCGAACAGGGTCGCCGGCGCGACCTTGCGCACGCGCACGATCTCTTCGCCCCGGATGTCGAGGTCCAGGGCACGGGCCAGGCCGGACGCTTCTTCGAGGCGTTCTTCGGCCAGGCGCGGCGACTCCGACCGTCCGTCGGGGTGGATGACGACCGCCCGCTGAACCGGGGCGGCGTGATCAATCAGTTTTTGGGTCAATCAATCGTCTTCGGCGTCGGGCTCGTACAGCTGCACGGGCGCGGACGGCATGATGGTGGAGATGGCGTGCTTGTACACCAGCTGGGACTGGCCATCGCGGCGCAGCAGCACACAGAAGTTGTCGAACCAGGTCACGATGCCCTGCAACTTGACCCCATTGACCAGGAAGATGGTCAGCGGCGTCTTGGTCTTGCGGACCGAGTTGAGGAAGGTGTCCTGAAGGTTCTGGCGTTTGTCTTGCGACATGGCAGGTTTTTCCTGTTCTTGGTTGTTCGTCGCCATGGGAGCGGCGTCGGGGCCGAACGGGCCGGCAGCGACCTTAGACGGCGCCTCCCCGCTCCGGCAACGCCCTAAATGGCCTCTCGACGCGCGCGTTCAAGATAGAGCCGCCGCAGCTTCAATGTAATCGGCCCCGGCTTGCCGTCCCCGATCTTGGTTCCGTCGATCAAAATCGCGGGGGTCACGAAAGCGCCGGCGGCCGTGAAGAAGGCTTCGCGCGCGCGCTTGACGTCCTCGACGCTGAAGGGGCGCTCGTCCAGTTCGAGGCCCTGTTCCTCGATCAGGGTCATCAGGGTGGTGCGCGTGCAGCCCTTCAGGATGTTGGCCTGGGTGTCGCGGGTCCGCAGCTTTCCGTTCTCATCCACGATCCAGGCGTTGGTCGAGGAGCCTTCGGTCACCAGGCCCATGTCGTCGACGAACCAGGCCTCATAGGCGCCGGCCTCCCGCGCCGCCTGTTTGGCCAGGATGTTCGGCAAGAGCCCCACCGTTTTGATGTCGCAGCGTCCCCAGCGGATGTCGGGCTGGGTCAACACGGCGACGCCCTTTTTCGCCTGAGCTTCTCCCCGTGCGGGCGAGATGGACTTGGCGGTGACGATGACGCTGGGCGGCGTCCCCGGCGCGGGGAAGGGATGGTCGCGCCGCGCCGTGCCGCGCGTGACCTGCAGATAGACGATTCCGTTCTTCACCCGGTTGCGCCGGATCGTCTCGCGCAGCACCCGCGTCAGGGCGGCGACCGACATGGGAATGTCGATGCGCAGTTCATTGAGGCTGCGATGCAGCCGCGTCATATGGCCGTCGAAATCCGCCAGCCGACCGTCGAACACGGACCAGACCTCATAGACCCCGTCGGCGAACTGAAAGCCCCGGTCCTCCACATGGACCACGGCTTCGCCGTGCGGCTGATAGGTTCCATTCACATAGGCGACGCGGGACATCAGTCGGCCTCGTCCTCATCTCCGCCTCGCGCGGGAGAAACACCCAGCGACTTCAGCTTTCTATGCAGAGCCGACCGCTCCATGCCGATGAAGGCGGCGGTGCGGGAGATGTTGCCGCCGAAGCGCATGATCTGGGCGGCCAGATACTCGCGTTCGAACACCTCGCGCGCCTCGCGCAGCGGCAGGGCGATGGTGCGCTCCGCCCCCAGGCTGGAGGACGGGCTGTTCGAGGTGGCGACCTCCTGCGGCAGCATGTCGGCGGTGATCGGCTCGTTCGGATCGCCTGTCGCCAGGATCAGCAGCCGTTCGATATTGTTGCGCAGCTGGCGGATGTTGCCCGGCCAGGGATGGACCTGCAGCACCGCCACCGCGTCCTCCCCGACCACACGCCGAGGCAGGCCCTGCGAAGCGCTGATGGTTTCGACGAAATAATCGACCAGTTCGGCGATGTCTTCGCGCCGCTCCGACAGGGCCGGCACCCGGATCGGCACGACGTTCAGGCGGTGGAACAGGTCTTCACGGAACCGGCCTTCGGCAATCTCCGTCTTCAGGTCTCGCGAAGTGGATGTGACGACGCGCACATCGACCTGCACGTCCTGTTCGCCGCCGACCCGACGGAAGCGCTGATCCACCAGAACCCGCAGGATGCGGCTCTGGCTCTCACGCGGCATGTCGCTGATCTCGTCCAGATAGAGGGTGCCGTTGTGCGCCCGCTCGAACACCCCGATCTTGCGCGGCCGGCCGTCCTGTCCCTCTTCCCCGAACAGTTCGACGTCCAGTCGCTCGGGCGTCATTCCGGCGGCCGAGATGGCGACGAACTCGGCGCGCGCGCGCGGGCTGGCTTCGTGGATCTGACGCGCCACAAGCTCCTTGCCCGACCCGGCCGGACCGGAAATCAGCACCCGGCTGTTGGCCTGGGCCACCTTGGCGATGGTGCTGCGCAGGGCCTGGGCCGCCTGGGAGCGGCCGATCAGGCCGGACGGCGTCATCGTCTGCGCGCGCAGACGGCGATTCTCGCGTCTCAGCGTCGCTGCTTCGATCGCCCGCTCGACCACCACCACCAGCCGATCCGACTTGAACGGCTTTTCGATGAAGTCATAGGCGCCGCGCTTCAGCGCGGTCACCGCCGTCTCGATATTGCCGTGGCCCGAGATCATCACCACCGGCAGGTCGGGGTCGATCTCCTTGACCACCTCCAGCAGTTCCAGCCCGTCCAGACCGCCGCCCTGCATCCAGATGTCGAGGATCGCCAGCGAGGGCTTCCGTGCGCGGATCGCCGCCAGGGCCTCGTCGGAATTGGCGGCCACGCGCACGGCGTGCCCCTCATCCTCGAGCAGGCCCGAAACCAGATCGCGGATGTCCGCCTCGTCGTCGACGACCAGAATGTCGGAACCGGTAGGTCGCATCTTGCCTCGCTTATTCGGCGACGACGCTCTGGAGCTTGCGCTCCGTCACATCGCCGGTCTTGCCGTGGGGTTTCAGGGGGAAGATCAGGCACACGCGCGCGCCGCGCAGGGTCTCGGCGTCCGCCAGCTTCAGCTCGCCGCCGTGGTCCTCGCAGATGCGTTTGACGATGGCCAGGCCCAGGCCCGTGCCCTTTTCGCGCGTGGTGACATAGGGTTCGATCAGGCGATCGCGGTCCTTGGCGGGAAGGCCGACGCCGTCGTCCTCCACCACGAAGACGGCCGTCTCGTTCTCGATGATCAGGGAGGCGATTATGGCCGCCGCCTCAGGTCCGGGCGCTGCGCCTTCGGCGGCACGGCGCGCCGCCACGGATTCGCCCGCGTTCTTCAGGATGTTGACCAGCGCCTGTCCCACCATCCGGGCGTCGCACCGCAGGCTCGTCCTGGGCAGGGGTTCGATCAGGTCCACGCCGATGTCGGCCGCCGCCACCCGCTGGGCGAACACCGCCTCTCGCAGCATTTCGGCGGGGTTGGCCGCCCCGAAACGCGGCGCGGGCATGCGGGCGAAGGACGAGAATTCGTCCACCATCCGGCCGATGTCCCCCACCTGGCGGATGATGGTGTCGGTGCAGCGGTCGAAGATCTCCACCTCGTCCACCTTGTCCCTGTATTTCCGCCTCAGCCTTTCGGCCGACAGTTGGATCGGGGTCAGGGGATTCTTGATCTCATGGGCGATACGCCGCGCCACGTCGCGCCAGGCGGCGTTGCGCTGGGCCGTGACCAGCCGGGTGATGTCGTCGAAGGTCAGCACCATCTCGCCGCCCTGACCGCCCTCGATGCGCACGCGCAGACGCAGGGTCTCGCCTTCGCGGCTCAGATCTATGTCCTCTTCTATATGGGCCTCGACCCGTCCGACCAGATCGCTGAGCTCGGGCGACAGGGTCGCCAGTTCACGGCCGAGAACCTCGGCCTCTTCGATGTGCAGCAGTTGCAGGGCGCTGTCGTTGATGGCCGAGATTCGTCCGCGCCGATCCAGACCGATCACCCCGGCGCTGACGCCGGACAGCACCGTCTCGATGAAACGGCTGCGATCCTGGGCGTCTTCGCTGGCCGCCTTCAGCGCCGACTGCTGGGCCTGAAGATCGCCCGTCATGCGGTTGAAGGCCTCCGACAGGGTGGCGATTTCACCTGGCGCCCCGTCGCTGTCCACCCGGGCGCTGAAGTCGCCCGCCGCCACCTGGCCGGCCGCCTTCACCAGCCGCCCGATCGGGACCGAAATGCTGCTGGCCGCCGACATGCCCAGCCAGACCGCTCCAACCAGAACCAGCAGGGCGGTCTCCAGATAGCTGAGAATGAAGGCCGATTGAATTCGGGCGCGGCTCTCCTGGGCTTCGCGATAGGCCTGGATCGACTGGCTCGAGGCGTTCATTCGCGCCACCAGACCGTCCTGGAGCGGCCGCACCAGATAAAGATAGGCGTCGCCATAGGCTGGCAGAGCGATCAGGGAGCGCACGGTGTCGGGGTGCTGGGTGACGTCCGTCGGCGGCTTGCCGCCCTGGACGGCGTCTTCCAGATAGGAACGCGGCGGAGCCAGATAGGGCGGCGCCCCCGGTCCTTCGGCTCGCGCCAGCACCTCCCGATCACCGTCAAGAATATAGATCGCGGGATAGCCGAAGATGTCTCCGATCTGAGCCAAGGCGTCGTTGAACTGAATACGGTCGTCGAACAGTCCGCGTGCGCTGGTCAGTTGATCCGCGATCGTGACGAGATCCGCATCGACGGCTGTGGCGACGTCCTGGATGTAGGCGCGCCCGACCACGGCGCCGTTTTCGACCGAGGCCTGGACGTTCTGACTGAACCATTGATCGACCCCCCGCGTCACGAGCACACCGAAGACCAGGGCGATGAGAACCGCCGGAATCACCGCCACCGTCGAGAACAGGGCCACGAACCGCAGGTGCAGGCGCGAACCCGCTTCGCTGGTGCTGCGGGCTAGGACCAGGACGCGACGTCCCACGATGAAGGCCAGACCCGAAATCAGGATCAGATTGGCGATCAGGACGAACAGCACGATCTGACCGGCCGATCCTCGCGCCGCACCGGCGCTGGCGCCCGGCGCCACCGCGACCAGCCATACCGCCGCCGCCGTAACGATAACGGCCAAGGCGTAGGCTAAACCGAAGGCCGCCCGCGCCCGCTCGGTTTCGAAACGCCCCCAGAACGACTCGTCGCCCGACGAAGGGTCGGTGCGAGAGGTCACGGCTGAGGGCGTATCCGTCATGCCACAGCAGTGTCCGCGAACTGTGGCGGCGTTTCAACAGCCGAATTGAGATCGCCTGGTAAATTTCGCCGCCACAGCCCCGCCATTTCCTGCTCGACGGCCGCTGGATCGTCCAGGCGGCAAATTCTTGCCTTGGCCTGACGACGGTGTTGCGGATCGGCCGGCCAGGGCGCCTGTTCGATGTACCAGCCCAGATGTTTGCGGAACATCTTCAGCCCCAGCGGCAGGCCGTAGAAGTCGATCGAGGCCCTCAGATGGTCGATCACGATCGCCAGTCGCGCCTCCGGCCCCGGCTCCTGGGGCGCCGTCGCGCCGCTCAGCGCCTGTTCCAAATGGGCCGCCAGCCAGGGCCGGCCGTAGACGCCTCGTCCCAGCATCAGACCGTCGGCGCCGGACCGCTCAAGGGCCGTGCGCGCGTCTTCAGGCGTGACGATGTCGCCGTTGACGATGACGGGAATGCGAACGGCCGCCTTTACGGCGCCCACGGCGTCCCAGTCCGCCCTTCCGGTATAGAACTGCTGGCGGGTTCGTCCATGGACCGTCACCGCCTTGACCCCGAGCGCCTCGGCCCGCGTCGCCAGATCCGCAGCGTTTCGGCTGTCGTCGTCCCAGCCCAGCCGCATCTTGACCGTGACCGGACGACCGGTGGCCCCCACCACGGCCTCCATGATGCGACAGGCCAGGTCAGGCGTCCGCATAAGGGCCGATCCGGCGGCCGAGCCCGTCACCTCCTTGGCCGGACAGCCGAAGTTCAGATCCACGATGTCCGCCCCGGCCTGTTCGGCCATGCGCGCCCCCTCGGCCATCTGCCCCGGATCGCGCCCCACAAGCTGGATCACGGTCAGCGGCAGGCCCGCGCCGACGGCGGCGCGCCGCGCCACGTCGGGCCGAGCCCGCGCCAGCTCCTTGGCCGCCACCATCTCGGTCGCCACATAGGCCGCGCCCAGTTTGGAGGCCAGGATGCGGAACGGCAGATCGGTGACGCCGGTCATCGGCGCCATCAGCACGCGGCCGGGCACGGTGACGTCGCCGATGGTCAAGGATTTGGACATTCCCGCCTTTCGCCGCATTGCGCGCCCTTTCGTCAAGCGCGACAGCGCGGATTGACGGTTTCCCGGCTCAACGTCGCGCTCTAGAAGACGGCATGATCTTCTCAGCCATCATTGTCGCGGCCGGTTCCGGAACGCGGGCCGGCGGCGAAAAACAGTGGCGGACCCTGGGCGGAAAGCCGGTTCTGCGCTGGTCCGCCCAAGCGCTTGTGGACGCCGGCGCCCAGGAGCTGGTCGTGGTCGTAGCGTCGGACGCTCAGGATCGCGCCGCCGAGGTGATGGACGGGCTGACGGGGTGGCGCGCCGTGGTCGGCGGGACGACGCGGGCGGAGTCCGTTCGCGCGGGGTTGGCGGCCCTCACCTGTCCCGACGACCAGCCCGTGCTGGTCCACGACGCCGCCCGGCCGCTGTTGGACGCCGCCGTCATCGCCCGCGTGGTCGCCGCCCTGGATCAGGCCGACGGCGCCCTGCCCGTCCTGCCCGTCGCCGACAGCCTGCGTCGGGGATCGGACGGGCTGATGGCCGAGGCGGTGGACCGCGAGGACCTCTGGCGGGCTCAGACCCCCCAGGCGTTCCGCCGTGGACTCCTGGAATCGGCCTATGCCGCCTGGAACCCGACCGAGACCCCGACAGACGAGGCCGTGGTGGTGCGCCGCCACGGCGGCCGGATCGCCCTGGTCGCCGGCGACGCCCGACTAATGAAACTGACCTATCCCGAGGATTTCACCATGGCCGAGGCCCTGCTGTCGCAAGAGACCCGCTACCAGACCCGCATGGGCGCTGGCTTCGACGTCCATCGTTGGGGGCCCGGCGATTCAGTTTGGCTGTGCGGGATCGAAATTCCTCATGATCAGACCCTGATCGGCCATTCGGACGCCGACGCCGGGCTGCACGCCTTGACCGACGCCCTGCTGGGAGCGATCGCCGCCGGCGACATCGGCGATCATTTCCCCCCCACCGACCCGAAGTGGAAGGGCGCCGCCTCCGACCAGTTTCTGATCCACGCCGCCGAACTGGTGGCGGCGCGCGGCGGCCGCATCGTCAATGTTGACGTGACCCTGATCTGCGAACGTCCGAAGGTGAAGCCGCACCGTCAGGCCATGCGCGAACGGATCTCCGATCTGCTGGCCTTGCCGCTGGACTGCGTCAGCGTGAAGGCCACCACATCCGAAGGGTTGGGCTTCACCGGCCGAGGCGAGGGCTTGGCCGCCCAGGCCGCAGCGACGGTGGAGATGCCGGTCTCGGCCTAACCGGCGCCTTCAGCGCGCGGCCAGCCGCATCTGCCGCACCAGGGCTCCGAACAGGTTCACGTAGTCGTCCGTCCACGGCCGCACCTCCGTGGGCGACAGCCTGCGCCAGCGCGGATCTTCGCGATAGGGCGCCAGGGCCGCTTCGCTCTTGCCGATCACCAGGGCCTCGGTCGAGGATTCCGCCATCAGCGGCGCATCCGGCCGTTCCCGATAAATCTGGTGAAGAGCCGGCGCCCCCAGGGCCGCGGCCGCCGCCTCGGCCGGCAGGGTGATGTCCAGATTGCGGTTGGACAGGTGCAGCACCACCACCCCGTCCGGCTTCAAAAGCCGCAAATAGCCGGCGACGGCCTCCTGGGTCAGCAGATGGGTCGGCACGGCGTCGGAGCTGAAGGCGTCGATGATCAGCAGGTCATAGGAACCGGCGGCCTCCCGCGCCATGGTCAGTCGGGCGTCGCCCAGCACCGTCCGGATCGGTCCTTCGGCGCAACCATTGATGAAGCTGAACCAGCGCGGATCGCGCGACAGCCGATCCACCATCGGGTCGATCTCGAAAAAGCTCATCTGGTCCTGACGGCGCTTATAGGCCGCCATGGCCCCCGAGCCCTGGCCCACGACCCCGATCCGGGCGCCGTCCGGCCGGTGCGCCTGGGCCATCAGGGCCGCCTGCCCCAGAGGCGTCGCCGTGGCGTAATAGAGGGTTGGCGAGCAACGGCGCGGCTCCGACTGCGCCTGGGCGCCGTGCAGGGTGGTGCCGTGCATCAGCACATGGACCGGTCCGCCCAGACCGGCGACATCGGTATCGGCCACACGCATGACCCCGAAGAAGCTGCGCTCCGTCAGGGCCCAGTCATAGCCCCGCGCGACGTGATAGCCGGACCAGACCATGGCTCCCAGAACCACGGTGAACATGATCGCCCGGTCCCTCAGCAGGAAGGCGAACAGGGCGGCCACGCCGATCACCGCCTGGGCGATCCGCACCAGTTCGGCGTCCGGGACGACCGCGCGAATGTCGGGGGCGTAGCGCACCAGGGCCAGACCCAGCGATCCCGCCAGGGCGACCAGGACCCCGATCACACAGGCAATGATCTCCCATCGCCGCACCTCGCCTCCGCCCCATGGCCGCAAAAGGCCGACGGCGACCAGCGCCAGCGGATATTCCCAAACCATGTCGAAGATCAGGGGCGCGATCAGGGCGTTGAACACCCCGCCCAGGACGCCGCCCAGCGACAGCAGCAGATAGAATTCCGTCAGCCGGCCCGGCGCCGGCCGCCGCTCAGCCATCCGCTGATGGCACATCAGGGCGCAGAAGAAGAAGGCTGTCAGATTGACGACGAAGACGAACAGCCACTCCGTGGTCCGAAAGGCGACCAGGGCGCAGCCGGCCGCCAGCACCCCCGCCTGGATCGCCAGCGTCAGGGGGAGCGGCAGGACCGGTCGGTTCTGAAAGGCGATGACGAAGGTCAGCAGATAAAGCGCCAGGGGGATGACCCACAGGAAAGGCGCCGAGGCCACGTCTGTCGACAGATGCGCCGTCACGCCCAGCATCAGACTGGACGGGGCCGCCGCGAGCAGGACCAGCAGCCCCTTCTCGCGCCAGGCGATCGGCGCCCCCGCCTCCAGGGGCGCGGGCTCTGCCGCTGCCCCCGTTCGGACCCCGCGACCGAACCAGGCCAGGGCGCCCAGGCCGGCGACCATCACCAGGAACAGACCATAGCCCAGGCTCCAGCCCAGGCGCTGGAGCGAAAGACTGGCCAGGGGTTCGATCAGGATCGGATAGGCCAGCAGGGCCAGAAAACTGCCCAGGTTCGAAGCGGCATAGAGGACATAGGGGTTCTTCGCGTCCGCCTGGCCCGCCCGCGCCCGCGCATACCAGGCTTGAAGCAGGGGCGCGGTGGCCGAAAGAATGGCGAAGGGGGCCCCGATCGAGAGGGTCAGGGTCGCCAGAAGCCAGGCCGTCGGGGCGCTGGGATCGGGATTGCCCAGGACACCGCTGATCCGCAGGGGCAAAGACAGGCCTGCGGCCAGCAGAAGCGCCAGATGAACCAGCACCTGAAGCCGCATCGACCCGATGCGCTGCAGGACGTGGGCGTAGCCGTAGCCGGCCAGCAGCGCGGTCTGGAAGAAGACCATGGCGGCGTTCCACACCGACGGCGATCCGCCCAGGCTGGGCAGGATCAGCTTGGTCGCCATCGGCTGAACCACGAAGACCAGACAAGCCGAGGTGAAGACGGCCAGCGCGAACAGGAGAGGCGTGAGCCGCCCAGGGTTCGGGCGCGCCGCGCTTTTGGCTTGAACCACATCGGTCATGGTGCTGGTTAGAGCGGGACTCGCGGCCTATGGAAAGCGCATGTTCTCACAAGACATCCTGCGACTGGCGCAACAGATCGTCGCAACCGCGGCCGAGCGGGGACTGATGATCGCCACGGCGGAAAGCTGCACCGGCGGCCTGGTCTCCGCCGCCCTGACGGCCGTCCCCGGCTCCTCCGCGGTTCTGGATCGCGGCTTCGTCACCTACAGCAACGCCGCCAAGCAACAGATGTTGGGCGTGCCGGAGGCGACCCTGATCGCCCACGGCGCCGTCTCCGAGCCGACGGCCCGCGCCATGGCCGAAGGCGCCGCAGCCCAGTCGAACGCGAGCGTCAGCGTCTCCGTCACCGGAATTGCGGGGCCGGGCGGCGGCGGCCCGGACAAGCCGGTCGGCCTGGTCCATTTCGCGGCCGTGGGTCCGGGCGGGCTGGTCCACAGGATGGAGCGGTTCGGCGACCTGGGGCGCGACGCGGTCCGGATGGCGGCGCTCAGGGTCGCCTTGGAGATGTTGGCGGAGCGAGCCGCATCGTGACCGAACCCGTCGTCGTCGACGCCCGAGGCCACCGCTGCCCGGCGCCCAGCCTCAGGCTGCAAAAGGCCATGGCCGGGGCGGCGGCCGGCGCCCGTTTCGTCCTTCTGGCGACCGACCCTATGGCGCGCATCGACGCGCCGTTTCTAATGGCTCAGAAGCAGGGCCGCGTGATTTCGATCGAAGAGGTCGACGGCGTCCTGCGCCTTCTGGTCGAAGCGGGCTGAGTTTTCGACCCTAGGTCCGCGACCGCGTGCGGCGGCTGGCCCGCCGTTCCGACAGATCGACCACATCCGCCGCGGCGGAGGCCCTGCGCGCCTGTTCCGCCCTCTCGGCCCCGGCGGCGATCTCCATCTCGGTCGCGAAGGCGCCGCCGTAGAAGATGGCGTTGACGTTCCAGGACAGCCAGATCAGCAAAACCACCACGGCCCCGACCGAGCCATAGGTCGCTCCCAGAGGCGCGATCTGTTCGACATAGATGGCGCAGAGCCAGGATGAGACCACCGACATCAGGGTGGCCACCAGCCCTCCGGTGATCGACGGCAGCCAGGCCACCGGCGTCCGGTGACTCATGGCGTAGCGATAGAGCAACGTCAGCCCCACCACCAGGCCAAGGGCGGGCAGCAGGGCGTCGAGCGGCATCAGACCCGCATTGTCCCCCCTCGCCCCCGGCGAGGCGGCATGGGCCAGAATCCGCGCCGTCACCACGGCGCCGGACACGACGGTGAACAGGGCGAAGGCGAATATGGCGACGAAAAAGGCCAGTAGATTGAATTTGAAGAAGCCGTGAGGCTCAGTCTCATCGTGAATGAGATTAAGTCCCGCCAGCAACGCCTTGAATCCTCGATGGGCCGCGTAGGCGCCGACGAACAGGGCGAAGGCGCTCTGGGCCGAGACGGTCCGGGCGGAAGCCTTGGCCAGCCGGGCGATTTCGTCGTGAAATATGGTCTGGGCCGCGCGCGGCAACAGGTCGGACAGGGCGGCGGCCTGGGCGCTGACCTCATTGATCGACAGGCCCAGCTTATAGACGCCGATCAGGATGGCGATGGCCGGGAAGACGGCCAGAAGGGCGAAGAAGGAAACGCCCCCCGTGTAGAGCATGACGTCCCGGCCCCAGCTGCGGGTGAAGGCGCGCACGGCCAGACCGCCCCAGAATCCGGGCGCCTTCAGAACCGATCGGGTCAGCTGATCGCTCAATCCGGTCCCCACAACCGTTACAACAAACCCCTAAACTTAAAGGATTCTGGAACGGGGAAAAGCCCTGTCGACGCACCTGCCTTTGAGGGCGGCCTGCGAAGGCGATAGTCCTTTATAAAATGCGTCGCGCTATGGTGGTCCGCCTCGCATGCGGCTATGGCCCCAGCGACCAATGGGGAGGGACTGGCTTGGCTTTCGACGCGCGCGTTTTGATCCTGGCGGCTCATGACGCCCGTATCGGGCCGCTCGCCGCCGGCCTGGACGCGCTTGGCTGGACCACCGTCACCGCCCGCGACGTCGGCTCGGCCGAGGCGACGCTTCAGGACCTGCCGCTCGAAGCCGCCGTGATCGACTTTGATTCCCTGACGCCGGACGCAGCGGTCCGACTGCGCGCGGCGGCCCAACCGCGCCGCCTGCCCATCATGGTGGTCGGCGCAGCCCCCGACTCGGTCGAGGGCGCCGATGTCGCCATGTCGGTTCCGCCGCACCCGGCCCAGGCCGCCCTGCGTCTCGAACAGCTCGGCCGCGCCGCCATCGCCGAGGAAGAGTTTCACCTGCGGGTCGCCACCTTCGGCCTGCGGGGCATCAGCCTGGCCGCCGACCCCGGCGCGGCGGCGCCTCTGCGGATCCTGGCGGCCGGGGTTGCGGACCGTCGCTTCCTGGCCCTGTCCAACGCCTTGACCTCTGCGGGCGCCGAGGTGGTGGCGGCGCCCACCCCTTACACCGCCTTCGACTATCTGCATGAGACCCTGTTCGACGCCGCCATATTGTGGGGCGCCAAGGATCACACCCCGGCCCTGTCGATCGCCGCAGGCATGAAGCGCAACACGCGCCTGTATCATATTCCGCTGATGCTCTATCTGCGTGGCGCCGATGAAATCAGCCTGAACGAACTGTTCAATCGGGGCTTCGCCGACGTCGCCTCGACCGAAACGCCGGAGCAGGAGACGGCGGAGCGGGTCCTGGCCATGGCCGGCGCCCACCGCCGCCACCTGACCATCAGAAAGGCGCTGGATTCGGTCCGTAGTCTGGACCTGATGGACGCCTCGACCGGCCTGTTCACGCCCGAACTCTTCGCCGCCCACCTGGGTCGGGTCGCCGAGGCGTCTCGCGTTCGCAAACGTCCCCTGTCCGTCTGCGTCCTCAGGGTGCGCGAGACCGAGCCCGTCACCTGGGCGCGCCAGGGCGGCTGGCTGGACCGGGCCATGCCCCAGATCGGCGCCATGGTCTCGCGCCTGGTCCGGGTCGAGGATACGCCCGCCCGTCTGGCCAAGGAGGTCTTCGCCCTCGCCCTGCCGGCCACACGCGGCGAGGCCGCCCGTCTGGCCGCCGAACGGATCGCCGCCGTCATCGGCTGCACCGCCTTCGACGCCGGCCCCGACCGCTCGCCCTTCGTCGCCGAATTCGACGTCGGCGCCGCCGAAATGCGCCCTGGCGAATCCGCCGGCGCCCTGCTGGAACGCGCCTCCGCCGACCTGTTCGACAAGGTGCGCTAGGGCCTTACGCCCCCGCCACCCGCGCCAGATCGGCCGTGATCCGCTCCGCCACCTTCAGCCGGTCCTCGGCCGTCGGCCAGTCCCCCGTCACGACGATCTTCTGATCCGGCCGGATCTTCCAGAAGGCGTGGTTCTTCTGGATCAGGCCGACCAGTCCGACCGGATTGGGGAAGCTGTTGTCGCGCAGGGTCAGCACCGCGCCGCGCGGCCCAATGTCGATCTTCTCGATACAGGCCCGGCGACAGTTGGCCTTGACGCCGACGATCTTCAGCAGCTGCTGCGCCTCGTCCGGCAGGGGCCCGAACCGGTCGATCAGTTCGGCGGCCAGGGCTTCACGATCCTCGGCCTGTTCGGCGTCGGACAGGCGGCGATACAGGCTGAGACGGACGTTCAGGTCCGGCACGTAGTCCTCTGGAATCAGGACGGAAGCGCCGACGTTGATCGACGGCGACCAGCCGCGATCCACATTCAGCCCCTCGCCCTTCTCGCGCAGTTCGGCGACCGCGTCCTCCAGCATCTGCTGGTAAAGCTCGACCCCGACCTCGCGGATATGGCCCGACTGTTCGTCGCCCAGCAGATTGCCGCCGCCGCGCTGGTCCAGGTCGTGGCTGGCCAGCTGGAAGCCGGCGCCCAGATTGTCCAGCGACTGCAGCACCTGCAGACGCCGCTCGGCCGACAGGGTCATCGGCTTGACCGGATCGGTGGTCAGATAGGCGAAGGCCCGCGCCTTGGACCGGCCCACCCGGCCCCGGATCTGGTACAGCTGCGCCAGGCCGAACATGTCGGCCCGGTGCACGATCAGGGTGTTGGCCGTCGGAATATCCAGTCCGCTCTCGACGATGGTGGTCGAGACCAGGACGTCGTACTCCCCCTCGTAGAAGGCGCTCATCACCTCCTCAAGCTGGGTCGCCGACATCTGGCCGTGGCCGACCACGAACTTGATCTCCGGCACCTGTTCGCGCAGGAATTTCTCGATGTCCGGCAGGTCCTTCAGGCGCGGCGCGACATAATAGGCCTGCCCCCCGCGATATTTCTCGCGCAGCAGGGCCTCGCGCACCAGCACCGGATCCCACGGCGTCACATAGGTCCGCACCGCCAGGCGATCGACCGGCGGGGTGGCGATGATCGACATCTCGCGAATGCCCGACAGGGCCATCTGCAGGGTGCGCGGGATCGGGGTGGCGGTCAGGGTCAGCAGATGGACGTCGGCGCGCAGGGTCTTCAGCTTCTCCTTGTGCTTGACGCCGAAGTGCTGCTCCTCGTCCACGATCACCAGGCCCAGGTCGCGGAAACCGACCTGTTCGGCCAGGACTGCATGGGTGCCGACGACGATCTCGACCGAGCCGTCCTTCAGCCCCGCCCGCGTCTCGGCCGCCTCCTTGCCCGTCACCATCCGCGACAGCTGGCGCACCTTGACCGGCCAGCCGGCGAAGCGTTCGGTGAAGGTCTTGTAGTGCTGGCGCGCCAGCAGGGTAGTCGGCGCCACCACCGCCACCTGTTTGCCGGTCATGGCCACGACGAAGGCGGCGCGCAGCGCCACCTCGGTCTTGCCGAAGCCCACGTCGCCGCAGATCAGGCGATCCATCGGCGTGCCCTTGCCCAGGTCCTCCAGCACGTCGCCGATGGCGTTCAGCTGGTCGTCCGTCTCCTCATAGGGGAAGCGGGCGCAGAATTCGGCGAACAGGCCCGGCGCCGGCGTCACCGCCTCCGTCTCGCGCAGCGCCCGCTTGGCGGCCAGGGCGATCAGCCCCTCGGCCATGGCGCGCAGCCGTTCCTTGGCCTTAGCCTTCCTCGCCTGCCAGCCCGCCCCGCCCAGCCTGTCCAGCTGCACCCCGTCGGCGTCCGTGCCGTACCGGGTCAGAAGATCAATGTTTTCAACCGGCAGATAGAGTTTGCTGTCACCGGCGTACAGCAGCTCCAGGCAGTCGTGCGGCGCCTCCTGGATGTCGAGCGTCTTCAGCCCCTCGTACCGCCCGATGCCGTGATCCAGGTGGACCACCAGGTCGCCCGTGGTCAGAGCCGAGGCCTCGGCCAGGAAGTTGGAGGCCCGACGCTTCTTGCGCGGCCGAGCCAGCCGGTCGCCCAGAATGTCGGTCTCGGAGATGACCGCGACCGCGTCCGTGACGAACCCGTGCTCCACCGGCAGGACGCCCCGCAGATACAGGTCCTTCGGCGCCGCCAGCACGTCGGCCCAGTCGCGCACGGCGACGATATGATCCAGGCCGTGGTCGCCCAGCAGGGTGGCCAGGCGCTCCGACGAGCCCTCGGTCCACGAAGCGAACAGCACCCGCTTGCCTTCGGTCTTCAGGGCCGCGGCATGGGCCGCGACCGCCTCGAACAGGTTGACGCTGTCCTGTGATCGCTCTGCCGCGAAGGTCCGTCCCAGCCGTCCGCCCGCGTCTTCGCCCCCGCCCGTAAAGGGCGTGAGCCGCCGCACCGACCGGCCCGCCAGGGCCTGGTTCCAGTCGCCGGCGTCCATATAGAGAGATTGCGGCGGCAGGGCGCGATTGGCGGCCGCATGCCCTCCCCCCTTGCCCTTCTGGGCCTTGGCCGCCTCGGCCCGCGCCTCATAGGCGTCGACGATCAGATCCCACCGCTCGGCGCGCGCGCTGTCGGCCTGATTGTCCAGAAAGACCTGCGCCTGATCCGGCAGATAGTCGAACAGGCTGTCCAGCCTTTCGTAGAACAGCGGCAGCCACTGCTCCATCCCCTGCCGCCGCGCGCCCTCGCTGATGGTCGCATACAGGGGATCGTCGCCCGGCGCGCCGAACAGCTTCAGATAGCCGGTGCGGAAGCGCGATATGGCGTCCGCATCCAGCAGGGCCTCTGACACCGGCGCCAGGGCCACCGCCGTCATCTGGCCGGTAGAGCGCTGGGTCTCGGGGTCAAAGGTGCGGATCGATTCCAGCTCGGACCCGAACATGTCCAGCCGCACCGGCTCCTCGAAGCCCGGCGGATAGACGTCCACCACCCCGCCCCGCACAGCAAACTCGCCCCGCTCCGACACAGTCGAAGCCCGGACATAGCCGTTGGCGGCGAAGTACCGCTCCAGCGCCTCGATATCGAGATCGCGGCCGACCCTGGTCTCGAACCCGGCCTGGGTCGTCACCGACTTCGGCGGCGTCCTCTGCATGGCCGCACCGACCGTCGTGACCACCAGAACGGGCGCGTCGCCGGTCTTGCGCTGGGCCAGGCGCGTCAGGGTCGCCATCCGCTGGGCGGCGATCCCCGCCGTCGGGCTCAGCCGGTCATAGGGCAGGCAGTCCCAGGCCGGATATTCCAGAATTTCGACATCTTGCGAGAAGAAGCGGAACGCCTGAACAAAGCCGCCGGCCCGCTGATAATCGCGCGCGACAAAGACCCCCACGCCGCCGTCGGCCTTGACGCGCTCCGCGACGACCAGGGCGTCCAGACCTTCCGGCGCCCCGCCCAGATCGGCGTCGGTCCGGTGCACAGTCACCTGCTGATCCATCAGCCGATGCCCTTGCCGACCTCGGCGGCCACATGCTCGCGCATGAAGGCCCGCACCTTGGCCATCACCGGCGTCTCGAACTCCGGCGGCGTCGGATCACGCTCGATGATCCAACCGTAGAGCCACTGGTCTTCCTCGTCGATCAGCCGCTCGAACACGTCCAGCTCGGCCTCGGTCAGGGTCGGCGCCACCTGGTCCGAGAACGGCCCCAGCACCATGTCGGCCTCGCGGAAGCCCCGCCGCCAGCACCGGAACTGGATCCGGCCCAGCCTCTGCTTTCGCTCGGGAGTCATCTCGTCTTCAAAACGCGCGTCGATTTCGGCCACAAGAATCCTTGCCCGGCAAAGTTGAAGGACGCTCAAGCAGCGAGCCACCGCGTGGCGAGCGTTAGCGTCCTCAAATGGAAGAAGCGCAGATAGCGTTCCTGAACGGACTTCGCCACCCGTCATGGTCACGCTATGTTCACGGCGATGCGTCCGCAGATTCTTTTCCCCCTGTTCGCCGAGGTTTCCAGCCTGAAGGGCGTGGGCCCCCGCATCCTGCCCCTGGTGCAGAAGGTGGCGGGGCCGCTGGTGCGCGATCTGGTCTTCCTCAGCCCCTCGGGCGTCATCTTGCGCCGGCCCATGCAGGCGGCGACCGCCGTGGACGGCGAGGTCGGCATCTTCGAGATCGTCATCGACCGCCTGTTCGTCCCCAGCCGCCCCGGCGCCCCGCTGAAGGTCCGCGCCAGCGACCCGACCGGCTTCGTCCACCTGGTCTGGTTCGGAGGCTCGCCCCAGCATATCGACCGGCTGCTGCCGCGCGGCGAGACCCGGCTGGTCTCGGGCAAGGTCGAGCGGTTCAACGGCGAGGTCCAGATCGTCCATCCGGACATCGTCACGCCCGACAAGGCCGCCGACATCCCGGCCTCCGAACCCGTCTATCCGGCGACGCAAGGCTTGACCTCGCGCCAGCTGCGCAAACTGGTCCAGGCCGCCCTGCCCGCCGCCCCCGACCTGCCGGAATGGCAGGACCCCGCCTGGCTGAAGAAGCAGAACTGGCTAGGCTGGCGCGCCGCCCTGGACGCCCTGCACGCCCCGGCGGGCGAGCCCGACCTGTCGCCCGACGCCCCGGCCCGCCGGCGCCTGGCCTATGACGAATTCCTGGCCCACCAGCTGGCCCTGGCCCGCCGTCGCCGCGCCCGCGAGATCAAGCCCGCCCCCGTCATCGCACCCGGCGCCGCCTCCGACTGCCTGCTCCAGGCCCTGCCCTTCACCTTGACCAACGCCCAGGCCCAAGCCGTCGCCGAAATCCGCCGCGACCTGGCCTCCGGCAAACAGATGGGCCGGTTGCTTCAGGGCGACGTCGGCTCGGGCAAGACCGCCGTCGCCGCCCTGGCCCTGGCCGACGCGGCCTCCAGCGGCTTCCAGTCCGCCCTGATGGCCCCGACCGAAATCCTGGCCCGCCAGCATTACGAAAAACTCGGCCCCCTGCTGGAGGCGGCCGGCGTCGCCTCCGTCCTGCTCACCGGCCGGGATGCGAACGGCCAGAGGCGCGAGAAGCTGGCCGCCCTGGCGTCCGGTCACGCCCAGGTCGCCATCGGCACCCACGCCCTGTTCCAGGACGCCGTCCGCTTCGACCGCCTGGCCCTGGCCGTCATCGACGAGCAGCACCGGTTCGGCGTCAGCGAGCGCCAGCGGCTTCAGGCCAAGGGCGACCCGCGTCTGGGCGCCGTCCACCTGCTCACCATGTCGGCCACCCCCATCCCCCGCACCCTGGAGCTGACCCAATACGGCGAGCTGGAAGTCAGCCGTCTGATGGAGAAGCCGCCGGGCCGCACCCCCGTCACCACCGCCGTCGTACCCCTGGCCCGCATCGGCGAGGTCGCCGCCCGGTTGAAGACGGCGCTGGACGCCGGCGCCCAGGCCTACTGGATCTGCCCCCTGGTCGCCGAATCCGAGGCCATCGACCTGGCCGCCGCCGTCGACCGCGCCGACGACCTGCGCCGCCTGCTGGGGGTCGAGGTCGGCCTCGCCCACGGCCAGATGCCGGGCGCCGAGCGCGAAGCCGTCATGGCCGACTTCGCCGACGGCCGCATGCCCCTGCTGGTCGCCACCACCGTGGTCGAGGTTGGGGTCGATGTGCCCAGCGCCTCCATCATGGTCATCGAGCACGCCGATCGCTTCGGCCTGGCCCAGTTGCACCAGCTGCGCGGTCGCGTCGGTCGCGGCTCGAAGGCCAGTTCCTGCATCCTGCTGTACGGCGGCCAGGACGGCGCCCTCGGCGAAACCGCCAAGGAACGGCTCGAAACCCTGCGCCGCACCGAGGACGGCTTCGTCATCGCCGAGGAAGACTTCCGCCTGCGCGGCGGCGGCGACCCGCTGGGCCTGAAACAGAGCGGCTTCCCCGCCTACCGTTTCGCCGACCCGATCCGCCACCGGTCCCTGATGCTGGCCGCCGCCGACGACGCCCGCCTGATCCTGGGCCGCGACCCCGACCTGACCTCCGAACGCGGTCAGGCGGTGCAGGTGCTGGAGGAGTTGTTCGACTGGAAGGGGCATAAGGCGGGGTCGGATTGAAGGGGCGCCGCGCCCACGTCCGTGATCCTGGACCTTGCGCCTAGGATCCAAAGACTCGACCGGCTAGAACGCCCCGGATGTTGCGCCTGTCAGAACTCAAACTGCCCCTCGACCACCCGCCGGAGGCCTTGCCCGCCGCGATCGCCGCCCGGCTGGGCGTGCCGCCGCACGATCTTGTCTCCTGGTCGATATGGAAGCGGGCGCACGACGCCCGCCGGAAATCCGCGATTCTGAAAGTCTACATCCTCGACGTCGAGGTGAGGGATGAAGCGGCGGTGCTGGCCCGCCTTGCAGACGACGTGCACGTGGCGCCGACGCCGGACGTCGCCTATCGCCCGGTCGCCGTCGCCCCCAGCACCGAGCGCCTTCGGCCGGTCGTGATCGGGGCCGGGCCGTGCGGCCTGTTCGCCGGGCTGATCCTGGCCGAGATGGGGTTCAAGCCGATCATCCTCGACCGCGGCAAGGTGGTTCGGCAGCGGACCAAGGACACCTGGGGCCTGTGGCGGAGCAGCAAGTTGGACCCGGAATCCAACGTGCAGTTCGGCGAGGGCGGCGCGGGCACCTTCTCCGACGGCAAGCTCTACAGCCAGATCAAGGATCCGCGTTTCCTGGCCCGCAAGGTGTTGACCGAATTCGTCGCAGCCGGGGCGCCGGAGGAAATCCTCACCGAGGCCCACCCGCACATCGGCACCTTCCGCCTGGTGACCATGGTCGAGGCCATGCGCGAGAAGATCGAACGGCTGGGCGGCGAGTACCGCTTCGAGCACCGGGTCACCGACATCGATCTCGACAAGGGCGTCCTTCGGGGCGTGCGCCTGCACACCGGCGAGACGCTGGAGGCCGACCACGTGGTCTTCGCCATCGGCCATTCGTCGCGCGACACCTTCCAGACCCTCTACGACCGCGGCGTCCATATCGAGGCCAAGCCGTTTTCGATCGGCTTCCGCATCGAGCATCCGCAGTCGTGGATCGACAAGGCCATGTTCGGCCCCTGCGCCGGCCACCCCGACTTGGGCGCTGCGGCCTATTCGCTTTCGCACCATTGCAGCAACGGCCGCACCGTCTACAGCTTCTGCATGTGCCCGGGCGGCACCGTAGTCGCGGCCACCAGCGAGCCCGGCCGCGTCGTGACCAACGGCATGAGCCAATATTCGCGCAACGAGCGGAACGCCAACTCCGGCTTCGTGGTCGGCATCTCGCCCGAGGATTATCCCAGCGACCACCCGCTGGCGGGCATCGAACTGCAACGGGATCTGGAGACCCGCGCCTATGCGGCCGGCGGCGGAGACTATTTCGCGCCGGGCCAGCTGGTCGGCGACTTCCTGGCGGGCCGGCCCTCGACCGCGCTGGGCGAGGTCGTCCCCAGCTATAAGCCGGGCGTGCGCCCGACCGACCTGGCGCCCCTGATGCCCGACTATGTGATCGCCGCCATGCGCGAGGCCCTGCCCGTCTTCGGCCGCAAGATCGCCCGCTACGACGACGCCCAGGCGGTTCTGACGGGCGTCGAAACCCGCAGTTCATCCCCGATCCGAATGACCCGCGGCGCCGACTTCCAGAGCCTGAACGTGCGCGGCCTCTTCCCTGCCGGCGAAGGCGCCGGCTACGCCGGCGGCATCCTGTCGGCCGCCGTCGACGGCATCAAGGTCGCCGAAGCCGTCGCCCGGTCGATGATGGCGAAGGCGGCAGCGTAGACGAAAGGCGGCGCATCGCCACGATCGTGCGGCAATCCGGACCGCGTCAGAGGGCGCGGATTTGTCAGCCTGTTTTTACGACAAGCCTGCCAAAACTCAGCCGATCATGCAGGTCCAGCCGTCGAACCCGACCTCGACATTGGCCGGAACAATCGCCGACAGTTCCTTGTAATCCATGTCGATATGCAGGTTCGTCAGCACGGCCCGCTCTACATCCGCCGCCGCAATCCACTCCAGCGTCCGGTCCAGATGGGCGTGGGTCGGATGGGGGGTGTAGCGCAGGGCGTCGACGATCCAGACCTGACAGCCGGCCACCGCACGGATCGCCGCCTCGTCCAGGTCCGACACGTCGCTGGAATAGGCCATGTCGCCCAGCCGATAGCCGACCGACCGGATCGGCCCGTGCCCCTGATCGAAGGTCACGACCGGGATCGCGCCCCCCGGCCCCTCCACCGACCAGGCCGTCCCGTGCGGCGGAATGACCTGGGCGTCCAGCAGCGGCGGATAGCCGAACTTGCTCTCGAAGATATAGTCGAACCGGTGCGACAGGGACGTTCGGGTCGCCTCGTCCATCCAGGCCGGGATCCGCTTGCGCGCCCGCGTGGCGAAGGTGCGCAGATCGTCGATCCCGTGGGTCTGGTCCGCATGGTCGTGGGTATAGAGGACGGCGTCCACATGCCGGGTCTCGCTGGCCAGCATCTGTTCGCGCAGGTCCGGCGAGGTGTCGATCAGGATGTTGGTCGTCCCCTCCGGCCCGGTCTTGCGCGCCAGCATCGAGCAGCGCGTCCGCCGGTTCCTCGGCTCGGCCGGGTCGCAGACGCCCCAGTCGCCGTCGCCGCGCGGCACACCGCCCGACGAACCGCTGCCCAGGATGACGACTTCGAAGCTCATGCCGATCTCGGTATCCGGTCAAAGAGGCCGAAGAAGGCCTCGGTGGTTCTCTGGTCCGCCTCCTCGGCGCTCCAGCCCCGGATCTCGGCCAGCTTGTCCAGCACATGGCCGATATAGGCCGGCTCGTTGCGCCGCCCCCGATGCGGGATGGGCGCCAGATAGGGGCAGTCGGTCTCGACGATTATACGGTCGCCGGGCATGTCGCGGATCACCGCCCGCACATCCTCGGCCGCCTTGAAGGTGGCGATGCCCGAGACCGAGAACCAGGCGCCCAGTTCCGCTGCGATTCCCGCCAGTTCCGCCCCGCTGGTGTAGCAGTGCATCAGCATCTTGAACGGCCCGGCGGCGTGCTCCTCCTTCAGGATCGCCCCCATGACCTCATCCGCCTCGCGGGTGTGGATCACCAGCGGCAGGCCCGTCTCCCGCGCCGCCGCCACATGCCGGCGGAACACCGCCGCCTGGATCTCTCGCGGGCTGAAGTCATAGTGGAAGTCCAGGCCGCACTCACCGATCCCGACCACCTTGGGCCGCTGCGCCAGTTCGATCAGGGTCGTCGCCGTCAGGTCCGCCGCATCCTTGGCCTCGTGCGGATGGACCCCGACCGTGCACCAGATGTCGGGGTTGGCCATGGCGATCCCATGGGTCGCCTCGAAGGTGGTCAGCTTGTCGGAAATCTCGACCATCAGACCGACCCCGGCCTCGCGGGCCCGGGCGATCACCTCGTCCCGGTCCTCATCGAACTGGGGGGCGTGCAGGTTCACATGGCTGTCGATCAGCATCAGCCCCTCCGTTCCTCTTGCGCCTGAACCCGTTTCAGGTCGGCCAGCGCCCCGGCCAGGACATCGCCCCGATCCAGGTTCAGCCCGGCCGCTCGCTCCGGCAACGGCTGCAGCCGTTCCCACAGCTCGGCCCAGCGATTGGCGAAGCCGGGCGCACTGTTCAGGGCCCGCATCCGCACTGCGGCGATCAGCCGGTCCATCAGTATGTCGAAACGCTCCTGGCCTTCCGCGCCCCGGAACTTGTCGGCGATGGCCAGGGTCTCGGCCCGGTCCACATCGCCCTCGACCCAGCGCCGCGCCAACTGGTCCATCTCGAAGGTCGCCCCCGCCGCCGGGGCCGGGGCCGCGCCGGGCGCCCCGCCCGCCATGGCCGCCGCGTGCTCGGCCGCCTCGGGCTCGGCCCCCGTGCGGTTCCGCACCAGGGTCTCCAGCCGCTCCTGGCTCCAGATCGGGAAGCTCAGCCGCCGACAGCGCGACCGGATCGTGGCCAGCAGCCGCCCCGGCGCATGGGTGACCAGGAACAGCACCCCCCGCTCGGGCGGCTCTTCCAGAACCTTCAGCAAGGCGTTGGCCGCATTGATGTTCAGGTCATCGGCCGCATCGATGATCGCCACCCGGTGCTGGGCCTGGGAGGGGCTCTTGGAAAAGAATTCCGGCAGGTCGCGCGACTGATCGACCGAGATCGACTTCTTGGTCTTGCCGCCCTCCACCAGCCGTTCCAGCACCAGCAGGTCGGGATGGGACTGGGCCGAGATCAGCCGGCTGACCGGATCGTCGCGCCGCGCGATAGGCGAAGGTCGCCTTGCCCGTCCCCTCGACCCCGCACAGCAGCCAGGCATGGTGCAACCGCCCCCGCTCCCAGGCGTCCAGAAAGGCCGTTTCCGCCGCCGCATCGGGCACCAGATCGAACCGGTCGCGGGGGTGGTCGTCGCTCACAGCAGCCGATCCTGCACCGCCCGCCAGACCCGCGCCTCGACCTCGTCCAGCGACCCCACGGCGTCGATCAGCACGCACCGATGGGGGTTGGCCTCGACGATCCTCAGAAAGCCCTCGCGCAGTCGCTCATGAAACTCCAGCCCCTTGGATTCGAATCGCGTCTCGAACAGGCCGCGCCCGAACGCCCGCTCCAGCCCCACCTCGACCGGCAGGTCGAACACCAGGGTCAGGTCCGGCTGGTCGTCTCCGACCACGCCCGCATCGATCTGTTCGATAAAGCTCTGGGCGACGCCCCCGCCCGCGCCCTGATAGGCTCGACTGCTGTCGGCGAACCGGTCGCACACCACCCAGTCGCCGGCCTCCAGCGCCGGCCGGATGGTCCGCTCCAGATGGTCCGAACGCGAGGCGTACATCAGCAGGGTTTCGGTCATGGCCGACCAGGGCTCGGCGTCGGTGGCCACGACCAGGTTGCGGATCACCTCCGCCCCCTTCGATCCGCCCGGCTCTCGCGTGCGGACCACCTGGCGGTCGCCCAGAACGGGTTGCAGCCGCTCCACCAGCCGTCCGACCTGAGTCGACTTGCCGGAGCCCTCGCCGCCTTCGAAGCTGATGAATTTCCCACGGGTCACGGGCGCACTAATGGCGTCCGCAGCGCGGGAGGCAAGCCTTAGCCGCCGGATATCAACAGAGCGTCCGCATATCCGCGCGCCACGACCGCCTGACGGGCCGTCTCGGCCGCATTGGCGTCGCCCCAGGGACCGACCAGAACGCGGTACAGTCCGCCGGTCTCGTCCACGGTCGCGCGCTCGCCCAGCCTGCGCGCGGTCCGCCGCGCGCTGTTCTGATCCCTGAACGCCCCGGCCTGGACCCAGAAGCCGCCGCCCGCGCCGACCGGGGCTTCGGCCGAGGTCGAGGGAGCGGGCGCCGCCGCCTCGGCCCTCAGCACAGCGCCTCCGCCCAGTCGCGGCGCCCGGCCGAGATAGCGAACCCGCACCCGCCCCACGCCTTGCCGCAGCAGATCCAGCTCCTGCGCCGCGCCCCGCGACAGGTCGATGATTCGCCCATCGACGAACGGCCCGCGATCATTGACCCGCACCACGATCCGCCGCCCGTTCTCCAGATTGGTGACCTCGACCAGGCCCGGCAGCGGCAGGGTCTTATGCGCGGCGGTCAGCTGGCGCATGTCGAACCGTTCGCCGGTCGAGGTCGGCCGACCGTTGAAGGCGTCGCCGTACCAGGAGGCCAGACCGACCTCGTCATAATCCGGCTGTTCCTTGGGCGTGTACCACCGCCCGCGCACCTGATAGGGCCGCATCGTGCCCGACACGATCGGGGCCGGGTCCCTGACGACGGGCGCGGCTCCGCCGCCTCGCCCGCCGCCCAAGGTCGAACAGGCCGCCAGCAGCGAGAACAGCCCCAAAACCAGGCCGCTCCGGATCCACTGTCCAACTCGCATCGGCACGCCTCGTCACACCCGTCCAAAAACAGGATGACCGAAGACATTTCCGCTTTGGTTAATGGGGCGTTCGCCTGCTATGGCGTCCGCCCGACCGGGCGATCCGGCAAGGAAGTGTGGCCGAGTGGTTTAAGGCACTGGTCTTGAAAACCAGCGACGGTGCGAGCCGTCCGTGGGTTCGAATCCCACCGCTTCCGCCATTTGCATTAATTTTATTACGCAAATTCTAGCTTTTTCTATACGCCCACCTAAACACCTGCCTATCACAACACCGCTTCAGATGGCTTTTCAGGGCGTTCGAGGTGTGTTCGGTTATCTCCAGTTTCGCCTGGTCCGGGAGTTCTGTCTCACTTCCACAGCGGTTTCAGGCGCGATTCGGCGATATGCCCGAACCATCTCAGGCGAAGAGAGAACGAGAGTCCGCCAAGCACGCAGCACTGTCGTCAGCCGGATAGCGCCGTCTCCTTAATCGACCCTCGCCATCATCCAGCGACGAAAGGCGTCGGCGCCCGCTTGTGCCCCGAAGTGAATAGTGTCGGCCATGGCGTAGAACCAGCTCGTCCCCAGCCTGCTAATCAGCCACGTACCCAGCGAGCGCTCACGACTGGCCCGCGATCGGGCAAGCGGAGCGAAGTCATGCGGGACCATTCGTTCGGCGTCAGCTGTTTCCATCGGCCGCGATAGATCGTGCTTGCCTTGGCTGTCGATTGGCCACTTCGCCTTTCCAACAGATCCTGACCGCCTCGGGTCGGTAGCGCGAACTCCATGGACGCGGGGGAGCGTCCTCAGTGATCCCGAAATGACGGACCGAGTCCGCACCATGTCGATCATTCCCACGTCATGGCGCGCCTCCACGCAGTGACGGAAATTAGGGATCACCTGAAGAGGTGGCGCCAGTCAGACGATACAATCGACGGCCCGCCCCGTAAGACCGTCGCCGCATCGACCGAGGCCTAAGTTGAGGTCGGGGCCAGAGTTGAAGATGAAGGCTAGAAGCCGAAGTCCGTCTGAGCTGGATCCGGACCACGTGAACGTCGTCGCGGCTTGCGCGCCGCCACTGCGGGCGGCGTACACGGTGGAGGTGGAGGTGGTGTTGGGGATTGCGGCGGAACCGACCCCGTCGTCGCCGAACCGGGCGCCCGCTCGCGGGACGGACCGTTCTCCCGCGACGACAGTGGCATGCCCGGCAGACGCGGCGGGCTCGGCGGGCTGAAACGCCGCTCGCCGCCCGGCGCTCGGCCGGGAACCGGTTCGGCGCCTCGCCTCGCCCTTTTCCAGGCGTTCAATTCGCTTTCCCGCCATCCGACCCGACCTGGGGACACGGGTATGGGCCAAGGGAAGAGTCCTGCCCGCTGCATGCGCCAGGCCGTCGTTCGGCTGAAGCCGACGAGGTTTTGAACCTCGGGCCAGAGCAAAAGCCGGTCATCCGGACCGCCGGGCTGGACGCCGTCGTCGTTTAACCGGAACGGGGTCGCCCGGCCTCTTGGAGGCGGAACCGGCGTCGATTCCGCGCGGTCGAGGATCACGTCCGTCACGATCCGCTCCCTCACCGCCTTCGGATGGGCGGAGAAGAGGTTGGGGCCGTCGGATCGGGGCGTCCGATCAGACACGGCGTCGGCTCTGGGCGGCGGCGGGGGCGCCGGTGCGGAGCCCCAATATCTGGGCCGCCGCCCAGGCTTCGAGCAGATTGCGGGGATAGAAGGGTTTTGAACGGACGTGGAGACACGGAGGTCCGTCGGACCGGGTGGACCAAAGCTGCGCCAGCGGGGCCGGCTTGAGCCGGATGCCCCGCTGCGCCAGGAAGGCGGAGGTCTCGGCGCGCGTCAGGAGCGCGCCCTCCTCCACCGCCGAAAACGCGGGCTCCGTCACCATTGGGAGCCTCCCGTAGGCTGGCATTGCTGGACGGTGAGGATCCGCCGGCCCGCCGTCAGGGCGGAGGTAGCAGCCCAGAACGCTCGCGACGTACTGGCGGGTTTCGGCGATGTCGGGGATCTGTCCGAGCCGGGCCACCCGGGCGGGTCCGGCGTTGTAGGCGGCCAGAGCCAGCCGCACGTCGCCGAACCGGACGAGTTGCTGCGCCAGATAGGCCACGCCGCCGCGCACGTTCTCCTCCGGCTCCAAACGATTCGGAACTTGAAGATCGGCGGCTGTCCCGGGCATCAATTGGGTCAGGCCACAGGCGCCGGCGATCAAACAGGCCTCGGGTCGATAGGCGCTTTCAACAATGACGACGGCGTGAAGCAGCTTCTCGTCGAGGCCGTGTCGCCGCGCGGCGGCCTCCACAGCCGCCTGGTAAGGCTGGCTGAGCGCCGCGATCCTGTCGCTCAGCGCTTCGAACTCACCGACGCCCTCCCTGTCCTCAGACGAGAAGCCGAACAGTCCGCCGCCGGCGGCGGACCAGTCCACGGCCTGGGCCCGTGCCGGTCCAATGCCCATAGTCGGGCTGACGAGGCACAGGAGGAGGGCCGCGCGGCTGGCATACCTCACCACAGACGAACGTCCGGCTTGGCCACTCTGGCTGGCAACTGAGCGCCAACGGCGGTCATGTGGACTATGCCGGATAGAGGACATTCGCGCGTGGATCTGAGGCACGCTTTCGGGCGCGATGCATGCTTTTCAAACCCACCCTTAGCAGACATGACCGGGCCCGTTTCAGGCCCGGTCGAGAGTCACAGATCGATCTGCTCTGACATCTCCAGGGCGTCGTCCACCTCGATGCCGAGGTATCGGACAGTGCTCTCCAGTTTCCGGTGACCCAATAGGAGTTGGCAAGCCCGCAGGTTACCGGTCTCCTTGTAGACGAGAGACACCTTAGTGCGGCGGAGGCTGTGAGTTCCGTACCCTGCGATTCGAGGTCGATCATCCGAATCCATTGATCGACGAGCCGGGCGTCCTGTCGGGCGCCGATGTGCTGCCCCGGCCGGCTACGACTGGGGAACAGCCAGTCCTCATCGCGCTGACCCCGGACCTTTAACCAGGCAGCGATTGCGTCACGCGCGGCCTCTGTGATTTCGAACGGCACAGGCCTACCCGTCTTCTGCTGGATGACGAATGAGCGCTGGCGGAAGGCCCAGATGTGCTTTGGCTTGAGCGGCGCCTCGGGGCCGATCAGACCAGCCCGTGTTCCATGGCGCTTGGGTTGGATGAATAGGTCAGACTGGCGCATGGCCAACCTCCATTGAGGTCGCCTCCATGTGCGTTGCCATTCTATGACCACAGCAGCTCTCAGCGCCGTCGGCGGTCAGGTCTTTAACCCAAAGAGCATCTTCAGATAATCGCCATGGCGCCGCCGTCCCGCCTCGGCTACCGGTCGGCTGAATCAAGTGGCAAGCCGATACCCAATGCCTGGTTCGGTGACGAGCAAAGCGGGCTGGGCTGGGTCTTTCTCCAGCTTGTGCCGGAGTTGGCCGATCACGACACGCAGATACTGGACGTCGTGCAGGTGGCCGGCGCCCCAGACGGTCTTCAGCAGATCGACATGGCCCAGCACCTTGCCGGCGTTGCGCGCCAGATAGGCCAGGACGTCGTACTCCTTGGGCCGCAGCTTCACCCGCTCGCCGGCGCGGGTGACGATCCGGCGGTCCAGATCGATTATGACATCCTCCGCCGTGACCACGCCGCCAGCGACCGGCATCAGCATGCCTTGGCGCAAGCCTGCGCGGATGCGCGCCAGCAATTCGCCGACGCCGAATGGCTTTTCCACATAGTCATTGGCCCCCAGGTCCAAGGCCGCAATTTTTTCCGCCTCGCGGTCGCGTGCGGACAGGATGATGATCGGTCCCTTGTAGAACTCACGCGCCCGCGTCAGCACGTCCTTGCCGTCCATATCGGGCAGGCCCAGGTCCAGGACCACGGCGTCGGGGTTCCACAGGGCGATGGCGCGCAGGCCTTCCTGTCCGCTGTCGGCGCGCTTGGGTTCATAGCCGGCGGCGTCGAGCGCAGGCGACAGAAACCGGTGGATTTGAGGTTCGTCGTCGATGACCAGAATCTGGGGGCGAACGGCGGTCATCACAGCAAATCCGGATGGGTGGCGATGGACTTGGGCAGGCTGATCAGAATTCGAGTTCCGCGCTTTTCACCGTCCGGTCCGTCCTGGATCGGGCTGGCGGCGGCGATGCGGCCGCGCATGGCCTCGACGAAGCCCTTGGCGATGGCGAGCCCCAGGCCGGCCCCTTTTGCACGGTCGGTGGATTCCTCCATACGCCGAAACTTGTCGAACACCCTTTCCAGCTCCGCAGTCGGGATGCCCCTGCCCTCGTCCTCGATGGAGATGACGACGGCGCCGCGATCCTCATAAGCCGCCAGTTCGATGGTCGTGCCGTCGGGGCTGTAGGCGATGGCGTTTTCCAGAATGTTGACCACCGCCTGTTCCAAGAGGCCCGGATCGGCCTCGACCATGCTGAGCTGGGCGGGAAAGTCTCGTGTGACCTTGCGCTGGCCCAGGCGGCGCGACACCCGGTCGGCGGCGGCGTTCAGGATGTCGCGCACATCGGTCCAGTCGGTGCGGACGTTCAGCCCGCCGCCCTCCAGCCGGGTCATGTCCAAAAGGTCGCCGACATAGCGCGACAGGCGCTCGGCCTCTTCTCGGATGCTCAGCAGCAGGTCGTCGCGGACCTCGGGCTTCAGGGTCGCACCATAGTCGATCAGCGTCGTCGCCGAGCCCAGGACGGTGGACAGGGGCGTGCGCAGATCGTGGCTGACCGAGTTCATCAGGGCGGCGCGGAAACGGTCGGCGCGGCGCAGGGTCTCGGTCTCCAGCGCCTGTCCCGCCAGGTCGGCGCGCTCCAGCGCCACGGCGCCCTGATCGAGCAGGGCCAGGGCCAGGCGCTCCTCGTCCGAACCGGCCGTCACGGCCGAGGCGTCGATGCCCGCCACCCCTGCCCGTCCCCGAACCCCCTGCAGGGGTTGGAACCGCCATCGGCTCTGCGGCAGGGTGCCGGTGCCGTGTCCGGCGACCTCGCCATGCATCCAGGCCCAGCGGGCGGCGGCCATGGCGTCGGCGCCCAGGGTCGCGCCTTCCGGACTGGCGGCCGCCGGGACGATGTCGTCTCCGTCCGGCAGCAAGACCACGGCTCCCGCACCCGCAGCGGCCGACGCCTGTTCGGCCAGGCTTAGAGCCGTGCCGGCGCGATCCTCGGCCGCAGACAGGGTCTGGCTGGCGGCCAGCAAGGCCGAGACGGCGGCGGCGCGCCTCTGGGCGGCGCGGGCCTGTTCGCGCACCCGCCCCGCCAGGGCCCCGGCGCCCAGTGCGACGGCCCAGAACAGCACCAGAGTGAGAAAGTCGGTCGGCGAGCCGATCAGGAAACTGTAGCGCGGCTGAAGGAACAGGAAGTTGTAGGTCAGAAAGGCCAGGGTCGCCGCCGCCAGGGCCGGGCGCAGGCCATTCAACACCGCCGCCGCCACGACCGCCGCCAGATAGATGACGCCCAGATCGACCCGCTCGAACCGCGTGTCCAGCAGCAGGGCGACGCCCGTCGCCGCACCGATGGAGCCGGCGCTCGCGCTATAGGCGCGCCAATCCGCGCCGCCGCGCGGTCCCGCCCGCGTCGCCGGTTCGGGCGCCGCCAGATCGCCTTCGGTCACCACATGAACCGCGACGCCCTGGGCCTTGCGCAGCAGTTCGGTCGCCAGGGCCCGGCCGGTCCATTCGGCGAACCGCCCGCCTCGCGTCTTGCCGATGACGATCTGGGTGACGTTGTTGCGATGGGCGTGATCCAGAACGGCGCGCACCACGTCGTCGCCGCTCAGCGTCACCGGGCGCGCCCCCAGTTGCTCGGCCAGTTTGAAGGCCTCGGACAGGCGCGCCATGGAGCGAGCGTCAGAGCGCGAGCCCGACGGCCGTTCCACATGGGCCACCGACCAAGGGGCGTTCATCATCATGTCCGACATCCGTCGCCCGGTCCGCACCAGAGACGCGCTCATGGCGTCGCCGCCCACCAGGACCATGATCCGCTCGCTCGCCGCCCAGGGCCCGGACACGCCGCGGTCCCGCAGATGGGACAACAGCTGATCGTCCACCGTCTGGGCCGCGCGACGCAGGGCCAGTTCGCGCAGGGCCGTCAGATTCTCCAGCTTGAAGAAATTCTCGGACGCCGCCCGCGCCGTCTCGGGCACATAGACCTTGCCCTCGGCCAGGCGAGCGCGAAGGTCCTCGGGCGTGATGTCCACCACCTCGATATCGTCGGCCTCGGTCAGGACGCTGTCGGGCACCGTTTCGCGCGGACGGACGCCGGTGATCCGCAGGATGACGTCTGACAGGCTTTCCAGATGCTGGATGTTCAGCGTCGTCCAGATGTCGATGCCGGCGTCGCGCAGCTCTTCCACGTCCTGCCAACGTTTCGGATGGCGCGAACCGGGCGCATTGGAATGGGCGTACTCATCGACCAGCAGTAGACCGGGGCGGCGCGCCAGGGCGCCATCGAGATCGAACTCCATCAGCGACCGGCCGCGATGGTCGATCGGCGCGCGCGGCATGACGTCCAGCCCGCGCAGCAGACTCATAGTCTCCTTGCGGCCGTGGGTCTCAACCAGACCCACGACGACATCCAGCCCCTCAGCCTTTCGCCGACGGGCGGCGCGCAGCATTTCATAGGTCTTGCCCACGCCGGGCGACATGCCCAGAAACACCTTCAGCCGCCCGCGCTTGCGGCGCGGAACGGCTGAAGTCGCGGGCGTTTCGGGCGCCGTCTCGGGCAATCAGCCCTCCACGCCGAAGCGGGCGTCCAGCGCCCGGTTGGTCAGCAGGACATTGACCCGCGGCTGGCCAATGAAGCCGAGGAAGGCCCCCTGGGTCTGGCTGTCGATGATACTCTGGACCTGCTGCACGGACACGCCTCTGGCGCGGGCGATCCGCGCGGCCTGAAGCCGAGCGTAGGCCGGGGACACGTCCGGGTCGAGGCCAGAACCCGAGGTCGTCACCGCATCGGCGGGGATGACGCCGGGACCGTCCTCGGCGCGGATGGCCTGGGCGCTTTCGGCGACCCGCGCCGCCAGGTCCGGGTTCAACGGCCCCATGTTCGAGCCCGACGAGGCGGCGGCGTCATAGCCGTCGCCCGCAGCCGAGGGGCGCGGATGCAGATAGGTCGAACCCGCGAACGGCTGTCCGATCAGGGCCGAGCCAACGACCCGACCGCCGGCGTCGCGCACCAGGCTGCCGTTGGCCTGGCTGGGGAAGGCGATCTGGGCGATCCCCGTCACCGCCAGCGGATAAGCCAGCCCCAGCAGGAGGGTGAAAAGAGCCATCATCACGATGGCTGGACGCAGTTGGTTGACCATGGTCCTCGCCTCAGAAGGTCACCTTCAGCGTCGCTATGGCGCGCGCGCCGTAGAGATCGCCGAAGTCGTGTTGATCGGTGTCGTGATAGCGCAGGTCGACGGCCAGGGTGTCGGTCAGCTGATAGGCCGCGCCCAGGTTCCAGGTGGTGTAGTCTAGGTCCGAAGACACCCACTGACGCCCGACGGCGCCAGAAACAGTCCATTTCTCGGCTGGGCTGACGGCGCCGTTGATCTCCGCATAGGACGCCTCGTCCTCCGATGCGCCGAAGAAGTCGGGTGAATAATAGACCGCCGCTCCCAAGGTCGCGGGACCTACAGCGCGCGAGGCCGCCGCTTTCAGCTCGACATAGTCATAGTCCGCGCCGTCCGGCTGGCCGGCGTACAGATAGCCGATGACGCCGAAGTCCAGGGCATAGCCCGCCACCTCGGGCCGATAGCCGGCGTAGAGATCGACCTCGGCGTGGGTGTCGTCGCCGAAATCGACATTGGAGGCCCAGCCGCCGGCGTAGAAGCCATTGCGGGTCAGATCGACGCCCGCCGAGATCGCCGGATCTTCCTGCGTCTGGCTGACGCCGCGGAAGACATAGTCGGACGTCAGGGCGACGTTTGCCGAAACATCCTGCGCCTTGGCCTCGCTGCACAGGCCCAGGCCTGCGATTGCGGCGATACTGGCGGCGGCGAACCAGGCGTCGTTACGGCCGGAGGCCTTGTTGAGACGATTACGCATGGAAATATCCTTGGAAGCGCGCATCAGGCCAGGCCCAGCGCGGAAATGACGAGATCGATCAGCTTGATGCCGACGAACGGCGCGATCAGACCGCCCAGGCCGTAGATCAGCAGGTTGCGACCCAGCAGGGCGCCGGCGCCGATGGCCCGGTATTTGACGCCCTTCAGCGCCAGCGGGATCAGGGCGACGATGACCAGGGCGTTGAAGATCACCGCCGACAGGATGGCGCTTTCGGGACTGTGCAGACGCATCACGTTCAGCGCGCCGAGCGACGGCAGGGCGACCACGAACATCGCCGGGATGATGGCGAAATACTTGGCCACGTCGTTGGCGACCGAGAAGGTGGTCAGGGCGCCGCGCGTGATCAGCAGTTGCTTGCCGACCTCGACGATCTCGATGACCTTGGTCGGATCGCTGTCCAGATCGACCATATTGCCGGCCTCGCGCGCGGCCTGGGCGCCGGTCTGCATGGCCACCCCGACATCGGCCTGGGCCAGGGCGGGCGCGTCATTGGCGCCGTCGCCGCACATGGCGACCAGACGGCCCTTGGCCTGTTCGGCCTTGATCAGGCGCATCTTGTCCTCGGGCGTCGCCTCGGCGAGGTAGTCGTCCACCCCGGCTTCCGAGGCGATGGCCGCCGCCGTCACCGGATTGTCGCCGGTGATCATGACGGTGCGCAGGCCCATGCGACGCAGGTCGGCGAAGCGCGCCTTCACGCCCGGCTTGACCACGTCCTTCAGGTGGATGACGCCGACCAGCACGCCGTTCTGGGTCACGGCCAGGGGCGTGCCGCCCGAACGGGCGATCCGGTCCACCGCCTGACGGAACTCGGCGGGAGCCGCGCCGTCGGACAGGTTCAGATCCTTCAACACCGCATCGACCGCGCCCTTCCTCCAGCTGTCCTTGCCGACGTCCAGGCCCGACTGGCGGGTGACGGCGGTGAAGGGGATGGCGACGGCGCCGACAGGTTGTTCGACCGAGACGCCTGCGTTGCGGCCCAGCTCGACGATGGACCGGCCCTCAGGCGTCTCGTCGGCCAGGGACGCCATGACGGCCGCGGCCAGGGCGGCCTCGGGGCGCACGCCGGGAACCGGGATGACCTCGGTCGCCATGCGGTTGCCGAAGGTGATGGTGCCGGTCTTGTCGAGCAGCAGGGTGTCGACGTCGCCTGCCGCCTCCACCGCACGGCCCGAGGTGGCCAGCACGTTCACCTTCAGCAACCGGTCCATGCCGGCGATGCCGACGGCGGACAGCAGGCCCCCGATCGTGGTTGGGATCAGGGTGATGAACAGGGCGCCCAGCACCATCGGGTCCAGATCGACGCCCGAATAGGCGCCCAGGCCGACCAAGGTCACGACCGCGATGAGGAAGATCAGGGTCAGGCCGACCAACAGCACGGCCAGAGCCAGTTCGTTCGGCGTCTTGCGTCGATCCGCGCCCTCGACCATGGCGATCATGCGGTCCAGGAAGGTCGAGCCCGGCTTGGCGGTGATGCGCACCTTGATCCAGTCGGACACCACGGTGGTGCCGCCGGTCACCGCCGAACGGTCGCCGCCGCTTTCGCGGATCACCGGGGCGCTCTCGCCGGTGATGGCGGCCTCGTTGACCGAGGCCACGCCCTCGATGATCTCGCCGTCCGAGGCGATGACATCGCCGGCCTCGACCAGGATGACGGATCCGATCTCAAGATCCGACGCATTGGTCGGGATCACCATGCCGGTCTCGGGATCGACGATCAGCTTGGCCTTGGTTGTGACGCGGGTGGCGCGCAGACTATCGGCCGCCGCCTTGCCCCGCCCTTCGGCGACGCTTTCGGCGACATTGGCGAACAGGACCGTGGCCCACAGCCACAGCGCCAGTTGCACCGCAAAGCCCGCCGATTGACCGCCGGCCATGGCCGCCGCCGCCGAGAGCGTGGACAGAAGCGCCACGATCCAGGTGGTGAAGATAACCGGGTTCTTGACCAGTTTGACCGGGTTCAGCTTGACGAAGGCGTCGCCGACTGCGCGCCCGATCATCGCCCCGGAGAGACCGCCCGCGAGGGGCGACGCACCGCCGCCCTCGCGGGGATCGAGTGTGATTTGTGTCATGTCAGGATGTCCGAAGGATCAGGCGCCGGCGACCGCCGCGAGCACCTGGAAGTGCTCGACGATCGGTCCCAGGGCGAGGGCGGGTAGGAACTGCAGGCCGCCGAGGATGAGGATCACGCCGATCAGCAGGCCGATGAACAGGCCGTTGTCGGTGGGCAGTGCGCCGGCGCTGGGCGCCAGCTTGGGCTTGACGACCAAACTGCCGGCGATGGCCAGAACGGCGACGGCCGGAACAAACCGACCGAACAGCATCCCCAGACCCAGGGTCGTGTTCCACCAGGGGGCGTTGGCGGTCAGACCCGCAAAGGCAGAGCCGTTGTTCGCCGCCGCCGAGGTGTAGGCGTAGAGGATCTCCGAAAGACCATGCGGGCCGTCGTTCAACAGCCCCGCCAGGGCGGTCGGGAACACTGCACTGACCGCCGAGAAGCCCAGGATGGCCAGCGGCAGGACCAGCACCGCGATCATGGCGAACTGGATCTCGCGCGCCTCGATCTTCTTGCCCAGATATTCGGGCGTCCGTCCGACCATCAGGCCGGCGACAAAGACCGACAGCAGGGCCATGACCACCATGATGGCGATGCCCGATCCGATCCCGCCGGGCAGGATCTCGCCCAGCTGCATCAGGAACATCTGCAAGGCCCCGCCCAGCGGCATATAGCTGGCGTGCATCGAATTGACCGAGCCGTTCGAGGCGCCGGTCGTGACCACGGACCAGACGGTCGAGGCGGGCGCTCCGAAGCGGACCTCCTTGCCTTCCATATTGGCCGAGGCGTCGACCTGGGCCGCGACCAGGGCCGGGGCCGGCTGGGTCTCAATCACATACATGGCCGCGCTGGCGACGCTCAGCAGGATCAGCGCCGCCGCCGCAAGAGCGCGGACGTCGCGTCCCGCCAGAGCCGTGCGGCCGAAGGCGAAGAAGGCCGCCCAACCCATGACGTTGATCGCCACGGCGCTGAGAAGATTGGTGATGGCGTTGGGGTTCTCGAAGGGATGGGCGCCGTTGACGTTGAAGACGCCGCCGCCGTTGATGCCCAACTGTTTGATCGCCACCTGGCTGGCCGCCGGGAACAGCGGCAGGCTCTGGGACCCGCCCTCGACGCCTGTCGCCTGAACGTTCGCCGCCAGGCTCTGCACAACGCCCAGCCCGGCCAGAACGACCGCCAGCACCAAGGCTGCGGGCAGCAGCACATAGAGGGTGGTCCGTGTCAGATCCGCCCAGAAGTTGCCGACGCCGTCGCCGCGATGGGCCACAAAGGCCCGCGCCAGGGCCGCCGCTATGGTCGCCCCGGTCGCAGCCGACACGAAGTTCTGTACCGTCAGCCCGACCATCTGGCTGAACGTCGACAGCGTCGACTCGCCGCCATAGCTCTGCCAGTTGGTGTTGGTGACAAAGCTGACGGCGGTGTTGAAGGCCAGGTGCGGCGACACGCCGGCAAACCCCTGCGGGTTCAGCGGCAGCAAGCCCTGCAGACGCAGGATCGCATACAGCAACACAAAGCCCGCCAGGTTGAAGGCCAGCAGGGCGCCGGCATATCCCAACCAGCCTTGGCTGCGCTTCGGATCGACGCCCGCCGCGCCGTAAAAGACGGCCTCCACTGGCTTCAGCACCGGGTCCAGCCAGGTCCGCTCGCCGTTCCAGACGCGCGACATATAAACGCCGATGGGCCAGCCGAGCATGACGGCCAGCCCAAGGGTCACGGCGATCTCGCCCCATCCTTGAATGTTCATGAAATCCGTCCCGGTTCCTCAGAACCGCTCGGGCCGCAGCAGCGCCGCGACCATGTAAACGGCGACGACAAGCGCCCCCGCCCCCCAGAGCATGGCGATCATCGTCACACCCGCTTCAACGCTGTGGCCAGCAGGGCGAAGACGGCGAACGCCCCTGCCCCGATCGCCAGAAAGATCACATCGGCCATGTCGGCCTCCTCGCTCAAAGTTCGAGCGGGACAGGACCATCAAGACGCATAATGGCGCGATGTGACTCCCAGCCCTTCGTCTAAAGGATTCATAAAAACATGGATCTATAGACCGGTCGCCTACTAGGCCTATCGCCTGGACGAAGAAGCGCGTCGTGGCTTCCCATTGGGAGTCGCCGTCGTCGATCCGTAGGAGAATTGGTCGCTTTTGCCAGGATGGACGGCGTCCCCTATGGATCGATCCACTTGCCCTACGCCAAGGCCCCGACTTCCCATTGACCGGGAACTTCCGTGACGAAAACGATGCTCAATGTCTATCAGCAGCAGACCATAGTTCAGCGGCTGTCAAAAGCTGTGAAGGGAGAGACCATGCGGACGGTCGACGGATGGAGTCTGGCGACGCTGATGTTGGCGCTGTGCTTGCCGACGCTAGCGCGTGCACAGGATCAGGAATGCGGGGACATCCGGGCGATCGTTCGTCAAGCCTACCCCAGTGCGGTCTCGGACGGTGAGCGCACTATGAGAACTGGAAATCGCACGCTCACCCTGCCCTCACCCTCGTCGATAAACCCTCACGCCATCGTCTGTCGTCGCTGGCGGGGAAGGCCAGGACTGCTTCTGGTCGCCATCCCGCTTATTGCTGAGGTTGGCGTGGATTCGACGCTGGGTGATCTTGATGTGCTCGTCGTCGACGAGCCAACCGGCACGCCGCGCCATCGGCTCCGCATTCCCCACGCCATGGACGACGACGCCGTCCGGATTTCCCGGATTTCTTTCGACACTGCGCCATACCGCCTCGGGCCAGATCGACTGGCGTTTGGCGTGAGACGCGAATGGGTCGGCAGTTCGCGCCCTAACCCGTTCATGGAAACCACGCTGTCCCTCTACGAGCCGCGGGGCGCAGCCCTCGCGTCAGTCTTGGACGACCTGATCGTCCAACGCAGTCAAGGGCAATGGGATCTGTCCTGCGCCGGCGAGACTGTTGTGACCGAGCGGATTCTTCGAATGATCCCGGGCCAGAAGGGGCAGGATATTTCGGTGCTGGAGCGGATCACTCAGAGCACGTCTAGGGAGGCCAAGAACGGTGAGTGCAGCACGACCGACCAAGCGGTCGCGCCTCGCACGATCCGCCTTTCATTTGACGGCAAGCGCTATGACGTTCCCCGCCTGATCCAGCGACGCTAGCCATCTGGTCATAAGGCGACGCGAACGGCGATCTTGATGTCGCTGGCGCGCCACGACAGGTCATCCCTCCCGCGTCATGTCGCTGGACTTGATGGGACGGCGACGGGCTTCTTGGGCGGACGGGCGATCGCCTCGGCCCTTTCCAGAAGGCTCTCCGTTCTGAGGAGGCGATCGTGATCCGTGTGGATCATCCCCCGCACGATGTAGCTGCCGAGCAGGACGCCGAACCCGATAATGGCCAGCTCCGGGGCGAGGCCGGTGGCGAGCGCGCCGAGGGCCCCGGCCGGATCGCCCCCTTCCACGGCGGACCTGAGATTGGCGGCCGCTCCGACCGCAAGCTCTCCCTCCGGAGAGACGATGAACCGTACGGCGGCCGCGCTCGTCGCGATGAGACCAACGGCGATCGGTAGCTTGTCCGGGGCGCGCGCGTTGAGCTTCAACTCGAGACGCACGGATTTCAGCCGACTTGTGATCTCGTCCTTCGAGAACTGATCCGCTACCTCCCCGGCAAAGGAAGCCGCCAAATCGTGGCTGCGCTGGAACCGCCCCTGTGATCTCGCATGAAGTTCCCGGACAAGGACGCCGAAGCTGAAGACCCAGCTTAGGCCCACGAGACCGAGCCCCAGCAGGAAGGCTCCGGCAACGACCGGCTTGAGCCACGCTCTGATCGTCGCCGCGTTCAGGGCGAGAAGCCCACCCAGTATCGTGACGATCAGCGCCCCGACACCGATCACCATCATCCATTTCAACACAGTCTCAAACCGTCCCTCCGGAGCGGAGGTCCGGTTGGCGCGGCACAAGGCGTCTATCGAATAGTCGGAGTTCTTGCCTGTCATGGCGGCGGTGTGGCCTCAGAACGTAAACTTTGAGTTGCGCTCCACAGCGCGCCCCTCAACCGTCGTCCAACACGAACACCTTGTGAGGGCCGGTTGCTCCGGCCGAGGCGCCACCATGGCGCGCGACAGTCTGGCGGAACAGGTGCAGCTCAAGGAGGCCGAGATCCGCTCCACCTAACTGCGCCTCAGAGAGCAGGAGCGAATGATCGCCATCAATGAGGAGCGCCAGCGCCGGGTGCCGACATGCACGACGGAGTCGGCGGCCATCTGGTCTCGCTGGCCCAGTTGAGAGGCGGCGCGCCCGATGTCGAAACCCTGCGCCAGGGCGTGCGGATCGCCATCGACGATCTGCGGCTGATCATCGACTCGATGAATGGCGTGGATGACTCGCTGGAGGTCGCCATCGCCATTTTCCATGAGCGCATGGCGCCCCGCCTGCGTCTGGTGGGTATCGAACTGACCTGGACCGCCGCGCCGGGCGCGCCCGTCGAGGGTTTCAGTCCGGAGGCCAGGATCAACATCTACCGTATTCTTCAGGAGGCGATCACCAACGCGGTCAAACACGCCCAGGCGTCCCGCGTGGACATCCGCCTTGAGAGCGAGTCCGAGGCCGTCGTCATATCGGTCTCGGACGACGGCATGGACCTGCCGCCAAGGCTGCGGGATGGCGGCAAGGGCCTGCCCAACATGAAACGCCGCGCGGAACGGATCGGCGGAACCTGAATCTGGTCCCGCTGAACCCCGGACTTTCAGTTCGGCTGCGGGCGCCCCTGCCCACCTGGTTCGCACGCCGCCCGGAGATTATGCCCCAGTTTTTAGCTCGACCTGCCTCAGCCGTAACGCCTCGGCCTCGTCTGAAGTCAGCGGCAACAAGGCCATGGCGTCGTTCAGATAGGCGTCCAGAGGGCCCGAGAACGGCCAGTCGGATCCTGGTACGAACCGATCGACGCCGATCCGTCGCATCAGATCGACCAGCCTTTCGCGATCTCCGGGCGGCGTGTCGGCGTCGAAGACCTGGGCCAGGTCGAAATAGAGGTCTGGAAAACGCTTGGGATCCGTCGCCAGCGACTGCCGGAAGGCCTCCAGCGCGTCCCAAGTGTTCGCATCCAGTCCGCCCCAGCCGCCCGAATGGGCGATGACCACCGGGACGCCGCGAGCATGGGGCAGAACCTGTTCGACAAAGATGCGCACATCCTGGGCGCCATAGTCGGAGGCGCGGGTTCGCATGTGGATCATGATGGTCAGGCCGGCGCCCGAGGCGGCGTCGAAGACGGCGGCAAGACGGCGAACCTGACCGGGGTCGCGAAGATCGACGCCCGAGTTGGTCAGATGCAGCTTCAATCCCCTTGCAAAAGGCTCGCCTTTCCACGCTTCGATTTCGGCCAGAGCCTCGGGCGCCAGCGGATTGACCGAGATGAAGGCGACCAGCCGCTCGGGATGCGCGGCCGCCGTGGCCACGGTGAAGGCGTTGGCGGCATGAACGCGGTCGGCCGCGTCGGCCAGGGGTGGAACCATCATCGGGCTCTCGGCCAGATAGGCCGTGGACATGATCCAAGCCGTCTGGACGCCCGTCTGGTCCATATCCGCCAGAAGATCTTTGGCCGTCAGTGGTTTGACGAAGGCCGGATCGCAGGCGCTGATCCGCCCCGGACTGTCGCAATAGGCCGTCAGAATCTCCCGAATGGGCGGGGCGTGGACATGGACATGATGGTCGGTACGAACCGGAAGACGGGTCTGGGACGTGGCGGGCGCCGCAGCGAGCACGACCAGGGCCGCGCTCGCCGCGACAAGGCGTTTGAAGAACATGGAGCGTGACTGGAACTGTGTCGCCTAGCGCGCCGCCTCGCCCAGCAGGGTCTGTTTCCAGAACAGAAGGCTGGTCCAGAAATAGTAGTCCTCGTTCTCCTTCTTGTGGAAGCCGTGGCCCTCGTTCTGGGCCAGCAGGTGCCAGGCCGTGCCTCCGCGGCTGCGGACTGCGCTGACGATCTGGTCGGCTTCGGAGGCCGGGACGCGGGGATCGTTTCCACCGGTGGCGACCAGAAGCGGAATGGTGATCTTGTCGACGCTGGTCAGGGGGGAGATGGCTTGAAGCTGGGCGCGCTGAGCCGGATCCCGTTCGTCGCCGTATTCCACCCGTCTCAGGTCGCGGCGATACGACTGGGTGTTTTCCAGGAAGGTGACGAAGTTGGAGATGGCGACATAGCAGTTCGCCCCCTTCAGCCGGTCGCTGTAATGCACGGCGGCGGCGTAGCACATGTAGCCGCCGTAGGAGACGCCGGTGACGGCGAAGCGCGAGGCGTCAAGGGTGGGATCGACCTCGAGCGCGTCCAGGAAAGCGCCGATGTCCTTGACCGAATTCTCGCGCTGGAACGGGCCGTTGTCCAGATTGACGAACCGGGTGCCGAAGCCGGACGAGCCGCGCACGTTCGGGAAGAAAAGGGCCACGCCCATCTCGTTTAACAGATAGTTCTGCGCGCCCAGGAAATCGGGGCGCGTCTGGCCTTCAGGACCGCCGTGGATATCGACAATCAGCGGCCGCTTGCCGGGGAATTTGGCGGGGTCGGGCCGGTAGAGGAAGCCGGACACCGTCTCGCCGTCGAAGCTCCTCACCTCGACCAGTTGCGGCTCGACGTTGACGGCAGGGTCCAGACCGCCCGTCTCGCTGTGGGTCCATTGGGTGACGGCCAGGGTGGTCGGATCGACGGAGAAGGCGTCGCCGGAGACGCGCGCTGACGACAGGCTGAGGCCGATCGCGCCCCAGGGGGCGATGTCGATGGCCGGGCCGATGCTGTAGGGGATGACGCCTTCCGGCAGACCTGTGACGACCCGGACGGCGCCGGTCGCGACATCCATAACCTTCAGCCGCGATATCCCAGCCTCGTTGACCGCATAGGCGATGAAGCCGCCGTCCGGAGCGACGGCGTAGTCGCTGACATCCCAGCGAGCTTCAGTGCTGACCGGAACAAAGCCGTTCCGCACGATCCGCCCCAGACGCAGGAAGTCGGAATCCTTGTTCGAGGTCGCCCAGACGGCGCCGTCGGGCCCGTACTGAGGATCGACATAGGAGACCTGCGCGACAGGGTCAGTCAGCGGCGTCATCCGGCCCGAGGCGAGGTCCAGCTCATAGACAACGGCCCTATTGATCGACATCCGGTTCAGGACCAGGGCCTTGGTCCCGTCCCTGGAGAAGTCGGCGATGTTCCAGCCGCCGCCGGACACCTGGGCCACCAGACGGTCGGTCGAGGGGTCGGAGGGATCGACCACATAGAGGTCCATGTCCGCGCCGTTGCGACGCGATGAGGCGTAGCCGACCCGCTTGCCGTCCCGACTCCAGGCGCCGAACCAGTTGCGGCTCTTGCCGTCCGTAATCAGGCTCAACCGACCGGCGGCCAGGGTGTAGAGTTGATAGAATTCGTCGCCCCCATTGTCCTTCTGGACAAGAAGGGTCTGACCGTTCGGCGACAGGGCGCCGGCCAGGATCGGCTCGGCCTCGAAACTGATCTGGGTCCGGGCGCCGTCAGGAGCGGCGACGACGTGAAGCTGATCCGTGGCGCCGAACCGGGTCTTGATCAGCATCGACTGATCGGCGGCGTTCCAGCCCAGGAAGGTCGCACGGCGCGTCTGAAGATAGGGCTGGCTCGCCGCGACCAGGTCGTCGGGCACGGCGGGAAGGCCGTCGGCGACGATGGCGGCGGGCTTGGGCGCCTCGGCCAGGGCCGCAGGAGCGACGCTCAGGGCGAGCAGGAGAGCCATCGGCAGACGGGAAATCATGACACAGACCGTGTGAAAAATGGAGGAGCAGAAGGGGAGATCGCCGGCCCAATGGAGGAGCGGGGCCGGCGATCCGGAGCGCAGAACCAGAACTAGAAGCGGTACCGCGCGCCAACCGTGACGTACCGACCGATGACGTCGTAATACGGCGAATAGAGCGACCCGACCGGCGGGTCCTTGTCGAACAGGTTGGTCGCATTGGCGTACAGCTCGACCCCGTTTGCGCCGTAGTGCGCCAGGTCGGCCGTCAGCCCTAGATCGACATAGGTGAAGGCGTCGATGTGGTTGTTCGAGATGGCGACGGTGCTGTTGTAGTCGCCCGCCGAGATGTAGCGCGCGCGCAGGTTCGCGCCGAACACCTCGCCCTTCCAGCCGAGGCTGGCGTTGACCCGCAGCTTGGGTACGCCCAGGCCGAAAGAATAGCCCTGGGATTCGACATATTCGATCTTGGTCACGCCGTCGTCCGTGGTCAGGCTGTTCACCCAGGTGCCGACCAAGCGCATCATCACCCGGCCCGTCGCGCCCGGAACCCAGAGGTCGGCGTCGGAGGCGTAGGAGGCCTCGGCGTCGATCCCGTCCGTGTGGTACTCGGCCAGGTTCACATAGGTGGACATGGTGCGGACCAGATTGCCCGCCGAGTCGCGCTCGACCTTGGAGCAGAGGTCGAGGTTGCCGTTGTAGCAGCGGTTGACCAGATCCTGCGGCGCAATCGTCGTTATCACGTCGTCGATCTTGATGTCGTAATAATCCAGCGACAGGTTCAGGCCTGGGATCGAAGGCGGCGAATAGGTGACGCCCAGGGTCAGTGTATCGGCGGTCTCCGGGCGGAGGTTGGGATTACCGCCGCCGTTGTTCAGCGTATAAACTAAAGCCCCGTTCTTGGCCGGGTCATTGATGTTGTTCCAGCCGGTGGTGGTGGTGGTGAACAGCTCCGAAAGATTGGCCGAACGGATATCGCGCGACTGAGTCACACGGCCGCGGAAGCCGGGGAAGAACTCGTTGGTGGCGCCAACCTTCCAAGACCAGATCGAGCCCGTGGTGTCGTAGTCCGAGATGCGGGCGGCGGCGTTGAACTGCAGGTCGTTCAGGATCGGCAGATCCTTGACGATCGGGACCAGGACTTCGGCGAAGGCCTCCTTCACGCTGAACTCGCCGGACATGGCCGAGAAGCTGAACGTCTTGAAGGCCTTGGCCGCGTCCAGCTCGCCAATGCGCTGATCGGTCTGCTCCTTGCGGGCTTCCAGGCCGACGGCGATCGACACGTCGCCGGCCGGCAGGCTGAAGGGCTCGCCACGCAGGCTGACGCCGGCGACGTCCAGCTTGGTGGTGGCCCGCTGCTGAGGCGTGCCGGTGACATAGTCGATGGCTTCCTGAGACGGCGCGCCCAGGCCAAAGAGATTGATCGGCACGCAGCCCGAGTTGGGATTGGTCAGGGTCACGCGGCAGACGGCTCGACCGCTCACGGGATCGATTACGGAATCGACCGCATTGGCGAATTCGGTCTTCAGCAGGAAACCGGGCGTATCGATATTATTCTCAAACTCACCGTGGCTGTAGTAGGCGCCCCAGCGCCAGCTGTCGCCGAACTCGCCGTCCACGGCCAGAGTGGCCTGGGTGGTGACGCGCTCGAAATCGATCGTGGAATAGGACAGATCGGAGTTGAAACGTCCGAAGGTGAAGGACGTCTGGCCAGCGGCCGCCATCTGCTGCTTGATCGTGGACGACAAGAAGGCGTTGTCGATGCTGATGGTCAGGTCGCCGCGATCGTGATCGCCGAACCAGACATAGTCGTTCCACATCCGCGAGTGACGGACATCGGCCGTGACCCGCAGCTTGCCATTGATCTCATAGACGGCGCTGGCCAGGCCGGTGTAGCGGCGCTGCGGCGTGACCAGGGGGCTGAGATCGTCATTGGACGGACCTTCGCCGCCGATCGAGTTGGTTCCGCTGACTGTGCCGTAATCGAAAGGCCGAAGCGTGCCGTCCGGGTTAAACACCTTACCGCGGTTCACGCCCGACAGGATCAGACCGCCGTAAGCGGCGTTGGCGAAGCCGACGTCCGGCTGCAGGGCGCCGTTGACGGTGGCCCATCGGCCGATATTCGGGCGCGACGCTTTGGGGATGACGCCTTCGTTGTCGAGGTATTCGCCGCCGATGACGAAATGGCCGCGCCCGTCGGCGAAGTCTGTGCCCCAGGCGCCTTCGAACCGTTCCTGCTCAGCGTCGTCGTAGGAGGACACGCCGTATTCGGCGCCCAGCTTGCCGCCGGTGAAATAGCGATCGATGCCGATGTTCACGACGCCGGCGACGGCGCCTGAGCCCCAGGCGGCCGATGCGCCGCCCGTAACCACGTCGACGCTCTTGACCAGCACCGACGGCACGGCGTTCAGATCGTTTTCGCTGGACACGCGACGCCCATCGATCAGGACCAAGGTCCGGTTGATGCCCAGGCCGCGCAGATCGACCGGCGCATTGCCCGCACCGGTGTTGGTGCCGGTCGTCTGGGCCGATGTGGTGGCGCGGAATTGAGGCATGTCGTTGAGGGCGGCGGCGATATTCGGCCGCGCGCCGACCGACAGATCCTCGGCGGAAAGGTGGATGGTCGGCGTCGGCGCCTCGAAGCCGGCGCGGTCGATCCGGGAGGCGGTGACGACGATGTCATCGACCGAGGCCGCATCCTCTGGGGCGCCCGCCTCCTGGGCGTGGACAGAGGTGGCGCAGGCCATCAGCGCGATGGCGCTGCAATAATAGGTCAGGTTGCGATTAAGACGAGACAAAGCGAGATTCCTCATGGCGACGACGCCCCTCCCCAGGGTTGCCCAATGCGACCGGCGCTCTGCGGCGCCTGTTCGCCCCCGCTGTCATTGGGCCTGAGAGTTTCGGGCCGTTCGCCGACCCTTTCTCCTTCGGCGAGGCCGCATCCCCCGGATTCGACCTTCTCTCCAGCGTTCCTTCAGCAAGACGGTCCGTTTGCCTGAGCGTTTCCGGGGCGGTTGCGCCTTCGGCGTCGGCGGGAACCGATCTCTCCCGCCTTGCTGAAGTGAGTAAGATCGACCAACGGATGGCTGTCAAATCGCCTCTATTCGCAATTATAATGCTCTAATTCGCACAGTCGTGCACTAACATGCCGCTTTTAAAGCGCGTCAGTCGCTTGTCGCCCAGCGATTATCGGTCACCGCAGGATCGGTGAAAGCGACGTGACAGAAACACCGCCTCCGGAAGAAACAGACTTATCCACAGGAAAGCCTAGGGCGCCGTAGGGTCTTGCGGCGCCCGTTCCGCCGCCTGCATGGCGGCCCGCCAACGCTGTAGAAGCCGCTCGCGACGCGCCTGGTCGAGATTGGCGAGCAGGGCCGGTCCAACCCGAACCGGCCGAGCGCCTGGGATCAAGGCGCGACGTTCGGCGAGAATGTCGTCGCGCGCCGGGCGGACCCCCAGGCCGGCGATGATCCTCTGCCCTTCACGCGATAAAAGAAAATCCAGAAAAAGCCGGGCGGCGTTGGGGTGGGCCGCGTTGCGGGGTATGAAGGCCACGCGCGAGACGGACAGATGATAGTCCTCTGGCGTAACCAGGCCGATATCGGGCGCCCGGGCGACCCACGACGCCCCGTAGGACTGGTTCATATTGTAGGCGAAGGCCATGCGGCCGTCGGCCAGTTGGCCCATCATCCTTTGGCCGGACGTATCGGCACGCGGACGAGTAGACCCCAGGGCAGTCATAAGGGCCCAGGCGTCGGGATAGATCTGGATGTCGGCCGACAACTGCAGAAGCGCCACCCCGCTGCGTTCGGCGTCATACAGGGTGACCCGGCGGAAAAACCGGTCCGCGTCGGTGGACAGCCGTTCGAGCAGTTGGGCGTGGCTGCGCGGCACGATCTCCGACGGCAACCGCCTGCGATTATAGGCGAAGACGACGGGCTCGGCCGTCACTCCGAACGCCTGGTCTCGCCAAACCGAGCCGTCCGGCATGGCTCCCCGATGCGGCGATCGGTAAACTTGGGCGTAGCCGTCATTGATCAGCTTGACCTGCACGTCCATCGCCGTGCTCCAGACCAGATCCGGCCCCTCCAGTCCGGAGGCGGCGCGGGACTGGACTCGGTTCGCGATCAGGGTGGAGTTGATGTCCTCGAGCCGCACCGCGATCTCGGGCCAGCGCCGTTGAAACGCCGCCAGCACAGGCCCCATCAGGCTGGTGTTCGTGAGGATGTGCAGCCCGCCCTCGCGCCTGGCAAGCCATCGGACGCGGGGCGCCGTCGCGACCCCGTCCGGCTCGCCCGCGCAGGCCGAAACCCCCGCCCCCGCGAGCCCGAGAAGCAGATGTCTCCGGTCCGTCTTCACCGGGGCGGGTTTCCCGCTATTGTACCGCTCATGATCCGCTCCTTCGCATCGCCATGAGAATACTGGTCGTCGAGGATGACAAGGCGCTTCGGCATTCGCTCGAGGCCAGCCTTCTGGCGGTCGGTTTCGAACTCCGCTCCACCGACAGCGGGGACCAAGCCCTTCATCTGGAAGCGACGGAGCGGTTCGACGCCGCCGTGTTGGACATCGGCCTTCCCGACATCGACGGTTTCGAGGTCCTGAAGGCCTTCAGACGGCGGGGATCGCAGACGCCCGTCCTGATGCTGACCGCGCGCGACGCCCTGGGCGACCGGGTGGCGGGACTGGATTTCGGCGCTGATGACTATCTCGTCAAACCCTTCGCCCCTTCGGAACTGATCGCCCGATTGAGAGCGATCGTGCGTCGACGCCAGGGTCGGGCGGCGGGCGCCGCGATCGTCGGCTCACTGGTCTGCGACTGGGAGGCCGGCCGGGCCCAGGTCAATGACCGAGAGCTGTCGCTCCGTCCGCGCGAATGGGCGGCCCTGCGCGTTCTGGCCTCGCGCGCCGGCCAGGTGGTTGATCGGGAGTTGTTGGCGGCCGAGGTCTTTCCGCAGGATGAGGCTCCCTCGCTCAACGCCCTGGAGATCCATGTCGGTCGGCTGAGGCGCCAGTTGCAGCCTGACGGCCCCGCCGTGACCAATATCCGCGGTCGCGGCTATCGTCTCGATCCATGAGCGAGGCGCCCGGCTCGCGCCGCCCCCACAGTCTGGTGACACGTCTGCTGATCGCCCAGGTCGCGCCCCTGGCCCTGTTCGCCGTCGTGGTGCTGGCGGTCGGGGCCTGGACGGCCCACCGGGTGGTGGCGGAGACGGCCGACCGCCTCCTGGCGGGGGCGCTGCAGACCATCCGGGAAACGGTCTCGGTCGCCGACGGCAAGGTGACTGTCGATGTCGCGCCCTGGACTCTGGGCCTGCTCGACGGCCCCGAGCGGGACGCCGTCTTCTACAGTGTTCGCGAGGGCGACCGACTGATCACAGGCTATGAGGAGTTGCCGCGCCTGCCCGACGCCTCGTCGGAAGCTCCGGCCTTCGCCGACCTGTCCGTCCGCGGCGTGCCGGTTCGCATGGCCCAGCAAACCCTGACGATCCCAGGAAGACCCGCCCCCGTCATCGTGTCGGTGGCTCAGAGCCTGGACTCGCGACGCGCCAGCCTGTTGGATCTATATCGCAGCCTCCTGCTGCCACCCACCCTGCTCGTGCTGTTGGCGGCGCTTCTGATCTGGCCGGCCTTGAAGTGGGGCCTCAACTCGCTCAAGCGGCTGATCGACGACCTGACGCGCCGCCCCGGTCCCCATGCCGACTTCGCACCCGCCGACATCGACCTGGCGCCCCGCGAGTTCCAGCCGGTACTGACCGCCTTCAACCATCTCCTGGCGCGGCTCGAGGCCTCGACGTCGGGGATTCAGCGCTTCGCAGCCGACGCCTCGCACCAGTTGCGCACCCCGCTTTCGGTCGTGGCGGCCAATCTCGATTTGCTGGCGGGCGCGCCCAGGACCTGGACCGCGCGGGAGAGGCGTCTGATCGACGACTCCCGCGAGGCGGTCGCCGGCATGACCCGGCTCGTCGGCCAATTGCTTTCCACGGCCCGGGCTGACGGAGCCCGGATCAAGTCGTCTGCGGACCTGGGCCGGGCGGCGCGGCGCGCCTTTCAAATGGCTAAGGCGCGCCGGTCCGCTCCGAACGGCGCCCTACGCCTTCGTCTTCCGGCAGAGGCCGTGGTCGTTCTGGGCGCCGAGGACCTCATCGCTGAACAGATCCTCAATCTTATCGACAACGCCTTCCACCACGGCGCACCGCCCGTCGTCGTACATGTGCGAACAACGGGCGCGGTCTGCGTCTGGGATCACGGCCCCGGCGTCGATGAGGCCGCCCTTCCCCGCCTCACGGACCGATTCTTCCGCGCAGCCCCCTCCCAGGCGTCCGGGTCCGGACTCGGCCTCGCCATTGTTCGCACCTTGGCGGAGGCCCAAGGCGGGCAGTTCGGCTTATCCAACCGCAGCGGCGCGCGAAGCGGCCTCGTCGGGCGACTGACTTTCCAACCCAGTTCGGAAGAATGAGTCGTCGAAACGACAAGCCGTTCTGAGGGTGAACGCGCGCCACCGGATCGGGGACGCCGTTCGCACCGACGGCGGCTGAAGACGCTTCGTTCGATGTGCGGTTTGAGGGCGGCTGCGCCGAAGACGCTCTCGCCAAGTTCCACCAGAGGGCTTTCGCTTTTGCCGCACAGCGCCCGTCAGCCGCCGCGGCCCTGCCCGGCTTCGGTCGCCTTGTCCAAATCACATGCGGACCAGGCCGTGTCGCCGCGCCCGCAGAGATTGAGCCAAGAGCTTAGGACTACAACCAAAAGGATTTGACGGTTCTCGCAAAAGACGTGATCAATACAACGCACGGGGTCGGCGGGATCACATTCTCTTGGAGGAGACACGATGTTCGCGAAATCACGCAAGGCGCGCCTGCTGGCCGCCGCCCTCAGCGTCACGGCTGTCCTATTGCCCAGCGTCGCCGCAGCCTGGAAGCCGACGTCCCACGTCTATTTCGCCGAAATCGCGGTGAACGACGCGCTCGACGACGGCTATGTGGAAATCCCCGTCCTAGGAACCGGCGAGGTTCGGCGATACAAGGTTGCGGACGACACACTGATCGCGTTGAGGGCCGGTCGGGCGCAGTATCGCGCCGGCGTGCTTGGGCCGGACGCCTACCCTGACATCCTCACGGGCCAACAGGTCATCCATCCGGACGGCGAGGAAAGCGGCGTCTCGCACGGCTCGGACGCCTGGCTCGAGCACGTCTGGAACAGCTTCGGCGACGATCCGCTGCAACGCGCCTTCCGCCTGGGCTTCCTGACCCACGCGGCGGGCGACACCTATGGCCACACCTTCATCAATCAGTTTTCCGGCGCCCCCTTCACCTTGAACCCGCCGGACAATGCGATCCGCCACATCGTCCTCGAAGGCTATATCGACAAGCGCCTGCCGGGCTCAGCCTTGACCGGCGACTTCTTCACCGCCAGCGTGGCGGGGGTCGACGGACGCATCTATCAGGCGATGGTCGACGCGCGTCCCGGCTCCGCCCTGGACCGGTTGCTGCCCAGCGCCAGCAGCAGCACCAACTATTCGGTGCCGCGCCTGTTCTCGACCCTGCGCGCATCGCTCGACGCCGACATTCGGGCCTATTACGACCACAAGGCCGACCTTCAGCGCCGCATCGACAACTGCCGCTGGAACGACTTCAGCTGTTCGGCGGTCCTGCTGACGGCGGAGCTGGCCGGCTATGTGGCGCTCAATGCGGCGCCGGTCACCTACAAGGAATACTGGCGCGACGACATCGACGAAGGCCTGCGGCTCTGGCCCCAGGTCAGTCATCAGGTGGCGGAGGCTTTGTTCTTCAACGCCGAGCGCAAGACCGACACCGAGAAGGCCGACCGCATCCTCAGCGACTATGCGACCCGACATCTGCTTTCGATGGCGGGAGCGCCGAGCTTCATCGGTCTGACCGCTGCGGCGATCGGCGACATCATCGACGCCGTGACGCCCGACTGGCTGCTGGCGCCGATCCGTGCGCTGAAAGCGGAGCTGCTGGACACCCTTCTGAAGGCGGCCACCGGCATGACGAAGGCCCAGTTGCAGGCCTATCTCACCCGGCCCGACCGGTATTTCGATCAGGTGATGACAAGCGGGAACGGCGAACACATCACCCTGGCGCGCTTCAACCGCGACTATCTGCAGATCAGCGACACCGGCTACGACAATCCGTCTGAATCGTTCGACTATCGCAACCTTCCGGCCGCTTACAACACGGTCGTCGCCAGCAAGCTCGTGCTGTTGCCGCCGGCCGAGATCGACCGCTTGATCCGGGATCTGGGCGGGTCTCGCCGCCTCGAGCGGCCCAATGTCATGCTCGGCTTCGCCCATACGCTCGACGGCTCCGTCCAATGGCGCAGCGGCATGGTGCTCGCCGCCGAGTGCGACGTTTACCGCCGGGTCTTCAAGCCGCTGCCGCGCGACGAGGTCTGCTGATTTCAGAAGACCCGCGACGATCATCCGCTCGACCCCATCGGTCGAGCGGCCCTGCGACCTGGACCTCTACGGTCGTATGGAACTGACAGCCTTTCCGCCGCAGAGGCCCAAGGCGACGGAGAAGGCGGCGGCTACATGTCCGGCGCGCGCGCGCCGTCCGATGCGAACTCCCGCGCCAGCGCCAGCAGCAGCCCTCGACGAGCCGGCGGCGTCTTCTGAAATGCTTTCAAGAGTTCCCGCCGCTCTCGGACATCTCTGTCGTCCTCCTCACTGACGGGGCGGAACGTCTGCGGTGGAAGAAAGGCGACGATCGGGAGTTTGAGCGCGTCCGCGATACGAACCATCGTGGAGACCGATACCCGGCTCGCCGCCCGTTCGTATTTCTGAATCTGCTGAAAGGTGACCCCGATCGCCGCGCCGAGCCGAGACTGCGTCAGGCCGGAGGCCATCCGCTCCTCGCGGATGCGCGCGCCGATGTAGACGTTCAATGGGTCGGTGGTCTCTGAACCGGACGTCATGGGGATTTCCGAAGCGTCTGCGCCCTTTGCCGCTCGGATCACATATAGTCAAGCTTGGTAGGCGCGCAACCGGGGCGCCGCGTCGCGTCCGCAAGCGCCCCCATCAGCGCGGCCGGCTCGGCCGCGGCGCCCCGCCGGGGTCAGAAGTACTCTATGCCTTCAGGCGTGCACCAGCCGACGTGCTCTTGACTGTGGAAGGCGGTCTGCTGGCCGCTGGTGAACTCGCTGTTCCCGGCCCAGATCGGCGTCCCCCAGCCGCCGTAGCAGACGCCGTAGTTTCGACCGACCTCCGTCGTCTTGGAGGCGTCGCTGTAATAGACGACGTCGTAAAGCGCCACGCGATTGCCGCCGATAATCTGGGCGGAGGAGGCCGTCGAGGTCAGGGAGGCGACGCCCAGCGTGACGGCCGCGATGACCGAAAGTCTTAGCGAAGGTTTCATCTCACTCTCCATCGCCTTCGGACGTGAAGGCCTGGAGAATGGGGACACCCATCAGTTGCAGAGTCAAGCCCTAAAGCTTTACGGTTCAGCGATAACGCCTACCCATAACGCGCCTGTGAGTTGCATTCCCAGGCAAGAGCGCGCGCCCTATGCGGCGCACGCGATCGGCGTGCATAGGGAGACAAAGCCAATGAATATCCGTGTGAAACCCGTTCTTGTCGGCGCTGCTTTGATCGCTGCAGCCTCCGTCACCGCCGCCTCCGCCCAAGTCGATCTGACGGCCTACCACTATGTCTACTATGCCGACGCGGCCAAGACCGAATACCTCGGCGAAGTGTCCGATCGCGGGTGCGGAGGATGGGGCGGCAACGTCTATGTGCTGCGCGCCAATGTGCCCTCCCCCTACTATGACGCGACGCCCATCTATGTCTGCGGCGGCCAGGGGCCGGAGCTTCCTCAGGACTGGTGACCCCGACGGACGGCCCCGACCGTTTAAGGTCGGGGCTTGCGGTCGTTTGCCGGCCCGCGGCGACCTCGCATCCGGGCCGGCGTCATGATGGCGGCTACCATCCGTAGGTAAACCGCAGTTCGGCGCCATGGCTGACGCTGGCGTCGCCCAACTGGCCACGATACCCCAAGCCGAGCAGCAGACGATCCGACACCTGCCAATCCGCCCCAAGGTCGAGCTTGAGCGCATTGCGCGACCAGGCGTCCAACGGCACCAGATAGGACGGACTGGCCGCCCAGTCGGCGTAGCGGACCGTCTGGCGTCCCACCTCTTCAAGCTCATGCGACCATTCGAGACGGGCGGAGGCGGTTATGACGCCGGCGCTGCGGGTGTCGGCGACCCATCGCAAGGCCGCGCCGAGGTTGGTGGACAGACTGCTCTGATCGACGCCGTCCCAAACCAGGGCCGCATAGCCCCCGCCGGTTTCGGTAAAGCCGTCCAGAGTGATCTCCCGCGCGTCGATGCGGGCGTAAAGGTCCGTCGTTACCCGGTCGGAGCGCCGCAGCCGCCCGAACGCCGCCGAGGCGAAGAGGGCCTCCCCCGAGCGCTCGGACGCCGCATAGCCGTTTGGCTGGCCGGCCAGTCCCGAAACCCAGCGACGGGCGTCGAAGTCCAGGTCAGAGACGCCCGCGACGCCGTCGACATACAGCCCCCGGGTCGGGCGCCAGCTTCCATAGAGGGCGGCGCTGAACGCCGAGCCGTTGGAGACCGTGCCGTTGTCGCCGACCTTGGTCCGATCCTCGCCGTAACCAAGGCCGCCGCCGACGACCAGCCCGTCCGCGATCTGGTAGTCCAGCCCCACGGTCACGCCTTGGGTCGTGAAGCGATAGTCCCGCTGTCCCGCCGCGTCCTGCCGTCCCCAGTCAATGGAGCCGGCCGTCCAGAACCCGACAGACCCCACACCCTGCGAGCCTTTTGGAGCGGCCGAGAGGGTATTGGAGCGAGGCGTGGAGGCCGCCGCTTCGAGGGCGTCGCCGCCGACCCCGGTCTCGAGACCGAGCGCATCGCGGCTCCGGTCGTTCAGGGCGCCCGGGTCGATGGGATCGCGCGCGCCCAGAGCCTGCCGAAGCGCCTGCCGCGGATCATTGTCCCTGTCGGCCAAGCCGCCCAGGCCGAAGTTGAGGCTCAAGCCGTTGGATGATCCGTTCGTCCCGCTACGGAGGGCCTGTAGGCGTCGCTGGAAGTTGTTCAGCTGAACGTCGGCGAACCGTCGGGCCGACGTGACCTGCGCGGTGGCGACGCCGCGCACCTCCGGATCCAGTCCCGGATCAGGTCGGCCTTCGACGGTGACGGTCAGGACGCCGTTGGTCGAACCCGCAGCATTGGTCAGGCTGAAGGTGATCACGGCCTCTCCGGTGAAGTCCGTCGCCGGCGTGAAGGTGAGGCTCCGCTCCCCGGCGACCGTGGTCAACGTCGCCGATCCGGCTGTGGTCGGAGCGACGGACACCACGGCGGCGCCGATGAAGGGTCCACCTGTCGTATCGTCAATCCGAACGGTCACGGGGACGCCTTGAAGCGTGGCGGCGGTCAAGGCTTGTTCACCGGGGACGGCCAAGGCCGCCAGACTGACCTCGCCCGGCGCCGATGCGCCGAAGGGCAGGTCGATCACATAGGCCAGCGACGCGACGCCGGCCGCCGCAGACACCGTCTCCAGCGACCGCAAGCTCGAATTGGCGGCGGCGGGGGTGAAGACGATGGTCAGGCCCTCGACGACGGCGGAGCCGGAGGTCGGGGGGCGTGTGATGCGCAAGCCGTTGAACGGGCCGCCGACCAAGCCTGTGGTCGGGGTGATCGTCACGGGCGCGCCGGGCCGGGTCGTCAAGGCGAAGTCGGGCGCCTTGCCCGCGACCTGGATCACGAAGGCAGCGGGCGCCGAGTCTCCGCCCGGTCCAGTGGCGACGACCGACACGGTTTCCGTCCCGAGGAAGTTGGCGGCGGGCGTGTAGGTCAGCACCCAGGGATCGGCGGCGGAGCCGTCGCCGGAGATGGCGGCGACGCCGTTCTGCGGCGGAGCGTCGACCCGGTAGCCCGTGACGACGCCGCTGCTGTTCGGCGCCAGCGGCACCTTGACCGGCTGAGGTCCGCTCCCGCTCGGCGGCGGCGGTGCGACAGGCGCAGCGGGCGGCGTCACGACAGGAGCCGCAGGGGCTTCGACGATCAAGCTGACGGTCGCCGGCGCAGAGGCGCCGCCCGGACCCGTGGCGACATAGGTGAAGCTGTCGGCGCCAGAGTAGTCTGCGGTCGGCCTATAGGTGACGACTTCGCCCGACACCGTCGCGGCGCCGTGCGCCGGGGCCGTCGCGATCGCGATGGAGGTCCGCACGCCGCTGATCGAGCCGGACAGATCGACGGCCGTCCCAGCACTGTTGAACGCGACCGTCACGCCGACGCGATCCGAGGCGACCGGCGCCGCTGGAACCGCGACCGTCAAGGAAACCGTCGCCGTGTTCGACACTCCGCCTGCGCCGACCGCCTGATAGGTCAGGCTGTCCGGGCCGAAATAGCCGGATGTCGGCACATAGGTGAGGACGTCGCCGGCGACGGTCACGGCGCCGTGCGCGGGCGCGGTGACGATCACGACCGAGCCATGGGCGCCGCCGGTGATGGCGCTGGACAGGTCAATGGCGGATCCGGGGCTGTTGAAGGGCACAGCCACCCCAGTCACATCCGCCGCGATCGGAGCAGCCGCTGTGACTGCAAAGCTCTGCTGCACGCGCGCCGCCGCTGTCCAGTTCGCGTCTCCCGCCTGATCGGCGTTGATCACGCAGGTTCCCGGTCCGGTGAAGGTCACGGCGGCGCCGGCCAGGGCGCACCCTGTGCTGGCGGCGTCCAGACTGAAGGACACGTTCAATCCCGAGGTCGCGACAGCCGTGACCGTATAGACCGATCCAGGAACCGTGGCGGCCGGCGCGGTGGAGGTGAAGCTGATGGTCTGGGTCCCCTTGGTGATGGTCCCCGAGACCGTCGCCCCGGTCGCCGTGGCCGGCGTCCCCTGGCTGTCGGTCGCCTGGATCGCATAGGCGAAGGCGCCCGCCGTCGTCGGCGTGCCCGTCACTGCGCCGGTCGCGGTGTTCAAGTTGACGCCCGCCGGCAGGGCGCCGGAGGCCAGGGCGTAGACATAGGGCGCTGTTCCGCCCGAGGCCGGGTTCGACTGGCTGAAGGCGCCGCCCACGCTCGTGCCCGTCGCCGCGCCCGGCGTCACCGACAGGGTCGCCGCCGTGACGGTGAAGCTGCGCTGAACCTGGGTCGCCGCATTCCAGTTGGCGTCGCCCGCCTGGTCGGCGTTCAGGGTGCAGGTCCCAGGGCTAAGAAGGGTGACGCTGGTTCCCGACACGATGCAGACCCCGGTCGTGGCCGAGGTGAAGGCCACCGCCAGGCCCGAGCTGCTGGTCGCCGACACCGTCAGCGGCGAGGCCGACAGGGAGGCGTCCGCCAGGGCCGCGAAGCTGATGGTCTGGGTCCCCTTGGCGATGGTCCCCGAGACCGTGGCCCCGATCGCCGTGGCCGGCGTCCCCTGGCTGTCGGTCGCCTGGATCGCATAGGCGAAGGCGCCCGCCGTCGTCGGCGTGCCCGTCACTGCGCCGGTCGCGGTGTTCAAGTTGACGCCCGCCGGCAGGGCGCCGGAGGCCAGGGCGTAGACATAGGGCGCTGTTCCGCCCGAGGCCGGGTTCGACTGGCTGAAGGCGCCGCCCACGCTCGTGCCCGTCGCCGCGCCCGGCGTCACCGACAGGGTCGCCGCCGTGACGGTGAAGCTGCGCTGAACCTGGGTCGCCGCATTCCAGTTGGCGTCGCCCGCCTGGTCGGCGTTCAGGGTGCAGGTCCCAGGGCTAAGAAGGGTGACGCTGGTTCCCGACACAGTGCAGACCCCGGTCGTAGCCGAGGTGAAGGCCACCGCCAGGCCCGAGCTGCTGGTCGCCGAGACCGTCAGCGGCGAGGCCGACAGGGAGGCGTCCGCCAGGGCCGCGAAGCTGATGGTCTGGGTCCCCTTGGTGATGGTCTCCGAGACCGTCGCCCCGGTCGCCGTGGCCGGCGTCCCCTGGCTGTCGGTCGCCTGGATCGCATAGGCGAAGGCGCCCGCCGTCGTCGGCGTGCCCGTCACTGCGCCGGTCGCGGTGTTCAAGTTGACGCCCGCCGGCAGGGCGCCGGAGGCCAGGGCGTAGACATAGGGCGCTGTTCCGCCCGAGGCCGGGTTCGACTGGCTGAAGGCGCCGCCCACGCTCGTGCCCGTCGCCGCGCCCGGCGTCACCGACAGGGTCGCCGCCGTGACGGTGAAGCTGCGCTGAACCTGGGTCGCCGCATCCCAGTTGGCGTCGCCCGCCTGGTCGGCGTTCAGGGTGCAGGTCCCAGGGCTAAGAAGGGTGACGCTGGTTCCCGACACGATGCAGACCCCGGTCGTGGCCGAGGTGAAGGCCACCGCCAGGCCCGAGCTGCTGGTCGCCGACACCGTCAGCGGCGAGGCCGACAGGGAGGCGTCCGCCAGGGCCGCGAAGCTGATGGTCTGGGTCCCCTTGGCGATGGTCCCCGAGACCGTGGCCCCGGTCGCCGTGGCCGGCGTCCCCTGGCTGTCGGTCGCCTGGATCGCATAGGCGAAGGCGCCCGCCGTCGTCGGCGTGCCCGTCACTGCGCCGGTCGCGGTGTTCAAGTTGACGCCCGCCGGCAGGGCGCCGGAGGCCAGGGCGTAGACATAGGGCGCCGTCCCGCCCGAGGCCGGGTTCGCCTGGCTGAAGGCGCCGCCCACGCTCGTGCCCGTCGCAGCGCCCGGCGTCACCGACAGGGTTGGAATATAGCTATAGGCGTTGACGGCTGTAGCGGTCCCGCCGGCCGTGGTCACGGCGACCCCGACCGATCCCGCGCCCGCCGGCACGGTGGCGGTGATCGAGGTGGCGGTATTGGCGGTGATGGTCGCCGCGTTTCCGCCGAAGGTGACGGCGCTCGCATTGGTCAGATTGGTTCCGGTCAGGGTGACCGTGGTCCCTCCGGTCTCGGGACCTGTGTTCGGCGAGACCCCGTTGATCGTCGGAGCGGCCGCATAGGCGTAGCCGCTGACGGCGGTCGCCACGCCGCCGGCCGTGGTGACGGCGACATCGACGATGCCCGCCCCCGCCGGGGCGGTGACGGTGATGGAGGTGGCGGTGTTGGCCGTGATCGTGCCGGCGACGCCGCCGAAGGCGACGCCCGTAGCGCTTGACAGGTTCGTTCCGGTTACGGTCACACTGGTCCCACCGGCGGTAGGGCCCGCGGCGGGCGATACGGAAGTGATGGTCGGCGCCGCCACATAAACAAAGGCGTTGCTGAGTGTCCCCGTCCCGCCCGGCGTCGTCACCGAAACCGACACGGTTCCCGCCGAACCTGCGGGAGAAACCGCCGTGATCTGCGTGGCGCTGTTCACGACGACACCCGTGGCGGGCGATCCGCCGAAGGAGACGGCGGTCGCGCCGGTAAAGGCCGTTCCCTGGATCACAACGCTCGTTCCGCCCGCCGTCGGGCCCGAGTTCGGTGTGACGCCGGTCGTGGTGGGCGACGCGACATAGGTATAGGCGTTCGTGGACGTCACGCTCTGACCGTCGGCCGTGGTGACGACGATGTCCACCGATCCCGCCGCATGCGCCGGCGTGGTGAAGGTTATGGAGGTCGATGATTCCGCAGAGGGGGTGGCGGAAACGCCGCCGATCACGACCGAATTGCCGCTGCTGCTGAACCCGGTTCCGGAGAGGGTGACGCTCGTACCGCCGGCGGTCGATCCGCTGCCGGGCGAGACGCTTGTTATCGCAGGCGGCGAAGAGACCGATGCGACCGCGCTATAGGTGTTGTTCGTATCGCGCCCTGTGGATGCTGAGCCCTGAGCGATGTCGAACGTGCCGCTGTAGGATTGGTTGGCGCTATACTGGCTTTGCGCCGAAGCCCCCGTGGACAGCACGCCCGACCCCGACAGCGTGACCGTCGTCTGACCCGCCACGGGCGTGAAAAACACATAGCTGCTGCCTGACGGCCGCGTCAGGCTCGATCCGTCGTTGAAGGTGAAGGTCCAGCCGGTCGTGAGCAGGGCGCGGTTGTTCGTGCCGGCCCCGTTCAGGATGTTCCCTTCGAAGCGCGGGCTGGAGGCCAGGGTGGACGTCGCGCAGGCGTAGACGAGCGATTCAGGATCCGAATCCGCAGCAATCTTGAATACGGCGTACGCCGCGCCGTCGCCGGGCACGCGAAGAAGATTCAGTTGACCCGAACCACTGAAGTTCGAATCCGAGCGCGAGGCGGACGCGGTGATCGTGCACACGGACTGGGCGCGGGCCGAGCCGCTGCTGAACGCCAAAAGAAGGAGCGCGAGCAGGCCGACGCCGAATGCGGCGAGCAGGCGCGCAGCCTCGCGGGGCCCACGCCCGACAAACGATTTACCCAAAGCCCACCCCTACCCAAAACTCACGCCTAAGCTGTGCGCCCCTGGCAGGGCCCTCAGCTCGACGCCCTGCGGTATTGCCCCGCTAAGGACACTACCCTACGTATCACTGAGATATGGCGGCGGCGACTCATTAATTTCGAATTCGCCTTTTATGACGCTAAAACTGTTACTTCCGTCAAAACTGCTACGCTACACTTGGTTGTGTCATTTGCTAAATTCGGCGAGTTGCAGAAAAAATACTTGCGGTTTTTGAGGCCCGCCCCCCATGCTGCCGGTCTGCCGACGAGGCGGCTCTCGAGCCGCAACACTCGTTTTCCGCGAACCGAGGGACGCCGCATGTCGACTGTTTTCTTGGGCCAGATCATGATGACTGGCTTCAACTATGCGCAGCGCGGGTTCGCGCGCTGCGACGGCGCCATCCTCAGCATCGCGCAGAACAACGCCCTCTACGCCCTGCTCGGCGTCACCTACGGCGGTGACGGAGTCACCACCTTCAAACTGCCGGATCTGCGGGGACGCACGCCGGTCGGCGGCTTCCCCTCACAGAACCCCAGCTGGCAGCCCGCGCCCTATGGGATGGGTCAGGTCGGCGGGGTTGAGACGGTGTCTTTGAGGGCGGATCAGAACGGCCCGCACACGCACGCGATGATGGCGACCACAGCCGAAGGCGTCAGTCCCTATCTCGACGGCGCCCAGACGCTGGCGCAAGCCTCCGCACCGGGCATGCTCTACGGCCAGCCGCAAAACCTGATCCCCCTCGCCGGCAATCCGACGTCGATCGCCGGCGGCGGTCAGCCGCACGACAACATGCAGCCTTTTCAGGTCATCAACTTCAACATCGCCCTGCAGGGGGTCTTCCCCTCGCGCAACTGACCGTCCGCCGCCGACGCGCAGCAAGATCGGACTGAGCCGCCCAGGCGGACATCATCGAGGATGTAAAATGAGCGAATGCTACGTTGGAGAAATCCGCCTCCTGCCCTACATGCGCGGCGCGCCCGAGGGCTGGCACGTCTGCGACGGATCGCTGTTGCCCATCGCGGAGTATGACGCCCTGTTCGCCCTTCTGGGCACGACTTACGGCGGCAATGGACAGCAGACGTTCGGGATTCCGGATCTCAGAAGCCGGGTGCCCGTGCACCAGGGGACCGGCCCCGGCCTTTCGAACCGTCCGATCGGGATGACCGCCGGTGAGGAGTCCGTCCAGCTGACGTCGCTCCAGATGGGCCCGCACGTCCACACGCCGATGGCGTCGACGGCTGTGGCGACAAGCAATTCGCCGGCCGGCGCCGTGCTCGCCGCCCTGCCGGCGGATATAGCCGAGACCTTCTACAATCCGCAGCCCGGCGACGGCGCCCCCGTGGCCTTTCCCCAGACCACCCTCGGCGTCGCCGGCGGCTCTCAACCGCACGACAACACCGCCCCCACCCTGGCGCTTCAGTACTGCATCGCCCTCCTCGGCTACTACCCCTCCCCTCCCTCGTGACTTCGCTCGACCCCATCAGAACGCAAGGACTTCTCAATGTCTGAACCCTTCATCGGCGAAGTGCAGATTTTCGGCTTCCCGTTTGCGCCGTACGGCTGGGCCCTCGCCGCCGGACAGCTCGTCCCCATCCGGCAGCAATCGGCGCTGTTCTCATTGTACGGCATCCAGTTCGGCGGTGACGGCGTCAACACCTTCGGTCTGCCTAACCTGGCCAGCCGCCAAGCCTGCGGAGCCGGCCAATCGCCGGGCAACAGCCGTCGCCCTATGGGCCAGGCCTTCGGCGCTCCGACCGTCGCCCTGACGGCGGCTGAAACCCCCATGCACAACCATGCGATCAGCGAGTTCGAGCCGTCTGACCCCTCTGTGCTGACGGCGGCGCCGACGCCTGCGTCAGCCATCGGCATTGTGGGCAATTCAGGCTTCAACGCCTTCGCCGCCGTCGGCGCGTCGGGAACCATGATGAACCCCAACGCCATCGGCCTGTCGGGGTCGGGCGCGCCGCACGAGAACCTTCAGCCCTATCTCGGCCTGACCTATGCAGTCGCCCTTACGGGAAACTATCCCTACTTTGACTGAAACGACGCCCGCGCCGTTTCCTGCGGCCGGCAAGCCGCTGGAGCGCCGCGGGCTGTCGCGGTTGAGACTGAGACTGCGTCCCGCAGCCGAGGCCGATCTGCCCTTTCTCAGGGCGCTTTATGGAACGACCCGCTCATCAGAAGTCGCCGCCGCCGGATGGCCGCCGGTTCTGGCGGAGGCGTTTCTCGTCAGTCAGTTCGATCTCCAGCATCGCCATTTCGTGGGCGAACGGTTGGCGACGGACTTCTGGATCATCGAGCAGGCAGGCGTGGACGTCGGCCGGCTTTATCTGAATCGATCCAGCTCGACCTGGCGCGTGATCGATCTGGCCCTGTTGCCCGAAGCACAAGGCCGAGGCCTAGGCGGGGCCCTGCTGCGGATCGTGCAGGCGGAAGCGCGCGCTCACGGCGCCGACGCGCTTGATCTCCATGTCCTGAAAACCAATCGACGGGCCGCAGCCCTCTACGGCCGCCTCGGCTTCGTTTTGACCGCCGAAGAGTCCGCAAGCCACGACCGGATGATCTGGCCGATCAGTTGAAGACCGCTTGATAAAGCACGCCCGCCGGATCGCGCCCGATCGGCACTAGGAAGATCGACAACCTGCCCAAGGTCGCATTGCTAAGGCTGTACATCTTCTGCGGCAGAACGATCGCCGAAGTCCCGCGGAAGACCAGGGAGAAGGGCTGCGGGTTCAGACCAGTGGCAGGTAAAGGGGCAACCTCCACCAGTGTGAGCGGCATCGTGGCCTCGCCCACAGACAGATCGAACGCCTCATGGGCCACCCCAGCAAAGCTTTGAAGACTAGGCATTAAACATTTCTCCCACGCCACCTTCACCCGCGCTGCGCGAACTGGCAAGCGGAATGGCGACTGTTTGGGGCATATCACCTCCTCGCGCCGAGATTTCGCCTGCTAGCTGGAGCCCGCCGCCGGGACTTTGCGCAGCTGCCCCCTGGCGCGTCGCCCGTCGCACCCCCCGCGGCTCGACTATTCGGCGTCTGCCGGGCTCCAAGGCAGGGTCGGAAGTCTGCAACTTCAGCGTCCTTGGCAAGGACCGAATGGACACCCAATTGAGAGCGCCCAGCTCGAGCGCCTCAGCCTCGGATTGACTCTCGCGCTATTTACGCGATTGTAGATAGTCAATCAGCGCGTGTAGAGGAGGTATCGATGCTGAGAACTACGCTCATGGCGGCCGCAGCCGCATCCATGATCAGCCTTGTTTCGGCGGAACAGGCTCAGGCGGGCACCTTCTATCTGCCGCCCCCCGGGGTGACGGGGCCGGCGACCGGGACCATCACCTTCCAAACCTTCATAGGACCGGTCACCTGCTCGGTGCGATCGAGTTGGCGGATGCAGAGCGGTGCGCCGTGGTTGGGCACGTCAACCCTGACGGGACCGAACTGCTTCCTGGTGACCCTGAATGGGTTTGGAAGTCTGGTCGCTCCCACGCCGTCCACCCTGCCGTCGGGGATTAACAGCCAGGTGATCCTGAACTGGAGTGTGTCAGGAGGATCCACCTGCATGTCCTCCATGTCGCCCGGAATCTTCGACAATCCGACTTCGACCGTCAGTTTCACGGGGTCTGGGGTGAGTTGCGTCGCCTCGGGAACCTTGACGTTTCCAGGGCTGACGCTTCTTCCTTAGGCGCGTCGAGCAAGTCGTCGCTGGCCGCCAAGCTCGAGAAGGCGGGTCCTGTCGTGTCAGGCAAGCCCCAGCGACGCGCGCGCAAGAAGCGAAAAACTCGGCAGTCTTATGCCCCCTCGACGATGTTCAGCGTCGTGACGGTCCCCTGAAAAATGCGTCTGGAGCGCATGTTGCAGCTTGTAGAACTCTGCCAACCGATAGCGGTCCGCATGGCTGGCTCGTCCTTTTAGTCGCCATCATTACTGGGTGTGCGGTCTACTGAGCCAGAGAAGAGCGTAAGCCAAATCGTCGTATTGCGATTGCCTCGCACTCGCGGGAAGGCGGTCGCCGACCAGTCGCGCCGCATTCGACGCCAAGGCCGAACGGCTGGTCTCTCGATACGATAGCTATGAACCTCTACCCGGCGTTCACCTGGACGGGCGCCGATCTCTCGGCGAGAACCTCGCAGATTTGGTCGGGGTGACCCTGGCGCTTGATGCGCTCCGGCTGCATGCGGCGGAGACCGGGATGGACATGAACGCCCGGTTGGACGGCTTCGCCGCAGAGCAGCGCTTCTTTCTGGGATGGGCGCAGTTCTGGCGCACACAGACAACTGAAGACGCCCTGAGGCGTCAGTCTCAGAACAGCTACCACTCGCCGGCGCGTTACCGCGTCAACGGCGTCGTCCGCAATCTCGACGCCTGGTACGCGGCATTCGATGTCGGGCCGGACGCGGCTCTGTATCTACCACCAGACGAAAGAGTGGTGGTTTGGTAGCGCCTCGGATTCACGATCAGAACTCGGCGCTTGCGAAAAGCGTATGCGCCCAACGTCGCCTTTGAGTCACGCCGCGTCATCCAGCCTGACCCCGGCTGATTAGAACTCATCCAGAGGCAATCCGAAAGGTGGGTACAGACGTGCGAACAATTCAAGATTGTGGCTTATGACGTTGTTTTAATTTATTTAACCTACAAAGCGGACACTGCTTCCGCCGGCGCCCCGTCAGGCCGGATCCGTTCGCCCCAGATGCGCCTGCCCTCGCCTTCGGGCCAACTCGATCTGTCTTTGCCGCTCGGCATAGCGCAGCCTCTGGGCGTCGTCGCGCGTGTCCCTGCAACGGTCGCAACAGACGCCTTCGATGAAATGGGGCGAGGCCCGCCCCGCCGCATCCATAGGCATGCGGCAGCCCCGGCAGAGCGTGTGCTCGCCCCGGACCAGACCATGTCCGACTGACACCCGCTCGTCAAAAACGAAACAGTCGCCCCGCCACAGGCTGTCGGCGGGATCGACCTCTTCCAGATAGCGCAGGACGCCGCCTTCCAGATGGTGGACGTTCTCCACCCCTTCCGCTTTCAGAAAGGCGGTCGACTTTTCGCAACGAATGCCGCCGGTGCAGTACATCGCGACCCGCTGCGGCTTGCGTTCGTCCAGCAGCGCCCGGCCTTCCGTGCGGAACCAGTCGGGAAAGTCGCGGAAGCTGCCGGTGTTCGGCTGCACCGCCCCCTCGAAAGCGCCGATCTCGCCCTCATAGTCATTGCGGGTGTCGATGACCAAGGTGGTCGGATCAGCGATCAGGGCGTTCCAGTCCTGAGGCGCCACATAGACCCCCGCCTGGCGCGCGGGGTCGAGATCGGGCTGACCCATGGTCACGATCTCGCGTTTGATGCGGACCTTCATCCGGAGGAAGGGCGCCTCCCCCGTCCAGGCGTATTTGACGTCCAGATCGGCGAACCCCGGCAAGGCGCGGATCTCACCCAGCACCGCCTCAATCCCCGCCTCCGGCCCGGCGATCGTGCCGTTCAGCCCCTCGGTCGCGACCAGAAGCGTGCCCTTGACGCCGTACGCGTCGCAGACCGCCTGAAGCCGGTCCCGCACCAGGACAAGCTTGCTCTCCCCTATCGGCGCAAACCGATACAGGGCGGCGATTCGAATCTGAGGAGAGGCGAAAGCGGGGTCTGTCATCGAGAAAGCTCTGATCGCCGCCGCCGGAGAATGGCGCGCCCTGTAGGACTCGAACCTACAACCGTCCGCTTAGAAGGCGGGTGCTCTATCCGGTTGAGCTAAGGGCGCCTGGCAAACGCCCGACGTCAGTGCGTCCAGGGCTGTTTGCGGTTGGTTGCGAAGTTGTCGGCATAGGCCTTGATGATCGTCGGCGCCTCGTGCGGCTCGTGCAGCCGGAACGGAATGCCGTGACGTTCGGCATAGGCGACGGCCTCTTCCTTCGAATCGAAGGTCAGGCGCACCTGGCCGTTCATGTCGGAGCTGCCCGTCCAGCCCATCAGCGGGTCGATCGTGCGGGCCGAGGCCGGTTCGAACTCCAGGCGCCAGTCGCGGCTCTTGGCCTTGCCGGACTGCATAGCGGTCTTGGCCGGGCGGTAGATGCGGGCGAGCATGGCGAAATCCCTAGTGATCGGCAGGTCCTGTGGACCTGCCATAACGCGCGCCGGACACGGAATCCAGCGGCCGTTCCATGGTCGGGGCGAGAGGATTCGAACCTCCGACCCTCTGGTCCCAAACCAGATGCGCTACCAGGCTGCGCTACACCCCGGACCGAACGGAGCGCTCTATTGGCACTTCAGCGCGCAATCCGCAAATCATGGCTTGAAATAAGGGTGCAAAACCTTGTCGCCGGGCTTGGCGCCGATCTCAGAGGCCCGGCCCGCGCGCAGTTCCAGAACCCCGTTGGCGGCGCCGTTCGAGGGGATCGGCGTCTCGGAAAAGGGCGTGGCGTGCGAGGCGATGGAGACGATTTGCCCTTTCGGATCTATATAGAGAATGTCCAGCGAACTGGGGGTGTTGCGCATCCAGAAGCTCTGTTCGCGCGGCGGCTCTCCCGGCCATTGGAACAGCATGCCCTGATCGTCCGCCAACGGGGGACGGAACATCAGCCCGCGCTGCCGTTCGGGCTCATCGTCCGCGATCTCAACCCAGAAGGCGTGTTCGCCCGAGGCGGTGACGACCGCCAGCCGCTGCATCGGCTCGCCGTTGACGCCCACCGGCGCCTTGGCGGCGCACCCAGAAAGCGCCAGCGCCATCAAGCCGGCTGAAAACGCACGTCGCACCAGATCGACCATCCGCCCTCCGGGGCGGCCTTCAGCCGCCCGTTCTGATTTCCGCCACCACCAGCCCCTTGGGGCCGCTGGCGAACCGCACCTGAACCACGTCGCCGGGAACCAGATCGTCCAGTCCACAACGGCGCAGCGTCTCTATATGGACGAAGATATCGCCGGGTTCGCGATCACGCACGACGAATCCGTAGCCCTTGGTGCGATTGAACCATTTGACCACGGCGGGCTCCAGCGTCGCGCCGGCGTCAAGCGGCGGCGCCGGCTTGTCGGCCTCGGTACCGGGCCGTCTCGCCACCGCCGCGACGTCGCCGACGCCCAGGTCGTGAACCTGGACGGCCTGCCATCCCTTGGCGCGCCGCACGCAGTCGCACACGATGGGCGCGCCCTCTTCCGCATGGTCGCGCCCCTTGTCTCTCAGACTGCTGATGTGCAGCAGCACGTCCCGCAGATCGGTCAAAGTCGGATCATCCGGAACGATGAAGCCATAGCCCTTCGTCGGATCGAACCATTTGACGCGACCGACGACACGAACGGTCTCCGCCGTTTCAATCCCGTGGTAGTCAGTCAACCTAATACCCCCGTCCGCTCCTCTACGGACCCTTGGATTCCGTTTAACACTGTTCCGCGAATCTTTGGAAAGCGGAATCTGGCCGCAGAGGGTGGGAATATTGCCTCAGGTCAGCAGAAACGCCTCGGTTGTGTCGCACGAACGACACCGATCCGGCGCACCGCTCAACGATTGAATTGGCGAGGATTTCTGTAGGTGAGGCGGCCGGAGGCCAGAGCCTCAGCTTCACCGCGTGGCAGTCCCTAGGGGAATCGAACCCCTCTTTTCAGGTTGAAAACCTGACGTCCTAACCGATAGACGAAGGGACCGCTGCGCGGGAGAGCCGGCGATATAGCCGCGCCCTCAAAAGGGTGCAAGCGCGGATTTCGAGTTTTTCAGCAGCCTGGTCCCGAAGCGGCGACCGTTATATGCGACGGGGATCGGCCACGTCTTCGATCTCGAGCTGAACGCCGCGCCGGCCGTTCCAGTCGTCCGCCTTCAGACGACCCACGACATTCAGCCCCCCCTGGCCCGACAGCAGGGCCCGGCCGATCGGCAGATCGGCGCAACGCCAGGCCACCGCGCGGACGGACGCCCCGTCAGGCCCGACCAGACGACAGCGCACATGACCGCCGCTCATCTGCACCGCCTCGCGGGCCTGGACCCCGCCCAGGGCGAAGACGGGTTCGGGATTGGCCGGACCGAACGGCGCCAGACGTTCGAACGAATCGAACAGATCGCGGCGGGCGGCGGCCGGATCGATCAGGGCGTCGATCTCCAGCACATCCATCGCCACGGCGTCCTCCCGCTCGCCGGACAGCCGCTCCGCCAGAAAGGCGGACAGCTCGGACAGTCGGCGGCCCTCGACCGTCAACCCGGCCGCCATGGCGTGGCCGCCTCCGGCCAGCAGCAGCCCTGCTTCCCACGCGGCCTGGACCGCCCGCCCCAGGTTCATGCCGGGCTGGGACCGGCCCGACCCCTTGCCCAGTCCCGTCACCGGGTCCAATCCGACGACGATCACGGGCTTGCGCCAGCGTTCCCTCAGACGCCCCGCCACGATGCCGACCACGCCGGGATGCCAGTCTTCGCCGGCGACCACGATCACGGGCGTATCATCGACGTGCGCCCCGGTCGCCTCCACCTTGCGCACGGCGGCGTCGGTCACAGCGCGCTCGACGTCGCGCCGAGACAGGTTCAGCGCATCCAACTCCAGCGCCAGCTGCTGCGCCTCGGCCGGATCGTCCGTCGACAGCAATCGCGCCCCCAGGTCCGCGCGCCCGATCCGACCACCTGCATTGATGCGCGGCCCCAGAACAAAGCCGGCGTGATGGCTCTTGGCCGCGCCCTGTTCCGCGCCCGCAGCGGCCAGAAGCGCGCGCAGACCGGGATTTCTCCAGTCGCTCATCACCTTCAGGCCCAGACTGGTCAGGGCGCGGTTGAACCCGGTCAGGCCGGTGACGTCGCAGATGGCCCCCAGGGCGGCCAGGTCCAACCACTGCCGCAGGTCCGGCTCAGGCCGGTCGGCGAACAGGCCTCGCCGCCGCGCCTCGCGGTTCAAGGCGGCCAACAGCACGAAGACCACCCCGGCCGCCGCCAGATTGCCCTGACCTGAGTTGCAGCCGGGGCGATTGGGATTGACCACCGCCAGGGCCTGCGGCGGCTCCGACCGCATCAGATGGTGGTCGATCACCACGACCTTCAGGTCGATGGCGGCGGCATGGGCCAGAGCTTCGTTCGCGGCGGCGCCGCAGTCCACCGTGACGACCAGATCGGCCCCGGCCGCCTTCAGCGTGTCGAAGGCGCGCGCCGACGGGCCGTAGCCTTCGGTCAAGCGATCAGGGACGTACAGAGGCAGGTCGGCGCCCATGGCCCGGAACCAGCGCACCAGCAAGGCCGCGCTCGACGCGCCGTCCACATCATAGTCGGCGAAGACATGCACCCGAGCCTTGGCCAGCAATGCATCGACGATCGCCTCGGCCGCCCTGTCCATATCCATGAAGCTGGACGGATCGGGGAAAAGCGCCCGCAGGGTCGGGGTCAGAAAATCCGCTCCCTGATCGGCGCCCACGCCGCGCGCCGCTAGCGCCCGCGCTACCGGCTCCTCGAGACCTAGGCCCTGACGATGGGCGCGAATCAGGGCCGGGTCCGCCGGGCGTTGCCGCCAAGCCCGCCCGGACAGGGACTGGGACACGCCCAGGAAACCGCTGTCGATCTTGAAGCCGCCGTCGTCCGCCATCATCGCATCATCCGGGGATTCTCTGCCCCGGCGACCGCCTCATGGGATCGGTCGGCGATCGACCGGCGGCGGCGCCTTGGCGCGATCTCTCAGTTCCTGAGCGAAGGCCTCGATATCCGCCTGGGTGCGGGCCGCGTCGGGCGATACGGGAACGGCCCCAACCTGGGCGCGGACAGCCGCGGCTTCAGCCTCGGCGTCGGTCATCGTCCATTCGATTCGCGCCGCCTCCTGCGCCAAGGCCGAGCCCTGGGCCTGGAGCCGATCGACTGAGCCCGCGACCTCGGCCACCTGCGGCAGATCGGTCGGGGCGGCGGGGAAATCACGCCAGCGCGGATAGTCTCGATTGGCGTCGACCAGCGCCTGGACGCGCGGCGCAATGGGCGAGGCGGGATCGGTGTCCAGACCCAGCGACCGCGCACAACCGCCCGAGGCTGCGATGAGGCCCGTCAGGCAGACGACGGAGGCGGCTCGCCTCATTTTCGGCCCGCCGGCTTCATTTTAGATAAGTGCGCGTTCATTTCGAGGTTCGTCTTATGCCATCATCGTCCTCTGCGGAAGGGCGCGGGTTCGAACCGGCGTGACGCGCACAAGAAGGTGGAGGAAACCAATGGCCCGCGCTCCCGAAGACAGCCCGCCCAAGCCGGGCGCACCCCGCACCGAGCCGACCCCGCGCAAGGCGGGACGCCCGACCTCGGCCAAGCCCCGCCCTTCAAAAGCCAAGACGGCCCCCAAGGCCGCGAAGGCCGCGAAGGCCGACGCATCGGAGGCTGCGGCCTCCGCCGCCAAGCGCGGTCCCAAGCCCGCTCCGGCGGATACGAGGCCGCCCGAAACCGAGGACGTCGCCCCGCCCTTCGGCGCCGACCAGGCCCAGTTGATCGAGACTCTGTCGATGAACCTGGCCAAGGCGGCGATGATGGCGCAGGGCGCCTTGGCCGAAGCCGCCCTGTCGCAGGCCGACCGTCCGGCGGCCTTGTCGCCCGACCCGTTCAACATCGCGCCCGCCCTGACGTCGATCATGGGCGGTCTGGCGGCGCGCCCCGAAAAGCTGTTTCAGGCCCAGGCCGATCTGTTCGGCCGCTACATGGACCTGTGGGCCGATACGGCGCGTCAGGCGGCCGGCGAACCGGCGAAGCCCGCCCCCGCCGACAAGCGGTTCAAGGATCCGGAATGGTCCGAGAACCCGATGTTCGACCTGATGCGCCGCTCCTATCTGCTGACGTCCGACTGGATGAACGGCCTGATCGCGGGGGTCGAGGACGTCGATCCGGCGGTGAAGCGGCGCGCCCAGTTCTTCACCCGTCTGCTGACGGACGCCTTTTCGCCGTCGAACTTCCTGGCGTCCAATCCCGTCGCCCTGAAGGCCCTGGCGGAGACGAGCGGCGAATCGCTGGTCAAGGGCATGCAGAACTTCGCCGCCGATCTGGAACGGGGCGCCGGATCGCTGCGGATCAGCCAGGCGGACTACGGCAAGTTCGTCGTCGGTCAGAACGTCGCCACCGCGCCGGGGCAGGTGGTCTGGCGCGACGATCTGTTCGAACTGATCCAGTACGCCCCAGCGACCGAGACCCAGCACCGGATTCCGCTGCTGATCTTCCCGCCCTGGATCAACAAATTCTACATCCTCGACCTTCAGCCAGGCAATTCCCTGATCCGTTGGCTGTCCAGCCAGGGTTTCACCGTCTTCGTCTGCTCCTGGGTCAATCCCGATCGCGACAAGGCGGGCTACGGGTTTGACGACTATCTGGAGAAGGGGGTCTACCGCGCCGTCGAAAAGACGCTGGAGCAGGCCGGGACCGATCGGCTCAACGCCGTCGGCTATTGCATCGGCGGCACATTGTTGGGCGCAGCCCTGGCCCATATGGCCGCCAGGGACGATAAGCGGATCGCTGCGGCCACCTTCTTCGCCGCCCAGCACGATTTCGCCGAGGCGGGCGACCTCCTGCTGTTCACAGACGACCACTGGATCGCCGAGATCGAGCGCCAGATGGACGCCGCCGGCGGCGTCCTGCCCGGCGCGGCCATGGCCGACACCTTCAACGCCCTACGGTCCAATGACCTGATCTGGTCCTTCTTCGTCAGCAACTATCTGTTGGGCAAGGATCCGCCCGCCTTCGACCTGCTGTTCTGGAACGCCGACCAGACCCGGATGCCCAAGGCCCTGCACCTGGCCTATCTGCGCCAGATGTACGGGGCCAACGCCCTGGCCCAGGGGGCGTTCAAGATCGGCGGGCTGACAGCGGATCTCTCCAAGGTGACAATCCCCCTCTATTTCCAGGCCAGCCGAGAGGACCACATCGCCCCGATGAACTCGGTCTATCGGTCCGCCAAACTGTTCGGCGGCAAGGACGTCACCTTCACCCTGGCGGGCTCGGGCCATATCGCCGGGGTCATCAATCCGCCGACGGCGAAGAAGTATCAGCACTGGACCAACGCCGAACTGCCCGACACCCTGGCCGAATGGCAGGCGGGCGCGGTGGAGGCGCCCGGCAGCTGGTGGGAGCACTGGGCGGCCTGGCTGCGGGCGCGATCGGGCGAGCCCGTCGCGGCGCGCGATCCGTCGGCCGGCCCCCTGCCCCCGCTTGAACCCGCCCCCGGCGCCTATGTGAAGGTGAAGTCTTGAACCGTCTGGAACCCAACCTCATGCTGGCCTTCAGCACGGGCGTCGCCCTGGCGCTCTTGATCATGACGGCGACGGCGTTCGGAGCGCCGGGCCAGGCGGCGAAATATCTGATCACCGCCGTCGTCTGTTCGGCCCTGTTCGTCGCCTTCAACGGCGGGATGAACCGGCTTCTGAAACGCCCCACGCCCCAGCCGATGATCCATCCGGCCTCCGCAGCCTCCGCCGTCTGGGCAGGGCTTTTCCCCTTGGTGCTGATCATCGCGGCCGCCGCGCCGGTCTTTTCGCCGGGTCATGACTATGGCCTCCTGATCCTGATCGCCTCGGTCTGGTTCGGCGTGACGGTCGATTCCGCCATCCGGGCCAATCGCATCTAGGCGGGCATGAACTTCAGGGCCGCGCCGTTGTTGCAATAACGCAGTCCGGTTGGGCGGGGACCATCGTTGAAGACGTGGCCTTGGTGTCCCAGACAGCGGGCGCAATGATATTCCGTGCGAGGAATGCCGATCGCAAAATCGCGCTTGCGGCCGATGTTGGCGCCCATGACCTCATAGAAGCTGGGCCAGCCGGTGCCGGACTCGAACTTCCAGCTCGAGCGGAACAGGGTCAGGTCGCACCCCTTGCAGACGAAGGTCCCCCGTCGATGCTCATCGTTCAAGGGACTGGTGAAAGGACGTTCGGTCGCCTCATGCCGCAGAACCCGCCAGGCGGCGTGGCCTAGCCGCCGCCGCCATTCTGCGTCCGAAATCCGGCGATAGGGCGAGGCGGCGTATTGGGCCTCGCCCGCCGCCGTAGGCTCGGGCGAGCAGGCGGCCAGGGCGACGACGCCGGTCAAGAGGCCGCGGCGATGGAGGAGCAAGGACAGGGTCATGCCCTCAGTACGAAGGCGAGTCGGAAAAGGTTTCTCTCCCGTCCTCGAGACTCAGTTCAGCCCGGTGGCCTCATCCAGCCCCAGCATGATGTTCAGATTCTGCACCGCCGCGCCTGACGCCCCCTTGCCCAGATTGTCCAGCAGGGCGACCAGGCGCGCCTGCTCTCCGCCCCGGTCGCCGAAGACGTGAAGACGCAGACGATTGGTGCCGTTCAGGGCCTCGGGTTCGATCCCCGTCAGGGCCTCGGTCTCTTCCAGGTCGGCGACCTCGACGAACCGCTGGCCCTCATAGGCTTCGACTAGGGCGCCGTGCAGCCGCTCGACCGACGGCGTCTCGGGCAGGGCGGACAGATGCAGCGGAACCTCGACCAGCATCCCCTGGCGATAGTTTCCGACGGCGGGAGCGAACAGGACGGGGCGCGACAAGCCCGAATGTTTGGTCATCTCCGGCACATGTTTGTGCTTCAGCGTCAGGCCGTAGGCGCGATAGGCGGTCGAGGCGTCCTCGGCCTCGAACTCGGCGATCATGGCCTTGCCGCCCCCGGAATAGCCGGACACCGCGTTGACCGTAACCGGCCATTCGGCCGGGACCAGCCCGGCCTTCACCAAGGGCCGCATCAGGGCGATGAAGCCGGTGGGATAGCAGCCGGGATTGGACACCCGTGTCGAGGCGGCGATCGCCGCGCGCTGGTCCGCATCCATCTCGGCGAAGCCATAGGTCCAGTCCGGATCGACCCGATAGGCGGTCGAGGCGTCGATCACCTTGACTGACGGATTTTCGATCATGGCCACCGCTTCGCGCGAGGCGTCGTCAGGCAGACACAGGATCACCGCATCGGCCGCATTCAGCGCTTGGCGCCGTGCGTCCACATCGCGCCGCCGGTCGCCCAGCAGCATCAAGTCCAGATCGCCGCGCGCCTCCAGTCGCTCGCGGATCTCCAGTCCGGTGGTGCCGGCTTCGCCGTCGATGAAAATGGTGTGGGTCGTCATAGGCTGCTCCTTGGCCGTCCCGCTCCTGCCGGAGGAGATGGGCAAGAAAAAGGGCGCTCCGGGTTTCCCCGAAGCGCCCCAAATCCAAACCGCATGAATGCGATCAGCGCTTCGAGAACTGGAAGCTGCGGCGAGCCTTGGCGCGGCCGTACTTCTTGCGTTCGACGACGCGGCTGTCGCGGGTCAGGAAGCCGTGCGGCTTCAGAACCTTGCGCAGTTCCGGTTCGAAATGCGTCAGGGCGTGCGACAGGCCGTGGCGGATGGCGCCGGCCTGGCCCGACAGGCCCGAACCTTCGACGGTGCAGATCACGTCATACTGGGTGGCGCGGTCCGACACGGTCAGCGGCTGGGCGATCATCATGCGCAGCACGGGACGGGCGAAATACTGCTCCTGGTCCTTGCCGTTGATGGTGATCTTGCCGGTGCCGGGCTTCACCCAGACGCGGGCGATGGCGTTCTTGCGCTTGCCGGTCGAATAGGCGCGGCCCTGGGCGTCCAGCTTCTGGACATAGACGGGGGCGTCGTTCTCGGCCGAGGCGGTCAGGCCCTTCAGGGCGTCGAAGCCGGTCGCGGTTTCATTGGTCACGTCGGTCATGCTCAGACGCTCCGGGTGTTCTTGGGCGACGCCGACTTGAAGTCGATCGTTTCCGGTTGCTGGGCTTCGTGGTCGTGCTGGCTGCCGGCGAACAGACGCAGGTGCGTCATCTGCTTGCGGGCCAGGGGGCTTTCCTTGGGCAGCATCCGTTCGACGGCCTTCTCCAGGACGCGCTCGGGGAAGCGGCCGCCCAGCACCTTCTCAGGCGTGGTCGACTTGACGCCGCCCGGGTGGCCGGTGTGGCGGTAGTAGATCTTGTCAGTGTTCTTCTTGCCCGTGAACACCACCTTGTCGACGTTGGTGACGACGACATAGTCGCCGCAATCGACGTGGGGGGTGTAGTCGCCGCGGTGCTTCCCGCGCAGACGGTTGGCGATGAAGGTCGCGAGGCGGCCCACGACGACGCCTTCGGCGTCGATGTGGATCCACTTCTTCTCGACCTCGGCCGGCTTCAACGAAGCCGTGGTGCTCTTCAGCATTGAGAGGATTCCTGGAGACGAAAATCGGGTTCGGCCCCGAGGGAACCGAATGAAGGCGCGCTGATACAGGAGGGCGGCGACGGCGTCAATCCAAACGAGGACATCCAGATTGCGCCATCCCTGTGTAAACAAACGTCTTTTTCTATGCGGTATTAAAATACCAGCGCCAACGGCGTCCTTTTGTTATGAAATAACAGTCGTCGTCATCAAACCATGATCATTCGGAGTCATCGGAGGCCGTCCCTCGGAGCCCTCCCCATGATCCTTCATCGTCGCAGTCTGATCGCCTCCAGCGCCGCTCTGGCCTTTTCCGGCCTGGCCCGCAACGTCCACGCCGCCGAAGAGGAAACCTATCTCAACGAGGTCGTCGGCTACGGCCCGCTCAAGCGCGACCCCAACGGGGTGCTGGACCTGCCCGAAGGCTTTTCCTACCGCATCGTCTCCCAGGGCGGAGAGACCATGGCCGACGGCCTGCTGGTTCCTGGACAGTTCGACGGCATGGGGTGTTTCGCCCTGGACGACAGCCGCGTCGCCCTGGTCCGCAATCACGAACTGAAGGGCTCTTCGGCCAGCCACCGCAACTGGGGCCCAGGCGGCTATAATCAGGAACGGATCGGTCGGCTGGACGCGAACCGCGCCTATGACACCTATAAGGACGGCCGTCCCCTGCCCGGCGGCACGACCACCGTCATTTACGACCTGGCGACCGGCCGCACCGAGCGCCAGCACCTCAGCCTGGCCGGCACCAGCACCAACTGCTGCGGCGGCCAGACGCCCTGGGGCTCTTGGCTCAGCTGCGAGGAGACCAGCGAACTGCCGGCCGACTCGGACGTGACCAAGGACCACGGCTACGTCTTTGAAGTTCCCGCGCGCGCCGAAGGCCTGGTCGATCCGATTCCGTTGAAGGCCATGGGGCGCTTCGAACATGAAGCCGTCTGCGTGGATCCCCGCACCGGCATCCTCTATCTCACCGAGGATCAGGGAGACGGCCTCTTCTATCGCTTCCTCCCCGATGCCCCGGGCGAACTGGCCAAGGGCGGTCGGCTGCAGGCCATGGTCCTGCGCGGGCACAACGGGGCCGACACCTCGAACCACAAGGACCGGATCTGGTCCGTCGGCGACTGGCGCGAGGTGGAGTGGATCGACATGCACGAGGTCGAGAGCCCCAAGGGCGATCTGCGGCTGCGCGGCCATGCCGAAGGCGCCGCCCTGGTGGCCCGCGCCGAAGGCATCTGGTGGGGCGACAATGAACTGTATCTGACCGCCACCTCGGGCGGGCCGATCCAACGGGGCCAGATTCTGCGCTATGTCCCCTCGCCGGAGGAAGGGCGGCCCGGCGAAAGCCGGCGGCCCGGGCGCGTGCAGTTGTTCGTCGAGAGCACGGACCTGAAAACGCTGAACATGGGCGACAACATCACCATCGCGCCCTGGGGCCATCTGATCGTCTGCGAAGACAACTATTCGACAGAGGTCAAAAACCACCTGAAGGGGGTCACGCCCGAAGGCAAGCTCTACACCCTGGGGCGCAACGTGTTTCAGGGGAACTCTGAATTCGCCGGCGCGGTCTTCGCCCCCGACGGCCGAACCCTGTTCGTCAATATTCAGTATCCGGGCCTGACGGTGGCGATCACCGGACCATGGTCCTCGGTCCGGACATGAAGATCCGGGGCTGAGCCCGCAGCACCAGCCAGAGGTTCGCCGTCGCCGCCGCCAAGACGACGGCGGCCCCGGCCTGGTGCAGAACGCCCAGCCACAGAGGAACCGCATGGATCAGGGTGGCGATCCCCAGGACCGCCTGGCCCCAGACCACCCCGGCCAAAACGAAGGCCGCCAGCCCCATGCCCTCGGCCACGCGCCAGCGCCAGGCCTGAAAGGCGTAGATGCTGACGGCGATCAGCAGACCATAGGCGACCAGACGGTGGTTGAACTGTGTCAGGGCCTGATCGTGCAGGAAGGCGACGGCGCCCAGGCTCCAGTCCGCAGGCGGCAGGACGGAACCGTTCATCAGGGGCCAGTCGGTATAGACGAGCCCGGCGTGCCCGCCCGCCACCAGGGCGCCCAGCAGGCATTGCAGGAACACCAGACCCAGCAGGAAACCCGCGCCGCGCGCCCAGCCGGCCGGAGGGCGTCCGTGGTCCTGACCGTTCCAGGCCTCCAATCCGGTCCAGATCAGGGCGGCGAACAGGATCAAGGCCAGACCCAGATGGGTCGCCAGACGTTCGGGTGCGACACTGACCCGCTCGGACAGACCGCTTGAGACCATCCACCAGCCGATCAGCCCTTGCAGACCGCCGAGGCCCAGCAGCAGGACGCAGCGCCAGATCAGTCGATCCGGCACGGCCCATTGACGAAAGATCGAGCGGGCGGGCGCGATGCGGCACAGCAGAAACACCGCCAGCGGAAGAGCGAACACCACACCGATCACCCGCCCCAGCAGTCGATGCACCCATTCCCACCAGAAGATGCCCTGAAACTCGGCCAGGCTCATGCCGGCGTTGACCTGGGCGTACTGGGGAATCTGCTTGTACTTCTCGAACGCCTCGGCCCACTGGGCCTCGTTCAACGGGGGGATGGCCCCCATGATCGGCTTCCATTCGGTGATCGACAGACCCGACCCGGTCAGGCGCGTGACCCCGCCCACCACCACCATCAGAAAGACCAAGGCCGCCGTGGCGAACAGCCACACGGCCACGGCGCGGTTACGATCTGGATTTCCGAAACGGTTCATTCGACGCCCGACACTGACCCGGATATGGTGTCGCCTTCGACCGTGACCAAATCGCGACCGAGGCGGTATGCCCCGCCCAGGCCGCAAGATCGAGTCGGATTGAGATCATGACGTCCTCCCCGATGGGGCTGACAGGGAGAAGATGCGTGTTGCAATACGCCGACATCGGCGCCGCCCTTCTGGGCGGCCTGCTTCTGGCCTGGATCGCCGACCTGCTGACCGGACGGCGGGGCTTCGGCGGCGCCAGCCTGGTCTCCGGCGTCGGCCTGGCCTGCGGCTGGTTCCTGGCGGTTCGGGTCTTTGCGGTCAGCACCCTGGACAGCTGGGTCTGGGTCCCTTGGGCCCTGACAGGGTCGGTCGTCTGTCTGGCGACCTTCTTCCTGTTCAGGAACAAGCGCTGATGCCGCCGCGGGCGCGTCGGTTCATCGCCGCCGTCGGCGTCCTGGCCTTTCTGATCTTTTGGGTATGGGGCCTCATCGCCCTGCGCGGTCTTTTGCCGCCCTCGCCTTGGATCGACTTCCTGTTTTTCGGGATCGGAGGCACGGCTTGGGGACTGCCGATCATCCCCCTGCTTAGATGGGCGGAGCGCGGCTGAGCCTGCTCAGCCGCGCCCTGCTGTTCGCGTTCTCTTCAGGTCGAGGAACCTGCGAGCGGCTTCACCTGCGGCTTTGCGGCCGCCGGATCGCGGCGAGGCCGGCGCCCAGCCAGAGCCAAGACCACGGCCGCGCCGATCGCCGAAATGATCGACCCCCCGATCACGCCCAGCTTGACCTCGATCTGCTCAGGGGAGTCCACCGCGCCCGGAAAGGCCAGGACGCCGATGAACAGGCTCATGGTGAAGCCGACCCCGCACAGCAGAGAGACCCCATAGACCTGAAGCCAGCTGGCGTCGGTCGGACGCGCGCCGATCCGCAGGGCCGAGGCCAGCCAGGCGGCGCCGAAGACGCCGATCTGCTTGCCGAAAAACAGACCCAGGGCGATCGCCACGACCAGGGGGGCGAAGGCCTGTTCCAGCGACAGGCCGGCGAAAGAGACGCCGGCCTTGGCGAAGGCGAACAGCGGCAGGACCAGGAAGGCGTTCCAGGGATGGAGGTCGTGCATCGCCTCCTTCAGCGGGCTTTGGCGGTCTTCCTTGCGCGCCTGGATCGGAACGATCATCGCAAAGGCCACAGCCGTGAGCGAGGTCGAAAGACCGGACAGAACCGTCAGATACCAGACCGCCGAAAAGCCAAGCACCCAGAAGGGGGTCGGCACGCGGATCCTGTGGGCGATCAGGCCGAAGGCCGCCAGCAGACCCAAGGCCCAGAACAGCGGCGTCCAGTTGGCGCCCTCGCTGAACAGCAGGGCGATCAGGGCGATCGCGCCCAGATCATCGACTATCGCAAGGGTCAAAAGGAAGACGCGGAGCGACGAGGGCAGCCCCTTGCCGACGAAGCCGAAGATCGCCAGGGCGAAGGCGATGTCCGTCGCCAGGGGGATCGGCCAGCCCGCGTGCGGCGCCCCCATCGTCATGGACAGGAACAGATAGACCGCCGCAGGCCCGGCCATCCCGCCCAAGGCCGCCAAGACCGGCGTCGCCAGCTTCCTGGGGTCGCTCAGCTCGCCGCGAACGATCTCATATTTGATCTCCAACCCCACGACGAGGAAGAAGATCGCCATCAAGCCTTCCTTGATCCAGTCGGAGATCGTCTCCTCCAGACGGATCGGCCCGATCTGGAGCACGTGATAGCTCTTCAGCCAGGCGAAATAGTCGGCGCTCCAGGGCGAGTTCGCCACCAGCAGGGCGGCGACCGCCGCGAGGGCCAGGGCCGAGCCGGACGCGGCCTCGGTCTTCAAGAAATCTAGGGTAGGTTTACGCGCCACGGCGGCCTCCGATCATCGAATGAAGCTGTCGTGACGCCAGGTTATCGACGGGCGTCGGACCGGATTCACCCGAACATCACAGGCGCCGGCCTGGTCGCGTGGAGGCGACCTGATCTCTGCGGTTCATCATAATGAGCCGAGAACCGGGTTCAAGCCGAAGGCGGCCGAAAAAGACCCGCGTGGGCGCAAAAGGAAAAGGGGCCGCCAAAAGGCGGCCCCTGAACCCGTCATCGAACTGTGTCGATGGTCGGAGCGACAGGATTCGAACCTGCGACCCCTTGACCCCCAGTCAAGTGCGCTACCAGGCTGCGCCACGCTCCGAAGGCGCTCCCTATAGACGCGGGTTTCGCGCGCCGCAAACGCAAAAACAGGTTTTCCACCTAGCTTCTAAGAACAGCGTCCAGTCGGGCCTTGGCCTGTTCCAAATCCATCAGCACGACATTCAGCCGCTCAGTCACGCCGGTCAGGGCCGGCAGCCTTGGAATCAGGGGCTCAGCCGGGGATTCGGCGTCGCGCGCCTCCATCAGACCGGCCATGTCCGCGCCGACCAGGGTCTTGAGCCCCTGCTCCTTGTGCAGCCGTTGCACCCCGCGGATGGTCAGGCCGTCCTCATGCAGCAACCGCCGAACCGCCTTAAGCACGGCGATGTCCTGGGGCCGGTAGAATCGACGTCCACCGGCGCGCTTCACCGGCGTGATGAAGCTGAACTTGGTTTCCCAGAACCGCAGAACGTGCTGCGGGGCTCCGACCTCCTCGGCCGCCTCAGAAATGGTGCGGAAGGCGTCGGCGCTCTTAGCCAAGCGAATCAGGCCTCGACGACGGCGTCGTGAACCCGGCTCTTCATGATCTGAGAGGCGCGGAAGCTGATGACGCGACGGGGGTTGATCGCCGCCGGTTCACCGGTCTTGGGGTTGCGGCCCATGCGGGCCCGCTTCTCACGCACCTGGAAGACGCCGAAACCCGACAGCTTTACGGTATCGCCCTTTTCCAGGGCCTCCACGATCAGCTCCAGCGTCCGTTCGACCAGGGACGAACACTCCTGGCGGGACAGACCGACCTCTTCATGCACGGCTTCGCAAAGGTCGGCGCGCGTTACGGTGTGGTTGCCCATCATAGTCCCGTCTGGAAACGATCTTCTGGGCGCATAGGGGCGCAAACTTCTCAGAAAATCAATGCCCGGCGCAGCGGTTAAAGCCTCAAGGCGCAGGCGCCCCAGGTCAGGCCGCCGCCCATGGCTTCCAACAGCACCATGTCGCCCTTCTTGATCCGCCCGTCCTGGATCGCCGCATCCAGCGCCAGGGGAATTGAGGCGGCGGAGGTGTTGGCGTGAAGAGCCACGGTCGAGATCACCTTGTTCTCGTCCAGACCCAATCGGTCGCCGACGCCCTTGATGATCCGCTGATTGGCCTGGTGCGGCACGAACCAATCGACGTCGGCCACCTCTATCCCGGCGGCCTCACAGGCCGCAGTGATGCCTTCGGCGATGTTGACCACCGCATGGCGGAACACCTGATTGCCCGCCATCCGCAGATGGCCGACGGTTCCGGTCGACGCCGGCCCGCCGTCGACATAGAGCAGGTCCGTTTTCGAGCCGTCGGCGCGCAGGGCGAAGCCCAGCATCCCCTGGTCGGCGGCCGTCCCCTGCCCCTCGCGCGGCTCCAGCACCACGGCGCCGGCGCCGTCGCCGAACAGCACACAGGTCGTCCGGTCGGTCCAGTCCATCAGCCGCGTCATTTCCTCGGCGCCGATCACCAGGGCGCATTTCGACAGGCCGCGCGCCACGAAGCCGTCGGCCACGCTCAGCGCATAGACAAAGCCGGAACAGACCGCCTGAACGTCAAAGGCCACGCCGACGCCGGCGCCCAGCTTGTGCTGAACGATGGAGGCGACGGCGGGGAAGGTCATGTCGGGCGTGGTCGTCGCCACGATGATCAGATCGACATCCGCCGCCGTCTTGCCGGCGTCTGCCAGGGCCTTCCTGGCGGCCTCGACCGCCAGATCGCTGGTCGGCTGGTCGTCGCGCGCCTTGTGGCGCTGTTTGATCCCCGTGCGCTCCTGAATCCATTCGTCGGAGGTGTCGACGATCTGGGCCAGGTCGGCGTTGGTGACGATCTGCTCCGGCAGATAGGAGCCGACGCCGGTCACGGCGCTGCGGGTGACGCTCACTTAAGGGGTTCTCCGGCGGGGGCGGCGGGTGGGCTGGAATGGTCGAACACGGCGTCCAGCTTGCCCAGATTGGCGCCGACCTTGGTCATATAGTCGCTGCGGGCCAGATCCACAGCGATACGGATGGCGTTTCCGAAGCCCTTGGCGTCGGCGCCGCCGTGGCTCTTCACCACAATCCCGTTCAGCCCCAGCAGGGGGCCGCCGTTGATGGCGCTGGGGTCGATCTTCTCGCGCATCTTCTTCAGGGCCGGCATGGCGATGGCGGCGCCCAGCTTGGCCTGCAGGTTCGAGGTCAGGGCCTCGCGCAGCAGGGCCGAGATATAGCGGGCCGTGCCTTCGGCCGTCTTCAGGGCGATATTGCCGGTGAAGCCGTCGGTGACGACCACGTCCACCGTGCCCTTGGCGATGTCGTCGCCTTCGACGAAGCCGTAATAATTCAGGTCGAACGGGCCGTCGCGCAGGATGGCGTGCGCCTCCTTGACCTGTTCATTGCCCTTCATGTCCTCGGAGCCGACGTTCAGCAGGCCGATGGTCGGGCGAACGGTGCCGCGCACCGCCGTCTGGAAAGCCTCGCCCATGATGGCGAACTCGACCAGTTGCTCGGCGTCGCTGCCGATGTTGGCGCCGACGTCCAGAACCGCCGTATGGCCCTTGAAGGTCGGCCAGCTGGCGACGATGGCCGGCCGCTCCAGGCCCGGCGCCGACATGCGCAGAATCAGTTTGGAGATGGCCATCAGGGCGCCGGTGTTGCCCGCCGAGACCACGCCGCCGGCCTCGCCGGTCTTAACCGCCTCGACGGCGTTCCATAGGCTCGAGCCCTTGCCCCGGCGCATGGCCTGGGCGGGCTTCTCGTCCATGGCCACCACCTTGTCGGTATGACGGATGTCGACCGTGTCGGCCGGCAGGCTGCAATGCGCCAACTCGGCGCGAATCCGGGTCTCGTCCCCATGCAGCAGGAAGCGGACTCCCTCCCCGCCATGGGCGCGGACAAAGCTTTGGACGCCCGGAACGACGACGGATGGGCCGTGATCGCCGCCCATGGCGTCAAGCGAGATCGTAACTGGGACTGGCAAATGGACCTCGACTAACCGCGTCGTCTTGTCGCACGACACTGGATATAGGCGCCGGACGATAGCGCCGACGCCGGGGGATGCAACCGCACGGCCCCTGCGTCAACCTCAGCCTTGGTCGTCCTGCGGCTTCAGGGCCTTCAAAGCTGCAAAGGGCGAGATTTCGGCGGGCTCTTCCGGTTGCACGAACTGCGCCCCCGGCTTGCGCGGAAAGGGGTCCAGAGACAGGACCAGCTGCTCGACCGCATACTGCCCCAGGTCGATCTTGCCGTCCTCGATCAGGTCGGCGTCCTCCTCCTCCAGGGTGACTTCGATCTCGTCGGTCTGCTGCGGCTCGGCCTCGGCCAACTGAATCGAGAAGCGGCGGTCCACCTCGACCGGCAGGGGTTCCAAGGTCAGGCCGCAGGTCTGGATCGCATGGGCCGTGACGCGCCCCTTCATCGTCCACTCGCTGCTCGACGGGGTCGGCTTGACCTCAATATCGACGGCAAAGGCGTCCAGGCCCTGCAGATCCAGGGCGCGCGCAATTCGCTGACGCGCCGCCGCGTCGGGCTCCAGGCGTCGGCTCAGCCCCGCGCCGATCTGATTGACCCGCACCGTCTCGCTGTAGGGGAGGCTTGCGCTCATGGTCTCAAACATCCGTCCAGGCCGGCTTCACCAGCACATCATTGAATTCCTGCGCCGCCAGGGCGGCTCGCGCGGCCAGGGCGTAGCGCGCCAGATCAGCCGCCTGTTCCGCCCGCGTCTCGCCATAGACATTGCGCGCCAGAGCTTCGGTGAGAGCCGCCGCATCGCCGTCGCGCAGCGGCGGTTCATAGGCGTTCATCCGGCCGTACAGGGCCTCGCCCAGCTTGCGCATCTTCTTGCCCACCGAAATGTCGCCGACGCCTTCTTCCCGCAACGCATGGTCCAGCGCCGAGACATAGACGTCGAACAGAGCCTGGGCCGCGTCTCGCCCGGGCGGCGTGTTCTCATCGCGCAGCCGCAGCACCAGCAGCAGCACGTGCAGCGTATAAAGTTCGAACCGCGCATCGATCCGGTCAGCCACGCCCAGTCGCGTGTAAAGTCCCGGCTGGCGCGCCTGCTCCACCGCCAGGGCGTACAGGGCGTCGCCGATTCGGACGCCTTCGCGGGGTTTGAACAGGTTTTTCAGCATGGCTTTAAACGGCCCCTTTTCCGCCGCGCCGTTGAACTAGGACGCAGGTCCGTCTAGGTCAAAGATCTTGTTCTCTCGCAGGCGCCCGATCATGTCTCGTTTCGTCCCGCTTTTCGTCGCCGTTTCCCTGGGCGGCCTGTCCGCCGCCTGCGCGCCGATGGTCGGCTCCAACGGCTTTCAGGTGATCGACGCCAAGCCCCAGGACGTGGTCGCCGGAACCGACACCAAGGAGACGGTGCTGGCGCGGCTGGGCTCGCCCTCGACCACCTCGACCTTCGAACCGGACCAGGTCTGGTACTACATCAGCCAGACCACTGAGAAATACACCTACAACCTGCCGGTCGTCTCGAGCCGCACGGTGACCGAAATCACCTTCGAGCCGAACGGCGACAAGGTCGCCGCCGTGCGCACCCTGGGCCTGGCGGACGGCGAACAGATCGCCATGAACAGCCGCGAAACCCCGACGCGCGGCCGCGCCCTGACGGTTCTGGAGCAGCTGCTGGGCAACGTCGGCCGCGGCCAGCTGCCGCGCACCGAGGACGACACTCCCGGTCAACGCCGCCCGGACTGATCCCCGGCGCATCGCCCAAGGAAAAACGCCCCGGAGATCGCTCTCCGGGGCGTTTTCACGTCAGCCGACCGTCCCGCTGGCCAGCACCGCCAGCAGCAGCAGGGCCACGATATTGGTGATCTTGATCATCGGATTTACTGCCGGCCCCGAGGTGTCCTTATAGGGGTCGCCTACGGTGTCGCCGGTCACGGCCGCCTTGTGGGCCTCCGATCCCTTGCCGTGCACCACGCCGTTCTTGTCGGTGAAGCCTTCCTCGATCACCTTCTTGGCGTTGTCCCAAGCGCCGCCGCCCGAAGTCATCGACACGGCCACGAACAGGCCGGTGACGATCACCCCCATCAGCATGGCGCCCAAGGCCGCAAAGGCGTTGGCCTTGTCCGAGATGACCATGACGGCGGCGAACAGGACGATGGGCGACAGGACCGGCAGCAGCGACGGCGCGATCATTTCGCGAATCGCCGCCTTGGTCAGGATGTCCACCGCCCGTCCGTACTCGGGCTTGACCTGATAGGTCATGATGTCGGGGTTCTCGCGGAACTGGCGCCGCACCTCGGCCACGACAGACTCGGCGGCGCGCCCGACCGCCATCATCGACATGCCGCCGAACAGGAAGGGCAACAGCCCCCCGAACAGCAGGCCCACGACCACATAAGGATTGGTCAGGTCGAAGGCGACCGTCCCCATGTCGGCGAAGAAGGGATAGTCCGCCGGATTGGCCGAGAAATATTGCAGGTCCGACGTATAGGCCGCGAACAGCACCAGCGCCCCCAGGCCCGCCGAACCGATGGCGTAACCCTTGGTCACGGCCTTGGTCGTGTTGCCCACGGCATCCAGCGCATCGGTCGAATGCCGCACCTCGCTGGGCAGGCCGGCCATTTCGGCGATCCCCCCGGCGTTGTCCGTCACCGGCCCGAAGGCGTCCAGGGCCACGATCATCCCCGCCACGCCCAGCATGGTGGTGGTGGCGATGGCGATGCCGAACAGACCCGCCAGCTGGAAGCTGGCCACGATGCCGACGATGATGGTCAGGGCCGGCAGCGCCGTGGCCTCCAGCGACACCGCCAGCCCTTGGATGACGTTGGTCCCGTGGCCCGACACCGAGGCGTTGGCCACCGACCGCACCGGCCGGAAGCCCGAACCGGTGTAGTACTCCGTCACCACCACAATGGCCGCCGTCACCGCCAGCCCAACCATGCCGGACCAGAACAGGGCCATGGGCTGGATGACCAGACCGCCGGTCGTCGTCACCGGCCCGGTCACCATCTGGTCGATCACCCACCAGACCGCCCCGATGGACAGGACGCCGGTCACGATCAGCCCCTGATACAGGGCGCCCATGATGTTCTGGCTCTTGCCCAGCCGCACGAAGAAGCTACCGATGATCGAGGTCACGATACAGACCGCGCAGATCGCCAGCGGCAGCACCATCAGCATGTCCACATAGGGCTGGCCGCGGAAGAAGATGGCCGCCAGCACCATGGTCGCCACGGTCGTCACCGCATAGGTTTCGAACAGGTCTGCCGCCATGCCGGCGCAGTCGCCGACATTGTCGCCGACATTGTCGGCGATGGTCGCGGCGTTGCGGGGGTCATCCTCAGGGATGCCGGCCTCGACCTTGCCCACCATGTCGCCGCCCACGTCGGCGCCCTTGGTGAAGATGCCGCCGCCCAGTCGCGCGAAGATCGAGATCAGCGAGGCGCCGAAGCCCAGGGCGACCAGCCCGTCGATCACTTCGCGCCCGACCGGATCCAACCCCAGATGGTGCGTCAGCACGATGAAATAGCCCGACACCCCGATCAGGGCGCCGCCCGCCACGAACATGCCGGTGATCGCGCCCGACCGGAAGGCCAGGTTCAGCCCCTTGGACAGGCTTTCGGAGGCCGCCTGGGCCGTGCGTACATTGGCCCGCACCGAGATCAGCATCCCGGCGTAACCGGCCGCGCCCGACAGGACCGCCCCGATCAAAAAGCCTACGGCCGCATAGGGGCCGATCAGCAGATAGGCGGCGATCAGGATCACGATCCCCACCAGGCCGATGGTCAGATATTGCCGCTTCAGATAGGCCGAGGCGCCTTCCTGAATGGCGGCGGCGATCTCTCGCATCTTGTCGTTGCCAGTGCTCGCCTTCATCAGGGCGGCGGTCTGAACGGCGCCGTAAAGCACCGCCAGAACACCGGCCGCGAAGACCAGCGTAAGATAGGTCGTCATTGGCGTTTCCATGCCCTTGCAAACAGGCGCGCAGGCCTGGCGCGGCGGGCGGGCCTTAGGGCCTCTGTCCGCCTTCCGGTCCCCCCGCACGCGGCGAGCGCGTCATTGCGCCCCTTGGGATTTTGCAGAGGGAGCGTGTCACGGGCGTCAAGTTGACGCAACCGTGATCGTTGACCGCTAGTGAGCGGTCGGCATGCCGGAGCGACGGCGTGGGCTCTGGGCGATGATCTCGACGCCGGTCACCGAGCCCCGTCCGGAGATGGTGTTGGCGGCAGCGACCAGGGCGGCCGACATGCGACGCTCGTCCAGGCGCGTCCAGTCGCCGGGAACGGTGAAGGGGGTCCGGTGCGCGGCCTTCACCAGGGCGTCGCGGAAGAAGGCCTCCTTCAGCCGCATCTGATCGGCGGTCTTGCCTGCACCGAGCATCAGGCGGAGCGAGACGAAGACATAGTTCCGCAGCCGACCGTCAGCGATGACGGGCAGGCCCACCCCCGCTATGCCGAAGGTCGGGGGCCCTTCGGCCGCCTTCTCGGAGGAGGCGGCGGCGGAACCGGCGGCGGTCCCGGCGAGGGCGACGGTTCCGGCGGCGATGAAGCTTCTGCGATCCATGCGACCAGCCTAACGGCGGTGGGTTAGGATTCCCTTGCGAAAGTCCTAGCCATGGGTCCAGCCGGCGCGCCCCGGCGTCAGGGGCCGGCCGCCGTAGGAGACCGTGACCCCGGCGCCGACCCGCACCTCGCCCAGCAGGGTCAGACGAACCCGCCGCCGGTCGGCCTCTCGGCGCAGCGTCTCCACCAGCCGGGCGGGGGCGGTGAAGACGATCTGGTAGTCGTCGCCCCCGGTCGCCAGATCCTCCAGCGCCGCCTGAGGATCGACGCGGGCCTCGAACCAGGCCCTGGCGGCCGCCGACAGGGGCAGGCTGTCCAGCTTCAGGTCGATCGCGACGCCGCTGGCGCCGGCGATATGCGTCAGATCGGCGATCAGCCCGTCGGAGACGTCGGCCGCCGCAGTGGCGTGGGCGGCGATCACCTCGGCGAAATCCTGCTGAGGCGTCGGCTGGCGGTAATGGTCGATCAGAAAGGCCAGCCGCTCGGGATCGAGCGTCAACTGGCCCCGCGCCGCCTGAAGCCCCAGGAGGCCGTCGCCGATCGTGCCGGTCACGAAGACCAGATCCCCCGCCTCGGCTCCGGCGCGCGACACCGCCCCCCCGGCCGGAACCCAGCCCAGGGCGGTCAGGGAGAAGGCGGCCGGCCCCGGCGTCTTTACCGTGTCCCCGCCCATCAGAAAGACCCCGAACCGGGCCTGATCCTGGGCCAGGCCCGCGGCGAAGGCCTCGCGCTCCGGCCAGCCGCAACGCTCCGACCAGGCGCAGGCCAGCAGATAGCCGAAGGGCTCGGCCCCCTTGGCCGCCAAGTCGGACAGGTTCACACGCAGCAGCTTTCTGGCCACCGTATCCAGGGGGTCGTCGGGCAGGAAATGGACGCCTTCGACGATGGCGTCCTTGGTCAGGACCAGATCATAGCCGGGCCGGGACGGCAGGACCGCCACATCATCGACCAGCCCCCTGCCCCACTCCGGATGGGCCAGGGGCCGCAGCAGCGTCTCGATCGTCTCGAACTCGCCCGCGACGTCGAGCGCGGGCATCAGCGGCGGACGTCTCTGGCGACGCCGTCCAGAGCAGCGTTGACGAACCGGGCCTCGGAGTCGTCGAAGAAGGCCTTGGCCAGTTCGACATATTCGTCGATCACCACTTCGCGCGGCGTCTCCGGATGTTTGATCAGTTCCCAGGCGCCCGAGCGCAGCAGGGCGCGCAGGGTGGCGTCGATCCGCTCCAACCGCCAGTTGGACGCCAGCCGGGCCTTGATCGCCGCGTCGATCTCGCGCTGGCTTTCGATCACGCCGCGCACGATGTCGGCGAAATAGGCTTCATCCGCCTCGGCCAGGGCCTCGCCCTCGATGTCGGCGTCGAAGCGGAAGTTGGAGAATTCGGTGATCACCGTCTCCACCCCCTCGCCCGCCAGCTCCATCTGGTACAGGGCCTGGACGGCGGCGAGGCGCGACACGGTGCGCGCCCGGCGCTGTTTGGAGCTCAGATGGGGCTCGGCACGCTGTTTCTCGGCTTCGGCCAGTTGTTCGAGGACGGCCTTGACGCTGTTCGGTTCAGTCATGCGCCGAGGCCTAGCCGCAACCGCTTCTTCAATGCAATGAGGTCCAGACAGGCTTTGGCCGCTCCACCGCCCTTATCCCCTTCGGAAAGCCGCGCCCGGGCCCAGGCCTGATGCTCGTCCTCGGTCGTCAGAATGCCGTTGCCGACGATCAGCCCCTTGACGCCCAGGGCCATCAGCCCGGCCGCCGACTGGTCCGAGACGATCTCGAAATGATAGGTCTCGCCGCGGATCACGCAGCCCAGGGCCACATAGCCGTCATAGCGCGGCGCGGTCGGGAACCGCCCGGCCTCTTCGGCCATGGCGATCACCGCGGGAATCTCCAGGGCGCCCGGCACGGTGACGACGTCGAACAGGGCGCCGCGCGCCTTCAGCGTCTCCTTGGCCCCTTCCAGCAGGGCGTCGGCCAGTTCGTCGTAGAAGCGCGCCTCGACGATCAGAATACGGGGTGCGTCGGTCACGCCTTGTCTTCTCCATCCATGTCGCGCCAGCCGACGATGCGCAGGCCATAGCCTTCCAGCGCCGTCGGTTCAGGTCTCGTCGAACTCATCACGATCATATCCTTGACGCCCAGGTCCAGCAGGATCTGCGCCCCCACGCCATAGGCCCGCAGCGACCGATCCACCGCGGCCGGCTTGTCCACCCCCGCCAGACGTTCCGCCAGCGCGTTCAGGGCCGGGTCGCGCAGGAAGACGACGACGCCCGGACCGTCATGCTCGGTGATCTGCTTCAGGGCCTTGGGCACATAGTCCTGGCGCGCCTCGACATGGCCCAGCAGGTCGCAGGCGAAGTCCACCTGGTGCATCCGCACCAGGGTCGGTTTGGACGGGTCGATCCGACCATGGACCAGGGCGACGTGTTCCGCCCCCTCGATCGTATTCTTATAGAGCATCAAGCGGAACGGCCCGCCGTGAACACTCTCGAACGGCGTATCCATGATCCGTTCGACGAACCGCTCGGTGCGGCGGCGATAGGCGATCAGGTCGGCGATGGTGCCGATCTTCAGCCCGTGCAGCTGGGCGAAGGCGACCAGATCCGGCATCCGCGCCATCTCGCCGTCGTCCTTGATGATCTCGCAGATCACCGCCGCCGGGGTCAGGCCGGCCATGCGGCTGATGTCGACGGAAGCCTCGGTATGGCCGGCGCGGACCAGCACCCCGCCGTCACGCGCCACCAGGGGAAAGATGTGGCCGGGCGAGACGATGTCGTCCATGCCCTTCGAGGCGTCGGTCGCCACCTGGATGGTCCGCGACCGGTCGGCCGCCGAAATACCCGTCGTCACGCCTTCCTTGGCCTCGATCGAGACGGTGAAGGCGGTCTTCATGCTCTCGCGGTTCTCGGCGGCCATCGGCGGCAGCCGCAGCTGCTGCGCCCGCTCGGCCGTCAGGGCCAGGCAGACCAGACCGCGGGCCTGTTTGATCATGAAGTTGATCTGATCCGGGGTGGCGAACTGGGCGGGGATGATGATGTCCCCCTCGTTCTCGCGATCCTCGGCGTCCACCAGGATGTAGGGACGGCCGTTGCGGGCGTCCTCCAATATGTCCTCAATGGGACTGATCGGGCTGTCGTTCATGTTCGCGGCCAGCATCTGGCGTTCCTTCGGCATCAGGCCGTCTCCTGCCACCGCGCCAGGTAGCGCGCCAGCATGTCGATCTCGAGATTGACCGGATCGCCGACCTTCAGGCGGCCCAGGGTCGTCACTTCCCACGTATGCGGAATGATATTCAACGAAAAGACCCGGTCTTGCACGGCGTTGACCGTCAGCGACACCCCATCCACCGTGATCGACCCCTTGGCGGCGATATAGCGGTGCAGCGGCGCCGGGGCCTCGACCTCGATCCGGTGCGAGCCCCCTTCGGGCGTGATGGAGACGACCCGGCCCAGGCCGTCGACGTGACCCGAGACGACGTGCCCCCCCATCTCGTCGCCCAGGCGCGCAGCCCGTTCCAGATTGACGCCGTCGCCGGCCTTCCAGCCGCCCAGCGTCGTCTTGGACAGGGTCTCGTTCGACACCTCGACGGCGAACCAGTCTGGGCCCTTCTCCGTCACGGTCAGGCAGCAGCCCGCATGGCTGATTGAGGCGCCCAGGTCGATGGAGGCCACGTCCCAGGCGGTCTCAATCTCATAGCGGCGGTCGCGCTCGGTCTCGCGGACGTCGCGGACGCGGCCGATGTCGGTGACGATGCCTGTGAACATGAGACGACCGGTCCCCCTTCGGACCCGAAAAATACAGTCTAATGTGTCCAGATCGTCCGAAACAGTCCGATCCGGACACCGAAAAACAGTGTCCAAAGTGTCCGATCTGTCCGATCGTCGTCAGATGCGGGCGTAGCTTTCCCATAGATCGTCCCCGACGGGCCGGACATCCAGGCGTCGGAAGTTGGGGGCCTCGGCCAGCTTTGCAAGGGCCAGGGAGGCCACGCACGGCCGCCCCTCCCCGCCCAACAGGATCGGCGCCCGGAACCATTCCAAACGATCCACCGCCCCCGCGCGCAGAAAGGCGGCGGCCACCTGGCCTCCGCCCTCGATCAGGACCGAGGCGACGCCGACCGCCTTCAGCGCCTTGAGAACGGCCGGCACGGCGGGGCGTCCGTCCTGTGTCTCGACCTGCCGCACCTCCGCGCCTCCGACCGGGCGGGGCGCGACGGCGGTCAGGATCAGACTGTTCGGCCCCGCCAGTTTGGCCGTCGCCGGGGGTCTGAGCCGGCTGTCCAACACCACCCGCAGCGGCTGATCGACGCTGCGGCCCGGCAGACGGGTCGTCAGTTCGGGGTCGTCGTGGAGCACGGTCTCGACCCCCACCAGAATGGCGTCATGGGCGGCCCGCAGCCTGTGCCCTTCCAGCCGGGCCGCCTCGCCGGTGATCCAGCGGCTTTCGCCCGAGGCCGTGGCGATGCGGCCGTCCAGCGAGGTGGCCAGCTTCAGGGTGACGCGCATCAGCTCTTGCCGGACGGCTCGTCAAAGCCTTCATCGCCCAGGAATTTGGCGAAGTCGCCCGTGTGCCGAAAGTCCTTATAGACCGAGGCGTAGCGGACATAGGCCACCTCATCCACGCCCTTCAGCGCCTTCATGATGAAGTCGCCGACGACGCTGGAAGCGATTTCGGTCTCGCCCAGGCTTTCAAGCTGGCGGACGATCCGATTGACCATCTGTTCGACCTGTTCGGCCTGGACCGGGCGTTTGCGCAGGGCCACGCCCAGCGACCGCTCCAGCTTGTCCCGGTCGAACGGGGTGCGCCGACCGTTGCGTTTCAGAATCACCAGTTCGCGCAGCTGGACCCGCTCGAAGGTGGTGAAGCGCCCGTTGCAGTTCGGACAGGACCGCCGCCGTCGGATCGCCGAGCCGTCGTCCGACGGCCGGCTGTCCTTAACCTGGGTGTCCTGATGACCGCAGAAGGGGCACTTCATCGGTCAGATCATCCGTAGATGGGGAAGCGGTTCGTCAGTTCGCGCACCTGGGCCGCCACGCCCGCGACCACGGCCGGATCAGCCTCGTCCCCGCCGTTCATCGAGGAGACGACGTCGGCGATCCAGTGGCCGATCTGCTTGAACTCGTCCTCGCCGAAGCCCCGCGTCGTGCCGGCGGGCGTGCCCAGGCGAACGCCCGAGGTGACGGTGAAGGGGGCCGTGTCGAACGGCACGCCGTTCTTGTTGCAGGTCATCAGCGCCTTCTCAAGCTCATGCTCGGTCGCCTTGCCGGTCACGCCCTTGGGCCGCAGATCGACCAGCATCAGATGGCTGTCGGTGCCGCCCGAGACGATGGCCAGGCCGCGCTCGACCAGGACGCCGGCCAGGGCCTGGGCGTTCTTGACCACCTGCTGGGCGTACAGCTTGAACTCGGGCTGCAGCGCCTCGCCGAAGGCCACGGCCTTGGCCGCGATCACATGCTCCAGCGGCCCGCCCTGGAGGCCCGGGAAGACGGCCGAGTTGATCTTCTTGCCCAGTTCGACATCGTTGGACAGGATCATGCCGCCGCGCGGCCCGCGCAGGGTCTTGTGCGTCGTCGTGGTCACGACATGGGCGTGCGGGATCGGATCGGGATAGGCGCCCCCGGCCACCAGGCCGGCGTAGTGGGCCATGTCCACCATCAGATAGGCGCCGACGCTGTCGGCGATCTCGCGGAACCGCTTGAAGTCGATGTGGCGGCTGTAGGCGGAGGCGCCGGCCAGGATCAGCTTGGGCTTCTCGCGCTCGGCCATTTCGGCCACATGGTCATAGTCGATCAGATGGGTGTCTTCGGTGACCTTGTAGGTCACCGGGCGGAACCACTTGCCCGACTGGTTCGCCGGCGACCCGTGGGTCAGGTGCCCGCCGCAGGCCAGGTCCATGCCCAAAAAGGTGTCGCCGGGCTGCAAGAGCGTAAAGAAGACCGCCTGGTTGGCCTGGGCGCCCGAGTGGGGTTGGACGTTGGCGAAGGCCGCGCCGAACAGCTTTTTCGCCCGTTCGCGCGCCAGATCCTCGGTCACGTCCACATATTCGCAGCCGCCGTAGTAGCGGCGCCCCGGATACCCCTCGGCGTATTTGTTCGTCAGAACCGAGCCTTGGGCGTCCAGCACCGCCTGGGAGACGATGTTCTCGGACGCGATCAGCTCGATCTGCTCCTTCTGCCGGCCCAACTCCCCTTGAATGCCCTTGAAGACGTCCGGATCGGCGTCGGCCAGGGTCTTGGTGAAATAGGCGTCATGGGTGAAGGCGGTCACGTCGGAATCCCCGCATCTGAGAAGGCCGCCTATCTAGTCCCCAGCGGAGCGAACCACAATATCTTGTGTCCCAGCCGCCCATTCACGCCGCAGCAGGCCGTAGACCAGCATGTCGCACAGGCCCTTGTGCGTGGTTTCATGCTCCCGCAACCGTCCTTCCAAGGAAAAGCCCAGGCGCTCGGCCAAGCCGGCGGACGGCCGGTTGTCCGCATCGATCTCCGCATAGATCCGACGGCACGACGGATCGGTGAAGAGATGGGACACCAGGGCCGTCATGCACTCCCGCGCCACGCCCTGCCCCTGGCGGTCGACGACGGTGACATAGCCGACCTCCAGAACGCCCTCGTCGCGTCCTGGAAAGGCGACGTAGCGTCCAGCGACCGCGCCGGTTTCGCGGTCCACCGCCGTCCAGCTTCGGCCCGGCCAGGTCGGATCGACCAGCCAATCGGCCAGATCGGCCTCGCTACGGAAGGCGGGTCGCGACATATACAGACACTGGTCGTCGCGCGAGAGGGTTGGAAACAGCGCCGCCGCGTCCTCGCGGACCAACGGCCGCATCAGGAAGCGGGGCGTATGAAGGGTGAGCGTCGGGCGCATGCCGCCGCTATAGGGTCAAGAGAGCGGCTGCGCTATCGCCCAGCCTCCAAAGCTCGCCTCAGCTTGGCGATCGCCACCCGCTCGACGGCCTTGGGTTCGTTCGCCGGTCCCATGGCGCTGACCTCGCGGCCGGTCGCGACGTGGATGGCCGAGCATTTGACATAGGGGCCGTTGCGGACGAACTCGACGATGATCTCGCCGAGGTCGTCGCCGGTCGTCATGCGGCGACGGGCCGGCGCGCCACGTTGCAGTGGGAGAAGAGCTTGTCCATCGCCTGGACCAGATGATCCATCATCGCGTCCGTATGGTTGGGCGAGGGCGTGAAGCGCAGCCGCTCGGCGCCCTTGGGCACGGTCGGATAGTTGATCGGCTGCACATAGACGCCGAAGTCTTCCAGCAGCATGTCCGAGATCATCTTGCAGTGGACCGGGTCGCCGACATGGACCGGGACGATGTGGCTCTCGGACTCCATGACCGGAATGCCGACGGCGGCGAAACGGGCCTTCAGGGTCGCGGCGCGTTCCTGATGGCGTTCGCGCAGTTCGGGATGGGCCTTCAGATGGCGCACCGAGGCCAGGGCCCCCGCCGTCAGGGCCGGCGGCAGGCTGGTGGTGAAGATGAAGCCCGAGGCCCAGCTGCGCACGGCGTCCACGATCACGGCGTCGGCCGCGATATAGCCGCCCATGACGCCCACGGCCTTGCCCAGGGTGCATTCGATGATGTCGATCTGGTCCAGGACCCCGTCCCGCTCGGCGACGCCGGCGCCGGTCGCGCCGTACAGGCCCACGGCGTGGACCTCGTCCAGATAGGTCAAGGCGCCGTATTTCCGGGCCAGGGCGATGGTGCCGGCCAGGTCGGCGATGTCGCCGTCCATCGAATAGACGCTCTCAAACGCGATCAGCTTGGGCGCCTCGACCGGGGCGGCGGCCAGGAGCTGCTCCAGATGCGCCAGGTCGTTGTGGCGGAAGATGTGACGTTCACCGCCGCCGTGACGGATGCCCTCGATCATCGAGGCGTGGTTCAGAGCGTCGGAGAAGATGATCAGGCCCGGCAGGATCTTCTGCAGGGTCGACAGGGTCGCCTCATTGCCGACATAGCCGGAGGTGAACAGCAGGGCCGCCTCCTTCTGATGCCAGTCGGCCAGTTCGCTCTCCAGATCCACAGCCGAGCGGGTGGTGCCCGAGATGTTGCGCGTGCCGCCGGCGCCCGCGCCGGTCGCCGCGATCTCGTCCTGCATGGCCTTCAGCACGTCCGGATGCTGGCCCATGCCCAGATAGTCGTTCGAGCACCAGATCACAACGTCCTGTTCGGACCCGTCTTCCCGACGGCGCACCGCCTGGGGAAAGGCGCCGCTCACCCGCTTCAGATCGGCGAAGACGCGATACCGGCCTTCGCTGCGCACCTGCTCCACCGAGCTTTCAAAGGCGGCCTTATAGTCGAACACGATAGTCGTTCTTTCGCTTATGGCGTGTCTGAGGTTTATTTGCGCCCGACGGCCTGGCTTGTCCATGTCTTCCGTATGGACAAATCGCCCAAGCCCTTAATTGATAACGCTTCTCAGAACGAAGGCGTCAGCTCGTCTCCAGCTCGGTATGCTGCCCAGAATCAGCCTGCGCCGGACCCGTCTTGACTGAATCCCTTGTCTCGCCGCGCGGGCTCGTTCTGGTGAAGATACACCGCAAGCGTGTCCCAGGGCGGCGTGACGGATGCTTGAGTGAGAAGGCGGCCGATCTCGCCTCTGTGATAGCCGGCGTGCAGCGAGACATGAACCAGCATCTCCTCACGCGTCATCGAGCCGCGGTCGCCGTCAGTGAAGGTGAAGGCGACGGGCTCGATCCGAGCTTCGGCAGACAGAGCATCCACATAGTCGATGTACCACTGGTCGGTCGCTGCAACGGCCTCCCTCAACTGGCCGAGCGGCAACGCCGTTTCGAAATTTGTAGAGGTGAAGCCGTGCGTCTCTCCTTGCAGATGTCCTGCGAAAATCCGGCTCACAACGTGAAGGTGGCCGATGAGTCGCCGCGCGATCAGCAATTCCGCCTCCCATTGCACAGCATCAAGAGCGTCCAGTTTGTCAAACAGCTCCTGATTGGCCCAGGCAGAATAGCGAACCAACATCTGCAGCATATTTCCCATTGTCAGGCCTTACTTTGCTGGTGACGAATGCGAGCAATCCGCACACATTTTCAGAAGGAGCGGCGTTCCTGTCTATTCGCATTGAAAATCCGCAAGCGGCGACCCGCAAAACCCCGCGTCAGGCGCGCTCGCGCGCCACGGTCGATGCCATCATCGAAGCCGGTGCTCGCATTCTCAGCGATGACGGATGGGCGGGGTTCACGACGAACCGCGTCGCTGAGAGGGCCGGCGTCAGCATCGGCTCGCTTTACCAGTATTTTGAGGACAAGTTTTCACTGGTCGACGCCATCCGTCAGACCCATCTGGAAAACGGTATGCAAGCGATGCGAAGGCTTCGTGCCGTAGGATTGACGCCACATGAACTGGCGGTCCGGATCGTCGCAGCGAGGATCGAAGCCCATTCCATTCATCCTGGCCTTCATCCCGTCCTACTTCAAGAGATCCCGACAGCGAGGGCGCGCCGCAACCCGGCGAGCGACTATGAAGTCGCCTACCTGTCGTTATACGCGAAAATCGTGGCGGACTTCCGCAGCAGACAGGGTAGTCCCGCTGACGCGGTTGCGGGGCGTGTCCTCTCGGACGCCGTTGACGGCGTGATCCACAATGCGGCGAGTCGCAGCGCCCTCGACGACGAGCGGATGCGCGAGGAGTTGATCCGCTTGATCGCGCTCTATCTATCACCTGGAACTGATTTGCCGTGAAAGGCTGCCTTGTCCAGAGGCGCCTTCCTGGATTCAAGGCTGTCACCCTCACCCCATTGCTGTAGCCCCGCATCACGGACCTCAAGGCGGCGTGGGATCCGCCGCGCGTAAGACAGTCGCCCAAAGCAAAACGGCCCCCGGATTTCTCCGGGGGCCGTTCTTTTTGTAGCCTACGCTCGCCTCGCGGAGGCTCGCCACTTGAGGTCGAAGGGCTCAAGAAGCGAACGACCGCGTCGCGCGCGTTAGCGCACCTAGAGGCTTACTCGACGATCTTGGCCACGACGCCGGCGCCGACGGTGCGGCCGCCTTCACGGATGGCGAAGCGCAGGCCCTGGTCCATGGCGATCGGGGTGATCAGTTCGACGTTCAGCTCGGCGTTGTCGCCGGGCATGATCATCTCGACGCCTTCCTTCAGCTTCACGATGCCGGTCACGTCGGTCGTGCGGAAGTAGAACTGCGGACGATAGTTGGTGAAGAACGGGGTGTGACGGCCGCCCTCTTCCTTGGTCAGGATGTAGGCCTCGGCCACGAACTTGGTGTGCGGGGTGATCGAACCCGGCTTGCACAGAACCTGACCGCGCTCGACGTCTTCACGCTTGGTGCCGCGCAGCAGAACGCCGACGTTGTCGCCCGCCTGGCCCTGATCCAGCAGCTTGCGGAACATTTCGACGCCCGTGCAGGTCGTCTTCTGGACCGGACGGATGCCGACGATCTCGACTTCTTCACCGACCTTGATGATGCCCTTCTCGACGCGACCGGTCACCACGGTGCCGCGGCCCGAGATCGAGAAGACGTCTTCCACCGGCATCAGGAACGGCAGGTCCACCGGACGTTCCGGCTGCGGGATGTAGCTGTCGACGGTTTCCATCAGGGCCAGGATGCGCTGCTCGCCGATCTCCGGGTTCACGCCGTCGGTCGCGGCCTTGGCCGACCCCTTGGTGATCGGGATCTCGTCGCCCGGGAACTGGTACGAGCTCAAGAGCTCGCGCACCTCCATCTCGACCAGCTCCAGCAGCTCTTCGTCGTCGACCAGGTCGACCTTGTTCATGAAGACCACCAGGGCCGGCACGCCGACCTGACGGGCCAGCAGGATGTGCTCGCGCGTCTGCGGCATCGGGCCGTCAGCGGCCGAAACCACCAGGATCGCGCCGTCCATCTGCGCCGCGCCGGTGATCATGTTCTTCACATAGTCGGCGTGGCCGGGGCAGTCGACGTGCGCATAGTGACGGTTCGCCGTCTCATATTCCACGTGCGCCGTGTTGATCGTGATGCCGCGCGCCTTCTCTTCCGGCGCAGCGTCGATGTCGGCGTAGTTCATCGCCTTGGCGCCGCCGGCCTTCGCCAGCGTCATCGTGATCGCCGCCGTCAGCGTCGTCTTGCCGTGGTCAACGTGACCGATCGTGCCGATGTTGCAGTGCGGCTTCGTGCGTTCGAACTTTTCCTTGGCCATTCTCTAGCTCCTAGGTCCCCGAACCGGGGGTTCCTGCAGTCTGGGGGTTAAGGGCGCCCGGTCTTGGGACCGGGCGCTTTTAGGTGCGCTTTTCCGAAAGGAAAAGCTTAGGCGTACTTCTTGATCACTTCGTCGGCGACGTGCTGCGGCACCGGCTCATAGTGGTCGTACTGCATGGTGAACTGGGCGCGGCCCTGCGACATGCCGCGCAGCGTGTTCACATAGCCGAACATGTTGGCCAGCGGCACGAAGGCGTTCACGACGGTGGCGTTGCCGCGCATGTCCTGACCCTGGATCATGCCGCGACGGCCGTTCAGGTCGCCGATCACCGAACCCAGATACTCTTCCGGGGTCACGACCTCGACGGCCATGATCGGCTCCAGCAGCTTGGGTCCGCCCTTCTCGCGCAGTTCCTTGAAGGCGGCGCGAGCGGCGATTTCGAAGGCCAGGACCGAGGAGTCGACGTCGTGGAAGGCGCCGTCCACCAGGGTGGCCTTGACGTCGATCACCGGGAAGCCGGCCAGCAGGCCGTTGTCCTTGGCCGACTTCAGGCCCTTTTCGACGCCCGGGATGTATTCCTTGGGCACCGCGCCGCCGACGATGGCGGATTCGAAGACGAAGTCCGTACCCGGCTCGCCCGGCTCGAACACCAGTTTGACGCGGGCGAACTGGCCCGTACCGCCGGTCTGCTTCTTGTGGGTGTAGTCGATCTCGGCCTTGCGGCTGATGGACTCGCGATAGGCCACCTGCGGCGCGCCGATATTGGCCTCGACCTTATAGGTGCGCTTCAGGATGTCGATCTTGATGTCCAGGTGCAGCTCGCCCATGCCCTTCAGGATCGTCTGGCCCGACTCGTGGTCGGTCGAGACGGTGAAGGACGGGTCTTCCGAGGCCAGCTTGGCCAGGGCGACGCCCAGCTTCTCCTGGTCGGCCTTGGACTTGGGCTCGACGGCGATCTCGATCACCGGGGCCGGGAATTCCATCCGCTCCAGGATCACCGGCGACTTGATCGGGTCGCACAGGGTGTCGCCGGTGCGGGTGTCCTTCAGGCCGGCCAGGGCGACGATGTCGCCGGCGTAGGCTTCCTTGATGTCCTCGCGGTTGTTGGAGTGCATCAACAGCATGCGGCCGACGCGTTCCTTCTTGTCGCGGGTCGAGTTCAACAGGCCCATGCCGGTTTCCATCTTGCCGGAATACAGGCGGCAGAAGGTCAGCGAACCGACGAAGGGGTCGTCCATGATCTTGAACGCCAGAACCGACAGGGGCTCGTCGTCGGACGCCTTGCGCTCGACCTCGGCCTCGGTCTTGTAGTCGATGCCCTTGGTCGGGGGGATGTCCACCGGCGACGGCAGATAGTCGACGACGGCGTCCAGCAGGGTCTGCACGCCCTTGTTCTTGAAGGCCGAGCCGCAGAGGATCGGGTAGAAGGCGCCGGTCAGAACGGCCTTACGGATGCACTTCTTGATCGTCTCTTCCGAGGGCTCTTCGCCGCCCAGATAGGCTTCCATGGCCTCGTCGTCGAGTTCCACGGCGTTGTCGATCAGGTACTGGCGGGCCTCGACGGCCTTGTCCATCAGGTCGGCGGGGATTTCCTCGTCCTGGTAGGAGGCGCCCAGGCCGTCGTTGTCCCAGACCACGGCCTTCATGCGGACCAGATCCACCAGGCCCTTCAGGTTCGACTCGGCGCCGATCGGGAACTGGATCGGCACGGCCTTGGCGCCCAGACGGTCGCGGATCGATTCGACCGACTTGTCGAAGTCGGCGCCGATCTTGTCCATCTTGTTGACGAAGACGATGCGCGGAACCTTGTACTTGTCGGCCTGACGCCAGACGGTCTCGGTCTGCGGCTCAACGCCGGCGTTGCCGTCCAGAACGGTCACGGCGCCGTCGAGGACGCGCAAGGAACGCTCGACCTCGATGGTGAAGTCCACGTGGCCGGGAGTGTCGATGATGTTGAGGCGCTTTTCTTTCCAGAAGGCGGTCGTCGCGGCCGAGGTGATGGTGATGCCGCGCTCCTGCTCCTGGTCCATCCAGTCCATGGTGGCGGCGCCGTCGTGAACTTCGCCGATCTTATGCGACTTGCCCGTGTAGTACAGGATCCGCTCGGTCGTCGTCGTCTTGCCCGCGTCGATGTGGGCCATGATGCCGAAGTTGCGGTAGTCTTCGATTTTATGCGTGCGGGGCATTAGAGCGTCCCTTGAGGGCTTCGGACGCAGATGCGCCCTTCGAAATGTCGGATATGACGGCGCGGGCGATTTAGCTGAAACCGCCCGCGCCGGATAGTCTTAGATAGGAACCGCCCCATACCTTCGAAAGGGAGACGGTTTTAAGACATTTACCAGCGGTAATGGCTGAAGGCGCGGTTCGCCTCGGCCATCTTGTGGGTGTCTTCGCGCTTCTTGACCGCGGTGCCGCGGTTGTTCGAGGCGTCCAGCAGCTCGGCGGCCAGCTTCTCGGTCATGGTGTTCTCGCCGCGCTTGCGGGCGGCGTTGACCAGCCAGCGGATGGCCAGGGCGCGACGACGGTCGGGACGAACCTCGACCGGCACCTGATAGGTGGCGCCGCCGACGCGACGCGAACGGACTTCGACCGCCGGGGCGACGTTGTCCAGGGCGGAGTGGAAGGTCTCGACCGCGGTCTGGTCCTTCTTCTTCTCGGCCAGGATATCGAAGGCGCCGTAGACGATGTTCTCGGCGACGGCCTTCTTACCTTCGTACATGACGTAGTTCATGAACTTGGTGACGACCAGGTCGCCGAACTTGGGATCCGGCAGGACTTCACGTTTCTGGGCGCGGTGACGACGCGACATAGGTTATTCCTCTTGGGGCCCGGCCGACGCCGGGAAGATCTCGAAAAGGCCTCCGGGCGCGACGGCCCGGAAGCGAACGGCTTACTTCGGACGCTTGGCGCCGTAGTGCGAACGGCGCTGCTTGCGGTCCTTGACGCCTTGCGTGTCGAGCACGCCGCGCAGGATGTGGTAGCGAACGCCGGGCAAGTCCTTCACGCGGCCGCCGCGGATCAGAACCACCGAGTGTTCTTGCAGATTGTGGCCTTCGCCGGGGATGTAGCACACGGCCTCGTAGCCGTTCTTGGCCAGACGGACCTTGGCGACCTTACGCAGAGCCGAGTTCGGCTTCTTCGGGGTCGTGGTGTAGACGCGGGTGCAGACGCCGCGACGCTGGGGCGAACCCTCCAGAGCCGGCACCTTGTTGCGGGTGGGCTTGGGCTTGCGCGGCTTGCGGATCAGCTGGTTGATCGTAGGCATTGAGACAGGTCTCGACTTCTATGGGGGGCGTGTGTCTTTCGACCGAGGCGCCCCGCGCCTTCTTCTGTGAACGAGGGACCATTCCCCCGCCCGGGTGTCATCGAGACTGAGTGCGCGACGACCCAAACAGAAAAGCCGGAACGCGCGCTTTGGGCGTTCCGGCGGGCACAGCCCGTCCGTTCGATTGTCACGATCTCAGCGACCGGGGAACCGGCCACGCCTCGAAAGTGCGCGGCTTCTACGCGCGATGGGGGGAAAGGTCAAGGCAGCGGGGGCTCAGGCGCGCATTCCGTTGCGGTCTGCGCCTCCCTAGGTCCGCTTGCGCCTGAATCCAGCCACCCTTGCGGTCGAGCTTCGCTTTAAACGGTAGGGGGACGGGCATGGGGGCGACGGGCAGGATCGGCTGGGCGGGCGCGACCGCCGCCGCTGTCAGCGTCAACGTCCTGGTCATAGCCCTGCTGTCGATGGAGCACCGGCGAGAGCGGACGCCGCGCTCACGGGCTGTCGAACCGGTTTTGTATCTCGATATCGAGCCACGCGCCTCCTTGCCGAGGGATCGGTCCGTTCGGACGTCTCGCAGGCTCGGCCGTGCGCCCTCTCCTGTTGAACGTCCAGCCGCCGTTTCGCCCGCGACCTCCAAGCCGACGAAGGCGGCTGGAGTTTCCGTCGCGGCCGGCGCCCCCATCGATGAAGGCTGGCGCGTCACGGCCGGCGTCGGGCGGCCCAGCGACAGTTTCGCATCCTGCGGCGCGCCGGATCGTCTGTCCGTCGAAGGACGTCGTCGATGCGAGGACCGGTGGATGCGCCTGGGCCAGGAGGTCCGTTCCATAACCGGCTCGGGCGACGCCGAACGGGAGGCGGTCTTCGCGCGCCAGGGCGCCAGACGCCTGGCGGCATGGGAGGCGAAGCGCGCTGAGCCGTCGCGGGGCGACCCGCCTTGCGAAAGTCCCAATCCCGTGGCCGGTTGCGAAGGGGTCAACATCAGCGTTGAGCTATTCTCCACACGCGACGGCGTCCTGCCCAACCTCAGAAAGCGCCGCCAATGAGCGTGTCCGCCCAGCCTCGTCCACCGTTCCAGCGTCCCGACTGGCGCAAGGCGGGTCTGGCCGCGTTGGCCGCCGCCATCAACATCGCCCTGATCGCCGCCCTGTCCGTCACGGCGCTGGGGATCGACGGGGAAGACTTCGCCGCCGAGCCGCCGCCGATCTATCTGGACATCGAGCCCCGCCCCCTGCTGCCCGACGAACGCCCCCGCATTCCCAGCATGGCCACGCCGGACGTCGCACCCGCAGCGGCTCCGACAGCCTCGTCTTCCCCGTCGGTTCGACCTCCCGCTGCGGAGGCCCAGGCCGTTCCCCGCCCTGCCCCCTGCGTCCCCGCCTCGCCGCCCCGACGCCGCCGGGCGCGCCGCCGCCGGCCGACGTCTGGCGGGTCGATCCTTCAAACCGCAGCGGGGCCATGGCCCGCACCCTGCGCCAGGGCCTGCCCGGCTGCGCCTCGCCCGATCTGCTGAACGAGATGGAACGTCAGCATTGCCGCAATGAGTTCGCCCGAAGGGGCGAGAACGCGGCGCCCATCACCGGCTCGGGCAACCCCGAGCGCGACGCCCGCTTCGCCCGCGAGGGGGCGCGCCGTCTGGCGGAGTGGGAGGCGACGCGCCGTCCCCTGTCCGGCGGGGTCGGAGTCGTCGGTCCGGCGGACTGTGTCGGCTCGAACTTCGGCACGGGCTGTGCGGGCGCCCACCTGGACCCGTCCCTGGCGCCGGATTCCCGCCAGAACGTACAGACAAGCCGCGACGGCCACCGCGCCGCCGGCGCCCCTGTCACCCCCGGCGCCTCAGCCCCTAGGGAACGCTGGAAGGACTGACGCATAAAAGAAGGGGCGGCCCCGTCGCCGGCGCCGCCCCTCTTCAGTTCATCGCTTCCGAAAACCGGAGATCAGCCTTCGCTGCTCTCCAGCTCCAGTTGCAGATCGGCCGGCAGGGGCTCGATCGCGTCTTCGCGGGCCTGGGTCAGTTCGGCGTCGCGCTCGTTGGCGATCTTCTGCAGCGAGCGCAGATAGGCGCCCGTGCCCGCCGGGATCAGGCGGCCGACGATGACGTTCTCCTTCAGACCTTCCAGCATGTCCTTCTTGCCGTGGACCGAAGCCTCGGTGAGGACGCGCGTGGTCTCCTGGAAGGAGGCCGCCGAGATGAAGCTGCGGGTCTGCAGCGACGCCTTGGTGATGCCCAGCAGGACCGGCTGGGTGACCGCCGGACGACCGCCGCGCTTCTCGACCTTGGCGTTCTCCAGCGCGGCTTCCGCCACCTCGACCGTGTCGCCACGGATCAGGGTGGTTTCACCGGCGTCGATCACTTCGACCTTCTGCAGCATCTGACGCACGATGACTTCGATGTGCTTGTCGTTGATCGGCACGCCCTGCAGTCGATAGACCTCCTGCACTTCGTTCACCAGATACTCGGCCAGCGCCTCGACGCCCTGGATGCGCAGCAGATCGTGCGGGTCCGGGTTGCCGTCGATGATGTAGTCGCCCTTCTGGATCAGATCGCCGTCGTGGACGGAGATGTGCTTGCCCTTCGGGATCAGGAACTCGACGGGTTCGCCCTGAACGCCGTCGGCGTTGGGCTCCGGCGTGATCTTGATGCGGCGCTTGTTCTTGTAGTCGCGACCGAACTCCACGCGACCGTCCATCTCGGCGATGACGGCGCAGTCCTTCGGACGACGGGCTTCGAACAGTTCGGCGACGCGCGGCAGACCGCCGGTGATATCGCGGGTCTTGGCGCCTTCGGTCGGAACGCGGGCGATGATCTCGCCCGGCTTGACCTCGTCGCCGTTCGCCACGGACAGAACCGCGCCGACGGGCAGCAGATAGCGGGCGTCGGAGCCCGACGACAGCTTGGCGTAGGCGTCGCCGCTGGTGATCCCCATGGCCGGACGCAGGTCCGAGCCGCGCGGGCTGGCCCGCCAGTCGCTGACGACGCGCTGGGCGATGCCGGTGGCTTCGTCGGTCTCTTCCTTGACCGACAGGCCCTCGACCAGGTCCTCGAAGCGCACCACGCCGCCGACTTCCGTCAGGATCGGGGTGGTGTAGGGGTCCCACTCGGCCAGGCGTTGGCCCTTCTTGACCGGATCGCCGTCCTTGACGCGGATGCGGGCGCCGTAAGGGGCCTTGTGCGTCTCGCGGTCCTTGCCGTCCACGACCACGGTCACGATGACGTTGCGGCTCATCGCCACCAGGTCGCCGTGGGCCGCGACGACGGTCGGGCCGGTGACCTTGGCCGTACCGGCGTTGGTCGCCTCCATGAAGGAGGTTTCCGCCACCTGGGCCGTGCCGCCGATGTGGAAGGTCCGCATGGTCAGCTGGGTGCCGGGCTCGCCGATCGACTGGGCGGCGATGACGCCGACCGCTTCGCCGATGTTGACGTTGGTGCCGCGCGCCAGGTCACGGCCGTAGCAGTGGGCGCAGATGCCGGCTTCGGCTTCGCAGGTCAGGGCCGAACGCACCTTCACCGACTGGACGCCGGCGGCTTCGATGGCCTCGACCACCTCTTCCACCAGATAGGTGTCGGCGGGGAACAGGACGGTGTCCGTACCCGGCTCCTTGATGTCCTCGGCCGCATAACGGCCCAGGATACGGGCGCCCAGCGAGACCAGGACGTCGCCGCCCTCCATCACCGCACGCAGGGTGATGCCGCGGGTCGAGCCGCAGTCCTGTTCGGTGACGATCGAGTCCTGCGCCACGTCCACCAGACGACGGGTCAGATAACCCGAGTTGGCGGTTTTCAGCGCGGTGTCGGCCAGACCCTTACGGGCGCCGTGGGTCGAGTTGAAGTATTCAAGGACGGTCAGGCCCTCCTTGAAGTTCGAGGTGATCGGCGTCTCGATGATCTCGCCGGAGGGCTTGGCCATCAGGCCGCGCATACCGCCCAGCTGCTTCATCTGGGCCTGCGAACCCCGGGCGCCGGAGTTGGCCATCATATAGACCGAGTTGATGTCGGGGTTTTCGCCCTCGATCAGCACGCGCGGCTGCGCGATCTCGCCCATCATGGCGTCGGCGATCCGGTCCGTGGCCTTGGCCCAGGCGTCGACGACCTTGTTGTACTTCTCGCCGCGCGTGATCAGGCCGTCGGCGTACTGTTGTTCGTACTCCTCGACCTGGGTGCGGGTTTCGGCGACCAGCTCGGCCTTCTTCGCCGGAATGACGATGTCGTCCTTGCCGAAGGAGATGCCCGCCTTGGCGGCCTCGCGGAAGCCCAGGCCCATCATCTGGTCGGCGAAGATGACCGTCGCCTTCTGACCGCAGTGGCGATAGACCACGTCGATCAGGTTCCCGATCTCCTTCTTGGTCAGGTTCTTCTCGAGCAGGCGATAGCCGACGTTCGGGTTGCGCGGCAGCAGGGCGGCCAGCTTCATCCGGCCCGGCGTGGTGTCGATGACCTTGGTCACCTCCTTGCCCTCGGCGTCCAGCTCGGTCCAGCGCGCCTTGATGCGGCTGTGCAGGGTCACGACCTTGGCGTCCAGCGCCGCGTCGATCTCGCCGATGTTGGCGAACAGCTTGCCTTCACCCGGCTCGCCGTCCTTGACCAGCGACAGATAGTATAGGCCCAGGACGATGTCCTGCGACGGCACGATGATCGGCTTGCCGTTGGCGGGCGACAGGATGTTGTTGGTCGACATCATCAGGACGCGCGCTTCCAACTGGGCCTCAAGGCTCAGCGGGACGTGAACGGCCATCTGGTCGCCGTCGAAGTCGGCGTTGAAGGCGGTGCAGACCAGCGGGTGCAGGCGGATGGCCTTGCCCTCGATCAGCTTCGGCTCGAACGCCTGGATGCCCAGACGGTGCAGCGTGGGCGCGCGGTTCAGCAGAACCGGGTGCTCGCGGATCACCTCGTCCAGGATGTCCCAGACGGCGGGCTGTTCGCGCTCGACCATGCGCTTGGACTGTTTGACGGTGCCCGACAGACCCTTGGCGTCCAGACGCGCGTAGATGAAGGGCTTGAACAGCTCCAGCGCCATCTTCTTGGGCAGGCCGCACTCGTGCAGCTTCAGTTCCGGACCCACGGTGATCACCGAACGGCCCGAATAGTCGACGCGCTTGCCCAGCAGGTTCTGACGGAAGCGACCCTGCTTGCCCTTCAGCATGTCGGCCAGCGACTTGAGGGGGCGTTTGTTGGCGCCGGTGATCACGCGGCCGCGACGGCCGTTGTCGAACAGGGCGTCGACCGACTCCTGCAGCATCCGCTTTTCGTTACGGATGATGATGTCCGGCGCCCGCAGCTCCATCAGGCGCTTCAGACGGTTGTTCCGGTTGATGACCCGGCGATACAGGTCGTTCAGGTCGGAGGTCGCGAAACGACCGCCGTCCAGCGGCACCAGCGGACGCAGTTCCGGCGGGATGACCGGCACGATGGTCAGGATCATCCACTCGGGCTTGTTGCCCGATTCCAGGAAGGCTTCGATCAGCTTCAGGCGCTTGGACGCCTTCTTGGCCTTCATCTCCGACGGATTGTCGGCCAGTTCGGCGCGGTGCTTTTCAGCTTCCGCGTTCAGGTCGATGCCCATCAGCAGATTGCGGACGGCCTCGGCGCCGATCTCGGCGGTGAAGCCGTCGTCGCCGTATTCTTCCTGGTAGCGATAGAACTCGTCTTCCGTCAGCAGCTGGTTCTGCTTCAGCGGGGTCAGGCCCGGCTCGGTGACGATGTAGTTCTCGAAATACAGGACGCGCTCGACGTCCTTCAGCGCCATGTCCAGCATCAGCGAGATGCGGCTGGGCAGCGACTTCAGGAACCAGATGTGGGCGACCGGGGCGGCCAGGTCGATGTGGCCCATCCGCTCGCGGCGAACGCGGGCCAGGGTGACCTCGACCCCGCACTTCTCGCAGATGATGCCCTTGTACTTCATGCGCTTGTACTTGCCGCACAGGCATTCGTAGTCCTTGGTCGGGCCAAAGATACGGGCGCAGAACAGGCCGTCACGCTCGGGCTTGAACGTGCGGTAGTTGATGGTTTCCGGCTTCTTGATCTCGCCGAACGACCACGACCGGATCTTCTCCGGCGAGGCCAGGGCGATCTTGATCTGGTCGAAGGTCGGGGTGACCGGGACCGGGTTGAAGATGTTCAGGACTTCCTGGTTCATCTTGGGTTCCTTGCTGCGGTTTGAAACCGCGAAAAACTTAGTGGCGAGTGGCGAGTGGTGAGTGGCGAGGAAGAAGGGCAAGGGCGACGCTGAATTTCTTCACTCGCCACTCGCCACTCATTACTCGCCACTCTGAGGCGCTACGCGCCTCAGCTGTTCTCCAGCTCCACGTTCAGACCCAGCGAACGCATTTCCTTGATGAGCACGTTGAAGCTCTCGGGAATGCCGGCCTCGAAGCTGTCGTCGCCGCGGACGATGGCCTCGTAGACCTTGGTCCGGCCGGCCACGTCGTCGGACTTCACCGTCAGCATCTCCTGCAGGGTGTAGGCGGCGCCGTAGGCTTCCAGAGCCCAGACCTCCATTTCCCCGAAGCGCTGACCGCCGAACTGCGCCTTGCCGCCCAGCGGCTGCTGGGTGACCAGCGAGTACGGGCCGATCGAGCGGGCGTGGATCTTGTCGTCGACCAGGTGGTGCAGCTTCAGCATGTAGATGTAGCCGACCGTGACCGGACGCTTGAACTGCTCGCCGGTCTGACCGTCGTACAGGATCGACTGGGCCGACTTGTGCAGGCCGGCCTCTTCCAGCAGACGCTCAATGTCGCCGATGTGCGCGCCGTCGAAGACCGGGGTCGCGAAGGGCACGCCCTTGGACAGGTTCTTCGCCAGTTCGATCAGCTCTTCCTCGTCTTCCGGCAGCGGGGTTTCCGGGCCGTAGATTTCGGTCAGACGATCAATCAGCGCCTGCTTCTGACCACCCGCTTGCCAGGCTTCCAGCAGACCGGAGATCTGCTTGCCCAGGCCGGCGGCGGCCCAACCCAGGTGGGTCTCGAAGATCTGGCCGATGTTCATGCGCGAAGGCACGCCCAGCGGGTTCAGAACCACGTCCACGTGGGTGCCGTCCTCCAGGTGCGGCATGTCCTCGATCGGCAGGATCTTGGAGATGACGCCCTTGTTGCCGTGACGGCCGGCCATCTTGTCGCCGGGCTGCAGTTTGCGCTTCACGGCCACGAAGACCTTGACCATCTTCATCACGCCGGGGGGCAGTTCGTCGCCGCGCTGCAGCTTCTCGACCTTGTCTTCGAAACGACGGTCCAGTTGCTTACGCGCGTCCTCGAACTGGCGCTTCATCGCCTCCAGCTCGCCCATGGCCTTTTCGTCGTCCAGGGCGATCTGCCACCACAGGCCGCGGCTGACCTCGGCCAGCTTCTCTTCGGTCAGCTCGCCGCGGCCGATGCCCTTCGGACCCGACACGGCGGTCTTGCCCAGCAGCAGCGGCTTCAGACGGCCGTAGACGTTGCGCTCAAGGATCTTGAGCTCGTCGTCGCGGTCCTTGCCCAGACGTTCGATCTCGGCGCGTTCGATGGCCAGGGCGCGTTCGTCCTTGTCCACGCCGTGACGGTTGAACACGCGGACGTCGACGATCGTGCCGGCGACGCCGGGCGGCAGGCGCAGGGAGGTGTCGCGCACGTCGGAAGCCTTCTCGCCGAAGATGGCGCGCAGCAGCTTCTCTTCCGGGGTCATGGGCGACTCACCCTTCGGCGTCACCTTGCCGACCAGGATGTCGCCCGGCTGGACCTCGGCGCCGATGGCCACGATGCCCGCCTCGTCGAGGTTGCGCAGGGCTTCCTCGCCGACGTTGGGGATGTCGCGGGTGATTTCCTCCGGCCCGAGCTTCGTATCGCGCGCCATCACCTCGAACTCCTCGAGGTGGATGGAGGTGAAGACGTCGTCGCGCACGATGCGCTCGGAGATCAGGATGGAGTCTTCGAAGTTGTAGCCGTTCCAGGGCATGAAGGCGACCAGGGCGTTGCGGCCCAGGGCCAGTTCGCCCAGGTCCGTCGACGGGCCGTCGGCGATCACGTCGCCGGCCTTCACCGCATCGCCCACGCGCACGATCGGGCGCTGGTTGATGCAGGTCGACTGGTTCGAGCGCTGGAACTTCGACAGGCGGTAGATGTCGACGCCCGAGCGGGCGGCGTCCACCTCGCCGGTGGCGCGCACGACGATCCGGGTGCCGTCGATCTGTTCGACGACGCCGTCACGACGGGCCACCACCACGGCGCCGGAGTCCACGGCCACGACCGCTTCCATGCCGGTGCCGACCAGGGGCGCGTCCGACTGCACCAGCGGCACGGCCTGACGTTGCATGTTCGCGCCCATCAGTGCGCGGTTGGCGTCGTCGTTTTCGAGGAAGGGGATCAGGGCGGCGGCGACCGAAACGACCTGTTTCGGCGACACGTCCATCATGTCCACCGCGTCCTTGTTCAGGAGCTGAGATTCGCCGTTGATCCGGCCGGGGACCAGGTCCTCGACGATCACCCCGTCCTTCAGTTCGATGTTCGCCTGGGCGATCGTGTACTTCGACTCCTCCATGGCGGAGATGTAGACCACCTCGCCCTGGGCCTTGCCGTCCTTCACGCGGCGGTACGGGCTCTCGATGAAGCCGTACTTGTTGACGCGGGCGTGAGTGGCCAGGGAGTTGATCAGGCCGATGTTCGGGCCTTCCGGCGTCTCGATCGGGCAGATGCGGCCATAGTGGGTCGGGTGGACGTCGCGGACTTCGAAGCCCGCGCGCTCACGCGTCAGACCGCCCGGGCCAAGCGCCGACAAACGACGCTTGTGGGTGATTTCCGACAGCGGGTTCGTCTGGTCCATGAACTGCGACAGCTGCGACGAGCCGAAGAATTCGCGAACCGCCGCGGCGGCCGGCTTGGCGTTGATCAGGTCGTGCGGCATGACCGTGTCGATATCGACCGAGGACATGCGCTCCTTGATGGCGCGCTCCATCCGCAGCAGGCCGACGCGGTACTGGTTCTCCAGCAGTTCGCCGACCGAACGGACCCGGCGGTTGCCCAGGTTGTCGATATCGTCGATCTCGCCGCGGCCGTCCTTCAGCCCGACCAGGATCTGCAACACCTTCAGCACGTCCTCCTTGCGCAGGACGCGGATCTCGTCGGACACCTCGGGGGTCTCCAGACGCATGTTCATCTTGACCCGGCCCACGGCCGACAGGTCGTAGCGCTCGCTGTCGAAGAACAGCGAGTTGAACATGGCTTCGGCGGCTTCCGGGGTAGGCGGCTCGCCCGGACGCATCACGCGATAGACGTCGAACAGGGCGTCTTCGCGGTTGTCGTTCTTGTCGATGCGCAGGGTGTTGCGCATGTAGGCGCCGACCGTGACGTGGTCGATGTCCAGCACCTCGATGGTGGTGAAACCGTTCTCTTCCAGCACCGCGATGGTGGCGGCGTCCAGCTCGTCGCCGGCTTCGGCGAAGATTTCGCCGGTCTCGAAGTTGACGGCGTCGTTCGCCAGATACTTGGTCACCAGGGCGTCGGCGGCCAGCGACAGCGACTTGACCGTTTCACCCAGCTTCTTGGCGGCGCGGGCGCTGATTTTCTGGCCGGCCTGTGCCACCACTTCGCCGGTGTCGGCGTCGATCAGGTCGAACTCCGGCTTCACCCCGCGCCAGCGCTCGGCCTTGTACGGCGTGACCCAGCCCTCGCCGCGCTTCTCGTAGGGCACGGTCTCGTAGAAGGTCTTCAGGATTTCTTCGCCGTCCATGCCCAGACCCATCAGGAAGGTCGTGGCCGGCAGCTTGCGGCGGCGGTCGATGCGGACATAGACCACGTCCTTGGCGTCGAACTCGAAGTCCAGCCAGGAGCCGCGGTAGGGGATGACGCGCGCGGCGAACAGCAGCTTGCCCGAGCTGTGCGTCTTGCCCTTGTCGTGGTCGAAGAAGACGCCCGGCGAACGGTGCATCTGCGAGACGATCACGCGCTCGGTGCCGTTGACGATGAAGGTGCCCTTGTCCGTCATGAGCGGGATGTCGCCCATGTAGACGTCCTGCTCCTTGATGTCCTTGACCGAACGGGCTCCCGTTTCCTCGTCGGTCTCAAAGACGATCAGGCGCAGCTTGACCTTCAGCGGCGCGGCATAGGTCATGTCGCGCTGAATGCACTCCTCGACGTCGTACTTCGGATCTTCGAACTCGTAGGAGACGTATTCCAGGATGGCGCGTTCGTTGAAGTCCTTGATCGGGAACACCGACTTGAAGACCGCCTCGATGCCCTGCTCCTTGCGCTGGCCCGGACGGACTTCGCGTTGCAGGAACTGTTCGTAGGAGGCGCGTTGAACCTCGATCAGGTTCGGCATCTGGACGGCTTCGGGAATACGCCCGAAGGACTTGCGGATGCGCTTCTTGCCGGTGAACGAGGTGGCGGAGGCGATCTGACCGTTGATGGCGAGATCGTGGGCGACGTCAGTCATTCAGTGTTTCCCATGGCGCGCGACCCGGGGAAGCCGCGCGTGAAATGCAGCAGCCGCGGCGCGCGTTTTCAGCGTCCGCAGCCAGGTTTTCGACGCCCACCCTCGGCCCGCTGCCGGACCAGGACGCCTGAAATGTACCGGCTCCCTGGGGGAGGAGCCGCGCCTTCGCTCCGGTCGGAGGGCGACGGACCGGGCCTCGGCGCTTGCGCGCAGACTCTTTAGGAGTGTTGCGGAACGCGGACATATACTCGCTTCCGCGGCGAAATAAAGGCCCCTGCCCCATATTTTCGCGCCCCTTTGCCAAGGCGTCTAAGGCGGATTGACGGACCGGCGAGTCGCGCCGAAGAGATGGCGTCAGGGGGAACCGCTCAGATGCAGAACCACGCCCGTCAATGCGCTGTCGCCTCGGCCTTGTGCGTCCTGCTGCTGGGCGGCTGCCTGTCGCTGGACGTGCCGGAGGACGCCTTCTTCTATCCAGACGCGCGCGTGGCGGCCGAAAAGATCGACCTGCCGACCGACGCCCCCATGGTCTTCCCCGCCGAAGTCGCTCGACTGAGGTATGCGGGCGGCGACATTGGGACCACGCGGATCAGGACCGGCCGCCGCGACGCGCCCCTGATCCTGTACTGCGGCGGCAACCTGTTTCGGCGCAGCAGCGGCGCCGGGACGGTCGCCAATGAGCTGGCGCCGTTCGGCGACGTGTTGATGTTCGACTATCCGGGCTATGGCGATACGGCGGGCCAGGCGGACTACGCCAATTTTCTCGCCGCCGGCGTCGCAGTCGCGGACGCGGCGCGCGCCCAGGCCGAGGCCGAAGGCCGCAAGCTGATCGCCTGGGGCCATTCCCTGGGCGGCCCCGTCTGCGCCCAGGCCGCCGCCTATATGAAAGCCGACGCCCTCGTTCTGGAAGCCACCACCCCCAGCACGCGTGCGGCGGTGGACACGATGGTTGGCTGGGCCCGCCCCTTCGTCCGGGTGAACATCGCCCCGAACCTGGATGCTATCGACGTGCCGGCGGCGCTCAAAACCTATTCCGGCAAGGTGGTGGTGCTGGAGGCCGGACGCGACAAGACCCTGCCCCCGGCGCTCAGCCGCCGTCTGGCGCGCGAACTGAGGACCGAGGGTCTCAGGGTCGAACATCTGCTCTTCCCTCAGGCTGACCATGGCGACGTGCCGCAACAGGCCGATTTCAAGCCGCGCATGGCCGCTGCCCTGGACGGGCTCTGACGGGCCCCTAAGTCTCAGGACTTCAGCAGTTGCAGCAGGGCCTCCGCCGCGTCGCGCGAGGAGGCGGGGTTCTGACCGGTAACCAGCTTGCCGTCCACGACGACATGGGAGCCCCAGTCGGGGCCGCGCGAATAGTCGCCGCCGTTGGCGCTCAGCACGTTCTCGACCAGGAAGGGCACCACGGCCGTCAGGCCGACGGCCTCCTCCTCGCTGTTGGTGAAGCCCGTGACCTTGCGGCCGTTGACCAGGGGCTGTCCGTCCGGCCCGTTGACCGACTTCAGAACGCCCGGGGCGTGGCAGACCAGGCCCGTCGGCTTGCCCGCCTTGGCGAAAGCTTCGATCAGGGCGATCGAGGCGGGATCGTTGGCGAGATCCCAAAGAGGGCCGTGACCGCCCGGATAGAAGACGGCGTCGAAGTCCTCGGCCTTGACCGAGGACAGTTCGACGGTCGAGGCCAGGGCGGCCTGGGCCTCGGCATCGGCCTTGAAGCGGCGCGTGTCCTCGGTCTGGGCGTCGGGATCGTCGCTCTTGGGGTCCAGCGGCGGCTGACCGCCCTTGGGCGAGGCCAGGACGATCTCGGCCCCGGCGTCCTTGAGCGCATAATAGGGGGCGGCCAGTTCCTCCAGCCAGAAACCGGTCTTCTTGCCGGTGTCGCCGAGCTGGTCGTGCGAGGTCAGCACCATCAGGATCTTCATTTCGGGGGCTCCTTTTCAGGCGTAACAGATGGGAAGCCGAACCGATCCGCCAAGGCCGCGCTTGCGAGGCCTGCCCGGCTGGGGCAAGCCTGCCCCTTCCCTGCCCAAATGGAGACGGACGGATGAGAGCTTGGATTGCGGCCCTGGCCCTGCCTCTTCTGATGGGTGTATTGGCGTCGGCTTCAGCCGCTCGGGCCGATTGCGGCCTGGCGCCGGCCGGAACGACCCGCACCCTGGCCCTGGGTCCGAACGGTCGGACGGTTCAGCTTCATACGCCGCGCGAATTTGACCCGAACCGCCCCGCTCCCCTGGTCTTTCTGCTGCACGGCAGCGGCGGCACGGGCGCCGAAATTCTGGCGTCGTCGCGCCTGGCCGAGACGGCGGATCGGCACGGTTTCATCGTCATTGCGCCCGACGGCGGCATTCCGGTGGAGCGCGGCTTCGTCTGGAACGTGCCGGGCGTGCCCACCATAGCCGGAAAGATTCCCGGCCCGAACGACGCCGACGACGTGGCCTTCATGACCGAGACCATCGACGCCCTGGCCGATCAGGGCTGTATTGACCCGTCCAGGGTCTATGCGACCGGCCTGTCGGGCGGCGGCCGGATGACCTCCTGGCTGGGCTGCGCGGCCGCGGACCGGTTCGCCGCCATCGCTCCCGTGGTCGGGCTGCGCGCCGGACGGCCCGATCGGCGTGATCCTCAGCGCCCTGATCCCGCCACCTGCCGGCCGTCGCGCCCCATGCCGGTGATGGCCTTCGCCGGCGACGCCGACACCACCAATCCGATCCAGGGCGGCGGCGCCCCATATTGGAGCTACACCATGCATGCGGCCGAACAGCGCTGGGCCCAGTTGAACGGCTGCGCGGCCCCGCGTCCCACCGTCTGGGTCACGGCCCAGGTCTATGAAGAAGGCTATGCCGCCTGCCGAGACGGCGCCGACGTCGTCGGCCGCATCACCGCCGGCGGGGACCACAGCTGGGTCGCCGACAACGACGCCATGTGGGCCTTCTTCGCCGCGCGGACACGCCCGCAGAACTGATACGGACTAGGCCCCAGCCATAGCGCTCACGGGCCTCAAGCAGCGCGAAGCGCGGTAGGCCAACAAAAAAGCCCGGCGGTTTCCCGCCGGGCCTTTCCGATCTTCAGCGGAGCTGAGACCCAGATTACTTGATCTGGACCTTGGCGCCGGCTTCCGTCAGCTTCTTGGCGATCTCGTCGGCTTGTTGCTTGGAGACGTTCTCGACGACGTTCTGCGGAGCGCCTTCGACCAGGTCCTTGGCTTCCTTCAGACCGAGGTCCGAACGGACGCCGCGGACTTCCTTGATGACGTTGATCTTCTTGTCGCCGCCGTCGACCAGGACGACGGTGAACTCGGTTTGCTCTTCAGCGGCTTCAGCCGGAGCAGCGGCGCCGCCGCCGGCCGGCATGGCCATGGCGACCGGAGCGGCGGCGGAAACGCCCCACTTTTCTTCCAGCAGCTTGGAGAGTTCAGCGGCTTCCAGAACGGTAAGCGCGGACAGGTCTTCGACGATCTTGGCGAGGTCGGCCATTGTCAGTTTTCCTTCGGAGGATTGGTTTCAGAGAATGATGCAGAGATGAAAGGGTCCGCCGCTTACGCGGCTTCCTTGGTGGCGTAGGCGTTGAACACGCGAGCCAGCTGACCAGCGGGCGCTTGCAGCACGCCGGCGACCTTGGTCGCGGGCGCATTGAGCAGGCCGATGAGCTGAGCGCGGACTTCGTCGAGCGTCGGGAGTTTCGAGAGAGCCTCGACACCCTTCTGATCGACGACGGTTTCGCCCATGAAGCCGCCGATGATCTTGAAACGATCATTGGCCTTGGCGAACTCGGTCGCGACCTTGGCGGCCGTGCCCGGGTTCTCGGCATAGGCGATGCCCACGGGGCCCTTGAACAGGCCGTGGTAGCCGCTGCCTTCTTCGGCTTCGAGCGCCTTCAGCGCCAGGCGGTTCTTGACCACCTTGAACGCGCCGCCTTCTTTGCGAAGACGGCCGCGCAGATCTTCCATTTCCGCAACGGTCAGACCCAGGTTGTGGGTCACGACCACGGAGCCGGCGTCGGCGAACACGCCCTTGAGCGTCTCGATCGACTCGGCCTTTTGTGCGCGGTCCATTGCGGTCTCCAGTCTTGGTATTCGCCGCCGGGCTTATTCCCGACGACGGATTGGCCCATACGCCATGCGTCGCCGCACAGCGTTCAGGCCGGTCTTATTGTCCGAAGGATGCGTCTGACGGCGTCCGTCCCGGAATGCGGGCTGACGTCGGCAAGGTCGCGTCCCCATCTCCCCACGGCGCCAGAGGGCTCTCTGACAGTTACGGCCTGGGTGACCCCCACGCCCCGAAGTTCTCGGACAGGACCGTCAAAGGCGTGAACCTGTGACGGGAAGGCGCGCTCATACAGGCGCGGCCCGGCGAAATCAAGCCGGCTGTTCGTCCGTCGGCAGGGTTGCGGCGAATTCGAGGATCAAGGCCGCCAGATCCGGTTCGTTGACCGCCGCCGCCGCGGCTTGCGGCGTCATCCACCGCCGCTGACGCTGATGGTCCTCAGGCCAGGCTCCGAGCTGGATCAGCACCTGCAGCGGATAGACGGAGACCACGCATTTGCGCTGCCCACCGTCCTTCAGGGTCTTGGCGTAGCGAAAGACGCCGATGGGCGCGTCTTCGACCGCCCCCTTGACGCCCGCCTCCTCCAGAGCCTCCTGCACCGCCGCCTGGGCGTCGGTCTTGCCGGCCATACGGCCGCCCTTGGGTATGACCCAGCGTCCGGTCTGGCGCGACGTGATCATGAGGATTCGGCGCTCGCCCTCCTCCACCCGCCAGGGCAGGGCCGCCACCTGACGCATTTCCGAGCGCGCCGTGCGCTTGGCTCCGCTGGCCATACGTCAGATCCCTTCCACCGCAGAAGGCCGAAAGACCGGTCGAGACCCCTTGCCTCGTCCCCGGCTCGCCCGACCATCCGTACCAAGACGGTCGATCGACCACATCTTCCCAAACGTCATCCGGCAAGCGGCGTCAAGACACTGGTAAGCCCGATAAGGAATCAGGTTTGGCCAGGCGCCGTCGCCTCCTCGTCGCCCAGAATGTCCTGTCGGTAAATCATGGTGATGACGGTGTGCAGAACGAGGGCCAGGGGCGTTGCGAACAGGACCCCCAGCGGCCCGAAAAGCGTTCCTATCCCCACGACGGCGAAGATGCCCAGGACCACCGGCAGATTGGCGACGTTCTTCTGCACCATGGGGGTGATGAAATTGCTCTCCAGCTGGGAAACGGCGACGTAAAGCCCCAGGGTCATCAAGGCGGTCTCCCAGCCCTGGGTCGCGCCCACCAGGACCGCCGGGATGGTGGAGACGATGGGGCCGACGATCGGCACGAACTGCGCCACGCCCGTCAGCAGCCCCAGACCCACCGCCGAGGGCACGCCGATCAGCGCCAGTCCCGTCCCCGTCAAGACCCCGACCAGCACCATGGAGAACAGCTGCGCCTTCAACCACCCCTTCAAGGCGCGGCCGCAGCTGTTCAGCACCTCGCGCAGGCGAGGCCGGTGGGTCTTGGGAGCCAGGGACAGAAGTCCCTCGCGCGATCTGGCGGGCTCGATGGCCAGGAAAACCCCGGCCACCATCACCAGAACCAAGGTGGTGGCCCCGGAGGCGAAGCCCATTGCGAACTTCTGCGCCACTTGCAGCGCCTGCCCCGTCTGTCCGCCCAGACTCTTCAGCTGGTCCAGCAGTTGGGTGGCGTAGGGCTGGGCCTGGATCCAGGACTGCACCCGATCCCAGCCCTGAGGCAGCACCGCCACAAGGGCCGCGATCTGTTCGGCGATCTGGGCGCCAAAGAGGGTCAGAACCCCCGCCAGGATCGAAATGACGATCAACAGGGACAGCAGAACCGCAGCGGGATCGGGCAGGTTGAACCACCGGACGATAGGGTCGGCTAGGGCCCTCAGAACGACCGCGGCCAGAATTGCACCGAAAACCAACAACCATAGGGTGTGTAGCGTGACAATCAGTTGGCCGGCGAAATAGACGCCCACCAGCACCACGGCGCCGAAGGCCAGCCTTCCCTTCCATGGATCGCGTCCGCCCTCATCCGCCGGCGCGCCCTGCGCCGCTCTTCCCAAACCGAACATTCGCTTCCCTTGTTTCGCCTGCCTACAACGCCGCCGGAGCGGCGCCGTTCGAAGCGATGACGAAAAGAGTTCGACCAGGTTCGTGGGACTCAGGGATGATCGCGTCCGTCATAGGCGGCCTGGGCCGCCTCCACCTCGTCCATATGGGTCTCCGCCCAGTCTATCATCGACTGCAGAGCCGCCAGAAGCGATCGGCCCAGGGGCGTCATGGCGTAGGTGACGGACACGGGCACGGTCGGCGCGACCGATCGGGAGACCAGCCCGTCGCGCTCCAGAGCCTTCAGGGTCTGGCTCAACATCTTTTGGGACACGCCGTCGATCCTATGCCTCAGCGCATTGAAACGCATCGGCCCGTCGCCCAGGACGATCAGGATCAGGGTGCTCCATTTGTCGGCGATCCGATCCAGGAGCTGGCGCGTCGGACAGGCGGCGCAAAAGACGTCGCCGCGCAGTCGGGTTTCCAGTGGGTGACCAGGTGAGAGAAAGGTGCCGTCTTGCATAGCCGATTTCCATAACGCACCTGGTCTCCATTGGAAACCTATGGAGACTTTCATGAAGATCGCAGTCTTGGGCGCCAGCGGTCGCGCCGGATCGGAAATCACCAAGGAGCTGGCCTCTCGCGGCCATTCAGTCGTGGCGATCGCCCGCAAGCCGGAAGCCATTCCCGTAGCGCCCGGCGTGACGGCGCTTGGGGGCGACGCCTCGGACGCTGCGGCCTTGGCGAACCTCATCAAGGGATGCGACGCCGTGATCAGCGCCCTGCACCACGACATCAAGGCCGAGACCCTGCTTCAGGCGCTGAAGACTGCGGGCGTGCCGCGCCTTCTGGTCACCGGCGGCGCGGGCAGCCTGGAGGTCGCGCCGGGTCTTCGCCTGATCGACACTCCCGATTTTCCGGAAGAATTCAAACCCTACGCCCTGCCCGGCGTCGCCTTCCTGGAGGATCTGCGGGGCGAGACCGAAATCGACTGGACCTTCTTCTCCCCTGCGGCCTTCATCGAGGAAGGACCGCGCCTGGGCGTCTTCCGCACGGGAACCGATCAGTTGATCGTCGACGCCAACGGACAGAGCCGCATCAGCTTCGCCGACTACGCCATCGCCATGGTGGATGAGTTGGAGCAGCACAACCACTCGCGATCGCGTTTCACCGCGGCTTATTGAGGGCTGGGCGGCGGGTCTTGATCCGCCGCCGTCTTCCAGGTCACAGGTGAAACAGTCCCCGTGATCGTCGCCTGAAAATCACCGCCCCACGGCTTGAGACATCGCCGCCTTCAATTCACGGCGCTGTTCGGCTGTGCATTCGAACTCGTCGCAGAGCACATTGCCCATCTCGGCCATGATTTCCGGCATGATCGCCTGGACCGCCTCCGCCAAACGCGGCGCGGCTTGATAGCTCTTGGTCACCATGGAGCGGCCGACGTCGCTCTGATAGAAGTCGACCAGGGCCTGGAGTTCTTCCAGAGTGAAGATGTCGGCGTAGATCGGCGCCATGGCCTCGAACATGCGCGGCATCATGCGCGCCGTCACCTCCCCCATGACCGCACGGAACTTGGCGGCCTCATCTTCGGACATGCCTTCGAGCTCGGCGGGCATCATCATCGACGTCATCTGACCCAGGGCGGCGCCCAGTTCCTCTCCTTGCATCAAGGAGACGAACTTGTTTGCGAGTGCCAGCCGCGCCGCGCCGTCATCGCGCGTCTCGGCCAGGGCGGCCGGCGCGCAAAATAGTGTCAGGGCCAACATCAGCCCGCCGAAAACGTGTCTCATCCTAAACCCCCGGTTAGACGCCCACCCTGCCGGGCCGTCCGGTTAGAGACAAGAAAAAAGCGGCGGGGATCGCTCCCCCCCGCTCTTCGATACCGATCGTCTTTCGACGCAGACGGCTTAGGCGCCCAGCGAGGCCGGATCGACCTTGAAGCCCGGGCCCATCGTCGACGACAGGCTGATGCGCTTCACATAGGTGCCCTTGGCGCCCGACGGCTTGGCGCGGACCAGGGCGTCCACGATGGCCTTGACGTTGGCCTCCAGAGCTTCCTGGGTGAAGGAGACCTTGCCGACGCCGGCGTGGACGATGCCCGCCTTCTCGACGCGGAACTCGACCGCGCCGCCCTTGGCGTCCTTGACGGCCTGGGCGACGTTCGGGGTCACGGTGCCGACCTTGGGGTTCGGCATCAGGCCGCGCGGGCCCAGCACCTTACCCAGACGGCCGACCAGGGCCATCATGTCCGGCGAGGCGATCACGCGGTCGAACTCCATGAAGCCGCCGGCGATCTTCTCGTACAGATCTTCGGCGCCGACGTGCTCGGCGCCGGCCGCGACGGCTTCAGCGGCCTTGGCGTCCTTGGCGAAGACGGCGACGCGGACGTCACGGCCGGTGCCGGACGGCAGGTTGACCACGCCGCGGACCTGCTGGTCGGCGTGACGCGGATCGACGCCCAGGTTGACGGCGATTTCCAGGGACTCGTCGAACTTGGCCTTGGCGTTTTCCTTGGCCAGCTTGATGGCGTCGGAGAAAGGCAGCAGGTCTTGGGTGACGCCGGTGCGGGCCTTCTGGGCCTTGGTTTGCTTGGCCATGTGCTTAGCCCTCCACCACTTCGAGGCCCATCGCGCGGGCGGAGCCTTCGATGATCTTGGTCGCCGCGTCCAGGTCGTTGGCGTTCAGATCCTTCATCTTCTTCTCGGCGATCTCGCGCAGCTGGGCCACGGTGATCTTGCCGGCCACTTCGCGACCGACCAGCTTGGAGCCCGACTTCAGGCCGGTGGCCTGCTTCAGGTACCAGGTCGCCGGCGGCGTCTTGGTGACGAAGGTGAACGACTTGTCCTGATAGACGGTGATGACGGTCGGAAGCGGGGTGCCCTTGGCTTCCTTCTCGGTGCGCGCGTTGAACTCCTTGCAGAAGCCCATGATGTTCACGCCGCGCTGACCCAGAGCCGGGCCGATCGGGGGCGAAGGCGTGGCCGAACCGGCCGGCACTTGCAGCTTGATATAGCCGAGAATCTTCTTGGCCATTGGTCTCTCCTATGAATGACCCGACGAACGAACGACGAGCCGGTGAGCCGTGGTGCGGCATGGCGGCCTCCCACGGATTTGACGCTCCACGAGCCGAGGCCCGCCGAGCGAAGGCGCGCGTGTAACAGAGCGGGGCTGGAAAGGCAAACGCGACTGGCGCTCCCATCCCCCGCTTCGTCGTCTCGGGCTTTACCCGAAGTCCGGATGCGGATCGGGCTGTGCGTCGTCCGAGGCGCAATGCGACTGACGATCCGATCCTCGGATCAAGCCCGAGGATGACGGCGGGAAACGATCCACACGCCACAACAAAAAAGCCGCGCCCAGTCGGACGCGGCTTCAAATCTCGGCCGGTGCGCGGCTTCAGCCCGCGACCTTCTCCACCTGGCCGTATTCCAGCTCGACCGGCGTGGCGCGGCCGAAGATGGAGACGGCGACGCGCAGGCGGGCCTGTTCTTCGTCGACGCTCTCGACCGAACCATCGAAGCTGGCGAACGGGCCGTCGATGACCTTGACCTTCTCGCCGATGTCGAAGCGGATGGTGGGCTTGGGACGTTCGACGCCCTCCTCCACCTGGCCGATGATGTTCTGAACCTCACGTTCCGAGACCGGCAGGGGCTTGGTGCCGCCGGCGGCGCCCAGGAAGCCGGTGACCTTCGGCGTGTTCTTGACCAGGTGATAGGCCTGGTCGGTCATTTCCATCTTCACCAGCACATAGCCGGGGAAGAATTTGCGTTCCGAGTTCACCTTGCGGCCGCGACGGATCTCGACGACGTCCTCGGTCGGCACCAGGATTTCGGAGAAGGCGTCTTCCAGCCCCTGTTGCTTGGCCTGCTCGCGCAGTTGCTCCGCCACCTTCTTCTCGAAGTTCGAGTAGGCGTTGACGATATACCACTTGTGGCGCGGGTTGGCGGGCTTTGCGGGCGCTGCATCGGTCATGGGCGCGTCTTTCTCAGGATCCGAGAGCGATGATGTAGCGGAAGGCGAAACCAAGGCCGGTGTCCACGACCCAGAAGAAGATCGAGGCGATCACCACCATGATGAAGACCATCACCGAGGTGATCCAGGTCTCCTTGCGGGTCGGCCAGACGATCTTGCGGGCCTCGGCGCGAACCTGGCTGAAGAACTGCGCCGGGCTGGTGCGGGGCTTCTTGGGCTCGATCGGATCGACGACGACGGTGGCGCCGGCCGCGACGGCCTGGGGCTTGGAGCCGGCCTGGGGCCGCTTGCCGGGTGATTTGGCCTTGGCCATCAGTTGCTCTTCACACAATTGTTCCTGTCGCCCCAGATGGGTAGTCCCATCCGGAAGCGACAGGGGGGATTGGCAGGAGTTGGGGGACTCGAACCCACGACCCCCGGTTTTGGAGACCGGTGCTCTACCAGCTGAGCTAAACTCCTAGACAATCGCGCGAACCGTCCGGCCCGCGCGTTCGCCAGAGGGGGGCGTATGCCCCACGCCGCCCGTCATTTCAAGGGCGATGTCGCAGTTCCGCTTCAGTCTTCCAGATGGGCGGCGATGGCTTCCCGCTCGGCCTCGGCCTTCACCAGTTCCTTGAAGATCAGCTTGTCGATGCGGCGGTCGTCCATATCGACCACCTCGACCTCGAATCGGCCGACCTGCAGAATCTCGCCCTCGTCCGGGACGCGCGAAATCTGATGCAGAATCAGGCCCGCGACGGTGTGGAAACCCTCATGCTCGCCGAAGTCCTCGCCCAGGGTATCGGCGAGATCGTCGAGATCGGTCTGTCCGTCCACCAGCCAGCTGCCGTCTGGGCGCTGATGAATCCAGGCGTCGTCTTCATCGTGGCCCTCGTTGAAGTCGCCCGCGATCATTTCCAGAATGTCGGTGGCGGTGACGACGCCTTCGAAGGCGCCGAACTCATCGACGATGAAGGCCATATGAACCCGGGACCCCTTCAGGATCTCCAGGGCCTTCAGGACCGAGGTCGATTGGGGAATAAAGGCCGGTTCGGCCACCAGGGGTTCGATGTCGAACGTGCCGTCGGTCAGCAGGGCGTCCAGCAGATCCTTCTTGTGCACCACCCCAAGGGGATTATCGACGTCGCTCTCACGCGCCACCACGATCCGGGAATAGGGGCAGGTGCGGATCTCTTCGCGCAACACCGCCTCGGGATCGTCCAGGGCGATCCAGAAGACTTCGTGGCGCGGCGTCATGGCCACCCGCACGGGCCGGTCGCCCAGGCGCAGGATTTCCTCGATCATCACCTGTTCTTCGGGCTCGATCAGGCCAGCGGAGGTGCCTTCGGCCAGGATCGTCGCCACCTCTTCCTGGGTGACGTCCGAACCGTCACGATCCTTGACGCCCAGAATCTTCAGAATGCCCGAGGTCGAGGCCGTCAGCAGCAGAACAAAAGGTTTCAGAGCGACGGCCAGGGTGGAGATGGGCGCGGCCATCTTCGCCGCAATGGTTTCAGGGAAGATGAGGGCCAGCCGCTTGGGCACCAGTTCGCCGACGATCAGCGAAACATAGGTGATGCAGACCACGACCAGGGCCGTGGACACGATTTCCGTGTAGGCCGACAGGGCCGGGAAGCTGACTTCCAGAATATGGTCCAGTTCGGCGGCGATGGTGGCCTGACCATAGGCGCCGGCCAGAATGCCGATCAGGGTGATGCCCACCTGGACCGCCGACAGGAACTGCGTCGGCTCCTCTGACAGTTTCAGCGCCTTGCGCGCCCCGCGATCGCCTTTTTCAGCCCGGCTTTGGAGGCGGGATTTTCGCGAGGAGACCACGGCCAACTCGGTCATGGCGAACAGGCCGTTGAGCACCACAAGGAGCAGAACGACGGCAATAGCGATGAGTAACATCTAGGGGTTTTTGGGGACCGACGCGGCGCGACATTCGGCGTCCGCGCGCCTATACTATGACAGGTTGGCGCGCGACGCCACGTTTTCCTTGATCTTCAGCCGGTCCGGCCGACCTCTATCGCCCCATAGGCGCCGGACGTCGAGGCGCGACCGGCGTCATTGGCGCCGGCGCAGGCGCTCATGCCCAAAAGCGTGCCGATGAACAGTCCGGTGCGAAGCGCGCGTCGCATAAGGTTACCAATCGCTTAATACTGACAACCGTCATAAACGATGGATTAAGATTTGGTTCAAGCCGACACCCGCCGGAAGCGAAAAAGAGACGCCACAGCCCGAGCGGCGTCTACAGGATCGAGATGCAGACCATGGATTCCCTCGTCGCCACAGACGGCGCCGCCCTTCCGCCCGGCGCCCTGTCCTCTCCGGCGGCGCGTCGCAACGCCGCGCCGATTCTCGGCGTGCTGAAGGCCCATATGCCCAAGAAAGGCCGCGTGCTGGAGGTCGCCGCCGGATCGGGCGAGCACGCCCTGATCTTCGCCTGCGCCCTTCCCGGCGTGACCTGGACGCCCAGTGATCCGAGCCGTGAGGCGCGCGACAGCATCGACGCCTGGCGGCGGGATGGACCGTCGAATCTGCGGAAGCCCCTTCCGCTGGACGCCGCCGACCCGGCGACATGGCCCCCGACGGCGGGTCCCGAAATGGCTTGGGATGCGGTCTATTGCGCGAACATGGCGCACATCAGCCCCTGGTCGGCGACCGAGGGGCTGATGGTTCTGGCGGGACGGATGCTGCGCGGCCCCGGCGGTCTCTTGGCGCTTTACGGCCCCTATCGCGAGGCCGACCTCCCCCTGTCCCCGTCGAACGCCGCCTTCGACGAGAGTCTGAAGGCGCGAAACCCGAGCTGGGGCTTGAGGGCGCGCGAGGACGTGGAGGATCTGGCCCGGTCGCAGGGGCTGGTCGCGACGCGCCGGGTCCAGATGCCGTCGAACAATCTGATGCTGCTGTTCAGGCGCGCCTGATCAGAGGGCGGCGACCACGGCCGCCAGATCCGGACGGGCGTTCACCAGCTGGACCTGTTCGCCGTTGAACAGGGCGCCGGGCGCCTGTGCGGCCACGCCGAAACGATCGGCCGCCACATCCACGCCGTCGGCGAAGGCGATCACGGGCAGTTGGTTTGCCCGCGCCAGATCGATCAGAGCCCGAACGGCCGCCAGGCCCGTCGCGTCCTGCGCGCCGCCCGGCACGATCAAACCCTTCAAACGCCCCTCGGCGATGTCGGATGCGGTTGCGGTCGCCAAGACCGTCACCCCGCCCGCAACCAAACTGGCGTCGCCGGTCGAAATGGGCGCCAGTCCCACGCCTTCAGCCCGCAGTGCGCCCTCGACATCGCCCATTTCACCGAAGTCCATGTCCCGGCGCATCACCAACCCCATCCGAAGACGGGTGGGCACGGGACGATTATAGCTCGAACGACGAGGACCGGAGGAAGATTTACGTTGTGCGTACAAGACGTCTCCTTTTCAATTTCAATATGTCATCAGATCGCGTCGCCGAATCCGAAGACGCTTCTGGAAAATTTCCAGAGAAACGAAAATGATCGGGATCGGCCGTGGCCGCCCCGCAATCTGCATCGTTTGTGGAATGAGGTCTGATATAGTCGGATCGTCGGCAATATCAACCTTCGCCGGCTCGGAACGTCCTGATCATGGTCATTCACGACCCCCGCGATTTTCTCATACGACCGCCCCGCCTGGAGCCTGATGCGGTGAGGAGGAACGGCTTCGCGGTTCCGTCCGAAGCGATCATGCTCTAGACAGCCGCATCCTTTGACGACGGACCGTAATGGCTTTTTCCCGCACCTATGACGGCGACGCGCCGGTCCGGATCAACAAGTGGCTGGGCCAGACCGGCGTCTGTTCGCGCCGGGAGGCCGAGAGCCTGATCGCAGACGGACTGGTGACCATCGACGGAGAGGTGGTGCGAGACGCGGGCCGCAAGATCGAGCCGGGCCAGACCCTGACCCTGAACGACACGGCCCAGTCGGCCCTGGCGGCGGGCATGACCATACTGCTGCACAAGCCGGTCGGCTATGTCTCGGGCCAGCCTGATCCCGGCAAGATCCCGGCCGTGCGGCTGTTGAAGGCCCCCAACCGCGTCGGCGAGGGCGAGGTCCCGGCGCGCGACGCCTCCCTGCCCCCGATCGGCCGGCTGGACGAGGATTCGCGCGGCCTGCTGCTGCTGTCGTCGGACGGGGTGGTGGCCAAGGCGGTGATCGGGCCGCAGTCCGAACTGGACAAGGAATATCTGGTGGTCGTCGACGGCCAGATCACCGAGGCCAAGCTGGGCAAGCTGCGCCACGGACTGGAGCTGAACGGCAAGCCGCTGAAGCCCGCCCGCGTCACCCAGATCGAACCCCAGCGACTGCGCTTCATCCTGACCGAGGGCAAATACCGCCAGATCCGCCGAATGTGCGAACTGGTCGGGCTGGAGGTCACAGACCTGTACCGCATCCGCGTGGGGCCGCTGTTGCTGGGCGACCTGCCCGAGGGCCGATGGCGTCACCTGACGCCGGACGAGCGCGAGGCGCTGATCCGGCAGTCAGCCGGGAACTGACACGCCCGCCAGGCCGGCAAGCCGGGTCAGCTCCGCCACATGGCCGGCGAAGGCCTTGCGCCCCGCCCCCGTCAGAGCCAGCCAGGTGCGCTGTCGCCCGCCCAGGGCCGCCTTGCGCAGCTTCACATAGCCGGCCTCTTCCAGCTGTTTGACGTGTTTGGACATGACGGAATCGGACACGCCGATCCCGTCGCGGACCACGCCGAACTCGACCTCGTCCGCCGCCGACAGCATGGCGCAGATCTGCAGACGGCCGGGGGCGTGGATGACGACGTCCAGGACCGGGGCGCTCACGGTCGAGTCGCCGTTTCTGCGCGATAAACCCGCATCCAAAGGCGCGAGAAGATCAGAGCGAGGACAAAGGCGGCGGCAATCAGCGGCAGGACCCAGACATACTGGCCCGTCCGTCCAAAATAGACGCTGGCCAGGGCCAGAACGAGGAAGACGACACCCAGGGCGATGGCGACCCAGCGTGCGCGGCGTGGCGACAGGCCGGTGACGCTGACGCCGGTCTTCTCGGACCATCGCCGCCAAAGGATGGCGAAGGCCAGGGTCGCTGCTGCCGAGGCCAATACGTTGAAGGGCATCGGCGCAGCCTGGCCGCCGACAAAGGCGGCCGCGACCGCCGAATAGACGAGGTCATAGGACCAGGAACTCTTGGCGACGCGCTCGCGCACCAGGTCCTGGGAACGCCGGATCTCGGCCAGCATCTGTTCGTGGGTTTCAGGGTCGTTCTGGGACATGGCGGCTTTCTCACTTTCCACAATGGAAAATGATAGAGACTTTCCATATCGTCAAGTCATAAGTTTCCAGATTGGAAAATCAACCCAGCGCCTCGAACCACCGCTGGAGCAGTTCGGCCTCGGCCCGGCGCGCCTCGGTGCGTTCCGCAGCCTCTGCATCGACGCCCCACTGCTCCTCCTGAAACCGCTCATCGATCCGCGACAGGTCGAAGGCGGCGCCGCCCTCCAGAGCGCCCTGCTCCAGCGCCAGGGCCAGGACCGCCGAACCGAACAGGGGCACGGCGGTCGCCAGGCCGGTCAGGCGGAAGTCGTCCAGCGACAGGGCGTGGGCCTTCACCCGGGCGACGGCCTCGGGCGACTGGGGCTGGTGGACGATGCCGGAGACGGGCGCCAGGACCACCCCCATCTCGCGCGCCGCCCAATCGCGCCACGGTCCCCACGCGTGCTGCTGGCGTTCGACCAGGGGCGTCGGGTGTTCAGCCAGATAGCAGACCACGTCCGATCCGGCGTAGGCGGCGATCTCGTCCGCCACCGCCTCGCGCGCCTGGCCGATCCGGTCGATCGCGGTCGAGGCCAGGCGGGTGGCCGGCATGGTGGAGGGCTCGACCACCTCGCCCTGTGCGGCCCACTCATCGGCGACGAGTCGGGCGGCGGCCTCGGTCGGCAGCACCAGGGGCGCCTTGGCGGGGGTCTTGGGCGTGCGCCCGTCCAGCAGCACGGCCCAGCCGCCGTCGGAATGGCGCCCGACGGTTACATCGCCCCAGAAGCGGCGCACCGTCTCCTGAACTTCGCGAAAGCCCTTGCGGGCGGCGACAATGGGGTCGAGCGGGGGAATATGGCTCATCGGATCCTCTTAACACCCAGGAAGGGATCGTCTTCCGCCTCGTCCTCGGAGAAGCCGAAGTGGGCGAAGCCGGCCTTCATCTCGGGGCTGAGGGGGGCTGTGACTTTCAGCAGGCCGCCGCGCGGGTGGTCCAGTTCGATGCTGCGGGCGTGGAGTTGCAGCTTCAGCGGACCGGACAGTTCGCGGGACTTGTCGTCGCCGTATTTGGGATCGCCCAGGATCGGGTGGCCTATGCCCGCCATATGGGCGCGCAGTTGGTGGGTGCGGCCGGTGAAGGGGCGCAGGGCCATCCAGGCGGCGCGATCGGAGGCGCGGGAGATGGTGCTGAAGGCCGTCTCGGCCGGTTCGGCCTTGGGATCCTTGCGATCCGCCGGGCGCATCATCTCGAAGTCGTTGATGCCGGTCTTCTTCAGCGGCATGTCGATCTGGCCCGAATAGGGTTTCGGATTGCCGATGACGATGGCCCAATAGGTCTTCTTGGCCTGACGGCGGGCGAAGGCCCCGGCCAGACGTTTGGCCGCCTCAGGCCCCTTGCCCAGCAGGAGGACGCCGGAGGTGTCGCGGTCCAGGCGGTGGACCAGCCGCGGCCGCTCCATCCCCTCGCCCCAGGCGCCGAGCAGACGATCGACGTGACGGCTGGTCTTGGTGCCGCCCTGGACGGCCAGGCCGTGCGGCTTGTTCAGGGCGATGACCATGTCGTCCTCATAGAGGACCAGAGACTTGGCGAAGGCGATGTCGCGTTCGGTCAGGGTGTGGGGGTCGCCGGCCTGGCGCGAGGTGTCGTCGGGAATCGGCGGCACGCGCACGGCGGCGCCGGCGGTCAGACGGCCCTCGGGCTTGATCCGGGCGCCGTCGACGCGGATCTGGCCGCTGCGGGCCATCTTCTGGACCTGGATGTTGGACAGGTGCGGCCAGCGCCTGCGGAACCAGCGGTCCAGCCGGATGCCGTCCTCGTCTTCCGCCACATAGAGGGTCAGGACTTCGCGCTTGGGCGCGTCTGCGGGCGGTTGGTCGGTCAAAGGGCGGCTCCGAAAGCGCGGCGGGCGACCATCAGGCCGATAAAGAGAGCGGCGACGGCCAGGACCACCGAACCGACCACATAGGCGGCGGCCAGGGCGTAATCTCGGCGTTCGATCATCATCACCGCCTCCAGCGAATAGGAGGAGAAGGTGGTGAACCCGCCCAGCACGCCGACAGCGGCGAACAGGCGGATCGTCTCCTGATGCGCCCCGCCCTTGAAGGCCAGCCAGCCGACCAGCAAGCCCATGGCCAGGCCGCCCAGGATATTGGCCGCGAAGGTGCCCATCGGCCAGGCCGTATTGGGCGCCAGCCGCGTGGCGAGGAGACCGAGCCCGAAGCGCGCCATGGACCCCAGGGCGCCGCCGGCGGCGACGAGAAGAAACCGTGTCATGATCCGGGCCTATATACGCCGCCGCCGCCGAAAGCGAAGTCTCCCTGCCCTCGCCGCACGTCTGACCGAAACTTCACTTGCCCTCGGACGTGGTTAACGGCGATATCCGAAACAGCCTAGTTCCGGTCGGGGATGTTTCATGTCGCAGGAAGACAGCCAGAGCCCGGCGATCGCGCCGACGATGACCCCGCCGCCGCCCGTCGTCGAACCCGAAGCGCCGGCGGCCGAACAGCCGCACGATCTGGCCGAAGCCCCGGCGGAGGCCCCGCGCACGGCCCCGCCGACGCCGACCCCCAGCGACACCCCCGCCATATCGGACGAAGGGGTTCTGCGCCCGATCCAGGAAAGCGACTATTTCACCCTGGACGACGCGGCGATCGCGCGCATCTCCGGCAACATCGACCTGTACTTCAACCAGCCGCTGGAGATCTTCCCCTTCTGGGAGAACGAGAAGAAGCCGGACCGCTTCCACGTCCTGTTCTCGCGCCAGATCGAGGAGCGGTTTCCGGCGGACCGCGACATCCGTGGCCGGGTTCACGCCTATGGGCGGCGCATCTTCCGCGCCCTTTGCGTCCATGTGGGAATCAAGCGGCTGACCCAGGCCCTGGCCCTGATCGCCTTCGCCGTCCTGGCCGAGATGGGGCCGACCCTGTTCGCCGAATGGGCGGGCGGCCAACCGGCCGGTCTGGGTCTGGGGGTGCTGGCCATGCTGGTGACGGGCGGGATTTTCTTCGGCGTCTCGACCATCCTGTTCATCCAGTACCGGTTCCGGCTGGAGAACGACTCCTATGAGCTGTCGCGCGAGATCGTGCAGCGGACGCGGGAGCTGCAAAACCTGTTCACCAACGCCCGCGCCCTGTCCGACCAGGCCGAGACCACCTATCAGATGGACGGCAAGGCCTGGGGCCAGCGCGCCCTCTATCTGACGCGTCTCGTCATGTGGATCGGGGCGCGGATGGAGTATCTGGAGAAGTTCATCCAGATGGAGCTTTGGCGTGTGCGGCGCGAACGCTACTGGATGCGCTGGTTCGGGCGGATCACCACCCCGGCGGTTCTGTTGATCTGGCTCATCGCCTTCGCCCTTTTCCCGGCGCCCCAGGCGAACGAGGTCGGGTTCCGCGTCCTTCAACTGGTCGCCGTCGTTCTGGCGTTCGGCGTGTCCTGGCTGTCCTACTTCCGCTGGCAGACCCCGGCAAACGCCATTCAGGACAAGCTGGGCGCTGACGGCTGGGTCCGCTACGCCTCGCTGGACGTGGACAACACGGTCGGCGACCAAGTGCGGCGCGACAAGGAACGGCTTGTCGAATACCGCGCCCTGACCAGGGGGCGCTGATCAGCGTGGGATGGAGGCCTGGACCGAGCGGGCGTCATAGGCGTTCGGACGATCGGGCTTTCGCCCCCGGCCCATGACGATCTCCAGAGAAGTCGAGGTCGGGCTGGGGCCGCTGAAATTCAGGCCCAGGCCGACGCCGACGCCCGAGGCGGAATAGCCGCCGTACCGGCTGGAGCCGCCGCCGATCGAGACGCTGGGCCGCACCCCGCCGGCGCCGCCGGGGCGGCCGTCGGTCCAGCTTTGGGTCACCTCGAACCAGTCATAGCCCTGTGCAGTCGTCAGGTCGGCGGCCCGCAACAGGGCGAAGTCGGCTACGGCGCCGGGGGCGCCCACGCCGTTGTAGGTCACCCGATAGCGGTTCGATTCGATCCTCTGGTCGGAATAGCCCTGACCGCCCGGCCCGCGCTGGGCGCCGTAGGGCGCCAGACTGGCGCAGGCCGCAAGCGCCAAGGTCGAGGCGGCGAGGCTGAGAACGGCGAGGCGCTTCATGGCGGGGTCTCCTTTGGCTGAGATAGCGTTGTTTGAGCCGGAGCGTTCCGTCCAGAGGCCCAGACTAGAGGCCCCGACTACAGGCCAAGCGCCGCGCGCAAACCCGCAAAGTCGGCGGGCGGCGGCGCCTCGACCGTGGTGGTCCCGCCTTCGGGATGGGGGAAGCTCAGCTTGGCGGCGTGCAGCATCAGGCGCGGCGCCGGCCCGACCTCTGTCGTCAGGGCGCCGCCATAGCGGACGTCGCCGATCAGCGGACGGCCCAGATGGGCCATATGGACCCGCAGCTGGTGCATCCGCCCGGTCAGCGGCTCCAGCTCGACCACCGCGCCCTGATCATTGGCGGCCAGGGTCCGATAGCGGCTCTGCGCCCCTTGGGCGCCGGGCGCGTCGAAGGCGACGACCCGCATATAGGACTCGCGCCCGATCTCCTCGCGCCGCAACGGGGCGTCGATGGAGCCGGATTTCGGGTCCGGCGCGGCGGACAGCAGGGCCAGATACTGTTTGCGGAACCGCCGCATCTGCAAGGCCTTGCCCAAAAAACCCGCCGCCGGCTTGGTCTTGGCCGCCAGGATCACGCCCGAGGTGTCCCGGTCCAGCCGATGCACCAGCTCCGGCCGCTTTCCGTTGGACCGGGCGAAGGCCCACAGCAGATCGTCCAGCGTATGGGCCTTGATCCGCCCGCCCTGGCTGGACAGGCCCGACGGCTTGGAAAAGGCGATGAGATGGGCGTCCTCGTGGATCACCCAGGACCGGACGGCGGCGATCTCATCCTCGGACAGGGCGACGGGGGTGCGGGCGGTCATCGGGGGCTTCTAGAGGTCAGTCCCCCGCCCCGTCCACCGCCGCCTCTTTGGCCATTCGCGCCCGCATTTCGGCCCAGCGTTCCAGCCGCGCCTTGACCTTCTCCTCATGCCCCTCGCCCTTGGGTCTGTAGAAGGTGCGGCGCTCCATCTCGTCGGGGAAGAAGTCGGCGCCGGAAAAGCCTTCGGGCGTGTCCGGATCGTACTGGTAGCCCTTGCCGTAGCCCAGTTGTTTCATCAGCTTCGTCGGGGCGTTGCGGATATGGGCGGGCGGCATCAGGGAGCCGGTCTCATAGGCCGCCTTCTTCGCCGCCTTGAAGGCTTCGTACACCCCCACCGACTTGGGCGCTGTGGCCAGGTGGACCACGGCCTGGGCCAGGGCCAGTTCGCCCTCGGGGCTGCCCAGAAAGTCGTAGGTGTCCTTCGCGGCGTTGGCGACCAGGATCGACAGGGGGTCCGCCTCGCCGATGTCCTCGACCGCCATCCGCACGATCCGCCGCGCCAGATACAGCGGATCTTCGCCCCCGTTCAGCATTCGCGCCAGCCAGTACAGCGCCGCGTCCGGATCCGACCCCCGCACCGACTTATGCAGGGCGGATATGAGGTTGTAGTGTTCTTCCCGCGACTTGTCATAGGCGGGCGCTCGGCGTTGCAGCACCCCCGCCAGGCCCTGGACATCCAGGGTTTCACCGGCGGGCAGGTCGAACAGGACCTCGGACATGGTCAGCAGATAGCGGCCGTCGCCGTCGGCCAGGGCCAGCATGGCCTGACGCGCCTCGGGCACGAGCGGCAGGGGCCGCTCCATATGGGCCTCGGCCCGCGCCAACAGCTGATCCAGGGCCGCATCGTCCAGCCGCTTCAGCACATAGACCTGGGACCGCGACAGCAGGGCCCCGTTCAGTTCGAAACTGGGGTTCTCGGTCGTGGCCCCGATCAGGGTGACGACTCCGGCCTCGACGAAGGGCAGGAAGCCGTCCTGCTGGGCGCGGTTGAACCGGTGGATCTCGTCGACGAACAACAGGGTGCTCTGCCCCGCCGCCCGCCGCATCCGCGCCGCCTCGAACGCCTTCTTCAGATCGGCGACGCCGGAGAAGACGGCGCTGATCGACTGGTATTCATAGCCCGCCGCCTGGGCCAGCAGCCGGGCGATGGTGGTCTTGCCGGTGCCGGGCGGCCCCCACAGGATCATCGAACCCAGCCGCCCCGCCTCGATCATCCGCCGGATCGGCCCGCCGGCGCCCAGCAGATGATCCTGGCCCACCACCTCGTCCAGGGTGCCGGGCCGCAGACGGTCGGCCAGGGGGGCGTCGGGGGGCAGAATGCCGGAGGCTTCGAAAAGATCGCTCATTGCGACCTATGTAGTCGTGCCTAAAGCGGTTTTCACCCGTTAGTATGGGTCAGCGCCACAGAGAGCCCTTATGACCGACGCCCATCCGAACCAAGGCCCGACTGGCGGCCTAACCCCGCACCTGACCATTCCGTCGCGGGGCGCCGCCGCCGCCGTCGATTTCTACACCATCGCCTTCGGCGCGGAAGTGCTGGATCGGCGGCTGGCGGACGACGGGGAACGGTTGATGCACGCCCATCTGAGGATCAACGGCGCCAGCCTGATGCTGAACGACGAGTTCCCGGAATATACGGGCAGCCAGGACCTCCGCCCCGCCGGCGTGACCCTGCACCTTCAGGTCGAAGATCCGGACGCCTGGTGGACCCGCGCCCTGACGGTCGGGGGTGCAGAACCGGTTCTCGACATGGCGGACCAGTTCTGGGGCGACCGCTACGGCGTCCTGCGCGACCCCTTCGGGCACACCTGGTCGATCGGCGGGCCGATGAAGGGTTGAGACGATCAGGCTCTCGCCCCGTCCGGTCAGCGAGAGCCCTCGCAGCGCTCGATCCCCAGCCCTCCGCCTGCCGGCCATCCCTGGGTTTCTCGTCCAATGTCGCGAAAACCCGCTCCTTGTTTCAACGGCTTGCGGCTTCGCCCGTCGAACTACCCGGCGCCCCTCCCGAGGGCCCTATAATGACGCCCGGTCTTTGACATCGCAGAAGGAGCAGAGCGCGGCGGCAGCCGGACAGTCCGACCAGCGTCCGGCCATTTCTCGTTAGAAAACAAAACCTGTCGGACAGATCGGACACATCGGACACCTTTTTTCGCGTCCAATGGCGGAGCGGCCTAGCGCAGAACGCCTCGGATTTGCCGACCGCCGCGATTGATGACCACCTCCCACGGGCCGCGACCGGCGCTGGCGGCCTGAGCGTCAGCGGCTGTGGAAATTTGACGGCCGTTGATCGCGATCAGCAAATCGTTTTGGCGGAAGACGCTGGCCGCATAGCCTCGACCGGAGACGCCGAGCACGACCACCCCGGTGGCGAAAGGATCGCCGCCAAGTCGATCCGCCAGGGCCGGCGTGAGTTGCGCCACCATGGCCCCTTGCAGCGGCCCTTGCTGGATAACGAGGCCCTTGTCGGGATCAGCCTCGCCCGGCAGGGTTTGCACCCGCGCCGTCAGCGTCTGGACCCGCCCGTCGCGCAGGATGGCCACCTGCACCTGATCATTGGGCGCGCGGGAGCCGATGCGGTAGTTCAGCCCGCCCTGGTCGTTGATCTCCTGGCCGTCGATCGCCGTGATCACGTCGCCCTGACGCACCCCCGCGCGGGCGGCCGGGCTGTTCGGATAGACGTCGGTGACCACCAGCCCCTGCGGGCGGGAAAGGCCCAGGCTGCCGGCGATGTCGCCGGTGACCGTGTCGCCCTTCACCCCCAGCCAGGGCCGCACCACCGTCTTGGCGCCGCCCAGGGCGCTGTCGACCACCCGCTTGACCATGGCGGCCGGCACGGCGAACCCGACCCCGGCCGACGAGCCCGAGCGCGAGAAGATGGCGGTGTTGATGCCGATCAGGTCGCCGTCCATGTCCACCAGCGCCCCGCCCGAATTGCCGGGGTTGATGGCCGCATCGGTCTGGATGAAAGAGCCTGAGTCGGAAATGCCCGTCTCGGTCCGGTTCAGGGCCGAGATGATGCCGTTGGTCACGGTCTGGCCCACGCCGAAGGGATTGCCGATGGCCAGGACCAGATCGCCGACCTGCTGTTCTTCCTGATCGTCGATGGCCAGGACCGGCAGGCGGTCGCTGACGTTCTCCAGCCGCAGCACGGCGATGTCGCTGCGCTCATCAGCCAGGATGACGGTGGCGGGAAACTCGCGCCGATCGTTCAGCACCACCTTGATCTGCTGGGCGCCGTCGATGACGTGGTTGTTGGTCACCACGATCCCGTCCGACCGGACGATGACCCCCGACCCCACGGATTCGGCCACCCGCGCCTGGGGGATGCCGCCGCCGAAGAACTGGAAGAAGGGATCGACCTGAACCCGCTGCACGCTGCGCGCCGAGATATTGACCACAGCCGGAGCGGCCGAGCGCACCACAGGGGCGAAGCTGGACTTCATCCCCGCCGCATCGCTGGGGGCGGTGCGCGTGGGCTGGGCGAACTCGCCCTCCTGCGCCTTGGTCGAGGTGGGATTGCCGCAGGCCGAAAGGGCCAGGGCGGCGACGAGCACGATCGGTCGGGTCTTCATCGTCATCCAAGGAATGGAAGCTTCAAGCCGGGCTATACCGCACGGCTTTTCTGGCGGCATCAAGGCGATGGCGGTCAGACCGTCCAGCTCGGCTTGCGCTTGTCCAGAAAGGCGCGAACCCCCTCCTGCCCCTCGGCCGAGACGCGCGCCCGGGCGATCCGTCTGGCCGTATCGTCCATCAGGCCGTGATCGATCCTGTGGCCGGCGATGTCGTTGACCAGCCGCTTGGCCTCGCCCATGGCGCCGGGCGCATTGCCGCCCAGGCTGTCGGTCAACATGGTGATGAACTCATCGACCGAACCCTGGGGCAGGACCAGGTCGATCAGTCCCGCATGGGCGGCGTAGTCGGCGTCGAAACTGTTGGCGGTCAGAAACAGTTGGCGGGCGCGGCGGGCCCCGACGGCCTCGATCACATAGGGGGCGATGGTGGCCGGGATCAGGCCCAGCTTGACCTCGGAAAAGGCGAAACGCGCCCCCTCCACCGCCACGGCCATGTCGCAGGCGGCGACGATTCCGGCCCCGCCGCCCATGGCCGCGCCCTCGACGACGGCGCAGGTCAGAGCGGGGACGTCGTGGAGGGCCTTCAGCATCCGCGCCAGCCCCAGGGCGTCGTCGCGATTGTCGGCCTCGGACCAGTCCGCCGCGTCACGCATCCAGTTCAGATCGGCCCCGGCGCTGAAGGTTCCGCCCGCCCCGCGAATGAAGACCGCGCGCACATGGTCGGCGCCGTGCAGGGTCTCGAACGCCTCATGCAGGGCGGCGATGGTGGCGGCGTCAAAGGCGTTCTTCTTTTCCGGCCGGTTGAGGGTGACGAAGACGACACCGTCGGTCGTGGCGTCGATCCGAACCAGATCATCGTTCGCATCCGGCGCGGGGTCCGCGACCAGGGGATGGGCGATGCTGTTGATCTCCGCCGCCTCCGCGTCGGTGACGTCCAGGGCGTTGATGTCGGCGTCGTTCGGTTGATCGGCCATGTCTTGATCTCGGATATTCGATTGACGAGAGCCTAACGCGCTCCACGTCAAACGGAAACGCAACCCTCCTCGATTCGATCGCCAACTCGCTCAGCCTTCATGGGAAACTAGCCCGTGGAGTTGCCGCAATAGAAGGAGCTGGACCGACACGGCACGCCCGGCTGGGTGTTGAGGCCCATGGCGATGACTTCCAAGGTCAGACTGAAATACATATCGGGGCCGGTTATATTATAGGTGAACTGCGTGCCGGACACTGTTGTTGTCAGAATGCAGGCGTCGTTCCTATACAGGTTGAGCACATATGATGTGGCCTGTGGCACAGCCGCCCACGAGGCCGTAATCGGCGTGCGTGGATAGACGTAAGTCCCTGGCGAGAGACTCCAGTTCACGCCGGTGGTGGGAGGCAGTTGCGGAGCTTGATTGTCCCTCCACTGCACGATCGGCGACTGGCCGTCTTTCGTTTCGGAGGTCCAATACCAGTGGAATGCCGGCCCCTGCGGGCCGTTCTTGAGATAGTTTTGAATGAAGCCGGATACGGTGATGTTGGCGCCCCACAAGCCGTTGTAGAAAACCCATGCTGGGCCGTCATCGGAAATGAAGGTGAGGTTCGGCGCCGTGTCCCAGACTGGCCCCACATCGTCTGTATAATCGTTCGCCGTAAAGCCGGTCTCCGTCCTCATATGTACACCGGCGGTCGTGTAAAGCTCATGGCTGTGCCAAGCCGCATAGCCGTTCAGACGAGGCACTTGGTCAAGCGTCAGGTCTGAAAAATTCGAAGATGTGACAATGTTGGGATCGCCATGGGCTTCATAATCGACATAGAGCAACGACACCTTGTCCTGATTGATCTTCACCTTGGCGGTGAGACGAATCCAGTCCCCTATGTGAGCGCCGAATCCGGAGCCCGAACCCAGAGGCCGTGAGGCGTAAGACGTCTGCGGACCCAGCCCCCCATTATATGCAAAGAAGCCGAAGTAAGAAATAAGATAGTAGTCGTCACGCATTGCGATGCGGACGTACATCGGCGCGGTGATCGTCCTATTTGTAGGTCCATGCTGACCTAAGTACGTTTCGAGCTGATAGTTATAGAAATGAGGGTCGGATACGGGGATCACCGACGGAGACGAGGGGAGAAGCTCACCTATGTCGCTGAAATAACCTTGCCAAAGCGACACCCAGCTCCAATCAGCGACCGGTGCTGACCCCGGCGCAGCCGGAAGAGGAAACAATGAAATATTGTCGATCTCTCCACCGCCGAAGGCAGTGCTGGAGGATCCCGCTTTCAACTTATCCGGAGTCATCGGCCCGGCATCGAGAACGGACATGCCTGAGGGTAAGTCAGCGCCCCCGGATGAAAGTTCTCCGCTACCGCTGACCAACTGGCAGCGGCTGAGAAATGTCTCGACAGCTATCGGCCGATGCGGATCCTGAGAATGCAAGCGAAGGATTGGAGCCAGCTTGGCTGCAACTTGGGCGGGCGTAACCGTCGGCATAAAGATCCCCAAATCTGATAGACCGACGATATGAGGCGCCCTGCGAGAAGTACAGCCGTCTTATGCTACATCCTAAACAGGCCGAAGGTCGTGTCCGGGATCGGGGCGTTCAGGCTCGCCGATATAGCCAGACCGAGCACATCCCGGGTTTGCGCAGGATCAATGACGCCATCGTCCCACAGGCGGGCGGTGGCGTAATAGGGATTGCCTTCGTCCTCGTACTTCTGGCGGATCGGCGCCTTGAAGGCTTCGGCCTCCTCGGGCGACCAGGTCTCGGCGTCGCGATGGACGGTGGCCAGGACGCTGGCGGCCTGTTCGCCGCCCATGACCCCGATCCGGCTGTTGGGCCAGGTGAAGAGGAAGCGCGGCGAATAGGCGCGGCCGCACATGCCGTAATTCCCCGCCCCGAAGCTGCCGCCGATCAGGACGGTGAACTTGGGCACTTCGGCCGAGGCCACGGCCGTCACCAGCTTGGCGCCGTCCTTGGCGATGCCGCCCGCCTCATACTTGCCGCCCACCATGAAGCCCGAGATGTTTTGCAGGAACAGCAGCGGAATCTTCCGCTTGCAGGCCAGTTCGATGAAGTGGGCGCCCTTCTGGGCGCTCTCGGAGAAGATGACGCCGTTGTTGGCCAGGACGGCGACCGGATAGCCCCAGATGCGGGCGAAGCCGCACACCAGGGTGGAGCCGTAAAGGGCCTTGAACTCGTCGAACTCCGACCCGTCGACCAGACGGGCGATCACCTCGCGCACGTCATAGGGCGCGCGGACGTCCTCGGGGATCAGCCCATACAGTTCGGCCGGATCGAAGGCCGGCGCGCGGGGTTCGCGCACATCCAGCTCCACGGCCTTGGTCGTGTTCAGATTGGCGACGATCGACCGCACGATCTCCAGCGCGTGTTCGTCGTTCTCGGCGACATGATCGACCACGCCCGAGCGGCGGCCGTGCGTTTCGGCCCCGCCCAGTTCCTCGGCCGAGATGACCTCGCCGGTGGCGGCCTTCACCAGCGGCGGGCCGGCCAGAAAGATGGCGCCCTGGTTGCGCACGATCACCGTCTCGTCCGACATGGCCGGCACATAGGCGCCGCCGGCGGTGGACAGGCCCATGACGCAGGCGATCTGGGCGACGCCCTTGGCGCTCATCCGCGCCTGGTTGAAGAAGATGCGGCCGAAATGGTCGCGGTCGGGAAACACCTCGGCCTGGTGCGGCAGGTTGGCCCCGCCGCTGTCGACCAGATAGACGCAGGGCAGGCCGTTCTGCTCGGCGATCTCCTGGGCGCGCAGGTGCTTCTTGACCGTCATGGGGAAGTAGGCGCCGCCCTTCACCGTCGGGTCGTTGGCGACGATCATGACCTCGCGCCCTGAGACCCGCCCGATCCCGGCGATGACGCCGGCGCCCGGCGCTTCGCCGTCATACATGCCGTGGGCGGCCAGCTGGCCGATCTCCAGGAAAGGCGAACCGGGATCCAACAACCGCTCGACCCGATCTCGCGGCAGCAACTTGCCGCGGGCGACGTGGCGTTCGCGCGCCTTGTCGGAGCCGCCGCGCGCGACCTTGGCCACATGGTCGCGAAGCTCGGCGACCAGGGCGCTGTTATGCGCGTGCAGGGACTTGTACTTGGGGCTTTGCGGATCGACCGCTGACGTCAGCTTCGGCATGGGGGTGGTTTAGGGGCGGTTGGCGAAAAGCGCTAGTGAGTGAGACGTGCGCTGAGGCGCGCGCTGAAGGCTCACCTCCTGCTCACAGGCGCTTTTCACCCCGACGCCCCGCCGTTCTTGCCAGTTCCCGCCTTTTCCCCTATACGCCCCCGCTTTCCAGGGCTTCGGTCCTGACGCGGAACGCCAAAGGGTTGGACAACCGGTCCCGCCGCCGCGCCAGGAGCCATCGTGGAGATCGACTTACCCGGTCGTTTCCGCGCCGACGCCTACAAGGGAGACTACCGCATGGCTCTTTACGAGCACACGGTCATGACGCGCCAGGACATCTCGGCGCAACAGGCCGAAGCGCTGAACGACACCATCAAGGACCTGATCGTGCAAGGCGGCGGCTCCGTCGCCAAGATCGAGTACTGGGGTCTGCGCAACCTGACCTACCGCGTGAAGAAGAACCGCAAGGCTCACTATTCGCTGCTGGCCGTCGACGCCCCTCCCGCCGCCATGGCCGAGGTCGAGCGTCAGCTGTCGATCAACGAAGACGTGCTGCGCTGGCTGACCGTCCGCGTCGAGGAACTGGACCTGGAACTGTCGCCGCTTCTGGCCCGCCGCGAGCGCGAACGCGAGCGTGAACGCGAGCGCACCCCGCGTGACGACGCCGACGCCGCAGACGCCGAATAAGGAAACCGGATCATGACCGACACGACTGCCCCCACCCCGGGCGCCCCGGCCGGCTCCGGCTCCGCCGGCCGCCGCCCCTTCTATCGTCGCCGCAAGGTCTGCCCGTTCTCGGGCGCCAATGCGCCGAAGATTGACTACAAGGACGTCAAGCTGCTGCAGCGCTACGTCTCCGAACGCGGCAAGATCGTGCCTTCGCGCATCACCGCCGTCTCCCAGAAGAAGCAGCGCGAACTGGCCAAGGCCATCAAGCGCGCCCGCTATCTGGCCCTCCTGCCGTATGTGGTGAAGTAAGATGAAGGTCGTTCTGCTGGAACGCGTCGATAACCTCGGCGCCATCGGCGACGTCGTCACTGTCAAGGACGGCTTCGCCCGCAACTTCCTTCTGCCGCGCGACAAGGCCCGCCGGGCCACCGCCGCCAATCTGAAGGCTTTCGAACTCGACCGCGCCGCCATCGAGCAGCGCAACGAGAAGAACAAGGCCGAGGCTCAGAAGATCGCCGACAAGATCGACGGCCAGACCTACATCATGATCCGTCAGGCCGGTGAAACCGGCCAGCTGTACGGTTCGGTCGCCGGTCGCGACGTCGCCGAGGCCATCCAGGCCGAAGGCGGCAAGGTCGAACGTTCGCAGGTGGTCCTGAACACGGCGATCAAGACCCTGGGCGTCCACGAAGTGCCGGTCCGCCTGCACGCCGAGGTCCGCGCCACGGTCAAGATCAACATCGCCCGCTCCATGGACGAGGCCGAGCGCCAAGCCAAGGGCGAGGACGTGATCCGCAGCCAGTTCGACGATGAGCGCCAGGCCGCCGAGCAATCGGCCCAGGAGCTGATCGAAGGCGGCGCCGGTCAACAGGAAGGCTTCGGCGACGAAGCCTGATCGCCTCCTGGTCTTCGGACCGGACCGGTCGAACTTCAAGGGCGCGTTCCGCAAGGGACGCGCCCTTTCTGCTGCGCGCCCCGCTGCGACGCGACTTCATGACAAGTTTACAACACATTGAAGGCAAGCGAGCGCCTGAGGGGTAGTTGCGCATGAAACGACCTTGACGTCGCGCGCGAACGACCAACACGATTTCCGATCGTCGTTTTTCGCATTTCCAGAGCAAGTATTTTGCGCCGACTTGAAGGCGCGCTTATCGGTTTCAGCCCCGGGAGATCGTCATGCTGCGAAGTCCCACCTTGCCCGACCTTCGGCTCGCGCAGAGACAACTTTATAGATTTTCTAGCCCTTCAGCTCAGCAAACATGGTCAGGGCCGATGGTTGACCCGCCACGGGGCCGCTCTGATATCGCCACAAGGGCTGAACGCCGCCATCGGCCGATGAGGGGACTTAAGATGCATCTGTTTTCCGAGCGTGCGGCCTGGCTGCAACCCAGGGAGCGATGTCGCCGATAGCGTCTCTCTTAAGAACGCCGCTCAAGACGGCGACGCCGCGCCGCCCGTGCGCCCTCTCCAGAACAGGATCTCTCCATGCGCCGCTCCGCTTTCCGACCCACCGCCTCCATCCTGCTGATCACCTCATCGGCCTTCGCCTTGCTGACCGCCGCGCCGGCCCTTGCTCAGCAACAACCTCAGGCCGACGCGGTTGACGACATCGTCGTCACCGGCACCCGCGTCCAGAATCGCTCGCGCCTCGATTCTGTCGCGCCCGTCGACGTCGTTACGGCCGAAACCCTGCAACAGCGCGGCTCGACCGAGCTGGCCACCCAGCTAGCCGCCACCGTCCCTGCCCTGAACTTCCCCCGCCCCTCGGCCACCGACGGCACTGACTCGATCCGCCCCGCAACCTTGCGCGGACAAGGGCCGGACCAGACCCTGGTGCTGGTGAATGGCGTGCGCCGTCACGCCACCGCCCTGGTGAACACCAACGGCTCGGTCGGTCGCGGGTCGGCTGCTGTCGATCTGAACGCCATTCCCTCCACCGCGATCGAACGTATCGAGGTGTTGCGCGACGGCGCTGCGGCGCAATACGGGTCTGACGCCATCGCCGGCGTATTGAACCTGCGCCTGCGCAAGGCTTCCAGCGGCGGCGGCGCCAGCGTCACCTACGGCGGCTATCGCACCGACTACACCGGCTTCTACGGCGGCGGCCAGGATTTGAAGGACGGCGAGGCCCTGACGGTGGCCGGCTGGCAGGGGTTCGGCCTGGGCTCGGACGGCTTTCTGACGGCTTCAGTAGAATATCGGGACCGGGAGCGCACCAACCGAAGCGACCTCGATCCCCGCTTCAACCCGTCCCAGGTTCGCGGGGCACAGGGGGATCCTGAGTCTGAGGATCTCGCCGTCTATCTGAACGCCGGCAAGCCCCTGGCTGCGGGCTGGGAAGCCTATGGCTGGGTCGGCTATCAGACCCGCGACGCCTCGGCCGCCGCCTTCTATCGCACGCCGACCGACAACGCCCAGAACCCGGCCTACGCCTCTGGCCGCGTCTATCCTGACGGCTACCTGCCCTACATTCTGACCGACACGACCGACTGGACCACCGCCGCCGGGCTGAAGGGCCAGGCCGGGGGTTTCGACATCGACATCAACCTGGGCTACGGCAAGAACGAGATCGACTTCAGCGTTGAAAACACGCTGAACCCCTCTTTGGGACCGACCTCCCCGACCAAGTTCTACGCCGGTTCCCTGGCCTATGATCAGCTGGTGCTGGGTATTGACGCCAGCCGCGCCTATGACGTCGGCCTTTACGCCCCCTTGAACGTCGCCTTTGGCCTGGAGGCCCGGCGGGAGTCCTATCAGATCGGCGCGGGCGAACCCAACTCCTATCAGCGCGGGACCTTCCTGAACGTCGGCGGCGTGGATCTCAGCTGGGGCTCGCGCGGTTTCACCGGCTTCACCCCCGCCAATGAGGTCGACGAAGACCGCAACAACATCGGCGCCTATGTCGATCTGGAAGGCGAGCTGTTCGAACGCTTCACCGCCTCGGCGGCTGTGCGGTACGAAAACTACTCGGACTTCGGCGACAATGTTTCGGGCAAGCTGGCGGCGCGGTACGACTTCACCCCGACCTTCGCTGTTCGCGGCGCCTTATCGACCGGCTTCCGCGCGCCAAGCCTGCAACAGCAGTATTTCACCCAGACGGCGATCCTCTACATAAACAACGTTCCCTATGAGACCGGCACCTTCCCCTCGGTCAGCCCGGTCGGCGTCGCGCTTGGCGGCACGCCTCTTAAGGCCGAGACATCGACCAACTATTCGCTGGGCTTGGTCTACCGTCGCGGTCCCTTTGAACTGACAGCCGACGCCTATCGCATCGACATTGAGGATCGGATCATCTTGTCAGAGACGTTGACAGGCAGCGCCACTGCGGCGCCTGGAACCAACGCCCGCGCCATCTTCGATCTGCTTCAGCCTTATGGCGCCACAGCGGCCCGCTTCTTCATCAATGGCGTGGACACCGAGACGACCGGCCTGGACGTGGTTGCGCGCTACCGGGTTCTGGCCGACGTCGGCTCGCTCGACTTCACCCTGGCGGCGAACGTCAATGATTTCGACGTGACCAAGACGCCCCAGACCCGCTCGGGCATCCTGCCGACCCCGGTCTCGCTGTTCGCGCGCCAGGCGACACTGCGGTTCGAAGAGGGCACGCCGCCGTGGAAGACAGTCTTCCAGACGGATTGGACCCGCGCCCGGCTGGGCGGCACCTTCCGCGTGACCGGCTATGGCGACGTCCTGGCTCCTGGCGCGACCGAGGCGACCGATCTGGAGCTTGGCGTCGGCGTGGTCGTCGATGTGGAGGCGCGCTACGCCCTCAATGATCGTCTGACCTTGGCGGTCGGAGCGGACAATGTGCTGGACGAATATCCCCGCCAAGCTCAGCGCGCCAACAACACATCGGGCGCCTTCCCCTTCTCCAACTTCTCGCCCTACGGCTTCAACGGCCGGTTCGTGTACGGCCGTATCGCCTTGAACTGGTGAGCCGGCCCCACCCTGAGATCAGGGACGCTCTTCGGAGCGTCCCTTTTTGTTTCGCGCACGGACCATGGGCGGCGGGACGTCGGCCGCCGCCTGGGTTCCGCCTGAACAATTCCCGTTCACCCACAGGGCGGACGATCTGTCCACCGTCGCGGCGGCGTCCGCGACTGACGCAGGCGCGTGTGAGGGATAGAGCGTTAAGACAATGAACGCCTTCGCCCCCCTGCCCTTCTCGTCCTCGCCGTTGGACTCCAACGGCGTCGCCTCCATGCCTCATAACCTGGAGGCCGAACAGGCTCTGCTCGGCGCCTTGATGTTCGACAACGGGGTGTTCGAGCGTCTCAGCGACCGTCTGCGCGGCTCCCACTTCTACGAGCCCTTCCACCAGCGGCTGTTCGACGCCATCGAGGATCACATCCGTCAGGGCATGCTGGCCGAGCCGACCATCCTGATGGAGCGGTTCAAACAGGACCCCGCCTTTCAGGAGTTCGGCGGCCTGCGCTATTTCGCCGATCTGGTGGACCGGGCCCCGCCGGCGGCCAACGCCCCGGACTACGCCCGCGTCGTCTATGACACGGCCCTGCGCCGCGACCTGATCCGCATCGGCGGCGAGATCATCAAGGAGGCGCCCAATCCGGACGTCCCCGCTGACGAACAGATCGAACAGGCCGAACAGACCCTTTATTCGCTGGCAGAGACGGGCAAGCCCTCGTCCGGTTTCGTCAGCTTTTCTCACGCCTTGTCCGGCGCCGTTCAGATGGCGGCGGAAGCCTATCAGCGCGAGGGCAAGCTGGCCGGTCTGGCCACCGGCCTGCACGATCTGGACCGGAAACTGGGCGGCCTGCACCCGTCCGACCTGCTGATCCTCGCCGGACGCCCGTCGATGGGTAAGACGGCTCTGGCGACCAACATGGCCTTCAACGTGGCCCGCGCCTATCAATGGGAGCCGACGCCGGAGGGCCGCAAGACGGTCAACGGCGGGGTGGTCGCCTTCTATTCGCTGGAAATGAGCGCCGAACAGCTGGCCATGCGGATCCTGGCCGATGCGTCCGGCGTCTCATCCGACAAGCTGCGCAAGGGCGAGATCGACGCCTCGGATTTCGGCAAGCTGCGCGACGCGGCGGTCGAGATCGGCGAGGCGCCTCTCTACATCGACGCCACCGGCGGCATCTCCATCTCCAAGCTGGCCGCCCGGGCGCGGCGGCTGAAGCGGATGGAGCACGGGCTGGATCTGATCATCGTCGACTATCTGCAGCTGGTGACCACCGGCGAAGGCGGCGGTCAAAAGAACCGCGTTCAGGAAGTGTCCGAGATCACCGGCGGCCTGAAGGCCCTGGCCAAGGAGCTGAACGTGCCGATCATCGCCCTGTCGCAGCTGTCGCGTCAGGTCGAACAGCGCGACGACAAGCGGCCCCAGCTGTCGGACCTGCGGGAGTCCGGCTCGATCGAACAGGACGCCGACTGCGTGATGTTCGTCTATCGCGAGAGCTACTATCTGGGCCGGGCCGAGCCGCGCGAAGGCACTGAGGAACACCTGCAATGGCAGCAGGACATGGACCGGCTGCAAGGCCAGGCCGAGGTCGTCATCGGCAAGCAGCGCCACGGCCCGATCGGCATCGTCAAACTGGCCTTCGACGCCGACACGGTCCGCTTCGGCAACCTGGCGCACGGCTATGAGGAAGTCAGCTACGAATAGGGCTCTTCCCTAACCGCCGACTTGCGCCATAAGGCCGCCATGCCCTCCCCCGCCCTGCTCTCCGTCGATCTGAACGCCCTGGCCCGCAACTTCCACACGCTGGAAGCCGTGACCGGCGCGCCGGTTCATCCGGTGGTCAAGGCCGACGCCTATGGGCTGGGCGCCGAGGCCTGTGCGACCCGGCTGATGACCGAGGGGGCGCGGACCTTCTTCGTCGCCCGCGCCGATGAAGGCCTGGCCTTGCGGGCGGCGCTGGGCGATGCGCCGGTCATCTATGTGCTGGACGGCTGCCACGACGGGGCGGCCGGCGTGCTGAAGGCGGCGGACCTGCGTCCAGTGCTGAACCAGCCCCGACAGATGCAGGCTTGGAGCCAGGTCGGCGGCGGCGCCTGCGGCATCCAGATCGACACCGGCCTGAACCGGCTGGGGTTCCGCCCCGAAGACGCGCCGGAGCCGTTCGAGGGCCTCCACCTTGTCATGAGTCACCTGGCCTGCGCCGACGAACCGGACCAGCCGATGAACCGGCGCCAGCGCGACGCCTTCACGGCGGCGGCCGCGCGATATCCGGGCATCACGCGATCGCTGGCCAATTCGGGCGGTTGCTTTCTGGGGCGGGACTACAGCTTCGACGCCGTGCGCCCCGGCGTCTGTCTCTATGGCGGCGGGCCGCAGGGTCGGCCGGACGACAGGATCGCCGCCGTCGCCACCCTGACCGCCGAGGTCTTGCAGGTCCGAGACGTCAGGGCGGAGGAAAGCATCGGCTATTCCAGAGGCTTCGTCGCTGACCGTCCCGTGCGAGCGGCCGTGGTGGCTGCGGGCTATGCCGACGGCGTCATGCGGGCCTATGGACAAGGCGGCGCCGCCTGGGTGTCGGGCGAGATCCGCCCTCTGCTGGGCCGGGTGTCGATGGACGTCTGTACCCTGGACATCACCGGCCTGGACGTCGCGGTCGGCGATCGGGTCGAGCTTTTCGGCGCGAACCGTCATCTAGATGAGGCGGCGGCCGCGGCCGGAACCATCAGCTATGAACTATTGACTGCAATCGGCGACCGGGTGCCTCGCGCCTATTGAGGCGAATGCGACCGCGACTGACGTAGAAGAGGCCGATGAAGGCCCAAAGCTCGGCCCGTCACCCGACGTCGGCTGTCTCTGCTAAGGAAGTCCATGGCTCGCGATTCCGCCCTCTACGTCTGTCAATCCTGCGGCTCGGTCCACGGCAAGTGGTCGGGTCAGTGTTCATCGTGCGGGCAGTGGAACACCCTGACCGAAGAGAGCCGTTCCGCGCCGCCGGGCGCGATCAAGCCTTCGGCGGCCGCTTCGGCGCGCGGACGCGGCCTGCAGTTTGAAGCCCTTCAATCCGACACCCCCGAACCGCCCCGCATCACGACGGGCGTGGCCGAGTTCGACCGGGTCTGCGGCGGCGGCGTGGTTCCGGGTTCGGCCATCCTGCTGAGCGGCGATCCGGGCGTGGGCAAGTCCACCCTGCTGCTCGAGGTCGCGGCCAAGGCGGCGCTTCGCGGCGGGCGTATCGCCTATATCTCGGGCGAAGAGGCCGTCGAGCAGATCCGAGCGCGGGCCAAGCGGATGGGGCTGGACCAGGCGCCGGTCAATCTGGCGGCGGCGACGGCGCTGCGCGACATCCTGGGCACGCTGAAGCGCGAACAGTTCGACATCGTCATCGTCGATTCGATCCAGACCCTGTGGTCCGACGTTCATGAGAGCGGGCCCGGCTCCATCACCCAGGTCCGGGCCTGCGCCGGCGAAATGGTCCGACTGGCCAAGACGCAAGGGATCGCCGTCGTCCTGGTCGGCCACGTCACCAAGGACGGCCAGGTGGCCGGGCCGCGCGTGGTCGAACACCTGGTCGACGCCGTCATGACCTTCGAGGGCGAGCGCGGCTATCCGTTCCGCATTCTGCGCGCGGGCAAGAACCGGTTCGGCGCCACCGACGAAATCGGGGTGTTCGAAATGGGCGACAGCGGCCTGCGCGAAGTCGCCAATCCCTCGGCCCTCTTCCTGGGCGAAGGCAAGGACCGGGCGCCCGGCGCCGCCGTCTTCGCCGGGATCGAAGGCTCGCGGCCCGTTCTGGTCGAGATCCAGGCCCTGGTGGCGCCGTCCGCCTATGGCACGCCGCGGCGGGCGGTGGTCGGTTGGGACTCCGGTCGCCTGGCCATGTTGCTGGCGGTGCTGGAGGCCCGGTGCGGCCTGGGCTTCGGCGACAAAGATGTCTATCTGAACGTCGCCGGGGGGCTGCGGATCAACGAGCCGGCGGCGGACCTGGCGGCGGCGGCGGCCTTGATCAGCTCGGCCCTGGACATGCCCCTGCCCCAGGGCTGCGTCGTCTTCGGCGAGATCGGCCTGTCGGGCGAGGTCCGCAGCGTGGGCCGAGCCGAGGCGCGGCTGCGCGAGGCTCAGAAGCTGGGCTTCGACCATCTGCTGTGCCCGCCCCTGCCCCAGAGCGCGGGGAAGACAAACGGGGTCAAGGTGACGTCGGCGACGCGTTTGACGGATGTGGTCGAACGAATCTCGCAAAACCGCTATTAGACGGGCGCAACAGTTTCTGGACCTCTGAGTGACCGGTTACGACGTCTTCGCCATAGTGGTGATCCTGTTCTCCGCCGCCGCCGGCTGGGTGCGCGGCGGGGTGCGCGAGATCATCACCCTGCTCAGCGCCCTGCTGGCGGCGCTGATCGCCCTGGTGACCCTGCCCTGGACGGCCATGCTGGGGCGGGCCCTGGTCAATCCCGACTGGGCCGGGACGATCCTGGCGGCGATCGTGACCTTCATGGTCGTCTATTTCGGCATCCGCATCTTCGGCTCCTTCCTGTCCAAACAGGCCCAGGCCCATCCGCAGTTGGGAGGAATCGACCGGTTCATCGGAGTGTTCGTCGGCGCAGGCCGGGCCTTGGTCCTGTTGGGCGCCGTCCATCTGGTCATCGTGGCCGCCATGCCGGGCGAACGGACGCCGAAATGGCTGACCCAGGCGGCGCTCTACAAGGTCAGCGCCGTCGGCGCCCGCGCCATTCAGATCGTCCTGCCCGGCATCGGGCGCGGCGCCGATGCGATCACGCCTGTGGTGGATTCATCCGTGCGCAAAGGGTTTTCGAACGACGAAGCCTTGCCTCGGACGCAATCCGAGACTAACTCGCCGCGCGAAGCCGCCCCGTAAGTTTCCCCCGGTCATCGGAGCCCCACGATGCGCCACCACATCGCCGATCCCGTCGTTCACCGCGAGCACTGGCGTGAGCCGGAGGACGATCAGCTCCGTCTGGAGTGCGGCGTCTGCGGCGTCTGGGGCGCGGACGAGGACGAGGGCTCGGCCGTCGTCGCCCTGGGCCTCCACGCCCTGCAGCATCGCGGCCAGGAAGCCTGCGGCATCGCCAGCATAAAGGACGACCGCTTCTACACCGAACGCCATCAGGGTCTGGTCGGCGAGGCCTTCGGCGGCGCCGATCTGATGACCCGTATGCCCGGTCGCGCGGCTGTCGGCCACACCCGCTACTCCACCGCTGGCGGCAGCTTCCTGCGCAACATCCAGCCCATGTTCGCCGACCTGGACCAGGGCGGTATCGCCATCGCCCACAACGGCAACCTGACCAACTTCAAATTCCTGCACAGCCAGCTGGTCAGCGAAGGCGCCATCTTCCAGTCGACGTCGGATTCCGAAGTCATCCTTCACCTGATCGCGCGCAGCCGTAAGGCCAAGATCGTCGATCGCTTCATCGACGCCCTGGCGCGGATCGAGGGCGGCTACGCCCTGGTCGCCCAGACCCGCCACAAGATGATCGGCGCCCGCGACCCGCTGGGCATCCGCCCGCTGGTTCTGGGCCAGATGGGCGAGGCCTGGGTCCTGGCCTCCGAGACCTGCGCCCTGGACATGATGGGCGCCGCCTTCGTGCGCGACGTCGAACACGGCGAGGTCGTGGTCATCGACGAGAACGGCCTGGAATCGATCAAGCCCTTTCCGGCGCGCGCCGCCCGCCCCTGCCTGTTCGAATACGTCTATTTCTCGCGACCCGACTCGGTCGTGAACGGCCGTTCGGTCTATGAAGTCCGCAAGGAGATGGGACGCGGCCTGGCGCGCGAATGGGGCGTGGACGCCGACATCGTGGTGCCCGTGCCGGACTCCGGCGTGCCCGCCGCCCTGGGCTATGCCCAGGAGAGCGGCATCCCCTATGAGATGGGCATCATCCGCAGCCACTATCTGGGCCGCACCTTCATACAGCCCAGCCAGGGCGCCCGGCAGAAGGGCGTGCGGATGAAGCACAGCCCCAACAAGTCTGCCCTGGCCGGCAAGCGGGTCGTGCTGATCGACGATTCGATCGTGCGCGGCACCACCTCGGTCAAACTGGTCCGCGCTGTCCGCGCCGCGGGCGCCAAGGAGGTCCACCTGCGGTCAGCCAGCCCGCAGATCCTCTTCCCCGACTTCTACGGCATCGACATGCCGGAACGGGCGCAACTTTTGGCCGCCAACAAGACGCTGGAAGAGATGCGCGAACTGCTGGAAGTCGACTCGCTCGGCTTCCTCTCGATCGACGGTCTCTACCGCGCCATGGGTGAGACGGGCCGCAACAATGACGCGCCCCAGTTCACCGACCACTATTTCACCGGCGACTACCCCACCCGCCTGCTGGACCGCGAGATCGAGGAAGGCGGCCGGGAGTTTTCGGCGCGACAACTTTCGCTGCTGGTCAGCGCCTAACTTTTCCTGTCCTCCGCCGCGCCGATCTGGCTTGGCGTGCGTGTCCGACGCACGCTAATCATGGCGGATGTCAGACCTGCCCCTCAAAGACCGTATCGCCCTCGTCGTCGGGGCCTCGCGCGGCATCGGCTACGAGAGCGCCCTCGCCCTGGCCAAGGCTGGCGCGCACGTGGTGGCTACAGCCCGGACACAAGGCGGGCTTGAGGAACTGGACGACGCCGTCTTCGCCGCGACGGGCAAACACGCGACCCTCGTCCCGTTCGACCTGGTCGACGGGGGCGGGATCGACCGGCTGGGCGGCGCGATCGTCGAACGGTTCAAGAAACTGGACATCTGGGTCCAGGCGGCGGCGACCATGGGGCCGTCGGGCCTGACGCCGGTGGCCCACGCCGATCCGCGCGAGTTCGCCAAGGTCGAAAAGGTCAACTTCACGGCCGTCTACCGGCTGATCCGCTCGCTGGAGCCGCTGCTGCGCGCCTCGGACGCCGGGCGGGCCATCCATTTCACGACCAGCGTCGCGACCACGCCTCGGGCTTTCTGGGGCATGTACGCCGCCACCAAGGCGGGCGCCGAGGCTTTAATGAAGGCCTGGGCGGACGAGGTGGAGAGCACCCCGATCCGTGTCAGCATCGTCGATCCCGGTCGGATGCGCACCGCCATGCGCGCCCAGGCCTTCCCCGGAGAAGACCCGCAGACCCTGCCCCATCCGTCGGAAATCGGCCCCCTGGTCGTTGAACTGGCGCGGGGCGACCTGACGCCGCCGCCGACGATCCGCTTCCGCGACTGGAGGGCCGGGCCGACGACGGAAGCCTTGGTCTGACGGCGAGTGAAGCCAGGGGTCTGTGCCCCCGCCAATCAGGGCAGGCGCACCACAGCAGCCAGCCATCCCTGGGCCTGGGCCAGGTCCACGGCCTCAAACAGCGGTATGGCGAGCAGGAAGACCAGCCCGTCTCTAATCGTGGTCAGAAAGAAGCTCGGCCGCACCGACAGCTCTGGCTCGTCATGCCAGCGGGTGAAGTCAGGCAGGAAGCGAGGCGTCCGCGCCTTGTAATCGGCATAGGCGGCGCCGAAGGTCGCGCCCAGCCAGGCCTCTTCGCGGCGAACAGTCAGATAGAAAACGGCCACGGACGCGAGGGTGAACAGCACCGCCAGCGTCAGGCTGCCGCTCTGGGCGCCGATGCCGAAGGCGCCGAAGAAGCTGAAGATATAGAGGGGATTGCGGCTGATCGAATAGGGGCCGCGCGAGACGATCTCGGCCTTCTTGCGCCCTCCGATATAGAGGGAACACCAGGCCCGGCCGACGATGGCGAAGACGATGGCGGCCAGACCCACGGCCTCGACGCCTTCGTGAAGCGGACTGTCCAGGCCCGTGGCGGACTGGGACACCATCGTCAGGCCCACCAGACCCAGCAGGGCGACGAGCACGGCGCCCTTACGCACCTTTTGCACCGCTTGAAGATCGAAGATCGGGGATGTCGTCATGGTGTTCTCCTATCCTCGAGGGATCAAGCGCCGCAGTGGGCCTTGCTGCAAGCATTATGATTGCAAACGAATATCCCTATCGAAAAAGGACGCCATCGGAGGGAACTTCAGACAACCGAAACTCCCGTGCTTGCTCCGCACTCAGCCTATCCGATCCACAGGCTGGCTCAGCAGGACGGCGACGATCAGGGCGGGCATGGCGAAGGTTCGAGGCGGACCAAGACCCTAGCCTTGATCAACACCCCTCGCCATCGGCGTCAGCCGCTCCAGAATGTCCGCCAATTCCTGGGGCCAGATCGTCTCTGTCGAGGCGCGGATCTGGTCGAGGCTCCACCAGCGGTGCTCGGCCAGGACGCGCCGCTCCGCCTCGGTCCAACCGTTGGAGGACAGGTCGAAGCCGTCCCTGCGGAGCAGGAAGAAGCGCTGATCGACGTCGGCCATGCAGCCGTCGGGCAGGCGGAAGCTGACGCGGACGCGGGCGACCTGGGGGCCCGGATCAGCGACGATCAGGCCCGTCTCCTCGAACAGTTCGCGGCGTGCGGCGTCCTCGTAGGTCTCGCCCGGATCGCAGCCGCCGCCCGGCGTGGCCCAGAATTCGGATCCCGCAAGGGGGCCGTCGGCGAAGGCGAAACGGAACAGCAGCACCCGCCCCTGCCCGTCCAGGATCAGCCAGCGCGAGGTCGGCCGGTCGGGAAGGACGGACGCGACCTCGCTCATGAGGTCACTTCTTGGCGCCGCCCTTCTGGCCGGTGCGGATGCGGCCTGAGCGCGACACTTGACGGGCGCCGCCGCGCGCGCCCTTCTGGATCGCAACAGACGATCCGGCCTTCTTGGACGCGCTGGCCTTCAGGCCGCCCAGCACCTTGGGCTGGGCCTTGCGGGTCTTCTTCTGCTCCAGCGCCTTGCCGGGCAGCTTGGACAAGGCCTCTTCCTTCTCGGCCTTCTTGACGCGGCGCGGCGCGGTCTTGGCGTCGCCCTTGTAGCGTTCCGGGCCGGACTTGGCGCCGCCCTCGGCATAGGGATTGGCGCCGCTGGACTTGACGTTCAGGCGGATCGGCGTGCCCGGCAGGTCGAAGCTCTCCCGGATCGAATTGACCAGATAGCGCTTGTAATGATCCGGCATGGCCTCGGCCCGATTGGCCATCAGCACGAAGGTGGGCGGACGGGCCTTGGTCTGGGCGATGTATTTCGGCTTGATCCGCTTGCCGTCCACGGCGGGCGGCGGGTGGCGCTGGGTCGCCATGGACAGCCAGGTGTTCAGATCCTTGGTCTTCACCTTGACCGACCAGGTGTCATAGGCCTGAAGCACCGCCGGCATCAGCCGATCGACGCCCCGCCCCGAGTGGGAAGACAGGGCCACAAAGGGCGAACCCTTCAACTGAGGCAGTTTGTCTTCCGCCAGGGTCTTCAGCTTGGCCAGCCGCGACTGGGGCTCGTCCTCCAGGTCCCATTTCGAGGCCACATAGACCAGGGCCCGCCCTTCCCGCTCGACCAGATCGGCCAGCTGAAGATCCTGGGTGTCGAAGGCGTCGTCCTTGTCCATGACCAGGATCACCACCTCGGCGAAGGTGATGGCGCGGATGGTGTCGGCGACCGACAGCTTCTCCAGCTTCTCCTGAACACGGGCCTTGCGCCGCATCCCGGCCGTGTCGATCAGGCGGATGTTCTTGCCCTCGAACGTCCAGTCCACCGAGATGGAGTCGCGGGTGATCCCGGCTTCCGGCCCCGTCAGCAGCCGGTCGTCGCCGATCAGACGGTTGATCAGGGTGGACTTGCCGGCGTTGGGCCGGCCGATCACGGCGATACGGATCGGCTTGTCCGGCTCGTCGATCTCCTCGACGAAGATGTCCTCCGAACCGGCGCGGAGGGCGGCGTAGAGGTCGGCCATGCCCTCGCCGTGCTCTGCGGAGATAGCGACGGGCTCGCCGAAACCCAGGGCGTGCGCCTCGCCCACGCCGCCGCCGCTCTCCCGGCTCTCGGACTTGTTGGCCAGCAGGATGATCGGCTTGTGCACCTTGCGCAGGCGTTCGGCGAAGATCCGGTCCAGCGAAGTCACGCCTTCGCGGGCGTCCATCATGAACAGGATCAGTTCGGCGTCGTCGATAGCCGCCTCGGTCTGTTCGCGCATCCGCGCCTCGAGGCTTTCGTCGGTGACGTCCTCATAGCCGGCCGTGTCGATCAGCGTCAGGTCCATGTCGCCGATGTTGCCGTCGGCATAGCGCCGGTCGCGGGTCACGCCGGGCCGGTCATCGACCAGCGCGAGGCGTTTGCCGACGAGACGATTGAACAGTGTCGATTTGCCCACATTGGGGCGGCCGACGATGGCGACCTTCAGAGCCATGTCGGCCTTCTAACGTAATTCTGGCTGAAAATCAGCGGATACAGATCAACTGACCGGTGTCGGTCAGCACATAGAGGGCGCCGTTATAGGCCGCAGGCGCGATATAGGCGGGCGCGCCCAGCTTCAACGTCGTCTGAGCGACGCCTGTCTTCGGATCGAAGGCGACCGCTTCGCCGTAGGAGTTGACCATCACCAGACGGTTGGAGGCCAGAAGCGGGCCGGACCACTGCGGCGTGATGGTGCGACGGCCGAAGCGCAAGAAGCCGCCGACCTTGCGGGCGCGGCCTTCATTCAGCTCGCGAGTCCAGTAGATCTGGCCGGTGTCGCGATTGGCGGTGATCAGCTCGCCGGACTTGGACACGACGAAGACCACGTCGCCGACCGGCAGGGGCGCGTTCACGCCCGTGACCGGCAGTTGCCATTTGGGTTGACCCGAGCGCAGGTCCAGAGCCGACAGCACGCCTGAATGGCTGACGCCATAGACCATGCCGCGGCTGATCACGGGGCGACCGGCCACGTCGCGAACCTCGGACAGGGCGCTGGTGCGGCTGGTGCGCGACAGGGTCTGTTCCCACAGGGACTGGCCGTTCAGGGCGCTCAGCGCCACCAGCTGACCCGAGGCGAAGGGGGCGATGACGGTGTTTCCGGTCACGGCCGGGCTGGAGGCGCGCATCACGCGAGCCGGCTCGGCGATGCCGCGATAGGTCCAGTCCTGGGCGCCCGTGTTGACGTCGAAGGCGAACAGCTGGCTATCCACGTCCACGACGAAGACGTGCGAACCGACCACCGTCGGCGCGCCGTGAATGGGGGCATCCACCGGCTGGGTCCAGGCGACGGCCCCGGTATTGGCGTCCAGCGCCGTCATGGAGCGATAGCCGGAGGAAACAAAGACCTTGCCGCCCGCCACGGCGACGCCGCCGCCGAAACCGCCGTTGCGGTCGCGTTCGTCGTTCTTCACGTCGGTCTTCCACAGAACCGCGCCCGTGTCGGCGGAAACGGCCGAGACGGTCGATTCGCCGTCCAGCACGAAGATTTTGCCGTCGGCCGCGACGACAGGCGCCATGACGTTGCCGACGCGGGCCGACCCGCGGCCGATGTCGCGCTTCCAGGCGATCTTGAAGTCCGGCGCGGCGATGACGTGCTCGACCAGGTTTTCCGCCGTGCCGCCCGGCTGGGTCCAGGCCGTCGCGGCCTGCGGACCCGGCAGGAAATAAGTCCGACCGGACAAGGCCGCCGAGGGCGCCAGTTGCTGTTCGAACTCCAGCACCGAGATGCGCTGGCCTTCGGACGCCGTCGCTTTGGGATCGCCCTTCTTGCCCAGACCGAAGGGCAGGTTGCGACTGACGGCGCCGCAGGAGGCCATGGTGGCGGCGACGCCGCAGATCAGCGCGACTTTCAGAACTCGGTTCATCGGGGGCGTCCTGTCGGGGGTCGTCACTGTTGAGCGGGGGCGGTGGACGGAGCGGGGGCGGCCGGCGGAGGCGCCGACTTGGCCGCATCGACGATGGCCTTGAGGGCGCCGGCCGTACCGGCGTCGATCGTGGCCACGGCGATGTTGGCGCGCTGGCGGACGTCGTCGGGCACGTCCTGGCCCAGTTGCAGAAGAACGAAGGCTTCACGCGCCTCATCGGTCTTACCGTGTTGCAGGCGCGCCAGGGCCAGGGCTTCCTGGGCGAAGGCGTGCAGCGGACGGTCGTCCTCGGCCAGGGGCGTCAACCGCGCCTCCAGATCGGCCAGGGGCGCCGTATCCATCACCAGGAAGGCGGCCTTGAGGGCTGGCGGGTCCGAAAGGATTGGATCGCCCGATGCCTTGGCCGCCTCGTCAAACAGGCGAACCGCATCCGGAATCTTGTTGGCGCTGACCGCCAGCCCCGCCTGTTGTTGCAGGGCCATGACCTTATAGGCGCCGTTGCCTTCCTTGGCCGCTTCTTCGAAGGCGGCGCGCGCATCGACGGGCTTGTCGGCCCGCAGGGCCTCCATGCCGCGATCATAGGCCTCAGCGGCCTTGGCGGCCTTGCTCGAGTTCAGGCTGTCCCAGCCCCACCAGCCCAGGGCGGCGACCAGGGCGACCACCAGAACGGCGCCCACGACGGGCAGCCAGGTGCGGGCCAGGCGCTTGTACCGGTCGGAGCGAAGCTCCTCCTCGACCTGTTCGAAGACATCAACCACGGAAACGTCGCCCCAAAATCGCAAAAAGCAAACCGGCGCGGACCCTAGAAGGTCGGCCCCTCGCCCGCAACGTCGTCCGTTACGGCGAAGCCGGCTTTTTCGAGAAGTAGGTCTCGACTTCGGCAGGAAAACGGCGGGTTTTCACATCATTGGCGAAAGCGGCGGCCGCGCGGTCGATCTCGGTGCGCAGATCGGCGTATTTCCGCACGAACTTCGGCGCCCAGTCGAACAGGCCCAGCATGTCGTTGACCACCAGGACCTGGCCGTCGCAGGCGGCCGAGGCGCCGATGCCGATGGTGGGAACGTCGAGGGTCTCGGTGATCTCGCGCGCCAGCGATTCGGCGACGCCCTCGATGACGATGCAGAAGGCGCCGGCCTCGGCCGTGGCCCTGGCTTCCGCCAGGACCCGATCCCGCTCGACGTCTGTACGGCCCTTGGCCCGGAAACCGCCCTCGGCCAGAACCGCCTGGGGACGCAGGCCGACATGCCCCATGACCGGAATGCCCCGCCTGACCAGAAAGGCCACGATCTCGGCCAGTTCGACGCTGGTCTCCAGCTTGACCGCCTGGGCGCCGGTTTCCTTCATCACCCGAACGCAGTTGTCGTAGGCCGCTTCCTTGCCGCCCTCATAGGAGCCGAAGGGCATGTCGACCACGACCAAGGCCCGGCGCGATCCACGCACCACCGCCTGACCGTGCAGGATCATCATGTCCAGGGTGACGCCGACGGTGTTGGGCAGGCCGTGAACCGCCATCCCCACGCTGTCGCCGACCAGAAGAACGTCGCAATGGGGGTCGAGCAGCCCCGCCATCGGCGCGTCATAGGCGGTCAGGCAGACGATCGGCTCTGCGCCCTTTCGTCCCGCGATGTCGGGGACCGAAATCCGTTTGACGGTCTCTTGAACATGAACGGACATCGGGCGCCTCCTGACCTGAGGGGCGTCAGATAGGCGCGCCGAGGACGCAAGTCACCCTCAGACGTCCTGCGACAGCTTCACGGCTCCCGCCGCCAGCAGGGCCGCCACCGCGCCCGCCGCGATCCAGAAGGCCAGCATGCCTGAGCCGCCCATCAGGTCGATCGACCCAAGTCCCAGGTTGTGCAAGCCCGTCTGGGCCGCGCCCTGGGCCGCGGCTGCGGCGGTCCGCACCCCCTGCGTCAGGGTCGTGTCGGGGTCGCCGCTGAAGTTGAAGTTCACGCCCTCGCGCACCGCCAGGACGCCGCCGACCAGGCCGGCCGCCGTCAGAGCCAGACCGCGCCAGCGCGACCGCTTCTCCAGCCGGGCCTGCAGGGTGGCCACGAACAGCGCCTCGTCCGCCAGGGTCGGAGTGCGCGAAAACAGGCGCTCGATCATCGGATCGAATTCGTCAGCCGACATGGAGCGACCTCCCGTCCGCCGCCACGGGTTGCAACCGCGCGCGGAGTTTATCCAGACCACGTTTGACATGTGACTTCACCGTGCCGAGTGGCAAATTCATGGCTGCCGCAATCTCCGGGTGAGACATCCCCGCGCCGTGGCACAGGGACACGCAGACCCTTTCCGTTTCGCCGAGGGTCCTCAGCGCCTCGTCCAGATCCATGGACCCGGCCTGATCCTGCGCCGGCGCCGCCTCGTCGGCCTCCGCCTCGGCCACATAGCGGGCTTCGCGGGCGACGCGCTTCAGATAAAGCCGGGCGGCGATCTTCTTGATCCAGCCCGCAAAGGTCCCCTGCCCCCGAAACTCCGAACAGCGCTGAAAACCCTGCAGAAAGGCGTCCTGGGCGACGTCGTCGGCCAGGGACGGCGCCGCGCCCATGCGGCGCAGCAGCCCCCGGACCGCCGAACCGTGCCGCCGGACCAGTTCGCCATATTCCCGCCGTCCGCCGGCCGCCGCCTGGGCGGCCAGCTCCACGTCGTGCAGATCACGCAAGGACTTGCTCATGACGTCCCCCTCCGGTCGACGTCAAGCCTTGTTCGGGTTGAAGAAGCCCAGGATGATGAAGGCGATCCCGATGGCGACGGGAATGCACGCCAGACCCAGCAGAGGATTGGCCACGCCGCCGTTCCATCCGTTGCCCCCTAGATCGCTGACAAGGCCGAACGCCCCGATCCCAACACCCGAGGCCAGGCTCAGCACGCCCTTGCGGATGTCCTTGGTCCGCGACGGCAGGCTCTTTTGCACGTCCTTGGTCATGGCGTCGATCAGTTCGGGCGGCAGGGTCTGGCCCTTGTCCACCGCATGGCGGACGGTCAGTTGCATCTCGGTGCGCTCGCGGCTTTTCAGATAGGAGGGGCCCACGACCACGGCGACGATGGAGCCGAAGACGATGAAGACGATGAAGATGGGTGTCAGTTCCATGACGAACTCTCTTTGATCCGTTGTGACAGCCTGATGCGGCGGCCTTCTGATCACAAGAGGCGCCGGCCCGCGCAAACGGATGCGGGAGCCCAGATGAAATATCGGTAAGCTGTCTCACGAATGCGGCTGACGCGTCCGGTCGAGGCGACTAGGGTCGTCTTCATTGTCATTCTAAGGAGCGTCCCATGGCCCATGTCGTTTACCGGATCGTCGAACACGACGGGGGCTGGGCCTATCAGGTCGGCGACACCTATTCCGAAACCTATTCCACCCATGAGGCGGCCAAGGCTGCCGCCGTCCAGGCCTCGCGGGAACAGAAGGTTCCGGACGAGAACGCCGCCATCGAATATGAAACGGCGGACGGTCGCTGGGTCACCGAAACGGCGGACGGACACGACCGGCCGGTCACCGACGTCGAAGACTGAGGCGAAGACGGTGTTGATTTCGCGTCGCGCCCTTCTCGCCGCCTCCGCCGCCCTGCCGCTGGCGGCCTGCGCCAACAGCGGCTTGGCCGGCGGACCCGCTGACCGGGAGCCGATCCCCTCCCTGACCTTGGCGACCTTCAACATCTGGCACGACATGGGCGATTGGCCCGCGCGGCGGCCGCTTCTGATCGCGGCGCTCCGGGCTCAGAACGCCGATGTCATCGCCTTGCAGGAGGTGCTGGAGGACGCGGACAAGGGGCTGGAGAATCAGGCCGAAATCCTGGCGCGCGAACTGGGCGGCTATCAGGTCGCCTTCGTCTCCACCGATCCCGAAGACGCGCGGCGTCGCTACGGCAGCGCCCTTCTGACCCGTCTGCCCGTACTGGCGCGCGACTCGGTGCGGCTGGAGCCCCTGGACGACTACCGCACGGCGCTGCGTCTGCGCCTGTCCGTCGGCGGCCGGCCCGTCGACGTCGTCGTGACCCACCTGGCTTGGCAGCAGGACGCCGGAGCCGTGCGCGCCCGCCAGATCGGCCATCTGCTGTCCTGGCTGCCTCAGGACGGGACGCCGCTGATCGTCATGGGCGATTTCAACGCCGCCCAGGACGATTCGGGATTGGCGGCTCTGACCGGCCCGCGCTTCATCAGCGCCCTGCCCGCCGGCGCGGCCGCGACGACCCTAAATCCGGCCAGGGGGCACCCGAACCGGGTCATCGACCACATCTTCGTGGAGCGGGTCTTCTTCACTCCCGCCGCCGCCCATCTGTTCGGGGATCAGCCCACCGGCGGGGAATATCCGTCAGATCATTTCGGGGTCGCCGCGACCGTCGCCTTCAACTGAAGGCCTGGGCGTAGAGGTCGGGCTTGAATCCGACCAGCCGCCGATTCCCCAAGTCCAGGATCGGCCGTTTGATCATCGAAGGCTGGGCGATCATCAGGGCGACGGCCTTGTCTCGGTTCAGGCCTGCCTTGTCGGAATCCGGCAGCTTCTTGAAGGTCGTACCGGCGCGGTTCAGCACCGCCTCCCAGCCGTGTTCATCGACCCAGCCGCCCAGGCGCACGGGATCGATCCCCGCCTTCTTATAGTCGTGGAAAACATAATCGACGCCATGCTGTTCCAGCCAGACGCGCACCTTTCTGACAGTGTCGCAGTTGGGTATGCCGTAAAGCGTCGGGGTCATGGCGAGTTCCTTCACCCCGCGCCTTAGCCGAGGAAAGAAGGCCGCGCCAGATGGGTCGGAAGCAGTCAGAAGCGCTTGGTAAAGCCCAGACTGATCACCCGACCACGTGGGTCGGCCACGACGGGGTCGTATCCGAAGGCGAACTGGGCCAGAGGCGGGGCCTTGTCGGCGATATTGACCGCGCCCAAAGTCAGGTCGATGTCGGTCCCGACGGAGCGGGTGTAAAGCAGGTCGATGGTCGTTTGGCTGGCGATCGAGGCGTCGGTGATCCCGCTGCGGTCGTTGGCGTAGCCCGCCGTATAATGAACAAGGCCGGTCAAAGCCTGCCTTCCGTCGCGCCAGTCCAGAACCAACTCTCCCCGATTGCGCGGCAAGGATCGACCGATGTTGTTCAGATTGGTGGACCCCACGCCGGACACGGCGTCGGCGCTCGCATTCAGGCGGATGTCGTAGCGATCGACATAGGTCCAGTCCGCCGCCGCCGACGCCCGTCCGCCCCAAAGATCGCGGCCGTAGCGGGCCGACAGATCCACCCCCTGGGTTTCGATCGACGAGGCGTTGATGAAATAGAGCTGAACGAAGGTCAGGGCCCCGCTCGCGGACCGGGTCAGACGCGACTGGGCGTCCGTACCCGTCCGTCCCGCCAAATCATCGGCCGCCGCCTGGTTGATCACAGCCTGGGCCGATTCCTTGACCACCTGATCTCTATAGTCGAACCGCCAGGCGTCGAGGGACAGCTCCAGCCCGTCCAGCGGACGCCACTGCGCGCCAAAGGTCAGGCTTTCCGACTTCTCAGGCTTCAGCTCCGGATCGCCGGAAGTTAGGGTGTTGACGAAGACGAAGGCGCCGCGATCCAGCACCGAAGGCTGCGCCGCCTGGGCGCCGGATTGGGCGTAGACCGAGGGAGCCCGGTAGCCCTGGCCCCAGGACGCCCTCAGGGCGAGGGCGTCCAGCACCTCCCAGCGAACGGCCGCCTTGGGATTGAACCGGCCTTCTCCATCATAGGCTTCATAGCGGCCGGCCAGTTGGGCCTCGATCTGGTCTCCCAGATGCAGACGCGCCTCGGCATAGGCGGCCAAAGCCTGCTGGTCGCCGTCGAAGTCCGGCGAATAGCCGGCCGTCAGCAGGTCGCCGCGGTTGACGAGATCGTTCCAGTCGTGGCGGAAAGCGCTGCGGCGAAACTGAAGCCCCATGGCGAGATCGACAGAGCCGCCGTCCCAGCCCAGGGCCTGACCCGAGGTCGAGGCGTCGGCGGTCGTCAGGCTGGCGGCGCCACGCAGACCCGCAGAGCCGATCAGACTGTCGATCAGGGCGGCGCTGTTGGGCGCGCCGGTCCCCAGATAGGCGCTTCCGAACGGGTTGAAATATCGGCAGGCGCCGACGCCGGGCGTCCCAGTCGCCGGGTCGCACCCCGGACCGCCCAGGCCGTTCAGGGCGTTTTGCAGGGCGCTGCCGATCACGTCCGGCTTGTCATAGGCGACGTGCTGGCGGCTGGCCGTGGCGGCCAGACTCCAGCGCCAGCCGCCCGAGAAATCGCCGTCCAGCTCCGCGGCGACCCGCCAGGTGCGATAGTCGAACTGAGCCTTCGCCGCCCCGGCCTCGGCGCCGAGAAGCCGACCGCGAAACAGGACGTCTTCTCCGAACGGATTGTCGGGATGGGACGCGGGGACGCTCAGGGACCGCGCCAGAATGGGCAGGGACGGCGTCTGGCGCGCCGTGGTCGAGGTGGCCGAGCCCGCCGCCTGCAAGGACAGGCGCATGTCCCCCACGGGGCGTCGATAATCGGCGAAAACCTGGGTCCGCGTCTCTTCCGGCGCCAGGTCGAAAAAGTCCGAATAGTCCAGTCGGCAGAAGGCGTCGGTCGCTGAGTTGAGATAGGCGGACTGGAAGGCGGGGGCGCCGCAGCTCGGATCGGGCGAATAGGCGCGGCGGCTGGGCCGGTAATAGGAGCCGGGCTGGCCGTAGCTGGTCACGGCGGTCCAGGCGGCCCGGCCATAGGTCTGCGCCTGGGCGAAATCCCTTTCATCCGTACTCAGGGCCGAACGGTGGAAGCGGGACCCTGCGACCGTCAGATCGCCGCCCAGCAGCGTCCAGCCGCCCAGCCCCTGGACCAGGGTTTCGTCTGATCCGTCGGCGAAGGCGTAACGGGCGCTTAATTCCGGATGATCGACCGCGGTGCGCGTGATGAAGTTGACGACCCCGGCGACCGCGTCCGATCCATAGACGGCCGAGGCGCCGTCCTTGACCACTTCGATCCGCTCCAGGGCGATCAGGGGGACGAGGGCGTTGATGTCCACGAAGGCCGAACCGTCGGTGGCCACCACGGCGCTGGAGGTCCAACGCTGGCCGTCCACCAGTACCAGGGTCGAACCCAGGCCGAGGTTTCGCAGATTGAACTGCGCCGTGCCCGAGCTTTGCGGCTGATTCAGCTGATCGACCTGCGCCTCAGACCCCGAATTGGCCGTCACGAGCCGGGTGAGCTGACCCGCATCGCCTACTCCGGCGGCGGCGATCACCGTGCGGTGCACGGTTTCCACCGGCGCAACCCGATCTCCCCCGGCCAGACGCGACCCCGTCACCACGACCTCTTCCACCTGAGCGGGCTGCTGCGCCTGGGCCGCGCCCGCGACGGCGACGGCCCAGCCGGCGGCGGTCGCCATCCAGAGTCTGCGCTTCGTCATATCGGTCTTCCCCCGTGGTCCAAGCCGGGGCTTTTACCGACACTTCGCTGCTTGTGAAGACTCAATTTTGCAATTTTGCAGATTTGCCCCACTGCGTTGGCCGAACCAAACCTCGCCCATTGATCCCGCCATGTAACCGGTTACGGTGGGCCAAAACGCAGCGACCTAGGGAAGAAGCATGGCGGACGTCCGTCTGATCGACGTGAAGAAGGCGTTCGGCGCCGTAGAGGTGCTGAAGGGCGTCGATCTGGAGATCGCGGACGGCGAATTCGTCGTCTTCGTCGGCCCGTCCGGATGCGGCAAATCCACCCTGCTTCGGACCATCGCCGGGCTGGAAGAGGCGACGACGGGAGACGTCTGGATCGGCGGCCGCCGCGTCAACGCCCTGTCGCCCTCGGATCGCGGCGTGGCCATGGTCTTTCAGTCCTACGCCCTTTATCCGCACATGACGGCCTATGAAAACATGGCCTTCGGACTGAAACTGGCCAAGACGGACAAGGGCGAGATTGATCGGCGCGTGCGCGCGGCGGCCGAGGCCCTGAGCATCACCGACTATCTGGACCGCAAACCCAAGGCCATGTCCGGCGGCCAGCGGCAGCGCGTCGCCATCGGCCGCGCCATCGTGCGCGAGCCCCAAGTGTTTCTGTTCGACGAGCCTCTGTCCAACCTGGACGCCGCCCTGCGGGTGCGGATGCGCTACGAGTTCGCGCGGCTGCACGGCGAGCTTAAGACGACCATGATCTACGTCACCCATGATCAGGTCGAGGCCATGACCCTGGCGGACCGCATCGTGGTCTTGAACGGGGGACGGATCGAACAGGTCGGGGCGCCGATGGCGCTTTATCAGCATCCGGCCAATCTGTTCGTCGCCGGATTCATCGGCAGCCCGAAGATGAACCTTCTGAAGGCCGAGATCGTCGAGGCTTCGAAAGAAGGCGCAGTCGTCAAGACGGCTGGAGGCGAAAGGGTGCGGGCGGCGGTGGACGCCTCGACCGCCCAGCCGGGCGCCGCCGTCACCCTGGGGATACGGCCCGAACATATCGCCTTGAACGACGGTCGCGACAGCCTGTCGGCCCAGGTCCTGTTCGTCGAAACCCTGGGCGCAGTCACCATGGCCCATCTGAAACATCCCGCCTCCGACGAGACCCTGACGGTCCAGACGCCCGGCGAGCGCCGTCTGACGGTCGGCGAAACCGTCAGCCTGTCGGCGGCGCCCGCAGACGTCCATCTGTTCGACGCAGAGGGTTGCGCCTTCCCCCGCCTGTGACCGAGGCTGGACCGCGCGGCGTCAGCCGCGCTCCTCGTCGCCGATGAAGGCGCCGGCGATCCAGCTGACCACGCCCGTCACGATGGCGGCGCCGATCCCCGCCCACAGGCCGTTCACGGCGAAACCGCCCAGGAACATGGCGGTCAGGCCGATCATGGCGGCGTTCACCACCAGCAGAAACAGCCCCAGGGTCACGATGGTGATCGGGAAGGTCACAATCACCATGAAGGGCCGCACCACCGCATTGACCAGGCCCAGAATCAGGGCGGCCGCGATCAAAGAGCCGTTGTTGGTGAAGGCGACGCCGGGCACCACCTGGGCCGACAGCCAAAGGCCGATCATGGTGACGACGGCCTGAATGATGAAGCGGATCATGATGTCCTCAGGGCTGGAAGCGTCACCATAACGCGCGATCCCGGCAAAAGGCTCCCCTCGATCCGTCGCGCCTGCTAGATTCGCGAAACGACCCGAGACGGAGACTGCAGATGAGCCTTCACGGCGCCTATGACCCCGACAATGTCTTCGCAAAAATCCTTCGCGGCGAACTGCCCTCGGTGAAGGTCTGGGAGGACGACCATGTCCTGGCCTTCATGGACGTCTTTCCTCAGTCGGAGGGCCACGTCCTGATCATCGCCAAACAGTCCCAGGCGCGGAACCTGCTGGAGGTCGAGCCCGACGTTTTGGCCCATATGACGGCGGCGCTTCAACGCACGGCGCGCGCGGTTGAAAGGGCGCTGTCGCCAGACGGCCTGTCGATCATGCAGTTCAACGGCGACGCCGGCGGCCAGACGGTCTTCCATCTGCATTTCCACATCATCCCGCGCTGGGCGGACCGACCGATGAAGGGCCACGGTCACGCTCCCATAGCCGATGCGGCGACGCTGCAGCCTCTCGCGGACAGGATCGCCGCCGCCCTGGACTGAGGCCGCGCGAGGCGTCTTGCGTCCGGCGCGATCCGTCCGCATAAGGCGCGCAGTTCCGTCACACGGACGCGGCCGGTTTAGCTCAGTTGGTAGAGCGCCAGTTTTGTAAACTGGATGTCGCGGGTTCGATTCCTGCAACCGGCACCATTCCCCTTCTTTGAAGACGGATGGCCTTGGACCTGAGGATCGCTACAGTGTCCGCTCTTTTCAGGAGTGCGTCTTGCCTGCTTCTCGTCGTCTGGTGCTCGTCGGCGGTCTCGCCGCTGCGGGCTGCTCCTCCCTCGCCGTGACGGCGGGCGGCGTCCGCCGTATGGACCCAGCCTTAGACGGGGTTGTCGCCCCGGATGCACGGCTCGAGCGTCTGGCGTCGGGCTTCACCTGGTCTGAAGGCCCGGTCTGGATCGCCGAGGGGGCGTATCTGCTCTTCAGCGACGTGCCGGAGAACCGCATCCATCGCTGGTCACGAGCGGGCGGCCTGTCGGTCTTCATGGCGCCGTCCGGCTATGACGGACCCGACCCGTCTGTCTTCCGCGAGCCGGGGTCGAACGGCCTGATCGCCGGTCCGGCGGGGACGATCCTGATGGCGGATCACGGCAATCGGGCGATCGCCCGCGTGGATTTGGCGACCCAGGTCAAGACCTTGCTGGCGACCCATTACCGCGGCGCGCGGTTCAACTCCCCCAATGATCTGGTCCAGGCGTCGAACGGTGCGATCTTCTTCACCGACCCGCCCTATGGTCTCAAGGACATGGACCGTTCGCCGCTGAAGGAGATGGCGGAGAACGGCGTTTACCGGCTCGATCCCGATGGCGACGTGCATCGTCTGGTCGATGATCTGACCTTCCCCAACGGCGTCGCCCTGTCCCCGGATCAGCGCACCCTCTATGTCTCGGTCTCCGATCCGGCGCGACCGGTCCTGATGGCCTATGAGCTGGACGGCGCGGGCGGGATCAGGGGCGGCCGGGTGTTCAAGGATTTCGCCGCCCTGGCGGGGCCTTCGGCGCCGGGCCTGCCGGACGGGATGGCGGTCGATCGGGACGGACGCCTGTTCGCCACCGGTCCGGGCGGCGTCCATGTGCTGACGCCGGACGGCCGCAGCCTGGGTCTGATCGACACGGCGGGCGCGGCGGCCAACTGCACCTTCGGAGAAGACGGCCGCACCCTGTTCATCACCGCCGGCGACCGACTGCTGCGGCTTGAGACCCTGACGCGGGGCTGACGAGGCGGGTTCACGGCGCGGCGGGATCACCGCGCGCCGGTCAGCGTCCCTTCCAGGCTGATCGTGGCGTCGGCGTTCTCGACCACATTCAGGGTCGTCGCCTCGACCTTGCGGTCATGCAGGGCCGCCAGCCAGCCGAAGGCGGCGGTGGTCGAGACATTGGTCAGGCTGAACCCCAGCCCCCCCTCGGCCGACATCCCCATCTGGGGCGTCAGACCGGTCGCCGCCTCGACCTCGGCGACGGCGGCGGAGACGTCGACCTCTCCTGCCTTGGCGTCGCCGACGGCCAGGCTCCCCGTCCCGCGCTCGATGGCCGTCAGTTCGGCCTCGGCCGTCGCGCGCGTCCGCGCGGCCTCATCGCGCCAGCTCGCCAGCGGCCGAACGATCAGCAACCAGGCCAGGACGGCGGCGATCGCCACGCCCATCACGGTCAGCATGCGCCGCTCCCGCAAGGTGCGGCCGTCCCACCAGGCGGCGGCTTGAGCGATCAGGCGGTTCATTGCATCCCTCCGATGATCACTTCGCTGACGACCCGACCGCCGTCCTCGACCGTGGACTGGTCCGTCATCGACAGGCCCGAGGCGGTCAGAGCCGCGCGGATTGAGTCAAGATCGGAAAAGGCGGGATAGCTGAGCGTCGCCCGCACCCCCTTGCCGGGCCCGGCGCTGAGACTGTCCAGTTCGGCTCCCTCTACCTGTTCGACCGCCGCGAACAAGGCCGCCGAGACCGCCGCCAGCCCGCCCGGCGGCGGCGCGACGTCGATCAACCGACGCGCCTCCTGAACGGGATCGGGGGCGCCGGCCGCCTCCGGCAGCCGGGCCTCGATCAAGGCCAGGGTCTGGCGTTCGGCGTCCCGCGCTGCGGCCTGATCGCGCAAGCCGCCCGCTGCGGTCAGGATCAGGGGCGAGACCAGCAGGGCCGCCGCCAAGGCCGCCGCCAGACGCCAGTCGCCCCGGCCCGGTTCGCGCTTGCGTTCCTGGCCCGACAGCAGATCGACGGCCGGCGCGACGGCGGCGGCGGCCAGCCAGCGCTCCAGGGTCTCGGCGTCCTCGATCCGCACCAGGCGGCGATCGCCGGCGATCAGGTCCACCAGATCGGACTGCACTGTGGCCGCAAAGCCTTCGCCCCGCAGGGCCGTATCCCCGCCGAAGACGGCGGCGACCAGTTCATCGCCCGACGGCGGCGGCGCAAGAAGACAGTCGGGCGTGACCGCGACCGGCCGAACCCCAAGGGCGGCCAGATAGTCGATCCAGGCTTCCAATAGACCCGCGCTGACGGCGGCGACCAGTCGTGGGGCGGTCTCTTCGCCGCGCGCCGCCGGCGCCACGGCCACGACCGTTCTTTCGGGATCGCCGGCCAGTTCGTCCTTCAAGGCCCAGCGCGCAGCGGCCCGCACCTGGGCCGCGCCGCCGACCGGCAGATCCAGCCAGCGCACCAGAACATCGGCGCCCGGCGCCACGGCGACGGTGCGGACATCGGGCGTCGTCAGGGGGTCTTCGAGCAACAGCGACCCGCGCTGCAACACCCGCCCGCCATCGTCGAAGGTCAGGAAGGGCGCGGGCATGGAGGCGGCCGGCGGGATGATGACGATACGGGTCTGGCTCATTCTTCAGGGGTCCAGCGGCGAATGACGGTGCGCACCGCGCCGTCGGGCGCGGCGTGGATCAAGGCGGTTCGGACGGCGCGACCGCCGGCATAGTCGACGTCGACCGTCAGATCGAAATAGCGCGTGACCAGCGTCACCTGCTCACGGGTCTGATCATCGGGTGAATAGGTCTGCAGGGCCGGCTGCCCCCAGAAGGCGTCCGTAGAGGCCCAGCCCTGGCGCGGTCGGGCGGCGATGGCGGCCCGCGCGCCCTGAACTCCGACCGCCCCCGCGGTCAGCATGGTCAGAAGCGGCGCCTGATCGGGCGTCAAGGTGTTGACGTTCAACTTGGCCGGTTGGGCCGTCGGCAGGGCGCAGACATAGGGTCGAAGCCGATCATAGAGACCGGCGTCGATGTGGGCGACCGCCCGCATCTCGCTGACGTCGGCCAGCACGACCCCGCCAGTCCTGTAGGGCGTGGCGAGCCCGGCGTAACGCGCGTCCTCGGCCCCGCCCGGCGCGGCCTCCGCATCGGCGTCCATCCAGTCGGTCAGGGCGGCGGCGGCGGCGGCCATCCGGGCGCGTGACACGCCCAGGGCGGCCCCCAGGGCGATGAACTGGGCCGCGCCCTCGGGCCGGGCGAACAGATCTTCCCTCTGGCCATAGACCAGCGAGTTCAGGTTGAAACAGGCCTGACCGTCCGTGACGACGGCGCGGATCGCGCCCTCTTCGATCGGGAAGTTCAGCAACCGGCCGTTCCAGCGCGGCTCCAGAGGGGTGCGGAGCGGATCGGCCTTGATCAGGTCGGCGATTTGGCGACGGGCCAGGCTCTCGGCCCCGGCGGCGTACCACTGTGCCTGGGCCTGGACGTCGGCGTTGGTGGTGCGGCGCACGGAAAAGCGCACGTCGTCCAGCAGAACGACCGCCACGGCGGCCATGACGGCCACCAGCAGCAGGACGGTCAACAGGGCCATCCCTTCGCGCGACGTCCGCCCCCGCCTCATGCCGATGCGACCAGAAAAAGCTGTTCCAGCCGTCCCACCCCGTCCAGGGTCATGACGATACGAACCGCATCGGGCAGCGGGCGGTCGCTGGAGGTGATGAAGGCCTGGGCTTCCGACCCGTCCTGAATGAAGGTCACGGCCGCGTCCTTGACCCCGCGACAGAGGACTTGAGGCGGTCCCGGGCGCGCGCCGTCCAGATAGGGGAAGACCCGCCGCTCCAGACGCCCCTCCACCACCCGATATTCGACCCTCTGCAACGACGCCCGCGGGGCCTGGCCGGGATTGGACCAGCCGTTCCGAACCAGGGTCAGGATCGGATCGCCGGGCTGCTCCTGCCCCATCAGGGCGCGCGGCAGAGGCCGCCCGGTCGGGGCGCGAACGCGGCGCGGCGCAGCCTGGGCCAGGTCGGCCTTCAACAGGGCGTGCATGCGCTGAAGATCGCCGATCCGGTCGGTCTCGGCGCGCAGAGCGAACCGGGTGTCGATCGTCTGGCTCAGCACCAGGGCGCCCGCACCGGCCAGGAGGGCGAAGATCGCCAAGGCGACCAGCACCTCCACCAGGGTGAAGCCGCCGCGCCTCCCAAGCCTGTGGCCCACGCGCCTCATGCCGCAGCCGCGCGGAACAGAACCCGGTCGGCGACCTGGCCTTCGTCGGTGAAGACGCGAACGTCGATCCGGCCCAGGCCGGGAACCTCGGTTCCCGTCACCACCCGCCGCCAGCGCCAGACGCGGCCCGCCAGCTCGACCTGGCCCGAGGTTTCACCGGTCGGCAGGCTGGACGCCAGCATGGCCTCTGCCGCCACGTTTTCAGCGACGACCCCGCCCAGGGTGCGGGCTTCCAGCCGGATCGCCGAGCGCGTGGCTTCTCCCGACAGGTTCAGCAGGGCCATCGCCGCCAGGGCGAAGACCGCCAACGCCACCAGCATTTCGATCAGGGTGAAGCCGGCGCGGCCCGCCGCTGACGATCGGACGGCCTCAACCATTGATCGACACCTCGCCCGCGCCGTCGATCGAGATGGTGCGGACCTGTTCGTCACGGCTCAGCCGAACCTGCGCCGGATCGGCGATTCCCGTGGGATCGAAGACGATGCGAACAGGGCCGGCGGGCGCCGCGACGCCCTCCGCCCAGGTTCGAGGCGTGAAGACACCGTTCAGCGGCGTCCAGGCCGTCCCGTCGAACTGCGCGAACCGATAGCCGGATGCGTCCGCCTCGACCGCCACCGGACGGTTGGTCATGATGGCCTCCTCTCGGGCGCGCGCCAGCCGAGCGGCGAACTGCTCGGCCTCCACCCCGACGGCCGGTCGAGGATCGGGCATGGAGAGCACCACCGCCCCAGCCGCCAGCCCGATCACCGCGATCGTGACCATCAGCTCGACCAGGGTGAAACCGGCTTTTCTTTTGGCGCCACCGCTCGCCGCGCGGCGGCGCGCTGCTTGAGCGCGGTCAGCCCTGCCAGTTGCCGAGGTCCGCATCATTGCCCTCGCCCCCTTCCTTCCCGTCCGCCCCCAGGGAGAAGACGTCGAACGGCTGGCCGCGCGTGCTCTGGCGGCGGTAGCGGTAGGGATTGCCCCAAGGATCTTGGGGCAGACGACGCACATAGCCGCCTTGGCGATAGCGTTCCGGCTGGGCCAGGCCGGCCGGCGCCGACACCAGGGCCTGCAGCCCCTGCTGATCGGTGGGGAAGTTCAGATTGTCGAGGCGATAGGTCTCGATCGCCTGTTCCAGAACCGCGATGTCCGCCTTGGCCTTGGCCACCATGGCCCGATCCTGGCTGGGCAGGACATTGATGGCCACGACCGTCGCCAACAGGCCGATGATGACGATGACCACCATCAGTTCGACCAGGGTGAAACCTTGACGTTTCCGTCTCTTGTTCTGATTTTCTGAAGTCATCACTAAATGCTCCTCACCCCATCGCCAGGGTGTTGATCTGAAGAATGGGCAGCAGGATCGACAGGACGATCAGGGCCACTACCCCGCCCATGACGACGATGATGGCCGGCTCCAGCAGGCTCAGCATCACGGCGGTGAAGGTGGCGAACTCGCGTTCCAGATAGTCGGCGGCGCGCTCCAGCATGGGCTCCAGCCGGCCGCTGCTCTCGCCCGAAGCGGTCATATAGACCAGCAGCGGCGGGAAGACGCCGGCGCGGCGCATAGCGGCCGACAGGCCCCCGCCCTCGCGCACGGCCTCGGCCATGGTCTCTGTCGCGCGTCTCAGTGCCCGGTTCGACACCGTGCGGGCGGTGATCGTCAGCCCCTCCAGCACAGGCAGGCCGGCCTGAATCATGGTCGACAGGGTCCGCGCCATGCGCGCGCCGTGCAGGTCGCGCGTCAGCCGGCCGACGACCGGCAATCTCAACATCGCCTCATCCATGCGCAGACGGGTTGCAGGATGGCGCCGCGCGGCCACGCCCCCGCCGATCAGGGCCGCCAGGATCAGGATCAGCAACCAGCCCCAGTGCCGCATCAGCGTCGACAGGCCGATCACCATCCGGGTCAACAGCGGCAGGGTCTGGTTCATGCTTTCGAACTGATCGACCACCTTGGGCACGACGAAGGTCATCAGCACCGCGATGACGCCCAACGCTACCACCGCCAAGACGGCGGGATAGACGATCGCCGTGATCACCTTGCCCCGCACCTGCTGGTCGCGTTCCAGCCCGTCAGCCAGCCGTTCCAGAATGGGTTGCAGTGCGCCGGACTGTTCGCCGGCCGAGACCATGGCCCGGTAGAGCGGCGGAAAGGCGCGGCCCTGCACCGACATGGCGTCGGACAACCGCCGCCCCTCCATCACCCCGGCATGAACGCCTTCCAGCACGCGACGCACGGCGGGCCGGTCCGCCTGGAGGGCCAACGTCCGAAGCGCCTCCTCGACCGGAGAGACGGAAATCAGCGTCGCCAGCTGACGGGTCGTCAGGGCCAGGGTCTTCGCCCCCAGACGGACGCCGGCGCCGCCCTGTAGGGGCCGTTCGCCCCGCGACCCGACACGAGCCGGCGTGAGTTCCAACGCCATCAGGCCGCGACGGCTCAGCTGTCTCCTCGCCGCCGTCTCGTCCGCCGCCGTCAGGGCGCCGGACACCGTCCGGCCGACCGCATCGACGGCGACATAGTCGAAGCCCGCCATCAGGCCGCCTCCGCCGGGTCGGCCGCCGTTTCCTGGCGAGCCACGCGCACCGCCTCCTCCACCGAGGTGGCGCCCTCAAGCACCAGCGTCCGCGCCCGATGCCCCAGGGTTCCCGCCCCATCGAAGGCGGCGGCGACCAGGGCGTCCTCGTCCGCCTCGGCGGCGATCAGGCGACGCAGGCGGTTGCCGACCTTCATCACCTCATAAAGGCCGATCCGACCGATATAGCCGGAGCCGCCGCAGTGGCTGCACCCCTGCGGGCGCCAAACCGTGACCCCGGCCTTGGCGCCGATCAGCTTGGCGGTCTTCTTGTCGGCGACCTCGGGGATGCGACAGTGTTCGCACAGACGGCGCACCAGCCGCTGGGCCACGATCAGCCGCAGGGTCGAGGCCAGGAGGAAGGGCTCCACCCCCATGTCGCGCAGACGCGTCACCGCCCCCGCCGCGTCGTTGGTGTGGACGGTGGACAGGACCAGATGGCCGGTCAGGGCGGCCTGGACAGCGATGGCGGCGGTTTCGACGTCGCGGATTTCGCCCACCATGACCACGTCCGGGTCCTGGCGCAGAATGGCCCGCAGGCCCGCAGCGAAGGTCATGCCGACCTTGGTGTTGACCTGGGTCTGGCCGACACCGTCGATGGCGTATTCGACCGGGTCTTCGACCGTCAGTATGTTGCGCGTCTGGTCGTTCAGCAGGGCCAGGCCCGCATACAGGCTGGTGGTCTTGCCCGAACCCGTCGGCCCGGTGACCAGGATGATGCCGTTCGGCTCGGCCAGGGCCGCGCGGAAGGCGGCCAGGGCGTCGGGCGCCATGCCCAGGCGGTCCAGGGTAAGACCCGCCTGATCCTTGTCCAGGATCCGCATAACCACCCGCTCGCCGCCGCGCGACGGCAGGGTCGAGACCCGCACGTCCAGTGTCTTGCCGCCCAGGGCCAGGGGGATGCGCCCGTCCTGGGGCACCCGCTTCTCGGCGATGTCCAGCCGCGCCATGACCTTGATCCGCGAGACCAGAAGCGGCGCGATGCGCGGATTCAGGCTCAGGGCCTCGCGCAGCACCCCGTCGATCCGCATCCGAACCAGGAGCGCGCTCTCATAGGTCTCCAGATGGATGTCCGAGGCGCCGGTCCGCACCGCCTCGGCGATGATCCCGTTGATCAGTCGGATCACCGGGGCGTCGTCGGCCGTGTCCAGGAGGTCGGCGGCCGCCGGGATGTCGTCGATCAGACTGTCCAGGCCGGCGGGCATGTCCAGATCCTCGCCGTCCGCCGCCGCCAGATGATCGCCCGCATAGATCTCGGACAGCTGCCGGTCGAAGGCGGCTTGGCTCAGGGGCTCAACCGCCAGCGGCCGCCCCAGCCCCCGCCGCGCCTCGATCAGTCCCTTGGGGTCGGCGCCCTCGCGCAGACCCACCCGCGCCACATCGCCGGCGTCCAGCAGCAGGACGCCGTGCCGTTTGGCGAAGCCGTAGGGCAGGCTTGGGCCGACCAAGGTGATCATGGCGTCAATATCCCGCCGACGGCAGGGGCGCGGCCTCGACCGGGGCCACAGGCGCGGTCACGCCGGTGGGCGCGATCACCATCGGCTCGCCCGTCGCCGGGGCGGCCGGAGCCTGGGTCCGCATATAGTCCCGCACCAGAGCGTCCAGGCTGGGCTCGCGATCCGGCTGCACCGCCTGCTGCTGGTCGCGGATATAGCCCCAACGGTCGGCAGCCAACCCTTGGGCCTCTTCGCGGGTGCGGATGATGGTGGGGCGCAGGAACACCATCAGATTGGTTCGGCCGCGCTGACGGCTGTTCGAGCGGAACAGGGCCCCGACTCCCGGCAGGTCGCCCAGACCGGGGATCTTGTCCGCCTGAATGATGTCGTTCTGGTCCAGCAGCCCCCCGGCCACCGCAATGTCGCCGTCATCGACGACAAGGGTCGTCTGCAGCTCGCGCTTGTCGAACACCAAATCCGTCGTGCTGCTGGTCAGGCCGCCATTGATGGCCGACACCTCCTGACGCAGCGTCAGGGTGATGGAGCCCCCGGCGTTGATCTGAGGTTTGACTGTCAACCGCACCCCGATGTCCTTGCGGTCGGTGGTGGTGAAGGGGTTGGAGTTTCCGTCCAGCAGGGTCTGGCCCGTGGTGATCGGCACCTCCTGTCCGACCAGGAAGGTGGCCTCTTCGTTGTCCAGCGTCATGATGGACGGGGTCTGGAGCAGGTTGGAGCCCTTGTCGGTCTTGGCCGCATTGATGATGAAGCCGAACAGGCCGTCTCCGACCTCGAACCCGCCGCCGCCGACGAAGCCGTTGGCGCCCACCAGACTGTTCAAGGCCAGGGTCTGCAGCTGTTCGCGCAGAGGATCGTCCTCGTCCAGCTGCCCCGCATAGGCGCCGCCGGCCATTTTCACCAGCGGGGTGGCGTTGTCAGTATAGTTGGTCAGGCCGACGCCGTTCTCACCGCCGTACAGCCACTGGACGCCCAGTTCGCGCACGGCGTTGTCGCTCAGCTCGACCACAATGGCCTCGATCAGCACCTGCTGGCGGCGCACGTCCAGGCGACGGATGACGTCGGCCAAGGTGCGCTGCATGTCGGCCGGCCCGGAAATCACCAGGGCGTTGGCGCCGGGGAAGCGGGCGATGGTGGCGCGCTGGCCGGTGGCGGTGACGGAGGACGAGCCGATGGCGCCGCCCTCGGCGTCTCCGCTCCCCAAGCTGGCGGCGGCGCGCGACAGGCCGCTGGAGGCGCTGGTCGTCGATCCGGTCGCGGCGGTGCGCAAGCCCTGGCTCGTGCTGTTGGAGGCCGTCACGGGCTGGCCCACCACCTGTTGCAACACCGGCAGAAGCTGCTCGGCGTTGGCGTGTTCCAGGAAAACGACGTTCACATCCTGGTTCGCCCTCGACCGGCCGTCCAGGTCATGGATCAGGCCGCGCACCCGCGCCAGGGCCTGGCCGTCGCCGCGCAGGACGATGGAGTTGGAGCTTTCGACCGGCGTGACCGTCACCATGCCCTGCCCGCCCCCGGGCGCGGCCATCACCTGTTGCAGCACCCCGGCGATCTCGCGCGCGGAGGCGTTCTCCAGGGCGACCACCTCATAGCTGGACCGATCCACGTCGATCCGGCCGATCAGCGAGCGGATGCGCGCCAGATTGTCCGAGAAATCGGCCACCACCACGCTGTTGGCGCCCGGATTGGCCAGAACCTGGCCCTGAGCCCCGACCAGGGGCCGAATAGTCTCCGCAGCCGAGGCCGCGTCAATGTTGCGCAGTTGGAAGACCTCGGTCGAGAACCGCTCGGCCCCGACGGTGGACGGTCCCTGGGCCGCGCCCTGGGCGGGACTAATCCGATAGGCGCCTGACTGGGTCGGCGTCACCACCAGGCCGTTGGCCCGCAGGGTGGACAAAAAGACTTCAAACAGTTGGGCCCGACCCAGCGGGCGCTCACTGGTCACCGTCACCGTACCGGTCACGGCCGGGTCGACGATGAAGGTGCGGCCGGTGGTGCGGGCCACGTCCTGGATGAAGGCGCGAATGTCGGCGCCCTGGACGTTCAGGGTCTGGCGCGCCTCCTGGGCCAGGACCGGCGAGGCCGCGACCGGCGCCTGAAAAGCCAGAACCAGGGCCAGCGCCCCGACGCCGGAGCGCATCAGCCGGTGGCGCAGAGAGACGGTCATGGTCGCGTCCTTATGGTGGTGGTGCGGGTCTGACCCCCGCGCTCATACTGGATTTCGGCAGAGGAAGCGTCGGCCAGCTGACTTCTCAGGGCGCCGACCGCTTGAGGGCTGTTCAGGGCCACGCCGTTGACCGACAGAATGACGTCGCCCGCCTGAAGACCCGCGCTGCGAAGCTCCGACCCGTCTCCGGCGGACGAGACGGTCAGGCCTTTGACGCCCAGCCCCTGCAGCCTTGGGCGCAAAGCGGCCTGAGCGATCAGGCGTTGGGGATTGACGACTGCGGCTGCGGCCGCGTTCGAGGCGGGGGAAGCGGCGGGCGGGGTCACGATCTGGGGGTCGAGGGCGGCGGCGGGGGCGACGCGGCCCCGGCAGGCGCATCCGTAAACTCCAACCGGGTCAGGGACTGGCCCCGCGCCAGGGTCACGAAGTCGGGAGCGACAGACTGCAACACCAGTCCGGGCTCGACCTCCTCTCCGACGCCGACGGAAATCTGACGCCCGTCAGCCAGGCCTATGATGGCCGAGCCGCCGCCCACGCCGCCCGCGCGGACGCCGAACAGACGCATCTGACTGGCCTCCGCGCCCGAGGCGCCGGCCAGGGCCCCCTGCCCTCCGGTGCGGAAGAAGGCGTCAAACCGCGACAGTATGCTGACGTCGACAGGCCTAGCCGCAGCGGCGGCGGCCGGCGCCTCAGCCTGGGGCCTGGGCGCGGCGAACAGCCAGATCAGACGGCCGGCCTGCACCAGCAGCAGGGCGATCAGAAGGAGTTCCACGAGGCGGCGCAGCGGCAGACGACGCCCCCTGTCCAGGGCGGCGGAGAGGCTGAGGTTGCGGATGTCAGCAATCACGACGCCAAGCCCGTGCCGGCCCCCGACGGCCGCGAATGGCGTGTAGAACAATCGTCCGTATGCGGGCCTCACCGAAGTGTGAAGACGCGGATAACTTCTCGTGACGGTTCAACTGTGTACGGACATTTAAATCGAAACGGCCGGGAGGCGTTCGCCTCCCGGCCGTCGATGGTTTGCGGTTCTGACGGATCAGAAGCGCGCGGTCAGGCTCACCGAGGCGCTCTGACCCAGGTCATAGTTGTTGACCCGGATCTTGGCGCCCCGCTCCTGGTATTCGTCGAAGTCGGTTCCCAGCAGGTTCCGCAGTTCCAGGGCGAAGCCCATGTCGCGGTCCATGACGGTGAAGTCCTTGCGATAGACGAAGTCCAGGAAGACGCCCGGATCTTGAATGAAATCCGGTTCGCGGCTGGTGCTGATGCCGGCGCCGCGGGCGGTGATGCGATCGCTGACATAGTTGACGATGACCGTCGCCTGAGACCGGGCCGTGTCGTCTTCCCACCCCAGTTGCAGGTTGGCGACGTGATCCGACTGGCCTTGCAGACGGCTGCCGTCCTGAATGAAGAAGGAAGCCTGTTCCGGCGTACCGGCGCCGCCCAGGGTCAGCACCGTATCGCCCGAGCTCACCTTCACCTCAGAGTCGGAGTAGGTGTAGTTGGCCTGGACCAGCCAACGCTTGTTGGCGATGAAGGGCATGGGCTGGTCGGGGAACTCGAAATACTTCTTCACCTCGACCTCGGCGCCCATGATGGTCGCCTTGGGCGCGTTCAGGAAGGACTGCTGGCGCTGGTTGCCGACATCGACGATGACGGATTCAACCGGCTTGTCCATGTCCTTGTAGAAGACGCCGGCCGTGATGAACTGCTGGCGGGCAAAGTACCATTCATACCGCGCGTCGAGGTTCAGCAGTTCGGTGTCCACCAGGTAGGGGTTGCCGATGAAGATGCGGTCGCTTTCCGGATCGGTATAGGCCTGGGGGGCCAGTTCGCGGAACTGCGGGCGACCGATCGTCTTGGACGCGCCGAACCGCAGTTGCTGATCCTCAGCGAAGTTCCACGTGGCCGTGAAGGAGGGCAGCCAATACTGCTCCTCGATTTCGGTGGCCTTATAGGTCGAGGCGCCGCCGAAAACGTCGCGCGGGGTGACGCTCTGTTGGCCGTCCTCGAAACGGACGCCGACCGTCGTGCGGACCAGCGGGATGATTTCCGCATCGATCATCGCATAGGCCGCATTGACCTGAAGCTCGGCGTCATAGGCGCTGGCGCCGTTGCTGCCGGCGATTTCGCGCAGCTGCAGAGTGTTCGGATTGATGTTGTAGTCCGAGAACAGATAATCGACCCGCGCGTGACGCTGGCTGTCGGTCAGGCCGTTGACGGCTTCGAACTGCAGATCGTGGCGGGTGGCTTCGCGATTGTTGTCGAACGAGGCCACGCCGGCGCTGATGATCGCCTCGCGGATCGAGGACAACGGCAGGGTGTAGGCCACATCCACGCCGCCCGAGACGATGTCGTCGTCCAGTTCGCTGAACGAGATCAGATTGCCCTGAACGTTGTGGATGTAATCGCCGGCGGCGTCCACGCCGTATTGGAAGCGGGACTCATAGGGCGCGTCCCGCGACGTCTTGGCGTAGGCGGCCCGCCAGTCGATCTCCAAGGCGCCGTCCATGAACTGGTGTTCGCCAGCCAGCTGGCTCGTGAACAGCTGGCGCACGAACCATTCTGTATAGTCGTTGCGGATGACGCTTCCGCCCGCGTCGAAGTCCGGGCCGGCGGCCGAACGCGCTTCCTTGGTGGTGTTGCGGACGTACAGGTTGGTCCACTTCAGCTCATGATCGACCGTCTTCAGCGACAGGCCGCCGAGCATGTTCAACCGGATGTCGTTCTGGTTCGATTCGACGTCATAGGAAGAGGAGACCTCCAGGGCGTCGCCCTGGAACTGGCCCTCTTGCTGAACGCCGCGACGGGCGCGCCAGCTGTTGTCATAGCCGGCGACCGCGATAAGGCCCAGCGTCCCCAGGCCGGTGTCCTGCGAGAACCCGCCGGCCAGCTCCACGCCCCCGTCGATCGGGGTCTTTTCGCGCTGCAGCAGACGCAGCGGCGCATTCTCCAGCGACTGGCCCATGACCTGAAGCTGAGCGGCCGAGAAGTTGGCGGTGTTGATCTGCTTGCCCTGATCAAAGGCGATGCGGATCGCGCCGGGAACCTCGCGCGTGTCGTCGTCAAAGCCGGTGAAGTCAGTGCGCGACCCGTAATAGATCAGGCTCTCCTTGCCCGTCGATTCCGTGTTGCCGCCCAGCGACAGCTTCATGTTGAAGAAGGGTTCGTTCGGGGCGTCGATCGTGTGCAGATCGATGACGCCGCCGCCGAACTCGCCGGGGAAGTTGGGCGAATAGGTCTTCTGAACCGTCACGCCGTCCAGAATGCTGGAGGGGAACAGATCCAGCGGCACGACCCGTTGCAGCGGCTCGGGGCTGGGCAGGGGCGAACCGTTCAGCAGGGCCGAGGAATAGCGCTCGCCCAGGCCGCGGACATAGATGAACCGACCTTCGACGATCGACAGGCCGGTCACGCGCGTCAGGGCTGCGGCGGCGTTGCTGTCGCCGGTGCGCTCCAGGTCTTCCGAGGTCAGGAAGGCGGCGACTTCAGAGCTTTCGCGGTTGGGTTCGGGAATGTAGCGGCCCAGGACGACGATCTCGCCGACTTCGGCGGGCTCTTGATCGACTTGTTCCGCCGAGGTCTGGGCCGGAGTCTGGGCCGTCGGGGCGGTTTCAGGTGCGGCTTGGGCGAACGCCAGGCCGGGCGCAATCAGCGCGCTGGTGGCGAGAAGGACCCCGCTCAGGGTCAGAGAAAGTCTATTCATGGTCTGCGCCTTGAAGGGGTCAGGAAACGCGAAGAACCGGCGGCGACCCTGAAGGCCGCCGCCGGCGCCGTCGTCATCAGCAGGGAGAGCCGGCCGTCAGGCCGCAGGTCCAACCCTGCCACCAGGTGTCCTGGGCGTTCCGCACAGCGCCGATGTAGTTGACGCTGTCGAAGAAGCTGTAGACCGTCTTCGGATCGATCGCCGTCACGGCGTTCTCATTGGCGCCGTTGATGAAGGCCAGGTTCTGGTTGGCGATGGTCGTGCCGGAAGCCGGGGCCGTCAGGGTCGAAGTTCCCGCCGCCGTCACATTGGTGTTGCGGGCGTTGGTGAACACCGCCGTCGAACGGGCGACGTTGGCCGGACGGTAGGAGACCGAGCAGGACATGTAGATCGAACGCAGCGAAGGCGTCGTGCCCCCGTCGAAGCTCGTCTGGGTGTCGGCGTCAGCGATGTCGAAGCAGCCGGCGACCGAGCCCGTCGTCGAGGTGGCGACGATGTTGATCAGGGTCGGGTTGGTGCCGGTGTCGAAGTGCATGACCGTGTGGGCGTCGGTCGGGGCGTTGCGGCCGACCATGGTCCAGTTGGCGATCTTCGGCTGCGACAGATAGCGCGAAGCATAAGGCGTCGAAGACGGAGCCGACGAGAACTCGAAGCCGGCCGACCGGCTGGTCGAGTTCGGGGCCCGCTGGGTCACGATGCCGAACTGGGCGCCGCCGCGCCAGCCGGTGTCGGTGTCCAGACCGTCGTCGTCGGCGCCGTTGATGACGATGTGCTTGAGGTTGGCGTTGCCGCCGAAGATCTCGATGCCGTCGTCGGAGCTGTTGTAAGACTGGATGTACTCCAGAACCGTGCCGGAGCCGACGCCGGCCAGGGTCAGGGCCTGCAGCTCATTTCCGGTCGAGATTTCAAAGCCGGAATATTTGATCTGAACGTAGCGCAGACGGCCCGAGTTGTCGGTCGCCGTATTGCCGCCGTAGAAGGCGTTGGTGCCCTCGACCTGGCCGGTGCAGGTGACCGGCGCCGTCAGCTGGCAGTTGGCCTGGGGCGCGCGGCCGGCCAGGACGATCCCGCCCCACTGACCTTGCGAGGTCGCCGTGGCCGTGCCCTCGACGTCCTGGCGGCTGGTGAAGATGATCGGCTTGGTGGAGGTGCCCTCGGCGTAGATTTGCGAGCCGCGGTTGACCAGCAGATAGTCACCGCCGCTGGAGGCGAAGATCTTCACACCCGGTTCGATGGTCAGGATGCCCTGCGTGCCCGTGGTCGAGGCGGGATCGATGCCGCGGTCGGTGCCCACCTCGGTGCGGCCGCTGATCGAATAGATGGTGCCGGCGCGGACGGCCAGGCTGAGGTTGCCCAGAATCTGCTGCGGCAGTTGGCAAACGCGCAGCGAGCCGTTGGCGATGGTGCCGACATTGGCCAGGCCGGTCGGGCAATCCGCAGCGGGCGTGCCGGGGGCCGGCGTGTTGCCGCCACCGTTGTTGCCGCCGTTGTTGCCGCCGTTGCCGAAGTTGCCTTCGCCGGGCGAAGCCACTTCCGCCGAGCCGCAGGCGGCGAGCGCGAGGGCGCTGGCCGCCGTCACGAGCAGGGTTTTCATCTGAAGGCCGGTCATCGTCAGTCCACCGTGTCTGGTCAAAGAGCTATGACAGGGGGCGCCCGAGCCCATGCCCGGCCGCAAAGACGTGATCGCCCCTCCTGCCCGAGTGGAGTCATTAGGGATGCTGTGTGAAGGCGCATGCGCTGTTGCGTGAAGCTTCAGCGGAGCTTTTGCTGCGGATTGCGATCCATTTTACGACAAACGATCTGCCTTCGGATCACTGGCTCTCGTCCAAGGCCCTGCGGCGGCGCGCCTTCTTCGGTCTGGCCTTGACCCAATCTGGAAATCTATCTTAGGTTGCAACGTGTCGCGCGATCCCGAAATAAAATCCGGACCTCCACGTCCCGCGCAAGACCGGCGCGCCGCCGACCCAGGGCGGCGACGCGGGTCGATCATCTTGGCTGGCGCCGTCGGCGCCTTCATCTGGCTGACGATCGCCGGCGCGGCCTGGCTGGCGGCGCGGGCCCTCGGTTGATCAGTCGCCGTTCCACCACGTCAGGTTGACGGGGAACCGGCGATCGCCCACCTGAACGGCCCCGCTCATAACCGGCGTCTGGTCGCCCAGATTGCGTCTGGCGGTCGCCAGGGCGCCCTGGTCGATCCGCAGATCCAGACGCACCGCCTCTCCGCGCGCAGCGGTCCCCGTCATCCGCAGCCTATCGTCCGTGATCTCATAGGTTTGCAGCGACACCGGCGGCGAGCCGTGCGATCCGGCGAGGGTCAGGATCAAAGGCGCGCCCGCCCGCGATCCCCGCTCCCACGCTTCAAAGGCCGCGATCTGGCCGACGAACAGCCCGGCCAACTCCCCCGGTGCAGCCCCGCCCCCAACCGGCCGATACTGGCCCGAGACGTCGCCGCTCAGATGGTGACGGAAGGCCGCCTCAACCGGCGCCCGCTCTGCGGTCTCCGTCCCCCGACGCACTCCGCCCTCCCGGCCTTCGCACGCCGCCAGGGCTGCAATACAGAGAAGAATCCCGCCCAGGCGCCGCATCAGCGATCCAACGACCGGTCCAGAGCCCGGAATCCGGCGATGGCCAGTTCGGTCGAGGCGGCGAAGACCTCCGGCTTGATCCGCTCGAAGTCGTCGCTGGGGCGATGATAGTCGGGGTGATAATCGACGCCCATATAGAGGAAGGGAACCCCGGCCTCATGGAAGGGGGCGTGATCGGAGGCGTCCACCCAATTGTCCTCTCCCTCGTCCTGCGGCGTGTCCTTGCCGAAGGCGAGGCGGACCGGCCCTACCGGGGCGATCGGCTCCAGGATCGGGCGTAGACTCGGATTCTGATAGGTCCCCGTGACCCATAGCCGCCCATCGGTCTCGGCCCGCGCCGTCATGTCGAAGTTCAGGTTCAGGGCGACGGCGGACAGGGGCATGGGCGGGGCCTTGACGAACTCTTTCGCCCCCAGAAGCCCGCGCTCTTCCCCGTCGAAGAAGACGAGCAGAACGCTGTGCTCCGGCGCCTCGGCCTTCAGCCGCTTGGCCAGCTCCAGGGCGGTCGCGACGCCGGAGGCGTTGTCGTCGGCGCCGTTGTAGATCCGACCGCCGTGGACGCCGACGTGATCATAGTGGGCCGACACGACGATATAGCGGTCGCTGACCCGGCGGCCGGGGATCAGCCCCAGAATATTGACGCCGCGATAGGTCGTCGGCCCGTTGGGCGAATCGCCCATGGCTTCGAAGGGCTGCAGCCGCCCGAACGGCGCCGGCGCCACGTCCAGGGCCTCCAGCCGCGACACGACATAGGCCCTGGCCCGCTCTCCGCCAGTCGAGCCGGTGTCGCGCCCCTCCATTTCGTCCGACGACAGGATCCGCGCGTCCGCCAACAGCTGATCATAGACGGAGGCGAGCGGGGCGACCGGCTGGCCGGCCGGCGTCGCGGTCGGCGTGACACAGCCGGCCGCCCCGAGCGCGAGGCCCGCCGTCATGACGGCGCTGACGAAAGAACGGACGGTCGGCATGGGCGGCTCCACGGGGTCGATACGGCAACTTAGCGCGGCGCTGCGGCGCCGTCAGCCGCGTTGACGGGATGAACCTGACGCTGCGCATGCATTGAAACAGGTGATAGGGAGTTCGACATGTCCAGCGCGATTCCCGCCTTTCCGCCCGTCGAAGACCTGACCGCCGAGACGGCGGCTGAGGAGCTGGCCTGGCTGGCCGCCGAAATGGCTCGCCACGACGCCCTCTATAATGAAGCGGCGCCCGAGATTTCCGACGCGGACTACGACGCCCTGCGCGCCCGGAATCTGGCGGTCGAGGCCGCCTTTCCCGATCTGGTCCGCCCCGACTCTCCGTCGAACAAGGTCGGCGCCGCCGCCTCCAGCCAGTTCGCCGAGGTGCGCCACGGCGTCCCCATGCTGTCGCTGGACAACGCCTTCGACGAGGGGGAGGTGCGCGACTTCGTCGCCCGCATCGCCCGCTTCCTGAAACTGCCGGCCGACGAACCCATCGCCTTCGTCGCCGAGCCCAAGATCGACGGCCTGTCCGCCAACCTCCTCTATGTGGACGGCCGCCTGACCCTAGGCGCCACGCGCGGCGACGGCCGCACCGGCGAGGACGTCACCGCCAATCTGAACACCATCGCCGATGTGAGACAGACTTTAGCCGGCGACGACTGGCCCGACCGGATCGAGATCCGGGGCGAGGTCTACGCCCCCAATGACGCCTTCGCCGCCTTCAACGCCGCCGCAGAGGCCGAAGGCCGCCGCACCTACGCCAATCCCCGCAACTTCGCCGCAGGCTCCCTGCGCCAAAAGGACGCCCGGATCACGGGCAAAAGGCCGCTGAACTTCTTCGCCTACGCCTGGGGCGAACACTCCAGCGATTTCGCCGAGACCCAGTGGGAGGCCCTGCAAAAGCTCAAGGCCTGGGGCTTTCCCGTCAACGCCCGCTCGCGCCGGGTCGAGGGCGCCGAGGGCCTGATCGCCGTCTATCGCGAGCTGGAACGCGACCGCGCGACCCTGGGCTATGACATCGACGGCGTGGTCTACAAGGTCGACCGCATCGACTGGCAACGCCGGCTGGGCTTCGTCGCCCGCAGCCCCCGCTGGGCCATCGCCCACAAGTTCCCGGCGCAACAGGCGACCACGGTGCTGGAGGGGATCGACATCCAGGTCGGCCGCACCGGCTCCCTGACCCCCGTCGCACGGCTGCACCCCGTCACCGTCGGCGGGGTCGTGGTCCGCAACGCCACCCTGCATAATGAAGACGAGATCGAACGTCTGGACGTGCGCATCGGCGACACCGTCCGCCTGCAACGCGCCGGCGACGTCATCCCCCAGATTCTGGGCGTGGTCCCGGAGCTGCGCCCCGCCGACGCCGTCCCCTATGTCTTCCCCGACAAATGCCCCGAGTGCGGGTCTGCCGCCATCCGCGAAAGTGGTGAAGCCGTCCGACGTTGCACAGGCGGATTGATCTGCCCTGCTCAAGCCATGGAGCGGCTTAAGCATTTCGTCTCGCGGAAAGCACTAGACATTGAAGGCTTTGGCGAAAGCTATGTCGAGCTGTTCTACAAACAGGGCTTCCTTCACAACCCCGCTGACATATTCAGACTCAGGGACCGCCCGGATACCGTCCGCTCGGCTGTTCTCGAACGTCGCAAAGAACTGGCTTTGCAGCGGCAGCAAAAATCCGGCGCAGCTACAAAATCAATAGATGACGCTGAACGTGCCTTTGGTTCTGTAGAAAAACTTTTCGCCAACATAGCTGCGCGGCAAATCAACGTCCCGCTCAGCAGACTCATATTCGCCCTCGGCATTCGCCATGTGGGCGAAGAGACCGCGAGGCTACTGGCTAACCATTTCGGAACGCTCGACGCGCTTCAAGCCAGCGCAATAGCGGCAGGCCGCCATAATGATCTCCGGGCAAAAATGCTCGATGTGGAGGGATTGGGCGATACGCTTTTAGATCGACTTTTGGATAAGTGGCCCTCGGTTAGGCACAGAATGACTGAGTCCAACTCCTTAAATCTTGATATCTCGAACATTCTTGGGCTTCCTAAACCAGTAACATCTCGCCTAACGCTCGAGATGGGACCAGAACTGGCGCCCACGCTAGACAAGTTGGAGGAACGACTAGCTCGCAATGCGTTTAACTACATCAAGGCGATCAATGGCCTTGGCCAGGTAGGACTTGAATCTCTTTCGGGTTTCTTTTCAGAACCCAAAAACCAAGCCCTTATCCAAGACCTAGAAAATCTTATCCAAATCGCTCCTCCCGAAGTCGTCGAGGAAAGCGCCCTTTCGGGAAAAACCGTCGTGTTTACCGGAACACTCGAGTCCACGACACGAGACGAGGCAAAGGCACAGGCTTTGCGACTGGGAATGAAAGTCTCGGGTTCAATATCAGCCAAGACCGACTTTCTCGTCGCTGGCGCGTCAGCTGGGTCCAAACTTAAAAAAGCGGAATCTCTCGGGGTTGAAGTGTTGACTGAACAAGCTTGGCAGGCGTTGATCACGCAACCATAAGGACACCTTCATGCGCGCCGTCGCCATCGACTTCGAAACCGCCAACGAGACGCGGGCGAGCCCTTGCTCAATCGGCTTGGCCTGGATCAACGACGGACGTATCGACGAGATCGAGCACCACTACATCCGTCCGCCCGGCATGCGGTTTTCTAGCTGGAATATCGCCTTTCACGGCATTGGTCCGGATCAGGTGAAAGACGCTGACGAATTCCCCGGCGTACTCGAAAAGCTTATGCCCCGGCTGCAAGGGCGAACCGTCTTGGCGCACAACGCGGCATTTGACATGAGCGTCATCCGCAGCACGTGTGATGTGTACGGTCTTCCTTATCCAGAGTTCGACTACCTCTGCACGGTCAAGATCGCGCAGCAGAGTTGGCCGATGCTCGGTTCGGCCAAACTAAATGACGTCTGCAATCACCTCGGGATCACCTTCCAGCACCACGACGCGGCGCAGGATGCTTACGCTTGCGCCTCGGTCGCGCTGGCAGCGATCCAAGCGACCGGTGCACAATGCCTCGTCAGCTTGGCCGAGTTCACATCAATCACTGCTGGCCGCCTGAATGCCGACCACTACTGGCCGTGTTCGTCGCCCTATCGACCTCGCCCTAAAGCTGCTGCGCCCTCTCGGCCCTCGGCCTTTGCGTCAAGGGCAGAGACCACATCATCCCCCATCACCGGCTTAACCCTGGTCTTCACCGGCGCCCTGGAACGCTTCACCCGCGACGAGGCCAAGGCCCGCGCCGAAAGCCTGGGCGCCAAGGTGTCGGGTTCCGTCTCCAAAAAGACCGACTATCTCGTCGCCGGTCCCGGCGCCGGCTCAAAGCTCAAAGACGCCGAAAAGCACGGGGTTCGGGTGCTGACCGAGGACGAGTGGCTGGCTCTGATCGGGGGATAGGTGGGGGCTTAGCCGGTCCGCGCGCGGAACGCCCGCTGCTCCAGCCGCCGAAAGCTTCCCTAAGGTCCGGTTTTTGTTGGCGATAAGGTGATCGGCAGAGCCTTGTTTTGATCCAAAACCGGGATCACCTTGCGCCCAACGGGCGGCGTCGCCGACCCGAACAGAGGAAACGACGATGAAGACCAAGATCATGCTGGCCGCCGCCGCCCTGGCGACCGCCCTCGCCTCCCCCGCCCTGGCCGGCGATCCGACTGGCCTGTGGCAGACCCCCACCAATGGCGGCCAGGTGCGGATCAGCCGCTGCGGCCAGGCCCTGTGCGGGACGCTGGTGACGTCGAACCACATCCGCGCCGACCCCAATGTGCGCGACGAGCACAATCGCGACGCCAGCCTGCGGGGCCGGACCCTGCGCAATCTGCCCATGCTTTCGGGCTTTACCGGCGGCCCCACGGAATGGCGCAACGGCTCGGTCTATAATCCGGCTGACGGCCGCACCTATCGCGGCACCATCACCATGAACGGGGACAACAGCCTGAACCTGCGTGGCTGTGTCGTCGCCCCCCTGTGCAAGACCCAGACCTGGACCCGCATCCAGTAATCCTCTTCGGCGCAGAACAGCAAAGGCCCGGCCGGATCGCTCCGGCCGGGCCTTTTCATGGCGTTCAGAGCCAGAACCTCAGCGGTTCAGGGCCGCCCGCGCCGCTTCGGCGTAGCGATGGCCCACCGCCGCTCCCTTGGGGAAGACGGCGTCGATTCGCGCCAGATCCTGGGGCGTCAGCGCCAGGTCCACGGCGGCGACGTTCTGTTCCAGGGTCGCGACGCGGCGGGTGCCGGGAATGGGGATCAGATCGTCCCCCTGAGCCAGGACCCAGGCCAGGGCCAGTTGGGCGGCCGTGACGCCCCTGTCGGCCGCGATCGCCTTCACCGCCTCGACAAGATCCAGGTTCTTCTGGAAATTCTCACCCATGAAGCGCGGATTGGTGCGGCGGAAGTCGTCGGGGGCCAGATCGTCCACCGACCTGATCTCGCCGGACAAGAAGCCCCGGCCCAGCGGGCTGTAGGGCACGAAACCGATCCCCAGCTCGCGCGTGACGGCGAACAGCTCGTCTTCGGGCTCGCGGCTCCACAACGAATACTCCGTCTGAAGCGCGGTGATCGGATGGGTGGCGTGGGCCTTGCGCAGGGTCTCAGGCGACGCCTCCGACAGTCCCAGGAAGCGGACCTTGCCTTCGGTCACCAGCTCCGCCATCGCCCCGACCGTCTCTTCGATCGGTGTGTCGGAATCGACCCGGTGGATAGTAGAGATCGACGTGATCGACGCCCAGCCGCTGGAGACTGCCCTCAATGGCCCGGCGGACGTTGGCGGGGCTGCCGTCCACCATCAGCTTCGACCGGTCCGCGTTGTAATTGATGCCGAACTTGGTGGCGATAAAGGCTTGGTTGCGCCGATCCTTCAACGCCTTGCCGAGGAGGATCTCGTTCGCATGGGGCCCATACATCTCGGCCGTATCGAACAGGGTCACGCCCAGGTCCAGGGCCCGGTGGATGACGGCGGTGGACTGGGCCTCGTCGGCGCCGCCGTAGAAGGCGCTCATGCCCATACAGCCCAGGCCGATGGCCGAGACTTCGGGTCCGCTCGGACCCAGTTTGCGCGTCTTCATCTGCGCTCTCCTGTCGATGTGGGGGATCGGCCCAAAAACGGAAAATGGAGGCCGACGATCAGGAGATGGGAGCTACAGGCCGGGGCATCAAGCCCGCCCGGCCTCTGCGATGGTACCGCCTCTCAGGCTTGAACTGAGGACCTCCGGTTCCACAAACCGGCGCTCTAACCAACTGAGCTAAGGCGGCCCGCGCATCGCGAGGCGCGTTCTCTACCGGTCCTGCGACAGGGGATCAAGCGGCTTGATGCGATTTCGTGACGACGCGGGACAAAAGAAAACGCCCCGGAGATGGCTCTCCGGGGCGTCTGTCCTTTGAAGGCTGCGCCTCACCCGAGGGTGAAGGGCACCCGGACACGGAAGGTGGCGTCCTGGGCGGCGCCATCGACGGTCCGCGGGGACAGTTGTCCACGCTGAACCACCCGAATGGCGGCGCGACCGAAGCCCATGCCGGCCGGCTCTTCCGAGACCACCCGACAGTTGGCCGGGGAGCCGTTGGCGCGAGCCGTGCACTCGACCGTGGCCGAGCCGCTGATTTCCCGTTCCAGAGCGCGGGCAGGGAAGTCGTCGGCGGTCGGACGCGGCTGACGGGCCCACTGCACGTTCGTGATCACGGACGGCTTGGGCGGCGCCGGCGGAGCCGGAGGCGGCGGCGGGCCGGGAACGACGACGGGCGGACCGGTGTACTCGACCCGATCTTCCTTCTTCGTCGGCGTGATGTTCACCGGCGGAGGCGGAACGATGTTCGGGACGGGCGCAGGCACGCGAACCTGAAGCTTCGGCGGCGGAGGCGTGTCCGTCGGCGGAGGCGGCGGCGGCGGAGGCGGCGGAGGCGGCGGGACCGGCTCGACCAACTCGACCTCGACGGACTCGTCGACGTAGTTGAACTCCTTGAGCTTAAACTTCGACTGCTGAAGGAAGAAGATCAGCAGGGCGAACAGGAGGGTGACGATCAGCAGGCACACGATCAGCACGGGGTAGGAAACCCCCATGAAGCCCTTGGCCTTGGGTACGTCGTAACGACTGCGATGATAAGTGACGTCTGTCATACTATCTCCGCCATCTAGCTCGTCGCCTGGTCTTCGCCGACCAGTGCAACGCTGTAGAAGCCGTTATCCTGCAAGGCGTTCATGACCTGCATGAAGTCGCCGTAGCGGGTGTTTTGGTCAGCCCGAATGAAAATCCGCTCATCGGCCGGGTTCCGGGAGCCGATCTGTTTGGTCAGATCTTCTCCCAGCGTTCCGATGCTGGTCTGGAAGTCGCCCACAAAGACGTCGCCGTCGTTCTGGATCGAAATATAGACCGGCTTGGGCGGGTTCGGGGCCGCCTTGGCGACGGCGATCGGCAACTCTACCGGCACCGACACGGATGCGAGCGGAGCCGCAACCATGAAGATGATGAGCAGGACGAGCATGATATCAACGAAAGGCGTGACGTTGATATCGCTGTTGGCCTCGACCTGGCTGCCGCCGCCGCCTGATTTAATCTTGGCGGCCATCCGTCTTACGCCCCCTTGTCGAGTTGACGCGAGATGCCGTTCAGCAGCTCAGCGGCGAAACCGTCGGCGCGGGTGCCGTAGGCGGCGATGCGGGTGTTGAAGTAGTTATAGAAGACCACGGCCGGGATAGCGGCGAACAGGCCGATACCGGTGGCCAGCAGGGCCTCGGCGATACCCGGAGCAACGACGGCCAGGTTGGTCGTGTTGGATTCCGCGATGCCGATGAAGGAGTTCATGATGCCGTAAACGGTGCCGAACAGACCGACGAACGGACCGGTCGAACCGACCGAGGCCAGGAACTGCTGACCGCCCGACAGGCGCTTGGCCAGGCCCGACTGAACGGCGGCGACGGCGGCGGTGGCGCGGCCCATGGCGTTGTCCAGGTGGTCGCCGGTGACCGAAAGGCCGGCTTGACGCGACATTTCGATTTCGTCGGTGGCGGCGGCGGCCATGTCGGCCAGCGGGTTGCCGTCATATTCTTCCTGGGTGGCGACGGCGCGCATGTCCGCGATGGTGCGGGCGCCGCGGAAGTTTTCCAGGAAGTTGTCGGTCTTGCGGTTCAGGGCGCCGAACTCGAACAGCTTGATGAGCAGCAGGGTCCACGACAGGATCGAGGCCAGCAGCAGGCCGATCATCACGACCTTAACGATGATCGTGGCTTCCATGAACATGGAGATCGGGGTGATGCCGCCCGAATGACCGCCGCCGACGGATTCGCCGACGGTTGAGGGGTTGGCCGCATCGGCGGCCGGAGCCATGGCCGTCGGGGCTTCGGCGGGCGCGGCGGCCGGGGTCGGCTCGGCCGGGGCCTGGGCCAGAACCGGCGAGCTCGCCATCAGGACGGCCGCGCCGGCCGCGGCGAGAAGGATGTTCGTCTTTTTGCTGTTCAGCATAGTTCGCCAGTTCCTGCTTGGTCTGACTCGTGGAACCAAAGGTGCGGCCGTGTCAAAGGGCCGCCCCCCAACCTGAAATGTTTCCTTCAGAGGCCATGTCCCTGCGGGATCGCCGGCCGCTGAATTCTTGGATGGAGACATATGCGGTCGCCCGTACTGCCTCCGATGTTCGAACCGCGGGAGAACACGCCTCCTAGAATCCGTTTGACGCCTTAATGGGAGGGCGTCCCAACCCCTTTGACGAACCCTTACCGGAGCGTCAAGGGACAACAGCCGGATTTCGCCTTTGGGGAGAAGGTTCATGCGAATCTCGCCCTTTTGTCGCGCCCAGAATGGCGCAGCACGACATTTTTGTGATGCTAATCTGTAGATTAGGGGAAGCTTGTTCGAAAACGCGCCTCGGCGCAGTTTTTAACTCTTTCAGCAGCGTTCCGCAGGTCATCCGCCCCGCGAGTCGCCGATTGCACGCGACGATCGCACGCATGAAGGCGCTTGCCGGGAAAAGATATGAGATCTGGGAAGCCCCGAAGGGAAAATGGTGCCTGGAGGCGGATTCGAACCACCGACACGCGGATTTTCAATCCGCTGCTCTACCAACTGAGCTATCCAGGCGCCGACGCGGCGTCGCGAGAGGCGGGTCTATAGGCGACACTTTTCGCACTGTCCAGCGCCGTTTCAGTCCTTTTCGTCATCCTCCTTCAGCCCCTCTTCCAAGGGAACCGGAATGACGTAAGCCCCACTGAACCAGCGTTGCAGATCCACCTCTGAACAGCGGCGCGAGCAGAAGGGCCGATATTTGGGATCGGCCTCGGCCTTTCGGCAAATGGGACAGGCGCTCATGGTTCAGCCTTCTTCTATATGGCCCCGGCCGGGCGGCAGGGCGTCGTCGGACCGCAGGCCGGCCCTCGGCCCCAGCCGGGCGATCAGGGGCGCGGCCAAGGCGGCCTCCTCGGGCGCGCAGCGGACGCTCAGCCTCGGCGTCGTCGTTTCGCTCAGCAGCCGCCGACGCAGCGCCCGAACCAAGGCCAGGGCGCGCGTGGCGACCGACGGTCCGCCGCCGTCGAACAGTCGTTCCTCGACCGGCGTCATGCGCCAGGGCAGCGACATCTGCAGCAGGCCGAACCGGCTGATCGGGCCGAAGACGGCCTGCGGTTCATGGGAAAAGGCGGCGCGGGCGATGCGGGCTTGAGCCTCCGCGTCCTGCCCGTCCCCGACCAGGTCGATGACCACCAGCCCGCCCCACTGTCTGAGACCGATCAGCCGCGCGGCCTGATGGAGCCCCTCTCGGTTGGCGGCCGCCCGCCCCTGCCGCGCGTCTCGACCGGGACTGGGCGCATAGTCGATGTCGACGGCGACCAGGGCGCGCGTCCTTTCCAAGGCGAGATCGACGCCATGGGCCGCGCTGCCCCATCGGGCGGCTAAGGCCTCTTCCTCCGCTTCCACAGCGGCGTCGATGGCGGCGACGCCCTCGATCAAGTGACTATTCGGAGCCAGGGCCTGGAGACGTTCCGCCACGCCGGGCGCGGCTTGCAGCAGACGCGGCGCGCCCTCCCCCGGCCCCAGACGACGCACGACCGGCCCCTTGCCGGCGCGGGGTTCGGCGATCACCACCACCTCCAACCGCTCGCCCTGATCGACGCGATCCTTCCGATTCAGCGGCAGGAAGGCCGGCGGGCCGGCGCCCAGGTCCATGAAGGCGCCGCGAAGGCCTGGAATGACGTCGGTCACACGGCCTACGGCCCGCGCGCCCAAACGGCACTGAGGGACGTCGTCGTCGCGATGGATGATCAGATGGGTGTAGCGGCCTTTCCGGGACGCCACGCCGCGGATTTCGCCAGGCGTGTCGTCGAGGAAGACCTCGACCGCGCCGCTCATGCGCGCCAGCCGACGCCGTGCAACAGTTGGACGGCTTCGTACAGGGGCAGCCCCATGACCGAGGGATGGCTGCCGACGATCCGCTGAACGAAGGCGCCGGCCGGGCCCTGGATGCCGTAGCCCCCGGCCTTGCCGCGCCAGTCGCCCGTCGCAACATAGGTCGCGATCTCATGATCGGACAGCGGTTTGAAGGTGACGCGGGTCTCATTGACCCGTACGGCCGTCCTGCCGTCGCGCACCACCGCCACCCCTGTGAAGACGCGATGGTTGCGCCCGGACAGCAGTTTGAGGAAACGTGCGGCCTCGGCCTCGTCCGCCGCCTTTTCGAGAAACCGACGACCGACCGCGACCACCGTGTCGGCGGCCAGAACGACGGCCTGGGGGCGACGCGAAGCGACCACCTGGGCCTTGGAGGTCGCCAGCCGCTCGGCCAGACGCGGCGGCGTCTCCCCCTTCAGCGGGGTTTCGTCGATATCGGCAGGGTCGATGTGATCCGGCTTGAGTCCCACCTGCGCCAGCAGTTCGATGCGGCGTGGGCTGGACGAGGCCAGCACAAGCTCCAGACGCCCTTCCGACACGAAAACGACGCCGCTCCTTATTTGAAGCGGTAGGTGATGCGACCCTTGGTCAGGTCGTAGGGGGTCATTTCCACCAGGACCTTGTCGCCCGCCAGCACACGGATGCGATTCTTGCGCATCTTGCCGGCGGTGTGGGCGATGATCTCGTGGTCGTTCTCGAGCGTCACGCGGAAGGTGGCGTTCGGCAGCAGTTCGCTGACGGTGCCGGGAAACTCGAGCAGTTCTTCCTTAGCCATGCGGCCTCTCGCGCCCGGTTGATATGCGTTCAGCCCCACGCCGGGCGGGCGCGAGGGGCGGAATGGAGGGGCCTAATGCCCCAAAACGGCAAGATAGTCGAGGTCAGCCGCGACGGTAGAGGGCGCACAGCAGGGTGAATAGCCGCCGCGCCGTCTCCTGATCGACTGCGATCTTGCCTTCCAGGCGGTTCATCAGCTGTTCCGCCCCTTCGTTATGCAGTCCCCGTCGACCCATATCGACGGATTCGATCTGGCTGGGCGAGGAGCCGCGCAGGGCTTCATAATAGCTGTCGCAGATCAGCAGATAGTCTTTGATGACGCCCTTCAGCGGCGTCAGGCTGATGGCGTAGGTGCGGGCGAACGCCTCGCCCGTGACGTCGAACACCAGACGATTGTCCTGAAGCGACAGCTTCAGCCGGTAGGACCCGCCCTCTGCGCCGACGGGTTCAAAACTGTTTCGTTCGACCAGATCGAAGATGGCGACGCGGCGCTCGTGTTCGATCTCGGCCGTCGCCGCCGGCAGGGTGGCGGCGTCCAGCTCGACGGACGCCAGCTTGTGGGGGGCGCTCATACCGTCTTCCCTTCGTCCAGCCCTGCGTCGTCCAAATGGGTCGGCGCCATTCGGGCCGGCCAGCGCTCGGATATGTCGGTGACGACGGCGTCCAGGCATTCGACGTCGATTCTCAGATCACCGCCCCCGGCGAACATCAGTATGACCCGACCGCTCGGCGCCTCGGTCGGGATGAAGTCGAGCGCCAGCAGTTCCAGCGTGGCGTCCGGATTGCGCGGCAACCGCCGGCTCTTTACCCCCATGACATCGCCGAACTGCATGGCGGACATGACGCGCGTTCCGCCGCATTCCCAACAGAAGCGGCTGAAGGCGATGGTCAGGGTGCGCGCGCCCTTTTCCCAGACGATGTCGATCGGCCGGAGTATGGCGTCCTGAAGGGCGGCCGAAATGATCTGCAGATCGTCGGCGTCCTCGGCCAGCAGACGCAGCGGTTCGACCGCCGTCTTGGCTTCGGACAGGGCGCCGTCGATCTCCGCTGTCATCACTCCATCCCTTCGCTGTGACCCTTGATCCGCCGAATCTCTGCGCCGCAGGCGCCGAGCTTTTGTTCCAAACGCTCGAACCCGCGATCCAGATGATAGACGCGACCGACGGTCGTTTCGCCTTCGGCGACCAGGCCGGCGATGATCAGGCACATCGAGGCGCGCAGATCGGTGGCCATGACTTGGGCGCCGTGCAGCGCCTCGACGCCGTGCACACGGGCCTCGCCCGCATGGACGGAGATGTCGGCGCCCAGCCGCGCCAGTTCCGGCACATGCATGAAGCGGTTCTCAAAGATCGTCTCCCGCACCGTGCTGACGCCCTCTGCCGTGGTCATCAGGGCCATGAACTGGGCCTGCAGATCGGTGGCGAAGCCCGGATAGATCGCCGTCTCGACATCGACCGCCTTCAACCGGACCTTGGGATCGCGCTTGATCAGAACGCCGTCTTCCGTCGGCGACACCTCGACTCCGGCCTCGATCATCTTGTCGGTCAGGGCGCCGATCAGATCAGCCCTGGCCTTGGTCAACCGGACCTCGCCCCCGGCCATGGCGGCGGCGACGGCGTAGGAGCCCATTTCGATACGGTCGGGAATCACCGACCAGGTCGTCCCGGTCAGGGACGAGACGCCGGTGATGGTCAGGACGTCGGTGTCGATCCCCTCGATCTTGGCGCCCATGGCGGTCAGACAGCGCGCCAGATCGCCGATCTCGGGTTCACGCGCGGCGCGGCGCAGCACCGTCGTGCCCTGGGCCAGAACGGCGGCCAGCAGGGCGTGTTCGGTCGCCCCGACGGAGACGAACGGAAACTCGATCTCGGCGCCCTTCAGGCCGGACGGCGCCTTGGCGGTCACATAGCCTTCCTCCAGCTCGATCTCAGCGCCCAGGGTCGTGAGCGCCTGAAGATGCAGATCAACCGGCCGGGCGCCGATGGTGCAGCCGCCGGGCAGGGACACCTTGGCCTCGCCGGTGCGGGCCAGAAGCGGGCCCAGCACATTGAAGGAGGCCCGCATCTGGCGGACCAGGTCATAGGGAGCGAAGGTCGATGTCAGGGTCTGGGCGTGGAACAGGCTCTCCTGCCCATCAGCGCCGTCGCGCTCGGTCACCTCAATGCCGAACTGACGCAGCAACTGACCCAAGAAGCGGGTGTCGGCCAGCCGCGGCATATTGGTCAGCAGCAGGGGTTGATCCGTCAGGATCGAGGCGGCCATCAGCTTGATGGCGGAATTCTTGGCGCCGCTGACGGGGATCTCCCCGAAGAGCTGAGCGCCGCCCTGAATGGCGATACTGTCCATGACGTCCTTGAAGCGCGCCCGAAGGAAACGCCTCGGGGGGAGGGTTCTCTAGCAAGCCGGCGCGCGCTTGCCAAAGGGCGGAGCGTCCGCCGGGCGATGACTTTCAGTTGCTGTCCTTGGGCGCCGCCGGGGTTCGGGCGGGCGCCTTGCGGCGTCGCAGGTTGGCGCGCAGGGCCGCCGCCAGGCGAATGGCGCGTTCGGCCTTGGCCCGCGCCGCCTCGGACGGCGCGCCGGCCTCTGGCGTCAAGCTGGGCGAGGTCTCGACGGGCGGGGTGTCGGTGTCGTGCGGCGGACGAGTCATGGGCTTAGAATGCCGTGATAACGGGGCTTGTCCAAACTTTCTTTCAGATCGTCAAAAAGCCGCTTCCCTCCCCCGAACGGTTTGGCTATACGGCCGCTTCCTCAGTCGGGGCCGCCGTAGCTCAGTGGTAGAGCGCATCCTTGGTAAGGCTGAGGTCGTGGGTTCGATTCCCCCCGGCGGCACCATCTGAGACGAAAAAGGCCCGGCGAAAGCCGGGCCTTTTGCTTGATGGAAGGCCGCGCCGCTTCAGTCCGAAGCCGTCGCGCCTGGCGGCCAGGCCGCGCCGTCTTCAGCGTCCCGGTCCTTGCTCCAGCTGAAGCCCATCGACAGGGACTTGCGGCTCGAATCGCCGCCGTAGCCGCGCACCCGCCCGTAAGGCGGATAGAAACCAGGCCCCCGAAGTCCATAGCCGTAAGCCTCATAGCCGTAGCCCCAGGGTTCGTTGCGCCCCTCGCGATAGGCCAGGTCCAGACGCCCGTTTTCGCCGATCGGCATCGAGACGGCGGCGCCATAGCTGCGATAGCCGCCGGTGCCGACGCCCGCCTCGACCATGCCGTGCATCTGGCGGTCGTCCATGGGGCCTTCAGGGAGGCGCTCCTGAAAATCCACGCCGGGGGTTCGGTTGCTGAGCCAGGCCTGGATCTGCTGTTCCGTGGTCATCCCATGGGGCTGAGCGTCCTGCGCGGTCGGCGCAGGCGCAGCGGCTTCCGGGGCGGCGGCCATGGCCTGGGCCAGGGTCGGGGCGTTGGTCGGGGCGGTCGCGACGACGCCGTCAGGATCGCCGTCCGCGCCTGCGCCCGAAGCTGCGAGCGCCAAGCTCGCCACAAGTCCTGCCATCAGCATGGGCCGTCTCCTTCCACCTCATCCTAGCACGCCGATTGCGGCCATGGTCAGGCGTTTCCGTCGCCCCGTCGCAACGGGTCCGGCAAGGGTTCGCCTTCGGGCACGAAGGTCAGAGCGACCGAGTTGATGCAATAGCGGTTTCCCGTCGGCGGCGGGCCGTCGGGGAAGACGTGGCCCTGGTGGCTGCCGCAGCGGGCGCACAGGGTCTCGATGCGAATCATCCCGTAGCTGGTGTCGCGCACCTCATGGACGTGGGCCGGATCGACAGGTTCGGTGAAGCTGGGCCAGCCGGTTCCGCTTTCGAACTTGGTGCGGCTGCGGAACAGGGGCAGGCCGCATTCCCGGCAACAGAAGACGCCCGCGCGCTTTTCGCCCAGCAAGGTTCCGCAGAACGGCGCCTCTGTGCCGTGGGACAGGAGGACGCGCTTCTCCTCGGGGTTCAGGTCCGCCTCCAGCCGGGCGCGTTCCTGATCATCGGGCGGCGTCAGATCATAGCCGGCCGAGGAGCGTCGGGGGGCTAGGGAATCGGAAAGGTCGATATCGGTCATGACCCCGAAATAGGAAGGGGCGGGCCGAGGTTCCACCCCGACCCGCCCCCTTCAGATCCGATCGCCGAGACGTCCTATTGGAACAGGCTGGCGACCCAGGCGCGCACGGCCGTCTCGTCGGCCGCATCACCCGAGTAAGCCAGGCCCTGCGTCGGCGTGTACGGGGCGTCATTGCCGCGCTGGCGGGTGGTCCAGGCCTTATGGCCATAGGTCAGCTCCGCGTAGTTCGACGGCAGACGCAGCACGGTCGGCTCGATGAAGATGGTGTCCTCAGCCGTGGTTGATCCCGCCAGACGCACGTTCGGCAGGCGGGTCAGCAGATCCAGGGTGTCCAGGCAGCCCCCGCTGCAGCCGGCGTCCACCAGAACGACCACGGGTCCGGCGACCGGATTGGCCGCGCCGGTGTCCGGCACGGACGGACGACCCGGCATGGTGAAGGTCGCCTGATTGGCCGCCAGGGCCGAATCGAAGGCCGCCACGATGGCCTGGGTCTGGTCGATCACTGCGCTGGATTCCTGCACGAAGCGAGGATCGGCCTGCATGCGGCCCAAGGTGTCGACGAACCACTGGCGATTGGCCGGGGTGGCGCGATAGGTGATGGAGCCGGCTTCCGGCTGGCGGCTGACGGTGAACTCCGGCGTCCAGATGCGATTGGCCAAGCCGTAGCCGCGGCTGGTGGCGTTCAGCGACGACCCGTCGGCGCCGCGCAGATCGATCACCAGGCCCTGCGATCCGCGAATGGCCGGCAGCTGCGCCTCGACGGCGGCGAAGAAGGCGTCCCAGCCGGCGTCGTCGGCCAGACTGTGGACATGGACCCAGGGACGACCGTTGACGGTCTCGACGGCCAGCGGCGTCGCCGGCGGCACATAGACGGTCGCGCGATAGGCGGCTTCCAGCGACGCCGCGTCGGCGGGTTGCGGCTGCATCTGGAACTCGCGGTCTCGGCGCCCGACCTTGAAGCTGCACAGCGACGGCACGCCGCCGGTGAAGGGGTTGTTGCGGTTCCACAGCAGATAGGGGGCGGTGCGGACGCGCCCGGCTTCCGTCGTCAGATCGCCTTCCCAACGGTCCAGCCGCTCTTCGGCCAGTTGAGCCGCAGTCTTGTCGCCGCACTTGACCAGGGTCGAGCCGACAGGCGGCAGGTTTCGAACGCCCGGCTTGACGTAGGAGACCACATATTCGCCGTTGCGCCAGGCCGTCGTCAGGCCCGGCCAGCCGATGGCGAAGAAGGGCCCCTGCCCTTCATAGGTCGGCCGGATCACGGTGTTGGAATCGCGGAATCCGTTCGCATAGTAGCGCAACAGATAGGCGTGGCTGTCCCCGCTGTTGACGCGGCCGACGCGGCCCATGGCGTCCTGATAACCGGCGTCGATCCAGTTGCGGAAGGTTTCGCCCGGCGCGCCGGGAATGACGGCGGCCGGATGGTTGGCGGCCAGGGCGTCTCGGGCGGCCTGAAGGTCTTGCTGGGCCAGTGCGCGGAAATCCTGGGCCGATGCGGCTCCAGCCGCCAGACTGAGGGACATGACGGCGGCCGAGGCGGCGGCGATCAAGCGGTTCATGGAGGCTCCTGGGCTCGGATTCTAAAGCGAGGTGGCGCCGTTAAACCTTATGGCCGCCGGGCTTGCCAACCCCCATCGGCGCCCTTTGGCGCGATTGTCGCATCCCGCGCCGAGCGCCGATACGGCTCAGAGTGGCGGGGAACTTTCCGTTACCGGACCGAATATCTGTCGGAAGCTGTTCTTCAACGCCGCATCCGCCTCATCCATCGTGGCCAGGATTCCCAGGTCCACCAGGCTGGTCACCCCGTGGTCCTGGATGCCGCACGGCACGATGCCGCCGAAATGCTCCAGGTCGGGCTCCACGTTCAGGCTGATCCCGTGGAAGCTGACCCATTTGCGGACCTTGACCCCGATGGCGGCGATCTTGTCCTCGCGCGACCATCCGGCGCCCTTGCGCTCGACCCAGACCCCGACCCGGCCCTCGCGCACCCCGGCCTCCACGCCGAACCGGTCCAAGGCGCCGATCAGCCATTGCTCCAACCCACGCACGAAACCGCGCACGTCCTTGCCGCGCTGGTTCAGGTCCAGCATCACATAGGCCACGCGCTGACCCGGTCCGTGATAGGTGAACTGCCCGCCGCGCCCCGTGCGATGAACGGGAAAGCGCGCCGCATCGAGCAGATCCTCGTCCTTGGCCGACACTCCGGCCGTATAGAGGGGCGGATGCTCCAAGAGCCACACCAGCTCCGCCGCCTCCCCCGCCGCGATGGCGGCGACGCGAGCCTCCATGAACGACTCGGCGGCGGCGTAATCGACATAGGTCGAAGAGACGGTCCATTCGACCGGGCGGCCGTCGCCGCGACGCAGCTTCTGAAGGTCGGGACTTAACGGGTCGGCAAGCATAAGGCTTCAATGTGCAGGCGGAGGCGTTTCCGCAAGGGACGACCTCTTAGTGAACGAGAGCGCCCGTGTCCCAGATCAACGCCGTCAACGTCGAAATCTCAGTCGTGCTGGGGCGTATGGTGCTGCCGATGTCCCAGCTGCTGAAGATGGGTCGGGGCGCGGTGATTCCGCTGGATGCATCCGAGGGCGACGAAGTTTGGATCCTGGCGAACAACCACCCCGTCGCGCGCGGCGAGATCGAGATTCGCGACGACCGGATCGCCATCACCGTCACCCGGCCCGCCGACGTCTATGACTTCATGGCCGGCGCGGCCTGAGGTCCGAACGGCGTCAGCCGCACAAAGCGCGCTCGGGTCAAAAGAGAGACTTTCCTTTTCCAGCGGCTTCGTCTATTCGCCGCCGCTCCGATGCGAGCGGTCGTGGCGGAATTGGTAGACGCGCAGCGTTGAGGTCGCTGTGGGGCAACCCGTGGAAGTTCGAGTCTTCTCGACCGCACCATCTGGCTAAACAGGGCGATTCATCGGCTAACTACGGCTGGACATTCTACCAAGGGAGGCGACCACGTGAGCAACACGGACACCGCCTTTGCTCCAGCCGAAGCGCCTGAAGCCGAAGACCACGCCGCCCTGGACGAGGACTACGTCCTCACGCCGCAATTCGTCGAAAAAGTCGTGGACGCCGCTGACGACGGCGACGGCATGCGGCTGCGGTCGCTGCTGGAAGATCTTCACCCCGCCGACGTCGCCGACCTGATGGGCTTTCTGACGGCCGAGCACCGCGCCGTCGTGGTGCTGTGGCTGCCGCCGGAGCTGCTGGCCGAGACCCTGCCGGAACTGGACGACGGGATTCGGGAAGAAGTGCTGGAGCGGGTGCCGCACGGCACCCTGGCCGAGGCCCTGCAGGAACTGGATTCAGACGACGCCGCCGCCGTGGTCGAGGATCTGGAGGACGATCAGCGCGAACGGGTTCTGGCCGCCATGCCTGACGTCGATCGCGCCGCGATCGAAAGCAGCCTGGGTTATGAGGAAGAGTCCGCCGGCCGCCTGATGCAGCGCGAGGTGATGGCTGCGCCCCAGTTCTGGAGCGTGGGCGACACCATCGACCACATCCGCAAACAGGGCGACGACCTGCCGGAGCTGTTCTTCGACATCTATGTGGTCGACCCGCTGAACCGCCCCGTCGGCGGGGTCCCGATCAGCGGCCTGCTGCGCGCCCCGCGCAGCGCCGCCCTGTCCGACCTGATGGAGCCGATCAATGAGATCGCAGTCGATCAGGACCAGGAAGAGGTCGCCTACATCTTCGAAAAATACCACCTGATCTCAGCGCCGGTCGTGGACGCGGCCGGCCGGTTGGTCGGCCAGATCACTGTCGATGACATCGTCAACATCATTCAGGAAGAGAACCGCGAGGACATCCTGCGTCTGGCCGGTGTCTCCGACGAGGATCGCGGCTCGTCCGTGACCGAGATCGTGCGCGGCCGCGTGCCTTGGCTGGCCATCAACCTGGCGACCGCCGCCCTGGGCGCCAGCGTGATCGGCCTGTTCGAGGGCACGATCCAACAAATTGTGGCCCTGGCGGTCCTGATGCCCATCGTCTCGGCCATCGGCGGCAATGCAGGCACCCAGGCTCTGACCGTCACTGTCCGCGCCCTCGCGACCCGCGAACTGAACTCCGCCAACGCCACCCGCACGTTTTTCCGCGAACTGGTCGTGGGCCTGGCCAACGGCCTGATCCTGGCGCCCCTGATCGGCGTCGCCGCGGGGATCTGGTTCCGAGATGAGGACTGGAAGATCGGCGTCGTCATCGCCGCCGCCATGATCCTGAACCTGCTGGTCGCGGCCTGTATCGGGGTTCTGACGCCCCTGACCCTGTCGAAGCTGAAGTTCGACCCCGCCGTCTCCTCGGCGGTGTTCGTGACCGCCACGACCGATTTCTTCGGCTTCCTCATATTCCTGGGTCTTGCGACGATCGTTCTGTTGTAAACGCTTGGCCCCAGGCTTGCTGCGGGACGGCTCAGGGCCGAGCCGTCGTCTCGCTTTGGGGCAACACCTGTGTCAGACACGTTGAAACCGACCAAGATCTCCCGCGAGGGTGTCATTCTGATCAAGAGCTTCGAGGGTTTCCGCCCTCGGGCGATCCAGCGCGACGACGGCCGCTGGATGATCGGTTATGGCCATACGGCGTCCGCCCGCGAGGGGCTGACCGTTTCGGAAGTCGATGCTGAACTGCTGTTGCAGTACGACCTGCTGCCTGTCGTCAAGGCGATCGACGAAGTCCAGGCGCCGCTGAACCAGCACCAGTACGACGCCCTCGCCAGTTTCGTCTTCTCCATCGGGGTGGATCGCTTCCGCTCCTCCGAGGTCTTGAGGCGACTGAACGCGGGTGAGACCCAGGCTGCGGCCGAAGCCCTGGCCGCCTGGATCGACGACGGCGGCCCCTTGTCGCCCCCGCGTCGCCGCGCGACCGAACGGGCCCTGTTCGTCGCCAATCCGGACGCCCCGGTCTCCCTTGCCGATCTGCTGTCCGCTCCCCTGCCCCCGGCGACGGCGACGATCTTGGAGACGACGGAGGCGGCCGGTTCGACCGGTTTCGACGCGGTCGATGTCGCGCCTTTTCCGGCCCATGACGCGTCGGAGCCCATGACGTGGGAAAGCGCAATATCCGCCCTGCTGAACGAGTCGGATCTCAAGCAAGCGGATGAAGAGGTCGACGAAGGTCCCGATCAGGCGTCTCATCCTGCAGACGACGCCGCGGACGCACCTGCGAGCCAGGACGCCGAAACCCCCATGGCGAACGGCGAAGCTCAACCGGTGGAAGCCGAGCCGGTGACGACGGTCGAACCTTTGGTCGATGCGGGCAAGCCGTGCGCAGACTCCGCCTCGCCCCCTGCCGAATCCTCTGTTGCGCTTCTTCTGGACGAGCCGGCCGTCGAGGCGGAACCCGAAGAGGCCAGGGCCGTGCCTAGGCCTGCCGAATCTTCAGATGGTGAGGCGGAAACAAGCGAGCCCCCGGTCGAGGCCGACGCAGGAGAATTCGTCGCTCCGGCCCTCGAACAGCCCACAGCGTCGGACGAACCCGAGCCTGCCTCATCGGAGCCGGCTTCAGCGTCCCCTGCCGCCCGCCCGGCGCCCAGCGCGGCCGTCTTCTATTCTCCCTACGCGATTCGGGTGACCGGACCGCTCGCCCTCCTCTCCTCGCCCCCCCCGTCGCCCCCGGCGGCCTCCGCCTCAGCCGTCCCGGCGGCGCTGACGCCCGTCCCGCTTGAGACCCTTGCCGCAGAAGCGGAGCCGGCGAACGACGACGGCGTGAGCCTTCCGGAGGAGGCTGTGGCGGCGCCGGCCGCCGAGGCGGAAGCGGCCTCCGTCGATCAGCCCGCCTTCGAGCCGTCCAACGCCCCGAGCCCCACGCCGACCCTGGCATCCGCCGATGCGCCCGACGTGGAGGAACAGACGGTTCAGGTGCCCATGTTCTTGATCGCCCCGACCGAGCCGCCCGCCGAGCCGGACAGCGAGCAGGCGTCGGCGGGGCGTTTGGAGGCCGCTCCGCCTCCCCACGCCGCGACCGATGCGACGGGATTCACCGACCTCGATCAGACCGCCCTGTTCGACGCGGAGGTCCAACCGGAGGACGGCCTGCATCCGTCGATCGACCAGGAGGCGACGCCCGACAAACGGTTCGACTGGAGCGAAACCGCGACCTTCCTGGTGATGGGCGGCATAGGCATGCTGGCCTTCGGCGCGGCCATGGCGGCCTTCCGACAGGCGTCGAACTCGACGGGGGGCGAGACCGCCGTCATCGGCTGGGTTCTGGCGATCATCGCCTTGGCCTGCGTCGGGGTGTCGGGCTACAATCTGTTTCAGCGCTGGGGCCGCCCGACGGATCCGACGGCCTGACGGACGGAATCGTCACAGGCTGAAACGGACAGGTCGTCCTGCGCTTTGCGAAAGGCCGTGCGCGATGCTACGCCCAAGGGCATGAGCATTCCCTTCGCACCCCAATCCATGGAATTCGGCCTCGGCGAGAACGCGGACGCCATTCGCGACACCACCGCGCGCTGGGCGGCGGATCGCCTGGCGCCCCTGGCCGCCGAGATCGACGAAACGAACAGCTTCCGCCGCGAACTCTGGCCCGAGATGGGCGAACTGGGCCTGCACGGCATCACGGTCGAGGAAGAGTTCGGCGGCCTTGGCCTGGGCTATCTGGAACATGTGGTGGCGATGGAGGAGGTGTCGCGCGCCTCGGCCTCGATCGGCCTCAGCTACGGCGCCCACTCCAATCTGTGCGTCAACCAGATCCGCCGCTGGGGCACGCCTGAGCAGAAACAGAAATATCTGCCCAAGCTGATCAGCGGCGAACACGTCGGATCGCTCGCCATGTCCGAAGCCGGTTCCGGCTCGGACGTCATGTCCATGCGCACCCGGGCCGAAAAGCGGGGCGACCGGTACGTCCTGAACGGGACCAAGTTCTGGATCACCAACGCCCCCCACGCCGAGACCCTGGTGGTCTACGCCCGCACGGGCGACGGCAACGGCGGGATCACCGCCTTCCTGATCGAAAAAGGCATGAAGGGATTCAGCGTCTCCAAGAAGCTGGACAAGATGGGCATGCGCGGCTCCGACACCGCCGAACTGGTGTTCGAGGACTGCGAGGTTCCCGAGGAGAACGTCATGGGCCCGGTCGGCGGCGGCGCCGGCGTCCTGATGAGCGGCCTGGATTATGAGCGCGCGGTGCTCGCCGCCGGCCCCTTGGGCATCATGCAGGCCGCCCTGGACGTGGTCCTGCCCTATGTCCGCGACCGCAAACAGTTCGGCAAGCCGATCGGCAGCTTCCAGCTGATGCAGGGCAAGGTGGCCGACATGTACGTCGCCCTGAACAGCGCCCGGGCCTATGTCTATTCGGTCGCCCGCGCCTGCGACGCAGGCCTCACCACCCGCTATGACGCCGCGGGCGCCATTCTGCTGGCGTCCGAAAACGCCGTGAAGGTCACGCTTGAGGCGGTTCAGGCCCTGGGCGGCGCGGGCTACACCAAGGAGTGGCCGGTCGAACGTCTGGTCCGGGACGCCAAACTCTATGACATCGGCGCCGGCACCAACGAGATCCGTCGCTTCCTCATCGGTCGGGAACTGCTGGGCGGCTGACGGCTTCTTCCGGACGGAAGGAGACCCCCATGCCCGCAAAATCCGCAGCCCAGCAGAAGGCCGCCGGCGCCGCCCTGTCGGCCAAGCGCGGCGACACGCCCAGGTCGGAGCTGAAGGGCGCGTCCAAGTCCATGGCCGAGTCCATGACGGAAAAACAGCTGGAAGACTTCGCCCACACCAAACGCAAGGGCAAACCCGAACACGCGACCAAGAAATAGCCGTTCGGCGCGATTCTTCGGCATTGTTGCCGTTCCGTAAGTGGCGGTGAAACCTCTGTGCGCCTAAATGGCGACCTCCTTTCGCCGAGCCCGCCGCTGATGCCCGCCCAAGACAAGCCGAACGACGACCTGCGGCTCTTCTCCGACGTGATCGAGGAACTGGGCGAAGGCGACGCCCCCAAACTGAAGCTGGAAGAGCTGGTCGCCGCTTTCGGCGAACGGGGCTTCGGGGCCATGATACTGATCCTGTCGATGCTGGCCCTGCTGCCGTGGCCGCCGGGCGGCAAGGCGGTGTTCGCCGTGCCCATCATTCTGATGTCGCTGGAACTGGCCTTTCAGCGCAGTTCGATCTGGCTGCCGCGCTGGGCGCTGCGCACCTCCATCAGCCGCCCCGCCTATCGCGCGGGGGTGTCGCGGATCATGAAGACGGTGCGCTATGTCGAAAACCTGACCCAGCCGCGCCTTCCCCTTCTGACCGGTGAAGTCGCCGATACCGTCACCGGCCTCGTCTGCGTCCTGCTGGCGCTGATCATGGCCCTGCCGATTCCGTTCGGAGACGCCCTGCCGGGCATAGCCCTTGTCTTCTTCGCCTTGGGCATGATGCAGAGGGACGGTGTGGCCATTCTTCTGGGCGCTCTGGCGACCGGCGCCTGCGGCCTCTACCTGTTCCTCATCTGGCACACGGTGTCAGAGATCGCCCATCACGCGGCCGGATGGTTCTCGGGCGTTCTGCCCTGAACGACAAAAGGGCCGCCGCGTCGCCGCGACGGCCCTTCATTGTCTGACCGCGAACGGCCGGACCGCAACTCAGCCCGAAAGGATCAGGCCAGGCCTCCAACGAGGACCAGGGTCGCGGCCACCGCACGCGATTGATGACAATGAGACACTGGATCACCTCCTTTCGACTGTTGAACAGGGACTCGAAAGGTAAGACGCCTCAAGGCTTTGCGCCAATAGGCTTCGCGATTTCGTGAAGTCAGCCGTCAGGCCGCCTGCTGCGCGCCCGGCGCCAGGCCCTGCATCATCATGCGATTGATGTCGATCAGATCCTCGAACGACTCCTCTCCGCGCATGACCAGTGAAGAGTGGCGATTGACGAACAGGCTCAGCGAGATGATCTGGGCGCGCACGGCCTGAGGCAGGGCATTGGCGGAATCGCCGCAGTCCGCCGCCAGGGCCGACCAAAGACGGCGATTCCAATCCAAGGCGTCAATCCGGGTGGCCAGATCACGCTCATCAGACTTGGACGCCTGGACCAGGGCGCGCGTGACCTGACCGAACAGGCGGTATTCCAGGTCGCGCGGCGTCTCAGCCCGCGTCGCCGCCGCTGCGTACGCCTGAAGCGACATTGAGCACCTTCTCTTCGTAATCGACAATCTTACGGGCGGCCATCAAGGCCTTATAGTATTCGCGTTGCAGCACATAGCGCGAGGCGGCGACACATTCGGCCAAGACGTCCGGGTTCTTGGTCGCCCCCATGAATTCGGTGATGCGGAGGGCCATCTCGTCGTAGAATTTCGACGCCGACGCCTCGTCCAGATACATCATCATGATCGGGAAATAGATGCGGCGCGCAGGGGTCGTGACCTCATCGGCCTGCATGATGTCCTTTTCACGCAAAACACTGGCGCGGTTTTGCAGGATGAGAACGCCGCGACGGTCGCCGTTTTGAACCACCGCGCCGTTCAACACGAATTTTTCGCCGGGTTTCAACGACAGTTTCAAAGCCATTGACGACCGAACTCCTTCAGCAGGTCGGAACCGATCGAAGATGGACCGCCCCTAACGATTCGAAACCTTAAAGGCTGAGGGTTAATCATCCCTTGTTCCCAGCCTGCGCGGAACACCTGCCTCGGGGCGACGTTTCGTCACCAGACAGGAGGCGACCATGCCCGACATGGACTATCAGGACGATCAGGGACAGGCCGAGGTCTTTGACGAAACCCATCTGGACGATGAAGGCGAAGGCGACCTTCTACTGGATGAGGCTGAGCAAATTCTGGACGTGACCCAGGCCGACGGCGACGCCGATGAAGAACCGTTCGACGAGGACGATCTGGATATCGACGATCAACTGGCCTTGGACGGGATCGAGCGGGAGGCGGACGCCCTGCTCGGCATGGACGGCGAGAAAATCAATCAGTCCGACGCCGACAGCAATGATCTGGCGGCCGAGGACGAGATCGAACTGGTCTACTCCGGCCTGATGGAAAACGACCGCGGCGCCCAGGCCAGCGCCGCCCACTGGGAGTCGCGCCGCCTCGACGACGACGACCTCGAACAACTCGGCTACGCGCCGGACGAACCCCGGACGCAAAAGCCTTAAAGGAGCAGACATGCACGAAACACGCGCAAAGGATGACGCCTCTACCGACGTCCCCCACGCCAAACGAGTGGAACCCCGACAAGGCAAGCCGGACCAGTTGGAACCCCGCCTAAAGCCGGACGAAGGCCGGGAGGAAGCGCTGGTCGACGAAAGCATTGAGGAGACCTTCCCCGCCAGTGACCCCATCTCGCCCAAACACATCACCTGATCGCTGTTCACGCGACTGATGATCGGCTAACCCGCTTCGTGACATCCACGGAGCGGGTTTTTCATGAGCCGGTTTGAAGGCACTGATCGCTACATCGCGACGGCGGACCTCAAGGTCGCCGTCAATGCGGCCGTGGCCTTGGAACGTCCGCTGCTGATCAAGGGCGAACCGGGAACGGGCAAGACCGTGCTGGCCTATGAGGTCGCCAAGGCCTTCGATGCGCCCCTGATCACCTGGCACGTCAAATCGACCACCAAGGCCCATAACGGAGTCTATGAGTACGACGCCGTCAGCCGGCTGCGCGACAGCCAGCTCGGCGAGGCGCGGGTTCATGACGTCCGCAACTATCTGAAGAAGGGCAAGTTGTGGGAGGCTTTCACATCCCCGGCGCGCCCGGTCCTGCTGATCGACGAGATCGACAAGGCGGACATCGAATTCCCCAACGACCTGTTGCAGGAACTCGACCGGATGGAGTTCTACGTTCAGGAGATCGACGAGACGATCCGCGCCGAGGTCCGGCCCATCGTCATCATCACCTCGAACAATGAAAAGGAGCTGCCGGACGCCTTCCTGCGCCGCTGCTTCTTCCACTATATCCGCTTTCCCGACGCCGAGACCCTGGCGGCCATCGTCGACGTCCATTTTCCGGGCATCAAGCCGCGCCTGGTCTCGGAGGCGTTGAAGACCTTCTACGAGATCCGCGACACGCCCGGCCTGAAGAAGAAGCCCTCCACCTCCGAACTGCTGGATTGGCTGAAGCTGCTGCTGGTCGAAGACATTGACGCGGAAACCCTGCGCGAAAAGACGCCCAACAAGCTGATCCCGCCCCTGCACGGCGCCCTGCTCAAGAACGAGCAGGACATTCACCTGTTCGAACGCCTGGCCTTCCTGGGCCGCAGAGACGGCGCGCGCCCGGGCGGCTGAGCGGCATTACCGCGATTTCACTGGACCACTCTCTTCGATGGCTCAAAAATAGAGACCATGAGCGTTACACTCCCGTATCGTTTGCTGACCGCCGGCGTGGCGATCGTCGGGCTCGGTGCAGGCCTGGTCGCCTGTGACGGCGAAAACGCGGTTCGGATCACCAAGACCACGACGACCAGCGCCTCCAATGACGTGGAGCCCGGCGTGCTCAAGGTCGTCGAAGGTCTGAAATGCCCCGAAACGCTGGGCGTGCTGACGCGCAAGGGCTTTGCAGACCCCGGCGGGGCCGCCTGCACCTACGGCGGCCCCCGCGGCGCCGAGGTGGTGCTCTATCTGGTCAAGCTTGAAGATCGGTCCGCCGAGGACGTGCTGCGCGAATACGAACGCCGCGTCTCGTCGGACATGCCCCAGGCGGCGGTGCGTATCGACGCCCGCCAGACGGAAAACGGAGCGGAAGAGGCCACTGTCGCCGCGCCCGGCGTGAACATCCAGGCCAAGGGCGATGACGCCTCGGTCAAGCTTCCGGGGCTTCAGATCGAGACCCGGGGCGACAGCGCGAGCGTTCGCATCGCGGGCATCAACATCCAGTCCAAGGACGGCGAAGGCGTCCGCACCGAAAAGAGCAGCGTCAAGATCGACTCTAACGGCGAAACCACCCAGATTCGCACCCAGGCGCCAGGGGACGCCACGCGGGCCAGCTTCATCCTGGCGGACGACGACGTGCCGGCGGGCGCATGGCGTCAGGTCGGCTTCGAGGCGCGTGGGCCCGCCGGCGGCCCGCTCGTCATCGCCACGGTTCGCTCCAAGTCACGGCACGACCGGGTGTTCGAAGCGGCCAAGGATCTGGTCGCCCTGAACGTCGGAGACTGAAATCCACGCCGAAAACAAGCGCCGACGGCCGGACGCCTTGATCCTGACGGCGCTTTGCGTCACCTGACCAGCCCACCAGCGAGCAGGATCGACGATTTGGCCGAGCGCCCCAAGAAGAAGACCGAAGTCCGCGCCTGGCAGCGCATGCTGTCGGGCCGACGCCTGGATCTGCTCGACCCCTCTCCTTTTGACATTGAGATCGAGGACATCGCCCACGGCCTGGCCCGGGTTGCGCGGTGGAACGGCCAGACCATCGGCGAGCACGCTTTTTCGGTGGCCCAGCACAGCGTCGTGGTCGAGGAGATCGCCGCCCACATCAAGCCGGGGCTCGATCCCAAATGGCGCCTCGCCGCTCTGCTGCACGACGCCTCCGAATATGTCATCGGCGACATGATCTCGCCGTTCAAGGCGGCCCTGGGATCCGGCTACAAGGACTTCGAGGCGCGGCTGGAAGCCGCCATCCACGTCCGCTACGGCCTGCCGCCCAAGACGCCCCAAACGATCAAGACCCTGATCAAGAAGGCGGACAAGGCCTGCGCCTATTTCGAGGCGACGCAGTTGGCGGGTTTCAGCGAGAAGGAATCGCTCGGCTTCTTCGGCGCGCCGCCGCCCGGATACAGCCTGACCATAGAGCCACTGCCGGCCTCTCTCGCCCAGGCGCGCTATCTGGAGCGGTATCAGGTGCTGGCCAAGGCCGTGGGCCTTCTGCCCGCCGACGACGCCTGGCACACGGAATAGAGCTGTGACCGGGCCGACGGATCAGGGCGTGCGAATCGGTCTGTCGGCCGTCGTCATGACGCTGAAGGACCGTCGGGCCGTGGTCCTGACCACCCAGACGGAAGACGGCGTCCGCGCCCTGCCGTTCGGGCCTTTCGACCCGGCGCGGGACCGCACCTTTGAGCGCGCGCTGCGCGACTTCGTCACCGATCAGACGGGGTTCCGGCTCGGCTTCGTCGAACAGCTCTACACCTTCGGCGACGCGGGCCGCGCCTCGCCCCGCGCAGCGCCCGGCCCCGACCAGATGCGCGAGGTGTCGGTCGGCTATCTGGCCCTGACCTCGGAAGCCGCCGCTCCGCCGGCCCATGACGCCCAATGGACTCCCGTCTTCGACATCTTCCCTTGGGAGGATCGGCGTTGCGGCCGATCGACTCTGCACGGCTCGGTGATAGACGCCCTTCTCCGCTGGGCCGGGGCGGATGAACGACGCCTGGGCCGCGCCCGGGCCCTTTTCGCTCTGACGCCGGATCATCGCTGGAACGAGGAGCGCGTTCTGGAGCGCTATGAACTTCTTTATGAGGCGCGCCTGGTTGCGGAGGCTTGGCGCGACGCCCGACAGACGCCGCACGACGTCCCGCCCCTCCCCGGCGCCGTCATGGGCTCCGACCACCGGCGCATTCTCGCCACGGGCCTTGGTCGGCTGCGCAGCAAGCTGAAGTATCGGCCCGTCCTGTTCGACCTGACGCCCGAGGCCTTCACCCTTTCCGAGCTTCAGGCGGCCGCCGAGGCCGTCTCCGGCCTCACCCTGCACAAGCAGACCTTCCGCCGCGCCGTGGAACGCGCGGGCCTGGTCGAGCCCCCCGGCCGGATGTCGTCGGCCACGGGCGGCCGCCCCGCCGAGCTGTTTCGATTCAAGGGTCTGGCCCCGGAAACCGGCGCCGCGCCCGGCCTGTCGCTGCCGGCGCAAAGATAGGTTCGGATTTCTTTCACAGACAGCTTGCGGCGCCGCCGCTCTGCCATTAGAGAAGCCGCTCGCTCGACCAAGCGACTGATGCGCCGCGGAGAGGTGGCAGAGTGGTCGAATGTACCGCACTCGAAATGCGGCGTGCCTGGAAGGGTACCGTGGGTTCGAATCCCACCCTCTCCGCCATCATCCTGCTGTCCCGAGGCGAGGCGGGCCCCGCCTCACCGAACCGAAGAACTGCATTCGAACACTGCATGTTTCGGAGCCCTGCGCCCAGGGAGCCGCCGGTCTTTCGACCGGCGGGGCTGCCCCTATTGCGGCAGGCTGGCCCGCGCCAGCGCCGCCTGGACCTCGGCGCGCGCGGCCTCCATGTCGCGGCGGAAGACGTCCGAGCGTTGTTCCGCGCCGTAAATGACCATGCCTGACAATATGCCGGCCTCGACGGCGCTGTAGCTGTGAGAACCGCAGATGTAACGGCTCTCGGCGAAAGCGCGGCCGCGGGCGTAGAGGGCGTCGGCGCGCTGGGGCGCCAGTTCCGCCAGGATCATGGCCACGTGAGCGCCGTGGGCCGAATGGCCGGACGGATAGTCGGGGTTGCCCGCCAGATGTTCGGTCTTGGCTTCGCAGATCGGCTGGTCCGTGCCGATGTAGGGCCGTTTCGTTCCCCAGTGGGTCTTGGCGTCGCCGACCACGGACCGGTCCTCGCCCGCCCGATCCAGCAAGGCGGTCAGAACCGGCGCGGTCTCTGGCGTCAGCCGCATCCCCAGGGCCTCTGCGAAGTCATCATAGATTTCGCCCGACACGTCCGAGGTCGCCAGCGCCCAACGCGGCGTGCCCTGCAGGGCGCGCGTCTCACGGAACACGCCCTGGTCGGCGACGGCGCGAGGCGAGCCCGGTTCGGGCGGCGGAGCCAGCACCTGGGTCAGATCCGGTCTTTCCGCCGGAGTCAGATAGCCCCGCTCCGTCCCTTCGTCGGTCAGCTCCACGGCGAGCCCGTCGCACCGCTTTTCAGTCCGCAGCAGATTGCAGACAGCCGCCGCGCCCCCGGTCAGCCGCACCTGATAGGCGGGGAAGCGCGGATCCGGCGTCATATAGTCGGTAGACACATACTGCGCCCCGCTGGCGAAGGCGGCGCTGCGCCGAGTCACGTCCCCCGTTCGCGCTTCCAGAGTGTCGGCGTCGGCGCGGGTGCGGACAATGAAGCCGGCGCGGACGGCCGTCTGGATGCGCCCCTGCTCGGCCACTGGATCGTTCAGGGTCAGATAGGCGGCGGCGGGCGAGGTCTCATCGGTGTTGACGAAGAAGACCCGGCCTTCCAGCGAGCGCCGCGCGCCGCGATAGGCGGCGACCTTCTCGGGCCCTTCGTCCAGGGCGAAGAAGACCTTGCCGCGCGCTTCGCCCAGCCTCGGCCAGCCTCCGGCTAAAACCCCTTCACGCAGGGTGGCGTGCCGCCCCTGGACCCGGTCGGGCGTGATCAGGTGATCGGCGTCGAACACCGACCGCACCTCGGCGTCCAGGGCGTCCCAGGCGGCGGCGTCGAAATCCAACGGCGTCGTTCCGCCGGGCATGGAGGGCCCGCCCGTCTTGGCGTTCAGCATGATCAGAATGGGCGCGTGGTCCGGATGGGCGCGCGACCAATCGCGGATCTCCGCCAGACAGGCCACGAAGGTCAGGCAGGTGCTGCGGAAATCGACGTCGGGCATGTGCAGGGTCTTGAAGCCCGGCCGGGCCATGGCTTCCGCGAAGGCCGCGCTTACCGGCGCGCCCTGTCCCGGCCGTCCCAGGGCCGACAGGGGATGGGCGTAGCGCCCGCCCTGCGGATCGTTCAGCACGTCGATCTCGATCTGGCGCGCCCCGGCGTCCAGCTGTTCCGTCAGGGGGCGATGCGAATAGTCCAGAGCCACGGCTCCGGGATTGACGGCGATCATGGCCTGAAGTTCGGCGACCGGGATCGGCAGCTTGTAGCTGTTGTGGGCGCCCACCGCCGTCAGATCGTTCATGCCCAGATTGCGATCCATCCAGGCCGGAGCGCAGGGGTCGCCGCCGGCTGTGCGCACGTCGGCTGCGGTCAGGTCGCAGGCCGGCGCCGTGCCCGCCAGAGCGGAGCCGGCCATCAGGGCCGCCATCAGATTGAGCATCGAAAATCCTCGGAAGTCACAAGCAGAAGGGAAAAGGGATCACAGGGACCAACGCAGGCTGGCGGTCAGGCTGGGGCCGACGCGGCCCAGCTGGAGCAAGCGCCGCGTGTCGTATTCGTAGGCGAGGTCGGTCGTATCGGTCAGGTTGGAGGCGGCGACGACCAGGGTGCCGCCGGACCCGATCTCGAACGAGGCCTGAGCGTCCAGATAGCCGGCGGGGCCGACGGTGAAGTCGGCCACCCCTCCCCCCTGCATGTCCGCCTCGGACCGGAAGGCGGACCGCCATGACCAGGACAGGCCGATCGCGACCGGCCCTCGTTCGAAGAAGGGATTGATGGAATAGGCGATGCGCGAAACCCCCGCCAGACTGCGTCCCCCGGGCCCGTGGCCGTCGGTGAAGGTCCCGCTGGCCCATAGTCCGAAGCCGGAGGGAAGCCGGCGATGGAGCCCCACCTCCACGCCCCGGCTGACGGCGCGCCCCAGATTGGCGGGCCGCGACATCATCACCTCGGCCCGCACCAGGGGACCGGCGCGGGTCTCGAACACCAGCATCTCGGGCGCCTCCACCAGGCCGATGAAGTCATCGATGCTCTTGTGGAAGACGGCGAGGCTGAGCGCGCCCTGCGGAAAGCTCCACTCAAACGAGGCGTCGAGATTGGTCGCCATGTAGGGGCTGAGATCCGGGTTCCCGCCGACCCCGGTGAAGATCGAGCCGGGCGACGGGGCGTCGATCTCCGCCTGTCCGCGCTCGTAGATGTTGGAGACGAGGGAGCTGGCGGGCACGGTCGCCAGACGCAGATCCGCCAGCGACGGCCGCGTCATCGTCCGCGACGCCGCGAGCCGCAGTCGCCGACCCTGATCAAGATCGAAGGCGATGTTGAAACTGGGCAGCAGGGCGGTGTCGGTCCCGACCTTGGAGACCGGACGAATGACGGCGCCGCCGCTCTCGCCGGCGTTGAGAAAGGCGCCGTCCACCACCGTGCACGTCGTCACAAGACGAAGACCCAGATTGCCCGAGAACGGTGCGCCGCCCGCCTCTCCTTTGAAGTCCGTTCGTGCATAAAGAGCCCCGACCCGCTCCCCGACGCGATAGGAGTTCTGCAGATCAGCCCCCGTGGGAGCCAGCGCGTCGGGCCCGACCGCCAGTTCCTCGCTTTCCCTGGGGATTCGAAAGGCCTGCTGAAAGCGGTCGAAGTCGGCGGCGATCCAGGACCCCGGATGCCGTTCGATCAGGGAATCGAACACGTCGTCGGCCACGCGGAACCCGAGAAAATCGGGGGTGACCACGGCGCCCGGCCGAAGCGCGGCCTCGCGGTCGCGTCTCTGGTAATCGCGGGACCGGTCGCTGATCTGTGCGCCGAAGGCGATTTCGGTCAGGACCGTCCTGCCCAGATCGACGGACACAGGACGCCGCAGATCGAGGAGGCCCGTCAGGTCCTCGTCGACGGATTCGATGGCGCGCACGCCCAGACGCTTGAAGGCGAAACTCGCGGGGTCGGTCAGGTCCAGATCGGTCGCAAGCAGGGCCGCCTCGCGGTCGCTCGCCGCTCTGCTGACGTCGAATGCGTAGGACGGGGTTCCGATGGCCCGAGAAGATATCCGCTCCAGCGGCGTATCCAGCCTGGACCGCGCGCGCGACAGGCTGAAGCGCGGCGTCAGGCTCCAGTTGCCCAGCACCAGGTCCGCCAGGGCCGACACCACGATGTTCAGGTGGGCCTGTTCCGAAAACTCCGTGTTGTTGTCGATCGTGCCCGCCTGGATGGAAGCGGCCGTCACCACCCCGTCCGTGATAGAGGCCTTGGCGCCGGGCGTCTCCAGCAGCGCCCCGACCCCATAGGCGATCCGGTCCTCGCGAATGGTGTTGTCGAAGGTGGAGACGAGGCTGTCGAACCGAAGCCTGAGCGAAGGCGAGGCCCGCCACTCTCCGCCCAGAAAGAGGCTGCGCCTCAGCCGATCCTCGTGCTCGACCGTCGTCCTCACATCGCTGGGGGCGACCGCCGGCTGCCCTTCGAGGACCACCGGCGTATAGCGACCGACCTGAAAGCGGTCGTAGAGGACCGAGCGTCCCTCCTGGGACAGGCCGCCCACCACACCCCAGGCGCCGTCTTCGGACACGAACCGGCCCGCGAGGGAGACGTCCGTTTCCGGCCGGCCCGTTCGCGCCTCGACGGAGGCGCCCGCCCTGAGGCTCAGGAAAGGATCGCCGTCCAGTCCGCCGATCGTCTCGATGTCGATGTTGGAGCCGATCCCGCCCTCGATCAGATCGGGCGTCGTCGACTTGGTCAGTTGCGCCCCCGCCAGGAGATCGGCCGACAGGGCGCGGAACCGGAACTGCCGACCGCTCTGGGTCGAGTTGCGGATGTTCTCGTTGAAGGCGACCGGCGCTCCGTTCAGGGTCACCGACTGGAACAGCGGCCCCAGCCCCCGAACGCTGACGAACTGCCCCTCGCCCACCTCGCGTTCGATGGCCACGCCGGGGACCCGCTGCAAGGCCTCGGCCAGATTCGCGGCCGGAAGTTCGCCGATCCGGGTCGCGGACGCGCTGTCCAGGATGACGTCCGCCGCCGCCTTGCGTCGCAAGGATTCCTCGATCTGCTCCGACAGCCGCCCCACGACCGTGATCGACTCCAGCTCTGCGGTGGGAACGGCCGGGATCTCGGCGGGCTTTTGGGCTTCCATCCAGACCCGCAGGCCCCGGTCGCCGATGAAACGGTGCCGCAAGCCGGTGCCTTGGAGCATCTGGTCTGCCGCGGCGCGCCAGGACATTTGCCCGCGAACCGCTCGCGTGCGCCGCGCCTCGCCCGTGGGCGTCAGAAAGGCCAGGTCACAGCCCGCCGAAACACAGAGCTGCACCAGGGCGCGACGCGCGTCCTGGGCGGGGATGTCGAAAACCTGCGCCCGCTCCTGCGCCCGGGCGGCCGGGGCCCAGCCGCCGAGGGCGACGATCGCCAGAGCGGCGGCGGCGACGCCTCCCCGTAGCGCATCGAACGGCGTCGATCGTGCGGGCGGTTTCAAGCGAACGTCGCCTTGAGACAGGATAGCGAACAACGAAGACGCAACGCTTAGCGCGCTTGCGTGACAGCTCTGCGATAGACCTATTCGGCGCGGATCAGGACCCGGCCGTCTTCGCCACGTTCGATCGAGATCGGCAACAGGGCGTCCAGCCGGTCGATCAGTTTCGCCTCGTCCGTCAGGGGCAAAACCGCCGTCACGCGCATCTCGGCGAGGGCGGGGTCGGCGATCACCAGAGGCGCGCCTGCGTAGCGCCCCGCCTCTTCGACCACGACCGACAGGGGCGCATCGTGGAAGACCAGTCTGCGCTCGCGCCAGGCGGTGGCCGCCTCGACGTCGACCCGACGAAGGCTGATCCGGTTGACGCCCCGTTTGAAGACGGCCTGCTGCCCCGGCGCCAGGGCGACGGCGCGCTCCATCGCACGCGCGCGGCCGACGTCCGTCCGCCCTACGGCGACCCGACCCTCCAGCAGAGACACCTCCGCCTGACCCTTCCTCAGCGCCGCCGCGAACCGCGTCCCCGTCACGATGACGTAGCGATCCTCGACAGAGACCTGGAAGGGTCGTTCGACATTGTGGGCGACGTCGAAATAGGCGGCGCCCTGCATCAGGGTCACGCGGCGGGCGTCGCGGCCATAGGCGACCTGGATCCGCGTGTCGGAATCCAGGGTGACGCGCGACCCGTCTTCCAGCGTCACATCCGTGATCTCGCCCGGCGCGCTGGCGTAAACACGACCGGCCGCGACGGCGGGCTCCTGCCCCGCGCCGGGCAGGACCAGAGCGACGGCGGCCACCGCCGCCACCGCGCCTGTCGCCAGGCCGCCGGCGATCAGCATACGTCTCTGGGACACGACATTCCGTCGCCCCCGAAGACGCGCCAGATCGGCCGCAAAGACATCGCCCAACGGCGACAGTTCCGCCACCCCCCTCTTCGCGGCCTCGTACTGGTCCAGATGAGCCTCGTCCGCCTCCAGCCATTCGAGGAAGGCCGCCTGGTCGCGTGCGGAGACGTCCGGCCGTCGCATGCGCGCCAGCCAGGCTTCGGCGGTCAGCGGCCGACGATCAAACAGGGATGTCAGGCGCTGGATCATGCGCAAACAGAACGCTCCGGGACGCGGCGGGGGGATGGGGCGCCGACGCCTTCAAGACTCACAACGACAGTTTCAGCGAACCCCTCAGCCATCGCGTGAAATCTTCAGCTGACGGAGAGCTTCGGCAATGTGTTTTTCGACCATGCTGACCGACACGCCCAGACGTTTGGCGATCTGGACGTAGGTCTGGTCCTCGAACCGGTGCAATAGAAAGGCGTCTCGGGTTCGCGGCGGCAGGGCGCGGATGACGCGGGCGGCCGCAGCCAGATTCTCTCGGCCGATCAGCTGCTGGTCGGCGGCAGGCGCCTCGCTCGCCACGGCGCGCGGCGAAGCGTCGAGGGCGTGGATGTCGTCCGTGCCCCGAACCCCCGTCCGACCAGCGGCCTTCCACCGATCCGCCTGAAGGTTTCGGGCGATGACGAACAACAGGGGGCGGGCGTCCGGCCCCGTCAGATCGTGGCCCGCGCGGTGGAAACGCGTGAAGGCTTCCTGGGCCACGTCCTCCGCGTCCTCGGCCGACAGGCCGCGGCGCTGGACATAGGCCATGAGATCGCGCCGCAGGCCGGCGAAGACCTGATCAAGCGACATGGTCGCCCCGCTCACCTGGACACTCAGACGCGACTAAGCGAAGACGCCCCCTCCTCGCGGAAGGGGCGTCGCGCCGGCCTCTGTCCCGCCGGGTTGGGCCGGGGAAGGCGAAGGACGACGTCGGTCGCCCCCCGCTTTCGACATGAGGTTCGCTTGTGGGAATGGATCAGAACTCCATCCGCAGGCCGAAGTTGATACGGCGTCCCGACTTTTCGTACATGGTCGGGAAGGAGGGATCCATCGTGTATCCCTTGGTCGCCTCGTCCGTGACGTTGATGCCTTCCACATTGAGCTGGAGGCTGTCGGTCACGCGATAGCTGGCCGACAGATCGACCTGGCCATAGCCCTCGCGCGTGATCGGGTACATCTCATAGCCGATGGCTTCGACATACTCGTCCTTGTAGTTGTAGGAGGCGCGGGCCTGCAGCTTGTCGTTCTCGTAGAACAGGGTGACGTTGTAGGTGTTGTCGGCCAGACCAATGGGCGGCGTCGGGATGTCCAGGGTCGACGAGCCGGTCAGCGAGCTGTCCAGCACCGTGTAGTTGGCGTTGATCCCGAAGCCTTCCAGCGGTGAGAAGAACTGGCCGAAGGGCACGACGGCGACCAGCTCCACGCCGCTGACCTCGTAGGAGCCGGGCTCGTTGATCGGCTGATAGACGTCGAAGGTGTAGACGCCGTCGATCGAGCCGTTGGCGTTGTACTTGGTGACGTTCGGCACCGTGCCCGTCAGGGCCTGACGCACCACGCCCTCGATCTCCTTCCAGAAGTAGGAGACCGCCAGCAGGCCGCCGTCGCCCAGATACTGTTCCAGACCGGCTTCCCACTGTTTGGCGTAGGTCGGCTTCAGGTTGGGGTTGCCGTCGGTGAAGCGGAACGAGTTCCAGCTGGCCGTGCGCTTGTAGGCCAGGTCCGTCAGGGCCGGACGGATCAGGGTCTCGGATGCTGCGGCGCGGAAGATCAGGCTGTCGGTCAGGTCGGCAGTGATGTTCAGGCTGGGCAGGACCTTGTCGTAGCTGCCGTCGCTGGACACCGGCTCCGGCGTATAGGTGGTGCCGCCGGTCGGCGTTTGAATCTGGTGATAGCCCGAAGAGGTGATCGAGGTGTCGATGTAGCGGGCGCCGCCGTTGACGGCGACCGGCACCGGTCCCAGGTCGAACTCCAGGTCAGCCATGGCGTAGGCGGCCAGAACCTCTTCCGTCACCTCGTAGTAGTCGCCGACGTTGAACGGAGTGAAGAAGCCGTCATAGCGGAAGGTGCGACGGGCGTAGTCGTTCGAGACCTGGCTCCAGTTCAGGTCGCGGATGCTGTAGTCGCCGCCGGGCACCAGAACGCCGATCGGCGTCAGTTCGCTCTGCGACATCGGGCGCCCCACATAGTCGACCTTGCCTGCGCCGGAGCCTTGGATGTTCAGCGAACCGTACTGACGCTCCTTGGACTTGTCCGTGTAGCGCGCGCCGACCTGGACGCTCTTCAGCGCCGGGAAGAAGCTGAAGTCGAGGTACTGGGTGAAGTCGATCTGGGCGGCGTACTTGTCGTCGTTGATCTCTTCGTAGGTGGTCTCATACGCCTCGAACAGATAGCGCGAGGGCGAGTTGTACATGTCGATCGAGGCCGGGTTGGCGCTCTGGATCGTCTCGCCGCCTTCGGCCGTCCAACGCGTCCGCGACGGCGCATAGGCCACGTGCTTCAGATTGGCGTAGTCCAGGGTCTTCTCGGCGCCGGAATAGCCGGCGATGGCGTGCAGTTTCCAGCTGTCGCCGCTCCAGTTCAGTTCGGTTCCAAACTGCTGGTAGTCGGTTTCGTTGACACGCTCCTTGCTGAGCATCTCGTGCTGGGTCGCGGTGTAGGAGACGTCGCGCAGCACCACCATGCCGTAGTCGGCCAGGGTGGTCTTGTCGAACTCGTGGATGGTCTCCAGGGTCGAGCGGCTGGAGGCCGAATAGGCCGCCGCATCATACTCGTCCTCGGTCGTGTCGTAACTGCCGACCATGGCGTCGAAGGCCAGGCTGAAGTTCGACGACGGGCGATACTGCAGAGAGACGGTGCCGCCCCACTGATCCTGGGTGTTCAGATAGGCGCGGTCGCCGACCTTGTCCTGGAAGATGATCCGGTTGGTGACATTGGTGTCGGACCGGTTCGGAATGGCGATGCCGGCGTCTCGCAGCAGAACCGCCGCCGCCTGGGTCCCCCGGGCGCCGGTCGAGGTCGCCAGGAAGCGCGACATCGGGCGGAAGTTGATGCCCGATTCCGAGTCGGTGCGGTTGGTGCGGCGGGCCGTCGAGAAGGACACCAGGGCCCCGAAGTCGCCCCAGGTGTCGCTGGCCAGGAAGGCGATCTTGGGATCGATCTCTTCGGAGATGGAGTTGTAGGCGCCCTCCACCGAACCGACGACCCGGCGACCGGCGTAATCGAACGGACGGGCGGTCGAGATATTGACCGAACCGGCGATGCCGCCTTCTTCATCGGCGGCGCGCGGCGACTTCTGGACCGTCACCTGCTGGATGATTTCCGAGGCGAAGATGTCGAACTCGACGTCACGACCGCCGCTGCCCGAGGCGGTGGCCAGGCCGTTGATGCTGACGAAGGTGAAATCGCTGGGCAGGCCGCGCACGTTGACGCGCTGGCCCAGGCCGCGGTTGCGTTCGATGGTGACACCTGGGATGCGCTGCAGTGCCTCGGCCAGGTTCTGTTCGGGGAAGTTGGCGACGTCGGTGGCGACGATGGAGTCCGAGAAGCCGACCGTCTTGCGCTTGATGTCGACCGCCTCTTCAAGGCTGCGGCGATAGGAGCCGGTGACGACGATCTCGTCCAGAGTGGCTGTGGCCTGGCTCGCGACGGCGGCCGGTTCGGCGGTCTGCGCCAAGGCGACGAACGGCGTTGCAGCGACCACGGCGAAGGCCGTCGTGCCCAGAATTCGGTTCTTCATGTGAGTAGCCCCCAGTGAGTTCTAGGCGCTTCAACGACGGGCTCTCAGGCCCCCTCAATGTGTGACAGGCCTTTTCATTCAAACTTCACGGCCCTGTCGCGTTCGACCTTCTCACACAAGCAAAACGGCCCGCAGGCGCAACCTGCGGGCCGTCGTCCGATTCTGGCGAAGGGACGAGTTCAGCCGCCGAAACTGCGCCCCCCGCCGCCGAAGCCGCCGCGCGAGACGACCGTGGTCCGGCTCTGTACCCGCGTCGGCGCCTGCTTCACGACATCTCCGTTGTCGCGCGTCGTCACCATCCTACCGGTCCGGTAGTCGCGATAGGCATAGCCGCCGCCGTATCCGTTCACATAGCGGTCCTCGCGATCCCGATACAGCGGACCCCCGCCATAGTATCGCCCGCCGTCCAGCATCTGGCCGATGACGAAGCCGGCCAGCAGCGGGGTGAAGAAGGATCCCCCGCCCTGATTGTTCGGCTGGCACTGCGATGGGCCCCATTGGCCCTCGCACTCCTCGCGCGTGGCGTAGCGTGGAGCAGTCCGCGCCGCATCCTCCTGCGCCTTGGCCAGGGCAGCGTCGCACTGGGCGTCGGGTATGACGTCGGCGGTCCGACACTCATCCAGCGAGGCATAGACCAGCGCCGGCTCGGCCTCGGCCCGCGGGGCTGGAACGTCCGGAGAATCGCAGGCCGCCAGCGTAAAGCCGGCCGTGGCCATCAGGCTTCCGATGTGCAGGACACGCGACCGCTTCAGCCGTCGCATCGTCCTTGTCGGGGGCAGATCGCCCGATCCATTGTTGTGGTCGGTCATGGCGGTCACGAGGTCATGCAGGCGGCGTTTAGCAGGCCGACACAGATCGAGATGGAGGCCAGATAGACAGCCGCCGCGATCTCGCCCGCCTCGATCCGGGCCACCAGATTGCGGAAGGCCAGGCGGCTGATGGTGACGAAGACCACGATCTGGATCACCCCGGCCAGCAGGGCCCAGGCGGCGAACTCGGCCAGGCTGACCGTATGGGACAGGGCCGAGGCCAGCGGCAGGACATAGCCGATCAGGGCGCCGCCCAACGCAATGGCGGCGGCCGTATTGCCCTGCCGGATCAGCGTATGCTCGTGGTACGGCGTGACCCACTGGTAGAGCAGCTTGAACGCCAGGGTGAAGCCGCCCGCTACGGCGAAGGCGATCAGAAAGGCGATCGCACCTTGCTGAAACAGGAACCAGTCGAACATTCGGTCTTCCCCTCTTTAAACACGCCCTCAGGCGCGGAATTCGGCCATTTCCAGCGGAATGCCGATCATGATCTCGTGCGTCGTCTCGCCGCCCTCGGGCTGCTGCTCCAGGGCGATCATCAGTTCGCGCCCGCCCGCCAGTTCGCGTGTATAAAGCATGCAGGTCTGGAAGATCTTGGCGTAGGGCTTCGTCGCGGCGCGGTCGTCCCAGATGGTCTCCCACAGGGTGACCGGCGGCTGGATCGCGTCGCTCTCGGAGAACCAGAACCGCGGATAGTCGGGCAGGTCCTCGGCCGCCCCGTGGAAGACCGGCGCCGACAGCCGGTCGCGCCAGACCCGCCGTTCCCGCTCTCCCGGCGGATAGGCCGAGGTCCAGGGCACAAACAGACTGAAGTCATAGTTCTCCAGCCCCGCCTCGTCGTCACTCATGGCCTGAAGCATGACGTGGTCGTCGGTGTAGAAGCGATGGACGAACTGGCCGCTTTCCAGGCTGATCAGCCCCTGGGCCGAAATGTCGAGCACGTCGCGGTCCAGGGCGAAACGGGTCTCTTCGCCCAGCCGCCGCCAGGCCAACGGGTCCAGCGACACGGTCCGACCCACGGTGATGTTGCGCACCGCCGCCAGCTTCGATGCGGGCTCAGCCTTGTTCGACGATCCGAAGAGTTTCTTGAACATGGCGACTATCTAGGCCCCATGGACGCCAAGGGCGAGCCTCGGACGCAAGAGCGACGGAACGAAGCGGTTCATACGCGCAACCTCAGCCCGATCTTGCATCATGTCAAGCGTTCATGTTACACGTTTCATGTAACGCCATGCCCAGCCGCACCCCGCACTCTTCCGCCGCCAACGACCGCATTCGCGCGTGGCGACAGGCGCGCCGGGAAGCGGGCCTCGTCAAGCTGGAGCTCTGGGTGCCGGAGGCCGCGCGCGACGACGTCAAGGCCGCCGTCCGCGCCATCGTCACGGACTCCACCCGCGGCCCGGAGCTTGCCGGGCGCCGCCGGATCCCCACTTCCGATTCCTTCACCCCTGGAGACGACCATCAGATGGACGCCGTGATCGAAACCCCCTGGACCGTGCCCGCCATCAAGGCGGCGCTGGACCAGTCCCCCCTGGTGCGCGAGGGCGAAATGACCCTGCGCGTGCTGGAGGGGGCGGACCCCGTACTGCTGGCCACCATGCATGAATATGGCGACCTGCCGGTCTATCTCAGCGTCGGGGGCGCCCAGATCGTCTGTTCGGTCCTGCTGTGGCCGGTGTCGGAACAGACCGATCGCCATGCCTTCAACGAGTTTCTCCTGAAGGCCCAGCGGGTGGTGCCCCTGTCGAACTTCGCCATCACCAACGTCGGCGGCGAGGACGTGTATGAGTTGATGGGCGAGCTGTCGTGCAAGACGACGCTCCAGACCATACTGATCGAACTGCGCACCCTGGCCGAGAATGCGATCGACGCCACCGAACTGCGCGAAACCTTCGGCGCCGAAGCCGCCTGATCCGAAAGACCCGACCATGTCCATGCTCAGAAAACTCTCCGCCCTGTTCCGCGGCACGGCCCATGATGCGGCCCAGGGCGTCGTCGACGCCAACGCCCTGAAGATTCTCGATCAGGAAATCCGCGACGCCGACAACGCCCAGGGCAAGGCGCGCGACGACCTGGCCGGCCTGGTGGCGCGTCGCCGCATGGCCGAAAACGAGATGGCCAGCTTCCGCGACCAGATCGCCAAGTACGAAAGCTCGGCCCGCACCGCCCTGGCTCAGGGCAAGACCGACCTGGCCCGCGAGGTCGCCGCCCGCATCGCCGAGCTGGAGGTCGAGATCACCAGCCGCGGCCCGTTGATCGAGGACATGAAGACGGCCGAGACGCGTCTGCGCACGGCCATCGCCGCCACCGACCAGAAGATCGAGACGCTCCGTCGCGAGATCGACATCGTCAAGGTCAATGACTCAGTCCAGCGAGCCCAGACCTCGGTCGCCCTGAACTCGGCCGGCGCCCATTCGCGCATCGGCTCGGCGGCGGACAGCCTGCAACGGATCAAGCAGCGCCAGGCCATCCAGGAAGAAAAGCTGAACGCCAGCCAGGCCCTGGAAGATCGCCGCACCGGCGCCGATCTGGACGCCAAGCTGCGCGAGGCCGGCATCCTGCCCGGTCATTCGTCGGCCGACGATGTCCTGGCCCGCCTCAGCCAGCCGGAAGTGACCGTGGTCACCCCCCGCATCGGCCAGGCCACACCCGACAAGGACCCGGCCTGATCCATGGAGCGTCTGCGGTTCGATCCCCGCCCCGACTGGGAAGCCACGGCCGAGCGCCTGGGCTTCACCTGGCGCCACATCAACGGCGAGATCTACTGGGACGAGACGGCGGCCTACGCCTTCTCCATGGAAGAGGTCGAGGACGGGATCGAGGCGCCGACCGCCGAACTGCACGGCCTCTGCCTGGAGCTGGTGGAGGAGGCCGTCCAGTCCGAGCGGCTGATGGAGCAGTTGGATATCCCCGAGCCCATGCGGGACTATGTGGCCGCCAGCTGGACGCGCGGGGATCCGTCCCTCTACGGCCGCTTCGACTTCGCCTACGACGGCCGGGGTCCGGCCAAGCTTTACGAGTACAACGCCGACACCCCGACGAGCGTCTACGAGACGGCCGCCTTCCAGTGGCTGTGGCTGGAGGATCAGATCCGGGCCGGCGTCCTGCCCGCCGACGCCGACCAGTTCAACAGCCTCAGTGAAAAGCTGATCACGCGGTTCCGCACCATTTTCCCGAACGGCGGCTTCGTCCACTTCAGTTCCGACGCCGACTTTGTGGAAGACCGCCAGACGGTGCGCTTCCTCGAAGACCTGGCCCAGCAGGCCGGGCTTGAGCCCCAGTTCGTCGCCATCGACCAGATCGGCCTGAACGCCGACGGCCGGTTCGTCGATCACGAGAACTGGATCATCCAGGCGATGTTCAAGCTGTATCCCTGGGAGCAGATGCTGCGCGACGACTACGCCGCCCCCCTGCCGACCGCCGATGTCCGGGTGCTTGAACCCGCCTGGAAGAGCATCCTGTCCAACAAGGCCATCCTGCCCCTGCTTTGGGAACGCCACAAAGGCCACCCCAATCTGCTGGAGGCCTATTTCGAGGGCGATCCGGGGCAGGCTACTCTCGGGAATTCCTACGTCCGCAAGCCCCTGTTCTCGCGCGAGGGCGCCAATGTCGAACTGATCGACCGGGGCGTCAGCGCGGAAGCAGTCGTGGACGGCGGCTACGGCCAGGGCGGTTTCATCCGTCAGGCCCTGCACGACACCCCCCGGTTCGACGACGCCCATGTCATCGTCGGCTCCTGGGTGGTCGGCGACGAGCCGGCGGGCATGAGCCTGCGCGAGGACGCGGGCCGGATCACCCGCGACACCTCACGCTTTGTCCCGCACTTCATCCGTGACTGAGGCTCAATCGAAAACAGCGATCGGCCCGCGCAACCACTCTCAGACCCACGCCTGGATGGCAGCTGCTGATGATCGAAACTGAGACAAGCCGAGCCAAAAGACTGAAGGCGGCGACGCAAGGCGTGCATCAGGGCCTGGACGAAGCCGTCATGGCCGCCCGCCCCTTCGAAAGTCGCGCGCGATATGCGGAGTTTCTGCGAATTCAGCAGATATTCCATCGCGACGTGGCGGCCCTCTATAAGAACGAGGCTCTGACGGCCCTGATCCCGGATCTGGCCGCGCGGCGAAGGTATGACGCGGTGATCGCAGACCTTGGCGACCTGGAGGCCGAACCCGGCGTCGAGTCTGACAGCCCCGTATTTGAGGATCAGATCGCCGACATTCCCACGGCGCTGGGCTGGCTGTATGTGGCGGAGGGATCGAACCTGGGCGCAGCGTTTTTGCTGAAGGCGGCGGCCGGCCTGGGCTTGTCAGAGGCGTTCGGCGCCCGGCATCTGGCCGCCTCTCCGGACGGTCGCGCCAACCACTGGCGCAGCTTCACCGCCGCCCTGGACGCGGCGGAGATGACGCAGGCTCAAGAGGATCGGGCAACGGCCGGCGCCACAGCCGCCTTCGCCCGCGTGCGCGCCCTGGTGGAGGCGCACCTCGGACCGGATCAGTCGGCGGCGGCCTGAACCCCGCCGACCGTCTCCGCCTTATTGCGGCGCGACCCGCCAGACGGTGTTCGACAGATCGTCGGCGATCAGCAGGATGCGACGTTGAGGGTCGAAGGTGACGCCGACCGGCCGTCCCCTCGCCTTGCCGTCCTTGATGAAGCCCGTGACGAAATCGACGGGCTGGCCCGCCGGACGACCGGCGTTGAACGGCACCCAGCTCACCTTATAGCCGGACAGGTCCTGGCGGTTCCAACTGCCGTGCTCGCCGATGAAGGCGCCCTGGCTGAAGGCGCCGCCGAAACCACCGTTGGTGGCGAAGCTCAGGCCAAGGGCCGCGACATGGGAGCCCAGGGCGTAGTCGGGCTTGACCGCCTCGGCCACCTTGTCCGGCCGCTGCGGATGGGCGCGCGGATCGACGTTCTGCCCCCAATAGCTGTAGGGCCAGCCGTAGAAGGCGCCGGGCCGCACCGAGGTCAAATAGTCGGGAGCCAGTTGCGGGCCCAATTCGTCGCGCTCATTGACCACGGCCCAGAGAGCGCTGGTGGTCGGCTCAATCGCCAGGGCCGTCGGATTGCGGATGCCGCTGGCGAGGATGCGGTGGGCGCCGGTCTGCCGGTCGATCGCCCAGACCACGGCGCGGTCCTGCTCCACCGCCATGCCGCGCTCGCCGACATTGCTGTTGGATCCGATGCCGACGTAAAGGGTCTGGCCGTCGGCGCTGGAGGTCAGTGACTTGGTCCAATGGTGGTTGATGGCCGAGGGAAGCTCGGTCAGGACCGCGCCGGGCGCTGTGATCCGCGTCTGTCCAGGCTGATAGGGAAAGCGCAGCAGGGCGCCCTGCTCGGCCACGTAGAGGGCGCCGTCCACGAAGGCCAGGCCGTAGGGCGCGTCCAGATTGTCGATGAAGGTCGTGCGGAGTTCGGCCTGTCCGTCTGCGTCGGCGTCGCGCAGCAGGGTGATCCGATCCCCGCCCTTCACGCTGCTCTTGCCCTTGGCCTTGATGAGGCCGGCGATGACGTCCTTGGGACGCAGCTTGGGCGCATGGCCGCCCGACCCTTCCGCCACCAGAATGTCCCCGTTCGGCAGAACAAGAATCTGGCGCGGAATCTTCAGGTCGGTCGCCAGGGGCGTGATGGCGAAGCCGGCGGGCACGGCGGGCCGGTCGCCGTTCCAGCCCACCGGCTCGGCGATCTTCATCGGTGGAACCAGGGTCTGGTTCTGGGCCGGTAGATCGGGATTGGGACCGGTCTGTCTGAGGTTGGGATCACTGCGGCTGCAAGCCGTCAGGGCCAGGAGCACGGCGGTCGCGCCGAGAAGGTGTCTGATCATCGTGCAATCCCCCGAACCGGCGCGGCGCTATAGGCGAACCACCCTGCGACAAGGACGAAGAGGGTGGACAGGACAGACAGGGTCAGGCCCAGGGTCCCGACCGAGCTCCATGCGTCCTGGCTGTGCTTGAAGGCGTTGATCAGGCCGCAAAGCCAAGCCAAGGCCAGGGCGACCACATAGATCAGGGTCGCCAGCCGCTGAGGGGTGCGCCAGGCCAGGACCAGCTGGACGATCGCCCACAGTCCTGCGACGCCGCCGAACACCAAGGCGCCGACGATCAGCCAGGCCGAAAAATTCGACCACTGCATCTCAGCGGTCCGCAGATAGGCGATGTCGCTGATCAGGGCCGAGGTGAACAGGGCGATCGGAAAACACAACAGTATGGCGTGGAGTGGATTGTGGGCGGGGCGCTCCGACCCTGTGGCGGCGATCATCGACCTTCAATCTCCTCGTCCAGCCTTCGTCTGTCCGAGCCCAATCCTCCGTCGAGGAATTTGGTTTCATCAGATCATCGAGGGAGCGCGGCCCTGGGCGGAAAGGCTGTCGCCGGCGCCATCATCTCCGCTACACAATCCGAGATTAAGCCGCGCTCGGTCCGCGACGCTTCGTCGCTGAAGACAGGGCCGTCTTCCCCGAACCTCGCGCCGCGCACTCGACAGCTCATCATCGAGACTTCATTGAAACCTATGTCTCAAGTCCAAGCGCCCAGCCGGGCCGCCGACGCCCTTCAGATCATCAAGGCCGCCATCGCCCAGGCGGCGGCCAACGGGCTCGACAGCCTGACGATGCGGGACCTCGCCCACGCCGTCGGCAAGAGCACGACGGTCATCGTCAACCTCTTCGGATCGAAGGCCGGGCTGATCCAGGCGGTGGGAGAAGAGGCGCTACGGCAGGACACGGCCTTTCACACCGCCTTCTTCGCCCCCGTCGTCGGCCTGCCGCCCAGCCGAGACGCTCTGCTGGCCTTGTTGCGGCACTATCTGCGCCTGCGCGCTTCCGAAAGCGCCGGTTTCGCGCGGATCTGGGAGGCGCTGTTGATCGACGGAGACGCCTGCGCCGAGCGTCGCGATCTCATTCGGCGCTGGACCGCGATGCGGGAAACGGCGTGGGCCGACTATCTGGCGGCTGATCCCCGGTTGGTCGACTTCGCCTCCATCATCGTGGCCTGGACCACGATGGAGCAGTTCTACGCCGGAGCCCTGGGCGAACGCGCAGACTATGAGGTGATCGCGTCCGAAGGTCTCGGCGGCCTCATCGATCGCGCCTTCGGCGAGACCGAAAGGCCGGCGGCGGCGACCCTATGGCACAGGGAAACCCTGATCATACCCCAGGCGCCGGCGGCCGGACTGGAACCGGACTCGATGAAGCTGAAGCTTCTGCATATCGCGGCGGATCAGATACTGGAGCGGGGTCTGGGGGCCCTGACCAACCGGTCCGTCAGCGCTGTGGCGGGGACCTCGACCTCAACCATCGCCTATCACTGGCCCGACATGCGCCGCTTCGTCCTGGACGCGGTCTGGCACAGCGTCTTCCGCGACATGCCGCTGTATCTGGCCGGTCAGCGTCCAGAAGGCGACCCGGCGTCGGCGGACCTGGAGCGTTGGGCGCGACTCATGGCGCCGACAGTCGCCATCGCGCCCCGGGCAGAGGGCTTCTACGTCCGATACGCCAGGCTGATCGCGGGCGTGTGCATGGAGGCGCGGCGCGACCCCGCGCTGCGTGACCTGGCCATGTTGCTGCGCGGTCCCGAAGGCGGAGGCACCTATTACAATCAGGCCGGCGTCTGGCCCGCCGACTTCGATCTCAATCGGCTGGCGGCGACGCGGTTCGCCCTCTGGATCAAGGCCGCCGCCCTGACCGCTCGAGCGAGCGGAGAGCCCCTCGATGAGGCGGCGCTCAAGGCGGCCGCAACCCGGCTGGTTGCGCGCCGCACGTGACAGAACACACGTTATCGTCGTGCGCACTCAGCCCTAACTGCGGCTGACAAGAACAGTTCTAACAAGCTTCATAAAAGCATTGCGCGCGCAATCTAATGCCGCATCGTTGTCGAACATCTGTTTTTCCACGCGACGATGCGGCCGGACTTCTCCCCAGGGTCAGGGCCCGCTTCGATCAGGAGGCGACCAAACGGCTGTTCGACGACCTTCAGCAACACATCGACACGCGAGGGTGGGGGCCCCGCGCGTCGCCCGATGGATGGTCAACATGCAACGTCTTCTTCTCGGCGCCTCGGTCGCCGTCCTCACGGCGGCGGCCCTGCCCGCCTCCGCCCAAACCCAAACCGCCTCTCAAACGGCTTCGGTCGATGACGTCATCGTCACGGCCCAGCGTCGCTCCGAATCGTCGCAGAAGGTCGCCTTGGCCCTGACCGTGGTGTCCGGCGAAACGCTGGACGACCGCAACATCCAGACCGTGAACGATCTGGAAAACACCGTGCCCAGCCTGGAGGTCGACAGCCAGCTGGGCGGCGGCCAGCCCCAGTTCCGCATCCGCGGCGTCGGCCTGACCGACTACGCCGCCAACAACACCTCGACCGTCGGCATCTATGTGGACGAAGTCGCCTATCCTTACGGCGTGATGACCCAAGGGCTGCTGTACGACATCGCCCGCATCGAGGTGCTGCGCGGCCCACAGGGCACGCTTTACGGCCGCAACACGACGGGCGGCGCGGTCAGCGTCATCACCAACGCCCCCACCGATCACGTCGCCGCAGGTCTGAACCTGAGCTACGGCAGCTATGACGCGGCCAAGATGGAAGCCTATGTCTCCGGCCCCGTCGTCGATACCCTGACCGCCCGCCTTTCGGTCGCGGCTGAATCGGGCGGGGCGTGGCAGTACAATCGCGACACCGGCGAGAGCCTGGGCGACAAGGACACCAAGGCCGCGCGCCTGCGCCTGACCTGGCGTCCCTCGGCCCAGACCGACGTCAATCTGAACCTGCACTACAGCCGCGACGAGTCCGACGGGCGGGGCCTGCGTCTGATCACCACCCCCTTCACCGCCGGCGGCGGGCGGGTCTATCCGATCGACACCGATCACCGCATCACCGGCTGGGGCATCTCGCCCTATTTCGCTCAGTTGATCGGCGCCTCGCCCAACGCCAAGCCCTTCCGGGACAATGAGGGCAAGGGCGTCAGCCTACGGCTGAACCAGGATCTGAACTGGGCGACCCTGACGGCCATCGCCAGCTACGAGACCTTCGACCGCAAGGAGTTCAACGACTGGGACGCCACGGCATCGAACGAGGCGGGCACCTTCTTCTTCAACGACATCGACACCTCGTCCCAAGAGGTCCGCCTGGCCTCGCCGGCCGGCGGTCGGGTCCAGTGGTTGGCCGGCGTTTATCACGCCAATGAATCCGTCGGCGGCGGCTTCTATTCCGACTTCTCCGAAGCCAAGAGCCTGGCCTTCTGGATGAGCACCACCTACGGCCAGAAGGTCGAGACCACCGGCGTATTCGGAAATCTGGACTATCGACTGAGCGACCGTCTGACCCTGGTCGGCGGCCTGCGCTATGAGGATGAAACCCGCGACCTGAACAACTTCAAGACCGAGGTTCTGGCCCCCACGCCGTCCGTCCGGGCCACCACCTCCAAGTCGCAAGAGATGGGCGAGTGGACCGGTAAACTGGGCGTCGAATACACGGTCAGCGACGACATCCTGGCCTACGCCAATGTTTCGCGCGGCGTGAAGTCGGGCGGTTTCACCACCTACAACAGCGGCCTGCCGGACCAGCTGGAGCCGTTCAAATTCGAAGAGCTGATCGCCTATGAGACCGGTCTGAAGTCCAGCTTCTTCCAGCGCAAGCTTCAGTTCAACGCCGCCGCCTTCTACTACGACTATCGCGATCAGCAGCTGCAGGGCATCCTCTACACCCGCACGGGCCGCGTGGGCCGCATGATCAACGTGCCCAAGTCCCACATCCAGGGCGCCGAGATCGAGGCCGTCTGGCGGCCCCTCCCCAACCTGACCATCACCCAGGCCCTGGCCTACAAGTACGGGGAGTATGACGAGTTCTTCTTCGTCAACAGCGCCGCGACGGAGGCGGCGCGCGACAAGGTGACGGGCGAGTACAACACCATCGTCTACAGCGACCGCGCCGGCGAACGTCTGCCCTTCCCCAAATGGGACTACAAGGGTTCGATCGCCTATGACTGGCGGATGGGCGACTGGGGCGTCGAGGCCCAGACCAACTACGCCTTCCGTGACGAGAAGTTCAGCACCTCGGCCAACTCGATCATCGACTCCTTCTGGCTGGTCAACGCCGGCCTGACGGTGCGGCCGATGGACGGGAACTACGCCCTGGGCGTCTATGTGAACAATCTGACGGACGACTATTCCGAGGAGTCGCGCAATCGCTTCATCTCGGCCTCGACCGGTTCGCCGAACCCGCCCCGCACCTGGGGCGTGCGCCTGAGCTATCGGTACTGACGCCTTGCGGGCTTCGGTCGGTCGGCCGAAGCCCGCCCTTCTTCGTTGGGAGAGACACGCCTTGCAATTCCCCTGGAAACGTCTGGGCGGGACCGCCGCCGCCCTCGCCGCCTTGACCGCCTTGACCGCCGGAGCCGTCAGGGCCGAACCGGCGCCGCAGCGGTTCACCATCGCCGTCATTCCCGACACTCAGAACTACGTCGATTTCACCCATCAGCGCGCGGAGGGCTTCGCCTTCGACGCCCGCGACCTGATGGATCAGCAGCTTCAATTCATCGCCGACAACGCCGTGTCGCGCGGCGGCGACATCGTCTTCGCGACCGCCGTGGGCGATGTCTGGCAGCACCCGATCATCGAAATTGACCCGGACCACGCGGCCCGGGGCTTCCGCCCTCGCCCTGCGCTGGCAGGCGCGGGCGTCGCGGCCTGGGCGGACGGCGTGCGGAATGTCGAAATCCCGGCCTCCGTCGCCGCCTACGACCGGATCGACGGCGTCCTGCCCTTCTCCGTCGTGTCGGGCAACCACGACTACGACGGCCAATGGTGGGACGAGCAGTGGCCCCAGGACCTGACGGCGCCGCCGGGCGACCTGCGTCGTCTGGGCATGATCCACATCGGCGGCCTGACCGCCTTCACCCAGGCCTTCGGCGCGACCTCGAAATATTTCAAGGACCGGCCCTGGTATGTGGCCTCTCATGACGACGGCGCCGACAGCGCCCAGGTCTTCGAGGCGGGCGGCTATCGCTTCCTGCATATCGGCCTGCAGATGGCGCCGTCCGACGCCAGCCTGAAATGGGCGGAGGCGGTCATCCACGCCCACGCCGGCCTGCCGACCCTGATCACCACCCACGACTTCATCGACAAGACCGGCCAGCGCCGCGCCCATCCGGTGGTCGATCTGAACGCCCTCGATCCCTTCGACAACAGCGCCCAGGGCGTGTGGGACAAGCTGATCAGCCGCAATCCGCAGATCTTCATGGTGCTGAGCGGCCATCATAACGGCCAGGCCTTCCGTACCGACCTGAATCGACAGGGCGGCGCCGTCTATCAGCTTCTGTCCGACTATCAGGACCGCAATCAGACGGCGCTCGACGCCGGGCTGGCGCCGGGCCGCGCGCCGGGGATCGGCGACGGCTGGCTGCGGCTGATGATCTTCGACATGGGCGGCGATGTCCCGACCGTGCGAGTCCGCACCTATTCGACCTATTATGGGGTCTATGCGTCCGACCAGGCCGAATACGCCCGTCGCTACAAGCCCAATGAACAGCCCCAGATGACCGACGAAGCCTTTGTCGCCGCCGACGACTTCGTCATCCGCCTGGAAGATTTCCGCACCCGCTTCGGCCCCGGCGCCGACGAGGCCGGGCGATGATCGGCCTGAACGATCCACTGTCGCGCCGCGCCCTGATCGGGGGGCTGGTCGCCGCGCCGGTCGTCCTCCAGTTCGGCCGGGCCCAGGCGGGCGCCGCCGATCTGTTCCCCCTGGGCGTCGCCAGCGGCGACCCTTGGCCGGACGGCTTCGTCCTGTGGACCCGCCTGGCCGCCGATCCCATAGCGCCGGACGGCATGGGCGGGCTGGGCGATCCGATGGAGGTTCTTTGGGAGGTCGCCGCCGACGAAGGTTTCAACCGCATCGTCGCTGCGGGCCGGACCACGGCCCAGCTCGCCGAGGCCCATTCGGTCCATGTCGAGGTCCAGGGCCTGCTTCCCGGCCGCCCCTATTGGTACCGTTTCACCGCCGCCGGTCAGCGCAGCCCCGTCGGCCTGGCGCGCACGGCGCCGGCGCCCTACGCCGAGGTGGATCGGCTGAAACTGGCCGTGGCCTCCTGTTCGAACTGGGAGGTCGGCTATTTCAGCGCCTATGGCTATATGGCCGACGAGGCGCCGGACCTGACCCTGTTCCTCGGCGACTATATCTACGAATACACCCGCACCGGCGCGCGAGCGGCCAATGTGGTGCGACACTACGGCTTTGAGGACGCCACCACCCTGGCCGGCTATCGCAACCGCTACGCCCTGCACCGCACCGATCCGGACCTTCAACGTCTTCACGCCGCCGCTCCCTGTCTGGTGACCTGGGACGACCATGAGGTGCTCAACAACTATTCCGGCGTCTGGCCCGACGAGGGCGGGCGGCCCGACGACTTCCTGCGCCGCCGCGCCGCCGGCTATCAGGCCTTCTATGAAGCCATGCCGATCCGCCGCACGCGGCTGGACCGCCGGCTTCAGATGCCCATTCACAAGCGCGTCCGCTACGGCCGTTTGGCCGAGTTCTTCATGCTGGACGGACGCCAGTATCGGTCGCGCGGCGCCTGCGTCGATGAAGGCGGGGCCAAGGGCCAGATCGTGCCCGACAGCCTGTGCCTGGACCGCACCGACCCGTCGCGCACCTTCCTGGGCTTCGACCAGGAACGCTGGCTGTACGACGGTCTCGGGGGCGGCGACGCGCGCTGGACCATCCTGGGCCAGGACCTGGTCATGGCCGGGCTCCGGTTCGAAAACCCCAATGGCGAGACCCGCTACTGGACCGACACCTGGGACGGCTTCCCCGCCGCTCGCGACCGCATGACCCAGGCCCTGCATCAGCTGAAGCCGCGCAATCCCGTGGTCCTGTCCGGCGACTATCACTCCTTCTGGACCAATGACGTCCTGCTGGACAGCCGCGACGAGACCTCGCCGGTGGTGGCGACCGAGTTTGTGGGCACCTCCATCACCTCCGGCGGCCCGCCCTATGAGGGGCTGATGGCGGCCATGCCGGCCAATCCGCACATCCGCTTCTTCGAAAGCCGCGTGCGCGGCTATATGGCGATGGACGTCACCCCGGAGCGGATGATCACCCGCTATCAGGCGATCAGCGACGTGCGCGATCCCAAGGCGTCGATCTCCACCCTGAATCGCTGGGTCGTCGAGGATGGCCGCCCCGGGGCCCAACCGGCCTGATCCCGTCCAGAGTTGATTTCATGATTCGAATCCTGTCCCTGCGCGGCCGCGCCGTCGCGGCGGCCCTGGCGCTCGCCCCGTTGATCGTGCTGGCCGGATGCGCCTCCAGCCCCTCTCCCGCCCCGACCTTCTGGACCGGCTTCCGCGATCACCCGAAGGGCTATCTGACCGCAGGCGCGGCCCCTGACGCCTCCCGTTTCCTGCCGCCCCCGCCGGAGGCCGGGTCGCTGCGCGATCAGGATGACGTCGACCGGTACCGCGCCACCCGCGCCTTGAAGGACACGCCCCGCTGGGATCAGGCCCGCGCCGACAATGAGATCGAGACGCCGACCGCGCCTCGGGTCTTTGACGAGGCGCTCGGCATTCGGTTCGAGCCCGCGCGCATGCCGACCCTGACCCGGCTCCTGGGCCGGATGCTGGGGGACCTTGAGATCGTCCAGACCCCCGCCAAACGCGGCTTCTTCCGCCCACGTCCCTTCGTCACGGAACCGGCCGAAACCTGTTTCCCGCCCGAACCCTGGCTGGCGAACAGCGGCTCCTATCCTTCCGGCCACGCCGCCCTGGGCTGGGCCTGGGCCCTGGTCCTGGCTGAAATGGCGCCGGACCGCGCCGACGCCGTCCTGGCCCGCGGCCTGGCCTATGGCGACAGCCGAATGATCTGCGGCGTCCACTACGCCAGCGACGTCGAGGCCGGCCGCCTGGTCGGCGCCGCCTTGGTCGCCGCCCTGAAGGCGAATCCCGCCTTCCAGGCCGACTTCAGCATAGCCCGCAACGAACTGGAGGCGGCGCGTCTAGAAGCGGCGCGTTGACGACTTCACGCAGGCGAACAGCTCCGGGGCGAGCTTCCGTTTCACTCATGCTTCCAAGGAGGTGGCGGAGACGGAGGGATTCGAACCCTCGGTACCCCTTACGGGGTACGACGATTTAGCAAACCGTTGCCTTCAGCCACTCGGCCACGTCTCCAGCGAAGGGCTCGATAGCGGAGCCTGATGCGTCGTGCAATCCGCTTCGCGCGAAACGACGATGTTAACGTCACATAGAGGGCCGAGCGTGCAGGGTGGCGGCTGTACGACGCCACGGATATCCATGCCTGACTGCGCCTCCTCTCTCGCCGCGACCGCCGCCGCGACGCCGCCGGGCGACGCGGGCGAGGCGCGCGCCCAGCGGGGTCCGTTCCGGCCCGAGGTCTGGCTGAACGCGCGCCGTCGCTCCAGCGTACGCCTGGCCGCACACTGGTTTCGCGCCCTCGACGTGACGGTCGCCGTCGGCCTGGCCGCGGTCGTTCTGTGGGCGCTGGAGTCGATTGATCTGCGCATCCTGCCGGTCGGCGCCGTCCTGCCCCTGGCCGTCGGAGTGACGACGGTTCTGGCCCTGCTGCGCGGCCTGGACCTGTATCGATTCGAGCCGGAGCGGTCGCCCCTGGTCCATCTGGCGGCGGTGCTCGCGGCCCTGGCGCTGGCGATGGCGGCCGCCGTGACTGTGGGCTGGGCGCTGCAAGGCGACGGCCTGGGTCCGGTCATCCCCTGGGGCCTGACGGCGGCGGCGGCCCTGACCGGTCTGCACGGTCTGTGGCTGATCCTGGTCGGGCGTTGGCGCCGCCAGGGCGCCCTGTCGCCCAACATCGTCATCGTGGGAGCCACCCGAAACGCCCAGGCCCTGATCGAACGCGCGCTGGAGCGGCGGGACCTGAACGTCCTGGGCGTGTTCGACGATCGGCTGGCGCGTTCGCCCAGCCGGCTGGCCGGAGTGCCCGTGCTGGGCCGGGCCGACGCCCTGCTGAGCCACCGCATGCTGCCCTATGTCGATCATATCGTATTGGCCATCGACCCTGAGGCCGGGCCGCGCGGGCGCGACTTGGCCCGTCGGCTGGAGACCCTGCCCACGCCCGTGGCCATCCTGGTCGATTCCGAAGCCGGCCGCGACGATGCGCTCAAGCGGCTGGCCGGTGGCCGCCTGGCGCCGCTCGGCAACACGCCCAGCGACGAGCGCCGGGCCTTCGTCAAACGGCTTCAGGATCTGGTGATCGGCGGCCTGGCCCTGATCGCCTCGGCACCTCTGATGATTCTGATCGCCCTGGCGGTGCGTCTGGACAGTCCTGGGCCGATCTTCTTCCGCCAGCGGCGACACGGCTTCAACCAGGAGGCCATCATAGTGTGGAAGTTCCGCTCGATGCGCCATGCCGCCGCCGACGCCACCGCAAGCCGCCAGGTGGCCGCCGACGACGACCGCGTCACCCGCGTCGGCCGCTTCATCCGCGCCACCAGCCTGGATGAGCTGCCCCAGATCTTCAATGTTCTGTCCGGCGAAATGTCTCTGGTCGGTCCCCGGCCCCACGCCATCGGCATGAAGACCGGCGAGACCGAATCCGCCCTTATGGTGGCCGAATACGCCCACCGTCACCGCATCAAGCCCGGCATCACCGGCTGGGCCGCCGTCAAAGGCTCGCGCGGCCCGGTCCACACCGAGGCCGAGGTGCGCCGCAGGGTCGAGCTGGACATCGACTATATCCAGCGCCAGTCCTTCTGGCTGGACCTGTGGATTCTCCTGGTCACCGTGCCCGTTCTTCTGGGCGACCGGGCCGCCGTCAGGTGAGCGAGAAACGTATGTTCTGGCGCGGCGTCTGGGGCTATCTGCCGGCCCAGATCGTTCAGGGCGTGGTCGGCTTCCTGACCATCGTCGTCTTCACCCGCCTGCTCAGCCCCGAGGATTTCGGCCGCTACGCCCTGGCCTTTTCGGTCACCAGCCTGGCCCATACCGTCAGCTTCAGCTGGCTGGAGGCGGCCATGGCCCGCTTCTGGGCGGCCGAGCGCACGCCGGGCGGCCTGGCGACCCATTTCGCCAGCCTGTACCGCACCTCCTTCGCCGTCATCGCCGTCTTCACGCCGGTCGCCGCCCTCGCCGTCTGGCTTCTGCCCCTAAGCCCGGCCTTCAAACTGGCCCTGGCCTTCGGCTTGGCCGGAGCGCCCATCCGCAACCTGGCCAAGCTGGCGCAGGAGCGGTATCGCGCGGCCGGCGAGGTGTCCAAGGCCGCCACGGTGGATATGGCCGTCGCCGTCCTGGGCTTTCTGGTCGGGGCCGGGTTCGCCCTGGCCGGCGCGGGCGCCGCCTCTCCCATGCTGGGGCTGATGATCGCCCCCCTCTTCGCCCTGCCCTTCATCCTGCCGGGCGAACTGCGCCAGTCGGCCGGCGGAACCGTGGATCGCGCGCGGCTGAAGGCCTACGCCGCCTACGGCTATCCCATCGCCGCGTCGCTGACCCTGGCCCTGCTCCTGGCCTCGACCGACCGGTTCCTGTTGGCGGCCTTCCTGGATGCGGCGGCGGTCGGCGCCTATCACGCCAGCTACAGCCTGGCGAACCGCACCCTGGATTTGATGTTCATCTGGCTGGGCGCGGCAGGCGCGCCGGCCATGGTCATGGCGCTGGAGCGCGGCGGCCGCGAGGCCCTGCGCCAGACGGCGCTGGAACAGGGTTCGACCCTGATCCTGATCGGACTGCCCGCCGCCGTCGGCCTGGCCCTGGTGGCCCGCCCCCTGGCCGAGCTGATGATCGGCCCCGAGCTGCGCGTCGCCGCGACCCTCGTCACGCCATGGATCGCGGCCTCGGCCTTTCTGTCCGGCCTGATCGCCTATTATTTCGGTTTCGGCTTCACCCTGGGCAAGAAGACCGGCCTGCTGCTGGTCACCATGGCCGTCCCCGCCGTCGCCAACATCGGGCTGAACCTGATCCTGATCCCTCGTCTCGGCGTGCTGGGCGCCGCCGTCGCCACGGCCCTCAGCTTCGCCATAGGCCTGGTCGCCTGTCTGCTGATCAGCCGCCGCGCCATCGCCCTGCCCATTCCGTGGGAGGCCCTGATCCGTTGCGGCCTGGCCTCGACCGGCATGGCCCTGGTGGTCTGGCGCCTTCCGCCTCTGGGCGGCTTCATCCAACTGATGCTGGACGCGGGCGTGGGCGGACTGGTCTATGCGGCCCTGGCGCTGACGCTCAACGCCGCCGGAGTGCGCGACGTGCTGAACCGACTGATCCAGGCCCGACGGAGCGCGACGGCATGAGCGGCTCCCGCGCCGATATCCACGACAACCCCGGCTGGGCCGCCGCCGGGCCCGAATTGTCGGTCCTGATCCCCTTCCTGGGCGACGATCCGGAGCCCCTGCTGCGCCAGCTGGATACGGAAGGCGCCGCCATCGCCGGCCGGGTCGAACTGATCCTGCTGGACGACGGCACGGGCGACCCTGGTTTGACTGCCCGGCTGAAGGCGACGCTGGACGCCCTGGCCCTGCCTGCCCGCCTCGTCGCCCTGTCCGCCAATGAAGGCCGGGCGCGCGGTCGCAATCGCCTGACCATCGCCGCCCGCGCTGGCTCGTGGCTGTTCCTCGACAGCGACATGAAGCCCGACAGCCCGCGCTTTCTCCAGACCTGGATCGAGCTGATCGCGCGCGACGATCCGGCCGTGGCCTTCGGCGGCTTTTCGCTGAAGCAGGCGCCGCGCGACCGTCGCTTCGCCGTCCACCGCGCCCTGTCCGGCGCCAGCGAGTGCGTTCGCGCCGCCCAGCGCGCCAGGACGCCCGAGAAATACGTCTACACCTCCAATCTTTTGGTGCGTCGCGACGTCTTCGCCGTCGAATCCTTTGACCCCGGCTTCACCGGCTGGGGGTGGGAGGACGTCGAATGGGCCATGCGGGTCGCCCGCCGGTTCCAGGTGGTCCACATCGACAATCCCGCCACCCATATGGGCCTGGACACGGTGCCGGACCTGGCGCGCAAGTTCGACCAGGGCGCCGGCAACTTCGCCCGCGTCGTCGCCCTGCACCCCGAGATCGTCCAGACCTACCCCAGCTACAAGGCCGCCCGCGCCCTGAAGCGCCTGCCGTCCCTGCCCCTGATCCGTCGCCTAGCTAGGGGTGCCGCCCTGTCGCCCCTGTTGCCGACCCGCACCCGCGCCTTCGCCCTTCGCCTGTACCGCGCGGCCGTCTATGCGGACACGATCTGATGCGGAATGTCGCCGTCGTCATTCCCACCCTGCGTCGGCCGGTCATGCTGGAGCGGGCCCTGCGCTCGGTCTTTGCTCAGGTCGGGTCGCTGGACCGGATCGCCGCCGTGGTCGTCGCCGACAATGACCCCGACGGTTCGGCCGCCGCCCTGATAGACCGCCTGCGGGCCGAGGCGCCGGTTTCCCTGACCTACGCCCACGCCCCCGTCCCCGGCGTCGCCACCGCCCGCAATGTCGGCCTGGCCGCCACGGACGCCCCCTTGATCGCCTTCCTGGATGACGACGAGGCCGCCTCCCCCGGCTGGCTGGCCGCCCTGTTGCAGGCCCAGGCCCAGACCGGCGCCGACGTCCTGTTCGGCCCGATCCGGGGCCGCGTGCCTGAGGGCACGGGCTGGACCACCGCCTATCTGGAGCGGTTCTTTGGCCGCGACGGCTCGACCCAGACCGGCCTGACCGACCAGATCCACGGCTGCGGCAACAGTCTGATGGTCCGCGCTACGGCTCTGCCCGGCGACGCTCCTTTCGACACGGCCATGAACGAGACCGGAGGCGAGGACGACCGCCTCTTCACCGCCCTGCAGGCGCGCGGCGGCCGGTTCGGCTGGGCCGCCGACGCCTGGGTGGACGAGTTCGCGCCCCCCGACCGCGCCACCCTGAACTACGCCCTGCTGCGCGCCTTCGCCTATGGCCAGAGCCCCAGCCAGATGGCCGCCGCCCGCCGCGACTGGCCTGGCGTCTCCCGCTGGATGCTGATCGGCGCCGCCCAGGCCGCCGTCTGGGGACTTGCGTCCCTGACCCTCGCCCTGCTCCGCCGCCCCGCCCGCGCCGAAACCTTGGACCGCATGGCGCGCGGCTTGGGCAAGGTCTTCTGGACAAAGGGGTTCGAGCCGAAGCTCTACGGCGCGGCCATGCTTCGCAAAGCCGCTTAACCCGCCAGCCGGGACAGGAATTTGGGCGGCTTATAGGTCGAACGGTTCATGACCACCCCGGCGATACGACCGCCGACAGCCTCGATCTCGTCGCGCAGGATGACCGGGGCGCTCGCGCTCGCCCCGCCGGCCGCGACCACCAGAACCGTCATGTCGACGAAGGGCGCCAGAATGATCGCCATGTCGTTGCGGTCCGCCGCCGGGCTGTCGATGACGATGGTGTCGGCGTGCGGCCTCAGGGCGTCCCAGTAGCGCGGCTCTCCCACCGCCTCGACGCGGTGTCCCGAGCGCAGGGCCTCCATGTGAAACCGCGTCGTCCACAGCCGTCCGCCCAGGCAGGGCCGCGCGGTCAGCAGGCGCGCCGGCGGAACCGGCTTGCCGTCTCGCCCCGTCGGCGCCGGCGTGACCGCGAAGAAGCTGGAGCCATCGGGCGAGGCCTGGGCCGGCTTGCCCAGCTGCCCGAACCGGTCCGGTTCGGCGGCGATGGCTTCAAGCTGCCCTTGCTGCGCCAGATCGCCGTCCACCAACCAGACCGGCTTTCGCGCCCGCACGGCGGCCAGCCGGGCGTATTCGCGCGTGACCGTCGAGACGCCTTCGCCGGTCGTGGCGGCGGCGAACTGGATCACCCGGGCGCGATGCGCCGGGGCCGGCCCCAGCGCCGCCCACAGACCGGCCATTTCGGACGTCAGATCGACCATCGAATCGCTACGCGCGCTCCACCACGCGCCACAGTATCATGGCCGCCCGCCCAAGCCCCACCGACCTAGTGCGCCTTGGCGGGGGCGACCGCCAGGACCGGCACGTCCAGAGTACGGCGCACCGAGTCGGGCGTCGAAAATCCCCGCCGCGTGAAAATCCTCAGCAGGCCGATGCACAGGGCGGTGAAGGCGGCGAACAGGAAGACGGCGGCCAGGGCCGGCGCCTTCAGGCTCTTGCCCGTCGCCGGCGGCTGGGCCCGCTCGATGACGGTGACGTTGTCGGCGCCGGCCGCCACCAGGGCGTTGTCCGCTCGGCTCTGGCTTTCGCGCTGCTGGAACTCGCGGATATTGGCGGTCAGGACCTCGCGATTGCCCGCCAGGGTCGCATTCTCGGACTCCAGAGCCGTCAGCCGCGCCTGCCGCGACCGGATGTCCGAGAGCTGCCGATCCAGCGCCGCCAACCGGGCCGCCAGGGCGTCACGGTCGGCCTGGGTGTTGATTCGGGTCGTCTCCAGCTCGGTCCAGACCGGGTTGGGTCCGGTACGAACCTCCTTAGGCCCGACCGCCGTCCCGCTGGCGACATAGGCTTGCAGCTGGGCGATCCGCGCCTCGATGTCCTTCACCGGCTGGGCGTCGGGTTGATAGCGCGACAGCAGCTGCTGACGTTCTGTGCGCAGTTGCAGCACCTGATCCTGGGCCGAGATATTCAGATCCTGCTGCAGGGCGACCTCGGCCGGCGTATTGGCCTGCTGCGCCACCAAGGTGCTCAGCCTCTGGCTGGTCTGGTTCAACTGGCTCTGCGTCGCCATCCGGTCGGCGAAGGTAGTCTGATAGGTCGCGGCCAAGGTGGCCTTTGCGGCGGCGAAGTCGCCGATGTCGTTCGACGTCAGAAACTGCTCATAGGCCCGGTCCGCAGCGTTCAAATCCTCTTCAAACGCAAGGCGCTGGCTGGCGATGGCCGGGGTCTTGTCCTGAAAGACTTCGCGACGATAGGCCAGATACTGATCGATCACGCTGTTCAGGATGCGAGCCGCCTGCTGAGGATCATCCGCCTTGTAGCTGACGCGGATGACCGCGCTGCCCGGCGCCGTCGCGACGTGCAGGCTGGAGCCCAGCACCTTGCTGGCCGCCGCCTTCGACTTTTCCGGCGCGCCCTTGGGCGCCCTGCCCAAAATGACCTGGGGGCCCAAGCCGTCGATGACGCGCTGGCGCACCTGGCCCGAACTGAGGATGGCCGCTTCGGAGTTCGCCACCTCGTCGCCCTGCGGCGCCTGCCCCCGTTCGGCCGTGCCCACGCGGGGTTGATAGACATATTCCTGGCCGACGCCTGCGAAGACGGCGCCCTGGGCCGTATAGGTCTTCTTCAAGGTGAAGACGGCGGCGGCTCCCAAGGCGAAGATCAGCAGGAAGACGACGACCATCAAGAGCAGTTCGCGGAACAGCAGTCCGACGACGTCCAGCACGCCGTAGCGCGGTCGGGTCGTGACATAGGCCGTCGAACGCATGGCGAGCGAATCCAGGAAACTCTTGATCGACGCCACCTTTCGCTGACCGGCGTTAACCATCGGTTACCCATAAGGGGCGAGGCTGTGATCCATCCTCTTTCCCGGCGGACCAACCGATTCCATGACGTCAGATCGCCGACTGTTCCTGCTGGCCCTCGGATCGGCCGCCGCCACCCTGGCGGCATGCGGCGGCGGGGCTGCGGGCCGAATGCCCCGCCCCAGCGACCGCGCGCAAAGGATCCAGCCTTCCAGCCGCGGGGATTTTCCCAACATCCCCTTCGCCGACTGGACCGACGAAGAGCCGGAATATCTGCTTTATCCCGGCGATGAGATCGAGGTGGCCCTGCCCACCGCCGCCGAACTGACGCGAACGCTGAAGGTCGGACCGGACGGCCGTGTCGCCCTGCCCCTGATCGGCCAGGTCATGGCGGCGGATCGGAGCCTCTCTGAGTTGGAACAGGCGGTGTCTGCGGCCTATGGGTCGCAACTGCTGCGCCCGACGGTGGAGGTGACCCTGCGCCAGGCCGGACCCATCCGGGTCTGGGTGGACGGCGAGGTCCGCACGCCGGGCGTGATCGAAATGGTCGGTGACCTGGACGCACACCAGGCCGTCATTCAGGCAGGCGGACTGCTGCCCACAGGCAAGGCGGAACGGGCGGCCCTGATCCGGCGCGGCCCGGGCGGCGCGCGCATGATGCGGGTGATCGATCTGCGTCCCCGGCGGGGCGAGGTCGTTGCTTTGCGGCGGGGCGACATCATCTTCGTGCCGCGTTCGACCCTGGGCGAACTCGCCGCCTTCTTCACCCAGGTGCGCGCCGCCATGCCGATCGGCTTCAGCTATTCGATCAACGGCTCGAACGGCGCGGGTTACGCCAGCTTCTGAGGCGTAACCGTCTCTGCGGTCAGGCGACCAGACGCACCACGCCGGTGTCGATGTAACGGCGCGCCGCCTTCTGGGCCTCGGCGATTTCTTCGCGGTCCATCTCTTGGCTCATCTCGCGGCGATAGACGCGCGCTTCGATCGAACCCTTCATGGCCGCAAGGTTGAAGATCATATGGGCCGAGACCCGGTCCATCGGACAACCGCCCGATCCGGCCGAATACATCATGCCCAGTTTGAACAGCTCATCGCCCGACATGTCGGCGGTCGGCAGGGGCAGTTCATCCGTCTGCGCGCCGGCCGCCAGGTCGTGCGCCATTTCTTGCGCTTGCATCACCACATCTCCTGAACGAACGCCCTTCTGGGTCCGTCTCTGATGACGCATCAAATACCGCTGGTTTGAAGTTAAAGTTAACGCCGAAAGCCCGCGCAGGACTTTTCAGTAAAGCGAGAATGAATACTCCAGATCCGATTCATAAATACGAAATCGTTCGGAAACCTGTCGTTTACGCGGTGCGCGCCCGCTGGCCGAAGAGGATGGCCCGCGCCGCTTCGGCCGCTTTTCCTGACCCGCCGGCGTTTCCGCGCCGGTCTTCCAGAAGCGCTCGGCCCGCCCTGACAGCCGGCCGGGCGCCGACCCGCTCAAGCCACGCCGCCAGACGGGGGAACTCGGCCAGATCCTGACCTTGCAGACTGGGCAGTATCCAGGGCCAGGCGGCCATGTCGGCGATGGAATAGTCTCCGGCCAGATAGTCTCGATCCCGCAGGCGGCGATCCATGACGCCATAGAGACGATGGGTCTCGTTCGTATAGCGCCGGACGCCGTAGGCGATCTGACGCTGATCCTTGATCATGGCCGGAGCATACTGGCGGAAATGATGGGTCTGTCCGGCCATCGGCCCGAGGCCGCCGACCTGCCAGAACAGCCATTGATCGACCTCTACCCGCGCCCGCGCGTCGGTCGGATAGAAGAGCCCCGACTTGTTTCCCAGGTACTGGAGGATGGCGCCGGATTCGAAGATCGAGATCGGCGCGCCGCCGGGTCCGTCCGGATCGACGATGGCCGGCATCCGACCGTTGGGGCTGATCGCCTGGAAGGCCGGCTCGAACTGTTCGCCGACGCCGATGTTCACAGGCCTGACCTCATAGGCCAGGCCCATCTCCTCAAGCGCGATGGAGACCTTCCACCCATTGGGGGTGGGCCAGTACCAGAGCTGGATCGGCGCGTTCATTAGACGATCTCCATTGAGCCTTGCGGACATCTGGGTCGGCAGCCTCGCCTGCGCAACGTCCGCTCGATTAATCCTGACACGGTCATTCAGGAGGCGTTCAGACGCAAAGCCGGACTTTGACGTCATTAACGGGTGCTTTCGTCCTCTCGGCGGAAGGCCCAGATTGGAGCACGCTGATGAAACGCCTTACCAAGGCCGCCGTCGTCGCCCTCGCCCTCTCCGCTACCGCCGTTCCGATGATGGCCCAGGCGCAGAGCCGCGACGACCGGCGCGAATATCGCCAGGACCGCCGGGACGACCGCCGCGACTATCGCAACGAACGCCGCGACGATCGACGTGACTGGCGTCAGGGCGAATACCGGGATCGCCAGGAATACCGCCACGATCGCCGCGATGACCGCCGCGATTATCGCGTCGAACGCCGGGATGATCGTCGCGACTGGCGTAACGACCGCTGGGACCGCAACAATCGCGACTGGTGGCGGGGTCGGTCCGAGTTCCGCGGCTACAACGGGCCTCGGTCGGGCTACTGGTACGCCCCCAGCTACGGCTACTACCGCGTCGAGCCGCGCTACTACGGCTATCGGTGGCGGACCGGCGCCTATCTGCCGTCCCGGTATCGGACCTACTATGTCCGCGACCCCTATTTCTACGGCCTGCGTCCGGCGCCGCACGGCTATCGCTACGTCCATGCCGGCAGCGACATTCTGCTGGTCGCCGTCGCGACGGGTCTGATCGCCAGCGTCCTTTCGAACGTCTATTGATCCGACCCGGGGCTGAAGCGCGGTTCGAATGAAGAAGGCCCGGAGAGCGATCTCCGGGCCTTTTTTCAGAGGTTCCGTCAGACGGGGCGGAGGCGGAGGTCAAAGCCCCAGCTTGGCCTTCAGTATGTCGTTGACGGCGGCCGGATTGGCCTTGCCGCCCGTGGCCTTCATGACCTGGCCGACGAACCAGCCGAGAGCCTGAGGCTTTTCGGCGACGGCGGCGGCCTTGTCCGGATTGGCGGCGATGATCTCGTCGACCGCCTTCTCGATGGCGCCGGTGTCGGTCACCTGCTTCAGGCCGTGCTTCTCCACCACCTCGGCCGGCGAGCCTTCGCCGTTCCAGACGTGGTCGAACACCTCCTTGGCGATCTTGGAGGAGATGACGTTGGTCTCGATCAGTTCGACCAGCTGGGCCACATGGGCGGCCGGCAGCGGGTTCTCGCTGAAGTCCTTGCCGTCGGCGGCCAGACGCGCCGACACCTCGTTCGTCACCCAGTTGGCGACCAGCTTGGCGTCGCGACCCTTCGCGGCGGCCTCGAAATAGTCGGCCTTGGCCTGTTCCGAGATCAGCACGATGGCGTCGTACTGGGACAGGCCGTACTGGCTCATCAGACGTTTGCGCTTGTCGTCCGGCAGTTCGGGCAGGGACGCCTTGATCTCGGCGATCCAGGCCTCTTCCAGGTCCAGCGGCAGCAGATCGGGGTCGGGGAAATAGCGGTAGTCCTGCGCCTCTTCCTTGGAGCGCATCGACCGCGTCTCGCCCTTCACCGGATCGAACAGGCGGGTTTCCTGGATGATCGAACCGCCGTCCTCGAGGATCTCGATCTGGCGGCGCGCCTCGTACTGGATGGCCTGGGAGATGAAGCGGAACGAGTTGACGTTCTTGATCTCGCAGCGCGTGCCCAGGAAGCTGAAATCGCCCGTTGCTTTGAACTTCTCATAGTTGCCGGCGCGGCAGACCGAGACGTTCACGTCGGCGCGGAGGTTGCCCTTCTCCATGTCGCCGTCGCAGGTGCCCAGATAGACCAGAATGGTCCGGATCTTTTTGACATAGGCGACCGCCTCTTCCGGCGTGCGCAGGTCGGGGCGCGAGACGATCTCCATCAGGGCCGTGCCGGCCCGGTTCAGGTCGACATAGCTCTCGGTCGGCGACAGGTCGTGGATCAGCTTGCCCGCATCCTGCTCCAGGTGCAGCCGCTCGATGCCGACGTTGAAGAAGCTGCCGTCCTCGGCCTCCACCTCGACCACGCCCTCACCCACGATGGGGTAATAGAGCTGGCTGATCTGATAGCCCGTCGGCAGGTCGGGGTAGAAGTAGTTCTTGCGGTCGAACTGGCTGCGCTTGTTGATCTGCGCACGCAGCCCCAGACCGGTCTTCACCGCCTGTTCGACGCAGTGCTTATTCAGGGTCGGCAGCATGCCGGGGAAGCCGGCGTCCACCAGCGAGACCTGTTCGTTCGGCCCCGCGCCGAAGCCGACGGCGGCGCCGGAGAAGAGCTTGGCCTTGGAGGCCACCTGGGCGTGGATCTCCAGCCCCATGACGATTTCCCAATCGCCGGTGCGGCCCTTGATGGTTTTCGGGTTCGGAACAGTGTCGGTCATGAGGTCGTCCTAGCGCCCTCGGCGGCGGCGAGAAAGAGGCTGTCTTGAGGGTGTCGCGAAATCGCGCTCAACTTCGGTCGCCTCAATGGAGAATCCCATGTCCAAGACCCTGTTCGCCGCCGCAGCGGCCTCCCTGCTGCTGGTCGGCGCCGCCTCGGCCCAGACCGCCCCGGCTCCGGCTCCGGCCCCGGCCCCGGCCCAAGACCATGCTCATGCCGAGCATCACGCCCATCCGACCATCGACAGCCCGATCGAGGCCCTGGTGAACGATCCGGCGACCAAGGCCGTGCTGGAGAAGCACCTGCCCGGCATGGACAAGCATCCCGCCTATGGCCAGTTCAAGGGCATGACCCTGCGCCAGCTGGCCCCCTACTCCCAGGGCGCCATCACCGACGAGAAGATCGCGGCCATCGACGCCGACCTGAAGGCGCTGCCGGCGGCTTGATCTTCCCCTCTCCCGGAGGGAGAGGGAGGGGCCCGCGCCGCAGGCGTGGGAGGGTGAGGGAAAGACGTCGGCCGTCAATAGCATGGTCTTCCCTCACCTAAGCCTTTCGGCCGCCTTCTCCCTCCGGGGGATAGGGCCGCAACCATGACGAGACAAGAGCGAACAGATCGGGCGCGGACGCTGAGACAGACGTCCGGTCTGGCGGAACGACGCACCTGGTCTCTGTTGCGCGGCGGGCGGTGCGACGGGTTCAAGTTCCGTCGGCAGCATCCGATTGATCGCTACTATGCGGACTTCGCCTGCGAGGCGTTGAGGCTGGTCATCGAACTGGATGGCCCGGTCCATGAGCGGGACAAGGTAGTGCTGAACGACCATTATCGCCAGCTGGACATCGAAGCGCTGGGGTGGGTCGTCATAAGGTTTACCAATGCTCAGGCCCTGGGGGAGCCGCATCAGATCACCGATGCGGTCCGCGATCATGCGAGACGGGTGAGGTCGGTCCCTCACCCTCCCACTCAACTGCGTTGAGCGGGTCCCTCCCTCTCCCTCCGGGAGAGGGGAAGATCAGTTCACCACCACTTGCCCGGCTTGGCCGTGAAGCCCGCCGCCCGTTCCAGGGCCGCGCCGACCTGGAAGACGGTCGCCTCGTCCAGGGCCTTGCCGATGACCTGAAGGCCGAGCGGAAGGCCGTTGGAATCGACGCCGGCGGGGACCGAGAGGCCCGGCAGGCCGGCCAGGTTGGTCGTCACCGTGAAGACGTCGTTCAGATACATGGTCAGGGGGTCGATCTGCTTGTCCCCCAGGGCGAAGGCGGCCGACGGGGTCGAGGGGGTCAGGATGGCGTCCACCTGGCCCCAGACATTGTCGAAGTCCTCGGCGATGCGGCGACGCACCTTCAAGGCGCGGACGTAGTAGGCGTCGTAGAAGCCGGCCGACAGCACATAGGCGCCGATGGTCAGGCGACGCTGGACCTCCTTGCCGAACCCTTCCGCGCGCGAGGCGGCGTAGAGGTCGTCAAGCGACTTGAAGTCATCCGCCCGGTGCCCGAACCGCATGCCGTCATAACGGGCCAGGTTGGACGAGGCCTCGGCCGGGGCGACGATATAGTAGGTCGGCAGGGCGTACTTCGTGTGCGGCAGGCTGATGTCCACGATCTCGCAGCCGGCGTCCTTCAGCCAGGCCACGCCCTGGTCCCACAGGGCCTGGATCTCGGCGGGCATGCCCTCCACGACATATTCGCGCGGCACGCCGATGCGCAGGCCCTTGACCGACTGGCCGACCGAAGCGGTCCAGTCGGGCGTCGGGACGTCCAGACTGGTCGAATCCTTGGCGTCGAACGAGCACATGGATTGCAGCAGCAGGGCCGCGTCCTCGACCGTCTTGGTGATCGGGCCGGCCTGGTCCAGCGAACTGGCGAAGGCCACCATGCCGAACCGGCTGGCGCGGCCATAGGTGGGCTTGATCCCGACCGTGCCGGTGAAGGCGGCGGGCTGGCGGATCGAGCCGCCGGTGTCGGAGGCGGTGGCGGCCAGGCACAGGTCGGCGGCGACGGCCGAGGCCGAACCGCCCGAGGATCCGCCCGGCGTCAGATCGGCGTTGGAGCCGGTGGATTTCCACGGATTCTTGACCGGACCGAAGGCCGAGGTCTCGTTGGACGAGCCCATGGCGAACTCGTCCATGTTCAGCTTGCCCAGCATGACCGCCCCGTCGCGCCACAGATTGGCGGTGACGGTGGATTCATAGGGCGGCACGAAGCCGCGCAGCATGTTGGACCCGGCCGTGGTCTGGACGCCCTCGGTGCAGAACAGGTCCTTGATCCCCAGCGGTGCGCCTTCCAGAACCCCGGCTTCGCCGGCCGCGATGCGGGCGTCGGAGGCGCGGGCCATGTCCATGGCCTTGTCCGCCGTCACCTCGACATAGGCGTTCAGCGTCGGATTGGCGGCCTCGATAGAGGTCAGGAAGGCCTGAGTGATTTCGGCCGAGGAAAAGTCCTTGGCCTTCAGGCCGTCGACGGCGGCCTTCAGGGTCAGTTTGGTCAGGTCGCTCATGATTATTCGACCACCTTGGGCACGACGAAGAAGCCGTCGGCGGACTTCGGGGCGTTGGACAGGACGGCGTCGATCTTGCCGCCGTCGGTGACCACGTCCTCGCGCAGGCGCAGGGGCTGGGCGACGTTCGAGGTCATGGGCTCGACGCCGTCGACATCGACCTCGTTCAGCTGCTCGATCCACTGCAGGATGCCGTTCAGCTCCTGGGCCAGCGGCTCCAGCCGATCCTCGGGGGTCTTGATGCGGGCGAGATGCGCAACCTTGCGCACCGTCGCAGCGTCGATGGCCATGCGGCCCTCCAATGCACGTCGATAAAGGGGTCTAGGGGGCGGGATTAGCGGCACAGGCGGGGATTCACAAGAACGAGCCGGTGTTCGCCTTCAACCGTGGCGGCGCCGGGCGCCTTGGCGCAAAACAGGGTGACAAGCTGCCAAACGCGCTAAACCTGCCAAATTCTCTTCACAGCCCGCCACCCGCGTTTACGACCCGACACTATAACCCCACCTGGGAGACCGATGGGTTGGGGACGCGAAATCAGCCTGAAAGCCTTGCACCGCTGCAGATCGACGTGGTGGGCAGATAAATTTTGGAGCCGCGCCAGACTTCATTGGCTGTCAACGCAGACCACTTTTAGGACTTCACGACGTTACTAAGGGTGGCACCTCACCCGCATTGAAAAGCTCCACGCCGCCCGGCGTTACCCGTGCGATTCGTCCGTCTGGCGCCGTGATCCGGATATCAACTTTGGGGCCGTCAGCCTTCGCCGTGGCTTTCGCTACTGCAAGCGTAGCTTTGTATGCGTCTTGCTCGTCTAACGCGCTGTGTTTGTGGATAGCGGTCGTTAGGCTATCCATTTTGAATAGGTAAGGGCGATACTTCGCGTACTCTTCTGGAGACCAACGGAATTGCATGTAGCCCCGATTGGGGTCGAACTCCCCATCCCGATGAGCCACGGCCTCGAACTCAGCTTTGAGGCCTCTAAACTCATCTAATAGGGCCGCCGTAGTATTGTGGCGGTCATCCAGCATCATCATGATAGCGAGCGCTTCGAGGTCACCACCCTTTCCGACCTGAGCCACCTCGTCCGGCGAGAACGAAAGCCGGATTAGGCTCGGAGCGAACGGCCTAAGTTCCATGGATAGATGATCAAGGAAGTTGAGCCCTTCTCTGGCTGCTCTCTCCTTAGCAGCGGCCAGACGATGGACAGCCTCATCACAGGAGATCCTAATTTCCTTCTGTGCGGAGTATATTTTATTCAGCTTCTGCACCACAGAGAACCGGAGTTGCCGGTCGCGTGCAGATTCCGCACGATTTATGGCTTCGCGTGATGCCTTCAATCCGAAGTGATAGGCCGCCCAAGCGCCAACTAACGCACCGATCACGCCGCCCATAACGCCGATACCGCCGTTAATTGCCATGCCTCCGTAGTCCTTAGGCTCGGGAGGCGCCTGGACAGTCACAGCAACCATTTGCGGTTTCGAAGGAATTGAAGCCGGAACGGTCTTGTTTGGCTCGGAAAGGACGACGGCGCGATTAGTCATGACCGAAGCGTCGCACGGCTAGGCTCGGTTGGGAACGCAAAGTGAGGAAGCTACCAGACTTGCGGTCCGAATGACGCTGTTTCCATAAGCCTCCGCCTTTGACTTCCCTGCGCGCCGGTCCTAACCGCAGGCCGTGCCCGTTCTCGACCTCCTTGACCTGCCCGCCGCCTGCCCGCCCGACACCCCGTGGATGGGGCTGGATCTGGGCGAAAAGACGATCGGGGTGGCCGTGTCGGACGCCACGCGCCTGATCGCCTCGCCGCTGGAGCTGATCCGCAAGTCCAAGTTCACGCATGAAGCCGAGCAGCTGTTCAAGCTGATGGCGCATCGCAAGGTCTCGGCCCTGGTGATCGGCCTGCCCGCCAATATGGACGGAACCGAGGGGCCGCGCGCCCAGTCGTGCCGCGCCTTCGCCCGCAATCTGGAACGGCTGCGGCCCATCAACGTCGCCTTCTGGGACGAGCGGCTGTCCACCAGCGCGGTCGAGCGGTTCCTGATCGAGGATCTGGACCTGAACCGCAAGCGCCGGGCCGAGGTCGTGGACCGCACCGCCGCCGCCTGGATCCTGCAAGGCGCGCTGGACCGGGTGCGGGATCAGGCGAGCTGGATTTGACCGGCCTGATCGCCGGCGTCCTGCCGGTCTTTCTGATGATCGCCCTGGGCTATGGCTTGCGAAAGTCCGGCTTCCTGCCGGACGAGGCCTGGCGGCCGATCGAGAAGCTGTCGATCAATATCTTCTATCCCAGCTTCCTGATCCCCGCGATCTGGCATGCCGATCTGGCCGGTGGCGGGGCGACAGTGGCGGGGCGGCGGCGGTCGGGGCGACCCTGATCGTGGCGGCGGCGGCCTATGCGGCCAAGCCCCTGATCCCGCTGGACGGGCCGGCCTACACCAGCGTGTTCCAGGGGGTGATCCGCTGGAACAGCTTCGTCTTCGTGCCGGTGATCCAGTCGGTCTATGGCTCGACCGGGACGGCCATGGCGGCGGTGGCCATCGCCTTCATCATTCCGGTGACCAATATCACCTGTGTGGCGGTTCTGGCCAAATGGGGAGCGCTGAAGCGCGAGCCCTCGGTGCCGGGTCTGGCGAAGTCGATGATCGCCAATCCGATCCTGCTGGCCTGTCTGATCGGTCTGGGGCTGAACCTGCTGCGGGTCCCGCTGATCCCCGGCCTGTCGGATGCGATGGACCTGCTGGGCGCGGCCGCCCTGCCCCTGGGGCTGATCGTCGCCGGGGCCGGTCTGTCCTTCGCCGAGGTCAGGCGCCGCCAGGGGACCATCGCCGCCGTGACCCTGGTCAAGCTGGGCGTCATGCCGCCGCTGATGTGGCTGATCGCCTGGGCCCTGGGCGGCGACAGCCTGACCCAGGGGGTGGCCCTGATCTGCGGGGCGGCGCCGGGATCGGCCGCCTCCTATATGCTGGCGCGGCAGATGGGCGGGGACGCGCCCCTGATCGCGGGGATCATCGCCTCGACCACCGTCGGCAGCGCGGTGGTGATTCCGGTGCTTCTGGCCCTGTTCCACTTCGTTTGATCCGCGGCCCGGCCGGCCCCCGGTCTGGCGTTTGCGGCGACTCCCGCCTATAGGCGCGTCTCGATGACCCAGCCCCACGACGTCACCGACCAGACCATTCGAGAGCGGCTGATTCCGTTCCCCAAGGCCCATTTCCTGGCCGCCTCGGATCTGAACCCCTTCGTCACCCCGCAGCTGCTGGACCTGGGCGACGCCTTCGTCGACTTCAATCGCCAGTCGTCCAAGGCTCTGGATCTGCTGCACGGGCGCACGGTCGTGAACCTGTTCTTCGAGAACTCGACCCGCACCAGCTCCTCGTTCGAGATCGCCGCCAAGCGGCTGGGCGCAGACGTCGTCACCATGCCGGTGGCCTCTTCATCGGTGAAGAAGGGCGAGACCCTGATCGATACGGCGGTGACGCTGAATGCGATGAAGCCGGACATTCTGGTCATCCGCCATTCGGCCTCGGGCGCGGCGGAGCTGCTGAGCCAGAAGGTGGGGTGCGCCGTCGTCAACGCCGGGGACGGCCGGCATGAGCACCCGACCCAGGCCCTGCTGGACCTGCTGTCGATGCGCCGCGCCTTCGGCGACGTGACCAGCCTGACGGTCGCCATCTGCGGCGACATCACCCACAGCCGGGTGGCGCGCTCGAACGTCGCCCTGTTGCAGATGATGGGGGCGCGGGTGCGCCTGATCGGGCCGCCGACCCTGGTGCCGGGCGACGCCGACCGTTGGGGTTGCGAGGTCTTCCACGACATGCGCGAGGGGCTGGCCGGCTGCGACGTGGTCATGATGCTGCGGCTTCAGTTGGAGCGGATGGCCGGCGCCCTGGTGCCCTCGACCCGCGAATATTTCCGCTTCTGGGGTCTGGACCGCGAGAAGCTGGCCTGGGCCAAGCCCGGCGCAAAGGTCATGCACCCCGGGCCGATGAACCGGGGGGTCGAGATCGATTCCGACGTGGCCGACGATCTGGACGTCTCCCTGATCCAGGATCAGGTCGAGATGGGCGTCGCCGCCCGCATGGCCGTGCTGGCCTCCCTGTCGGCCCGCTGGGGAGACGCCGCATGAGCGACACCATCATCGTCTTTTCGGACGCCCGCCTTCTGGATCCGGCCACAGGCAGGGACGGCCCCGCCACACTCATCGTCCAGCACGGCAAGATCATAGAAGTCGCCTTCGAGCGGCAGTTTCATACTGAGCTCGGCGCAGATTTCGAGATTATCGACTGCGACGGCCACTGCCTCGCGCCCGGCCTGATCGACATCCGGGTCAAGACCGGCGAACCCGGCGCTGAACCGAAAGAGACGCTGAAGTCCGCCAGCCTGGCCGCCGCGGCCGGGGGCGTGACCACCATCGTGGTCCAGCCCGACACCGATCCCGCCGTGGACGACCCGGCCATGGTCGACTTCATCCAGCGGCGCGGCGCAGCCCTGAATCTGGTCAATGTCCGTGCGGCCGGCGCCGCGACCAAGGCCCTGGACGGCCAGCGGATGGCCGAGATCGGCCTGATGGACGAGGCCGGCGCCCTGTATTTCACCGACGGCGACAAGGTCATCGTCAACAGCCGCACCCTGCAGAGGGTGATGAGCTACGCGGCCGCCTTCAACGCCCTGATCGCCTGCCGCCCGTCCGACCCCTGGCTGACCGAGGGGGCCGTGGCCGCCTCGGGCGAACTGGCCACGCGGCTGGGCCTGTCCGGCAGCCCGGCCATAGCCGAGCGGATCGGGCTGGAGCGCGATCTGGCCCTGGTCGAACAGACGGGCGCCCGGTTCCTGGTGGATCAGATCTCGACCGAAGGGGCGCTGGAGACCCTGGCGCGAGCGCGGGCCAAGGGGCTGGAGGTCGCCGTCAGCGTCTCGATCAACCACCTGTGCTTCAACGAGGTGGACATCGGCGACTATCGCACCTTCTACCGGTTGGACCCGCCGCTGCGGTCGGAGACTGATCGCCAAGCCCTGATCGAGGCGGTGCGCGAGGGGCTGATCGACGTGATCACCTCGGCCCACGCCCCTGCCCCCGCCGAGGACAAGCGCCGTCCCTTCGCCGAGGCCGCGCCCGGCGCCGTGGGCCTGGAGACCCTGCTGTCGGCCGCCCTGACCCTGCACCACGAGGACGGTCTGGACCTGCTGGACGTGCTGAGGCCCCTGACCCAGGGACCGGCGGCGCTGCTGGGCCTCGACGCCGGGGTGCTGGCCGAAGGCGCGCCGGCCGACCTGGTGCTGTTCGACCCCGGCGCGCCGGTGATCGTCGATGCGGACAGGCTGCGCTCGAAGTCGAAGAACTCGCCGTTCGACGGACGCAGACTGCAGGGCCAGGTGATCGGGACCTGGGTGGGCGGCCGTAAGGTTTTCTGAAGCCCGCTTCGCTACTTTCGTCATCCTCGGGCTTGACCCGAGGATCGGACGCGGTCCTGGACCGATTAAACCTTCGTCGCATCAACGGCGGACCTTCCGATCCTCGGGTCAAGCCCGAGGATGACGGTGTTCACGCCGTCAGCATCCGCTTCACCACCCGTTTGAACGGCGCCGTCGCCTGGCCGGCGCGCAGGGCGGCGCCGCGCGCCAGACGGGCCGGGAGCGTTTCCTGGGTGAAAAGGCGGACCAGGGCGTTGGTGCCCTGGTACAGGGGCCAGCTTTCGAGGCGGTGGTCGCGTTCATAGCGGGCCAGCAGCCGTTCAGAGCCGATGTCCCCGCCCCGCGCCGACTTCACCACCCTCGCCAGCGCATCCTGTCCGCGCAGACCCAGGTTGAAGCCGTGGGCGGTGACCGGGTGCATGCCCACGGCGGCGTCGCCGATCAGGGCGAAACCCTCGCCGGCGAACCGGTGGCTCGAGGTCGTGGCCAAGGGATAGGCGCAGCGTTCGCTGACCAGCTCCAGCCCGGTCAGCCGCCCCTTCAGCCGCCGTTCCATTTCTACCTCAAAGGCCTCGGACGACAGGCGCATCAGCTCGGCGATGTCCGGAGCGGCCAGGGTCAAGACGACGGAGGAGACCCGCTCATCAACGTCCGCGACCGGCAGCAGGGCGACGGTCTGGCGGTGGTCGAACCATTCGGTGGCGACATGGCCGTGCGCCTGGTCGTGGCGCATCCGGCAGACCATCATCGACCGGCCCAGCCGGTTCATCTCGACCCCGACGCCCAGCTGGTCGCGCACGCCGGAGAAGCGCGAATCCGCCGCCACGATCAGCCTGGCCCGCATCGTCGTCCCATCGTCCAGCACGACCCGGCCCCGCGGGGTGGCGCCCTGGACGGCGCAGCTGGCCACCCGCCGGCCGACCATCAGGGTCACGCCCGCCTGGCCTTCGACAACTTCGAACAGGGCGCGGCGGATCAGGTGGTTGGGGATCAGGACGCCCAGCCGGTCGGCGCCGCCGGCGTCGAAGGTCAGGGCGAAGGGCGAGCCGCCGTCCAGCACCCGCGCCTCGCGCAGGTCCGAAATCTCTTCGGCCGGAACCCGGACCCAGGCGCCGAGGGACTTCAACAGGCGGATGGAGTTGTGGGTCAGGGCGATCTCGCGCCCGTCGAAGGCCGGGTCGCGCAGGGCGGCCTGACCCTGGCCCTCGATCAGAGCGACGCTCAGTCCGGTTCCAGCCAGGGACCGGGTGAAGGCCAGGCCCGCCGGTCCGGCCCCGACCACGGCCACGTCGAACATCAGATCATCGCGCATGCTGAACTCCTGATCTTCCCCTGCCCTAGCCGGTTCGTCCGCTCCTTGATCGAGCGCAAATCGTCGCGTCAGCGCGGGCGGCGGCAGGCAGCAGCCTTGGCGACTTCGGCGCCCAGCACCGACTGGACCGCCAGAGGGGTGTCGGTGGCGATGACGGTCACGCCCTGGCGGAAAAGGTCGCGGTATTCGGAGACGTCGCCGTCGGCGGCGTAGCGGTCGTCGCGGCGGCGCCCCTCCGCCCCCAGGGTGCCGAACTGGACCTCGATCCCCGCCTGACGCAGGGCCGACCATAGGGCGGGCCGCTCCTCGCGCGTGCCGGTCCAGGCCAGGATCTGGGCCGGATTCAGACCGTCCAGATCCTCGACGCCGTCCAGACCGGCCGAAATCATCATCTCCGGCGCCAGGGCCGCCACGGCGCGGGCGTCGGCGTCATTATAGGTGATCAGGATGACCCGGTTCTGCGCGCCCGAGCGCCGCACCTGGGCGATGATGGCTTTCGCCAGATCGACCGTGGTCGCGCCTTCGGCCGGTTTCAGGTCCAGGCTGGCGATGGCGCCGACGCGGCCGGCGGCGTCCAGGGCTTCGGCCAGGGTCGGGGGCGCGGCCTCGGTCAAGGCGCCGTTCGACGCCTTCAGCCGGGCGGCCTTGACCTGGGCCAGGGTCAGGTCGGCGACGCGGCCCCGGCCGGTCGTGGTCCGGTTCATCGTCTCGTCGTGCATCAGCACCAAATGGCCGTCCCTGGTCAGGACCGCGTCCAGTTCGAGGACGGCGCCCGGAATGGCCCGCCCGGTCGCCTCGATGGCGGCGATGGAGTTCTCGGGCTGATCCGGCGCCGAGACCGCCCTATGGGCAGAGATGGCCACGCCGCCGTCGCGGACACAGTCGAAATAGGCGGCCATGGCCGGGCGGGACACGGCCCCCCCCCCGCCGGTCGGAGCGCCGACGCAGGCCGAAGCCGACATCAACAGGATCGAGGCGGCTACGGCGGTGGAATATCGGCTCATGGAACTCTCCGGAAAGGCGGGCGGACCTGACCCTGCGTCATTCATCGGGTCAAGAGGCCGGATCGCCCTTGCTCCGTAAGGCGCGCCGACGCATTTTGCCGCTGCATTTCCCGGGGAGAGAATCAAAGTGCAGGATCTGGTGGGGCCCGCGGTCGGGACCTTGGCGCTGGTCGCGCTGGGCGGATATCTGCTCGGCTCGATCCCGTTCGGCGTGGTGATCACCCGCGCCGCCGGCGCCGGCGACGTGCGCAACATCGGCTCCGGCAATATCGGCGCGACCAATGTGCTGCGCACCGGGCGCAAGGACCTGGCCCTGGCCACCTTGCTGCTGGACGCCGGCAAGGGGGCCGTCGCCCTGTTGATCGCCCGCGCCCTGTTCGACAGCCAGGCTGCGGGCGCCATCGCCGGCGGCGCGGCCTTCCTGGGCCACCTGTTTCCCGTCTGGCTGAAGTTCAAGGGCGGCAAGGGGGTGGCGACCTTCTATGGCCTGCTGCTGGCGGCCGCCTGGCCCCTGGGCCTGATGGCCGGCGCCGTCTGGCTGATCAGCGCCTTCGCCTTCCGCTATTCGTCGCTGGCGGCCCTGATCTCCTCGGCGACTGCGCCCCTTCTGGCCCTGTTGCCGCTGGCCGCCGTGGGCCTGCCGGTGGACATGCCGATCCTGGCCCTGACCGTCTTCGCCGCCGTGCTGATCTGGATCCGCCACCACGAGAACATCGCCCGGCTGCTGAAGGGCGAGGAGCCGCGCATCGGGGCCAAGAAGGCGTGACCCCGGCGGCGGACGAACGGTTCGCCCGGCTGCGGCTCGCCCGCACCGACCGCATCGGTCCCGTCGCCTTTTCCCAGTTGCTGGGCCGTTATGGGTCAGCTGTCCGCGTGCTGGAGGTCCTGCCCGACCTGGTCCGCAAGTCCGGCGCGGCCTCCATTCCGCCGCCCGTCGCAGGCATTGAGCGCGAACTGGCCGATGGCGAGCGGATTGGCGCGCGCCTGCTGGTGCTGGGCGATCCTGACTATCCTGAGATGTTGGCGAACCTGGACCCGCCGCCGCCGATTCTGTGGGCCCGGGGTCGGGTCGATCTGTTGAACATGCCCAGCATCGCCATCGTCGGCGCCCGCATCGCCTCGGCGGGCGGGCAGAGGATCGCGCGCGGCCTGGCGCTGCAACTGGGTCAGGCCGGGCATGTGGTCGTGTCGGGCATGGCGCGCGGCATCGACGCCGCCGCCCACGAAGGCGCCCTGGCGACGGGGACCGTCGCGGTCTTGGGCGGCGGGGTGGACGACGTCTATCCGCCCGAACACGCGGATCTTTACGCGCGGCTGATCGACCAGGGCTGCGTCGTGTCGGAAAGCCCCGTCGGCGCGCGGGCCCAGGCGCGGGACTTCCCCCGCCGCAACCGCATCATCTCGGGCCTGTCGCGCGGCGTCGTGGTGGTGGAGGCGGAGATCAAGTCGGGATCCCTGATCACCGCCCGACTGGCGGCCGAACAGGGGCGCGACGTCTTCGCCGTGCCGGGCTCGCCGCTGGATCCGCGCGCCAAGGGGCCGAACGAACTGCTGCGCCAGGGCGCCATCCTGTGCGAGGGGATCGAGGACATCGAGCGCGCCTTCAATACCCTGCGCAGCCTGCGCGCGCCGTCGTCGGAGCCGATCGCCTATGGCGAGGTGGACGACGATTTCCTGGACCGGGTCGCCGCCATCCTGTCCCCCACCCCGACGCCGCGCGACGAGATCGCCCGCGCCCTGAACGCCCCCATGGGCCAGGTCGCCGCCGCCCTGCTGGAGCTGAGCCTGGCCGGCCGAGCCGAGCTGCTGCCGGGGGGTCTGGCGTCGATATAGTGAAGTCTCTTCCGGATTCGTCTTCGATCCGTGATAGTCACCCGATAATCCGCAAGTTCACGGGCGTCCGGGGGCCGGTGCATTGACACATGGCTCCGCTCCAACCACGTTCGCGCCCCTTCCCGAGACCGAACACGCATGAACCTCGTCATCGTCGAGAGCCCCGCAAAGGCCAAGACCATCAATAAATACCTCGGCTCCGGCTACGAGGTTCTGGCGTCCTACGGCCACGTCCGCGACCTGCCGTCCAAGGACGGATCGGTCCTGCCCGACGACGACTTCTCCATGCACTGGGAGGCCGACGCCAAGGGCGCCAAACGCCTGTCCGAAATCGCCGAGGCCGCCAAGCGCGCCGACCGCGTCATCCTGGCGACCGACCCCGACCGCGAAGGGGAAGCCATCAGCTGGCACGTGCTGGAGGTGCTGAACAAGAAGAAGGCGCTGAAAGACACCCAGGTCGAACGCGTCACCTTCAACGCCATCACCAAGTCCGCCGTGCTGGAGGCCATGGCCAATCCGCGCCAGCTCGATATGGAGCTGGTCGAAGCCTATCTGGCCCGCCGCGCGCTCGACTACCTCGTCGGCTTCACCCTCTCGCCAGTCCTGTGGCGCAAGCTGCCGGGCGCGCGCTCGGCCGGGCGGGTGCAGTCGGTGGCGCTGCGCATCGTCGTCGATCGCGAGATGGAGATCGAGAAGTTCAAGCCTCAGGAATACTGGTCCATCGAGGCGGACCTGAACGCCGACAGCCCGCCCTTCACCGCCCGCCTGGTCAAGCACGCCGGCAAGCGGGTGCAGCGTCTGGACATCAAGGACGAGGCCACCGCCTCGGCCGCCCGCGCCGCCATCCAGGCCGGGGACTTCACCATCAACTCGGTCGAGAAGAAGCCGGTCCGTCGCAACCCGGCGCCGCCCTTCACCACCTCCACCCTGCAGCAGGAGGCCGCGCGCAAGCTGGGCTTCACCGCCCAGCGCACCATGCAGGCGGCGCAGAAACTGTATGAGGGCGTGGACGAGACCGGCGGCCTGATCACCTATATGCGGACCGACGGCGTGTCCGTCAGCCCCGAGGGTCTGGCCCAGGCGCGCGAGGTGATCGGCAAGGAGTACGGCCCCGCCTATGTCCCGGCCGAACCTCGCCATTACAAGGTGAAGGCGAAGAATGCTCAGGAAGCGCACGAAGCGATCCGGCCAACCAACATCGCCCGCCATCCCGACAGCCTGCGCCTCGAGTCCGATCTTCAGCGCCTCTATGAGCTGATCTGGAAGCGGATGGTCGCCTCGCAGATGGAGGCCGCGCGTCTGGACCGCACCACGGTCGAGATCGAGACCTCCGACGGGCTGACCGGCCTGCGCGCCACCGGCCAGGTGGTGACCTTCGACGGCTTCCTGGCCGTCTATGAGGAAGGCCGCGACGAGAAGCAGAAGGGCGCGGAAGGCGACGAGGGCGAAGACGACACCAGCCGCCTGCCGGCCCTGAAGGAGGGCGCCAAGGCCAAGGTCGACGCCATCCGCACCGATCAGCATTTCACCGAACCGCCCCCGCGCTATTCGGAAGCCACCCTGGTCAAGAAGCTGGAAGAACTGGGCATCGGCCGCCCCTCGACCTACGCCTCGACCCTGTCGACCCTGCGCGACAGGGAATATGTGCGGGTGGACAAGAACCGCTTCTATCCTGAGGACAAGGGGCGGCTGGTCACGGCCTTCCTGGAGCAGTTCTTCAGCAAATGGGTCGAGTACGACTTCACCGCCGCGCTTGAGACCCGGCTTGACGAGGTTTCGGCCGGCGATCTGAACTGGAAGGTGCTGCTGCGCGAGTTCTGGCAGGACTTCCACGCCGCGACCCAAGCCGCGGGCGAGCTGCGCACCACGGCCATTCTGGACGCCCTGAACGAGAGCCTGGGCGCCCATATCTTCCCCGACAAGGGCGACGGGTCCGACCCGCGCGAATGCCCCCTGTGCCATCAGGGCCAACTGAGCCTGAAGACCAGCCGGTTCGGCGCCTTCATCGGCTGCTCGCGCTATCCTGACTGCAAATACACTCGCCCCGTCGCCAGTCCTTCGGCCGAGGACGGGTCGGCCGAGAGCGGCGATCGCGAACTGGGGGTCGATCCGGCGACCGGACACCCCGTGCAGCTGAAGATCGGCCGCTTCGGCCCCTATGTCGAAATCGCGCCGCCGGACGGCGAGAAGCCGAAACGCTCGTCCCTGCCCAAGGGCTGGTCGCCGGCGTGCCTGACACTGGACCAGGCCCTGCGCCTGCTGGCCCTGCCGCGCGAGGTCGGGGTTCACCCCGAGGACGGCAAGATGATCACGGCGGGCCTGGGGCGTTACGGGCCCTTCGTCCTGCACGCCGGCACCTATGCGAACGTCTCGGACATCGACGAGGTGTTCGAGGTCGGTCTGACCCGCGCCGTCGCCCTGCTGGCCGAGAAGCGCGCCGGTCGTCCCGGTCGCGGCGCGGCTGCGGCGCCGCTGAAGGATCTGGGCGCCCACCCCGAGACGGGCGAGCCGATCCACGTCATGGCGGGCCGCTTCGGCCCCTACGTCAAATCAGGCAAGATCAACGCCACCCTGCCCAAGGGAACCGCGCCCGAAGACCTGACCCTTGAAGCCGCCCTGCCCCTTCTGGCCGCCAAGGCCGGCGCGGCGCCGAAGAAGAAGGCCCCGGCGAAGAAGGCGGCTGCGTCGAAGAAGGCTGCGGCTGCGAAGAAGCCCGCCGCCAAGAAGGCGCCGGCGAAGAAGGCCAAGGCGAAGGCGGAAGACTGACTCATAAGGCCCCTCTCCCGCCGGGAGAGGGCTTGAGCGCACGAGAGCGAAGCGATCGTTCTGGCGCGAAAGGGTGAGGGTTCGGCGGTGCGAACCGGCCCACCGGCCGGCCCTCATCCGGCCCTCCGGGCCACCTTCTCCCAATGGGAGAAGGAAGACCTTTCGTCAGCGCATCTCCACCCGTCGCGCGCCTGCCGGGATCGCCAGCTCGTCATCGGTCCATTGCGCGGCCCGCCCGTCGATGCGCACCCGCTCGGGCCGCCCCTCGCCCGCCGGCCATTGCAGCACATAGCCGCCCGGCGGGGTCGCCCCTTCGCCCAGGGTCAGGACGTACCCCGCCCCCTGTTTGCGATAGGCGTAGGTCAGCGCCCCATAGGCCGTGCGCAGGTCCTTCACCCCCACGCCCTCGGCCGTATCCAGCCAAGCCTCCGGCACGCCCGCCGCCAGCACCAGGGCGTGGTCGCGGTCTCGCTCATAGGCGAACAGGTCGAGCGCCGAGCGGATATAGTCCGAGCTGATCCAGGCGTGGGGCATGTCGCCGATGAAGCGCGGCTCGCGTTTGTCGCGCCCCACCACCTCGGCCCAGCCGTTCCAGGCCTCGGGCCGGCGGTCGGCCATCAGGAAGTCCAGCACCGCCAGGGCCCGGTCCTTCTGACCCAGCCGCACATAGGCGCCGACCAGCCGCCATTCATAGGGGGTATAGTCCTTCCACGCCGTGCGATTGGTCAGCCGGTTCTGGAAGTTTTCCCAATAGCGGTCGAAGGTTCGCGTCATCAGTTCAGGCGGAAGATTATCCTGCTCGCCCGCCGGCGACAGGGCGATGGTGGTCGAGGTGGCGTCGAAATCGCCCCGGTCGGCGGCGCCTGCGATCCAGTCGATGTCGTGGTGCGCGGCTGTGGCGACAATGGAGGCGCGGATGTCGGCGGCGAACTGATCGCGCGCCGCGGCATAGCGGGCGGCGGCCTCGGCGTCGCCCAGGGTCTGGGCGATGAAGACGGCGTCCTTGTAGCCCAGCAGGCCCCAGAAATCGTCCCAGTAGGAATAGGCCGCCTTGTCCGAATAGCCCTCGTGGCTGATCGTCGGGGGCAGCAGACCGTACAGGTGGCGCTGGTCGGGGGCCTGGAAGGCGGCGGTGCGGGTGGAGGCGCGCAGTTCGTCCATATAGGTGATCGCCTTCTGCACCTGGGGCCAGACCTGACGCAGCAGGGCCTCGTCGCCGGTGTAGCGATAGGTCTCGGCGGCCAGGAAGACGAACTCGCCGTGGCTGTCGTTCTCGGGCACCGGATCGGCGCCCCGCGCATCGACGCAGCAAGGGACCTTGCCGTTGTCGAACACATAGGGGGCGTACCAGCGCAGATAGTCGGCGGAGTGCTCGGCCATGCCCAGCCGGTTCAGCCCCTCGGCCATCATGGCGCCGTCGCGGATCCAGGAACGGTTGTAGCTGCGGGTGCCGGGCTGCAGGATCGGCCCCTGACGCGACATCAGCATATGGGCGAGCGACGACTTCAGCGCGTCCTCGATCCGCTGGGCGGCGGGCGGCAGGGTCAGGTCCACCCGGTCGAGCTTCGCGCGCCATTCGGCGGCCAAAGCCTGCTCGGCCTGATCCAGGGCGGCGAGGCCCTGCCCGGCCAGGGGCGGATCGCCCGCCAAGGGTGACAGGAAGCCGAAGGTGCGCGTCTCGCCAGGCTGAAGCGTCACCTCGTACAGCAGGGCGCCGGCCGGCAGGTCCGCGGCGTCGGAGACGGCGACCGGCTCACCGGCGGGCCGTCGCGCCGTCGGCAAAATCAATGATTGAGGATCGGCCCCGGCGTCGAAGCTCGAAGCCGCAACAGCGTCCGGCGCGGTCAGGGCGTGGACGCGGACATCGTCGTTCAGCGTCAGGCTCGCGCCGTCCCAGGCGATCCGCTCGACCGGCGCCACGCCCCCCGGAATGGCCAGAAACTGCACCGGCCCGTTGACCTGGAACGGTCGCGCCGTCAGGGCCAGGGTCAGGCTGCGCGGCCGGTTGGAGGTGTTGGTCAGGTCATAACGGCCCCACAGCCGCGCCTGGTCCGGCGTTCCGACGGCGAAGCTGGTGATCTTCAGCGTCCAGTCGTCGGCGATCCAGGTTACCGAGGGAATGGGCAGATCGCCGTCCTTCAGCCCCTGTTCGATATTGACGTCGGCCCAGGTGATCAGCCGGCCGTTATCGACGACGAAGGGTTCGATGCTGGGGCCCGCGCGGCGCAGTTCAATGGCGCCGTCCTCGCCGATCAGGCCGCTCTCGCCGCCGCCGTCCACGCCGACCAGGGTCCAGTAGGGCTGTTCGCCGAAGAAGCCGCGCGGATAGAGGCCGCGCAGGTTCTCCCTGGCCACCGCCTCCACGAAGGCCGTGGCGTCCTCGCCGAAGGCCAGGGGTTCGACCTCGATCTCGTTCAGCGCATAGGTGGTCGCCTGCCCCGCGCCCAGCCGCTGGCCGGCGCCGGACGAGCCGACCACGTCCGAGGCGGGGACCGGCTTCAGCGGCTCAAGCCGCAGCCAGCGGGCGGTCGTCTCGGGCGCGCGCAGCCAGTCGACGCCGCCGCTGCCGCCCCTCACGGATGTCAGCTCGCGCCAGTCCCGTCCGTCAAGAGACGCCGAAATCCGATAGTCCGCCGCCGCGCCCCGCTCGCCCCAGCGCAGGGTCAGGCCGCCGAACTCGCGCTCGTAGCCCAGGTCCAGGGTCAGGGCCGACGGTTCGTCCACCGGCGGGGTCCAGGCCGTCTTCGGGTCCAGATCGACGGCGTGGGCGGCGGTCGTCTCCGCCCGTTCGTCGGCGGCGACCGGCTGCGGGGGCACGGCGGGATCGACCGGCAGGACGCGAAGGCTCAGTTGGTCGATCTCGACGGCGCCCTTGCCGCCCTCGGCTGCGACGACGACGAACTCGACCCGCTCGGCGCAGCACAGCACCGTCTCCGGGCTGGGGCCCCAGGCCTTGGACACTTGGCGGCGCTTGATGACGAACTTCGTCCAGCCGTCAGGGAAGTCGTAGCGCGCCGTCTGTTTCCACCAGACGTTCTCGGCCGAGGCGTCGGTCAGCTTGACCTCGAAGGTGTTGGTCGGCCCGGCGCCGCGCACCCAGAAGCTGATCTCGTAATTGTCGGGCAGATCGACCGGCAGGGCGCGGCTGAGCACGGCGTAGCCGGCCTTGCCGTCGAAATCATAATCGAGCCGCACGGCGCGGCCGTCATGCCCCGCCACGGCGGAGACGGCGGCGTGGACGTCGGTCGAGGCGCTGGCCTGCCACCGCGAGGCGTCGTCCATGCTGTCGAGAACGCGCGTGTCCTGGGCGACGGCGGGGACGGCCATGAGGGCGGCGCTGAGTGCGAGGATGGAGGTCAGGATACGCATTGGATGACTCCAGCTTTCCCTCTCCGCGTCATCCTCGGGCTTGTCCCGAGGATCCAGACTCCCGGTATTGGACGGGGTGCATAGGGCGGCCGCACCGGGAGTCTGGATCCTCGCCACAAGGGCGAGGATGACGGCGTTGAGAGACGAGAAATTTACCCCTTCACGCTGCCCGCGAGCATGCCGCGGATGTAGTAGCGTTGCAGGGCGAGGAAGAGGATCAGCACAGGCGCGACCGTGACGACCGCGCCCGCCATCATCAGTTCGACATCCTGGACATGTTCGCGAGAGAGCGCCGCAAGCGCCACCGGCAGGGTGTAGTTCGACTGGTCCGTCAGGATGATCAACGGCCACAGGAAGTCGTTCCAGCTGCCCAGGAAGACGAACAGGCCCAGGGTGACGATGATCGGCTGCAGCGTCGGCAGGACGATGCGGCGGAAGATCTGGCCTTCGCTGGCGCCGTCGATGCGGGCGGCCTCCAGCATCTCGTCGGGAATGCTCAGCGCATACTGGCGCACCAGGAACAGGCCGAAGATCGAGGCCAGCCAGGGCACCAGGGCGCCGGCATAGGTGTTCACCAGCCCCATCCCCTTCAGCATCAGAAATAGCGGCAGGGTGCCGATCTGGGCCGGCACCACCAGGGCGGCGACCAGGAACTGGAACAACCGTTCGCGCCCGGTGAACTTCAGCTTGGCGAAGGCGTAGCCGGCCGGGACGGTGAAGCCGAGCGCCAGGATCGTCGCCAGGGTCGCCAGGGCGAAACTGTTCCACAGATAGCGGCCCATGCCCTGGTTCAGGAACAGGTCCTGATAATGCTCCAGCGTCCAGCGCGACGGGACCAGCGGCGGCGGGAAGGTCGCCGCCTCGCCGGTCGGCATGAAGCTGACCGACGCCATCCAGACCAGCGGGAACAGAACGACGAGGGCGATGAGGGCGACGGCGAGGTTGAGGAGAATGGAACGGATCTTCATAGGCATCCCTCCTCCATTGCCGTCTCCCCCCCTACCCCCTTCCCAAGCACCGTCATCCTCGGGCTTGTCCCGAGGATCCAGACTCCAGGTGTTTGAAGGGGGTGCATACTGCGGACACACCGGGAGTCTGGATCCTCGCCACGAGGGCGAGGATGACGCGCTCTTGATAGGGGAGACTGACCGCAGGAAAACGCCATCACTGATACGCCCCCACCCGCTTGGCCACGGCCAACTGCACCAGGGTGATGGCCAGGATGCACAGGAACAGGACGAAGGCGACCGCGCTGGCGGAGCCCAGGTTCCACCATTTGAAGCCCTCTTCGTACATGAAGTAGAGCACCGTCACCGTGCTCTGGGCCGGGCCGCCTTGGGTCATGACATAGGGTTCGGCGAACAGCTGGAAGAAGCTAGCGACCGAGATGATCGAGACCAGCAGCATGGTCGGGGCGATGGCCGGCAGGGTGACGTGGCGGAACTGTTTCCACGGCCCAGCGCCGTCGATGCGGGCGGCCTCGTACAGGTCGTCCGGCACGGTCTGAAGCACGGCCAGGAAGATCAGCATATTGTAGCCGAAGATCTTCCAGACCACGAACATCAGGATGGCGGGGATGGAGGTCGAGGGCTGGCCCAGCCAGTCGACGGCGGGCAGGCCGATGCTCTCCAGCCCCCAGTTGATGACGCCGTAGCGGGTGTGCAGCAGATAGCGCCAGACCACCGCCGTCGCGACCAGGGTGGTGACATAGGGGGCGAAGAACATGACCCGCCAGATCGGCCGCCACTTCACCACCCGCGCGTTCAGGATCACCGCCGCCGCCAGGGAGGCCGCGATGGACACGGGCACGCCTAGGACCGCGAAGGTCAGGGTGTTCTTCATCGCCCCCCAGAACAGCGGATTGGTCATCAGCCGCTCGTAGTTCTGCAGACCGACGAAGCGCAGATTGCCGAGGTCCGCCAGGGCGTAGATGTCGAAGTCGGTCAGGCTGAGCAGCAGGGCCGCGATCACCGGAAGGGCGAAGAACAGGCCGATGGCGATCATGGCCGGGGCGACGAAGCCCCAGGCGGCGCGTTCGCGGGCTGCGAGGCCACGCGACGGTCTCGGCTGGACCAATGTCGGATCGGCGACGGTCATACAGCCCTGCCCTGTTCCATCATCCAGCGGCGCTTCTCCAGCAGCCGGTCGGCCCGGCGATCAATCTCGGCGGCCGCAGTCTCGGGCGTATATTCGCCGCGCACCATCCGTTCGGCGACGATCTGCATCTCTGTCACGATCCGTTCCCATTCCGGAACCTTGGGCACGGCCTTGGCGCGTTCCAGTTGGCCCCGGAAGGGCTCCAGCATCGGGTCGCGCTCGACCTGGGCGATGTCCCAGGCGCTCTTCCGCGCCGGAAGATCGCCGACGATGGTGTTGAACCGAGCCTGCACCGCCGGCTCGGACAGATAGCGGACCAGGGCCCAGGCCGCCTCCTGATGCGGCGAGGATTGGAAGACCGCCAGGCTGGAGCCGCCCGGCGCCGAGGCGCCCAGGCCGGTCGGTCCCGGCACGCCCGCCGTGGCCCAGCTGGACTGGAAGCTCGCCGGCAGGCGGCTGCGGAAGTCGCCGACACTCCACGGGCCGGAGAAATAGAAGCTGAAATAGCCGCGCGCGAACTCGGTCCAGACGTTCGAGATCTGCGCCGCCGACGCCAGGGGCGCCAGGCCCTCGGCGAACAGGCTGCGATAGAAGGCCAGGGCCGAGATGAAGCCGGGGTTGGAGAAGTTGCCGCGCGTATTCCTGTCCCGCAACAAGGGCTCCTCGGTCTGAAGGCCGAAGGTCAAAAGCTGCTCGAACTCGTTCAACGGCAACAGGATGGCGTAGTTGTCGCCGCCCGCCACGCGCTTGATCCCGTGCATGGCCCGCTTCCACTCGCCCCAGTCCTGCGGCGGCGCGTCGAAGCCCGCGCGGGCCAGAAGGTCGGTGCGATAAAACAGCAGACGCGTGTCCACGTACCAGGGCGTGGTCATGGCTCGGCCGGCCACCTCGTTGGTCTCGAGCACCGCCTCGAACTGATCGGTCAGCAGGTCGGCCGCGGCCGGCGGAGTCGGCGACAGGGCGCCGATGGCGGTCAGTTCCGACACCCAGGTGTTGCCGATCTGGCTGACGTCCGGAAGGGAGTCGCCGGCATAGGCGGTGAGCAGCTTCTCATGCGCCGCCGTCCAAGGCAGGGGCTGGACCGCGACGCGGACGCCGGGATTGCGCCGCTCGAACTCGGGCATCAGTTGGCCCACCGTCCCGCCCTCATTGCCCATGGCCCAGAAGCGCAGCACTGTCTCGCCGTCACGACGCGGCGTGCAGGCCGCCGCCGCCCCGCCCGCCAGCAGCGCCAGGGCCCCGCGTCTGTGCGGGCCAGAGGTCATGCGTTCAGCCAGCCGCCGGTGAAGCCCGCCGTCTCCAGAGCCTTACGGATGTGCGGCTCGCCGCGCATATAGCGCCAGATGAAGTCGGAGCGATGGTTCTCGGTCATGCCGACGATGGGGCCCTGGTCGATGCCCAGATAGTCGTCGGCCACCCACCCCACCCCGTCAACGATCTTGCCGTGCTGCAAGGGCCCGTCGCGCTGGGTCAGGGTCGGGTTGAAGCTGTCGCGGAAGCCCCACTCGGTATAGATCCCCGCGCCGAACCGGCTCTTCATCGCCTTGATGCAGGGCACGACGATCTCGGGCGCAAAGGCGATGGAGCTGGCCGCCGCCGTGGGGGCTATGGTGCCGTCGTCGCGGTCGCCGGGGCCGCGCGCCGAATAGCTGAAGAACTCGCGCTCGACCCCGTTGATCGTCTGTTTGAAATCGCCCGGCCCGTCGCAGGCCGTCAGGCCCCAGATTTCGGACGAATAGCCGGCCCACTGGCCCGGATTGTCGTGGCCGTATTTCTGCTGGGCATAGACGGCGCGGCGGCTGTTTTCGAAATAGTCCAGATACTCGCCCATCTGGGCCGACTGGCCCCGCATCCAGGCGTCCTGAATGCCGCGGAAGTCGACGTACATATGGCTGTACTGGTGGCCGAAGATCGGCGCGAAATTCAGGTGCCAACTGCCCCAGCGGTCGGTCCAGCTCTCGTCATAGCTGGCGGCCCATTCGTGCCAGACATTGACCGAAACCGGATGGGTCGGGCTACCGATGGCCAGCAGCAGCACCAGCATGCCCTCGTTATAGACGTGCCAGTCCGACGGGATGAAGCCGCTCTCCGGATGCCAGCCCATGGTGATCCGGTTGTCGCGCACGACGGCCCAGTCCCATTCGATCCGCTCGTACAGGGCCTGGACCCGGCTGCGGATCTCGACCTCATCGGGATGGTCGCCGTCGAAATAGCGGGCGGCGAACAGCATGCCGGCCATCAGCAGGGCCGTGTCGACGGTCGACAGCTCGTTGGTCCGGTAGCGGTGACCGGTCTCCATATCGAGGAAATGATAGAAGAAGCCCTTGTGCCCCGCCGTGCCGGTCGGCTCCGGCCCCTGGGGCAGGCTGTGGAAATAGCGGACGGTGATCAGGGTCCGCTCGCGCGCCTCGTCCCGGCTCATCCAGCGGCGCTCGACGCCGATGGGCCAGCAGGTCAGGGCGAAACCGACCGCGGCGATGGAGCAGAAGGATTTGCTGGGCCAGCGATCCGGCGTCAGGCCGGTGGCCCGGTCCGTGACCTTTTCGAACCAGCGGAAGGTGCGTTCCTGAAGCTCATCGACCTCGCGGTCCAGCCGCAGAGGCCGGCGCTGCGTGCCGTTGACCGCGCCTGTGACCGCCTGCTGCGCCGCCGCCTGGCCCGCGACCATGCCGCCGACCGCCAGGGCCGCCGCACCTGCCGTGGTTCGCATCAGGAAGTTTCGGCGGTTCATAGGCACGCTCACTGAATATCTGAAAAAAGAAGGCCGCCTTCCACGCAAGCGGAAGGCGGCCCAGGCTCAGGGTGGTTAGAAGGAGTAGCGCGCGCCGATCTGGAACGTCCGCGTGGGGAAGAGCACCGCCGAGGGACGGCCGAAGTTGGGGTTCGGGTCCGTCGCCGAACCCGTTCCGCCGTCGAAGCCCGTGTAGTTCTTGAAGTTGAACACGTTGATGGCGTCGACATAAACCGAAAGCTCGCCAGCGCCCGGAACGTCCAAGTTCTTCGTCAGACGGAGATCCAGGTTCCGATAAGCGAAGGCGTTCGGCAGGAAGAACTGCTCCTTCTCCGGATAGGCGCCGTACGGACGATAGACGAAGTTGGCGCCGCGTCCGTCGAACACATCGAAGGGCGTGCCGGAACCCAGGGTCAGGATGCCTGACAGCTGGAAATCAAGCGGAAGGTCAACGATGCCGTTGGCGACGATCCGGTGACGTTCATCATTAGCCGAGGACCGCATCGGCGAGCTTTCCACCGAGAAGCAGTCGAAGCAGAAGTTGTCGTTGCCGCCGTTCTGCTCAGCCTTCGAAAGCGTGTAGGCCACATTGACGCCCCAGCCCGAGTCGCGGGTGTAGGCCTTGTCCAGCTTGACGTAGAGCGCCTTGAACGTGCGCTCCTTGTTGTGGTCCGACACCAGATAGGACCGATAGGGGTTCGTGGCGCCAGGGCCGCAGAATCCGCCGTTGTCTCCGAAGCCGTTGCCGTCGTTGCCACGCGTTGGTTCACGGCAGCGGTTCAGATACTGCCAGGTAAATTCGTTCTCGGTCTTACCATAAGCCAAGGTAAACTCGGTCTGCCAGTCTCCGATCCGCTGGCGAACGCCCAGGTTGACCTGATCCGTACGCGGCGGCTCGAAATCATTCTTCAGCAGGAAGGCTTCGCCCTTAGCCGGAATATTGGCGAGGATCGCATCCAGGCCGGCTGTGGTCTCATAGGACGAGTTCCACAGGATCGGATCGGACGAGCTGCCATTCGCCACGCCGGCCGGCCGGCCGGTGGTCGAGAAGAAGACGTTCTGGGTGAAGTCAAACGGCTTGGCCAGTTCGTCGAAGGCGAAGTTGAACTGGACCCGGTCGTAGTAGCGACCGGCGCCGCCGAAGAGAACCGTCCCGCGGTCGCCGAAGACGTCATACGAGAAGCCGATCCGCGGCTGGAACGCATTCTTGAACGGGTCGCGATTGTCGCCAGTCGAGATGTAGTCGTTGATGTCGAACCAGCTGGGCGCATAACCCGCCGCCTTACCGCCGTCGGTTGAGGCGATCCATTGACGGAGCCCCGACACCACCGAGTCCGGCGTCACGTAATTCTTGTTGTCGGCATTGGTCTCGTAATCCCAACGGAGACCGAGGTTCAACTCCAGCTTGTCCGTAATCTGCCAGTCGTCCTGCACATACAGGCCGATGACGGTATTGGTCAGATCGACGGTGGGGAACTCGTTGCCCAACTGCACGCGGTAAGGGACGGCGGCATTGCCGCTGGCCGTGCCGTTCAAATCATAGAAGAACTCGGGATTTCGGCCGAACTCCTTGACGACATTATAGTTCTGGCGGCTGACCTTGGCGCCGAGCTTGATCGTGTGGAAGCCATTGAACTGTATATCGTTGAACGTCAGGTCGTTGCGGACCGTGAGGGCGTCGTCGCTGATATCCTGACGGCTACCCGATCCGCCAATGTTCAGGATCGCCACACCACCGAACGGATCATAGCCGTTTTCGAAGATGCGATAGCTGCGACCGCTCTGATCGAAGTTCACGGCTGTCGGGTTGTAGTTGTAATTGCGATAATCGACCGCCAACTCGTTCAGGAAGCCGTCACCCTGCCATTGATAACGTAGGTTGGCGCTCTTGGTCGTCTGCTGCAGACCGCTGGCGCGTTCTATGGAGTTGGCGCCGCCGACGCCCGTCACGTCCGCTTCATCGCGATAGGTGACGCTCAGATCAATGAGATGTCCCTCTGCTGGCTGGAAGCTCAGCTTGCCGAAGTAGAGGTCTTCCTCGAACGGGGTCGCGAAGGTGCCGATATACTGACCGAACTGGCTGACATAGGCCGGGTTCTGACGGCCCAGTGTCACGGCAGCAGCGCGGTTTTCTTGCTTGTGCTCGTAGCTGCCGAAGAAGTGCAGCTTGTCCTGAATGATCGGACCGCCGAGAGCGGCGCCGTATTGCTGAACTTCCAGCGCAGGCTTTTCACGGCCCGCCGCACGCGAAAACTCGTCTTGCTTGATGAAGTCCTGATCGCGATAAGTGCCGAAGATTTCGCCGTGGAATTCGTTCGTGCCTGAGCGCGTCACAGCCGTAATGATGGCGGACGAAGCCTGCTCATATTCGGCCTTGAAGTTCTGGCTGACGACACGGAACTCCTGCACGGCGGCCTGCGGGAACGGATTTCCGCGGCTGTCGTCCTGACCGACGATACCGCCGGCAATGATGTTCGATTTCAGACTGGCGCCGTCGATGAAGGCGTTGACGGATTCAGCCCGCTGACCACCGGCGGTGATCTGAACTTCTGCTTCGTTAGTTCCAACCCGAACGCCCGGCGCCAAGGCCGCAAAGTTCAGGAAGTTGCGGTTGATCTGCGGCAGGGTCTGAATTTGCTGTGTGGTGACGTTGGTGGCGTTCTCGGGCGTGCGCACCTCGACTAGGCGGCGGCCGGTCACGACAATGTCGCCCAAGTTTGCAGCGTCGGCGTCAGCAGCGCCGGTCGCCGCACCAGCGACGGCCAGATCCAGGTTGCCGACTTGGCCGACGCCGATCGACACCGTGTCAGAGGCCGTCTCGTTCTCCGACGTCGTCGCCGTAATCTCATAGGTGCCGGGACGCAGACCCGACAGCGTGTAACCGCCTTGAGCGTTCGCTGTCGTGCGGCTGGTGAAACCCGAGGCGACATTGCGCGCGACAACGGTCGCGCCCGGCTCGACAGCCGTTCCGTCGGTCACATTGCCTCGGATCGTCGAGGTGGCGACCTGCGCCTGCGCCCCGCCGACAACCGCCATGCTCATGGCCAGAGCCGACGCGGCCGCCAAGGCGGTGCTGCGTGTATTGAACTTTCTCATCCTGTTTTCCCCTCCTGATGGGCCCGTTTCACAACGGCTGTGCGGTTGGATTGACGGTGGTCGACCCGGCGGTTTCAGCCGCCGCGGTGGATTGTCGTTCGACCAGGAGCGGCCGAACGATTTCGCAGGCGGAATCCGGCGCCCCGTTCGGGCCGGCCTGGACCAGGCCGATCAGGCGCTCCACGCCCCTTCGGCCCATTTCCGCAATATTCACTCTCAACGTGGTCAGGGTCGGCCGGACCAGGGCGGCCAGCGGCACGTCGTCGAATCCGATCACGGCCACGTCCTCAGGGCAGCGCACGCCCGCCTCCTGGAAGGCCAGCATGGCGCCCAGGGCCATCATGTCGTTGGCCGCGAACACCGCGTCGGGGCGCTGGTCCAGAGCCAGCAACCGGGTGGCGGCGCGATGCCCGGCCGCCTGGGTGAAATCGCCCTCGACGATGATCGGTTCTTGGTCGACCAGGGCGCTGGCGTAGCCCTCGGCGCGGATGTCCGCCTCCAGGTTTCCGGCCGCGCCCCGAATGTGGGCGATGCGGCGCCGGCCCGTCGCGCGCAGATGCTCGACCGCCGTGACGGCCGCCCCGTGATTGTCGATCGCGATGGAGGGGCGGCCCGCCTCGTCCAGGCCGCCGTTCATCAACACCACCGGCATGCGGCCCGCTACGTCGGCGGCCAGGTTGGCGGCGCGCAGATGGGGCGACAGGACGATCATTCCATCGACCCGACCGCGCATCGATCGCAGAGCGGCCAAGGTCTCCTCGGTATCGCCGTGGGAGCTGGATACGATCAGATGTTTGCCGTGCGCGCGCGCGGCTAAATCCATGCCGCGGATCAGCTCGGAGAAGAACTCGCCGTACAGGTCCGGCAGGATGACGCCGATCGTGTCGGTGCGGCTGGTCGACAGGCTGCGGGCGCCGACGTGAGGCACATACCGGAGATATTCGACCGCATCGAGCACCCGACGTCGGGTCGATTCCGTGATGGCGTCAGAGCCGTTAAGCACGCGCGACACTGAGGCCACGGACACCTGCGCCCGCTCCGCCACGTCACGGATCGTGGCGGCCTTGGCGGCCGGCGCATGTCCGTTAACGGCTGACGGGGTGGAGACGTCCACGGTTTCCTCTCTGAGCGTTCATCGTGCCGGCCCACTTATCGAAGGTCCGTCGATAGCAAATGTAATCGGTTACATGACACAGGAGGCTCAGTCACCGCAAGCGGCGAGATGTCGCCCCTTCTCGATTTCTCCTCCCCCGACGGGTGTTCCCGTCCAGGCTTCGGCCGCCACCGCCCCTGGGTGCGAGCCCTGGGGACGGGCGGCATGATCCACCGCGAATTCAGCGGTTGATAACGACTACATCTAGTAGCGCGGGCCGTCGCGACACCGTAATCTGGCGCCAGCTCTAAGGGGAGATGCGGTTTATGCGCTTTCAATCCGGCTTCGTCGCTCGCGCCGTGCGGGTCGCGATGGAGACCCGCGCCATAGAGCGCCCCTTCCTGGTCCAGGAGGTTCTGGCGCCCGCCGGCTGGTCCGACGCCCGGATCGAAGCCTGGCTGGACTGGGGCGATTCGCTCTCGCCCCCGCCGTCCGTCGCAGGCGGCTGGCTGAACGGCGCGCCGGACGCCTGGGCTGGGCGTTTGGCGGCCAAGGGATTGGCCGAGGGCGTCTTTGCCGACACCAAGGCGGCGGGCGCCTTTGCGGCGGAGCTGGCGGCTACGATGCAGCTCGGCCTGGCGACCCCGGTGGGACACGCGGCAACGGCCGGCGTCGTCGACCTCGCCGATCCATCCGCCGCCGCCCGGCTTTCCGCCCACAGGGCCGATCGGACGACCCAGCGGCTGGCGCGACAATCAGCGGAGGCCCTGACCGACGCCCTCTGCGCCGTCGCCGACGCGGTCGATCGTTGCGAGGGGGCCCGGGGGGATTGCGCCGACCCGATGCGAAATCCCGCGCTGGGCCGCGCCGCCGCCGCAGCCCGGGGCCGCGGGGCGACCGACGCCGACATCCTGCGCGCCGTCGACGGTGAGCGTCCCAGCCTGACGCTTCGCCCCTTGGCGGACGGCGCCCAGCTGGTGGTCCTGGCCGATCGGACCCAGACCGCCGCCGGCTCCCCTGACGTTCTGGCCGCTGCAGAGGCCGCCCTGGACGGCGGCCTGGTCGTCGCCTTCGACCCGAGGGACGCTGAGGTTCTGGCCGAACCCGCCGCCAATCGGGTGCTGATCGACCTGGCTGCGGTCGCGGCCCTTAGCGATGGAACGTTCGATCTTCTGCCCGATCTGGTTCGTCTGTGGGTGACGGCCCTGGACCTCCAATCGGACGACGCCGTGCTCGCCCTGGGACTGGAGGGGCTTTTGGACGCCCTGGCGCCGCTCGACGGCGATCCCGCCGCCCGCGCCGAGGCTTTGGGCGCCCTGACGGCGTCGGTCGCAGCCCAAACCTCGGTCGAGCTGGCGCGGCTGCGCAGTCCCTGTGGCGAGTGGGAGGGTTTGAAGGCCCAAATCATCGACCTCGAAAAGGCGCGCCGCGACCGGCTGTCCGCCAATTCCCTCCCCCTCGCCGCCCAGGCGATCGAGATTCTGGATCGGACGTCCGGTCCTCGCCGCCACATCGCCGTGGGTCTGTTCGTCGATGACGCCGAGGCCCGCCTGCGTCTCGGCCGGGGCGCGCCCGCCGTCGTCGATCTATTCGAGACCGCAGACGGTGGGATCGGTCGCCGCCTGGCCCCGGCCCTGGCCGCCGCCCTGGTCCGCAGCGGAGGGGACGTCCAGGCGGCCGAGCGTCGCCTGTTCGGCCGACGCACCCTGGTCGAGGCGCCGGGCGTGGATCATTCCGCGCTCCGCGCCTTCGGCTTCACCGATGTGGAACTGGCCGCCGTGGAACAGGCTCTGGGTGCTGCGGAAAGCTTCGACGCCGTCTTCACCGCACCCGTCCTCGACCCCGGCTTCATCCGCGACGTTCTGGGACTGGAAGACGGCGACGGCCCCTTGTTGAACCTGCTGGGGGTGCCCGAAGAGGCTGAGGCCGCTGCGGCTCAATGGGTGTTCGGCCATGGTCATCTGAGGGATTGGGAGGGCGCGCCGACCGACCTCGCAGCCCTTCTCGCCGATCCCGCCGGCTTCGAGGGTCGCCTGCGTCTGGCGCTCGAACCCTTCAGCGACGCCCCGGACATCGCCCTTGAAACCCTCGACTGGCGCGCCACCGCCGCCCAGGCCGCGCGCACGCTCAGCCAGGCGGCGGATCACGGACGGCGCGCCATCCGCCTGAACCGCGCCGCGCCTCCCCCCGGCCCTCTGCTGACCCTGCCCAAGACCGACCCTGCGCCGCGCTTCGAAGCCGCACCCCAGACCGCCGCCGCACCCGCCCCCAAGGAGCGGATCATCGAACGGGTGGTGGAACGCGAACGCGCCCGCCGCAAACTGCCCGACCGTCGCAAGGGCTATATCCAGAAGGCGGCCGTAGGCGGCCACAAGGTCTATATCCACACCGGAGAATATGAAGACGGCGAACTGGGCGAGATCTTCATCGACATGCACAAGGAAGGCGCCGCCTTCCGCAGCCTGATGAACAACTTCGCCATCGCCATCTCTATCGGCCTGCAATACGGCGTGCCGCTGGACGAGTTCGTGGACGCCTTCGTCTTCACCCGCTTCGAGCCGGCGGGACGGGTCACCGGCAATGATTCCATCCGTTCGGCGACCTCGATCCTCGACTACATCTTCCGCGAACTGGGCGTCTCCTATCTGAGCCGCCAGGAGTTGGCCAACGCCCAGGCGGATCACACCCAGGCCGAGGGCCAAAACTGGGGCGAACTGGGCGATGGAAAGCCCAAGGACGGCGAGGCCGTTCCCGCCGCACGCTTTATATCCAAGGGGTTCGCGCGCGGCTCGCCGCCGGACAACCTGGTCGTCGTGCCCTTCGGCCGCAAGCTGGAGACGGAGCCTCGGCCGGGCGGCGAGACAGAGGCGGCGGCCTGTCCCTCCTGCGGCGACTTCAGCCTGCAACAACGCGGCGCCGGCTGGACCTGCGACACCTGCGGCGCGGCGCCGGCCCTGCAAGGCGGGGATCAGGGCTAAGTTAACGGGTCGCCCCTAGGCTCAGGATCAATGCGACGCCTTCGCCGGAGCGACCCCATGTCCCGCCTGACCGCCCTTTCCCTCGCCGCCGCCCTTCTCGCGACCCTGGCCGTCCCCGCCTCGGCCCAGAACGCCGGTCAGATCGCCTCGGTGCGTCGGGGCGCTTCCTGCGCGGGCTGCAACCTTTTTCAGGGCGACTTTTCCGGGCTTGAGGCGCGGGGCCTGAACCTGTCGCGGTCGCGTCTGCGCCAAGCCGACCTGAGCCTGAGCGTGATGAACCGCACCCGCTTCTTCAACGCCGATCTGCGCGACGTGGACGCCTATGGCGGGGTCTTTTCCGGCTCCAGCTTTTCAGGCGCGGACCTGACCAACGCCAGTTTCGTCGGCGCCTATCTGCAAGGGGCGAACTTCGCAGGGGCCACGCTCCAGGGAACCAATCTCTCCGGCGCCGATCTGTCGCGCGCCTCCGGTCTGACGCAGAGCCAGCTCAATCGAGCCTGCGGCGACGGCTCCACCGTCCTGCCGCACGGCCTGCGTATTCCGGCCTGCTGAAGGCCGCCAATCTTGCCGGCATTTAACGAAATTACCTCGATTTAAGTAGGTCCGGTCACGGTTTCAGGGCATTCAGGCGGTGTGAAACAGATCATCCGCCCTACCCTTTCGGTCCTTTTGCCCGCCCTGGCTGCGGCGAGCGGCCTTCTGCTGGCGCCGTCCGCCTTCGCCGGCGTCGAGATGACGGTGCAAGATCGCGACGTGGCCCGGTCAGTCTCGCTCGGCGGATCCTGCAATCGCTGCGAGCTGTCGGGGCGCAATCTTTCCGGTGCGACCTTCACCGGCGCCAGCTTCATGAACGCCACCCTGGTCGGGGCCAATCTGCGTGGCGCGGAAATGGTGGGGTCGAACTTCACGGGCAGCGACTTCAGCCGCGCCAATCTGACCGGAGTCGAGATCGTCGGCGCCGACTTCACCTCCACCAGCTTCGCAAACGCCGTCCTGACGGGAGCAGAGGCCCAGGGCGCCTCCTTCGTGCGCGCCAACCTTTCCCGCGCCAACCTTTCCGGAGGCGAGTTGCACGGGGTCAATTTCAACGGCGCCACCCTGATCGAGGCCGACTTTTCGGGCAGCGAGCTATTCGGCGCGACCCTGGCCAATGTCCGCGCCGCCGGGGCCGATTTCAGCGATGCCGAGATCAACGCCTCCAACCTGACCCACGGGGACTTCACCGGCGCCTCCTTCCGGGATTCCAGCCTGGACGGCGCGCGGCTGACCGGCGGCGTCTTTAGCCGGGCCGACTTCAGAGACGCCTCCCTGCGGCGCACCGATATTCGAGGCGCAGATTTGTCCGGCGCGCGCAATCTGACCCAGGATCAGGTGCGGGAAGCCTGCGGCGATGGATCGACCCGCCTTCCCGGCCGTCTGACGGCCCAGGCCTGCCGCGGCGCAATCCGCGTCATCCGCGCCGTTCCCGCGCCGCCGACGCCGCCCGCGCCGCCGCGCGTCCGCAACTTCGTGACTGCAGAGCGCTGACGCCCTGCTGAATGCGGTCGAATCGAAAAGGGCGCGCCTTTCGGCGCGCCCTTTCTTTCGCTCAGTCAGGCCGATCAGACCTTGATCGGCGGGGCCGTGCGGATGTGCAGCTCCTTCAGCTGGCGATCCTGCACCGAGGCCGGGGCGCTCATCAGCAGGTCTTCGCCTTGCTGGTTCAGCGGGAAGGCGATTACCTCGCGGATGGCCTGCTGACCGGCCAGCAGCATGACGATCCGGTCGATGCCGGGCGCCAGGCCGCCGTGCGGCGGGGCGCCGAAGCGGAAGGCGTTCAGCATGCCGCCGAACTGCTCTTCGACCACCGAGGCGTCGTAGCCGGCGATCTCGAAGGCCTTCAGCATGATCTCGGCCTTGTGGTTCCGGATCGCGCCCGAGCACAGCTCATAGCCGTTGCAGACGATGTCGTACTGATAGGCGCGGATGGTCAGCGGATCCTGGGTCTCCAGGGCCTCCAGCCCGCCCTGAGGCATCGAGAAGGGGTTGTGGCTGAAGTCGACCTTCTTCTCTTCTTCCGACCATTCGAACATGGGGAAGTCGACGATCCAGCAGAACTTGAACTGGTTCTCGTCGACCAGCTTCAGCTCCGTCCCCACGCGGGTGCGGGCCAGACCGGCGAACTTGGCGAAGACCGACGGCAGGCCGGCGACGAAGAAGGCGGCGTCGCCCTGGCCCAGGCCCAGGGACTTCATCAGGGCCTCAGTCGGCCCCTGGCCCAGGTTTTTGGCGATGGGGCCGCCCCAGGCGCCCTGGTCGTCGGACCAGAAGATATAGCCCAGGCCCGGCTGGCCCTCGCCCTGGGCCCAAGAGTTCATGCGGTCGCAGAAGGCGCGCGATCCGCCGGTCGGCGCCGGAATGGCCCAGACGGCGTTCTTCTCGTCCGCGCCCAGGATCTTGGCGAACAGACCGAAACCGCCGTCGCGGAAATGGTCGGATACGACCTGCATCTTGATCGGGTTGCGCAGGTCGGGCTTGTCGGAGCCGTACCAGGCCATCGACTGGGCGTAGGTCAGGCGTTCGAAGCCCTTGTGTTCGAAGCTCTGGCCGAAGTCGTTGGTGAAGGTGTGGGTCTGGTCGATGGGCGAGACCGGCTTGCCCTCGCCGAACTCTTCGAAGACGCCGTGCATGACGGGTTCGATGGCGGCGAAGACGTCTTCCTGGGTCACGAAGCTCATCTCGACGTCGAGCTGGTAGAACTCCAGCGACCGGTCGGCGCGCAGGTCTTCATCGCGGAAGCAGGGCGCGATCTGGAAATAGCGGTCGAAGCCCGAGACCATCAGCAGTTGCTTGAACTGCTGGGGCGCCTGCGGCAGGGCGTAGAACTTCTCGGGGTGCAGGCGGCTGGGCACCAGGAAGTCGCGCGCGCCCTCGGGCGACGAGGCCGTCAGGATCGGCGTCTGATATTCCAGGAAGCCCTGGTCGAACATGCGGTTGCGGATCGACTGGATCACGCGCGAGCGCAGCACGATGTTCTTGTGCAGGGTCTCGCGCCGCAGGTCGAGATAGCGGTGCTTGAGGCGGATCTCCTCAGGGTACTCCGGCTCGCCGAAGACCGGCAGCGGCAGTTCGGCGGCTTCCGACCGGACCTCGACGCCTTGGACCCGAACCTCGATCTCGCCGGTCGGCAGGTTCGGATTGATGACGGCGGCGTCGCGGGCGATCACTTCGCCGTCCACCCGGATCACGCTCTCGGCGCGCAGACGCTCCACGGCGGCGAAGCCCGGCGTCTCGGGGTGCAGCACCAGCTGGGTCAGGCCATAGTGGTCGCGCAGGTCGATGAACAGCAGACCGCCGTGGTCGCGCTTCCGATGAACCCAGCCGGACAGGCGGACGGCGGAACCGGCGTCGGAGGCGCGCAGGGCGCCGCAGGTATGGGAGCGGTAGGCGTGCATGAACAGACCGTCTGGAAATCTGGCGGTGGAATCTGACGCCTTCGGCGCCTGAAATCGAAGCGGCGTAGGGCGCATCATCGCCCCGGAAAGTCAAGGTTTCAGCCGTTGCAAACCCCGCTGCGGCGCGCAATAGCGGTTCCAGTCAAAGCTGAAGGCGCCCATGTTCATCGTCACCATCACCTATACCCAGCCGATCGAGGCCATCGAGGAAAAGACGGTCGAGCATCGCGCCTGGCTGGACCAGCACGTCGCCAGCGGCCTGATCCTCGCCGCCGGCCCGATGGTTCCTCGCACCGGCGGCATTCTCGTCGTCCGTGGCGGCGGAACGAAGGAGGCGCTGGAAACCCTGCTGAAGGACGATCCTTTCCAGGTCCACGGCCTGGCCGATTACAAGGTGACCGAGTTCAAGGCGGGCAAGCTGAACCCCGCCCTGGCCGATTTCGCCTGAAACGCTCCACAGGGTCTGACGTCCCTCCCCATTACCAACAGGCCCGCTCTGACACAGGCCGACCGGGCCTCTGCTATGACAGAACCATGTCCGCGCCGAGCGCCCTGAGCCCAAAGCCCGCCGAACAGCTGCGTCTGCCGCTGGAACGCCCCGTAGGCGACGCCTTCGTGGTCTCAGACAGCAACGCCGAGGCCGCGCGGGTGCTGGCGGCCTGGCCGGACGGCGTGGGTTCTGTCCTGGCGCTCTATGGACCGGCGGGAGCCGGCAAGAGCCGTTTGGCCGCCGACTGGGCCGAACGGGTCGGCGCCCTGCCCCTGCACGGCGCGGAAGCAGCTGTGATCGACCCCCTGGAGCTGGAAGGCCGCCCCGTCCTGCTGGACTCGGCCTCTGATGCGGATGATGAAAGCCTGTTTCATCTGATCAATCTGGCGAACGTCTCCGGCGGCGCCCTCCTGCTGGTGGATCGGGCGGCCCCGCGGCAATGGCGAGCAGCCCTGCCCGACCTGCGCTCGCGTCTGGACGCGGTGCGGGCCGTGCCCGTCGAGGCGCCGGATGACAAGGTGCTGTCGGCCATTCTTCGCGCCCGCTTCGCAGAGCGCAGCATCGCCCCCGCCGACGACGTCATCGACTATCTGGTGCGACGCCTGGACCGTTCAGCGGACATGGCCGTGAAGGTGGTGGATCGGCTGGACGCCCTGCATCGCCCGGTGACCCGCCCCCTGGCCCGCGAGGTTCTGGACCAGCTCGGAGACGCAGACGCCGCCTGACGCGGCCCCTCCCTACCATCTTCCCGGCCCCTGCAAATTTCCGGCTCGTCCGCTTGCGGCCGTCACAGTCGCGCGCGACAACCGGCGCATGACCGACGCTGCGATTCAAGACGATACCCGGGGCGAGGAAGTTCCAGCCTCCCGCGCGCCTCAGTTGGCCCTGAACGAAGATCTGATGATTTCGCCGTCGCGCTTCTTCAATCGCGAAATTTCCTGGCTGGCCTTCAACGAACGCGTGTTGGAAGAGGCGGCCAATCCGAACCATCCGCTGCTGGAGCGGCTGCGGTTCGTCTCGATCTCGGCGAACAATCTCGACGAGTTCTTCATGACGCGGGTCGCAGGCCTGAAGGGCCAGTTGCGCGAGCGACTCAGAATCCTGTCCGCGGACGGTCTGACCCCGGCCGAACAGCTGGAGCGCATCAATATCGCTGCGGGCCAGTTGATGGCCGAACAACAGGTCCGCTGGCGTCAGCTGAAGAAGGAATTGGCTGCGGCGGGGATCGAGGTGGTCGATCGCAACCGCCTGACCAAGACCGAAAGGGAGCGGCTGGAGCCCGAGTTCCTGAACCAGCTGTTCGCCGTTCTGACGCCTCTCGCCATTGATCCGGCTCACCCCTTCCCCTTCCTGCCCAACCTCGGCTTTTCCCTGGCGCTGAAGCTGAAGCGCAAGGGCGAGGCCAAGACCTTCTACGCCCTGGTGCCGGTGCCGACCCAGGTGCGCCGCTTCTGGGAATTGCCGACCGACGGGCGATCCGCGCCGGGTCGCAAGCGGTTCATCACCCTGGAGAACGTGCTTCTGCTCTTCATCAACCACCTCTTCCCGGGCTGTGAGGTCTTGGAAAAGGGCCTGCTCCGTCTGATCCGCGACAGCGACATCGAGATCGAGGAAGAGGCCGAAGACCTGGTGCTGGAGTTCGAGGAGGCCTTGAAGCAGCGACGCCTCGGCTCGGTGGTGCGCGTCAAGATCGAGGCCTCGATGCCCGCCGATCTGCGCGACTTCATCATCGGCGAGTTGGAGGCGACGCCCCAGGACGTGGTGCTGGTGGACGGCATGCTGGGCCTGGCTCAGCTGTCGGACCTGATACCCGGCGGCCATCCCGATCTGAAGTTCAAGGGCTATGAGCCCCGCTATCCGGAACGGGTTCGGGACAATGGGGGCGACATCTTCGCCGCCGTCCGAGAAAAGGACATGCTGATTCACCACCCGTTCGAGAGCTTCGACGTGGTGGTGCAGTTCCTGCGTCAGGCGGCGCGTGACCCGAACGTCATCGCCATCAAACAGACCCTGTACCGCACCTCCAAGGACAGCCCCATCGTCGCCGCCCTGATCGAGGCGGCCGAGAACGGCAAGAACGTCACCGCCCTGGTCGAGCTGAAGGCCCGTTTCGACGAAGAAGCCAACCTGCGCTGGGCGCGAGCGATGGAGCGGGCCGGCGTCCACGTCGTCTTCGGCTTTGTCGAATACAAGACCCACGCCAAGCTGAGCGTCGTGGTGCGACGTGAAGGGGACGGCCTGCGAACCTATTGCCACTACGGCACCGGCAACTATCACCCGGTCACGGCCAAGGTTTACACCGACCTGTCCCTTTTCAGCTGTGATCCGGCTCTGGCGCGCGACGCCAGCCGGGTGTTCAACTACATCACCGGCTACGCCACCCCGGACGAGTTGGAGGCGTTGATCGTCTCCCCGCTCAACATGAAGGCCAAGCTGATCGAACTGATCGGCAAGGAGATGTCGGCCGCCGCCATGGGCAAGCCGGCGGCCATCTGGGTGAAGCTGAACGCCCTGGTCGATCCCGAGATCATCGACGCCCTGTACCGGGCCAGCCAATGGGGCGTGCGTATCGACCTGGTGGTGCGCGGCATCTGCTGTCTGCGTCCCGGGGTACCGGGCCTGTCGGAGAACATCCGGGTCAAGTCCATCGTCGGCCGCTTCCTGGAACACAGCCGCATCGTCTGTTTCGCCAACGGCAAGGATCTGCCGCACGACAAGGCCAAGGTCTTCATCTCGTCAGCCGACTGGATGACCCGGAACCTGAATCGGCGGGTCGAAGTGATGACCCCCATCCTCAACGCCACCGTCCATGATCAGGTGCTGGATCAAATCATGGTCGCCAATCTGAAGGATGATGCGCAGAGCTGGGTCTTGGACGCCGAAGGACGCTATACGCGCGTTTCCCCCGCCGATCCGGAACGCCCCTTCTCCGCCCATGATTACTTCATGACCAATCCCAGCCTGTCGGGCCGCGGCCGCAAGGTGAAGACCTTGCCGGCCGTCCTCCGCTACGAGCGCCCCGGCCGTTGATGGGTGACATAGCCCCAGCCGGCCGTGACATCGCGGCCATCGACATCGGCTCCAACTCGGTTCGCCTGGTCCTGTACCATCTGGAAGGCCGCGCCGTTTGGACGGTGTTCAATGAAAAGGTCTTGGCGGGCCTGGGCCGCGATCTGCCCGCGACGGGCCGGCTGTCGCCCGAGGGGGTCGCCATGGCCCTGACGGCGCTTCGCCGCTTCGCCGCCGTCCTGGAAGGCGTGCGCCCGGACGCGACCCTGATCGCCGCCACAGCTGCGGTGCGAGAAGCCGAAGACGGGCCTGACTTCTGCCAGAGGGTGGCGGCGGAGACCGGGCTGAACATCCGCGTATTGAGCGGCGAGGAAGAGGCGAAGTACGCCGCCATGGGCGTGTTGGCGGGCGCCCCGACGGCCCAGGGCGTTTCGGCCGACATGGGCGGCTCCAGCCTGGAGCTGACTCAGTTGAAGGGTCTGAAGGCTCTGAAATGGACTCGAGGACAGGGCCTGACCCTGCCGCTCGGGCCCTTCGCCCTGGCCGAGGGAAGCGGTTTTGACGCTGAACGGATCAGGGGCCGCATCGACCAGAAGCTGAAGCCGGTCGCTTCACGGTTCCGAACGGACCGGCTCTACGCCGTCGGCGGCGCTTGGCGCACCCTGGCCCAGGTTCACATGGGGCTGAAATCCTATCCGCTGAAGGTGGTGCATCAATATCAGATGTCGGCGAACGAGGCGTTGGAGACCGCGCGGCTGGTGTCCCGACAATCCGCCGTCAGCCTGGCCAAACTGCCCGGCGTCTCGAAAACCCGCGCAGAAACCCTGCCCTACGCCGGACTGGTGCTGGAGGGGTTGATCAATCATCTGGGCCTCAAACACATTGAAATGTCGGCCTGGGGCGTGCGTGAGGGCCTCCTGTTCGAAACCCTGGACAAGGCCACCCGGACGGCTGATCCTCTTCTTGCCGGCTGTGCGGCCCTGGGCGGCCGTCAAGGAGTGGCGCCCGCCCTGCCGGGCGCTCTGAAGGGATGGATCGCCGACATCGTCGCAGCCCTCCCCTCCGTCTTTGGCGCCAAGCGCGACGACGTGCTGGTGGCGGCCGCCTGCCGGCTGGCGGATCTGGGCGCGCGGCTGCACCCTGATCACCGCTTGGAGTTGGTGTTCGACCAGGTGCTGCGCGCGCCCGTGGCGGGGATCAGCCACGACGAACGCGCCTTCCTGGCCAGCGCCCTCAACGCCCGCTACGGCGGCGGTCCGGCCACGCCCCAGCCCGAGGTCGTTGATCGTCTGCTGGACGCCACAGCCGCCAGACGCGCCCGAGCCCTGGGGCTGGCCATCCGCCTGGCCTGCGATCTGTCCGGCCGCTCGCCGCAACTTCTCGCCAACGCCACGGCGCGTGTGAAGGGCGGAGAGCTTCGGCTGACGGCGACGGAAGGTTATGCCGACGTTCTGCTGGGCGAACAGACGCGCAAACGCGCCAAGGCTCTGGCCGAGGCGATGGACCTGGGCCTGAAGATCCAGACCTAGAGGATCGACGGCGCGTCGAGCCCCGGCCTCTAGCCTTCGATCTCGACCACCTCGACCCGGGCGCCGCTCAGCACCAGGGCGATCTCGCCCCGTTTCAGCTTCAGCGCGTCCTCGCCGAAGATCTGACGCCGCCAGCCCTTCAGCGCATCCACGTCGGCGTCGTCCGTAACGGCGATCTTCTCAAGGTCGGAAACCGTGGCGATCAGCTTGGGCGCGACGCCGGCGTTGTCGCTCTTGGCCTTCAGCAGCACCTTAAGCAGCTCGACCACCGACGGAGGCGCCGGCTGGCGATGGGCAGGGCGCTCCATCTCGGGCGCATGGGATTCCGGATCGGCCAGAACGCGTTTCAGCTCCTCGGCCAGTTCCAGCCCCAACCGCGATCCGCCGAACCCCTTGGGCACCGAACGCAGCCGGTTGAAGGCGTCGGGGTCGGTCGGCGCCTGTTGCGCGACCTCGTCGATCCCCTCGTCCTTGAGGATGCGGCCGCGCGGCTGGTCGCGCTCCTGGGCCGCCCGCTCGCGCCAGACGGCCACGGCCTTGAAGGCCGCCAGATATTTGGCTGAGAACTTCTTGGGCTTCAGCCGCTTCCAGGCGTTCTCGGGATTGGTGTCGTAAAGGGCCGGATCGACCAGGCTCTCCATCTCCGCCATCACCCAGTCCAGCCGACCTTCCTTCTTCAGCCGGTCGCGCAGCTTCGGATACAGGGCCGCCAAATGCGTCACGTCGCCCAGGGCATAGACCAGCTGGCTGTCCGACAGGGGGCGTCGCGCCCAGTCGGTGAAGCGGCTGCCCTTGTCCAGTTCGACGCGCAGCATCTGCCGCACCAGGGAATCATAGGCGACCTGCTCGCCGAACCCGGCCGCCATGGCCGCCACCTGGGTGTCGAACATCGGCTTGGGCATGGCGCCCAGGCGCACGAAGATTTCGACGTCCTGTCGACAGGCGTGGAAGACCTTGATGATCTTCGGGTCGCGCAGCAGATCCAGGAAGGGCTCCAGGTCCAGGCCTTCCGCCATCGGATCGATGATGCCGGCGTGATCGGCGGACGCGGCCTGGATCAGGCACAGCCTGGGCCAGTAGGTCGTTTCCCGCATGAACTCGGTGTCGACCGTGATGAACGGGGCGGTGGCGAGGCGGGCGCAGAAATCGGCCAGCGCCTCATTGGTGGTGATCGGCGTCATTCCGAATGCTATAGCCCCCCGCAACCCACCTGTGGCAAGAGCCGCGCTGCATTTCCGCCCCGATTCCAGGCCCGAGACCCATGAGCGACACCCAAAAACCTCTCGAAAACGGCCTGACCTACGCCGACGCCGGCGTGGACATCGACGCAGGCGAGATGCTGGTCGAACATATCAAGCCCATGGCCAAGTCCACGGCGCGCCCCGGATCCGAGCCTTCGCTGGGCGGTTTCGGCGCCCTGTTCGATCTGAAGGCGGCCGGATTCGAGGATCCGCTGATCGTCACCACCACCGACGGCGTGGGCACCAAGCTGAAGATCGCGATCGAAACCGGCCGTCATGACGGCGTCGGCATCGACCTGGTCGCCATGTGCGTCAACGACCTCCTGGCCCAGGGCGCCGAGCCCCTGCTGTTCCTCGACTATTACGCCACCGGCCGCCTGGAGATCGACGCCGCCCGCCGCGTGGTCGCCGGCATCGCCGAGGGCTGCCGCCAGGCCGGCTGCGCCCTGGTGGGCGGCGAGACGGCGGAAATGCCCGGCATGTACACCGAGGGCGACTATGACCTGGCCGGCTTCAGCCTAGGCGCCGTCGAGCGCGGCCATGCCCTGCCCTATCTCGACCGCCAGGCGGCCGGCGACATCATCATCGGCCTGGGCTCCACCGGCCCGCACTCGAACGGCTATTCGCTGGTTCGCAAGGTGGTCGAGAAGTCCGGCCTGGCCTGGGGCGACGACGCCCCCTTCGCCAAGGATCGCTCCCTGGCCCAGGCCCTGATGGAGCCCACCCGCATCTATGTGAAGCCGGTCCTGCCCCTGATGAAGGCGGGCCTGGTCAAGGGCGCGGCCCACATCACCGGCGGCGGCCTGATCGAAAACCCGCCGCGCTGCATCGCCGAGGGGCTGAAAGCCGCGTTCGACTGGGACGCCTGGCCCATGCCCCACGTCTTCCAGTGGCTGGCCGAGACCGGAGGCATCAGCGACCACGAGATGCGCCGCACCTTCAACTGCGGCGTCGGCTTCATCCTGATCGTCTCGCCCGAGAACGCCGAGCCGGTGCTGGCCGCCCTGCTCAACGCGGGCGAGGTCGCCTTCGTCTGTGGGCAGCTGGAAGCGGCCTGATCCTTCGACCCGCCGATTTCGAATGAAACAAGGGCAGGAGGCGGCGACGCCTCCGGCCCTTTTGCGTATCAGCGCGCCCCGCCGTTCGCCGTTTCGCTGTAGAAGCGCGACAGGTCGGCGTGCAGCTTCACCAGGGCCTCGTGGCTCAGGTACATCATGTGCCCGCCCTCGTAGTAGGTGAACTCCAAGTTCGGCCTCAGGCTGGGCTCCAGCATCATCTGGGCCAGGTCAAACTCGGTCGAGAAGAAGGGCGTCGCGGCGTCGTAATAGCCGTTCAGCGCCAGCACCTTCAGATACGGATTGCGCCGCATCGCCGTGGCCAGATCGACCGCCGTGTTCGGCGTCGTCTGCGGCCCGCCGACCGGCGGCCGGTGGCTCCAGTTCCAGTTGAAGCCCGGCAGGCCCCGCGCCGACATCCGGTATTCGACGTCGGTCTTGTAGTTCAGCTCATTGGCCACATAGTCGCGGAAGACGCCGAAATAGGCCCCCGTCACGGCCGAGCTGGACGGATCGTCCTCGGGCGAGTCGCCGGAGGCGTCGTCGTCCAGGCCCAGATAGCGGGTGTCCAGCCGCCCGATGGTCTGGCGCCGGTCGCGCAGCAGCTCCTTGCGGAAACTGCTCAGCTCCACCCGCATATTGGCGTTGTCGATGAAGGTGGGCGACAGGCCGGTCAGTTCGCTCATCTGGCGCACAATCTCGGCCCGTTCGGCGTCTGAGATCATATGCCCTTTGGCCAGGGCCGAGGCGTAGGGCCCGAGCGCGAAGTCGCGCGCCCGCTGAACCTGTTCCCCCACCGTCGCCGCCGGATGGGCCAGCTTGCGATGATACCAGGCCGTCGCCGAATAGGTCGGCAGCAGGGTGACGAAATTCTGCGGATAGCCCGGCTGACGCACGCCGTAGTTCATGATCGAGGACAGCAGCACCACCCCGTTCAGGGACATGCCCCGGTCTTCCAGCTGGAAGGCCACGGCCCCGGTCCGCAGGGTGCCGTAGGATTCGCCGATGATGTATTTCGGACTCGACCAGCGGCTGAACTTGGTCGTGTAGCGCATGATGGCGCGGGCGAAGGCGTCGGCGTCCTGGTCCACGCCCCAGAAGGTCGAACCGGACGTCTCGCCCAGAGGCCGCGAGAAGCCCGCCCCAACCATGTCGATGAAGACCAGATCCGTCTGATCCAGCAGGGTCATGTCATTGGGGCCGAAGGCGAAGGGCGCCGGGCGCACCACCGTCGGCTCGTCGGTCTGGACCCGCATCGGCCCGAACGAGCCCATGTGCAGCCAAACCGTCGGCGAGCCCGGCCCGCCGTTGTACAGATAGGTCACCGGCCGCGTCCCGACCGGCTGACCGTCCAGCGTATAGGCGGTGTAAAACAGGCTGGCGGTCGGCATGCCCGCGTCGTCGCGGATCGTCAGCGTGCCCGCCGTCGCGTGATAGCGCAGAGTCTTGCCATGGGCGTTGACCGAGTGGGCCGTCGTGACCTCGGTCTCTTCGACCGGCGCGCGCGCCCAGTCTTTCTCGATGGCCTCGGCGTTGGCGTTGCGGAACCGGTCGGTCGCCGAGCGCATCGCGCCGCCGCCGTTGCTGCTCGAACCGCTCTCCTGGGCGAAGGCCGCCACGGGCGCGCCCAGCATCGCGGCCATGGCCGCAAGGCAGATCAGTCTCTTCATGCGATAATCCCCTGTACGCGCCGGCCCTTAAGACCCCTCGTCGAACGGGCGGCGTTACACGGTAACGTCCGAACACGACGAACAACAAGAGCCGATCGTGTTTGAACCTTGCCAAGCGTCGCCCGCCCCGCCATGGGGGCGGCCATGTCGTCCCAAGCCGCTTCTTCCGTCCCTGTCGCCGTCCTGATCTCGGGAACCGGCTCCAACATGGCCGCCCTGATCGACGCCGGTCAGACTGCCGCCAGCGGCTATGACGTCGCCTTGGTGGTTTCGAACGTCGAGGACGCCGGCGGTCGGGCCATCGCTGCGGCCAAGGGGGTCCAGACCCTGTCCATCCCTCACAAGCCGTTCGGCAAGGACCGCGAGGCGCATGAGCGGGCCGTGGATGCGGCCCTGCGCGCGGCCGGCGTCGAGGTGGTCGCCCTGGCCGGCTATATGCGCATCCTGACCCCCTGGCTGGTGCGGGCTTGGGAGGGCCGGATGCTGAACATCCACCCCAGCCTCCTGCCCCTCTATCCGGGCCTGGACACCCACGCCCGCGCCCTCGCCGCCCGCGACGCCGAGGCCGGTTGCACCGTGCATCTGGTCACCGAAGGCGTGGACGAAGGCCCGATCCTGGGCCAGGCCCGCGTGCCGATCCTCTCCGACGACACGCCCGCCGCCTTGGCCGAGCGGGTCAAGACCGCAGAACACAGGCTGTATCCGCAGGTTCTGGGGGACTTCTGCAAGGGGCTGGCGCGGGGTTGAACCCTGCCCTCCATTCCGCCCATCCCCCTCGTCCGCACCTCGATCCCCGACATCCTCCTTGCAACAAAACGGGGTCCCCGCTTTCGCGGGGATGAGCGGAGTGCGGAACATCAGATTACGAAAACTTCATGCGACACCGCGCCGCACCGGCGCAAAGGTGCCGCCGACCAAAATCGGGACCTTATCTTTCATGCAACGTATTCGCCTGATGGCCGCCTGCTCGGCCTGCATCCTCGTCGCCCTGACCGGCGGCGCCTCGGCCCAGGACCATTCGCACGGGGCCCACGCCGCGCCCGGCTTCGGCGCCTGGGGCTTCGACCTCGCCGGTCGCAATACGGCGGTGAAGCCGGGCGACGACTTCAACGAATACGCCAACGGGACCTATCTGCGCACCACCGAGATCCCCGCTGACAAGGCCCGGTTCGGCCCGTTCGACGTCCTCTATGAAAACGCCCAGGCCCAGCTGCGCGCGATCATCGAGTCCAGCGCCGCCAACCCGGTCAACGCCAACGCCCAGAAGGTGGGCGCCCTCTACGCCAGCTTCATGGACGAGGCCCGCGTCGAACAACTGGGCGCCGCGCCCATGGCCGCCGATCTCGCCGCCGTGAAGGCCGTCTCCGACCACGCCGCCATGGCCCGCCTGATGGGCGCCAGCCATTCGGGCTTCGGCGGTTCGCTGTTCGGCGTCGCCGTGTTCGAGGACCTGCAGAACCCGAACATCAACTCGGCCTATCTGGGCCAAGGCGGGCTCGGCCTGCCCGACCGCGACTATTATCTGAAGCCGGACTTCGCCGCCCAGCGCGAGGCCTATCTGGCCTATCTGACCCAGACCCTGACCGCCATCGGCTGGACCAAGCCGGCTGAGACGGCCGCCGACATCCTGGCCTTCGAGACCAAGATCGCAGAGAAACACTGGACCACGGTCGAGCGTCGCCAGATCGACAAGCTCTACAATCCGACCAAGGTCGCCGACCTGGCGACCTTCGCGCCGGGCTTCGACTGGGCCGCCTTCCTCGACGGCGCCCAGGTCGGAAACCTCGACACCCTGATCCTGATGGAGAACACGGCCATCCCCGGGATCGCCCAGGTCTTCGCCGAGACCCCCATCGAGACCCTGAAGGCGTGGGAAGCCACCCAGATCGTCGATCAGGCCAGCCCCTATCTGTCCAAGGCCTTCGTCGACGCCCGCTTCGAATTCCGCGGCAAGACCCTGCGCGGTCAACCGGAGAACCGTCCGCGCTGGAACCGGGGCGTGGCCCTTGTCGACGGCCAGCTGGGCGAGGTCCTGGCCCAGGAATATGTCCGCCTTCACTTCCCCGCCTCGTCCAAGGCCCAGATGGAGACCCTGGTCGACAACATCCGCGCGGCCATGACCGAGCGGCTGAAGACCCTGGACTGGATGAGCGAGGCGACGCGCGAACAGGCCCTCTACAAGATGTCCAAGTTCGGGGTGAAGATCGGCTACCCCGACAAGTGGCGGTCTTATGACGGTCTCGAACTGACCCCCGGCGACCTGTACGGCAATGTCGAACGCTCCAGCGCTTTCGAGTGGGCGTATCAGCGCGGCAAGATCGGCAAGCCGGTCGATCCGCTGGAATGGGGCATGACGCCCCAGACGGTGAACGCCTATTACAACCCGCCGCGCAACGAGATCGTCTTCCCGGCCGCCATCCTGCAGGCGCCCTTCTTCGATCCGAACGCGGACCCGGCCGTCAACTACGGCGGCATCGGCGCCGTCATCGGCCATGAGATCACCCACGGCTTCGACGACCAGGGCCGCAAGTCCGACGGCGACGGCGTGCTGCGCGACTGGTGGACGCCGGAAGACGCCGCCCGCTTCGAGGCGCGCGCCAAGGTGCTGGGCGACATCTACAACTCGCTGGAGCCCATCCCCGGCGTCCATGTGAACGGCGACCTGACCATGGGCGAGAACATCGCCGATCTGGGCGGCCTGCTGCTGGCTCTGGACGCCTATCACAAGTCGCTGAACGGCCAGCCGGCGCCGGTGATCGACGGCCTGACCGGCGACCAGCGGGTGTTCCTGGGCTGGGCCCAGGTCTGGCGCGAGAAATCGCGGCCCGAGGCCCTGCGCGAACAGCTGACCACCGACCCACACTCGCCGGGCGCGGTCCGCGCCGCCACCTCGCCGCGCAACATCGACGCTTGGTACGCCGCCTTCGGCGTCTCGCCTGACCAGAAGGAATACATCGCCCCCGAGGCCCGCGCCCGCATCTGGTGAGCGGTCGCACAAGCCCGAACGAAAAAGGCCCGGAGCGTCGCTCCGGGCCTTTCTTTTTCAACCGAAGGCGAAAAGCCTTACTTCGGCGTGGTCGCGGCGCCGGCGACGGCGCCGATGGCGGCGCCGGCGACAGTTGAGCCGGTGTTGCCGCCGACCACCTGACCGGCGACGGCGCCGCCCAGGGCGCCGGTGGCGGCGCGTTGTTCCATGGTCTGGCCGCAAGCGGCCAGCAGGGCCACGGCGCCGATGACGGGGGTCAGTTTCAGCAGGGTTTTCATAGGTCTTCTCCGGGGGGATGAGATGATGTTGACCCAACGAAAAGGCCCGCGTCCGGTTCCGGACGCGGGCCCCTGTCTCTTCGCGCTACGCTCGGGACGCGGTCCCTCGCGGCTTGAGCGCTGACTTCGCGCTACGCTCGGGACGCGGTCCCTCGCGGCTTGAGCGCTGACTTCGCGCTACGCTCGGGACGCGGTCCCTCGCGACTTGAGCGCTGACTTCGCGCTACGCTCGGGACGCGGTCCCTCGCGACTTGAGCGCTCAGCCGACGATCTGGTCTTCGGTGAAGAACTGGGCGATTTCGATCTTGGCGTTGTCCAGGCTGTCCGAGCCGTGGACCGAGTTCTCCCCGATCGACAGGGCGAATTGCTTGCGGATCGTGCCTTCGGCGGCCTGTTCCGGGTTGGTGGCGCCCATGACTTCACGGTACTTGGCCACGGCGTTCTCGCCTTCCAGAACCTGGACGACCACCGGCTCGGCGGTCATCTGCTCGACCAGTTCGCCGTAGAAGGGGCGCTCGGCGTGGACTTCGTAGAACTTCTTGGCCTGGTCGGTCGACAGCTTGACGCGGCGCTGGGCCACGATGCGCAGGCCGGCGCCTTCGATCACGGCGTTGATCGCGCCGGTCAGGTTGCGGCGCGTGGCGTCGGGCTTGATGATCGAGAAGGTGCGTTCGGTCATGGAGAGTGACTTCTTGTTTGGGAGATTGAGTGTCGCGGGCTTATAGCGACGACCTCCCGAGTTTCCAACTGTCCCTTTTTTCATGTCTGACGGCCCCTCGCCCGGCGATAGGCGGCCTTCGGACGATTTCAGATTTCGACCGCCCACATGCTCCAGATCAACAACCTGACCCTGAACGCCTGGGGCCGCCAGTTTCTGGACGACGCCTCGGTCAGCCTGCCGCCCGGCTCCAAGGTGGGTCTGGTCGGCCGAAACGGCATCGGCAAATCGACCCTGTTCAAGGTGATCCTGGGCGAACTGGCCGCCAACGGCGACGAGATCAGCCTGCCCAAGACCGCCCGCATCGCCTCGGTGGATCAGGAACACCCCGCCACCCCCGTCAGCGTGCTGGAGACCATCCTTGAGGCCGACGTCGAGCGCCACGAGCTGATGACGCGGCTGGAAACCGCCGATCCCGAGGAGATGGGCGAAATCTGGGGCCGGCTAATCGAGATCGATGCCGAGAGCGCCCCGGCGCGCGCCTCGGAAATCCTGGTCGGCCTGGGCTTCAGCCAGGAAGACATCCAGAGGCCCATGTCGCATTTCTCGGGCGGTTGGCGGATGCGCGTGGCCTTGGCCGCCGCCCTGTTCGCCGAGCCGGACATGCTGCTGCTGGACGAACCGACCAACTACCTCGATCTGGAAGGCGCCTTGTGGCTGGAGGCGCGGCTGAAGAAATACCCGCACACGGCCCTGATGATCTCGCACGACCGCGATCTGCTGAACTCGGTCTGCACCCATATCCTGCAGCTCTCGAACCGCAAGCTGGAGCTCTACACCGGCAACTACGACACCTTCGAGCGCACCCGGGCCGAAAAGCTGCGGCTGATGGAGGCCACCAAATCCAAGCAGGACGCCGAGCGCGCCCACCTTCAGAAGTTCATCGACCGCTTCAAGGCCAAGGCCTCCAAGGCCACCCAGGCCCAGTCGCGCGTCAAGAAGCTGGAGAAGATGGAGCGGATCGAGCTGCCGCCCGAAGAACGGGTCGCCCCCTTCGTCCTGCCTTCGCCGGAGCGCCCCCTGCCCCCGCCCCTGATCCGTCTGGAGAAGGCCAGCGTCGGCTATGAGCCGGGCAAGCCGATCCTGCGGAACCTGAACCTGCGGATGGACCTGGACGACCGCATCGGCCTCTTGGGCGTCAACGGCGCCGGCAAGTCCACCTTCGCCAAGTTGATCGCCAAGGCCCTGACCGTCGACGCCGGCGAGTTCCACCGCGACGGCAAGATGCGGGTCGGCTGGTTCCACCAGCACCAGATCGAAGCGATGGATCCCGAGGACACGCCGTTGCAGATCATCCTGCGCGCCATGCCCGAAGCCTCGGAAAGCAGCCGCCGCAGCCGCCTGGCCCAGTTCGGCCTGCCCTTCCAGAAGCAGGACACCAAGGTGGGGGCCCTGTCCGGGGGCGAGCGCGCGCGTCTTCTGCTGAACCTGGTGGCCATGGATGCGCCCCACATCCTGATCCTCGACGAACCGACCAACCACCTGGACATCGACAGCCGCCGCGCCCTGCTGGACGCCCTGAACCAGTACACGGGCGCCGTGATCCTGATCACCCACGACCGATCGCTGATGGAGCTGGTCGCCGACCGGCTGTGGCTGGCCGCCGACGGCACGGTGAAGCCGTTCGAAGGCGACATGGACGACTACGCCAAGTTCGTGCTCGACCGCGCCAAACAAGCCGGGATGAAGCCCAGTCAGCTCAAGCCCGAGCCCGTGGCCGAAGCGGCGCCTGTCGCTGCGCCCAAGGCGGAGAAGAAGAAGTCAGGCCCCTCCCCCTCTACCCTGCGCCATGCGGTGAAGAAGGCGGAAGAGGAGATGGCGCGCCTGACCGCCGACCTGGCCCGTATCGACACCGACCTCGCCGCTGCGGCAGCCGCCAATAACTCGAAAAAGCTGGAAAGCCTGGGCCGCGCCCGCGCCAAGACCCAGGCCGATCTGGACGCCGCTGAAACCGCCTGGATCGCGGCGGAAGAGGCGCTGGCCGAGGTGGCGTGATGATCAAGCCCGTTCAACTGTCCAAGGATCAGCGCGCGGCCGCCACGGCCAGGCTGCGCGCCTATTTCCGCGACGAGCTGGAGCAGGAGCTGGCTCAACTGCCGGCCGAGATGTTGCTGGACTTCATCGGCAAGGAAATCGGCGCGATCTTCTACAATCGCGGCGTTCAGGACGCCCAGCAGTTGGTCCAGCAGAAGGCGGAGGACGTGGTCGAGGCCCTGTATGGCCTGGAACGCTCAGTTTCGATCCGTTAGGCGTCAGCCCGGATCGCGCGCGTCCGGAGCCCAATATTCCAGCCGCTGATAGGCTTCGCCCAGGAAGACGGCGGCCAAGGGCGCCTCCAGCCCCGACAGGACCAGGGCGGATGCCACGTCCCTGGCGGCGTCGGACAGCAAGCCCGCAGCGGAGAGCCCGATCAGGACCAGCTTGGGCAGGCCGACCACGATCAGCCCGCCCAGCAGGGGCCAGAAACTGCCCTGGGCGACGCCCATGCTGTTCAGCGAGACCATATGCCCGCGCCCCAGGGTGGCCGGGGCGAACAAGGACAGCCGCACGGCCATCACCAGAACCCCATTGGCCACCAGCAGGGTCACGACCGCGAGCAGCACCAGCTTCCACACCGGACCGACCGCAGCCCAGTTCCGCTGGTTGATCGCCTCAGCGTCCAGCCCCGCCATTCCGAACAGGGCCAGAAGCAGCAGGGCCGCAACCGACAGGATCATGGCCATGAAGACCGCGCACAGCAGGGCGGCGCCCAGCAACCGCAGTTCCGGCCATCCGAACTGAAGACCGGCCGGACCCAGTCCGCGTCGCCGCGCCTCATCCAGATCGGCGCTGACCGCAATCCGCGTCAGGCCGCCCGCCAGGGCCAAGCCGGCGACGAGGCCGGCGATCTGGCCGACACCCCGCCCGATCATCGCCCACGAGGCTTCAACCGCATGGGCGCTCCACCCGGCGACGCTCCAAACGACGGCGCAGACCAGGATCGCGCCCCACGCGCCCCGCCAGGCCAGCGGCAGCTTTGCGAAGGCGGCCTTCAGGGTCTCGCCTAACGGCAACTGTCTGTGACGGTTCACGCGCACCCCCTCATCCCCGCCGCGACATAGCAGGGGATCATGACATCACGCCAGACGGCCGCTAGAAGGCCGCGATGAACGCTTCCCCCACATCTCCTTCCCCTGTTCACGTCATCGGCGGCGGCCTGGCCGGCTCGGAAGCCGCCTGGCAGATCGCTCAGGCCGGCGTGCCCGTCATCCTGCACGAGATGCGCGGCGTGCCCGGCGTGAAGACCGACGCCCACCAGACGGACGGACTGGCCGAACTGGTCTGCTCCAACTCCTTCCGCTCGGATGATTGGGAGTACAATGCGGTCGGTCTGCTGCACGCCGAGATGCGCGCGCTGGACTCGGTCATCATGGCATGCGGCGACGCCCATCAGGTGCCGGCGGGCGGCGCCCTGGCGGTGGATCGCGACGGCTTTTCCCAGGCGGTCACGGCGAAGCTGGAGGCCCACCCTCTGATCACCGTCGTGCGTGAGGAGATCGTCGGCCTGCCGCCTGAGGATTGGGACAATGTGATTGTCGCCACCGGCCCCCTGACCTCGCCCGCCCTGGCCGACGCCATCCTGAAGGCGACGGGCGAGGAGAGCCTGAGCTTCTTCGACGCCATCGCCCCCATCGTCCACGCTGACTCGATCGACTTCGACATCGCCTGGCGGCAGTCGCGCTATGACAAGGAAGGTCCCGGCGGAGACGCGGCCGCCTACGTCAACTGTCCGATGGACAAGGACCAGTACGAGGCCTTCATCGACGCCCTGCTGAACGGCCCCAAGGCCGAGTTCAAGGACTGGGAGCACGTCCCCTATTTCGACGGCTGTCTGCCGATCGAGGTCATGGCCGAGCGGGGGCGCGAGACCCTGCGACACGGGCCGATGAAGCCCGTCGGCCTGACCAATCCGCGCGACCCGACGGTCAAGCCCCACGCCATCGTCCAGCTGCGTCAGGACAATGCGCTGGGCACCCTGTTCAACATGGTCGGTTTCCAGACCAAGCTGAAGCATGGGGCGCAGGCGGAGGTCTTCCGCATGATCCCCGGCTTGCAGAAAGCCCAGTTCGCGCGTCTGGGCGGCCTGCACCGCAACACCTATCTGAACAGCCCCCAGCTGCTGGACAAGCAGCTGCGGCTCAAGGCCATGCCCCGGCTGCGCTTCGCCGGCCAGGTCACGGGGGTCGAGGGCTATGTCGAGAGCGCCGCCATGGGCCTGCTGACCGGCCGCCTCGCCGCGGCGCAAGCTCTGGGCCGCGACCTGTCGCCGCCCCCGCCCGAGACCGCCATGGGCGCCCTGGTCGAACACATCACCGGGGGCCATCTGGAAGGCTCGAAGTTCCAGCCGATGAACATCAACTACGGCCTGCTGCCCCCGCTGGAGGCCCCCAAGGTCGATGAAGACGGCAAGCGCATCCATCCCAAGGAACGCGGACGGGCCAAGAAGCGGCTGCAGAGCCTTCGTGCGATGGCGAGCCTGAAGGCGTGGCGGGACGCGGGCTAAACCCGTCCGCGGACCGTCGCCCAGAGCAGTCGCAAACGCTTGAGCGGCTCCGGCTGATCGGGCGTCGTCAGGGCGGCCGAGGCCACGGCCGGGAAGGCTTCGGCGGGCAGGCTCTTCAAGGCCGCATTGGCCTCAGGACGCGCCGCCCTCGCCTCCTCCGTCCGCCCGACCTGCGCCAGCCCCCGCCCCCGACCCGCCTCGACCACCTTGTCCGCGTGGCCCGGACCGGCCAGCACATGAACCGCCGTCTGCATCGGGCCGACGTAGAAGGCGTCCAGGTCGTGGGGCTCGCCGTGGACGCGGCCGATATGAGCCTCGATCAGGGCGTCGAAGGGGGCGCGGTCCAGGCCGTGGCGGGCGACCAGATCGGTCAGGGCCTCCAGCACCGGGTGACCCTTGCGGGGGATCCCGGCGAAGACCCCGTCCAGCTGCTCGGCCCACCAGGTGTAGCGCATCTCGGCCAGAAGCGGCTGGGTCACCCGCGTGGGTATGGCCATCAGCTCGGCCTCGAAGGCGTAGAGGGTGATCAGGTCGGCGCGGGCGCGCGCGTCGGCGACCAGGCGGCTGGACAGCCAGCGGTCCAGATCGGCGGCGCGGACCTGGGCGTCCAGACTCGCCGCGACCGTCGCCGTCGGATCGGGTTCATTCACAGGTTCAGGCGGCACGCGAAACGGCGAAATCGGCCAGGTCTTCCAGGGCCGCGCGCCAGTCGGAGGCCGGCAGGACCGACAGGGCGGCCTTGGCCTGATCGGCGTAGTCGCCGGCCAGGTCCAGGGTCGCGCCGATGGCGCCCGAGCCGATGACCAGTTCGCGGGCTCGGGCGAAGTCCTCGGGTGTGCGTTCGCCCTTGGTCACGGTCCGCTCCCAGAAGGCGTCCTCGCGGCCCCGAGTGCGGGCCACGGCCAGCAGCAGCGGCAGGGTGGCCTTGCCCTCGTTGAAGTCGTCGCCGGCGTTCTTGCCCAGGGCCTCGGCGGTCGCGCCGTAATCCAGGGCGTCATCGGCCAGCTGGAAGGCGATGCCCAGGGCCATGCCGTAGTCGCGCAGGGCCTTGACCGCTTCGACCGACGCCCCGGCGCCCACGGCCCCCGCCTCGGCGGCGGCGGCGAACAGTTCGGCGGTCTTGGCCGAGATGATCTGAAGATAGGTGGCCTGGTCCAGGTTCAGGGCGTGGGCGCGGGTCAGCTGCAGCACCTCGCCTTCCGAGATCACGCGCGAGGCCTCGGCCAGAATGCCCAGAGCCCGCATCGAATCCGTTTCGACCATCAGTTCGAAGGCGCGCGCGAACAGGAAGTCGCCGACGAGGACGCTGGTGGGCGCGCCCCAGATCAGATGAGCGGCGACCTTGCCTCGACGCAGCTCCGACGCATCCACGATGTCGTCGTGCAGCAGGGTGGCTGTGTGGATGAACTCCACCGCCGCCGCCAGCTTCTTGGGCGACAGAATGTCCCCTTGCGCGCCCGTGGCCCTGGCGGCGGCGACTGTGAGCAGGGGCCGCAGCCGCTTGCCCCCCGCCGAGACTAGATGTTCGGCCAGTCTTGGGATGATCGGCACATCCGACTGCATCCTGTCGATGATCAGGGCGTCCACCTCAGCCATATCGGTTCCGGCCAGCCGGACGAGGGCGTTCACATCCCCCTTCGGACGGGGAAACACGGCAGGGGCGAGGTCCAAGGGGATACTCTTTCGCAGGTCGCGCAACGTCCGCCGCGCAGCTAATTCCGACCGCGTCCGCTTGCCGGATCGCGATGGCGCGCACAATGGTGATCACCCCCCGGAGGGTCAAGGAGATTGAGGCTTGGACAGCGTTCCCGCCGCGCCGGAAGTCGTCGAGAACGCCCTGCTGGGCGGGCGCGTGCGTTTGCGACAGCCCGCGCGGGGTTATCGCGCCGGCATGGACGCCGCCCTTTTGGCTGCCGCCGTCGCGCCACGGCCGGGCGAGCGGCTGTTCGAAGCCGGCTGCGGCGCGGGGGCGGTCCTGATGCAGATCGCCGCCCGTCATGATGGGGCTTTCCTGACGGGGCTGGAGCGCGATTCGCTCGCCGCCGATCTGGCGCGTCAGAATGCGGCGCTGAACGGTTTCACGGACCGTATGACCGTCATCGACGGCGAAGTGGCGGCGGGCTTCCGCCCCCTGGAGCTGCCGGCCTTCGACTGGGCCGTATCCAATCCCCCCTTCTTCGACGACCCGGGCGCCCTGCGCGCGCCGGCCCCTGGCAAACAGGGCGCCTGGATGGCCGAGGACGGCCTGGCGGCCTGGACCGGCCTGCTGCTGAAAGCGGTGCGCGAGGGCGGCCGGATCGTGATCATCCACCGCGCCGACCGCCTGGCCGATCTGCTGGCCCTGCTGGGAGACAAGGCCGGGTCCTTCGCCATTCGACCGATTCAGCCCTTCGCCGAGGAACCGGCCAAACGGGTGCTGGTCCGGGCGATCAAGACCGGCAAGGCGCCGTTGCGCCTCCTGCCGCCGCTGGTGCTGCACGACCGGTCGGGCGCCAAACACACGCCCGAATCCGAGGCCCTTCTGAGAGGCGAAGCCGCTCTGGACTGGTGAGAGGCCCCGTCCCGAGACAGGGCGCCCGACCCGCCGATACTCGCCTTATTTGCTCTCGCGCCTCAGGATCGCTACATCCGCGGCAACCTCCCCCATTCGACGAAACCCCAAGGGCGAAATCGCACCTCATGGCGCAGCAATATATTTTCCAGATGCAGGGTCTGACCAAGACCTTCCCCGGCGGCCGCAAGATCTTCGAGAACATCTGGCTCAGCTTCTACAACGACGCCAAGATCGGCGTGGTCGGGGTCAACGGCTCGGGTAAGTCCACCCTGCTGAAGATCATGGCCGGCCTGGACACCGAGTTCTCCGGCGAGGCCCGCGCCGCCGACGGAATCAAGCGCGGCTATCTGGAGCAGGAGCCCCAGCTCGATCCCGCCCTGAACGTTCGCGAGAACGTCGAGGCCTGGTGCGAGGAGAAGCAGTGGGTCAACCGCTTCAACGCCGTCGCCGCCGAACTGGGCGAGAACTACACCGACGAGCTGATGGAGGAGATGACCAGCCTCCAGGAGAAGATCGACGCCGCCGACGTCTGGGACATCGACAGCCGGATCGAGATGGCCATGGGCGCCCTGCGCTGCCCGCCCGACGACTGGGAAGTCACCAACCTGTCCGGCGGTGAGAAGCGCCGCGTCGCCCTCGCCCGCCTGCTGCTGTCCAAGCCCGACATGCTGCTGATGGACGAACCGACCAACCACCTGGACGCCGAATCCGTCGCCTGGCTGCAGCACCACCTGGAGAACTTCCCGGGCTGCGTCATCCTGGTCACCCACGACCGCTACTTCCTGGACCAGGTCACCAAGTGGACCCTGGAGCTGGACCGCGGCAAGGGCCACCCGCACGAGGGCAACTATTCCTCCTGGCTGGAAGCCAAGCAGAAGCGCGTCGTGCAGGAGCAGTCGGAATCCGAAGCCCGCCAGCGCGCCCTCACCCGCGAACTGGAATGGGTCCGTTCGGGCGCCAAGGCCCGTCAGGCCAAGTCCAAGGCCCGTCTGGCCGCCTACGAGCGGATGGTCGAGGAGCAGGAGAATATGCGCGGGGCCCAGACCCACGCCCATATCCAGATCCCGCCCGGCCCGCGCCTCGGCAATGTGGTGCTGGAGGTCGAGGGCCTGCAGAAGTCCTATGGCGACAAGCTGCTGTTCGACAACCTGACCTTCAAGCTGCCGCCCAACGGCATCGTCGGCGTCATCGGCCCCAACGGCGCCGGCAAGTCGACCATGTTCAAGCTGATCACAGGTCAGGAAAAGCCGGACGGCGGCTCGATCCGGGTCGGGGAGACGGTGAAGCTGGCCTATGTCGACCAGTCGCGCGACGACCTGAAGCCGGACGAAACCATCTGGCAGGCCATCTCCGGCGGCACCGACGTGATGATGGTCGGCAAGCGCGAGATCAACACCCGCGCCTATGTCGGCAGCTTCAACTTCAAGGGCGGCGACCAGCAGAAGAAGGTCGGCCAGTTGTCGGGCGGTGAGCGCAACCGCGTCCACCTGGCCAAGACCCTGGCTGCCGGCGGCAATCTGATCCTGCTCGACGAGCCGACCAACGACCTGGATATCGAGACCCTGCAGAACCTCGAGGAGGCTCTGGAGGAGTTCGCCGGCTGCGCCGTGGTCATCTCCCACGACCGCTGGTTCCTGGACCGTCTGGCCACCCACATCCTCGCCTTTGAAGGCGACGGCCATGTGGAATGGTTCGAAGGGAACTTCGAGGCCTACGAACAGGACAAGATGCGCCGCCTGGGCGCCGACAGCATCATTCCCAAGCGCCTGCAACACCAGAAGTTCGGGCGCTGATTGATCTGTGATAGGATGCGGGACATGAGCGACGATCTTCTGTCCCGCATCACCATTGATCCCAGCCAGTGCGGGGGCCGTCCGTGCATTCGAGGCATGCGAATTCGCGTGCAGGACGTTCTGGACATGCTGGCCGGTGGCGCGAGCCCGGAGGAAGTCCTCGCGGACTTTCCCTACCTGGAAGCTGACGACATTCGGGCCAGCCTTGCCTATGCGGCCGCAAGCATCGGCGACACTGGCGTGATCGCCGCGTGAAATTCATCGTGGACGCCCAGCTGCCTATCGCTCTTGCCGATTGGCTGAGAGCTAATGGGCACGCGGCCGACCATGTTTCCACGCTTCTGGCGGTACATGCGCGTGACCAGGACATCTGGGATTTGGCCCGAGCGGAATCGCGCGTCATCATCACCAAGGATCGGGACTTCGCCATCTGGGCGGCGGACCGCCGGCTAGGGCCTCAGATCGTCTGGCTTCGTCTTGGCAACGCGACCCGGCGTGTTCTGATCGAATGGCTTGAACCTCGATGGGCCAGGATCGAACAAGGCCTCCTCGACGGCCTCCATTTGATCGAGGTCCGGCCATGACCCAGCGCCCCGCCGTCCTGATCATGCAACGGCATCTCGCCCCGCTCTCGGCCATCCTCGAGAGCGTCTATGACGTCTACCGCTTCTGGGAAGGTCCGCCGATCGAGGCCGCCCACGACATCCGCGCCCTGATCGTCGCCGGCGAGGCGCCGCTGGACAAGGGGCTGATCGAACGCCTCCCCGCCCTCGATCTGATCGCCTGTTTCACCTCGGGCTATGACGGGATCGACATCGACTGGTGTCGTGAACGCGGCCTGCCCGTCACCCATGCGCCGGGGGTCAACCATGAAGACGTGGCCGACCACGCCCTGGGCCTGGTCCTGGCCGCGCGTCGGCAGATCGTCTCGGGCGATCGTCAGGTCCGGTCGGGCGGCTGGACCGCCGAGACCCGCAGCATCACCCCCTCGCTCGGCGGCCAGAAACTGGGCGTCGTCGGCCTGGGCGCCATAGGCGCGGCCGTGGCCTGGCGCGCCGAGACGTTCCGCATGGATGTGAGCTGGTGGGGCCCTCGCCCCAAGGACGCCGAATGGCCCCGGGCCGACAGCCTGTCGGCCCTGGCCGAGGCCAGCGACATCCTGGTCGTCGCCTGCAAGGCCGATGAAACCAATCGCGGCCTGATCTCACGCGAGGTGCTTCAGGCCTTGGGGCCGGACGGCCTGCTGGTCAATGTCGCGCGCGGCCAGTTGATCGACGAGGACGCCCTGATCGACATGCTGAAGTCCGGCGCCCTGGGCCAGGCGGCCCTGGACGTCTTCATGGAGGAGCCGACCGAGCCTTCACGCTGGGCCGATGTTCCGAACCTCGTCCTGACGCCCCACACCGCCGGCGCGACGACCGCCGGGGTGCAGGGCATGCTGATGCTGCTGATGCAGAATCTTCAGGCGCATTTCGCGGGCCAGCCGCTGAAGACGCCGGTCGAGTGATCAGTTCGGGCGTTGCGGACGCTGCGGACGTTCATCGGCCGTGACGACGCCGTCGCCGTTCTTGTCCATGGTCTTGAACATGGCTTCGGCGCCGGCCTCCATCTCGGCCTTGGTGATGAGTCCGTTCCCATCCGCATCGGCGCGGCTCAGCATCCGACCGCCCGGCGAGGCGGCCAGCTCCGAGGCGTTGACCGCGCCGTCATGGTTGGCGTCGATACGGTCGAACATCGCGCCCATCCTCGCCTTCATGTCAGCGAGGGTCTCGCGCTCCGGCGGACGCATCCCGCCCATCCGCGGCGGACTGGACATCTGCCCCCCGCCCATCGGCGGCTCCGGAAAATCGCTCTGCGCCAGGGCCGGTCCGGCGATGAGGAGGGCGAAGGTTGAGATCAGAAGGCTGCGCATGGAACCACTCCAAAGGGATTGCATGTCCTTCAACGGCGAACGGAAGCCTTCCCGTCGCGGCCTTTGCGACAAGGTTTCTGCTTGCCAAATCATATAAAGATATCTTTATATGATCATATGAGCCTGAACGCCGATCAGACTGTCGAAGCGCTTCGCGCCGCCGGCGAACCCACCCGCCTGCGCATCCTGTCTCTGCTGGCCAGTGAAGAGCTGTCGGTCATGGAGATGTCGCGCATTCTGGACCAGAGCCAGCCCCGCGTCTCCCGTCACCTGAAGCTGATGACCGATTCCGGGCTGATCGAGCGGTTTCCCGACGGCGCCCGCGTCTATTACCGCCTGTCGCACGATCCCCATGCGCGGCGGCTGATCGACACCGTACTGGACATTCTGGCCGACGACGCCGGAGAGGCCGACCATCGGCGACTGAGCGAGGTGCAGAAGGACCGACAGCAGGCGGCCGAAAGCTATTTCGAACAGATTGCGCCGCAATGGGACCGACTGCGCTCCCTCTATGTCAGCGAAAGCGCCGTGGAAGCCGCACTGGAAAGGGCGGTGGGGCCCGGTCCGTTCAAGCGCGTCGTCGACCTGGGCACCGGCTCGGGACGTATGCTGACCCTGTTCGGCAAGAAGGCCAAGATGTCGGTCGGGCTGGATCTGAGCCAGAACATGCTCAACATCGCCCGCGCCAACGTCTCCAAGGCCGGACTGAGCAAGGTCGAACTGCGTCACGGCGACATCTTCGCCACCCGTCTGCCCGCCGGCAGCGCCGATCTGGTGATCGTGCATCAGGTCCTACACTATCTCGCCGACCCGTCCGCCGCCGTGGCTGAGGCGGCGCGTCTGGTCTGCCCGGGCGGGCGGCTGGTCATCGTGGATTTCGCACCCCACGACTTCGAACATATGCGTGAGGCGCATCAGCACCGCCGCTTGGGCTTCGCCGACGCCGAAATCACCGACTGGCTGGTCGAGAACGGCCTGGCTCCCTCTGCGCCCATCGCCCTGCCCCCCGATAACGAAGGGCTGACCGTGACGATCTGGACGGCGGAGCGCAGGGCGGCGCCGGCCGCCGCCCAAGGCAGAAAGAGCGCATGATGACCGGTTCCTCCACCAATCTGGCGGAAGCGCGCGCCCTGCTGCTCTCGCCCCTTGGTCCCGTCGCGCGCGCTGGGTCGAACCGCGAAACGGTTCGGGTCTCCTTCGAGTTCTTTCCGCCCAAGACTGACGAGGCCGAGGTCAATCTGTGGAAGGCGATCCGCCGGCTTGAGCCGCTGAACCCCGCCTTCGTCTCCGTCACCTATGGAGCGGGTGGTTCGACGCGTGAACGCACCCACCGGACCGTGCAAAGGATCATCGCCGAGACGGCTTTACGTCCCGCCGCCCACCTGACCTGCGTCGACGCCAGTCGCGACGAGGTGGACGAGGTGATCGCCGGCTATAAGGCCATCGGCGTCGATCACATCGTCGCCCTGCGCGGCGATCCGCCCGGCGGCGGCGGCATCGGCGGCGTCTATCAGCCCCGCGCCGACGGCTACGCCAACGCCACCGAATTGACCGCCGCCATCAGCCGGATCGGCGGCTTCGACGTCACGGTCGGCGCCTATCCCGAGAAACACCCCGAGAGCCCCTCCATCGATCACGACATCGAGGTGCTCAAGGCCAAGGTGGACGCCGGCGCCACCCGGGCCATCAGCCAGTTCTTCTTCGATATCGACGCCTTCCTGCGTTTCCGCGACCGGGTGCGGGCGGCGGGCGTGACCATTCCCCTGATCCCCGGCGTCATGCCCGTGTCCAACTTCGCCGGCCTCCAGCGCATGTCCGGCGCCTGCGGGACGAGCATCCCCGACTGGCTCCAAGCGCATTTCGACGGGCTTGACGACGACCCGGAGACCCGCAAACTGCTGGCCGCCTCCGTCGCCGCCGAGACCTGTGCGCGTCTGCACGAGGAAGGCTTCTCCGACTTCCACTTCTACACCCTGAACCGCGCCGATCTGGTCTATGCGATCTGCCGCGTGCTGGGCGTGCGTGAAACACAGGCTGTGGCGTAATGACCTCTCCCCTCACCCGCCCCCTGACTCGGGCCGAAAGGATCGCCGCCCTGCATGCGGCGGCCAAGGAACGCATCCTGGTCCTCGACGGCAGCTGGGGCGTGATGATCCAGCGTCGCGGCCTGTCTGAAGCCGACTTCCGGGCCGACCGTTTCGTCGCCGCCAACGGCTATGACGAGGCGCAGCAGATGAAGGGGAACAACGACATCCTCTGCATCACCCGGCCCGACATCATCTCGGACCTGCACGACCAGTATTACGCCGCCGGCGCCGACATCTCCGAGACCAACACCTTCTCCGGCACCACCATCGCCCAGGAGGATTACGCCCTGGACGCCCAGGCGGTGTGGGACATCAATCTGGAAGGCGCCAAACTGGCCCGCGCCGCTGCCGACTGCTGGACCGAGAAGGAGCCGCACAAGCCGCGCTTCGCCGCCGGCTCCATCGGTCCGCTGAACAAGATGCTGTCCATGTCGTCCGACGTGAACGACCCCGGCGCCCGCAGCGTGACCTTCGATCAGGTCTATGAGGCCTATCGCCATCAGGTGAAGGCGCTGAACGAGGGCGGCGTCGATCTCTATCTGATCGAGACCATCACCGACACGCTGAACTGCAAGGCGGCGATCAAGGCGATCAAGGATCTGGAGGACGAGGGCATGGACGCCCTGCCCATCTGGATTTCGGGCACCATCACCGACCGCTCGGGCCGCACCCTGTCGGGCCAGACCGCCGAGGCCTTCTGGAACAGCGTGCGCCACGCCAAGCCCTTCGCCGTCGGCTTCAACTGCGCCCTGGGCGCCGACCTGATGCGGCCCTTCATCGCCGAACTGAGCCGCGTCGCCGACACCCTGGTCGCCGCCTATCCCAACGCCGGCCTGCCCAACGCCATGGGCCAGTACGACGAGGAGCCGCACGAGACCGCCCACTTTATCGAGGAATGGGCCGCCTCCGGCTTGGTCAACATCGTCGGCGGCTGCTGCGGCACCACGCCGGACCACATCAGGCACGTCGCCGAAGAAGTCGCGCCGCTGAAGCCGCGCGCCATCCCGGAACGCCCCGTGGCCTTACGGCTGTCGGGGCTCGAACCCTTCGAGATGGTGGCGTGATGAAGGTGGAGATTTCTCGAGAGGATTTCAAAGCGTTTTCTGACGAACTCGAACAGTTTGTTTCCAGCCTTGATACTGGTTTTCGAGCACGCTTTCGTCGCTCACATGATGCAATCCTCATCTGGACCAACCCAGTCGACCGTAGACACCCCCGACTTGAAGTAAGCGCATCCGAGACGGACTTATCGTTTTCTCTTGGCAGCGCCGGTGAAGATGAAATTCCGATGACTTCCGCCAACGCCCGTTGGGTACTCGCCGTCTTGGACGCCTGCCGTGATGGCCGGGTTCGATACGTGACGATGAAGTCGAGCCTAATGCCTGCCTTTGCAGTGATGTTGACGACGAGGGGCCTAAACGAATTCTTCTGGATCGGACAAGGCGAGACAGGACAACGGTTGATCAAGGCGGGGCCACGAAAAGTGCATTCCTATCCCATCACAGGCTGGCAGGAAGCACTCGGCTGATGCGCCCTACCTTCATCAACGTCGGCGAACGAACCAACGTCACCGGCTCGGCCAAATTCCGCAAGCTGATCGTCGAGGGCGACTACTCGGCCGCGCTCGACGTCGCCCGGCAACAGGTCGAGGCCGGCGCCCAGATCATCGACATCAATATGGACGAGGGCCTGCTGGACGGCGCCGTCGCCATGCGGACCTTCCTCAACCTGATCGCGGCCGAGCCCGACATCGCCCGTGTGCCGGTGATGATCGACAGCTCCAAATGGGAGGTGATCGAGGCGGGCCTGAAGTGCGTCCAGGGCAAGCCCATCGTCAACTCGATCAGCATGAAGGCGGGCGAGGCTGAGTTCCGCGAACAGGCCGTCAAATGCCTGCGCTACGGCGCCGCCGTCGTGGTCATGGCCTTCGATGAGGTGGGACAGGCCGACACCGCCGCCCGCAAGATCGAGATCTGCACCCGCGCCTATAACATCCTGGTCAACGAGGTCGGCTTCCCGCCCGAGGACATCATCTTCGATCCCAACATCTTCGCGGTAGCGACGGGGATCGAGGAGCACGACAACTACGCCGTCGACTTCATCGAGGCGGTCAAGGTCATCAAATCCACCCTGCCCTACGCCCGCATCTCGGGCGGCGTCTCGAACGTCTCGTTCAGCTTCCGCGGCAATGAGCCGGTGCGCCGGGCCATCCATAGCGTCTTTCTGTACCACGCCATCAACGCCGGCATGGACATGGGCATCGTCAACGCCGGCGACCTGCCGGTCTATGACGACATCGACCCCGAGCTGCGCGAGGCGGTCGAGGACGTCATTCTGAACCGGCCGCAGCGGACCAATGTCTCGAACACCGAGCGACTGGTCGACATGGCGCCCCGCTACAAGGGCGAAAAGGGTCAGGCCCGCGTCGTCGATCTCAGTTGGCGCGAACAGCCGGTCGGCAAGCGGATCGAGCACGCCCTGGTCCACGGCATCACCGAGTTCATCGAGGCCGACACCGAGGAGGCGCGTCTCGCCGCCGAACGGCCGCTGCACGTCATCGAAGGTCCGCTGATGGACGGGATGAATGTGGTCGGGGACCTGTTCGGCTCGGGCAAGATGTTCCTGCCCCAGGTGGTCAAATCCGCCCGGGTGATGAAACAGGCCGTGGCCTGGCTCGAGCCCTATATGGAAGCTGAAAAGGCCGGCAAGCCGCGCGAACAGGCCGGCCGCATCCTGATGGCCACGGTCAAGGGCGACGTCCACGACATCGGCAAGAACATCGTCGGCGTCGTGCTCCAGTGCAATAATTACGAGGTCATCGACCTGGGCGTCATGGTCCCGGCCGACCGGATCCTGGACGAGGCCAAGGCCCATAACGTCGACATCATCGGCCTGTCCGGCCTGATCACCCCGTCGCTGGACGAGATGGTCTTCGTCGCCGCTGAGATGGAGCGGCGCGGTTTCGATATTCCTCTGCTGATCGGCGGCGCCACCACCAGCCGCACCCATACGGCGGTCAAGATCGAGCCGGCCTATCGCCGGGGCTCGACAACCTATGTCGTCGACGCCTCGCGCGCCGTCAGCGTGGTCTCAGGCCTGCTGTCGCCCACCGAAAGGGCCAGGAACGAAGCCGCCACCCGCGACGAATACATCCGCATTCGGGAACAGTACGCCCGGGGCCAGGAGGTCAAGGCCCGCGCCAGCCTGGATCAGGCGCGCGAGAACCGCTTCAAGCTCGACCCCGATCAGCCCCGCCCCGGCAAGCCCGGCTTCATCGGCGTACGAGCCTTCGAGTCCTGGGATCTTCAGGACCTCGCCGACCACATCGACTGGACCCCATTCTTCGCCAGTTGGGAGCTGATCGGCCGCTATCCGCTGATCCTTGACGACGAGATCGTCGGCCAGGCCGCCCGGGATCTGTTCGCCGACGCGCAAGCCATGCTGAAGCGAATCATCGACGAGAAGTGGTTTACCGCCAAGGGCGTGGTCGGCTTCTGGCCCGCCCGCGCCGCCGGCGACGACATCATCGTCTTCGCCGACGAGGCGCGCGACGCCGAGATCGCCCGCTTCCACACCCTGCGTCAGCAGATCAAGAAGTCGAACGGCAAGCCGAACCTCGCCCTGTCCGACTTCATCGCCGACGACGACCAGGACTATATCGGCGCCTTCGCCGTCACGGCCGGCCATGGCGAGCTGGAGATCGCCAAACGCTTCAAGGAGGCGGGCGACGACTATTCCGCCATCCTCGCCACCGCCCTGGCCGACCGCCTGGCCGAGGCCTTCGCCGAACGGCTGCACAAGGAAGTCCGCACCCAGCTGTGGGGTTACGCTGCCGACGAGGCGACCAGCGTCGACGATCTGATCGCCGAACAGTACCAGGGCATCCGCCCCGCGCCCGGCTATCCGGCCCAGCCGGACCATACGGAAAAAGCCACCCTGTTCCGCCTGCTTCAGGCCGAAACCAACGCCGGCATGGCCCTGACGGAAAGCTTCGCCATGACGCCCCCGGCCTCGGTCTCGGGCCTCTATTTCGGCCATCCCGGCAGCCACTATTTTGGCGTCGGCAAGATCGACCTGGACCAGGTCGAGGACTACGCCCGTCGCAAGGGCTGGGACGTGGCCACCTGCGAACGCTGGCTGGCCCCCATCCTCAACTACGATCCCTACGCCGCCAAACGGGAAACGGCGGCCTGAGCCGGACCCAGGCCGCCGCTGCTAATCTTCGAGATCCCGCTGCTTAGTTTGCGGGCGCCGGCGCCTCAAGCCCCACTTCGGCCGGAGTCGCCGGCGGAGTGGTGATGTTGTTCCGGATGCGCCGCGCCGCATGTTCGCACCGGCCCGGCAGGCCGTAGAATAGGCCGAACGACTGGCTCCGCGCCGCCTCGTCCTCGCTCGCCAGAAGCGGCGCCCACTGGGCCTTGGCCGCAGCCGCCGCCTGTTGCGCAGCCGCCTTGGTCGCCGCCGTCTGCCTCGGCTCCGCCGCCGCCAGGGCGCTGCGGAAATCCTGTGCCTCCAGACGACCCAGCCGCACCAGCTCCGTATCCTCCGGCGAGCGGTTGGTCAGGCTGTCGCCCAGATCCGCGTGCCCCGTCACCAGGGCGTCGCACCAGGCCACCAGCGGATAATCCTGTGTCGGCGCCCCGCGCGGCAGCGTGTGCGAATAGGCGATCGCCTCACGGACCTTCAGGGCCTCCGCCGTCTCGGCGGTGCGATTGCCCGTGACGATCGGCCCGTCCTGGGACTGGGCGAAGGCGGCGGCGGCAGTGGAAAGCGAAAGGGTCGCGGCGAGTGCGGCGGCGGAAAACTTCAGCATTGCAATCCTAGACGAGAGGGCGCCCCAGCGCCCAGCCAAGCTGTAACGCTCCACCGCCAAGATGGCGCCAGTGCGGCGGCATCAATTTGAGGATAAAAACTGCCGAGTTTTATTGCTCAAAAGATCGGATCTCGTTTTCAAAACAAAAAAGGAGCGGGCCGCAGGCCCGCTCCTCTCTCGTCACCGCTACGGTCTTTTAGAACTTGACCGAAGCGCTGAGACGCACATAGCGCGGCGTCTGATAGGCGGTGACCTTGCCGAAGTTCGGGTTTACCTGACCGGGGCCCGGATAGGCGCCGATGTCGATTTCACCGAATTCGTTGAAGTCGAGTTCAGCCTGCTGGTTGAAGATGTTGAACACATCCGCGCGCAGCGTGACGCCGTCGCCCGGAATGCCCCAACGATCACGAAGGGTATAGGCGAAGGTCAAATCCACGACCTTGAGCCAATCGCTCTTGAACACGGAGCCCCGAGGCGTGGCCTCTGACGTTCCGTCGCCGTCCAAGTCGCAGTACCACGACGCGGCGCCGTAGAAGGCGGCGAACAGGTCGTCGTCGGTGTTCGGGTCGGTTTCCGGGTGAACCCCCTGACAGCCAAACTGACGCGGCGACTCGATCAGGATGTTGGCGCCGATATTGAAGTTCGGCGTCACCTGCCAGTTGCCATACGCCTTGAAGGCATGTTCGCGGTGGTTCGGCAGCTTGCCAAACGCGCCGTCCGCCAGGCCAGGCACGTCGTAGTCTTGAGTAAGACCAGGGTCAGCCTGTCCGTTGTCGGACTTCAGAGCGCCTTCATAATTGCCTTCCAGATCAGACCAGACGTAGCTGACCCGGCCGCCCCACACGCCATCGAAAGCGCGTTCCAGCGAGAACTCGACGGCCTTGTATTCCCGGACAGGTTTCGGGAAACGCAGGTCATCCGCCGCCAGATCGACGACACGATCCTGAGTGATCAAGCCGCCCGAAGCTGCGGCCAAGTCGGAGCCCGCCAGGGTGACAGTGACGTCTTCGCCGGGGTTGGCCAGAACGTACTGGTGGAAGCCCGACCAGACGCCGGCGCAGCTCGCCGCCGAGAGACCGCCGCCAGCTTGTTCGCAGTACTGCTGCAGAGCCGAGTCGATGGCGATGTCGTCAATGGCACGACCCAGATCGCGGTAAGTCGCAGTCACGCCGGCCGTATAACCGCCGAACCGTTGCGAATAGCCGATGATGAACTCATCAACGTACATCGGATCAAGGTTCGAAGCGACCTGAGTTGCGATCGGCTTGGTCGTGCCGTCAGCGAGGGTGACTTCCGAGAACAGGCTGCCCAAGATGGGTTGTTCATTGTCGTCACGAATGCCGTCTTGGTTGGCGTCGATGGCGAGATTACCGTTCAACACATTCAGATTGTACGTATCGCGGAAGTACAGCTCCCGACCGGCCAAGCGCTGGTTCGTGTTGACGGCGACGGGCAGATAGTAGCGCCCGTAGAAGCCGAACAGCTTAGCCTGACGATCGCCGAAAACGTCGAATGTGGCGCCGAGCCGCGGAGCGATCTGATTTTTGATGTCGACGAAGGTTTCGCCGTTGATATTGGCGTTCTCGAAGCTTTCGCCGCGGACGCCGAGATTCAGAGTAAGCCGGTCGGTGACTTCCCAGCTGTCCTGCACGTACCAGGCGTTTTGCGTCGAAGTCCACGAGCCAGAATTATCGTAGACTTCAACCCGCACGCGGCGCGGCGAACCGATGAGATCAGGCCGTCCAGCGGGAGCGTTCGCAGCGGTGAAGGGCGTCTGGTAGCGGTAAGCCACGCCGCCGGTCCGCTCGCCAGAGCAGACAAGGGCGTCTTCGTTCGTCGCGGTGTTGATCGGCGAGGACCGGCAGATGTTGAAGCCCGAGCCCGAGCGAGACAGCGTTTGGCTGGCTTCCAGATCTTCATTGTCGATACCAGCCCGGAAGTGGTGCTGACCAAACAGCGACACATAGGCATCGACGTCGAAGCGCAGCATTTCGCGCCGGTCGTCATTGGTGCCCGGCGAGCCGATCAACCAATTGCCACGCTGGGCCGTCAGCGTGTTCTCAACGTCCAGAATACCATCGCCGTTGTAGTCGAAGCCGGTAATATCGATGATCACCGGGTTGCCGTCTTCAGGCGAAGAACTGACGGTACGGTTTTCCGTCACGCCGTAAGACAGCGAAGTGGTCAGCCAGTCGGTCCAAACACCAGTGTAGCGGAAGACGTAATTATCGCCGCCGCTCTCGAAGTTGTAAACGCCATCCGACCTCGAACCCGCGTTGTTTGCGAAGAAGGTCGTCTGTTCGGTTTCCTGCTCAACGTGGTCGGTGAAATAGGTGCCTTCCAGGCGGTGACCATCCGCTATGATGAAGTCGACCTTTCCGCCGTAAACCGGCGTGTCGTCCTTCGTCCGGAAACCAAGGCCGCTGGTGTTCTGGTCGTACGCTTCGCGGTTGCGCACATTGTACAGACCATAGGCAAAGAGACGGTCGCTGATGATGGGACCGCCCGCCTCAAGGATAACATCCCAAGACTCGCGATAATCGTTTTCGTTCAGCGCGAGATATGTATTGGGCTGATACTCGCGCAGGCTTTCCGGTTCCCAGTACGACGTCAACCCGAACTTCCATTCGTTGCCGCCAGATTTGGTCGTAGCATTGATGACCCCGCCGGTGCCCCGGCCGAATTCCGCAGAATAACCACCCGTCTTGACGTCGAACGTTTCGTAGAACTCGAAGGGCACACTGGCGCCGCCCAAGAAGCTCACGAAGTCCGTGGTGTTCAGGCCGTTGACGAAGAAAGTGTTCTCCCCCGCCGAAGAGCCGGAAATCGCCGGGATGCCGCCAAATGCGGCATCACCGGCAGTCACGCCGGGCGCGAGAAGCGCCAATGCCGTTCCGGACCGAGCGATCGGCGTATTGGCCGTCAGTTGTTCGACGTTGACGCTCAGACCCGTCGTCGTGGCGTCAAATTCGGACACAGCTCGGCGCGTACCTACGACGACGATGTCACCGACCGTCGTGGCGTTTTCTCGACCAATGGTGAAGGTGAAGGACGACGTGCCGCCGACCGAAACGTCCACATTGTCAGAAAACGCATTATAGCCCGGGGCCGAGATGGCGATCGTATAATTGCCTTGCGGCAGCGCGACCGCGCGAAAAGCGCCAGAGGCGTCCGTGGTAAACGTGCGGCTGAAGCCCTGATCCGTCGATGTCACCGTGACGGTCGCGCCCGCGACAGCGGCGCCAGAGGTATCCCTAACATTGGCCGCGATGGCGCCCTGCGTGGCGGAAGCCTGCGCAAGAGCGTTCGTGGGCGCAACCAAAACGGTGGCGGCCGGGACGATGGCGGCCGCGAACATCGCCACGCCTCCAATCATCGTGCCCGTCAGCAGACGCTCTCGAATTGTTTGGGTTTTCAAATCAAGTCCTCCAAAACGCAACTCGCGGCGACGGCTCACGAGTTGCTCGATATGCCGCGCCCCCATGCGCGCGGATCGAAGGAGACCTTAGTCAGTGAACCCATCGAAGCTACGACTATTACGCCTCCGTAACCTATTAGTCGTGAGATTGTCTCAATAAGGCCACACCATGACCGTGAGCGCCACTAAGAAGCCATTTTGCACCTCGTAGCGTTCTTTGGGCATGGATTATCCTCTCATCCCAAAATTGCAGAACAATAATGGCTTCCAAATGAGCTAAGTGCAAAACTCCACGACGTTGAGATGGCACCTCTGGGTGTACGCTACCGCTCCACCGCCACCCTCGACGCATAAGGCGCCGGCTCGGGCGTGCACGACGCTGTGACGAGTTGCGCCGCCATGAGACACAGCAGCGCCGCCGCGATAGGCTGGAGCCGATTTGAGACAGCGAAGGCGATCGAACGAGCCATGATGGGCGCTCCGGCGAAGGTTACCGAGGAGTTAAGGCAAGGGTCGCGCCAGAGGACGGGGGCGGCGGCGTGATTCCCTTCGTTCGCGATTTCGACTTCGCCTATGGGCGGCGCGATCAGGTCTCGCCGCTGATTCAGCGGGTGATCGCCGACAATCCGGGCCCCTTCACCTTTACGGGGACGGGGACCTATATCGTCGGGCGGGCGGAGCCGGAGGCGCAGGTGGCGGTGATCGACCCCGGCCCTGTGGACGAGGCGCATCTCGCCGCCCTGCTGACGGCGGTGGCGGGACGTGTAGTGAGCCACGTCCTCGTCACCCACACCCACCGCGACCACGCCCCCCTCGCCCGCCCCTTCGCCGATCGTACGGGGGCGACGATTCTCGCGGCGCGGCCCCCGCTGCGAGAAACCCACGCCTCGGGCGCGCTGGATGAGGATGAGGATGCGGACTTCGCCCCCGACAGGGTGCTGACGGGCGGCGAACGGATCGAGGGCGACGGCTGGACGCTGGAGGCCCTGTTCACGCCCGGCCACGCCTCAAACCATATGGCGTTCGCTCTACGGGAGGAGAACGCCCTGTTCAGCGGCGACCACGTCATGGGCTGGTCCACCACGGTGGTGGCGCCGCCGGATGGAAACATGCGCGACTATATGGCCAGCTTGGACGCCGTGATCGCGCGGAACTTCACCACTCTCTGGCCCACGCACGGCGCCCCTGTGACGAACCCTGGGCCCTTTCTGTCAGCCTATCGCGCCCACAGGCTGGAGCGCGAGGCCCAGGTGGCGGCGCGGTTGAGGGCGGGCGACCGAACGGCGGCGGAGATGACGCCGATTCTCTACGCCGCCGTGGATCAGCGGCTGTGGCCGGCCGCCGCCCTGTCGGTCCTGGCCCATCTGATCAAATTGGTCGAAGACGGGACGGCGACCGTTTCGGGCCCGCCCAGCGTGACGGCGGAGTTTCGTCCGGCCTAGAGCCTGATCCGTTGAGGAGGAACCGCTGCGCGGTTCCGTCCGAAACGATCATGCTCTAGCGGACTTCCTCCTCCAGGGCCGCGACGATCTTGCCCATCAGACGGCAGGTTGCGCCGCCGTCGGGGCGCGGATCGCGCGCTGCAACTCGAATGTCGGTCCGTCCGGGCCGGATGCGGATCACCGCGTCATAGGCGAAGCCGAACCAGGCGCCCTCATGCACCCCCTCGACCTCGAAGGTCGCGGCGCGAACCACTGGAAAACCAGCGTCCACCAGGGCCGATACCGCCTGCTGCGCCAAGATCTGCGAGGGAATGGAGCGGGCGGCGGGACAGGCCTGCATCCCCTGAACGTCATTCGCGCGAGGATGAAGGGCGGCCAAACGGCTGAAGGCCGGTGGTTCTTCCACACTGGTGCTGACGTCACGCGGCGTAGGCTGGGCCAGCCGTGCGCCTTGATAGAGGAAGACGCCCAGGACGCCTCCCGCCAGGACCAGAGCCGTGACGGCATAGACCCAACGGCGACCGAGGTCCCGCAGAGCCAGGACCGTCACGGTCAAGGCTGCGCCCAGACCGACCCAGGCCATGCCCCGCCCCACCGTCCAGGTCAGCAGATCATAGGTGACCGCCCGATCGACCCCGCCGAACAGGGTCGCCGCCATGGCCGCCACCGCCAGGACCGGGGCCGCCGCCGTTACGGCGGTCAGGACAGGGATCAAGGCGGGGACGGGCTTGGTCGATCGCATCGGCGCTCCGGCAGGTCAGGCGGGCTGAACGTCGGGCAGACGATAGTCCTTCATCCGCTCGCGCAGAAGCTTCTTGTCGATCTTGCCTGTGGCGCCCAGGGGGATCTCGTCCAGCGCCACCACGTCGTCGGGCATCCACCATTTGGCGATCTTGCCCTTCAGGAAGTCGAGATGCTCCTGCTTGTTCAGGATCTCTCCCGCCTTCAGCTTGACCAGCAGGACCGGGCGCTCGTCCCATTTGGCATGAGGGGCGCCGATCACCGCCGCCAGTTCGACCTTGGGATGGCCGACGGCGATGTTCTCGATCTCAATGGAGCTGATCCACTCCCCACCCGACTTGATCACGTCCTTTGACCGGTCGGTGATCTGCATGAAGCCCAGCTCGTCGACGGTCGCGACGTCGCCCGTATCGAAGAAGCCGTCTGAGTCCAGAATCGAGCTCTCCTCACGGAAATAGGCGCGGGCGACCGTCGGCCCCTTGACCATCAAATGGCCGAAGGTGGCCCCGTCATGCGGCAGGCTCTGACCCGCGTCGTCCTTCAGCGCCAGTTCTATGCCCAGTGGGGGCGTACCCTGTTTGGTGCGGTATTTCAGCTGTTCCTCGAACGGCAGGGCCGCCGTCTCCGGCGTCATGTTCGACAGGGTGCCGATCGGCGAAGTCTCGGTCATGCCCCAGCCCTGGAGCACTTCGACGCCATAATCGTCGTGGAAGGCTCGGATCAGGCTTTCCGGCACGGCCGAACCGCCGATCAGCACGCGCTTGACCGTAGAAAGCTTCAATCCGTTCTGCCGCATATGGGCCAGAAGCCCCTGCCACACGGTGGGCACGGCGGCCGAGAAGGTGACGCCCTCGGTCTCGAGCAGCTCATACAGAGCCTCCCCGTCCATCCGGGCGCCCGGCATCACCAGCTTGCAGCCCGATGCGGGACCGACGAAGGCGATGCCCCAGGCGTTGGCGTGGAACATGGGCACCACCGGCAGTATGACGTCGCTGGTCTTGCCCCCAACCACCGAAGCTTGCAGGGCCATGAAGGTGTGCAGGAAGTTGGAGCGGTGCGAATACAGCACCCCTTTGGGATTCCCCGTGGTGCCGGAGGTGTAGCACAGGCCGCAGGCGGTGTTTTCCGGGAAGTCGCCCCACAAGACGTCGGCGGACTGGTCAGCCACGATCCTTTCATAGGATTCTGCGCGCGGCAGCCGGGTCTGCGGCATGTGGGCGTCGTCGGTCATGATGATGACCCGCTCGACCTTCGGGATGTGAGGCAGAATCGCTTCAAGCAGCGGCACGAAGGTCAGGTCGGTGAAGATGACCCGGTCCTCGGCGTGGTTGATGATATAGACGAGTTGCTCGGGAAACAGACGGGGGTTCAGGGTGTGGCACACCGCGCCTATGCCCATGACGCCGTACCAGGTCTCGATATGGCGGTCGGTGTTCCAGGCCAGGGTGGCGACGCGATCGCCGGGCTCGATACCCCAGGCTTTCAGGGCGTTGGACACCCGCTTGGCCCTGTCGTGAATCCGGCTGTAGGTGGTGCGGACGATGGGGCCTTCGACGGAACGGGTGACCACTTCGCGGTCGCCGTGCCAGTTCTTGGCATGGTCGAGGATCTTATCGACCGTCAGAGGCCAATCCTGCATCAATCCCAGCATGTGCGTCTTCCTTGTCCCTTGATGCGTCTGCTCGCCCGCGACGCTTGATGAGACGCTATAGGGGTGATCAGCGATAAGCAATGCGAGCCCGGCGCGCCGTCGCGCGACCGATCGCCCCGTCGGACCGGCGCTTGGCGATGCGCCGGCCGGCGCCGTAGAAGGCCGTCCATGGCCATATTGATCGCAATCACGGGGGGCTCCGGCTCCGGTAAGAGCACGCTGGCGGAGGCGCTTGTGTCCAGCCTGCCCGACGGGGCGGCCGTGCTGGTGCGCGAAGACTCCTATTATAAGGACGCCGCCGCCCTGCCCGGCTTCGACCCCGCGACCTTCGACTTCGACGATGTAGCCGCGCGCGACCATGCGCTGATGATCACAGACCTGAAGGCGTTGAAGTCGGGTCGGGGCGTGACCGCGCCCGTCTATTCCTTCATCCATCATGGACGCGAGCCGGGCGGCGAACCGATCCCGCCAGCCGAGGTGGTGATCGTCGAAGGCACCCATGTGCTCTGTACGCCCGAGCTGACCGCCCTGTTTGACATCCGGGTCTTCGTCGACACCCCCGCCGACATCCGCTTCATCCGGCGCCTGCTGCGCGACCAGTCCGAGCGGGGTCGGTCGGCGGATTCGGTCGTGGCCCAGTATCTGGCGACCGTGCGGCCGGGCCATGAGCGGCTGACCGAGCCGTCGCGCACCCACGCCGACTTCATCGTCGCCGACGCCACCGCCGCCGTCCGGCTGGAAGATCCGCAGGCCGTGGTTCGTCTGGCCGCGCCCGTCCTGGCCCATCCCCTGCTGGCGCCTTTCCTGACAGACTGAAGGTTTCGGTCGGACTTCGGAACGGATTGCCTTACGCCACGACAGCCCGGTATGCGTCCTGAAACGAAACTGAAGGAGACGCCTGTGGCCATTCCCGCTTCGCTTCAAAAAGGCCTGACCCTGCCGGTCATCTCCTCCCCGATGTTCCTGGTCTCGGGGCCGGATCTGGTGGTCGAGGCCTGCAACGCCGGGATCATCGGAACCTTCCCGTCGCTGAACCAGCGCACCACCGAGGGCTATCGGGACTGGCTGCAGGAGATCAAGGGTCGCCTGTCCCCCGACGCCGCCGCCTTCGGCGTCAACCACATCGTCCACCCGACCAATCCCCGGCTGATGGCCGACATGATGGTGTCGGTCGAGGAGAAGGTGCCCCTGATCATCACCTCCCTCGGCGCCGTGCGCGACGTGGTGGATGCGGTTCACGGCTACGGCGGCGTGGTCTTCCACGACATCGCCAACATTCGTCACGCTCGAAAGGCGGCCGAGGCGGGCGTCGACGGCCTGATCCTGGTGGCCAACGGCGCGGGCGGCCACGCGGGGATCATCAATCCGTTCGCCCTGATCAACGAGGTTCGGTCCTTCTACGACGGGACCATCATCCTGGCCGGCGCCATCTCCACGGGCCAGGACGTGGCCGCCGCCCTGATGATGGGCGCCGACTTCGCCTATATGGGCACCCGCTTCATCAACACGACCGAGGCCCTGGCGCCCGAAGCCTACAAGCAGATGGTCATCGACAGCGGCGCGACCGACATCGTCCACACCCCTGCGGTCTCGGGCATCCCGGCCAACTTCATGACCAAGTCCCTGGTCGAAAACGGGATCGATCCCAAACACCTGCCCGAGCACAAGCTGGACATGGGCGACGAGGCCAAGGCCTGGAAGACGGTCTGGTCCGCCGGCCAGGGCGCCGGGGCCATCCACGACGTCGTTCCGACCGCCGAACTGGTCGCCCGCCTGCGACAAGAGTTCGCTCAGGCTACGGAACAGTTTTCAGCCCGCTTCCCGACAGGCTAAGGGGCTCTTTCGCGCGGTTCGCGCGTTGGAGCCCCCATGATCCGAAACACACGCGCCGCCCGCCTCGTCCTAGCTGCGACCTTCGCAGCTGTCGCCGCCCCCGTGCTGGCCCAGTCGTCGGACCCGTCTTCGGGCCCGTCCTCATCCTGGTCGTTCGAGGTCGGCGCAGGGACGGACAACCGCTCAAAGGCCGCCTCCAAGTCGGGCAATAACGGCTATGTCTCCGCCTATGCCGCCTGGGAGAGCGCCGACGGCCTGATCTATGTCTCGCCCGGATTCCAGACCATCCAGGCGGGCGGCTCGAACATCGAGACGGACTGGATCGTCGGCTATCGGCCTGAGGCCTTCGGTTACGCCTTCGACCTCAACGTCGCTTACAAGCGCCGCCTCGATGTCGAGGCCGGCTATGACGCCGACGGCGTGGAGCTGAGCGCCGTGGTAAGCCGCGCCGTCGGACCCGCCCAGGCCGCCCTGCTGGTCCAGTACGCACCCGACGCCCCCGGTTCGACCCGGTCCTATGTCTGGGTAGAGGCCGAGCTGGGTTGGGCCTTCACGCCCCGCCTCGACGGCTCGGCCGCCTTGGGCCGACGTGAACAGGACAACAGCCCGGACTATGCAGGCTGGAACGTGGGCGTGACCTACGCCCTGACCGACGCCCTCGACCTCGACCTCCGCTACCACGACACCGACGCTCATACCTTCGGCGAGCAGTACGAGGACGCCCTCGTGGCCCAGGTCGCCTACGCCTTCTGACCCGCGCCCCCGCCATAAGAATAGCGCCGTTCTTGACGACAGAATGTATATCTGAGACCGTCGTGACCGGAGGGTTCAAATGAAAATCGCATTCGTATTCGGCGCATGTGCCATGCTCGGCGCTTCAGCGGCGTCAGCCCAATCCGGCTTCCCGCAATTCACAGATGAAGGCTCCGTCCGAGCTCAGCAGAATGAACGTCGCCAGCCGGGTCAAACGGCCGCTCAACAATTTGAGGCAAATCGACGGCTTCAATCCTACTCCCCCGCCGAACGCGACCGCATTCGCCGCCAGGCGCAGCGCTTGATGAGTCAGACAACAGAGCCCTGCGACGTCTCGAATGCTGTAAAGGTTGGACGCACCGAGGATCGCCGCGACCTTTTCGAAGTCGCTTGTGCCAGCGGCCTTGGTTACGTATTGGTGAGCGGCGCTCGGGTGACAATCTACGATTGTCAAAAACTGGCTGAGGCTGCGCGCCTTGTGAGAGCCTCGAACGCTAATGCGGACGTGGGCACTCAATGCACATTGCCTGAGAACGGCGGCTGAACGTTGTTTTGAGCGGGTCATCCTACGCAATGCTCAATGCCTCTCGTCCAATAGTCGCCTCGTCTCCTGAAGCAATACGTGGACACACAAGATTATATGACCCACGTCATTCCGGTATACTCGAACGTTAGCCGCGACGTTTTCGAAACGCAGATCGTTCCCACGGGCCGGCCAGCTATAATGCGGGGGCTAGTGTCGAACTGGCCTATGGTATCGCTAGGCTTGAGATCTCATCGAGAGCTCTACAATCATGTCCGAGCGGCAGCCACATCCGACCCGACCGTAATCTGGACTGGCTCGCCGGAAATCAAGGGACGTTTTTTTTATAGCCACGACTTGAGGGGCTTCAATCACGCCCAAGAAAAGGCGCCACTTGCCGTTCTGCTGGACAGGTTAATGCGGCACCACGATGATCCCGAGCCTCCCGGATTCTATGCTGGCGGCGTGCCTCTCGCTAGCCATCTTCCGGCGCTCATGCCGGAGACTCCCATGCCTCTGTTGGACGGCAAGGGCGAGCGGCGAGTTTCGCTCTGGATCGGAAACCGTGTCAGGACGGCAGCTCATTGGGATTTGCCACAGAACCTGGCATGTGTAGTCGCGGGTCGGCGTCGCTTCACACTCTTCCCGATCGAGCAAATCCGGAATCTTTACTTTGGACCCGTTGATTTTACTCTCTCGGGCCAGCCAATCAGTCTTGTTGATTTCATAGAACCAGACCTCGAGCGCCACCCTCGGTTCGCAGAGGCGATGCAGCACGCACAAGTCGCCGAACTTGAGCCCGGCGACTGCTTGTATATGCCCAGCCTTTGCATACACCACGTCGAATCCCTGGACCCATTCAGCGCAATGATCAACTTTTGGTGGCGTGATGCACCAGCCTACACCGAAGCGCCTATATTCAGTCTTCTACATGGTCTGCTGACACTTCGAGATTTGCCCCCGCGCGAAAGACAAGCTTGGCGCGCAGTCTTTGACCACTACCTGTTCCGCCCGGATGGTGAGGACCCAATGGCGCACATACCGCAAGATGCGCAGGGGCTGTTCGCCACTATGACGCCAGAAATAAAGCGGCGCCTGAAAGCAACGCTTGTATCTCATCTGTCGCGCTGAGCTCCAAGGTTCCGCACCACGTCCCTGTTTCGAAGCCATGCTCCTTGATTCTCCGCCGTGAGCGCCCATATCAACAGTGTCGATCTCTCTGCGTAACGCCGCTGCTCCTTTTGCATCACGCGCCGAGGTCCAAACGCCGATCCCATTCAGACCCGACAGGCCGACCAGGGATTCCTCCCTGCGGCCAACGCCAGACGGAGGTCTCCAAATGGCTACCGGCACTGTAAAATGGTACAATCCCACCAAGGGTTACGGCTTTATCGCCCCCGATGACGGCGGCAAGGACGTCTTCGTCCACGCCTCGACCGTCGAAACCTCGAGCCTCGGCTCGCTGAACGAAGGCCAGAAGATCGGCTACGAAATCGAGCGCGACCAGCGCTCCGGCAAGGAATCCGCCGGTCGCCTTTCGGCGGCGGAGTAGGACAAGCTTCTTGGCTCGCCTGCCATCGCTTTCGACGGCGAGGTGACGAAGCTCCTGCCTCTGGGCGGCCGGAAGGTCCGCCTGGACAACGGCCACATCGTCACGGTCCTGCCGACCCTGGGCGCGCCGAACGGCGTGTCGCTGCTCGGCGACCGTGTCGTGGTCGAGATCGCCTTCAATCAGCTGAAGGGCTGGCGCCTCGCGCGCCGGCCCTGAAGCCATTCTGCACGGATGACGACATGACCCCGCTCGCCGACATGATCCCCACGATGACCGACGCCGATCTGACCACCCTGCGCGCCAACGCCGCTCGTCTGGTCGAACACGGCGCCTCCACCCAGGTGATGGCCGCCAGCGACATCCTGCCGGTCATCGACGACGAACTGGCCCGCCGCGCCGCCCTGCCCAAGCACGCCAAGGCTCCGCCTGCGAAGCGCGCCGCCCCCAAGAAGAAGCTGCCCCCCGTCACCGGCCACCAGACGGCTCTGCCGTCCGGCTGAGATCAGCCCAGGGCCTGATCCAGATCGGCGATCAGGTCCTCGACGTCCTCGACGCCGACCGACAGGCGGATCAGGTTGTCGGTCACGCCGCCCGCCTCGCGCACCTCCTTGGGCACGCTGGCGTGGGTCATGATGGCCGGGTGGTTCACCAGGCTTTCGACCCCGCCCAGCGACTCCGCCAGGGTGAAGACCTCGACCCGCTCCAGCACCCGCTTGGTCCGCTCCAGGTCGCCGTCCAGGATCACTGTAACCATGCCGCCGTAACCGCCGCGCATCTGGCGCGCCGCCAGTTCGTGCTGCGGATGGGCGATCAGGCCGGGGTAGATGACCTTGGACACGCCCTTGCGGGTCTCCAGCCAGCGCGCCACCGTCAGGGCGTTCTCGCAGTGCGCTCTCATCCGCAGCGCCAGGGTCTTCAGGCCCCGGTTGGCCAGGAAGGCGTCGAACGGCCCCATGACGCCGCCGACCGAGTTCTGCAGGAACTTGATCCGCGTCGCCAGCTCGGGATCGGCCGTCACCAGCACGCCGCCTATGATGTCCGAATGGCCGTTCAGATATTTGGTCGCCGAGTGCATCACCACATCCGCCCCCAGGCTCAGCGGCTGCTGGCAGAAGGGCGTGGCGAAGGTGTTGTCCACGATCAGCAGCAGGCCATGCGCCTTGGCCACCGTCGACAGGGCGGCGATGTCGGCCAGTTTCATCAGCGGGTTGGTCGGCGTCTCGACCCACAGCATTTTCGTCTTGGGCGTGATGGCCGCCTCGACCGCGGCGATGTCGCTCAGGTCCACATAGGTGAAGTCCAGCCCCATGCTCCGCCGTCGCACCCGCTCGAACAGCCGCCACGAACCGCCGTACAGGTCATCGCCGGTCACGACGTGATCGCCCGCGTCCAGCAGCTCCAGCGCCGTCGAGGTCGCCGCCATGCCCGAGCCGAAGCCGAACCCATGCGTGCCGCCCTCCAGGTCCGCGATACAGGCCTCGAACGCCTCGCGCGTCGGGTTCTTGCCCCGCGCGTATTCATAGCCTTTGTTTACGCCCGGGCTTTCCTGGGCGTAGGTCGAGGTGGCGTAGATCGGCGTCATCACCGCGCCCGTGGTCGGGTCGGGATGCTGCCCGGCATGGATGGCGCGGGTCGAGAAACCCTGGCTGTTCTTCTTGTCGGCCATGGTTCTTACCGGTTCAGGCTGAGGTGGTTGATCAGGTCGGTGCGGGTGATCAGGCCCACGAACTTTTCGCCGTCCAGCACGATGGCCACCCGATCACGGTCGAACAGGGGGATCAGGGCGTCCAGCGGCTCATTAACCTGGACCGTGTCCAGATCGCGCGTCATGGCGTCGGCGACCGGCTTGGCGAACCGCTCCTTGCGGGTGATCTCGTCGGTGTTCATCACATGGACCAGATCGCTCTCGTCCAGAATGCCGACCAGACGCCCGTCCTCGATGATCGGCAGCTGGGAGACGTCGGCGCCCTTCATCCGCTTGAAGGCCGTGTCCAGGGTGTCGCCCGGCCCGGCCACGACCACGTCGCCCCGCTCGTACTTGCGGTTGATCAGGTCCGACAGGTCGCCGTGCAGCTCGCGCTCGCCCAGGCCCTGATCCGCCAGCCAGGCGTCGTTATAGACCTTGGACAGATACTTGGCCCCGGTGTCGCAGACGAAGGTGACGCAGGTCTTGGGCTCAGTCTGTTCGCGGCACCAGCGCAGGGCCGTGGCGATCAGAGTGCCCGAAGACGATCCGGCCAGAATGCCTTCCTTCAGCAGCAGTTCGCGCGCCGTGGCGATGGCTTCCGCGTCCGGGATCGAATAGGCCTTGTCGATCAGGCTCATGTCCGCCGTATCGGGCACGAAGTTCTGACCGATGCCCTCGACCGTATAGCTGCCGTCCGGCCCCGGCACGCCGTCGTTGACGATGCCGGCCAGGGTCGATCCCACCGGATCCGCCAGAATAATCTGCGCCTTGGAGCCGACGCTCTTCAGGTAGCGCGCCACGCCGGTGATCGTCCCGCCCGAGCCGATGCCGGCGACGAAGGCGTCGATGTCGCCGCCCGTCTGTTCCCAGATCTCCGGCCCCGTCGTCTTCACGTGGGCCTCGGCGTTCGACTGGTTGGCGAACTGGTTGACGTAATAGGCGCCGGGAATGGCCTGGGCCAGGCGCTCGGCCATGTCGGTATAGTAATCGGGGTGACCGTGCGGCACATCCGACCGGGTGAGGCGAACATCGGCGCCCATGGCTCGCAGATGCTGGATTTTTTCCTTCGACATCTTGTCCGGAATGACCAGCAGCACCTTATATCCCCGAGCGCGGCCGACCAGGGTCAGGGCCAGGCCGGTATTGCCGGCCGTCGCCTCGACGATCGTGCCGCCTTTCTTCAGCCATCCCTCGCGTTCGGCCGCATCCAGCATCTCGACGGCGATCCGGTCCTTGATCGAGCCGCCGGGGTTCTGGGACTCCAGTTTCAGCAACAGCCGGCACTTGCCGGTGTCGATCTTCGTCACCTCCACCATCGGCGTCTTGCCGATCAGATCCAGCGGCGACTTCACGGTCGCGCTCAGGGCGGGGGCGGTCAGGGACATCGAAGACTCCGGTTCGGGACGCAGCGAGGCTGAGGCCTCACATTCACATGGTCAACTCACGCAAGATTTGACCCAAGGGCGCGGTTCCGCGCTACGAAAGACGCAATGACCAAATCACCCAAGAGGCCGCCCGCCGGTCTCCCCGACAAAGACACCCTCCTCGCCTTTCTGCGCGAGGCCGGATCGGCCGAGAAGACCGATATCGCCCGCCACTTCGGCCTGAAGGGCGGCGATCGCCGGGCCCTGCGCGAAATGATCCGCGAGCTGGAGGCTGAGGGCCGGCTGGGCAAGCGCGGCCGCAAGGGCTTCTCAGAAGCCGGCGCCCTGCCCCCCGTCGGCGTCGCCGACGTGATCGAACGCGACGGCGACGGCGAACTGTACGTCCGCCTGGTCGAGGCCGGCGCCGATGCGCCCCGCGCCCTGTTGATGCCTGACAAGGCAAAGCCCGGTCCCGCGCCCGGCCTGGGCGACCGGCTTTTGGTCAAGTTCCAGCGCGGCGACGACGGCTGGGAGGCGCGACTGATCAAACGGCTGGACGCCGGGACGAACCGTGTCCTGGGCGTCATCCGCAAGTCGGCGCGCGAGACCCGCGTCGAACCGGTCGACCGTCGCTCCAAGGACGTGCTGCTGGTGCCCCAGGCCCAGTCCGGCGATCTGCGCGACGGCGATCTGGTCCTGGCCGCCATTGAAAAGGGCGACCAGCGCTATGGGCCCAAGCGCGGCAAGATCCTGGAACATATCGGCAAGGAGGACGACCCCCGCGCCGCCTCCCTGATCGCCATCCACGCCCATGGCGTGCCGACCGGCTTCTCCGAGGCGGTGGAGCGCGAGGCCGAGGATCAGGAACTGCCGACGCTGAAGGGGCGCGAAGACCTGCGCGAAATCCCCTTCATCACCATCGACCCCGCCGATGCGCGCGACCATGACGACGCCGTCTACGCCGCCCGCGACGAAGATCCGAAGAACCCCGGCGGCTGGATCGTCTGGGTCGCCATCGCCGACGTCGCCGCCTACGTCCGGCCGGGCAGCCAGCTGGACCGCGAGGCGCGCGACAAGGGCAACTCCACCTACTTCCCCGACCGCGTCGAGCCGATGCTGCCCGAGGTGCTGTCGAACGGCCTGTGCAGCCTGAAGGAAGGCGAGAACCGCGCCTGTCTGGCGGTACGGATGGTGTTCGACAAGGACGGCCGCAAGACCGGCCACAAGTTCGTGCGCGGTCTGATGCGGTCGCACGCCAAGCTCAGCTACGAACAGGCCCAGGCCGCCATCGACGGGCAAACTGACGACACGACCGGCCCGATCATGGAGACCATCCTCTATCCGCTGTGGAACGCCTACCACGCCATGCTGAAGGGCCGGCTGAAACGCAGTCCGCTGCAGATCGAATCCGCCGAGCGCCGCATCCGTATGGCCCCGGATGGCGGCATCGCCTCCATCGAAAAGCGCGCCTCTCTGGAGGCGCACCGGCTGATCGAGGAGATGATGATCCAGGCCAACGTCTGCGCCGCCGAGACCCTGGAGCAGAAGAAGACGCCCCTGATCTACCGCGTCCACGACGCGCCCAGTCAGGAGAAGATCTTCAACCTGGCCGACTTCCTCTCGACCATCGGCAAGCCGTGGAACAAGGGCGAGCCGGGCACGACCAAGCGGTTCAACAAACTGCTGGACGAGACCCGAGACGGCGAATACGCCGATGTGGTCAATGAGGTAGTGCTGCGCACCCAGATGCAGGCTGTCTATTCGCCGGACAATGTCGGCCACTTCGGCCTGAACCTGGACCGCTACGCCCATTTTACCTCGCCGATCCGGCGCTATTCCGACCTGATCGTCCACCGCGGCCTGATCCGGGCGCTGGGGCTGGGCAAGGATGGACTGACCGACCGCGAGATCGCCGAACTGCCCGCCATCGCCGAGGGCGTCACCATGACCGAGCGCCGGTCGATGGCGGCAGAGCGTGACGCCATGGACCGCTATATCGCCGCCTTCCTGGAGGACCGCGTCGGCGCCGCCTTCACCGGACGGATCACCGGGGTGACGCGCTTCGGCCTGTTCATCCGGCTGGACGAAACCGGCGCCGACGGCCTGGTGCCCGTCTCGACCCTGGGCAGCGAATATTTCGCCCATGACGACCGCGCCCATGCCCTGGTCGGCGAACGCACCGGCAAGCGCTTCACCCTGGGCCGGATGGTCGAGGTCAGGCTGGTGGAGGCCACGCCCGTCACCGGCGGCCTGGTGTTCGAAATGCTCAGTGAGCCCGAGGCCCGCGATCCCAACGCTCCAGCCCCACGCTACGGCGTCCGGGGACGAGGCGGCGACGGCCCGCCGATGCGCGGCAAGACCCGGCCGGGCGGCCCCAAGCCCCGCAACGGCTCCAAACCTTCGGGCGGGCTGAAGGGCGTGCGTAAGGGCAAGCGGAGGTGACCCCCTTCGACGCCGCGCAGGACCTGACCGACGCGCCTCGCGTCGGCGGCGCCCAACGCCCCAAGGACGCGGCGACATTGATCGTGACACGGGGCGGGTCGCGGCCTGAGGTGCTGATGGGGCGGCGGGCGCCGGGCCATGTCTTCATGGCGTCGAAGTGGGTGTTTCCCGGTGGGCGGATCGACCGGGCGGATTTCACCGCCGCCTCGACCGGCGCCTTGGCGTCAGACGTCGCGCGTCGGCTGGAGGTTGAGGTTCCCGCCCGCCGCGCCCGCGCCCTGGCCCTGACGGCGATCCGCGAGACCTTCGAGGAGACCGGGTTGATCCTGGGGCGCGCCGCGCCCTCCGCCAGCGTCGCTGGACCGTGGCGCGAATACCGCCAAGCGGGCGCCCTGCCCGATCTTTCGGTCCTGTCCTACATCGCCCGCGCCGTTACGCCGCCCGGCCGCACGCGCCGGTTCGACGCTCGTTTTTTCATGGCCCCAGCCGAGGCCCTGCTGACGCCCGAGCCGACCGCAGGGTCGGGCGAGCTGGACGAAATCGCCTGGTTGCCGCTGGAAGACGCCCGCGCCTTGGATCTGCCCGCCATCACCCGCTTCGTGCTGGGCGAACTGGCCGAGCGGCTTGGCCAGGATCGAACCAGCCCCGACCGCCCCCTCCCCTTCGTCCGCATGGTGCGCGGCCGCCACATCGTCGATCACAGGGACTGACCATGCCCAGCGCCATCACCCTGCGGCTGACCACAGCAGACCCGGTCCCAGGCGTCGCCTACAGCCTGCAGGACAAGGCCAACACGCCGGTCAAACCCCGTATCGCCGGTGACGGTCCGATCAGTTTCGACGTCCCCGTGACCCTGTCCGACGACGGGCGGCTGACCGGCCCCTTCGTCCGGCGCGAGGGGCCGTTGCGCCGCTTCATCTATATCGCCATCGGCACATCGGCTGGACAGCACGGCGAATGGAGCCGTCGCGCCAAGATCGATGTCCACGACATTCCCGCCGCCCTTCTGGCCCAGGCCCGCGCCGGTCAGACGCTTGAGGTGATTCTGCCCGGCCGTGCCCGCGACGGCGGCCCCGCCTGCGCGACTGTGCGGCCTCTTCAGCCGTGGACGGCCGTCTGAGATTGGGCCGTTGACTTTGGATCGAGTCTGAGTATGTTCCGCGCCTCTTATTTTAAGCGGCTTTCGCCGTCGCAGAGGTAATTCCGATGGCCAAACCGGCTTCCATCAAGATCCGCCTGAACTCCACGGCCGACACCGGCTTCTTCTACGTCACCAAGAAGAACGCTCGCACCATGACCGAGAAGATGGTCGTCAAGAAGTACGACCCGGTCGTGCGCAAGCACGTCGAGTTCAAGGAAGGCAAGATCAAGTAACGCCTTGATCCGCTGACAAAGGAAAACGCCCGGCTGGTCGCAGCCGGGCGTTTTTCGTTGCGGCTAAGCCGTTGCGACGTCAGACCGCGCGCGCGACGACCTTGTTGCGGCCGCCGGCCTTGGCTTCATAAACGCCTTCATCGGCCCGCTTCAGCAGGGCCTCGGGCGTGTCCCCGGCGCCGGTGGTCGCGGCGACGCCGATCGACAGGGTGATGGTCAAAAACTCCTCGCCGCCCATCACGCGGAACGGCGCTGCGGCGATGTCGCGGCGAATACGCTCGGCCACCATGCGGGCGTCCTCCAGACCCGCGCCCGGCATGACCACCACGAATTCCTCCCCGCCCATACGGCAGGGCAGGTCCACGGCGCGCACATTGGTGGCCAGCCGGACCGCAAACTCGGCCAGAACCTCATCGCCGGCGTCGTGGCCGAAACCGTCGTTGACCGCCTTGAAGTGGTCGATATCCAAGACCAGCACAGCCACCGGCGAGCCGCCGTGTGTGGCGCGCCCCACCAGGGCCTGCAGCTGGCCGGCCATGTAGCGCCGATTGTGCAGGCCCGTCAGAGAGTCGGTGACGGCCATTTCCAGACTGCTGTCCAGCTTCTGGCGCAGGAAGTCCGTATAGCGTTTGCGCCGGATCTGGGTGCGGACACGGGCGGAAAGCTCCTCGGTGTCGATCGGACGCGGCAGGATGTCGGTAGCCCCCAGCTCCAGCGCCTTGACCATCCGAGGTCGCTCGCCAGGCTCCACGATTGCGAGGACCGGCGCGCGCCGCGCATCGCCGGACTTCAGCATGGCGACGACCCTTAATCCGTCGAAACTCTGGGCCGCCACATTGACGATGATCAGATCCAGCGGCCCCTTGGCCGCCGCAAGCGCCGCCTGGGGGTCGGTCTCCACCACCACGCGGTGTTCGCGGCCCAGTTCCGCAGCGACCGCTGCGGCCTGGCTTTCGTCGTCATCGACGATCAGAACCCGGCCGCCTTCGGTTCTCAGACGCGCTGCAGCCTCGTCGCCCACGCCCATGCGCCGGCTGCTTTCCTCGCGCTCGCGCAGTTCGTCCATCACCTGCTTCAGCCGCGTCAGCGACTTGACCCGCGCCAGCAGCACCACATCGTCGATCGGCTTGGTCAGAAAGTCGTCGGCCTCGGCCTCCAGACCGCGAATCCGATCGGCTCGGCCGTCCAGGGCCGTCACCAGCACCACCGGAATGTGGCGCGTCTCAGCTCGCGCCTTCAACCGCCGACAAGTCTCGAAACCGTCCATGCCAGGCATCATGACGTCCAGCAGGATCAGGTCCGGCTGCTCTTTCGCCGCCAGGGTCAAGGCCGTCTGACCGTCGTGGCAGGTCAGCACGTCGTAATATTCGATGGTCAGCTTGGCCTCGAGCAGACGCACATTCACGTCCACATCATCGACGACCAGAATTCGCGCGCTCATCCCAGATGCTGCCGAATGGTCTGGAGGAAGTGCATGACCGATATCGGCTTGGAGATATAGGCCTCGCAACCGCCCTGACGAATCCGCTCCTCATCGCCCTTCATGGCGAAGGCGGTCACGGCGATGACGGGAATATGGTTCAGCTCCTCGTCGTCCTTCAGCCATTTGGTGACTTCGAGACCCGAAATTTCAGGCAGTTGAATATCCATCAGGATCAGGTCCGGATGGTGCGCGCGCGCCAGGGCCAAGGCCTGCAGCCCCTCTCGGGTCTGCAAGGTCTCGTAGCCCTGGGAATCGAGCAGATCATGAAAAAGCTTCATGTTCAGCTCGTTATCCTCGACGATGAGGACTTTCTTGGACATCATCACCTGACCTGGGTCGCCGGCGAATTGGCGACGCCGCGTTGAACGTCATACTGCCTGCCCAGTCTTAAGTTGGGGTGAAGCCAAGGTTACGGAGACCTTAAGCGTGGCCATAAAGGCCGTTTGTCGCGACTGTCTGTGGACCGGAACCGACCCCGCCGGGCCGCCGGATCGGCGCTGCCCGTCGTGCGGATCGCGCCGCATCGTCGCCCACACGGAACTGGATCGGTTGACGATCGCGCACATAGACTGCGACGCCTTCTACGCCTCGGTCGAAAAGCGCGATCGGCCCGAGCTTCGCGACCGGCCGGTGATCGTCGGCGGGGGAAAGCGCGGCGTGGTTTCGACCGCCTGCTATGTCGCCCGCCAATATGGCGTCGGCAGCGCCATGCCGATGTTCAAGGCCCTGAAGGCCTGTCCCGATGCCGTGGTGATCAAGCCGGACTTCGCCAAATACGTCTTTGAGTCAGATCGCATCCTGGGCGCCCTGGGCCGGCTGACGCCCCTGATCCAGCCGCTGTCGCTGGACGAGGCCTGGGTCGATCTGTCGGGCACGGAGCGACTGAACGGCGGGCCTCCGGCCTTTCAATTGATCCGGTTTCAGAAGCAGATCGAGGAAGAGACCGGCCTGACCGTCTCGATCGGCCTGGCGCCCAATCGCTTCCTTGCGAAAATGGCCTCGGAGATGGACAAGCCGCGAGGCTTTTCCGTCATCGGCGCAGGGGATGCCCAGGCCCTGCTGGCGCCCCGCTCCGTCACCGCCCTGCCCGGCGTCGGCCCGGTGTTCGGCAAGGCGCTGCGCAGCGACGGCTACGCCACCATCGGCGATCTGGCCCGGGCCGACGTCCGCGACCTGGTCAAACGCTATGGGGAGTCCGGTCTGCGCCTCTACGACCTGGCCCACGCCCGCGACGCCCGCGCCGTGAACCCGGAGCGGGACCGCAAGGGCATGAGCGCCGAGACCACCTTCAATGAGGACCTCAGCACGGCCGAGGCGCTGGAGGCCGAGCTCTGGCCCCTGTGCGAGAAGCTGGCTTCAAAGGCGCGGCGCGACGGCGTCGCCAGCCGCGTCCTGGTGCTGAAACTGCGCCGCACCGACTTCAAGATCGTCACCCGGCGGATCAGCCTGGCCGAACCGGTCCAGACCGCCCGCGCCCTGTTCGCCGCCGGTCGCGATCTGCTGCGGCCGGAACTGGGGCCGCCCTATCGGCTGATCGGTATCGGCATGGCGGATATTCAGGATGCCGAAGACGCGCCTGTCGGTCTGTTCCAAAGCGCCGAGACCCGCCTCCTGAAGACCGAACGGGCCATCGACCGGCTGCGAGAAAAGTTCGGCAAGGACGCCGTGGTGGCGGGTCGGGCGCTTAAGACCTAAGAGGGCGCATGGACCTCGCCAAACGCGCCTTCGACCACGGGTTCCGCCTGGACCCGATCGTCCGCAGCCTGCTGGACACCGATTTCTACAAATTGCTGATGTTGCAGATGATCTGGCGTGAACATCGCGACACGCCCGTCGTCTTCCAGGTCATCAACCGCACCCGGTCGGTCCGTATGGCGGACGAGATCGACGTCGCTGCACTGCGCGACCAGCTGGACCACGCCCGCACATTGCGCTTCACCAACAAGGAATTGGTCTGGCTGGCGGGCAACAGCTTCTATGGGGTGAAGCAGATCTTCTCGCCGGACTTCATCGCCTGGCTGACCGACTACCGCCTGCCCGACTACGACCTGTCGGTTCAGGACGGCCAATATGTCCTGACCTTCTCCGGCGCCTGGGCCGAGGTGACCCTGTGGGAAATCCCCGCCCTGGCCATCCTCAACGAACTGCGCTGCCGCACAGGGCTGCGTCGGCTGGGACGGTTCGAACTGGACGTCCTCTATTCGCGGGCCAAGACCCGGCTGTGGTCCAAGGTCGAGCGGCTGCGCATCCTGCCCGACCTCGCACTGTCCGATTTCGGCACCCGTCGTCGCCACGGCTTCCTGTGGCAACGCTGGTGCATTCAGGCCCTGAAGGAAGGTCTGGGCCGGTCCTTCATCGGCACCTCCAATGTGCTCCACGCCATGGAGAACGATCTGGAGGCCATCGGCACCAATGGCCACGAACTGCCGATGGTCCTGGCCGCCCTGGCCCCCGACGACGCCAGCCTGGCCCAGACGCCCTATGCTGTGCTGGACGAGTGGCGGCGGCACTACGGCGGCAATCTGCTGGTCGTCCTGCCCGACGCCTTCGGCACCGAGGCCTTTCTGGATCAGGCTCCCGACTGGGTCGCCGACTGGACCGGCTTCCGCCCCGACTCGGCCCCGCCGATCCCGGCGGGCGAACGGCTGATCGACTGGTGGCGCGAACGGGGCCGCGATCCGCGCGAGAAGCTGCTGATCTTCTCCGACGGCATGGACATCGACGGCATCGAAGCGGCCCACGCCCATTTCCATGGCCGCACCCGGCTCAGCTTCGGCTGGGGCACCAATCTGACCAATGACTTCCGCAAGTGTTCGCCCGCTTTCGCCCCCGAGCTTGAGCCTATCTCCCTGGTCTGCAAGGTGGTCGAGGCCGGGGGGCGCCCCGCCGTCAAACTGTCGGACAATCCGGAAAAGGCCGTGGGCGATCCGGCCGAAATCCAACGCTATCGCCGCGTCTTCGGCGAGCGCGGCCTGACCGCTCGACCCGTTGCGGTCTGAAACCCGGCCTTAAGCCCGATCCGCGATAAGGGCGACATGAACGCCTTCGTCGATAAGATGCGCCGCCGCGCCGGCCGTTATCTGGATGTCCGCCCCGTGACCATCCGGTCCCCGCGAGGCGTGCTGAGCCTGTCGTTCGACGACATCCCCGCCTCCGCCTGGCTGGAGGCCGGGCCGGTGCTGGCCCAGCACGGGGTGAAGGCCACCTATTATGTCTGCGGCGGTTTGGCGGGCGGGCGCAATCTGGATCTGCCGCAGTTCGAGACCGCACACCTTCAGGCCCTGCACGCGGCGGGGCACGAGGTCGGCTGCCACACCTATGAACACGTCTCGACCCTGCGCCTGTCGCCAGCCGAACTGGACGCCAGCCTGGCCCGCAACGCCGCCTGGGTGTCGGAACGGCTGGACGGCTATCGGATGCAGACCTTCGCCTATCCGTTCGGCGACTGCGCCCTGGGGTCCAAGGCGGTGATTGAGCGGCGCTTCCTATGCGGCCGAGGCGTGCGCGACGGGATCAACACCGGCCGCGTGGATCGCAATCTGGTGCAGGCCATCGGCCTGGAGAGTCGTCGCCTGCCCGGCTATGATCTGGAACAGCTTGTCGCAGACACGGCGGGCTCTAGAGGCTGGCTGATCGCCTACGGCCACGACGTCAGCGACGCGCCCACCCCCTATGGCTGCCGCCCCGAAGACATCGACCGGCTGATCCGGCTCGCCAAGGCCGCCGGGCTGGACATTCAACCCGTGGCCTCGGCCTGGGGCCGCCTTACCGACTGAAACGGCTTAGAAAACGCCCACGGCGCCCTCGGCCCAAATCAGCAGAACCGCCAGGACCACTGCGGCGCAGACGGCCAGAGCCAAAGAACGACGTTTGATCAAAGCCAGCGTCAGTTCGATCAAGGCGCCCGCCCCGACCAGCAAGACGCCCGCGAACAGGAAGTCCGACGCCGTCCAGGCGACCTCGCGAGTGAACTGCATGGCCACCAGCGGCGCCGATAGGGCCAAGGCCACAAGGCCCCAGCCGACCAAACGCAGAGGATGCGTCCCGCCCGCACGCTTCGCCGCCATCGACATGCCGTCGCTCCAATCCGAAAATGTCAGCACACTAATCGATAATCGGGCTATCGAACATCGCCGGCTCTCAGACGAGGGCGACGGCCTTGCGCCGATCCGCCCAGGCGATCAGTTCCTTCCTCGGCCAGACCATCAGCCATGACCGCGCGGTGTAATCACCGCTGTCGATCAACGCCTTTCGCGACGCAGAGGCTGTTGCCGCCCGCTGTGTGTGAATCTCGCCCGGCCCTTGATGCACCATAAAGGCCCCGCCCTTCAGCGGGTTCAGCCGCAGGTGCGCCAGGCGGGGGCTGATCTCGGTCAGGGGCGGGTCGTAGAACCAGCTGGAGCCGATCATCCCCGCCAGCTCCGGTCGCGTCCGACAGATTTCCGCCGCCGTGGCCCAGGCGTCGTTCCAACCCTCCTCGTTGAAGCCGCGTAGCCAGCGGCTCTCGGTATGGACCTCCAGCCAGGGCTCGCGTTTGGCGCCCGCCTTCAGATAGCGGAACAGCGGGCCTAAGCCCCAGCCGTCGCGCACATGTTTGATGATCTGTCCCGGCCCCACCGGCGAACTCAGGTCGATGACCTGGCTCTTGGCCGCCGGCACGCTGAGCGCCAGGCTGAAGCGAACATCCTTGGCCCAGTGGTCGAAGTCGTAATCGCCCTCCGCCTGGGTCAGGAAGGCCGCCAGCTGTTCGATCCAATAGGGATAGAGGGACAGCACTTGGGGCGGCAGAGCCAGGGTCGCGACCCGATCCGGCAAGCGCAGGGCCCAACTGGCGATGAGGCCGCGTCGAACCGCGTCAGAGGCGGATGCGCCCAGAACGGCGTCCACCGCCCTGGCCGGCATTTCGAAATCCCAGTGGGGCGCGGCCTCTGCGGCCTTGGCGGCGGCGGGCTCCATGGCTGCATCAATGTGCGCCCAGTCCGACGGCGAAAGGCGCGCCAACACGGCCTGAAAGGCGGCGACGTCAGAGGTCAGGTGCAGATCCATGAGCGCCATCCTGGCATATGGCGATTGGCGAAGGCTTAAGACGCCGGACGGGTGACGCCGCCCTTGCGCCGCGCTAAACCGCCGACCAGATCAAGGAGCCCCCATGACCATCGAATCCCGTATCGCCGAACTCGGCATCACCCTGCCGGAACCCGCCAAGGCGGTGGCCAACTATGTGCCCTTCGTCCAGTCGGGCGCGGTCGTCCATATCTCGGGCCAGCTGTCGAACGACGCCTCGGGCGGGATCAAGGGCACGGTCGGCGTAGACGTGACGCCGGAACAGGCCGCCGCCGCCGCCCGCCTGTGCGGGATCAACCTGCTGGCCCAGATCAAGGCCGCCTGCGACGGCGACCTGTCCAGGGTCGTGCGGATCGTGAAGCTGGGCGGCTTCGTCCAGGCGGGACCGGAATTCGAGGCCATTCCCGCCGTCATCAACGGCTGCTCGGACCTGATGGTCGAGGTGTTCGGCGACGCCGGCCGCCACGCCCGTTCCGCCGTCGGCGTCTACAAGCTGCCCCTCGGCTTCGCCGTCGAGGTGGACGCCGTCGTGGAGATCCGTTGACCTTCACACTGACGGTTCACGACGGGATCGCCGACATCGGCCGCGAGGCCTGGGACGCCTGCGCGTGTCCCACCGGCGATCCCTTCGTCTCCTACGATTTTCTGCACGCCTGCGAGGCGTCCGGCAGCGCCGCGCCGCACCAGGCTTGGGCGCCGCGACACCTGGCCCTGCGTGACGAGGATGACGCCGTCCTGGGCGTCATGCCCCTCTATCTGAAGGGCCACAGCCAGGGCGAATATGTCTTCGACCACAGCTGGGCCGACGCCTATGAGCGTGCCGGCGGTCGCTATTACCCCAAGCTGCTGGGCGCCGTGCCCTTCACCCCGGCGACCGGCCCACGCTTCCTGAACCACCCGGATACGGACGCGGCCGCCGTGCGCCAGGCCCTGCTTCAGGGCGCCCTGACCCTGGTCGAGCGGCTGGGCGTCTCGTCCCTGCACGTCAACTTCCCGACCGAGGTCGAATGGACGGATATGGCCCAGGCCGGCCTGCGGCTCCGCCAGGACATCCAGTTCATCTGGCGCAACACCGACTATAGGACCTTTGACGACTTCCTGGCCGCCCTGTCGGCCAACCGCCGCAAGACCATCCGCCGAGAACGTCGCGACGCCCAGGCGGGTCTGGACATCCGCATCCTGACCGGCGCCGCCATCACCGAGGCGCATTGGGACGCCTTCTTCGCCTTCTACATGGACACGGGCGACCGCAAATGGGGACGGCCCTATCTGACGCGGGACTTCTTCAGCCGCGTGGGCGCGACCATGGCGGACCGGATCGCCCTCGTCATGGCCTTCCGCGACGAAAGGCCCATCGCCGGCGCCTTGAATTTCATCGGCCGCCACGCCCTGTACGGCCGCCAGTGGGGCGCGCTGGAAGACGTGCCCTTCCTCCATTTCGAGCTCTGCTATTATCAGGCGATCGAGTTCGCCGTTGCGCGCGGCCTGTCCCGCGTCGAGGCGGGCGCCCAGGGCGAGCACAAGATCGCACGCGGCTATCTGCCCTCCCCCGTCTACTCCGCCCACTTCATCGCCGACCCCGCGCTGCGCGGCCCGGTCGCCGACTATCTCCGTCGCGAAGGCCCCGCAGTGGAGGCGCAGAGGCGAGAGATGACCGAGGAACTGTCGCCCTTCAAAAAAGAAAACTGACCCTCTCCCGCTTGCGGGAGAGGTGGCCCGTCGTTCGCGAATCGAACCAGGGTCGGAGAGGGGGAGTCTTGTTTGGCTGGAAGAAGACTTCCCCCATCGTCAGCCGTCTCGCTACGCTCGACGAGCTGACACTTCCCCCGCAAGCGGGGGAAGGTCCACCCAGGCCGGCTTCTGGGCCCACAGATGGTACATGCCGGCGAACAGGTTGGGGTGTTGTGCCTCCAGCTTGTCCCATAGGTCCAGGTCCAGCGGATCGGCGCGCCCGAAGGCCGAACGGAACGCCGACTGAGCCTCGGGCAGGGCGTCGAAACCGATAAGGCGGAGACCAGCGACGGCCAGCAGATCGTCCAGTTGGGGCGGCGTGTAGCAATGTTCTTGCACGTGGAAGACCAGATCACGGCATCCGCTGAGGCTGTAGAAGTCCGCGCTTTCCTTCAGCGCCGCCAAGGGCTCGTCGTCCGGCAGGGCCAGGACATGGGCGCGGAACGCCCGGATGTCCGCATCGACGGGCGTCCACCCCATCTGCCGGATCAGGTCATGCGCCGCCCGCACCACCGCCCGCGCCCGCTCGCTGTAGAGCCCCAGCCGCACCACGCCTCCGGGCCGCAGAACGCCCGCCAGCCGCGCGAGCCCGTCCTCCGGTCGCGCCATATGGTGGATCACCCCGGTGCTGGTGACGACGTCGAACCGCGCCTGAACCTGGTCCAGCTGCAGGATGTCGCCCTGAACAAACCGGATCTGCGTCAGACCCAGGTCTTCGGCCACCCGCATGCCGTGGGCCAGGCTGGCGCGGCTCAGGTCCATCGCGGTGATCGCCAGCGAAGGGTCCATCCGCGCCAGGTCGATGGGCTCGAAGCCCGTGCCGCATCCGGCGATCAGCACCATCTCCACACGATCGCCGAAGGCCTTACGATCCAACCCCGGCAAGACTGAAACGGCTTCACGAAGCGGCCGAGGTCGCGGCGAAGGCGGCGCCGACCAGCGCGGATAGGGGTTGGCTTCGTACTGATCCTTGACCGCTTCGGAGACCGCGTCCTCGCAGTCGGGCGTGAAGGCGGGAACCGTCCGGGCCAGATTCCGCTCGCGCGCCGGTTCGTCAACGGCGCGCCGGATCAGTTGAGCCTGGATCTCGCCCTCGCCCAGGGCGGACACGTCTGCCGGGGTCGGCGGTCTGTACAGGATAGCCGCCACACCCTCAGCCTGCCGCGCCGAAGCGACATATTCGGACGCGAACCCGTTGACGCCCAAGGCGGCGATCAGAACGCCTATCGCGGCGTTCGGCCTGCCCCCTTCCACCGACATCTCTGCCAGGGCATCGCGCACGGCCTCCAGCCGAACCTCCATGGCCGGGCTGACGTTCACGCACCGCGACAGGAAGGCCAGCCACAGCGGATCGCGGCCCGTGTCCGACAGCATCGACGCCGATCCATCGAACCGCGCCTGCTTCAGCAACAGGGTCTCGGCGGTCACCCGCGCCAGCGTCTGCGGGTCGACGGCTGGAGAGGCCAGGCACGTCTGCAGGTCGCGATCCAGCACGGCGTTCCAAGCATTGGGCGTCAGGCCCGCCAGCAGACGCGCGAAAGTCGGCTCTGTCCGCCGCCGCAGCACATCATCCCCGACCGCCGTAGCGCGGCTGAGCAGTTGAGCCGCCGTTCCGGGATCGCCGTGCTCGGCCAGGAACAGACCCAGACCCGACAGTGCGGGGGCGAAATCCGGCGCCGCTTTCAGACAGGCCTTGTAGGCCGCAAAGGCGCCGTGCAGGTCCCCGTCCGCCTGCCGCCGCTCGGCCTGGGCGAGCAAGGCCGCCGCCTCTTCAATCTGTTCAACCTGCCCCATCGACCCAGTATGCCGCCGCCGAGCGCGCCGCGCATGAAAAAAGGCCCGGGCGTCTCCGCCCGGGCCTTCCGCTCGTCGTCGCTCGGGCTGATCAGGCCGTCTCTTCTTCCTCCGACTTCGCCGGAACGCCGCCGGCGCTCTTGATGTCGAAGTCGATCTTGCCGTCCTTCAGCTGGACCTTGACGTGTCCGCCGCGCGTCAGACGCCCGAACAGGATGTCGTCGGCCAGCGGCTTCTTGATCGAATCCTGGATGACCCGCGCCAGCGGACGCGCGCCGTACAGTTCGTCGAAGCCGTTCTTGGCCAGCCAGTCGGCCGCCTCGTCGGTCAGTTCGATGGTGATGTTGCGGTCCGCCAGCTGGGCTTCCAGCTGAAGGATGAACTTGGTCACCACCGAGCGGATCGTGTCGGCCTGCAGCGGCTTGAAGGCCACAATGGCGTCCAGGCGGTTCCTGAACTCCGGCGCGAACAGACGCTGGATGGCCTTTTCGTCCTCGCCCTCGACCTTGCCGCGGCCGAAGCCGATGGAGGCGCGGGCATTGTCGGCGGCGCCGGCGTTGGTGGTCATGATCAGGATGACGTTCCTGAAGTCCACCTTCTTGCCGACCGCGTCGGTCAACAAGCCGTTGTCCATCACCTGCAGCAGGATGTTGTAGACGTCCGGGTGCGCCTTCTCGATCTCGTCCAGCAGCACCACCGAATGGGGATGCTGATCGACGGCGTCGGTCAGCAGACCGCCCTGGTCATGGCCGACATAGCCGGGAGGCGCCCCGATCAGGCGGCTGACGGTGTGCCGCTCCATGTACTCGGACATGTCGAAGCGCTGCATCTCGATGCCGAGGGTGGAGGCCAGCTGACGCGCCACCTCGGTCTTGCCGACGCCGGTCGGACCGCTGAACAGGAAGCTGCCGATCGGCTTGTTCGGATCACGCAGACCCGCCCGCGCCAGCTTCATCGCCGCCGACACCTGTTCGATCGCCTGTTCCTGACCGAAGACCACCCGCTTCAGATCGACCTCCAGCTCGCGCAGGCTCTCGGTGTCCGACTTGGACACCGACTTGGCCGGGATGCGCGCCATCTTGGCGATGACGGCCTCGACCTCCTTCTGGCCGATGACCTTCTTGCGCTTGGATTCGGTCAGCAGCATCTGCGACGCCCCGGCCTCGTCGATCACGTCGATCGCCTTGTCCGGCAGTTTCCGGTCGGTCATGTAGCGCGCCGACAGCTCGACCGCCGTCCGCACGGCGCTGTCAGTGTAACGAACCTTATGGTGCTGTTCGTAATAGGTTTTCAGACCTTTCAGGATCTTCACCGTATCCTCGACCGTCGGCTCGTTGACGTCGATCTTCTGGAAGCGGCGCACCAGGGCGCGGTCCTTCTCGAAGTGTTGGCGATACTCCTTATAGGTCGTCGATCCCATGCAGCGCAGCGAACCCGAAGCGAGGGCCGGCTTCAGCAGGTTCGACGCATCCATGGCCCCGCCCGAGGTCGCGCCGGCGCCGATCACCGTGTGGATCTCGTCGATGAAGAGCACGGCGTTGTCGTGGTTCTCCAGCTCCTTGACCACCTGTTTCAGCCGCTCTTCGAAGTCGCCGCGGTAGCGGGTGCCGGCCAGCAGCGCGCCCATGTCCAGCGAATAGATGGTGGCGTCCTTCAGGACGTCGGGCACCTCGCCGTTGACGATCTTGCGGGCCAGACCTTCGGCGATGGCGGTCTTGCCGACCCCGGGATCGCCGACCAGCAGCGGATTGTTCTTGGTCCGGCGGCACAGGATCTGGATCGAGCGTTCGACCTCGGCCTGACGGCCGATCAGGGGATCGACCTTGCCCTGGCGCGACTTCTCATTGAGGTCGACGCAATAGGCTTCCAGCGCCTCGCCGCCCTGTTTGACCGCCGACTGGTCTTCGGCCTCCTCAGGCGAGGCGCCCTTGGCCGGACGGGTCTCGCCGGCGCCGGCCTTCTTGGCGATGCCGTGGGCGATGAAGTTGACCGCGTCATAGCGGGTCATGTCCTGCTCTTGCAGGAAGTAGGCGGCGTGGCTCTCGCGCTCCGAGAAGATGGCGACCAGCACGTTTGCGCCGGACACCTCTTCGCGACCCGAGGACTGGACGTGGATGACCGCGCGCTGGATCACGCGCTGGAAGCCCGCCGTCGGCTTGGCGTCCTCGCCGTCCGCCGTCGCGAGGGCGGCTAGATCATTGTCGACATAGAGGTTCAGCGCCGCCTTCAAGGCCGACAGATCGACATTGCACGCCCGCATGACATTGGCGGCGTCCGGGTCGTCGATCAGGGCCAGCAACAGGTGTTCGAGCGTGGCGTACTCGTGCCGACGCGCATTGGCGTAGCCGACGGCGCGGTGCAGGGTTTCTTCGAGAGGACGGGAAAATGAAGGCATAGGGAGGCTCCTCTCAGTCCTTTTCCATCGTGCATTGCAGAGGGTGCTGGTGGCGGCGCGCGGTTTCGATGACCTGCGCGACCTTGGTCTCGGCGACTTCATAGGTGTAGACGCCGCAGACCCCCACGCCATGCTGATGCACATGCAGCATGATGCGGGTGGCTTCTTCTCGGCTCTTCTGGAAGAACCGCTCCAGCACATAGACGACGAATTCCATCGGCGAATAATCGTCGTTCAGTATGAGCACTCGGTAAAGCGAGGGCTTCTGAAGCTTGGGCTTTGTTTCGGTGACGACGGCGGTTCCTTGTCCGCCGCCTGTTTCACCGGGCCTTTGTATGGGCATTCGTGTTCCGTATCGGGGAGTCGTCTTGTCTATCAGATAGGGAATGATGGACTGATTTGAAGCGGCGTCCAGTCACGGCTTTCGTGAGCGGAGGCTGACGAAAGATTCACGTGATCCCGCAACCCTTTCGCCACAGGTTGGGACATCCCCAATCAAAGGTCGCCCCCATGTCCGTCGCCCTCGCCGCCGCGCCATTGGCCGCATTGGCGCTGCTCGCCGCCCCCTCGCCGGGCCAGACCCAGCGCGAGTCGGTCATGGCGGCGGACGCCCGGCTCTTTTCCGTCTTCTTCGAAGCGTGCGACCCTGCGACCCTGCGGACGCTCGTTACGGACGATTTCGAATTCTTCGACGACAGGGGCGGTCGGGTGGCGACGGATGCGGACGGTTTCGTGGCCCAGTACGCCGATCGGTGTCAGGACCGCCTTGCGCCGGACGCCTGGCGGTCTCGACGCGAAGCGCTTGCGGACGCGGTGGCGGTCTATCCGATCGAAAACTACGGCGCCGTCGAAACCGGCGAACACGTCTTTTATGAGAGGCGCGGGGACGGCCCCGAAACCCGCGTCGGCCGCGCCCGCTTCACCCAGATGTGGAAGCGCGAGGGCGAGACCTGGAAGCTGGCGCGCGTCTTCAGCTACGACCACACGCCCCTGCCCTGAAGACAAAGAAAAGGCCCCGAGGCGAACCTCGGGGCCTTCGAATGCTTCGATCGCCAGACTTAGCGGGCGGCCTGGAAGGTCTCGACCGAGGCGGTGACGCGCTCATTGATGGGCTTCAGGCTGTCCTTGACCGTCGTGGTGACGATCTCGTTGGTCTTGGCCAGTTCGGACATATAGCGTTCCATGGACTTCTTGGCCCAGGTCGTCTGAAGTTCGAAGAACTCCTGGACCGAGCGGGCGGTCGACAGTTCCTTGGCGGCGGCGACGCCGTCTTCCCAGCTCGTCTTGGCGAAGCCCAGGGCCTGTTGCGACAGGGCTTCGGCGCCCTTCTGGGCGACGGTGGCCGACTCGACCACGGCGTCCAGGTTCTTCTTACCGTGGGCGTTCAGTTCGGTCAGCGAGGCGACGGATTTGTCGATGCCTTCACGCAGCGCCTTGGCGCCGGCGGCCTGGAATTCGGCGGCATGGGCCTGAGCCTGGTTTTGGGCCTTGGCGGCGGAATCGGCGGTCTTCTTAATGGTTTCGGCGGTGTCGGCCATGGTCATGTTTCCGATTGGTTAGGGGGACGGCGCAATCTAGTTGACCCAGGGTCATCCCCTTTATGCTGCACAAGCGAACAAAAATCAAGGATCATTGTGCATTGCACCATTTCGTGACTCGCTCTTCAAATTCGCGTTGATGATCGGTTAACCACCCTGAAACCCGCCTCTCCTATGCTAGACCTCCAATCGCGTCGGCCGGGGGGCCTGTCGCACCCTGCTCACCGAGGGTCGTATCCGCCCATGCTGTCACTGTTCCGCCGTGGTCTCTTCGCCGTTCTCGCCCTGTCGCTGGTGTTCAGCGCGAACGTCCGGCCGATCGAAGCCCAGGCTCAAAGCCAGGAAAACAGCCGCTACGCCGCCATCGTCATAGACGCCGCCTCGGGCGAGGTTCTGTTTTCGCGCCATGCCGACGCCCGTCGTTATCCGGCCTCCCTGACCAAGATGATGACGCTCTATTTGACCTTCGAGGCCCTGTCTCAGGGCCGGGTCAAGGCTGACGACGTCCTGACGGTTTCGCCCCACGCCGCCTCCCAGCCGCCGTCGAAACTCGGCCTGGCGGCGGGCCAGACCATCACCCTGGACGACGCCATGCGCGCCACCGCCGTGCGGTCGGCCAACGACATGGCCGTCGCCATCGCCGAACATGTGGGCGGTTCCGAAAGCCGGTTCACCAGCCTGATGACGCAGAAGGCCCAACAGTTGGGCATGACCCAGACGCGCTATTTCACCGCCAACGGCCTGCCCGATGCGCGCCAGGTGACCTCAGCCCGCGACCAGGCCATCCTGGCCCGCGCCATCATGCGAGACTTTCCCCAGTACTACAGCTATTTCGGCCTGCATGACTGGGCCTACAACGGCCGCAGCTATCGCAACACCAACGGTCTCCTGCCCACTGGAAACGGCTATGACGGGATGAAGACCGGCTATACCAACGCCTCGGGCTACAATCTCGCCGCCTCTGCGGTGCGCGATGGACGTCGGCTGATCACCGTCGTGCTGGGCGGTCGCTCCAGCGCCAGCCGCAACGCCCATGTCGCCGAACTGATGGACACCGGCTTCGAGGTCGAACGGCGGCGGGCGCAGGGCGAGTCGATCCAGATCGCCCAGTCCTTCTTCGAACAACGCGGCTTCGGCGTCGGCTCCGAAGCCCTGTCGCCCAGCGCCCCGGTGGCCTACGCCGCCTTGTCGGATGACGAAGACGCTATCGGCGGCGAAACCTCGGCCGTCGCCTATACGGCGGCCCCGGCCCCGGCGGCTTTGCCGACACGCGTCACGCCCGCCCCTTCGGAACGACGCGCCGCCGCCGACACAGCCGGTCGGGCGCCCGCCAACCTCACCGCCTCTCTGAACGGTGGATCCGGCGGTGCGGCGCCTGCGCGCCGAACCACGCCGCCGCCCGCCCGCGAAGCCGCAAGGGCCGCCCCATCACGCGCCTCAGGCCGGTGGGCTGTTCAGGTCGGCGCCTTCAAGGATGAAAAGGTCGCTTCCGACTGGCTGACGGAGGTCAATCGCCGCTTCCGCACCCAATTCGCCAACGCCGAACGCAATGTTCAGACGGCGGGCGAATGGTACCGGTCGCGCTTCACCGGACTGACCGAGGACGCCGCCAAGGCGGCGTGCGAGGCTCTGTCGGAACGTCGCGTCACCTGCATGGTCGTGCGCCCGGACTGACGCCGCAACCGGCGCGGGTCGTCAACTCCGAGCCACCCGTCCGCCGCCGCTTTCCAGGGCGTCCAGAAGATCCATCACCCCGTCCAGGGTGTCGGCTTCGCGCGCCGGCTTGTCCCAGCGGATTCGGCTGATGCGGGGAAAGCGCATGGCGACGCCGGACTTGTGCCGCGACGATCGTTGAAGGCCCTCGAATGCGATCTCCAGCACCAGGCCGAAATCCCGTTCTGCCCGAACCGACCGCACCGGTCCGAACCGCTCGACGGTATGGTCCCGCACGAACTTGTCCAACTGCTTCAGCTCTTCGTCGGTAAAGCCGAAATAGGCCTTGCCGACGGGGGTCAGCGCACCGGCCTCGGTCCAGACGCCGAAGGTGTAGTCTGAGTAGAAGCTCGACCGTTTGCCGTGACCGCGCTGGGCGTACATCAGAACGGCGTCGATGACGTGGGGATCACGTTTCCACTTGAACCACGGCCCCTTTGGTCGGCCGGCCACATAGGGACTGTCCCACCGCTTCAGCATCAAGCCCTCGGCCGCCGCCCCGACCGGCGGATCGGCCCGCAGCCGCGCCAACTCCGTCCAGTCTGCGTAATCGACCAGAGGCGAGAGATGCAGGCGCGCCTCGGGATGGGCGCCGACCAGCGCCTCCAGCCGGGCGCGGCGGTCTCTGAGGGGCAGCGCCCGTAAATCGCCGGTCTCATCGGCCAGCAGATCATAGGCGATGACGGCGGCGGGAAAGGCGGCCATGGCCTTGGCGTCGACCGTCTTGCGGTTCAGCCTTTGCTGCAGATCGCCGAAGGGCGCCACGGCCCCGTCCCGCCAGACCACCAGTTCGCCGTCCAAGGCGCCCGCGAAGGCTAGGGTCTCCATCACGTCAGGAAAAGCGGCTGAAATCTCGTCGCCGGTGCGCGACCACAGTTTGCGCACACCGCCCTCGACCACCGCCTGAACGCGGATGCCGTCCCACTTCCATTCGGCGGCGTAGTCGGCTGGATCGAGCCGCGGCAGATCGGCCGTCTCATCGACGGCCACGGCCAGCATGACCGGCCTGAACCGTCCGGGCGCATCGGGGCTCGGCCGTTCGGCGCGACCTTCCAGCCAGGCGAACAGATCGGCGTAAGGCGGGTCCACAGCATGCCAAACCTCCTCCACCGCCGATACATCCACCGGCTCCAGGACCGCACGCGCCTCCCCGCCTTCCGCCTTAGGAGGTGCAACCGCTTCGGCGGGGCGCATCATGGCCGCCGCCGTCTTGGCCAGGCGCGCCGACAGACCGACCCGCAGTCCGCCCGTCATCAGCTTCAGCAAGGCCCATCGCCCCTTCGGCTCCAGAGCGTCCAACCAGGTTTCCAGCAAGGCTCGAACCTCGGTGCGGCCCGCAGCGCGCAGCGCGTCCACCACCTCGCCCAGTTCGGGTTCGCGGTTGGGGCGATGATCCGATTGACCGGGCCAGATCAGGGCGACGGTCTCGGCCAGGTCGCCGACATAGTCGTAGGACCAGCCGAACAGGGTCGCATCGACCCGCCCTTCGACCGCCTTTCGGATCATGGCCGGCTTGGCGGCGTCGAAGGTCAGATCCCCCGTCAGGGCCGCCAAGGCCCAGCCCCGATCCGGATCGGGGGTCGCCTTCAGATAGTCCCGGACCAGCACCAGTTTGGCGTTGCGCGACGCCGTCAAAGACAGGCGATCCAGAAGTTCGGCGAAGGCGCGCATGATGATCCAGTCTGCCCGCGGCGAGCGGCGCCGTCAGCCAAGAACGAAGAAGGCGACGGAGGTTTCCCGCCGCCGCGCCTTGCGCGCCCCCTTAAATCAGTCGCGTCAGGCTGCGGCCGACTGGCTCGGCGAATCCTCGGCGGCGCTCAGGGCTGCGCGCCCGCCGGCGGCACGGCCCATCATCTCCGCCAGGGCGGCGAAGTCGATCGGCTTGGTCAGATAGGCGTCCGCGCCGGCCTCCAGCCCGGCTTCGTGATCCTCGCTGCGGGCTGAGGCCGACAGCACGACGATCGGCGTGTCGGCGTTCGGCCCGTCTCCGTCCCGAATGCGCCGAGTCGCCGTCAGCCCATCCATGACCGGCATGTTGACGTCCATGATGATCAGATCGAACGGCTGTTCGGACGCTGCCTCTACGGCCAACTGTCCATTCTCCGCCGTGACGGCGGCGTGGGAGGCCGTGCTCATCCAGGCTTCCAGGATCATGCGGTTGACGGGGTGGTCCTCGACCACCAGCACCCTCAGCGCAACCCCTTCCTCGACCTCGGCCTCTACGGCGCCGGTCGCGACAGGGCGAACCCATTCCACGACCTCGGCCTCTACGGTCAGGGTGAAGCACGATCCGCGCCCCACCTCGGAGTCCACCGTGATGTCGCCGCCCATGATGTTGGCCATGCGGCGTGCGATGGTCAGACCCAGGCCCGTTCCGCCGAAGCGCCGCGTGGATGAGGCGTCCACCTGGGTGAAGGGCTGGAACAGCCGGGCCAGATCCGCTTCGGATATGCCCGATCCGCTGTCCGTCACCGAGAATTCAAAGCCGACGCGCCGATCGGAGATGCGCGTGCCGCGGACGCGATAGAGAATTTCGCCGCCGTCGGTGAATTTCACGGCGTTGGACAACAGGTTCTGCACGACCTGACAGACGCGCAGCGGATCGCCGCGCACGACCGCCGGAATCTCGCCTTCCAGTTCAGACGCGAACGTCAGACCCTTGGCCTCGGCCTGGGCCTCGAAGGGTCCGGTGATCCGACGGTGAAGGTCCTCCACCACAACATCGACGACCTCGAAGGTCATCTTGCCGGCCTCGATCTTGGTCATGTCGAGAATGTCGTTCAGCAGCGACAGAAGGTTGTCGCCGGAGTTGCGGATGATCGACAGATATTCGCGCTGGGCGGCCTCCAGTCGAGTTGCGCTGAGCAGCTGCGCCGCGCCGAGGACGCCGTTCATCGGCGTTCGCAGCTCGTGCGAAATGACGCCGAGGAAGTTGGACTTGGCCTGGTTCGCCGCATCCGCCTTGTCGCGGGCGGCCTCCAGCTCTTCGATGAGATGGGCCTGGTGGGCTTGGAAGGCCTCGATCCGGCTCTCGCGCAACATGGTCATGGTCACCAGCACGAACAGCACGGCGACCACGCACGGCAGCACCGCAATCATCGACCAGAACTGAGGCTCGCCCCAGCAGCTCAGCAACATGATCGCCGCCGCCGCCCCATAGGGCGACGAGACGATGATCGCGTGCAGCGGCGAATTACGAAGCTGGGCGAAGACCAGCACATAGCCGCAAATGATGAAGCCGACCGCCAAAGCCTGGCCGAAAACCGCGCCGGAGTACCAGGCCATCAGGGGGGCGACGGCCCAGGCGGCGGTGGTGACGGTCGCGACCGCTGGGAAGACCATGCCCCAGCCTGCCTCCACCCGATCACGCAGCTTGTGCTCAACCACGCCCCGGATCGTGCCGGCCCCCAGGGTCATCACGAACCAGATCAGAGCTTGCCACCAAGGGGCGGTGCCCAACAGCGCCAGGGCCCAGGAGGCGATGATGACATAGCGCAGATACTGGGTTTGCAGGATGGCCGTCAGGGCCTGGGCCGGGTCGCCCGCGCGCCGATCACCGGGAAATGTCTTAGCAACACCGTCCGATTCAACCATATGAACCCGCCCCCACGTTCTTTGTAAGGCGCGACGCTAGTACGAAGGTTCTAAGACGGAGTGAACGCTGGTCTCCGCCGCAATCAGACGCTGTGAACGGCCTCCGCCGGCGTCAGGGCCTTTATGGACAGGGCGTGTACAGGCCCGGCCAGTTCGGCGCGCAGCAGGTCGTTGATCCGGCGCTGGCGCAGCACTCGCGAAACGCCCTCGAAGGCGGACGACACGATCACAAGGTTGAAATGACTCTCCCCACCCGGCTGGGCGTCCATGCCGCCCTCGTGATGGTGGCCGGCGTGCCGCCAGCTGTCGTCCTCGATCTCAAGACGTTGCGGCGACAACGCAGCGGTCAGTTTTTCACGGATAATCGTCGCCACGGGCCCGTCTGACATGATCGTTTCCTTGAAGAGGTCCAAATCCGAACTACACTTCGTGTGATGTCCGCCTCCTTTCAATACAAGCCGCGATTCACCGACATTCGCGTGAAGCCGCCAAAGGCCGAGGAGGAAGCGGCCCAGGCGGATGTTTTGCATCTCAAGCCCGGCGAAAAGCCGTGCCAGTGGCCGGACTGCCGCCGCGCCGCAACCGCCAAGGCGCCCAAGTCGCGCGAACGACTGAACGACTTTTATGAGTTCTGCCAGGCCCATGCGGGTGAGTACAACAAGGGCTGGAACTTCTACGCCGGCATGACCGAAGGCGAGATTCGCGCGGCTCAGGAAAACGAGGCCATGACGGGCGGACGCCCGACCTGGGAGATGAAGGCGGGTCGATTCACGCGCGAAGCCGCCGCCTTCTCGGCGAAGATGGGTACGTCGAACACCACAGGCGCCGGCTCATGGCGCGACAGTTTCGGCCTTTTCGGCCGTCGCGGCGATCAGGCGCCCCAGTCGCCGACCGAGGATCGGCGCGTCGGCAAGCTGGAGCGCGGCGCCTTGGCCGATCTGGACCTGGAGCCCGGCGCGGACAAGGCGGCGGTCAAGGCCCGCTACCACGAGATGCTGAAGCGCTTTCATCCCGACACCAACGGCGGGGACCGCGGCGCCGAGGCCAAGCTACAGCGGGTGATCAAGGCCTGGAAGACGCTGAAGAAGGCGGGCCTGGCCTAGGACAGCTCGCCCCTAGTCGGCGTAGATCATCTTTCGCGTCATCCCGCCGTCCAGGGTCAGCACCTGTCCTGTGACGAACTCGGCCGCCGCCAGATAGAGCACGGCCTGGGCGACGTCCTTCGCCCGCCCCACCCGACCGACCGGATGCTGCTCATGGTCGGCAGCGGTCACATCGTCAGGATCAGCGACCCACCCCGGCGCGATCGCATTGACCCGCACCTTTGGCCCCAGGCTGATCGCCATGGCGTGGGTCAGGGCGACAAGGGCCCCCTTGGCCGCGGCGTAGGCTTCCGTCTCCGGCTCGGACATGAAGGCGCGGGTCGAAGCCATGTTGACCACGCTCGCCCCTTCCTTCAGGCGGGGAATGACTGCACGGCTCATCAGAAAGGCGCCGGTCAGGTGACTGTCGAGGGTGAGGCGCCATGCCTCCAGCGACAATTCGGCCAACGGACCATTCGCGGGATCAGCGATGCCGGCGTTGTTGACCAGAAGATCGAGCTCGGACCACCCCAGATCCTCGAAGGCGGCGGCGACCGAGGCTTCGTCGCCGACGTCGCACAGGATCTGCCGCGTGCCCGGCGCGGCGGCCTTCTTGTCGAATGAGACGACCTGCCAGCCTTCGCTGGCCAGAGCCTGACATATGCCGGCGCCGATCAGGCCGGCGCCTCCCGTGACGATTGCTCTCTTCATGATCCGACAACCGCCAAGCGCCGGCTTGGTTGCCGACCGGTCAGGGCTGACCGGCGGGTCCGTCGGTGGAGGCGGTCACCAGGGCCGCGGCGGGCTCGCGGAAATAGCGGTCGATGCCGTCGGCGACCGACCTCATCAGGCGGCGACGCGCCCGTTCGTCGGTCAACAGCCGTTCGTCCTCGGGATTGGTGATGAAGCCCATCTCCAGCAGAACCGCCGGCACATCCGGCGCCAGAAGCACGGCCAGGCCCGCATCGCGATGGCTGCGGCGCAGCAGCGGATGGTCCGAGGCCTCCAAATGCGTCAGCAGCACACGGGCGAACTGGGCCGACCGGTTCTGGGTCGCACGCTGGGTCATGTCCAGCAGGATGCGGTCCACCGAAGGATCGCGGCCGGGCAGATGCAGTTCGCGATGCCAGTTGTCGCTCCGCGTGAACTCGCGCACCGCCCGTCCTGCGCCCTGTTCGGACAGGGTGTAAACGCTGGCGCCCCGCACGGCCGGGTCCGTCCCAGCATCCGCGTGCAGCGAGATGAACAGATCCGCGTCGGCCCGACGCGCAATGGCGACACGGCGATACAGATCGACATAGGTGTTGGTTTCGCGTGTCAGCAGAACGCGATACCGGCCCGTGCGCTCCAACTCGGCCTTCAGGGTCAGGGCCGCGGCAAGAGTCACCTCACTCTCACTCACCTTCGCGCCGCTTGCCCCCGGATCGCGGCCGCCGTGGCCCGCGTCGATGACGACCAGCGGTTTTTCGGCACGTCGGGGAGCCGGGGTCGGCGAGACACGCGGCGCAGCGGGGCCGACGGCGCCTCCGTTCGCCTTTAGATCGACCACATAGCGATAGTGGGCCACCCCGTCGCCAGGCGGCAGAAGAAAGCGTCGCTCGATCTGGCTGTCGCGCGCCAGCTCCAACTCAACGCGAGAGGCGCCGCCGACCGCCGTCACCTGATAGGCGCGGACAAGGCCCGATCCGCCGCCGTTCAGGCCGCGTCCCGGCGCCACTCCGGCCAGAGCCAGGGTGATCCGTCCGCCGTCTCCCGCATTGATCACGCGCCCCTGTGTGGACTTGTCCAGATCAATGACTACACGGGTCCGATCCCGGTCGGCGCCGAACCGCACGGCCAGCACGTCGCCCTGGGCGCCCCAGGCGAAACCGCGCGTCGCAAACAGGACGCAGGCGCAGATGACCACGAAGGCCAGGGCGGTCATCGCCCATTCCTTCGCGCCCCAACGGCTCATCCCTGTGACAGCGCGACCACCCATGACGCCTGCAAACCACTCCTACTGCGACTTCGGATCCATCATGCCAGAGGCTCGTATTCAGGGGGTTAAGGCCGAACACCTTTTAATTCGCATGCAGCGTGACTATGCTGTGGTCCGTCCGCGAAACGATCGCGCCCTTTCGCCCTTGCGAATGGGGGCGCGCCCTCCTCGCGGCGCTGACTTTCACCAATCCGAGAACCGCCCCGGCGTCGCCGATGGTTCGAAGAGCGGACCAGGGTCGCGGCCTTCCCCCCAGGTTTGGCGCGCCCGGTTCAGGACCGACGACCTCCATGGGCCTTTCCGCCTGCCTTCCCCTACGGCTTGACCAAGCCTCTTTCGCCCTCCTCGGCGAAGGGAAGTCGCACGCGCCGGCCCCTACCCCCATTCGGCGAGCCGCCATGACCCTGCCCGGTGTTCCGGGACGGTCGGCTTGTGCGCGCCAGAGAGAGACTTTCCATGTCAAAGACCATGCTGATCGACGCGGCCCACCCGGAAGAAACCCGGGTCGCGATCGTAGACGGACGCCAGATTGAGGAATTCGATTTCGAATCCCGCGCGAAGCGCCAGCTTCGCGGCAACATCTATCTTGCCAAGGTCACTCGCGTAGAGCCCAGCCTACAGGCCGCCTTTGTCGAATACGGCGGCAACCGTCACGGCTTTCTGGCCTTCAACGAAATCCACCCGGACTACTACCAGATCCCCGTCGCCGACCGCGAAGCCATCATGGCCGAGGCGCATGACGACGAGGACGAGGACGATCTGGATCGGGAATCCACCGGCGACGACGTCGATCCGGAGGCCGCCCTGGCCGACGAAGAGCGGCTGAAGCGCCGGCTGATGCGCCGCTACAAGATCCAGGACGTCATCAAGCGTCGCCAGATCCTGCTGGTGCAGGTCGTCAAGGACGAGCGCGGCGCCAAGGGCGCAGCCCTGACCACCTGGCTGTCGCTGGCCGGCCGCTACTGCGTCCTGATGCCCAACACCGGCAAGGGCGGCGGCATCAGCCGCAAGATCACCAACACCTCGGACCGTCGCCGGCTGAAGAGCGCCGTCGCGGCCCTCGACGTGCCCAAGGGCATGGGCCTGATCATCCGCACCGCCGGCGCCAAGCGCACCAAGGCCGAGATCAAGCGCGACTATCAATATCTGCTGCGTCTGTGGGAGACGATCCGCGAGACAACCCTCGCCTCCCACGCCCCCTCTCTGATCTACGAAGAAGAGAACCTCGTCCGGCGCGCCGTGCGCGACATGTTCGACAAGGACTTCGACGGCATTCAGGTCGAGGGCGTCGAGGGCTTCAAGGAAGCGCGCGACTTCATGCGCGTGCTGATGCCCGCTCAGGCCAAGAAGGTTCACCTGTACCGCGGCTCGCGCCCCCTGTTCGCGGCCAACGGCATCGAAGAACTGCTGACCCAAATCCACCAGCCGGTCGTGCCGCTGAAGTCGGGCGGCTATCTGGTCATCAACCAGACCGAAGCCCTGGTGGCTATCGACGTCAACTCGGGCCGCGCCACCAAGGAACGCAACGTCGAACAGACGGCGTTCAAGACCAATCTGGAAGCGGCGGAAGAAGCCGCCCGCCAGCTGCGCCTGCGCGACCTCGCCGGCCTGGTCGTCATCGACTTCATCGACATGGATGAAGGCAAGAACAACCGCGCGGTCGAGCGTGTGTTGAAGGAGGCCCTGTCGACCGACCGCGCCCGTATCCAGATGGGCCGCATCTCGCCCTTCGGCCTGATGGAGATCAGCCGCCAGCGTCGTCGCCTGGGCGTGATCGAGGGCGCAACCGAGGCGTGCCCGCACTGCCAGGGCACCGGCCGCATCCGCTCAGCCGAATCCGCCGCCTTGATGACCCTGCGCGCTGTCGATATCGAGGCCGGCAAGAACGGCGCGGGCGTCGTGGTGCTGAAGGTCTGCACCGCCGTCGGCCTTTACATCCTGAACCACAAGCGCGCCTATCTGCAGTCGCTGCTGGAGCGTCGCGGTCTGAACGTCATCGTCCAGATCGACGACAGCCTGGGCCAGGGCGAACACAATATCGAGCGTACCGAGACCAACGAGGACTTCGTCGCGCCCGAGATCGAGATGCCCAACCTCGACGACGATTTCGACGCCTCCCTCTATGAAGACGAGGATGAGGAGGACGACGAAGAGATCATCACCGACGACGAGGACGACGATCTGGACGCCCTGGACCGCGAGGACAGCGACGATGACGAGCCGCGCGAGCGGGCCGAACGTCACGACGGGGGCGGTCGCGGACGGAACCGTCGCCGTCGTCGCGGCGGGCGTCGCGACGAGGAGGGCGGGGAAACGGACACCGCCGATACGATGGATGTCGCCGACGCCTCGGACGATGAGGACGATGAGAACGGTCGCCGCCGTCGCCGTGGCCGCCGCGGCGGGCGCCGGGGGCGCGAGGGCGGCGAGCGCGACGTCTACAGCTGGGTGCGCGGCCGCACGCCGTCGCTGGACAATCCCTATGTCTGGTTCGATCCGCTGAATCCGGGACGGCCAGAGCCCCGCTCCGACCGTGCTGAGCGCGGCGATCGCCCCGCGGCGGCCGAGGCCGAGGTTGAAGGTCTGAACGTCGTCGCTGCGGCAAGCGGCGGCGAAGAGGGCGGACGGTCGCGGCGCCGTCGCAGACGCGGTCGGGGCCGAGGCGGCGACGCCCAGGACCTCAAGGCGGACGCCGCCGTCGCCGAAACCGCCGACGAGACCCCGGAGGCGGCGGTCCTGACCGAGACCGTCGCCGCCGAGGCTCAGCCGGAGGCGCAAGCCGAACCGCAATCCGCCGTACAGCCCGAGCCGCAGCGCCGTCGCGTGCGCCGCAAGACCGCCGCCGCCCCAGCCGTCGCGACGCCGGCCGAGGCGGAGGTCGAGGTCGAAGTCGAAAGCGAAACGCCAGCCGCCGCCGTCACGCCTGAGCCTGAACCGGTCCAGCCGGAAGCGACGCCGACGGCGGTCGAGGCCGACCAGCCGGTGCTGACGGCCGCGACGGCGGAGTTGGAAACCTTCGAGGCGCCCAAGCCCGAGGTCGATATCGAAGCCATCATCGCCGAAGACCCCAATCAAATCGTCGCCCCGCCTGAAAAGCCCAAGCGCGGGTGGTGGCGCCGCTGATCGGTCACGATTAAGCTGTCAGGATGCAGGCGGGGGCCGGTCGTTTTTGGAGTACGCCATGACGTGGCTTCCCCGATCCGCATCCCGCCTTCTGACCGCGGCGGCGGTGGGCTTTGCAGCCCTCGTCGCCGCCGGTCAGGCCTCGGCCCAGAGCCTGATCCGCGACACCGAGATCGAGGGGATCATCCGCGAATGGGTCGATCCGGTCTTCGTCTCCATGGGTCTGAACCCGTCCGACGTCGAGGTTCTTCTGGTCAATGACAATGAGCTGAACGCCTTCGCCACGCGCGGGCGGATCATGGGCGTGAACACCGGCCTGATCCTGCGGACCAAGAACCCCAATGAGCTGTTGGGCGTGATGGCGCACGAGGCGGGCCATATCAAGAACCGCCACACCCAGCGCGACGGGGCCCAAAACGCGGCCAAACAGCCGATGTTCATGACCATGGCCCTGGGCGCCCTGGCCATCGCCGCCGGCGCGCCGGATGCGGGCGTCGCCCTCTTGGGCTCCAGCCAGTATTTCGGCACGATCGGTGCCCTGCAATATATGCAGAGCCAGGAGGGCGAGGCCGATCTGACCGGCGCACGCGCCCTGGAGGCGGCCGGTGAATCCGGCGCGGGCCTGGTGTCCTTCTTCGAGAATTTCCGCGCCCAGGAGGTCTTCTCCGACGCCCGCCGCTATCCCTATTTCCGCAGCCACCCCCTGTCGTCGCAGCGGATCGAATCCCTCCGGCGTTTCGTGCAGGACCAGCCCCATTACGACCATCGCGACAGTCCCGAGCGGATGGCCCAGCACGCCCTGATCCTGGCCAAGATCCACGCCTTCATGGACCCGCCCAACACCACCCTGCGGGCCTATCCGTCTTCCGATGTCAGCCTGCCCGGCCGCTACGCCCGCGCCATCGCCTGGTATCGGGACGGCCAGACCGACAAGGCGCTGACGGCTGTGGACGCCCTGATCGCCGAAGACCCTCAGAACCCCTATTTCGCGGAACTGAAGGGCCAGATCTATTTCGAAGAGGGCCGCCCGACCGAGGCCGTAACCGCCCACCGCGAGGCGGTGCGGCTGAAGCCTGACGCCCCCCTGCTGCGGATCAACCTGGCCCACGCCCTGATCGGCACAGAGGACCCCAAGAACCTCGACGAGGCCATCGACCAGCTCAAACACGCCACGGTCGCCGAGCGCGAGAACACCATGGCCTGGCGTTTGCTGGGACAGGCCTACGCCGCCCAGGGCAAGGAGGGCGAGGCCCGGCTGGCGACCGCCGAATACTATTTCGCCGCCGGCCAGGAACAGCAGGCCACCCAGTTCGCCCTGCGGGCCCGCAGCATGCTGGACCCCAACTCCATTGAATGGCGCCGGGCGGTGGATATCGTCCTGGCGTCCGGCGCGACGCCCGATGATCTTTTGGACCTCGATCGCCGCGAAGCCGGCCGTCGTCCCGCCACCCTGAACTGATCCCCCTCCCCGCCTGTTGCGAGACTTCATGACCCACGACGCCCCCGCGCCCGAGACACCCGCCGCTCCGCCCGCCCCGGCCCGCCGGATGAACGGGGCCGTCGCCGGCTATGTCGCCCTGGGGGTGTCGGTGGTCGCCCTGGGCCTGGCCGCCGCGCCCTATCTCGGCGGCGGGTCCAGCGATGTCCGCGCCTATCTCCTGGAACATCCCGAAGTCCTGCAGGAAGCCAGCCTCGCCTTGCAGGCCAAGGAGGGGCAGGCCCGGGTCGATGAAACCAACCAGGCCGCCGCCGCCAACGCCGCGCTTCTGGCCCCCGACCGCCGCGACCCCGCCTTCGGTCCGGCCGACGCCAAGGTCACGGTGATCGAATTCTTCGACTTCCGCTGCCCCGGCTGCAAGGCGGTGGCGCCCCAGTACCGCGCCCTGATGGCCGCGCATCCGGACGTCCGGTTCGTCTTCAAGGATTGGCCGATCCTGGACCGGGGAGAGGACATAACCTCGCAATACGCCGCCCGCGCCGCCCTGGCCGCCCATCAGCAGGGCAAGTATCTCGAGGTCTATGACGCCCTGATGACCGAGCGGGCCCTGACGCCAGAGGCCATCGACCGCATCCTGGTCGAACACGGCGTCGATCTGGCCCGCGCCAGGGCGGCCCTGGCGGCGCCTGACACCACCCGCCACATCGCCGACATCCACACCACGGCCGCCGCCCTGAAGCTTCAAGGCACCCCGACCTTCTTCGTCAACGGCAAGGCCGCCGCCAGCATCGACCCGGCCGAAATCGCCCGCATGATCGAGGCTGCGAAGCGATGAGGTTCAGGGCGCCAGCGGGCTGAAGCCCGACAGCACGCCGCGGATCAGGCGGCCTGCAGCAGCAAGCGCAGGGCGCCGAAGGCGAAAACCAGCCCAAGCACCAACAACCAGCTTTTCCAGCCCGTCGCGCCGGTCGACGGGCTCTTCAGCTTTCCGGACCTGTTGGTGGCGAGGTCGAAGCTGACGCCGTTGGACGCCCGCATTTTCTGCAAGAAGGCGAAGTAGTCCTGAACCGCCTCGACCGGAACAATGCGGCGTTCGACATCGACTTCGATCAGATGTCGCCCCTTGTATTCATCCAGCCATCTGAACTCGCTGACGCCGTGCACGCCTGGCCCCTCGAAACGCAGCCGCCACGGCGTGATCTGTGGTTTTATGGGGAAGACGAAGAGGCGTTCCGTCCTGACGATGCGCGGCGATCCCAGATCGATGGGCTGGTCGCGGCGGGGACGGTACTGGGTCTTCAAGGTCTCTCCGACCACGTCGTCGCGGGACTCGAAACGGACGCCCTTGTCGCCCCCTTCATTGACCGCATAGGGCCTGTGAACCCGATAATGCTCAAGGACCTCCAGCCGGTTGGCTGCGGGATCGTCGCTCCAGATCAGCGGCTCCAGCTCCGATAGCTCGCCATAGGCCGACTCCAGCCCTTCGCGCATCCGCAGGCTGACGCCGTCAGCCCCCTCGTTCTCACGCCAGCGACGCATGTCGTCGGCGCGCCAGTCTCGATAGACGGTCCTGAGCTTGAGCTCGGCCGGATCAGTGGCCTTGTGACCGAAGGTCCAGTGCTCCGTGGTCTCGCAGATCATTTTTCGTGCCGCTTCCGGAATCTTCTCCAACTCCGCATCTTCGGCCAGCGGCAGGCCGACCTTGTAGGGCGGGCGCGTCAGATGGGAGAGGCTTCCGAACTGCGGCGAACAGGTCGGGTCGAACCACCAGGCCTGTCCGTCGACCTCCACCCGCACGATACAGTGGTCGAAGGCCGTTGCATGGGGCAGCGCCTCGGCCAGCCCCTCGCGCAACTGCGTATTCACCAGGGCGGGACAAGCCTTGAAGCCCAGCCGCGTGAGAATGGCGACGAGAAGACGAGACGCGTCCTTGCAGTCGCCATACCGGCTGTCCCAGATGTCCCTGATGGTGCGTGGACGAAAACCGCCCGCGCCCACGCCGATCGAATGATACCGCAACAGGCGCTGGACATATCTCAGCGCCTCCGCGACGCGCCCCTCAGCCGTGTGGGGTGCGGCGGCCATTTCGGCGACCGCGTCTTCCAGGCCCGCCGGCAGAACGTCCGTCGCATAGGCCTCGCGAAACAGGTCGGAGACGTCCGACCAGGTCATGCTGTCGGCGATGTGGACCTCGGCGTGGCCGACAAAGGATGCGGGCGTATCCGCGTCATAGATGTAGACCGGCGCGTCGATCATGCGCCAGCGCAGTTGGCGCACCCCGTCCTCGACCGTGTCCTCGACCGGCGGAACCGCGCCCCGGGTCTGCATCGCGAGGCGCCGGTCCTCGGGAGCGCGAAGGCGGCAATCCGTCTCGATCGCAGGCGACGACCACTGTAGGCGGAAGTGCTGACTTAGGCGTCCTGCCAGGGCTGGATTGGCCCCGACGATGCTGAAGGCTGTTTCGACGACATCGCCGATGCGCACATCGGGAATGATCATGTGCGCCGTCAAACGACCGTCGTACATGGCCCGTTCGAGGTTCAACTCCCGCCGCAGCAGTTCAAACGCCGCCGGACTGGCGGCCTCCCGGCGCACTCCATCCCGCAAGACACTGGCGGTATGGACGACTAGATGTTCGTGAGCGGGATCAAACGTAATCTCGAAGCTGGCGCAGGTCTGAAGGCCGTCGCCGCCGGTCACCTTCTGCACCAGGCGGGAGCTATAGACGGGAACAGGTCCGCATACGTCCACCAGGGTCTCAGACAGGATGTAGCAGACGCCCCTCTTGCTCAGCGCAAACGGATCCCGATCGCCCAGGTCGATCGCACGCTGCGGAAACGTCTGTGGCGGCGGGGCGAACCTCAGCCGCGCGGTCTTATAGTCCTCGTCTCCGTAAGCCATTGGATCTCCCCCAGGCTTCACCGTAGAGCAACGGGACCGAAAGCAAAACGGCCCCCGGATTTCTCCGGGGGCCGCTGAGGTCTTCGGGTCGTTTGGACCGTCGATTACTCGACGATCTTGGCCACGACGCCGGCGCCGACGGTGCGGCCGCCTTCACGGATGGCGAAGCGCAGGCCCTGGTCCATGGCGATCGGGGTGATCAGTTCGACGTTCAGCTCGGCGTTGTCGCCGGGCATGATCATCTCGACGCCTTCCTTCAGCTTCACGATGCCGGTCACGTCGGTCGTGCGGAAGTAGAACTGCGGACGATAGTTGGTGAAGAACGGGGTGTGACGGCCGCCCTCTTCCTTGGTCAGGATGTAGGCCTCGGCCACGAACTTGGTGTGCGGGGTGATCGAACCCGGCTTGCACAGAACCTGACCGCGCTCGACGTCTTCACGCTTGGTGCCGCGCAGCAGAACGCCGACGTTGTCGCCCGCCTGGCCCTGATCCAGCAGCTTGCGGAACATTTCGACGCCCGTGCAGGTCGTCTTCTGGACCGGACGGATGCCGACGATCTCGACTTCTTCACCGACCTTGATGATGCCCTTCTCGACGCGACCGGTCACCACGGTGCCGCGGCCCGAGATCGAGAAGACGTCTTCCACCGGCATCAGGAACGGCAGGTCCACCGGACGTTCCGGCTGCGGGATGTAGCTGTCGACGGTTTCCATCAGGGCCAGGATGCGCTGCTCGCCGATCTCCGGGTTCACGCCGTCGGTCGCGGCCTTGGCCGACCCCTTGGTGATCGGGATCTCGTCGCCCGGGAACTGGTACGAGCTCAGGAGCTCGCGCACTTCCATCTCGACCAGCTCCAGCAGCTCTTCGTCGTCGACCAGGTCGACCTTGTTCATGAAGACCACCAGGGCCGGCACGCCCACCTGACGAGCCAGCAGAATGTGCTCGCGCGTCTGCGGCATCGGGCCGTCAGCGGCCGAAACCACCAGGATCGCGCCGTCCATCTGCGCCGCGCCGGTGATCATGTTCTTCACATAGTCGGCGTGGCCGGGGCAGTCGACGTGCGCATAGTGACGGTTCGCCGTCTCATATTCCACGTGCGCCGTGTTGATCGTGATGCCGCGCGCCTTCTCTTCCGGCGCAGCGTCGATGTCGGCGTAGTTCATCGCCTTGGCGCCGCCGGCCTTCGCCAGCGTCATCGTGATCGCCGCCGTCAGCGTCGTCTTGCCGTGGTCAACGTGACCGATCGTGCCGATGTTGCAGTGCGGCTTCGTGCGTTCGAACTTTTCCTTGGCCATGGCCAAACTCCTGATGGCCCGGGTTGAGGGGCGCGATGCTGATCTAAAAACCTGGAGCGGGTAGACGGGATCGAACCGACATCCTCAGCTTGGAAGGCTGCTGCACTACCATTGTGCTATACCCGCGCGGAGACTGCGGAAGTTCCGGGGAACGCCGCAGCCGATTCCTCTCCGTCGTCCTGATCCGTCGTGTTCGAAGGCGCGTGGTGGGGGAAGAAGGACTCGAACCTTCGAAGCTTACGCAGGGGATTTACAGTCCCCCCCCTTTGCCGCTCGGGACATTCCCCCAACGCGCCTTGTCGAACCGCCGGACCCCTCGTTCCGCCCATAATCAAGCGGGACGAAACAAAAGCCTTCGGCATGTCGCCTCCTCTGCGATAGAGGGGGCGCCCAGACCCGAAAGCCCTTGGGGCTCCAAATCGGAGGGCGTCTTATAGTGTCGTCGAAATCAGAACGCAACGACCGTAGAAGCGGTAAAAAGCCAATCCCAGCAAACCCATCTTCCGGCCCGCGGGAAAGGGGCCAAAAGCCTGTCACAAAAGGCTTTTCCGGCCGAGAGGATGCCAGCCGAACCCCGCGTTCGCCCGATCGCGGCAAGGCGGACGCCGATAATTTTCTGTGGGGCCGTCACCCCGTCCTCGCCGCCCTGGCGAATCCGGCGCGGCGCGGCATGGGCCGGTTGCTGGCCACGCCCGAGCGCGCCGCCGAAATCGAGGAGGGCCGATTGGCGCATGGCCACAAGATCGAAGTGGTCGAGGGTCAGATCCTGACCCGCATGCTGCCGCCCGGCGCCGTCCATCAGGGTCTGGCCTTCAAGGTCCAGCCGCTGGAAGGGGTGTCGCTGGACGATCTGGCCGATCCGGCCCAGGGGGTCATCGTCATGCTGGACCAGTTGACCGATCCGCAGAACGTCGGCGCCGTCTTCCGCTCGGCCCTGGCTTTTGGGGCGCGAGGAATCGTCGTTCAGGATCGCCATGCGCCCGCCCTGGCCGGCGCCCTGGCCAAGGCGGCGGTCGGCGCCACCGAACGCCTGCCCCATGCGCGAGTGACCAATCTGTCGCGCGCCCTGGAAAGACTGGCGGATCTGGGCTGGCGCGCGGTCGGCCTGGACGGTTCGGCCGAGCAGACGCTGGAAGAGGCGCTGGACGCCCAGCCGACGGTCCTGGTCATGGGTTCCGAAGGCGACGGCATCCGTCGTCTGGTGGCCGAACATTGCGACGTCCTGGCCAAGATCCCCATGCCGGGCGGATTCGAGAGCCTGAACGTCTCCAATGCGGCGGCCGTGGCGCTTTATGAGGCTGCGCGCGCGCAACGCGGCTGACAGACGGCGCGGGCGAGGTTAAGGAGCCGCCATGGAAATCCTCTCTTCTCCCGAACTCGCCAGCCAAGCGACCGCGCTGGGCCAGGTTCTGCTGATGGATCTGGTCCTGGCCGGCGACAACGCCGTCGCCGTCGGCTTGGCCGCCGCCGCCCTGCCCCAGGAACAGCGCAAGAAGGCCATTCTGATCGGCCTGGCCGCCGCCGTGGTCATGCGCATCGGCTTCGCCCTGATCACCGTGCAGCTGCTGGCCCTGGTCGGGCTGCTGCTGGCGGGCGGTCTTCTGCTGCTTTGGGTCTGTTGGAAGATGTGGCGAGAACTGCAGGAGCAGCGCACCCACGATCAGGCCGAGGCGGAAAAGGAGCTGGAGCTCGCCCTGAGCATCGAGCACGGCACCGGCCCCTCGCCCGAAGAGCTGGGCGTCAAGCGCAAGTCCTTCGGCGCCGCCCTGCTCCAGATCATGATCGCCGACATCACCATGTCGCTGGACAATGTGCTGGCCGTCGCCGGCGCCGCCCACGAACACCCTTGGATCATGGTCTTCGGCCTGATCCTGTCCATCGCCCTGATGGGTGTGGCGGCGACCTATATCGCCCGCCTGCTGCACCGCTTCCGCTGGATCGGCTATTTCGGTCTGGTCGTGGTTCTGTACGTCGCCCTGCATATGATCTGGGACGGCGCGCGTCAGGTGGTGGTCCGCACCGGCCATATGGATGAGTTCAACGCCTCGGCGCCGGCCTTCATCGAGATAAGTCCCGAGGAAGCGGCCAAACACATGGGCCAAAAGCGGATTGAGGACAGTTCCGCCCCTGCGCCCGCCGCCCCGACTGCGCCCGCCGCATGACGGTCGCGACGGTCGATGTCGAAACCGCCGCCGCCTGGCTGCAAGCGGGCGAAGCCGTGCTGATCGACGTGCGCGAGGCGGACGAGTTCGCCGCCGCCCACGTCGAGGGCGCGATCCTGGCCCCGCTCAGCGCCATGCCCGCAGCCTGGCAGGCGCTGGACCTTCCGGCCGACCGCAAGATCGTGGTCATGTGCCTGAAGGGCGGTCGCAGCCATCAGGTCTGCGCCTTCATCGGCCCGACCGGGCCGGAGGGTCAGCCGCTGTTCAACCTGACCGGTGGGATCCAGGCCTGGTACGCCGCCGGTCTGCCGATCATCGAGGGTTAGTCGGCCTCGGCGAACTGGTCGTAGGCGCGCAGGGCGTCGGCGGCGTACATCAGGGCCGGGCCGCCGCCCATATAGACCGTCATGGCCATGACTTCGGCGATCTCGTCGCGCGTCGCGCCCAAATCCTTCAGCGCCTTGGCATGAAAGCCGATACAGCCGTCGCACCGCTGGGACACGCCGATCGCCAGGGCGATCAGCTCTTTGGTCTTCTTGTCCAGGGCGCCGTCGGCGGTCGCCGTCTTGGCCAGTTCCGAAAAGGCCTGCATCGGCCCCGGCTGCGCCCGGCGCAGTTCACCGATATAGGCCGAGATATCGCGCGTCAGCGCCGTATAGTCCTTGGCCATAACGGCCTCCTTTTCAATTTCGATATTTATGATATGATCGAAATATGAAATGTAAAGACCTACCGATGACCGCTGTCTTCGACGGCCTTCCGGCCCGAGCGGATCAGGCGGCGGCGTTTCTGAAGGGGCTGGCCAGTCCGCACCGGCTGCTGATCCTGTGCGCCCTGGCCCAGGGAGAGCGCAACGTCTCCACCCTGATCGCCGAGACCGGCATGGCCCCTACATCCATGTCCCAGCATCTGGCCAAGCTGAAGGACGAGGGGGTGATCGACGTTCGCCGCGACCACCGCACCCTGACCTATTTCATCGTCCATCCGGCGGCGGTTCAGGTCATGGACGTGCTGCACGCCCATTTCTGCGGGAGCCTCCAGGCGGACTGAGGCGGTCGCCCTACTCCGCCCCGCCGAAGCGTTCGGACCATTCCGCGACCTGGGCGTCTTCGATCTTGGCGAACAGCACGCCCTGAGCCTCGACCTTGCCGCCGACCGGCAGACGGTTCAGCAAGTCCTCGTCCGCTGCGGGCCAGCTGAGATCGGTCGAACCGACCGAGGCGGCGATCTTCTCAGCCGAGAAGGGCAGGATCGGCGCCGCCAAACGGGCGAACAGGGCCACCAGGTTCAGGCCGGTGCGCACGCCCACCGCCGCCCGGTCGCGGTCGGTCTTCAGGGCGGTCCAGGGGGCGGCGACCTGCAGATATTCGTTGCCCAGCACCCAGGCGGCGCGGATGGCGACGGCGGCCTTGCGGAACTCCATCGCCTCGAACTGTTCGGTCGCCTCGGCCACGGCGGCCCGAATGTCGGCCTCCAGCTGGATCTCGACCGGACCGGGTTCCCCGCCCTCCGGCACGACGCCGTCGAACTTGGACTCGGCGAACTTGACGATCCGGTTGACGAAGTTGCCCAGAACGTCAGCCAGATCCTTGTTGGTCGAGGCCTGGAAATCCTCCCAGGTGAAGGCCGAATCCGCGTGTTCCGGCCCATAGGCCGTCAGGCGCCAGCGCCAGTAGTCGGCCGGCAGCAGCTCCAGCGCCTGGTCCATGAAGACGCCGCGCTTCTGGCTGGTCGAGAACTTGCCGCCGTACCAGTTCAGCCAGTTGAAGGCCTTCAGCTGGTCCACCGTCTTCCACGGCTCGCCCGAGCCGATGATGGTCGCCGGGAAGCTGACGGTGTGGAAGGCGACGTTGTCCTTGCCCATGAACTGGACATAGCGGACGTCCTCGGCCCCCTCGTCCAGACGCCACCAGTCGCGCCAAGTCCGGCCCGCGGCCTCGGCCCACTCCTCGGTCGCGGCGATATATTCGATGGGGGCGTCGAACCAGACGTAGAAGACCTTGTCCTCCATGCCGGGGCGGGGAAAGCCGTCCTTGGTCACCGGCACGCCCCAGGCCAGGTCGCGGGTGATGCCCCGGTCGATCAGCCCCTCGTCCAGATGCTTGTAGGCGATGGACTTGGCCAGCGTCTGCCAGCCGGTCTTGCCGTCGACCCAGGCGCGGATCTGGGGCTCGATTTTGGTCTGAAGCAGATAAAGGTGGCGGGTGTCGCGCACCTCCAGATTCCGAGAGCCCGACACCGACGAATAGGGGTCGATCAGGTCGGTCGGGTCCAGCAGCCGGCCGCAGTTGTCGCACTGGTCGCCGCGCGCGCCGACATGGCCGCAGTGGGGGCAGGTGCCCTCGACATAGCGGTCGGGCAGGAAACGGGCGTCGTCGATCGAATAGATCATCCGATCCACCCGCTCCTCGATCAGGCCGTTCTTCTCCAGGGCCTCGGCGAAATGCTGGGTCAGGCGATGGTTCTGCGGGTTGGACGACCGGCCGAACCAGTCATAGCTGAGGCCGAAGGCCTGGCCGGCGGCCTTTTGGATCTCGTGCTGCTCGTCGCAATAGGTGCGGACGTCCTGACCGGCGGCGGCGGCGGCCAGCTCGGCCGGGGTGCCGTGCTCGTCGGTGGCGCAGATATAGAGGACCTCATGGCCTTGAGCCCGCTTGAACCGCGCCCAGACGTCGGCCGGCAACATGGAGCCCGCCAGATTCCCCAGGTGCTTGATGCCGTTGATGTAGGGCAGCGCCGAGGTGATGAGGATGCGGGCCATGATCGTCCAGGAGTTCGGGGAAGCGCAGGGATATAGAGCGGCGGCGCGGTTTCCTCAAACGCCTTGCGGCAGACGGCGCGCAATACGGATGAATCGCCCCGTCAACAGGGTCGAGGAGGCAAGGCTGGCGATGACCACCGCCCACACCAAGCCGTTCACGCCCATTTGGTGCGCGAGGACCCAGCCCAGCGGCATCATCACAGCCCCATAGGCGGTGAAATGCAGGATGGTCGGCCACCAGACGTCGCCCGCCGCGCGGTTCGCCTGGGCGGCCACCACCTGGATTCCGTCCGCGACGAAGAAGAGGGTCGCCAGCACCAGGGCCGGGGCGGCGATGGCCAGGAGCGCCGGATCGCGGTTATAGGCGCCGACGATTAGATGGGCGCTGGGCCAGACCGCCAGGGCGACGACGAAGGTCAGGGCCGTGACGACGCCCAGGCCGACCAGACCGGCGCGCAACACCCCTCGCCCGTCGCCGGCGCCATAGCTGCGTCCCACCAGCACCGCCGTCGCCGAGGACAGCCCCATGGGCAGCATGAAGACAATGGCCGAGACGTTCAGCACCACGGCCCAGGCCGCCGTCTCGGCCGCGCCGATCTGGCCGGCGAAGAAGGTGAAACCGGAAAAGGCCCCGACCTCGATAAAATAGGAGGCGCCGGCGCCCAGGCCGACCTTGACCTGTTCCCGCGCGGCCTTGGGATCGCGCTCGGGCTTGTCGAAGACGCCGAGCGCCCGCGCCTCGGGCAGGCGCAGGATGTAGATCACCAGAAAGAGCGCCAGGGCCGCCCGCGCCCCGAAGGTCGCCCAGGCCGAGGCGAAGGCGCCGTTGAAGCCGATCCCCAAAAGATCCGGCACCAACAGCAGGTTCAGCGTCAGATTGACCCCATTGGCGACCCACATGGCGACCATGCCGGGCTTGGGCCGCCCCAGGGCTTCCAGGAAGAATTGGCCCGTCACCGAGATCAGATAGAAGGGCATGGACAGGGCGAAGACGATCAGGGCGGGGCTCGCCCCCTCGGCCAGACCGTCTTCCAGGCCCATCTTGCCGAGTCCCCAGGGTCCGACCACGATCAGGGCGATCATGGAGACCACGCCGATCTGCAAAGAATAGGTCAGGCCCCGGCGCAGCACCGAGCCGACCGCGTGCCGCCGTCCCTCGCCCAGCATCCGCGCGGTCATCACCTGAACGCCCAGCATCAGACCGACCGCCGTCGTCACCACGATGGACGTCGGCGCCCAGGCCAGAGAGTGGAAGGCCAGTTCGCGGCTTGAGAAATTGCCGACGACAATGGCGTCGGTCAGACCCATGGTCATGATGCCGATCCGCGCCAGGATCACCGGCCAGGCCAGGTTCAGCAGGTCGTGGAAGGCGGTGCGGGTCTGGGAGCTGAGCGCGATCATCGGACGCGGCACAGGCCATGCGGGATCGTCGGGGTCAACTCCCAAAAACTCTGAGGTCTTGGCTACCAGGCGCCCAGTTCACGCAGTTGACGGACCAGCTCCTCCGGCGCCTCGCCGGCGTCCAACGTGTCCAGATCAGGCGGGACGTCCTTGGGCTCGAAATAGCGCCAGCCCTGGAAGGGCCGCCGCGCCAGGGGCGCCGTGCGGATCACCCGAGGCTCCAGCATGATCTCGCACCGGCTCTGCTTGCCCTCGCCCAGGGTCGTGATGTCCAGAACCGGCTGGCGACAGACGATCACGCCCTTCACCACCCAGTACAGCGACCCGCCGTCCTCGATCTCCGCGGCGCGTTTGGGCGTCATCCGGGTGTGGACCACCAGAGGCCCGCCCTTGGCGGCGCGGCGTTCCAGCCATTCGACGTCGGGAACCCCGACGCCCAGCTTGATGATGTGAAGCGGCATGGCGACCACGTAATCTCCCCTAGAGGTCTTGGCCAGTTTCTCTTTACGCTCAAGCTTTAGGCTTCGTCTGGCGCCTGATTATTCACGGCGCAACGGAACGCTCATGTACGGATTGATCACACGCCTGACGGCGTATCCCGGCCGCCGCGACGAGTTAGCGCTTCTGCTGACGGACCCGGCGGTGAAGAGGCACGGCTGTCACTCCTATGTCGTCGCCCATGATCTCAACCACCCGGACGCACTATGGGTGACCGAGGTCTGGGTCGATCAGCCCACCCACCAGTCCTGGAGCCTCTACGTGCGGGAAAGCGGCATGTTGCGAACCGTCTATCGGCTGATGGCCAAGATGGACGACCCCATCCTGACCCGACCCCTGGGCGGGATCGGGCTTTGAACCGCAGTCAGTCCGTCGCCTTGACCACCGCCAGCACCGCCGCCTCGACGACCTGATCGCCGACGGCGGCGACGCTTTCGACCACCCCGTCGAACGGCGCGGTCAGGGCGTGCTCCATCTTCATCGCCTCCAGCACCACGACAGGCTGGCCCTTGGTCACGGCGTCGCCCGCCTTGACCGGGGCGGCGACGACCTTGCCCGGCATGGGGGCGCGAAGAGAGCCGTCGGAGGGGACGCCCGCTGTCGTCGAGGCGGCCTTGTGGGGACGAACATTCACCGACAGGCCATTGTCGAAGAGGACGGCATCCCCCTCCCCCTCACCGAGCCGGAAGCCAAGGCGGCGACGGTCAGGACCGGCTTCCATGCCAGATCGAATTCCTTTCAGCCGGTTGCCGGGCACCTTCTTCACTCGTAGAGCGCCATCACCGCAATCGACCGCATAAGACCATTGCTCCGCACCCGGCGAAATCGTGGCAGAGCGGCGGACGCCATCCGCGTCGATCACCAGAAGAGACGACGGAGACGCATTGAGGCGGAACCCGAACAAGTCGCTGACGCGCGTATCCCAAGCGTCGGCGTTGTCACGATTGACGAACCGCCAAGTCATTTCTTCCGCCACCAACACCGCGCCGGCCGCAACAGCTTCATCGGAAGCCGCAGGGACAAGAGCCGCCTCCTCCGCCGCGATAAAGCCTGTGTCCACATCCCCCGCCACGAAACGCGGATGGTCTAGGCATCGCGCCAGGAAGCCCGCATTGGTCTTGACCGGCCAAACCTCGACCTCGCCCGCCGCCTCGGCCAGGCGCGCCGCAGCCGCCTCGCGGGTGTCCTCATGGACGATCAGCTTGGCGATCATCGGGTCGTAGAACTGGCTGACTTCGGCGCCCTGTTCCACACCCGTGTCGACGCGAATCCCGTCGGGCATGACGAAATGCTCCAGCCGCCCGATGGACGGCAGGAAGCCGGTCGCCGGATCCTCGGCATAGAGGCGGGCCTCCATGGCCCAGCCGTTCAGGCGGATCTGATCCTGCTTCAGCGGCAGGGGCTCGCCCGCCGCCACCCGGAACTGCCATTCGACCAGGTCGACGCCGGTCACGCTCTCGGTCACCGGGTGCTCGACCTGAAGCCGGGTATTCATCTCCATGAACCAGACGCCGTCCGCCTTCAGCCCGTCCGAGGCGTCGGCGATGAATTCGATCGTCCCGGCGCCGACATAGTTGACCGCCTTGGCCGCCTTGATCGCCGCATCCGTCACGGCGGCCCGAACAGCCTCGCTCATGCCCGGCGCCGGCGCCTCTTCGATCACCTTCTGGTGGCGGCGTTGCAGGGAGCAGTCCCGCTCATACAGATGCACGACCTCGCCGTGCCGGTCTCCGAACACCTGCACCTCGATATGGCGCGGGCGGGTGATGTAGCGTTCGATCAGCACCCGGTCGTCGCCGAAGGCGGCCGCCGCCTCGCGCCGGGCGCTGGCCAGGCCGGCGGCGAAATCGGCCGGATCATCGACCCGTTTCATCCCCTTGCCGCCGCCGCCCGCGACCGCCTTGATCAGCACCGGATAGCCGATCCGCGCCGCCTCGGCCGTCAGGGTCTCTTGCGACTGGTCCGCGCCCTGATAGCCGGGCGTCACCGGCACCCCGGCCTGGATCATCAGTTCCTTGGCCGCGTCCTTCAGCCCCATGGCCCGGATCGAGGCCGGGTCCGGCCCGATCCAGATCAGCCCCGCCGCCGCCACCGCCTCGGCGAAGTCGGCGTTTTCGCTCAGGAAGCCATAGCCGGGGTGGATGGCCTCGGCCCCCGTCGCCTTGGCCGCCGCCAGCACCTTGGCCCCGTCCAGATAGCTCTCACGCGCCGGCGCCGGCCCGATCAGCACCGCCTCGTCCGCCGCCCGCACATGCAGGGCCTGGGCGTCGGCCTCGGAATAGACGGCGATGGTGCGAATCCCCATCCGCTGGGCGGTGCGGAAGACGCGACAGGCGATTTCGCCGCGATTGGCGACAAGGACGGACTTGAACATGCCCCGGTCTTAGCCGGATCGTGCGCCCCTGCCCAGCGCTTCTCCCCGGCTGCGACGGCGAGGCCTTGCGCCCCGCGCCAGACCGGCTATCCCGGCCCCATGTCCCTGCGCCCCCTCTTCGTCACCCAGGTCTATGAAGCCTCCCTCGCCGAGGGACGCGGCTGGCCCGCCTTCAACGCCCAGCTGATCGAGGTGGTCCGGATGATGGCCGAAGAAGACGCCGCCGGCCGCCGCTGGTGCCGCGACAACGCCTATCGCGGCTACACCTCCTACGCCTCTCTCAACGACCTGCCCCAGCGCTTCCCCGAGTTCGCCGAGCTGAAGCGCCACCTGGACCGCCACGCCCTGGCCTATGCCCAGGCGCTGAATTTCGACCTGGCCAGGAAGCCGCGTCTGGACAATCTGTGGGTCAATATATTGAAGCCCGGCGGCGGCCACACCAGCCATATCCACCCCCACGCCTTCCTGTCCGGCACCGTCTATATCGACGTGCCCGACGGCGCCTCCGCGCTGAAGCTGGAAGACCCCCGCCTGCCCTTCATGATGGCCCGCCCCGGCCTCACCGACGACGCCCCCGAGGCCGAACGCCCCTTCGTCTATCTGCGGCCCCAGGCCGGGACGGTGCTGATGTGGGAAAGCTGGCTGCGCCACGAGGTGCCGACCAACCAGGCCAAGTCCGACCGGATTTCGATCAGCTTCAACTACGCCTGAGGCCAGGTCAGTCTTCGACCGGCGGCGTCCAGTTCGGATCATTGACCGGATACCAGCCCTCGGCCAAATCCCGCCAATCTGGATTCGTCGCCTCGATCAGCTTCAGCTTCCAGTCGCGCAACCACTTCTTGATCCGCTTCTCGCGACGAATGGCCTCCACCACCCAGGCGTGCTGCTCGAACCAGACCAGCCGGGTGCAGCCATAGGCCTTGCCGAAGCCGTCGAAGGCGCCGGTCCGATGCTTCCACACCCGCGCCGTCAGGTTGGCGGTCATGCCGGTGTAGAGCGTGCCGTTCCGCCCGCTGGCCATGATATAGGTGGCGATGAAGGTCCGATGGGTCGGCATTCGCACAACCTATACGACGCTCTCACTTCCGTCATCCACGCCGAAGCCGTCGAAGGCGCCGGTCCGATGCTTCCACACCCGCGCCGTCAGGTTGGCGGTCATGCCGGTGTAGAGCGTGCCGTTCCGCCCGCTGGCCATGATATAGGTGGCGATGAAGGTCCGATGGGTCGGCATTCGCACAACCTATACGACGCTCTCACTTCCGTCATCCACGCCGCCTCCCCCTTTCGTCATCCTCCGGCGAGCGCAGCGAGACCGGGGGACCCAGCGGCGCGCGAGAGCGCGAACCTGTCGCGGGCCAGGTGCTCCAGCATCGTGCGGCGGAAAGATTTCGCCTGACGGCGCCGCTGGGTCCCCCGGTCTGCGCCGCGAAGACGCGGCTTGCCGGAGGATGACGAAAGGGAGATCATCAGCCATGGGCGAGCCAAGTGACGACTGTAGAATTCTCGTGTTCGTGCGGCCTTCAAACGTCAAACCAACCAGGTCTCTAGCTCACAGAATGAAGACCTTCCTTCTTACAGGGGAAGGAACGGAATGCCTCGATCACAAGCAGTTTTCCGTCCATCACAAGGCAGGAAAGATAGCTGATTACCTCCTTTGGAATCGTCAGTTCATCGCGGAACTCAAGCAAATCGAAGGCTATCCCGCAGCGCGGATGACCAAGCTAATGAACGAGGCACTTCGCCAAGAGCCGCGCATCTTCATTTTTGGCACCGTGAATATGCAGCGCGTTTTGGCAGACCGAGAAAATGGTGCCGAGATAAACGAAATGATGATGTCGATCGGCGGGCGCCCGGTTCGAAAAATGCTCCAACAGGCCGACCTTCAAATCAAAGACACCCGCCTAAAACTGCAACTTTCCAACGCAGCCGGCTTAGCAGTTGTCCTAATCGACGAACCGCAGAAGATTGACGCGGCTGTCGCTGCCAATGCTGTGCGCGTGGCTCTTCAGGCCAATGAGCCAGCTATTCGAGAAATCGACTACGTTTGGGTTTCCATTGAAACTCATCAGGTCGCACTCCCCGATGGGAGATTGGGATACCCAGAACTGTGCATCTGGCGTGCAAACAGACGCTCAGTGATGGAAAGACATATGATGGGTGAGATGATCGAAGCTTGGGCTCAGTTTAACGACGTGGAAATCGAAAATCTCGATCACACGGCCGGCTGGCAAACCCTGACCCCAGTGGGGTCAGGGTGGCCGTTATCACTTCGGCTTGAGTAGCCCCTAATGCACCCGCGCCTTCCCGATCTCCAACCCACCCTCGCCGGCGGTGACCGCAATCACCCCGCCGTCCTCGATCTCGCCGGCCAGCAGCTTGCGCGCAATCGGGTCCACCAGCTCCTTCTGGATCACCCGCTTCAGCGGCCGCGCCCCATAGGCCGGGTCGTAGCCGCGGTCGGCCAGCCAGGCCAGGGCGGCGTCGTCCAGGTCCAGCGTCATGCGGCGGTCGGCCAGCAGTTTTTCGAACCGTGACAGCTGGATCCGCACGATCCCGCCCATCTGTTCGCGGCCCAGGCGGTGGAACAGGATGATCTCGTCGATCCGGTTCAGGAACTCGGGCCGGAAGTGGGCGCGGACGGCGTCCATGACGAAGGGGCGGACGGCCTCCACATCCTCGCCCTCGCCCTGATCGGCCAGATACTGGCTGCCCAGATTGGAGGTCATGATGATCAGGGTGTTGCGGAAGTCGATGGTCCGCCCTTGCCCGTCTGTCAGGCGGCCGTCGTCCAGCACCTGCAGCAGCACGTTGAAGACGTCGGGGTGGGCCTTTTCGACCTCGTCGAACAGGACGACCTGATAGGGGCGGCGACGCACGGCCTCGGTCAGGGCGCCGCCCTCGTCATAGCCGACATAGCCGGGAGGGGCGCCGATCAGGCGGCTGACGCTGTGCTTCTCCATATATTCGGACATGTCCAGCCGGGTGATGGCCGCCTCGTCGTCGAACAGGAAGTCGGCCAAAGCCTTGGTCAGTTCGGTCTTGCCCACGCCGGTCGGGCCCAGGAACAGGAAACTGCCCAGCGGCCGGTTGGGGTCGTTCAGACCGGCGCGGGCGCGGCGCACGGCGTCAGAGACGGCGGCCAAGGCCTCGTCTTGGCCCACCACGCGGGCGGACAGGGCCTCCTCCATCTTCAGCAGTTTTTCGCGCTCGCCCTCCAGCATCTTGTCGACAGGCACGCCGGTCCAGCGGCTGACGACGGCGGCGATCTGTTCGGCGTCGACCACCTCCGGCGTCAGGGGGCCGGATCTGTCGGCCTCGTTCGCCTCGGCCTCGGCCAGCTGTTTCTCGATCTGGGGGATCTGGCCGTAGGCGATCTCGGACGCGCGGCCGAGGTCGCCGGCGCGCTGGGCGTTGGTCAGTTCCAGACGCAGACGGTCCAGGGTTTCGCGCAGCTGGGCGCCCTGACCGACCTTTTCCTTCTCGGCCTTCCACTGGGCGGTCAGGTCGTCGGACTGGCCTTCCAGATCGGCGATCTCGTCCTCCAGCTTCTCCAGCCGGTGCTGGGAGGCCTGGTCGGTCTCCTTCTTCAGGGCCTCGCGCTCTATCTTCAGTTGCACCAGGCGGCGGTCGATCTCGTCCAGGGCCTCGGGCTTGGAGTCCACGGCCATGCGCACGCGGCTGGCGGCCTCGTCGATCAGATCGATGGCCTTGTCCGGCAGGAAGCGGTCGGTGATGTAGCGGTTCGACAGGGTGGCGGCGGCCACGATGGCGCTGTCGGAGATGCGGACCCCGTGGTGGACCTCGTACTTCTCCTTCAGTCCACGGAGGATCGACACCGTGTCCTCCACCGTCGGTTCGGAGACGAAGACCGGCTGGAAGCGGCGGGCAAGCGCAGCGTCCTTTTCGACGTGCTTGCGGTACTCATCCAGCGTGGTGGCGCCGACGCAGTGCAGTTCGCCGCGCGCAAGCGCCGGCTTCAGCAGGTTGGAGGCGTCCATGGCGCCGTCGCCCTTTCCGGCGCCGACCAGGGTGTGCATCTCGTCGATGAACAGGACGATCCCGCCCTCGGCCGCCGAGACCTCGGACAGGACGGCCTTCAGCCGTTCCTCGAACTCGCCGCGATACTTCGCGCCGGCGATGAGGCTGCCCATGTCCAGCGCCATGACCGTCTTGTCGCGCAGCGATTCGGGCACGTCGCCGTTGACGATGCGCAGGGCCAGGCCCTCGACGATGGCGGTCTTTCCGACGCCGGGCTCGCCGATCAGGACGGGATTGTTCTTGGTCCGCCTCGCCAGGACCTGGATGGTGCGGCGGATCTCTTCGTCGCGGCCGATGACGGGGTCGATCTTGCCGTCGCGGGCGGCCAGGGTCAGGTCGCGGGCGTAGCGTTTCAGGGCGTCGTAGCCGTCTTCGGCGGCGGCGCTGTCGGCGGTCTTGCCCTTGCGGACCTCGGCGATGGCGGCCTCCAGCTTGTCGGCCGTGACGCCCGAGGCCTTCAGCACCTCGGCGGCGGTTCCGCCCTCCTTGGCCAGGGCCGCCAGCAGGCGTTCGGTGGTGACGAAGGCGTCGCCGGCGGATTTTGAGGACTCTTCGGCGGCGGCGAAGACGCGGGCGGTGTCGCCGTCCAGATAGAGCTGACCCGAGCCGCCGGTGACCTGGGCGCGCTTCTTCAGCGCGGTTTCGACATCGGCCTCGGCGCGGCGGGCGTCGCCGCCGGCGGCGGTGATCAGGTTGCGGGCCAGGCCGTCGCGTTCCTCAAGCAAGACCTTGAGCAGGTGTTCGGGCGCGAACTGCTGATGGCGACGGGCCAGGGCCAGCGACTGGGCGGACTGGACCGCCTGTTTGGCGCGGTCGGAATAGAGATCGAGATTCATAGGTGTCCCCTCATCAGGCGGATTTCGCCCGCGCCGCCCTTTCAGGAAGCGACGACACGGGTCTGTGAAATCCAGATGGTGTGACCCGTCGGGCACACAAGGGGTGGCGGGCGGGAGATTTCACCCCGCCCGCGCTTCGCCGTCATGTCTCAGCCGCCTGTCGGACCGGTCGAGAAGTCGAACTGTTCCGGCTGGCGGCGCGGCCCGCCGAAGTTCCAGGTCAGGCCGACGTAGAAGGCCCGCAGCTTGATGTCCTGCTCCGAGCGTTCGCGGAACTGCGGCGTTTCATAGATCGTCGTGGTGTTGAAGGTGTTGAACAGGTCGCGCGCGGTGAAGTTGAACGACAGCTGCTCGTTCAGCTTGCGACGATAGCCCAGATTGACCATGCCGCCGGCCTCGCGCCGCCCTTGGGCCAGAAGACTGTCGCCCTGCCAGAAGCTGGACAGTTGGACGAAGTCCTTGGCCGTCGGCTGCCAGTTCAGGCTCAGACGCCCGCTGGCCAGTGTCGCCTCGCGGTCTCCGCCGCCGACCACGGCGCCCGAGTCGATCTCCTGACGGAAGACATTGACCCCGGCGCTGTAGCGCAGGGTCGACAGCAGCCGCCCATTCGCCGTCGCCTCGACCCCCACGTCCTGGCGCGAGCCCAGGTTTTCGGGCCGGGTCAGGAAGACGCCGCCGCCGATGTCGGTCGCCACGTCGGTAAAGGCCTTGTCGGTGTTCCGCAGATAGGCCGTCGCCTGATAGAAGCTCTGGCCCTTGCGCATCTGCCACATGGCTTCGAAGCTGTCGGTCTCCTGCGGCTCCAGGTCCGGATTGCCGGACCGGACGTTCAACGGGTCCTGATAGGCGACGAAGGGGTTTAGCTGGCCGGGCTGGGGCCGCTGGATGCGGCGCGAATAGCTGGCGCGCAGGGTCTGTTCGGCCGACAGCTGATATTGCAGATGGGCCGTCGGATAGGCGCGGAAATAGTCCTGGGACGCCGAGGCGCCGCCGGTCAGATCCTTGATCTCGATGTCGGCCTGTTCCAGGCGCAGCCCCAGCTGGGCCGACAGCTTCTCGCCCAAAGGACGTTCGTAGGTGGTGTAGAGGGCGTGCACCGTCTGCTCGGCCTCGAACCGGTTGTTCAGGGCCGGGACGGGCGTCAAGGCGGCCTCGGACGGGCCACGCAGGAAGCCGGCGTCCTGCTCGGGCCGCTGAAGGTTCAGCTCATAGCCCAGGCGCAGCTTGCCGCCGTCCGACATCGGGCGGGTATAGGCGCTGGTGAAGCCCCAGGTGACCTGATCGACCTCAGTCCGAGTGCGCTCGTACAGGGCCGCCGCCGCCGGCGTCAGGAAGGTGGTCAGGGCCTGGCTGGTGTTTTCATTGCTGTTGGAATCGTAGCGCAGTTCGTTGGACCATTCATGGCCGTCGCCGTCGAAGCGGCGCAGCACCCGGGCCGTGGCGCCCCAGTTGGCGAAGTCAAAGTCCGACGATCCCTCGCGCCGATAGGCGTTCGTCACCGCCCCTCCCGCGTTGCGTGTTTCGAACAGGCTGGAGGCCGAGCCCGTGCCGTCGAAGGCGACGCCGCGCAGTTCGCCGGTCAGCTGGGTCTTGTCGTCCAGCTTGTATTCGGCGGTGAAGCGGCCGAAGGCGCCGTTCTGCTCGGACTCGATCGGCTGATCGACGGTGGTGGTCGAAACCACGGCGCCGGTCGTCGGGTCCAGTTGCTCGCGCGTCCGGGTGAAGCTCAGCTCCGTCGGATCGGACCGATAGCTGACGTCGCCCGACAGGGTCAGCCGGTCCTTCTGCCACGATCCGCTGAGGCCAGCGTTCCAGCGGCCGTTGTCGCCGACATTCGCCCGCACCGAGCCGGTGGATTGCGTGCCCGGCTTGGGCGCCGTCGGCTTGGTGATCAGATTGATGACTCCGCCCGACCCCTCGGGGCTGTAGGCGGCCGAGGGATTGGTCATCACCTCGATCCGCGCATATTGGCTGGCGGGCAGTTGGATCAGCGCCTGCCCGCGACCGGGGCCGGTCAGAATGCCGGACGGGCGGCCGTCGACCAGTATGGTGACATTGGCGTCGCCGCGCAGGGAGACATTGCCCTCCGAGTCCACATCGACCGAGGGCACGTTGCGCAGGGCGTCGGCCAGGCTGCCGGAGGTCGCCTGCAGATCATTGGCCAGGCTGTAGCTGACGGAATCGATCGAGGTGCGGACGTCGTCGGCGCGCGCCGTCACGGTGACGTCGCCGACCGAGGCGGGCTGGTCGGAGGCCGGCTGGCCGGAGGCGGGCGGCGTCTGCCCGGCCGGCGTCTGCCCAGCCGGCGTCTGGGTCGGTCTCTGCTGAGCCGGCGCGGGCGTCTGCGACGGCTGCGGCGTTTGCGCCTGGGCCAGGGCGGCGGCGGGCAGCACGGCCCAGGCCGCGCCGAGCAGCAGAACAAGTTTGGACGACGTCATCCCCGATGATCCTGAAGGTGCGGCGGACGGCTTCCGACGCTTATCGATAATCGTTGCGTATCGAGCCTGCTTTGCAATGCAAAGTTACATCTTGGACAGGTCCATTACACCTTCGTCATCCTTGCTCCGAAAGCGATGGGTGACGCGCGCGAAGCGGCGCGTTAGCGTATCGCCGCATCGAGAGTTGGAGCCCGCGCCTTGCCCCTGAACCTGACCCGTCGTCGCGCCCTGGCCGGCGCCCTCCCGCTGAGCCTCGCGGCCCGCCCGGCCCTGGCCTGGAACGCCGCCAACGACGATACGGCCCTGGCTGAGGCGATCGACGCCTATGTAAAAAAGGCGATGGCCGCTTGGCCCGACCAGCCCGCATTGGGAATCGCCGTGGTCAAGGACGGCGCCGCCGTGCTGACCCGCGGCTATGGGGTGAAGGTTCAGGGCAAGCCGGCCGTCGCCGATGAACACACCCTGTTCGCCATCGCCTCCAACACCAAGAACGTCACCGCCGCCGCCCTGGCCATTCTGGTCGATGAGGGCAAGGTCAAATGGGACGCGCCGATCAAGACCTATCTGCCCGATTTCCGGCTGGTCGATCCTTACATCACCGACCACATCACGGTTCGCGACACCTTGAGCCACCGCGCCGGTTTCGGCCTGGGCGCCGGCGATCTGCTGTTCTGGCCCAACAGCGACCGGACCCGCGCCGAGGTCTTGGCCCAGGCCGCCTTCGTGCCGATCGAGGACGGGTTCCGCGCTCGCTACCATTATTGCAATCTGATGTTCGTGGTCGCGGGGGCGGTGATCGAGGCCGTCTCGGGCCAGACCTGGGAAGACTTCATCCAGACGCGGATTCTGGACCGCGTCGGCATGAGCGAGACCGTGCCCCTGGCGCGCCTGGCTGACCCGGCCAAGTCCGCCCTGCCCCACGGCCGGGTCGGGCCGCCGCTGCGCTATCAGGGCGCCATGACTCCGATCGCGGATTCGATCGTGGAGGTCTGGAATTGGGACTCGGCCGCCGCAGCCGGCGGAATCTGCACCACCCCGGCCGACTGGGCCAAATGGATCGCAGTGCGCCTGAACGACGGGCGGCTGCCCGACGGGACGCGCCTGTTCTCCGAAGAGTCCGCCAGGGAAATGTATCGCCCCAACATCATCGTCGGCAACTCGCCGGGCCCGACGGCGGAATTGCCCAACCGCTCCATCGCCTCGACCTACGCCTTGGGCCTGCAGGTTCAGGACTATCGCGGCGAACGGCTGATCAGCCACGGCGGCGGATCGCCCGGCGGCATTTCCGCGACCGTTCTGATCCCCGGCCGCAAGGTTGGGTTCAGCATCTTCTCCAACGCGGAAGAGAGCTTCCTGCTGCGGGCTCTTCGCTCAGGCATCGCCGACATCTGCATGGGCAAGATCGACAAGGACTGGATCGCCGATTCCAAGCGACTGGAGGCCGAGGGCAACGCCAAGTCCGTCGCGGCCGCCGCCGAGATCGACGCCAAACAGGCGGCGGGCGCGCCGCCCTCCATGCCTCTGGACGCCTATGCCGGAACTTGGCGGGATCCCTGGTATGGCGACATCGTCATCGCGCCCAAGACCCGAGGGCGGGGGCGCGACCGCAAGCCGGGCTTGTGGCTGACCTTCACCCACACCCCGGCCCTGCAAGGCTGGTTAGAACCCTATGACGGCGAGACCTTCCGCACCCGCTTCCCGGACAAGCGGGAGGAAGACGCCTTTGTGACTTTCGACATCCAGACCGCCAAACCCGCCACGGCGACGATGAAGGGCGTCTCGCCGGACATCGACTTCTCCTACGATTACCAGGATTTGAGACTGACGCGGATTTGAACGTTCGGCCTGTGACCTAGGCGCGCAAGGGCGGAACGCCTAGAACCAGCAAACGCTGTCCTTCCATCAACCCAAAGGAGGACAGCCATGTCGAATTCAGAAACGCCCCGCGCGCTAGACCGCGAAGAAGCGGACATGGTCCGGCAAAGCCAGGCCCTGGACGAGCGGTCGCCGGCAGAACTGCGGGAATTGATCGGTCGGCTTCGGGCGCGCCGAGACAAGGCGCAGCGCCAAATCCGCACCCGCGCCCGTTCGGCTCAAGCGCGAGGCGAAACCGCCGGGGCCGACACCGGCGCGCGGGAGAAGAAGGCGCTGCTGACGGAGGCGATCGCGCGCGTCGCCGAAGCGATGGACGCCCGTCGGAGCGAGGGCGACGGAGAGACCAAGAGGGCGACCGACAATCTTCGCGACGCAGTCCGGCGCAAGGCTGAGAACCCGACTTGGACCGGCCCCGAGGACCGCACGGCGGATCAAGGACCGATCGAAACTCCAAACACCAAGATCGCCCCCTCGGGCGCCCTGCACGCCGAGGGCATGCGGGCCGCTATTTCGCGCTCGACCGGTAATCGTTGACCCCAGAGACCTGAAGCCCCGCCTGCGGACTTCAGGTCCTGATTTCCAGCAGCTCCAGCTTGGCTTCCTGCTTCGGCCAAGGGAGGACAAGCCGCCAGCGGCTCTGGCCGATTCGCTCCAGAACGCCCACCTGATCGCGTTCCGGACGATCGCCATAGGCGGGAAAGCCGGTCTCGGCGTCGCTGAGGGCCTGGGCGCCGATATAGACGAGGCGACGATCCATGTCGGGATAGAGCAGGCCCTGAGTCCGCTGCGACCCCGTCGTCTTGGTCAGAACCAGATCCCCGCCGGGGGTCGTCTCCACCGAACAGGCGAACCAGGGATAGTCGACATAGGCCAGACCGGTTCCCTCCCCGCGCCGCCCCAGCTTGATCGTGCGGCACCGATAGGTTCCAGGCGGCGGTTGGAGGCGGTCCGGCAAGGCGGCGTTGGGGTCGACCAATGGCCCCAGGGCCTCGACCTCAGAGGCGAAGCCGGCGGCCTCGGCCTCGGCGCGGGCCATACGCCAGGCCTGGTCCAACCGACCGAGCAGGCTGGCGTCGGCCGCCGAGGCGACCTGACGCCAATCGTCGCTTCCGCCTTGAAGCCCGCCTTGAGCTGCGGAAGGTGCGGCTGCGGCGGCGGCTGTCGCGGGCGGCGCGACGCGCGGGGGGACGCCTTTGGCGGGCGCGCTGACGGCCGGCGAGGTTTCGGCGCGGCTGCCCGGACTGTTCTCACCGCAGGCGGACACCGCCAAGCCGAGAAGCAAGGGCGCAAAGAAGGTCGGGGTGCGGCGCATGATCGGCGTCTCCATCGGTTCAGGAGACGAACGGTCAAGCCGCCGCGCGGTTCAGTCGGTCTTGGCCGGAACCAGTTCGATCAGGTCCAGGTTCGACTCATACTGCGGCCACGGCAGCACCAGACGCCAGCGCGCCTCGCCGATCCGTTCCAGAACGGCGACCAGATCGCGATCACTGTTGCGGCCATAGGAGTTGGCGGCCGGTTCCTGGGCCAGGGCCATGGACCCCAGCAACAGCATGTGCCGGTCGTTCTCGGGGAACAGCAGGCCCGAAGGCCTTTGAGAGCCGGTCAATTTGGTGAACTTCAGGCCGCGCGGCGTCTGTTCGATGCGACAGGCGAACCAGCCGTAAACCACATAGCCCAGTCCGTCCTCGCCGCCCTGGGAGCCCAGTTTCACGGTGCGGCAGCGGTAGTCGCCGGTCGGCGGGGTCACGCCGGGGCGTGCGGCGGACGGATCGATCAGATCGCCCAGACTGTTCAAATCGCCCGAACCGCGCTGGCGTCGCGCCTGTTGCAGGGCCAGATCCCAGGCGGCGTCACGACGCTGATAGCGATCCCGATCGGTCGAGGTGATGACGCCGCGCCAGTCCATCAGAACCCGCCCGTTACGGAAGAAGGCGGCGGCGGGGGCGGAGGCGGCGGCGGGGTGGAGGCGCAGGCCGCCAGAGCGAGAAGGCCCGCCAGAGCCAGACCGCCCTTCGGCCCGGCCCCTGAGGCCAGGCGTCTAAGCGAGGGACAAGGCGGACGTATCTGGCGCATCAACGCTTCCCTGTGAAAAGGCGTCCGAGGGGACGGACCTTGCGGCGAAGTCGGTCTTTTAGGCCCTTGGTCGGCGGCCCGCGTCAAGACCGCAGCCGCAGATCACGGCTTGGCGGGGGATCAGCCTTCGCTCTCGGCCGCAGCCTCGGCCTTGCGGCGGGGCGCGCGGCGGCGCGGGGCCGGCTCGCCCTCCTCGACCGTCGGAGCGGCGGCGGACGAGCGGGTCAGAAAGCCGGGCAGAGCCGTCGGAGTCTCATCATCGCCCGTTTCGGCTGCAACGGTGGGACGGCGCGACCGGCGCGCCGGCCGCTCGTCCGGCTGAGGGACTTCGCTCTGATCCGAGACCGGAGCCGCCGACTCGGTCTGGGCCGCGGCGGCGGCGTCATCGGCGACCGCTTCGATCGGGCGGCCCTCGCCCGACTGGCCTTCGCCCTGGGTGTCGAATCGGCGCTGACGCTCCTCGCGACGCCGCTCCCAGCGCTCACGGCGGGTTTCACGGCGACCGCCGCCTTCGCCCTCAGCGCGCATCTCGCCGTCGTCACGCGACGACTGGCCGTCGCGGTCGCGGTTCTGGTCGCGGTCGCGATTGTAGTCGCGCTCCCGGTTTTGATCCCGGTTCTGGTCGCGGTTTTGGGACTGCTCCGCGCGCTCCGCCGCTTCCTGAGCCTGGCGATCCGCCGCCTGCTGCGCCGCCATGAAGGCTGCGGCCTGAGCGCCGGATTCGTCTTCGAAATCGATGTCGAAGCCCTGGTTCGACAGTTCGCGCGCGGCGATGTCGGAGAAGGAGCGTTGGGGCTGAAGCGCGCGCAGAACCCGGTAATAGTGTTCGGCGTGCTGTTGGTAGTTCTCGGCCAGCACCCGGTCGCCGCTGGACGCCGCGTCACGGGCCAGCTGCTGATAGCGCTCATAAACGGTCTGGGCGTTGCCGCGGACCTTGATGTTTTCGGGGCCTTGCGAATCCCACGAACGATTCGGATTGGCGTTGTTGGCGTTATTGGCGCCCGCCTTGTTCCGATTGCGTCCGCGCTGACGCTTCATGCCCTTGAAATCTCTCATTCGCGCTACCGTGTGCAGGGATGGAGCCAAGCCGTCGGGCCGGGTCCGTCCGTTTCGTGGTTCCGTTTCGCTCGGGGCCGATCCCCGATTGTCGATCTGTCGGAATGCCTTGTCGCCCGCATGGTGCGCCGGCCCTGTGGGGACCGACCGTCATGGCCGGCTCAAGCCGCGAACAGCCGGGCGAAAACCCGTAAAGCTGCGTTTGAGTGGGAGACGAGAGAGACTTAGCGTGTGCGCCGTCCCTTTCCAAGGGGTTTTCGACAAAGCGTCGCACCTTGGGCCACGGCTCCGCTTTGCCGACAGCCCTCGGGTGGGCTAGGCAGGCTCTTTAAGGCGACGATGAGGCTTTCTCCCATGCGGGTTCTGGTTCTAGGCGGCGACGGCTTCTGCGGCTGGCCGACGGCCCTGCATCTCTCGGCCCAGGGCTGGGACGTGACCATCGTCGACAATCTGAGCCGGCGGAATATCGACAATGAGCTGGAGGTCCAGTCGCTGACGCCGATCCGCACCATGGGCGAGCGGATCAAGGCCTGGAAAGAGGTGTCGGGCCGCGACATCGGCTTCGTCAACATGACTGTGGGCAAGGAGTTCGACCGTCTGGTGGCCCTGATCCGCGACCTGACGCCCGACAGCGTGGTCCATTTCGCCGAACAGCGCGCCGCCCCCTATTCGATGAAGTCGGCGCGGCACAAGCTGTACACCGTCGACAACAACATCAACGCGACCAACCACCTGCTGGCCGCCATCGTCGAAAGCGGGCTTGACGTGCATCTGGCCCACCTGGGCACCATGGGGGTCTATGGCTACGGCACTGCGGGCCTGCGCATCCCCGAGGGCTATCTGAAGGTGACGGTCGAGACCGACAACGGCCCGGCCGAGCAGGAGATTCTGTTCCCGCCGAACCCCGGCAGCATCTATCACATGACCAAGACTCAGGACGCCCTGCTGTTCCAGTTCTACGCCCGCAACGACGGCCTGCGGATCACAGACCTGCATCAGGGCATCGTCTGGGGCGCCCAAACGGCCGAGACCAGGCTGGACGAACGTCTGATCAATCGCTTCGACTACGACGGCGACTACGGCACGGTGCTGAACCGGTTCCTGATGCAGGCGGCGGTCGGCTATCCGCTGACCGTGCACGGATCGGGCGGCCAGACCCGGGCCTTCATCCACATTCAGGACACGGTGCGCTGCGTCGAACTGGCGCTGAACAATCCGCCCAAGCGCGGCGATCGGGTCAAGATCCTGAACCAGATGACCGAGAGTCGGCGTGTGCGCGACCTGGCCCGGATGGTCGCCGACATGACCGGCGCCGAAGTCCACAATGTGCCCAACCCCCGCCAAGAGGCCGACGAAAACGATCTGGTCGTCGCCAACGACCAGTTCCGGGAACTGGGGCTGAAGCCGATCACCTTGGCTGAAGGCCTGATGCAGGACGTCACAGAGATCGCCCGGCGCTACGCCGATCGCGCCGATCTGAACCGCATCCCTTGCGTTTCGGCCTGGAACCAACGCCGCGCCAAGGCGCTGGAAAGCCAAGCGCGGCCGTGCGCGAGTTCGCCCGGTTCGCCCAACATTCTGACCGCCTGAGCCTGCCGATGAACCGCCCCGTCACCGCCCCCTCCCTGCTGGTCTTCGGCGGCGGCTACCTGGGGCGGGCGGCGGCGCGCGAAGCCTTGAAGCGGGGCGGTCAGGCGACAGCCACCTCTCGCGATCCTGAACGCCGGCGTTCCCTCGCGGCGGAGGGTGTTTCGGCCATCGACCCTGCGGACGCCGACGCCCTCAGGACCGCGCTGGAGTCGGCGACGGCCGTGCTGATCACAGCGGCGCCGGACGCCCACGGCTGTCCGGGCCTGCGCGCCCTGGCGCCCGTCGCTTCCCAGGCTTGGCCGGATTGGATCGGCTATGTGTCATCAACCAGCGTCTATGGCGACCGAGCCGGCGGCTGGGTGTTCGAGGACGGGCCGCTGAACGCCGCCAGCCTGGAGGGCGCCCGTCGAGTGCGGGCCGAACGCGACTGGCTGGACGGGGCGCAGGGCATGGGGCTGACAGTCCAGATTTTCCGTCTGCCCGGTTTTTACGGCCCCGGTCGCAGCGTCATCGATCGGCTGAGAGACGGCACGGCGAGACTCGTTCGGAAGCCGGGCCAGGTGTTCAACCGCATCCATGTCGATGACGTGGTGTCGGCCTTGTTCGCCTCCATGGACCGGCCCAGGCCCGGCGCCGCCTATAATCTGACCGACGATGAGCCCTCGCCCGCCAACATGGTGGTGGAATGGGCGGCCGACCGGATGGGCCTGCCCCGTCCGCCGGAAGTCGATTGGACCGATGACAGCGTCAGCGAGGCGATGCGCCGCTTCTATCTCGATTCCAAGCGGGTCTCGAACGCCCTGGCCAAGGCCGAACTGGACTGGCGACCGGCCTATCCCAGTTGGCGGGAAGGCCTGGAGGCCTTGCTGGACGCGCCGCCGCCGCTTCGCCTGGTCAGCTGATCGCGCGTCTCAAGCGCCTCTGTTCTTCTTCAGGAGGCGGTCCCGCGCCGCATTGACTCGGATCGCCAACCCGGCCGTGCCGCCTTGGTCGGGATGGACGCGGCTCATGGCGTGTTTCCAAGCCGCGCGAATCTGCGCCTCGTCCGCGTCCGGAGGGACGCCGAGCACTGCGCGCGCCTCGGCCTCGGTGATCGGCTCGGAACGTACGGGCGTCCGCATCCGCGACGACCAGACCAGATAGAGGCCCGCCGCCGCGAGGCCTGCGCCCCACAGCCAAGCGCCCCTGAAGGCCGCCAAAGCCCCGCCGGCCAGAAGCGCAGACGCGAGCAGGGTCGCCGTCACCCGCCAATGGGCCCGACCACGTCTTTCCGTCTGTCGTCCCAGTCGCACCAGGGCCCAGACGGCGACGGCCGCCAGGGCCAGCCCAATCAGAGCCACGCGGTCATCCGACCTTTCAGGCCGCCACGTCCAGCGGCGCCAGGGCCTGTTCCAGACCCATGGCCTTCATCAGATTGCGCAGCTCCTGGCGGGCCGCGACGTGGGCCAGGGACACCGCCACCGGCCGCACCTCGTTCGACAGGTCCGCAACCGTCAGGCCGAAGGGGAACAGCTCGCGATAGATGACCCGATCACGCAAGCCCGGCCCGACGCGGAAGCCGACCCGCTTGGCCAGCTTGTTCATCCGCTCTTCCAGTCGCTTGCGGTTGCGCGCCTCGGCGACGGCGAGACGGTTCGTCACGACCAGCCAGTCGATGGTCGCTTGCCGGCCCTGGGTGATCGCCCGGACCTTGCGGGCCTCCCAGACGCTTTCGGAATAGATGGAGGGCTTCAGCAGCTCCAGCGAGACTGGGTCCACCTCGCCCAGCAGGTCGAAGTCGACAAAACTGTCGTTCATGGGGGTCACGATCTGATCGGCGCGCGCATGGGCGGCGCTGGACACCGCCGTGTCGCCGCCGGGGGTGTCGATCAATATGGCGTCCACGCCTGCGGCCGCAGCCTCGGCGAAGGCCTTTTCGAAGGCCGCGATCTGCTCATCTGTCCCGCCCTTGGCCAAGGCCTTGCCGTCGCCCATGTCGGGCATGAACGGCTGGGGCAGCGTTTGGCCGTTCGCGGCCAGCCAAGCCTGACGGTTGGTGAAGAAGCGCTGCATGGAGCGCTGGCGCAGATCCAGATCGATGATCGCCACCGTCCGCCCCGCATGCAGCAGGCCGGTGACGATGTGGATCGCCAGGGTGGACTTGCCCGCCCCGCCCTTCTCATTGCCGAGGACGATCACGTGTGGCTGCGTCATGGAGGAAACCCTCTGTGGCGGCCGACGCGACTCAGTGCAGCGCGGCCTTCGGACGCCTTAGACTCGGCGCACAGAGGCCAAACGTCAACGCGGCGTTAACGGCCATCTGTGGACTTTGCTCTGGTGGAAGGGACGCCCGCCGGTCAGCCGGCGCGACGGCACCAGGGATCGGCCACCTGGGCGGCCGCGCACAGGGCGCTGGCGGTCTCGGTTGGAATAGGCCCAACCCGCAGCCGGGTCAGACGACGACCGGCGACCTCGACGTCCTCGAATCGCGGCGAAAAGTCGGACAGATCCGCCTGGGTTCTCAGCCGCGCCCAGGCGGCCCGCGCCGCAGCTTCGCTGGAAAAGGCGCCCAGCTGGATCAGTCGGCCCTCCGCCGACGAGGTCGGCCGCGGCTCCGACCGGATGACGGCGGGGCGCAGAACCGGCCTGTCGGCACGATCGACCGCCTCGACAAGCGCAGGAGCGGCGGCGCGCATGGCGGGCTGGCCGGCCGGTTGGACCATCCGCGTCCCCGCCCCCCTTAGACCGGGCTCCCGGTCAGGCTCGGGTTCCGTCCGCCTTTCGTCAGCGCCCAGCCGCCCCGCCATGGCGTCGCGGGCGTCCCACATCTCATAGGGCGTCATCAGGGCGATTTTCACGGGCGAGAATTTTGCAGGCCGCAAACCCTGAGTTTCGGCGCGAGTTTTTTGCGCAGCTGCGGGCCTGGGGGCGTCCGGGTCCATCGGAATCTCGATCGCAGCGATCCGATCGGCGGCGGACTGGAAGGAATGACGGTCGCCCTCGACGGCCCCGCACCCGGCAAGCCCGAGGGTGAGGGCGATCAGAACTGGACGGGTCGCTGCTGCTGGCGTCATAAGCACCACCCTAGTGGCCAGGGCTTGAGGTCTGGTGCATCGACACGCTTAAGGCACAAGGTTAACCGGTTCACCATGACCCAGCCCGCTTCGCTCCTCGTCGTTCGTTCCGTCGCGGAACTGCGCGCCGCGGTACGCGACTGGAAGAGACAAGGCCTGACGGTGGGCCTGGTTCCGACCATGGGCGCCCTGCATGACGGCCATCTGGCCCTGGTGCGCGAAGCCGTTCAGCGCGCCGATCGAGTGGTGGTCTCCAACTTCGTCAATCCGACCCAGTTCGCCCCGACCGAGGATCTGGCCCGCTATCCACGCCAGCAGGCGGAGGATGCGCGGCTGTTGTCCGGCGTCGGCTGCCCTCTGATGTTCGCGCCCGCGCCAGAGGACATGTACCCCGAAGGCTTCGCCACCAGCATCGCCGTGACGGGTCCGGCGATGGGCCTGGAAGGCGATTTCAGGCCTCAGATGTTCGGCGGGGTCGCCCTGGTGGTGACCAAGCTGTTCAACCAGGTTCAGCCGGACTTGGCCGTGTTCGGCGAGAAGGACTATCAGCAGCTGATGGTGATCCGGCGCTTCGTCCGCGACCTGGATCTGCCGATCGACATCGTCGCCGTTCCGACCCAGAGGGACGAGGCCGGCTTGGCCCTGTCGTCGCGAAACGCCTATTTGTCGCAAGACGAATTGGCCGTGGCCCGCCGGCTCAACCGCATCCTGGCGGCGGCGGCAGCCGATGCCGCGTCGGGGCGTCCCCTGCCCGGCGTCGAACGAGACGCCTATGCCGCCGTGCTGAAGGCCGGCTTTGAGCGCATCGACTATGTGGCGGTCCGGCGGGCCGAAGACCTGTCGGTCTTTCGCGACGGCGTGGTCGACGCCCCCGCGCGCATTCTCGCCGCCGCCTGGCTGGGCAAGACGCGGCTTATCGACAACCTGGCCGTCTGAAAAAAAGAGCCCGACGCAGGCGCCGGGCTTTGAATGGAAGTTCGGTGATGGTGTGTCCCAGAACGGGACAGATTCATCTGTCCGCCGCTTCGGTTAACGAAGTCCTAACCGCCGCGATCCGGCAGCCATGTGGTCTGACGACCGCTCGGTCCGGTCGGCCAGGTCAGCCGCCATCCGTCGCCGGCCCGTTGCGACTGAAAGTCCGCCTGAGAACCGACGCCGGGATAGTCGAACCGTTCGCCGTCCACGACGATCGACGCTGCACCCCCGTCGGGGGCCGTCGCACGCCAGCTGCCGCCGGTGCGGCTCAGGACCGGCGCCCGCCTTCCGTTGATCGTCACCTCCGGCGGCGGTCCGTTCGCGCGACCGGAGACGATCAGGACCGCGCCGTCGGAATCCACCGCATCCAACCGACCCCGGCCGTCCAGCCGGGTCGTGGGCTCTCCGGCCGCGATCAGGATGATCGGCCCCGCTCCGCCCTGCAGAAGCACCAAGGTCTCGGGCGAGGGCGCGGCGTCCTCCCCGATCTGCACCTCCGGCCTCAGCCGCATGTCGCCTGGCGTCAAGGGCGCCCGGAGTTCGAACCGGCCGGCGGCGTCTGCGCTGACCGCCACGGCCGCTCCGTCCCCCGCGCGAAGCACGACTCGGGCGTCGGGCGCCGCCGCGCCTCGAACCACCACCTGTCCCCCCTCGCGCCGAGCGGCGTCAACCGTCGGCGGCTGCGTCCAGGGCGATTCCACCGGGGCGCCCGGCTCGGACGCGACGGCGGCGTCCTTCTTTTCCGAACAGGCGCTCAAGGTCGGCGCCACAAGGACCAGAGCCGTCGATAGGGCCGCCTTGGCGACGATCCAGCGTTTCATCCTTGGTTCCGACACGATATGGCTGGCGCCCAGCGGCCGAGAGTCTGTTAGCTCGATCGCCGCCCGTTTGGCCATGGCCGACGGCGCATCCGTTCATTTCGAGGCCTCATGTCCCTGCCCCCTGTTTCGATCCAGCCTTTCGAAGGCCCCTCCGTCTGCCTGTTCTGCGGTTCATCCGACCGGGCCGATCCCGCCTATATCCAGGCCGCGCGAGACTTCGGCAGGGCGACGGCCGAGGCGGGGTGGCGTCTGGTCTACGGCGGCGGCGGAGTGGGTCTGATGGGCGCCTCGGCGCGCGGGGCCCATGAGGCGGGCGGACGCGTGCTGGGCATCATGCCGGCCTTCCTTCGCAGCCGGGAGCGCCTGTTCGACGAGGTCGAGACGGTCGTCGTGACCTCCATGCATGAACGCAAACAGCTGATGTACGACCAGTCTGACGCCTTCGTGGTCGCTCCGGGGGGCATCGGAACCCTGGAAGAGGTCGTCGAACTGCTGTCCTGGAAGCGGCTGGATCTCCATCAGAAGCCCGTGGTCTTCCTGAACCTAAACGGCTTCTGGAACGGCTTTTTCGATCTGATGCGTCACAGCGTCGACGAGGGGATGACGCCGGCCGACTTCCTGAACGCCTGGACGGTGGCGGACACGGTGGAGGCTGCGCTGGAGCAGATTCAGACGGATCCCATGGACGGGGCGCGTATCTATGATCGCCGATAGGTGATCGCCGATCACAATCGACGCCGCGCATCTTGACAGTTTTTATCGAAAACTGACATTGACGCCCGACGGCACGACGCCGTTCTTCAATTCGGAGAGTTTTCATGCGCGTCCTGCTGATCGCCGCCGCCGTTTTCGCCGCNGCGGCTGAACAAGGCGGCCCTGGTCGGCATGGGGGTGGCCTTTGTCGGCGTGGCCTGGATGACCCTGGACGCCCATGCGCTTCAGGACTGGAAGGCCATTCTGGTCGCCATTGCGGCGGGGGCCGCCCGGGGGGGGGGCGCGCGGGTGCCCCGGGCCACCCCCCCCGCCTCGCCCCGCGCGGCCGGCCCCCGCCCGCCCGACCATCATCGACGGCGCGCGCTGGTCCTGCGAGGGCTCGGCCTGCACCGCCTCGGGCGGCACGGAACAGCCTGCGACCCGCGCCTGCCGCCGCGTGGTGCAGAAGTTCGGCCCGGTGACGGCCTTCTCCTACAAGGGCAAGACGCTCAGCGCCGAAGAACTGGCCGCCTGCAACGCCTGATCCAGGCGTGAGGCGGCTTAGGCCGCCTCGCCTTTCAGGCGCCGCTGGATGGTTTCGCGACCGATCAGCGGCGCCAGGGCCGCCATGTCCGGTCCGTGCGCCTGGCCCGTCAGCGCCAGCCGCAAGGGCATGAACAGGGCCTTGCCCTTGGCGCCCGTCTCGGCCTTGACGGCGTTGGTCCAGGCGGACCAGGCCGTCTCATCAATGACCTCGGGCAACAGGCCGGCGGCGGTTTCGATGAAGGCTCCGTCCTCGATGACCGGCTGGATCGGCCCCCGCACGACCTTCGCCATTTCAACCACATCGGCGAACTTGTTCAGATTGCCCCGCACCACGGACCAGAAGGTCTCGCCTAGATCCGCGTCCAGAGCCTGCAGCCGGGGTTGAGCCGAAGCATAGTCCATGACGTGCAGCGCCTGGGCGTTCAGCCGGTCCAGATCGGCCGTGTCATACCGAGCCGGCGACCGGCCCATCTTGGTGAAGGCGAAGGTTTCGCCCAGGGCCTGAACCGATGCGGCGACCTCCAAGGGGTCGGAGGTGCCGATCCGGCCCAGATGGCTGGTGATGGCGATCGGCTCGTAACCCTGGTCGCGCATCTCGCTGATCGACAGGGAGCCCAATCGTTTCGACAAGGCCGCGCCGTCGGCGCCGACCAGCAGGGGCATGTGGGCGAAGCCGGGAACCGTCGCCCCCAGGGCTTCGAAAATCTCGATCTGGGCGCCGGTGTTGGTGACGTGATCCTCGCCCCGGATGATGTGGGTGATGGCCATGTCGATGTCGTCCACCACAGACGGCAGGGTGTAGAGGAACAGGCCGTCCTCGCGGATCAGAACCGGGTCGGACATGGAGGCGGTGTCGACCTCGGCGTGGCCGCGCGCGAGGTCTTCCCAAGCGACCCGCTTGCCCCCCAGCTTGAACCGCCAATGGGGACGACGGCCCTCGGCCTCATAGGCCGCCTTCTGCGCGTCGGTAAGGTCCAGCGCGGCGCGGTCGTAGATGGGGGGCAGGCCGCGCGACAGCTGCACCTTGCGACGGCGGTCCAGTTCGTCGGCCGTCTCATAGGCGGGATAGAGCCGGCCCGACGCCTTGAGCTTGGCGGCGGCCTCCTCATAGCGGTCGAAGCGCTTGGATTGATTATAGCGCTCGTCCCAGGTCAGCCCCAGCCAGGTCAGATCGTCCTCGATCCCCTGCTCGAACTCCGGCGTGGAGCGCGCCAGGTCGGTGTCGTCGATCCGCAGCACGAAGGATCCGCCCTGCCCTTTTGCGAACAGCCAGTTCACCAGGGCGGTGCGGACATTGCCGACGTGCAGCTTACCCGTCGGCGACGGGGCGAAACGAACCTTGACGGACATGAAGACCTAGACCTCAAAAGCGAGGCGGCTAGGTCGCGCCGCAACCCCGCGAAGTCAAGGCTTGGGTCCCTCGAACTTCAGTCGTCCCGGTGAACCCGCTCGCGGCGTTCGTGGCGCTCCTGCGCCTCGACCGACAGGGTCGCGGTGGGGCGAGCCTCCAGACGACCCAAGCCAATGGGTTCGCCGGTGTCCTCGCAATAGCCGTAGGAGCCGTCCTCGATCCGCCGCAGGGCGTCGTCGATCTTGGAGATCAGCTTGCGCTGCCGATCGCGGGTCCGCAATTCCAGGGCGCGATCCGACTCCGAAGAGGCGCGATCGACCAGATCGGGATGGTTTTCCGTCTCCGCCTTCAGGTTGACGACCGTCCCCTTGGACTCGCGAAGGATTTCATCCTTCCAGTCCAGCAGCTTCTTTTTGAAGTAAGCCAGTTGCCGCTCATTCATGAACGGCTCGTCGTCCGACGGGCGGTAAGGACCGGTTTCGTCGGACACAACGGACGCCAAGGCGCTCATCCCACTCACGCTCTCTAATCACGCCCCCCTGTGGCGTAGGGGCCGTATAGTCAGCCCGACGAGTCGCGGCAACGGCGTTCGCGATTCCGTGATCATGATTCCGTGAGCGCCTTGATGAAATAGGAACCCAGCTAAGGCCCCGTCCTCGATCTTGAAAAGCCGAAGCTTTTACGATCAAGCCTCGCCGCGACGCAGTTCGGCCTTGGCCAGTTCCACAGCGGCGCGCAGGTCGATCTGATCCAGCACGGCGTTCAACCCCGCATCCCCGCCATCGGGGCGCTCTTCGCGCAGATTGCGGGCCAGCCGTTCCAACAAGGCGGGATCGCCCTCGCCGGACAACAGAGCCAGTTTCATCTCGTCGAGCCGGTCCAAAAGCCCTGCGCCCCGCTTGATGGCGCGCCGACGTTTTTCCAGCGGCCCCTCCACGCCTTGGAGGGCCATCAGGGCCGAGACGTCGGCGACGCTCGTCGGTGCGGCGGCGGCTGAAGCGGCGGTGGGCGCGGACGCCCCACCGGCTTGACCGAGCGAAAAGCCGCTGGCCGAGCGGGCGGACTTGCCGCTGGTCGGGGCTTGGGGGCCCGTGGTCCCTGTGACCTTCATCCGCGCATGCTCCGGCTCATGATCACATCCTTGAGGAACGGAGTGACCGTTTGGTTAACAGCTGGGCAGAATCTGCCCTCACCATCCACCCGCAAGCCGCCACACCACCATATTTTCAACAGCTTAGATCACGGCACGATCCTGGCATAAGGCATCAGAAGAAGCCTCAGAGACGTCCGACCCATGCAGAATCTGCTCGCCCGCCTCGTCACGCCCTTGGCCGTCCTGGCCCTGGGCGTCAGCGCGTCCGCGGCCGCAGCCCAGTCGCGGATCAAGGACATCGCCGCCGTTGAAGGCGTTCGCGGCAACCAACTGGTCGGCTACGGCATGGTCATGGGTTTGAACGGCACCGGCGATTCGCTGCGCAACTGTCCCTTCACCCGGCAGTCGCTGGAAGGCATGACCGAGCGGCTCGGGGTCAATATCCGCGGGGCCAACGCCAACACCAAGAATATGGCCGCAGTCATGGTCACGGCCGAACTGCCGGCCTTCGCCACGCCGGGTTCGCGTATTGACGTCAACGTCTCCTCCATGTGCGACGCCAAGAGCCTGCTGGGCGGATCTCTGGTCGTGACCAGCCTTCAGGGCGCGGACGGCCAGGTCTATGCGGTGGCCCAGGGCTCGGTCCAGACGGGCGCCGTCTCGGCCTCCGGGGGATCAGGTTCTTCGGTGACGCGGGGGGTGCCGACGGCCGGCCGGATCGCCTCGGGCGCCTCCGTCGAGCGCGAGACCGGCTTCGAAATGGCCAATATGAATGAGGTCCGGCTGAATCTGCGCAATCCGGATTTCACCACCGCCCAGCGCGTCGCCGCCGCCGTCAACGCCGCATTCCCCGGCACGGCCCTGGCCGAGAACGGAACGGTCGTGGCCCTGCGGGCGCCCGGACAGATGGGCATGGCCGGCTTCATCAGCCGTGTGGAAAACCTGCCCGTCACCGTCGATTCACCCGCCAAGGTCATCATCGACGAGGTGAACGGCGTCATCGTCATGGGCGATGCGGTGCGGATCTCGCGCGTGGCCATCGCCCAGGGCAATCTGACCATCTCGGTCGATGAACAGCCCTTCGTCAGCCAGCCCGCCCCCTTCAGCCAGGGACAGACGGCGGTCGTGCCCAGCACCCAGGTCAATGTCGAGGAAGACCTGGGCACCCAGATGCGGCTGGTGGGCGGCGGAACCAGCCTGTCCACCCTGGTGAACGGCCTGAACGCCCTGGGGGTCAGCCCCAGGGACATGATCAGCATCCTGCAGGCGATCAAGGCGTCCGGCGCCTTGCAGGCCGAGATCGAGGTGATGTGAGCATGACGGACCTGTCCGCCCCCGCCGAACTGATCCGCCCCCTGCCCGCCGCTGCGACGGCCGCAGCCGGCGCGAGCCGCGAGAAGATCAAGGCCACGGCGGAAGCCTTCGAGGCCAGCTTCCTGTCTCAGATGCTGAAACCGATGTTCGAAGGCCTGTCGACCGACGGCCTGTTCGGCGGCGGTCAGGGCGAGGCGACTTGGCGCAGCTTTCTGCTGGACGAAATGGCCAAGAAGACCGTGGCCGCCGGCGGGATCGGCCTGGCCGGGCCGGTGATGAACGAAATGCTGAAGATGCAGGAGGCGCGGCCATGAGCGACGCTGAACTGGCCGGGGCGCGCGTGCGCCAACTGCTGGAACTGACGCGGCGCCTGACCGAGCGTTTGGCGGCCGAGACGCGCGCCTTCCAAGAGGGGCGCCCCCAGGAGGTCGCCAAGGGATTGGCCGAAACCCAGGAGATGGCCAACCTCTATCGCCGCGACTCCGCCCATGTGAAGGCCAACCCCGCCCTTCTGGCCGACGCGCCTTCGGCTGATTGGTCCGCTCTGATCGAGGCCACCCGCGCCTTCGACGCCGTCCTGGCCCGTCACGCCGGCGCTGTTGAGGCCGCCCGCCGTATTTCCGAAGGCCTGGTGCGGGCCATCGCCCATGAGGTCGCAGCCGCCCGAACGCCGGCCGCCGCCTATGCCGCCGATGGGCGGGCGGCCATGGGCGACGGACGCGCGGTGGCGTTCAACCGCAAGGCTTAAGCGACATTTTTTGAATTCTGCGGACGTCGTTCCCGCCGTGTTGCCGGTTTTTTAAGCGACAGGGGTCACAGTCGCCCCATGCCGATCACCACGCGCCTTTTGGGACTTGCCTTTGCGTCCGCCGACGCCCTGGTGGAAATCGACGCCCAAGGGCGCGTCGGCTTCGCCCTGGGCGCGGGCCCCGCTGCGGGACAGGACGTCGGCGCCCTGTGGACCGGCAAACCCCTGAGCGAACTGCTTCATCAGGGCGATCATGTCCTCCAGACGCTGATGAACAGCAAAGCGGGCGCCCGCAGCGCGCCCCTGCAGATTCTTCTGACCGCCGGCGCCGACCGAGTGCGACGCGCTTCGATCCGCGCCTTCGTCCTGCCCCAGCTGGCGCCCGCGATATCCTGCGCCATCGCCTATGAGGGTCCGGCCATCCCGCTGGGCGAACTGGACGTTCCGCCGCTGATCGACGCCGAACGCTTCCTGATCGACGCGCCCCGCATCATCGACAATTCGCGCGATCTGGCGTTCGGCTTCCTGGACGTTCACGGCCTGGAGCAGCTGCCGGAGGCGCTGGCGGACCGGGTTCAACGCCGGATCGAGGCCACGCTTCAGTCGGCCGCCGTTCACGGATCCTCCGCCGCCCAGATCACCCAGGAGCGTTTCGCCCTCTTGCGGCCGGAAACCGACAAACGCGACCTGGCGGCGGAAGTGGTCGAGGCCGGACGGGCGGAGGGCGCCGAACTGGCCGCCGAGAGTTTCACCGCCCCCGTTCCCCAGGGGGCGGACAGCCTGTGCGTGCTGCGCGCCATGCGTTTCGCCATTGAGGGATGTCTGAAGGACGGCGGCCTGGCCAATCCTCAGATCGCCTTCACCGAGTCCCTGAAGCGGACCTTCCGCGACGCCGAGGCGTTCCGCGGCGTGGTCAAGGCTCGAGACTTCCAGGTCCACTATCAACCGATCGTCCGACTGGACTCGCGGGCGGTCCACCATTTCGAGGCCCTGGCGCGGTTCAATACCCCCAACGGCCCGGCCGAAGCCATCCGCATGGCTGAAGAGCTGAAAATGATCGAGGCCTTCGACCTGGCAGTCGCCGAGAAGGTGCTGAAGCGGATGCGGGCGCCCGGCGCCGGCCTGCTCAAGATGGCGATCAATGTCTCCGGCGCGTCGCTTGGCGACGACACCTATGTCGAGAACCTGCTGAAGATGACCTCCGGCTCGACGGAAGAGCGCAAACGTCTGATCGTGGAAGTGACCGAAACCTCGGCCCTGGCCGATCTGGAGGCGGCGAACCGGCGGCTGACCGCCCTGCGTGAGACCGGCATCAAGGTCTGCATCGACGACTTCGGCGCCGGCGCCACCTCCTATGACTATGTCCGCAAACTGCCTGTGGATGCGGTCAAGATCGACGGGGATCTGGTGCGCGGTCTGAGCGATCCCCTGACCGAGGGTTTGATCCGGGGCGTGGTCGAACTGTGCCGGTCGATGAAGCTGGAAACCATCGCCGAGATGATCGAGACGGACCCGGTCGCCGATCAGTTGAAGAGCCTGGGGGTCGAATACGGCCAAGGCTGGCTGTTCGGCCGCGCCGAGGCCGAGCCGCGCACCCAACTGGCCAGCGCGGCGCCGATCCGACGCCGGGGCGCGGTCGAAGCCTGGGGCTGACCGCCTATCCGGCAGTCGGCTTGGCCAGCGACGGCCGCTCGCCGGCCTTGGCGGCGGCGGTCGCCTCAACGGCGCGCATGACGCGCAGCAGGTTCTCGCCCGCCAGCTTGCGGATGTCGGCCTCGGTCCAGCCGGCGTCCATCAGGGCGGCCAGGATGCGGGGATAGGCGTCCACCCCGGTCATGCCCTCAGGCAGGCTGCCGATGCCGTCGAAGTCGGCGCCCAGGCCGACGTGGTCGATCCCCGCGACCTGACGCACATGCTGGATGTGGGCCACCACGTCGGCCAGGGTCGCCTGGGGCGTCGGATGGGCGGCGGACCAGGCGGTCAGACCGGCCTCGACGGCGGTCGGATCGCCGGGGTTCAGGGTCTTCAGCCGCGCCTCCTCGCCCGCGCGGTCGGCGTTCCACGCGCGGACCCGTTCGGAGACGAAGCCGGGGGCCAGGTTGATCATCACGATCCCGCCGTCCTCGGGCATCATCCGCAGCACCCGGTCAGGCACGTTGCGGGGGTGGGCCGTGATCGCCCGCGCCGAGGAGTGGGAGAAGATCACAGGGGCCTCGGACACCCGCATGGCGTCCAGCATGGTGTCCTCGGAGACGTGGCTGAGGTCCACCATCATGCCCAGGCGGTTCATCTCACGCACCACATCCTCGCCGAAGGGGCTGAGCCCGCCCCATTTGGGGGCGTCGGTCGCGCTGTCGGCCCAGGTGGTGGTCTTGGAGTGGGTCAAGGTCATGTAGCGGGCGCCGGCGCGGTAGAACTCGCGCAGCAGGGCCAGGGAGTCGTTGATCGAATAGCCGCCCTCCATGCCGATCAGGCTGGCGATCCGACCCGAGGCGAAGACGGCGTCGACCTGGTCCGCGGTGGTCGCCAGGCCGAAGACGTCGGGGTGGGCGGCGATGATCCGCTTGGCCGTGTCGATCTGTTCGAAGGTCTCCTCGACCGCCTCGAGCGGGGTCAGGCTGGCGGGGACGTAGACCGACCAGAACTGGCCGCCGACGCCGCCGGCGCGCAGGCGGGCGATGTCCGTGTGGAGCGGGGTCGTCGCCTCCAGATCGGTCGTCAGATCAACGGCGTAGACGTCATTGCCGTACTGCTGGCGCAGGGCCCAGGGGAGGTCGTTGTGGCCGTCGATCAGGGGCGTGGTCTTCAGAATCTCCAGCACCCGGGCCTCGCTGGTCGTTTGGGCTTGGACGGAGGTGGCGAAGGCGGCGACGGCGACGCCGGCCAGAAGACGACGGATCATGATGCGACTCCCTGATGTCGCGACGCACACTGGCAGACGGATCTGGAGAAAAGAACCCTCTCCCGCTTGCGGGAGAGGTGTCGCGTCGATCGGCGAAGCCGATCCGGCGACGGAGAGGGAAGTCTCGCCCCGTAAGAAGACTTCCCCCATCGTCAGGTGTGTCGCTACGCGCCACGACCTGACACTTCCCCCGCAAGCGGGGGAAGGTCTAAGAGACGGCATGAGCGACGCCGCCTTTTCCGATCCGCTCGACCTGAAGAAGGTCGAGACCCGCGCCTGGTTCGAGCATCTGCGCGACCGCATCCATGCGGCCTTCGAGGCGCTGGAGGATGCGGCGCCGGCCGATCTGTTTCCGGGGGAGCCGGGGCGGTTCGTAAGGACGCCCTGGGCCCGCGAGGCAGGCGGCGGGGGCGTCATGGGGATGATGCACGGCCGGCTGTTCGAGAAGGTCGGGGTCCATGTCTCGACCGTGCACGGCTCCTTCCCGGCCGACTACGCCAAGACCGTGCCCGGCGCGGCGGAGGATCCCCGCTTCTTCGCCACCGGGATCAGCCTGATCTGCCATCCGGTGAGTCCCCGGATTCCGGCCGTGCATATGAACACCCGCTTCATCGCCACGACCCAGAGCTGGTTCGGCGGCGGGGGCGATCTGACGCCTGTGCTGGACGCGGATCGGCGCCAGGACCACCCGGACACCCTGGCCTTCCACGCCGCGATGAAGGCGGCCTGCGACGCGCACGATCCCGACTGGCACGCCAAGTACAAGGCCTGGTGCGACGAGTATTTCTTCCTGCCGCATCGGCAGGAGCCGCGCGGGACGGGCGGCATCTTCTATGACCACCACGACAGCGGCGACCACGACAGGGACTTCGCCTTCACCCGCGACGTGGGCCTGGCCTTCCTGGACGTCTATCCGAAGATCGTCGCCGGGCGGATGGGCGAGGCCTGGACGCCGGAGGAGCGCGAGGAGCAGCTGGTGCGGCGCGGGCGCTATGTGGAGTTCAACCTGCTGTATGACCGTGGCACCATGTTCGGCCTCAAGACCGGCGGCAACGTCGATTCGATCCTCAGCTCCATGCCCCCGGTGGTGAAATGGCCGTGAAATCCCCCCTTGCGAAGATCCTGCTGCGCCCCCTGGCCACCTCGATCCTGTTTGCGGTGCTGTACGGGGTCTATCTGACCCTGTCGAAACAGCCGCAGATCCCGCTGACCCTTTTTGTGGTGATCGGCTTCTACTTCGCGGCGTCGCTGCTGCTGGAGCGGTTCGTGTTTCCCCGCTTCGGTCTGTAGGCGGCCGCAACATACACCTGTCATCCTCGGGCTTGACCCGAGGACCGGATGCGGATCGGGCTGTGCGCCCGCCGCTGGCGCAATGCGGCGGACAGCCCGGTCCTCGGGTCAAGCCCGAGGATGACGGGAGTGTGTGGCCCAGAGCGGAATGAGGAGCCCAGGGCCCGTCCGCTCACCCCATCGCCGCCGTGAAGGCGTCGCCCGCGCGGCTGCGGTAGCGTTCGGCGTGGCGCAGCAGGCGGAAGGGGCGTTCCGGCAGGGAAAAGGCGGCGGTGACCAGGCGGCCGGCGGCGACGGAGGCGTAGGCGACGCTTTCGGACAGGGCGGTGGCGCCGGCCCCGGCCTCGGCGGCGGCCAGGACGGCCTCGTTCGACGGCAGGGTCATGGCGACGGGCAGATCGGCGGGATCGATCCCGGCCTGACGCACCGCCTCCTCCAGGGTCGAACGGGTGCCCGAGCCGGCTTCGCGCAGCACCCAGGGGGATGTGGTCAGATCCTGAGCCGACAGACGGCGCAGGCCCGCCCAGGGGTGGTCCGGCGCGACCACGACCGCCAGGCGGTCTGAACCGATCCGGGTCTGTTCCAGCATGGGGTCGTCGACCGCGCCCTCGACCAGGCCGATCTCGGCCTCGCCTCCCAGGACGGCGGCGGCGGCCTGGCGCGTATTGCCGATCTGGACGTCCAGCTCGATGCCCGGATGGGCGGCGTGGAAGGCCACCAGGCGACGGGGCAGCCAGTAGGAGGCGATGGTCTGGCTGGCGAAGACGGTCAGGCGGCCACGCCGCAGGGCGCTGAGGTCCGCCAACGCCGCCTCGGCCGCCGCCGCGCGGGCCAGCACGGCCTTGGCCTCAGGCAGGAAGGCCTGGCCGGTCTGGTTCAGAACCACGCCCCGTCCCACCCGATCGAACAGATGGACGTCGTGCTCGGCCTCCAGGGCCGCGATGGCGTTGGAGACGGCCGACTGGGTCAGGTTCAGCGCCCGCGCCGCCGCCGTCACATGCTGACGCTCGGCCACGGCGACGAAGATGCGCAGGCGCTCCAGGGTCACAATCAATCTCCAAATCGGATTGAAACGACCATAACAATCCGTTGGACCGAGGTCGAGCGGGCGCGCATCAAGCGGAACCATGAAGTCCGCCGCCTCTGCCGCCGTCGCGACCCCGTCCCTGCCCCGCCCCGTCGGCCTGGCGGCGCGGCTCGGCGCGTTTGCCCGTTCGGTCTGGCCCGGCCTGATGATGAGCCTGGTGGTCGCCCTGGCGGCGGTGGGCCTGGGCGGCCTGGAACGCGAGGCGGTCGGCAAGGTCTGGCTGGAGCCGCTGGTCCTGGCCATTCTGCTGGGAGCCGGGGTGCGGGCGGCCTGGACGCCGGATGAGCGGTTCAGGGTCGGGATCGATTTCAGCGCCAAAATTCTGCTGGAGGTCGCCGTGGTCCTGCTGGGCGCCTCGGTCAGCGCGGCGACCCTGTCGTCGCTGGGCCTGGGGTTCGTGGCCGGGGTCTTCGCCCTGGTGGCCGCCGCCATTCTGGTCGGGTTCGGGATCGGCCGTCTGCTGGGACTGACGCCGCGCATGGCCCTGCTGGTGGCGTGCGGCAACGCGATCTGCGGCAACTCGGCCATCGCCGCCGTGGCCCCGGTGATCGACGCCGATGGCGAAGAGGTGGCCGCCTCCATCGCCTTTACCGCCGTGCTGGGGGTGGCGGTGGTGCTGGCCCTGCCGCTGCTGGGCGGACTGATGTCGATGAGCGGCCTGCAATACGGCGCCCTGGCGGGGCTGACCGTCTACGCCGTGCCCCAGGTGCTGGCGGCCGCCGCCCCGTTCGGCGCGGTCGCGACCCAGACGGGGACGGTGGTCAAGCTGGCGCGGGTGCTGATGCTGGGGCCGGTGATCCTGGTGCTGTCGCTGATCTTCCGGGACCGGGCGGCGGGCAAGACGGCGCCGGGTCTGCACCGGCTGCTGCCGTGGTTCATCGTCGGTTTCCTGGCGATGATCGCGCTGCGGAACCTGGACCTGATCCCGCAGGCGGTGCTTGAGCCGATGGCGGCGGCGTCCGGCCTGCTGACCGTGGCGGCCATGGCGGCGCTGGGGCTGCAGACCAACATCCGGGCCGTGGCGCGGGCCGGCGGGCGAGTGGCGGCGGCCGTGGTCTTGTCGCTCGCGGCCCTGGTGGGGCTGAGCTTGGGGCTGATCGCGGTGCTGGGGGTTTAGCCCTTCCACTTTCGTCATTCTCCGGCAAGCCGCGCCTTCGCGGCGCAGACCGGGGAACCCAGCGGCGCTGAAGGCGAAATCCATCCGCCACTCGCTGTTTGAAGCCAGTATCCGCGACAGGTTCGCGCTCGCGCGCGCCGCTGGGTCCCCCGGTCTCGCTACGCTCGCCGGAGGATGACGAAAATAAGGATCAAATCCCGCTGCCCTGCTCTTCCACCGGCGGCGGGGTCAGCAGCAGGAAGGCGCGGATCCAGGCGGTGAGGACGGCGCGGTCGTTGGGGCGTTTCAGGCTTTCGAGGGCGGCGTCGGCCAGGGGTTCGGGGATGCGCGAACCGCGCCGGGTCTCGACCAGGGCGGCGGCGTAGTCGGGCTGGAACTCCGGGTGGCACTGGAAAGAGATGGCGTCTTCGCCCCAGGCCAGGCCGGCGTAGGGGGTGAAGCCGCTGGAGGCGATGACGCGGGCGTCGGCCGAAATGGCCACGACCTGATCCTGGTGCGAGACCGGAATGGCGATGGTGCGGGCGCGGGGGTGCATCCAGGGCTCGTCGCTGAGGACGTCGTAACGGTGCAGGCCGACGCCCCAGCCCTTGTCCGATTTCACGACTTCGCCGCCGAAGGCGTGGGCCAGGACCTGGTGGCCGAAGCAGATGCCGACGATCCGGGTCCGCCCCCGCGCCGCGCGCAGCCAGTCGACCAGCTGAGGGATCCACGGCAGGTCGTCATAGACCCCGGCGGCCGAGCCGGTGACGATCACCCCCTGAAAGGCGGAGGGGTCGGACGGCAGATGCCCGGACTGGACGTCGAACCGGGTGGTCGGGACGTTTTCGCCCAGGAGGGCGCGGAACCGGGCCGGATAGTCGTCGAAACTGTCCTTCAGGGCCTCGGGCGGATGGCCGGTTTCCAGAATGGCGATACGGGTCATGACCCGACCATAGACGGGCCGCGCGCCGATCAGAAGGACCAGATTTCAGCCCGGCCGCCCGCATCGCCCAGACAATCGGCCACCCAGCCGCACACCTGGCGGGCCGCGTCCTCGGCGCCCGGCGGCGGATTGACGATCACGAGGGCGCAGCCGTTCATCTTCATCGGATTGGTCAGGGGCCGCAGGCGGGCCTCGGCGACCAGGGTCGGGCCGGCCCGGCCTTCCAGCCGCCGGGTGAAGGCGTCGAAGGTCTCCAGATCCTTCAGCGGGGTCCAGACGGCGATGGTCGCTGCGGGATCGCGGCGAATCACCGCCAGGGCGGTTTCGGCCGAGCGGATATAGTCGTCGGGCTTCTCGAACGGCGGGTCGATCAGGATCAGGGGCGCCTTGGCCCGCGCCGCCTCGGCCGTGGCCAGGGCGTAGCCGTCGCCCTCGCGCGCCTCGGCGTTGGGGCGCTCCGCCAGGGCTTGATCCAGCAGGGCGCGGACGGGCGGGTTCAGCTCATAGCCGACATAGGTTCCGCCCGCCCCGAGGGCGTCGGCGATCAACACCGGCGAGCCAGGATAGAAGCGGGCGCCGCCGTCGGGATTCAGCGCCGCCACCCGATCCGCCAGGGCCTGCATCAGCGGCGGACGATCCGGGCCGGTCATCAGGCGCGCGACCCCGGCCTCGGCCTCCTTCGACCGGGCGGCGTCGCCGGACAGGTCATAGAGGCCGGCGCCGGCGTGGGTGTCGAGCACCGTCAGCGGTCCTGCCGCCGCGCGGGCCTTCACCAGCCACAGGACCAGGGCGTGTTTGACCAGGTCGGCGAAATTCCCGGCGTGGAAGCTGTGGCGATAATTCATGCCGCCTCGTGTCGCGCCGGGCGCGCGGGGTCAAGGGGAACTCTCGGGCGCGGCGCCGCGTTGGTCGCCGGTCTGAGGCAAGCCGCTGAAAGGCCGATGAAAAGGAAACGCCGGGATGGCGGACGGATCGCATGGCTTCGACCCGGTGGTCGAGGTTCCGCAGGGGCTGAGCTGGTGCAGCGACGAAAACCCCGGCCTGACCCGCCGACGCGCCGGCAAGGGCTGGTCCTATCGCGATGCGCAGGGGCGGCCGGTGAAGGATCCCAAGGTGCTGGACCGGATCCGCGCCCTGGCCATTCCGCCCGCCTGGACCGATGTCTGGATCTGCCCCAAGGCCAACGGCCACATCCAGGCGACCGGCCGCGACGTGAAGGGACGCAAACAGTACCGCTATCACAACGACTGGAGCACGGCCCGGTCGGAGAACAAGTTCGACAGGCTGCCGGCCTTTTCGCGCGCCCTGCCGAAACTACGGGCGCAGGTGGAACATGATCTGGGCCTGCGCGGGCCGGTGAAGGCCAAGGTTCTGGCCACCGCCGTGCGCCTGCTGGAGATCACCCTGATCCGGGTCGGGAATGCGACCTACGCCCGGCAGAACCGCAGCTATGGGCTGACCACCCTGAACAAGCGGCATCTGGAGGTGGACGGCGCCGCCCTGACGTTCGAGTTCCGCGGCAAGAGCGGCAAGGACCACCGCGTCAGCGTCCGCGACCGGCGGCTGGCGCGGGTGGTTCGGACCCTGGAGGAGCTGCCGGGGCGGCAGCTGTTCAAATACCGGGACGCCGAGGGGAACCTATGCCCCGTCACCTCGGACGATGTGAACGCCTATATCCGCGCGGCCATGGGCGACCAGTTTTCGGCCAAGGACTTCCGCACCTGGGCGGGCACGGTCTCTGCGGCGCGGGCCCTGCGCGAGATGGAGCCCCCGACCTCGCCCACCGACGCCAAGCGGAAGATCACCGTCTGCGTCAAGGCGGTGGCGGGCCTGTTGGGCAATACGCCGACGGTGTGCCGGGCCTCCTATGTCCATCCGACAGTGATGGCCCTGTTCGAGAGCGGCGCGTTGAAAACCGCCCTGCCCGGACCGGACGCCAAGGGGTTCGAGACGGCGCTGATCCGGCTGCTGAAGGCGAGTTGAGGAGCGCACCCCCAGCGGCGCTATACACTGGTGTGAGAAATTCCTAGTTGATTAGTAGATTTAATTAGGGCGCATTCCCTTCGGATCACAGGAGGGGAACATGTCTGTCGTCACCAGGGCGTCCGCCCGCACTCTGGCTTCGGTTGCGGCCATGACGGCTTGCCTCAGCGTACCCGCCGTCGCCCTGGCGGAGGCGGAGGGCGCCGCTGCGGATTCGACGCAGGCGCGACAGTCCGCCACCCCGACTACCGCCAGCCTGGGCGACATCGTCGTCACCGCACGTCGGCGGGACGAACGGGCGCAGGACGTGCCCATCGCCCTGACTGTGGTGAACGAGGAATTGCTGGACAGGACCGGCGCCTACAACGTCGGCCAGATCACCCAGTTGGCCCCCAGCGTGCAGTTGCTGACCTCGAACCCGCGCAACACCGCCATCACCATCCGGGGCCTGGGGGCCAGCTATGGCCTGGCGAACGACGGGCTGGAACAGGGCGTCGGAATCTATGTGGACCAAGTCTATTACGGCCGGCCGGCGACGGCGACGCTGGACTTCGTCGATCTGGACCGGATCGAGATCCTGCGCGGACCGCAGGGGACGCTGTTCGGCAAGAACACCACCGCCGGCGCCCTGAACATCACCACCCGCGACCCGTCCTTCACGCCCGAGGGCCAGGCCGAGCTGAGCTTCGGCGACTATGGCTTCCTGCAGGCCAAGGCCAGCGTCTCAGGCCCCATTGTGGACGACAAGGTCGCCGGGCGGTTCTCGGTGGTCTCGACCCGGCGCGACGGGGTGCTGGACAATGTCACGACCGGAACCAAGCAGAATTCCCAGGACTCGATCAGCCTGCGCGGCCAGTTGCTGTTCCAGCCGACGGACCAGCTGCGGGTGCGGCTGTTCGCCGACTACGCCGACCTGACGCCGGAATGCTGCACACAGGTCTATGTCACGGCAGGCCAGACGCTGAAGCCCGCCGCCCAGCAGTTCGCCGCCCTGGCGGCCGGGCGCGGCTACGCCCCCGCGAGCACCAATCCCTATGACCGGTTGGCGGACGTCGACAGCGGCATTCAGGCCGATCAGATCCATCGCGGTGTCTCCGCCATCGTCGATTACGACTTCGGCTGGGCCACCCTGACCTCGGTCTCGGCCTGGCGGGCGTGGGATTGGGGGCCGCAGAACGACCGCGACTATACGGCGCTGGACATCGTTCGGCAGTCGGCCAACCCGTCGTGGCAGGACCAGTGGAGCCAGGAACTGCGCCTGTCCTCGAACGGGAACCAACGCATCGACTGGACCGGGGGCCTGTACGCCTTCCACCAGGCGGTGGAGACGCACGGGGTAACGGAATACGGGGCTGACGCCACCTACTGGCTGCTGAGCCCCAGCCTGCCGAACGCCCTGCTGGACGGCTATACTGTGTACAACGACAGCCGGATCGAGACGGATTCCTACGCCGTCTTCGGCCAGTTGACCTGGAACATCACCGATCGGCTGCACCTGACGCCAGGGCTGCGCTACACCTACGAGGAGAAGTCGGGAGCCTATGCGGCCACGACGACCGGCGGCTTGGTCACGACGGACGCCACCCTGATCTCGCGCAGGCTCGGCATCGCCCGGCCCCAGGCCTATGACGCCGAAATCTCGGACGACGACCTGTCGGGTCAGGTTTCGCTGTCCTACGACTTCAGCGACGATGTCCTCGTGTATGGCAGCGCGGCGCGGGGCTACAAGTCGGCCGGGATCAACATGGCCGGCATCCCCAACCTGCCGAGCGGCCAGCCGTCTCTGACCAATGCGGTGGTCAAGCCCGAGGTGGTGACGACCTATGAGCTGGGGCTGAAAACGCAGGGCTTCGACCGGCGGGTGACGGCCAATCTGGCCGCCTATCGCACCGATGTGGAGGACTATCAGGCCAATGTGGTCGACAGCGGTCCCGGCGCCCTGCGGGGCTATCTGGCCAATGCCGAGAAGGTGGTGATCCAGGGGGTTGAACTGGACGCCGTGGCGCGGCCGAACCAGAACCTGGATCTGTACGCCAACGTCGCCTGGACCGATGCGAAGTACGATTCCTTCGCCAACGGCCCCTGCCCGCTGGAGCGGATCGGAACCTCGACCGTGGCCTGCGACCTGTCGGGCAAGGGCCTGCCGGGTGTGTCGCCCTGGGCGGCGTCGGCGGGCGGCGAAGTGCATGGCGATGGGGGCTTCCTGGGCCTGCCGGGTCAGTTCTACGGCGGGGCGGACGCCAGCTTCCGCTCGACCTACAACTCCGACGCCTCGGTCTCGCGCTATACCGAGATCGAGGGCTATACGATCCTGAACCTGCGGGCGGGCTTCCGAGCCGATAACGGCTGGGAGGCGTCGCTTTGGGTCAAGAATGCGCTGGATGAGGACTATCTGCAGTTCGTCAGCGTCCAGTCGGGCAACTCGGGCCTGGTGATCGGCAACCCCGGCGATCCGCGCACGGTCGGGATCACGCTGCGGGCGCGGTATTGATCCAGCACTCCGCCACCCTCGGGCTTGTCCTGAGGGGCTACGGATCGAGCTGATTCAAAACATATGAGGGGCGCACAGATCGTGCGCCCCTCTTCCGTTTCGAGCGGTGTTCGAGGTGGGCCCTCGGGACAAGCCCGAGGGTGACGGGAGGGAGGACGGTTTACCCCTTCACGCGCCAGGTGGCGCCGTCGGGGCCGTCCATGACGACGACGTTGAGGGCGTTCAGGCGGTCGCGGATGCGGTCGGCCTCGGGCCAGTCCTTGGCGGCGCGGGCGGCGGCGCGTTGTTCGAGCAGGGCCTCGACCTCGGCCTTCAGGGCGGGATCGCCGCCCTCGAACCAGGCGTCCGGCGTCAGCGACAGCACGCCGAGCAGGCCGGCGGCTTCTTTCAGGCTCCAGCGAGCCATGGCGACGTCATTGATGTCGGCCTCGCCGTCATTGAGCAGATCGCGCAAGGCGTTCGCCAGCCCGAAGAGCTGAGCTATGGCGCCCGGCGTGTTCAGATCGTCCTCCAGCGCGTCCAGCACTGGATCGAGCGCGTTCTCGGCCAGCTCCAGCTCGGCCTCGTCCAGCGTGGCCGGATCGAAGTCGGCCAGGGCTGCGTCGGCGTCGCGCAGGACGCCGTAGAGTCGGTCCAGATTCTTGCGGCTCTGTTCCAACAGTCCCTGGTTCCAGTCCAGCGGCTGGCGGTAGTGGGCGCTCAGCAGCGCCCAGCGGACGACCTCGCCCGGCATGGACTGGACCAGGTCGTGCAGCAAGAGGACGTTGCCGATCGACTTGGACATCTTCTCGGCGTCCACGGTCAGGAAGCCGTTGTGCATCCAGTAGCGGGCGTAGTGGTCGTGGGCGTTCTCGGCGTGGGCGCAGCCGTGGGCGCAGACGCCCTGGGCGATCTCGTTCTCGTGGTGGGGGAAGGCCAGGTCGACGCCGCCGCCGTGGATGTCGATGGGCAGGCCCAGGGTCTGTTCGATCATGGCCGAGCATTCGATGTGCCAGCCGGGGCGCCCCTCGCCCCAGGGGGAGGGCCAGGCCGGTTCGTCCGGCTTGGACGGCTTCCACAGGACGAAGTCGTGGGGGTTCTTCTTGTAGGGCGCGACCTCGACCCGGGCGCCGGCGATCATGTCGTCCAGGTTCCGGCCCGACAGGGCGCCGTAGGACGGATAGGCCGAGACGTCGAACAGGACATGCCCCTCGGCCGCATAGGCGCAGCCGGCGTCGATGATGGCCTGAATCTGATCGACAATGGCCGGTATATAGTCGGTGACATGGGGGGCCAGGTCGGGCGGCGAGACGTTCAGCAGGGCCATGTCAGCGAGATAGGCGGCCTCGTACCGGGCCGTGACCTCGCCGATCGGCACCCCCTCGCGGGCGGCCTTCTGGTTGATCTTGTCGTCCACGTCGGTGACGTTGCGGGCGTAGAGCACCTTGTCCGCCCCGTACTGCCTTCGCAGCAGCCTTGCCAGGACGTCGAACACCACCGGCGGGCGCGCATTGCCGATATGGGCGTAGTCATAGACCGTCGGGCCGCAGACATAGAGGGTCACCCGGTTCGGATCGCGCGGTTCGAACAGGCGCTTTTCACGGCGCAGGGTGTCGTGGATGTGCAGCGGCATGGAGCGGTCTTCGGCAGGTTTTCTTGCAGGACGGAGGGTCCGTCCCATATAGCGGCCTGAGATACAACCGGGCGCCCTCGCCCGCCCCGGCCGGAAATCCAGTCCATGAGCGTCACCCCCGCCAAACCCGTCCTCGTCAGCGATGCGGCTGTGCAGCGTCCCAGCCGCGAACAGGCGCTGGAGGCGGTGCGGACCCTGATCGCCTGGGCCGGCGACAATCCCGACCGGCCAGGCCTGATCGACACGCCCAAGCGGGTGGTTGACGCCTATGAGGAGTGGTTCGACGGCTATGAGGCCGACGCGGCCAAGGAGCTGAGCCGCACCTTCGAGGACGTGACCGGCTATGACGACATGGTCATCCTGCGCGAGATCGAGGTGGAGAGCCACTGCGAGCACCACCTGGCCCCCTTCCTGGGCAAGGCCTATGTCGCCTATCTGCCCGGCGAGAAGGTGGTGGGCATCTCCAAGCTGGCGCGGGTGGTCGAGATCTTCGCCCGGCGGCTGCAGAATCAGGAAACCCTGACCAACGACATCATCGAAGCGATCGAATCGCAGCTTCAGCCCAAGGGCGTCGCGGTCATGATCGACGCTGCCCACCAGTGCATGACCACCCGCGGCGTGCATCACCGGCACGTCTCGACCGTCACGACCCGCTTCACCGGCGCCTTCAAGTCCGATCCCGCCCTGGCGGAGCGTTTCCTGAAGCTGGCGAAGGGCTGAGCCGGCGACCCTGTCGCATATGGCTGTCGCATATAATTGACGTGCAGGAAGGCGCGATCGTTTAGAAGCGCTTTACAAGCGGCGATCGGAACGCCAAGAACCGATCAAGCTTTCGGGCGATCCATAGGGAATGTCGGCGCATATGACGGCCGGCGAGTAACGGAGACGGTGCATGGCTGCGAAGATCGGTGGTTCCGGCGGGGACAAGCACACCATCGAACAGACGGCGGATATCAACATCACGCCGTTCATCGACATTCTGCTGGTGCTGATGATCATCTTCATGGTCGCCGCGCCGATGGCGACGGTCTCGATCCGCCTGGACCTGCCGCCGGCGCAGCCGCCCACCAATCCGACCGAAGAGAAGGAACCGGTGTACATCACCATCCAGGAAAACGGTCAGCTGTTCATCGCCGACCAACAATCCTCGATCGACAATCTGGCCGCCGACGTCTGCACCGCCCTGGGCGGCGGCGCCTGCCAGGAAGAGCGCGTCTTCGTCCGCGCCCAGCCGGAAGTGAAATATTCGCAGTTCATGGAAGTCATGAACAAGATGCAGGAGAACGGCTTCTTCAAGGTCGGCCTGCTGAACGAAGACATCGAATAGGACCTGGGTCTATCCAGGATCAGGGCCGCGTTCCGAAAGGGGCGCGGCCTTTTTCTTTGCGGTGAAGCTTGTCGGACGCGCCAGAGGCAGACTTGATAAGCCCCGGCTGTTCGAGGAGTCCGCCCATGCGCCGTCGCACCTTCCTATCCGCCCTGCCCGCAGGAACCCTGGCCGCCGGCGCCCTGGCCGCGACCGGGACCGAGGCGAGACAGGCGGCGGGTGCTGCCCCCTCCCCCGCCCGTCCGGCTGATCCCTATGCGGGGATCGGCATCGGAGATCGGGTCACGGGACCCAGGTTCACGGGCCGCTCAACCGTCTGGGGCATCAACGGGGCGGCGGCGACGGCCCATCCGACCGCCAGCCTGATCGGGATCGACACCCTGAGACGTGGCGGATCGGCCATAGACGCCGCCATCGCCATCAATGCGGCCCTGGGCTTTCTGGAGCCGGTGGCCAACGGCATCGGCGGCGACGCCTATTGCATGCTGTGGGACCCGAAGCAGAAGAAGGTGGTCGGGCTGAACGGGTCCGGCCCCAGCCCGCGGGGCCTGAGTCTGGAGACCGCGCGGTCCAGGGCCATCGACGGCTATCTGCCCCGCTACGGCGCGGTGACGGTGAACGTGCCGGGCACGGTGGACGCCTGGTGGAGCGCGCACCAGCGCTACGGCAAGCTGCCGTGGATGGATGTGCTGCTGCCGGTCGCCGAGCTGTGCGAACAGGGCGTGCCCGTGCCGCAGGTCATCGCCTACTATCTGGAACGCAACATGGCGGCCTTTGATCGGGCGCGGATCCCGATCGAGGAGCACGACAACAGGAAGCGCATCTGGGCCACGGGCGGGGCGACGCCCAAGGTGGGCGAGGTCTTCGCCAATCCCTTCCTGGGCAAGACGCTGCGGATGATCGCCGAGGGCGGACGCGACGCCTTCTATGACGGCCCCATCGCCGACCAGATCGAGGCCTATTTCAAGCGGATCGGCGGCTGGATGACCCGCGCCGACATGGCGGCCCACCACACCGAATGGGTCGAGCCGATCCAGACCAACTATCGCGGGGTGGACGTCTTCGGCCTGGGGCCGAACACCCAGGGCCTGTCGACCAACCAGATCCTGAACATCTGCGAACAGTTCGACCTGAAATCCATGGGCTTCCAGTCCGCCGCCTCTCTGCACGTCCAGGCCGAGGCCAAGCGGCTGGCGTTCGAGGACCGGGCGCGCTGGTTCGCCGACGACCGATTCTCCAAGACGCCGGTCGAATGGCTGAACTCCAAGGCCTATGCGGCCGAGCGGGCCAAGCTGATCCGGCCCGATCGGGTCATGGACCGCGTCATGCCGGGCGACGCCCCGCACCACGGCGACACCACCTATTTCAGCGTCGCCGACGCTGACGGGATGATGGTCAGCTGGATCCAGTCCAACTATCGCGGCATGGGCTCGGGCCTGGCGCCGGACAATGGGGCCGAGCCGCTGGGCTTCATGTTCCAGGACCGGGGCGAACTGTTCGCCCTGACCGACGGCCATCCCAACATCTATGCGCCGGGCAAGCGGCCGTTCCAGACCATCATTCCCGGTTTCGCGGTCAAGGACGGCGAGCCCTGGATGGCGTTCGGCGTCATGGGCGGCGCCATGCAGCCTCAGGGCCAAGCCCAGATCATCATCAACATGGTCGACTATGGGCTGGAGCCCCAGGCGGCGGGTGATGCGCCGCGCTGGCAGCACTATGGCTCGTCGGAACCGACCGGCCAGCCGCAGGAAGGAACCGGGGTGTTGCACCTTGAGAGCGGCGTGCCCGAGGCGACCAAGGCGCAGCTGCGGGCCATGGGCTGGACCTTGGGCGAGCCGGACGGCGGCTTCGGCGGCTATCAGAACGTGATGAAGCAGATGAACCCGGGCGGGCGCTGGACCTATGGCGCGGCGACCGAAATGCGCAAGGACGGGATCGCCCTGGCCTATTGAGGTTGGGCCTATTGAGATTGGCGTTCGGAAATGACCCACGAAGAGGTGCGTGCTCTGCTGCTGTCCTTTCCCGGCGTCGAGGACGGCGTCTCCTATGGGGAACCGTCGTTCAAGGTGGCGGGGAAGTTCTTCACCTGGCTGCGTCCGAAGCTGGACGACAGTATCGTGGTGCACCTGGATAATCTGGACGAGCGGGATTTGCTGATCGAGATGGACCCCGACGCCTTTCATTTCACGGACCACTACCGCGACTATCCGATCGTGTTGGCCCGCATCGCCCATGTCGATCCCGTCTGGCTGAAGGCGGCGCTGTGGAAACGGTGGCGCAAGGTCGCGCCGAAGCGCCTGGCAAAGGCCCATGACGCGGCTTGACCTGACGTCGGGGAAATAAGTCAGGGTCCGTTGAAAATAGCAACGGACGGAAACGACATGGGGCTGACGGTCGAAGACCGGTCGATCAAGGCCGAGGACGGCTGGCCGCTGGAAGCGACCCTGTTTCGGGGCGACAGGCCGAGAATGGCGGTGCTGGTCTCGGCCGGAACGGGATTTCCGCGCGGCTTTTACGCCCGGTTCGCGCGGTGGATGGCCGAACGGGGCGGCGTGGTTCTGACCTATGACTATCGCGGCGTCGGCGGGTCGCGGCCCGAGGATCTGGCGGCCATGGAGATGGACTATCCGGACTGGGGTCGGCTGGACATGCCGGCGGCGCTGAAGGCTCTGAAGAAGGCGGCGCCGGGCCTGCCGATCTTCCATGTCGGACACAGCGTCGGGGGTCATTTCGTCGGCTTCATGCCCAACCAGGGCGAGATCGCCCGCCACGCCTTCGTCTCGGTCGGGACCGGATGGTGGGGCGGACACCACCGAACCTATAATCCGATGGAGCTGTTCTTCTGGTTCGGTTTCGGGCCGCACCAGCTGCGCCGCCACGGCTATATCCGCGCGGGCCGGCTGTGGCGCGGGACCGACCTGCCGCGCGGGGTGTTCGAGACGTGGAGGCGGTGGTGCCTGAAGCCCGCCTATTTCCTGGACGAGCTGAGGTCCGGCGCTCTTGAGCCCCAGGGGTTCGACAAGGTTCGGGCGCCGATCCGGTCCTGGATCTTTCCCGACGACCCCATCGCCACACCGGACACAGGCGCGGCCCTGCTGAAGGCCTATCCCAACGCCTCGTCCCAGATCGTGGTGCGACGCTCCCAAGACTACGGCGCCCGACGGATCGGCCACGAGGGCGCCTTCCGCAAGGGACTGGAGCCGCTGTGGCAGGAAATTCTGGATTGGTTCGACGCAGGGGTTTCGAAGGCTGGACCCGGCGCCTAACTGTTCGGCTCCCCCAGTGAGAAGGTGTTCCCCCCATGGCCTATGGCGATCAGCCCACCCTCAGCGTCGACGGCGTCGAGATTCCCCTGCTCGGCTTCGGCACCTGGCAGCTGGAGCCGGCGGACGCGCGCCGGATGGTCGCCGAGGCCCTGCGGATCGGTTATCGCCACATCGACACGGCCTGGATCTACAAGAACGAGAAGGCGGTGGGCGAAGGCATCCGGGATTCGGGCGTGCCGCGTGAGGACATCTTCCTGACCACCAAGATCTGGGTCGAGCATTTCACCCATGACGCCCTGCTGAAACAGGCCGAGGAATCGGCCGAGAGCCTGGGGACCACGCCGGACCTGCTGCTGCTGCATTGGCCCAAGCCGACGCCGACCTTCGAAGAGACCCTTGGCGCGCTGAACCAAGCCAAGGACCGGGGACTGACGCGCAACATCGGCCTGTCCAACTTCCCGTCCAAGGAATTCCGGCAGGCCCAGGCCCTGTCCAAGGCGCGGCTGATCACCAATCAGGTCGAACACCATCCCTATCTGGGCGTTGACGCCCTGGTCGCGACGGCGGCCGAGCTGGGGTCGTCGATCACGGCCTGGTCGCCCCTGGCCCAAGGCAAGATCGCAGACGACGCCACGATTTCCGAGATCGCCCAGGCCCATGGCAAGGCCAACGGCCAGATCACCCTGCGCTGGCTGATCCAGAACCGGACCATCGCCATTCCGCGCACGACGAAGGAAAGCCGGGCGCGCGAGAATTTCGACATCTTCGACTTTGAACTGTCGGGCGAGGAGATGCAGCGGATGGACGCCCTGGACCGGGGCGAACGGCTGGGCGACTGGCTAGACCCCGCCTACGACTGGGACAAGTCCGCCGCCTGATCAGAGGAGGCGCGCATGTTGCGGGAAAGAGATCGGCCGCGTCTGTGGCGCGCCGCCTTCGCCGTCATCGGCTGGGCGGCGCTGGCGTTGCAGTATCTGCTGATGGCGGGGCCGGCGGACGGCTGGGCGGTGGCGACGCGGACCGTCCAGTACTTCAGCTTCTTCACGATTCTGACCAATATACTGGTCGCCCTGGCCCTGACGGGGCCTTTGCTGAAACCGACATGGCCCCTGGCCCGCTGGACGGCGTCGCCGACCTTTCGCGCCGCCGTGACGACCTACATTCTGATCGTCGGGCTGGTGTATCATTTCATGATCGCCCCCTACTGGCGGCCGGAGGGGCTGACCTTGGCCGTCAATCTGGTGCTGCACTACCTCATGCCGGCCGCCTTCCTGCTGGACTGGCTTTGGTTCACGCCGAGGGGCGCGTTGCGGTGGATCGACCCGGTGAAGGCCCTCGGATTTCCGCTGATCTTCGGCGCATGGACCCTGGGTCACGGGCTCGCCACCCACTGGTGGCCCTATGGGTTCGTCAATGTTGACGCCCTGGGGCTGGGCCGGGTGCTGGCGACGTTCGGCGGGCTGCTGGTCTTTTTCCTGCTGGTCGGATCGGCGCTGGTCGGGATGGACCGGGTCTTAAGCCGAACGAGGCGTGACAGTTCGGCCCCGGCGCTTTAGGCGGAGCCATGGCCTATAAATCCCTGCGTGACTTCATCGACCAGTTGGAAGCCGACGGCGAGCTGGTGCGGGTGTCCGAACCCGTCTCCACCGTGCTGGAGATGACCGAGATCCAGACCCGGCTGCTGCGCAACGGCGGCCCGGCGGTGCTGTTCGAAAAGCCGGTCATGCCGGACGGGACCATAAGCCCCATCCCCTGCCTGGCCAATCTGTTCGGCACGGTGAAACGGGTCGCCATGGGGGTGACGCTGGAGGGCAAGAACCGCACGACGGCGGGCGAGCTGCGCGAGGTCGGGGAACTGCTGGCCTTCCTGAGAAATCCGACGCCGCCGCGGGGCTTAAGCGACGCCATGGAGATGCTGCCCCTGGCGCAGACCGTCATGTCGATGCGGCCCAAGACGGTGAAAAAGGCGCCGGTGCAGGAGGTGGTGCTGAAGGGCGACCAGATCGACCTGACCGCCCTGCCCGTCCAGACATGCTGGCCCGGCGAGCCGGCGCCCCTGATCACCTGGGGTCTGGTCGTGACCAAGGGGCCCAGCGAGGATCGCGAGGACGACTTCAACCTGGGCATCTATCGGATGCAGGTCCTGGGCAAGGACCGGGCGATCATGCGCTGGCTGGCCCATCGCGGCGGGGCCCAGCACTACGCCCGGCACAAGAAGGCGCGGCCCAAGGAGCCCCTGCCCTGCGCCGTCGTCCTGGGCGCCGATCCGGGGACCATCCTGGCGGCGGTGACGCCGGTGCCGGACACCCTGTCGGAATATCAGTTCGCGGGCCTGATGCGCGGCGCCAAGGCCGAGCTGGTCCCGTGCAAGACCGTGCCGTTGATGGTTCCGGCCCAGGCCGAAATCGTGCTGGAGGGCCACGTCCTGCTGGACGAGTTCGAGGACGAAGGCCCCTATGGCGACCATACCGGCTATTACAACTCGGTCGAAAAGTTCCCGGTCTTCAAGGTCAGCGCCGTCACCATGCGGCGGAACCCCATCTATCTGACCACCTTCACCGGACGGCCGCCGGACGAGCCCAGCGTGTTGGGCGAGGCGCTGAACGAGGTCTTCATTCCCCTGCTGCGCCAGCAGTTCCCCGAGATCGTCGACTTCTGGCTGCCGCCCGAGGGGTGCAGCTACCGGATCGCGGTGGTGTCGATGAAGAAGGCCTATCCGGGCCACGCCAAGCGGGTGATGCTGGGCGTCTGGAGCTATCTGCGCCAGTTCATGTACACCAAATGGGTCATCGTCGTGGACCACGACATCGACGCCCGCGACTGGAAGGACGTCATGTGGGCCATCTCGACCAAGATGGACCCGGCGCGCGACATCACCGTGATCGAGAACACCCCGATCGACTATCTGGATTTCGCCAGCCCCGAGAGCGGCCTGGGCTCCAAGATCGGCCTGGACGCCACGGACAAATGGCCGCCCGAGACCAAGCGCGAATGGGGCGAGGAGATCCGGATGGACCAGGCGGTGGTCGAAAGGATCGACGCCATCTGGGACACGCTAGGCCTGCCCGGCGACAAGACGTCGATCTGGAAATAGGGCGGAAGCCTTGATTCACGCCGAGGGGGCGATGTGAGCGCGTTCGAATTCTTCTTCAGCTTCTATGGGCTGATCCTGGGCCTGTCGGTGGCGGAACTGCTGGGCGGGTTCGCGCGGACGCTGAACCGTAATCCAAGGCCGCGCTTCGGCCTGTTGACGCCGCTGCTGGTGGTGTTCGCCGCATTGGATGTGACCACCTTCTGGTTCCAGGCCTGGATCATCTTCCGCCCCGCCCCGTTCAATCTGGCCCTTCTGATGCTGGGCCTGGTGATCGCAGGCCTGTTCTACATCTCGGCCACCCTGGTCTTTCCGCGTGACGAGGATCAGGTCGAGGATCTGGACGCCCATTTCTGGCGCAACAAGCGCACCATCCTTCTGCTTCTGCTGAGCGCCAATGTCATTGTCGCCAGCCTGATCGTCGGCGTCGCGGCCGCCCAGGGCGAACTGCATCTGGTGGCCAAGAGCTGGTTCTTCTGGTTCGGCGTGAGTCTGTTCACCGGTCTGACGCTGATCGCCGCCCTGGCGCGCCGCCCCTGGATCGTGAAGGCGGCGCTGATCGCGCTCTTGGCCTATTATGGCCTGAACATCAGCCGGGCTGCGGCGCCCCTGGTTGAAAAGGGCGGCTGGTCCCTGGTGGCGAAGGAATAGTCCGCCGATCGCGGATCGGCCGCCGAGGCGCGCTTGCCAAGACAAGCGCGATAACTCCATATCTGGGCGTGGCGTCAGATCGGGGGACAGGTGAGCGCGTTCGAATTCTATTTCAGTTTCTATGGCTTAGCGCTCGGGTTGTCGGTGGCGGTGATCGCCACGGGCCTGGCCACGGCGATCCAGCATCGCACGACCCTGCGCATCGGCTGGCTGACGCCCCTGTTGGCCCTGTTCGTCGGCCTGGACATCGCCACCTTCTGGGACGCCGCCTGGCACACCTTCCGCGACGCCCCGTTCAGCTACGGCATGCTGGTGATCGGCCTGGCGATCGCCATGGTCTATTTCATCGCGGCCTCCCTGGTCTTTCCGCACCAGATCGAAGACGGGATGGACCTGGACGATCATTTCTGGGGCAACAAGAGGATCGTGCTGATCCTGACCACCGTGGCCAATACGCTGATGGTGGCGGTCTCGATCTCTCAAATACTCGGCAAGCCGGGTGCGGCGATGCTGCTGATCAACTATGCGATCGCCTATCCCCTGTATCTGGTGCTGGTCGTTCCGGCGGCCCTGACCCGCAGCAGGCGGACCTTCGCCATCCTGCTGGGCCTGCACGTCGCCATCTATTTGATCTTGGCCTGCATGCCGGCGACCCTCGCCGTCCCCACCCCGGCCACGCCCGCCGCCGCCGCCGGCTGAGGCCCGCAGGCTTGCCATAAGGACCGGATCGGTCGAGGACTTCATCCATGCGTCACGCGCTTCTGTTCGCCGCCGTCGCGGCCCTAGTCTCGAGTCCCGCCATGTCCCAATCGCCGGGCCGTCCGCCCGTTCTTTCCAATATCGCGCCCTGGGACCAGCCCTTCCTGCCGCCCGCGCCGGCCTGGGACGGGGCGTCGAAGGCCCTGCTGCGCGATGCGAGCGATCCCTGGGTGACGCCGTTCGAGGCCGATCGGGGCCATGACTTTTCGCCGAACTATGTCGATACCCGCGCCTGGTTCGACCGACTGGACGCCGCCAGCGACCTGATCCGGATCGAACAGTTCGGCGTCTCGCCCGAGGGGCGGCCCATCTATGCGGTGATCGCCTCCAAGGACGGGGCGAACTTCGATCCGGCCAAGCCGGTGCTGATGATCCAGGCGGGCATCCATCCCGGCGAGATCGACGGCAAGGACGCGGGCATGATGGTGCTGCGCGACATCGCCTTTTACGGCAAGGACGCCCTGCTGGACCGGGTCAATCTGATCCTGATCCCGATCCTGAGCGTGGACGGGCATGAGCGCGCCGGCGCCTATTCCCGGCCGAACCAGCGCGGGCCGCGCATTCAGGGCTGGCGCAATACGGCGACCAACCAGAACCTGAACCGCGACTATCTGAAGCTGGATCAGGCCGAAATGCGGGCGGTGCGGGGCCTGATCCTGAAGTACCGGCCGGACCTCTATGTGGACGTCCACGTCACCGACGGCCTGGATTACCAGTACGACGTCACCTACGGCTTCAACGGCGAGGACGGATCGTTCAGCCGGTCCCCCAACAGCTCGGCCTGGCTGGATTCGGTGTTCAAGCCGGCGATGAACGCGGCCCTGGAGCGCCAAGGCCATATCCCCGGCGAACTGGTGTTCGGCATCGACGACGACGAACCGAAGAAGGGGCTGTCGGACGGCGGCCTGGGCGAACGCTACTCCAACGGCTGGGGCGCCGCAGCCCATGTGCCGACGATCTTGATCGAAAACCACAGTCTGAAACCGCACGAACAGCGGGTGCTGGGGACCTATGTCTTCATCGAGGAGGCGATGCGGCTGCTGGCCGATCAGGGCGCGGCGCTTAAGGCGGCGACCGATCAGGACCGGGCCCTGCGGCCGGCGCAGATCCTGGCGAATTTCGAGGCGGAAGAGACCCCCTCCTCCACTCGCCCGTTCAAGGGGATGCTGTACGAGATGTATCACAGCCCCGCCTCGGGTCGCGACGAGGTGCGTTGGCTTGGCCAGCCCGATCCCGAGCTGTGGCGAATGCCCTTCTACGGATCCAAGCCGACGCTGACCCTGAACCGCCCGACCGCCTATTGGGTGCCGAGCTATCGCACCGACATCATCGAGCGGCTGAAAATCCACGGCGTCGAGATGGAGACGCTGGCGGCGCCGCGCACGGTGAACCTGTCGATGCTGCGGCTGGTCGAGCCGAAACTGGCGACGCGGGCCAACGAGGGCCACGTCCAGGCCTCGGTGAAGACGGTCGAGGTAGAACGCCGCGACTGGACCTTCCCCACCGGCTCGGTGCGCGTGCCCACTGACCAGCCGCTGGGCGACGTCGTCGTTCTGCTGCTGGAGCCGCAGTCCAGCGAGAGCTTCTTCGCCTGGGGCCTGTTCCCCGAAGTCATGAGCCGGGTCGAATATATCGAGGCCTACGCCATCGCGCCCCTGGCCGAGAAGATGCTGGCGGCCGATCCGGCGCTGAAGGCCGAGTTCGAGGCCAAGCTGGCGGCCGAACCGGCGTTCGCGGCTGATCCGCAGGCGCGGCTGGCCTGGTTCTATAGGCGGACGCCCTTCTATGACGACCGCTATCTGCTCTATCCCGTCGGGCGCGAGGACTGATCCATGACCACCCCCATGATGTACGCCGTCCAGGCCGCCGCCCTGTGGAGCGGCCTGCTGATCCTGCTGCTCCTGGTTCTGTCGGGCATTGTGGTCAGCGGCCGCCGCAAACATATGGTGTCGCTGGGGGACGGCGGTATCGCGGACCTCGCGGCCGCCACCCGCGCCTTCGGCAATTGCGCCGAATACGCCGCGCCCGGCATGATCGCCATGCTGCTTCTGGCCGCCGTCGGAGCGCCCGCCTGGATGGTGCATGGCGTGGGGGCGACCCTGTTCGTGGGGCGCTCGGCCCATGCCCTGGGCCTTCTGTTCCAGACGGGGCCCTCGCTGGGTCGGGTGATCGGCATGCTGCTGACCTGGGTCGCCCTGCTGACGGCGGCGGTCGGATTGATCGCCTTCGCCGTGGTGTGAGGCGCGAGGTTGCGACGCAGCAAAGGGTCCGCCATATCGGGGCATGACTGAAGCCCGCGACGCCTCCGCCTCCGCCGATCTTTTGCATGACATCGTCCAGGCCGCGCTGAAAGCCGGCGCGGACGCCGCCGAGGCGGTCAGCGCCGACCGAAGCGCCCTGTCGGTCGGGGTGCGCAATGGAAGGCTGGAGGACGTCGAACGCGAAGAGTCGCGCGATCTGGGCCTGCGGGTCTTCGTCGGACAGCGGCAGGCCTCGGTTTCCGCCTCGGACCTGTCGCCGGCGACTCGCACACGTTTGGTCGAACGCGCGGTGGCCATGGCGCGGCTGGCGCCGGAAGACCCCCACGCCGGTCTGGCGCCGCAGGATCGGCTGGCGCAGGCGCCCTTCGCCGAACTGGACCTGTTCGATCCCAGCGAACGCAGTGCGGAAGCGCTGGAGCAGGCCGCCGCCGAGGCAGAGGCCGCGGCTTTGGCCGTGAAGGGCGTCGCCCGGTCCGAGGGCGGACATGCGTCCTGGTCGTCCAGCCGCTGGCGACTGGTGACCTCGCATGGATTCGACGGGGACTATCAGGGCTCGGCCTTCTCCCTGGGCGTCGGAGTGATCGCCGAGAAGGACGGAGCGATGGAGCGCGGCGGCGAGAGCCGCTCGACCCGGCATCTGTCGGACCTGCCGGGCGCCGAGATCATCGGGCGGACGGCGGGCCAACGCGCCGCAGCCCGAACCGGGGCGCGCAAGATCGCCTCGACCACCGCCCCCGTCATCTTCGACAACCGCATGGCCGGCCAGATCGTCTCCCCGGCGATCGGCGCCGTTTCGGGGCCGTCGATCGCGCGCGGCACCTCCTTCCTGAAGGACCGGATGGGCCAGAGGGTGTTCGCCGAAGGCGTGACCCTGATCGACGATCCATTCCGGCCGCGCGGCCTGGGATCGACCCCGTTCGACGATGAAGGGGTCGTGGTCGAGCGCCGCGCCCTGTTCGACGACGGTGTGCTGACCACCTGGCTGCTGAACAGCGCCTCGGCCCGGCAGTTGGGGCTGGAGTCCACCGGCCACGCCTCGCGCGGCCTGGCGGGATCGGCGGGGGTTTCGACCCACAATCTGCACATGGAGCCGGGCGAGCGCGACCTGGCCGGGCTGATGGCCGACGCCGGGACCGGGCTTCTGGTCACCTCCATGTTCGGGCCGTCGCTGAACGGAAACACCGGCGACTGGTCCGCCGGGGTGTCGGGCTTCTGGTTCGAGAACGGCGCGATCGCCTATCCTGTCAATGAGGTGACGGTGGCGGGCAAGCTGCCCGACCTCTATCTGCGGCTGGTCCGGGGCTCGGACCTGGAGTTCCGGGGCAGTTTCAACGTGCCGAGCCTGATGTTCGACGCGGTGGCCATAGCGGGCAAATGACGGAGCTGGACGCCGACCTCGAACTGATCCGCCAGGCGGCGATCGACGCCGGGGCCCTGGCCGTCGCCGAACGCGAGGCGGGGCTGAAGATCGAGTCAAAGGCGGGCGGCTCCCCCGTGACCAGCGGCGACCTGGCGGTGGACGCCATGCTGAAGGACCGTCTGTTGGCCGCCCGGCCTGACTATGGCTGGCTGTCGGAGGAGACGGCGGATTCGCCGGACCGCCTGTCGAGGCGACGGATCTTCGTGGTGGACCCGGTGGACGGCACGGTGGCCTATATGAAGCGCCAACCCTGGTGGTGCACGCCGATCGCCGTGGTCGAGGACGGCCAGGTCGTCGCCGCCGTCATCCATGCGCCGGAGGTTCAGGAAACCTATGCGGCGGTTCGGAACGGCGGCGCCTGGCGCAACGGCGCCCCGGTGCGGGCCTCGGACGTGGACACGCTGGACGACGCCTCGGTGCTGGGCGACGCCCGGATGATCGAGGGGCCGCACTGGGACGAGCCCTGGCCGCCGCTGCGGTTTTCCAAGCGCAACGCCCTGGCCTATCGGATGGCTCTGGTAGCGGCCGGCGCCTTCGACGCCGCCCTGGCCCTGACGCCGAAATGGGATTGGGACGTGGCGGCGGGCAGTCTGATCGCCGAAGAGGCGGGAGCGCGCGTCACCGACCACCACGGCCGCCCCTGGCGGTTCAACCGGGCCGATCCACGCCAGGCCAGTCTGGTCTGCGCCGCCCCGGCCCTGCATCCGCTGATCATACGGCGCTGTAAAAACGTGCCGCTTTCGACCTGAAACCTAGGCGGCCGGCTCTTCATGCAGGTCGAGCCGACGCTGAATACGGCCCACATCGTCTCGCATTCGGTCCAGAGACACCTGGAGGCGAGCGTCAGTCTCCGCCAACCCGGCGATATCGCGCCGCACGGACGTCAGCCCGATTTCGACGCCGGAGACTCGTTCCTTCAACTCACGCAGATCAAGCGCCAGCGTATCGATCTTGGCGTCGATCCGCCGCAGGAACACCAGCGTCAGATTTTCCGGATCACTGCTCATGACCGCATAATGCCCCAAGCTGCGATGACGGGCAAACGGGAGCGCGGCTGTAAAAACGTGCCGCTTTCGGCTTAAGGCAGGGTCTGAAAACCCCGTCATACATTGATCCTTAGGCGTTCTCGGCCTATGCCCCGGCCAAAGCCCCACCCGAGCCTTTCAAGGACATCCGATGGTCGACCAATCCTCCGTCCCCACGCAACTGCTGCACCTAGTCATCGGCGGCGAACTGCGCCACCCGAAGGAGCCCGTCTTCCGCGACCTGTCCCAGGTCGAGTTCGTCGGCGCCTACGGCAGCTATGACGAAGCCAAGAAGGCCTGGAAGGCGCGCGCCCAGGCGACCGTGGACAATGCCCATATGCGCTATTTCATCCTGCACGCCCACAAGCTGATCGACCCGCGCGGCGACGCGGCCTGAGTGCGACCTCAGGGAGCGGGAACCCGTTCCCTGACACGGACGCTGAACGACCGTGATCAACCTGGAACCCCAACAGATTTTTCAACTGGTCAGCCTGCTGGCTGTCCTGGCCCTGTTCAGCTTTTCGCTGCGGGGCCACATCGGCTATGCGCGCTGGTTCAAGCGGTGGGAGGCCGAACGCAAGGCGCGACGGGACGCCGAACTGGCCGCCGAGGCGCGCCAGGCCGGCGAAGACGACGAAAGACCGAAGACCGGCCCCTGGGGCTGACGGTGTCGGCCCCTACTCCCGCCTCAGCAGCTTTTCGGTCAACAGCGTGCCCCACCACCCGGCCTTGAACTCGGCGCGGATGGCCTTGGGATCGTAGTCGGGACTGTCCACCCAGTCGATGAAGCTGACGCCCTGCGGCTCGACCTCCTTGACGTACTTCTCCAGCGTAAAGTCCAGAACGCCGGTCAGCCCTTCGCGCGAGTGCAGATATTTCTTCGACAACTGCTTCATGGCGACCGATATGGGCTCGCCCAGATGAAAGTGGCGATAGAAGACCGCCATCATCCCGGCCCGGTCCGCGCCGGACTTGCAGTGGATCAGGACCGGATAGTCGATGGTCTTGAATAGGTCGCGCGCCCGGTGAATGCGATCCCTCTGGGGCGGGTCGCGCGAATCCAGTGGCGCGTCGATCAAGGTCAGGCCCAAGCGGTCACAGGCCTCCTTCTCCAGCCAGTAATAGCCCTCGTCCCGCTCGCCCCGCAGATTGATGACGGTCCTGACGCCCTTGGACTTCCAATAGGCCAGTTGGCGCGGCGACGGCTGGTTGGTGCGGACAAGGTCCGGCCCCAGCCAGTGGGCGTTGGAGAAGACCAGGCGCAGAAAGGCGTGATCCGCCCAGAAATAATGCCAATGGGCCCGGAAACGGCCCATTGCGGTCGAAAGGTCAAAGCGCGCCATGGCCGCCAGATAGCGATCCGGGGCCGCCGCGTCATCCTCCGCTTGCGACCGGGGCCGTCGCCGCCCCGTCTTGCGGCCTCCGCCCCTCGATCCAGAAGATGAACATCGAGGCTCCGACGATCAGGGCGGCGCCGGGCCAGAACCAGATCGAGGGCGTCTGACCCAGCAGAAGCCAGCCGACCAGGCCGGCCAGCGGCGCCTTGAGATCCGCGAAGGGCTGCAGATAGGCGGCGTCGGCCATCCGGTAGGCGAAGGCCAGCAGATATTGCGCCGCCGCCGTCAGCCCCCCCAGAGCCAGCAACAGAAGCAGGCCTGCGCCCTGAGGCAGGGCGAAGGGCAGGTCCGTCGCCACCCCGGCCGGCAAGGCGAAGGCGAAGGCGTTCGCCAGCAACAGAAGCGCCAGATGGTTGGGCGTGATCAGGACCAGCAGGGAGAGGGTCAGGGTTTCGGGCGTCTCCTCCCTCGCCAGCCAGCGGGTCATCACATCGGTGACGGCCCATAAGGCGGCGGCCAGGACCGGGGTCAGGGCGGCCCACCCCAGGCTTTCGGACCCGACCCCCGAAACGATCACGGCGCCGAGAAAGCCGACCATGGCCGCGACGATCCGGGGGCTCGACACCCGCTCGCCCAGACACAGGGTCGAGCCGATGATGACGAACAGGGGGCCGGTCGCCAGCAGGGTCACCATCTGCCAGATCGGCACGCCCGAGGCGAAGCCGTAGACGAAGACATGGACGCCCAGGGCCGAGGCGAAGGCGCGGATCAGATGGGCCAGAGGACGGCGCGTCCTCAGCCTGTTCAGGCCGATCCGCAGAACGATGGGCAGCATCAGGACCGAGGCGATCAGATACTGCCAGAAGGCCATTCCGGTCGAACTCATGCCGAACCGTTGGGGCAAAAGGGATTGCAGGATATTGCCGCAGGCGAAGACGAGACTGGCCGACAGCATCAACAGCGCCCCCAAGGCGGGGGCGCGAAGCGAAGACGAGGAAATCTGGTTCAATTGGTCGTCCTTTCCGTAACCAGTTTTCCAGGGTTACGGGCGACGACGCGCCGCGCCCGCCGCTCAGCAAGAGCGACGCACGCCGCGAGGCGTTGGGTCCCGTTCTCTTTCATCCGGACTATACCGTCGGCCCCGGAATCGCACCGGATCTGCTGACCTCCCCAAGCGGGGGGAGCGCTCGCGGGCTTGGCGTCGCCGCCTTACCGCCGGTGGGGAATCGCACCCCGCCCTGAGAACACCGCAGGCGAACCTGCCGGCCCTACTTAGAAAGGGGCCGCTTGATCTTCAACCACCTGGGCGTTCAGACATCCAAGCTCCTCACCCCGAAAGGCCGCCATGAAGATCTTCGCCGCCGTCATCGCCGTCGCCTTGCCGGGCGGCGCCGTCGCCCAGAGCACGCCGCCTGAAGACCCGTCCCTGATCGCCTATCTGCAACAGCGCGCCGGCGAGGCGGCGGACACGACCCGCTACACCGCCGCCCTCACCCCCGACGGCAAGACGGCTTTGGTCTATCTGACCGGACCGACCTGGTGCGGATCGGGCGGATGCCGCCTGCTGGTTCTGGACCGCGACGGGTCCTCCTATCGCTCGGTCGGCGAGATCAGCGTGGCCCGCGCGCCCATTCGTCTTCTGGAACGCGAGGATCACGGCCGGCGCGCTCTGGGCGTGCAAGTGGCGGGCGGCGGGATCATCCAGGGCTATGAGGCCGCCGTGCCGTTCGACGGGCGACGCTACGCCTCCAATCCGACCGTCCCCCCGGCGATGAGGATCGATGATGCCCCGGGCGAAACCCTGATCCGGGCCGACGAGGCGGGGCGTCCGCTGACGCCGGCGCCTGACAAGCCTTGACTTGAGGGGCGGCTCAGACGACCGAAGGGCCGATGAGCGAGCCCGCCCCCTCCATGCCCCTGCGCGCCCTGCTGGCGCGGATCTGGCGAGACTATCTGAGCAGCCGCAAGGGATCATTGATCCTGTCGATCCTGTGCGCCGCCACGACAGGTCTGCTGACGGCGGCCCTGCTGAAGCTGCTGGAGCCGGCGGTGAACGGCCTGTTCCTCGGCGGCGACCAGCCGATCGTCCTGTTCGGCCGTTTCCGCTTCCCGGCGGACGAGGCCCTGATCGTCATCCCCGCCGCCATTCTGACGGTGGCGGTGGTGCGGACCCTGGCGGCCCTGGGGCAGGCCGCCCTGGTCAATCGACTGGGCCATACGATCGTCGGCGACATCCAGATCCGCCTGTTCGGCGCCATGATCCGCGCCGATCTGGCCCGACTGCGCAGCCAGCATTCGGGCGGCTTCGTCTCCTCGGTCCTGTTCGACGCCAATCTGGTGCGCGAGGCCTTCACCTCGGGCGTGGTCAACTACACCCAGAACCTGCTGACCCTGATCGCGGTGCTGATCTATATGGGGATCATTGATTGGCAGCTGACCATGGTGGTCCTGCTGGGCGTGCCCCTGGTGGCCCTGGTGCTGCGCCGGTTCGGGCGAAGGACGCGCAAGGCCGCCGTCGGCGCCATGGCCGAGACCGAGAACCTGTCCACCGCCCTGATGGAGAATCTGGACGGGGTTCGCCTGATCAAGATCGAGAACCGCGAGGCGGCCGAGCAGGATCGCGTGGCCGAGGTGGTGGCCCGTCGCCAGCGCCACGTCATCAAGGGCGCCAACGCCCGCGCCTTCGCCGGCCCGTCCAGCGATCTGGTCGCCTATGTCGTCGTCGCCGCCGTCATGGCCTATGCCGGATGGCGGGCCCAGTCGGGCGAGATGACGGTGGGCGGGTTCGCCGCCTTCATCGGCCTGTTGCTGGCGGCCGGCCAGTCGCTGCGCCAGGTCACGAACCTGGCCACGGTGATGAGCGAAGGCTTCACCGCCGCGCGTCGCCTGTTCGCCGCCCTGGACATCGAGCCGGAAATCCGTGAGGCGGCCGACGCCGAGACCCTGCCGTCCGGCCCGGTCGAGGTGGCGCTGGATCAGGTGTCCTTCGCCTATGCGGGGACGGACGCCCCGACCCTGGACGCCGTCTCCCTGCGGGTCGCGCCGGGCGAGACGGTCGCCCTGGTCGGCCCCTCCGGCGGCGGCAAGAGCACCATCCTCAGCCTGTTGCCGCGCTTCTATGACGTCACGGCCGGGGCGGTGCGGCTGAACGGGATGGATATCCGTCAGGTGCGGATCAGCGATCTGCGCGACCACATCGCCCTCGTGACCCAGGAGCCCTTCCTGTTCGACGAAACCATCGCCGCCAACATCGCCTATGGCCGGCCGGGCGCGACGCAAGCCCAGATCGAGGACGCCGCGCGGTCCGCCGCCGCCCATGACTTCATCACGGGCCTGCCGGACGGTTACGCCACCCGTGCGGGCGAGGCGGGCCTGCGCCTTTCGGGAGGGCAGCGCCAGCGGATCGCCATCGCCCGCGCCTTTCTGAAGGACGCGCCGATCCTGCTGCTGGACGAGGCGACCAGCGCCCTGGACACCGAGAGCGAGGCCCTGGTCCAGGCGGCGCTGGAGCGGTTGATGGAGGGGCGCGCCACCCTGATGATCGCCCACCGCCTGTCCACCGTCAGGAACGCCGACCGCATCTATGTGATCGAGGCCGGGCGGGTGGTCGAGGAAGGGACGCATGACGCCCTGGTGGCCCGTGGCGGACTCTACGCCCGCCTGGCCCGGCAACAGTCGCTGGACGGAACCCCGGCGGTCGAGGCCGTCGCGTGAGGCCGCTGCGCAATCCGATCATCCAGTCCGCCCTGGCCTGGACCCTGGCCAGATGGATGCAGGTCTGTTTCGCCACCATCCGCTGGACCCATGAGAATCAGCAGGCGGCCGAGGCTGTCTGGGCGCAGGGCGGCGGGGTTCTGTGCGTCTTCTGGCATTCGCGCATTGGCCTGTCGCCCGCCTGCTGGCCGCTGGACCGAGCCCAGCCGGCCAAGGCCCTGATCTCTCTGTCGGCCGACGGGGAGTTCATCGCCAAGGCGGTGGCGCGCCAGGGCTTTCCCGCCGTGCGCGGCTCATCGGCCAATAAGGACAAGGCGCAGAAGGCCAAGGGCGGCTCCCAGGCCCTGCGCGACGGGCTGAAGCAGCTCAAGGTCGGCGCCCTGGCCATCACCCCGGACGGCCCGCGCGGCCCGGTCAACATCATGGCCGAGGGCCTGCCGCTGATGGCGAAACTGTCCGGCGCCCCTGTCCTGTTCATCGGCCTGTCCTGCAATCCGGCGATCCGGCTGAACAGCTGGGATCGAGCGGTCCTGCCCCTGCCGTTCGGCAAGGGCGCCATTGTCTGGGATCGGGCCGACTATCCCGAGGGAGCCGACATGGCCCAGGTGACGCGCGACTGGACGGCGCGGCTGAATGCGGTCGAGGCGCGGGCGGATGCGATCACGGGTTTGAAGCCGTGACGCCCCTGCCCCTGCTGGCCTATCGGCTGCTGACCCGCGCCCTGGAGCCCCTGGCGCCGCGCCTGCTGGACGCCCGCGCCGCAAGAGGCAAGGAGGACCCCGCCCGTGTCGATGAACGGATGGGCTTTACCCGGATCGAACGGCCCGAGGGCGACCTGGTCTGGCTGCACGGCGTCAGCGTGGGCGAGACCCTGTCCCTGCTGCCCCTGGTCGAACGGTTCGTAAAGGCGCGGCCGGACCTGACGGTTCTGGTGACGTCGGGCACGGTGACGTCCGCGCGGATTCTTGAGGACCGGCTGCCGAAGGGGGTGATCCACCAATATGCGCCGGTGGACGGACCGGGCGCGGTCGGCCGTTTCCTGGATCACTGGCGGCCTGGGCTGGCGGTCTTCGTCGAGAGCGAACTATGGCCCAATCTGCTGCTGGAGGCCCACCGGCGCGGGGTGAAGCTGGCCCTGGTCAGCGCCCGCATCACCGAAAAGACGGTCGAGGGCTGGAGCCGGTTTCCCGCCTCGGCGCAGGCGGTGACGCGCGCCTTCGACCTGGTCCTGCCCCAGGACGCCGCTTCCGCCGAACGGCTGGAGCGAATGGGCGCCCGCATCGACGACCTGGTCAATCTGAAGCTGGCGGGCGAGCCCCTGCCCCATGATACGGCCGCCTTCAGCCGTCTGAGCGCCGCCATCGGCGACCGGCCGGTCATCGTCGCCGCCAGCACCCATGAGGGCGAGGAGATCGCCATCGTCCGCGCCCTGGACAAGCTGAGCGAGCGCGTCTGCCTGATCCTGCTGCCGCGCCACCCTGAGCGCGGCCCCTTGATCGCAGAGGCCCTGCACCGGGACGGCGCGGCCTTCGCCATGCGGTCGCGGGGCGAGACCATCGGGCGCGACACGGACGTCTATCTGGCCGACACCTTGAACGAGATGGGCCTGTTCCTGCGTCTGGCCGATGTGGTGGTGATGGGCGGCTCCTTCGCCCCCGCCCTGGGCTTGCCGGCGGTCGGCGGTCACAATCCGCTGGAGCCCGCGCGGCTGGGGCGGCCCGTCGTGACGGGACCGGACGCCTCCAACTGGGCCAGCGTGACGGCGGCCCTGGCCCAGTCGGGCGGGCTGATCCCCGTCCAGGCGCCTTGGGACCTGCCCCAGGCGATAGGCCCCCTGTTGGCCGATCCGGCGGCGGCAAAGGCCATGGGCGAGCGCGCCCGCCGCGCGGCGGCGGAGGCGGGCGGGGATCTGGAGCGGCTATGGTCCTGGCTCGCTCCGCTCACGCCGCAGAAGAGACCCCGGCGATGAAGCTGAACACGCCCCGCTGGTGGTATGTGCGCGACCGCGATCACGCCCGGATGACGCGCACCCTGTTGAAGCCGCTGGGCTGGATCTGGGCTGGGGTGACGGCGCGGCGCATCGCGCGCACCGTTCCCCTTGATCCCGGCTGCGCGGTGATTTCGGTCGGCAATCTGACGGTCGGCGGATCGGGCAAAACGCCGGTTGCGCGCGAGGCGCTGCGGCTGCTGCGCGCGGCGGGGGTGGAGGCCCGGGGCCTGTCGCGCGGCTATGGCGGGCGGCTGGAAGGGCCGGTCCGCGTCGATCCCGCCTTGCATACGGCCGAGGACGTCGGCGACGAACCCCTGATGCTGACCAGGGACGCGCCGGTCTGGATTTCACGAGATCGGGTCGCCGGCGCCGAGGCGGCCGTTACGGACGGGGCCGACGCCCTGGTGCTGGACGACGGACACCAGAACCCCGCCTTGAAGAAGACCGTCAGCCTGATCGTCGTGGATGGAGAGACCCGCGGCGACGAATGGCCGTTCGGGGACGGCTCGGTATTTCCGTCCGGCCCGATGCGCGAGCCTTTGAAAGCGGGGCTGGCGCGCGCCGACGCCGTTGTGGTGATGCTGCCGACCGATCTGGAGACAGCCGATCCTGAACTGCTGGCGGTCTTCGAGGGTCTGCCGATCTATCTCGCGAGACTGACGCCGCAGGGTCCGCCCCCGACCGGCCCACAGGTCGGCTTCGCCGGCATCGCCAAGCCGTGGAAGGTCGAGCGGTCGCTGAAGGCGGCGGGCTGCGATCTGGTCGACTTCGTCCCGTTCCCTGACCATGCGGCCTACAGCGACAAGGATATGGCGTTCTTGAAAGATCGGGCGGCGGTCTTTCGGGCCGGCCTTGTCACCACAGAAAAGGACTGGGTGCGGCTGACGCCCGATCAGCGCGCGCATGTGACCGCCTGGCCGGTCGTCGCCCGGTTTGAGGATGAGGCCGGCTTCGCCGCCTTCCTGACCCAGGCTGTTCAGTCGGCGCGGTAGACCACGCCGCCCTTCATTACGAACCTCATCCGCTCCAGCTCGGTGACGTCGCTCAGGGGATCGCCGGAGACGGCGACGATGTCGGCCGGCATGCCCGGCGCGATCCGCCCGGCCTCGCTGGAGATGCGCAGATGTTCGGCGGCGCCGACGGTGGCGGCCTGGACGGCCTCCAGCGGAGTCAGGCCGGCGCGGACCAAGAGGGCGAACTCCTTGGCGTTGTCGCCGTGGGCGGAGACGCCGCTGTCGGTGCCGAAGGCGATTTTGACGCCGCCCTGGTGGGCGCGGCGCGCCATCTCCAGCATCTTCGGCCCCGCCTCCAGCGCCTTGGCGGTCTGGGCGGGAGTGAAGAAATTGTCTGGCCCGGAGGCGACGCGCGCGACGAAATCCCCCGCCAGCAGGGTCGGCACGAGCCAGGCGCCGTTCTGCTTGAACAGGCGGATCGACTGGTCGTCCAGATAGGTGCCGTGTTCGATGGAATCGCCGCCGGCGCGCAGGAAGGCGTTGATGCCGTCGACGCCGTGAGCGTGAGCCGTGACCTGGCGGCCCATCCGGTGAGCGCTTTCAACGATGGCGGTCAGTTCGGGATCACTGAACTGCTGGTTCAGACCGGCGGCGGTGTTGGACAGGACCCCGCCGGTGGCCGTGATCTTGATGATGTCGGCGCCGGCGCGGATCTGGGTGCGGACCGCGCGCATACAGTCTTCCGGTCCCGAACAGACGCTTTCGGGCGACAGCAGGTGCAGGACGTCGGCGCGGAAGCCGTTGGCGTCGCCGTGGCCGCCGTGAACCGACACGGCCGAGCCCGCTGCAATGATGCGCGGCCCCGGCACGTCGCCCGCCTTCACCGCCTCGCGCAGGGCGAAGATCGCTTCGTTGTCGGCCCCGAGATCGGCGACGGTGGTGAAGCCCGCCATCAGGGTGCGGCGCGCATAGCGGGCGCCGACCATGGCCTGGGCGGCCTCTGACTGGGTCACCTCCTCCAGCCGCGAATTGGGGTTTTGCTGGCCGGTCAGGTGGACGTGGCTGTCGATCAGCCCCGGCAAAACGAAGGAGTCCCGCAGGTCGATGACCCGGCCCTGCGCCGGATCGCCGACGAAGCCGTCGCGAATATCGACGACTTGGTTCCCGCTGATCACGAGAGTTTTACTGCGCTGCACAACGCTGTTCGACGGATCCGCCAGCAGCCGCCCCACCTCGACGAAGGTGACCACAGGGGGTCCGGAAAGTCCAACCCCTGCGGGGGTTTGCTGAGCCGCCGCCGCCGAAGCGGACGCCAGCAGCACCGACAAAGCCAGGATCAAACGCTTCATTGATCGCCCTCCCGCGACGCCTCGCCGCAAAATCGCCCCACAAGGCTCAGGTTGCCTCGGTCGTAACGGTTTGAAACAAACACCTCCGAAGACAAACCGCAACGAGGGCGTCGCATGCGGCTTTCGAGACGAGGACTCATTCTGGGCGGCTCGGCCATGCTGGCGGGGTGCGCCAGCGCCAGCGCCACGGCCCCCGTGACGACGGCGGCGCTCCAGCCCGTCGCGGCCCCGGTGGTCGTTCCCCCGGTTCAGACCGTCAGCGTGACCCCGCCGCCGCTGGATCCTCGCGGCGCCGTTCCGAAAGATCTGATGGACCGGGCCATGGCGGCCCTGGACATCCACCACCGCAAACTCCCCCTGCGTGACCGGATGTATCTGGTCGATTTCAAGAAGTTCTCGGGCGACGAGCGGCTGTACGAGGTCGATCTGATCGCAGGCGAGGTCAAGGTGCTGCGGACCTGCCACGGCCGGGGCTCCGACCCCGACCATTCCGGCTATGCGCGCCGCTTTTCCAACACGCCCGATTCCAACATGTCCTCGATCGGCGCCTACGCCACGGCCGGCGCCAGCTGGGGCAAGCAGCAGGGGCCGAACGTCCTGCTGGACGGGCTGGAATACACCAATGACAAGGCCCGCGAACGCGCCATCATCGTTCACGGCGCCGACTACGCCGACCCGGACTTCCTGGCGCGCGAAGGCAAGCTGGGCCGCAGCTACGGCTGTTTCTCGGTGGCCCATACCGACTTGCCGGAGCTGCGCGAGCGGATGGGCGAAGGCCGGCTGCTGTTCGCCTGGGCGTAAGGCCTATCCCTCGGGCCGTCGGGCCGAGTGGCGGATGGGGATTATGCGAATCTCGCTGGGCAGGATGGCGTAGCGGATCACATAGGGGCGGATCGAGACCGCCTCGCGAAGCCCATGGCGTATTTGCCTGCCGCGATCCGGAAAGGCGCTCAGACTTTCGGCCAGATCGATCAGGCGAACCGCCAGGCGAATCGCCGCTGGCGGGCTGAAACCTTGCACATAGGATTGGATGGCGATCAGGTCTTCCCGAGCTTGCTCGGTCCAGACTACTCGCCGCATTTCGGCGGCGGGAGCGGATTGTCCGTTCCCCAAGACAGAAGCCACCGCTTTACGGCTTCATGGCTCACGACCCGCCCGGCCTCGGCGTCGGCGAGGCCACGCAGGGTCGCCGCCTCGTCCGCCGCGTCGTCGGCGATGTCGAAGACGCCCGGCTCGTCGTCATCTTCGTGGTACGCGGGATCAGCCATGGCGCGAGCCTACCACACCCCGCCGATACGGTCAGCCCCGGCCCAGGGCCCGCCAGCCGATGTCGGCGCGGTTGAAGCCGCCGGGCCAGTCGATCTTCTTGATGGCGTCGTAGGCGCGCTCGCGGGCCTGGGCGATGTCGTCGCCCTCGGCGCAGACGTTCAGGACGCGGCCGCCGGCGGCGCAGAGCTGGCCGTCGTCGCGGCGCTTGGTCCCGGCGTGGAAGACTTGGACGTGGGGACCGAAGTCCTGATCGGCGCCGCGGATGATGGAGCCTTCCAGCGGACTGTCGGGATAGCCCTTGGCCGCCATGACCACGCAGATGACCGTCTGGGGCTTGAACGCCGGGGCCGGCAGGCCGGAGACGTCGCCCCGCGCGCAAGCCAGCAGATAGGGAACGATGTCCCCGGCCATGCGCATCATCAGCACCTGGCATTCCGGGTCGCCGAAGCGGGCGTTGAACTCGACCACCTTGGGTCCGTCGGTCGTGGCCATCAGCCCGGCGTAGAGGACACCGCGATAGGGGGCGCCCTCGACGGCCATCTTGCGGATGGTGGGCTGAACGATGCGTTCGTCAGCCTGCTGGACCAGGTCGGCGGTGAAGACCGGGGCCGGTGAATAGGCGCCCATGCCGCCGGTGTTGGGTCCGGTGTCGCCGTCGAAGGCGCGTTTGTGGTCCTGGGCGCCGCCGAACAGGACAGCCTGTTTGCCGTCGCACAGGGCGAAAAGGGAGCCTTCCTCGCCGTCCATGAACTCTTCGATCACCACGCGGGCGCCGGCGGCGCCGAAGCGGCCGCCCAGCATGCGCTCGACCTCGGCCTCGGCGTCGGCGCGATCCGGGCTGATGGCCACGCCCTTGCCGGCGGCCAGGCCGTCGGCCTTGATGACATAGGGCGGCTGGAAGGCGTCGAGCGCGGCCTTGGCCTCCTGAACCGTCTCATAGACGCCGTAGCCGGCGGTGGGGATGGAATGACGCTCCAGGAAGGCCTTGGAAAAGGCCTTGGACGTCTCCAGCTGCGCGGCCTTGGCGGTGGGGCCGAAACAGGGGATGCCGGCGGCGGCCAGCCGGTCCGCCAGACCGGCCGCCAGGGCGACCTCCGGCCCGACCACCACCAGGTCCGCCTTGATCTCGCGCGCCAGGGCCGCCAGGCCCTCGGCGTCGTCGGCCTTGACCGGACGAAGCTCGCACACGGCCTCGATCCCGGGATTGCCGGGCGCGGCGACAAGGCGGGTGACCAACGGCGACTGGGCGATCTTCCAGGCCAGGGCGTGTTCACGCCCGCCCGATCCGACGAGGAGAATGTTCATAAGGTGGGCAATGACCGCACCGCGCGAGGCGGTCAAGCGGCGGGCGGCCGCGATATCGCCTCTTCCTTGGAAACGGGTGCGAAAACGATCCGCCTCGGGCTAGAGTGGGGTCATGAGCGACGACTCCTATGTGTTCGAAGGCCCAGCCGAGGCCGCCGCCCCGCGCGACAACAATCCGCCCCTGTCGATCTCGGAACTGTCCTTTGCCCTGAAGCGGACGCTGGAGGAGCGATTCGGCCACGTCCGGCTGAGGGGCGAGGTGTCCAAGGTCAATCGTCACGCCTCGGGCCATGTCTATCTGACCCTGAAGGACGACAAGTCGGCCATCGACGGCGTGATCTGGAAGGGATCGGTGCGCGGCCTGGGCGTCCAGCCGGAGGCGGGGCTGGAGGTCATCGTCACCGGCAAGATCACCTCCTATCCCGCGCGGTCCTCGTACCAGATCGTGATCGAGAGCATGGAAGCGGCGGGGGCCGGCGCCCTCTTGGCCCAGTTGGAGCGGCTGAAGGTCCGCCTGCGCGAGGAGGGCCTGTTCGAGCCGGGGCGCAAGAAGCCCCTGCCCCAGTTCCCCCGCAACATAGGGGTGATCACCAGTCCGACCGGGGCGGTGATCCGCGACGTCCTGCACCGAATCGCCGAACGCTGGCCGTGCCGGGTGATCGTCTGGCCCGTGGTGGTCCAGGGCGAGGCGGCGTGCGGCCAGGTGTCGAACGCCATTCGCGGCTTTGATGCGATGAGGCCCGACGGACCCATCCCCCGGCCGGATCTGCTGATCGTGGCGCGCGGCGGGGGGGCGGTGGAGGACCTGTGGTGCTTCAACGACGAGGGGCTGGCCCGCACGGTGGCGGCGGCGCGGATTCCGATCATCTCGGCCGTGGGACACGAGACGGACACCACCCTGATCGACTTCGTCTCGGATCGGCGCGCGCCGACGCCCACGGGGGCGGCCGAGATGGCCACGCCTGTGCTGGCCGACCTGAGATACGCCGTCGCCGACCTGGATCGACGGCTGGTGCTGGCAGGCGGGCGGCTGATCGAGGATCGGCGGACCCGGCTGCGCGCCGTGGCGCGCGGACTGCCCGCCCGGCCGGAGGACCTGACGGCCCTGGCGCAACAGAGGCTGGACCATGTGTCCAGCCGCCTGGGTTCGGGCCTGCAACGCAACATCGCCCTTCACGAACGCCATCTGGCCGTGACCGGCGGAAAGTTGAGCCCCGGGCTGCTGCGGACCCGGATCGAGCGGGGTCAGGATCGACTGCGCGGCGCGGGGGACCGGCTGGGGGCGGCGCTTCAGGCGGGTGTCGCGCGCGGCGAGCGACGGCTGTTGCAGATCGGCGGCCGCCTGTCGCCCGAACCGCTGCACCGCCGCCTGGACCAGCGCCAGGCCAGGCTGGACGCGGTCTCCGCGCGCCTGGACGGCGTCATCCCCCGCCGACTGGACGGCGACCGAGCCCGGCTGAGCGCCCTGTCCCGCGCCCTGGCGACGCTTGATCCCAGCCGCCCCAAACCCGGCTTCGCCCGGGTCGAGCGCGCCGACGGCGGCTGGATCACCGCTGCGGCCGGGCTGGAATCGGGCCAGACCGTCCGACTGGTGTTCGGCGACGGCGCGCGCGAGGCCGTCATCGACGGCGCGGCGCAGACCCCTTCGCCGGCGCCGCCCTCTGCGACGCCCCAGTCGAAGCCTCAGTCGACCCCACGACCGACGCCTCGGCCCAAGCCACCGGCGCCGGACCAGGGCGACCTCTTCTGACGTCCGGTCCCGCTTTTCCGCTTCGCCCCTGAGCCGCTTCCTGCTAACCGCCGCCGCATGAAGATCCCCCGCATTGCCTTCGCCGCCTATGGCTTCGCCCTTCTGATCATCGTCCTGGACCAGCTGACCAAGGCCTGGATCCTGAGTCTGCCGGACGTGGCCTCGATCGAGCAAATCCCCGTCGGCTACGTCTTCGCCGAGGTCTTCCCGCCGATCCTGCGGTTCACCTTCGTCCAGAACACCGGCGTCAGCTTCGGCCTGTTCGGCGGGGGCGAGGCGCGCTGGGGTCTGACCATCTTCTCCGTCCTGGTCTCGGGCGCCCTGGCCTGGTGGGCGACGCGGGCCGATCGCCGCCTGCTGATCACCGCCATCGGCCTGGTGATCGGCGGCGCCCTGGGCAATGTGATCGACCGGGTGCGGTTCGGCTATGTGGTCGACTTCATCGACGTTTCGGGCACAGGCGTCTTTCCCTGGGTGTTCAACGTCGCCGACAGCGCCATCACCATCGGCGTCGTCCTTCTGATCATCGACAGCTTCCTGTCCGACCGGGCCTCCAAGGCCTGAAAACGGCTGCAAGGTTGGCGCGGCCCCCGAAAAGTCGTAATCACCCCGTCTTCACTATGCCAACAGCGCCCGCAGAGGCGTTCCGTGCATCAGCCGATCGAGCCTGAACCCATGCGTATCCGCAGCGTCGCCGTCCTGACCCTCGCCGCCTCAGCCGCCCTCGCCGTTTCGGCCTGCGGCAGCCTCAAGCAAGGCATCGGCCTGACCAAGGTCGTGCCGGATGAGTTCGTGACCGTCTCCACCGCGCCGCTCAGCGTGCCGCCGGAATACGGCCTGCGTCCGCCTGCGCCCGGCCAGCCCCGCCCGCAGGAACTGGCGCCCGAAAGCGCCGCGCGTCAGATCCTGCTGGGTCAGCGTCAGGCCGTCACCCGCACCCCCGGCGAACAGGTCCTGGTGGCCCAGGCCGGCGCCGATCAGGCCGACCCCCTGGCCCGCTACGTCGTCGACGACGAGTTCGGCGACATCGCCCACAAGGACGAAAGCTTCGCCAACCGCGTGATGTTCTGGCGCAAGGACGACGCCTCGACCCAGGCGGCCACCACCCGCCAGACCGCCGAGGGCCAGCAGACGATCGACGCCTCGACCGAGGCCGCCCGGCTTCAGGCCCTGACGGGCGGTCGTGAGGCCATCACCATCACCCCGCGTCGCAGCGGCGGTTTCAAACTGCCGGGTCTGTAAACCGGTCGAACCTTTGTCGGACGCCGGCTGCGGCGTTGGTCCTTTCGCTGTCGGAAATCATTTGATGCGTCGCCTGCTCACCGCCCTGGCCGCCGTTTCCATCGCGGCCTCCGTCCTGCCTGTCGCCGCCGAGGCGCAGCAACGTCAGCGTCAACGCGGTTCCAGCGGACAGCAGGCGGACGGGTCGGAGAATGCGCCGTCCACCCGCGCGCCCCGGATCGCGCCCCTGCGCCGCCGCGCCAACGCCGGCCCCTGCCCCTTCGTCAAGGTGCTGTACGACGCCGCCCGCTATGTGGAGCTGGAAGGCGGCCGCGCCGCCATCGCCAACGTCGGCTACACCGGCGAGATCGAAGGCGTCTCGGCCGATTGCGAATATCGCGAAGCCGATCCGATCCGACTGGACATGGACATCCTGTTCCAGCTGGGCCGCGGCGCCCAGGCGACCGAGGACCAGAAGACCTATCGTTACTGGGTCGCGGTGACGGAACGGAACAGCGCCGTCCTGGCCAAGGAATATTTCGACCTGCCGGTGAAGTTCGACGGCCAGCGCACCGCCTCGGTCAACGAACAGCGGACCATCATCATTCCCCGCGCCGAGGCCACCACCAGCGGCGGCAATTTCGAAGTTCTGATCGGGTTCGACGTCACGCCCGAAATGGCCGAGTTCAACCGGTCCGGCAGTCGCTTCCGCGTCAACGCCGGAGCCGCCCAAGCCTCTGCGCCGAGCCAGTAATGTCTGATCTGAAGACCGTCCTCAGCGAAGCGGTCGCCGCCGCCTTCGCCGCCGAAGGCGTGGAGCCGGCTCTCGCTCGCGTCACCCCGTCCGACCGGCCGGACCTGGCCGACTTTCAGTCGAACGGCGCCCTGGCCGCCGCCAAGGCATTGAAGGCCAATCCGCGCGAACTGGCCGGCAAGATCGCCGAGCGGCTGGGCGCCGACGCCCGCTTCGCCTCGGTCGAGGTGGCGGGGCCGGGCTTCATCAATCTGAAGATCGCCGACGCCGTTCTGGCGGAACGCGCCGCCGAAGTCGCCGCCGACGCCGAGCACGCGGGCGCCGCCGTCGTGGCCGATCCGCGCAAGGTGGTGATCGACTACGGCGGTCCGAACGTGGCCAAGCCGATGCACGTCGGCCATCTGCGCAGCGCCATCATCGGCGAGAGCCTGAAACGGCTGTTCCGTTTCCGCGGCGACCACGTGACCGGCGACGCCCATTTCGGCGACTGGGGCTTCCAGATGGGGCTGCTGATCACGGCGTGCGGCGACGAGGGTCTGGTCGACGCCTTCATGGCCGAGGGCGACGGCCCCTTCCCCGCCGAAAGCCCGGTGACCCTGGCCGATCTGGACCGGCTGTATCCGCAGGCCGCCGGCAAGGCCAAGGAAGACCCGGCCTTCCGCGACCGCGCCCGCAAGGCGACGGCGGAGTTGCAGGCCGGACGGCCCGGCTATCGCGCCCTGTGGTCGCATTTCGTGGCGGTCAGCCGCGAGGCGCTGAAGCGCGAATACGGCGACCTGTCGGTCGATTTCGACCTGTGGAACGGCGAGAGCGACGCCGATCCCCTGATGGACGAGATGATCGCCCATCTTAAGGCTGAGGGCCTGCTGGTCGAGGACGACGGCGCCCAGGTGGTCCATGTCGCCAAGCCGGGCGAGACCCGCAAGAAGAAGCTGGCCGACGGCTCGGTGATCGAGACGCCCTCGCCCCCGCCCCTGCTGGTGATCAGCTCGGAAGGCTCGGCCATGTACGGCACGACCGACCTGGCCACGATCCTGGACCGCAAGAAGGCCCTGGCGCCGGACCTGGCCCTGTACGTCGTCGACGAACGCCAGGCCGAGCATTTCGAACAGGTGTTCCGCGCCGCCTATCTGGCCGGCTACGCCGCGGAAGGGTCGCTGGAGCATCTGGGCTTCGGCACCATGAACGGCGCCGACGGCAAGCCGTTCAAGACCCGCGCGGGCGGGGTGCTGAAGCTGCGCGACCTGATCGATCAGGCGACGGACAAGGCGCGCGAGCGTCTGCATGAGGCCAAGCTGGGCGACGACCTGTCGCCGGAAGAGTTCGAAGCCATCGCCCACAAGGTGGCCATCGCCGCCCTGAAGTTCGCCGACCTGTCGAACGCGCGGACCACCAGCTACGTCTTCGACCTGGACCGGTTCATGAGCTTCGAGGGCAAGACCGGCCCCTATCTGCTGTACCAGTCGGTCCGGATCAAATCCCTGCTGAGGAAGGCCGCCGAACAGGGCGCCGCGCCCGGCGCCATCGTCATCGCCGAACAGGCGGAGCGCGATCTGGCCCTGACGCTGGACGCCTTCTCGACCGCCGTGTCGGACGCCTATGACAAGCGGATGCCGCATCTGGTGGCGGAACACGCCCATCGGGTGGCCCAGTCCTTCTCGAAATTCTACGCCGCCTGCCCGGTGCTGGTGGCGCCGGACGAGGCGACGCGGGCCTCGCGCCTGGCCCTGTCGGCGGCGGCGCTGCTGCAGTTGGAAATCGCCCTAAGCCTGCTGGGGATAGAGACGCCGGAGCGGATGTAGCGACGCGACTTGCGGTATGATAGCATTGCTATCGTCTGATGGAGGCCGTCATGAACATCCATGTCCGTCATCTGGATGAAGCCACGGTGCAGGCGCTGAAGCAGCGGGCGGCCCGCAACGGCCGTTCGGCCGAGGCCGAGTATCGCGCCATCCTGACCGCCGCTGCGGCCGAGGAAGCCGATGGCTTCGACTGGATCGCCGCATCGGATCAAATCCGCGCCCACACGGTCGGCCGCCCGCAGACGCCGTCGGAAGTGCTGGTCCGCGAAAGTCGTGACGAACGGTGACGGCGGTCATCGACGCGAGTGTATTGGCGAAGTGGTTCGTCGAGGAAGATGATACGGCTGCGGCTCGCCGCCTTCAGAAACTCAAGCTGTTCGCGCCCGACCTGCTGATCGTCGAAACAACGAACGTGCTTTGGAAGAAGGTGCGACTTGGCGGATTTGACTCCGCCTTCCTTGCGCCCGCCGTTCGGGTGATGCGGCATGCGAATCTGACCCTGATAGACAGTTTGACCCTGGCGGATCGCGCAGTGGAAATCGCTGTGCGGCTAAATCATGCGGTTTACGACTGCTATTATCTGGCGCTGGCCGAACAACGAAACGCGCCCATGGTCAGCGCCGATGACCGTCTGGGCCGCAAACTCGCGGCGGCTCCGGGAGTGACTCCGGCCAAGATTGTCGGTCTTGCAGCCTTCGTCGCCGATCTATCAGAGAACCATAATGACTGACCTCGACGCCTATATCGCCGGCCTGCCCAAGGCGGAGTTGCACCTTCACATCGAGGGCTCGCTGGAGCCGGAGCTGATGTTCGAGCTGGCGAAGCGCAATGGGGTCTCAATCCCCTACGACAGCGTCGAGGCGGTGCGGGCGGCCTATGATTTCTCGAATCTGCAGGACTTCCTGGACATCTATTACGCCGGGGCGGCGGTCCTTCTGACGCGCCAGGATTTCGAAGATCTGGCCTTCGCCTATTTCCAGCGGGCGGCCGCCGATAACGTGCGCCACGCCGAGATCTTCTTCGATCCCCAGACCCACACCGACCGGGGCGTGCCCTTCGGCGTGGTGGTGGAGGGGCTGATTGCGGGGATGGACCGGGCCAAGGCGGAACTGGGCGTGAGTTCGGGTCTGATCCTCAGCTTCCTGCGGCATCTGACGGAGGACGAGGCGTTCGCGACCCTGGAGGCGGCCAAGCCCTATCTACATCATTTCATCGGGGTGGGGCTGGATTCGTCGGAGGTCGGCCATCCGCCGTCCAAGTTCCAGCGCGTCTTCGCCGCCGCCCGCGACCTGGGCCTGAAACTGTGCGCCCATGCCGGCGAGGAAGGCCCGCCGGCCTATGTGCACGAGGCGCTGGACCTGCTGCACATCGACCGAATGGACCACGGCAATCGCTCGATGGAGGACGAGGTTCTGGTGGAGCGGCTGGCGCGCGAGCAGATGACCCTGACCGTCTGCCCCCTGTCGAACCTGAAACTGTGCGTGGTGAACGACCTGAAGGACCACCCCGTGCCCGAGATGCTGCGCCGGGGCCTGCACGTCACCCTGAACTCGGACGATCCGTCCTATTTCGGCGGGTACGTGAACGACAACTACAGCCGGCTGGCGGCGGCGGTCGGGCTGACCCGCGAACAGGTGACGCAGATGGCGAAGAACAGTTTCGAGGGGTCTTTCCTGGGCGAGGCGGAGAAGGCGGCGTTCATCGCGGAGGTAGAGGCCTACGCCAAGGCGGGCTGACGTCCTTTCGTCATTCCGGGCGAAGGGCCTGCTTGGCCCGAAGACCCGGAACCCAGCGGCGCCGAAGGCGAAATGGGTCCGCCGCACTGTGCTGGAACAGCGCGTCCGCGACAGTTTCGCGCTCTCGCGCGCCGCTGGGTTCCGGGTCTCCGCTGCGCTTCGCCCGGAATGACGAAAGAAAAAGGGGTTTAGCCGAGGAAGGCCGCCGCCCCCACCTCCGCCACCCCAATCGCCCGGAAACTGTCCCGCGCCGTCGCCTCGGTCTGTGGCGTGATCGCGCGGCTGGCGTCGGAGATGACCACGGCCTCAAAGCCTTCGCGCACCGCGTCCTCGACGGTGAAGCGGACGCAGTAGTCGAAGGCCAGACCGCACAGGAAGACGCGAGTCACGCCCAGGTCGCGCAGCAGGCCGGCCAGGCCCGTCGGGGTGCGATGGTCGTTCTCGAAGAAGCCGGAATAGGAATCGACCGCCGGGTTGTAGCCCTTGCGGATCACGGCCAGGGCCTTTTGCACCGTAGGCGCCGCGTCGGGATGGAAGTCCGCGCCGGGCGAGCCCTGGATACAGTGATCGGGCCACAGCATCTGGCGGCCGTAAGCGACCTCGATCTCGGTGAAGGGAGCCGCGCCGGGATGGTTGGAGGCGAACGAAATCTGGTCCGGCGTGTGCCAGTCCTGGGTCAGGACCACCCAGTCGACCCGTTCGGCCAGCCGGTTGATCAGCGGCATGATCCCCGCCCCGCCCGCGACCGCCAGAGACCCGCCCTCGCAGAAGTCGTTCTGCGGGTCGATGACCAGAAGGGCGTCAGTCGGACCGATCTTCATCATGCGCTTGCGTAGGCGTCGATCTCGTTGGCCGAGCCCAGGGCGACCGGGATGCGCTGGTGCAGATGCTCGGGCTGGATGTCCAGTATGGGCTGCGTCCCGTCCGTCGTCGCCTTGCCGCCGGCCTGTTCGACCAGGAAGGCCATGGGATTGCCCTCGTACATCAGGCGCAGCTTGCCGGGCTTGTTCGGCTCGCGCTTGTCCCAGGGGTATAGGAAGACGCCGCCGCGCATCAGGATGCGGTGGACGTCGGCCACCATGGCGGCGACCCAGCGCATGTTGAAATTCTTGCCCCGGGGGCCCTCGTCGCCCTTCAGCAGATCGCCCACATAGGTCTGCACCGGCTCGGCCCAGTGGCGCAGGTTCGACATGTTGATGGCGAATTCCTTGGTGTCCGGCGAAATGGCGATGGCGTCGTGGGTCAGGATCCAGTCGCCGTCGTGCGACAGGGTGAAGCCCTTGACCCCTGCGCCCGTAGTCAGGACCAGCATGGTCTGGGGGCCGTACAGGGCATAGAGGGCGGCGACCTGATTGCGGCCGGGCTGCATGAAGTCGGCCTCGGTCGGCGAAGGCGTCGCGGACTTCAGCACCGAGACGATGGTGCCGACCATGGCGTTGATGTCGATGTTGGACGAGCCGTCCAGCGGGTCGAACAGGACCAGATAGTCGCCGGTCGAATGGGGCGCGGGCTGGACCTCGTCCATCTCCTCCGAAGCGACGCCGGCGACGGCGGGACAGGCCAGAAGGGCGTCGGTCAGCATGTCGTTGGTCATGACGTCGAGCTTCTTCTGCTCCTCGTCCTGAACATTGATCTGGCCCGAGGCGCCCAAGGCCCCGGCCAGGGCGCCGCCGGCGACCAGAGTGCTGATGTCGGCGCAGGTGGCGGCGGCGACCGTCAGGACCGTCTTCAGCCCTTCCGGAACCTCAAGGGCGGCGATGTGGGCGTCGAGGCGGGTGCGGTCGGCGGTCATGGGATCGGTCCGGAGCGGCGGAGAGGGACGCTCCGTTCTTGGCGGGCGGACGCAGGGAGAGCAAGGGCGAGCCGACGCCGGATGTCAGGAAGTGCGACAAGGCGGCGTCAAAACACGCCTGCGCTTGACTTGCGGCCGGAGTCGGTGGCTTAGGTCGATTGCTCTCGCGGGAGAGATCGGCGCGCCTCGGCGGGTCGACGCCGAAGGCGCAACCGCCCCGGAAACGCTCAGGCAAACGGACCGCGAAGCATACGGACGCTGGAAAGCCGCTCTTCACGGGCGCGCCGACGGAGCAAGGCGACATGATTTGGTCGCCGGAATCTCTCAGGCTTCAGGACAGCGGGGGCGCGAGGACGGCGGAGCTCCGCCACAACACGCGACCGTGAAAGCCTGAACCATGACCGATCAGACCCTGAAGACCACGCCCCTGAACGCCGCGCACCGCGCCCTGGGGGCCCGGATGGTGGGCTTCGGCGGCTATGACATGCCGGTCCAGTATGAGGGCGTCCTGGCCGAGCACCGTTGGACCCGCGAACACGCCGGCCTGTTCGACGTGTCGCACATGGGCCAGTGCAAGATCACCGGCGCCGACGCCACCGCCCAGTTCGAGCGGTTCGTGCCCGGCGACTATGAAATCCTGAAGGCGGGCAAGCAGAAGTATTCGTTGCTGCTGAACACCGACGGCGGGATCATCGACGACCTGATGGCCGGCCGCCCGGATCACGACGGCCTGTTCGTCGTCGTCAACGCCGGCAACAAGGACGAGGATTTCGCCTTCTGGCAGGCGAACCTGGAAGGCGACGCCAAGCTGACGGTTCTGGACGACCGCGCCCTGATCGCCATCCAGGGGCCGGAAGCCGCCGAGGTCATGGCCGCCCACGAACCGATCCTGGCGGAAATGGGCTTTATGGAATGCGCCCGGCTGATGCTGTTCGGCGTCGACTGCTATGTCTCGCGTTCGGGCTATACCGGCGAGGACGGCTATGAAATTTCGGTCCCGGCGGACCAGGCCGAGCGCGTCTGGAACACCATCCTGGAAGACGCCCGCGTCAAGCCGATCGGCCTTGGCGCCCGCGACAGCCTGCGCCTGGAGGCCGGCCTGCCGCTGCACGGCCACGACATCGACCCGACGACCTCGCCGGTCGAAGGGGCTCTGACCTTTGCCCTGTCCAAGTCGCGCAAGGAGCGCGCGGACTTCACCGGCGCCGACCGCATCTTGAAGGAACTGGCCGATGGCCCGTCTCGCGTCCGCATCGGCCTGATCGTCAAGGAAGGCGCCCCGGCCCGCGAAGGCGCCGAGATCGCCGACGCAGACGGCAATGTCATCGGCAAGGTCACCTCGGGCGGCCCCTCCCCCACCTTGGGCAAGAACATCGCCATGGGGTTCGTGCCGCCGGCCTTTGCGGCGCTGGGTACGGAGCTGAAGGTCATCGTGCGCGGCAGGTCCGCCGCCGCCGAAGTCGTCTCCATGCCCTTCGTGGCGCAACGCTATTACCGGAAGCCGAAGGCGTAACATTCACCCCGTCACCCTCGGGCTTGACCCGAGGGCCGGATTATCCGCCGCATTGCGTCGGGATCAACACAGAGAACGATCCGCCTCCGATCCTCGGGTCAAGCCCGAGGATGACGGGGTGGGAGATGGAGAAGAGAAATGAAATTCACCAAGGATCACGAGTGGGTCAGCCTGGACGGCGACATCGCCACCGTGGGCATCTCGAAGCACGCCGCCGACGCCCTGGGCGACGTGGTGTTCGTGGAAGTGCCGGAAGTCGGCAAGACCGTCGCCAAGGGCGCCAGCTTCGCCGTGGTCGAGAGTGTCAAGGCCGCCTCGGACGTCTACGCCCCCGTCTCGGGCGAAGTGGTCGAGGCCAATGACGCCCTGTCGACCGCTCCTGAAACCGTCAACTCGGCCCCGGAAGCGGACGGCTGGTTCGCCAAGATCAAGGTGTCGGACGCCTCGGAGCTGGACGCCCTGATGGATCAGGCCGCCTACGACGCCTTCCTCGCCACCCTCTAAGCCCCATCGGACCCGCTGATTAAGAGTCAGCGGGTCTTCGGCCTTTCATGGCCCAGGACAAGACCATGCGTTATCTCCCCCTGACGCCCGACGACCGCACGGCGATGCTCGCCGCCATCGGCGCGAAATCGATCGACGACCTGTTCGTGGACGTGCCCGAGGCGGCGCGGCTGGACGGGCCCGTGGACCTCCCCCGCGTGGCCGGCGAGCTGGAGGTCGAGCGCGCCCTGTCCGCCATGGCCGCCAAGAACGCCACGGCCGGCGCCACGCCCTTCTTCTGCGGCGCAGGGGCCTACAAGCACCATGTCCCGGCGACGGTGGATCATATCATTCAACGGTCGGAGTTCCTGACCAGCTACACCCCCTATCAACCGGAAATCGCCCAGGGGACTCTGCAGTATCTGTACGAGTTCCAGACCCAGGTGGCGAACCTGACCGGCATGCCGGTGGCCAACGCCTCGCTGTATGACGGTTCGACCGCCATGGCCGAGGGCGTGCTGATGGCGACCCGCGTGACCCGCCGCAACAAGGCGGTGATCTCGGGCGGGGTGCACCCCCACTACGTCAAGGCGACCGAGACCGTGGTCCACGCCGTCGGCGTGGAGACGCAGGTCCTGGCCCCCGCCGTCGACGCCGAGGCCGCCGTGATCGACCAGATCGGTCCCGACACGGCCTGCGTCGTCGTTCAGACCCCGAACGTCTTCGGCACGGCGACCGATGTCACCAAGATCGCGGAGGCCGCCCACGCCGCCGGCGCCCTGCTGATCGTCGTGGTCACGGAGGCCGTGTCTATGGGCCTCTTGAAATCGCCCGGCGAAATGGGCGCGGACATCGTCGCCGCCGAGGGCCAGTCGATCGGCAACGCCCTGAACTTCGGCGGCCCCTATGTCGGCCTGTTCGCCACGCGCGAGAAGCTGATCCGCCAGATGCCCGGCCGCCTGACCGGCGAGACGGTGGACGCCGACGGCGAGCGCGGCTTCGTCCTGACCCTGTCGACGCGCGAGCAGCACATCCGCCGCGACAAGGCGACGTCGAACATCTGCACCAATTCCGGCCTCTGCACCCTGGCCTTCACCATCCACATGAGCCTGCTGGGCGAGACGGGCCTGCGCAAACTGGCCCTGCTGAACCACGAGAAGGCCCTCGCCACGCGCGACGCCCTGGCCGCCGTTCCGGGCGTCGAGATCCTGACGAAGCGCTTCTTCAACGAGTTTGCGGTGCGCGTGCCCAAGAATGCCGCCGAAGTCGTCGATACGCTGGCGAGCCACCACCTGCTGGCCGGCGTGCCCTACAGCCGCCTGGCCCCCGACGCCGGCATGGACGACGTCCTGCTGGTCGCTGCGACCGAAACCACCCTTGACGCCGACATCAAGCTCCTGGCGACCGCCCTCGCCAAGGTGCTGGCGGCCTGAGCGGAGACAAGACCATGAGCACCATGAACACCGTCGGCCGCCCGACCGCCCCGAACCAGGTCCAGACCAAGCCCGCCACCCTGACCGGCGGGCGCGGCCTGTTGCAGAACGAGCCGCTGATCTTCGAAGGCGAAGGCTGGGGCAAGACCGGGGTCGACCTGCCCGAACCGAAGACCGATGCGTCGGACCTGGGCGACCTGGTCCGCAAGGATCCGATCGGCCTGCCCGGCCTGTCGGAGCCCGAGGCCATGCGCCACTATGTGCGCCTGTCGCAGAAGAACCACGCCATCGACCTGGCCATCTATCCGCTGGGCTCGTGCACGATGAAGCACAACCCGCGCCTGAACGAGAAGATGGCGCGTCTGGCCGGTTTTTCGGACATCCACCCCCTGCAGCCGATGTCGACGGTTCAGGGCGCGCTGGAGCTGATGGATACGCTGGCCCATTGGCTGAAGACCCTGACCGGCATGCCCGCCGTCGCGCTATCTCCGAAAGCGGGAGCGCACGGCGAACTGTGCGGCCTGATGGCCATCCGCGCCGCGCACGAGGCCTCGGGCCAGCATGAGAAGCGCCGCAAGGTGCTGGTGCCCACCAGCGCCCACGGCACCAACCCGGCCACCGCCGCCTTCGTCGGCTATACCGTCGTCGAGGTCGCCCAGACCGAGGACGGCCGCGTGGACGTGGCCGACCTGGCGTCCAAGCTGGGCGACGACGTCGCCGCCATCATGGTGACCAACCCCAACACCTGCGGCTTGTTCGAGCGCGACATTCTGGAAATCAGCCGCCTGACGCACGAGGCGGGCGCCTATTTCTACTGCGACGGCGCCAACTTCAACGCCATCGTCGGCCGGGTTCGTCCGGGCGATCTGGGCGTGGACGCCATGCACATCAACCTGCACAAGACCTTCTCGACGCCGCACGGCGGCGGCGGGCCGGGCGCGGGTCCGGTGGTGCTGTCACAGGCCCTGGCGCCCTTCGCCCCCGCCCCCTGGGTCGTGCATGACGATAGCGGTTACGCGCTGATCGAACGGGAAGAAGGCGACGCAGCCCAGGCCTTCGGCCGCCTGTGCGCCTTCCAGGGGCAGATGGGCATGTATGTGCGCGCCCTGTCCTACATGATGAGCCACGGTGCCGACGGCCTGCGTCAGGTCGCCGAGGATGCGGTGCTGAACGCCAACTACATCAAGGCCCGCCTGTCGGACCTGATGAGCGCGGCCTTCCCCGACGGCCCCTGCATGCACGAGGCCCTGTTCGACGACGAATGGCTGAAGGGCACGGACGTCACCACGCTCGACTTCGCCAAGGCGATGATCGACGAGGGCTTCCACCCGATGACCATGTATTTCCCCCTGGTCGTCCACGGGGCCATGCTGATCGAGCCGACCGAGACCGAGTCCAAGGCCGAGCTGGACCGCTTCATCGAGGCCATGCGCCTGCTGGCCCAGGCGGCCAAGGCCGGCGACGTCGACCGCTTCAAGGGCGCCCCCTTCCACGCCCCCCTGCGTCGTCTGGACGAAACCCGCGCCGCCCGCTCGCCGGTGCTGCGCTGGACCGCCCCTGCGGGCTCGAACCAGGCGGCTTAAGCCGCTCTCGGCGTCCGCCGTCCTGGATCAGGGCGGCGGACGCTGGCCCGCCATGCGTCTCAGGACGGCGAAGGCTTCACGGCCGAACCGTTCAGGCCCTTCGTCCGGATGGGCCAGCCAGGCCTCGCCGGCCAGTTTCATGATGCTGACGCCGATCGCCGCCGCGACGCGACAGGCGACGTCGTCCGGGGCCAATCCCTTCCGCTCGGCCAGCGTCTGGGCCAGCAGCCGCTCCACCCCTTCATACTTTGCGTGATCACCGGCCTGAAGGGCGGGCGTCTGATGGATCAGCCGCGTCAGGTCCAGCATGTCGGGCGTCTGGAAGCGCGCGGCGACATCGGCCAGCCCCCCCTCCACCATATCGAGCAGCGGTTCGTCGCACGGCCGGGCCGCCACCGCCTGGGCGATCATCTCAGGGATTTGGGCCTTGAGGGAAAAGACGATCTCTTCCTTGGAGCCGAAATAGTTCAGCAGGGTGCGGCGCGATACGCCCGCCGCCGCCGCCACCTCGTCCAGGGTGGCGCCGTCAAATCCCTTTTCGATGAACAGCCGCAGGCCTTCGGCCTGAATGCGGGCGTGGGTTTCCTGCCGCTTTCGCGCACGCAGACCCTGCTCGTCAGGAAAAACTTTTTCTTGCACTTCTTGCATATTTGCACCGGATGCAGATATGCAAGCCGGAGCCCTTCGGAAATTCAGTTCACCCCAGGATAGCCGCAATGACCCAATGGACGACAGCCGATATTCCCGACCAGAGCGGCAAGCTGGTCATCATCACCGGGGCGACCGGCGGCATCGGCTTGGAGGCGGCGCTCGTTCTGGCTGGAAAGGGCGCCGAGGTCGTTCTGGCCGCGCGCAATCCGGACAAGGGCGATCAGGCGGAACGGCTGATCCGCAGTCGCCACCCTGAGGCCCTCGTGCGGTTCGAACGGCTGGACCTGGCGGACCTCAGCTCTGTCGCCGCCTTCGCCGAGGCCCTCCTGGCGGCGGGTCGGCCGGTCGACATTCTGATCAACAATGCGGGCGTCATGGCCGTGCCTCGTCGCCGAACGACCATCGATGGTTTCGAGATGCAGTTCGGAACCAACTATCTATCCCACTTCGCCCTGACCGGCCGGCTCCTGCCACTGCTGACGGCGGCTCAGGCGCGAGTGGTGCAGTTGTCCAGCGTGGCCCATCGCGGCGGTCGGATTCAGCTCAGAGATCTGAACTATCGCTCCGGTTACCGGCCCTGGCCCGTCTATCAGCAGTCCAAACTGGCGATGCTGATGTTCGCCCTGGAGCTTCAGCGCCGCAGCGATCGCGAAGATTGGGGCCTGACCAGCGTGGCCGCCCATCCCGGTTTCGCCCGGACGGATCTGATCGCCAACGGCCACGCCGGCAGCCCGCCCGGACTTTTCGCCTTGGTCAGCCGCCTGCTGGCGCGCGTGGCCAGCCATTCGGCGGCCGACGGCGCCTTGCCGATCCTGATGGCGGCGACCCTGCCCCAGGCCGAACCCGGCGCCTATTACGGCCCTCAGGGCTGGCAGGAGATGCGGGGTGCGCCCGGCCGCGCCCTCATCAAGCCCCAGGCGCTGGATGTCGAAACCGCCCGCGCCCTGTGGTCCGAGTCCGAACGCATGACCGGCGTCCACTACGGCTGACCAAGGCCCAGCCGCGTCCTGTGGGACACAGACTGCGACAATCCGGCTTCATGACCAAAGCTTCATAGGAAAGCCACGGATCGGCCATCGAACCGGATCTTAAGGGGTTATGTGACAACCTCGCCACGGTCGCTCTTTCCCTTCCCGGCTTGGGATCGGGTGGGCGTGGCGACCGTTGTCACACCTCAGTCAGTCCTCCTCCCTCCCGGCGCCCTCGTGATCTCCGCACCCGCTCTCGTCCTGTCCTCCGCCTCGCCTCGCAGCCGCAAGCTGCGGGTGCTGAAGCGTTGGGCCCTGATGGCGGGCGGGCTGTTCGTGGTCCTGCTTGGCATTCTGATCGCCCCCCTGCCCGGCCCCGGCGGCGTCCCGGTGATCGCGGTCGGCCTGATGCTGATCCTGAAGAGCTCCTTCTGGGCCAAGCGACAGTTCATCCGCGCCCAGTACGCCCGGCCGAAATGGGTCTATCCCTTCCGGCGGCTGATGCGGAAAAAGCCGGAGTTCGCGCCGGTCTTCTGGCAACAGGCCTTGCGCGCCGAAAAGGTGATCCTGACCCGGCGTCGGCGCGGCCTGATCCGTCTGCGCAAGGGCCTTCGCCGCTACATCCGCAAACTGTTCCGCTGACCGCGCGCGCATCAGCGATCATTTCGCGCTTGCGTTGCTGCGTTCGCTAACCACGGCAACGTGAACGCCGACCGTCCGAGTCAGGCGTATTCTGTCCCAGCGTTATCAGAGAACCAGAAAAGCGTTGGGAGGCGCTAAGGTCATGATGTCACGCTTACAAAAAGGTCTGATCGCCGGTTTCGCCGCCACGGTCGCCGTGTCCCTGCTGGAAATACCCAATCTGTTCATGAACTGGTTCGACCCGTTCCAGAGCGTCATCGCCGCCCTGATCGGCATGCCCGACGCCCTGGCCGTGGGCTGGATTCTTCATGCGGTGACCGGGGTGCTGATCCTGGGTCCCCTGTTCGCCTACCTCTGCCCGCGACTGCCCACCGACACGCCCGAGACCAAGGGCATCGTCTTTGCGGTCGGCGCCTGGGTGGTGATGATGGCCGGCGTCTTCATGGTCGGCGACTACCGCACCTTCAACGCCGGCTCGGGCTTCGGCACCATCGCCTGGCTTCTGGTCACCCATGCCGTTTTCGGGATCGTCCTGGGCAATGTCTACGCCCGGCTGGTCGCGCGCGACAAACGCCAGACGCCCCATGTGATCGGCGGCGCCACGGCCCACTGATCTCGGCGGGCCGGACGGCCTGGTCTCCAGGCCGTCCCTGCGTCCGGCTTCCTACACAGACGAACCTGACGGTGGGCCGACGGCTTCCCCTGCGATGAACCGCAAGGAAGATCCGACGCGCCGAGGGCGCATCCGCTGGGAGCCTCTGCTGGTCGGCGGGGTGGTCCTGGCCCTGATCGCCTATTACCTCGTCGCTGAGGTGATATGGCGAAATCCTCAGGCCGCCGGCGACAGCGAGACGGCCGTGGTCCAACCGGCCGTCGTGCCGCCGCCCGGCGGCGCCGTCCCGCCCAGCGCGCCCGCCGTGGCGCCCGGCGACAATCCGGCCCTGCGCGGCCAGTCGGCCGTGCGCGGCGACGGCACGCCCCTGAACGGCTCCACCACCTCGACGCCGCCCCCGCAGCCGATGCAGACCGATGACTGAACCCGACCGCGATCCGGACGGCTTCAGCCGCCGCAGTGAAAGCGGCGCGCCCTTCCGCATCATGGGCGGGGTCATCGTCTTCATCCTGGTGATGATCGCTGTGGTTCTGACGGTCAGCGGCGTCATCGGGCGCTGAGGGGCCGCCCCAAAACGACTTCGGCCGAAACCGCCAGAGCGATTTCGGCCGAAGGACGGGCGTTGAGACCCGGTCAGACTTGAGGTCGTCAGTTCAGGCGGTCGCCGATCTGGGCGATGGCGGCGTCCAGCAGCGGATCCTTGGCGCCGCCGGCGAGGCGGGCGGCCAGGATCTGTTCCGCGGCCTTGGCGGCCAGGTCGGCGGCGGCGGCCTTGACCTCGGCGGACGCCTGGGCCTCGGCCTGGGCGATGCGGGCCTCGGCCATCTTCTGGCGACGCTCCAGCGTCTCTTCCAGCTTGGCCTTGGATTCGACTTCCAGACGACGGGCGTCGGCTTCCGCCTGGGCCATCATATCAGCGGCCTGGGCCTCTGCCTCGGCCTTCTCCTTGCGGATCTGGGCCAGCAGGGCTTCGGCCTCGGCGCGCAGACGGGCGGCCTCGTCCAGGTCGGCCTGGATCTTGGCGCCCTTGGCGTCCAGCTGGGCGGCGACCATCTTGGGCACGCCGACGGCGATCAGAATACCGAAGAAGATCAGCAGGCCGACGCCGACCCAGATCTCGGGATTCGACAGGTCCCAGATGCCCGGTTCAAAGATCAGGTTCATCAGGCGGCTCCCTTGGCGAGGTCGAGTTCGGCCTTGGTCGCGGCCTGGCCGGTCAGGCGCTCCACCATGGCGGCGGCGGCGTCGGAGGCGATGGTCGAGACATTGCCCATGGCGGCGTCGCGGGTCTTGGCGATGGCGGCCTCGGCTTCGGCGATGCGGGCATTGACCACGGCTTCTTCAGCAGCCTGGCGCGCGTTGGCTTCTTCCGTGACGCGCGCCTTGGCGGCGGCGGCGGTGGCGCGGGCGTCGGCGCGGGCCTTGGCCAGATCGGCCTGGGCCTGGGCGGCCTGTTCGGCGGCCTCGGCCTGGACCTGACGCGCGGTGGCGACGGCGCCGGAGATGGTCTCGCGACGTTCATCCATGACGCGGCGCAGGCGCGGCGCGAAGACCTTGGCGATCAGGAAATAGAGCAGGAAGAACAGGACCAGCAGATAGCCCATCTGCCCGGCCCAGTGCTGGGTCTCGAACTGGGGCAGTCCGCCGCCGCCGTGGCCTTCGGCCTCGGTGGTCGCGTGCGTGTCGTTAGAATTGGGTGCGGCCATGGTGTCCGTTCGTCCGAAAAGCAGAAAGGCGGCGACGGCCTCAGCGAGAAGCCGCCGCCGCCCTAAACCCCGGATAGATCAGGAGTTCAGGATCAGGATGCCCAGCACGAAGGCCAGGATGCCCAGGGCTTCGGCCAGAGCCGCGCCCACGAACAGGTTGCCGACTTGCGAGGCGGCGGCCGACGGGTTGCGCAGGGCGCCGTTCAGGAAGTTGGCGAAGATGTTGCCCACGCCGATGGCCGAGCCGATCATGCCGAGGGTGGCCAGGCCGGCGCCGATGTACTTGGCGGCTTCAGCTTCCATGGTGAGTATCCTTGTTTCAGTCAGGTGGGTTGGAAGAAGGGAGTTCTCGAACTGGGCCGGGCCTTAGTGGCCTTCACCCAGGTTGACCACATCATTGAGATAGATGCTGGCCAGAACGGCGAACACGAACGCCTGAAGGAAGGCGACGAGGAATTCGAGGGCGGTCAGGGCGACGACCATGGTCATCGACAGGGCGGCGATCGGCAGGCCCCAGAGGCCCAGGCCCTCGCCGACGAAGGCGCCGGCGCCCAGGGCCACGACGAAGCCGGCGAAGATCTTCAGCGCGACGTGGCCGCCCAGCATGTTGCCGAACAGACGAAGAGCCAGGGTCACGGGACGCAGCAGGAAGGACAGGAACTCGATCGCGCCGACGACGGGGCGCAGCACCAGAGGCGCGCTGGCCGGCCAGAACAGTTTGAAGAAGCCCAGGCCGTTCTTGAGGAAGCCCACGCCGATGACCAGCAGGATGGTCAGGGCGGCGAAGGTGACCGTCACCGCCAGCTGAGACGTGGCGGTGAAGCTGAGGAACATGCCCAACAGGTTCATCACCAGCACGAGAAGGAACAGGCTGAAGACGAACGGGAAATATTTGCGGCCTTCGTGACCGATGATGGAATCGGTCACCCCGTCGATCATGTCGAACAGGCTTTCGCCGGCCGTCTGCAACCGTCCCGGCACCACCTTGGCGCTCGAGGTGACCAGTTGCAGGAACAGGACGATGGCCACGAAGGCGACCGTCATGGCGACGTGCGAATTGGTGATCGCCAACTGGGTGTGGCCGAAGACAGGCAGGTTCACCGCGCCGAAATCGACGAGCGGCTGGATCTTAAACTGGTGAAGCGGATCGGCCATCAGCCTATCGGTCCTCGTCTTCCTCGTCGTCGAAGGGGACCGATTTCGGTTCGATCCCGCTCGCCTTCGCCTGCGCCATCAGCCGGTTGGCTGTGCGGCGCGCCATGTAAATCGACAGGGCGAAGCCCAGAAGGACTCCGCCGATGATACCCCAGGGATTGGTCCCAAACAGTCGGTCCGCCCCAAAACCTAGCCCCAAGCCCAGGAAGACCCCGCCGAGCAGTTCGGCGACGATCTTGTAGGCCTGGCTCGTCACCGCCTGAGCCGCGAGGTGCTCCGACGCCTTCTGAACCGTCTTGTCCTCCAACGCGGATGCGCTGTCTTGGAGGCGTTTGATCGCCTCTTCGCGCGATTCCGACATTGGGGACATGGCCTGTGCGCTCAGCGCCCGAACAATGTGTTGAGGCAGGTCTGAATTCGGCGCGGAAACTAATCGTGAGCGGCCGGTTGGTCAAGGCGTCGTGAACTTAGCCTAAATCTTTGTTCCGGATGAATTTTCACTGAGAGCCAGCCGACCGTGGCGATGCGTCGCTGCCTTGAGGTGCGGATTCGCTCGCCCCGCATGGCGATATGGTCCGCGAACCATTAGGTTGGCGGCCATGACCATGCACGTCCCCTCCCCCGCGCCCGAACGCCGCCCGATCGCCGTGCGGCTGGCGACGCCGCGCGGCTTCTGTGCGGGGGTGGACCGGGCGATCCAGATCGTCGAGCGCGCCATCGAGAAGTTCGGCGCCCCCGTCTATGTGCGCCACGAGATCGTCCATAACCGCCATGTGGTCGAGCGGCTGAAGGCCATGGGCGCCGTCTTCGTCAAGGAGTTGGACGAATGCCCCGACGACCGGCCGGTCGTCTTCTCGGCCCATGGGGTGCCCAAGTCCGTGCCCGCCGCCGCCCGGTCGCGCGACCTGCTGTTCCTGGACGCCACCTGCCCCCTGGTGTCCAAGGTCCATGTCGAGGCCGAGCGTCATCATGCCGCAGGTCGCCATATCATCCTGATCGGCCACGCCGGCCACCCGGAGGTGATCGGCACCATGGGCCAGCTGCCGCCCGGCGCCATCAGCCTGGTCGAGACCGAAGCCGACGCCGAAGCCTTCGAACGGCCCGGCGACGCCCCCCTGGCCTATGCGACCCAGACCACCCTGTCGGTGGACGACACGGCGGGCATATTGAAGGTGCTGAAGCGGCGCTTCCCCGAACTGCCCGACCCGCACAAGGAAGACATCTGCTACGCCACCACCAATCGCCAGGAGGCGGTCAAGGTGCTGGGCGAGGGCTGCGAACTGGTGCTGGTGGTGGGATCGAAGAACTCGTCCAACTCGGCCCGGCTGGTGGAGGTGGCGATGCGCGCCGGCGCCCGCGACGCCCGGCTGGTGGACGACGCCTCCCAGGTGGACTGGGACTGGTTCGACGGGGTTCAGACGGTCGGCGTCACCGCCGGCGCCTCGGCGCCCGAGCCTTTGATCGCCGCCCTGGTGGACGCCATCGCCGAACGGTTCGACGCTACGGTGACCGAGGACGCCGGCGCGCGCGAAACCGTGACCTTCAAACTGCCGCGCCAGCTGACCGCCTGAGCGCGCCTGGCCCTATCGCTCCTCGCCGACGAAGTCCTGGGCGAACTCGGGGCTGTCTTCGTCCAGCAGGGGCGCCTCGTCCTCATCCGCCCCGGTCGCACGACTGGGGTCGGGCAGTTCGAACCCGACGGGGGCCGACAGGTCCAGAAGCCCGGCGGCCTTCATCTCCTGAACCCCCGGCAGGTCATACAGACTGGCCAGGCCGAAATGCTCCAGGAACCGGTCGGCGGTGCCGTAGGTTACGGGCCGACCCGCCGTCCGTCGCCGCCCCCGCAGACGCACGAACCCCATCTCCAGCAACAGGTCCAGCGTGCCCTTGGACAGGCTGACGCCGCGCACGCTCTCGATCTCGGCGCGGGTCACGGGCTGGTGGTAGGCGATGATGGCCAGGGTCTCCAGCGCCGCCTTGGACAGGCGGCGGGGCTCCTCCCGCTCTTGGCTCATCATGAAGGCCAGGTCCGCCGCCGTGCGGAACCGCCAGCGGTCGGCCACGCAGTCCAGCTCCACCCCCCGTCCCTCGTAACGGGCGCGCAGGCCCGACAGGGCCCGGCCGACGTCGGCGCCTTCGGGGAGGCGCGCCCCGATCTCGGCGGCGCTCAGCGGACCGGCGGCGGCGAACAGCAGGGCCTCGCCCCGGCGCTCGATCTCGGCCTCATCGGGCTGGAAGGACAGGTCAGACATCGGAATATCCGCGCATCACGGCGTCAGCTCCAGCGGCTGCCCCAGGCCCCGCCGCTTCAGATACAGGTCCGCAAACGGCGCCGTCTGGCGAATGTCCATGGCCCCCTCCTTCACCAGCTCCAGACTGGCCGACAGGGTCGAGGCGGTATAGCTGGCCTGGCTGGGGCCCTCAGGGTCTTCGGGACGGGGCGCGACCTGGTCCAGCGGGGTCCAGTCCGCGAGACGCGGCATGATCTCGCGCAGCCAGTCGCGCGCCGCCTCCAGCGGAAAGGCCTCGACCCGCTGGCCGGGCGAATAGCGCCGCGCCTCCTCGCGTCGGCGCTGGGTCACATAGGCGCTCATCAACTCATACAGGCTGGCGTCGATCCGGTCTGACGGCACGATCACCGTGGCCTCGGGGTCGCCCCGGGTGAAGACGTCGCGCTTCAGCTGGGGACGGGCCATCAGCTGTTCGACCGCCTTGCGCATCGCCTCCAGCTTCTGCAGGCGAAAGGCCAGGGCGGCGGCCATGGCCTCGGCCGGCGGCTCCTCCCCCTTGCCCTTTTCGGTGCGCGGCAGCAGCAGCCGGGACTTCAGATAGGCCAGCCAGGAGGCCATCACGAGGTAATCGGCCGCCAGGGCGAAGTTGCGCCGCCGCGCCTCGTGAACGAAGGCCAGATACTGTTCCGCCAGCTGGGTGATCGACAGTTTCAGCAGATCGACCTTCTGCGTCCGCGCCAGGGCCAAGAGGACGTGCAGCGGTCCCTCATAACCGTCCAGATCGACTACGAAGGCTTCGCGTTCCTCGACCTCCTCGGCGTTGAAATCGAGGTTCGGCTGAAACGCCTCGCTCACGCCTGCGCCTCCCCCACGTCCGGTCCTTTAGCCGCGTCCGTCTTGCCCGCCATTGCGCGGAAGAAGCGTTCGTGCCCGGCGACGGGATCCAGCGGCTCCGGCGTCCGAACGATCCGGGCCAGGGCCGCCTCGGCGCGCCGTTTCGCCCCGCCCTTCAGCGGACCGACGCCCTCGGCGACCTGCCGCATCTCGTCCATATCGCCGTTCCAATGGATGACGACGTCGCATCCCGCCTTCAGCGCCTTGTGCGCCCTCTGGGTCAAGGATCCGGACAGGGCGTTCATCACCAGATCGTCCGACAGCAACAGACCGCCGAAGCCCAGCCGTTCGCGGATCAGCCGGATCGCCCTCTTGGACTGGGTGGCCGGGCGTTTGGGGTCGATGGCGCTGAAGACGATATGGGCCGTCATGCCGATCGGCATGTCGGACAGGGCCTTGAACGGGGCGAAATCCCAGGCGTCCAGCGTCTCCAGATCGGCATGGACCGTCGGCAGGTCCTTGTGGGTGTCGGCGAAGGCGCGGCCGTGGCCCGGCATGTGTTTGATGCAGGGCAGGACCCCGCCTGCCAGCAGACCCTCCGCCGCCGCCCGTCCCAGCAGGGCCACGGTCTGAGGATCGCGGCCATAGGCGCGATCGCCGATGATGTCGTGGGCGCCGGGCACGGGCACGTCCAGCACCGGCAGCAGATCAATATTGATTCCGACCTCGCGCAGATCGTGCGCCATCAGCCTCGCCCCCAGACGGACAAGGTCTCGGGCGTCCGCCGGGTCGTTCGTCGCCTTAAGATAGGCGTCGCCCGGCGGGTATTTGGGCCAGTGCGGCGGCCCCATCCGCTGGACCCGCCCGCCTTCCTGGTCGATCAGGATCGGCGCCTCGGGGTCGCCGATGGCCGCGCGCAACTCGTCCGTCAGGGCCCGCACCTGTTCCGGGCTGTCGATATTGCGCCGGAACAGGATGAAGCCCCAGGGCCGCATCTCGGCGAAGAAGGCGCGTTCGCCCTCCGTCAGCCGATGGCCCGCACAGCCGTAGATGGCGGCGGAAGTCACCGAACGATGCAATCCCGTCCGGCGGCCTTCAGGGCGTTGCAGAAGGCGACCGCCCGTTCTCGCGACAGGCCGGTGAAGGTGGTGCGGTACAGGGTCGAGCCGCTGGATGACGTCACCTCGGTCACCCGCTTTTCGGCGCCCGAGGCATATTGGCTGAAGCGGCCGGCGACGGCGGCGTATTCCCGGTCGGCGATCTCCGTCGAGGAGAAGGCGCCGATCTGGACCGAGGCCGAACCGCCGGCGGCGGCGGGAGCCGTGGGCGCGGGAGCGGCGGGCGTCGGCGCCTCGGTCTTGGGCGCCGGGGCGGCCGGACGGGGCGCAGCGGCGGCGGGCGGCAAGCCCTGGCCGGTCGGAGCGGCGGTCGGCGGTGCGGCCGGGCGCGGCTGGGGCGTCTCGGGCGGCGGGGTGAAGGTCACGGGCGCGTCGGCGGTCTCGGCCTCGTCGCGATAGACCCGCACGCCCTCGGCCGGATCGACCGGCTGGGCGTCCAGGGGGGCGGCGGTCTTCATCTCGCCGACGGCCTGGCCCACGGCCGGCGGGGCGTCGGTCGAGGCCCGCATGCCCGAACGATAGAAGAAGATGACGGCGATGATCAGCACCAGCAGCACCACGCCGCTGACGATCAGGGTCACGGGCGGCGCCTTGCCTCCGCCCGAGCCGACGTTTCGGCCGCCCCCGCGCGGATCATAGGTGTTGCGGCGGAACGGCAGGTCGTCGTCGGTCGGAGGCGTATAGGCGCCTCGGCCGGGTCGGTTCTCGTCATCGAAAGACATGGTGTCGCTCCGCCGTCTGCCCGACGCAGCGAATCGGCGCGTCGAACGGTTAGTTTAACGCCCCGCCGCCGTCTTTCGAATCACAGATCGAGCGCCAGGTCGAGGCTGAACAATTTCTGGTGGACTTCGATCGCATAGCGGTCGGTCATGCCGGCGATGTAATCACAGACGGCGCGCGCCCTGCGGGTCCGATCCTCGGTCTGGGCCGGCACGCCCCATTCCGGCGGCATGACCTCCGGCTCAGCCATGAACAGTTCGAACAGCTGCGACAGCACCCGCCGCGCCTGGCTGCGCGTCCGGTTGACGCGATAGTGGCGATACATCCGCTCGAACAGGAATTTGCGCAGGATCGCCAGGTCCGCGTGCATCGACCGGGAGAAGTCCACCAGGGTCCGCGAGGCGTGGCGCACATCCTCGGTCGAGCCGATCCGGTCCTCCTCCAGCCGTCGCGCCGTCTCGGCCAGCACGTCCTCGACCATGACGCCGATCATCCGCCGCACGGCCTCGATGCGCAGCATCCGGTCGTCGATGGCGGGCCAGTCGCGCCGCACCTCGGCCAAGGTCGGGCCGATCAGGGGCACCTGATCCAGATCCTGAAGCGTGATCAGCCCGGCCTGCACCCCGTCGTCCACATCGTGATTGTTATAGGCGATGTCGTCGGCGATGGCGGCGCACTGGGCCTCCAGCGAGGCGAAACTGTCCAGACGCAGGTCCCAGCCCGCCTCCCCGCCCGCGCGATAGGGCCGCACCACCGACCAGGCCGCCTCGTCCAGCCGGTGCGACACCGGACCGTTGTGCTTGATGACGCCCTCGACCGTCTCCCAGCTCAGGTTCAGCCCGTCGAACTGGGGATAGCGGGTCTCCAGCTCGGTGATGACGCGGAAACTCTGCACATTGTGGTCGAAGCCCCCGTAGTCGGCCATCTGGATGACCAGCTCGTCCTCGCCCGCATGGGCGAAGGGCGGATGGCCCAGGTCGTGGGCCAGGGCGATGGTTTCGGCCAGATCGTCGTCCAGCCGCAACGCATGGGCCAGGGACCGGGCGATCTGGGCCACCTCCAGCGAATGGGTCAGGCGGGTGCGATAGTGGTCGCCTTCATGGGCCACGAAGACCTGGGTCTTCTCCTTCAGGCGGCGGAAGGCGGTGGCGTGGATGATCCGGTCGCGGTCGCGGGCGAAGGCGGTGCGGGTGCGGCTGGGCGGTTCGAAGAAGCGACGGCCCTGGGTCAGATCGGCGCGTTCGGCGTAGGGGGCGAGAGTCATCGGGCTCAAGTCGTCAACTTTGAAGCGGCTTTGATCGGACGGGGCCTTTGCGAACGCCCGCACGCGCCTCATATAGACAGCTGTGAGCACCGTCCAATCCACAGAACCGTCCACACCCGCCTTCAGCGTCGCCACGCGCGCGCCGGAAGGGATCGTCCTGGCCGCCAGCGCCGCCGATCGTCTGGCCCGGCTCAGCGCGGCCGAAGGCAAGGCCCTGATGCTGCGCGTCGCCGTGGACGGAGGCGGCTGTTCGGGGTTTCAGTACCGGTTCGAACTGGTCGAGACGGCCGAGGACGACGATCTTAGGATCGAGGCCCAGGGCCAGACGGCCCTGATCGACCCCGTCTCGGTCCCCTTTCTGAAGAATTCCGAGATCGCCTATGTCGACGAACTGGCCGGCGCCCAGTTCGTGGTTCGAAACCCCAACGCCGCCTCGAGCTGCGGCTGCGGCGTCAGCTTCTCGATCTGACGCCGATCACCTTCGACGCCGGATCAGGGCCCAGACGGTGACGATCACGGTGGAGGCCAAGAAGGCCGAAAAGACGGCGTCCCAGGCGCCGTCCTCCAGCAGGGCCCCGATCAGCCCCGTCAGGCTGAGCACGAACACCCAGAGCGGCGCGCCGAAGATGGCCCACAGGCTGCGATCCTTGCGGCTCATGACGCCTTCCGCCGTCCCTTGCCCAGCCACAGATAGAGGCCGGACCCCAGGATGACGATGGTCGCCAGGTCCAGCAGCGCCCACAGGATCTTCAGCCCCAGCCCCCCGTAGTCGCCGAAATGCAGCGGCTGGGACAAAGACAGGGCCTTCACATACCAGGGCGTCGGGGCCACGGCCGTCAGTTCGCCGGTCCTGGCGTCGATCAGGGCCGGCGTCGTCAGATGGGTCGTCAGCGGCGTGTCGCCGTGGAAGAAGACGGCGTAGTGGTGATCGGTCGAATAGTCGGTTCCCGGAAAGGCGATGAATTGCAGGGTCTTGCCCGGCAGGGCCTGTTTCGCCCGCTCCACCGCCACGTCCAGCGAGGCTCGCTCCCCGACGGAGGCCGGGGCCTCATGGGCCGCGGTCAGTTCCTTCAGCGCCGTATTCTTCCAATAGGCCAGGATCGGCGTCGCCAGGGTGTTGACCACCCCCGTCGCCCCCACCACCAGCACCCAGGCCACGGTGATGACGCCCAGCAGGTTGTGATAGTCCAGCCAGCGGGTCCGCGCCGACTTCGTCGCCCGCACCGTCCCGAACGGCAGCCGCCGCATGAAGGGGGCGTACAGCACCACCCCCGACACCACCGCCGTGATCAGCATCAGCCCCATCAGGCCCAGGAACAGCATGCCCGGCAGGCCCAGGAACATGTCGGTGTGCAGCTGGAGCAGGAACTCCATCACCGGATGGCCGGCGACCGGCGGGGCGACGGCGCCGCTGGTCTGGTCGATCGGTTCGAAACTGTAGCGACCGGCCGGGCCGTTCGGATCGACGCTGGTGACGTTCACCACCGGCCGATCCACGTCGAAGCTCATGAAGGCGGGAACCTCGCCCGGATGACGCGCCAGGGCCGCCGCCAGCACCTCGTCCAGGCTCAACAACGGCCCGTCGGGAGCGGCGGGCGTCCAGGCCTGCTCCAGCAGCACCTCTTCAATCTCATGGGTGAAGACCAGCGGCAGGCCGGTGACGCACAGCATCAGCAGGAACAGGGTCGAGACCAGGCTCGACCATTTGTGCGTCCAAGACCAGGCGCGGATCGTCCGCGTCCTCATCCGATCAGAATTCCGCCGAGATCGACAGGGACAGGGTGCGCGGCGCGCCCAGGGTCAGATAGTTGGAGCCCGGGTAGCCGCCGACGGCGACCCACTGGTCCTCGTCGGCCAGATTCTCCACCCGCGCCCGGACCGTCACAGGACGCTCGCCGGCCTCGAAGGCGTAGCGAACCCCGGCGTCGAATCGGGTCCAGGCGTCCAGCTCCAGCGTATTGGCCGCATTCGCCGCCTGGGCGCTGGTGTGGACCACCCGCCCCTCCAGCGTCAGGCCGCTGAGGCCCGGCACGTCCCATTCGACGTTCAGATTGGTCTGGAGGTCCGGCACGCCGATGGCCGACTTGCCTTCGTTCGCCGCCGTCAGCGACCGTTTGACCTCGGCGTCCAGCCAGGTCGCCCCGCCGATCAGCCGCAGGCCGTCGATCGGCTCGCCATAGACGGTCAGTTCAACGCCCCGGTTCTCCTGTTCGCCCCCGTCGGAATAGAGGCGGGAGGCGGGATCGAAGAAGGCGCTGGGCAGGGTCGTCCTGAAGACGCTCAGCGTCCCGCCGAAGGTTCCGGCGTCATATTTGGCCCCGACCTCGGCCTGTTCGGCTCGGAAGGGCGACAGGATCTCGCCGGCGTTCGCCACGGCTGCGCCGTTGACCACCGCAGGCGCGACCCGACCGGGCGTCAGGGCCTCGGCATAGTTGGCGTACAGCGAAACCCGGTCGCTGGGCTTGTAGACCAGGGCGAAGGCCGGGGTCGCAGCCTCGCTGGCATAGCCCGAGCCGAAGGCGCCGTCGGCATAGGCGTAGGACTTGGTCTCGATCTCCTGATACCGCGCGCCGACGGTCGCCAGCAGGCGGCCGTCCAGGAAGGACAACCTGTCCGCCACGGCGACGCTGGTGTTCTTGACCCGCTCGGTCACGTTCGGATCGTCCAGATCGCCCGAGACGCTGGCGATGGCCGGCGCCGGCGACAGGATCGGATCGGTCAGGGTTCCGAAGCTGTAGCCTGCGAAGTTCGACCCCGCCCAGGCGTTCCTCGACTTGGACTGGATCTGAGAGGCTGAGACGACCAGTCGGTGCCCCACCGGGCCGGTGGTCAGATCCGCCCGCAGGCCGACGTCGCCGGACCAGACCGTGTCTTTGCGGATATTGTCGAAGCGATAGCCCCGGATGGCGCCCGCCGCGTCGGCTCGCGGATTGGCCAGGCTGTTGTCTTCCTCGCCTTGACGCCCGCCGAAGGCGGCCCAGGCGGTGACGCTGTCGGTGATGTCAAACTCACCCCGCACCGCGCCGAACAGCTGTTCCTCATCCGTATAGGTCCAGCGCTGGGCGAAATTCTGATCGGCGGACGGCGCCTCGGGGATGGCGGCGCCGGGCGTCACACTGGGGCGCGGGGCGTCGATCCGGTGGTCCTGCCAGCCCAGATCGGCCGAAAAGCGAGCCCGCTCGCCCCGCCGATCCAGGTTCAGGCCCACCACGCGCAGGCTGTTGGTCTGGTCCTCGACCGAGGCTTCGCCGCCCCGGCCGGCGACGTTCAGGCGCGCGCCCCATTCATCCTGATCGCCGAACCGGCGCGCCAGATCGGCCGCGGCGTAGATTTCATCGGCGCCGGACACGCCCGCCGTCAAACGGGTCAGCGGTCCATTGGCCCGCTTGGGCGTCAGGTTGAAGGCGCCGCCCACCCCGGTTCCGCCCGGCGCCGCCCCGTTCAGAAAGGCGCTGGCCCCGCGAAAGACCTCGACCCGCTCGATCAGCTCGGCCGCCACGAACTGGCGCGGCAGAACGCCGTACAGGCCGTTGTAGCTCATGTCGTCCGAATAGACCGGGAAGCCCCGGATCACATACAGTTCCTGGAAATTGCCGAAGCCCTTGGTCACCCGCACCGTCGGATCGTTCTGCAACACGTCGCCGATCCCGCGCGCCTGCTGATCCCGCGCCAGTTTTTCGGTGTAGCTGGTGGTGGAGAAGGGCGTGTCCATCATGTCCAGATTGCCCAACAGCCCGACCCGGCCGCCCCGCGCCACCTGACCGCCCGCCGCCGGCGCCGTCAGATTCACCTGCGAGCCCGTCACCACGATCTCGCCCAGCTCGGTCGGCGCGGCCGGCCCCTGCTGCGCCAAGGCGGGGGCGGCGAGGCTCAGGGCCAGAAGGCTGACGGCGCAGGCGAGACGGATCGGGCGGGCCATGATCTGCAACATATTCTCAAGAACAGAAAGGCGGGCTCCATACGCGCTTCTGCAACTGGTTTGCAATGGCAAGGCGGTGTTCAGCGCCCGGCCATCTTGCCGCACCGGCTCAGGGGACTAGGGTCGAGAGCCGCCACCCTTCTGAACGCCCCCTCTTCAAAGGAGACCGCCATGTTCAGCCTCGCCCTCGCCCTGCTCGCCGGCCCCGTCTCCAGCGAAGTGACCCTGCCCGCACAGCCCGCGCCCCTGCACGGAACCCTGTCGGCGCCCGACAGCCCCGCCGCCGTCGCCGTGATCCTGCCGGGCTCAGGACCGACGGATCGCGACGGGAACAGCCCGATGGGCGTTTCCGCCTCCACCTATCGCCTGCTGGCCGAGGGGCTGGCGGCGCAAGGGATCGCCACGGTGCGGATCGACAAGCGCGGCATAGCCGCCAGCGCGGCGGCCGGTCCGGCCGAGGCCGATCTGCGCTTCGACGCCTATGTGGCCGACGCCCGCGCCTGGGCCGCCGAGGCCGCCCGTCGCGCCGACAAGCCCTGCGCCTGGCTGATCGGCCACAGCGAGGGCGCCCTGGTCGCGCTGAAGGCGGTCGAGGGTGGAGACGATAAGGTCTGCGGCCTGGTCCTGCTGTCCGGCGCCGGCCGCCCCGCGGGCGTGGTCCTGCGCGAACAGCTGGAAAAGGGCCTGCCCGAGCCGCTGAAGGCCCCGGCCTTCGCCGCCCTGGCCGAGCTTGAGGCCGGCCGCACTGTCGCCGATCCGCCCCCGGCCCTGGCGGCCCTGTTCCGTCCCTCGGTCCAGCCCTATCTGATCTCCTGGCTGCCGCTGGACCCCGCCGCCCTGCTCGCCGCCTATGACGGCCCGGTCTTCATCGGCCAGGGGACGACCGACCTCCAGGTCGGGATCGCCGACGCCCAGGCCCTGGCCGCCGCCGACCCCAGGGCGACGCTGAAACTGTGGGACGGCGTCAACCACATCCTGAAAACCGCCCCCGCCGCCCGCCCCGCCAATCTGGCGACCTACGCCGACCCGGCGTTGCCGCTCGCGCCGGGGGTGGCGGAGGACGTGGGGGCGTTTATTCGGGCGAACGATGAACACTGAGTTCAGCTTGGGAAGCGGACATACTCAGCGTCGCTCATAGGTGGAGAGCAGACTTAGGGACGCCTCAATAATCGCCGCCGCGCTCGCTCACCGGGCTTAGCTCGGTAGGCTTCGTCTTCTTTCAAATAGCTGGCATGTATGTTCGCAGGCACCGACGTGTTGTCCTTCTTCCTGCCAAACCCCTCCGTGAGCCCCCGATAGTCTGGTCCATACATCGCCGACCATTCCGCTTGAAATCGGCGCAACGCATCGCCTTCACGCTGCTCGCGGCGCGCATCCTTGTAACCTGGCTCCCACGGCTTATGCCCATACTCCGAGAAATGGTCGTACCCTCCACCGTCGTAGCCAACAGTGATTTCTCCACCCATGCGCACATGGCGAGGGTCGGGCATGAGCAAGTAGCCATCTCCCAGTCGACGCCAGTGATCACATCGCACCCGACGCTCTGGATACAGCCACTCTTTCTCTGCCGCGGCGATGTAACGATCCGCCCTGCGCTTGATAATAAAGTTTATTTCTAGAACCTCTTCCTCCGAGAGCTGACGACCTACCTGAATGTTCAAGTAATAGAACACGGTGTTTCGCAGCAGCTTTGGGTTTGGTCCCATCTTGGTGGCTGATTGGTATGGATTTCTTGCCCACGTCAGATTGGTGAAGATCAGCAATTTCTCCGGGCTAATGGGGAAGATCGTCTGCGTGCCCGCTTGGCGGACATCCGGATCGAATGGATACCGGCATGATTTGGCGTTGGGGAAGCAATCTCGATTGTAGAACGTTACTGGATTGTCGCTGATGATGAACTTTGTCGGCGATGCGGCGGCGTCTACGATCTGCCAGACGGCGTCGCTCCATGTGGCGCAGAAGAGCCGTTGGAGACGCTGTAGCTCAATCAACGTTCGGGAACGCGGCATAGAGCCGAGAATCCGCCTTAACCAAGCCAAACCGCGTGGGGTGCGGAGGCGCTGAAGACTTATGTAGGTCAGGAATATCGAGAAGGCTGCGTGGTCGAGATTAGAGTGGTCGTAGCGAGACCAAAAATCGAAAGCCTTGGGCGCGTTGTTGTCGATGTCTCCAAAGAAGAACTGCTCGATTTCCGTGTTGACAATGCCGTTGAACGTGGTGGTGTACAGATCGTCTTGCGCGAAGCAGTATTTAACCCCTCGTCTCCAGTATGAGGGCGGCTTGATCGTCCGACCATTGACCGAGAAAGGCTCAGGCTTCAGGTCGAGATAATGAAGTTCGTGTTGGTCCGGGGCAAGGAATCGCCGTTGGTACCATTCGGGAACGTAGTGATTATGCCGATAGCTTCGCTGGGTCATCTGCTCCCTCAGCGGGAGCTTATGAGCTTGATCGATGCGTGAACAGATCTTAGGCCTGTTTACCGTCCGCCGATCAGTTGACGAGCAGCGTCAACCACCTGATGTCTGCAACGGATCGGAGTGCGAAGTAGGCATCGCGTCAGAGAACGGACGTGGGGAGCAGGGCTTTCACCTACGACTCCGGTTGTGACCGGTATGTTTGATTACACCATCCCCGACCAAAGTTTCTGCGACGTGCGCGGCCTGGTCAATGTCCGCAACGGATCGAAAGCGCCCGTCCAGCCTATTCCCCAAAAGAAACGCCCCCTACCCCCCCCGACGCCCCCCGCGCCTGATCCGCCAGGGTGAAGAACCGCTCGCGCACCTCGGCCGCGAAGGGATTGTCGCGTTCGATGGCGCGGAAGACGGCGGGGCTGTCGTGGCGCACCATGTCCACCGCCTCCATCAGCCGGTCGAAACTGGCGGTGGTCATACGGGTCGGCAGGGGCTCCATGGCCAGAAGCGCACGGGCGATCAGATGGGTCAGGCCCTGGACCACGGCCGCCTCCCGGTCATGATCTTCGGGCGTGACCAGAAAGACCCTCAGCTTCAGGGCTTTCCGGCAGAAGGCGGCGACGCGGCGGGCGTCACGGTCGCTGCGGACCGCGCAGACGGCGATCCTGAGCCCGGCGATCCCGGCCTTGCCGCTCTGGGGGCCGAACAGGGGGTGGGTTCCGACGATCCGCACGCCGGGCGCCAGCCTATCGTCCATCAGTCGCGCCGGCTTCACCTTGACCGAACCGACGTCGATGACCAGGGCGCCCGGCGCCAGATGGGGGCCCATGGCGCCCAGGGTCGCCTCCAGCGCCTCGACCGGCACGGCCAGGATCACCGTCGGACAGGCGGCGGCGGTCCCCAGATCCGTCAGGGTCGCCCAGCCCTCGCCGTCTTCAGCGGCCGGGTCATGGGCTTGGATGTCGAACCAGGACGACAGATGCCGCGCCGTCAGCCGCCCGAAGGCGCCGAAGCCGATCAGGCCGAGCCGGGGTTTGGCCGCCTCCACCCCCGTCATCCTCGGGCTTGACCCGAGGACCGGCGGGTCCGCCGCATTGCGTCAGCGGCGGGCGCACAGCCCGATCCGCACCCGGTCCTCGGGTCAAGCCCGAGGATGACGGGGGTATGGGAGCGGCGCGGCCTCACAGTGTCTCCATGAACCGCACCGGCCGTCCGTGGGCCGCGCCGATCAGTTCGCCGTCCTGCATCACCACCCGGCCGCGCACGATCGTCGCCATCGGCCAGCCGGTGGCCTCGACCCCGTCGAACGGGGTCCAGCCGCAGCGCGAGGCCTGCTGGTCGTGGGTGATTGTTCGCTTGGCCTTCAGATCGACGACGGTCAGATCGGCGTCATAGCTGACGGCCATCCGCCCCTTGTTGGCCGTGCCGAACACCCGCTGGGCGCCGGCCGAGGTGAGGTCGATGAACCGCTCAAGACTCAACCGTCCGTTGGCGACGTGCGTCAGCATCAGGGGCACCAGGGTCTGCACCCCCGGCATGCCCGACGGCGAGGCCGGATAGGGTTTGGCCTTCTCCTCCTTCGTATGCGGCGCATGGTCGGAGCCCAGCACGTCCGCCACGCCCTGCTGCATGCCCCACAGCCACAGGGCGTCCACATGCTCCTGCGACCGGATCGGCGGATTCATCTGGGCATAGGCGCCCAGTCGCTCATAGGCTTCGGGCGCGGCCAGGGTCAGGTGTTGCGGCGTGATCTCGACGGTGGCGACATCCTTGTGGAAGCGCAGGAACTCCATCTCGTCCTTGGTCGTGACGTGCAGCACATGGATGCGGGCGCCCGTCTCCTGGGCCAGGCCGACCAGACGGCGGGTCGAGCGGATGGCGCTCTCGGCGTCGCGGACCTCCGGGTGGCTGGTCCAGTCGCCGGTGCGGGCCAGGCCGCGCCGCTCGACCAGCCGGTATTCGTCCTCGGAGTGGAAGGTGGCGCGGCGGCGCACGTTCGATAGAACCTTGCGCACCCCCTCGTCGTCGGCGATCAGCAGGTCGCCGGTCGAGGCGCCCATGAAGACCTTGACCCCGCAACAGCCGGGCAACCGCTCCAGCTCGCCCAGATAGTCGGCGTTCTCATGCGTGCCGCCGACATAGAAGGCGTGGTCGGTCCACATCCGGTCCTTCGCCCGGGCCAGCTTGTCGGCCATGGTGTCCGGATCGGTGGTGTTGGGATTGGTGTTCGGCATTTCGAACACGGCGACGACCCCGCCCAGAGCCGCCGCGCGGCTGCCCGTCTCCAGGTCTTCCTTCCACTCCAGGCCGGGTTCGCGGAAATGAACCTGGGTGTCGATGACGCCGGGCAGGACGGTCAGGCCCGTCGCGTCGAAAGTCTCTCCGGCCGAGGCCTGGGACAGGTCGCCGATGAAGGCGATCTTGCCGTCGATCACCCCGACGTCGGCCGGCCCGCGCCCCGCATGGTTGGCCACCTCGCCGCCGCGGACGATCAGGTCATAGGTCTGGGTCATGGGGCGGCGTCCTTCTATCCGATGCCGCGTTTCTACATTTCCGCTCATCCCCGCGAAAGCGGGGACCCAGTTCTTTCGCCAGGACTCGAATAGTGGGTTTGCTTGCTGCAAGTCCCTTCAGGCACTGATCGCCCAAAGCACTGGGTCCCCGCTTTCGCGGGGATGAGCGGAGTGTGGGGGCTTTTAGCCCCGCTCCTTCAACACCCTTTGCGCCGCCTTCAGCACCCGCTCCCACGGCAGGTCCATCATATGCTGGATGGCCTGGTTCAGCCGGGGGTCCAGGGTCTTGAACTCCGCAAACGATCGGGGCCCGCGCACCGTCACCCCCTTCCAGGGGCCGCGCCGCGTCTCGTCCGACGGGCCGAAGACCGCCACCACGGGCGCGCCCGCCGCCGTCGCCAGATGGGTCCAGATCGAATCCGCCCCGATATAGAGCCGCGCCTTGGACAGGGCCGCTACGGTCTGCAGCCGCGTCAGCTTTCCTTGCAGCTCGATCACCCGCGCGCGCGGCGCGGCATAGCGGATGGTGTGGGCCGCCTCCCGGTCGATCTCCTCGCCCACGATCATCAGACGCCCGCCCGCCGGGGGGCCGTCGTCGGCCAACAGCTTGGTCGCCACCTTGGCGTAGCGCTCGGCCGGCCAGCGCCGCCCCATCCACTCCACCCCCGGCCCGACCGCCAATATGGGGCCGTCGCCGCCGGTCGCGGGGATCAGGGCCTCGACCTGGGCCTGGGTGATGTCGGAGACATAGAGCCGGGGCGACGGCGCCTCATGCGGCTCCAGCTTCAGCACGGCGGCGGCGGCCTCGACCGCATGCAGGCCCTCGGGATCGCGCCCCCGCACCGCCCGCTTCTGGCGCCTCAGCTTGCCCGACAGGGTCGAGCCGCGCATGTCCACGACCAGGCCCCAGTTGGTCCCCCGCACCTGGTTCCACAGGGCGATCCAGTCGAACCGCCCCTCGCGCTCCAGCACCAGCAGCCGTTCCAGCCGGGGGGTGTCGGCGAACAGGGGCGCGCTGGCGGCCGATCCCACCACGGTGAAGACGGCGTTGGGCAGGCTCTCGACCAGATAGGCGAGCACGCCCGAAGACAGGACGGCGTCCTCGGCGTCCGCCTCGGCGATATAGAGGATGGGAAAGCGCCCGATCATCCGTGCACCGTATAAAGGGATTCTCGCCGGGATTCAGCGCCAATCCCCAACTGCGGGTCTGCGCCTCGCCCGACGGTTTCCCCGCAGGCCGCAATGGTTTAGAGCCCGGCCATGGTTCAAACCCCCGATCCGGCCGCCGTCGCCGCCCTCGAACGCTTCAAGGCTCAACGGGTCACGGCCCTCTATCGGCTGGACCTGATCGACCAGGGCGCGGTCATCACCTATGAGGACGGAACGCCCGTGGACATGGTCTCAGAGAAGACGCGGCTTCAGGCCCAGGTCGCCGACATGGACCGCCGCATCGCCCGGCTGGAGCGGTCGGTCGGTTGAGCCTGCCCCTCCTGCCCGACCGAGCTTGCGGCGCCTGCATCGAATGCTGTCGGGCCATTCCGCTGGACCTGCCCGAACTGGCCAAGCCCACCGGCGAACTGTGCGCCTATTGCGTCGAGGCGACGGGCTGTTCGGTCCATGCCGTACGCCCCCAGACCTGCCGCATCTGGTTCTGCCTGTGGCGGGTCGTCGAACTGTCCGACGACTGGCGGCCGGACCGCAGCGGCGTCATCGTCCGCCCGGATGGGATCGAGGACGGGGTGATCACCCTGTACGTCCTGCGGCGCAGCGACTTCCTGGCCTCCGTCGACCTGTTCGCCACCGTCGCCGGCTGGATCGCCGAAGGGGTGGAGGTGGCGCTCAGCGTCCCCGGCCCCGTCGGAACCTATCCCGCCCGCGCGGTCGTCACCGACTGGCTGCGCCCGGCCGTGGAGGAGGGCGATCCCGCCGACTTCCTGGACCGCCTGATGCGGTCGCTGGACCGGCTGGACCGGCATGATTTCCAGCCGGACGGGGTGGTCGCCCGCTACGCCGTGGTCTGACACCGCAGATTTTCCGTCCCGCCGCCTTATGCCCAGGCTCCGGCCTGCCTATCTAGGCGCCATGCCCGTCGCCCGCCTGTCCAGCCGCGCCCTGATCGCCGTCACCGGCCCCGAGTCCCGACCCTTCCTGCACAATCTGCTGACCCAGGACGTCGAGACCCTGGGCGAGGGCGAACTGCGGTTCGGCGCCCTGCTGTCCCCGCCCGGTCGGCTGCTGTTCGACCTGTTCATCCTGGGCCAGGCCGAGGGCGTCCTGCTGGACGTCGCCGCCGACCGCCGCGACGCCCTGATCCAGCGGCTGTCGATGTACAAACTGAGGGCCAGGGTCCAGGTCGCCGCCGACGACCGCCCCGTCTTCGCCGCCTGGCCCGACGCCCCCACAGGCTTCATCCCCGACCCCCGCACGCCCCTGATGGGCGGCCGCCGCTATGGAGAAGCTGAAGCCGACGCGACCGAGGCCGACTATGACGCCCATCGCCTGTCGGTCGGCGTGCCCGACCCGACCGCCGACGCCCCCCAGGACAAGACCTATCCGATCGAGGCCGATTTCGACCTGCTGAACGGGATCGACTTCCACAAGGGCTGTTTCGTCGGCCAGGAGACCACCTCGCGGATGAAACGCCGGGGTTCGATCAAGAACCGGATGCTGGTACTCGACTTCGACGGCCCCCCGCCCCCCTTCGGCGCCGAGGTGCTGAAGGGGGAGCTGCGCGCGGGCGAGGTGCTGTCGGGCCGAGACGGCTCGGCCATGGCCCTGTTGCGCATCGACCGTCTCGACGGCGACCTGACCGTCGAGGGCCGCCCGGTGCGCTTGCGTCGGCCCGCCTGGATGGGTCAGGACGTCCTCCCCTCCTCCACCGACTGAGACCCTTCCATGAAGATCGCCGACCAGATCGTCCTCGTCACCGGCGGCGCGCGCGGCGTCGGCGCCGCTGCGGTGCGCGCCTTCGCCCGCGAAGGGGCGCGCGTGATCATCAACTGGCGCGCCAGCGGCGAGGCCGCCCAGGCCCTGGCGGCCGAGATCGGCGACCGCGCCGTCGCCCTTCAGGCCGACGTGGCCGACCGCGCCGCCGTCGACGCCCTGGTCGCCGCCGCTCAAGGCCATTTCGGCGCCCCGGTCACCACCGTCGTCAACAACGCCCTGGACTACAGTTTCAACGGCGACGCCCGCTCGCAGATGACCGACATCGGCTGGGACGAACTGGCGGCCCAGTTCTCGACCGTCGTGCGCGGCGCCCTGAACACCATCCAGGCGACGGCGCCGGGCATGGCCGCCGGCAAGTTCGGGCGGGTGATCAACATCGGCACCAACCTGTTCCAGAACCCGGTCGTGCCCTATCACGACTATACCGCCGCCAAGGCCGCGCTCCTGTCCCTGACCCGCACGGCGGCCGGCGATCTGGGCCCCGACGGCATCACCGTCAACATGGTCTCCGGCGGCCTCTTGCGCACCACCGACGCCAGCGCCGCCACGCCGGACGCGGTCTTCGACCTGATCGCCGGCATGACCCCGCTGCGGTCGGTCACGACGCCGGAGGAATTCGCCGACGCCGCCCTCTTCTTCGCCTCCCCCTGGAGCCGCGCAGTGACGGGTCAGAACCTGGTGGTGGACGGGGGACTGGTCAGGGATTGAATGCCTTTCGTCATCCTCCGGCAAGCCGCCTCTTCGCGGCGCAGACCGGGGGACCCAGCGGCGCCGAAGGCGATGCGTCCGCCGCTGGCTGTTTGAAAATCGTGTCCGCGACAGGTTCGCGCTAGCGCGCGCCGCTGGGTCCCCCGGTTCCGCTGCGCGGCCCGGAGGATGACGAAAGTCACCCTTTCCTCACCTCGAACAAACCGGCAACATCGCCGCATGACCGACTCACACACATCGGGCCGCTGCGGCTGGTGCGGGACCGACCCGCTCTATGTCGCCTATCACGACACCGAATGGGGCGTGCCCGAACGCGACCCCCGCGCCCTGTGGGAGAAGCTGGTCCTCGACGGCTTCCAGGCCGGCCTCGCCTGGATCACCATCCTGCGCAAACGCGAGGGCATCCGCGACGCCTTCGACGGCTTCGACCCCGAGATCGTCGCCCGCTATGACGAGGCCGACATCCAGCGCCTGCTGGGCGACCCCCGCATCATCCGCTCGCGCGCCAAGATCAAGGCCGCCATTCGCGGCGCCCAGATCTGGCTTGAGATGCGCGACAACGGAGAGGATTTCTCAGCGTGGCTCTGGTCCTTCGTCGGCGGCGAACCAATCCACACCCCCTTCGCCGACTATCGCCAAGCCCCGACCCAGACCGAACAGTCCGTCGCCATGGCCAAGGCCCTGAAGAAACGCGGCTTCAACTTCTGCGGCCCGGTGATCGTCTACGCCTTCATGCAGGCGGTCGGCATGATCAATGATCACCAGACGACCTGCTTCCGTCACGCCCAGGTTCGTGCGATGGCGGGCCATGGCTAAAGCCCCCGCGAATCCGAAGGCCTTTCCCACGCTCGCGCTGGAGACCCTGCTGATCCAGCGCGTCAACGGCCCTGTCTGCGGCGTGGACGAGGCGGGGCGCGGGCCGTGGGCGGGGCCGGTGTCGGCGGCGGCGGTGATCCTGAACCCCGACGACCTGCCGCCGGGCATCGACGATTCCAAGGCCCTGACGGAAAAGCGGCGCGCGGCGCTGGAGCCCGAGATCAAGGCCCGCGCCGTCGCCTGGGGCGTCGGCTTCGCCTCGGTAGAGGAGATCGAGGCGCTGAACATCCTGCACGCCACCGGCCTGGCCATGTGCCGCGCCATCGAGGCCCTGTCGGTCCAGCCGGTCGCCGCCCTGGTGGACGGCAACTATCGGTTCAAACTGCCGTGCGAAATCCAGACCGTGGTCGGCGGCGACGGCCTGTCCCTGTCCATCGCGGCGGCCTCGATCCTGGCCAAGACGGCGCGGGACCGGCTGATGATCGAACTGGACGCCCAATATCCCGGCTACGGCTTTGCGGGGCACAAGGGCTATAACGCCCCCGTCCATCAGGCCGCGCTGAAGACCCTCGGCCCCTGCCCCGCCCATCGCCGCAGCTGGGGACCGATCAAGGCCTTGCTCGAAGAGGCCTGACCTCAGATGTGCATGAAGCCGCCCAGGAGGGCGCCCATCAGGGCGGCCACCGCGGCGCCGGCGATCATCATCATCCAGTGCGGCGGCGGGTTCAGGGCCGGTTCCGCCTCCGGTTCGACGGTCTCGACCGGCTCGGGCTCGCGTCGGCCGAACCGCTCGGCGTTGTGGGTATAGAGGCGCGACGTCATGCGATCCGCCGGAAAATCGGAAATGGGCTGATCCGTCACCCAGGACTTGGGCTCGGCGGCCGGGCGCAGGCGATAGTCGTCTTCGCGAGCGGGGGTTCCAGTGTGTGTGACGGGCGGTTGCATGGACCCTCAACGGCGTGCGCCCGAGTCGGGTTCCCGCCCCGTCAGGCCGCCAGCGACAGATCCACCGGCCGGTCGGTGACCACGAACAGGTGTTCGACGTTCCTCAGCCGCCCCACCTGCCCCACCTTCTCCCCCTTGGGATTGTGGATGCCGATCCGGGCGCCGACGTAGCGGGGGTGGGCGATCTCCACCACCTGGACCCGTCCACGCGCCGACAGCATCTCGACCAGATCCTGACGGCTCAGATAGCCCTCGTCATTGAAGCTGACGATCAGGTTCGGCGCCCGGACGCGCTCGATCACCGACTTCAGGGCCGGGCCGATGCCGGGGCGGCTGTTGAAGGCGCTCTTGCGCGTCTTCACATCCACCCGCTTGTTGGCGATCCCATAGGTCTCGGGCCGGTCCCACAGCACCAGGCTTTCCCAGCAGTGATAGTTGGCCAGATAGGAATGCTGGTTATAGGGCGGGTCCAGATAGACCAGGTCCGCCTCCACCTGGTCGGCGATCTCGACCGCATCGCCTTGGGTCGCCCGGCACGGCGCCCCGACGCCCGGCAGGAGGTCGGGCAGGCGCAGTTCCAGCGGCTTCAGGGCGCGCGGCGCCCACTGTTTCATATAGGCCATCTGCACCCCGGCGGTGCTGTCCACCCGATCCGCCGCCTCCATCAGACTGACCAGGACCACCGCCTTCAACTCGGGCTCCAGCTCCATCGCCTCGATCCGGTCGCGCACCGCGTCGATCCGGGCGCCGTTGTCGGGATGGAAGTAGCGGGCGTCCCGGCAGAAGGTCTGGGTGAACCAGCCCGCCTCGGGCTTCACGGCCCGCAGTTCCGCCAGCACCGCCTCGGCCCGGTCGATCCAGACCTCTCGATCGGCCTGGACATAGGCCGTCGCCAGGGCGTGGGCATAGGCGTTGTGGTCGTTCGACCAGAGCTGAAACCCCTTGGCCTTCAGGGCATGGCCGACCCGCGCCGTCCCTGAAAACAGGTCGCACACCCGCCCGCCCTGGGGCAGGACGCTCGCCACGGCGGCGCTCACATGGCCCAAGAGGGCGCGTTTGGAGCCGATATATTTGATCATCCGGGCCGCCGACTCATGCCGCCACGGTAGCGCTCCGGCGCCTTCGCCGCCATCGCCGTCGCCGCCGATCCGCACGACGGAGCGAAAATCAGACAGGACCGTCAAGGCCTTGGACGGATCGACCCGCCTTCGACGCCCCTGGGTCCAACGGCGCCCTATAGGACGTCTCAGGTCTTTGACATCCTTCGCCCCCGTCCTGCGCCCGGCTCAATCGGACAGATCGGACACATCGGACACCTCTTTTTCGTGTCCGACCGGGCCGCCTTCTGCGCGTTCAGCGGCCCTCGCGGCCGTCCTGGCCCGGCTCAACCGGACAGATCGGACACATCGGACACTGTTTTTCGTGTCCGATCCCGCCGCTCTCACCCGTTCGCCGGACTGAATGGACTCGTCGGACTGTTTTTTCCGTCCGACGGCGCCTGATCCTCAGCCCTTCTTGCGACCCTTGGTCTTGGCCGGCGCATGGGCCAGGCGCAGCAGATTGGCCGCCCCCGGCGCCCCAAAGGGCGTGCCGGCCAGGATCAGAATGCGCTGGCCCGGCTCGGCCAGCCCATAGCGGACCGCGCTGTTGACCGCATCGTCGGTCACGGCCTCCAGCGAGTCCGGCTGATCCCCCAGCCGGGGCTCCAGACCCCAGACCAAGGCCAGCCGCCGCGCCGTGTTCGGATTGGGGGTCAGGACCAGGATCGGCTTCAGCGGCCGCTCGCGCGCCATCCGCCGCGCCGTGCCGCCCAGGGTGGTGAAGACCACCAGACAGCCGGTCGAGGGGGCGCTGGCCGCCATGGCCGCCGCCGCCACCAGGGCGTCGACGTCATGTTCGTCCATGCCGGCGTGTTCGGCGCCCATCAGCTTGGGCCACATCGGGTCGCGCTCGACCCGCTCGATGATCCGGCTCATGATGCCGACCGACTCCAGCGGATAGTCGCCCGACGCCGTCTCGGCCGACAGCATCAGGGCGTCGGCGCCTTCGTAGACGGCGTTGGCGACGTCGGTCGCCTCGGCGCGGGTGGGGGCCGGGGCGCTGGTCATGGATTCCAGCATCTGGGTGGCCACGATCACCGGCACCCCGCGATTGCGCGCCGCCCGCACGATCTGCTTTTGCGCCACCGGCACGTCCTCGGGGTCCAGCTCGACCCCCAGGTCGCCGCGCGCCACCATCACCCCGTCGCAATAGTCCAGAATGGCCTCCAGATCGGCCACGGCGGCGGGCTTTTCAATCTTGGCCAGGCATGCCGCCTGGCCGTTCACGATCCGCTTCAGCTCGGCCATGTCCTCGGGCTTCTGCACGAAGCTCAGCGCCACCCAGTCCACGCCCTGGCGCAGGGCAAAGGCCAGGTCCTCGCGGTCCTTGGGCGTCAGGGCCGAGACCGGGATGACCGCGTCCGGCACGGCCACCCCCTTGCGGTCCGACAGTTTCGTGCCGCTCTCGACCGTCACATCGGCCCAGTCGTCGGTCCGGTCGCCGACCCGCAGCCGCACCCGGCCGTCGTCCAGCAACAGCAGCATGCCGGGGCGCAGGGCCTTGAAGATTTCGGGGTGCGGCATCTGCACCCGGGTCTCGTCGCCCGGCGTCGGGTCCAGGTCGAACCGCATCTTGTGGCCCGGCTTGACCGCGATCTCGACTTCCTTGAACCGGCCCAGCCGCAGCTTGGGCCCTTGCAGATCGGCCAGAACCCCCAGCGGCCTTTGCAGCGCCATCTCGGCGCCCCGCACGGCCTTCAGGGCGGCGGCGTGGTCCTCGTGCGAGCCGTGGCTGAAGTTCAGCCGAAAGACGTCCACCCCCGCCTGGGCCAGGGCCTTGACCATGCCGGGCGCGCGGCTGGCGGGCCCCAGGGTCGCGACGATGCGGGCGCGGCGGGCTCTGTTCATGACGGCGTTTCCTGCTGGTTTCTGGGCCGCCCGGCGGCGCACGGCGGCGCCGATCCGGGACGATTTGCCCTCTTCTGCCTAGGAAACGTCAAGGGCGTAAGCCCGGCTTCCCTTCGGGAAACACGAGTTTACGGCCCCGAAACAGGAGTTTATCGCGCCGGATCGCTTCAGGCCGCCTTCGCTTCACCGATCAGCGCTTGAACCGGAATACGCCATTCGCGCGACAGGGTGCGGATTTGCGAAACGGAAAGGGCGCGCCGTCGGTTCAGCACCTCAGACGCCCGTGACCTTGACCCCAGCACGTCCGAAAGATCCGACTGGCTCAGCCCTTGGCGTTCCATGGCGAACCGGATCGCCTCGACCGGATCGCCGGTGGGCATAGGGAAATGATCTTCCTCGTATTTCGCCAACAGCAACCCCAGCAGTTCGAACCGATCGCCAGCCTCGCTGCCAGGTTCGGGCGCGTTGTCGAAATAGCCTTCATAGGCCGCCAGAGCCTCGAGGTAGTCGGCCTCATCGCGAAGAATATGGATGTGCATGCTCATCTGCTCCTTCGCCTAGACGGTTTCCACGTCGATACGATCATACTCGGCGTGCGTGCCGACGAACTTCACCAACACCTGCTTAAAGGTGTAGGAAATCCGCACCACCACCCGATATTTGTTACCGCCGATATCGAAGACGACGCGGTTGTCGCCGACGAAGTCGGCGGAACGAAAATCATTCCTCACATCCTGCGGAGACCGCCAGTCGGCAGCCTTCGCATGATCATACCAACTCGTCAGCGGTCCCTTCGCCGACGGATGACGAGCCCAGAAGGCCTGGAGAGTCTTCCGGGCGACGACATTCATCCTGCCTTATAGCTCGATCCCGTTATGGGAACAAGCTTCACTCGGTCGGGCAGTCGGCCACCGCGAACCCGTTCAGGTCGATGCAGCGGCCCTCGACCTTGGGCGTCGCCACCCCGATGACGTGGGCCAGAGTGGGGGCGATGTCGATGGTTCGGATGGGCAGGAACCGCTCCTCGCCCGTCGCGCCGGGCCACCAGAACAGGATCGGCACCCGGCGATCATATTCCCAGGGCGTGCCGTGCCCGGCCAGGGTCGAGCCGACCCGCCCGCCCGTCGTGACGTTCTGAGCCCAGGCGAACTGGATGTCGGGCGAGCGTTCGGCCACGGTCGACAGGCGCATCCGCTCGCGCAGGCTCATCATCTCGGGCTGGCGGCTGTCCGGCAGGGGCTCGGCCAGCAGCCGGTCGCGGGTCTCGGCGAAGGCCACGTCCGGCAGGGCGCGCAGCAGCTCGACCGCCGCCTCGGCCACCTGGGTCCGCAGCGGATCGGGCAGAGACCGGTGCTGGGCGTCGGCGACCATCAGGCCGCTGCCCCCGACCTGAAGCGGATCGGCGCTGAGGTTGAACCGCGCCTTCAGCGCGTCGTTCACGCCCTGGATCGCGGCCATGTCGGCGCGGCGGGCGTGGGGATAGCCGTGGTCGTGCAGCCGCTCGACGAAGCCCGAACCGCCGTGGTCGGCCGTCAGCACCACCAGGACCCCGCCCGGAACACGCGCCAGCCGATCCAGGAAGACGTCCAGGGCCGCGTCCAGCCGCAGCATCTGCTCGCACATCTCCGGTCCCTGGGTGCCGTACATATGGCCGATCCGGTCCGTGGCCGACAGGCTGACGCCGAGCATGTCGGTCGCCGACCCCTGCCCCAGCTTCTGGCTGTCCAGCAGATATTCGGCGGCCTGCAGCGTCGCCTCGTCCAGCAGGGGCGAGGTGTCGAACTTCAGGCCCGCCGGCGGCAGGGTCGAATGGAAGGTCTGGCCGCGAATGGTCCAGTCCCCGGCCAGGGCCCGGCACTGATCATGGGCGTAGTCCCAGGTCACCGGCGTGACGCTCATCCCCTGGCGGAAGGCGCGGTTGTAATCCGCCACCGGCGCCAGCTTGGCCTGCGCCGTCTCGCCGGGCTCGACATAGGTGGTCAGGCCGAAGTCGCCGGTGAACCAGAAGGCCTGGCCCTGATGCCCCGCCAGATTGATCGCGCCCCGATCCTTGCCCGAGACGGCGACGACCTTGCTCTCAGGGCTCACCGCCTTCAGCCAGTCGCCCAGGGTCGTGGCGCGCAGCTGCTCGGGCCCCACCGGTCCGTTGTCTGTGTCGTCCCGTCCGTGGGCCAGGTGGTTCTGCGGCGCGGCCAGGCAATAGACCTCCTTGCCGGTCTTGGCGTCGATCCAGTCGTTGGCGGGGATGCCGGTCTCGGACGGATGCAGGCCCGTCAGGATCGTCGAGTGGCCGGGGCAGGTCTCGGTCAGGCCGTGGGTCTGATAGCCGTTGATCGACACCAGTCCCTGGTCCGCCATCCGCCGCAGGCCGCCGGAGTAACGGCTGCGATACTGGTCGAACAGATTGGCGCTGAACTGGTCCACCACGATGGTCACGATCAGCTTCGGCGGCGTCAGGGCCGCGCGGGCGGTCTGCGGCGCCGCCGTCTGGGCGGTCTGGGCCAGGACCGGACCGGCCGCCCCCAGCGACAGGGCGGCCAGGGCCGCCAGCGTGATGCGCGACAGGGACATGGGCTTACTCCGAAACAGCGTGGCTCAGCGTCTTAAAGGCCGCCGATGGCGATGGCGTGACAGCGGATCAGTGGGCCGGTCGGGACCGCAGCCGTCCCAGCTGATGCACGGCGACGGCGATCACCCCGCCGACCATCACCCCGATAATGGCCGAGCCCAGCGCCGTCACCGCCCAGCTGATCACGCCGTGCAGCGGACCCGTCGCGGCGCCGACCGCATGGGCCAGATGCTCCAGCGGCTCGGCCGGCCAGTGCAGGCCCAGCGTATGGGTTCCGTGCACCAGAATGCCGCCGCCGACCCACAGCATGGCGGCGGTCCCGATGATCGACAGGGCGCTCATCACCACCGGCATGCCCTTGACCAGGCCGCGCCCCAGGACGCGAACCCCGCCGTTGGGGCGCTCGGCCAGATGCAGGCCGATGTCGTCCATCTTCACGATCAGGCCCACGACCCCATAGACGGCGACCGTCATGGCGACGCCGACCACCGCCAGAATGGCCGCCTGGGTCAGGATCGGCTGGGCCGCCACATCGGCCAGGGCGATGGCCATGATCTCGCCCGACAGGATCAGGTCGGTCCGCACGGCCCCGGCCACGGTCGCCTTCTCCAGCGACGCGGGATCGTCCTCGGCGGCGACCTCTTCGTCAGGACCATGGCCGCCGAAGACCTCCATCAGCTTCTCGGCGCCCTCGAAACACAGATAGGCCCCGCCGCACATCAGGATCGGGGTTATGGCCCAGGGGGCGAAGGCGCTCAGCAACAGCGCCGCAGGCAGGATCAGCAGCAGTTTGTTGCGAAACGACCCCAGGGCGATCTTGCCGATGATCGGCAGTTCGCGGCTGGGCGACAGGCCGGTGACATAGCGCGGCGTCACGGCCGCATCGTCCACCACCACCCCGGCGGCCTTGGTCGAGGCCTTGCCCGCCGCCGCCCCGACATCGTCGATCGAAGCCGCCGCCATCTTGGCGATGCCCGCCACGTCGTCGAGCAAGGCGATCAAACCGGAAGGCATGCGAGAATCCCCAAGTTGCGCCGCAATAGGCGGTCGCTCCCGGCCCTAGGGCGCGCCGCCGGATTTGTCGAGCGCATCCGCACGACGACGAAAGCCCCGCCGGCGAACCGGCGGGGCTTCCATTCGAACGCATTTCCGATGTCGGTTTTTTTAGAACTTACGGCCAACCCCCACAGAAACGACCCACGGGTCCAGATCCACATCGCTCTTCAGAGCGCCGTCGTTGACGTCGGCGTCGATATTGACCCACACCTTCTTGACGTCGACGTTCAGGCTCCACGGTCCCTGGATGCCGATGTCGGCGCCCGCCTGCAGGGCGTAGCCGAAGTTGTCGTCCAGATCGACTTTGAAGCCGTTCTTGTCCTCGCCGCTGTAGAACAGCATGTAGTTGACGCCCGCGCCGACATAGGGGCTGAACCGGCCCTCGGTCAGCGGGCGATACTGAAGGGTGACGACCGGCGGCAGGACCCAGGTCTCATGAACGGCGACGTCGGTCGTTCCGCCCTGGGCGCGGATCTCATGCTTGGTCGTGCCCAGGATCGCCTCGACCGCCAGATGGTCGGTCAGGAAATAGGTGAAGCCCAAGGTCGGCATCACGCTGTCGCCCACATCGACGTGCAGGCCGGAGTCGGCGCCGGCGGCGGTCGTGATGGCGTTGTCGGCTTCGGAAAAGACGTCCGTCACGCGGCCGGTGATGACCCAGTCGCCCTTCTTGGGCGCTTCCCAGACGGCGGTCTGGGCCATGGCCGGCGCGGCGAAGGCGGCGGCGGCGACGGCTGAGAGGATCAGGGTTTTCAGTTTCATCTTGCTCATCCCCGACGCCCGCTGCCGCCTCATGCGACCTGTTCCGAGCGTCTTGAGAGGGATGTGCGCCCCCTGCAAAGGTTCGGCCTTGATCCAGCGCAAACCCATGCAGGGGTTGGACAATCTGTCCAGTCAGACCACCCGGGCGTGCCGCTTCTCGATGTCGACGGCGGCGGGATCAAAGGCGGCGCAGACCGCTCGCACGAACGGACGACCCAGCTCCGTGACCGTCACCACAGACCCGCCGACCTCGGCCAGCCCGTCCAGCTGGAACGGCAGCAGCCGGGGCCAGGCGGCGTCCACCTCGGCCAGAGCGCGCCCGTGTCGGCGCGCCAGATCCGCCACATCGACGGCGAAGTCGCACATCAGCCGTTCGATGATCTCGCCCACGAAGGCGTCGCGCGGATTCAGGGCCACGCCTCGTGCGACCGGCAGGTCTCCAGCCTCCACAGCAGCGCGCCAGTCTCGCTCCTGGGTGTGGTTCTGAACAAAGCCCAGCGGCGTGCGGCTGATCGACGACGCCCCCAGGCCGATCAGCACCGGCGCCTCGTCGGTCGTATAGCCCTGGAAGTTGCGACGCAGCCGGCCGGCCCGCGCGGCGGCGGCCATGGAATCGTGCGGCAAGGCGAAATGATCCAGTCCGATCGCCTGCCAGCCCTTCTGCACCAGATAGCGCGCCGCCGCCTGGCTCTGGGCGAAGCGCGCCTCGGCCCCAGGCAGATCGGCGTCCTTGATCAGCTTCTGATGCGACTTCATCCACGGCACATGGGCGTAGCCGAACAGGGCGATCCGGTCCGGCCGCAGGGTCGCGACCTGGGCCACCGTATTGACGACGTTCTCGACCGCCTGAAGCGGCAGGCCGTACATCAGGTCGAGGTTCAGCGAGGTCACGCCCTGCGCCCGCAGCGCCTGGGCCGCCCAGCGGATGGTCTCGAAGGATTCCGGCCGGTTCACCGCCGCCTGAACCACGGGCGACAGATCCTGCACCCCCAGGCTGGCGCGGCTCAGGCCGATGCGGCCGGCGGCCTCGATCCAGTCCTGGGTCAGGACTTCGGGGTCCAGTTCGGCGGCGATCTCGAAACAGTCGCCCAGGTCGAACCGGGCGGCCAGGCCGGCGAACAGCCGCTCCAGCTCGTCCGGCGGCAGCATATTGGGCGTGCCGCCGCCCAGATGGATCGAGCCGACCCTCAGGCGTCGACCGTTCAGCCCGCCCATCCGGGCCAGGACCAGATCGGCCTCCTTCAGCAGCAGATCGACATAGCTGCTCATGGGGGCGACCCGGTTCATCGCCCGGGTGTTGCAGCCGCAGTACCAGCACAGCCGCTTGCAGAAGGGGATGTGCAGATACAGCGACACTGCGCGGTCGAGGGGCGCGGCCGACAGCCACGCCCCCCAATCGGCGGCCCCGACGGCGGGCGTGAACTGCGCCGCCGTCGGATAGGAGGTGTAGCGCGGCGCGTGGGCGTCGTAGCGGGCGATCAGCTCGCGCGTCGTCCGCACGTCGGCGCCGGCCGGGCTAGAGAGGGACATCGCCTTCTTTCGCCGCATCGACCGACAGGCCTTGATCGCCTTCGTCGAACAGGTGGAACTCGTGCCAAAGGCCGTTCAGCACGCCGAAACCGACCGCCAGCCCGACACCCAGGATCCAGGAAAAATACCACATGGCTTGATGCTCCTCGGGTTCAGTACAGGTCGGGGTTGGTCTTGAGTGCGGCGGTCGAGGTCCGGCCCCACAGCACCTTGTAGACCCAGCTGGTGTAGGCCAGCACGATGGGCAGGAAGACCAGGGTGCAGATCAGCATGATGAACAGGGTCACGTGGCTGGACGAGGCGTTCCAGACCGTCAGGCTGGACTGCGGGTCGACCGAGCTGGGCAGGATGAAGGGGAACATCGACAGGCCGACGGTCGAGATGATGCCGACGGTCGAGATCGACGACCCGCCGAAGGCCAGGGGCGCGGACCGCAGCCACATCCCCGACAGGCCGACCACCGCCCCGACGAAGCCGAGGGTGGGCGCGATCATCATCCACGGATAGAGCTTGTAGTTGTCCAGCCAGGCGCCGGGCGCGGCCTCGACCGTGGTGCGCAGCGGGTTGGAGAAGCCCTGGATGTCCAGGTCCCCCACGATCCGATAGCCGACGTTGCCGAAGGCCATATACAGGCCGCCCGTCGCGAACAGGACCAGGGCCAGAAGGCCGGCGATGGTGCCGAACAGACGGGCGCGTTCCAGCACCGGTCCCTGTTCCGCCTTGACCGACAGCCAGGCCGCGCCGTGCAGCACCAGCATGGCCACCGACAGCAGGCCGGCGATCAGGCTGAACGGGGTGAACAGGCCCAGCAGATTGCCGTCGTAGAAGGAGCGCAGGTCGCTATCCAGGCGGAAGGGGGCGCCCAAGAGGACGTTGCCGACGGCGACGCCGAACACCAGGGCCGGCACGAAGCCGCCGATGAACAGGCACCAGTCCCAGAACGACCGCCACTTGGGCGACGGCCGCTTGGAGCGGTACTTGAACGACACCGGCCGCAGGATCAGGGCCGACAGGACCAGGAACATGGCCAGGTAGAAGCCCGAGAAGCTGACGGCGTAGACGAAGGGCCAGGCGGCGAAGATGGCGCCGCCGCCCAGGATGAACCACACCTGGTTGCCTTCCCAGGTCGCGCCGACGGTGTTGATCACCATCCGGCGCTCCTCGTCCGTCTTGGCGACGAAGGGCAGCAGGGCCCCGACCCCCAGGTCGAAACCGTCGGTCAGGGAGAAGCCGATCAGCAGCACGCCCAAGAGGGCCCACCAGATCAGGCGAAGGGTTGCGAAGTCGATTGGAAGATCCATGGTCGGATGTCCTCAGTCTGTCTGGTTCAGGCCACGGCCGGGGCGGCGACGGGGGTCGCGGGCGCCTCGGGGGCGGGGGCGCTGAAGGTTTCCTGCTCGTGGAAGGGCCCCTTCTTGATGGCGTAGAGGATCAGCCTGACCTCGACGACGGCCAGGGCGCCGTACAGGGCGGTGAAGCCGATGATGGTACCCCACAGCTGGGGCACGGTCAGGGACGAGGCGCCCAGGAAGGTCGGCAGCACGCCTTCCACCGCCCACGGCTGACGCCCGAACTCGGCCAGGATCCAGCCGAACTCGATCGCGACCCACGGCAGCGGGATCATCAGCACGGCCAGGCGCAGGAACCAGCGGGTGTCATGCTTGCGCACGGTGCACAGGAAGAAGGCCGTGGCGAAGAACAGGATCATGAACATCCCGATGCCGGCCATGATGCGGAAGCTCCAGAACAGGGCCGGCACGTTCGGCACCGTCTCCCAGGCCGTCTGTCTGATCAGCTCGGGCGAAGCCATGCGCGGATCGGCGACGTGGCGCTTCAGCAGCAGGCCATAGCCCAGGTCGCGGCGATGGGTCTCGAACACGCCGCGGGCGACGGGATCGGCCGGATTGGCCTTGACCTTCTCCAGGGCGTCATAGGCGATGACGCCGGATTCGATGCGGTCCTCAGCGGTGGCGACCAGTTCGAAGATGCCCTCGACCGGCTTGTCGATGGTGCGGGTGGCGATCAGACCCATGATCCACGGCACGTGGACGCCGTAATGGGTCTCGCGATCCTTCATGCTGGGGATGCCGATCAGGGTCAGGCCGGCGGGCGCGGGCTCGGTGTGCCACATGGCCTCCAGCGCGGCCAACTTCATCTTCTGGTTGTCGGTCAGGGCGTAGCCGGACTGGTCGCCCAGGACGACGACGGACAGAGAGGCCGCCAGGCCGAAGGCCGAGGCCACGGTCATCGACCGCTTCGCGAAGCCGACATGCTTGCCGCGCAGCAGATAGAAGGCCGAGACGCCCAGCACGAACACCGAGGCGCAGACATAGCCGGCGCTGACGGTGTGGACGAACTTGGCCTGGGCCACCGGGTTGAAGATCACGGCCATGAAGTCCGTCACCTCCATCCGCATCGAGTCCGGATTGAAGGCGGCGCCGACCGGGTTCTGCATCCAGCCGTTGGCGATCAGGATCCACACGGCCGACAGGTTCGTACCCAGCGCCACCATGAAGGTGACCAGCAGGTGGGCCGACGGCTTCAGCTTGTCCCAGCCGAAGAACATCAGACCGACGAAGGTGGCCTCCAGGAAGAAGGCCATCAAGCCCTCAATGGCCAGAGGCGCCCCGAAGATGTCGCCGACATAGTGGCTGTAATAGCTCCAGTTCATGCCGAACTGAAACTCCATGGTGATACCGGTGGCGACGCCCAGCACGAAGTTGATGCCGAACAGCGTGCCCCAGAAGCGCGTGATCGTCCGCCAGATCGGCCGACGGGTCATCACATAGATGGACTCCATGATGACCAGCATGAACGACAGCCCCAGGGTCAGGGGCACGAACAGGAAATGGTAAAGGGCTGTCAGCGCGAACTGCAGCCTGGATAGGTCGACGACCGCGAGGTCGATCATGGCTCTAGGCTCCTTGTAGCCGGCCCCGACGACCGACGTTCGTCCCGCCCTAGAACCAAGGCGGGGCGGTCGCCTTGATTTCGATCAAAGCCCCCCTGCCCCCGGGATCGTAGTGGACTGATCGTCCTTGGACATTTCGCCCAACGACGGTTTGTCCAATGGCTTTCGGCCCTGTCCCGAGGCTGGAGTGTTCGAATGACCTCTGCGCCGATTTCGGCCTCCTCTCCCGCCGCCCCTCCCGCCGTCTGGCTGAAACGGTCCGCCGCGCCCTGGCGGCGTCTGACCGCCCTGGCGGGTCTTCTGGCGGTGGCGGACGTGGTTCCGGCGGTCGGTTTCGCCGGCGGTCTGGCCATGACGGTGGCCGCCTTCGGCGCCTCGCCCCTGGCCGCCCTGCCCTGGCTGCTGCTGGCGGTCGTCAGCCTGACCGCTCGCGGCCTGATCGGTCAGGCTGCGGTGGTGGTGGGCGCGCGCCTGGGCCGTTCGGTCAAGACCAGCGTGCGCGATCGGCTGCTGGCCGACCTGTTCGGCCGGGGCGCCCGATCCGCAGACTCATTGACCGCCGTGGTCGAGGGCGTGGGCGCGCTGGACGGCTATATGTCCCGCTTCACCCCGCTGAAGATGGCCGCCGGCCTTTCGCCCCTGCTGATCATCGCCGTCGCCGCCGTCGCCAGCCCCTTTTCCGCCGGCATACTCCTGTTCACCCTCCTGCCCTTCGTCTTCGGCATGATCCTGGCCGGAACCGCCGCCGCCGGCGAAAGCCGGCGTCAATTCCAGGCGCTGGAACGGCTGTCGGGCCTGTTCGTCGACCGGGTGCGCGCCCTGCCCGCAGTCCTGGCCTTTGACGCCCGCGCCCGCACCACTGTCGAAATCGCCCGCGCCTCCGACGAACTGGAGCGGCGCACCAATCGGGTCATGCGCATCGCCTTCCTGTCCTCCGGGGTGCTGGAGTTCTTCTCGGCCCTGTCGGTCGCCCTGATCGCCGTCTATTGCGGCTTCAACCTGTTGAAGCTCCTGCCCTTCCCCGCGCCGGAGCAGTTGGACCTGCCGCGCGCCTTCTTCGTGCTGGCTCTGGCGCCCGAGGTCTATCAGCCCCTGCGTCGCCTTGCCGCCGCCTATCATGACCGCCAGGCGGCCGAGGCCGCCGTCCCCGCCCTGATCACGCCCGAGCCCGTCGCGCGCGACCGACATATCCTGCCGGAAGACGCCCCGGCGATCCGCTTTTCCAGCGTCTCTATCGCTTACGGAGACGCCGCCCCGGTGATTTCCGATTTCGACCTGGAGGTCCGCCCCGGCCAGATCGTCGCCCTGGTCGGCGCCAGCGGCTCGGGCAAGTCCAGCCTGCTGCACCTGTTCCTGGGCCTGTCGCCCCTGACCGCCGGAGAGGTCGAGGTGGGCGGCGCGCACCTCAGTCAGGCGGGCGACTTCGCCGGTCAGATCGCCTGGGCCAGCCAGAACCCCGTCGTCGTGCCGGGCAGTCTGGGCGACAACATCCGCATCGCCGATCCGTCCGCCTGCCCCGGCCGGATCCTAGTCGCCGCCGGAGAGGCGGGCCTGTTCGGCGATCTGGACCGGCCCATCGACGAACGCGGCGGCGGCCTTTCGGGCGGCGAACGGCGCCGCCTGGGCCTGGCCCGCGCCATTCTGAAGCGCGCCCCCATCCTGCTGCTGGACGAGCCCACGGCCAATCTGGACCCCGCTGCGGAAGACGCCATGCTGGATCTGATCCGCCAGGCGACGCGCGGTCGCACGACCTTGATCGCCACCCATTCCGCCGCCGTCGCGGCCATGGCCGACCGCGTGGTGCGCCTGTGATGAACCGTCCCTCGTCCTCCCGCATCGGCGCCTTGATCGCCGCCCAGCGTCGCGCCCAGCGGCTGCGTCTCCGTATCGCCGCTGCGACCGGCGCGATCGTCGCCGTGGCGGCAACCTGTCTTCTAGGGCTGTCGGGCTGGTTCATCACCAGCGCCGCCCTCGCCGGGGTCGCCGGATCGGCGGCGGTCCAGGCCTTCAACTATATGGTGCCCAGCGCCACCATCCGTCTGCTGGCGATCCTGCGGACCGGCGCCCGCTATATCGAGCGGGTCTCCGGCCATGAGGCGGCGCTGAAGGCCTTGGCGCGGCTGCGTCCGCAACTGTTCGATGCCCTGGCTTCGGCGCCGCCAAGCCGCGCCCTGGCTCTCGCTTCGGGGGAAGCCTCGGCGCGGCTGGTCCAGGATGTGGACGCGGTTCAGACCCTGTTCGTGCGGCTGTCGGCGCCTTGGGCCCTGGGAGCCGGCGCCGCGTCCGCCGCCCTCCTCGCCGGCCTGGCCAGTCCATGGGCGGGCGCGCTCCTGCTGGCCTCAATGGCCCTCTGCGCAGCCGGCGCCCTTCTGATCGCGCGACGTCTGGCCGCCCCCGCCGGGCAGGCGGTTCAGATCGCCGTTGGCCGACTGAAAGACCGGCTGGCCGCCCTGGAGGCCGTATCGCCCGAATTGAAAGCCTATGGGCTGGACCGTTGGGCGGCGACCCAAGCGGCCGAGGCCGCCGCCGATCTGGACCGAGCCCAAGCGGCCCTGACCCAGGCCGGAGGCTGGATGGCCGCCTGGCAGGCGGTCGTCACGGGGGCGGCGGTCGCGGCGGTGGTCCCCGCCACCCTGGGCGCATCCCTGCCTCTGACCGCCCTGGCCGCCCTGGCGGCGGTGATGGGCGTCGAGTCGGTCGCCGGCCTGGTCGGCGCCCTGCAACAGAACGGCGCCGCCGAGGAAGCCGCTCGCCGCCTGGAGGCCCTGCCCTCGGCTCTTCACCCGAATCGGGCGCCGGTTTCGGTCGCCCCGACCCTGGTGCTCCAGGCCGACGGCGCGGCCCTTCATCCGCCGGCGCGCCTGGGCCTGATCGGCCCCTCCGGTGCGGGCAAGACCACGCTGATCGAACGCCTGATCGGCCTGCGGGACGCCCAGCCGGGCGAAGCTCGCCTGGGCGACATCGACGTCGCCGACCTGACCCCCGAGGACCGACGGCCGCTGTTCGCCTATGCCGCCCAGGACGTGCGGCTGATCGACGGCACCGTCCGCGAGAACCTGCTGCTGGCCGGCCCGGCCGACGACGACGCCCTGTGGCGCGCCCTGGACGACGCGGCCCTGGCCGAACGTCTGCGCGCCGACCCGGCGGGTCTGGACGCCCGCATCGGCCCCAACGGCGAACGGCTGTCGGGAGGCGAACGGCGTCGGCTGGGTCTGGCGCGCGCCTATCTGCGGCCCGCCGCCTGGCTGGTGTTGGACGAACCGACCGAGGGGCTGGACCCGGCGACCGAGGCCCAGGTGCTGAAGGCCCTGGATCGACGGCTGAAACAGGCCGGTCAGGGCCTGATCCTGGTCAGCCACCGCTCCGCCCCAACTCAGTTGTGCGACCGGACGATCCGGGTCGAGGGCGTGGGGGAAGACGGCCGGGTCGGCCTGGCGCCCGCCCGCCGGCTCACGCCCGCCTAGAGCATGATCTGAAGCCGATCAGGCTCTAAGCCTCGCCCTCGGCGATGTCGCGCAGCCGCTCGGGTTCTTCGATCCGCAGTTCGCTGAGCGACAGCAGACGGATCACCCCTGTGGTCTTGAACTTGGTCAGGACCCGGCTCACCGTCTCTATGGTCAGGCCCAGATAGTCGGCGATCTCGGATCGGGTCATCGGCAGCCGCACCTGATCCTCGGCCTGCGGCCGCAAGGGATCGCGGCTGGGCAGCTCCAGCAGGAAGGAGGCGATTCGTTCCTGCGCCGTCTTGCGGCCCAAGAGCAGCATCTGGTTCTGGGCGGCGGCCAGTTCGTGGGTCGCCCGATCCAGCAGAGCTTCCTCCAGCCGGGGCCGCTCGCGGACAAGGGCGCGGTATTCGCTCTTGCGGAACCGGCACAGCGTCGCATCCTCGATCGCCTCGCCTGAAAAGGCGTAGTCCTCGCCGGTCGCCAGGCCCACGAAGTCGCCGGCGAACAGGAAGCCCGTGATCTGGCGCCGCCCGTCGGGCAACAGCTTGTAGATCCGCACCGATCCCGAGGTGATGTTGAACAGATGGATGGCCGGATCGCCCTCGCGGATCAGGGCCTCGCCCGCCTTCAGCGACACCCTTTCGGCGATGGCGTCCAGGCCGGCCAGGTCCGCCGGATCCAGGCTGCTGCAGACGCTGAAGGCGCGCGCGCCGCAGCCGACGCAGACCGATTCCTGTCGGCGCTGTGCGCAGTCGGTCGGCAGGGCGCGAAGTTCCAGCATGATGGGGCGATTATGCTCTTGTCCGCCTAAGACGCAATTCTTTTGACGCGGATCAAGGCGGTCCTTTCGTCTAAGCCCTAGACGTCCGACAATGAGCGCACTCCAATACCGACGCCTGAGCGGCGACGAGGCCGACCAGGCCTATGTCATCGCGCGCATGGCTGATTCGACCCTGACGGTGGACGCCTGGCGCGCCCGCGTCGCGGCGGCGCCTGCGGCCGGCGGAGTGATGGCGGCCGTGGCGGGAGGGGTCGTGCGCGCGGTCCTGGCCTATACGATCGCCACCACGACGGAGGGCGAGCGTCAATTCATCGTCGACGCCCTGGTCGCCTTCGATCTCTTGAGGCCCGAGCGGCTCGTCCAGGGCCTGATCGACGCCGCATGCGACCTGGCCCGGCAGAACTGCAAGGCCATAGGCCTGTCGGCGGGCCTGGACGCGCCAGGACGCGACGCCGTGATACGCCATATCGCCGAAGGCGCCGTGCTGCATCGGGTCATCTGATCCAGCGGCGCGGACGGGGCTGCTGGTGCGGGCGGCCGGGATCGAACCGGCAAGGGCTTTCGCCCGGCAGATTTTAAGTCTGCTGCGTCTACCAGTTTCGCCACGCCCGCGAGCCGGTCCGGCTCTATAGCCAGAACCGGCGGCCGGGGCCAAGCGGCTCAGCGCGCAGGCGTGGCCGGGGCGGCGGGGCGCATGGCGCGGAAATCGACGTCCGAATCGGCGATCAGCCACAGCAGCCCCGCCCAGGCGGCGACGTTCTGGCTCAGTTGGGCCGGGTCGATCTTGTCCAGGGTGTCGTTGGCCGTGTGGTGCAGGTCGAAATAGCGGGTTCCGTCCTGGGCCAGGCCGAAGAAGGGCACGCCCAACGGCCCCATAGGCCCGACATCGACCCCGCCCTCGGTCTCGACGCGGTCCGAGGCCAGGACGCCGATCGGATAGAGGACGCGCGTGGCGGCCTTCTGGAAGTCGGAGCCTTGCGCGCCGGCCGGCAGCCGCAGCGCATAGACCCGGTCGGCGCCGAAGTCGCTCTCGCCGGCGATGATGTGCTTGTCCAGGGCGGCGCCCTGGTTGCGGGCGTAGACGCCGCCGCCGTTGCCGGTCCGGGGCGTCGGCTGGGCCACCTCTTCGGAACCATAGAAGATGACGCGCAGGGTGCGCGCCGGGCGACGGCCGCTGTCGGCGATGGCCTTGGCTGCGGCCACCGTAATGGCGCCGCCCGCTCCGTCGTCGATCGCGCCGGTGCCCAGGTCCCAGCTGTCCATGTGCGAGCCCAGGACGATGATCTCGTCCGGCCGGTCGGCGCCGGGCAGGTCGCCGATCACGTTCTGGCTGTGGGTCTCATAGGTATGGGCCGTCGATGTCAGGCGCATCCGCACCGGCTCGCCCAGGGCGACCAGGCGGCTGACCTGGTCGGCGTCCGGCGCCGACAGGGCGAAGGCGGGGATGGTCGGCTTGCCGTCCACATAGCGGGTGGTGCCGGTGTGCGGCATCCGGTCCTCGTCGGACCCGACCGAGCGCATCACGAAGGCCGCCGCCCCCTTGGCCGCGGCGACGCCCGGCCCGGCCCCGCGCACGCGGGTCTGGGGACCATAGCCCGAGCCGTCCTGCATCGGATGCATCTGGCCCAAATCGACATAGACGATCTTGCCCCGCACAGCGGCGTCCGGCGCGGCCTGAAGGTCTTCCATCGAGGCGAAACGGACGATCTCGGCCTCGACTCCGCCTGTGGGGGTGGCTGGCGAATGGCCCAGCGCGGCGGCGACCAGGGCCTGGGCGTGGTCGCCGACAATGGCGGCGGAGCTTTCGCCCCGCTCCCACCCGACCAGAGGAAACTCTTCGATGCGGACGTTCTGGAAGCCGTGGGCGCGCAGATAGTCGGCGGCCCAGGCGGCGGCGTCCTGTTCGGCTTTCGATCCCGCCGGGCGCGCGCCGAACCGGGTCGTCAGCTGGGTGACGTAGTCCAGGGCGATGTTGGAGCGCAGGGCCGCGTCGCGAATGGCGATCGCCCGCTCCACCGTCGCGGCGTCCTGGGCCGACGCCAGGGGCGCAAAGGCGACAAGGCCCAGCGCAAGGGCGCTGGCGGTCAGCAGACGAAGGGACATGGGCGCGGCTCCACTTGGAAAGCCGCGACCCTAGAAAGAGTCAGCCGTTCTGGAAATAGGGTTCCACCGTCCCCTGCAACTTGACGGTCAGGGCCTTGCCCTTGCGGTCCACGCGATTGCCCAGAGCCAGCCGCACCCAGCCCTCGGAGACGCAATATTCCTCGACATTGGTCTTTTCCTCGCCCTTGAACCGGACGCCGACGCCGCGCTGCAACGCCTCGGCGTCGTGATAGGGGCTGGACGGGTCGACGGAGAGGCGGTCGGGAGGCGTGTCGGACATGGTCGGTCAGAGGGCTCGTAGGTCGGAAAGGCGCGGTGATAGCCGCGCCCGGCCGCCCTGCCAACCGAAACCGCCGCTCAGAACCCGAGCCAGAGCCGCGCCAGCGGTATGGCCAGCCACAGGGGCGCCGTCAGCAGGCCGCGCGCCAGCGGGCGCCGAAGGCGGTGCGCAATATACAAGACTTCCCCGAGCATGGCGGACCATCCTCAATGCCTCGCCCCCAAATCGGGCGTGAAGGGAGGATGCGCCCAAATGGGTTAGCGGATCGCCGTCATCCCACTAAGGATGAATCCGCAAGGGACGTCACTGCACCGTCTGGCGCGGCTGGGCGTCGGCGGCCGAGGGCTGATAGGCTTGGGGACCGCTGGCCGGAGCGGCGGCGGGGGTCGCGGTCGGGCGGGCGGCTGGACGGTTCGCCGGGCGGCGGGCGGCCGGACGCGGGGTCTGACGCGCCGGGGGCGCCGCAGCAGGCGTCGGCGCCGGGGACGCAGCCGTCGGACCAGAACCCGGCGTCGCGGGCGCGGCGGCGGCCGGGGCGGGGGTCGCTTCGGCGGCGGCGGCGCGGGCCGCCATCTGCTGCGCCTGGAAGCGGGCGGCCATCTTCTCCGTCAGCTCCTTGGCCTGGGCCGGCGTCATCTGGGCCATGACGGCCGCCAAGGTGCGCGGCCGCATGGCCGCCGCGACCGGCAGACGCACCCGATCCTCCAGCGAAGCCATGACGGGGGCGGCGTCCTTGGGCCGCATGGCCGAATAGACCTGAACCAGCCGGTCGATCTCGGCCTTTTCGCGCTCGTCGACCTGGCCCAGCATCTGCTTCATCTCGGCCTTCAGCGCCTCCAGCGCCTTGACCTTGGCGTCCAGCTTCTGCTCGGCGGCGACCATCAGCGGCAGGGTGGTGGCGAAGTCCTGATCCCGCGCGTCCAGCTCGGTTCGGCGCGCCGACAGGGACTGGATGATCTTCAGCTCGGCCGGAGAAATGCCGGCCTGCTGCGCCAGCTGTTCGGGCGACAGGGCGCAGGTCCCGGCCGGGGCGGGCTTGGGCGCCGCAGCGGCGGCGGCCGGCGCAGCCTCCTCGGCCCAGGCCTTGGCGCCCTCGAACCGGCCCGGCGCGACGCCGGCGGCGCGCACGGCGACGCCCCCGCCGATGGCGACGGCGATCAGGGGGAGAAGGCGGGGGATGCGGGCCATGAAAGAAGGTTCCGAACTCAGGCGGCGAACAGGTCGTCGTCCAGATTACGACGCGCGGCGTTGAGGCTTTGTTTTGCGGTTTGGTTAGCGGAGCCGACGGCGGTCAGGGCCTGGACGATGGCGGCGACATTGTCGCGCCCGGCCGGCGCCCGGCCCGTCGCGGCGCTCGCGACGGTCGGGGTCATGCCCTGGATGCGTTCGGCCAGGGCGGCCATGCGGCGGGCGCGCTCGTCGTCGTCATTGACCAGGCCGGCGGGCGAAACCGGGACCGCGGCCGGACGCGCCGGCTCGGGACGGACGACGGTCTCCTCGTCCCTGCCCCGGGGCGCCGACGTCGGCGCCCGCGCGATCAGCATCTCCAACTGCTGCTTGACCTCGCGCGCCTTGATGATCCGGTCGTGCAGCAGATCCGTCTCCTGGCCCGAGGCGCGCAGATTGGCCAGGGCGGCCTCGGCGCGGCCGGCGGCGGCGTTCAGCTCGGTCACCGCCTGGGCGAAGGCGATCTGCCCGGTGCGAAGGGCCGCCAGCTTGCGCTCCAGCTTGATCCCGTAGCCGACCGCTGCGACCAGCAGCAGCATCAGGACGGCGTCCATGATCATTCCAGCCATCAGCGCGCGCCCTTTATTCTTGCGGCGGATTCAGGGCTGATCGGCCCTTCGACGCGCACGGCGATATGTTGTCCCTTTCGGCCCATGCGGCCGGTCGTCAGGGGGATGGAGCCCGCACGGATCGAAACCTCCGAATCCGGCGTGGCGTTCAGCATCATCGTGTCCCCGACCTTCAGGTTCAAGACGCTGGACAGGGGCATGACCTGCTCGTCCAGCACCGCCCGCACCTCGGTTTCGGTGGTCCAGATTTCGGTGGCCAAGTGGCCTTCCCAGATGTTGTCGCGGCCGAACTTCTCACCCATGAACTGCTGCAGCAGCATCTTGCGGATCGGCTCCAGCGTCGCATAGGGCAGGAGCAGTTCGATCCGTCCGCCGCGATCCTCCATGTCGATCCGCAGCTTGATCAGGATGGCGGCGTTGGCCGGGCGCGCAATGGCGGCGAAGCGCGGATTGGTCTCCAGCCGGTCCAGATTGAAGGTGACCGGGGTCAAGGGCTCGAACGCCTGGCGGGCGTCGTTCAGCACCACCTCCACCATCCGCTGCACCAGCACCCGTTCGATGGTGGTGTAGGGCCGCCCCTCGATCCGCAGGGCCGCCGTGCCGCGACGGCCGCCCAGCAGCACGTCGACGATCGAATAGATCAGGTTGGAATCGACGGTCAGCAGGCCGTAGTTGTCCAGTTCCTCGGCCCGAAACACCGCCAGGATGGCCGGCAGAGGGATGGAGTTCAGATAGTCGCCGAACCGGATCGACGAGATGTTGTCCAGCGACACCTCGACGTTGTCCGAGGTGAAGTTGCGCAAGCTGGTCGTCATCAACCGCACCAGGCGGTCGAACACGATTTCCAGCATCGGCAGGCGTTCGTATGAGACGAGCGCCGAGTTGATGATGGCGCGAATGCCGGACTTTTCCGACCCGTCGTCGTCGCCGAGATCGAAGCCCAGCAGGCTGTCGATCTCGTCCTGGTTCAGGACGCGCTCGGACAGGGCGTCCGCAGGATCGCCCAGTCCGGCCAGGGAATCGATCGGCGCGTCGGTCATCGCCTATTGCACCAGCATTTCTTCGATCAGAACGGCGTCGACCTTGCCCGGCGCGGCGACCAGATTGATGCGGCGCAGAAGCTCGGCGCGCAGCTGATAGGTGCCGGCGGAACCGCTCAGATCCTCGGGGCGAAGCTCCCGCACGAAGCCCGTGAACATGTCCTGCAGGCGCGGCATTTCTTCCTGCAGATGCGTCGCCACCTCGGCGTCATGCATCTCCAGCGTCAGCTTGAGCTTCAGGAAGGTGGGGCGTCCGTCCGGCGACTGGATGTTCATCACCATGTCCGGCAGGGTGTAGAAGGTGACGCCGTCCGGCCCTTCTGAAATCTTGCCCAGCGACGGATCGGCCTCGCCCTCCTTGCCGCCCCCGCCGTGGCCGCCGCCCTTTTCCTCGCCCTTCTTCTCTTCCTTGCCGTGACCGCCCTTTTCCTCGGCCTTGGCTTCGCCGTGGCCGCCTTCCGGCGCGGCGGCTTCCTCGCCATGCGCCTCGGCCGGCTTGGGCTTCATCAGGAAGAAGGCGGCCGCGCCGCCGCCGCCAAGGACCAGCAGGGCGACCGGGGCGATGATGAACAGGATCGGCAGCTTCTTTTTCTTGGGCGCGCCTTCTTCGCCCTCGGCGCCCGCCTCGGCCTCGGTCGCGTCGGCGCTGGGGTCGCCCTTCTTCTTGCCAAGTTTCAACATGCGCTCGCCCCGGAGAATCTACAGGGGAAGATCGGCCCGGCTTGGTTAATGCGACGTTTACAAACGGCAGTTTTTGCCGGGCGAACTCGCCCCTCCTCCCCCGCAAAGCCCCGCCGCGCCTGAATTAACCCTGTTGGCACGGTCATTGCGTAAGGGATTTCCGAAGGAGCCTCGTCGTGGAAAACGCCGCCTATATCGGACTGTCCCGTCAGATGACGCTGCGCCGCGAGCTGGACATCGTGGCCAACAACATCGCCAACGCCGACACCACCGGCTTCAAGGTGGAGCAGCTGATGGTCGGGACGGAAATCGGCCAGCGGGCGCGCAACGACGCCATCCGGCCGTCCGCCAGCTTCGTGCTGGACAACGGCGTCGGCCGGGACTTCGGCCAGGGCGCCATGTCCGAGACGGGCCGCACGCTGGACTTCGCCATCGCCGGAGAAGGCGCCTTCTTCACCGTCCGCGACGGCGCCAACGGCGAGGCCTATACCCGCGACGGCGCCTTCACCCTGGACCCCGAGGGCCGGTTGACGACCAAACAGGGCGCGCCTGTGCTGAGCGGCGGCGCCGAGATCGTGCTGGACCCTGCGCTGGGCGCCATATCGGTCGGCGCGGACGGGACCATCACCCAGGCGGGCCAGATCACCGGCCGCCTTTCCGTCGTCCGGTTCGACACCCTGGGCGTTTTGGAGAAGGGCGGCGACGGCCTCTACCGCAACGGTTCCAACACCCAGCCGGTCGAGGCGAACGACGCCCAGGTCCATCAGGGCGCTCTGGAAGCCTCCAACGTCAACTCCCTCGTCGAGATCACCAACCTGGTCGAGATCAGCCGCGCCTATGAGAGCGTCACCCGGATGATCGAGAACACCACCGACCTGAGCCGTCGCGCCGTCGAGCGCCTCGGCAAGGTCGCATAAGGAACCCTGGACATGCGCGCACTTCGCACCGCCGCCTCGGGCATGGCCGCCCAGCAGCTGAACGTGGAGGTCATCTCCAACAACATCGCCAACATGAACACGGTGGGCTTCAAGAAGCAGCGCGCCGAGTTCCAGGATCTGCTCTATCAGAACGTCGAGCGGATGGGGGCTCAGTCCTCCAGCCAGGGCACGGTCGTCCCGACGGGCATTCAGATCGGCGCCGGCGTCAAGGCCGGGGCGGTCTATCGCGTGACCGAACAGGGCACGCCCCAGCAGACCGGCAATCCCTATGACATGGCGATCGACGGCCGCGGCTATTTCCAGGTGACCCTGCCCTCGGGCGAGATCGGCTACACTCGCGCGGGCAATCTGGCGCTCAGCCCCGAAGGCCAGATCGTCACCGACGACGGCTATCCTCTGGAACCGGCGATCTCCATCCCGCAGGACACGGTCAAGCTGACCATCTCCAAGACCGGCCTGGTCCAGGCGACGCAGCAGGGTCAGACGGCGCCGACCACCGTGGGCCAGATCCAGTTGGCGACCTTCTTCAACGAGGCGGGGCTGGAAGCGATCGGCGACAATTTGCTGCTGGAGACGGCCGCCTCGGGCGCCGCCAACATCGGCTCGCCCGGCGACGTCGGTTTCGGCCAGATCCTGCAGGCCTATACCGAAGCCTCGAACGTCGATGCGGTGTCCGAGATCAGCGCCCTGATCATCGCCCAGCGCGCCTATGAGATGAACTCCAAGGTCATATCGACGGCGGACCAGATGATGTCGGTCACCTCCCAGGTGAAGGGCTAAGCCATGAAGATCGTTCGTAACGCCCTGGCCCTGACCGCCGTCTTCGCTGCGATCGCCGGCGCCGCCTCAGCCGGTTCGGTGGTCCTGAAGTCCAACCCCGTCGACGACGACGGCCGGGTGACGCTGGGCGACCTGTTCGAGGGCGCCGGCGCCGCCTCTGAGGTGGTGGTGGCCCAGCGCGTTGGCCCGTCCGTCGTTCTGGAAGCCGGCGCCCTTCAGGCCCAGGCGCGTCAGGCGGGTCTGGACTGGGACAATCCGACGGGCCTCCGTCGAGTCGCCGTGCGTCGCGCCGCCGCCGTCCCGGTTCAGACCGCCGCCGCCTCGGCCGGCCAGACGGCCCGCCCCGCCTTTGTCTCCGCCGGCGCCCAGGTCATCGCCCGCAACGACATGGTGCGCGTCACCTATCAGGTCGGGGGCGTCAATCTCAGCGTCATGGGCAAGGCGCTGCGCAACGCCGCCCTGGGCGAGCCCGTGGCGGTCATGAACACCTCCTCCAACCGCATCATCGACGCCGTGGCCTCCGGTCCCGGCCAGGCCCTTGCCGGTCCCGCCGCCGACATGGTCCGCGCCAATCCTCAACAATTCGCCGCCCGCTAGGGAAGTCCGTCATGCGTAAGCTCGTCCTCGCCGCCGCCGTCTCCGCCGCCTCCCTGGGCGCCTGCTCCACCGCCGTCGAGGCGGTGCGCGGCCCCCAACTGGCGCCCATCGGCTATCCCGCCGCCCTGGTTCCCACTCAGCAGGCCTATATGGCCGCCCCGGCGATGCGGACCGAATCGACCCCCGCCAGCGCCAACAGCCTGTGGCGGGTCGGCGCCCGCACCTTCTTCGGCGACCAGCGCGCCCGTCACGTCGGCGACATCCTGACCGTCCGCATCGACATCGACGACCGCGCCCAGACCCAGAACACGACCCAGCGGTCGCGGTCCAACGACGCCTCGACCGGAGTGTCCAACTTCTTCGGCCTAGAGAGCAGCCTGGGCCGCGCCTTCCCCGGCGGTTTCGATCCGGCCAAGATGGTCGGGCTGGAAGGCGAAACGAACGCCTCGGGCTCGGGCTCGGTCAACCGGTCCGAAAAGGTCTCTCTGACCATCGCCGCCGTCGTCACCGAGGTTCTGGCCAACGGCAATATGGTCATCCAGGGCCGCCAGGAGGTCCGCACCAATCGTGAGGTTCGCGAACTGACCGTCGCCGGCATCGTGCGGCCGGAAGACATCTCCTCGGCCAATTCGATCAACCACACTCAGATCGCCGAGGCCCGCATCTCCTACGGCGGTCGGGGCGACATCAGCCGGATGCAGGCCACCCCCGCCGCCCAGAGCCTGGTGGAGCGCTTCAGCCCGTTCTGATCCGCTGCGGCGCGAAAGCCACAACCATCAGCCGCGCAAGCGGAGCCGTGAACTGTTGACGGATACCCGCGTTTGACCGTCAGACGCGAGTTAATCAAATGTTCAAGGTTCTGATCCCCGCCGCCGCCGCCATCGCCTTGGTCGCCTTCGCCGCCAAGCCGCAGGCGACCGAGCCCTCGGCCCATATGTCGGCGGAAACGCTGGCCATGGCCTGGCATCTGAGCCACGAGGGCGCCATGGCCAAGCTGGCCTACGGCGTGGCCAACTCCGATCAGTTGGCCCTGATGGTCACCTGCTCGCCCGGCGACCGGACGGCCGTGGTCTATGGCGACGTTCAGCCGGACACGCCTCGCCTGATCAACGCCTCGCACGGTCCCAGCCTGATCGATCCCTTGACCGGCGGCGACGCTACGGAGTCGCGCCTGTCCTTGCAGGACGCCAGTCTGAAGGGTCTCGCCGACCGCGGCGTGATGCGGGTTCAGGGCGATGCAGGCCAGTTCGACCTGACCGCTGACAGGGCCGAGCGGCGGATGATCGCGGACTTTCTGGCCTATTGCGGATCTTCGCGCGCTTGACAAAATACGCGGCTGACGCAGGCTTGACTTCCACCGCCAGCAGGGCCGACCGATGAACCTCATTCTCGCCGCCCTCCTGGCTTTCGGCCAGGCGGGAGCTCCGCGCGCCGCCCCGGTCTGGACCTGGACCCTTTATGAGAACGAGGGTCCGGTCGTTCTGGCCAATGAGGCGCCCGACACGCCCAATCTTCGCGCCACCGTGGAATGTGATCCGCGCTCAGGCGTCGTGGACCTTACGGTATACAAGGAAGACGCCCCGGCGCCCGGCGCCGCCTTCGCGCGCCTGAGCTCCGGCGACGTCGCCGCGACCAGTCCGGCCCGGTTCGGACGGCGGGGACGGCTGCAGGTGACGGTCCGCACCGACCATCCGCTGTTCGCCGCCTTCGTCGGCTCGGGCGATCTGACCATTCAGACGGGCGATCGAACAGACCGGGTGGCCATCCCCCGCGCCCATCTTGCCAAGCTGCGCCGTTTGGCGGACCGTTGCGCCGGTTGAGGAGACCGACGATGTCCCGGCTTAAGCTGATCCCGCCCCTTCTGTCCGTCGCGGCCCTGGCCGCCTGCGCGACCCAGCCGCCGACGGCCGACCTGTCCCCGGCCGCATCCGCCCCCGCCCCGACGCCGGGCTACGACTGGATCCGCAACACGGACGAGCCGCCGCAACAGGCTCTGGTCTACGGCATGGCCCACAGCGACGAGGTCAAGCTTCAGCTCTTCTGCCGTCCGGGTTCCGATGCGCTGGACCTGGCCGCCATGCTCGACAAGCCGGCGCGCCAGCTGCGGCTGGAGTCGGGCGGCGACACCGAAACCTATCGCGCCACTTCGGAAGAGGCGGCGATCAGCGACGGCTATTACGCCCAGGCCCGCGCCCACACGAAGGACCCCGTCTTCCAGCGGTTCCGCCGGCTGGGCTGGATCGCCGTCTGGGACGGGGACGAACGTCATGCCTACGCCGCCCGCCCCGCCGCCCTGGCCGAGATCGAACGCTTCTTCGCCGCCTGCGGATGACGGCTTGACGCCCCCCGTCCGCTCCGCTTGCGTGGCGGCTGAAAGCGGAGGGCGTCATGAAGATCATCGGTTTGGCCGTTGCGGCCTGTCTGGCGACGGCGGCGACCGGCGCGGCTGCGGCCCCGGAGGCTGCGCAGACGGGGGTCCCCGTGGCGGCGCCGGCGACGGCCCGCCCGGCTGAGGCGGCCCTGAACGCCCTGATCGCCGACTACGAAGCCTATCTGAAGGCGATCGACCCCTTCGCTGCGGGCGGAGAGGGCGATGTGGAGGCCATGGGCCGGGTCCCGGACCTGTCGCGCGCCTTCGAACTGGCCCAGCGCGCGCCGCTGGAAGCCTTCGTCGCCCGGGTCGAGGCCATCGACCCGGCAAGTCTTTCCCAGGCGGGGCGGATCAACCACGCCTTCCTGCTGTACAGCCTGAAGCGCGGCGTCGAGGGTCTGGATTACGACGCCTCTCGCCTGGCCTTCGACAGCGAAGGCGGGCCCGGAACCTGGGCCCTCTATGTCGGCCAGAGCACCCGGCTCAACACGGTGGCGGAGGCTCAGGCCTATATCCGGCGCATACGGGGCTTTGGCGACATCTACGCCCAGACCACCGATAACGCCCGGCGGGGTCTCGCCACCGGCATGGTCCAGCCCCGCTCCGTCACCGAAAGCGCCCTGGCCGGGGCGCGCAACGACGTGGCGATCACGCCCGAGGACGAGCCCCTGCTCAAACCCTTCGCCACCCTGCCGGCCACCATCGCCCCCGCAGACCGCGACCGGCTGAGGGCCGAGGCCGCCGCTGCGGTCGCCGCCGTCCTCGTCCCCGCGCGCCAAGCCTGGCTGACCTTCCTGGAGACCGAATACCTGCCCCAGGCTCCGATCGAGCCCGGTCTGGGCAACCGCCCCGGCGGCAAGGCCCTCTACGCCTATCTGGTGCGCGGCCACACCACCACGGACCTGACGCCGGACCAGATCCACCAGATCGGCCTGTCCGAGGTCGCCCGCATCCGCGCCCGGATGGAGGTCGAGATGAAGGCCGCCGGCTGGACCGGCGACTTCGCCGGCTTTTTGAACTTCCTGCGCACCGACCCGCAATTCTACGCCCAGACGCGCGAGGACCTGCTGGAGAAGGCGTCGGAGATGGCCAAGCGTGCGGACGGCGGCCTGCCCGCCCTGTTCGCCACCTTGCCCCGCCTGCCCTATGACGTGCAGCCGGTCCCGCCCCAGATCGAGGCGACCTACACCACCGGCCGCTACAATCCCGGCTCTATGCAGAACGGCGTCCCTGGCCACTATGTGGTCAACACGTCGAAGCTCGACCAGCGCCCCCTGTACGAACTGCCGGCCCTGACCTTGCACGAGGCCGTGCCCGGCCACCACCTCCAGATCGCCCTGCAGCAGGAGGCCGAGGACCAGCCCTATTTCCGTCGCCAGGCCAATGTGACCGCCTTCACCGAGGGCTGGGGCCTGTACCCCGAATACCTGGGCGAGGAGATGGGCTTCTACCGCACGCCCTATGAGCGGTTCGGCCGCCTGTCCTACGAGATGTGGCGCGCCTGCCGCCTGGTGGCCGACACCGGCCTGCACTGGATGGGCTGGTCAGAAGAGCAGGCCCGCGCCTGTTTCCGCGACAACTCGGCCCTGGCGCCCCACAATATCGAGACCGAGCTTCAGCGCTACATCGGCTGGCCCGGCCAGGCCACGGCCTACAAGATCGGCGAGATCCGCCTGCGCGAGATCCGCGCTCGGGCGGAACGCGAACTGGGGCCGAAGTTCAACGTCCGCACCTTCCACGACGCCCTGCTGACGGAGGGCCCGCTGCCGCTGGCCCTGCTGGACCAGCGGATGGACGCCTGGATCGCGGCGGAGAAATAGGACCTTCCCCCGCTTGCGGGGGAAGTGTCAGGCCGTGGCGCGCAGCGACACGCCTGACGATGGGGGAAGTCTTCTGTTCAAACGAGACTCCCCTCTCCGACCCTGGTCCGCTGCGCGGACGCCGGGCCACCTCTCCCGCAAGCGGGAGAGGGTCTTAAGCCCACCCCGGAACCGGCAGGCCCTTCGACGTCAGGAATTCCGGATTGAACAGCTTGGACGCATAGCGCGACCCCGGATCGCACAGGCAGGTGACGATAGTCTTGCCCGGCCCGATCTCGCGCGCCAGCCGCACAGCCCCGGCGATATTGACCCCGGCCGATCCGCCCAGCGACAGACCTTCGTGCTTCACCAGATCGAACAGGATCGGCAGGAACTCGGCGTCCTCGATCCGGTAGGCGTAATCCGGCTTGAACCCCTCCAGATTGCCGGTGATCCGCGCCACCCCGATTCCCTCGGTGATCGACGAGCCCTCGCCCGTCATCTCGCCCTTGGTGAACCAGTTGAACAGGGCCGCGCCGGCGGGATCGGCCAGGGCGATGGTCACCTCCGGCTTCTTCTCGCGCAGATAGGCGGCGACGCCCGAAATGGTGCCGCCTGACCCCACGGCCGAGACGAAGGCGTCGATCTCGCCGCCGGTCTGCGCCCAGATCTCCGGGCCGGTGGTCCTATAGTGGGCGTCGCGGTTGGCGGTGTTGTCGAACTGATTGGCCCAGATGGCCCCGGCCTCTTCGCTCTCGTTCAGCTCAGACGCCAAGCGTCCGGAATAGTGGACGAAATGGTTCGGGCTGGAGAAGGGGGCGGCGTCCACCTCGACCAGGCGTGCGCCCAGCGACCGGATGGCCGACTTCTTCTCCTCCGATTGGGTGCGCGGAATGACGATGACCACCGGATGGCCCAGGGCCGCCCCGACCAGGGCCAGGCCGATGCCGGTGTTGCCCGCCGTGCCCTCGACGATGGTCCCGCCGGGCTTCAGCGCGCCCGACGCCCGCGCGCCCTGAACGATGGACAGGGCGGCGCGGTCCTTGATCGAGCCGCCGGGGTTCATGAACTCGGCCTTGCCCAGGATTTCGCAGCCCGTCTCGTCGGACAGGCGATTCAGGCGGACCAGCGGCGTATGGCCGATCAGGTCGATGACAGACGGTGTGACGGACACGTTTCAGCTTTCAGGCGAGGTCGAACGGGAGGACGATCAGGCGGCGACCTGACGCCTGCCTAGGTGGATGCCGCATTCGACCTTGTCCATCCCCGACCAGCGTCCGGCCCGCGCGTCTTCGTCGTCTTCGACGGCGCGGGTGCAGGGCCAGCAGCCGATGGAGCGGTAGCCCTGCTCGACCAAGGGATGACGGGGCAGGTCGTGCGCCTCCAGCCAGGCCTCGACGGCGTCGGCGTCCCAGTCCGCCAGCGGATTGATCCGCAGCACCCCGTCCAGCACCTCGAACGGTTTCAACGCCGCGCGGGTCGCGGCCTGATAGCGTTTGCGCCCGGTGATCAGGGCGTTGAACCCGACCGTCGCCCGCGCCAGGGGCCGCACCTTCCGCAGGTCGCAGCAGGCGTCGGCGTCGGTCTTCCACAGGTCGTCGCGGGCGTCCAGGCTCGCCTTCTCGTTCGCATCCGGCGTGACCAGCCGCACGTCGGTCAGCCCCAGAGCCTTGGTCAGCTGGGTGCGATAGGACAGGGTCTGCAGGAAATGCTGGCCGGTCTCCAGGAAGACGACCGGCACGTTCGGGTCCGTCTCGGCCACGATGTGCAGCAGGGCCGCCGATTCCGCCCCGAACGAGGATATGGTCCCGACCCGCAGGCCCAGGGCCGGATCCAGCGCCGCCTTCAGGATGTCCGACGCGGCCTTGCCCTCGGTCTCGCGGTTCAGCCGGTCGGCCAGGGCCTGCAGATCCCGATCGTTCGACGCCGCCCGCCGTCTCTGCCAGATGGTCGGGGCGGGATCGACGGCCGGCTGATAGGAGCCGCTGAAGGCCTGATCCATCCGCGCCCAGGCCGCCGTGTCGGCGCCCGGCGCCAGCTCCACCGCGTCGAATCCCGACCGCCGCAGATGGCGCGCCTGGTCCGGCAGGACCTTGCCCGCCGCGATCAGCCGCCCGGCGTAGCCCCGCTCGCGCAGCACCGCCGCCAGCGAGAAGCCGCGCCCGTCGCGAAAGGCGTCAAACTCCAGCACCAGGACGTCGGTTGCGGCGGCGGCCGCCTCGACCTCTTCCAGCGGGGTCGTCACCGACAGGCGCGGCCCGTTCTGAACTCCCTCAAGCGTTTGCAGCATCGAGCGTCTCATAGATGGCGTCGCGGAAGGGATCGGGTCCGACACGGCGCACCGTGTCGATGAACCTCTCGCCCTCGGCGCGGATTTGCAGATAGCGGTCCAGGGTCCGCTGGATGGCGGGCGCCACCTCGTCGGCCGGCAGGCTCTTGCCGACGATGTCGCCCAGCGCCGCCTGTTCGTCGGGCGAACCGCCGACGGTGATCTGGTAGTACTCCTCGCCCTTACGATCCACGCCCAGAACGCCGATGTGGCCGACGTGGTGGTGGCCGCAGGCGTTGATGCACCCGCTCATATTGATACGCACCGGCCCCAGCCTCTCCTGATAGTCCAGGTCCGCCAGCCGTTTCGACAGGGCCTGGGCCACCGGGATCGACCGGGCGTTGGCCAGGCTGCAATAGTCCAGTCCCGGGCAGGCGATGACGTCGGTCGCCAGATCGGCGTTGGCCGTGGCCAGCCCCGCCTCCAGCAGCGCCCGCCAGACCGTCGGCACATCGTCCAGCTTCACATGGGGCAGGACCAGGTTCTGCTCATAGGCGGCGCGCAGTTCGTCGAAGCCGTAGCGTTCGGCCAGGTCGGCGACCGCGTCCATCTGGTCGGCCGTGATGTCGCCCGGCACGCCGCCGACCGGCTTCAGCGACACCACCACCGAGGCATAGCCCGCCTGCCGGTGACGCCGCACATTGTTCCGCGCGAACCGGGCGAAGTCCGGGTCGGCCAGCAGGGCGCGGTCGAACGGCGCGCTGGTCCTGGGCAGATCCTCGAACGGCGGCGGGGCGAAATAGGCCTTGATCCGCTCGGCCTCCTCCTCGGGAATCCGCAGGTCTTCCAGGCGCAGGGTGGCGTAGTGCTTGTCCACCTCCTGGCGAAAGGCCTCCAGCCCGACCGAGGCGACCAGGATCTTGATCCGCGCCTTATGGATATTGTCGCGCCGCCCCAGCAGGTTCCAGGCTCGCAATATAGCGGTCAGATAGGCCAGCAGGTCTGCGGCGGGCACGGCCGAAGCGATCTCCTGACCGATATGGGGCAGTCGCCCCTGCCCCCCGCCGACGAAGACGCGGAAGGCCGTCCCGCCGTCCTCGCCCTTTACGATCTGGAGGCCCACGTCATGGGTCCGGATCGCCGCCCGGTCCTTCTCGGCCCCGATCACCGCGATCTTGAACTTGCGCGGCAGGAACGAGAATTCCGGATGGATGGTCGACCACTGACGGATGATCTCGCACCAGGGTCGCGGATCCTCGATCTCGTCTTCAGCCGCCCCGGCGAAGACGTCGGTCGTGGTGTTGCGGATGCAGTTGCCCGAGGTCTGGATGGCGTGCATCTCGACATCGGCCAGATCGCTCAGGATCGCCGGCAGGTCCGTCAGGGCCGGCCAGTTGTACTGGATGTTCGTCCGCGTGGTGAAATGGCCGTAGCCCTTGTCATAGGTGCGGGCGATATGGGCCAGCCGGCGCATCTGCCGACTGTTGAACGTTCCATAGGGAATGGCGACCCGCAGCATATAGGCGTGAAGCTGCAGATAGACCCCGTTCATCAGCCGCAGCGGCTTGAACTCGTCCTCGGTCAGGGCGCCGGAGGCGCGGCGCGCCACCTGGTCGGAAAACTCCGCCACCCGCTCACGCACCAGGGCGTGGTCGAACTCGTCATAGCGATACATCAGCCCACGCCTCCCGCGACGCTGTGGCCGACGGTCGGACCGGCGGCGCGAATCCGCTCCTTCAGCCGATCCCGGCCCGAGGGCGAGCGATCCTGAACCTCGACCAGATAGGGATTGACGAACACGTCCGGCCGCGCCGCGACCTCGGCCAGCACGATCTCGGCCGCCGCGTCGTCCAGGGTCGAGGCCTGGTCCAGGCGCTCGACCGGCTGATTGTCCACGCCCGCATAGATGACGCGCCCGTCCGACAGGCGGTTTGCGGTGACGATCTTCATGCCGCCGCCTCCGTCCGCACGTCCGGCTGGGCCGCCGAAAACGCCGCCGTCTCGCCCACGAACACCAGGGCCGGACCGGTCAGGTCCGCGCCGCGCACCAGGGCGCCCAGCCCGTCGAGCCGGCCGGTCAGCACCCGCTCATCCGGCCGGCTGCCGTTCTCGACGACGGCCACGGGTGTCGAGCCCGCGCGGCCGGCCGCCATCAGCCTGGCCGCCGTCTCCTCGGCCCGGTCCACGCCCATATAGATGGCAAGGGTATGATTAGGCGCGGCCAGTCGGCTCCAGTCGGCGTCGACGCCGCCCGGCTTGGCCTGGGCCGTGACGAAGGTCACCGCCTGGGCATGGTCGCGGTGGGTCAGGGGAATGCCCGCTGAGGCCGCGCAGGCCAGCGCCGCCGTCACCCCCGGCACGACAAAGACCGGAACCCCGGCCGCCCGCATCGCCTCAAGCTCCTCGCCGCCGCGCCCGAAGACGAAGGGATCGCCGCCCTTCAACCGCACCACCCGGTGACCGGCCCGCGCCTCCTCGATCATCAGGGCTTCGATCTGATCCTGAGGCACCGAATGTTCGCCGCGCGCCTTGCCGACATACAGCCGCTTGGCGTCGCGCCGCGCCCGTTCCAGCACGGCTTCCGGGACCAGCCGGTCGTGGATGATGACGTCGGCGTCCTGAAGCACCCGCAGCGCCTTCAGGGTCAGCAGCTCCGGATCGCCCGACCCCGCCCCGACGATATGGACCATCCCCTGCTCCGGCGCGGCCGAGTTCAGCAGACGCAGCATCTCGCGCCGCGCCTCCGCCGTGCGCCCCTCGGCTGCCAAGGCCGCCGCCGGTCCCCGGAACGCCTTCTCCCAGAACCGTCGCCGCGCCATGAAGTCCGGCACATTGGCCTTGACCGTATCGCGCAGCTCGCGCGCCAGCCGGGCGACATGGGCCAGGCCGGCGGGCAGAACGCCCTCGACGGCCGTGCGGATGTCGCGGGCCAGGATCGGCGCCGATCCGCCGGTAGCGACCCCGATCACCACCTCGTCCCGGTCGATCAGGGCCGGGGTCTGGAAGTCGCTCAGATGGGGCTTGTCCACCACATTGACCTGGGCCCCCGCCGCCCGCGCCAGGGCGCTGAGCCGCGTCAGTTCGTCCGCGTCGTCCAAGGCCATAAAGACCAGCCGCGCGTCCGCTAGGTCGTCCGCCTCGGGCGCGCGCAGCGCCGGCTCAGGCGCGCTCAGCGGGATTTCCATCTTCGGCGGGGCGCCGTCGGGCGCGAACCACAGCAGCTGGGCCGGCGTGTTCAGGAACAGTCGCAGCTTGGCCAGGGCGGGCTCACCGCCGCCGATGATCACGATCTTGGCGGCCTCAAGCGGAATGGAGGCGAGAAATACACGCATCGTCTTGCTTTCAGGGCCGGCGTCGGGGAAGGAGGACGGCGGCGGAGCCCGAACCATCGGCCTCCCCGTCCAGACCCGCAAACCAGATTGCCTTTGGCACGCTGATAGGATTTCTAACGGCGATGGCCCGTTCCCTGCTCCCGCTCAACGCCCTGCGCGCGTTCGAGGCCGCCGCGCGTCACCTGAACTTCTCGCGCGCGGCCGACGAACTGGCGGTGACGCCCGGCGCCGTCAGCCAGCAGATCCGCCTGCTGGAGGACATTGTCGGCGGCCCCCTGTTCGTACGCGAGGCGCGCGGTCTCCAGCTGACCGACCTCGGCCGATCCTCGGTCCCCCTGCTGCGTGAGGGGTTCGAGCGGCTGATGGACGCCTCGGCCCTGCTGCGCGAGCCGCCGCGCAGGAAACAGGTGTCGATCAGCATCGCCCCCGGCTTCGCCTCCAAATGGCTGATGCCGCGCATGGACGACTTCCACGCCGCCCATCCCGAGATCGAGCTTTGGATATCGGCCGACATGGAGACTGCCGACCTGACCGAGGGCAAGGTCGATCTCGCCGTCCGCTACGGCCCCGGCGACTACCCCGGCCTGACCGTGGACCGGTTGATGACCGAAACGGTTCTGCCCGTCTGCGCCCCGTCTCTGATGAACGGCGAACATCCGATCCGCATACCCGCCGACCTGATGCGCCACACCCTGCTGCACGACATGTCCAACGACGGCGACCCCAGCCGCCCCGACTGGGCCATGTGGCTGAAGGCGCGCGGCGTGCGCCACCCCGACCCGCGCCGGGGCTCGCGCTTCAACCAGTCCAGCCTGCTGATCGAGGCCGCCGCTTCCGGCCGCGGCGTCGCCCTGGCCAAACGCACCCTGGCCCAGGCCGACCTGGCCTCGGGCCGTCTGGTCGCCCCCTTCCCCGACGGCTCGGAAGCGGTCGGCTTCGCCTATTACGTCGTCCAGCCCCGCGACCGCCCGCCCTCGCCCAGCGCCACCGCCTTCGTCGCCTGGCTGAAGCGGCAGGCCGTCGATCACGACAATACGATGGGACAGCTTTAGAGCACCGCAAACCTTGACTCCGACGGCGGCCGGACCGACACGACCGCCCCATGATCACGCGCTATTCCCGCCCCGACGCCGCCGCCATCTGGTCGCAAGAGACCAAGTACAAGATCTGGTTCGAGATCGAGGCCCATGCGGCGACCAAGATGGCCGAACTGGGCGTCATCCCCCAGCAGGCCGCCGACGCCATCTGGGCCAAGGGCAAGGACGCGACCTTTGACGCCGACCGCATCGACGAGATCGAGCGCACCACCAAACACGACGTCATCGCCTTCCTGACCCACGTCGCCGAGATCGTCGGCGAAGAGGCGCGTTTCCTGCACCAGGGCATGACCTCGTCGGACGTGCTGGACACCTGTTTCGCGGTCCAGCTGGCCCGGTCGTCGGACCTGCTGATCGAAGGCGTCGATCGCGTCCTGGCCGCGCTGGAAACCCGCGCCAAGGAGCATAAGTACACCCCGACCGTCGGCCGCAGCCACGGCATCCACGCCGAGCCCGTGACCTTCGGCCTGAAGCTCGCCGGCTATCACGCCGAGTTCCAGCGCGCCAAACGCCGCCTGATCACGGCCAAGGAAGAGATCGCCACCTGCGCCATTTCCGGCGCCGTCGGCACCTTCGCCAATGTCGATCCCGCCGTCGAAGCCTATGTGGCCGAACAGATGGGGCTCCAGGTCGAGCCGGTCTCGACCCAGGTCATCCCGCGCGACCGCCACGCCGCCTTCTTCGCCGCCCTGGGCGTGGTCGCCTCTTCGGTCGAGCGTCTGGCGGTCGAGATCCGCCACCTGCAACGCACCGAGGTGCTGGAGGCCGAGGAATTCTTCGACAAGGGTCAGAAGGGCTCGTCGGCCATGCCGCACAAGCGCAACCCCATCCTGACCGAAAACCTGACCGGCTTGGCCCGTCTGGTCCGCTCAGCCGTGACCCCGGCGATGGAAAACGTCGCCCTGTGGCACGAGCGGGACATCAGCCATTCCTCGGTCGAACGCGGCATCGGTCCCGACGCCACCATCCATCTTGACTTCGCCCTGCAACGCCTGGCCGGCGTGATCGAGCGGCTGAACATCTATCCCGAGAACATGCAGAAGAACCTCGACCGCCTGGGCGGTCTGGTGCACTCGCAACGGGTCATGCTGGCCCTGACCCAGGCCGGCGTCTCGCGCGAGGCGGCCTATGCCGCCGTGCAGGAGAACGCCATGAAGGTCTGGCGCGGCGAGGGCGCCTTCCTGGACTTCCTCAAGGCCGACGAGCGCGTCACCCTGCCCCACGATCAGCTCGAAGCCCTGTTCGACCTCGGCTATCACACCAAGAATGTGGACGTGGTGTTCAGGCGGGTGTTCGGCGAGGGGTGAGCCCCGAACCGCAAGACGACCGCCGCATCGGCTTTGCTCCCGTCGTCGATGCGGACACCCGCCTGCTGATCCTCGGCAGCCTGCCGGGCGACGCCTCGCTGAAGGCGGCGCAATATTACGCCCATCCGCGCAACGGCTTCTGGCCTTTGATCGGCGGCGTGCTGGACGAGCCCCTGGCCGCCCTGCCCTACCCCGACCGCCTGGAGCGGTTGAAGGCGCGCGGCGTCGGCCTGTGGGACGTAATCGCCTCGGCCCGGCGATCCGGCAGTCTGGACGCGGCGATCAAGTCGCCCGAGGCCGCCGATCTGCGCGGTCTGATCCAGGACCTCCCCGAACTGCGCGCCGTCGCCTTCAACGGCGGTCTGGCGGCCAAGCTGGGTCGGCGGATCCTGGCCGACCTCGCCGGCCTCGCCCTGGTCGATCTGCCGTCGTCCAGCCCCGCCCATGCAATATCCTTGTCGGCAAAGGCGGAAACCTGGGCCATACTCGGCAAGTTTCTCCCGGATAAGCCTGCCGTCTGATGATCCTGACCCTCTCCTGCCCCGACCGCCACGGCATTGTGGCGGCCGTGTCCGCCTTCCTGCTGGAGCGGGACGCCAACATCTCCGACGCCCAGCAGTTCGGCGACGCCGCCGGCGCCACCTTCTTCATGCGTGTGGTGTTCGAACCGCGCGAAGGCGACGACCCGGCCGCGATCCGCACCGCCTTCGCCCCTCTGGCTGGGCGATTCGACATGGACTGGACCCTGAGGGGGCCGGAACCGCGCAAGGTGATGATTCTGACTTCGCGCTTCGACCATTGCCTGGCGGACCTGCTGTACCGCTGGCGGATCGACGAACTGCCCATGGATGTGACGGCGGTCGTTTCGAACCATCCGCGCGAGATGATCGGCCACGTCGATCTGGGCGACCTGCCCTTCCATCACCTGCCCGTCAGCGCCGCCGACAGGCCGGCCCAGGAGGCCCAGCTTCTGCGCCTGATCGAGGAGACCGGCACGGAGCTGGTCGTTCTGGCCCGCTACATGCAGATTCTGTCCGACGATCTCAGCGGTCGGCTGGCGGGGCGCTGCATCAACATCCACCACTCCTTCCTGCCCGGCTTCAAGGGCGCCCGCCCCTATCACCAGGCCCATGCGCGCGGGGTGAAGGTGATCGGCGCCACGGCCCACTATGTCACCGCCGATCTGGATGAAGGTCCGATCATCGAACAGGACGTGGAGCGAATCAGCCACCGCGACACGCCGGACGACCTGATCCGCAAAGGGCGGGACATCGAACGCCGGGTTCTCGCCCGCGCAGTCCGCCGCCATCTGGAGGACCGGGTTCTGCTGCACGGCGCCAAGACCGTCGTGTTCGAGGACTGAACCCCGCGCTCAAAAATAATTTTGCTGCGGACCGGTCCGCGCCGAAACCAAAGGCGCGTTGCCGTGTTCTTCAGGGGCGCGAGACGCACAGTAAGCCGGGTGAGACATCCCCCAACGTCCCCGGCAAAAAGAAAGGGCCGCACTTTCCCCCGGGTGCGGCCCTTTCGACGTCTGAAGGCCCGAAGGCCGAAAGTCCTATTCGCCGGCGCGAATCTGTTCGCGGGCGATCGAGGCCAGTTCGTCGATCTTGGAGCGGATTTCGCCCTCCGAGACCGTCAGGCCCGAGGCCTTGAAGTCGCCGGCGACCTTGCGGAACACGTCTTCGTCGCCCGGCTGCTCCATGTCGGCGCGCACGATGGCGGCGGCGTACTGGTCCGCGCTGTCGGCCGACAGGCCCATCTTCTCGGCCGCCCACAGGCCCAGCATCTTGTTGCGCCGGGCGATGGCCTTGAATTCCTGCTCCTGATCGAGGGCGAACTTGGCCTCAAAGCCCTTTTCCCGATCGTCGAACGTCGTCATGTCGCTCAGCAAGCTCCGCACACCCCTGACCTCGGGGCAAGCGCCGTCTATAGCCCGCCCGCGCCCGAACGCAACATGGCTTGCGTAGACCTTGGTCCTGTTGCGGCGTCGCACGCGGCGTTCATTTGTGTCGAGGGCCGCCTTCCGCTAAGGAGACGCCGAACGAGATTGACTGCCCGAACGATTCCAAAACGCGCCGCCAGGACCGGGTCTTCCCCTTTCCACCATGGCCGCGCGATTTTTGTTTCTGGAGGGCGCCCGTAAGCCGGGACCGGAATATGAACAGCAAACGCAAGAAGATCTACGAGGGCAAGGCCAAGATCCTGTACGAAGGGCCCGAGCCCGGCACCCTGATCCAGTACTTCAAGGACGACGCCACCGCCTTCAACGCCCAGAAGAAGGCCGTTCTCGAAGGCAAGGGCGTGGTCAACAACCAGATCAGCGAATTCATCATGTCGCGCCTGAACGGCATCGGCGTGACCAACCACTTCATCAAACGCCTGAACCTGCGCGAGCAGCTGATCCGCGAAGTCGAGATCATTCCGCTGGAAGTCGTCTGCCGCAACATCGTCGCCGGCTCGATGAGCCAGCGTCTGGGCATCGAGGAAGGCACGCCCCTGCCCCGCTCGATCATCGAATTCTACTACAAGAAGGACGAGCTCAACGACCCGATGGTCACCGAAGAGCACATCACCGCCTTCAACTGGGCCTCGACCCAGGAACTGGACGACATCCTGGCGATGACGGTTCGGGTCAACGACTATCTGTCAGGTCTGTTCAGCGCGGTCGGCATCACCCTGGTCGATTTCAAGATCGAGTTCGGCCGCATCTGGGAGAACGACTTCAGCCGCGTCATCCTGGCCGACGAGATCAGCCCCGATTCCTGCCGCCTGTGGGACTCCTCGACCGGCGAGAAGATGGACAAGGACCGCTTCCGCCGCGACCTGGGCAATGTCATCGAAAGCTACACCGAAGTCGCCCGTCGCCTGGGCATCATGAAGGGCATGCCGACGGTGATCCAGGGCGGCCTGCACTGATGATTGACGTCGCGGAAGAGGGCGGCGAGTTCCGACGGTCCATTGACCTGGCCGGAACCAGCCGCTTTCGCCGCATCGCGGGCGTCGGGCCGGTCTATGAAGTGACCGCCATTGTCGGGGACCGCATCAGGGCCTGTCTAATCGACAGCGACGAAGCCTTCGACTATCCGCTGGCCGACGCCGAAAACGACCCCCTGGCCTGATGTTCGCCATTTCCTTCGATCTGGACCTCAACGAGACGACCGCTATCCATCCCGCCGGGGTGAGGCAGGCGTATCGCGAGATCGAACGGACGCTGAAACGCTATGATTTCCACCGCGTCCAACAGAGCGTCTATCTCACTGAGATCCCGGACCTCGCTAATCTGACTCTGGCCATGACCGCCCTCAAGGCTCTGCCCTGGTTCCCCCAATGCGTGAAGGACGTTCGCGGCTTCCGCGTCGAGAACTGGTCCGACTTCACTCCCTTCATGAAAGGCAACGGCTGATGGCCAAAATCAAGGTTCACGTCTTCCTCAAGCCCGGCGTTCTGGACGTCCAGGGCAAGGCCGTCGAAGGGGCTCTGCAGGGTCTGGGCTGGTCGGGCGTGTCCAACGCCCGCGTCGGCAAGCTGATCGAGTTCGACCTGGACGGCGTCGAGGATCCGCAAGGCGAGGCCAAGAAGATGTGCGAGCAGCTGCTCGCCAATACGGTGATCGAAGGCTACCGTATCGAGGCGGCTTGAAGCATTCGGCCTCTTCCGCGCGAAGGTGCGGAAGAGGCGCTTGCATCCATACAGCGGACTCCTAGTTAAGCTAACGGCTTGAACGACGGAGCACCTATGCCCTTCACCCTCACCTCCACCGACATTCAGGACGGCGGCGTCCTGCCCGACGCCCAGGTTCACGCCAAGGGCAACACCTCGCCCCACCTCGCCTGGTCGGGCGCGCCGGACGGGACGAAGAGCTACGCCGTCACCTGCTATGATCCCGATGCCCCCACCGGCTCCGGCTTCTGGCACTGGACGGTCGCCAACATCCCCGCCGCTGTGACCGAACTGGCGACCGGCGCCGGCTCGCCCGGCGGTCAGTTGCCGACCAGCGCCGTCCAGGGCCGCACCGACTACGGCAAGGTCGGCTTCGGCGGCGCCGCCCCGCCGCCCGGCCACGGCCCGCACCGCTATGTCTTCACCGTCTTCGCCGTGGACGTGGAGCGGCTGGACGTCACCGCCGACGATTCCGGCGCGGTGTTCGGCTTCAACCTGCATTTCCACACCCTGGCCAAGGCCTCGATCACCGCGACCTATGAGAACCTGGGCTGAGCCCGCCCCTCGGCGGCCGCGCCGCAACCTTATGTGATCGACGATCATTTCCAGCGGGTTGAAGCCTGAGAGGGGCCGCCTATGTTGCAGCGCAACACCCCTCCCCTCTCTCGTTCCAGGATTTTCGAATGGCCGTCTCCGGCGCCGTGGCCGACACTGACGTCGCCGTAAGACCCATGGCTGCGGGCCGTGTGGCCCTGATCCTGATCGCCCTGGCCATGGGCGGTTTCGCCATCGGCGTGACCGAGTTCGCGGCCATGAGCATCCTGCCGGACTTCGCCGCCGGCCTGGGCGTCGACGCCCCCACGGCCGGCCATGTGATCAGCGCCTATGCCGCCGGCGTGGTGGTCGGGGCGCCCATCCTGGCGGTGCTGGGCGCGCGCAGCCCCCGCTGGCTGCTGCTTATCGGCTTCATGGCCCTGTTCGCCGTCGGCAACGGCCTGTCGGCCATGGCGCCCACCTATGAATGGATGCTGGTCTTCCGCTTCCTCAGCGGCGTGCCCCACGGCGCCTATTTCGGCGTGGCGGCCCTGGTCGCCGCCTCCATCGTGCCGCTTCACCTGCGCACCCGCGCCGTCTCGACCATTCTGATGGGGCTGACGGTCGCCACCGTCATCGGCGTCCCCTTCGCCAATCTGGTCAGCCACGCCTTCGGCTGGCGCTGGACCTTCGCCATCGTCAGCGTCCTGGCCGTGATCACCATGGGGTTGGTCGCCCTGTTCGCCCCGCGCGACCCCGCCCATGCCGACGCCAGCCCCTTGCGCGAACTGGGCGCCCTGAAGCGGAGCCAGGTCTGGCTGACGCTCGGCGTCGGCGCGATCGGCTTCGGCGGCATGTTCTGCGTCTACGCCTATCTGGCTTCGACGCTTCAGGCGGTGACCGGCGTGGGGCCGGAGATCCTGCCTTGGGTCTTCGCCGTCTTCGGCGTCGGCATGTTCCTGGGCAATATTCTGGGGGCCTGGGCGGCCGACCGGATCGGCTTTCCGGCGGCGGGCGGCCTGCTGCTGTGGAGCGCCGCCGCCCTGGCCCTCTATCCGTTGGCCGCGCCTCACCTGTGGGCCGTCATGGTCGTGGTCTTTCTGATCGGCGGCGGCGGCGGCCTGGGCTCGGTGCTTCAGACCCGTCTGATGGACGTCGCCGGCGACGCCCAGACCCTGGCTGCGGCCTTGAACCACTCGGCCTTCAACACCGCCAATGCGCTGGGCCCGCTTCTCGGCGGTCTGGCCATCGCCGCCGGCTACGGCTGGACCTCGACCGGCTGGGTCGGCATGGGCCTGTCCCTGGGCGGGTTTGCAATCTTCGTGATCGCCTGGTTGGCGGGGCGCAAATGTGCTGCGTCGGAGCGTTTGGCGTAACCACAGTTTATGGTAGTATGGGCGTATGGCGGACGTCACCAATGACCTCATCTACGAAGTGCTGAAGTCGATGCAGACGCGCCTGGATCGGATCGACGGCAACATCGCCGACGTGAAGGGCGAACTTCAGGCCATGCGCCTCCACCTCAACGGCCTGAACCAAGACGTCTCCAACCTCTATCAGATCGTTGATCGTCAGGACGCCCGTCTCGGCCGGATCGAGACCCGCCTCGGACTTCTTGAACCCGCGCACTGACATTTGCTGAAAACGGTGCTAGAGGCCCGCGCCATGAGCGCAGCCGTCATCGTCTTCCCCGGTTCCAACTGTGATCGCGACTGCAAGGTCGCCGTCGAACGCTCCACCGGCGAGCCCGTCTCGATGGTCTGGCACGCCGAGACCGAACTGCCCCAGGGCCTGGACCTGATCGTCATTCCCGGCGGCTTCTCCTACGGCGACTATCTGCGCTGCGGCGCCATGGCGGCCCAGTCGCCGGTGATGCAGGCCGTGAAGAAGGCGGCGGACGACGGCGTGGCCGTGGTCGGCATCTGCAACGGCTTCCAGATCCTGTGCGAGGCCGGCCTGCTGCCCGGCGCCCTCTTGCGCAACAAGGGCCTGAAATACGTCTGCAAACCCATCAGCCTGACCGTCGCCAACGGCCAGACCCGGTTCACCGCCGGCTATCAGGGCCAGCGCGAAGTGATCATGACCCAGGGCAACGGCGACGGAAACTTCTTCGCCGACGCCGAGACCCTGGCCCGGATCGAGGGCGAGGGCCAGGTGGTCTTCCGCTACGTCGACAACCCCAACGGCTCGGTCAACGACATCGCCGGCATCCAGAATGCGCGCGGCAATGTGCTCGGCATGATGCCCCACCCCGACCGCGCCTTTGAGGCCGAACTGGGCTCCGCCGACGGCGCGGTTCTGTTCCAGAGCATCTACGCGGCGGCTTGACGGCAATCATGCGTTGAGGCGGAGTGGGGTTATGAAAGCCCTCCTCCCCGCCCTCGCCGTTTCCGCCCTCTTGGCCGGCGCCGTCTCCGCGAAGGCGCAGGACGCGCCGCCGCCCCAAGAAGACTGGGTGTTGACCTCCATTCCCGAGCGAAAGGCCACCCTGGCCCTTGCTGAATTCACTTCGGGCGTCACCCTGGTCGCCCGATGCATCGACGGGGCCTACGACCTTTTCATCACCGGCCTGCCCGAGGCCCCCGCACGCGCCACGACGCGCGATCTTGGGCTTTCGGTCGGAGAAGATGCGGCTCTTAAAACCACCGTCTGGACCGTGGGAGAGGATCGCACGACGGCTTTCAGCCGTCTGCCGGCCATGGTGGCGCGCCAATTGGCGGAAGGCGGCGAGCTCCAGATCGTCGCCCAAGGCCCCGACCACCGACGCTACCGCTTCATCATGGCCCTCAACCCGTCCAGCACCGCCCTTGAGCAGACCTTGACCGCCTGCGGTCGGCCTCTGATCGATCCCCGCGACAAGGACACGGAGGGCGACGGGCGAGAAACGCTTCCTGCGCTCGCGCGATGGGAAATCGTTCCCAGACCCCGGTTCCCGGCCCCTGTCGGCGGCCGATCGCCGACGGAAGGTTACGCCGTCCTGTCCTGCGGCGCTGAAAACGACGGTCGGCTGGTGAACTGCCAAATCGAAAGCGAATGGCCGCGAGGTTACGGCCTGGGGCGAGAAGCCTTGCGCTCGGTGGATCGGGCGCGGCTCCGCCTCAATGACGAGGCGGCAGCCGCAGGCCGGCGCCTGGAAGACGGGATAATCGTCTTCTCCATCAACTTCAGGATGGATTAGGACTCACGGTCGCCAGCCCCCCTTTGAGGGCTGGGGCTTAGAAGAACCAAGGTTCTCTCGCGCTCGTGACCCGTGATGATCGCGTTCTTGGCTAACCTGAACGTGCATCAGCGTCTCGGGGGTGATCATGGCGACTATTCTCGATCCACCGCCCCAGGCGGTGCTGGACGACCTCCAGCGGCTGAACGCCCTGGGACGCCGTGGGGTCCAAGATGGCCGGCGACAGTCTGCTGATGGCGACCTGGAACATCCGCGCCTTAGGCGTGAAAGAGGGCGGCGCCCGCGCCCCCCGCGTTCATCCTCGGCAAGGTGGGATCAGCCCGCGTCGTCCACGCCCTGAACCGCCAGGTTCTCATCCAAAGCATCGTCGCCGTCCTCGATCACCGAGACGCCGTTCTCGAGTTCGGGGTCTTCATCGGCGGTGTTGACGCCGCCTGGCTCGCGCTGGGCGGCCAGTTCGCGGGCGCCGACGCCCTGACCGTTTTCGATGGCGCGGTTGGCGGCGACTTCATCGGTTTCGAAATGCGGGGTTTCGGTCTGATCGGCCATGTCGCCTCTCCAGTTGGAACTGGACTGACAACCGGCCGCACGGCCGCCGGTTCCTGACGTCGGTGCAATTCTCAGATGGAACCCTCGGCGCTTCAACGGCTTGCAGAAGCCCCAACCCAAACGACCCGCCGCTGCGGCAAGCGGGCGTATGGTTCAGGGGGTCTTTGACGGAGTCGGCGCCGGTTTCGGACACATCGGACACATCGGACACATCGGACACATCGGACAGTGTTTTAGGGGGCGCCCCGTCGCGTCAAGGGCTCCAGACTGGCGCGGGACAAGGGCCGGAAGGTCAGGAACCGCCCGCCCACGCTCAAGGTCGCCTCATAGGCCTGGGGCCTTTGCAGCAGGGCGGGATCGTCCGCCGCCGCCGCCCGGCCGGAGGCGATCTCGCGCGCGTCCATCGGCGGGACGACCGGTCGCCCGTTGGCGTTCGCCAGGGCCGCCATGAAGCGCCGCACGGCCAGGGCCTGCTGCGGCGGCGTCAGGGCCGCGCGCACCTCGGCCCAGGCCGCCTCGGCCGAGGCGTTCAGAACCAGCGCGGGCGCGGCCTGGGCCTGGGCCTGGCCCAGGGCCGGGTCGCTTCCCCACGCCCCGAGAAGCAGAACGGCCAGGCCGGCGCAGGCGTGAAGGCGGCAACGGATCATCCGGCGACACCAGCATGGGCCGTCCCTCTCTCGCAAGCTTCACATTTTCAACCCAGGCCGGTGAACCTTCCGTCCCCGTGGGGCGTACAGAGCGCTGAACCGTGAAGTGGAACCCCCATGTCTTCGATCCTTCGCCCCACGCCCGCTCAGCGCACCCGTCGCCTGGTGGTCCTGGCCGCCGCCGTCTTCGCCGTGGTCGTCCCCCTGGTTCAGAACCTGGCCGGGCTGGGCCTGACCCAAGCCGAGTTCGCCGCTGAAGGGAACCAGACCCTGCGGGTCGCCGGCTACGCCTTTTCGATCTGGGGCCTGATCTATCTGGGGCTTCTGGCCTACGCCGTGCGTCAGGTTCTCCCCCAGACAGGCGAGAGCGTCCTGATCAACCGGATGGGCTGGCCCTCCGCCGTGGCCTTCTTCGGCCTGGGTCTCTGGATCATCGTGGCGGCCCTGAACCTGAAGGCGGCCAGCGTCGTCATCATCTTCGCCACCCTGATCGCCCTCTTGGCGCCGATGCTGGCCCTGTCGGGCGAGGTGCGGCGGCTCGCCCGCTTCGATCGCGACCGGCTGCTGCTGGTCTGGCCCCTCGCCGCCCTGGCCGGCTGGCTGACGGTGGCGGCGCCGCTGAATCTGATCACCACCCTCACCGCCTTCGACGCCCTGCCCGCCGCCCTGTCGCCGACGGCATGGGCGGTGCTTGCCATCGTCGCCACGACAGGGGTCGCCCTGGCGGTGACGGCGGCGCTGCGGACCCTGGCCTATCCCCTCCCGACGGCCTGGGGCCTCCTGGGCGCCTTCGTCGCGGAACAGGCGGAAAAGCCGGCGGTGGCCTTCACGGCCCTGGCCGGCGCCGTGATCCTGCTCGTCGGCGGCGTCCTTCTCGTGTTCCGCCTCAAGCCTGGAGTCGAACGCGCCGCCTAGGTCGAGGTCGAGGGCGGAACCGCCTTGCCCGCCCCCACGTCAAAGGCGCCGTCCTCGTCATAGCCGACGCTGCCGACGCCGGTCGCCTCTCCGGTCATCCGCTGGCGGCGGCTGGCCAGGGCCGCCTCCGGCGCCGCCGCATCCATCTTCCGCGTCGTTTCGGGATCGTTGGACCGGTCCATCTGCTGGTGCTCGGCGGGGCTGGGCTTGGTCAGATCGTGGGAGGCCATCAGATGCCCTCCCCGTCTTCCTCGGTCTCCTCGACCTCCTTTTGCGCCTCTTCGGCCATGGCGGAGGCGCCGGCGTCGTCGGCGGCGATCTCGGCCCGGTCTTCGTCTTCAGGTGTGGCGGCGGGGTCTATCGGGGTGTCGGTCATGCGGATGCTCCTTTGTCGCCAGGAGACAATGGCGCGGCGCCCGACCCGTTCCGTCCGTCCTTCCCTGGCTCAGATCACGGCCGCGACATCGGTCCTGCCGAAGTCCTCTCCCTTGAACAGCAAGGGTTCGCCCCTGCTGCGGCTCAGCGCATAGGCGAAACAGTCGCCATAGTTCAGCCGCGCCAGATGCCGCCCTTTGCCGAACCGCACCATGGCTTCGCACGCGATCCGCATCTGCGCCAGGTCGACCGGAACCAGATCCAGCCCATAGTCGGCGTGCAGCCGGGCCGCCACAGGCCTCGCGTCCATTCCGAGCCGCGCGCTGAGCACAGCAGTCAACTCGACCCAGGTCGCGACACTGACCATACGAGTTTCTGCGGCCCGAATTCGCTCGTCGAAATGCGAAGCTTCCGGCTCGCCCAGTACGATAGCGACGAACACCGAGGTGTCGATGACCATCAGCGCGGAAGCCCGTGCTCGTCGTACATTTCGTCGTCGATTTCCCGAAGAGACCGGCCATCGCCGGGCGGCAAGGTCCGCAGATAGGCGAACAGCGCCTCGCGCTTCGTCGCCCGCTCCGCCGCCGCCTCGTCGGCGGTCAGTTCCCGCCAGGTCTTGTCCAGGGCGATGTCGATCGCCTCAGTCAGACTGACCCCCAGCCGCTCGGCGACGGCGCGGGCCTTGCGCTCCGTCTCGGCGCGCTTGATGCTGAGGCCCATTCTAGAACTCCCAAAATGCTGTCTAGAATGTAGCCTATCGGCCCTTCACCCGCTAGAAGCGCCGCCCATGACCGCTCCTCAAAAGACCATGGCCGAACTGGCCGCCGAATACGGCCTGGCCCCGAACGAATATCAGGTCGTCCTCGACCGGCTGGGCCGCGAGCCTAATCAGGTGGAACTGGGCGTCTTCTCGGTCATGTGGTCCGAGCACTGCTCCTACAAGTCCTCCAAGATCCACCTGGGCAAGTTCCCCACCACCGGCGAGCGCGTCATCTGCGGTCCGGGCGAGAACGCGGGCGTGATCGACATCGACGACGGCGACGCCTGCATCTTCAAGATGGAGAGCCACAACCACCCCTCCTATATCGAACCCTACCAGGGCGCGGCGACGGGCGTGGGCGGCATCATGCGCGACGTCTTCACCATGGGCGCCCGGCCGGTGGCCCTGCTGAACGCCCTGCGCTTCGGCGATCCGTCGCATGAAAAGACCAAACGCCTGGTCAAGGGCGTGGTCTCCGGCATCGGCGGCTACGGCAACTGCGTCGGCGTGCCGACCGTGGCGGGCGAGACCAACTTCCACGCCGGCTACAACGGCAACATCCTGGTCAACGCCATGTGCGTCGGCCTGGCCAAGGCCGACAGCATCTTCTATTCGGCCGCCCCCTCGGCGGGCCTGTCGGTGGTCTATTTCGGCTCCAAGACCGGCCGCGACGGCATCCACGGCGCCACCATGTCCTCGGCCGAGTTCGACGATGAGTCGGAATCGAAACGCCCTACCGTCCAGGTCGGCGATCCCTTCGCCGAAAAGCTGCTGATCGAGGCGACCCTCGAACTGATGGCCTCGGGCGCCGTCGCCGCCATCCAGGACATGGGCGCGGCCGGCCTGACCTCCTCCTCGGTCGAGATGGCCGGCAAGGGCGGTGTCGGCATCGAGCTGAACATGGACGCCGTGCCCCAGCGCGAAGAGGGCATGACCGCCTATGAGATGATGCTGTCGGAAAGTCAGGAGCGCATGCTGGCGGTCCTGAAGCCCGGCCGCGAGGAAGACGGCTATCGCATCTTCCAGAAGTGGGGCCTGGACGCCGCGGTGATCGGGTTCACCACCGACACCGGCCGACTGGTGCTGAAGCATCACGGCGAGACGGTCTGCGACGTGCCGCTCGCCCCCCTGTTCGACGACGCCCCCCTGTACGACCGCCCCTGGGTCCAGCCCGCGCTGCAGCCGAAGCTGAACCACGCCGATATCCCCGCGCCCGACAACTGGGCCGATGCGGTGATGAAGGTCGTCGCCTGCCCCGACATGGCCTCCAAGCGCTGGATCTGGGAACAGTACGACCGCCACGTCATGGCCGACACGCTTCAGGACTCGGCCACCGGCGCCGACGCCGGCGTGGTCCGCGTCCACGGCACCGACAAGGGCCTGGCCGTCACCTCGGACTGCACCCCCCGCTACGTCCAGAACGACCCCTACGAGGGCGGCAAACAGGCGGTGGCCGAGGCTTGGCGCAACCTGACCGCCGTCGGCTCGCGCCCCATCGCCATCACCGACAATCTGAACTTCGGCAATCCGCAGCGCCCCGAGATCATGGGCCAGATCGTCCGCGCCATCGACGGCATGGCCGAGGCCTGCCGCGAACTGTCCTTCCCCGTCGTCTCGGGCAATGTCAGCCTCTATAACGAGACCAACGGCGTCGCCATTCCGCCCACCCCGACCGTGGGCGCCGTGGGCCTGCTGCCCAACTATGACGTGGTGACGGGCTTCTCCGGCATGGCCGAGGGCGATGCGCTCGTCCTGATCGGCCAGACCGTCGGCGAACTGGGCGCGTCCCTCTATCTGCGCGAGGTGCTGGGCCGCGAGGACGGCGCCCCGCCGCCCGTCGATCTGAAGCTCGAAAAGAAGACCGGCGACTTCGTCCGCGACCTGATCGAGGCCGGCGACCTGACCGTGGTCCACGACCTGTCCGACGGCGGCCTGATCGGCGCCGCCGCCGATCTGGTTCTGGCCTCCGACGTCGGCGTGACCCTGGACGCCTCCAGCGCCGCCCACGCCCACATCTTCCTGTTCGGAGAGGACCAGGCCCGTTATCTGGTCGCCGTCCCCGACGCCGACGCCCTGATCGCCAAGGCCCAGGCCGCCGGCCTGCACGCCTCCGTCGTCGGCCACGCCGGTGGCGACGCCTTCGCCTCTCGCGGCGACAAGGGTGAACTGTTCAGCATTCCCGTCGCCCACCTGCGTGAATGGCACGAGGGCTGGATGCCGGGCTGGCTCGGCGACGCGGCCTGAGCCGTCTGGACTAGCCGGGTTACAAACGGATAAGGGCCGTCGCACGGCGGCCCTTGTTCAGCCTCGACCGGACCCCAAGTCTAGGGCCTCACTGGAGGCATGGACATGACCCTGGCTGCCGACGCCGTCTTCCGCCCCGCCATTCCGCCCCGTCGCACGGGCGGCCCGCTGTCCCTGCTGCCCTTCCTGTGGATCAGCTGGCGCGATCCGATCCGCATGTGGTCCGAGCGGCATTTCACCGAGCCGCAGCTGTACGGAAACAGCGCCTTCGGCGAGATCCTGGTGGTCAGCCACCCCGAGGGCGTCCGCCACGTCCTGACAGAAAATGCATCAAGCTATGTGAAGGGCGACCTGCAACGCCGCGTCCTCGGTCCCATGCTGGCCGAGGGCCTGCTGCTGACCGAGGGGGACGCCTGGCGTCGAGTCCGGCGCATCCTGGCGCCGCTTTTCACCCCCGCAAAGATGGCCACCCTGAACGCCCGTATGGCGGAGGTTTGTCAGGCGCGCGTCGCCGGCTGGTCCCTGTCTGCGCGCGGCCGGGTGCTGGATATCGACAGCGAGATGTCCGGCCTGACCTTCGACATCCTGTCGGCCACCATGTTCTCCGACGACCTGGGCGGCGAGGCCCGCGGCTTCGAGCGCGCCCTGAATCAGTTCCTGGCCAATGGGGCCCGCATCGATCCGCTGGACGTGCTGGGCGCGCCGGACTGGGCGCCCCGTCTGGGTCGTCTGGCCAGTTTCGGTTCGGCCCGCTTCTTCGAACAGCGCGTCCCCCGCTTGGTCGAGGCCCGCCGCGCCCGCATCGAGGCTGGGGACATGCCGCCCCAAGACCTGCTCAGCGCCCTGCTGCTGGCCCGCGACGAGAACGGCGGTCCCGGCCTGTCGGACGATGAGGTCGCCGCCAACATCCTGACCTTCATTTTGGCGGGGCATGAGACCACGGCCCGCGCCCTGGGCTGGACGCTGCACCTGCTGTCGCGCCAGCCTGAGTACATGGCCCGGCTCCAGGCCGAGGCCGAGGCCTTCGACGTCTCCGATCCGCAATGGGCCGAGGCCCTGCCCTGGACCCGCGCCGTGCTGGACGAGACCATGCGCCTGTTTCCGCCCGCCCCGACCATGGCCCGTAAGGCCCTGGCCGACGACGAGATCGGCGGTCAGCCGATCAAGGCCGGCGCCACCGTCATCATCTCGCCGTGGATTCTGCAACGCCACAGCCTGCTGTGGGACGACCCTGACGCCTTCAGGCCGGAGCGCTTCCTGCCCCAAAACCGCAAGTCCATCGACCGCTACGCCTACATCCCCTTCAGCGCCGGTCCCCGCGTCTGCATCGGCGCCGCCTTCGCCATTCAGGAGGCGGTGATCGCCCTGGCCTCCATCCTGCGCGCCGCCGAGGTTGAGCCGATCACGACCATCGAACCCCGCCCCGTGCACCAGATCACCCTGCGCAGTCGCGAACCGATGCGACTTCGGCTGCGGATGCGCCGAGGCTGAAGAATTCACGCGACGGAATTCGCCGCCCGGCGCGTTAAACACAGGTGTCGCCGACCGGGCGCCATTGTTCAGCTTGCCATCAGCTTCAGGACGACCGCGCTGCGAACCGCCATTCTGCTGCCGCCGGGTTCGCTCTTCTCCGAAGCGCGCCCCAACTCCATGGAGACGGTCGTGCGGACGCTCGCCCGCTGCGATCATGATCCAGACACCCGAATTCTCTGCCAGGAGGGCGCCCAGGACCACAACGCCTCCCGCGTGATCGCCCTTCCACGACGCAACACCCAACAGAGTCTGTTCGACGCCCTGCGCGCGCTTCAGCCGGAACTGATCGAACACCATCAGCAGGTGAAACAGGCCCTGGCCGTGTCGGCGCGTTTCCCCCAGGCGGTGCATGTCCTTTATCGACACAATGCATTGAAGCCCGCGCGCCGGTGGTTTGATCGGTGGCGCTACGCCTTGCGCTACAGCCGGATGGACGGCTTCATCTTCGTCAGCCAGGCGGAGAAGACGGCCTTCGCCCGGACCTATCCGCAGTTGGCCGATCGCGCCCACGCCGTGCCCAATCCCATCGACGCCGGCGCCTGGCTGGCGCCGCCGGAAGATCGCCAGCCGATCATCGCCTTCGCCGGACGGGCCATGCCGGAAAAGGGATTGGACGTCCTGTGCGCCGCCTTGCCGGCCGTGCTGGACAGCCACCCGACCTGGCGCGCGGTCCTGATGTTGAACGACTGGGCCGCGCACGCGGACTGGGCCGCCCCGCACCTCACGCCGCTTCAGCGGTTTGGCCCCCGGGTCGCCGTCCTGCGGTCCGCCCCGCTGGACCAGGTGCGCGAACAGATGAAATCCGCCGCCATCGCCGTGACGCCCTCGACCTGGGACGAGCCCTTCGGTTTGACGGCGGTGGAAGCCCATGCGGCGGGCGCCGCCCTTATATCATCGGGGCGCGGCGGCCTTCGCGAAGCCAGCGGCGACCACGCCCACTATCTGGAGGCCGTGACCCCCCGGCATCTGGTCGCGGCGTTGGACGCCTTGATCCGGGAGCCGAACCGCCGCCTGGCCCTGGCCCGCGCGGCCCAGCACTATGTGCTCAAGACCCACACGCCCGAAAGGCGCGCCGCTGAACTGGCCCAGGTGCGCCGCCAGTTGGTCGAAAGCCGGAAACGCCGAGACGCGGCCTGACGCCCCCCGCAGTCGGAAGACCTGTCACATTGTAGGGATAAGGGCGACGAAAACTCAGGATGCGCCGATGACCCGCCTCGCTCTTTCCCGCCGTTCCATGCTTGCGGCTTTCGGCGGCGGCCTGGCCCTGTCGCCGACCGGCCCCGCCCTGGCCCAGGCCGTGTTCGATGTGAACCCCTTCCGGCTGGGCGTGACGGCGGGCGACCCGCTCCCGGACGGCTTCGTCATCTGGACGCGCCTGGCCCCCGACCCGCTCGCCTACGGCTCCGGCATGCCCAAGGCGCCCGTCGCCGTGAAGTGGGAGGTCGCCGCCGACCGTGGCTTCAACACCGTCGTCCGTTTCGGCGAGGCGATCGCCCGGCCCGAGCTGGGCCATTCCGTCCATGTCGAGGTCGAGGGGCTGGAGCCCGCCCGTCCCTATTTCTACCGCTTCCAGTGCGGGACCGAGCGTAGCGGCGTCGGGCGCGCCAAGACCGCCTCCCTGGCCGGCGCCTCCGTCTCGGCCGTCCGCTTCGGCGTCGCCGGCTGCCAAGCCTATGAACAGGGCTATTACACCGCCCACCGCAAGATGGCGGAAGAGGAGCTGGATTTCATCTTCTGCTACGGCGACTACATCTATGAGGGTCGCGCCAACCCCATCTATCAGTCGGGCGCCGGCCCCCAGGACAACACCCGCGTCCACCTGGGCGGCGAAATCTACAGCCTGGACGACTATCGCCGCCGCTATTCCCAGTACACGATGGATGCAGACCTTCAGGCCTCGCGCGCCTCGGCTGCCTGGTTCTGCACCTATGACGATCACGAGGTGGACAACAACTGGGTCGGCGACATTGATCAGGACGGCACGCCGCCTGAGGTCTTCCTGCTGCGTCGCGCCGCCGCCATGCAGGCCTTCTACGAGTTCATGCCGATGCGGAAATCGGCCTTCCCGCGCGGCGCGGGCATGCAGGCCTATCGCCGGGCCCAGTACGGCGACCTGCTGGACGTGGCCTTCCTGGACACCCGCCAGTATCGCACGGACCAGCCCTGCAATGACCGCTTCAACGCCAACTGCCCCGGCATAGAGGCGACGACGGCCCAGGTTCTGGGCGACGCTCAGGAAGCCTGGCTGCTGACCAACCTCGACCGTTCCAAGGCCCGATGGAAGGCCCTGGCTCAGCAGGTCATGATGATGGACCTGAACCGCAACACCTCCGGCGGCCAGGGGGTCAACACCGACAGCTGGGCCGGCTATCGCGTGCCGCGCAACCGGCTGCTGAGCCACATCCGCGACCGCCGCATCGACAATGTCGTGGTCCTGACCGGCGACGAGCATCAGAACTATGCGGGCGGTCTGTGGCTTGACGGCAGCCAGCCCGAGGGCGCCCCCATCGCGGTCGAGTTCGTCGGCACCTCGATCAGCTCGCGCGGCGACGGATCGGACCGCGGCGCCGACTACGACCGGTTTATGGCCGTCAATCCCCAGCTGAAGTTCCGCAACTCCCAGCGCGGCTATGTGGTCTGTGAAGCCACGCCGACCGTCTGGACCACTCAATTCAAGGTTTTGGACAAGGTGTCGGACCGCTCGGGCGTGCTGACGACCCGCCAGACCTTCGCGATCGAGGCGGGATCGAACACGCTGACGCCGGCGTGATGACCTCACATAGGCTGGAGCCTATGGACAGGATATAGCCTCTCAGCTATATAGCGACATGCCATGGGCCGTCAGCAACCATGATGAGTTCGACCCAGAGTTCGACGCCCTCCCAGTCGAAGTCCAGGACGAGCTATTGGCGATGACGGCGCTGTTGGAAGTCTATGGGCCCCGGCTGGGCCGCCCCCATGCCGACACCCTGGCAGGGTCAAGGCACGCCAACATGAAGGAACTTCGGTTCAAGGCGGCCGACGGGGTCTGGCGGGTTGCGTTCGCATTTGATCCGGAGCGGCAGGCCATCCTGCTGGTCGCCGGCGACAAGGCAGGCGTGGCCCAGAAGCGATTCTACAAAGGCCTTATCGCCAAGGCAGACAGCCGGTTCACCAGCCACTTGAGGGCGCTGAAGGAGACATAAGATGGGTCGCACGCGCGAAGAGATCATGGCTGCGCTGCCCGAGGCCCGCCGGGCGCGCATCGACGCCCGCGCCGCCGAACTCGTGGGCGAAGTAGAAGGCCTGAAGGCGTTGCGCGAGCTCGCCGAACGCAGCCAGGAGCAGATCGCTCAGGCGCTTGGAGTAAAGCAGCCTTCGGTGCTCAAGATGGAACGCCAAGCCGATCTCTACCTGTCCACTCTGCGCCGGTTCGTCGAGGCGGCCGGCGGCACCCTTGAACTGCGCGTCGAACTGCCCGGAAAGGGCGTCCTTCACCTCACGGGCATGGGCGACATCAGCCACTGAGATAGGATCCGCCTCGGCCAGGAGAGTGCGGCGACTTCTCCCGTGCGGATCAGAGAACCGGCACCGCCTGGCTCAACCGCCCGCCGACCCGGATCGGCTCGACCCGCGTCGCCAGCCCCGTCCGGTCGTCCGTCTCCACGAAGACGCCGCACACGGTGGCCGGCCCGGACGCAGGCGTATAGCGCCCGCCCGAAATGCGGGTGGTGAAGCGGCGCAGCGGCTCTTCCTTTTCGTTGCCGATCACGCTGTCATAGTCGCAGCAGCCGCCGGCGTCGGTCTGATAGGCCGTGCCGCCGGGCAGTATCTGACAGTCGGCGGTCGGGACGTGGGTATGGGTGCCGACCACCAGGCTGGCGCGCCCGTCGCAGAAATGGCCCATGGCCATCTTCTCGCTGGTCGCCTCGCAGTGCATGTCGACGATGACCGCGTCGGCCACGGCCCCCAGGGGCGCCGCCGCCAGCTCGCGTTCCACCGCCCCGAACGGATCGTCCATCGGGTCCATATGCACCCGGCCCAGCACATTCATCACCAAGACGGTGCGGCCCGTGTCGGTCTCGAACAGATTGGCCCCGGCGCCCGGCGCATCCATCAGCCGCGGATAGTTGGCCGGCCGGATCAGACGCGGCTCGCGCACGATATAGGTCAGGGCCTCGCGCTGGTCCCACGAGTGATTGCCCAGGGTCAGGCAGTCCGCCCCCGCCATGAACAGCTCACGCGCCGTATTCTCGGTAATGCCGAAGCCGCCCGCGGCGTTCTCGGCGTTCACCACCACGAAGTCCAGCTTCAGGTCGCGCTTCAGGCCCGGAAGATGATCGCTGATCCCGTCACGGCCGGACTTGCCGATAACGTCGCCGAAAAACGCCAATCTCATTCGTGTACGCCTTTACCAACATCCGACCAGTCCTCGACCCTTAGGCCGGCAACGCGCTCGAACTCGCCAGTGTTGCGGGTGACGACGGTCAGCCCCCGACTGCGAGCATGACCCGCAATCTGATAGTCATAAGGTCCGATGGGGCGACCGCGACGCTCCAGATCCGCACGGATAGCCGCCGTATGCCGGGCCGCATCTTCGTCGAAAGCAAGAATGTCCAGCCGCGCGAGGAACGACTCCAGCCGTTCGGCGCGACGAGAGTCCGCGAGCTTGTTGGGTCCAACCGCCAGTTCCATGACGACCACCGTCGATACATGAAGCGGCTCGTGCTCAGACCTCAGACGCGCATTCAACGCAGCGCTGCGGCCCCGCAGGATTTCGATACAGATGCTGGTGTCCAGCATATAGCCGGTGCTCACCAGTCCTCCCGCTTCTGCATCTCGGGCTGGTCGCGATCCGGCCAATCCGAAATGCCGGGCTGGTCGAGAAAGTCATCCCACAGCGCATCCACCGGCACCAGGCGCAGGCTCTTGCCCTCCTTGATGACGCGAAGCTCCTTCACGTCATCGGGAAAAGCCACGGCCTTGGGCAGTCGCACGGCCTGCGAGCGATTGGACTTGAAGACCGTAGCTTTCAGCGGGGCGCTCATGGCCTCCCTATCGGCTTGCTGCACGGATATGTCAATGGCATATCCCTCAGAACGCCTGATACCCCGCCTCGGTCAGCACGCCGTGCAGCCGCATGTCGTGCGCCTCCAGGCTCAGCGCCTCCACCGCCTGCCCCGCATAGGCGAAGCCCACCCGGATCACATCGGGCCGGGCCGCAAAGGTGCGGTCGTAGAAGCCGCCGCCCTGCCCCAGCCGGCCGCCGGACGCATCGAAGGCCAGTAGCGGCGTAATGATCAGGTCCGGCTCCACCAACTCGGCCAGCGGCAGGGGCGCGGGACAGCCGGCGGCGTCCAGCTCCAGCGGCTCGCCCGGCGACCAGGCGCGGAAGACCATGGGCGCGTCCCGCTCCAGCACCACCGGAAGGCACAGCCGCCGCCCCGCCGCCTCCAGCGCGACAGCCAGGGCCCCGGTGTCCAACTCAGACCCCATGGCGCGATAGAGGGCGACGACCGCCCCCTGCGGCAGGGCGTCGATGTGGTCGGCGGCGCGTTGGGCGGCGGTCGGATCGGTCCAGGCCAGGGCCTTGCGCCGCGCCCGGGCGGCGGACCGGAGTTCATGCTTGTCGAACATGGGTGCGCTCGGCTGGCGCGCGTCTCACGCGCAGGGCGAAGAAGGGGAGGGGGTTGGCGGCGCCGCAAGAACCGTGAAGGACGTTTAAATCCTCTCGAACCTGGGTAGCCAGGTGGGCTCCATATGCCCAGGCCCTCGAGCCCGGACAGGGACAGATCCCTTCGAGTGAATTAAGGTCGCGAGGAAATGTTGCCTCCGACGTGAGCCGCAGCAGGACCCGCCTTCGCACAAGATAGGGCCTGCGCCCCGCCTTCTCAAGCGGTGTAATCCGATCAGCCGCCTTCAGATGGATTGGGCGATCTTCTCGATCCGGGCTGCAACCGCATTCAGCGCCTCAGCGACGCCGTCACGGGTGGGCGCCGGGTCGCCCGTCGGGGCCGGCGCTCCGCCGCCGTTCAGTCGGGCCTCATGCAGCTCATCCGCCAGGATCAGAGCCGACATCAGGAAAAGCCGCAGATCCCCCACATGGCCGACGTCCTGGGCCACCTGGCGCACCTGGTTGTCGAACTGTTTGGCCAGGATGCGGACCCGCTCCTCCTGTCCGTCGGCGCAGCCCACCGCATAGGGGCGACCGTTCACCTCCACCGTCACCGTCGCCATCAGTCGGCCTCGCCTTCGATTTCATCGCGAGCCTGACGTTCGCCCTGGACCAGCACCTCTCGCACGGCCTCGGCCGCCCGCCCCAAGGCTTCAGACGCCTCGCGCCCCGCAGCCTCCAGTTCGGCCAGGCGTGCGGCGTCCGCCGCCCCGTTCGCATCGCTGCGGGGCGCGAACAGATCGTCGTCGGCGATCGGCGGCGCCGAAGCCGGTCGGGCCTTCAGCGCCAGGATCTTGCGTTCCAGTTCGGCCAGGGCCCGGTCGATACGGGCCCGTGCGGCCGTGGTGGCGTCTGCCATCGGTCGCTCCTTCAAATTGCGTATAGAACCCGAGGACGCGCCGGGGTAAAGCGGCGCGCCTCTGAATTTCCGTTCCCGCCGAAAGGTCTCGCCTCGTGAACGACGTCAAATCCGCCCCCAAGGCCACGCCCCAGCAGATGGCCAACGCCATCCGCGTCCTCGCCATGGACGGAGTCGAAAAGGCCAAGTCGGGCCACCCCGGCATGCCGATGGGCATGGCCGATGTCGCCACGGTGCTGTTTTCGAAGTTTCTGAAGTTCGACGCGAGCCGCCCCGACTGGGCCGACCGCGACCGTTTCATCCTGTCGGCCGGCCACGGCTCGATGCTGATCTACGCGCTTCTGCACCTGACCGGCTACAAGGCCGCGACCAAGGAAGAGCTGTCGAACTTCCGTCAGTGGGGCTCCAAGACCGCCGGCCACCCTGAGTACGGCCATATGCCCGGCGTCGAGGTCACCACCGGCCCCCTGGGTCAGGGCCTGGCCACCTCGGTCGGTTTCGCCATGGCCGAGCGTCACCTCGCCGCCAAATATGGCGAGGACCTGGTCGATCACCGCACCTGGGTCATCGCCGGCGACGGCTGCCTTATGGAAGGCGTCAGCCAAGAGGCCATCGCCCTGGCCGGCCGCTACCGTCTGAACAAACTCACCGTCCTGTGGGACGACAATGAGATCACCATCGACGGCAAGGTCTCCCTGTCGGACGCCACCGACCAGAAGGCCCGCTTCAAGGCCGCCGGCTGGGCGGTCAAGGCCATCGACGGCCATGACATGGACGCCATCAAGTCCGCCCTCAAATGGGCGACGCGCCAGGACAAACCGACCCTGATCGCCTGCAAGACCAAGATCGGCAAGGGCGCCGCCACCATGGAAGGCAGCCACAAGACCCACGGCGCCGCCCTGGGCGCCGCCGAGATCGCCGCCACCCGCCTGGGCCTGGCCTGGGATCACGAACCCTTCGAAATGCCCCAGACCATCGCCGACGCCTGGGCCAAGGTCGGGCGTCGCGGCGCCAAGGACCGCAAGAAGTGGGAGGCCCGCCTCGCCGCCTCGCCCCAGGCCGCCGATTTCACCCGCGCCATGAAGGGCGACCTGCCCGAGGGCGCCTTCGACGCCCTGAACGCCAAGATCGCCGAACTGATCGAAACCCAGCCCGCCCAGGCCACGCGCCAGTCCTCGGGCGCCGCCCTGGACCAGGTCTTCGCCGCCATCCCCGAACTGGTCGGCGGCTCGGCCGACCTGACCGGCTCGAACAACACCTTCGTCGCCGGCACCCCCATCTTCGACCAGCCCGCCTATGAGGGCCGCTACGTCAACTGGGGCATCCGCGAGTTCGGCATGGCCGCCGCCATGAACGGCCTGGCCCTGCACGGCGGGATCATTCCTTACGGCGGCACCTTCATGGTCTTCTCGGACTACAGCCGCCCGGCCATCCGTCTGGGCGCCCTGATGGGGGTCCGCGCCATCCACGTCCTGACGCACGACTCGATCGGCCTGGGCGAGGACGGCCCGACCCACCAGCCGGTCGAACATCTGGCGGCGCTTCGCGCCATCCCGAACCTGAACGTCTTCCGCCCCGCCGACACGGTCGAGGCCATGGAGTGCTGGCAGATCGCCCTGCAGGCCAAGACCACCCCCTCGGCCATGGCCCTGTCGCGCCAGAAGACCCCGGCAGTGCGCACGGTCGCAGCGACGGAAAACCTGTCCGCCAAGGGCGCCTATGAGATCAAGGCGGCCTCGGGCGAGGCCAAGGCCACCCTGTTCGGCACGGGCACGGAACTGGCCCTGGCCCTGAAGGCGGCCGAAGCCCTGGAAGCCGAAGGCGTGCCGACCCGCGTCGTCTCCGTCCCCTGTTTCGAACTGTTCGAGCAGCAGGACGCCGCCTACCAGGCCTCGGTCATCGGCCGCGGCACGGTGCGTGTCGCCGTCGAGGCCGCGATCAAGCAAGGCTGGGAGCGGTTCATCGGCGAAGACGGCGCCTTCGTCGGCATGACCGGCTTCGGCGCCTCCGCCCCCGCCGAAGTCCTCTACGACAAGTTCGGCGTCACCGCCGACGCCGTCGTCGCAGCGGTGAAGGCGCGGCTGTAAAACCATGCCCTTCTCCCGTTGGGAGAAGGTGGCCCGCAGGGCCGGATGAGGGACCGCCGGCGGGCCAGTCGCACCGTCGGTCCCTCACCCTTTCGCGCAAGAACGGCGGCTTCGCCGCCGTGCGCTCAAGCCCTCTCCCGCCGGGAGAGGGAAGGCTTGTGGAGATGTCGATGATTTCGGTTCGCGGTCTGCTGCTGACCATAGTCATGGCCACGGCCTTCACCCCAGCCCCCTATGCCCAAGCTCTCGATATGGGCGTCCGCGCTACGCCTATCGTTATCGGATCATCATGGGCCGTGCCGTCGAACGTCTATGGCGCGACGCGTGAGATCAACGTCTGGCTGCCGCCCGGCTATGCGGGCAGCGGCAAGACCTATCCCGTCCTCTATGTCCTCGACGGCGGCCAGGATCAGGACTTCCACCACATCTCGGGCCTCGCCCAGCTGGGAACCGTCGTCGGCACGACCCGCGACGTGATCGTGGTCGGGATCGCTTCGGTCGACCGCCGCAACGAACTGGCCCTGCCGACGCAAGACCCCGAACTGATCGCCCGCTATCCGACCCAGGGCCATTCCGACCGCTTCCGCCGCTTCCTGGCCGAAGAGGTCCAGCCTTTCGTCGAGACGCGCTTCCGCACCAGCGGCGAGACCGCCCTGATGGGCGAATCCCTGGCCGGCCTGTTCGTGGTCGAGACCTTCCTCAAGGAACCCCAGATGTTCGACGCCTATGTCGCCGTCAGCCCCAGCCTGTGGTGGGACGGGGGCGAACTGGCGCGTCAGTCCGGCGCCCGTCTGCGTGACCAGTCGAACGACCCGCGCACCCTGATCCTGACCCTGGGCGACGAGGGCCCCGAGATGCAGGCCCCGATGGACGTCCTGACCGCCAATCTGCGCGACCACGCCCTGCCCGGCCTGAGCTGGAGCTTCACCCCCCGCCCGACCGAGACCCACGCCACCATCTACCACGGCGCGGCCTTGGACGCCTTCCGCAAGCTCTACGCCGTCCCCACGCCCTGATCCAAACCCCGGAGCCCCCCATGAAACTCGGCACCCCGCTTTCCGACACCGCCGTCCGCGTCATGCTGCTGGGCTCCGGCGAACTGGGCAAGGAGGTCGCCATCGAGCTTCAGCGCCTGGGCGTCGAGGTGGTCGCCGTCGACCGTTATCCGAACGCCCCAGCCATGCAGGTCGCGCACCGCAGCCACGTCATCCCGATGACCGATCCCCAGGTGCTGAACGGCCTGATCATGGCCGAGGCCCCGCACATCATCGTGCCCGAGATCGAGGCCATCGCCACCGAGGTCCTGGCCGACATCGAGGCCGCCGGCATGGCTCGCGTCATTCCCACCGCCCGCGCCGTCCAACTGACCATGAACCGCGAGGGCATCCGCCGTCTCGCCGCCGAAGAGCTGGGCCTGCCCACCAGCCCCTACGCCTTCGCGGGCAGCGCCCAGGAACTGGCCGCCGGCGCCGAAACCGTCGGCTACCCTTGTTTCGTCAAGCCGGTCATGTCCTCGTCCGGCAAGGGCCAGTCCTTTGTCGAAAGCCCCGATGAAATCGCCGACGCCTGGACCTACGCCCAAGACAGCGGCCGCGTCGCCGGCGCCCGTGTGATCGTCGAGGGCCGGATCGACTTCGATTTCGAGATCACCCTGCTGACCGTCCGCTCGCGCGCCGCCGACGGCTCGACCCGCACGGATTTCTGCGCCCCCATCGGCCACCGTCAGGTCAAGGGCGACTATGTCGAGAGCTGGCAGCCCCAGGCCATGAGCCCCGCTGCCCTCGCCGCCTCGCAGGACATCGCCGGCAAGGTCACCGACGCCCTCGGCGGTTTCGGCGTCTTCGGCGTCGAACTGTTCGTCAAGGGCGACCAGGTCTGGTTCTCCGAGGTCTCGCCCCGCCCCCACGACACCGGCCTGGTCACCCTGGCCAGCCAGACCATGAGCGAGTTCGCGCTGCACGCCCGCGCCATCCTGGGCCTGCCCGTCGACGTGACCCAGCGCGAACCGGCCGCCAGCGCCGTCATCTACGGCGGCATGGATGCCCAAGGCGTCGCCTTCGAGGGCGTCGCCGAGGCCTTGTCCGTCCCCACGGCCGATCTGCGCCTGTTCGGCAAGCCCGAAGCCTATGAGCGCCGCCGCATGGGCGTGGCGACCGCGCGCGGCGCCGATGTGGACGAAGCCCGCGAACGGGCGCGGGAGGCGGCGGGTCGGGTAAAGGTGGTCCCGGGCTGACGCCGAACAGGGCGGAATCAACACTGCCTTAACCGTAAGGATTCACCATGCCGGTCTCATCGTTCCGAGGCCGCGTTCCATGTCCCAATTCCAGACCGACGTCATTCACCGTGGCGACTGCATCGAGATTCTGAAAAGCCTGCCCGACGCCTCGGTCGACATGGTCTTCGCCGACCCGCCCTATAATCTTCAGCTGGGCGGCGACCTGCTGAGGCCCGACAATTCCAAGGTCGATGCGGTTGACGACGACTGGGACAAGTTCGGCAGCTTCGCCGAATACGACGCCTTCACCCGCGCCTGGCTGACTGAGTGCCGCCGGGTGCTGAAGCCCGAGGGCTCGATCTGGGTGATCGGCTCCTATCACAACGTCTTCCGCCTGGGCGCGGCGATCCAGGACCTGGGCTTTTGGGTGCTGAACGACATCATCTGGCGCAAGTCCAACCCGATGCCGAACTTCAAGGGCACCCGGTTCACCAACGCCCACGAGACCCTGATCTGGGCCGCCCGGTCGCGCGACCAGAAGCGCTACACCTTCAACTACGATGCGCTGAAGGCCTTCAACGAAGACACCCAGATGCGGTCCGACTGGACCTTCGCCCTGTGCACCGGCGAGGAGCGAATCAAGGACGCCGACGGCAAGAAGGCCCATCCGACCCAGAAGCCCGAGGCCCTGCTGCACCGCGTGCTGCTGTCGGCCACCCGCCCCGGCGACGTGGTCCTGGACCCCTTCTTCGGCACCGGCACCACCGGCGCCGCCGCCAAACGCCTCGGTCGCCACTACATCGGCATCGAGCGGGACGAGACCTATGCGGCCGTCGCCGAGACCCGGATCGCCTCGGTCATTCCCGCCAATCCCGAAGACCTGGCCGTCATGGGCTCCAAGCGCGCCGAACCCAAGGTGCCCTTCGGCGCCCTGGTCGAGGCCGGCCTGCTGAACCCCGGCGACCGTCTGTACTGCCCCAAGGGCGAGCGCGAGGCCCGCGTCCGCGCCGACGGCTCCCTGGTGTCGGGCTCCCTGACCGGATCGATCCACAAGCTGGGCGCCCTGCTGGAGAACGCCCCCGCCTGCAACGGCTGGACCTACTGGCGCTTCAAGACCGACCAGGGGCTGAAGTCGATCGACGCCCTGCGTGCGGAAGTCCGGGCGGGGATGCAGTAGCCGCCCTACGGTAAAGCTCTGTAACTTGCCGGATTTTCGATGGAAATTTCGTCTCCGCGACGGAACCGCGCACCCGCGTGAACATTGATGTCGACAGGCCCGCAGCGCCGGGCTGGAGCAAGCACATCGATGAAGATCGCGCAGGTCACACCGCTTTATGAGGCTGTGCCTCCCAAACTGTATGGCGGCACCGAAAGGGTCGTCGCCCATCTCACAGACGCCCTGGTCGATCTGGGCCATGAGGTCACTCTGTTCGCCTCCGCAGACGCACAGACGCGGGCGCGGCTGATCCCCGTCCGCGACCAGGCCATCCGCCTGGACCCCGCCCCGCTGAAGTCCGATCTCGCCGCCCATATGACCATGCTGGGCGAGGTCCTGGATCGCGTCGATCAGTTCGACGTCATCCACTTCCACACCGACATGATCCACTTCCCCCTGTTCCGGCCCTATGCGGACCGGACCATCACCACATTGCACGGACGGCTCGATCTGAAGGATCTGCCCGGCGTTTACGATCGCTGGAGCGACTTCGGCCTGATTTCCATCTCGGACGACCAGCGCCGCCCCCTGCCCCATGCGAACTGGAAGGCGACCGTGCATCACGGCATGCCCGGCGACCAATATGTCTTCTCGCCGAAGTCAGAGGGCTATCTGGCCTTCCTGGGCCGCATCTCGCCCGAGAAACGACCCGACCGCGCGATTGAGATCGCCACCAAACTGGGCCGCCCGCTGAAGATGGCCGCCAAGGTGGACGCCGCAGACAAGATCTATTGGGAGGAGACCATCCGTCCCATGGTCGAGGCCAATCCCCTGATCGAGTTCATCGGCGAGATCGGCGACCATCAGAAATCAGCCTTCCTGGGCGGCGCCGAGGCCCTGTTGTTCCCGATCGACTGGCCCGAACCCTTCGGCCTGGTGATGATCGAGGCCATGGCCTGCGGCACGCCGGTGGTGGCCTTCCGCTGCGGATCGACGCCGGAAATCATCGAGGACGGCGCCACCGGCTTCCTGGTGGACACCATGGAACAGGCCGTCGCCGCCGCCGACCGTGCCCGCCTCCTGGACCGCGAGGCCATCCGCGCCCGGTTCGAACTGCGCTTCTCGGCCGCCGCCATGGCCCGGCGCTATCTGGACGTCTACGGCGACCTGCTGGCCCGCCGCCCGTTCGCCGAAGCGCCGCTGACGGAGGTGGTGACGCCGCTGCGCCCCCTGGAAGACCGCAGCTTCGCCGCCATAGCCTGATCCCCGTCTTATTGTCGAGGTTGAGCGGCGGAGGGTGAAACCCTCCGCCGTCGGCTTCATTTCATCATCGGAGCGGCCCTTGAGCGCCGCATTCGAATGAGACGTTTCGCGCAGGCTCAACAGCGACGGGGACAGACACCGCATGGACGACGCCTATTCCACCCAGCTGACCGCCGGTGAGTCCATCGAGGCTTCGGGCCTGGAACAGCTGATGGCGCTGAAGGCGGGGGACGCCTTCCTGGTCGCCGACGGCTGGGGCGACATGAAGGGCGGGGCCGACGGCCTGTTCGCCGGGGACACGCGGGTTCTATCGCGCTGGACGATGACCGTGGGCCTGTTGAAGCCGTCGCGGCTGTCGTCCGGCGTCAGCCAGGACAACGTCTTCTTTTCCTGCCACACGACCAATCGCCCCCTGCCGCCGATGGGCGGACGCTCGACCCCGGCCGGGGTGATGCATATCGAACGGCGGCGCTTCCTGTGGGACCGGCGCATGTTCGAACGCATCCAGATGGTCAACCACGGGGTCGAGGACATACTTCTGCCCCTCGCCTTCGACTTCGGGGCCGACTTCGCCGACATCTTCCAGGTGCGGGGGACGCCGCGGGCCAGGCGCGGCACGATCCACGCCCCCACCACCGACGGGCGCCGCGTCACCTTCCGCTACACCGGCCTGGACGGGGTGGACCGCGGCAGCTGCCTCGCCTTTTCCGAACCGCCCGCCCGCCTGACCCCTAACCGCGCCGAGTTCATGTTCAGCCTGCCCAGGGGCCGGTCGATGGAGCTGTTCATCGAATGCGGTGTCGATTCCTGCGAAGCGCCGGACGCCCGTCGCTGGCGGCTGAACGCCATCCAGGCCCGTCTGGCGATGCGGGCCAAGCGGCGGCGCGGCGCCTCGGTGCGCGGCCCCCGCAGCCCGCGGTTCAACGACTGGCTGGACCAGTCGCGGGCGGACATGGCCCTGTTGACCACCGACCTGCCGACCGGCCCCTACCCCTATGCCGGCACGCCCTGGTTCTCGACCCCGTTCGGGCGGGACGGCATCATCGCCGCCTGGCAGATGCTGTGGCTGGACCCGTCCCTGGCCAAGGGCGTCCTGACCTATCTGGCCTCGCGCCAGGCGACTGAGACGTCGCTGTTCCAGGACAGCCAGCCGGGCAAGATCCTGCACGAGACGCGCGGCGGCGAAATGAGCGCCCTGGGCGAGGTGCCCTTCGGCCTCTATTACGGCGGGGTCGACACCACCTGTTTGTTCATCGCCCTGGCCGGCGCCTATGCCGGGCGCACCGGCGATCTGGAGCTGATCCGCAAACTGTGGCCCAATCTGATCGCCGCCGCCGACTGGATGCGCGACTATGGGGATTCCAACGGGGACGGCCTGATCGACTATCAGCGCGGCGCCGACACCGGCCTGTCCAACCAGGGCTGGAAGGATTCCGAGGATTCCATCTTCCACGCCGACGGCCGCTTTCCCAAGGGGCCGATCGCACTCTTAGAAGTTCAAGGCTACGCCTTCGCCGCCTGGCGCGCCCTGGCGGATCTGGGCGAGCGGCTGCACGACGACCGAGCGGTGGAATGGCGCATCCGCGCCGAACAGGTCCGCGCCCTGGTCGAGGACAAATACTGGATGGAGGACGAGGGCTTCTACGCCGTCGCCCTGGACGGAGACGGGGAGCCGTGCCGCGCCATCGCCTCCAACGCCGGCCATCTGCTCTTCACCGGCCTGCCGTCGCCCGAACGGGCGCGGCGCGTGACCCGACGCCTGTTGTCGTCACGGTTCCGCACCGGCTGGGGCGTGCGGACGCTGGAGCTGGGCCAGGCCCGGTTCAATCCGATGAGCTATCACAACGGCTCGGTCTGGCCGCACGACACCGCCATGGCCGCCGCCGGCATGGCCGCCTATGGCGAACGCCAGGCGGTGGCCGAGATCTTGGCCGAGATCTACGCCGCCGCCGCCCATTTCCATCTGCGTCTGCCCGAGCTGTTCTGCGGCTTCCCGCGCGCGCCGGGCGAACCGCCGATCGCCTATCCGGTCGCCTGCCTGCCCCAGGCCTGGGCGGCGGGGTCGGTCTTTCTGATGCTTCAGGCGTCGCTGGGCCTGTCGATCGACGCCTGGAGCGGAACGGTCGATCTGATCGACCCGGTTCTGCCCGCCGGGTTGCAGACGCTGAAGATTCAGGGTCTTCACGTCGGAGACGCCTCGGTCGATCTGGACATCCAGCATGTGGACGGCCGCGCCGTGGTGGTGCCTCGTCGCAAACAGGGCGGGATCGCCATCCGCACCCTGCGGTGATCAGGCGGCGTCTGACTTCCGTTTCAGCCAGTCGCGCAGCGCCTGGTTCATGCGCGTCTGCCATCCCGGCCCGTCCTGTTTGAAGGCGGCCAGCACGTCGGCGTCGAACCTTATGGTGGTCGAGATCTTATCCGCGCCCTTGGGGCGTCCGCGTTGGACCAGCGTCTCTCCTCGATAGTGATCCGCCTTGTCGAACCAGACGTCGTCAAGTTCCGGCGCCTCGTCAGGATCGACCCAATCGGTCTTCGTAGCGTCGCTGTTCACGGTCATTCGCCTTCCTCATCGAAATGATGTGGCGCGCCTCGCCACGCGGCGTCCACACCAGAACCACCATACGGTCGGTCAAACGCCCAATGGTGATCAGACGTCTTTCTCCATAGTCCCGACGATCATCGTCAAACGTCAGATGATCACCGTCGAACACAGCCGACGCCTGGGCGAAATCCAGTCCACGCTCAATCCACGTGCGATCACGCTTGCTGGGATCGAAGGTGATGCGCACAGATTTTTGTTACTACAAAAATAGGTCAGATTCAACGGTCGCCCGATCCAGGGCCTTGGCGAATACGGTGGGCAGGGCCGCGCGCGCCGCTTCGAAAGGCATCCATCGCCAACCCGCCCTCGCCTCGCCTCGCGCCGTCATCACCGTCAAGGTCAGGCTGAAATGGGTGAAAACATGCTCGACCGATCCGACGTCTCGCCAGTCGGCGTCGATCGGCGGCGGCGTCAATGGTTCGCCCGTCGTCCAGTCACTGGTCGGCAGGCCCAGCATTCCGCCCAGCAGACCCTTGTCGGGCCGCGTCTCCACCGCCACCCGACCTTGGTCGTCGAACAAGACCCAGGCGACGCCCTTCCGCTGAGGCCGATCCGTCTTCTTGGTCTTGACCGGATAGCGTTCAGGATCGCCTGACGCGCGACCGGCGCAGGGGTCCGCGATGGGGCACAGGTCGCATAGCGGCGACTTGGGCCGGCACACGGTCGCGCCCAGGTCCATCAGGGCCTGGGCCCAGTCGCCGGGCCTTTGGTCGTTGATGAAGAGGCCCGCCAGCCGCCGGAGTTCGGGCCGCGCCTGGGGGACCGGCGTCTCCACGGCGAACAGCCGCGCCATGACCCGTTCGACATTGCCGTCGACCACATTGGCGGGGCGGTCAAAGGCGATGGCCGCCACCGCTGCGGCCGTATAGGCGCCCACGCCGGGCAAGGCTGAAAGCCCCGCCTCCGTATCGGGAAACACCCCGCCATGTTCGCCCGCCACCGCCCTGGCGCAGGCCAGCAGATTGCGAGCGCGGGCGTAATAGCCCAGTCCCGCCCAGGCGGCCATGACCTCGGCGTCCTGGGCCGCCGCCAGGTCCGACACCGTCGGCCAGCGGCTGGTGAAGGTCTGGAAATAGGGGGTGGCGTGCGGGGTGGTGGTCTGTTGCAGCATGACCTCCGACAACCAGACGCGATAGGGGTCGGGCCTCTGCCGCGTCCCCGGCGGAGCGCGCCAGGCCAGGCTGCGTGCATGGCGGTCGTACCAGTCCAGCAGACGGGCGCGGATCAGGGCGATGTCGGGAGAGACGTCAGTCATGGGATCGGTCTATATAGGCCCATGCGCCGCCCGCTGCCCACAGACGCCGAGGTCCGCGAGATCCTGTCGCGCCGCCGCACCCGCCCGGCGCCGCGCCCGGCGCCGCGCGCGGGCCAGGCCCTGACGCCCCTGATCAAGAAGCTGGACGAACAATTCGGCCGCGGCGCCGGCGCCCTTGAGCCGCGCTGGCGCGAGATCGTCGGAGACCGCCTGGCCCGCGTCACCCGGCCCCAGAAGCTGACCAAGGGCAAGGGCGGCCAGCCCGGCGTGCTGGAGCTGCGCGTCGCCGGCGCCGCCGCCCTGCTGGTCCAGCATCAGTCAGAGGACATCCTGGCGCGGGTGAACCTGTTTCTGGGCGCCGGTTCGGTCGATCGGCTTCGCATCGCCCAGGGACCGATCAAGCCCTTGACCGAGCCGGCCGCCCGCCCCAAACGCGCCGCTGTTCCACCGCCCCTGCCCGCCTCGGCCGAGGCGGAACTGGCGGCCTCCCTGGCCGCCGCACCCGAGGAACTGAAGGCCGCCCTGGCCAAACTGGGCCGAGCGGCGATATCGCGTTCGAACGACCGCGATTGACAAATCTTCGCCGCACCTGTTCTCGAATGATCAAGGTTGCGCGGTTCACCCGGAATCACGCCGCCGATCGCCAACGATCCGACTGAGGAAGTCCTATGGCCCCGACCGAATCCCGCTTCGCCCGCATGAGCCGCCGCGCGGCCATCACCGGCGCCGCCATGGCGACCATGGCCCTGGCCGCCTGCGGCGGCGGCTCCAAGGGCGCCGTCGAGGGCGACATGGGCCTGGGCGCGCCGGAAGGCGCCAAGGTCACCGTGGTCGAATACGCCTCGGTCACCTGCCCCCACTGCGCCCTGTGGCAGAAGAACACCTGGCCGGCGTTCAAGGCCAAGTACGTCGACACCAACAAGGTGCGCTACGTCTTCCGCGAACTGCCGACCCCGCCGGTCGACGCCGCCACCGCCGGCTTCCTGGTCGCGCGCTGCGCCGGGCCGGACAAGTATTTCGACGTCGTCCACCAGCTGATGGCGACCCAGCAGGAGATGCTGACCTCCTCGCCGCGCGACTGGCTGCTGCGCACGGCCCAGGCCGCCGGCCTGTCTGAGCAGCAGTTCAACGACTGCGTCACCGACAAGGCGGCCGTCGCCGCCATGGAGAAGCGCGTCCAGGCCGCCCAAGCCCAAGGCGTGACGGGCACTCCGGCCTTCTACGTGAACGACACCCAGGTCATCACCCCCGGCGGCGAAGGCGCCAGCCTGGCCGACCTGTCGGCCGCCATCGACGCCGAGCTGGCGAAGTAAGCCATGGTCCGGCGCGCCGTCCTCGCCTTTGCTCTGACCGCCGCCCTGGCGGGTCCGGCCTCGGCCGCCGAGCCCCCGCCGCCGGTCACGGCCCAGGACCATGTTCTGGGTCAGGCCGACGCGCCGGTCACGGTGATCGAATACGCCAGCTTCACCTGCGCGCACTGCGCCGTCTTCCACAACGACGTCCTGCCGGCCTTCAAGGCCCGCTACATCGACACGGGCAAGGTCCGGCTGGTGCATCGCAACCTGCCGACCCCGCCCGCCAATGTCGCCGCCGCCGCCGCCGCCGTGGCCATCTGCGCCGCGCCGGGCCGCTATTTCGACGTGGCCGAGGTCTTCATGCGTGACCAGGCCAATCTGCGCACCACCGGCGCCAAGCCCTGGTTCGACGCCGGCCTCGCCGCCACCGGCAAGACGCGCGAACAGGTCGAAACCTGCCTGAACGACCCCGCCACCCGCGCCGCGCTTCAGGCCCAGATCGCCGGCGCCGAGGCGGCTGGGGTCGAGGGCACGCCGACCCTGTTCGTCAACGGCAAGCCTGTCGCCGGTTACTCGCTGGAAGCCCTGTCGGCCGCCGTCGATCCGCTGCTGCGCCGGTAAGCGCCAGGACCGATGCAGTTCCAGCGCCTCCGGCTCGTCGGCTTCAAGTCGTTCGTCGATCCGGCGGAGGTGCACATCGAATCCGGCCTGACCGGCATCGTCGGACCCAACGGCTGCGGCAAGTCCAACGTCCTTGAGAGCCTGCGCTGGGTCATGGGCGCCAATTCGGCCAAGGCCATGCGCGGTCAGGGGATGGACGACGTCATCTTCGCCGGCGCAGCGGGCCGCCCCCCGCGCAGCCACGCCGAAGTCCAGCTGACCATCGACAATGCGCAACGTCGCGCGCCCCAGCCCTTCACCGACAGCCCGGTGCTGGAGGTGTCGCGCCGGATCGACCGGGGCCAGGGTTCGACCTATCGGATCAACGGCAAGGAGGTGCGCGCCCGCGACGTTCAGCTGCTGTTCGCCGACGCCTCGACCGGCGCCAACTCCCCCGCCCTGGTCCGCCAGGGCCAGATCAGCGAGTTGATCGCCGCCAAGCCCCAGAACCGCCGCCGGATCCTTGAGGAAGCGGGCGGCGTCGCCGGCCTGCACACCCGCCGTCACGAGGCGGAGCTTCGCCTGAAGGCGGCCGAGGCCAATCTGGAGCGGCTGGACGACATCGGCCGCGAGCTGGAGACGGCGCTGAATCGGCTGAAGCGCGAAGCCCGTCAGGCCGAGAAATACAAGAAGATCTCCGCCGAGATCCGCGCCCTCCAGGCCGCCCTGCTCTACGCCCGCTGGAACGACGCCCAGATCGCCGCCGAGGCCGCAGCCCTGGAGCTGCGCGCCGCCGACCGCGCCGTGGCCGAGACGACGACCGCCGCCGCCGCCGCCCAGACCGCCGCCCTCGCCGCCCAAGAGGCCCTGAAGCCGGCGCGGGAGGAGGACGCCGTCGCCTCCGCCCTGCTGCACCGGGCCAGTCTGGAGCGCGACCGGCTCGACATGGCCGAACAGGCCGCCCGGGCCGAGGTGGATCGCCTGAAGGCCGAGGCCGCCCGCATCGCCGCCGATACGGAGCGCGAGACCAATATGGCCGCCGACGCCAAGCGCGAGCTGGACCGGCTGGATCACGAACTGGCCCGCCTCCAGGCCGAGATCGCCGCCGCCCCCGCTCGCGGCCCCGAACTGGACAAGGCCCTGGCCGCCGCCGAGGAGGCCCGCAAGACCGCCGACGCCGAGGTCGAACGCCTGGCCGCCGCCCTCGCGGCCGTCGAGGCCCGCGCCAACGCCGAGGCCGCCCGCCGCCGCGACGCCGAGACCCGCCTGTCCCGCGTCGCCGCACAGCTGGAACAGGCGAGGCGCGAACGCGAGGCCCTGGGTCCGCTGGAAACGCCGGAGCTGGAAGCCGCCCGTCAGGCGCTGGAGATCGCCCAGGCCGAACTGACCGCCGCCCGCGAGGCCGTCGAGGCGGCCGAAGTCAGACGCGGCGACCTGGCCCGCGCCGAGCAGGAAGCCCGCACCGCCGCCCGCGCCGCCGAAGACCGGCTGGGCCGGTTGCAGACCGAGGCACGCGGCTTGGCCCAGCTGCTGGTCGGCGGCAAGCGCGACCATCCGCCGGCGCTCGACAAGGTCCGCGCAAACCGAGGCTATGAGGCCGCCCTGGCCGCCGCCTTGGGCGAAGACCTGGACGCGGCCCTGGACGCCCGCGCCGCCGCCTACTGGGGCGGGGCGGAACCTCGCCCGCCCGTCTGGCCCGCAGGCGTCGAACCGCTTTCGGATCATGTCCAGGCTCCCGACCAGTTGGCGGCGCGTCTGGCCCAGTGCGGCGTCGCGCCGCGCGCTCAGGCGGCCGAACTGGCCCGCACCCTGCCGGTCGGCGCCCGTCTGGCGACGCCCGAGGGCGACCTGTTCCGCTGGGACGGCTTCGTCAGCCGCGCCGAAGCGCCCCGTCCCGCCGCCGTGCGTCTGGCCCAACGCACCCGCCTGGCTGAGCTGGAAGCCGAGATCGACAAGGGCAAGCCGGCGCTGGAACAGGCCCAGACCCAACAGAAGGCGGCGGCCGAAGCCTTCCGCGCGGCAGAGGAGGCGGTGAAGACCGCCCGCCTGCAACCCTTCGCCCTCGACAAGGCCGTGACCGCCGCCCGCGACCGTGTCGAAAGCCTGACGCGGGAGCAGACTCGCCGCGAAGCCCGCGCCCAAGCGCTGGACGAGGCCTTGGCGCGGCTGGCGGCCGAAGTTGCCGAGGCTGAAGCCGCCCTGGCCGCCGCCCAGACGGTCGAGGCCCCGTCGGAAACCCTGGCCGGAATGCGGGACGATCTGGCCGCCGCCCGGGCCGCCGCCGACGCGGCTCGCATCGCCGCCCAAACCGCTCGGTCGGACCGTGACGCCGAGGCTCGCGACCGCCAAGGCCGTGAACAGCGCCTGGGCGGTCTGACCCGGGCGCGCGACGGCTGGATCGCCCGGTCCAAGGACAGCGGCGGCCGCATTGCCGCCCTGGAGAAGGACGCGGAGAAGACGGCCGCCCTGCTGAAACAGGCCGAGGTCGCGCCCCAAGGGTTCGCCGAACAGCGCGGCAAGCTGCTGGACACACTGACCGCCGCCGAACAGCGCAAACAGGCTTCGTCCGACGCCATGGCGACCGTCGAGGCGGCTGCGGCCGAGGCCGACCGCGCCGCCCGCGCCGCCGACGCCGCCGCCTCCCAGGCGCGCGAAGCCCGCGCCGGTCTGGCCGCTCGAGCCGAGGCTGCGGCCGAGAAGCTGACCGAGGCCGAGGCGACCTTGCGCGAGACCGCCCAGATGTCGCCCGAAGACCTGGCCCGCAAGCTGACCGACGAGGCCGTGGCCCGACCGCCCGACGCTGCCGGCGCTGAGAGCCTGCTGTACGGGCTGGAGCGCGAGCGCGAGGCCCTGGGCGCCGTCAACCTGCGCGCCGAGGACGAGGCGACCGAATACGGCGAGCGGCTGAACAGCATGAAGTCAGAGCGGATCGACCTGACCCAGGCCATCGCCAAGCTGCGCGACGGCATCGACGAGTTGAACGCCGAGGGCCGCGAACGGCTGATCGCCGCTTTTGACATCATCAACGCCAACTTCAAGGCCCTGTTCGAGGCCCTGTTCGACGGCGGCCAGGCCGAGCTGAAACTGGTCGAGAGCGACGATCCGCTGGAGGCGGGGCTGGAGATTTACGCCTGCCCGCCCGGCAAGCGGCTGTCGGTCATGAGCCTGATGTCGGGGGGCGAACAGGCCCTGACGGCGGCGGCCCTGATCTTCGGCGTCTTCCTGGCCAACCCCGCCCCCGTCTGCGTGCTGGACGAGGTGGACGCCCCGCTGGACGATGCGAACGTGGACCGGTTCTGCAAGATGCTGCACGAGATGCGGTCGCGGACCGACACCCGTTTCATCGTCATCACCCACAATCCGGTGACCATGAGCCGGATGGACCGGCTGTACGGCGTCACCATGCCCGAGCGTGGCATGAGCCAGCTGGTCAGCGTGGATCTGAAACAGGCGGAGACGCTGGTCGCATGATCGCCCTGCTGCTCGCATTCGCCGATCCCCAACTGGTCGAGACCGGCGTCGGCCGGTTCGCCGTCTACGCCGATGTCGCCTCAATCGAGCGGCACGGAGACCTGGCCCGGATGCGCGAGCTTCAGGTCACCGAGGCGGGCTTCAAGGTGGGGGACGTGACCTATGTCGGCGGCTGGTCGCGCTGGGTTTTCGATTGCCGGGCGCGCACGGCGGACCGGCTGGATTTCGCCTCCCTGCGCGAAGACGGGACAGAGGGGCCGGCCACGCCCGACGCCGCGCCCGCCTATCAGGCCGCGCCCGGCGGGGATGCGGCGGAGTTGCTGGCCGTAGCGTGCGGGGAGGCTCCGGCGCGGGAGATCCTCACGCTGGATCAGGCGATCGCTCGGGGCCAGGCGGCGTTGAAGGACTGACGCCGCCCCACCCGGCCGCTGCGCGGCCACCCTCCCCGGAGCGGGGAGGGAGATTAGGGGGCCGCTCTTCCCCCTGCGGCCATTCCAGACGGTCGCGCGGCAGGGCTTCGCGGCATTCGTCGCGCATGAAGGCCATCAGTTTCTCGCGAATCTCGCAGCGCAGGTCGAAGGCGACCGGGGCCGAGCGGGCGCTGGCCAGGCAGCGGACCTGAAGCACCCGTTCGGTGATGTCGGTCACCTGCATGACCTGGACGTCGCCGTCCCAGAGCTTAGAGTTCTTGACGATCCCCTCGAAAGCCTCGCGCAGCTTATCAATCGGGGCCTCGTAATCGACGTAGAAGAAGGCCGTGCCGATCAGGCGGGCGTTCTCGCGCGTCCAGTTCTGGAAGGGTTTGGTGATGAAATAGGAGAGGGGCAGGACCATGCGCCGCCAGTCCCACAGCTTGACCACCACATAGGTGGCGGTGATCTCCTCGACATTGCCCCACTCGTTCTCGACGATGACGGCGTCGTCCAGGCGGATCGGCTGGGTCAGGGCGATCTGGATGCCGGCGACCATGTTCGTCAGGATCGGCTGAAGCGCCAGACCGGCGATGATGCCGACGACGCCGGCCGAGGCCAGCAGGCTGACGCCCCACTGGCGGAAGCCGGAGATGGTCATCAGGGCCAGGCCCACGGTGACGATGAACAGGATCACCTTGGCGACCCGCTGCAGGATGCGAGTCTGGGTCAGGTGTTTGCGGGCGAGCAGATTGTCCTCGACTGAGATATTGTACCGCTTCAGATGCATGACCGACCACATGTCGAGCACCCCTGACGCCATCCAGCCCAGCGTCAGGATGGAGAGGAACAGCAGCACCGCGCGGATGTCGGCCGAGGGTTCGGGATGCATCGGCGACACGGTCACGCCGATGCCGACGCCGATGATGATGATCAGCACCCGCAGCTTGACCCGCGCCCTCTCGACGATCCCGCGCCAGAAGACGTCCTTGTTCCGGACCATGCGGCGCAGGACCGCGAAGACGACCTTGTGCGTCAGCCAGCCGCCGCCGACGAAGACCAGTAGGACGAGGCCGATCACCGCCCATTCGGGCAGCCAGTCGAACTGACGCCACAGGGCGCGGACTTGACGGGTCAGGGCGATGATTTCGGGAGGCATGGGCTCCTAAACGCGCGACAAGCGGGACGGTTGTCGGTCTCAGGCGGCCCCCGCCGTCGCTTCGACCAAGTCCGCCAGGCGTTCGGCGGCGTCGGGGATGGCGACCGAGCGAGCGGCGGCGGACATGGCGGCCAAGCGGGCTGAATCGGACAGGACGCGATCCAGGGCTGCGGTCAAGCTCTCGACGGTCAGGGCGTCCTCCAGAATGACCTCCGCCGCCCCGGCTTCGGTCAGGGCCTTGGCGTTCAGGCGCTGGTGGTCGTCGGTGGCGATCTTGAGCGGGATCAGGACCGAAGGCAGGGCCGCGATCGCCAGTTCGGCGCAGGTCGAGGCGCCGGAGCGGCCGACCACGAGATGGGCCTTGGACAGCCGTTCAGCCATGTCGCGGAAGAAGGGGGCGACCTCGGCCTCGATCCCGGCCTCCAGATAGATCTGGCGCGCCGCCTCCAGCGTCTCGGGTCGGGACTGTTGCTGGACCTTGAGCCGCCGCCGCAGGGCTTCCGGCAGGGCCGCCAGGGCGCGGGGCGTGGTCTCCGACAGGATGCGGGCGCCCTGGCTGCCGCCCGTCACCAGAACCTGGATGGGGCCGCCTTCGGCGGGGGCGACATAGGGGCGATCGAACAGGGCGCGGATGTCGGCGCGCACGGGCGAGCCGACGACGTGGGACCGGCCCTGAACCTTGGCCGGCGCCCGCTCCAGCGTCGGGAAGGACGAGGCCACTTCACCCACATAGGGGGCCAGGATGCGGTTGGTGCGGCCCAGGACGGCGTTCTGCTCATGGATGACGGTCGGCCGCTGCGACGTCACCGCCGCCACCAGGGCCGGGGCGGACGGATAGCCGCCGAAGCCCACCACGACATCGGCGCCCAGCCGGTCGAAGGCGGCCCGCGCCTGCATGACGCCCTTGAAGATCTGCACCCCGGCCTTGATCAGGCCCAGGGGGCCGGCGCCGGTCGCGGCGTCCAGGGCCAGCCGTTCCTCGGCCGGAAAGGCGTGGGCGTACTGCTCGCCCCGATGATCGGTCGCCAGGACCACGCGCCAGCCGCGCCCGGCCAGCTCCCGCGCCAGGGCCTCGGCCGGAAACATGTGGCCGCCGGTGCCGCCGGCGGCGACGACGCAGAGTTTGGACATGGGGCCTCCGGGAGAAACAGTGTCTGAATAGTCCGATTTGTCCGGTCTGAGGACGGCGGGCGGAAAAAAGAGTGTCCGATGTGTCCGATGTGTCCGGTTGGCCGTTCGATCCCTTCGACCCCCATAGAATGCCACGGTTTTTCGGCGCGATGCGGAGAAGGCGGTTGGTCGGGATCAACGCCTTGATAAGGCGCAGGTTTACGGCCCTGATCACGGGCCTTCACGCGCCGCCGCCCTAAAGCAGCCGCCGCCCCGGCCGCGACAGGCTGGCGCCCGGCTCATAGGCGCCCGGCCGACGCCGGGTCAGGGCCAGGGCGAAGCCCATGGTCAGGCCCATGGCGATCATGGAGGAGCCGCCGTAGCTGACAAAGGGCAGGGTCATGCCCTTGGTCGGGATCAGGTTCAGGTTCACCGCCACATTGATGCAGGCCTGAAGCCCGATCAGCATGAAGAGGCCCGCCGAGGCCGTCTGTTCGAACGGATCGGTCAGCTTCATGGCCCGGCGCATGCCCCGGACGACGATGAAGGCGTAAAGGCCGATGATGATCAGGCTGAGGATCAGGCCGAACTCTTCGGCGCCGACGGAATAGATGAAGTCGGTGTGCAGGTCCGGCACCCGGCGCTTCATCACCCCCTCGCCCACCCCGCGGCCCAGGAGGCCGCCCGCGCGGATGGCCTCGGCGGCGGCGTCGATCTGGTGGGTGTCGGTGGTCTCGGGCGAGAAGAAGCGGCTGAGGCGGTCGCGCATGTGGCCGAAGACGAAATAGAGGGAGACCAGACCCGCCATGCCGGCGCTGGCCAGGACCGCCATCCATTTGAACGGCACCCCGGCCATGAAGAAGACGGCCATGAAGGTGGTGGTGATCAGCAGGGTCTGGCCGATGTCCGGCTGGATCAGCAGCAGGCAGACCGTCAGGGCGTAGAAGCCGAACGCAATGGTCACGCCCGGAACCCCCTGGCCCTTCTGCGCCTCGGCGAACATCCAGGCGGCGAAGACGATCAGGCCGGGTTTGGCGAATTCGCTGGGTTGCAGGCTGAAGGGGCCGAAATTCACCCAGCGCGCCGCCCCCTTCACCGTGTCGCCGATGAAGGGCAGGGCCATCATGACGACGATGGCGCCCAGCAGGGCCAGGACGGCGATGCGCCGCACCCCGCGCGGCGACATCAGGGAGGTGGTCAGCATCAGGGTCAGGCTGACCCCTGAAAAGACGATCATCCGCCAGGAATAGTGGAAGGGATCGGTGATGGATTCATCGGCCAGGATGGCGGCCGGGCTGGAGGCGAAGCTGAGGGCCACGCCCAGGCCCATCAGGGCCAGGGCCGCGCCCAAGAGGCCGCGGTCCACAGTCCAGAACCACTGGGCGACCGGGCTCTGGTCGTTGCGGGAGAAGGCGGGGGTGTAGGAGGCGCTCATCGGGCCGTCTCCGGGATTGCGCCGAGGGCCAGGACGGCGGCGCGGAAGGCCTCGCCCCGCGCCTCGAAGTCGGGGTACTGGTCGAAACTGGCGCAGGCGGGCGACAACAGCACGATCTGGTCGCCGCCCGCAGCCTGGGCGTCTGCGGCGGCGGCGGCGACGGCGGCGTCCATGGTGTTTGAGATGACGTGGGGCGTGTCGCCCAGGGTGCGAGCGAAGGCCTGGGCCGCCTCGCCGATCAGATAGGCCTTGGCGATCCGGGGGAAGAGGTCGGGCAGGTCGTCGATGCCGCCGTCCTTGGGCTTGCCGCCCGCGATCCAGAAGACCTTGGGATAGGAGGACAGGGCCTGCCGCGCGGCGTCGGCGTTGGTGGCCTTGGAGTCGTTGATGAAGCGGACCGGGCCGATATGGCCGACGGCCTCCATCCGGTGGGCCAGGCCGGGGAAGGTGAGCAGGCCTTTGACGGCGGCCTCATGCGACACGCCCAGGGCGCGGGCGGCGGCATAGGCGAAGGCGGCGTTCTGGGCGTTGTGACGGCCGGGCAGCGAGCGGGCGGCGGAGAGGTCGGCGAGGATCGCGCCGTCCGACTCTATCGAGGTTGATCGCACCTCTATTCCGCTCATCCCGGCGAAAGCCGGGACCCAGTCCTGTGGGCGCTCCGGCGGGTGCGATGCGGCAGCACGCTGATCCCCGGCATCGTGTCCTGACGAAAGCACTGGGTCCCGGCTTTCGCCGGGATGAGCGGAAGAAATGGTTAGAACACGCGAGGCCAGGTCGCGGACGATCCCCTGCCCCCATTCCTCGTCGACCCCCACCAACGCCACCGCCTCCGGTCCCTGCGCTTGGAATATCCGCCGCTTGGCCGCGACATAGCCCTCCATCCCGCCGTGGCGGTCCAGATGGTCGGGCGAGACATTGGTCAGGATCGCCACGTCCGGCGCGAAGCGCGTGGTCAGGTCCAACTGATAGCTGGAGACCTCGATCACATAGACGGCGCCCGGCGTCGGCTCCGGCAGGGCCAGGACGCCGATGCCGATATTGCCGCCGACATAGACGGTCAGGCCCGCCTGCTGCAGCACCCAGCCGATCAGGGCGGTCGTCGTGGACTTGCCGTTGGTGCCGGTGATGGCGACGACTTTCGGCCGCCGCCCCTGAGGCAAGGCCTCCAGCGCGCGGGCGAATAGTTCGACGTCGCCGATCACGGGCACGCCCGCGTCTCGTGCGCGGTCCACCGTCCAGTGCGGCTTGGGATGGGTCAGGGGGGCGCCGGGCGACAGGACCAGGGCGGCGAAGCCGGACCAGTCGGCCGTGGTCAGATCCTCGACCACGAAGCCCTCGGCCTGGGCCTGAAGCCGGCCCGAGACGCCGTCGTCCCACAGGACGGGGATCGCGCCCCCGGCCTTCAGGGCGCGCGCCGCCGTGATCCCCGACCGTCCCAGGCCGAAGACCGCGACCCGCCGGTTGTCGAAGCCGGGAACGGGGATCATCTCCGCCCGCCGTCATCCTCGGGCTTGACCCGAGGATCGAAGGATCCGCCGCCGGTGGGTAGGGCCGGACGCACAGTCAGGTCCACGCCCGATCCTCGGGTCAAGCCCGAGGATGACGAAACTCGGGTCAAGCCCGAGGATGACGAAGCTCGGGTCAAGCCCGAGGATGACGGAGAATGGGGGAGCCCGCTCATCTCAGTTTCAGCGTCGACAGGCCGAGCAGGGCCAGGGCGCCGGCGATGATCCAGAAGCGGATGACGACGGTGGATTCCGGCCAGCCCATCTTTTCGAAATGGTGGTGGATCGGGGCCATCAGGAAGATGCGCTTCTTGGTCAGCTTGTAATAGCCGACCTGGATCATGACCGAGGCGGCCTCCATCACGAACAGGCCGCCGACGATGCCCAGCACCAGTTCGTGCTTGGTGGTGACGGCTATGGCGCCGAGCGCGCCGCCGAGAGCCAGGGATCCGGTGTCGCCCATGAAGATCTTGGCCGGGGGGGCGTTGTACCAGAGGAAGCCCGCGCCCCCGCCGATCATGGCGGCGCAGAAGATGGCCAGTTCGCCGGCGCCCGGGACGTGGTGGATCTGCAGATACTGGGAGAAGACGAAGTTGCCGGCCAGATAGGAGATCAGACCGAACGCCCCCGCCGCCATCATCACCGGCACGGTCGCCAGCCCGTCCAGACCGTCGGTCAGGTTCACGGCGTTGGAGAAGCCGACGATGGTGAAGGCGGCGAAGGCCACATAGAACCAGCCGATGTTCAGCAGAACCGCCTTGAAGAAGGGGAAGGCGATCGAGGTCTCAAGCCCCGGCGAGGTGGGCGAGGCGGTCATCCAAAGCACGGTCAGAACCCCGGCGATCACGGCCACCGCCGTCTGGGCGACCAGCTTCTGTTTCGAGGTCAGGCCGGCCGAGGTCTGTTTGGTCACCTTGGCGTAGTCGTCGATGAAGCCCAGCACCCCGAAGGCCGCCGTCACGCCGGAAACGATCCAGATATAGGGGTTGGTCAGGTCGCCCCACAGGAAGACGGCCACGCCGATGCCCGCCAGGATCATCAGCCCGCCCATGGTGGGGGTGCCGACCTTGGACAGGTGGGAGACCGGACCGTCGTCGCGGATCGGCTGGCCCCGGCCCTGTTTGGCGCGGATCCAGTTGATGAAGCGGCTGCCCATGGCCACGGCGACGATGGCCGCCGTCGCCAGGGCCAGGGCCGTGCGGACGGTCTGATACTGGATCAGGTTCAGCAGCGGATACTGGTGCGCGACATCGGCGTAATAGAGGTACAGAAGATAGAACATGCGGGGTCTCTATCGGGTCGCCGGGGGCGTGTCAGGGCTTGAAGGGGCGGTTTGAAGATCGGCCAGGGCCTTGGCGACCAGGGACGCCCTGGACCCGTTCGATCCCTTGACCATGACGATATCGCCGGGGCCCGCCAGCACGGACGCCTCGGCGGCGAGTTCGGCGGCGGTTTCGCGCCACAGGCCGCGTCGCGAGACCGGCAGGGCGTCGTACAGATGACGCATCTGGGGACCGGCCGCATGGACCAGGTCCAGGCCGGCGGCCTCGATCGGCTGGGCCAGGCCCTCGTGCAGGGCGCGGCTCTGGTCGCCCAGCTCCAGCATGTCGGTCAGGACCGCGATGCGGCGGCCGGCGGCGGGGCGGGCGGCCAGGCTCTTGAAGCCCGCCGTCATCGACAGGGGATTGGCGTTGTAGCTTTCGTCGATCAGGGTGAAGGCGCCGCCGAGGACGGCGACGGTGCGGGTCTGACCCCGTCCCGCCAGGGGCTGGAAGCCGGCCAGGGCCTGGAGCCCCGTCTCCAGTTCGACGTCCAGGGCGTTCAGCATCAGAAGGACGCACAGGCTGTTCAGCCCCCAATGGGCGCCGGACTGGGCCAGACGATACTCCAGCGGCTTGCCGAACAGTTCGGCGGCGACGGTCGCCCCCTCGGCGTCCGGGCGGAAGTCCTTGAGGCGGGCGTCATGGCCCGGATCGGTCCCGAAGGTGACCAGCCGCGCCCCGACCGCCCTGGCGGCGTCGCACAGCAGGCCCGAGAAGGCGACGTCGCCGTTGGCGACCGCCGTCCCGCCGGGGACCAGGCCCTGGAAGATGGAGGCCTTTTCGCGCGCCACCCCCGCCTCTCCATCCGAGAAGGCCTCGATATGGACCGGACCGACCGTGGTGACGCAGGCCGCGTGGGGGGCGACGAAGCGCGACAGGGGCGCGATCTCGCCGGGGGCGTTCATGCCGATCTCGAAGACGGCGCGCCGGGTCTCGACCGGCATCCGCGCCAGGGTCAGGGGCACGCCGATATGGTTGTTGTAGCTCTTGATCGAGGCGTGGGCCGGGCCGGCCAGATCAAGCCCCGCCTTGATCGCCTGGGTCACGCTGGTCTTGCCGACGCTGCCGGTGACGGCGCCGCGCTTGACCTGGGGGGCGCGCTCGCGGGCGGCGACGCCCAGGGCCTCCAGCCCGTGCAGGGTGTCGGGGACCACGACATAGGGTCCGCCCTCGACCGGCCGTTCGACCAGGGCGGCCGCCGCGCCGGCGGCGAAGGCGGAGGCTGCGAACTCATGCCCGTCGCGCGCGCCCTTCAGGGCCAGGAACAGATCGCCGGGGACGATCTCGCGGCTGTTGTAGGTCAGGCCCGTGACGGGGCGGTCGTCGCCGTGCAGCACGCCGCCCGTGGCGGCGGCGATCTCGGCGGCCGTCCAGAGCGGGCGGGCGGGTGTATCAGGCATACAAAGACAGGGCCTCGGACGCGACGGTGGCGTCGTCGAAGGGATGAGTCGTCCCGCCGACGATCTGGCCCTGTTCATGCCCTTTTCCGGCGATCACCACCACATCCCCGTCGCGCATCATTTCGATGGCGGCTTCGATGGCCGCGCGACGGTCGCCGATCTCCAGCGCATCCGGGCAGCCGGCGCGGACCTGGGCGCGGATCGCGGCGGGGTCTTCAGAGCGGGGATTGTCGTCGGTGACGATGGCGACGTCGGCCAGACGCGCCGCGATCTCGCCCATCAGGGGCCGTTTGCCGCGATCCCGGTCGCCGCCGGCGCCGAAGACCACGATCAGACGGCCGGTCGCATGGGGGCGCAGGGCGGTCAGCACCGTCTCCAGCCCGTCCGGCGTATGGGCGTAGTCGACATAGACCTCGCCGCGCCCGGTTTCCGGCCCGCCGATCCTTTGCAGCCGGCCCTGGGCGCCGGTCAGGCCTTCCAGGGCGCCGATGACGGCGTCGGGGCGGTCGCCGGCGGCGATGCACAGGCCCGCCGCCACCAGGGCGTTCGAGGCCTGGAAGGCGCCGGCCAGGGGCAACAGGATGTCACGCACCTCGCCCTGCACGTCCAGGGTCAGGCGCTGGCCCTCCGGCGTCGCCTGGCGGCCGATCAGGGTCAGGTCGCGCCCGCGTTCGCCCACGCCCATGACCCCCAGGCCCGCCATGATGGAGGCGGCGGCGAAGGCGGAATAGGCGTCGGAATCGGCGTTCAGCACCGCCGTGCGGCCGCGCGGCAGCAGGGCCTCGAACAGGCGCAGCTTGGCGGCGCGATAGGCGTCCATCGTGCCGTGATAGTCGAGATGGTCCTGGGTCAGGTTGGTGAAGGCCGCCGCCTTCAGCGCCACCCCGTCCAGACGCCGCTGGTCGATGCCGTGAGACGAGGCCTCGACCGCCACATGGGTCACGTTCTTGGCGGCCAGTTCGGCCATCAGGCGGGCGGCCTCGGCGGCGTCGGGACTGGTCAGGCCGGGCCCGGTCAGGGCGTAGGTCTTGTCGCCCTTCTGACCGACGACGCCCAGGGTGCCCATGCTGGCCGACTTGTGGCCCAGGCCCGCCCAGATTTGGCGGCAGAAGGCGGCGACCGAGGTCTTGCCGTTGGTGCCCGTCACCGCCACACAGGTCTTGGGCTGGGCGCCGTAGAAGCCGCGCGCGGCGATGGCGTAGGTCCGGCGCACGTCGCCCGAGGTGACCAGGACCGGCGCGACGCCGTCGGGCGTATCGGCCGGCGCCAAGACGGCGGCGGCGCCCTGGGCCAGGGCCTGGGGGATGAAGGCGCGGCCGTCGGCCGTCGTGCCCGGCAGGGCGACGAACAGGGCGCCGGGGGCGACCTTGCGGCTGTCGGCGGTCACGCCGGTGATGATCGGATCGGACGCCACGTCCCGGCGCAGCAGGTCGGACAGGTGCAGCGCGCTCACAGCCCGTCCCCCTGCACGTCCTGATATTGCGGGATCTTCTCGCCCGAGGCCGTGCGCCAGCGGTCGGCGCGGCGTTCGATGCCCAGGAAGCCGGCGATCCGGTCGGCGATGTTGCGCACGGCGGGCGCGGCCACATAGGCGCCGGTCTTGGGATAGGTTCCCGGCTCGTCCATCAGGACGAAGACGGCGTAGCGTTTGGCGGTCAGAGGCCCGTCCACGGGGAAGACGGCGGCGAAGGAGCCCAAGGCGTGACTGGGGTCATAGCGGCCGTTGACCAGCTTGTTGGCCGAGCCCGTCTTGCCCCCGACCCGCAGGCCCGGCGCATCGGCGAAGCCGCCAGAGCCCTTGACCACATTGGCGCGCATCAGCTCCAGCACCGCCCGCGAGGTGTCCTCGGTGACGATCTGCTGCGGCTTGGCGCCGCGCGCGCCGCCGCGACGCAGGGACAGGGGCACCATCCGCCCGCCGTTGGTCAGGGCGCCCATGGCCTGAACCATTTGGGCCGGGGTGATCATGATGCCGTAGCCGAAGGAGAGCGAGGCCAGGGTCGAGTTGTCCCAGCGACGCGGCAGGACCGGCCGGGCCGATTCCTTCAGCTCGATGGTGGAGGCGTCCAGCAGCCCCAGGCGCCGGAAATAGTCGCGCATCGTATCCGGCCCCATCTGCACCGCCAGCTGGGACGTGCCGATGTTGGACGAGTGCAGATAGACCTCTTCCAGGGTCATGACCCGGTTCTGGGCATGGAAGTCCTTGATCTTGCGGTCGCCGATCTGGAAGGCCTCGGAGGCGTCGAACAGGGTGCCCATGTCCGCCCGGCCGGTGTCGAGACCGGCCGCCACCGTAAAGGTCTTGAAGACCGAGCCCATTTCATAGTGGCCCGACACCGCCCGGTTCAGGGTCGCGCCGTCCGGCGCCGCACGGCGGTTCATCTGGCTGAAGTTGGGCCAGCTGGCCATGGCCAGGACTTCGCCGGTCTGGACGTCGGTGACGATGGCGACGGCGCCCTTGGCCTGGTTCTTGATCGCGGCGGCGGCCAGTTCGTTCTCGACCACCCCCTGGACGCGCAGGTCGATCGACAGGGGGAAGCTTTCGCCGCGTTGGCCCGCCGCCCGGATTTCGTCGTTGAAGGCCAGTTCGGCGCCGGAGATCCCCTGCCCGCCCGTATCGGCGTCGCCGATCAGGTGAACGGCCGAGGTTCCCAGCGGATAGGCGCGCCGGTCCTCCGGCTCGAAGGTCACGCCGCCCAGGGCCAGATCATGGACGGCGGCCTTCTCCTGGGGCGTCAGACCGGTCAGCACGATCAAGCGGCGGTCGCCGTCCAGCACCCGTCGAAGCCGCTCGGCCGGAATGCGCGGCAGGGCGCGGCGCAGCTGGCGATAGGCCAGGCCGCGGTCCCAGATCTCCGCCGGGTCGATATAGAGGCCATAGTGGACGATGTTGATCGCCAGCAGCTCGCCGTTGCGGTCCGTCAGGTCGCCGCGCACCAGGGCGTCGGGGCTGGCGCCGAAGCCATGGGCGCCGGCCGGGGCCAACAGGGCCCGATAGGCGGCGCCCAGCGCCAGACCGGCGAAGACGCAGGAGAAGACGATCAGGATCAGGAAGATGCGGACGCGGGTGTCCTCTTCCGGCCGGGCGTCGGCGCGGGCGCGTTCGAAGCCGTGCTCCAGCCGCCAGACCAGTTCCGACAGCCAGCGCCAGAAGGGCGACAGCCGGCCTTGCAGATCCACGCCCGGCGCCGGCCGGTGATAGCGATGATCCTGAACCGTCATTGCGCCGCCTCATCGGATGAGTCGTCGGCAAACAGGCCGGAGGACGGGGCGGCGGACGGGGTGGCGGCCTGAGGCTGAGCCGGGGACGCAGGCGCCGCGGCCGACTTCAGGTGCGGCAACTGGGCTTCATCGGCCTGGCGACGGACGTCGACCGGAGCCATGCCGATCTGGCGCGACAGATTTTCCAGCCGGGCGGGCTGTTCCAGACGGGCCACCTCGGCGCGCAGCAGGCGGACCCGCTGGCGGTTTTCGCGAATGTCGCGCTCAAGCTCGGCGATGCGGCTGCTTTCGCGCGCGGCGGCGGCCTTGGCCGCATAGACCGAGACGATCATCACCGCGACCAGGGTCACGCCGATGATCTCGATCCAGCGGACGCCGCGGATCTTCCAGTCGAACAGCCGTTGCAGGGCGTTGCGGGAATAGCCGAAGAAGGGCGCCGTGGTCATGCCGCCATCCTCCTCTTTTCGGGCGCCCAGGCCGGGGCCTCGGTGCGGATCGCCGCCCGCAGCTTGGCCGAACGGGCGCGCGGATTGGCGGCGCGCTCGGCCTCGCCCGCTTCGCGCGCGCCCTTGAACTGAAGGTTGAAGCTGGGCTTGCGCGGGTCGACGGCCATGGGGGCGTGACGCGATCCAGCCGGCGTATTGCCCGTCCGCTCGGTCAGGAAGGCCTTCACGATCCGGTCTTCCAGAGAATGGAAGGTGACGACGGCCAGACGGCCGCCGGGGGCCAGGGTCGCTTCGGCCGCCTCCAGCCCACGCTCCAGCTCGCCCAGTTCGTCGTTCACGGCGATGCGCAGGGCCTGGAAGACCCGCGTCGCCGGATGGATGGGCGCGCCGCGACGGCCGCCCAAAGCCTTTTCGACCACCTCGGCCAGGTCCAGGGTGCGGGTGAAGGGCTGCTCGGCCCGGCGACGCAGGATGGCGGTGGCGACCCGCCCCGACTGACGCTCTTCGCCGTACAGTTTAAAGATGTGGGCCAGGGGGCCGTGGTCCCAGCCGTTGACGATGTCGGCGGCGGTCTCGCCCTCATCGGACATCCGCATGTCCAGCGGCCCGTCGCGCATGAAGGAGAAGCCGCGCTCGGCCTGATCCAGCTGCATCGACGAGACGCCGATATCGAAGACGGCGCCGTCCAGCCGGGCCTTGCCGCTGTCGGCAAAGGCTTGGGCCAGGCCCGAGAAGGGAGTGCGGACAAGTTGAAACCGGTCGGGGAAGTCGGCGGCCACGGCGTCGGCGTGGGGCTGAACCGTCGGATCGCGATCCAGGGCGATCACCGCGGCGCCGGTCGCCAGAATGGCGCGCGTATAGCCGCCGGCGCCGAAGGTGGCGTCGATCACGACCTCGCCGGGCGCGGGCTTAAGGGCCTCCATCACCTCGGCGAGCAGGACGGGGGCGTGGGGCGCTTCAGTCACGAACCGCCTCCCGCCAGCTTCATCTGGGCCGCCAGTTTCAGCGCGCCGATCTGGGCCATGCCGGCCTTGGCCAGGGCGCGCTGTTCGGCGCGACGGGCCGCCCACTTCTCGCGCGACCAGATCTGGAACCGGTCGTTCAAGCCGACGATGACGACCGTGTCCTCCAGACCCGCCTCGGCGCACAGGGATTCGGGCAGGGTGATGCGGCCGCCCGCGTCATAGGCCAGGCGGACCTGTTCGCCCATCACCTGCCATTCCAGGGCCGAACGTTCCTCGGAGCCGAACGGCAGGGATTCGATCATCTCGGCATAGACGGCGAACAGGCGGTCGCCGCCCGCTTCCAGACAGTCGGCCTCGATGGAAGGGAAGATGAAGACGCCGCCGGCCGCGCCGTTTTCAGCCGTGCGGAAATCATTGGGGATCAGGAGACGGCGCTTGCCGTCCAGCTGCTTCTCGTAGGTCGAGAGAAACACGCCCTGCCCAATCGAACCCTTCGGCCCGTCCCTTAGATGCCTGACGAACGCCCGCCGCGCCCGCCTCTCAGCCCCATCTCATGAGAGTGGGATAGCATGGGATGAAATGGGTCTCAATGGGATCAGCAGTGTTACTTAACCATGTTTTCACGCGATTGGACTTGAAGTCGCTCCGACGGAGAGAACATAAGCGGAACTTGCAAAGTATTCACAGGCTGTGGATCAGTCTAGGCAGTCCAGCGCCCACAAGAGGTTAACGGGCGCCGCCGTGTGGACGGCCCGATCCGGCGGCGAAAAATGGGGATGGAAGCAACTGCCTCAAGCAGGCTGAAGACGCGCAGCCCAAACGAACGGCCTCAAGTAGGCCGAAGGCCGATAGGCCCTCAAAAAAAGATATGCCAGACGGCCTGTAAGCCGGGTTTTGTTCCGCCCCGAAGGACGGCGACGATCATTCCTCTGGACCGTCCATTGCTGAACGGTTCTCGCGACCTACCCGGACATCCAGGGCGGTGAGCCCCGCGAGGCGAACCCCGCACGATGTCCCTATTTGGTCTTGCTCCAGGCGGGGCTTGCCATGCCGTCCCTGTCGCCAGGTCCGCGGTGGGCTCTTACCCCACCCTTTCACCCTTGCCGCCCGCGAACGGGAGGCGGTTTGCTTTCTGTGGCGCTATCCCTCGGGTCGCCCCGGGCGGAAGTTATCCGCCGCCTTTTCACCGTGGAGCCCGGACTTTCCTCGACGGACGCGAAGTCCGCCGCGACCGCCCGGCCGTCTGGCGGGGGCTAGATGCGCCGCCCGGCCGCCCAGGTCAACAGCAGGCGGATCATTCGCGGCTTGACGAGACCGGGGGCGCCGTGACTGCTGGGCGTGGCTGGAGGGGCGAGACCATGACGAAGACGGCGACGAACAAGAGCGTGCGGCTGATGGCGGTATTCGGCCTGGCGTCCCTGGCCGCCGTGGGATTGGGCGCCGCCGTCTGCGCCCTCAGCGGCGTATCGGCGGCCTCCTGGGGACGGAACCTGGCGGCCTGGCTGGTCGGGGCGGTGATCGCCGCTGCCCTGGCGGCGGCGGGGCGGCGCATCGTCTCGCCGGGGGCGGCGCTGGCGGTCGCCGGACTGGCCGTGGCGGGGCTGGCGGCCAGCTTCTTCAATCCAGCCCAGGAGGGGGTGCATCGCTGGATCGACGCCGGGCCGCTGCACGTCAATATCGCCATGGTCGTCCTGCCGTCCCTGTCGGTCGTGCTGGCGGCGGCCGAGGATCGTCGGGCGATCTGGGGCGCCGCCGTCGCAGCCCTGATCCTGCTGGTCGCCCAGCCGGACGCTTCTCAGACCACGACCCTGGCGGCGGTCCTGATCCTGGTCGCCGCCTTTCGCGCGCCCAGCCGTGGAGTGAAGGCCGCTTTGATCCTGTTCGCCGGACTTGCGGCTGCGGCGGCCTGGATGCGGCCCGATCCGTTGCAGCCGGTGGCCGAGGTTGAGGAGATCGTCGGCCTGGCCTTCCAGATCTCGCCCCTGATCGGGGGCCTGGCCCTGATCCTTCTGGCCGTCTTCACAGCGGTTCCGGCCGTCCTGACCCGGGCCGACGCCAGACTGAAGCTGGCCGGGGGCGCGTTGAGCCTGTGTCTGGCCGCCTGGGCGGTCACGCCCTTGTTCGGCGCCTTTCCGGTTCCCCTGGTCGGGGTGGGCATGAGCCCGATCCTGGGCGCCTGGCTGGGGGTCGGACTGCTGGCGGCGACGGCGCGCGCGCGAACCTACTAATCCAGCACGCCCGTGACGCTCTCGACGCTGGCCAGCTGCAGCAGGCCGACCAGACGGGCGCGGGTCTCGCCGTCGGCGACGCCGTCGACGCGCCCGGGCCGCCAGTGGCGCTGGAAGGCGCGGACGGTGGTCTCGGTCTCGACGTCATAGTCGCCGCCGGGCGCCAGCCCATAGCCCAGCCGGTGCAGGCCGGCGCGCAGGACCACGACCCCGATCCCCTGGTCGCCCTTCTGCAGCAGGCCGCCCAGGGCCTTGATCCGTTCGGGCGCCGGTTCGAACCACAGGCCGTGTCCGGCCTCGGCCAGCCGCTTCCAGGGAAAGAGTTCGCCGGGATCGGCCTTGCGATCCGGCGCCAGGTCGGAATGGCCGATGATGCGGTTGTCCGGAATGGTCCAGCGCTGGCGAATCTCGCCGATCAGGGCGATCACCGCGGCGATCTGGGCCTCGGGAAAGGGGCGATAGCCGAACTCATGGCCCGGATTGACGATCTCTATGCCGATGGAGACGGCGTTGCAGTCGTCCTCGCCCCGCCAGACGCCCCGACCGGCGTGCCAGGCGCGCCGTTCCTCGGGCGCCAGCTGGAAGATGCGGCCGTCCTCCTCGACCAGATAATGGGCCGAGACCTTGGCCTCCGGGTCGCGCAGACGGGCCAGGGCGGCCTCGCCGGTCTCCATCCCGGTATAGTGCAGGACCAGCATATCGGGCGGCGCCCGGCGCGCATCGAAGTTCGGCGAGGGCGCCGCGATCAGCTCAACCATGGTTCAGGGGGCTTCAGCGGCCGTGGCGGTCCCAGCCGTAGGCGACCCAGGTGCCGTTGACCTTGTGAGCCTCGATCAGCTCGGGGTCTCCGGCGCGACGGCGCGGGGTCAGGTTGCGGCGCGCCCGCATGGCCAGACCGGCCAGAAAGACCAGCACGCCGGCGAACAGGGCGATCACGGCCACCGCGGCGGCGGTGAAGACGGCCAGAACAGCGCCTACCGCCATGGCGGCGACGGCGGCGATCAGGCCGGCGACCCACAGGATGGAGGCCACCAGGCCGTTGGGCCGGCGACGGGCCGCGACCCCCAGGGAGGCGAGACGTTCAGACTGGAACATGGATCATCCTTTCAGACGTTCCGCAGAACGCCCAAGCCTCAATGTCGGTCCATTGAGACGTGCGGTCAATGGAGCGCCCCCTCACGCCTGTGTGCGATGGATCGTCACGCCTCCTTCAGAAGACCGGCTGATCGGCCAGGACGACCGCGCCCTCGCTGCGCATCCGTTCGCCTTCGATGCGGCGCATGACGGCCTGGGCCTGAGGGTCGGCCATGACCCCGCCCAGCATGACCAGGGCCTGGGCCGCCTCGCTCTGGACCCCGAACATTTCCGACAGGGCCTCCCACGGCGACTTCTGCTTGGGGAAATGTTTGAAGCGGACCGACTCGCCGGCCGGAATCTTGGCCAGGGCCTTGGCCTTGGCCACCGCCTCGTTCAGCCCGCCCAGCTGATCGACCAGACCCAGAGGCAGGGCCTGGGCGCCGGTCCAGACCCGGCCCCTGGCGATCTCGCGCACCCGCGCCGGCTCCAGCTTGCGGCCGGTGGCGACGCGCGTGATGAAGTCGTCGTAGATCCGGTCCATCGAGGCCGCAAAGGCCGCGCGCTGGCTGTTGGTGAAGGGCTGGGTCGGGGAGAAGGCGTCGGCGTAGGAACCACCCACGGTCAGCTCGCGCATGTCCACGCCGAACCGGCCCAGGGCGTCGGCGATCACGAACTTGCCGCCGAACACGCCGATCGAGCCGGTCAGGGTCGAGGGCTGGGCCACGATCCAGTCGGCTTCGGAGCTGATCCAATAGCCGCCGGAGGCGGCGTAGGCGCCCATGGAGACCACCACCGGCTTGCCGGCGGCCTTGGCCGCGCGCACGGCGGCCAGGATCTGTTCCGACGCCTCGGGCGAGCCGCCGGGCGAGGAGACACGGAAGACGATGGCCTTCACGCTCTTGTCCTCAATGGCGTCATAGATGGCTTCGGCCGTATCGTCCGAATGGATGGAGGAGCCGCCGCCGAAGCCGCCGCCGTCGCTGCGGCCGGTCACGATCGCCCCTTCCCCGCCGACGATGGCTATGGCGTTGCGGCCCGATCCGGTCCGTTCGCCCTTTTCAGAGACGTATTTGCCGAATTCGACGATCTCGGCGCCCTTGCCGGCGCGGCGCTTGATCTCGGCCTCGGCCTCCTCGACCTGGCCGATCTTGTCGACCAGCTTGTTCGAAAGGGCCTGTTCCGCCGAATAGGGGCCGGCCTCGATCACCGCCTTCAGGGCGGCCGGGGTCGTCTTGCGGTCCTGGGCGGCGTTGGCCAGGGCGCTGTCGTACAGCGACGTCATCCAGGCCGTCATGGCCTCGCGGTGGGCGGGGGTGTAGTCGCTCTGGGTGTATTCGTTGACGGCGTTCTTGTATTCGTAGCGCTGCTCGAAATCGGCGCGGACGCCGTATTTGTCGAACGCCCGGCCCAGGAACAGACTGTCGGCCGAGAAGCCGGTGGCCTGGAAGCCGGCGGTGTTCTGCATCCACAGTTCCGACGCCGAGGCGCCGACCATATAGGTGGACATCACCGCGCCCGCAGGGGCGAAGCCCTGGCTGTGAGCGATGACCGGCTTGCCCGAGGCGCGGAAGCGGCGGATCGCCTGGCGCAGCTCATCCGCCGAGGCCGGGGTCATGCCGCTTTCCGGCAGGCGGACCAGCACGGCCTTGACGCCGGCGTCCTCCTGGGCCTGGGCCAGACCGTCCACCACCTGGGTCACCGACAGGCCCGATCCCCCGAAGGCCGCGAACGGATTGGTCGAGGGCTGGTCGCTGATCCCCTCGCGCAGGTCCAGTTCCAGCACCATGGTCGCGGGCGTCGTCGGCTTGGAGGCGCCGGCGATGGCGACCGTCAGCAGAACGACCGGGACCACGACGACGAACAGGATCAGTCCGGTGAAGACACCCAGAACCGTCAGAAAGAATTGCTTCATGGGAAAAGGCGCGCTCGCAAGAGGCCGGAATGGCTCAGCCGCACCATAGAGCGGGAACGGTCACCGTCAAATGAACGTCGTGCAACGTGCGGGCGCAGTTCGGCGCCGCACACGGCCGCGGTTGCAATGCGGCGCCGCGATTGATGCGGAGAGCGGAAATCCCTATATGAGCCGCCTGCGAGCGGGGGCTGATCGCCCCGTGTCCTATTTCGGAGACCGCCGTCCCATGCTGGTCACCCTGATGAAGTCCAAGCTGCACCGGGCCACGGTGACCCAGGCCGACCTCGATTACGAGGGGTCGATCGCCATCGACATGGACCTGCTGGACGCGGCCGGAATCTATCCGAACGAACAGGTCGATGTGCTGAACATCACCAACGGCGCCCGTTTCACCACCTACGCCATCGAGGCCCCGCGCGGCTCCAAGGTGATCGGCGTCAACGGCGCCGCCGCGCGCCTGGTCCAGAAGAACGACAAGGTGATCGTCGTCACCTACGGCCAACTGCCCCAGGAAGAAGCCCGCCAGTGGACGCCCAACGTGGTGCTGTTGGACGACAACAACGAGATCAAGCGCCCGGCCTGAGCCGAGATCGTCGCCGATGCAAAAAAGGCCCGCCGGCGACGGCGGGCCTTTCTCATTCTGCGCCCAGGATCAGCGGGCGATGTCGTAGACGCCGGTGATGTCGATCCGCACCGTCAGTTCGCCGGCGGCCACCGGCGTGCTGTCACGGCTTTCCATGGCCACGGCGCGGGCGGCGAACATCGGCTGCGGCGGCTGGGGCGCATAGCCGCCGCCTTCGCTCAGGTTGCGGATGCCCGCCAGCTGGACGTTCAGGGCCTGGGCGTACAGCTGGGCCTTGGCCTGAAGCGCCTGCACGGCCAGTCGGCGCGCCTGGTCCTCGGCCGCCGAGGGATCCTTCAGGCCGAAGCTGATGCCGTCGATCTGATTGACCCCGGCGGCCACCACGGCGTCGGCGGTGGTCCCGACCTTGGTCAGGTCGTTGATCGTCACCGTCACCCGATTCACGGCCTGATAGCCGCGCAGCTTGGGCGGTTCGTTCTGCTGATAGTCATATTGCGCCGACAGGTTCAGGCCCGAGGTCTGGACATCGCGCTCGGCGATCCCGGCGCGGCGCAGGGCGGCCATGACCTGGGTCATGCGGGTCGCATTGTCGCGCATCGCCTCCTGGGCCGTCGCCGCCTCGGTCTGGACGCCGAAACTGATGGTCGCCATGTCCGGCGCGGCCTTGACCTCGCCATAGGCCGACAGGTTCAGCGAGGGCGGAGGCTGCATCATTTGGACGCCCGGCTGGACCGTCTGGGCCGCAGCCGGCGCGACGGCGCCCATCACCGCAGCGGCCGTAAGGGCCCCGCCCAGCATCAGGGATTGGAAGGCGCGTTTCATGAAGATGTCTCCGTGGAAGATCCCGACCGACGGGGTCGTCGATCCATGGCCGTAACCTTGGCCTTTTACGCCTGAACGAACGTCCGGTCGTCGATGTCGGTTTCCGTTCATCTTGATGAATTCGCCGAAACGGACGCGGCGAAGATCAGGCCCTTGGCAAGCCGCGCCCTCCCCTGCTAGGCCGTTCCTCCCGCCGCGCCGCGCCTCTCGGCCGCGTCCCTGGGGGCCTGTAGCTCAATGGTTAGAGCCGACCGCTCATAACGGTCTGGTTGGGGGTTCGAGTCCCTCCGGGCCTACCACGGGACTTCTTTCTCTGAATTTCTCAGCCCTCAGGGGTCTAGCCGAAACGGCCGAACACAAGTAGTCAAACAGCAGATCGCTTGTGCGGTCGATGTCGAACACCCACTTCTCTCTCTTCCAACCGTCGGGAACACGGCGGCGGCGAAGGGATTTTCTTAATCATGGGCCGTTAGGCTCTGAACGTCGGTATTTTCCGACTCTGGAAGCGAGGCAATGAGTATGCGTGCGACCGAAACGATCTAAGCCCCGCCAGCGGGCTGCTGGTTTTTCGCCGAACGGCGAGTGAAAGGGACAGGGCCTCACCAGCCCTGTCCTTTTTGCTTTTTGGCCCTTCCTTTTTGGATTGCCGCGTTCGCTGAAAACGAGCTTTATGCCACCGGGAGGCGCGTGATGTTCAAAGGCAGGTGGTGGGACAGGCTGGGTTGGTTGGCGGGCGCCATAACCTGGATCGCGGGCTGGGCGGCGATCTTTTGGCCGCCGATCAGAGAGTATGGAAAATGCGTGGCGATCAGCGATCCTGCCTTGGCCCACCGGCTGAACGCTGTTGCGGCGGGCCAAGCAGGCGAACTGCCCAAGGTCTGCACCCACGACGCCGTCGACACCTTCATCGCCCTCCTGCAAATCCCGACGCCGATCTATCCAGACGTGCCGATCGGCGGCTATCTGTTCTTGGCGGCGAGCGTCATACCCTTGGTGGTGCTGGGCATCTGGGTTCGACAGGCGATCGAATACTGGGACAATGCGCGCGTCCCACTGTCGGTTTTGGAGACCGACGTCACCCTAAGCTTCGCCGAGCCCGACATGAAGCGGGCAATTTTGACGAGGAAGCAATTCTTCCACGCCAACCAACCCGACGTGGGCGCCTATCATTCGACCACCAAGGTGGATGGGGAAAAGGCGTCGATAGACCCCGACCACCAAGTCTTTGACGCCCAGGTCGGACATCGCTCGATCAAGGGGGAAATCATAAAGCAGGGCAACGAAAAATCGATCAATGTGATCGAGATCTACAACGAATCCCTGCCTCGAAATCCGCTCATAACCATACTGCCCAACCAGGTAGTACATTCGATTTACAAGAATTTCGGCGCATTCTTCAATGTGATCGTCAAGAGAACGACTGTCATTCATCTGGTCGATGAATACAACGCAAAAGAACCGTTCTACTCCATATCTTCGATGCGATATCCGGTGACGAACGTAAAACTGAGGTTCCTTTTCCATTCTGAAACCGCGCCGTCTCCAGAAGACATCTCCGCCTTCCTGATCAAGGACAATCTGGCGATGCGGCTGGCCTTGCCCCCTTGCCATGAGGGCGCCTTCACCACCTATGAGGTGGCGGTGCGAGAGTTCAAATCCGCGACGATCCGCGTCGCCTGGAACAATCGGAACCTGTTCGCTTGGAAGGAGCGGCAGCCGACGGCGGACAAGCCGTCTCAGCCGCCAGCCCCGACCGCGGAGAAGCCTGCGAAGAAATGAGACGTCGCGCCGAACGCGCAGCGCGAGCCTCAGCCGCCCTGGGTCCAGCGTTCGACGTCCGGCTCCAGTCCGATCAGGGCCAGGCCGGCGGGGATGGATTCGAACTCGCGGAAGACTCGGTCCGACAGCGCTCGCCGTCAGCTTTCAGGGAGGCCTTTTAGGCGCTTCAGCCCCTCGCGGGCGTACTCATTGTCTGGATCGAGCCGCAGCGACGTTTCGAAATGGGCGATCGCCGCTGCAAAGTCGCCCTCGGCCGCTGAAAGGTCGGCGAGGCCGTCATGGCTGAACGCCGATTGCGGAAACTGTTCGAGGGTGAAGGCGAACAGGCGGCGCGCCTCCTCCATCGCGGGCAGGCCGGACAGTTCATAGCCGATCTCGACCAAAAGTTCATCGGTGGCGAAGGCTTCGGCCGAGGGCTGGGCCGCCTTCATGGCCTGATACTGGCGGATTCCAGCCTCGGCCCCGCCCGCCATCACCGCGTCCAGGATCACCGTCTTGGGCTGAACATCCGGCAAGGACGTCGCCTCGCCGAAGTAGAGGCCGGCGAGAGCCCGGGCCGTCCCGCCGCCGCTGGCCTCGTCGCTGTTGCTGAGGACCACGATGGTCAGGTCGTCTTCGGGGAAGCGGGCGACCATGTTGGAAAACCCCGGCCCGCTGCCCGCATGGCCGACCATACGGCGACCGTGCCAGGTGCGAATCTCCCAGCCGAAGCCGTAGTTGTTGCGCGCCCCTTCGGTCATCTGGGCCAGGGAGGCGGGCGAGACCAGCCGACCGCCGTCGACGGCCTGGGCCCAGGTCGACAGATCGTCCACGGTGCTGCTCAGCCCCGCCTCGCCATAGACGCCGGTCATCGACTGCGGCGTCGCCTCGATGAAGGCGGAGCCGATCGAATAGTAGCCGGTCGCCAGATGAGGGATGATCCGCCGAGAGGCGTTGAAGACCGTGTGGTCCATGTGAAGCGGCGTCAGAATCCGCTCACGCAGGACCTCCGGATAGGGTTTGCCGGCGACCCGTTCGATGATCGTCCCCAAAAGGTTGTAGCCGGTGTTGCTGTACCGATAGCCCTGGCCCGGCGCGAATTCGAGCGGCCGGTCCCGCACCAGGGCCACGACGCCGCCCGGGCCGTAGGTTCGGCTGTCCAGGGTTTCGTCCCAGTCCGGCAGGCTGGTGTAGTTGGGGATTCCCGAGGTGTGGGTCAGCAGCTGCCGCACGGTGACGGCCCGCCAAGCCGGGGGACAGTCGGCGAGGTGGTCGCAGGCCAGGTCATCGACGCTGAGCCGGCCCTCCTCCTTCAGCATCATGATCAGAAGGGCGGTGAAGGGCTTGGTGACCGAGGCCAGTTGATAGACGGTGTCGGTGTCATTGGGGACGTCGAAGGCCCGGTTCGCCAGTCCATAGCTTCCCCGGAAGACAGGCCTCCCGTGCGCGGCGACCAGGACAGTCCCGCTGAAGGCCGCGTTCTGCACCGCCGCCTTCATATAGGCGTCGAAGGCCGCGCTCAGATCGGGTGCGACGGCGGACGGTGACGGGGCTGACTGGAGCTGGGCGGCCTGGATCGAGGTCGCGCACGCGCCGCTCAGCAGGGCGCAGGCAGCTGCGGCAGCCGCGCGCCAGGTCTTGTTCAAAGCCACGTCAAATCCTCCGTCACATCCAGATATCTTTGCATCAAATTATTTTACGTCAAGATATTTTACACAAAGGTTTGTGCGCGTGGTTTTCACCGCCTATCCTCCCCCCATGATCCAGACCCCCTCCTCGCCGGACGTGATCGACGCCGTCCTGGCTGACTGGCGAAACGCGCGGCCCCAAACCCAGGCCGACGCCCTGAACATCGTGGGACGCATCCTGTGGCTGGGGCGACGGTACGAAGAGGCCGTGGCGCAGATGCTGGCCGAACACGGCCTGTCCTATTCCGACTATGACGTGCTCGCGACCTTGCGCCGCGCCGGCGCGCCCTTCGAACTGTCGCCGACGGATCTGGCTAAGCGTGTCCTGCTGAGCTCCGGCGGCCTGACGGCCTGCCTGCGGCGTCTGGAGACGCGAGGCCTGGTGTCGCGCCACAGTGTGAAGGAAGACCGCCGACGCCTGTTGGCGCAGCTGACGCCGGAAGGTCTGACCCTGGTCGAGGGTTTCATAGACCCGCGTTTCGCCATGGCCGAACGCGCGCTGGCCCCGCTGGACCCGACCCAGAGACGGGAGGCGGAGACGGTGCTGCGCCGCCTGATGACGGCGGCGGAAGACTGAGGCTGCTGCGAATCAGCCGCCCTGGGTCCAGCGTTCGACGTCGGGCTCCAGTCCGATCAGGGCCAGGCCGGCGGCGATGGATTCGAACTCGCCGCCGGTCTCGATCCGGTCGGGGCCGAAGCGGCGGGTGAACAGGGCGCGGACGGCGGGGGTCAGGGAGGTGCCGCCGGTCAGGAAGACGCGGTCGATGGCGGAGGGGTCCAGGCCGGAGCGGTCGATGGCCTGATCCAGCGCCGCCTCCATCTCGGCCAGTTCGGGGGCGATCCAGGCGTCGAACTGGGCCCGCGTCACCGTCGCCTCGATCCGCACCCCGCCCGCGACGAAACGGAAGTCGGCCGTCTCGTCGCGGGAGAGATCCTGTTTCAGGCTGGAGACGGCGCGGTACAGGGCGTGGCCGTGGTTGTCGTCCAGCACCTCGATCAGCCGCTCGATCTTCTCGGGCTCAAGCGAGGTGGTCGCCAGGGCGCGGATGTCGCGCATGTCGCGCGACGCCCGCAGCAGGGCCAGCTGGTCCCAGCGGGCGAAGGCGGAATAATAGCGCTGGGGCGCCGGCAGGGTCTTGCCCAGGCTGGTGTAGAAACTGCCCTTGCCCAGTTCGGGCGAGACCAGATGGTCGATGATCCGATAGTCGAAGGCGTCGCCGGCCACCCCGACGCCGGACTGGGCCAGGGGCGTGGATTTCAGCCCCTCGGGCGTGCGTTCGAACCGGACGATGGAGAAGTCGCTGGTGCCGCCGCCGAAGTCGGCGACCAGGACGGTGGCGTCCCGTTCCAGGGTGCGGGCGAAATAGAAGGCGGCGCCGACGGGTTCATAGGCGTAGCGGACGTCCTCGAACCCCAGCCGCTTGAACGCCGTCTCGTAGCGCGACAGGGCCAGGGCCTCGTCGGGCCGATTGCCGGCGAAGGTCACGGGGCGGCCGACGATGACGCGGGGCGGCAGATCGGCCATGGCGGCCCCCGCATGGTGGCGCAGCTTCAGCAGGAAGGCGGACAGCAGATCCTCGAACGTATAGCGCCGGTCGTGGATGCGGGTCTCGGTGAAGGCGGCGCTGGCGGCGAAGGTCTTGAACGACTGAATGAAGCGCGTGTCCACCGGATCGTCCACATAGGCCTCGATGGCCCAGGGTCCGGCCTCGACCACCCGTTCGGGACGGCCGCCGTCCTCGGCCGGATGGAACTGGAAGCTGAGGGCCGAGCGGAAGGTGGAGACGCCGCCCGCCCCGTCAACCGTGAAACGGACCAGCTCGGCGCCGGTCGCAGGATCGGCCAGGGCCACGACCGAATTGGTCGTGCCGAAGTCTATGCCGATCGTGATCGGCTGCGGCGTGGTCATGACCCGGCTCCTCGAAGGGCGGGCTTCCTACAGTGTCCCGGCGGATTAGGAAACGCCGGATCGCGGCTCTACCGGCGGTTCGTCGCCTCGGCGTGTCGCGCCAGCAAGGCCTCGGCCTGGCCCAGGTGCAGACGTTCGACCATGGCGCCCCCCACCCGGATCGCGCCTCGCCCCTCGGCTTCCGGCGCGGCGAAGGCCGCCACCACCGCCTGCGCCGCCTGGACCTCAGCCTCGGACGGGGCGAAGGCGGCGTTGGCGGCGGCGATCTGGGACGGGTGGATCAGGCTCTTGCCGTCAAAGCCGTACAGCCGGCCCTGCGCCGCCTCGGCCGCCAGGCCGTCGACGTCCTCGATCCGGTTGAACACCCCGTCGATGGCCAGCAGTCCGTGCGCCCGCGCCGCGACCACCAGGGCCGCCAGCCAGGGTTTGAACGGTTCGCGATCCGGCGACGCGCCCGTCCTCAGGGCCTTGGCCAGGTCGTTGACCCCCAGCATCAACCCCTGAAGCCCCCCGCCCGCCGCCGCAATCTCGCTCAGGGCGATCAGGCCGCGCGGCGTCTCGATCATGGCCCACAGGGCCGCATCCGGCGCGCGGGCCGACAGGGCGTAGACGGTCTCGACCGTCTCCACCTTGGGCGCGACGATCAGGCCGGCGCCCGCCTGAGCCAGAGCGTCCAAATCGTCCTCGCCCCAGTCGGTGTCCAGGGCGTTGATCCGCACGCCCAGACGGGGACGAAATCCGCCCGCCTTCACCGCCGCCACGGCGGCCACCCGCGCCTCAATCTTGGCCTCGGGCGCCACGGCGTCTTCCAGATCAAGGACGGCGACATCGCAGTCCACGTTCCGGGCCTTTTCGATCGCCCGGGCGTTGGAGGCCGGCAGATAGAGGACGCTGCGAGCCAGTTCGCCCGACATCAGACCTGCCCGGTGACAGGAACCAGGGCGCCGGTCATGGCTCGGCTATCGGGCGAGGCCAGGAACAGGATCACCGCCGCCAGATCCGCGGGGGCGACCCAGGCGGCCGGATCGGCGTCGGGCATGTCCTTGCGGTTGGCGGGCGTATCAATGATTGACGGCAACACCGCATTGACCGTTACGGACGTGGTTTTCAGCTCCTCCGCCAGGGCCTGGGTCAGGGCGTGGACGCCCAGCTTGGCGGCGCCGTAAGCCCCCATGCCCGCGCCCGGCTTCAGCGCCGCAGCCGAACCGACATTGACGATCCGCCCGTCCGAAGCCGCCTTCAGATAGGGCAGAGCCGCCCGGCTGGCGTTCAGGGCGGTGGTCAGGTTCAGGGCCTGCATCCGGTCCCAGGCCGGCTGCGCGTCGTCCGTCGTCTGCCAGACGAAGCCGCCGGCGATATTGGCCAGCACGTCCAGCCGCCCGAACCGGCTGATCACCGAGGCCACGGCCTCCTCGGCCTGGACCGGGTCGGTCAGGTCGACCCCGCCGATCTCAAGCACCCCGGGCGGAACCGGATGGCCTTCGGCATGGTCGATGACGGCGACCGCCAACCCCGCCGCCAGGGCGGCCTCCAGCACGGCCCGGCCCAGCACCCCGTGCCCGCCCGTGATCGCGATCACCCGTTTCATCTCGTCCTCCATCCCTTTGCCCCTCTCGTCTGTCGGCTCAGCCTGCGGCGAAGACCTTGGCCATCAGGCGTTCCAGCCCCGCCTGGTCCACGGCGTCGAAGGCCGCCGGGGTCGTCGCATCCACGTCGAAGACGGCGATCAGTTCGCCCGAAACGTCAAGCACCGGCACGACGATCTCGCTGGCCGAGCGGCTGTCGCAGGCGATGTGACCGGGGAAGGCGTGGACGTCTTCGACCAGCTGGGTCTGGCGCGTGGCCGCCGCCGTCCCGCACACCCCGCGCCCGAAGGCGATCCGCAGACAGCCCAGCGTCCCCTGATAGGGTCCGACCACCAGTTCGTCCGCCCCATCCGGCGTCTTGTCCGGCGCGACGACGTAGAAGCCGGTCCAGAAGAAGTGGTCGAAGGCGTCGGCCAGCATCGAGGCCACGGTCGCCATCCGCGCGGTCAGATTCGGCTCCCCGTCCAGCACCGCCAGGATCTCGGCCTCGACCTCGGCATAGCGGTCCGCCTTGTCGGCGGGGCGGTCGTCGCGGGGGACATAGGACATGGGCGCTCCTTCGATTCGCAGCCGATATAGGCGCCCCCGCCACCGGAAGCGAGCCTTCGTCCACAGGGTTCAATTTGTTAAATACCGGAAATCGCACAACAAGGTTCGGCGTAGCCAAATTTGCCGCTTGCTGTGGCGCCGCTTTGTCGCAAAACATTGTTAACCATGTTTGGCGGTCTGACCCGTCGGCGTCGGCGCGCCGTCCTGCGTCGCGTCGGCCAGTTGGGATTGCGGGAGCGACAGGAAGGTATGGGCGAGTACGACAACGCCGGTCACGGTCCATCCCAGCTCCAGCGGCATCGCATGCCCCTGGCCGGCGGCGCCGTGGCGGTTCTGGTCCTGCTGATCGCCGTCCTGCTTCTGGCCAGCTGCGGCGACGGCGCCCCCGGCTTCTGGCGCCGAGGGGCCCAGAACGAGGCCGCCCTGTCCTGCCCCCGCCCAGCCTCGGTGACGGGATCCGAATTCAACGCCCAGGAGGCGAGCCTGCGCCACCTGCGCCGCGCCGCCTTCCGCGGCGACTTCTTCGCCCAGCTGGAGCTGGGCTCGCGCTACGCCGCCGTCCGCGTCACCGACAAGAATATCGAGGATCCGATCGAAAGCTCGGTCTGGTACGCCATGGCCCTGGCCAATGACGAGGGCTACGCCCCGATCAACGGGGTCGAACCCCAGGGCGGCGGCCTGTTCGGCGGCGGCCTGCGCCGTCTGTCGAAGTACGACGACTGCCGCGCCTTCGAACGCCACCGCGCCTATCAGGTTCTGGACCGCCAGCTGTCGCGGATGAGCCGCCAGGAGCAGGAGGCGGTGCGCGACCGGGTGATCTACATCCTGTCGACCCAGGACGCCGAGGGCTATCGCACCCTGGCCCGTCTCCACGACGGCCTCTATGGCCCGTTCGGCGAACCTGCCGACAATCGTGAGGCCCGCGAGGCGCTCGGCCGCAAACCCGAGGGCAAGAGCTTGGGCCAGCCCCGTTCGCGCGGCGGCTACTGGGCGGCGGTCAATCTGTTCCAGAGGAACGACGTCGACGCCTATCTCTACAACTATCTGGCGGTTCAGACGGGCGACGTCGGCGCCTATGTGCTGATGAAGGACTTCGAACGCTCCTCGCCCGGCCGCGCCCAATATGCGGGCTTCGTCGAGGCCAAGGCGCGTCAGTGGACCCCGCCGTTCGAATTCTATCCGTTGGAGGCCCCGGCCTCGGGCGTGCCCTTCTCGGACGAGAGCCGCCCGCGCGGCGACGCCTATGAATACGCCCTGTCGCGGCTTCAGGGCGAACTGCCCTTCGTCCATGTGGGCCGCGCCCTGCGCTATCTGGGCGTGACGCCCGAGGCCGTCACCGCCCCTGAGCAACTGTCCCGCCAGCAGATCGAGGCCTTCGAAGCCATGATCGGCCATGCGACCGAAAGCCGGCTGTCGCCGCTGGAGCGGGTCCGCGCCATCCAGCTGGCCGCCGTCAACGGCTCGTCCGAGGCCCAGCTGGTCCTGGCCGTCATGTACGCCGAAGGCATCGGCCTGCCCGCCGACTACGCCCGCTCGTTCAAATGGTTCGAGGAGGCGGCCCGCCAGGGCAGCCCCGAGGCCAAGTTCGCCATGTCCACCTATTTCGCCCTCGGCGTCGCCGGGGTGGCCGATCAGGACAAGGCCGAGGCCGTCGCCTACCGCATCGAATCCGCGCTGTCGGGCTTCGGCCCCTCGGCCTCGCGCTTGCAGGCCCTGTTGTCCCAGGTGTCCCGCGCCCAACAACAGCGCCGCTAAATGGGAGGGTCTGGTCGCATGAACATCCGCTCGCTCGCGAAAGTCTCGCTCCTGGCGGTTTTCGCCCTTTCCGCCCTGGGAGCTATGCCCGCCCCGGTCCAGGCCCAGGTCGCCGCCAAGGTCGAGGCCCAGACCCGGCCCAATTTCGGCGTCCTGCTGGACCCGCCGACCCGCGCCCGGCCCCGCGCCCATCGCCCCTACGACTATGGTCATTATCGCGGTCCCGACTGGCGCCCCCTGCCCCGTCCCCCGCATCAGGAAGAGGTCGTACTGGTCGACTGCGGCGGCAATCCCGGCTCGGGCGCGATCGAGAGCGCGGTCCAGCGGGTGCGTCCGGGCGGCACTCTCATCATCCGGGCCCGGGCCGGCGCCTGCGTCGGCTGGCTGAACATCGACAAGCCGATGACCATCATCGGCGACAGCGGCTTTGATCCGCGCCGCTGGGATGCGGCGACGCCCACCCTCCAGGCGCCCGACGGCCTGCCCTGTCTGACCGCCGCCCCCGGTGTCCGGGTCGAGGTCCGCGACCTGGTCTTCGCCTCGCCCCACGCCGGCGACGCCGCCTGCGTGATCGGCTATGGGGCTGAAATCGTCATGAGCCGGGTCGGCTTCCGCCACGCGGGCGACGAGGCGGCGATCTATGTCGACGGCGGGCTTCTGGACCTGCGCGACGCCCTGATCGACGCCCGCACCGTCTCGGCCGCCGTGGTCGCCGACGGCGCCGCCGTCACCCTGTACGAGACCGCCATCACCGGCGCCGTCTCGGGCGTGGACCTGACGCCGGGCTCCGCCGCCCCCTCCAGCCTGACCTCGGTCACCCTGATCGGATCGGAACAGCCGAACAGCTTCGGCCCGCGCGCCATCGGGGTGATCGTTCGCTCCGCCCGCGATTATGGCCGGGTCGAGATCAGCAACGCCAAGATCTGCGGCTATGTGGAGGGGATTGCGATCGAGGGCGCCTCGGTCTCGGTCTCCAACAGCCGGATCTGCAAGGGCGACAAGGGCGCCGTCCTCTACAACGGCGAACTGCTGTTCGATCAGAACCGCGTCCGGGTGGATCAGGTGGGGGTCGCCGCCGCCTCGGGCCGGGCCGTGATCACAAACAACAGTTTCGCCGGCGTCCGCGACGCCATCTATGGCGAGCCGCGCGCCAGCATCGAGGCCCGCGACAATCGGGTGTGGTCGCGCGACCTGTGCCGCCCCCGTTTCGAAAACCGCTATCGCGACCGTTATGCGCCTTCATGGGGCGGCGGCGACCGCGGCTATGACTGCCAATACAGCCCCTATCCCCGCGACTGGTGGGAGGCCGAAGACGGTCAGTACTATGACTACGGCTATCCGCTGGACGGCTATGATCGGTATCAGCAGGGCTATGGCTGGTACGACCGCAGCGGCCGCTATGTGCCGGACAACCGCTACTACGGCGATGATCGTTGGAGTCGCGGCGGGCGCGGCTGGTAATCGTCCCTGTACGGCGCAGTCCGCCGGTTCGGCGTGATCCGAAAAACCGAGGTTCGGAAACCGGTTTCAGGCTCACGCTTTGTTACAAACGCCATGGTCAAGCCGGTTTCGCCGCGCTAGAGCAGGCCGCATGTGCGAGCGGGTCAACCCGCCGAACCTTAAGACAAAGCTCAGGGGCTTAAGATGACTCAGTGGGTGTACGGCTTCGGCGGAGGCTCCGCCGACGGCGACGCGTCGATGAAGAACCTTCTCGGCGGCAAGGGGGCGAACCTGGCGGAAATGTCCGCCCTGGGCCTGCCCGTCCCGCCCGGCTTCACCATCACCACCGAGGTCTGCACCTACTATTACGCCCACGGCGAGACCTATCCGGCCGATCTGGAAGACCAGGTGAAGACGGCCCTGGCCAAGGTCGAGGGCGTGGTCGGCAAGACCTTCGGCGACGTGGACAACCCCCTGCTGGTCTCGGTGCGTTCGGGCGCGCGAGCCTCGATGCCCGGCATGATGGACACGGTGCTGAACCTGGGCCTGAACGACCAGACGGTCGAAGGCCTGGCGAAACTGTCGGGCGACAGGCGATTCGCCTTCGACAGCTACCGGCGCTTCATCACCATGTATTCCAATGTGGTTCTGGGCCTCAGCCACGACGATTTCGAAGAGGTGCTGGACGCCCACAAGGACCGGCTGGGCGTCAGCGTCGACACCGATCTGAAGGCCGAGGACTGGGAGCGGGTCGTCGAGGACTACAAGGCCGTGGTCGAGCGCGAGCTGGGCCACCCCTTCCCCCAGGATCCGAAGGACCAGTTGTGGGGCGCCGTCGGCGCCGTGTTCGAAAGCTGGATGAACGACCGGGCGAAATTCTATCGCCGCATGCACGACATCCCCGAAAGCTGGGGCACGGCCGTCAATGTCCAGTCGATGGTGTTCGGCAATATGGGCGAGACCTCGGCGACCGGCGTGGCCTTCACCCGTAATCCCTCGACCGGCGAGGCGCGGCTGTACGGCGAGTTCCTGATCAACGCCCAGGGCGAAGACGTGGTCGCGGGCATCCGCACGCCCCAGTCCCTGACCAAGATCGGCCGCGAGGAGATGGGCGAGACCGCCCCTTCGATGGAAGAGGCCATGCCCGAGGTGTTCGGCCAGTTCGTCGAGGTGGTGGGCAAGCTGGAGAGCCATTATCGCGACATGCAGGACATCGAGTTCACGGTCGAACAGGGCCGGCTCTGGATGCTGCAGACCCGCAACGGCAAGCGCACCGCCAAGTCGGCGCTGAAGGTGGCGGTCGATCTGGCGGCGGAAGGCGTGATCAGCCAGGAAGAAGCCGTCAGCCGGGTCGAGCCCTCGGCGCTCGATCAGTTGCTGCACCCGACCCTGGACCCGGAGGCGCCCCGCACCGTCATCGCCGCCGGCCTGCCCGCCTCGCCCGGCGCCGCGACCGGCAAGATCGTGTTCGACGCCGACGAGGCCGAGCGTCTGGCCGGCCTGGGCGAGGCCGTCATCCTGGTGCGCGAGGAGACCAGCCCGGAAGACATCCACGGCATGCATGCGGCGCGCGGCATTGTCACGGCGCGCGGCGGCATGACCAGCCACGCGGCCGTGGTGGCGCGCGGCATGGGCCGGGCCTGCGTCTCCGGCGCCGGCGAGATCCACATCGACGAGGCCAAGGGCGTCTTCAACGCCCGCGGCCGCACCTTCAAGACCGGCGACATCATCACCATCGACGGCTCCAAGGGCGAGGTGCTGGACGGCGCCGTGCCGATGATCGAGCCCGAGCTGACCGGCGACTTCCAGACCCTGATGGGCTGGGCCGACCAGGTGCGCCGCCTGAAGGTGCGCGCCAACGCCGAGACCCCGCTGGACGCCAAGACGGCGCGCGGCTTCGGCGCCGAGGGCATCGGCCTGTGCCGGACCGAACACATGTTCTTCGACGACACCCGGATCGCCGCCGTGCGCGAAATGATCCTGGCCGACGACGAGGCCGGGCGCCGCACGGCCCTGGCCAAGATCGCGCCGTTCCAGAAGTCGGACTTCGTCGAACTGTTCGAGATCATGGCCGGCCTGCCTGTGACGGTGCGTCTGCTGGACCCGCCGCTGCACGAGTTCATCCCGCATACGGACGAGGACATCGACGCCCTGGCCGCCTCGTCTGGCATCGACGCCGAGAAGCTGAAGCGCCGGGCCAAGGAGCTGCACGAGACCAACCCCATGCTGGGCCATCGCGGCTGCCGCCTGGGCGTGGCCTATCCCGAGATCTACGAGATGCAGGTCCGGGCCGTGCTCGAGGCCGCGCTGGAGGTGAAGAAGACCTCGGGCGTGGCGCCGATCCCGGAGATCATGCACCCGCTGGTCGCCCTGGGTCTGGAGATGAAATATCTGCGCGAACTGACCGACCGCACGGCCAAGGCGGTGTTCGCCGAGGCCGGCGACAGCGTCGACTATCTGGTCGGCACCATGATCGAACTGCCCCGCGCCGCCATCCGCGCGGGCGATCTGGCCGAGCACGCCCAGTTCTTCAGCTTCGGCACCAATGACCTGACCCAGACCACCTTCGGCATCAGCCGCGACGATTCAGGGCGGTTCCTGCAGGCCTATCTGGACAAGGGCATCTTCGAGACGGACCCCTTCGTGCGTCTGGACCAGGACGGCGTCGGCGGCCTGATCGAGATCGCGACCGAACGCGGCCGTGCGGTTCGCCCCGAGGTCAAGCTGGGCATCTGCGGCGAGCACGGCGGGGATCCGTCGTCGATCGCCTTCTGCGAAAAGGCCGGCCTGGACTATGTCTCCTGCTCGCCCTACCGCGTGCCGATCGCCCGCCTGGCGGCGGCCCAGGCGGCCCTGAGCGGTGAGCGCGAAAAGGATCGGTAGGCGCCCCTCCTCCTCGGGGCGAGCCCCAGGATGACGGAATGAAATGGAATCAGAGGCGGCGCTGCGAGGCGCCGCCTCTTTTCATTGCGCGCCGCATTTCCGTCTTACTTAGCCGAACACAGTGTGTGTCTCTCCGTCCACAGACGACGATCCGTTCCAGCGGCGCCTGGAACAGAGAACGCCCTCACCTATTTAAGCACTCGCTGGATGGGGCTGATGATCCAACCGGTCATCACATCTAGGAGTTAATAAGAAACAATGCGCAACATTATTCTCGCTGCTGTCGCCGTTTCCGCAATCGCCGCTCCGGCTTTTGCTCAAACCAATCCTGAACCGCGTGGTTACGGATCACTGGGCTATACTCATCTTGAAAGCGACAACGCCACCACCGGCGCCGTGACCGGCCGCCTGGGCGTCAATCTGAACCGCTACCTGGCTCTGGAGACCGAGGCCTCGGTCGGCGTGAAGGACGACGACTTCACCGTCGCCGGCGTGGACGGCACGACCAAGCACGAGTGGGACGCGGCGGGCTATGTGGTCGGCAAGGTGCCGGTTTCCGACAAGCTGGAGCTGTTCGCCCGCGGCGGTTACGGCCACACCGAGCTGAAGCAGGAGTTCCCCGGCGCCAATACCGACGTGGGCGGCGACAGCTGGAACTACGGCGCCGGCGCCAACTACTATCTGGACGGCGTGAACGGCCTGCGGGCCGACTGGACCCGTCGCGACTACCGTGACGACGCGGGCGAGGCGGACGCCTATTCGCTCAGCTACATCCGTCGCTTCTGATCCCGGCGATCAGGCGGATTGAAGAAGGCGCGCTCCGAAAGGGGCGCGCCTTTTGCTTTCAGGACTTCAGGCGAAATCGCGGGCCAGGGCCCAGCGCTGAGAGCCTTCGCCGAACGGACGCACAAACCAGTCGCGGTACTGTTCGAAGGCCTCGATGATCTTCTGACGCAGGGCCTGGGCGTCCACCGCCTCGCCGCGCTGACGTCGGAGGGCCGCAACGCAGTCGACGACCAAATTCTGGTGGGCCGAGCCGCCCATGCTCTTCAGCACGGCGGCGATATCCTGAGCCAGGCTTTCCAGCACTGTCTTCGGCGTCGTCTGAGCCATCTGGGAACTCCCCTGTTCTCGACAATCGAACGCCTCGCAAAATCCGCCGCCGGATTCAAGCGTGGCCTCAGAAATTATCGTCGCAGATCGGGATTAACCTGCCGTAACGCCGGTCGAAACTTTTGGTTTCGTCACCCTAGCCACGCTTGCGCACGAATACCGTCCCGGCCGAGTACCCTGCGCCGAAGCTGCAGATCAGACCGGTCTCGCCGGGGACGAAGCCGTCATTGTGCAGGTGGAAGGCGATGATCGAGCCGGCCGAGGAGGTGTTGGCGTAGTCGTCCAGGATGATGACGTTCTCTTCCGACGACGGTTCGCGACCCAGCACCTTCTTGCCGATCAGCTGGTTCATGTTGATGTTGGCCTGGTGCAGCCACAGCCGCTTCAGCTCGTGCGGATCCAGGCCCAGTTCGCCGGCGTGATCGACGATCATGTCCGAAACCATCGGCACCACGTCGCGGAAGACCTTGCGACCCTGCTGGATGAACAGCTTGTCGTTCTGGACGCTGTCGTCGGCGACCGGCGAATCCAGATGGTCGGTGTCGCGCGCGTTGCGGTTCAGGAAGCCGAAATTGTTGCGGATATTGTTCGAGAAGACGGTCTTCAGCCGCGTGCCCAGCACGTCCCAGCCGCCGGGTCCGGCGGTGCCCGAGGATTCCACGATCACGGCGGTGGCCACATCGCCGAAGATGAAATGGCTGTCGCGGTCGGTGAAGTTCAGGTGGGCCGAGCAGATCTCCGGATTGACCATCAGCACGGCCTTGACCGAGCCGCCGGCGATGAAGTCGGCCGCCGTCTTGATCCCGAAGGTGGCCGAGGAACAGGCCACATTCATGTCGAAGGCGAAGCCCTCGATCCCCAGGGCCTGCTGCACCTCGATGGCCATGGCCGGATAGGGGCGTTGCATGTTGGAGGCGGCGCAGAGCACCGCGCCGATCTCGCTGACCGGCTTGCCCCAGGCCTCGATCGCCTGACGGGCGGCCTTGACCGCCATCTCGGCCAGGATCGACAGCTCCTCATTGCTGCGTTCGGGCAGGTTGGGCGCCATGCGGGCAGGGTCGATCACCCCGGCCTTGTCCATCACGAACCGCTGCTTGATGCCCGAGGCCTTTTCGATGAACTCGGGCGAGGAATGGGGCTTGGCCTCCAGTTCCCCCGCCTCGATCCGATCTGCGTGACGGGCGTTCCAGCCGTCGGCCCAGGCGTTGTAGCTGTCGACCAGTTCGGCGTTGGAGACCGATTGTTCGGGGGTGAAGAGGCCGGTTGCGGCGATGACGGCGTGTTGCACGGGTAGACAGTTTCCTTTGCGAACGCCTTCAATAGGACGGCGGCGGCCTGCGGTCGAGACTGGCGATGATCCCGGCGGCCCAGCGTTGCACCTGGCCGCGCGGCGCCGGGGGCGGCGGCAGATCGCGGGCCGCGATCAGGGCCTGGACCAGATCCTCGGCCTCGCAGGGCCAGCCCTGAGGCGTCACATAGATCGGATAGTGGATCAGGGCGGCCAGGATCAGATGATCGACTGTGGCGCGCCGGGTGCGGCGCTCGAAACTCAGCCGGTCGTCGGTCAGGCCCCAGCCGGCGTAGAAGGGCCGCCCATAGACCGACACCGCCTTGCCCCGCATCAGGGCCTCGAACCCGGTCAGGGAGGTCAGGGTCGCGACCCGGCGGCAGGCGTTCAGGCAGTCGATGATGTCCAGTCCGTCCGCAACCGCATCGACCGAGGCCAGGGCCGAGGCCTCCAGCCGTCCGGGCCGGTTGCCCGCCAGAACGTCGGGATGGTTGCGATAGACCAGGAAGGCGTCGGGGTGATCGGCCCGCGCCGCCTCGACCAGGGCGGAGTTGGTGTTCAGGTCCGGTTCGCAGCCCAGCAGGATCGACTTGTCGTTCTCCACCTGGCCGACGACCAGCAGCACTTCGCGATCGCCACTCCTGTCTTTGGGCCAGTCCGCCGGCGCCTGGCCCTTCAGATTATATTTCGACAGGCCGGCCTCGACGATGCGGGTCCGAAGCGCAGCGGCGCGGGCCAGCTGCTCCGGCGTGGCGGCGGTCGTCTCGATCAGGGTTTCCAGCCGCGACGGGCGCGACGGGTCGTAATAGACCCCCTGGTCGTCCAGGGCGACCGACAGGGCGCCGACGAAATCGGACCCCAGGCCGCGCGAACGGATGAAGCCGTCCTCCATGCGAACGGTCGGGCCGTCAAAGGTTGCGGCGGCCCGGCGCACGGCCTCGCTCTCCTTGCCCGCCCACCAGATCAGCCGACCATTGGTCGCGGCGGCATGGGCGGCGGCCCGCGACGGCGACATGAAATAGCGCATCCGCGCCTTGGGCGAGTTCAGCAGGCGGCGCACCGGCGGGCGTTTGGCCGGGGCGAAGCCGACGGCGGACCAGGGCCCCGCCAGACGGTCGGCGCGGTCGCGCAGGGCGATCAATCGCTCCAGCGCCTGTTCGGCCTCACACCGCTCGCCGGTGACGGGATCGACATAGCGGCTATAGGCGATCAGGGCGGCGGCGGCAACCTGTTCCACCGAGCGCGCCGCGCCGCGTCGGCCCGTGTCCACGGCGTCGGTCGTCAGGCCCCAGCCGGAATAGAAGGGCGCCCCGAAACAGCGGACCGGCAGGCCCCGCAACAGGGCTTCGAACCCCAACGCAGACGTGACGCAATAGACGGCGTCCACCGCCGCCAGCAGGTCGGCCGGCCGCACGTCGGCGTCCACCAGGGTGACGCCGGACAGGTCAGTGACGCAGCCCCGCTTCCGACCCGCCGCCACCGCCGGATGGCGTTTGACGATCAGTTGGGCCTCAGGCTCGTCGCGCCGGGCGGCGGCGACCATGGCGTCGAAACTGTCTTGCGTCGCCAGGCCGTAGCCGATGGAGGCGTCGCCGAAGGTCTGGTCCACGATCAGGACGCGGCGGCCGGGCCGCAGCAGGCCGGGGTCCAGCGGCCCGCCCATGTTGGTCTTGGACACGCCCGAAGCGACGATCCGGTCGATCAGGGCGCGGGCGCGGGCGGTGGTGGCGGCGTCGCACCAGGTGTCGGCGGTCTGGATCAGGTGTTCGAGCCGGCTGGGCCGGGTGGCGTCGTAATAGACGCCCAGATCATCGACGATCAGGCTGAGACTGGCCGCCCCCGCCTCCCCTATGCCGACCGAGCGAAGGAAGCCGTCTTCCAGCGCGACATAGGGGCGGTTGTTCGCTTCCGCCCAGCGGCGACCGGCGGCGGCGGTCGGCTTCAGGCCCCAGCCCAGCACGGCCTGGACCTGATCGCCCGGCAGGCGGCGCAGGTCGTAGTCGTTCAGGAAGACATCGAGGAAGGGGACCTTCAGCACGCCGGGCGCGCAGACCCAGGCGGGGGTTTTGGCGGCGATGTCCGAGGCTGGGGTCAAGGCGGGTCCGACGGATTGAGCGCGAGGTTTAGGGCGGTTGGGGGCGTCGGGCTAGAGTGTGCTGATCTTCCCCCGCTTGCGGGGAAGTGTCAGGCCGTGGCGTGCAGCGACACGCCTGACGATGGGGGAAGTCTTCTTGTTGAAACAAGACTCCCCTCTCCGACCCTGGTCCGGCTACGCCGGACGCCGGGCCACCTCTCCCGCAAGCGGGAGAGGGTCTTCAGCACCTACCCCGCGATCTGGCCGAAGTCCGCCACCTGGCCCATCACGTCGCGCACCTGGCCCAGCAGTTTCAGACGGTTGTCGCGCTCCTCGGGAACGTCCGAGTTGACCATCACCGCCTCGAAGAAGGCGTCGACCGGGGCGCGCAGGGCCGCCAGGGCCGTCATGGCGGCGGCGAAATCCTCGGTCTCCAGCGCGGTCTCGACGGCGGTGCGGGCGGCGTTGACGGCGAAGGCCAGGGTGGTCTCGGCCTCGGGCTGGTTCGGCAGGCCGGTCTGGCCCATGCCGGTCGGAACCGGCCCCTTCTTCTCCTCGGCGCGGAGGATGTTGGAGGCGCGCTTGTAGCCGGCCAGCAGATTGGCCCCGTCGTCGGTGGCGAGGAAGGCGGCCAGGGCCTCGACCCGACGCACGATGCGGACGAGGTCGTCGTCGCCCAGGGCGAAGACGGCGGCGACGAGGTCGTGGCGCTGGCCCTGATCGCGGAGGAGGACGGTCAGGCGGTCGGCGAAGAAGGCGAGAAGGTCGTGAGCCGCGTTAGCCTCGACCGTCACCCCTTGATTCCGATACAGTTGCAACCCGCCTTCAATCTGCTGTCTCAGAGAAAGACGCAGCTCATTTTCAATGATCAAGCGGATCACACCCAAAGCCGCACGACGGAGCGCGAAGGGATCCTTTGAACCCGTGGGCTTTTCATCGATGGCGAAGAAGCCACAGAGAATGTCCAGCTTATCAGCGAGCGCGACCGCGACAGTAACAGGCGCGGTCGGAACGGTATCGTTGGGCCCCTGAGGCTTATAATGATCTCGCACCGCGTCAGAGACAGCATCGGAGTAACCGGCGAGACGAGCGTAGTACCCGCCCATGACCCCTTGCAGCTCCGGGAACTCGCTCACCATCCCAGAAAGAAGGTCGGCTTTCGAGAGTTGCGCGGCTTGCCTCGCAGCGCCAGCATCCCCCTCAATCGCGGGAGCCACATCGGAAGTCTTAGCGACTATACGTTCTAGTCGCTGAGCCAATGTGCCCAGTTTGGCGTGGAAGGTGACGCCCTTCAGCTTTTCGTTCCAGGCGTCGAAGCCGACCTTCTGATCCTCGTCCCAGAAGAAGCGGGCGTCATTCAGGCGGGCGGACAGGACGCGGCTGTTGCCGGCGGCCAGGGCCTTGCCGCCGTCGGTGGCCTCGACATTGGCGACGACCAGGAAGTTGGGGGCCAGGCCCTCCTTCGACGGGTCGCGGACGGCGAAATACTTCTGGTGCACCTTCATCGACAGACGCACGACCTCGGGCGGCAGGGCCAGGAACTGGGGGTCCATGTCGCCCAGGATCGGGGTCGGCCATTCGGCCAGGCCCGCCACCTCGTCCAGCAGGCCGTCGTCATCGACCAAGACGAGGCCGCGCGCGGCGCAGGCGGCCTTGGCCTGTTCCAGAATGCGCAGCTTGCGGTCGGCCACATCCAGCAGGACGAACTCCCGCTCCAGCTGGGTGCGGTAGTCGACGAAGTCGCTGACCTTCAGAAGTTGGCCCGAGCCGAGGAAACGGTGGCCCTCGGTGAGGGCGTCGGATTGGATCCCGTCGATATCGAACAGCACCACCTTGCCGTCGAACAGGCACAGGATGCGCTTGATCGGGCGGACCCAGCGTAGCGTCCCAGAACCCCAGCGCATCGACTTGGGCCAGGGGAAGGCGCGGATGACCTGGTCCACCGTCTCGGCGACCAGATCGGTCGTGGCCCGGCCCTTGGACGACAGGACGGCGTAGAGGACGCCGTCGCGCTCGGTCAGTTGATCGCGGGTCAGGCCGGTCTTGCGCAGGAAACCTTCAAGCGCCTGTTCCGGCGCCGAGGCCTTGGGCCCCTTCACCTCTTCCTCGCGGTCGGGCGTGGCGGCGGGCAGGCCGTCGATCACCAGCGTCAGCCGGCGCGGGCCGGCATAGGTGGTCAGAGCGTCCCAGGTCAGGCCGGCGGCCTTCAGCCGGTCGGAGACCATGCGCTCCAGGTCGCGCGCGGCGCCCTGCTGCATGCGGGCGGGGATTTCTTCGGAGAAGATCTCGAGGAGGAGTTGGGGCATCAGGCGGTTTTCCGCTCTTGTTCAACGTAAGCGAGGGCGCAGGCTTTGCAGAGTTCGCGGATGCGGCCGATGTAGCTCTGGCGTTCGGCGACGGCGATGGCGCCGCGGGCGTCCATCAGGTTGAACAGGTGGCTGGCCTTCAGCACCTGGTCGTAGGCCGGCAGGACCAGGGGCTGGCCCTGGGGTCCAGTCAGGGCCAGAAGGCGAGAGACCTCGGCGACCATATCCTCGAACCGGCGCTTCAGCCCGTCGACGTCATAGCCGTGGAAGTTGGCCTCCGACTGCTGGCGCTCGTTCTCCAGGAAGACCTCGCCATAGGTCAGACCCTCCTTGGTGAACTTGAGGTCATAGACGTTGTCCACGCCCTGGACATACATGGCCAGACGCTCCAGCCCGTAGGTCAGCTCGCCCGAGACCACATCGACCTCGATGCCGCCGACGCCCTGGAAATAGGTGAACTGCGTCACCTCCATCCCGTCGCACCAGACCTCCCAGCCCAGGCCCCAGGCGCCGACCGTCGGGTTCTCCCAGTCGTCCTCGACGAAGCGGATGTCGTGCAGCTTCGGATCAATCCCGATCGCCGCCAGCGAGCCGAGATACAGCTCCTGAAGATTGTCCGGGTTGGGCTTCAGGATGACCTGATACTGATAATAGTGCTGGAGGCGGTTCGGGTTCTCGCCATAGCGGCCGTCGCCGGGGCGGCGGCTGGGCTGGACATAAGCGGCCTTCCACGGCTTGGCGCCGAGCGCGCGCAGGACGGTGGCGGGGTGCAGGGTGCCGGCCCCGACCTCGATGTCATAGGGCTGGAGGATGGCGCAGCCCTGCTCGCCCCAATAGCGGTGCAGGGTCAGGATCAGGTCCTGGAAGGCGAGCGGCTCGGTCGAGGTGGTCAAATCGGGCTCGGGAGGGGCTAAAAAAAGACGGCGGACCATAGGGCCCGGCGCCGCGCGCTTCAACACGCGCGGGGGATTTATGGCTCAGGCGGCGGCGAGGCGGGTCGGGGCGACCCAGGCGACCGGATGGGCGGCCGACAGGGCGGCGGCGGCGGCGGCCGCGTCCTCGCCGGACCGGCACAGGCCGAAGACGGTGGCGCCCGAGCCGGACATGCGCGCCAGGGCCACGCCGGGGGCCGCCGCCACCGCTGAAACCGCATCGGCTATGGCGGGCGTCAGGGCCTCGGCGGGCGGCTGAAGATCGTTGCGAAGACCCGCCAGCCAGTCGATCACGACCGCCGGGCTCCAGTCGGCGGGCGGCGCGGGCCAGGCAAGGGCGTGGGCAGCGGCGCGCGGCGGACCGGCGTCATAGGCCCTGTAGACGGCGCCGGTGGGCGAAGGGACGCCCGGATTGAACAGGACGGCGTGGAGCGGCGGCAGGCGCGGCTCGTCGGTCAGGACCTCGCCCCGCCCCTCGGCCCAGGCGGTGCGCATCCGCAGGCACATGGGGCCGTCGGCGCCGATGACGCCGGCCACGGCCTCCAGCGCCGCATCGTCTATGTCCAGCGCCAGGGCCTGACGCGCCAGTTTCAGGGCGGCGCCGGCGTCGGACGAGCCCCCGCCCAGGCCGGCGGCGATGGGCAGGCGCTTGTCCAGCGTTACCTTCAGCGGCGGTTCGCCTGCGCCGGTCGCCTGGCCCAGGGCGCGAAGCGCGCGCAGGATCAGATTGTCGGGCTCGGCCGCCAGACCCGCGCCGAACGGGCCGCTCACGCTCAGCGACAGGCGGTCGGCGGGCTCGACCGTCACCCGATCCCCGACCTCGCCGAAGGCGACCAGACTGGACAGGGGATGATAGCCGTCGGCGTCCACCGGGCCGACGTGCAGGAACAGATTGATCTTGGCCGGGGCCAGGGCCGTGAGTGGTGGCATGGAGTAGGTCTTAGCGACTTGGGGGCTGGGTCGGAACGGGGAATACGGCGCCCCTCTCCCTTCCCGGTCGTCATCCTAGGGCTTGTCCCCAGGATCCAGACTCCCGGTGTTCGAGCGGACGCACGTCTGCGGACACACCGGGAGTCTGGATCCTCGCCACAAGGGCGAGGATGACGGGCGTGGGTGTGGCAGCGCGGGGGCTGAGCGTGCGGTGGCGCGCCCCCTATTGCGGCACGCCGGTCGCGGGGCCGGCGCCGTCGAGGCCGTTGGCGATCTTGCGTTCGACCTCGGCCTTGCGTTCGGGCTCCGGGTCAAGGCTCAGGACGCGGTTCCACAGCCAGACCGCCTCCCGCCGACGCCCCACCTTCCAGTAGGCGTCGCCCAGGTGATCGGTGATCTCGGGATTGGCGGGCTCCTTGTCGGCCGCCTCCTCCAGGGTGACGACGGCGGTGTCGTAATAGCCCTGTTTGAACTGGGCCCAGCCCAGGGAGTCCTGGATATTGCCGTTCTCGGGCTCGGCGGCGTGGGCCTGGGCCAACAGGCCGGCGCCCTGATCTACGCGCAGACCCTTGTCCACCCACAGATAGCCGAGATAGTTCAGCACGTCGGCGTTGTTCGGGTCCGCCTGATGCGCGGCCCACAGTTCGGCCTCGGCCTCGGGGATGCGGTCCAATGATTCCAGCGCCGCGCCGCGCAGGAAATGGATGTTGGCGCCCTGGTCCGCCGTATTCAGCAGCGGGCCGTTCAGAAGGGCCAGGGCCGCCTCGAACTGTTGCGCCTGGATCAGCTGGCCCGCCAGGACCAGGGCGATGCGCGGATCGTCAGGCTGGGCGGCGGCGGCGGCGCGCAGTTCGGTCAGGGCGGCCTCGGACTGGCCGTCCTCCTCCAGATTGATCGCCAGCTGGGCGCGGGCGCTGGCGTAGAGGACCGGGTCCTCCGGCCCGACGCGCGACAGGGCGGTGCGGGCGGCGGACTTCAGCCCCACCCGGTCCAGCACCTGGGCCAGCTGAATCTGGGTCGCCGCATCCTCGTGCAGGTTCAGGGCGAGCCGCAGATAGACCACCGCAAACTCATTACCCCGTTCGGCCACGGCCTGGGCGGCGGCCGTGGTCAGGGCCTGGGCCGCGCCCTGGCGGAAGTCCGGAACGGGCGGAGGCGGATCTCCGGCCTGAAGCCGCGCCAGGGCGCGGGCGGTCGCCAGATCGGTCTGTCCCTGCATCGCCGCCTGATAGACGGCCAGGGCCTGGTCCCGCTTGCCGCGCCGCTCCAGAAACTCGCCATAGGGCCGGTGGAACAGGGCGCCCAGGGTCGGCAGATCGGACAGCGCCTTCAGCTCGGCCTCCGCCTCGGCGTATTTGCGGCGCTTTTCCAAGAGAAGGGCGCGGTTCTGGCGCGCAAAGGCCAGGGTGACGGGATCGCCCAGGGCCGGTGGCGCGGCCAGGGCGCGGGTCCAGTCGCCGGCCGCCCCCGCGATCCAGGGCGCGACCATCAGCCCGGCGCGGGCGTGCGGGGCGGCGATGGGTCGGGCGGCCAATGCGGCGTCGGCGGCGCGGGCGTCGCCGTGCACGAAGGTCTGGACGGCCGCGAGCAGCCGCCCCCCCTCGGTGAAGGCCGGCGAGGCGTCGGCGGTCGGCGCCAGGCGCGCCGCCACGTCCAGATCGCCGCTGAGCAGGGCCGAGGTGAAGGCCTGTTCGCGCAGGCGCGGCTGTTCCGGCGTCAGGGCCTGGGCCTGGGCCAGAAGATCGGCGCCCCGTTCGCCCTCCCCCGTCATCAGGGCCAGTTTGCCGGCGAGATACAGCCCATAGGCGCTGCGGCCCTGGGCGTCGGTCGGGATCGGCGACCAGACCTCGGGGATGGGTGGTTCGGCCGGTTCGTCATCGCCCGCGACGTCGGTCGCCGGATCGCCTCCGGGCGTCATTTCCTGGGGCGCGCCGTCCTCGGGTTCGTCTTCGGCGGGCGCGGCGTCAGGCGTCTGACCCGGCTCGAGGATTATGGCGGGCGGATGGTCCTGGGACGGATTGACGGACGGCGACGCCGGTCTTGTCTCCTGCGCGACGGCCCCCTGGGCCATGGCCAGGGCGAGGACGGTCAGGGAGGCGGCGAACAGGCGCGAACGGGAGGCGATCATGCGCCGACCCTTCACGCTTTCCACCGCCCCCGCAAGAGCCCCGTCACATGTTCGGATAGTTCGGGCCGCCGCCGCCCTCGGGCGTGGTCCAGACGATGTTCTGCGACGGATCCTTGATGTCGCAGGTTTTGCAGTGGACGCAGTTCTGGGCGTTGATGACGAAACGGGGGTCGGTCTTGGCGACCTCGTCCGCATAGACGACCTCGTACACGCCCGCTGGGCAGTAGAGCCGGGCCGGTTCGCCGTATTTGGGCAGGTTGACCTGGATCGGCTTGGACGGGTCCAGCAGTTTCAGGTGGGCCGGCTGGTCCTCGGCGTGGTTGGTGTTCGAAATGAAGACCGACGACAGCTTGTCGAAGGACAGTTTGCCGTCCGGCTTGGGATAGGCGATCGGCTTGTGCTTGGCGGCGGGCTCGGTCGAGGCCGCGTCGGTCTTGCCGTGTTGCAGGGTCGGGATAGGGGACCAGCCGCCCAGCAGGGTGCGGCACCACATGTCGAACATGCCCAGCGCCCCGCCCAGGGTGGTGCCGAACTTGGACAGCAGAGGCTTGGCGTTTCGGACGACCGACAGCTCCTTATAGACCCAGCTCTTCTTGAAGGCGGCCTCATACTCGACCAGTTCATCGCCGCCGCGTCCGGCCTGAACCGCGTCATAGGCGGCGTCGGCGGCCAGCATGCCGGTCTTCATGGCGTTATGGCTGCCCTTGATCCGGGGCACGTTCACAAAGCCGGCCGAGCAGCCGATCAGGACGCCGCCGGGGAAGCTAAGCTTCGGAATCGACTGCAGGCCGCCCTCGGTGATGGCCCGTGCGCCGTAGGAGATGCGCGTGCCGCCTTCCAGGTGCGAGGCGATGGACGGGTGATGCTTGAACCGCTGGAACTCGTCGAACGGCGACAGATGCGGGTTCTTGTAGTTCAGGTGAACGACATAGCCGATCGCCACATAGCGGTCGCCGAAGTGGTACAGGAAGCTGCCGCCGCCGGTGTGCTCGTCCAGCGGCCAGCCGGTGGTGTGCTGGGCCAGGCCGGGCTGGTGCTTATCCGCCGGCACCTGCCACAGCTCCTTCAGGCCGATGCCGTATTTCTGAGGCGACCTGCCGTCCTGAAGCCTGTGCTTGGCGATGATGGTCTTGGCCAGGGAGCCGCGCACGCCCTCGGCGATGAAGACATATTTGCCGTGCAGTTCGATGCCCGGCTGGAAGTCGCCGGTCGGCTTGCCCTCGCGGTCGATGCCGAAGACGCCGGCGACGACGCCCTTCACTCGACCCGTCTCTTCTTCCCAGACGACGTGGCTGGCGGCCATGCCGGGATAGACCTCGACGCCCAGGGCCTCGGCCTGTTCGCCCAGCCAGCGCGCCACATTGCCCAGGGAGGCGATGTAGCAGCCGTCATTGTGCATGAAGGGGGGCATCAGCCCCATCGGCAGGGCGGCCGACCCTTGCGGACCCAGCAGCAGGAAACGGTCCTGGGTGACGGGCGTCTCCAGCGGGGCGCCGCGCTCCTTCCAGTCGGGGAAGAGTTCGTTCAGCGCCTTGGGGTCGATGACCGCGCCCGACAGGATGTGGCCGCCGACCTCGGCGCCCTTTTCCAGCACGGCGACGCTGATTTCCTTGCCGTCCTTTTCCGCCCGCTGTTTCAGACGGATGGCCGCCGACAGACCGGCGGGGCCGCCGCCGACGATGACGACGTCATACTCCATGACCTCGCGCTCGACGCCCTGAAGAGCCTCCAGCGGCGGCAGATTGTCGATGATGGCTTCCTGGCGGGCGTTTTCCGCGCCGCCCTCGATGGCTTCTTCGGCCATGTCTTCCCCTGAAATCCTGCTTGTTCGTGTGGTTATGCCGCTTATCGGAAGGTGACGCGAGGGCGGTCAAGGCTTATCGGTGTGCTGAGACATGAACGCGCAACCTCACGAGATCGCTGCAATCGAAAGCCTGCTCGCCTTCTGGCGGGATGCGGGGGTGGACGCCTGCTACGGCGAGGCGCCGGTCGATCACACCCATCTGGCCCCGCCCCCCGCCCTGAAGGCGGTGCAGAAGGCCACGGCCTCGGTGGCCGCGCCCCTGGTCGGACCCGGCGCAGTCGATGCGATCGCCCAGGCGAGACGCCTGGCGGCGGGGGCCGCCACGCTCCAGGATCTGGCGGCGGCGGTGGCGGCGTTCGAAGGCTGTCCCCTGCGCGCCATGGGGGCGACCCAGTCGGTCTTCGGCCGTGGCGACCCGAACGCGCCGGTGCTGATCATCGGCGAAGGCCCCGGCACCGAAGAGGACCGGATGGGCCAGCCCTTCGTCGGCAAGGCGGGCAAGCTGCTGGATCGAATGCTGGCGGCGGCCGGACTGACCGGCAAGGTCTTCATCACCAACACCGTCTTCTGGCGCCCGCCGGGCAACCGCACCCCGACCCCGCAGGAACAGGCGGTATGCGCGCCCTTCGTCGAGCGCGCCTTTGCGCTGTTGCAGCCCAGGGCGGTGCTGTTGCTGGGGGCGGCCTCCGCCAAGTCGGTGCTTCAGACCGAGGAGGGCATCATGAAAATCCGCGGCCAGTGGCGGGAGTGGCGCCTGAACGAGGGCGCCGTGTCCGCGCCGGTCGTGCCGACCCTGCACCCCGCCTTCCTTCTGCGCCAACCCCAGGCCAAGCGGCTGGTCTGGGGCGATCTGTTGGCGCTTTCGGCTCGGCTGGACGGCGCAGGTTGAGGTTACCGCCGCTTTAAGGCATGCTGATCGTTTGACGACCAACGCCACACGATCCCCGCCTGACGAGAACGGGCAGGGCGACGCCAACGGGGCCGCCGCGTATGTTGATGTTCCGCCGGGCGCTGATCGCCCCGACTCTGGTGCTTTCGCTCGCCTTCGCCGGCGCGGTGCAGGCCGAGGCGCCTGCAGAGGGAATGGCTGACGTCAGTTCCGGTTCCGTCCGCCCCACGGCCCTGAGTTCATCTGATCGCCTGTCCTACACCACCGCCTTCGACGCCCTGCGGCGCGGCGACATCGAGGCGGCCCGCCTGTCGGCGCGTCAGGCTCAGGACCGCGTCCTGCTGGGTCAGGTCGAGTTCGAAAGCCTGTTCCACCCCGACCATGTCGCCACCTATGAAGAGCTGACCGCCTGGCTTGAATCCTATTCAGACCTGCCCTGCGCGGACCGGGTCTACGCCCTGGCCATGCGGCGTCGGCCCGACGGGGCGCCGGAACCGGTCAAGCCAGGGGGGCTTCTGGGGCGGACCTGGAACAGCGTCGTCGCCGCCGTCTCGGGCGGACCGGCCGTCGATCCGATGAAGGCGGCGCGCGTCGCATACAACAATGACGACCTGACCGGCGCCTCGGCCGTCGGCCGCGAGATCGGCGACTGGTGGACGGTCGGCCTGGCCGAATGGCGGCTGGGTCAGTTCCATCAGGCCTTCGCCGCCTTCGAGCGCGTCGCCAATGATCCGACCGAAGATCCCTGGGTCCGCGCCGGCGCCGCCTATTGGACCGCCCGTGCGGCCTCCCAGTCCGGCCGCCAGGACCGGGTCAACGACTATCTGCGTCTGGCGGGACAGTGGCCGGCGACCTTCTACGGCCAGATCGCCCTGCGTCAGCTGGGCGAAGAACCGGCGATCGAAAACCTGGGCCCCCGACCTTATGAGGCCCCACCCCGGCTGCAGCGCGCCGTCTATGTGCCCCAGGACGGCCGCGTCGGGGCCGATGAGTTGAACGCCTTCGTGCAGAGCGACGCCCGCGCCCGGCGCACCGTCGCCTATTACGAGGTCGGCAGGCGCACCGAGGGCGAGAATGAGCTGCGCGCCGGGCTTCGCACTGCGGTGGGCGACGCCGCCCGGATGTGGATGGCCCTGGCGCGGGTGATGATGCCCAGCAGCGGCGGCGACGTCGCCCGGATCGACGCGACCCGCTTCCCCATGCCGGTGCTGGAGCCGGAGGGCGGCTTCGTCATCGAGAAGGCCCTGGTCTACGCCCTGGCGCGCAAGGAGACCGACTTCAATCCCGACGCCCGGTCCGGCGCCGGCGCCTATGGGCTGATGCAGGTCATGCCGACGACGGCGGCGGAGATGACGGGAGACCGCACCTTCGTGACCGACCCGACCAAGCTTCTGGTCCCGGCGACCAATATGCGGCTGGGTCAGGCCTATGTCAGCCGGATGCTGAACCTGCCGGCCTTCCAGGGCGATCTGTTGCGCGCGGTCGCCTCCTACAACGCCGGCCCTGGCCCGATGCTGGCGGCCCTGAGAAAACTGGGGCCGGACGCCGATCCCCTGCTGCTGATCGAGACGATCGACGTGCCCCAGGCCCGCGAATATGTGGAAAAGGTCGTCGCCGCCTATTGGATCTATCAGCGTCTGTTCGGCGGCCCGCTGAAGACCCTGGATGCGGTCGCTTCGGGCGCCCGGCTCGTGCCGCTGGCCCTGGACTATACGCCGCCGACGGAACAGCCCCTGATGGTGGCCCAGGCCAGCCCGATCGCCGGCGCCCAATAGGTTTTCAGAACACCGCCGCCAGCAGAAGAGCCCAGAAGGCCGCTCCCACCAGGGCCGCCAGGCCGTAGCCGGCTAGCGGACTGAGGCCTTCGGACGAGGCCTTGACCTGAACGGCGGCCTTGGTCGGCGCAGGGGTGTGAAGCGGCATCTCGTCCTCCGGGTGGAACGGGCGGTCCCACGCCGGTCAAGATAACGACGTCATCTTAACGGCCCGTCTGCGGCCAAGGTTGCGAAACCCTTAAGCCAGGGCCTCAGTCTCCCACTGCCGGAAATCCGGTTGGGCCAGGAGGGCGGCGACATAGGTTGCGGCTGCGCCGTCGTCGCCATGGGCGCCGAGGTCGATCTGGAAATGCCGAATGCGCGCAGCGACCGGGGTGAAGAAGGCGTCGGCGATCGACCAGTCCCCGAACAGCCAGGGCCCGGCCTGCCCGAACCGGCCGCGCATCTGGCGAAACAGATCGACCAGCCGGGCCAGATCGCGGTCCAGGGCCGGGTCCGACGGGGTCTCGGACCGGGCCTCGCCGACCATGGGCCGGTCCGGCCCCGTGCCGCAGAAGGTCCGCAAGGCCGAAAAACCGGAATGCATCTCCGCCGTCGCCGATCGGGCCAGGGCGCGGGCCATCGGGTCCGCAGGCCACAGCCGCGCCTCGGGATAGGTCTCGGCCGCCCATTCCGCGATCGCCAGCGTATCCCAGATGAGCGTATCGCCGTGCCTCAGCACCGGGACGAAGCCGGACGGCGAGACCTGACGCAGCGCCGCCTTCTGGGCCTGGGTCTCATAGCGGACGTCCACGGTGGTGAAGTCAGCGCCCGTGCGCTTCATCACCAGCCACCCCCGCAGGGACCAGGTCGAATAGGTCCGGGGGCCGATGATCAGTTCCATATTGGCTCCTCCCGGCGATGCAGTCCCGCCTCAGATGCTGAAGTCCTCGGTCGAGAACCGGCCGTCCAGCCAGGCCACGATCCGTTCCGCCGCATCTTCGGCCGACATGGTCGTGGTGTCGACGACGATCTCGGGCGTTTCGGGCGCCTCATAGGGGCTGTCGATGCCGGTGAAATTCTTCAGTTCGCCGGCGCGGGCCTTCTTGTAGAGGCCCTTGACGTCGCGCTGCTCGGCGACGGCCAGGGGCGTGTCGACATAGACCTCGACGAACTCGCCCGGACCGAGCAACTCACGGGCCATGCGGCGTTCGGCGCGGAAGGGGGAGATGAAGCTGACCAGGACGATCAGGCCGGCGTCCACCATCAGTTTCGACACCTCGGCGACGCGGCGGATGTTTTCGACCCGGTCCTCCTCGGTGAAGCCCAGGTCGCGGTTCAGACCGTGGCGGACGTTGTCGCCGTCCAGCAGATAGGTATGGCGGCCGTCGGCGTGCAGCCGCTTCTCGACCAGGTCGGCGATGGTCGACTTGCCGGCGCCGGACAGGCCGGTCAGCCAGATGACCCTGCCCTTCTGGTTCTTGATGGCCGCGCGCGAACTCTTGTCCACCGACAGGGCCTGCCAATGGATGTTGTGGGCGCGACGCAGGGCGAAGTGCAGCAGGCCCGCCCCGACCGTCCGGTTCGAAATCCGGTCGATCAGGATGAAGCCGCCCAGATCCTTGTTCTGAGCGTAGGGGGCGAAGGCGACGGGGGCGTCCAGCGACAGGTTGCAGACGCCGATCTCGTTCAGCTCAAGCCGTTTGGCCGGCTGCTGCTCCAGGGTGTTGACGTTCACCTTGTGCTTGGGCTCGGTGATGGTCGCCCCGACCAGCTTGGCGCCGATCTTCAGCAAGTAAGGCCGCCCCGGCAGCAAGGGTTCGTCGTCCATCCAGACGACCGTGGCCTCGAACTGGTCGGCGGCCTCCGGCGGGGCGTCGGCGCCGGCCAGGACGTCGCCGCGCGAGACGTCGATCTCGTCGGCCAGGGTCAGGGTGATCGACTGTCCGGCGACGGCCTGGGCTAGGTCGCCGTCGGCGGTGACGATGCGGGCGACGGTCGAGGTCTTGCCCGACGGCAGGACGCGCACCGGATCGCCCGGACGCACCGTGCCGGCGGCGATCTGGCCGGAGAAGCCGCGGAAGTCGAGATTGGGCCGGTTGACCCATTGCACCGGCAGGCGGAAGGGGTCGGCCTGAAGATCGTCCCCGACCTCCAGCGTTTCCAAGAGGCTCATCAGCGGCGGGCCGGCGTACCAGGGCGAATGATTGCTGGCTTCGGTGATGTTGTCGCCGCGCAGGGCGGACATCGGGACGGCGTCAAAGGTCTTCAGCCCGATCTGGTCGGCGAAGGCGGAGAAGTCGGCGACGATGGCGTCGAACACGGACTGCGACCAGCCCATCAGGTCCATCTTGTTCACCGCCAGGATGACATGGCGAATGCCCAGCAGGCTGACCAGATAGGCGTGCCGCCGCGTCTGGGTCAGGACGCCGCGCCGGGCGTCGATCAGGATGACGGCCGCGTCGGCGGTCGAGGCGCCGGTGACCATGTTGCGGGTGTACTGCTCGTGACCCGGCGTGTCGGCGACGATGAATTTGCGCTTTTCGGTCGAGAAGAAGCGATAGGCCACGTCGATGGTGATGCCCTGTTCCCGCTCGGCGGCCAGGCCGTCGACCAGCAGGGCGAAGTCGATGTCGCCCCCTTGCGTGCCGACGCGGCGGCTGTCGGCCTCCAGCGCCGCCATCTGATCCTCGAAGATCATCTTGGAGTCGTAGAGCAGCCGGCCGATCAGGGTGGACTTGCCGTCATCGACGCTGCCGCAGGTGATGAAGCGCAGCAGGCTTTTGTGCTGGTGGGCGTCCAGATAGGCGTCGATGTCGCGGGCGATGAGGTCGGACTGGTGAGCCATCAGAAATAGCCCTCCTGCTTCTTCTTCTCCATCGAGGCGGACTGGTCGTGGTCGATCATCCGGCCCTGACGTTCAGAGGTGGTGGTCAGCAGCATTTCCTGAATGACCTCGGGCAGGGTCGAAGCCGTGCTCTCGACCGCCCCGGTCAGGGGGTAGCAGCCCAGGGTGCGGAAGCGGACGGACTTCATCTGGGGCGTCTCGCCGGGCCGCAGGCGGAAGCGGTCGTCATCGACCATGATCAGGGCGCCGTCGCGCTCCACCACCGGCCGTTCAGCGGCGAGGTACAGAGGCACGATGGGGATGTTCTCCAGATGGATGTATTGCCAGACGTCCAGTTCGGTCCAGTTGGAGATGGGGAAGACGCGGATGCTCTCGCCCGGCCGTTTGCGGGTGTTGTAAAGCCGCCAGAGCTCGGGCCGCTGGTTCTTGGGATCCCAGCGGTGTTCGGCGGTGCGGAAGGAGAAGATCCGTTCCTTGGCCCGCGACTTTTCCTCGTCGCGCCGGGCGCCGCCGAAGGCCGCGTCGAAGCCGTGCAGGGACAGAGCCTGTTTCAGCCCCTCGGTCTTCCACAGGTCGGTGTGGAAGGCCGAGCCGTGGTCGAACGGATTGATGCCGCGCGCGAGGGCTTCCGGGTTCTGGTGCACCAGCAGTTCGACGCCCAGGTCGGCCGCCGCCTGTTCGCGCATGGCGTACATGGCGCGGAACTTCCACGTCGTATCGACGTGCAGCAGAGGGAAGGGCGGTTTGGACGGATAGAAGGCCTTCCAGGCCAGATGCAGCATCACCGCCGAATCCTTGCCGATCGAATACAGCATGACCGGGCGCTCGGCCTCGGCCGCCACCTCCCGCATGATGTGAATGCTCTCGGCCTCCAGGCGCTGAAGATGGGTCAGCCGCGAAGGGCTGATCGCCAAGGGTCGGATCGGGGTCGGCTGTTCAGTCAGAATGGCGGCGTCCACCAGGTCAGGTCTCCATCGAACCCTGACGTGAAAGCCCAGCATGCAATGGGTCGCAAGCGAATGATACTGTCGCCCGTCGAGAGATTTGCACCTGACGGGCGAACGGCCAAGCCTGGGCGGAACCTGAGCCGCATGTGGCGGCTTTATGGCCGAAAGGGGATTCCATCATGAAAACGCTCGCCCGCCTCGCCCTGTCTCTGAGTCTTTGCGGCGCCTTGGCCGCCTGCGTCACGGCCCCTTCGCCGTCCGAATATCGGGCGCCGCAGCCGCTGAAGGCGATCGAAATCGACCGACTCTGGTCCGGGCGTTGGCATGAGGTGGCGCGCCTGCCGGACCGGCTGACCGACGGCTGCGTCGCCGGCGCCTCGGCCTATCGCCCGCTGGGCGGCGACCGGATCGCGGTGCGCGACACCTGTCAGATCGGCACGCCGGAGGGCAGGGAGAAGGCGATCAGCGGGGACGGACGCATCCTGGACCCCGGAACGAACGCCAAGCTGCGCGTGCGTTATCTGCACGGCTTCGTCACCTGGGACTTTTGGGTGCTGGACCGCGCCGACGACTACAGCTGGTTCATCTCCACCGATCCCACCTTCCACCGCCTCTTCATCTACACGCGGGACGTGCCGAGCGCGGCCGAGATCAAGGCCCTGACGGATCGCGCGCGCGCCCTGGGCTATGACGTGAGCCGCCTGGAATACCCCGCCCTGCCGTCCCGCTGAGGATCGGGGTCGGCGACGCATAAGGTCTCTGTCGCGTTTTTGGGTCTGGATTTACGTCGCGTCACGCGAACAATTGGGACACGCCCGTCGGCAATCGCGATGCTTTCGCAGGTGTTTGACCGCCACAAGGTTGACCCGACGGTCCGGCTTCGTTCATCACGAAGACGGGTGGAAACGCACAGACCGGAGAATCGGCGAGCATGGGTTTGGTAGCGAATATTCGCAGGGACGTGAGGTTCGCGCGGGGCCTGTTCCGTCTGCTCAAGCGCATCAAGCCGATCGAGCTGGATAGCGACGTCCTGCTGTGCGACGACTTCGAAGAGGCCGTCGACAAGTTCGCCGACAACATCGCCGTCGAGGACGAGCGCCGCAGCCTGACCTATCGCGACCTGGACGCCATGGCGAACCGCTTCGCCCACTGGGCCAAGAGCCGGGGCCTGCGCCGCAGCGACACCATCGCCCTGATGATGACCAACCGGGTCGAATATCTGGCGGCCTGGATCGGCTTTTCGAAGGTCGGGGTGGCCACCGCCCTGATCAACACCAATCTGACGGGCCAGGGCCTGGCCCACTGCCTGACCATTTCCAATGCCTTCCAGGTCGTCGCGGACGAGGACTGCTGGCGCCAGATCGAGGACGCCCGCCCCCTGGTCGGCCACAATCTGATGCTGTGGGTTCTGGGCCTGGACGACGAGGACGAGAACAGCGAACGCCGGGGCCTGGACAAGCCGGTGCGCGGCGGCTCTTCGGTGCGCCCCGCCCGCAGCGGACGCGAGGGTCTGACGAACCGCGACACGGCCCTTTACATCTACACCTCCGGCACCACCGGCCTGCCCAAGGCCGCCCGCATTCCGCATTCGCGCGCCCGCACCTATATGCGCGCCTTCGCCGGGGCGACCCGTTCGACCCCCAAGGACCGCATCTTCAACGTCCTGCCCCTGTACCATTCGACCGGCGGTCTGGTGGGCGTGGGCGCGGCCCTGCTGAACGGCGCGCGCCTGGTGATCCGCAAGAAGTTTTCGGCCAGCAGCTTCTGGCCGGACGTCGTGGCGTCGGGCGCCACCATGTTCGTCTATATCGGCGAACTGTGCCGCTATCTGGTGAACTGTCCGCCCCAGGCCTATGAGAAGAAGCACAAGCTGCGCTTCGCCTTCGGCAACGGCATGCGCGGCGACGTCTGGCCTGAGTTCCAGAGCCGGTTCAACATTCCCGAGGTGCTGGAGTTCTACGGCTCGACCGAGGGCAATGTCTCCCTGTTCAACTTCGACGGCAAACAGGGCGCCATCGGCCGCGTCCCCAGCTATCTTAAGAAGCAGATCAACATCCGTCTGGTTCAGTGCGACGTCGAGACCGAACAGCCGGTCCGGGGGCCCGACGGCCTGTGCCGCCTGGCCCGCGCGGGCGAGATCGGCGAAGCGATCGGCGAGATCGGCAACGACATCCGTCACGACTTCTCGGGCTATGCCGATAAGGCCGCCTCTCAGAAGAAGATCCTGACCGACGTGTTCAAGAAGGGCGATCGCTGGTTCCGCACCGGCGACCTGATGCGCCAGGACGCCGAGGGCTATTTCTATTTCGTCGATCGGATGGGCGACACCTTCCGCTGGAAGGGCGAGAATGTCTCGACCTCCGAGGTCGAACAGGTCCTGATGGATGCGCCTGGCGTGGCCGAAGCCATCGTCTACGGCATTCCCGTGCCCGGCCAGGAAGGCAAGGCGGGGATGGCCGCCCTGGTGATCGAAGGCAAGTTCGATCCCAAGACCTTCGCCGACCACATCAATGGCAAACTGCCGGCCTACGCCCAACCGGTCTTCCTGCGAATGATCGAGGCGGCCGAGACCACCGGCACCTTCAAATATCGCAAGTCCGACCTTGTGGCCGACGGTTTCGATCCGGAAAAGGTCGGGGCGGCCCTGTATGTGCGCGGCGGCAAGAGCGGCTATCAGAAGCTGACGGCGGCGGCGCGCACGGCCATTCTGAACGGTGAAGGCCGGCTTTGACGGCGGTTGGACGGCGTTTGGCGAAACGCCGTCTTAATCAATAACCGCCATGGTCGACGCCTCTCCGTCTAGGATGTCGCGTCCCCATGTTTCAGATCATCGGCATTGTGCTGCTGTTCGGCCTCGTCTTCGGCAGCTACGCCATCTCCGGCGGCAAGTTCGAAGTCATCATCCACGCCGCCCCGCACGAACTGATGGCCATCGGCGGGGCCGGCATCGCCGCCTTCCTGATCTCCAACTCCCTGCCCGTGATCAAGGGGGCCATGGGCGGCCTGGGCAAGACCTTCGCCGGACCGAAATGGAAGAAGCAGGACTACAAGGACCTCTTGTCCCTGCTGTTCCAGCTGACCAAGACGATGAAGTCCAAGGGCGTGGTGGCCCTGGAAAGCCATATCGAAAAGCCCAAGGAATCGACGATTTTCCAAAAGTACCCCAAGGTGCTGAAGGATCACTTCGCCGTCGACTTCATCTGCGACACCCTGCGGATGATGACGATGAACCTGGAAGATCCGCACCAGGTCGAAGACGCGATGGAAAAACAGCTCGAGAAGCACCACCACGAGCATCTGGAAAACGCCCACGCCCTGCAGAACCTAGCCGACGGCCTGCCCGCCCTCGGAATCGTGGCCGCCGTGCTGGGCGTCATCAAGACCATGGGTTCGATCACCGAACCGCCCGAGGTGCTGGGCACCATGATCGGCGGGGCCCTGGTCGGCACCTTCATGGGCGTGTTCCTGGCCTATGGTCTGGTCGGTCCGTTCGCCGCGCGCCTGACGGCCATCATCAACGAAGAAGCGGCCTATTATAAGATCATCCAGTCGGTCCTGGTGGCCCACCTTCACGGCAATGCGGCCCAGATCTCGGCCGAGATCGGCCGGGGCGACATCCCCTCCTCCCTCCAGCCGTCCTTCAGCGAGATGGAAGAAACGCTGAACAACGTGTCGAACGACTGAACCGGAACACGCCCCAGGCCGGGGTGTTTTCGTCCTGATCTGCGCCGTCGCGATCGCCGCTTGCCCCGGCCTTTGCGGCGGCGCTATCGTTTCGGGCAAGGCCTCAGACCTTGCGAACCGCCTTCTGGAGGATTGTCATGCGCATCACCGCCCTCATCGCCGCCTCGGCCGCCGCCCTCGCCATCGCCGCCTGTTCCAAGGCCCCCGAGGAAAAGGCCGAGGAGGCCGCCAGCGACGCGGTCGAAGCCGCCGGGACCGCAGCCGACGCCGCCCTGACGGCGGACCAGGCCGCCGCCGCTGCGGCCGCAGCCGCCAATGAGGCGGCCCAAGACGCCGACGCCGCGAACGCGGCCACGACGCCGACCGAAACTCCGCCCGTCGACGCCGCCCATTCGGAAGCGGCCAAGCCGGCCGAGCCGGCGCACGACGCCGGTCATGACGCCGGCCACTAAGGTCCAGACCCCGTCTGAAAGGCCGCTCCGTTCGGGGCGGCCTTTTTCGTTGCGGCCGTCCGGGTGTACAGCCGCGCCATGAGTTCCCAAGACGCCTCCCCCCGACTGACCTGGACCGAAGAGGGCGAGCCGCGCTCGGGCCGGTTCGGCGACGTCTATTTCTCGCGCGACGACGGTCTGGCGGAAAGCCGCGCGGTCTTTCTCCAGGGATGCGATCTGCCGGGGGCCTGGGCGGGCCGTCAGGGCTTCACCGTGGCGGAACTGGGGTTCGGAACGGGGTTGAACATCGCCGCCGTGCTGGACCTGTGGCGACGGACGCGGCCTGAGGGCGCACGGCTGAACGTCTTTTCCGTCGAGGGTTTTCCCCTGACCGTCGAGGAAGCCCGTCGCGCCCTGAGCAACTGGCCGGAACTGGCCGAGCCGGCCGAGGCCCTGCTTGAGGCCTGGCCGGAGGCGACGCCCGGCTTCCACCGGGTCGATCTGCCGGGGTTTGACGCCGTGCTTGATCTCGCCGTCGGCGACGTAGGCTGGGCGCTGGATCAATGGAGCGGGACCGCCGACGCCTGGTTCCTGGACGGCTTCTCTCCCGCCCTGAACCCCGACATGTGGTCGCCGCAGGTCCTGGACCGGATCGCAGAACGATCCGCGCCCGACGCCCGTCTCGCCACCTTCACGGTCGCCGGCGCCGTGCGACGGGGATTGAGCGAGCGGGGCTTCGTCGTCGACAAGCGGCCGGGGCATGGGCGCAAGCGCGAACGGCTGGAGGCGCGACGGACGGGGCCGCCACAGGCCGAACACCGACCCCAGGTCGCGATCGTCGGGGCGGGCATAGCCGGCGCCTCGGTCGCGCGCGCCCTGGCGGCCGCGGGGCTGACGGCGGTGGTGATCGAGGCCGATCGGCCGGGCGCAGGCGGTTCGGGCTTCCCCGCCGGCCTGGCGACGCCGCGCCTGGATGCGGGAGACGCGGCCATCGCCGGCCTCTACGCCCAGGCGCTGGAACGGGCGCGACATCTGTACGACGCCACGCCGGGCGCCGTCCTGGGCCGAGGGGTGCTGCAACTGCCCCAGGCCGAGAGAGACCGGGCGGAGAGAGACCGGGCCCGCTTCGCCAAGATCGCCGACCAGCCCCTGTGGCGCGAGGGGGCCATGACGGTGATCGACGCCGCTGCGGCCGAACACCGTCTGGGCGAGGCCCAGGCCGACGGCGGTCTGATGATGGCCGACGCCCGCGTGGTTCGCCCCGCCGCCATTCTGGAGGCCTGGCTGGAAGGGACCCCCGTCCTGTCCGCCTCCGTGGCAAGCATCCGGCGCGCGGGCGACCGCTGGGACCTGCTGGACGCCCAGGGTCGGATCATCGTCACGGCCGACGCCGTCGTGGCGACGGCCGGCTGGGGGGTCGAGGCCCTGCTGGAGACCGGCGCCCTGTCGCCTGTCAGAGGTCAGGCGGACTGGCGCGACGGTCCATCGGTCGAAGGGGCAGCCTGGGGCGGCTATGTCGCCCCCACCGGCGCCGGCCTGCTGTACGGCGCGACCCACACACGCGGAGACGTGGACCTGACCCCGCGCGACGCGGACAGCCGCCAAAACCTTGAGACATTGAAGGCCCGTCTGCCGCAACTGGCCGCGCGACTGTCGCAAGAGGGAGGGCGGCGCGTCGCCGTGCGCGCCACGACCCGCGACCGCCTGCCCGTCGCGGGTCTGAGGAGCGATGGCCTCCATATTCTGTCGGGTCTGGGATCGCGCGGCTTCTGCATCGCGCCCCTGCTGGGCGAACATGTCGCGGCCTTGATCGCCGGCCGGCCCTCGCCCCTCCCCGCAAGCCTGGCGGAACGGGTGTCGCCGGATCGCTTCTGAACCGCGCCTGCCGACGGACTTAACGAGACGGATCGTGTATCGTTGCGCCAAGCTGAAAGGATACGCCATGCGCTTTACGCTGATCGCCCCCGCCCTCGCCTGCCTGCTGACCGGCGCCGCCTTGACGGGTTGCGCCGCCCCTGCCCCGCAGAAGACCCTCGCCGAGACCGGCTCCGAGGCGGCGCGCTGCTTCCGCACCGATCAGGTCCGAAACTTCCGCGCCGAGCGGCCGGCGAACCTCTATGTGCGCTCGGTCCGCGGCGACGTGTTCGAGATCAACACCAGCGGCGGCTGCTGGGATCTGGATTCGGCGATCTCCATCGCCATCACGCCCACGGCGGGCGTGTCCGAAAACGTCTGTGTCGGCGATCCGGTCAACATCCTGGTCCCCAGCGCCACGCCAGGCAACCGGACCTGCCGCGCCTTCATCACCCGTTCCCTGACCGAGGCGGAGGTCGAGGCCCTGCCTGAACGGGTCCGCCCCTGACGCGACGTCGCGGCCGCTTGAAATTGGACGATCACGGGTATCAAATCGCCTCTTCTTGGGGAGGATATGATGCGCGGAATCGCCACATTCGCACTGATCGCCGGCCTGACTCTGACGGCCCAATCCGCTGCGGCCGAAAGCTGGAGCCGTTTTTCGGCGACGGATCGGATCGCCTATCTGGTCGATCTGGACCAGTTGAACGCCGTGGACGGCGTGGTCGCCGCCCGCTTCGCCCGCGTGCCGTCTCAGGGCGATGCGGCGGATCAAAGCCATGAGATCGAAGAAGTTTCGATCCGCTGTTCGGACGGCCAGTCGCGCACGACGACGAATGTGACCATCGGGGCCGACGGGGCGGAGACCGACCGCTATTCCGAGGAGACGCCGTGGGAGCCGTCCCCGGCCGGCGGCATCTACGGCGCCCTGAAAAGCTTCGCCTGCGACAGCATGCGGCCCAGGGGCGACACCTGGCCGACAATCGCCGCCTTCATCGCCGCGGGCCGCGGCGGCTGATAGGCTGAAAGCCTCCGCACACGGTGGATTTGTCGCGGATTTTCAAGCTTAGCGTCACGCAGGCGACGCCTATTCGTCGTCCACACGACATCGCCCCCCGCTACTGAGCGCCATTCAGCCAAGTTGGGGATGATGATGGCGAACGAACTGAAGACGCGGCTGATGGCCGCGGCCGCCCTGAGCGGCGTCCTGGCCATGGCCCAGGCCGCTCAGGCGCAAAGCCAAGAGGCCGGACCGACGGATCTGGACGAGATCGTCGTCACGGCCCAGCTGCGCGAACAGAAGACCATCGAGGTTCCGTTCGCCCTGACCGCCTATTCCGGCCAGTTCCTGGAAGACCTGGGCATTCAGGAGTTCGAACAGCTGTCGGCCTTCGTGCCGGGCTTCCTGGTGCAGAACCAGTCGCCGAACAACCCCGGCTTCGTGATGCGCGGCATCACCTCCGACTCGGGCGCCGCCACGGCCGAGCCCCGCGTCTCGGTGTTCCAGGACGGCGTGTCGATCTCCAAGTCGCGCGGCTCCTATGTCGAACTGTTCGACCTGGCGCGCGTCGAAGTCGCCAAGGGCCCGCAATCGACCCTGTACGGCCGCGGCGCCCTGATCGGGGCGGTCAATCTGGTGCAGAACCGCGCCCAGCCCGGCCAGACCGATGCCTACGCCAATATCGAGGCGGGCAATGAAGACTATCGCATGATCGAGGGCGCGCTGAACCTTCCGGTCGGCGAGACCGCCGGCCTGCGCCTGGCGACCCGGCTGAAGACCCGCGGCGGTTCGGTCGAGAACCTGCGGGGCGGCGACGATTTCAACGGCATCGAAACCAAGGCCGTTCGCCTGTCCGGCGCCTGGGCCCCGTCCGACGCCCTGCGTTTCGACGTGATCGGCAACTATCAGAACGACCACGCCTCGGGCACCTCGTTCAAGTCGATCGCCTATGCGCCGGCCGACCCGAACACGGGGGCCGTCCTGGGCGGCAAGGAGCCCTGGGAAGGCGCGGCCCTGACGCGCGGCGGCGCCTTCGACGGCGGCAAGGACCTGGGGCTGGACCGCGAAGTCTGGGGCTTGACCGGTCTGGCCCGGATCAATCTGAACGCCGCCTGGACCCTGAACTCGACCACCGCCTATCGCGAGTTCGACAACTACGAGACCTTCGACGCCGACGGCGTCTCCCTGCCCGTCCTGACGGCGGCGGAAGAGACCCATGGCGAACAATGGAGCCAGGACCTGCGCCTGGGCTTCGACAACGGCGGCCGCCTGACCGGCTTTGTCGGCGCCGGCTGGTTCCACGAAGAAGGCTATCAGCGCACCCCGGCCCAGTTCGACGAACGCCTGGCCCTGGCCCAGCTGGCCGGCCTGCTGGACGGTTCGCCGACGACGGTCGGCGACCGCACCCTGCCGCTCGCCGCCTATCCCACCGTGGCGCGCGGCGCCCTGGCCGCCCTGTTGACGCCCCTGGGCGCGGGCGCCCTGGCCACGCCGATCGCCGCCAATCTTGACCCGGCCCATATCGAGACCTCGACCAACCGGTCGGAGCTGACCTCCTATGACGTCTTCGGCGACGTCACCTACGCCTTCACCGACCGGTTCGAGATGTCGGCGGGCCTGCGTTACACCCGCGACGACAAGACCACCGGCTACGCCAGTTCGGTGGAGCGCCGTTCGGCCCTGGGCGCTCTTCTGGGTCTTCAGACCGGCGCCGTTCCCGCCACCCAGGTTCCCAGCTTCCTGGCGGCCCTAGCCAATCCGAGCTTCGCCGCCCTGCCCGCCGGCCTCTTCCCGCTGTTCGGTTTGACCGCCCAGCCGACGACCAACAACGGCGACTTCTCCTACTTCGACTCGGAAGACGACGGCCTGACCTGGCGCCTCACGGCCCGCTATGAACTGACCGACGAGACCAATCTGTACGCCAACTACGCCCGCGGTCGTCGCCCGGAAGTCATCAGCGCCTCGGGGCCGTCCGCGCCCAGCGGCGCGGCGCGCTTCACCCCGGTCGATGCGGAAACCGTGGACAGCTATGAGGTCGGCGCCAAGTCGGCACTGCTGGACGGCCGCCTGCGCGTCGACGGCGCGGTCTTCCTGTACAACTACGAAAACTTCCAAACGACGATTCAGCAAGGCACGCAGTTCATCACGACGAACGCGGGCGAGGCCAAGTCTTACGGCTTCGAAGGTCAGGCGAACTTCGCCGTGGCCTCGACCTTGGACCTGTTCGCCACCTATGCCTACAACCACTCGCGCTTCGAGAACGGCATCTACGACGGAAATCAGTTCCGCCTGTCGCCTGACCACGCCGCCTCGATCGGCGCGACCTGGCGCCTGCCGACGACGGGCGGCGAGATCGAGGTCCAGCCGACCTACACCTGGCAGTCCAAGGTCTTCTTCAGCGACGACAACGACATCCCCGCCCTGCAAACGCAGAACTTCGTCGCGGACCTGATCCAGGACGAATATCAGGACGCCTATGGCCTGCTGAACATTCGGGTCCGCTATACGCCGGAAGGCGGAAACTGGGGCCTCGAAGCCTTCGGCGAAAACGTCCTGGACGAGAAGTACATCAAGGACGCCGGCAACACCGGCGACGCCCTGGGCATGCCGACCTTCATCGCCGGTCGTCCGGCGGCCTATGGTCTGGTGTTCAAGCTGAAGCTGTAAGGATCGAACGATGAAACTGGATCGCCGCAGCCTCCTAGGTCTGTTGGGCGCGGGGGCGGCGACGCCCGCCGTCGCCCAGGCCGCCCATGCCGGTCAGGTCGCCTTCCTGCACGGCGTGGCGAGCGGCGATCCCGATCATCATTCGGCCGTCTTCTGGACCCGCGTCACCCCGGCCGATCCGTCGGCCGGGGATATCCCGGTCGTTCTGGAAGTGGCCAAGGACGCCGAATTCACCGACATGGTGCGCCGCACCGCCGACCTGACCGCCCGGGCCGAGCGCGACTTCACCGTCAAACACGATCTGCATGGGCGCGGCCTGGAGCCCGGCCATGAGTATTTCTACCGGTTCATCGCCCGCGGCGTGACCTCGCCCGTCGGTCGGGTCCGCACCCTTCCTCTGGGCGCCACGCCCCAGGTGAACCTCGCCGTGGTGTCGTGCCAGCTGTATCCGGGCGGCCTGTTCAACGCCTATGAGGCCATCTCCCAGTTGGATCGACTGGACGCCGTCGTCCACCTCGGCGACTACATCTATGAATACGGCGCCGCTCCGAACGACTACGGCATGAATACCGGTGCGCCGCTGGGCCGGTCGCCCCTGCCGCCGCATGAGATCGTCAGCCTGGCCGACTATCGAACGCGCCACGCCCAGTACAAGACCGATCCCGACCTTCAGGCCGCCCACGCCCGCGCCGCCTTCATCTGCGTCTGGGACGACCACGAGGTCGCCAACGACACCTGGATGCGAGGCGCCGAGAACCATCAGCCCGCGACCGAAGGCGACTTCCCCGCGCGCAAGGCGGCGGCTCTACGGGCCTATTTCGAATGGATGCCGATCCGCGAAGCCCGCCCCGGGACCATGAAGGAGGCGATCAACCGCAGCTTCCACTTCGGCGACCTGGCCAGCCTGCATATGGTCGAGACCCGGCTGCTGGCCCGCGTCGAACAGATGGAGTTCGCCGACATTCCCAAGACCGCCGACGGGCGGCCGGACCTCGACGCCTTCGAGGCCCAGCGCCAGGACCCGTCGCGCGATCTGCTGGGCGAGCCCCAGCGCCGCTGGCTGGGCGAGGCCATGCGCCAGTCCAAGGCCGCCGGCCGGCCGTGGCAGATCCTGGGTAATCAGGTCATTATGGCCCGGGTCAAGGGGCCGAACATTGAACAGATGGTGCCCCCCGCCCAGCTGGCCCAGATGGTCTCCGGCCTGCCCGACGACGTCCGCCCCCAGGTCGAGACCGCCATCCAGCTGTTCAGACTGGGCCTGCCGTTCAACCTGGACAGCTGGGACGGCTATCCGGCCGGACGCGAGCGTCTGTACGAGACCATGAAACAGGCGGGGGTCGAGCCCATCGTCCTGGCCGGCGACAGCCACGCCTTCTGGGTCAATGAACTGTATGACAACGGAGGGGAGCGCCGGGCGGTCGAGTTCGGAACCTCGGCCATTTCCAGCCCCTCGCCCGGCGACCATGTCGGCGGCCTGCCCCTGGGTCTGGCGCTGCAAGCCGCCAATCCCGAGGTCAAGTTCTGCGACCAGTCGGCCAAGGGTTTCGTGCTGCTGACCCTGGAGCGGGATCAGGCCGTCGGCGAACTGCGCACCGTCTCCACCATCCTGGCCAAGCCGTATGAGAACCGTACGCTGAAACGCTATCGTCTGGCGCGGACTGAGACGGGCCTGGGGCCGTTGGAAGACGTCACCGCACCCGCCTGATCGCCGCCACCGCAAGGGCAGCTCCCAAGAAACACAGGGCGGCGGCCACGAACAGGCTGCGCAAGCCCAGATCCAGCCGCTCCAACAGGACCAGGGCGATCAAGGGGGCGATCGCCTGGGGCAGGGTCACGGCCAGGTTGATCAGGCCCAGATCCTTGCCCCGATCCTGAGCCGAGGGAAGGACGTCGGTCATCAAGGCGATATCGACGGCGCCGTAGCAGCCTTGGCCCAGGCCATAGAGGGCGAAGGCGATCAGGACCAGGGTCCAGTCCGGGGTCGCCGCCATGACGGCCGCTGCGATCGTCAACAGGACCGCCCCCGTCACCCCCAGGGGCTTTCGCCGCGTCACACGCGACCCGTTGACGGCGACCACGGCGCTGACCGCGACCACCCCGACCACGGCGATGGCGGTGACAAGGGAATGACCCGCCTCAGCCGTCCGGCCGGGGAACAGCCGAGCAAAGCCGATGGCGTCGGCGATGTAGAAGAGCAGATAAAAGGCCACCAGCGAATAGCCGGTGACGACCAGGAAACGATAGGACCAGGCCAGGCTGAAGTCGCGGGTTGCAAAGGGCCTGAGCAGGCTCGCCAGGGAGAAGCCCGAAAACACCGGGCGGACCTGCGCCGACGGCGGCGGATCTTCGCGCGACAGCAGGGCGAAGGGCACGGTGGCCGCCGCGACGACGGCGGCCAGGACCGCCAGCCGCGCCGCCTCGCCCTGCGGTCCCCAGGCCATGACCACCGACCCGATCATGGCGGCCAGAGGATAGCCCATGCCCATGACGGCCGACATGGCGCTGCGCCGGTTTTCCGGCACCCGATCAGCGAAGAGGGCCAGGAGCGGCGCCAGCAGGATGTTGAACGCCAGTTGAAACCCGACGAGCGCCAGAACGAAGCCGACGGGTGTCGATGCGCGATGAAGGCCGGCGTAGCTGGCGATCGTCAGCACCGCGCCGATGATGATCCAGGGCCGTCTGCGCCCGTGTCTGGACCGGGTGCGGTCGCTGAGGGCGCCGCCGATGATGTTGCCGACCCCGGCCGCCATACAGCCCCAGAACAGGGCCTGACTGAGCAGGGGGCCTTTGGCCTCGCCGCCGATAAGCTCGGCGTGGAGAGGCGCAAGCACCTGAAGCAGGGGCGCCACGCCGATGAAGCCGCCGATATAGGCGACGGCGTAGCCGAAGAGGAAGGCCGGCCCGGCCGGCCGGGTTGGAACGCCGGCGACCACGGGCGGGGGCGTCAGGCGCGAACGGCCCGCGCCGCCGCGAGGCCCAGCGCCTGGAGGGCGGCGGCGGCGATATGGTCGGCGTTCAGCCCGGCCTGGGCGTACATGGCCGCCGGCGTGTCCTGATCCTGGAAGACGTCGGGCAGGTTCAGTGTGCGGACCTTCAGCCCGCGATCCAGGGCGCCCTTCTCCGCCAGCAGTTGCAGGACGAAGGCGCCGAAGCCGCCCATGGCCCCCTCCTCCACCGTGATCAGGGCCTCGTGCTCGCGGGCCAGGCGCAGGATCAGATCGGCGTCCAGCGGCTTGGCGAAACGGGCGTCGGCGACGGTGGCGGACACGCCGCGCGCCGCCAGCAGGTCAGCGGCCTTCAGCGCTTCCTGAAGTCGGGTGCCCAGGGACAGGATGGCGACGGCGGTCCCCTCGCGCACGATCCGGCCGCGGCCGATCTCGAACGGAGCGGCCAGGTCCGGGATCTCGACCCCGACGCCGTCGCCGCGCGGATAGCGGAAGGCGCTGGGGCGGTCGTCGATGGCCAGGCTGGTCGAGATCATGCCCGCCAGTTCGGCCTCGTCGGCGGCGGCCATCAGCACCATGCCGGGCAAGGCCCCCATGAAGCCGATGTCGAACGATCCGGCGTGGGTCGCCCCGTCGGCGCCGACCAGACCGGCTCGGTCCATGGCAAACCGCACCGGCAGGGACTGGATCGCCACGTCGTGGACGACCTGGTCATAGCCGCGCTGGAGGAAGGTGGAATAGATGGCGCAGACCGGCTTCATCCCGTCGGCGGCCAGGCCGGCGGCGAAGGTGACGGCGTGCTGTTCGGCGATGCCGACGTCATAGGTGCGGTCGGGGAAGGCCTGGCCGAACAGGTCCAGCCCCGTGCCCGAGGGCATGGCGGCGGTGATGGCGACGATCGACGGATCGGCCTTGGCGTGTTTGATCAGTTCGGTCCCGAACACCTTGGTGTAGCTGGGGGCGTTGGAGACGGCCTTGGTCTGCTTGCCCGAGACCACGTCGAACTTGACGACCGCATGAAGTTTGTCGGCGCTGCTCTCGGCGGGGGCGTAGCCCTTGCCCTTCTGCGTCACGACATGGACCAGAACCGGCCGGTCCTCGATGGCCGCCGCCTTCTTCAGGATCGGGACCAGGTTCTCCATGTCGTGACCGTCGATGGGGCCGACATAGTAGAAGCCCAGCTCTTCGAAGAAGGTGCCGCCCGTCACCATCCCACGGGCGTATTCCTCGGCCTTCTTGGCGGCGTTGCGGAACGGACGCGGCAGGTGCTGGGCGAACGAACGGCCCAGGCGGCGAACGTTCTGATAGGCGCCGCCGGACACCAGACCGGCTAAATAGGCGCTCATGCCGCCCACCGGCGGGGCGATGGACATGTCGTTGTCGTTCAGTATGACCATCAGCTGGCCGCTGGTGGCCTCGGCCGCATTGTTCATCGCCTCATAGGCCATGCCGGCCGACATGGAGCCGTCGCCGATGACGGCGACCACCTTGTTCTTTTCCCCCTTCTGGTCGCGCGCGGCGGCGAAGCCCAGGGCGGCGCTGATCGAGGTCGAGGCGTGGGCGGCGCCGAAGGGATCGTATTCGCTCTCGCTGCGCTTGGTGAAGCCGGACAGACCGCCGCCCTGGCGCAGGGTGCGGATGCGATCGCGACGCCCGGTCAGGATCTTGTGCGGATAGCACTGATGGCCGACGTCCCAGATCAGGATGTCCTTGGGCGTCTCGAACACATGGTGAAGCGCCGTGGTCAGCTCGACCACCCCCAGGCCCGCGCCCAGATGGCCGCCGGTCACCGAGACGGCGTCGATGGTCTCGGCTCGCACTTCTTCCGCCAGCTGCTTGAGCTGGGCGATGTCAAAGCCCCGCATGTCGGCGGGAAACTTGACGGTGTCGAGAAGCGGGGTGTCGGGCATCAGCCGGGAAAACCTTGGTAGTCTGATCAATCAACCCGCGAGGGCGGTCGACGTTTCGTATCAGGACCGGCGCCTTAGCACAAAGTCCACGCTCGCCTTGAGGATTTCCGCCTCATCGCCAAAGGACTCCAGGTGGGCGCGAGCCTGATCGGACAACAGCGCGACCCTCTGTCGCGCCTCGTCCAGCCCCAACAGGGTGACGAAATTGGTCTTGCCCAGGGCCGCGTCCTTGCCGCCGGCGGCCTTGCCCATTTCCTCGGCCGAACCCTCGGCGTCCAGAATGTCGTCGACGATCTGATAGGCCAGGCCGACGTCGTGGGCGAAGCTGATCAGGGCGTGCTGATGCTGGGCCGAAGCCTCGGCGATGATCAGCGGAATCTCGAAGGCATAGGCGAACAGGGCGCCGGTCTTCAGACGTTGCATCCGGGCGACCCCGCCCAGGTCGTCGCGCACGCCCAACAGGTCGATCATCTGGCCGCCCGCCATGCCCCGCGCGCCCGAGGCCAGCGACAGCCGGGCCGCCAGTTCGCAGCGGACGGCGGGATCGTCGTGGGTGTCCTCGTGCAGAATGATGTCGAAGGCCGCCGTCTGAAGCGCGTCGCCGGCCAGGACCGCCGTGGCCTCGTCATAGGCGCGGTGGACGGTCGGGCGGCCGCGCCGCATGTCGTCGTCGTCCATACAGGGCAGGTCGTCGTGGACCAGGCTGTAGGCATGGACGCATTCCAGGGCGCAGGCGGCGCGCAGCACCGACCGCGCGTCGATGTCGAACAGCCGCGCCGCCTCAAGGGCGAAAAAGGGCCGCAGCCGTTTGCCCGGTCCCAGGGCCGCATAGCGCATGGCCTCGGTCAGGCGGGATTCCGGCCCTTCCGCGCGCGGCAACAGCTCATCCAGCGCCACCGTCACCAGATCGGCGACCTCGGCGACCCGGTCGATCACGGCCTGCTCGGGCGAATTGGCGGCGATGACCCGGTTCAAGACGATCGACCGCCCTTGGCCGCAAGAGGACGATGCGGCTTCATTCGAACGACGCCGCCTCAACGCCCTTGGCCTGGCCGTCCGGCCCGACCACGATCTTTTCGACCCGCAGCTGGGCCGCCTTCAGACGCGCCTCGCAATGGGCCTTCAGCCGGGCGCCCTCTTCGTACAGGGCGATGGATTCCTCCAGCGGGGCCTGGCCGGATTCCAGGCGCGAGACGATGGTCTCCAGACGCTGCAGCGCGTCTTCGAAGCTGAGGTCGGCGGGAATGGCGGGTGCGGCGTCGGTCATGGCGCGCGACCCTAAAGACCCGGTCGCCCCGCATCAACGGTTATGCGGCTAGCGTTTTTCGTAACGGCGCTGCGACCAGTATTTGAAGCCCTGGTTATGCACCAGTTTCCACCCGTCGGCCTTCAGACGCGCGCCGACCATATGGTTGAAATAGCCGTGGGCGAAGACCAGGACGTCCTGGCCGGTCTCGGCGCGGGCGATCAGCTTGCGGGCCGCCTGTTCGGCGCGAACCTCGGCCTGGGCCCGGGTCTCCTGGCCGCCGTGATGATCGAAGGCGTGCCACCAGAAGCGCGACACCACCCCCCACCATTTCGGCGACAGCTTGATCCAGTCGGGGATCGGCGGCGGCGGCAGGGGCGCCTCGATGAACATGACGTCCGACATCACTTCCCGCCCGGCGACGACGGCGGCGGCCGTCTCCTGGGCCCGCTGGCGGGTGGAGGCGTAGATGGCGCCGGCGCCCTGGGCGGCGGCGACCAGTTCGGGCGGGGGCGTCTGGCCCGCCAGCAGACCGCCGACCTCGTACTTCGCCCACCAGTCTCCGTACTCGCGGGCAGTGATCAGGCACTTGCGCGACAGGGCGGGTTCGCCGTGGCGCGTCAGGATGATGGCGCCGGGCCGGACGCCCCTCGCGGCAGGCGCGCCAACAGAGCCGCCCACCTGAACGGCGGTCTCTTCAGTCGAATCGAGGGACAGGGCGGGGGCTGACATGGCGATGGGACGAACCTTAAGGTTTCAAGGCCTTATACGTCCTAATCCTCCCCGAGCGCGGCGACGTGTGCGACCGCGGAGCGGCCTGGTCCTTCAAGGTCGTAACCGCCCTCGCGCGCGGACACAACCTTGCCCGAACAGGTCCGGCGCGCGTTTCCCCGAACCGCGCAGGTCGCCCAGGTGAAATCCTCGGCCTCGAGCGACGGGTGCGCCAGCGGATCGCGCGCCGCATGGGGGGGCGACCAGCGCATGGGCCGGCATCGAGGCGTGGGTGAAGACCGGAAGGCCGCTCATGTCTCAACCTCCATGCGCAGATGAGCCTCGCCCCAGGCGCGCAGGGCGAGAATGACCGGAGACAGCGTCCGCCCCGCCCCCGTCAGGCGGTAATCGACGCGGGGCGGAACCTGAGCATAGACCGTCCGATGCACCAGTCCCGCCGCCTCCAGCTCGCGCAACTGCTTTGTCAGCATCCGCTGAGTGACGCCGGGAAGATGACGTTTCACCTGACTGAACCGCAGGGGGCCGTCGAGCAGATGATAGACGATCACGCCCTTCCACTTGCCGCCGATCAGATTGAGGGCGGCGTCGACGACGCATTCACCCGGCCGTACGTTTCGAGGCGGCGCCACGAAGGTTTCGGAAAAGACGGTATCCATTCGGGTACTACATACAGAAAAATGCCGTTCTTGCGCCGAATGTAGCTGAAGGCGATGTGGGGCGCGACGACACAAACCAAGGAGCATTGTCATGAAGGCCATCGGCACGACCGGCCCCCGCCCCGTTTCCGATCCCGCCGCCCTGATCGCGTTCGAGGCCGCCGAGCCTGAGCTGCGCCCGCGGGATCTGCTTGTTGCAGTCAAGGCCGTCAGCCTGAACCCCGTGGACACAAAGGTGCGCAGCAGTCGGCAGCCGGACCAGCCCAGCATCCTAGGCTATGACGCCGCAGGCGTGGTGATCGGCGTCGGCGCCGACGTCAGCCTGTTCAAGGTCGGAGACGAGGTCTTCTACGCCGGCCAGATCGACCGCCCCGGCTCGAACGCCGAACGTCAGGCGGTGGACGAACGGATCGTGGGCCGCAAGCCCCGGTCGTTGAACTTTGTCGAGGCCGCCGCCCTGCCCCTGACCGCCATCACCGCCTGGGAACTGCTGTTCGACCGAATGAAGGCGGACCGGCACGAGGACGAGAGCCTGTTGATCGTCGGCGGCGCCGGCGGGGTCGGGTCCATCCTGATCCAGATCGCCAAGGCCATGACGAAACTGCGTGTCGTCGCCACCGCCTCTCGCCCTGAAACCCGCCAATGGTGCCTGGACCTGGGGGCGGACGCCGTCATCGACCATTCCCGCCCCATCGACGAAGCCCTGACGGAAGCCGGCGAACGGGCGCCGAAATATATCGCATCCCTGACCCACACGGCCGGCCATTTCGAGGCCCTGGCCCGCGCCGTGGCGCCCCAGGGGGTCATCGGCGCCATTGACGACTTCAAGGGTCTGCCGGTCGAACTGCTGAAGCAGAAGGCGGCCGGTTTCGTGTGGGAGTTCATGTTCACCCGCCCGGTCCACCAGACCCCCGACATGATCCGGCAGCACGAAATCCTGAACGCCGTGTCGGAGGCGGTCGACGCCGGCGCCATCCGCACCACCCTGACCCGCAACCTGGGCCGGCTTTCGGTCGAGACCCTTCTAGACGGGCATCGCCAGTTGGAAAGCGGCTCGACGATCGGCAAGGTCGCGCTGGACGGCTTCTGAGGCTAAGGGGCGGGTCATGACCGAGATCCTGATCCGCACCCCCCGCCCCGGAGACGCCGAAGCCCTGGGCGCCCTGGGGCGTCGGACCTTCGTCGAGACCTTCGTGACCGGCTTCGGCATTCCCTACCCCGAGGCGGACCTCACGGCCTTTCTGGACGCCAGCTTCGATCCCGAACCGACACGGAAAAAGCTGGCCGAACCCAACGCAGCCTGGTGGGTGGCCGAGCGGGACGGCGAACTCCTGGCCTTCGCCAACGCCGGTCCCAACGGCCTGCCCCACCCCGAGGCGCGGCCGGAGCATATGGAGCTGCGCCGCCTGTATGTGTCCAAGGCCGCCCAGGGCCTGGGCCTGGGCACGAAGCTGCTGACCCTGTCGCTGGACTGGATGGAGGCCAACACGGGCGGCCCGCTCTGGATCGGCGTCTGGAGCGGCAACGAAAAGGCTCAGCGCCTGTACGCCGCCTATGGGTTCGAGAAGGCGGGCGAATATGAATACCCGGTCGGCGCCTGGCGCGACCACGAGTTCATCTTGCGGCGCGGATAGACTATGATCCGGCCATGACCCGCGCCGAACTGCTGGAAAAGCTGCGTGAGCTTAAGCCCTGGCTGGAAGAGCAGGGCATCGTCAACCTGCGCCTGTTCGGCAGCTACGCCCGCGACGAGGCGGGACCGGACAGCGACGTGGATTTGCTGGTGGACACCTCGAGACCGATGGGCATCGAGTTTCTAACGACGGAGCGTCTGCTTTCGGAAAGACTGGAAACGCCGGTCGAGTTCTGTTCGTGGGAAGTCATGCGGCCCTATGTCAGGACGAAGGTCGAGAAAGACCTGATCCTTGTCTGACGAAGCCGATGCGATCCTGATAGCCGAAATCCGGGACGCCGCAAGCCGTGTAAAATCCTACATTGCGCCTGAAGGCCGGGAAGGCTTCATGTGTCAAACCCTGGTCTATGACGCCGTCTGCATGAACCTGTTGCGGACAGGCGAATGCGCCCGCTTCCTGAGCGACGCCGTAAAGACGCGACTGCCGGACATTCCATGGCCCGACATCGTCAGTCTCCGAAATCGAGTGGCGCACAGCTACGAAACGTTGAAGCCGGAAGTCCTCTGGCTGATCGCCAGCGTCAGTCTGCCACAACTGGACGCGGCGCTCCGCAGCCTGGGTGAAGCCTGATGCTCCTGCCCTTCTTCACCGCCCTGCGCGACGCCAAGGTTCCGGTGTCGATGAAGGAATGGCTTCATCTGATGGAGGCCATGGACCGCGATCTGGCGGGCCGCGAGGTCGAGGCCTTCTATCACCTGTCGCGAGCCGTCCTGGTCAAGGACGAGAAACACTATGACCGGTTCGACCAGGTGTTCGGGACCGTATTCAAGGGCGTGGAATCTGTCGGGGCGGGCGAGGACCTGACCACCGACATCCCCGAGGAATGGCTGCGGCTGCTCAACGAGAAATATCTGACCGACGAGGAAAAGGCCCAGATCGAGGCGCTCGGCGGGTTCGACAAGCTGATGGAGACGCTGAAACAGCGGCTGGAGGAGCAGAAGGAACGCCATTCCGGCGGCTCAAAATGGATCGGCACGGGCGGGACCAGTCCCTTCGGCCACGGCGGCTATAATCCCGAGGGCGTGCGGATCGGCGGCCCCGGACGACAGGGTCGGGCGGTCAAGGTCTGGGAAAAGCGCGAGTTCAGGAACCTGGACGACACGGTCGAACTGGGCACGCGCAACATCAAGGTCGCCTTGCGTCGCCTGCGCCGGTTCGCGCGCGAGGGGGCGGCGGAAGAGCTGGACATCGACGGCACCATCGACGGCACGGCGCGCCAGGGCTGGCTGGACATCCAGATGCGGCCAGAGCGACGCAACACGATCAAGGTGCTGCTGTTCCTGGACATCGGCGGCTCGATGGACGGCCACATCAAGCTGGTGGAGGAGCTGTTCTCGGCCGCCCGGACCGAGTTCAAGAACCTGGAATTCTTCTATTTCCACAACTGCCTGTACGAAGGCGTCTGGAAAGACAACCGGCGGCGTCACACCGAGCGGATCGCCACCTGGGACCTGCTGCACAAATACCCCGGCGACTGGCGCGCCATCTTCGTCGGCGATGCGACCATGAGCCCCTATGAGATCACCATGCCCGGTGGTTCGGTCGAACACTGGAACGAGGAGGCCGGGGCGGTGTGGATGAAGCGAGCCCGTCAGCAGTGGGACAAGTCGGTCTGGCTGAACCCGGTGCAGGAACGGTATTGGAGCTACACCGCCTCGGTTGGCCTGTTGCGGGAGCTGATGGAGGACCGAATGTTCCCCCTGACGCTGGAAGGGCTCGACAAGGCGATGCGGGCGCTGACAAGGTAGGTTCGCCTGCGGGGCGAGCCGCCCCGTGGATTGTGAAAGAGGCCAGAGACATGCTCGCCGCCTTCGCCCTGCTTCTTCTGGCCCAACAGGCCGCCCCGACCGTGGTGTGGGAGGCGCCGCCCGCCGCCGAAGCCCCGCCGCCGCGTCCCGCCCACAATGTTCCGGAATGGGGTCTCGCCGATCCGTTCGGCTATGAGCGGGCGCGGTGCAGCCCGCAGCTGCGCGGCGCGAGATCGCTGGAAGTCTGTCAGGCCGAGGTTCGCGCCCAGCTGGCCCTGGCTCTGGGGCCGGATCTGCCCGACGCCCTGCGCCCTGAGGGGATGGCGGGCGACTGCCAGATGGCCCAGGCGGCCCAGGGCGGCTCGTCCTACGGCCTGCAGTGCGGCCCTCAGTCGCGGGCGCCGACCGACTCTCCCCGGCCCAAGGAGGTGGATTGCCGCCCCCGTCCCGAACGGGGCGGCTTCAGTTCGGAATGCCGACCGGTGGGGACGACCGAGGACAAGGGGCTGACGCTGAAGCTATGGGGCAATGACTGACCCGAACGAAAACGCCGCCCGCGATCGCGGACGGCGTTGAACGTCTTTGAATAGTCGGTCGCGTCAGTTGCGATTGTCGCGCAGACTGTCCTTCACGCCGCCGACGGTGTTTTGGACCTTGCCTTCGACCTGGTCCGCCTTGCCCTCAGCCTGAAGCTTGGAATCGCCGGTCATCTTGCCGACGCCTTCCTTGATCTTGCCGCCGACATTCTTGGCGGAGCCTTCAATACGGTCTTGATCTGGCATGGGAATTCTCCTGTTTCGAGCGACGCCGCGATGGCGCTGCAAGGTGAAGGAGAAACGGGAGCGGGTCCGGGCCGTTCCGTAAGGCTCAGCTTGCCCGACGCAGCCACACCGCGACCGCCCAGGCGTGGGAGTCGTGGCGCAGACGCGACAAAGCCACGGTCGGGTCCAGCCAGACCAGGGTGTGATCGTCCTCGCACTTGGCCTGGGGGTTCTCGGCCGTGACCGTCGCGGTCCAGAAGCCGCCGACGTTGCAGAGGGGCTCGCCGGTGCTTTTCAGATGATACTGGCCCGCCTCGGCGATGCGGTTCAGAGGCGTCACAGACAGGCCGGTTTCCTCGACGAACTCGCGCACCAGGGCCTCGACCTCGGTCTCCTCGCCATCCACCGCCCCGCCGGGAAGATCGAAATAGGCGCCGGCCGCTCGTTCGACCCGGACGCAGGCGATCAGGCCGTCGCGCTCCACCACGCCGAAGGCCGTGGCGCGGTGGCGATAGTCGAGCGCGGGATTACGAAGGCCGAACTGGAGCATGATGCAGATCCGACCTTAGAGGTCGAACGCCAATTTGGCGCGCACGCCCTTGTGCGCCGCGTCGAACTCGACGGCTGAGCGCAGGCCCGAGGCCATGGCCGAAATGATCTTGCCGCCCAGGCCGGTGCCCTTGGGTGTTCCGTCTCCCAGACCCGGACCGTCGTCTTCGACCGTCAACAGGGCGCGATGCTCGCCGTCCGGCTTCAGGCTGATGCGGATCTCCCCGCCCTGCCCAGGCTGATAGGCGTACTTCACCGCATTGGTGACCAATTCGGCGACGACGACGCCCAGGGACACGGCCTGGTCCGTGGTGACCCAAAGGGGAGCGGCGTCGACGACCAGACGCGGCGAACCTTCGCCGGGCCCCAGCGACTTGGACAGCTCGTCCATCAGGCCTTGCAGATATTCGTCCATGGCCACCCGGCTCATGTCGCCGGAGGTGTAGAGGCGGCGATGGACGTGGGCCACGGCCTCGATCCGCGCCTGGGATTCACGCAGAGCCTCGCGCGCGCCTTCATCGCTGATGTGGCGCATCTGCAGCGACATGAAGCTGGACACCAGCTGCAGCGAATTGCCGACGCGGTGATTGACCTCGCGCAGCATGGCCTCGGCGCGGTCGCGGGCCAGACGGATCTCTTCCTGGGCGATCTCGTTCTCGCGCTGAAGCCGCCGACGCAACAGGGCGTCCTCGAGGGCCGACCGCAGCAGGGCGGTGAAGTCCTCGGACACGTCCTTGATGACATAGTCTGCGGCGCCGGCGCGCAGGGCGGCGACGGCGATCCGCCCGTCCTGGGCCCCCGTCACATAGACCACGGGCGGCGGCGCCGGCAGGGCCAGGATGTCCGGCAGGACGTCCAGACCGTCCCGGCTGGGCATATAGTGGTCCAGGGCGCAGATGTCGTACTGGTTGGCGGCGAGCAGCTCCAACCCTGCGTCGCCGTCCGGGGCGCAGGTGACGGCGTAGCCGTGGCGGGTCAGTTCCTTCTCGACCAGCCGCGACAGGCCGCGGTCGTCGTCGATGTAGAGCAGACGGATGGGGCCGGACAGTCCGATCGTTAAATCTCCGGCGCCTGCATGACCGACAGGAAGAGACCCAGCTGACGGATCGCGCCGGCGAAGGACTCATAATCGACAGGCTTGGTGATGTAGACGTTGCAGCCCAGGTCGTAGCAGCGCTGGATTTCGACCTTGTCGTCGGTGGTGGTCAGAACCACGACGGGCGCCCGCTTCAAACGGTCGTCGGCCTTCACCTTTTCCAGAATGTCCGTGCCCGACATGTCGGGCAGGTTCAGATCCAGCAGGATCAGCAGCGGGCCGTTGGCCAGGATTTCCGCGCTGAACAGATAGTCCAGAGCGGCCCCGCCCTCATCGAAATGCTTGATCTCGTTGCTGATGTTGGCGCGACGGATGTTCTTTTCGATCAGTTTGGCGTGACCGTGGTCATCCTCGACCATGATGATTTTGACGGCTTGCGTCACAGTACGCCTCCAGGTTCCGACAGGATCAGTCGTTTGGGGAATTTCAGGAGGAAAGTCGAGCCCTTGCCAAGCTCGGACTCGATATCGATCGTGCCGCCGATGCGCCGAACGCTGTTGCGGACGAAGGCCAGGCCCAGGCCCTCGCCTCTTCGGTCCTGTTTCCCGGAGCGCCGGAACAGTTCGAAGATGCGTTCGTGGTCCCGCGCGGCGATGCCGCGACCGTTGTCGGCGACTCGATAGACGACCCAGCCGCCGGGCAGGTCTTCGCCGGATATGACGATTTCGCCAGGGCGGCCGGCGTCCAGATATTTGACCGCATTGTCGATCAGATTGCCCAGAATCTGTTCCATCGACAGGCGGTCGCTTTCGATCGACGGCAGGGCCTCCACCAGGATCTGGGCGCCGGCGGCCTCGGTCTGATGGTGAACGCTGTCGGCGATGTTGCGAGCCATGGCGGTCATGTCCAGGGTCTCCGGCAGGAGATTGCGACGCCCTTCGCGCGAGAGGCGCAGGATGGCGTTGATCAGCCGGTCCATCTTCTCGGTCGAGGCGCGGATGAAGCCCAGGGCCTCGGGCATGTCTTCGCGCACGGCGGTGACGATGTCGGCCGACACCTCGCGTTCCGCCTCGGCCTCGGCCACCCCGCGCTCGATGATCTTTCCGGCCTGCTCCAGTTCGGAGGTGTAGCCCATCACATTGACCAGGGGCGCGCGCAGATCGTGGCTGACGATATAGGCGAAGCGCTGGATTTCCTCATTGGCGCGGGTCAGGGCGGCGGTGCGGTCTCGCACCATGTCCTCCAGGCCGGCGTTGATGGCGGCCACCTCCTCGCGCGCGTGCTGAATCTCGCCGACATAGCGCCGCACCATCCAGGCCGAGAGCAGCGCAAGGACCAGGACCAGCAGGCCGGTGATGGCGTTCATCACCACGGTCATCATGGCGGCGCGCTCGGACACGCGGGTCCGTTCGGCGATGCGCGCGGACTTGAAGGCGTCGAAATCGTCGATGGTCTGGCGCAGCTCGTCCATATAGCGTTTGCCTTCGCCGGACCGCACCGTCTGGATCGCTTGGCCTATGCGGCCCTCACGCGCCAAGGCCAGGGTCGCCTCCATCTCCCTCAGCTTGGCGTCGGAGAGCCTACGGATTTGGGCCACCGGCGCCCGGAGCGTCGGGTCGGCCGCCGCGCCTTCTTCGAGAAACGCCAGGGCAGGCTCGCGCTCCGCGCGCGCCTCCTCAAAGGGCGTCAGGAAATCGCTGCGGCCGGTCAGCAGAAAGCCGCGTTGCGCGGTCTCCGCATTCAGCATGGAGATCAGGACCGTGCGCGACTGGCGGCGCATCTGCTGGGCGTGTTCGATCGCATCGTTAACCGTGGCGGTGCGCTGTATCATGACGAAGGTCGAGATGTTGACCGTCAGCAGCAGGACGAAGGCCAGGACCAGCAGGCCGGTGACGGATCGCGCCAGGGAGGGCGTGCGCACAAAATCGCTGAACCGCGACCAGCTTTGGCTCGAGGGAAGTTTCATGCGGCGCAGCATTAGCGGCGACCGAGGCTGCGTCAAACGGCAGTCACACGAAACTCTTGGGCCTTTCGCGTCTTCTGATGAGTATGGTCTGGCTTGCCGGTCTGCGGCGGGCGGAAAACGGGGGGAAGAGCGATGATCTGGTGGTGGTGGATTTTACCGGCGGCGGCGGCCCTGATTGGCCTGGTTCTGCTGGTCCGCGGCTTGCGCGCCCTGTTCGGCGGCAGGGCGGTGCGGGGCGTGGCGGGCGCGGCGCTCGGCGGCGGCGTCCTCTGGCTGGCGTCCCTGGCGACCCTGTTCGGCCTGAACCTTCAGACCTACGACCGGCTGACCTATGAACGTCCGGTTGCGAGCCTGGAACTGAGGCGCCTCGGGCCGCAGTATTATGAGATCGAGCTGACGCCCCTGTCGCAGGACAGGCCGGCCGCAGCGACCCTCTATCCTGTCCACGGCGACGACTGGCGGATCGACGCCCAGGTGCTGAAGTGGAAACCTTGGGCCAATGTGCTGGGTCTGGATTCCCAATATCGGCTGGAACGCCTGTCGGGTCGCTATCGCACGGTCGAACAGGAGTTGACCGCCGAACGCAGCGCCTATGATCTGGCGGCCATCGAGGAAAACGCCCGCAACGGCGCCCTGCCCTATAAGGTCGAGGCCTGGGACGCGATCCGGCGTTACCGGCGCTACATCGACGCCGCCGATACCCTCTACGGCTCGGCCGCCTATATGCCGATGGCCGAGGGCGCGCGCTATGAGGTCTGGATCACCCAGTCCGGCCTGATCGCCCGCCCGGTCAATGAGGCCGCGCGCGCCGCCTCCGCCGGCGGCTGGACGGTCGCCGACTAGGCCGAATCCACATTCCGCGCCGCCAAGGCACGATGGCGTCCAAGAGTGCGAAGGCGAGGGAGCGCCCCTCCGATCCGTCATGCCCAAAGCCGGCCCCAAAGGCGGCTGTCGATGACAGGTCTCGACAAGGGGGAGCCTAAGCGCTCGTACCGCTGAGGCGGTACAAATACGATTACGTAAGCAACCAGGCGTTTATGATGCAGGAATGCGACACGGTATAATATTGTCGCGCCGCAGGCGGCGGTCTACTCCAATTTACAAGTCGATTGTGTCAGCTCTTCAACAACCGCGGAAGCGGACAGGCGTATCTGGGGGATACAAGATGAAAGTTGCTTTGCTAACCGGCGCCGCAGTGGCCGCCGTACTGGGGGGTCATGCCCATGCCCAGGAAGCCGCACCGGCTCAGACCGTGACCGAAGTCGTCGTAACCGGTTCGCGCATTAAGCGGCCGCAGTTCGACGGGACGATTCCCGGGGTGCAGGTCACCAAGGAAGAAATCATTCAGCGCGGCTTCAACAATGCTTACGACATCGTGCTGAGCCAGCCGATGGTCTATGCCGGCGCCAGTCCTTATGGAAGCAACGGCGGCCAGACCTCAAGCCTGGGCACTGCCTTCGCCGACCTGCTGGGTCTGGGCAGCCAGCGCACCCTGACGTTGGTCAACGGCCGCCGTCAGGTGTCGGGCAACGCCGCGACGCTGTTCGTCACCGGCAACAACGCCGGCTCCCAGGTCGATCTCGGCGCCATTCCGTCGCAGTTGATCGACCGCGTCGACACCCTGACCGTCGGCGGCGCGGCCGCCTATGGGTCGGACGCCATCGCGGGGGTGATAAACTACATCATCAAGGACAAGTACGTCGGCAGCGAGGCGCGCGTGTCTGCGCGGACCTCCGAGCAGGGCGACGCCAACCGCTACAGCTTCAGCGTCATCCACGGTGAGAACCTGATGGATGACCGGGCCAACCTGACCCTGGCCTTCGAAGAAACCAAGACCGACGCCCTGTACGCCGACGCCCGGCCGTGGACGCTCGACGCCGCGACCGGCGTGACCAATGCGTTCAACGGGTCCAAGCGGAACCCGAACTTCGCCGCCAACGCAGCGATTGACATCGCCGGTCTGAACAACGGGGCGTTCCTGCGCAACACCGACGACGGCATCCCGTCCACGGCCTACGCCTACTTCACGCGCAACTCGCTGCAGTATCCGTCGGGTATCGCGTTTACCCCGACGAGTTCCACTGCGGCCTGTCCGACGACGATCGTCGGGGTGACGGCGTGTCTGTTGCCGACGGGTTCGGTCAGCTCGACTTCGCAGCTGGTCCCCGGCATTCCCACCGGCAACGGCCTGTACTTCACCAATGCGCCGTCGGGCACCTTCCCGAACTTCGCGCCGACCTCGCTGCCGACCGGCGTCACGGCTGCGGCCGTGTTCGCCAGGTACGGCGTGACGCCGCCCACCGGCCTGACCGCCGCCCAGCAGAACACTCTCGCCATCAACGTGCTGCAGAGCAAGCTGCCGACCCTGCGCGAGTATCTGGCCCAGAACCCGAACACCGACATCAACCTGATCGTCGGCTCGCTCTATTCGAACATTCCGCGGATCGCCAATACGGACCCGGCGACTCGGGCGTTGTTCCCCTTCATCGCCAAGCCGGTGCGCTTCAACGCCAACGGCGAGGCCGAAAATTGGTCGTTCGCCAATATCGGGGCGCAGGATCAAGGCACCTTGGGCTCCGCGCCCGGAATCGAAGGCAATAACACCAGCCGCTACAGCCTGATTCAAAACGAGCAGACCCGTAAGAACTTCACGGTCTTCGCGACGTTTGACATCAACGACCGGATCAAGGCCTACAGCCAGAACATCTATTCGACGGTTGAAACGGTGCTGCCGCGAAATGGGGCTTCCGGTAACGCCGTGACCTCCGCCGGGAGCGAGACTTCGGGCATTCTGATCAGCATCAACAACCCGTACCTGAGTGCGACGTCGCAGCAGCTGCTGCGCAGCAGCGGCGCGGTCAATAGCGCCAACAACTTCATCATGTCGCGCACCAACCAGGACATCCTGGGCGACAACCCTCAGCGCGGCGTCACCAACATCGGCAACTTCGCCCAAGGCCTGAAGGGCGACTTCGACTTCCTGCACCGCAACTGGACCTGGGACGTGTCCTACACCTACGGCAAGGCTGATGGTAAGGTCGAGTTCACTGGTATTCGGGACCTGGAGTACCTGCTGGCGATCGACACCGTTCGCGACAGCAGCGGCGCCATCACCTGCCGCGCCAAGACCAACCCTTCCGCCTATCTGGGCAAGAGCCCGTCGGTGATTGTCACCAACCTGGCCGACACTCCGGCGGCGAATGGCCTGGTCGCGAAGCAGCCGTTCCAGCCCGTCGTGACCCAGGCCATGATCGACAGCTGCCAACCGCTGAATCCGTTCGGCTACAATCAGATGACGCAGGCGGCGAAAGACTACGTCACCGCTCAGCAGTTCTACGCCTTCGAGAACGTCCAGACCTTCCTGCAAGGCTCGGTGACCGGGGACCTGTTCGAACTGCCGGGCGGTCCGCTGGGCGTGGCGCTCGCCGCCGAACGCCGCACCACGAAGAACGACTACTGGGTCGATGACGTTTCGCGCTACGGTCGCACGCGATCGGCGGCGATCTCGGCGACTCAGTACGAGACCGAGGCGCAGGAATACGGCGTCGAGGTGAATATCCCCGTCCTGGGCAATGGCTTCAACCTGCCGTTCGCCCAACGTCTGGAAATCAACTCGGCGGTTCGTTGGTCCAAGCAGACCGGCGAGGCCGCGACCTTCGTAAACCAGCAAGGTGCGACGGTCAGCCCGACCTACGACGGCGACTGGTCGAAGATCTGGTCGCTCGCCGCCACTTTCCAGCCGATCCGCGACATCACCTTCCGCGGCAATGTCACCCGCTCGATCCGCCAGCCGGACGGCGTGGAGCTGTTCTTGGGCGGTCAGGCTTCCTTCACGTCGATGAGCGACCCGTGCGCAGTCGGCAATATCAACTCGGGCCTGAACCCGGCGACGCGGAAGGCCAACTGTATCGCCGCTGTTCGCGCCGCGGGCTACGCATCGACCAACGCCGAGGCCGAAACCTTCCTCAGCACCTTCAGTCCCGGCACGCCTTCGGTGCTGGGCGCCCGCTTCGGCAACGATGAACTGAAACCGGAGCGCGGCGAAAGCTGGACGGCGGGCGTGGTGCTTGAACCGCGCTACGTGCCGAACCTGCGGATGTCGTTCGATTACATCGACATCCAACTGAAGGACCAGCTGACCCGCGTCTCGGCGGAACAACTTCTGACCTACTGCTACGACTCCGCGTCCTATCCGGACAATAGCGGCCAGTTCGGTCTGAACACCTGCGGCTCGGTTCCGCGGTACACGTCGGGGACGGAGCCGAACCCCAGCCGCGCGTTCAGCGTCAACGACGGCTGGCAGTCCACATATCTGAACCTGGCTCAGACCAACCTGCGCGCCGCCAACATCGTCGTCGTCTATCGCAAAAAGCTGGCGGAGCTGTTCGGGTCGTCGAGCGACTGGGGCAGCGTGTCGGTGAACAGCAACCTCTACCGCGTCTACGAGTCGAGCTTTAGCCCCACGGGTCTGGCGGGCGACACCGAGCAGTATCTCGGCAGCATCGGCACGCCGAAGTGGCAGAGCAACACCACGATCGGCTACACGCGCAAGAGAATCTCCACCAGCCTGAACTTCTACACGCAGTCCGACACCATCCGCTTCAACGGTTCGGTGCCGGCGACGATCGAACAGAACGCCTACCTCGACCGCAAGGGCTACGCCATATACAACCTCTATGTCGGCTATCAGCTCAACGATGAGGTCGATGTGCGTTTCAACGTCAACAACCTCTCCAATAAACGGTGGGAAGAGGAGGCGGTCGGCGCCATCTACAGCACGGTTGGCCGCACCTTCCAGTTCAGCATCAACGGGCGCTTCTAGAGCCTGATCTGTTGCCCAGGAATCGCTTCGCGGTTCCGCTGACGCCTTAATCAGGCTCCAGATTGGGCGAGAGCAGGACCCATCCTTCTGCCGGAACCGCTGCGCGGTTCCGGCAGAAACGATTCTGCTCTGGCGGCTCTGGCCAGGCGATCAGCAAGCAAACCCGTCGTCTGAGGCTCTCACAGGCCACGTCAACCTTGGCGGTCAGCCGCCTCGGCAACACCCCCACAGCCTGATCGGCGCACCCTTTTTTGGGCCTGAAGCTCGGCCGACCGCGATCTGCAGACGGGCCCTGCCCAAGGTCCAGTCCAACATCCGATACAGGTGGTCTGATCCTTGTTCGGATCGCAGACCATGGTTGGGATTGCTCTAGACCTGGCCCAGGGTGCGCAGCTTGGCGCGGGGGTGGATTTCGTTCTGGCTCATGACCACCGTCTGGCCCCGGAACCGCTCGATGATCGAGCGGACATAGGGGCGAGTCTGGGGCCCGGTCAGCAGGACGGGATTCTCGCCGGACATAGCGATCCGTTCGAAGGTGTCGCGGACGGCGCGGATGAAGTCCTGCAGCCGCGACGGCGCCATGGCCAGCTGCTTGTCCTCGCCGCCGCCGATCAGGCTTTCGGCGAAGGCGTTCTCCCATTCGGGCGACAGGGTGACGATCGGCAGGGCGCCGTCGCCGCCCTGGTGCTGCCAGCACAGCTGACGGGCCAGGCGGGCGCGGACGTGTTCGACCAGGGTGGTGACGCTGGTGCTGTGGGGCGCGGCCTCGGCCAGCCCTTCCAGAATGGCGGGCAGATCGCGGATCGAAACCTTCTCGCGCAGCAGGGCCTGAAGCACCCTTTGCAGGGTGGTGACGCTGACGACGCTGGGGATCAGCTCCTCGACCAGCTTCTTCTCTTCGGTTCCCAGCTCCTTCAGCAGCTTCTGCACCTCGCCGTAGGACAGCAGGTCCGCCATATTTTCCTTCAGGATTTCGGTCAGGTGCGTCGTCAGGACCGTGGAAGGATCGACCAGCGTATAGCCGTGGAAGGTCGCTTCTTCGCGCAGGGTTTCGCTGATCCAGGTGGCGGGCAGGCCGAAGGCGGGCTCGCGCATATGTTCGCCCGGCAGTTCCACCTGCCCCCCGGCGGGGTCCATCGCCATCAGATGCCCCAGACGCACCTCGCCCGCCCCAGCCTCCATCTCCTTGATGCGGATGGCGTAGCCCTGGGTCGGCAGGCGCATATTGTCCAGAATGCGGACCTGCGGCATGACGAAGCCGTATTCCTGGGCCAGCGATCGACGGAGCGCCTTGATCTGGTCGGTCAGACGCCGCCCTTCCAGATCATTGATCAGGCTGAGCAGCGAATAGCCCAGCTCGATCTTGACCTCGTCGATCGTCAGCACGTTCGAGATCGGCTCTTCGACCTCCTCCTTGGGGGCGGCCGCAGCGGCGACCTCGGCCTCCGTCGGCTGGGGCTTGAGCCGTTGGCGGCCCAGGCGCCAGGCCATGAAGCCCGAACCGATGGCCAGGGCGGCAAAGGGGATCAGCGGCATGCCGGGGATCAGGCCGATCAGACCCGCCGCCCCCGACACCACGCCCAGAGACACGGGGTTGGTGGCCAGCTGGGTCACCAGGGCCTTGTCCGCCGTGCCCTCGACGCCGGCCTTGGACACCAGGAAGCCGGCGGCGATCGAGATGATGATGGCCGGCACCTGGGTGACCAGACCGTCGCCGATGGTCAGCTGCACATAGGTGTTGGCGGCGTCCATGGCCGGCATGCCGTGCTGCAGGGTGCCGATCAATATGCCGCCGATGGCGTTGATGAAGGTGATGATCAGGCCGGCGACGGCGTCGCCGCGCACGAACTTCGAGGCGCCGTCCATGGCCCCGAAGAAGGTCGATTCCTGCTCCAGCTCCTTGCGGCGCAGCTTGGCCTGGTCCTCGGTGATCAGGCCCGACGACAGGTCGGCGTCGATCGCCATCTGCTTGCCCGGCATGGAGTCGAGGGTGAAGCGGGCCGAGACTTCGGCGATCCGGGTCGAACCCTTGGTGATGACGACGAAGTTCACCACCAGGATGATGGCGAAGATGATCACCCCGATGATGAAGTTGCCCCCCATCATCAGCTCGCCGAAGGCGTTGATCACCTGGCCGGCGCTGTCGTGCCCCTCCTGCCCCTTGGTCAGGATCAGCCGCGTCGAGGCCAGGTTCAGGCCCAGACGGAAAAGGGTCGAAACCAGCAGAACCGTCGGGAAGATGGCGAAGTCCAGCGGCTTCTTCATCATCACGGCGGTCATCAGGATCAGCACGGACGAGACCAGCGAGATCGCCAGCAGCAGGTCCAGAAGCATCTTCGGAACCGGCAGGATCAGCAGCATGATCACCCCGATCACGCCGACCGCCATCAGCACCTCGCCGCGGTTGATCCAGCTCAGCACGTCGCGCCCGGTGGGCCGCGCCATGCCGTCCTTCATCATGATCGGCGCATCAGTCACGGCCCAGGGCCTTCAAGGCGCGGCGGGTCGCCTCGGCGATCACGGCGTCGCGCTGATCCTCCGTCGCCGAGGCGGCGCCGGTGAAATAGGCGGCGATGATGACCGGCGAACCGCTGAGCGGGGTCAGCATGCCCACGTCGTTCGTCGTGCCGCGGGCGCCCGAACCGGTCTTGTGCGCGACGCTCCAACCCTCGGGCGCGCCCGCCTTGATCCGGTTGGGGCCGGTCGGGGAGGCGGTCAGCCAGCCGTGCAACAGGGCGTCGTGCGCCGGCGTCAGTCGATCGCTGAAGGCCATTTCGCGGATGTTGGCGACGGTCTGTTCCGGCAGGCAGGTGTCGCGCGGATCGTCAGGCAGGGCGGTGTTCAAGTCCGGCTCCAGACGAGAGATGACGGTCGTCGTGTCGCCGAAGGTCGGCCACCACGAACGCCATACGCCGATTCCGCCCATCTCGCGGATCAGGATATTGGCGGCCGGATTGTCGCTGACCTCCACCGCCGCCTGCATTAGTTCGCGGATGGTGAGCGTCCGCCCCACCGCCTTTTCGGTCACGGGCGCATGGGGAATGATGTCGGCCGAGGTGATGCGGACCGGCCGGTCCAGCCTTTCCTCGTCCCGCTGCACCCTTTGCAGGATGGCCGCCGCCAGAAAGGGTTTGAAGGTCGAGCAGAAGGGAAACCGCTCCTGGCTGCGCCACAGCGCCCGCACCCCGCTGCCGACGTCCAGGGCGGCGACGCCCAGCCGCCCGCCCCACCGCGTCTCCAGATCGTTCAGGAACAGGTCCGGGGCCGCCTCGGCCTTGACCTTGGTCTGGCTGCGCGGCGTGCAGGCGGCCAGGCCCAGCGCGCCTGCGCCGGCCATCAGCCTCCGCCTGTCCAGACCGCGCCCCATGCTCAGGCGGCGTAGCCCGAGGCCGAGACGCCGGACTGCGGGGCGGGAATGACCGTCCCCTCCTCGGCGTATTCGTTCAGCTTGTTGCGCAGGGTCCGGATGGAGATGCCCAGGATGTTGGCCGCATGGGTGCGATTGCCCAGGCAGTGGGTGAGCGTGTCCAGGATCAGGGTCTTCTCCATCGCCGCCACCGTCTGGCCGACGAAGCTGCGGGTCACGGCGTCGGCCGCCTGGGCCGCCCGGGCCGCAACGCCGCCGCCATAGGGGTTCCCCACGGCCGCCGTTCCCATCATGCCGCCGCCTTCCGCCGTCAGCGGCTGGCCGTCCGGCAGGCGGATGGCGTCCACATCGATCTCGGGTCCGGTCGCCAGCAGCACGGCCCGGTGCATGGCGTTTTCCAGCTCACGGACGTTGCCGGGCCAGCGGTGGGCGCTGATCGCCTGACGCGCCCGCGCCGACATCGGCCGCTCGGGCACGCCGTTGGCCGCCGCATATTTCTTGATGAAGTGATCGGCCAGCACCCCGATGTCGCCCGGCCGTTCGCGCAGGGCCGGCAGGCGCAGATTGACGACGTTCAGCCGGTACAGAAGGTCTTCGCGGAACGTGCCTTCCGCGACGGCCTTGGCCAGGTCGCGGTTGGAGGTGGCGATGATGCGGATATTCACCGGCACGGGCTTGGAGCCGCCCACCCGGTCGATCACCCGCTCCTGGATGGCGCGCAGCAGCTTGGCCTGGAGCCGGGCGTCCATCTCGGAGATTTCGTCCAGCAGCAGGGTGCCGCCGTCGGCCTCTTCGAACTTGCCGATCCGGCGGGCGACGGCGCCCGTGAAGGCGCCCTTCTCGTGACCGAACAGTTCCGATTCCAGCAGATTATCGGGAATGGCCGCGCAGTTGACGCTGATGAAGGGCTTTTCGGACCGGCGCGAATGGTCGTGCATGTAGCGCGCCATCACCTCCTTGCCGACGCCGCTTTCGCCGGTGATCAGGATGGAGGCTTCGGAGCGCGCCACCTGATCGGCCAGTTGCAGCACCGCCTTCATCGCCGGATCGGCTGAGATCATCGGCTTTTCGTCGTCGGCGACGGCGGCCAGGACCGCCGCTATCATCTCCGCATCGGGCGGCAGGGGGATGAACTCCTTGGCCCCGGCCTTGATGGCGGCGGCCGCCTCGCGGGCGTCGGCGTCGACCCCGAAGGCCACCACCGGCACAGTGATCCGCTCGGCCTCGTTCGCGGCGATCAAGGCGGCGATGTCGAGCTGATAATCGACCATCAGCAGGTCGGCGCCCTGCCCCCGTCGAAGCTGTTCTGTCGCCTGATCCGCGCGCTCGACGTGACTGACCTTGGCGCCGTGCGCCATGGCCATCTTCACCGCCGAAGCGAGCTGTCCGCTCAGTCTGCCTACCACCAGAAGACGCATCGTTCTTCTCCTCTAATCCTTCACCCGGTCAGACGCGCAGCGCGCGTCAGCCGCCCGAGTCCTCAGTCTTGATGATTTCCGTCATGGTCACGCCCAGCCGATCCTCGACCACGACGACCTCGCCGCGTGCGATCAGACGGTTGTTGACGAAAATGTCGATCGCCTCGCCGACCTTGCGGTCCAGCTCCAGCACCGAACCCTTGTTCAGCTTCAGCAACTGGGCGACCGACATGTGCGACTTGCCCAGCACGGCCGAGATATTGACCGGAACCTCGAACACCGTCGCCAGATCGGCGGCGGTTTTTTCGCCCGCGTCGTCGGCGACGGCCAGGGCGGTGGAGTCGGGAAATTCCTCGAGCGATAGATCGTCGGAGGCCATCAGAACTCACTCCGGTCGGTGTGGATTGGGGGTTCGGCGTGTCCCGCCTCGGCCGCCAGGGCGGCGCTCAGGGCCTCCGCGACGCGGGCGGCGGAACCTTCGGGATCGTGATCGGCGCGACCGTCGGCCCACTCCAGCTGGAAGGCGGCGACCGCCATGCCGGGTTCGTCGCGGAAGGCGACGACGCCGGTGAAGCCGCTGTCGGCGCAGGCCTGTTCGATTTGGCCGCGCACCACCTCGTCCAGGCCCGAGGCCCGGATCACCAGGCGCGGCGAGGCGTCGATCTCTTGAGCCAGGGACTCCAGGGCGGCGCGCAACGGCGCCTGGGGGAAGCGGTGCAGGGCGGCGTCGGCGATGGCCCGCGCCGCCGCCAGGGCCAGGTCGGCGGACTGTTCGCGATGGGTCTGGGCGACGGTTCGCAGCGACGGCAGGGCGGCGGCGGCGGCCTGGGCGATGTTGGTCAGGGCCATGGCCCGGATGTTTTCGACCTCGGCGAGGGCCTCCTGGCGCGCCTCCAGCCGGGCGGTGGCGACCAGGGCCTCGACCTCTGCGGGCATGTAGCTGCGTTTGACCGGCTTCCAGGCGCTTGCGCGCACCACCGCGCCGTCGGCGTCGAACTCGGTGTCAAAGGCGAAGGGGGTGCTCATGTCAGTAGATCAACTCGTCGTCGGAGCCTTGGCCGGCCAGCATGATCTCGCCGCGCGCGGCCAGATCCTTGGCGACCTGGACCATGGCCATCTGGGCCCCATCCACGTCCTTCAGCCGCACCGGCCCCATGGACTCCATGTCTTCGCGCAGGATCTTGGCGGCGCGTTCGGACATGTTGGAGAAGAACATCTCCCGCAGCCCTTCGGAGGCCCCCTTCATCGCCAGGCCCAGCGAGTCCTTGTCAACGGCCCGCAGAAGGGTCTGAACCCCGCCCGGATCCAGCTTGGACAGGTCTTCGAAGACGAACATCAGGGCGCGGATGCGTTCGGCGGATTCGCGGTTGCGCTCTTCCAGGGCGCCGATGAAGCGCGCCTCGGTCTGTCGGTCGAAACTGTTGAAGATGTCGGCCATCATTTCGTGGCTGTCGCGCTTGGAGGTGCGCGCCAGGTTCGACATGAATTCGGTGCGAAGGGTCGCCTCGATCTTGTCCAGGATTTCGCGCTGGACAGGCTCCATCCGCAGCATCCGCTGGACGCATTCCAGGGCGAAATCCTCCGGCAGGGCCGTCAGCACCCGGGCGGCGTGGTCGGACTTCACCTTGGACAGGATGACGGCGACGGTCTGGGGATATTCGTTCTTCAGATAGTTGGCGAGAACCGCCTCGTTCACATTGCCCAGCTTGTCCCACATGGTCCGGCCGGCCGGACCGCGGATTTCCTCCATCAAGCCGTCGACGCGATCCTTGGGCAGGAAGGCGCTGAGCAGCTTCTGGGTCTGTTCGAAACTGCCCATGACGGCGCCCGTGCCCGACAGGCCGGACACGAACTCCAGCATCAGGGCCTCGACCGCCTCGGCCGTCACATTGCCCAGGGTCGCCATGGCCTGGGAGATCTCCTTGACCTCCTCGTCGTCCAGCCTCTCCCACAGGGCGGTGTGGTCTTCGCCCAGGGCCAGCAGGATGACGGCCGCCTTCTCGGGGCCGGTCAGCCGATTGGGGTCCTCGATGACCGGCTTTTTCGAAACCAGCTTGGCCATCAGCCTTCCGCCACCCAGTTGCGCAGGATGTTGGCGGCCTCGTCAGGATGGGCCTGGACGAAGTCGGCGACCTTCTTGACCGAAGACGCCTTCACCTGCCCTTCGATACGGGCGATGTCGATCTTCTGGTCCATTTCGTTCGGCGCAGGCAGTTGCACCAGCTGGGGCTGGCCGTCCGGGCCGATGACGGTCGTGGTCAAGGTGGCGACCGGCGTGCCGTCCGGGGCGGCCAGAGCCGGCGCTCCAGGACCGGCCGCCCCGCCCGAGCCGGCCGTCTTCAGCAGGGGCCGCAGGACGAAGAAGATCAGCAGCAGCGCCACTGCCGCCAGAATGCCCAATTCAATCAGGCGCATGACGTCGGTCTTGGAGAAGTCCAGCAGCGAAGGCTTGTCGTCCAGCCCCCCGGGCAGGCCGGTGTCGCGGTTGAAGCGGACGTTGATGACCTCGATCTTGTCGCCGCGGGCCTCGTCTATGCCGGCCGCCGCCGCGACCAGGGACTTGATCTGAGCGATCTCCTCGGCCGAGCGCGGCGCATAGGTCGGCTCTCCCTTGCCGTCGGCGGCCGGGGTCCATTTGCCGTCCACGGCGACGGCGACGGCCAGCTTCTTGACCTCGCCCGGCTCCTTGGTGGTCGTGGTGGTGGTGTTGGAGATTTCGTAGTTTGTCGTCTCGGCGTTCTCGGCGGTGGTCGAGCCGGCCGGCGTGGTCGCGGGCGGGGCGCCGCCCGGGATGTTGTTCGCCGCCGTCACGCCGCCGTCGTTCTGGCCGGTCGTGTCCGAGGACTGCGAGCCGTTGGCCGTGGTCGAACGCACGACCTGGCCGTCGGGATCGAACTTCTGTTCCTGGGTGGTGGAGCGGCTTTGGTCGATGTCGGCCGTCACCTGGACCCGCGCCGAGCCGACGCCGACGACGCCCTCGACGATGTCCTTGATGCGCGCCTGAAGCTGGGCCTCGGTATTGCCCTTGGTTTCGGCCGCAGAGGCCGAGGTGAAGCCGCCGTCGTCGCCGGCCGCCAGGGTGCGGTTGTTCTGATCGGCCACCGTGACCCGGTCCGGCTTCAGATTGGGCACGGACGAGGCCACCAGATTGCGGATGGCCCGCACCTGATCCGCCGTCAGATCCCGCCCGCCCAGGCCGACCAGCACGGCGGCGGTGGGTTCGCCCGCAGCAGCGGTGAACATCTCGCGACGCGGCATGGTGATGTGGACGCGGGCGGCGGTGATGCCGCGCATCGACATGATGGTGCGGGCCAGTTCGCCTTGCAGGGCGCGCTGTTCGTTCAGCTGCTGCTGGAACTCGGTCTGGCCCAGGACCGACTGATTGTCGAAGATTTCGTAGCCGACCGAGCCGGAGGTCACGAGCCCCTTTTCGGCGATCAGCATCCGCGCCGTGCCCACGTCGTCGCGATTGACCATGACGGTCGAGCCGTCGCCCTTGGAGGCGTATTTGATGCCGGCCTGTTGCAGGGCGGCGGTGATTTCGCCGGCCTCGCGCAGATCGAGATTGGAATAGAGCAAGGCGTCCGGCGCCTGGCCCACGCGCAGCATGACGGCGACCAGGACGGCGGTCACGCCCGCGGCGACGCCGAGGACGGCGGCCAGACGACCGATCCCGAACTTCTGCAACGCCGCCGTAAAGCCGCCCACGCGCCCACGCCCCAAACTCACGGGAGACACCGACGCCCCGCTAGGCAGAAAATGCCGTGTCGATGGTAAATGGGCCGTTAAGAGACCTTTACGGGCGAACCGCCGCTTCCAGCTCAGTCAGGACCGGTGGCGCGCCGGACGGCAGGGCCGCCCTGGGATCCTTCAGCCAGGCGGCGATGTCGCGATAGACGATCTCGGCGTCCAGATCGCGGTCCAGCAGGTGCCAGCTGTCGGGATACCAGGCCGTCTTCAGGGCGCCGCCCTCGGCCACGGCCCTTTGCAGGGCCTTCTTCATCTGATCCCTTTTGACGATCTCATCGTGCGCGCCGTACATCAGAAGGGCGTCGCCGCGGATGCGGCCCAGGCTGCGCGACGCCGTCTCCATCAGATCGACCAGGCCGTAGATGGTGTCGAACCGGGTGGCCAGGATGCTTTGCGGGTCGCGGCCGTTGCGGACCAGCTCCAGCGTGTTGCTGGAGGCGTGGATGTCGCGCGTGATGAAGCTGGGCGGCTCCAGGGCCACGCCGCCCGCCAGACGCGCGGCGATGTTCAGGACGGCGCTGTTCAACGGCCCCTGGGTCGACCAGCCCCAGACGCCGGGCGCCAGCAGCACCACCCGGTCGGCGTCGGGCGGATCGTCCGATCCGAAGGCGGCGGCGGCCACCGATCCCCCCATGCTCTCGCCGACCACGGCGATGACGGCATGGGGATGGCGCGCGCGGGCCAGGGCGGTCGCCTCGCGCAGGTCCTGGGTCATCTTGGCGGTCCCCGCCCAGACGCCCCTCCCCGGCGCGGCGCCGAAGCCGCGCTGGTCATAGGCCCAGGTCTCGATCCCCTGTTCGGCCCACCAGGGTCCGGCCAGGCGGAAGCTGGCGGCGTGGTCGTTCATACCGTGCAGGGCGACGATGACCGCCCAGGGCTCACGGTCGGTCGGCCCCCAGCGCATCAGAGGCAGCCGCGCTCCATCCGACATGACTAGGGCGCGATCCTCCACGTGCGGCCCGGCGAAGCCCGCCGGAGGCGTCATCGGCGGCTGGATGTGGGGCGCGGCGCAACCGGTCAGGCCCAAGGCCAGTCCTGCGGCCGCGATCAGCCCTCTGGAGGTCATGCGCGCATCCTCATCGGCGTTAAGATCGAGGCGACGCGCATCCGCAGATAGGGGATCACCTCTTCCTCGAACCACGGATTCCGTCTCAGCCAGGCGGTATTGCGCCAGGACGGGTGCGGAAGCACCAGATGGTCGGGGGCGTAGTCCCGCCAGGCCCGCACCGTTTCGGTCATATTACGTTGGGTTCGTGCGCCCAGGGCCCAGGCCTGGGCATAGCCGCCGACCAGCAGGGTCAATTCCATCTGCGGCAGGGCCTGCATCAGCGGCGGCCGCCACAGCTCGGCGCAGCGCGCGGGCGGCGGATAGTCGCCCCCTTTCGGCGCCGTACCGGGATAGCAGAAGGCCTGGGCCGCCACCCCGATGCGACGGTCGGCGTAGAAGGTCTCATAGTCCACCCCCATCCAGTCGCGCAGCCGGTCGCCGGACGGATCGGTGAAGGGCAGGCCGCTTTCATGCACCCGCCGCCCCGGCGCCTGGCCGCAGATCAAGAGCCGCGTCTCGGGAAAGACCCGAACCACCGGGCGCGGCGTATGCGGCAGCACGCCCGCGCAGGCGCGGCAGGCGCGGATGTCGCTCAGAAGGGCGTCGAGACTTCCCACGCCCCGCTCATCCCCGCGAAGGCGGGGACCCAGATCATTGGGGGCTTCCGTCTCGCCGATTTTCAGCGATGCCGATCCCAAAAGCCTTGCCTCAAGAAAAGGACTGGGTCCCCGCCTTCGCGGGGATGAGCGGAGTGGTCAATCTTCGATGTCGTCCTCGGCGACCGGCGGACGGCGGCTCAGCGCCAGGGCCGCCTCCTCCTCGGTCGGCAGACGCAGGCGCGTCACGCCGCGAAAATTGTCCGGATCGACCGGCTTGCCCTTCTTGGTGATGGTCAGCCTGCCCTGCCGCATCAGGCCCAGGGCCGTCGCCCGCACCTTGGGCAGCATGCGCTGCCACTGCTCCGGCTGCAGCGCCTTGGCCACCTCGGCCGGCTCGATGCTCTTGCCCGGCTCAAGCCCGGCGAGTTTATTCAAGATTGCGGTTTCGATCGGATCGCTCATTGCGCCTATATGCTGCACCGCGAGACCAGAAGTAAGGCCGAGTCGTCATGCCGAAGAAAATCACCGTCACCGAGGGCGAGTTCGCCGGCTGGCAGACCTATGATCTGCACGACACCTTCGACGTGGTGGTCGGCCCCTTCTACGGCAAGCTGGATCCCGACGGCCACATGCGCTGCGCCTTCCGCGCCGAGCAGAAACACATGAACGCCGGCGGGCGGATGCACGGCGGCTGTCTGATGACCTTCGCCGACATCGCCATGTTCCAGATCGCCTATCAGGAGATGGAGGGCGCCTCGGGCGTGACGGTCCAGCTCGATTCCACCTTCATCGACGGCGCCTATGTCGGCGAACTGATCGAGGCGACCGGACAGGTGACCAAGGCGGGCAAGAGCCTGATCTTCGTGCGGGGCCAGATCAACACCGGCGAACGGCTGCTGATGACCTTCTCGGGCGTCATCCGCAAGTTCACGCCGCGCGCCTGAGCCGCACGACCAGGGCCATAAGGACGGCGAAACCGGCGGCGGGCCACAGGGCCGCCAGTCCCAGACGGCCGAAAACCAGCGCGCCCAGAACCGCCCCCAGGATCAGGCCGGCCCAGAGCGTCAGATAACCCTTATAGGCGGACCGGTCCCCGCCCCTGACCGCGCTGGCCAGGGCCTGGCCCAGCTTGACCAGGGTTCCGGTCATATAGGTCAGGCTGACCCCGACCTCGCCGTTCCTCAGAAAGACCGAATTCTCCGCCCCCATCGCCATGACCATCAGGCCGACGGCCGCAGGCGTCAGCCCCGCGCCCGCCAGGGCCGCCGCCGACGCCAGCAACAGGGCCTCGAACATCAGAACCCGGCTGCGCGATCGCGCATCCTCGCCGCCCGCGACCAGGGCGCCGAAAAAGGAGCCCAGAACGAACAGGGCCAGGATCCCCGCCAGCTGTCCGGCCGCCGGCCAACGCCCTTCGGCGAGGTTGGCGGCCAACCGCGTGGAGTTGCCGCTCATGAAGGAGACGAACACCCCGCCCAGGTGCAAAAAGCCCAGGCTATCGACATAACCCGCCAGTCCTGCGAGCAGCAGGGCCAGCCGGCGGTCAGACGGCGCCAGCAGCCGCAAGGCGGCTCAGACCCCCGCCTTGGCGGCCGGGCGCTCGCGGCAGGCGTCGAACCAGCGGTGCAGGTTCTCGAACTCGGCGGGCGGGCGATAACGGACCAAACGGGCGAAGTCCAAACCGACCACGGCGACGATGTCGGCGATGGTGAACCGGTTCAGGGCGATGAATTCCCGCTCCGCCAGATGCCGGTCCAGGGTCTTCATGAACCGCTCGGCCGAAACCCGATTGTACTCAGCCACCTGTGGGATCTGCACCGCCTCCAGAGCCGCCAGGGCGGGATGGGAATGGCGCACGTTCAGCATGATCGGATTGGACAGATAGAATTCGCACCGGCGCGTCCACATCTCGACCACCGCCTGTTCGCGGGCGTCGCGGCCGAACAGGTTCGGCTCTGGGTACAGGGCCTCCAGATAGCGGCCGATCGCTACGGATTCGGAAATGGTCTCGCCGTCGTCCAACTCCAGCGCCGGAACATGAGGCACGCCGACCTTGGCGCGATATTCGGCCTTCTTGTGCTCGCCCGTCAGTATGTCGACGTCGATCAGTTCGACGTCTTCGATCCCCTTCTCCGCCATGACCCAGCGGACCCGCCGCGGATTGGGCGCGCGGTGCGAGGTGTAGAGCTTCATCGGGACGTCTCCGTTGTTTTGGGAAACGCTACTGCCCGAAGACCGTCGCTGGCAAGGCGCCGACGATGGCGGCGCTCATCAGCGTGGCCATGAAGCCGGCAAACAGGGCCTTCCAGATCAGCCCCAGAACCTCATGACGACGCTCGGGCATCAGGACCGACAGGCCGGTCACCGTAATGCCCACCGAACCGATGTTGGCGAAGCCGCACAGCGCATAGGTCATCAGCATCCGCGTCCGCTCGCTCATGGCCTCGGCCGGTATCTTGCCCAGGTCGATGAAGGCCACGAACTCGGTCAGGGCCAGTTTGACGCCCAGCAGCCAGCCGCCCTGCCCCGCCTCGCGCGCGTCCACCCCGATCAGCCAGGCCAGGGGGGTGAACAGGAAGCCCAGAATCCGCTCGACCGTCAGCGGCTCGCCGAAGACGATCAAACCGCCCAGCATGATGTTGACCAGGGCGACCAGGGCGACGAACACAATCAGCACGGCCGAAATGTTCAGCACCACCATCAGCCCGTCCGAGGTGCCCTTGGAAATGGCGTCGATGGCGCTGTCGTACTTCAGGGCCGAGTCATAGCTGATGGCCTGGGCCGCCTGTTTGTCGGGCTCGGGCACGATGATCCGCGCCAGCAGCACCCCGGCCGGGGCCGAGACGATGGAGGCGACCAGCACGTGGCCGGCCGCGTTCGGCAGGGTCTGGGACAGGATGCTGGCGTAGGCCACCATGGTCGATCCCGCCACCGTCGCCAGACCGACGGTCATCATCAGGAAGATTTCGGACCGGCTCAGCTTGTCCAGATAGGCCTTGATGACGATCGGGCTTTCGATCGTGCCCAGGAAGATGTTGGCCGCCACCGCAAGGGCCGAGGCGCCGCCCAGCCCCATGGTGCGCTGAAACAGAAAGCCGAAGCCCCGGATCAGCCACTTCAGGATCTTCCAGTGCCACAACAGGGCCGACAGGGCGGAAATCACCATGATCAGCGGCAGGACGTTGAAGGCGAAGGTGAACAGGGCGCCTTCGTTCTGAACCGCATAGGGCTGATCGCCCCCGCCCAGATAGCCGAAGACGAACCGGGTTCCCTGGGCCGTCGCCACGGCTAGGCCGTCGATCGCCCCCGTGACCGCCGCCAGCACCGTTCGCGACCCCGGAATGGCGAACAGGGCCAGCACCAGCGCCGCCTGAACGGCGACGGCGCCGATCGCCAGCTTCCAGGGGAAGACCCGCCGGTTCTCCGAGATCGCCCAGCAGACGGCGATGATGACGACCAGGCCGAACAGGCTCTGGAGGTTCAGAAGGCTGAACATGAAACGGCGATCCCTGCCCGGCCCGCGCCGGCTTCATCCGCTTCAAGGACAAAGTGACGCGGCTGACAAGAGGCGTGCGAAAAAGGGCGGAGCCGACGCCCCGCCCTTTTCCTTGCCTTCGGAAGGCTTGAACCGGCTTACAGCTGGCGGCGCACCAGCTTGCCGTAGGTCTCCATCAGGTCCAGCGACAGGGCGCCGGGGGTGAAGCGGTAGTCGCCCACCTCGGCCACCGGCGTCACCTCGACGGCGGTGCCGGTCAGGAAGCATTCGGAGAAGTCCGACAGCTCTTCGGGACGGATGTCGCGCACCACGACCTCGATCCCCTTGGCCTTGGCGATCTCGATCACCGTCTGACGGGTGATGCCGTCCAGAATGTGCTCGACGCTGGGGGTGTGCAGCACGCCGTCCTTGACGAAGAAGACGTTGGCGCCGGTGGCCTCGGCCACATAGCCGCGCCAGTCCAGCATCAGGGCGTCGGCGAAACCGTTCCGCTCAGCCGTGTTCTTGGACATGGTGCAGATCATGTAGAGGCCGGCGGCCTTGGCCGTGGTCGGGGCCGTCGCCGGGTCGGGGCGGCGCCACTTGGCCCATTCCAGCTTCAGACCGCGCGCCTTGACCTCGGGATCGAAATAGCTGGGCCAATCCCAGACGGCGACCGCCAGATGGACCTTGTTGTTCAGGGCCGAGACGCTGGTCTGTTCCGGCCCCAGATAGGCGACCGGACGCACGTAACAGTCGGTCAGACCGTTCTTGGCGCAGGTTTCGTTACAGATGGCGTCGATTTCAGCGACGCTGTAGGGTATCTCGAAATCGAGCAGGTTCGCGGACCGCTTCAGGCGCTCCGAATGCGGCGTCAGCTTGAAGATTTCGCCGCCGTACATACGCTCACCCTCGAATACCGACGAGCCATAGTGGAGGGCATGGGTCAAAATATGCGTTTTCGTTTCCCGCCAGGGCACGAATTCGCCGTCAAACCAGATCCATCCATCGCGATCGTCGAAAGGAACGAAGGCCATTGAAACACGTCTCCTGCAGAAGTCTCCCTGTTAGAGCCCCCCGAATCGCTCAGGTCAACGGCTGGGATCGGGAGAATCGCGCATGAGCCTGACTGAAACCCGCTCTTACGGCCGCTCGGGACCCATCGCGGGACCGGGGGTGGGCCGTCATCTGCTGATCGTCGATGACGACGACCGCATCCGCGAACTGCTGAAGGAATTCCTGGCGCGGGAAGGCTACCGCGTCACCGGCGCCGCCCACGCGGCGGCGGCCAAGCGGATGATGGAGCTGATCGAGTTCGACCTGGTCGTGCTGGACGTCATGATGCCCGGCGAAAGCGGCCTTGACCTGACCTCCTGGGTCCGCGCCAAGGCCGAGACCTCCAAGACGCCGGTCCTGCTGCTGACGGCGCGGGGCGACCCTGAGGACCGGATCGAAGGTCTGTCGCGCGGCGCCGACGACTATATGTCAAAGCCGTTCGAGCCGCGCGAACTGGCGCTGCGCATCGACGCCATCCTGCGGCGCACCGGCGGCAAGCCGATCGGCCCGCGCGAGATCAAGCTGGGGACGGCGGTCTTCGACATGGAGCGGCTGGAGCTGATCCGCGACGGCGCGCCCCAGCGCCTGACCGAGGCCGAGGCCCAACTTCTGAAGACCCTGGCCCTTCACGCCCATGCCCCGGTCGAGCGGATGAGCCTGTCGCCCGACACCGCCGACATCACCGGCCGCGCCGTGGACGTCCAGGTCACCCGCCTGCGCCGCAAGCTGGAGGTCGATCCCAAGAACCCGCGCTATCTCCAGACCGTGCGCGGCGTCGGCTATATGCTGGCGCCCGACTGAGGGCGGACCCGACGCCATGCGGCTGCTGCCCGCCTATCTGTGGCCGCGTTTCCTGAAGCGGCGGATACCGACCTCGCTGTGGGGCCGGTCGCTGCTGATCATCGTCCTGCCCGTGCTGGTGATGCAGGTGGTGGTGACCTGGATCTTCTTCGACGCCCACTGGCAGACGGTGACGGCGCGCCTGTCCGAAGGTCTGGCCGGCGACATCGCCTGGGCGGTCGAAAGCTATGAGGACGACCCCAGCCCCCGCAATCTGGAGCGGCTGGCCAGCCGGGCCGAACGCTCCATGTCCCTGTCGATCGCCCTGCAGGAGGGACGCACCCTGCCGACCGAAACCCGGCGTGGGCCGATCGGGGTGGTGGACCGGGTGCTGGACCGCGCCTTGGACGCCCGCCTGGACCGCCCCTACTGGTTCGACACCACCCGCTACCCCGCCTATGTCGATATTCAGGTGCAGGAGCCGCAAGGGGTGCTGCGGATCATCGCCCCGCGTGAGCGCGCGGTGGCGACCCAGGCCCACATCTTCGTCCTGTGGCTGGCCGTCGCCACCATACTGCTGATGGGGGTGGCGATCCTGTTCATCCGCAACCAGGTCCGCGCCATCGAACGTCTGGCCGACGCGGCCGAGGCCTTCGGTCGAGGCGAGACCGTGCCCCGTTTCAAGCCGCACGGCGCGCGCGAGGTGCGGGCCGCCGCGACCGCCTTCCTGTCCATGCGCGACCGCATCCAGCGTCATATCGACCAGCGCACCGCCCTGCTCGCCTCGGTCAGCCACGATCTGCGCACGCCCTTGACCCGGCTTCGACTGGAGTTGGCCCTGGCCCCGCCGTTCAAGCGTCAGTCCGCCATGCGCGGCGACCTGGACGAGATGGAGCATATGATCGACGAATATCTGGACTTCGCCCGCGGCGAAGCCGGCGAGCCGCCGAAGCCGGTGTCCATCCGCGATCTGCTGAAGACGGCCGGCGAGGACGCGAAACGCGCCGGCGCCGAAGTCGAGCTGGCGGCGCCGGAGGGGCTGACGGCCTCGCTGCGCCCCCTGGCCTTCAAGCGGGCCTTGGTCAATCTGGCCGGCAACGCCGCTTCGCACGGCGAACGGGTGCGCCTGTCGGCCCGCGCCCTGGCCTCAGGCGGGCTGGAGATTGCGGTGGAGGACGACGGACCCGGCATTCCCGAAGACATGTATGAGGAAGCCTTCCGACCCTTCTCGCGCCTGGACGAATCCCGCAATCAGAACCGCAAGGGTGTCGGCCTGGGCCTGGCCATCGCCAGGGACGTCGCGCGGGGACACGGCGGCGACGTCACCCTGGACCGCAGCGACATGGGCGGACTGAAGGCGATCATCCGCCTGCCCGGACAGGCCTCCATCGTCGCCCCCTCTAGCGAAACGGGGGGCCAGGGCGCATCTTCAGTTCGGACAGGGCATGGAGATGAACACGATGCGTAAACTCGCCTTTCTTGCGCCGCTTGCCGCGACCTTGGCCGTCGCCGCCATGGCTCAGGCGCAGAACCCGAACGTCAACGTCACGATCGGCCCCGACCTGCAGCGCCAGGTCGAAAAACTGGGCGATCGCGAAGTCAATGAACAGATCGACGCCCTTCAGGCCGAAGTGGGCAAGGCGCTGGAGCAACGCTATCCCGGCGCCACGGCCAATCTGGTCCTGAACGATCTGAAGCCGAACCGGCCGACCATGGAGCAGATCCGCCAGAACCCGAGCCTGGACCCCATCCGCAGCGTCTCGATCGGCGGCGCCGCGATCAAGGGCGAAATCGTCACCGCCGACGGCCAGTCGCGGCCGGTGGACTTCTCCTACTTCTCGCCGAACATCCGCGACGTCTGGGGCTACAGCGTCTGGCGCGACGCCGACCGAGCGTTCGAGCGGTTCGGCGACCAGATCGAACGCGGCCGCTTCTAAAGGGTCTCAGGCGCCCATTTCGCGGTTGCGGCGCACCGCCGCCGCGACCGTGTCGTTCAGCATCTCCGTCAGACGCCCGTCCCTCGCCATGGCCTCCAGCCCCGCGCGGGTCGAGCCGCCGGGCGAGGCGATGCGGCCGATCAAGGCGTCCAAGGGATCATCGCCCATCGACTCTGCGGCGGATCGCAGGGTGGCGCGGGCCAGAACGTCAGCCGTGCCCGCGTCCAGTCCCGCCGCCTCCCCGGCGCGCGCCAGGGCCTCTGTGAAGGCGTAAAAATAGGCCGCGCCCGATCCGGCCACGGCCGTCGCGGCGTCCATCAGGGCTTCGTCCGCCAGATCGACCGTCTCGGCCATCGGCTGGAACAGGGCGCGACCCAGGGCGCGCGCCCGATCATCGGCCGACCAGACCGAGGCGACCCCGCGTCCGCGCGAGACGCCGGTGGTCGGCATCACCCGCACGATGGGCCAGCCGCCGATCCCCTCGGCCAGGGTCGGCGCCGTGACGCCCGCCATGACCGACAGGATCACCGCCTTATCGCCCAGGAAGGGCAGAAGCGGCGTAATGACGTCGCGCCACAGGGCGGGCTTGACCGCCAGGACGATCACCTTGGCCTCGGCCAATACCTCGAGCGGCGGATTGACCCGCGCGCCCTGCGCCCGTGCGGCTTCTGCGGCGGGCTTTTGCGAGGGCGTCAGGATGATCAGGTCGGAGGCCGCGACCGTCTGGGTCAGCAGCCAGCCTTCCAGAATGGCCGAGCCCAGCCGACCGCAGCCGACCAGGACGACGGGGCCTTCCACCGGCTGGGGATCAGCCATCAGGCGTTGCCGACCGTCTCGAACAGGCAGGCCTCTATGGCCTCCTGGGGCTTCTTGTTCCCGCGCACCATGAAGTCGAAGGCGGGGTAATAGCGGTCCGCCGCCTCGATCGCCGCATCAATCATCGAGGCCGCCTGGGCCAGGGTCGGCCGCTCGCCCATCGGCAGGGCCAGGGAATGGCGGAAGACGATCTCGCCGTCCTCGGCCCAGACCTCGAAATGGCCCATCCAGGTGCGCTGATTGATCAGGCCGACCAGTTCGTGGGCGGCCGTCTTGCGGCTCTTGGCCACCTTCAGATCAAGGGCGCAGCACAGTTGCAGGCAGTCGCCCTCGGGCCGCCAGGCGAACCAAAGCTCGTAATCCTTCCAGTCCCCTGCGAGCGCAAAGGCCAGATCGCCGTCGTCGGTGCGATCGAACGGCAGGTTCTCGGCCGTAAGAACATGCTCCACGACCTCCAGCGGGTCGAAGGGCACGTCCGTTTCCTCGGGCCGGGCGATGTCCATCAAGTCTCTCAGTTCGGGCTGCGGCCGCCAGAATCACGGCCGTTAACAGAGTGGTAAGCCTGTTCGCGGATTCGGCTCAACCGGCTGCGTCCCCGGGTTGAGTTCCATCTGTGGACGTTCCCGCAGCGGGCTTGGTCGAAGCCTTGGCGGCGGGCTTCTTCCCGGCCTTCAGCTCGGCGATCTCGGCCCGCAGGGCGGCGATCTCGTCCTTCAGCACATCGAACTCGTCGCGCCGGACCAGGTCCATCTCGGCGACGATCCGGTCGGTCTGGGCGCGCCAGGCGGTCTTGGCCTCTTCGCCGGCGGCCTGGGCCAGGCCCATGGCGCCCGTCGTCAGCTTGGCGAACTCATCCAGAAGGGGATTGCGGGTCTGCATCGAAAGGCTCCGACTCGAACGTCGTTAACGGAGGGTCACCGACTATGGTGAACGAAACCTTTCTTTCTGCTGCTTCGGCGGCGCCATCAAGGCGTCGTGATGCGTCTTCACAGGCGACGTAGGCGGCGACGCTTGCTAAACCGCCCGTCAAGAGAACGGCCAGCACAGGAAATCCCCTTGCCCTTTCCCGAATTCGATCCGGTCCTGATCCATCTCGGACCGCTTCCGATCCGCTGGTACGCCTTGGCCTATGTGGCCGGCATCGTCCTGGGCTGGTGGTACGCCGCCCGACTGATCAAGACCGAACGCCTGTGGGCGCCGGGCAAGCCGCCGATCAGCACGACCCAGCTGGACGATCTGGTGCTGTGGATCGTGCTGGGCATCGTCCTGGGCGGCCGCCTGGGCTACGCCCTCTTCTACAAGCCGGTCATGTACGCCCAGCTGTTCACGGGCCAGACCCTGGGCGAACGGTTCGAACTGTTCCAGCTCTGGACCGGCGGGATGAGCTTCCACGGCGGCTTCCTGGGCGTCTGCCTGGCCATCGTCCTCTATTCGCGCGGCCAGAAGATCGACATGCTGCGTCTGGGCGACGTGGTGGCCCCGGTGGTGCCGATCGGCCTGATGTTCGGCCGTCTGGCCAACTTCATCAACGGCGAACTCTGGGGCCGCGAGACGACCGTTCCCTGGGCCATCCGCTTCTGCAACGCCCGTATCCAGCAGATGTACGGCTTCTGCCCCGCCGGCGACGCGCCGCGCCACCCCAGCCAGCTCTATGAGGCGGGCCTGGAGGGGATCGTCCTGCTGTCCATCCTGTCGCTGGGCATCTGGAAGTTCGACCTGCTGAAGAAGCCCGGCTATGTCACCGGCCTGTTCCTGGTCGGCTACGGCGTCTGCCGCGCCGCGCTGGAGAATGTGCGCGAGCCCGACTTCGGCATGCCCGACTTCCCCCTGGGCCTGACCATGGGGATGATGCTGTCCATCCCGATGATCCTGGTCGGCGCCTGGCTGGTTTGGCGCGCCTGGAACCGGCCGCCCGTCGCCGCATGAGCGAAGCCGAGAGCCTGAAGACCCGTCTGGCGCGCGAGATCGCCCTGACAGGGCCGATGACGGTCGCCGACTATGTGACCCGCTGCCTGCATGATCCCAAGGGCGGCTACTACGCCTCGCGACCGGCCCACCAAACGATTCTGGGAGAAGGCGGCGACTTCATCACCGCCCCCCTGATCAGCCAGATGTTCGGCGAACTTATCGGCCTGTGGGCGGTCGAGACCTGGAACCGGCTGGGCGCGCCCGAGCGGTTCCGTCTGGTCGAGGTCGGCCCCGGCGACGGGACATTGATCAGCGACGCCCTGAGGGCGGCCCGCCTGGTTCCCGGCTTTCTGGAAGCCTGCGACCTGATCCTGCTCGAGCCCAGCGGACCTTTGCGCGATCTGCAGGCCAGGGCCCTGGCCGGCGCCGACCTGTCGCCGCGCTGGGTGCGCGACCTGACCCAGATCGAGACCGACGTCCCTGTCGTCCTGATCGCCAACGAGGTGCTGGACTGTATGCCCGCCCGCCAGTTCGTCCGCACCGAGGACGGCTGGGCCGAGCGGCGGATCGGCGTCACCGACGACAACGACCTGATCTTCGGCCTGACCGCGATCACCGGCGGCTTCGAAAAGCCCCCGTTCGACATGACGCCGGGCCAGATTTTCGAGATTTCCGAACAGCAGGCGATCTTCGGCCGCGACCTGGCCCTGCTGATGAAGGCCGCCTCCGGCGCTGCCCTGCTGATCGACTACGGCCGCGCCCGGCCCGAGGCCGGCGACACCCTTCAAGCCCTGCGCCGCCACCAGAAGGTCGATCCGCTGGACAGTCCCGGCGAGGCCGACCTGACTCAGTGGGCCGACTTCCCGCGCGTGCTGGAGGCCGCCGTCCGCGCCGGCGCCGACGTGACCGGCTGCCTGGGACAGGGCGACTTCCTGCGCCGTCTCGGGATCGAAGCCCGCGCGGAACGGTTGAAAACGGGGCGCCCCGATGCGGCCCCCGTCATCGACCGCCAACTGCACCGCCTGACCGCCGAGGACCAGATGGGACGCCTGTTCAAGGCCGCCGCAATCTTCTCCCCCCGCTCGCTGATCGTGCCGGGATGGGATCAATGAGCGACCCGCTGACCAGCCTGGCCCCCATCACCCATCCGCTGCTGACCGCCGCCGGCTTCGACCACGGCTTCTTCACCCGCGCGGGCGGCGTTTCGACCGGCATATACAAGGGCCTGAACACCGGCGTCGGCTCCAAGGACGACCCGGCCGCCGTGGCCGAGAACCGCCGCCGCGTGGCGGCCCATTTCGGGGCTGACGCCGATCATCTGAACGGCTGCTATCAGATCCATTCGGCCGTCGCCCGGGTCGCCGATGGCCCGTGGCGCGGCGACCGCCCCGAGGGCGATGCGGTCGTCTCGGCCGAACCCGGCCTGCTGTGTTCGGTCCTGACCGCCGACTGCGCCCCCGTTCTGATGGCGGACCCTGAGACCCGGATCGTCGCCGCCGTCCACGCCGGCTGGAAGGGCGCCCTGGGCGGGGTGGTCCATTCCGCCGTCTCGGCCATGGAGGCCCTGGGCGCCGCGCCGCGCCGCATCCTGGCCGTCGTCGGCCCCTGCATCGCCCAGCCCAGCTATGAGGTCGGCGTCGATTTCCAGGAGCGGTTCGCCCACCACGACCCCGGCAGCGAACGCTTCTTCAAGCCCGGCGCGGCGGACGACAAACGCCTGTTCGACCTGCCGGGCTTCGTCCTGTGGCGTCTGCAACAGGCCAGGATCGGCCAGGCCGTCTGGACCGGCCACGACACCTGCGCCGACCCGGACCGCTTCTATTCCAACCGCAGGGCGTTCCAACGCGGAGAGCCGGATTTCGGGCGCTTGATTTCCGTGATCGGGGTCTGACTTAATCCGCTTGCCCTCTCCCTCCCCGTCCGGGGAGGGAGAGGGTGTATCACCCCGCCTGGGCCAACTCCGGTACGCGCGTCACTTCCCGCCACGCATGCGGCGCAGCCAGCAGGGCGCGGACCAGCTTGTTGTTGACCGCGTGGCCGGCCTTGTAACCCTCGTATCGGCCCAGCAGGGGCGCGCCCAGGACGTAAAGGTCGCCGATCGCGTCCAGCGCCTTGTGCCGCACGAACTCGCGTTCCATGCGCAGACCGCCGGGGTTCAGAATCTGGTCGCCGTCGATGACCACGGCGTTCTCCAGCGAACCGCCGCGGGCCAGACCCGCCTGGCGCAGGGCCTCGACCTCATGGGCGAAGCCGAAGGTGCGGCAGGCCATGATCTCCTGGCGGAAGGTCGCCTCGTCCACGACGAAGTCGATCACCTGATTGCCGATGGCGGCCGAGGGGAAGTCGATTTCGAACCGCATCTCATAGCGGTCGCACGGCAGAAGCGCGGCGTGTTTGTCGCCCTCGACGACATGAACCGTCTCCAGGATCTCGATATAGCGCTGGGGCAGCGCCTGGGGCCGAAAGCCCGCCCGGTCCAGCAGCCGCACGAACTCCAGCGCCGAGCCGTCCAGGATCGGCAACTCCGGCCCGTCCACCTCGACCACGGCGTTCGATACGCCCAGCGCACAGAAGGCCGCCATCAGGTGCTCGATGGTCGACAGGCGCACGCCCTCCACATTCTCGATCATGGTGTTCAGCCGCGCGTCCACGACCGCCTCGCCCGACACGGGGATGCGGTTGTCGCGGTCGGTGACGTCCGTGCGCACGAAGACGATCCCCGTCCCCGCAGGCGCAGGCCGCACCGCAAGCCGGACCCGGCGGCCCGTGTGCACGCCAACGCCGGCGATAATCGCCGGTGCGATGAGGGTGCGTTCCTGATGGTCGTTCCGGACCGGCAAAGGCAAACTCGCTTCGTTACCGCCGCAGCCCATGGGGACGGACTGCGGCACAGGCCCGGTCTAACGGTTGGCCGGCAACAGGAAAATGAAAGTCGGGTTTCGGATTGTTTCGTTCTGATACGGACGGAACGAAAAACGCCCCGAAGCCGGGCTTCGGGGCGTGGTGGTCAGTTTTTCCGGCGGTCAGTTGGCGAGACGGCGGAGAAAAGAAGGGATCTCCAGATCGTCGTCAGCCTGGCCCGCTTCCGGCTCGGGCGCCGACTGCGGCTGGGCCGACTGGCGCATCTGCGGCTGGGCGCGGCTGTAGGCGGGCTCGGGCTGCGGCTGGGCGCGCTTGCCCCGACCGAACAGGCTCCAGCCGCTGCGGCGATGGTCGCGGTCGTCATAGTCGTCCGCGGCCGGCTCGGGCGAGCGCGCGGCGTAGAGGTCGCCTTGGGGTTCGACCGGGGCGCGGCTCGGCTGGGCCGAGGCGGCCGGGGCGCGCGTCTCATACTCCTCGACCCACGGATCGACGATCGGCTCCAGGGTGCGCGGCGCCGGTTCGGCGACGCGGATCACCGGCTCGGGACGGGGTTCGGCCGCAGCCGGGGCCTGAAAGCTGGGGACGACAGGGGCGGCTTCGATGCGGGGCTCGGGACGGGCCTCGACGCGCGGTTCCGGGGCGCGTTCGGCGCGGACCGGCTCGCGATAGGTCTCGCGGGCGGGCTCCGGGGCGGCGCGCGACGTCTGGGTTCCGTACAGGCCCCCGGCCGAGCGGCGGGCGCTGTGATCGGCCAGGGGGGCCGTCGGCGCCGAGGGCTCGGCGCGCTGCACCACGCCTTCGTCCATGCCGGTGGCGACCACCGAGACGCGGATCTTGCCGTCCAGCGCCGGATCGAAGGCGGCGCCGAAGATGATGTTGGCGTCGCCGTCCACCTCGGCCGAAATGGCGTTGGCGGCTTCGTCGACCTCCAGCAGGGTCATGTCCAGACCGCCGGTGATGTTGACCAGCACGGCCTTGGCGCCCTTCAGGCTGGTTTCGTCCAGCAGCGGATTGGCGATGGCGTTCTGGGCCGCCATCAACGCCCTGTCATCACCGGATGCCTCGCCGGTGCCCATCATCGCCTTGCCCATTTCGGACATGACGGCGCGCACGTCGGCGAAGTCCAGATTGATCAGGCCCGGCAGGATCATCAGGTCGGTGATCGAGCGCACGCCCGAGTGCAGGACCTGGTCGGCCATGCCGAAGGCGTCGGCGAAAGTGGTGCGTTCATTGGCGACGCGGAACAGGTTCTGGTTCGGAATGACGATCAGGGTGTCGACATAGCGTTGCAGCTCGGCGACGCCGGCGTCGGCCAGGCGCATCCGGTGGCGGCCTTCGAAGGTGAAGGGCTTGGTCACCACGCCGACCGTCAGAATGCCGCGATCGCGCGCGCATTTGGCGATGACGGGCGCCGCGCCCGTGCCGGTGCCGCCGCCCATGCCGCAGGTGATGAACACCATATGGGCGCCTTCGAGGTGCTGATGGATCTCGTCGGCGGATTCCTCGGCGGCGTTCATGCCGACCTCGGGGTGGGCGCCGGCGCCCAGGCCTTGGGTGATGGTCTCGCCCAGCTGGATGCGGCGATCCGTCTTGGCGAAGCTGAGGTGCTGCGCGTCGGTGTTGGCCACGACGAACTCGACCCCTTCCAGGCCGGCGTCGATCATATTGTTCACGGCGTTGCCGCCGGCGCCGCCGACGCCGAACACGACGATGCGGGGCTTCAGTTCAGTGTGTTGCGGCTTGACCAATGAGAGCGACATTCTGTTTTCCGACCTTCCGACCCTGCCCCTCGTCCCAAGGCGAACACCCCGCCGAATCACCTTGGTTATGAGCGCGTTAAGGATTGCACCCACGAGGGTTAAGAGATGGTTACGGCGATAATGTGAGTCGGACTCGAGAACAGCACAAAGTGCGAGCTTGGCTGGAGGTTGATGCAAAAAAATGGGGCGGCCTTGTCAGGCCGCCCCCGGAGGTCTTGAAGATTGGCCCCTTACCAGGGCCGATAGTTGAAGCCGATGTTGAAGCGGCGTCCGTAAGGATCGAAGTTCGAGTAGAGCGTCGTACCCAACCACGGCGCCTGCTCGGCGTTGGTCACATTGGTTACGCCAAAGCGGAGATCAAGATCTTCGCGCATGGCGTATTTGAACTGCAGGTCATGACGAGCGAAGTTTCCGGTGTCGAAATACTCAGCTGGCCGCGAGTCCGGATTGTTGATGGCGTCGCGGCGCTGAACAATGTCCTGAGCCGTCTGCCAATCGACAATCCAGGTCGCCGTGAACTTGTCATTCGGCGAATAGGACAGCGAGGACGTCATCCGAACCCGCGGATAATACAAGGAGCTCGAAAGTTCCGTGAAATCGTTCGGATTGGAGATGTTGTTGAACTGCTTCTGCTCGATCAACCACGTGCCACGCAGGCTGTAGTTGATCCGGCCCAGCGACCAAGGCGTGATGTCCGCCAGGTCAGCCGCATAGTTCACGTTGAAGTCCAGGCCGCGCGTAGTCCGCTTGGCGAAGTTGAACGACGCTTGCAGGAAGTCCGTGATCTTGAAGCGGTCATCGTTAGGCGCAGGCAGATCCACGGCGGAACGCGTAATGACGTCGCAGAAAACGTCGTTCAGTGTCGGGCCGTTGACGCACAGGTTCGCAGACGTTTGGCCCGTAACCGTTGAGAGCAGGTCCTTGATCTCGATCTCGTAATAATCGAGCACCAGGCTCAGACCGGGCGCGATCGGAGGCTGATACACCACCGAGAAGGTGAAGGACTCTGACGTTTCCGGCTTGAGGTTGGTGTTGCCTGCGAGGGCGCCGGAAACGCTCGAGCTATACACCGGCCGGAACGCATTGGTGGCCGTGGGATCGGAGAAGTTGAACACTCCACCCAATCCCAGAGACGCCGCTTGGGTCGAGCAGTTCGCAATACGCTGGTTCGCAATGGTGCGGTCAGACAGATTGGCGATCACCTGCGCATCGCAAGGGTCCGTAATGGAAGCGAAGGTTTGGACGCGAGGCCCAAAACGTTCGCTCAGATCGGGCGCGCGGGTCGAGGTGTTGAAGCTCGACTTGAAAGCCAGCTCCGGCACGGGGCGATAAACCAGGTTGATGCCATAGACGTCATCGCCGCCGGTCGTGGTGTAGTCGGAGTAGCGGTACGAACCGCTCAGCTCTGCATAATAACCCAGGAAGCTTTCGCGGAAGAGCGGAACCGCCAACTCAGCAAACACTTCCTTGGTTTCATACTCAGCGCCGGGGGCCCAATCGTCGCCGATGTTGCTCAACAGCCAGCGACCTTCGGCCGTGCGGGTGCGCCCCGTGCCGGTCGTTTCTTGACGGCGGTACTCGGCGCCGAGCGCGACGCCGATCGGGCCGGCGCCCCAGTAGTCACCCACAGTAGCCGAGATCGACGCCACAGCGCTGTCTTGCGTGTTCTTCTCGTCCACCCCCGTCTTGGCGGTGATGTAGTTGATGGCTTCCTGGCTGGCGGCGCCTTCGCCAAAGATGTTGTAAGGCTGGCATTCAGCAACTTCGGGGCTGCTGGCCGTCAACGCGCCAGCCGACCCGGCGGCGGCGCCGGTGTTCTGGTTGGCGATGGTCGCACCGTTGGCCGTCAACAACTTGACCCGGCACACGATCGCATTCGGCGTCCCAAGAACTCCGGCGGTGTCGCGCACGGCGTCCAGAGCGAAGGCGTAGCGAAGACCATCGACCGGGTATTCGGTGTTTTGGTTTTCCACCTCGCCGTGAGTGTAGCCGATATCCCAGCTGATGTCCTTGACGAACCCGAAGCCGTCGTGGGTGCCGTCGGCGCTCACGACAAAGCGGTTTAGTTCGCGAGTGTTTTCTTGGATGCGATCACGAGACCAGGCGGTGTAACGCGCCCAAGGAGCGTTGAACTGTGCGAGGGGCGCGCCGGGGGCCGTCGCCGTGGACGTGCCGTACGGCTGTACGACGTTGCCTTGGATCTGGGCCAGCACATTCGCCGGGAGGAAGGCATTGTCGAGCCGCGACAGAAACGCCGTGGGGCTTGACGTTCTGGCGTTCAGAACCGGCCGTTGCTGCTGCGCAAGCGAATACGAGTTCGTGAAATAGACGTCAGCAAAGGCGGGACCGCCATTTTGCTCCGACTCTTCATAAACGTATTTATATTCTGCGTGAAGGTTGATGTCCGGCGTGAGCTTGAAGTTCAGCCCGGTCTGGTAACGTTGGCTGCGGGACTGAGGGAAGTAGGATTCGCGGTTGAACAGTGCGGGGTTCTCACCGTCCCCGCCGATATGGGTGCCCTGGAAGCGGCCCGTGTTCGCCACCTTGCCGCCGAAATCGGCCAGACGCGCATTGCCGTTCTCGTCAAAGACATAGGTCAGGCCCGGACGGGGATTATAGCAATCCGCCGTCAGGGGACCGTTGGCCGCAAGACAGTTGGAGCTGGTGGCCACATTGGGGACGTTGGGGTTCAGCGTGGGATCGGGCCGCACGCCGTTGGCGATCGTCAGTTGACCGCCACGCAGGATCTGCAGCTGCCGCAGGTCACGATAAAGAACAGCGTCGTAAATACCGTCCGAGGTCAGACCGACAGTGGTCGGATCCGCATCATTGCCGACCAGACCCCAGGCCTTGCCCAACCATTCGATCGATTCCGCATTGACGTCTTCAATGTCTTCGTATTCGCCGAAGCCGTACACATTGAGCCGGTCGTCCAGCAGATTGACACCGCCGAGGATCGAAATCCTCTTGGTGGTTTCATCCCCCCCCTTGTTTATGATGCCGTAGTTGCCATCGACCTCGAGCCCTTCGAAATCCTTGCGGAGGACGAAGTTCAGGACGCCCGAAACAGCGTCGGCGCCGTAAACCGAAGACGCGCCGCCCGTCACGATTTCAATATTCTGGATCAGAAGACGAGGGATCGTATCAACGTCAACCGCCAGCGAACCGGTCTGAGATCCGACGTGCCGGCGACCGTCCACCAGGGTCAGGGTCCGCCCCGCGCCCAAGCTGCGCAGGTTCGGAAGCGAAAGCCCCAACGCTCCCAGCGCATTACCCGTTGTATCGGAAGGAACCTGCGAATTCGACAGGGCCGGAATGGTGGCCAGATAGTCGATCACCGTCGTCTGACCCGTCTCCAGAAGGGCCTCTCGCGACACCTGAATTAGGGGCGTAGGAGCCGTCGTGGGGTCACGACGAATGCGAGACCCGGTGACGACGATTTCTTCGACGTCCGTCGTCGATTCCGATGAGGCGGGTGTCGAGCTCTGCGTTTGGGCGAAAGACGGGGCGGCCGCAGCCAAGACGCCCGCCAAAATTGTCGTGCCAAACAGGATTTTACGAGTGGATCTCATTGAATGAACAGCCCCATGAAAAATCGGGCGGCGATGGGCCGCCACGAACGTGAAGGGTTTGTAACAAGATGGCGGCAGGTATCCATCATTTCGAACACATTCCGAACGTCTTGCCGTCCATATGTAGCGGCAAAGCCACAATTTCGCCTTCGGCTCCTCAGCAAATGAGGTTCAAAATCCTTTGAATTCTGCTGAATTGCGAAAATGTTTTGCGTGTACATGCAAGTTTTCGGGTTATGTTACCAAAACACGTCGATTTATCGGTTAATAAATCCGCGAAATGTGAAAGGTATTTATAAGGCGGCCCGAGATTGATCGCAGCGCCGAAATCGGGGCAAGAAGGTTGCTAGAGGCACCAACCAAGCTTGGTCTCGGCTACATCAAGCGCCGAGTTTGGACTGACGGCCGAAAAGCAGGATTATCTTACAGATTATCCCGCAGCCACCCCGCCACACGCCCCACCACATTGCCGCGGTGCACCTTGGGCGCATCCGCAGCCGTGATTTGCCGCGCCATCAGCTTCCTGGCCGACACCGCCTCACGGGGTCCATAGGCCGCCCGCAACAGCACCCCGGCGGTGGCGCAGAAAGCCGGTCCTGACGCGGCGTCGGCCAAATGTGGCGCCCGTTGGGGTTTTCCGAGGCGGACGGGGCGGTCGAAGACGCGCACGGCCAGTTCCCGCACGCCGTTCAGCTGGCTGGCGCCGCCGGTCAGGACCAGGCCGGCGCCGGGCTCAAGGCCGACCCCTGCCGCCTTCAGCCGGTCGCGCAGCAGTTCCAGCGTCTCTTCCACGCGCGGGGCGATCACCGTCTTCAGCATGGCGCGCGGCACAATGACCGGGCCGGCCGAGGCGTCTTCGCCGCGCGGCGGCGCCTCCAGCATTTCGCGGTCCTCATTGGCGCTGGCCATGGCCGAACCGTGCAGGGTCTTCAGCCGCTCGGCGCCCGCCTTGGACGTGGACAGGCCGCGGGCGATGTCGGACGTCACATGGTCCCCGCCGACGTTCAGGCTCTCCACATGCAGCAGGGACCGTCCGCCCCAGACGGCGGCGCTGGTCGAGCCGCCGCCCATGTCGATACAGACGGCGCCCAGGTCCATCTCGTCTTCTTCCAGGGCGGCGAGCGACGAAACGACGGGCGCGGCGGCCACCCCCTGGAGATCCAGATGGGCCAGCTCCAGACAGTGGCTCAGGGTCGTGAACACATTCTCGGCCATGGAGACGACCAGAAGATCCAGCCCCAGCGACCCGCCGCGCATCGCGCGCGGATCGTGGACGCCGCGCGCCCCATCCACTGACCAGGCGATGGGCAGGACGTGGATGGGCCGACGGTTGGGCAGACGGATCTGGGCCAGGGCCATGCCGATGGCGCGAGCCAGATCGGCGTCGCCGACGGGATTGGAGCCCAGGGACACCCGGGCTTGGACGCGGTGGCTGGCAATCTGGCCGATGGCGGTCGTCACGACGACGCCGGAGACCGGGCTCTGGGCCGCGCGTTCGGCCCGTTCGACGGCATGGCCGATGGCCTGGGCCGCCTCGTCCATATTGATGATGGCGCCGCCCCTGACGCCCTTGGACTGGACGTGGCTGGCGCCGGCGACGCGGATGGTGCGGTCGGCGTGACGCACGCCGTCCGGCTTCATGATGAAGCACGAAACCTTGGACTGGCCGATGTCCAGGGCGGCGATCACCGGCGCGCGGCCGGCGCGGGGGTCCATCCCCCGGCCCTGGTCGTTCGCCGATCCACGCTGCATTCCCGCCATACTCCTACTGGTCCCTGTTAAGCGTCGGCGGCGGGGCGCACCGCAATTTCGTCCGGCGTTCTCAGATCGACCCGGGCGAAGCCCAGGTCGAGCAGGCGTTCGCGCTGATCCAGCGCATCCAGGCGGATCAGGGCCGCCTCCTGTTCCGTGGCCGGCAGCTGGATCAGGCTGCCGTCCTTCAGGCGCAGATCCCAGCGGCGTTCGTCCACCCGCACCACCGCGTCCACCCGGCTCATCAGGCGCGGCCGCTGGGCCAGCAGAGGCAGGATTTCGGCGGCGGCCAGATCGGCGCCCTTGCCCACGACCAGAGGCAGGGTGGGATAGCGGCGGGCGTCGGCGCCCTTGATCACCTGGCCCCGTGTGTCGATGACCTTGATCTGACCGGCCTCTTGCCAGACGGCGAGGCGGTCATGCTCCTTGACCTCGATGATCAGGGTGTCGGGCAACAGGCGCACGACGCGCGCGGACTTGACCCAGCCCACGCCCTGCACCCGGTCGCGAATGGCGTCCAGATCCAGGCTGGTGATCGGCTGGCCTGAATAAAGACCCAGGGCCTGCTGAATGGCCGGCTCGGCCTCGGCCGAGGCGCCGGTGATGTGAACCCGCTTCAGCGACAGTCCCATGCCGGCCGTCATCCCGTCGATCCCGTGGGAGACGGACTGGCCGATCCTTTCGGCCCGCGCGCCCGTCGACAGAATGCCGACGACCAGAAGGGCGCCGGCGCCCAGGGCGATCATGACGGTGCGGGGGGAGACGTCGATCCGGCCGATGGCGGCCATCTTGCCGGGAATGGCGGACGCAGGCTTGGGCGCCCCGCCGCGCGAACGCCCTCCCTTCTTGGGGGCTGCGCCACGCGAGGAAACCGCACTCTGTCGCCGACCGCCGCGAACTACCGCGGGCATGAGGCGTCCTCCACCATCCACCGAACCAGGTCTTCGTAGCTCATTCCGACATGGGCGGCCTGCTCGGGGACGAGCGAGGTCGGCGTCATGCCCGGCTGAGTGTTGACCTCCAGCAGAACCAGATCGTCCTTAACATCGTCATAACGGAAGTCGCTTCTGGACACGCCTTTGCAACCCATGGCGACATGCGCCGCCTCGGCCTGGCGCAGGGCCGCCTCGAAAACGGCGGGCGGCAGGACGGCGGGCAGGACGTGAACCGAACCGCCCGGCGCATATTTGGCCTCATAGTCATAGAAGCCCTTGGTCGGGGTGATGTCGGTCACGGTCAGGGCGCGCGGCCCGTCCGCATAGCCGATCACGGCGACGGCCAGCTCCTTGCCGGCGATATAGGGCTCGACCATCACCTGTTCGCCATAGGCCCAGGACGGATCGCCCACCTCGGCGACCGGCCGATTGGCGCCCTCGCGCACCAGATAGACGCCGACGGACGAGCCCTCGGCGTTCGGCTTGACCACATAGGGCGGTTCGATGACGTGGCGCGCCGCCACCTCATGCCGGTCATACAGGCCGCCGCCCGGAACCTTGATCCCCGCCGCCCTCAGCACGGCCTTGGACTTGTTCTTGTCCATCGCCAGGGCCGAGGCCAGGACGCCGGAATGGGTATAGGGAATCCGCAGGGTCTCCAGAACGCCCTGGACGCAGCCGTCCTCGCCCCAGGCGCCGTGCAGGCAGTTCAGCACCACGTCCGGCTTGATCAGGCCCGACAAGACGTTCGCCAGATCGCGCCCCGCATCCACGCGGCTGACGCGCACCCCCTGCCGCTCCAGCGCCTGGGCGCACTGTTCGCCGGAGGTCAGCGACACCTCCCGCTCGGCGGACAGGCCGCCCATCAGGACGGCGACATGAAGGTCTTCGAATGCGCGGGTCATGGGCTCTCCGATTGCGGCCGAGATGTTTAACAGGCCGTCAACCTTGTCGCCCGCGCGAGGTGAAATTTGTGCGTCAAACGCCGGTGATCAGAGGCGACGCCCGATCCGCTTGATCTCCCACTCCAGCTGAACGCCGGTCTTCTTCAGGACGTCCGCCCGCACCGCCTCGCCCAGGCCCTCGATGTCGGCCGCCGTCGCCTCGCCGGGGTTGATCATGAAGTTGGAGTGCAGCTCGCTGAACATGGCCCCTCCCCCGGTCTCCACGTGCAGCTTGCCGCGCCAGCCGGCCTCGTCGACCAGTTTCCAAGACGAGTGACCGGGCGGATTCTTGAAGGTCGAACCGCCGGTCTTTTCGCGGATCGGCTGGGTGGTTTCGCGGCGGCTGGTGATCTCGTCGATCCGGGCCTGCACCGCCTCGGGCGCGTCCGGGGTTCCACGATAGACGGCCTCAACCCAGATGATGTCGGCCGGCGCCTGCGAATGGCGATAGGTGTAGCCGAAGTCGGCCAGGGCGTAATCGACCCGCTCGCCCTTGCGGTTCAACCCCCAGGCCGAGACCAGCACATCCTTGGTCTCGGACCCGTAGCAACCTGCGTTCATGGTCAGGGCGCCGCCGACCGTGCCCGGAATACCGGCGTAGAATTCCAGCCCGGCGATCCCCGCCTTCGCGCTGGCCTTGGCCACCATGGAGTCCAGCGCCCCTGCGCCGGCCGTGATCGTGTGGCCGTCCGTCGTCACCTGGGCCCAGGGCCGGCCGGCCAGGCGGATCACCACCCCCTCGACCCCGCCGTCGCGGACGATGACGTTCGATCCGACGCCCAGAACCGCCACCGGCACGGCCGGATCCAGGGCCTTGAGAAAATCAGCCAGATCCTCGGCGTCCGCCGGAATGAACAGGGCCTCGGCCGCGCCGCCGACGCGGAACCAGGTGTAGGGCCCGAGCGGTTCGTCCCGCAGCAGCTTGCCGCGAACGGGGGGAAGGGTGATCTCGGTCATGCGGCTTCGATGTCGGTCCGGGAAAAGTCGTCGCCCTTGTACAGCAGGGGCGATCGCGCGTGGCGAGCGCAGGCATAGGCGAAACAGTCGCCGAAGTTCAATGCCGCCGGGTGACGGCCCTTGCCGTACCGGACGTGAGCGCGGATCGCCTCGCGCCGCGCCTCGGCGGGAATGGCGACCACCTCGATATTGAAGTCGGTCAGGAAGGCTTCCACGGCGCCCTCGGCGTCATGGACTTCCATATTCCTGCGCCGCGCCACCGCTATGACCGTCTCCCAAACCGCCATTGGAGAGGTCAGGCGAGGCGAGCCGCGCTGTAGACGCTCAAAAAGATTTCGCGCGTCGGACTCGCCGGTCAGGATGGCGGTCAACGCCGAGGCGTCGACGAACATCAATCCCGCTCATAGAGGCTGTCGATCCAGGCCTTGTCGATCGGCTCTCCTCGCTCTCTTGGCGCTCGCGCCTCCAGCGCCCGGACGAAGGCGAGGCCGCGTTCCACGAAGTCCGACGGCGTCTCAACCTGCTCCAACTCGCGACGCAGCGCGCGGCGCACCGCCTCCGTCTTGCTGATCCCTGCGATGCGGCTGAGGCGTTCAGCCATCCGATCGACTTCGGGATCCTTCACATAAAGGGCCATGGCGTCCTCGAGGGATATACCGTCACGCCACAATATATACTTTCCAGACCTCGCCGGACAAGCCGGGCGTCACCCCAGCGCCTCCAGCTGCGCCGGCAGGCCATAGGCCCAGCTGGTGATGTCGCCGGCGCCCAGCAGCACGACCACGTCCCCCGACTGGGCCTCTTCCTTGATCAGACGCGGCAGGACGGCGGCGTTCTCCAGCGCCTGGACATGACGGTGGCCGTAGCGGCGGATCCCTTCAGTCAGGGCGTGCTTGTCCACCCCTTCGATCGGCTGTTCGCCCGCCGGATAGACGTCGGCGACGATCACGCTGTCGGCGTCGGAGAAACTGGTCGAGAAGTCGTCCATCAGGTCGCGCAGACGGGTGTAGCGGTGCGGCTGGACCACGGCGATGACCCGGCCCTCGCTCACCTGACGCGCCGCCTTCAGCACGGCGGCGATCTCGACCGGGTGGTGGCCGTAATCGTCCACGATTCGCACCCCGTGCACCACGCCCGTCGTCGTAAAGCGGCGCTTGACCCCGCCGAACCCGGCCAGACCCTCGCGGATCGCCTCGTCGGATACGTCCAGCTCGCGCGCCACCGCGATGGCGGCCAGGGCGTTGGACACATTGTGCCAGCCCGCCATCGGCAGGTGCAGATTGTCGATTCGGTGCGTTTCGCCGTTCTGGATCACCACGTCGAACCGGGCGCCGTCCGGCCCCATCTGGCACCCCTCGGCCCGCACCATGGCCTGGGGATTGACGCCATAGGTCACCAGCCGCCGGTTATCGATCGAGGCGACCAGCTTCTGCACCTCGGGATGGTCCAGGCAGACGGCGGCGAAACCGTAGAAGGGGATGTTCTCGACGAAATCGACGAAGGCCTTCCGCACCGCGTCGAAGTCGCCGTAGTGGTCCAGGTGTTCCGGGTCGATGTTGGTCACGATCGCAACAGTGGACTTGAGCCGCAGGAAGCTGCCGTCGCTCTCATCCGCCTCGACCACGATCCAGTCGCCGTCCCCCACCTTGGCGTTGGTGCCATAGGCGTTGATGATGCCGCCGTTGACCACCGTCGGGTCCAGACCGGCCGCATCCAGCAGGGCCGCGACCATGGAGGTCGTTGTCGTCTTGCCGTGGGTGCCGCCGACCGCGATGGAGAACTGCAGCCGCATCAGTTCGGCCAGCATCTCGGCCCGGCGCACCAGGGGGATGCGACGCTCGCGCGCGGCCTTCATCTCGGGATTGTCGGCCTTGACCGCTGTCGAATAGACCACGGCCGAGACGCCCTCGCCGACATGGGCGGCGTCGTGGCCGATGAAGATCTTGGCCCCCAGCTTCTCCAGACGTTCGGTGTTGGCGCTGGCCTTGGCGTCCGAGCCCTGAACCGAATAGCCGATCTTCAGCATGATCTCGGCGATGCCGCTCATGCCTATGCCGCCGATGCCGACGAAATGGACGGGACCGAGGTCGAACGGGACGGGGCGAAGGCGAGCGATCATCCGATGCGCTTAGCAATAGATTTGGCGGATTGCACGGGGGGGGCGTGTATCCAAGTTTCGAAGCCGCGCGAACGGATCGCGCGCCGGAACGCCGGGCCCTGCCTACGACTTTAGTCGATTGGCCTTCGGCGGGCCTATCGTGCAAACAGGACGCGAAATCGTCAGTCGTCCGGTCGAGTAGGAGTAGGTCGTGGGCAAACTTGGAACCCCTCTGGTATTTGGGGTCATCGCGATCCTGGGGGCCGTCTCATTGGGCGTCATCGCCCTGCACCAGGGCGAAAGCGTCAGCGCGGTCTGGATGGTGGTCGCCGCCGTCTGCACCTATGCGATCGCCTACCGCTTCTACAGTCGCTACCTGGCCGGCAGGGTCATGCAGTTGCAGCCCTCGCGCCCGACCCCGGCGGTGCGGCGCGACGACGGCCTGGACTATGTGCCGACGCCCCGGAACGTCCTGTTCGGCCACCACTTCGCCGCCATCGCCGGCGCGGGGCCTCTGGTCGGGCCGGTGCTGGCGGCCCAGATGGGCTATCTGCCCGGCGTGCTGTGGATCCTGGTCGGCGCCGTGCTGGCGGGAGCGGTGCAGGACATGATGGTCCTGTTCATGTCCACCCGGCGCGACGGCAAGTCCCTGGGCGACATGATCCGCACCGAAATGGGCAATATCCCCGGCGTCATCGCCCAGGTCGGCGTGCTGATGATCATGGTCATTATCCTGGCCGTCCTGGCCCTGGTGGTGGTCAAGGCCCTGGCCGAGAGCCCGTGGGGAACCTTCACCGTCGCCGCCACCATTCCCATCGCCGTGTTCATGGGGCTCTACACCCGATTCCTGCGCCCCGGCCGCGTCGGCGAGGTCTCGGTGATCGGCGTCGTCCTCTTGATCCTGGCCATCATCGGCGGCGGCCATGTCGCGGCGGATCCCTTCTGGGGCCCGGCCTTCACCCTGACCGGCCCGACCCTGGCGATCCTGATGATGGTCTATGGCTTCATCGCCTCGGTCATTCCGGTCTGGCTGCTCTTGGCCCCGCGCGACTATCTGTCGACCTTCCTGAAGATCGGCGCCATCGTGGCCCTGGCCGTCGGCATACTGATCGTGCGTCCGCACCTGCAGATGCCCGCAATCACCCCCTTCATCGACGGCACAGGCCCGGTCTTCGCCGGCGCCCTCTTCCCCTTCCTGTTCATCACCATCGCCTGTGGCGCGGTGTCGGGCTTCCACGCCCTGATCTCGTCGGGCACCACGCCCAAACTGCTGGAGAACGAAGCCCAGATTCCGATGATCGGCTACGGCGCCATGCTGTGCGAGAGCTTCGTCGCCGTCATGGCTCTGATCGCCGCCACGGTTCTGGACCCGGCCGTCTATTTCGCCATGAACAGCCCGGCCGCCGTCATCGGCAAGGATGCGGCCTCCGCCGCCGCCGCGGTGGCCCAGTGGGGCTTCCACATCACCCCCGGCGAGCTGGAGCAGCTGGCCCGCGACGTGGGCGAGCATTCGATCCTGTCGCGCGCGGGCGGCGCCCCCACCCTGGCCGTGGGCATGGCCCACATCCTGTCGGGCGTGATCGGCGGCAAGGCCATGATGGCCTTCTGGTATCACTTCGCCATCCTGTTCGAGGCCCTGTTCATCCTGACCACGGTCGATGCCGGCACCCGCGTCTGCCGCTTCATGATCCAGGACCTGCTGGGCGTCGCCATGCCCCAGATGCGCGAGACCAAGTCCTGGGGCGCCAATGTCGTCGCCACGGCCCTGACGGTCGGTCTGTGGGGCTATTTCCTCTATACGGGCGTCGTCGATCCGCTGGGCGGCATCAACAGCCTGTGGCCCCTGTTCGGCATCGCCAATCAGATGCTGGCCGCCGTCGCCCTGATCCTGGGCACGGTCGTCCTGTTCAAGATGAAGCGGGAGCGGTTCGCCTGGGTCATGGTCGTCCCGGCGACCTGGCTCCTGATCTGCACCCTGACGGCCGGCTTCCAGAAGCTGTTCCATCCGGACGTCCGCATCGGCTTCCTGGCCCACGCCCGGAAGTATCAGGAGGCCCTGGGCGCCGGCGAACTGCTGGCCCCGGCCAAGACCGCCGGCGACATGCACCGGATCATCGTCAACGACTACGTCAACTCCGCCCTGACGGCGGGCTTCCTGTTCGTGGTCGTCACCATGGTGATCTATGGCGTCCTGGCCTGTCGCAAGGCCTATCTGAACAGCCGCCCGACCGTGCGCGAATATCCCGAGGCGCACGATCTGACCCCGGCCGACGATGCGGCGGACGTCGCCCGTGCCTGATCCCTCGGGCCAGGACGATCTGCTGTGCCTGTGCCGCGACGCCGCCGTTCGGTGGGGTCGCGGCGTCCGGCGCACGGCCGGCGCCATGATCGGCCAGCCGGACTATGAGGCCTATGTCCGGCATGCGACCGCGACCCACCCCGACCAGCCGCCTCTGGACAAGATCGCCTTCTTCCGCCTGCACGAGCAGCGCCGTTTCGGCGGCGCCGGCGGCTTCAAATGCTGCTGAGCTGACAGCCGAGCCTTCGGCCGTCCTCACTCGGGGAGGCGCGCCCCGTCCCAGGCGAAGACCCCGCCGCTGTCCCCCGGCGTCAACCCCGCCGCCACCGCCAGCAGCCGTTCGGCCGAATGATCCGGGCTGAACAGCCGTCCCTCCCCGACCCCCTTCTGAAACGGCGCGCTCAGTTCCGTATCCACCGTGCCGGGATGAAGCCCGGCGACCACCGCCAGCGGGTGGGTCCGCGCCGTCTCGATCGCCAGATTGCGCAGGATCATGTTCAGCGCCGCCTTGGACGCCCGGTAGGCGTGCCACCCGCCCAGCCGATTGCCCCCGATCGCCCCGACCCGCGCCGACAGGGCCGCAAACACCGCCCGCCGGTCGCGCGGCAGCAGGGGCAGGAAATGTTTGGCCACAAGCGCCGGCCCGACCGTATTGATTCGATAGTCCCTGAGCAGATGCTCGGCCTCGAGCTGACGCAGGGACCGCTCGGGCTGGAAACCGTCGTGCAGGACGCCGGTCGCGACCAGCACCAGGGTCGGCGCGGCGCCTTGCGCGATCCGCGCCGCCGCCTGGGCCAGACTGTCCTCGTCCTCCAGATCGGCCGCCAGGGCCTGGGCGCCGGGAACCGCCGCCGTCGAACGCGACACCGCCCAGACGGCCTCGAACCCGCCCTCGGCGACCAGACGCTGCGTCAGGGCCCGCCCGATCCCGCCCGAGGCGCCGATTACCACCGCCGATCCGCTCATCTTCATCTCCCATGCCGACGCGGCTCATGATAGGGGCGCGTCATGAGCATCACCACGGTCGGCCTCGATGCCGACGACACCCTCTGGCACAATGAGACGATCTTTCGTCTGACTCACGCCCGCTTCGTCGACCTGCTGGACGACCACGGCGACGCCGCCACGATCGAGGCGCGCCTGGCCGAGACCGAACAGCGCAACCTGCGCCTCTACGGCTACGGCGTGAAGGGCTTCACCCTGTCGATGATCGAGACGGCCATGGAGCTGTGCGACGGCGGCGCCCCGCCCGAGGTGGTGCGCGAGATCCTGGCCGCCGGCCGCGAAATGCTGGCCCACCCGGTCGAGACCCTGCCCGGCGTGGACGAGGTGGTCGCCGAACTGGCCGAAAACTACCGCCTGGTCCTGATCACCAAGGGCGACCTCTTGGATCAGGAACGCAAGCTGGCCGCCTCGGGCCTGGGCGACCGGTTCGCGGCGGTCGAGATCGTCTCGGAAAAGGACCGGGCCACCTATGAACGGGTCTTCACCCGCCACGGCACAGGCCCGGCCGAAGCCGTCATGGCCGGCAATTCGATGAAGTCCGACGTCCTGCCCGCCATCGCCGCCGGCGCCTTCGGCGTCCACATCCCCTACCATGTCACCTGGGCCCATGAGCTAGCCGACGCCCCGGTGAACGAGCCGCGCTACGTCTCCCTCTCGCGCATCGCCGAACTGCCCGACTGGATCGCGGCGATCGGCGACGCATAAGCTCTTGCCCCCCCGCCCCTCCCTCTCTAAACGGGCCGCTTAACCGACAACCCGACGCAAGCTCCGCATGGCGACGCCCTGCGGCGGCTACGCGCGCGCAAAGAACCAAGGATCCCCTCGCCCCGTGCACGCCTCGGACATCAGTCATGACGAACGCGACGCCATGGTGCGCGCGGCGCTGGCCGAGCAGGGCGACAGCGGCGTGACGCCGCGCCATACGCTGTTCTTCTTCCTCGGCGACGAGGACGCCCACGGCGACCTGTGCGAGGTGGCGCGGCGCGCCGGCTTCATTGCGCGCGGCGAGGGCGACATGACGATTCTCGAAACCACCATGGCGGTCGATGCGGCGAGCTTTGCGCCCGTCTCGGCCATGATGCAGACCTGGGCCGCGGCCTTCCAGCTGGAGTACGACGGCTGGGAATGCGCGGTCGTGACCCACTAGAACAAAAAGAAGAGGCCCTCCCCATGCCCAAACGCACAGACATCCAGTCGATCCTCATCATCGGCGCCGGCCCCATCGTCATCGGTCAGGCGTGCGAGTTCGACTATTCGGGCGTCCAGGCGTGCAAGGCGCTGAAGGCCGAGGGGTACCGGGTCATCCTGGTCAACTCCAACCCCGCCACCATCATGACCGACCCGGAGGTGGCCGACGCCACCTATATCGAGCCGATCACGCCCGAGATGGTCGAAAAGATCATCGCCAAGGAACGCCCCGACGCCCTTCTGCCCACCATGGGCGGCCAGACCGCGCTGAACACGGCCCTGGCCCTGGACGCCTCTGGCGCGCTGAAGAAGTACGGGGTCGAGATGATCGGCGCCAAGGCCGAGGTCATCGACAAGGCCGAGGATCGCCAGAAGTTCCGCGACGCCATGGACAAGCTGGGGCTGGAGAGCCCCCGCTCCAAGGCCGCCCATTCGATGGAAGAGGCGCTGGAAGGGCTGGAATACGTCGGCCTGCCCGCCGTCATTCGTCCCTCCTTCACCCTGGCCGGCACCGGCGGCGGCATCGCCTTCAACCGCGAGGAGTTCGAGGAGATCGTCCTGCGCGGCCTGGACCTGTCGCCGACCACCGAGGTGCTGATCGAGGAATCCGTCCTGGGCTGGAAGGAGTACGAGATGGAGGTCGTCCGCGACACGGCGGACAACTGCATCATCATCTGCTCGATCGAGAACGTCGATCCGATGGGGGTCCATACCGGCGACAGCATCACCGTCGCCCCTGCGCTGACGCTGACCGACAAGGAATATCAGCGGATGCGGACCGGCTCGATCAATGTGCTCCGCGAAATCGGGGTCGAGACCGGCGGATCGAACGTCCAGTGGGCGATCAATCCCAAGGACGGCCGCATGGTCGTGATCGAGATGAACCCGCGCGTGTCGCGCTCCTCGGCCCTGGCCTCCAAGGCGACCGGTTTCCCCATCGCCAAGGTCGCCGCGCGTCTGGCCGTCGGCTACACCCTGGACGAACTGCAGAACGACATCACCCAGGTCACCCCGGCCAGCTTCGAGCCGTCGATCGACTATGTCGTCACCAAGATCCCGCGCTTCGCCTTCGAGAAATATCCGGGGTCCGAGCCCCTCTTGGGCACCTCGATGAAGTCGGTGGGCGAGGTCATGGCCATCGGCCGCACCTTCCAGGAATCGATGCAGAAGGCCCTGCGCGGGCTTGAGACCGGCCTGTCCGGCTTCGACGAGATCGAGATCGACGGCGTCGCCGATGTCGAGGACGCCGGCGCCGCCCGCGCCGCCGTGGTCCGCGCCCTGGGCGTTCCGACACCCGACCGGATCCGCGTCATCGCCCAGGCCTTCCGCCACGGTCTGACGGTGGAAGAGGTCAACGCCGCCTGCGCCTACGAGCCCTGGTTCCTGCGCCAGATCGCCGACATCGTGCGCGAGGAAGGCCACGTCCGTATCAAGGGCCTGCCCACCGACCCGACCGAGTTCCGCCGCCTGAAGGCCAAGGGCTTCTCCGACGCCCGTCTGGCCGCCCTGACCGGCAAGACCGAGAAAGAGGTCCGCGCCGCCCGTCGCGGCCTGAACGTCCGCCCCGTCTTCAAGCGGATCGACACCTGCGCGGCCGAGTTCGCCAGCGCCACCGCCTATATGTACTCGACCTATGAGACCGGCGCCCTGGGCCAGGTTCCCGAGTGCGAATCCGAACCGTCGGACAAGAAGAAGGCCGTCATCCTGGGCGGCGGCCCGAACCGGATCGGCCAGGGGATCGAGTTCGACTACTGCTGCTGCCACGCGGCCTTCGCCTTCGACGACATCGGCGTCGAGTCGATCATGGTCAACTGCAACCCCGAGACCGTCTCGACCGACTACGACACCTCCGACCGCCTGTATTTCGAGCCCCTGACGGCCGAGGACGTGCTGGAGCTGATCGAGGTCGAGCGGTCCAAGGGCGATCTGATCGGCTGCGTCGTCCAGTTCGGCGGCCAGACCCCGCTGAAACTGGCCCATGCGCTTCAGGAGGACGACATTCCCGTCCTGGGCACCAGCGTCGACTCCATCGACCTGGCCGAGGACCGCGAGCGCTTCCAGCAGATGCTGGAGGCCATCGGCCTGCGCCAGCCCCCCAACGCCCTGGCCCGCAGCGCCGAAGAGGCCGCGCAAAAGGCCGAAGAGGTCGGCTATCCCGTCGTCCTGCGCCCCTCCTATGTGCTCGGCGGCCGCGGCATGATGATCGTCCACGACCGCGAGCAGCTGGACCGCTACGTCCATGAGGCCATGCGCGTCTCGGGCGACGATCCCGTCCTGATCGACCACTATCTGAACCGCGCCACCGAGGTGGACGTGGACGCCCTGTGCGACGACGAGACCGTCTTCGTCGCCGGGGTGCTGGAGCATATCGAGGAAGCCGGCGTCCACTCGGGCGACAGCGCCTGCTCCATGCCGCCCTGGTCGCTGCGTCCCGAGACGGTGGCCGAGCTGAAGCGCCAGACCACCGAAATGGCCAAGGCCCTGAAGGTGCGCGGCCTGATGAACGTCCAGTTTGCGATCGAAGAGCCGCACGGCGATAACCCGCGCATCTTCGTGCTGGAGGTCAATCCGCGCGCCAGCCGCACGGCCCCCTTCGTGGCCAAGACCATCGGCCGGCCCATCGCCTCGATCGCCGCCAAGGTCATGGCGGGCGCGCCCCTGGCCTCCTTCGGCCTGACCGACGCCCCCTATGACCATATCGCGGTCAAGGAAGCCGTCTTCCCCTTCGCCCGCTTCGCCGGGGTGGACACCATCCTGGGCCCGGAAATGCGTTCGACCGGCGAGGTCATGGGCCTGGACTGGAAGCGCGAGGGCGAGGCCGACATGGCCCCCGCCTTCGCCCGCGCCTTCGCCAAGTCCCAGATCGGCGGCGGCGCCAAGCTGCCGACCTCCGGCTGCGCCTTCGTCTCGGTCAAGGAGGACGACAAGCCCTTCATCGTCGAGGCGGTGAAGACCCTGCTGGCCCAGGGCTTCTCCATCATCGCCACCGGCGGCACCCGCGACTATCTGGCCGCCCAGGGGATTGAGGTCGGCCTGGTCAAGAAGGTGCTGGAAGGCCGTCCCCACATCGTCGACGCCATGAAGAACGGCGAGGTCCAGCTGGTCTTCAACACCACCTCGGGCAAGCAGTCGCTGCAGGACAGCTTCTCGCTGCGCCGCACCGCCCTGATGATGAAGATCCCCTACTACACCACCACGGCGGGGGCCCTGGCCGCCGCCCAGGCCATCGGCGCCATCAAGGCCGGCGACCTGGATGTGAAGGCGATCCAGGACTACGCCTGACGGCCATCAGGACGCCGGATCGGCTTCCGGCGCGGCGTCCTCTCCCGCCACGATCCGTGTCGCGGCCAGGTCGGCGGTGACGTTGCCGACGGTGCGGAAGATGTCGGGGATGACCTCGACCGCCAGCAGCAGGGGCAGGACGCCGAGCGGCAGGCCCATGGCCAGACAGATGGGCCCGATGGCGGCGAAGAAGCTGACCTGACCCGGCAGGCCGACCGAGGCGATCGAGACGGCGATGGCCGTCAGTCCGCCGGCGACCAGGGCGGACAGGCTCAGATCCACCCCGTTCAGTTGGGCCACATAGAGGCAGACGGCCAGATTGGCGACCGGGCTGGTGATGCGGAACACCGCCACCGCCAGGGGCAGCACCAGGCCCGCCGAGGTCTGGGGCACGCCCAGCCAGTCGCGCGCCCGCTCGATCATCACCGGCAGGCTGGCCAGCGACGACTGGGTCGAGACGGCCACCACCTGGGCCGGGGCCACGGCGCGCGCGAACCGGGCCAGAGACATCCGCCCCCATAAAGTCGCCACGACATAGAGGATCAGGATCAGGCCGATCTGGCTCAGACAGACGACGGCGACATAGTGGGCCAGGGTGCCCGCCACCCCCAGCCCGGCCCGCAAGCCCACGCCGAGCGCCAGGGCGAAGACCCCGAAAGGCGCGGCCAGCAGCACCCAGTGCACGATCACCACCAGGGTCTCGGCCACCGCCTCGAAGAAGCCGGCCAGGGGGCGGCGCAGCTCGGGCTTGATCCGGGTCGCGGCGAAGCCGAAGGCCACGGCGAAGACCACGACCGCCAGAACCCCGTCGTCGGCCGCCGCCTTGATCAGATGGGCCGGCGCCAGACTGGCCAGAAAGGCGCGGACCCCGTCGGTCCGGGCCGCCTCGCCCGCCGTCTGGGCCACATCGGACGACCCTCCGGCCAGGGGGGCGCGGCCCGCCTCTGGGTCAATGGGCCACAGGGCCAACAGCCCCAGGCCCGCCAGGATGGCGTAGACCGTCGCCCCGACCAGCAGGACGCCGAACACCGTCAGGGCCCGCGCCGCGATCCGCCCCGTCGCCGCCGCATCGGCGATGGAGACGATCCCCGTCACCAGAAGGCTGAAGACCAGGGGGATGACGGTCATTCGAAGGGCGTTCAGCCAGACCTGCCCCAGGCTCTCGATCACGCCCAACCCTCCGGTCAACAGGGGCGCATCGGCGCCTTGGGCCAAGGCGCCGACGACCACCCCGGCGACGAGGGCGGCGATCACAGCGAAGCTGAGCGAGGTGAAGAAGGCGGCGAGTCGGGAAGAGCGCATACGCCACGGCTAGCACCGGTTTCGTCCGCGCGCGCGTTAAACCTTCTATCGCCCGTCGTCAGCCCATGTCGTCGCAGGTGGAAACGCCCCCGCCGCCGCGCGTTGAGCCGGAAACAAAGGAGGCTTCCATGCCGCGTCTGAACTCCATCGTCCCCCTGGTCGGCAGCCTGCTGCTGTCGCGCGGCGGCCGTCGTCTGGCCGGACGCCACGCCGGCAAACTGGCTCTGGCCACACTGGCGCTGGAGGTCTGGCGCAACCGCCGTCAGAAGGCGGGTCAGACCCAGGATCAGACGACGTCCGAGCCGCGCCCCCGGCCTCGATCGCGATGGAGCGGCCGGTCCCCGCGATAGGTCTGGACTTCCCCGACGGTGAGGCGGAATAGTCCGTTCCGCCGCATCAGGAGCCGCCCGATGATCAAGGTCCACCATCTGAACGACAGCCGGTCCCAGCGCGTCCTTTGGCTGCTGGAGGAGCTGGGGCTGGATTATGAGGTCGTGCGCTATGAACGCGACGCCAAGACCCGGCTGGCCCCGCCTGAACTGATCGCCGTCCATCCGCTGGGCAAGTCCCCCGTCATCGAGGACGGGGCTATCAAGGTCGCCGAGACCGGCGCCGTCGTCGAATATCTGCTGGACGCCCACGGCCGGGGCCGGCTGCGCCCGCCTCCCGGCACGGAAGAGGCGCGGCGCTTCACCTATTGGCTTCACTATGCGGAAGGGTCGGCCATGCCGCCCCTGCTGCTGAAACTGGTGTTCGGCCTGCTGCCCCGCCGCGCCCCCGCCCTGCTCAAACCCCTCGTCAACGGAATCGCCGCCAAGGCCCAGAGCGGCTTCGTCGATCCGCAGCTTCGCACCCATATCGGCTTTTGGGAGGATGAACTGGGCCGGTCCGAATGGTTCGCCGGGGATCAGTTCACCGCCGCCGACATCATGATGAGTTTCCCGGTCGAGGCCGGGGCGGACCGGGCCTTCGACATAGCAACCAAGCCGCGCCTGGCCGCCTTCCTGCAACGCATCCACGCCCGTCCCGCCTATCAGCGGGCGCTGGAACGGGGCGGCCCCTACACCTATGCGTGATGGCGTCGCGGGGATGCGCCGCGCAACCCGACGGGGATGAAGGCGTTAACGTCTCATGCGCCTTCAAACCATTCAGATCGTGGCCGGACTCGTCGCGGCCGTCGCCTTCATCCTGGCCTTCATGGCGGCCGGCGCCGCCGTGGCGTCGAGCCTGTTCATGCTGATGGGCCTGGCCGCTGTCGCCTGGCTGGCCTACAGCCTCATCAAGAGCGTCACCCACCGCAGCGGCAAGACCAAACCCCCCGCCCGCGCCTGATCTCGATCGGGCGTGGAGGCGCGCCCTTGAATTGCGGCGCGATAAGCCCTAGTGTCTATGCCCGGCCGCGCCCGCCCCGCGGCCTTTTGTCTGCCTATTTCGCGTCTTTCCAGTCTCCGGGCGAACCAGAAAAATCACGACACCAATGGAAAAAGTGCCGATGACGGGCGAGGGCTACCGTGTCCTCGACGATCAACTGAAGCAATTGAAGTCGGTCGAGCGGCCGGCCGTCATCGCGGCCATATCCGAGGCCCGCGAGCACGGCGACCTGTCCGAAAACGCCGAATACCACGCCGCCAAGGAGCGTCAGGGCTGGATCGAGGGCCAGATCGCCGAGATCGAGGACAAGATCAGCCGCGCCCAGGTCATCGACGTGTCGAAACTGTCGGGCAATCAGGTCAAGTTCGGCGCCACCGTCACCGTGGTCGACGAGGACACGGAAGAAGAGGCTTGCTATCAGATCGTCGGCGAACACGAGGCCGATGTGAAGAAGGGCAAGATCTCCATCGCCTCGCCGATCGCCCGCGCGATGATCTCCAAGGAGGTCGGCGACGTGGTCGAGGTCAACACCCCCGGCGGGGTCAAGGCCTACGAGATCCTCAAGGTCGAGTGGAAATAACCACAGATCGAATAACCGTCTCCCTCCCCGTTCCGGGGAGGGTCGTCGCGCAGCGACGGGGTGGGGGCGGCCCGGCGGGCCGCTCTTGCTCGATCGGCCCCTTGTCTGTGGGGCGTCGCCGTGCCCGCCCCACCCGGCCTCGCTTCGCTCGCTCCCCCTCCTCGGAGGGGGGAGACAGAACAGATGTCTGACCCCGTCTCCATCTGGGTCGTCTCCGACGGCCGCACCGGCATAGAGAACCAGGCCCTGGGCTTGGCCGAGGCGGTTCAGCGCCTGACCCCGGCCGAGATCACGGTCAAACACGTTCGCTGGCGGCCCCTGTTCGACCGTCTGCCGTCGGCGCTGAAGACCCCGGCCATGTTGGCGTCCGCTCCGCTCGCGGCGCCCTGGCCTGATCTCTGGATCGCCACCGGTCGTGCCACCCTGCCCCTCTCGACCCGCATCAAGCGCTGGAGCGGCGGCAAGACCTTCGTGGTTCAGACCCAGGACCCGCGCTGGGCCAACGCCCGCTACGACCTGATCGTCGCCCCGGCCCATGACGGCCTGTCGGGCGACAATGTCTTCGAGATCACCGGCTCGCCTCACCGCGTCACGCCGGAGCGGATCGCCCAGGCCGCGCCGGCCTTCGCCGACCGGATCGCCCCCCTGCCCCATCCCCGCGTCGCCGTCCTGATCGGCGGCCGGTCCAAGGCTTTCGACCTGACCCAGGCCCATGCGGCGGACTTGGCCGACCGGATCGCCGCCGCCGTCCGGGCCTCAGGCGGTTCGCTGATGCTGACCTTCTCGCGCCGAACGCCAGATGCGGCCAAGGCGGTGATGACCGAACGCCTGTCGGGCCTGCCCGGCTGGATCTGGGACGGAACCGGCGACAACCCCCTGTTCGGCTTCCTGCATTTCGCCGACCATGTGCTGGTCACTCAGGACAGCGCCAACATGGCCGCCGAGGCCGCCTCGACCGGCAAGCCGGTTCACATCCTGCCCATGGTCGCGCTGAAGCCCGCCGGCAAGTTCGCCCGCCTGCACGAGGATCTTCAATCCCACGGCGCGACCCGTCCCTTCGACGGCGCGCTGGACCGCTGGACCTACGCCCCCCTGGCGGAAACCGACCGGGCGGCACGGGCGGTTCTCGAGGCGATGGGGACGCGGTAAATCGCACCCTCACTTTCGTCATCCTCCGGCAAGCCGCGTCTTCGCGGCGCAGACCGGGGGACCCAGCGGCGCCGAAGGCGAAATCTTTCCGCAGCAAGATGCGGAGACAACTGGTCCGCGACAGGTTCGCGCTATCGCGCGCCGCTGGGTCCCCCGGTCTCGCTACGCTCGCCGGAGGATGACGAAAGGAGGGGTTCAGTCGCCGCCCCCTCCGCCGCCACTGTCACAGCCGCCGTCCGCGCTGGAGTCGGCGCAGCCTGACGTGTCCGACGTCGGCGGGACGGCGCCGCCGTCCGAACCGTCGCCCTTCTTGGCCTTGGCGTTCGCCGCGCCCATCAAGGCCACGCCGAGGCCCGATCCGATGGCCGTGCCCAGGGCGAGGCCCAGGCCGACATTGTCCATCGCCACGCCCAAGGCCACGCCGATCGACAGACCCATGCCGATCCCGATCGGCAGGAAGGCCGCGTTCTTGTTGGTCATTCTCATCTCCCCTTCATCTTCGGCGAGACTATCATCGCGCAAACGGGAATCAGCCCCTAAATAGGCGCATGACCCAAGCTCGTACCGTCCGCGTCGCCATCATCGGCTCCGGCCCCGCCGGCTGGACCGCCGCCATCTACGCCGCCCGCGCCTCGCTGAACCCCGTCGTCATCGCCGGTCTCCAGCCCGGGGGCCAGTTGACCATCACCACCGACGTCGAGAACTATCCCGGCTTCGCCGAGACCATTCAGGGCCCTTGGCTGATGGAGCAGATGCAGGCCCAGGCCCTGCACGTCGGCACGGAAGTCATCCACGACATCGTCGTCTCCGCCGATCTGTCGCAGCGCCCGTTCCGGCTGAAGCTGGACGGCGGCGAGGAAATCCTGGCCGAGACGGTCATCATCTCCACGGGCGCCCAGGCCAAGTGGCTGGGTCTGGAGTCCGAGGCCGCCTATCAGGGCTTCGGCGTCTCCGCCTGCGCCACCTGCGACGGCTTCTTCTATCGCGGCAAGAACGTGGTCGTGGTCGGCGGCGGCAACACGGCCGTCGAGGAAGCGCTGTTCCTCACCAACTTCGCCGCCAAGGTCACGGTGGTCCACCGTCGCGACGAGTTCCGCGCCGAGAAGATCCTGCAAGACCGCCTGTTCGCCCACCCCAAGGTCGAGGTGATCTGGAACGTGGCGGTGAAAGAGGTGCTGGGCGTGGTGGACGGCGTCGCCCGCAACGTCACCGGCGTTCGCTTGAAGAACGTTCAGGACGGTTCGACCCAGGATATCCCCGCCGACGGCGTCTTCATCGCCATCGGTCACGCCCCGTCGTCGGAACTGTTCAAGGGTCAGCTCGAGACCAATTCGGGCGGCTATATCCGCGTCAAACCCGGCACGGCCCAGACGGCGATCGAGGGCGTCTGGGCGGCCGGCGACGTGACCGACGACGTCTATCGGCAGGCTGTGACTGCGGCGGGCATGGGCTGTATGGCCGCGCTCGAAGCCAGCCGTTTCCTGGCCGAGGAAGACCACGCCAAGGCCAACCATCCCATCAGCCATAAGGAAGCCGAGAAGATCGGCGTCTGGTGATCGTCTAAAAGGGCGGCCTCAGGCGAACAGCTGCAGACCCGGCGGCGCATATTGGACCGGCTGGCCTGTGCGGCGGCGCAGGGCGTAATCGACCGCCGTCTGCACCGCCTGTTCATCGGTCGGCTTGGACAGGACGCCAATGGCGCCCGCGACGCCGTCGCGCACCATGCCCGGATTGGCGGTCATGAACAGGACGGTCACGCCCATCTCCTGACCCAGCTCCCGCCCCAGGCTGATGCCCGTGGGGCCGTCGGACAGGTGGATGTCGACCAGGGCCAGATCGACCTCGTTCTCACGGGCCAAATTCTGGGCCGACTTCGACGTCGACGCCACACCCACGACCTTATGGCCCAAGTCTTCCAGGACGAAACGCAGCTCCATGGCGACGAGCGCTTCGTCTTCAATGATCAGGATGCGGGCGGTCATGAGGCGGGAGGCGGGTGCTTATGTTCTATGGCGGACAAAACGCAGAAAACGGCGATCGGTTTCAGTCAGGGTGGCTAAAGCCGGTCTCTTTCCGCCGCCCGGCGGCGCGAGAGCGCCGTAGCGGGCAAATCCACAACAATTCTTAAACCGTCGGCCGCCCATTCGCCGTGCAGCCGCCCCCCCAGTTGGCCCTCCACCGACAGACTGGCCAGCGAGGAGCCGAACCCCTGACGCTCGGGCGGCCCTTCGATCACCGGACCGCCGATCTCGGTCCAGGTCAGGATGAACCGGTCGTCGTCGCGGCGGGTGATCAGCTCGACCCGTCCCGCCGTCGCCGCCAGGGCGCCGTACTTGGCCGCATTGGTGGCCAGTTCGTGGAACAGCAGGGCGACGGAGGTCGCCGCCTGGTCGTCGAACACGGCGTCGTCGCCGCTGATGTGAACGCGCGGAGCGCCCGTGTCATCGCTGTACGCCCTGAACAGATCCGCCAGGAAGGTGTGCAGGGTGGTGGCCCCCACCGTCGGCTGAGACGCCTCCGTGTGCGGTCGGACGAACTCATGGGCGCGGGCCAGGGCGGCGATACGGGTCCGCAGAGACGAAGCAAAGGCCCGGGCCTCAGGATACTGACGGGCCGACAGGGCCACGAGCGCCGTGACCACGGCGAAGATGTTCTTGATCCGGTGGCTCAGCTCCTGGCTGACCAATTCGCGACCCTGCTCCAGCCGTTTCAGCTCGTCGATGTCGGTGCAGGTGCCGAACCAGCGGGTGATCTCGCCATCCTCGTTGCGGATCGCCACCGCCCGCCCCAAGGTCCAGCGATAGACCCCCGAATGGTGCTTCAGCCGATATTCGATCTCATAGGGTTCGCCCGTCTCCAGCGACCGGCTCCAGCGGGCCCTGGCCCGCTGCTGATCGTCGGGATGGAACATGTCGTTCCAGCCTTCGCCGTCCGTCGATCCGGCGGGCACGCCGGTGAACTCGTACCAGCGCGCATTGTAGTAGTCGTGGAAGCCGTCGGGCCGCGTCGACCAGACCATCTGGGGCATGGCGTCGGCCAGCACCCGGAACTGGGCCTCGCTGGCCCTCAGCCGGGCGGCGACGTCGTCGGACGCCTCCAAGGCCCGTTCAAGCGCGTCCCGGCCCTCGTCTCTCTGACGCAGGGCGCGGCGCAGTTCCATCTGCGACATCACCTGACCGGCCAGGGTCTTGAGCGCCGTCTCCTGAAGCTCAGTCAGACCTTCCGGCCGGGGCTGGGTGTCCAGAACGCACAGGGTGCCCAAGGGCAGGCCGCTGGGCGTCTTCAGCAACCGCCCCGCATAGAAGCGCAAGCCCGGCGCCTCATGCACCAGAGGATTGCCGTCGAACCGGGCGTCCTTCGTCGCATCCGGCACCACCAGCCCGTCCTCATTCAACAGAGCGTGGGCGCAGAAGGAGGTCGCCAGCGGCGTCTCGCGCACGCCCAGCCCGACCTCGGCCTTGAACCACTGCCGTCCGGAGTCGATCAGATTGACGACCGCGATCGGGGTCTCGCAGATGCGGGCGATCAAGGCCACCACGTCGTCAAAGGCGGCCTCGCGCGCCGTATCCAGAATGCCGTAGTCTCTCAGGGCCGCCAGACGCTCGGACTCATCCCACCGTGCAGGTTCAGCAATGGGGTCGGTCAAACAGGCGTCCTTTCGAGGCCGTAAGCGGGATCAGCAGCTTCAATGCTCGACCCGCGCAAGCGTTGCATTAGAACGCCCATCGCTTCACTTGGCGGGGCGTCCGACCTCTTCCACCGCCATCACGGCGACGCCTGGCGGAGCGGGCTCCGGCTCCGGCCTGGCCTCCAGGGCCTGAAGCCGCGCATTGATGGCGGCGACCTCTTCCTGGGTAGGCAGACGACGTCCGCCCAGGCTGACCACGCCCACCACCCTTTGACGTCCATCGACCTCGACGGTCTTGAGCGGGGCCGCCTGCCCTGCCTCGGCGGGGACCGCGTCCGGGTCCGGGCCTCCGGTCCCTTGGCCGGGCTGAACGCCGGGTCGGGGGCGGGCGAACCGCGCTTCATCGATCAGGGGCTCGCGTCCCTTGTAAACGGCGCGGAAGGCGGCCGTCTCCCCGTAAAGACCCTTCCAGCGATAGAAGACGTGCGTCCCGATCTTGTTGACGCGCGAGACGGTCGGCGCCCACCAGGGATCCACATAGTCGGCGTGATAGTGGGTGGCGGTCCCCACCGTCTGGGCCACATAGCCGTTCAGGGCCTTTTCGGCCGCCTTGCGCGCCCGCTCCCACGCCCAGGGAACCGGCGCCTGGGACAGGGCGCCGTCGCAGGTGAAGCTGAACTGGCACCCGGTCGTCCGCTCGGCGCCTTCAAACACAACGCCGCACACCGTGTCGGCGTAGTTGGGATCGCGCACGCGGTTCAGCACCACCTGAGCCACCGCCGCCTGGCCCTCGTCGGGCTCCAGCGCCGCCTCGTAATAGACCGCCTGGGTCAGGCACCGCAGGGCGCGACGGCGATCCTCGGCCCCGCCCTTGAAGACGAAGGGCCGCGCCGGACGCAGGGCTCCGGCCGTCACCAGGGTCGCACCTGGGGTGAAGGCCGCCGGGATCAGGGCCGGATCGTGCCGCTGCGCCAGGGCCAGCTGCGAGGCGCTCAGCCGTCCCTCAAGAGCGGCCAGGCCGTGGGGCCCCAGATCGCCCTGGGTGATCCGCGCCACGGCCTCCGCGGTCCGATCCGCGTCCGGCCGCACGGCCGAGCCAGCCGACAGGGCGACGCCCAGCACGGCGGCGGCGGCGGGCAAGGCCGCAGCCGAGCGCCTGACCGCCGCCCAAATCCGGTTCCAAGGGGTGAGGACCATTCTGTTCCACAGCAGGCGCGACCGGGTCATGGACGCAGGAGGCCCGGACTGTGCCCGCATTTCGGGGCCGTTTTCAGGCGGACCGCCGATCCGCCTTATCGACCGCCCAGGCTGGCCCGCAACATCCAGGCGAACTTCTCGTGCGCCGCCAGACGCTGGGTCAGCAGATCCACGGTCACGTCGTCGCCGTCCCCGTCCGCCACGTCCAGGGCGGAGCGCATGGTGGCGATCAAGGTCTCATGATCGCGCATCAGCTCGCGCAGCATGTCGGGCGCGTCCTTTTCCGGCTCGCCGTCGCGAATACTGGTCAGGTTGGCGAAGGCGCCGTAGCCCTGCGGCGCCAACTCGCCCAGGGCGCGGATACGTTCGGCGATGTCGTCCAGGGCCGCCCACTGGTCGCGATACTGCTGCTCCAGCATATTGTGCAGCGAGAAGAATTCAGGCCCCCGCACGTTCCAATGATAGCCGTGGGTCTTCAGATAGACGGCGTAGGCGTCCGCCAGAACCCGGGTCAGTTGCTCAACCACGTCGCCGCGCTCGCTCTGGGACAGTCCGGTGTCAATGGTTGCGGTCATAATACGCTCCGTGGGTGTGAGTTCGTCGCCGGCAATCTAGACGGAATCCGGCAGGCAGGAACGCAAAACCGCAACAAGCGTTGCATCACATAACGTCGCATCGAACGACGTGAGGGGACGGGCACAATATGACGCCAGGCGCGGTCTTTCGCCGATTTCTGAACGCCGAAGCCGGTCTCCTCGTTCTCGCCCGTCTGAAGTCCGGTCCCGCCTGGCGGAGAATTCTAGTCGGACTGGCCGGCGCCGGCGCAGGACTGGCGGTGCGGGCGGCCACCGCCGGCTTTTACGGCGGGATCACCGGCTTCATGATCCTACTGCCGGGCGTCATTCTGGCGGCCTTGGCCGGCGGACGTCTGGCGGGTCTGACGGCGGTTGCGGGGTCTCTGCTGGGCGGCTGGGCGCTGGTCGCCTTGAACCCCGGCCCGACGACCCCGCATCTGGGCGTGGTCGCCACCTCCAACTTCGTCTTGGTGGGCCTGTTCTGCACCTGGCTGGGCGCCTCCTTGCGCCAGACCCTGATCCGGCTGGATTCCGTCGTCTCGGCCCTGTCCCTGTCCAACGCGCGGTTTGACGAGACCGGCGCCTTTCTGGGCTATGCCGGGATCAACCTGAACGTGGACGGGGCGCGCGAACCGCTGGAGAAGGCCGCCCGCGCCGAGCGCCGCCAGCATTTCCTTCTGAACCTCAGCGACCGCCTGCGCGACCTGTCCGACCCGGAGCGGATGATGGCCGAGGTCGAGGCGTCCCTGGGCGGCCTGCTGAGCGCGAACCGCGTCGGCTACGGCGAGGTGGACGAGACGGGCGAAGTCGTCTCCTTGAGCCGCGACTGGATTCAGGGCGTCGCCAGCGTTCACGGGCGCGCGCCGAGCGTCTTCAATCCCGCCCTCGTCGCCGACCTGTTCGACGGTCGGACCATCCGCATCGACGACGTCCGCGACGACCCCCGTTCGGCCGACATCGCCGCCGCCTTCGCCGAAATCCAGACCCGCGCCCTGATCCGAGCGCCGCTGATCCGCAACGGCCGATTGCGCGCCTTCCTCTATGTCCACGCCGCCGCCCCCCGACGCTGGACTGACGCGGAGGTCCAGCTGGTCGAGGAGGTCGCCGCCCGCACCTGGGTCGAGATCGAACGCGCCCGCGCCGAGACCGAGACCCGCGAGAGCGAACAGCGCTTCCGCGCCATCGCCGACACCGCGCCGGTCCTGATCTGGGTCACGCGCCAGGATCGCCGCCGCGCCTTCATCAACCAGGCCTATGCGGACTTCTTCGGCGCGGACTATGAGACGGCCCTTGCGGCGGACTGGCGCGCCCGGCTGCACCCGGACGACCAGGACCGCATCCTTCGGGAGTCCCTGGCCGGAGAGGCGACGAGAGAACCGTTTTCTCTGGAGGCTCGGTATCGGCGTCATGACGGCGAGTGGCGCTGGCTGAAATCCTTCTCTCGTCCGCGCATGGCCGGAAGCGAGTTGATCGGCTTCGTCGGCGTCGCCTTCGACGTCACCGACATGCGCGAGGCCCAGGCCCGGCTGACCGAATCCGAAAGCCGGTTCCGCACCGTCGCGGACAGCGCTCCGGCCATGATCTGGATGACGGACGCGACGCCCCGGATCGTCTTCGCCAACAAACGCTATCGGCTGTTCTGCGACATCCGCTCGCAGCGCCAGTTGCTGGACGGCTGGCGCAGACTGATGCATCCGGACGACGAGACGGTGTTCGACGCCGCCTTCCTGCGGGCCTTCCAGGCGCGGGATCGGTTCGAGGCGCTCAGCCGGGCCAATCATCCGACCCTGGGGCTGCGCTGGCTCCGGACCGAGGGCGTGCCCCGGTTCGACGCGGCCGGCGCCTTCCAAGGCTATGTCGGCGCCACCATCGACGTCACCGACGCCAAACGCGCCGAGGACGACCTGAAACACATCAATGAGCTGCTGGAGGAGCGGGTCGCGGAGGCCCTGACCGAAAAGGCCGCCGCAGAGGCCCATCTGATGCACGCCCAGCGGATGGAGGCGGTCGGCCGCCTCACCGGCGGTGTCGCCCACGATTTCAACAATCTGCTGACGGTGGTGATCGGGGCGCTGGACATCATCCTGCGCTCCGACGACGCCGCAAAACGCAAGAAGCTGGGCGAGGCCGCCCTGGCCGCCGCCCGTCGGGGAGAGAGCCTGACCCACCAGCTTCTGGCCTTTTCGCGCCGTCAGGCCCTGCGTCCCGAACCGGTCGATCTGAACGGCCTGATCCGCGAGGGCGAGCCCTTGCTGCGCCGGGCCGTCGGCGAGGCCGTGGACTTCAAGATCCGGCTGAAGCGCGGCGGCGTTCGCGTCAACGTCGATCCCGCTCAGTTCGAGGCCGCCCTGCTGAACCTGGTCGTCAACGCCCGCGACGCCCTGGGCGACGTGACCGGGCGCGACGCCGCATCAGCCGATGCGGCCAGCAAGGCCGACGGGCCGCCTCGATCGGGTCGAGACGGCCCCGTCCGCGCCGGCGCCCGCATCACGATCCAAACCCAGGCCTGTTCCGTAGCGGCGGGGCAGATCCCGGAACTGGCGGCGGGCGACTATGTCTGCGTCGCCGTGTCCGACAACGGATCGGGCATGTCGGCCGATGTCATCGACCGCGTCTTCGAACCCTTCTTCACCACCAAGCCAATCGGCAAGGGAACGGGCCTGGGCCTCAGCCAGGTCTATGGCTTCGCGCGACAGTCGGGCGGCGGGGTCCACATCGCTTCCAGCCCCGGCCGCGGCTCGGAGATTCGCCTCTATCTGCCGCCGCTGATCGCGGACAAGGCCGCCCCGTCGCCCGAACCGGCCGACGTCGACGCCGCCCTGCCGAACGGCCACCGCCTGCTGCTGGTGGAGGACGACGCGGATGTCGCGGCCATCGCCCTGGATCAGTTGGAAAGCTTCGGCCTGGACGTCGAATGGGTCGAGAACGGCCCCGAGGCGCTGAAGGCCCTGGAACGGGCGCGCTTCGACGTCATGTTGACCGATGTGGTCATGCCGGGCGGCATGAGCGGCGTCGATCTGGCGCGTCAGGCCGCGCGTGACTGGCCCCAGATGCGGATCGTCCTGACCTCGGGTTATGTGGGCGACGATGTGGACCAGGTTCTGGCCGACACGCCCTGGCCCTTCCTGCGCAAACCCTATTCGCCCGAGCAATTGCGCGCCGTTCTTTCGACGGCGGGGCCGCGGCCAAACCATTAGATCCAAGAAAAACGCGCCGCAGAGGCTGCGGCGCGTTTTTCTTCGTCAGTTCCAAGGCCGCCTCAGCGGCGCGCCTTGCGGGCGGCGTAGCGCGCGTCGCGCCTTGCCTTCTGCTCTTCCTTGGTCAGTTGCTTGCGCGCCTTGCGGTCGGCCCGCTTCTCGGCCTCGATCGCTTCCTGAGCGGCCATTTCGGCGGCCAGACGCGCAGCCTCCTTCTCGGCCTTCTCGCGGCGCTGTTCCGCCTTGGCCAGTTCGTGCTGCTGGCGCAGGGCTTCCTTTTCGGCGGCGCGCTTCTCAGCCAGGCGCTCGAATTCGGGATCGGGGGCGGCGGGTTTGGGCTTGAACTTGGCGAGCAGAGCCTTCTTGGCTTCCTGCTGGGCGGTCAGGCGGTCGGTAAATCCGGTCTTCAAATCTTTCATGCGAAAGCGTCAGGGTTCCTTGTGATCGGCCAGCGGCCATCGGGGGTCGGGCGGCGGAGAACGCGCGCGTCCCGAAGCGGGGCGCACAAAGCCTATGCAGGGACCAAAAGCAAGGTTCGCCGCCACGAAATCGGCCGCGTGCACGAAATGGCGCGCTTAAGGCGCCCTTACCTGCTCCAGTGATGCAGATAGGTCGCGCCCGCCCCTTTGCAAGGGGCAGGCGCAAGGGCGGGTTCGTCAGTTGGGCTTCTGCGCCTGGCCGACGGCGGTTCCGGCCGCTCCACCGACGGCGGCGCCCACGGGTCCGCCCACCACAGCCCCCGCCACCGCGCCGCTCGCGGCCTTTTGCTCGATAGTGGTTCCGCAGGCCGTCAGCGCCAGGGCGCCGGCGGCGATGCAGGTCGTGATGATCATGCGCGACATGGCGTCTCTCCAAAAGGTCACGCTTGAACGCCGCGCCGCGCTTGAGGTTCCCAGAGAGATCCAGAACTGACGAATACGGGAAACGGACCAACGGACAACACAATCCGCGCGCCATTCAGCAGATATGGGGAAATGTGACAATCTACAGCCGAGACGCCGTGCAACCCTATACAGTATTCGCTCTATCCACTGTCGCAATCTGGCCCATATTGTCATGCCGTCGGGGCTACATCGTAAAAATACCTAATCCTTTCGTCGCCTTAACCAGCCGCTTGCGAATCAGCCACATTCAGGTCACAAACTTCGCTATATAGGCCCGTCCTCGACGCACGGGCTGTATGTGCCGCGCGCCGAATGCCGGCTGGGCCGGCGACCGTTTCGGGTCGCCCCGCCGGCGAGACTACCCGGGGGCAGCGTTTCTCGCCCTGCTGAACAGGATGAACTCGTTGTCGCATTCCTCGCAGACGCGCGGCCCCGCCCGCACCGATCATGTGGCGAAGATCAAGCCCGTGACGGCGGCTGCGGCCTTTGGCTGTCTGGTGGGACTGGCGATCGGCGGCGCCTATCTGGGCGGGACCATGGCGCGCAATGCGACGCTGCGGGCCCAGGCCGAACGGATCCAGGGCGCCACCGCCGCCGGCTTCACCGAAGAAGCCCTGTCCGCCGCCGCCGGCGGTCTGGACGCCAGCGCCCTGTCGATCGCTCGTCGGCACGACCCCTACACCAGCGCCGGCGCCGCCGAGCGCGATCGCCAGGCCGAGCTTCTGGCGGCCCGTCTGGATCAGTTGGACGCCAACCGCGATCCCAAGCTGCGCCACGCCAATCTCTCCACCCCCGTCGGCGCCAAGCCCTTCCGCCTGGATCACGCCTTGGACGCCAGCCGCGACCTCGATTGCCTGACCCAGGTCGTCTATTATGAAGCGCGGGGCGAGGGCCGCGACGGCATGCGGGCCGTGGCCCAGGTCGTCCTGAACCGCGTCCGCCACCCCGCCTTCCCCAAGAGCATCTGCGCCGTCGTCTATCAGGGCGCCGCGCGCCGCACCGGCTGCCAGTTCTCCTTCACCTGCAACGGCGTGATGCGCGGCCGGATCAACCAGGCCGCCTGGAACCGAGCGCGCGGCATCGCCTCCTCGGCCCTGTCCGGATCGGTCTATGCAGGCGTCGGCAACGCCACCCATTTCCACACCACCGGCGTGTCGCCCGACTGGCGCAACACCCTGATCCGGGTGAACCAGGTGGGCAGCCATCTCTTCTATCGGTTCGGCGGTCGCGCCGGCTCAGGCGGGGCCTTCACCTACGCCGCCCGTCCGTCTCAGGCCGACGATCAGCCCCGTCTGATCCAGGCGGGTCTCAATCCTGTCGAAGCGGCCCGCCAGGCCGGACAGGCCGTGGCCTATTCCCTGATCCTGGCCCAGGAGGGCGGCGCCGAGCCCCAGGCTGCGCCGACGACGAACGCCCGCCCCGCCGCCAAGCCTGCGGAAGCGGCCGTCGCCACCCAGACGTCCGGCCAGGCTTCCACCCCGCCCGCCGCCCGGCCCACGGCCGCCTCGGCGCCGCGCGGCGCGGCGCCCCGGGCTGAGGCCAGGACGGAAACGGCGGACGCCTCCAACCCCGTCTGATCGCAAAGGTGCTTCAGTCCGGGCCGAAAGGCCCCCGTGTCGTCCGGTTCTGATCGAATTCGCCGAACCGACGGCCGGGCTTGTCCGGGCTTGAGGTCTGCTCCCGCCCGACGCCGATCATGCTCAGCCGGTCGTAGCCGACGCTGAGCGGTTGAGCGGGCGCCCGCCGCACCCGCAGGGCCTGGGGCGTCTGGGGCGTCTGGGACATCGGTCGCTCCTCGCGCGGTTCATCGTATGAACGTCGCGCGCGGCGGGCTGTTCCCCTGGCTTCACAGGGCGTCCAGGCCGATGTCCAGCACGGGCGCCGAATGGGTCAGGGCCCCGACCGAGATCACATCGACCCCGGTCTCCGCGATCGCCCGCACCGTCGTCAAATCCACCCCGCCGGACGCCTCCAGCCGGATGCGCCCCCCGGTCCAGGCCACCGCCCGCCTCAGGTCCGCCAGGCTGAAATTGTCCAGCATGATCACGTCCGGCGCCAGGTCGTCACTGATCAGGGCCAGGACTTCGCTCAGCTGATCCAGCCCATCCACCTCGACCTCCACCTTCATCAGGTGAGGGGCGAAGGTCTTGGCCCGCCGCACGGCCTCGCCCACCCCGCCGCAGACGGCGACGTGGTTGTCCTTGATCAGGATGGCGTCATCCAGGCCGAACCGGTGGTTCACCCCGCCGCCGCAGGCCACCGCATGTTTCTCCAGCGCCCGCAGACCCGGCGTCGTCTTGCGGGTGTCGGCGATCCGCGCCCTGGTCCCGGCGACCGCCTGAACATAGGCCCGCGTCAGGGTCGCCACCCCGCTCAGCCGTCCGACCAGGTTCAGGGCCGTCCGCTCGGCGGACAGGAAGGCGCGCGCGTCGGCCTCGACCACCGCCAGCACGGCCCCCGTCTCGAACGCCGCCCCGTCGGCCAGCCGAAGCTCAACGTCGGCCGTCGGGTCCATCGCCTGCACGGCCAGCCGCACGGCCTGAATCCCGGCCAGAACGCCGGCCTTGCGCGCCGTGAAGGCCGCCTTCATGCGCGCCCCTGGGGGAATACAGGCCAGGGCCGTGACGTCGCCCGCCCGCCCCAGGTCTTCCGCCAGGGCCATCCGCACCACCGGTTCGATCAGGACCTCCGGCAGGGATCGGTTCAGGGCCATGTCTCGGGAGGTCTCCATAGAGGCTGTCATTCCGCCGCCAGGGCGAGGTCTCCGGCCAGTCTGATCCGCGTATGAGCAGCGTTCGCGGCCTTCTGCGGATAATCCGCGCGGTAATGGCCACCCCGGCTCTCATGCCGATCCAGCGCCGCCTGGGCGATCAGCCGCGCCGCCAGAAGACAGGCCGCCGGCCCGTGCCGGGCCTCCAGCCGGTCGATCAGGGCGATCAGGGCCGTCAGACCGGCCTCGTCACGCACCACCCCGGCCTGGGCCGTCATCGCCGTCCTCAGCTCGGCCAGGGCCGCCTCGGGCAGATCGGGCGCCAGGGGCGTCGCGACCGGCCGTCCGCCCCCCGTCTCGCCCGACGCGACCCGCCCGGCCCGCCGTCCGAAGGCTGCGGCCTCAAGCAGGGAGTTGGACGCCAGACGATTGGCGCCGTGCACCCCCGTCGCCGCGCATTCGCCGACGGCGTACAGGCCCGGAACCGTCGTGCGACCTTCGGCGTCGGCGGCGACCCCGCCCATGTGATAGTGGCAGGCCGCCATCACCGGAATGGGGCTGACGCGCGGGTCCAGCCCGGCGCGCATGCATGCGGCGAAGACGGCCGGAAACTCGTGCGGAAAGCCCTCTCCCACAGCCGTGCGCGCATCCAGAAAGGCGCCCCGGCCTGCGGTCCGCGCGGCATGGACGGCCCGGGCCACCACGTCGCGGGGCTTCAGATCGGCGTCGGCCTCTTCGCCCAACAGGAAGGCGCCCGCGCCGTCGATCAGCCGCGCCCCCTCGCCGCGCAAGGCTTCGGTCGCCAGGGGCGCGGGGTCCAGGCCGACGTCAATGGCCGTGGGGTGAAACTGCACGAACTCGGGGTCCAGAATCTCCGCCCCCGCCCGCGCCGCCAGGGCCATGCCCTCGCCTTTCAAGGCGGCGGGGGTGGTGGTGGCGGCGAACAGCCCCCCGGCGCCCCCGGTCGCCAGAACCACGGCCGAGGCCGTAACCTCGACCAGCCGTTCGCCGCGGGCGGCGACCGCCCCGACCACCCGGCCGGTCTCATCCTGCATCAGCCCCTTCAGCCGGGCGTCTTCCCAGACCTCGATCCGGGCCTCGGCCCGCACGGCTGCGACAACGGCCGACAGAATGGCGCGTCCGGCGCCGTCGCCGCCGACCCGCGCCACGCGCGCCACGGAATGGGCCGCCTCCAGACTGACGACGAAGCTGCCGTCCCCATACCGGTCGAACGGCGCCCCCAGGGCCGCCAGCCATTCAACGGTTTCGCGCCCGGCCTCGGTCAAGGCCTGGGCCGCGCCTGGATCGACCAGACCCGCCCCGGCCGCCTCGGTGTCGCGAGCGTGCAGCTCGGCCGAGTCCACAGCCGTCAGGGCCGCCGCCATCCCGCCTTGAGCCCAGGCGGACGAACAGCCGCTCAGCAGCGGCTCCGGCGTCAGGACCAGAACCCTCGCCCCAGCCTGCGCGGCCTCCAGCGCGGCCGACAGCCCCGCCAGTCCGGCGCCGAAGATCACCGGCCCCTCATGTCGCACGCGGCTCATCGTCCGATCCCCAGATAGTTCAGGCCCAGCCGAACGGCGCCGGCCGGATCACCCTCGGTCACGGGCATCAGGGCGCCGACCGCCGCCGCCGCGCAGAGGGCCAGGGTCAGCAGATAAAGCCCCAGGCTCCTGCCCGCCTCGGGCCAGCTCAGCGTGCCCCACGCCGCGCGCCAGACGCCGCGCTTCAGATGGCTGAACACCGACAGGGCCAGGAAGGCGGCCAGGATGAACCGGCCCGTGGAAAGACCCCACCACACCACGGCCACGCCGATGACCAGCAGGACGATCTGCTCAAGCCGCGGATGAACCCGCGTCAGCACCGGCCCCAGAGCCTTGGACCCGTCCAGCGGCGGAGCGGGAACCAGGTTCACCAAGTTCAGCATGGCGATGAAGAAGGCGCCAGCCAACCATTCCCCCTGGCCCGTCGCCATCCCGACGGCGACGAAGGGGATCATGGCCAGAAGACCGAAGGCCGGCCCGGCCAGCGAAACCAGCACTCCGTCCCACTCGCTTCGAGGCGCGCGCCGTCCCTTGGCCAGTCCGCCCAGGAAGGGGATGATGTAGATGCGCGCCGGACCCATGCCGAGCCGGTTCATCGCCAGGGCGTGCCCCGCCTCATGCACGAACAGGCCGATCAGCACCGCCCCCGCCACGACGACGCTGCCGGTTATCCACCACAGGAAGCCCGCCATCAGGGCCGTGGACAGCACGGCCCAGACCAGGCTCTGATCCTTCTCGACCGGTTCTTCGGCCACCGCCTCGGTCTGGGCCGGCCGCGCGCCCGCCGCTTCGGGCTTGATGTCCCACGGCCCCAGGGGACGGTCGGGCGCGGGGGCGGGTGTGTCTGTCTTGCTCATGGCGTCCAGATGGGCGCGGCGCCCTGTCCCGACGAGGGGACCGATCGCCGCGTCGCTCAGATCAGCTCCACATCGACGTGATGCCGCGCCTTGACGATGTCGTAGCGGGCCGGGATCGCCGGCGGCGGCAGGTCGATCATCCGCTGCACCGCCATCCGCCCGCGTTCGATCATCGCCTCGGGCACGGTCACTTCGAACTGCATGTTCAGCAGGCAGTCGTGGATGTTCTGAAGCGTGATCCGCTTCATGTGCGGGCACAGGTTGCAGGGACCCACGAACTCCACGCTCGGCACGTCGCCCTTGATGTTGGAGGCCATCGAACATTCGGTGATCAGCACCACCCGCTTGGGTCGCCGTTGTTCGACATAGTCGGTCATGGCCGCCGTCGATCCGGCGAAGTCGGACGCCGCCAGTATCTCTTCCGGGCATTCGGGGTGGGCCAGAACCTCGGCGTCGGGCCAGGCGTCGCGCATGTCGGCGATGTCCTGGGCGGTGAAGCGCTTGTGCACCTCGCAGTGCCCCTTCCAGGCGATGATCCCCACCGTCGTCTGGGCCGCCACATTGCGCGCCAGGAATTCGTCGGGGATCAGGATGACCCGGTCCACGCCCCATTCCTTGGCCGCCCATTCCACCACCTGAACGGCGTTGGCGGATGTGCAGCAGATGTCGGTCTCGGCCTTCACCTCGGCCGTGGTGTTCACATAGGTGATGACCGGCAGGCCCGGATAGCGCTGCTTGATCAGCCGCACGTCCGCCCCCGTGATCGACGAGGCCAGCGAACATCCCGCCCGCAGATCGGGGATCAGCACGGTCTTCTCCGGGCTCAGGATCTTCGAGGTCTCGGCCATGAAGTGCACGCCGGCCTGAACGATCACCTTGGCGTCCGACCGGGCGGCCTCCTTGGCCAGGCCCAGGCTGTCGCCGACATAGTCGCCGACCCCGTGGAAGATCTCGGGCGTCATATAGTTGTGAGCCAGGATCACGGCGTCGCGCTCGCGCTTCAGCCGGTTGATCTCGCTGATCAGCCGCGCCTGTTCGGGCCACTCCAGCGGCGTGACGTGGTCCTTGACCTTCGCCCACACCCCGGCGGTCTCCCGCTCCAGTTCCTGCGTCAGACCAAAGGCGCCGTCGGCCATGATCCTCTCCCATCGACCCTTATGCTCAAAGTTAGCATAAGCAGAACCAATGTAGGCCGATGGGGGACGGGCGCAAGCGGATTGTTCAGTCGATCAGCTCGAACAGATCGCCCAGCGGGACATCCAAAGCCTTGGCCAGGGTCAGGGCCACCACGACCGACGGGGTGAAGACTCGGTTTTCAATCGTGTTCACCGTCTTGCGCGACAGCCCGGCCCGGTCCGCCAGCTCCTGCTGCGTCAGACCGGCGGCCGTCCGCACCTCCTTCAACCGCACGGCCAGCCGAGGCTCAGCCACGCGACGCCTGCCGGTCCAGCCACCAGTAACGCAGCGCGGCGGTCATCGCCGCGACCTCGAAAACAGCGGGCATCCCCGCGACCGTCAGGGGCGGCTGAAAAAGACCGGCGACATAGAGGACAGCCACGGACGCCAGCGAGACCCGGAACGACCAAGCCGTCGCGCTTCGGCGGAAATGGATCATCAGTTCGTCTGCCGCCTTGGGCAGGGCCCCGGCGCGCCTTTGCCACACCTTGCCCCCCAACATCACGCTCATGACGGTCAAAGGCATCGCCAGGGATGCCAACGCCCGCTTCCAGTCCTCCATGTCACCCCCGCCGGACGCGATCCGCCAGGCCGCATCCACTCCGAAGGCCGTACAAAGCAGACCGAGCGCCGCCAAAAAGACCATGCCCAAGGCCTCGGCGCTTTGAGCTTGGTCCTTGTCCAGTCCGCCCTTCACGGCCTCGCGATCCGCTTCGAGCCGCCCCCCGAGATCGACAGCCAGAACCACCGTCAGACCCAGAACAGCCAGACCGAACCCGAACGCCGCCATCGACAACAGCGCGGAGCCCTTCAGTTGCGCCGCCACGATCATCAATCCGAAGGCGGCTAGGGCTAGCGCGCCCAGCAGGAAGCCTTCGCGCTTCATACGCTTCAACCGCGCCCGCGCCCGCGTTCTCGACAGAGCGATCCGCTCCGCATTCCCGTCCGCCTCACCCACGGTCGGCCTCACGGTCTAGAAGATAATAGCGCAACACCGCCGCCGTGCCGGTCAGGTAAAGGAGGGCCGGCAAGGCCGCGACCGCCGCAGCCGGTCGCCAAAGCCCCAGTGCAAAAACACCGACCATCCCAACGGCGGCGACACCCAGGGCCGTAGCCAGCGCCCTGTGTCGGAATGACAGCGTCAGTTCGTCGTCCAGCAGTCGTTTCATCCGCTTGTCGCGCCGATTGTCCAGACCGGCCACCATCAGCAGCATGAGGCCGCCGATCATGGGCCCCATCACGACCATTAGATCATCCACGCCCCCCGGCGCGCCCGACGCCAAGCCCCAACCGGCCTTGACCGACAGGAAGGTCAGATAGGCGCCGGTGATCGGCATGACGGCCATGGAATGCGCCCGCTGCCGTTGGACCTTGTCGCGATAGGCGGAGCCGGTCTGTAGCTTGTAGGTGTCAGCATTCGGCAGGAAACGCCGCGCGAAGAAGGCGCTCGCAATGATGGCGGCGACGCCCGCCGCCATCGTCACGCCGCCGATTAGACGCCCCTTCTCGGGGTTCGCCGGCCACTCCTCCATGACCAGAAGGCCGGTCACCAGCAGGGCCAGTCCAACTCCGCCCAGGCCTGCGCAGATCGCGAGACGCTGTGTGCGCCTCCGCTCTCGCGCCCGTACCTCACGTCTTTCCTGATCGTCCATCATGGCCCCGCGTCACCTACAGGCGACATATAACCCATGGGTTACTCGGCGCGTCAAGCGGCCCGGTCGCTCGCCTCCGACGCAAGCCTTCTGCGTGCTTCGGCCGCCTGACGTCCGCGATGCCGGGGCGCCGCCGGGCTATTTCAACACCTCGCCACCTGGTCTTGCGCCGATAACCGTCGCCGCAGACGGCAAGAACCGTTCCCAAACCCGGCAGGTTCGCCTAGACAACGGCCGACTTCATTCCGCAGAAGACCGACTTCCCGACATTTCCATGCAAGACACCATCCGCCGCATCCTCACCGCCCGCGTCTATGACGTGGCGGAGGAAACGCCCCTCGATCCGCTGCGTCGCCTGTCGGCGCGGCTCGCGCGGCCGGTGCTGCTGAAGCGCGAAGATCTGCAGCCGGTGTTTTCGTTCAAGATCCGCGGCGCCTACAACAAGATCGCCGGCCTGTCCCAGGCGGAACTGTCAAAGGGTGTGATCTGCGCCTCGGCCGGCAATCACGCGCAAGGGGTGGCCCTGGCCGCCGCCCGCCGCAACATCCCCTCGACCATCGTCATGCCGACGACCACCCCCGGCATCAAGGTGGCCGCCGTGCGCGCCCTGGGCGGCGAAGTGGTCCTGCACGGCGACAGTTTCGACGAGGCCTATGCTCACGCCCGCCATTTGGAGAGCCGGACCGGCGCCGCCTTCATCCACCCCTTCGACGACCCCGACGTCATCGCCGGCCAGGGCACGGTGGGGCTGGAGATCGCCCGTCAGCACGCCGACCCCATAGAGGCCGTCTTCGTCCCCATCGGCGGCGGCGGTCTGGCCGCGGGCGTCGCCGCTATCGTCAAATTCCTGCGTCCCGAAACCCGCGTCATCGGCGTCGAGCCCGTCGACGCCCCCACGATGAAGGCCGCCGTCGACGCCGGCGAGGTCGTGACCCTGAACGAGGTCGGCCTGTTCGCCGACGGGGTGGCCGTGCGCCGCGCCGGGGCCGAGACCTTCCGCCTGTGCAGGGATCTGCTGGACGAAATCGTCCTGGTGGACACCGACGCCATCTGCGCCGCCATCAAGGACATCTTCGACGACAGCCGCGCCGTCGCCGAACCCTCGGGCGCCGTGGCGCTTGCGGGGCTCAAGGCCTGGGCCGCCGCCCATTCCGGATCGGGCGCCCTGATCGCCGTCAACTCCGGCGCCAATGTCAATTTCGACCGGCTGCGCCATGTCGCGGAGCGGGCCGAGATCGGCGAGGGCGCCGAGGCCCTGCTGGCCGTGGCCATGAAGGACGACCGCGACGACTACCGCCGTTTCCTCGACAGTCTGGACGGCCGCTCGGTCACCGAGTTCAACTACCGCTGGTCCGGCGACGGCCAGGCCCAGATCTTCGTCGGCGTGGCCCTGCGCAACGGTCCGCACGAGCGCGACGACCTGATCGCTCGGCTCCGCGCCGGCGGCTATGCGGTCGAGGACATGAGCGACAACGAGACCGCCAAGCTGCACGTCCGCTATATGGTCGGCGGCCGCACCGTCGGCCTGCCCCACGAACGCATCCTGCGCTTCCAATTCCCCGAGCGGCCGGGCGCTTTCCTACGCTTCCTGAACAGCCTCCAGCCCGCCTGGGCCCTGACCCTGTTCCACTATCGCAACCACGGCGACGACGTCGGCCGGGTCCTGGCGGGAATCAGCGTCCCGCCCGAAGAACAGACCCAACTGGCCGCCGCCCTCGCCGACCTGGGCTACCCCTACGTCGACGAAACCACCAACCCCGCCTGCCGCCTCTTCCTTGACGGGACTTGACCCAGAGGGGAAGACGGTCGCCATGTCTGATCCCGCCCCTCCCCATCGCCGCGCCGTCCTGTCGGGTGCGGGCGCCCTGGCCCTCAGCGGCTGCGCCACCCTGTCGGGGGCGCCGGCCCGGCAGACGGTCTGGACCTTCGACCGGCTGGCCGACATCGGCGGCGAGCGGACGACGGTGGAGGGTGCGCCGGCCCTGATCGACAGCCCCTATGGCCGGGCTGTACGGTTCGACGGCGTGGACGACGCCTTGTTCATCGACAGCCATCCGCTGGCCGGAGCCGAGACCTTCACCTTCGAGGCCCTGTTCCGTCCCGACGGCGGCGCCTTCGAACAGCGGTGGTTCCACCTGGCGGAAGAGGCGCCGGCGGGCCAGCCCCCGTCCCAGACCCGCTTCCTGTTCGAAATCCGCGTCGTGCGCGACCGCTGGTACCTGGACGCCTTCACCCGCGGCCCCGGCTACAACCACACCCTGATCTTCCCGGAGCGGCTGTACCCCTGCGGACAGTGGTTCCATGTGGCCCAGACCTTCGACGGAACGATGTACCGGTCCTATGTCGACGGCGTTTTGCAGGGCGAACATCCGATCGCCTTCAAGCCCCAGGGTCCGGGACAGGCCTCCGTCGGCTGCCGGATCAATCGGCTGAACTATTTCAACGGCGCGGTGCGTCAGGCCCGCTTCACCCCCGCCGCCTTGGCGCCGGACCGGTTCACGCGACGCTGAACCGATCGGCGCCCCGCTCATGCGCCAGAAGCCAGCGTTTGCGCTCCACCCCGCCGGCGTAGCCGGTCAGGGCGCCGTTCGCGCCGATCACCCGGTGGCACGGCACGATGATCGCCACCGGATTGGCGCCGTTGGCCAGCCCCACGGCCCGCGCCGCCCTGGGCGATCCAACCGCCGCCGCCAGCCGGCCATAGGTCCAGGTCTCGCCCGCCGGAATGGTGCGCAGCGCCGCCCAGACCGATCTTTGGAAGGCCCCGCCGCCGGTCCGCACCTCCAATCCCTCAAAGGCGCTCAGCTCGCCGGCGAACCGGGCGTCGGCCGCCCGCCGCACCCCCTCCGCTCGTCCCGTCCTCAGGGCGACCGGCCCGTAGTGGCGGTGCAGCAGCCGCCGCATCCGGTCTTCATAGTCGTGAAAGTCCAGGGCCCGCACCGCCCCGTCCGCGTCCGTCACCACCAGAATCTCGCCCAGAGGCGAGGCGAACCGATCCAGCGTCAGGTCCGAGGCCGCCGTCGCGGGTTCAGTCATGGCTCATCTCCTTGATCATGTTCCAATACAGGGCCCCATAGGCGCGCCACGGCCGCCACCGCTCGGCCCGCGCCGTCAGGGCGGCGTCGACGCCGGTCAGCCGGTCGCTGGGCGCGTCCTCTCCGTCGTCGATCCAGTCGCCGACGGGACGCAGACCCGGCCGCGCGGCCAGGACCGGCGCCAGTTCGGGGTCAGCGGACAGGTCGCGCGTGATCGCCTCCGGATCGGCCGCCAGGTCGAACACGCGCCGCACCCGCGCCAGGACGCCGGGCAGGGCCTTCAACTCGTCGATGCGGGCCTCGACCACAGCCTTGCCGAGCGCGCCGGAGCGCACCGTCACTGCGCCCTCGGTCCCATCCACCGACTTGCGCAGCCGCCGCGTCCAGGCGCCGTCCGCCGTGGTTTCGTCGGCCGCCCCACGGGCCGCCAAGGCCGCCGACACGAAGTCCCAGTCATAGGGCGGGCGATAGGCCAGGTTCAGGGTCACGCGCCCGCCGCCCTCCTCCGCCGCCCTGCGCCGCCGCAGGGCCGAGGGCGGGCGCCCGTACAGGGCCTGGAAGGTTTCATTGAACCGGCGCACGCTGCCGAAGCCCGACGCCATCGCCACCTCGGCCATGGTCAGTTCGGTCTCATGGATCAGCTGTTTGGCCAGAAGCACTCGCCGGGTCTGGGCCACGCTGACGGGGGCGGCGCCCAGATGCTGGCGAAACAGTCGCCGCAGGTGCCGCTCCCCCACCCCCAGCCGCTCGGCCAGGGCCTCGGCGTCCCCGTCGTCCAGCGCGCCCGCCTCGATCAGGGCCAGGGCGCGGCTGACGGTGTTGGACGTGCCGCGCCAGGCGCCCATCTCCGGCGCCGTCTCGGGCCGACAGCGCAGACAGGCGCGAAACCCCGCCGCCTCGGCCGAGGCCGCAGTCGGGTGGAACACCACATTCTCTCGCCGCGGCGTCCGCGCCGGACAGACCGGCCGACAGTAGATGCCGGTCGAGGTGACCCCCGTGAAGAACCGCCCGTCGAACCGGGCGTCGCGCGCGCTCAGCGCCCGCCAGCAGGCTTCCGCATCCAGGGTCTGTTCCATCGGCGCAGAATGGGCGTTTCAGCCGCACCTGTCTCGCGGTTTTCGGCCATGGATGAGCGTGAGAATTCCATCCGAGAACGGGGGTTTCGCTGAGACCCCATGCGACATAACCTCTCACCTGCGCACGCAGAGGCGCAGTTATAAAACAATGGGAGTCACGCCTTGGTTCGCCTACCTTTTTCCACGCTCGCCGTCCTGGGGGCCGGCGCCGTCCTCGTCGCCTTCACCGCCGCCGCCCAGGACAGGGTCAGCCCGGAACCCGCCGCCTCCGGCCGCGCCCTGCCGGTCGGCGCCTATCGTGAGACCTGCCGGGGGATCACTCTGAACGGCGATCGGCTGCGCGCCCGCTGCATCGCCAAGAACGGTCAGTCCGTTTCGTCGACCCTCAGCGTCCGCAGCTGCCGGGGCGCGGCGATCCGCAATGACGACGGCCGCCTGGCCTGCACGCCGGCTTCGGCCCCCCGCTCGGCCTGACTGCGGAGGAGGCGACCGGCCGGACCGGTCGCCTTTCTGCGGACCTACATAGGCCAGAACAGCAGAATGGCCGGCGGACCGATGATCAGCACCAGCAGGCTGAGCGGCGCCCCCAGCTTGGGATAGTCCGAGAACTTGTAGCCGCCCGGCCCCATGACCAGGGTGTTGCACTGGTGTCCGATGGGGGTCAGGAAGTCGCACGCCGCCCCCACGGCCACGGCCATCAGGAAGGGATCGGGGCGATAGCCCAGCTGCTGGGCAAGGGTCGCGGCGATCGGCGCCACCACCAGAACCGTCGCGGCGTTGTTCAGGAAGGGCGTCACCGCCATGGCCGCAAACATCATTCCCGCCACCGCGATCACGGGCGGAATGCCCTGGAACACCGACCGCAGTCCGCCGGCGATCAGATCGGCTCCGCCCGTCTGCTGGATCGCGTCCGAGACGGGGATTAGGGCGGCGATCAGCACCAGCAGCGGTCCGTCCAGCGCCGCATAGGCTTCGCGCATCTTCAGACCGCCCAGGGCCACGATGATCACCGCCGCGCCGAAGAAGGCGATGGAGACCGGGATCAGGCCGAAGCCCACCATCACCATCGCCGCCGTCAGGACCAGGGCGGGCAGGAATTTTCGCCTCTGTCCGCCCAGGCGCATCTCCCGTTCGGCCAACGGCAGCAGGCCCAGGTCCGCCAGTTTTCCGGGCAGGCCCGATTCCGACCCCTGGAGCAAGAGGACGTCTCCGGCCTGGAGCTTGGCCGTCCGCAGATGCTGGGTCAGCTCATAGCCGCTGCGCGACACGCCCAGCAGATTCAGCCCGTGCTGACCATACAGATCCAGCGACCGCACCGACTGCCCCACCAGCTTAGAATCCGCCCCGATCACGGCCTCGGCCAGACTGACCTCGTCCTTGGCCTCCTCCAGCAACACCGGCCGGTCGCCGCGCACCAGCTTCAGCTTGGCGGCGTCGATGAACCCCTCCAGCGCCTCCTGATCGCCCTTGATCAACAGGGTGTCGCCGGGGCGGACGATGGTGTTGCCGCGCGGGCGCGTCTTGCGCTTGCCGTCGCGGATCAGGGCCATGACCTGGATGTCGTCCACAGCGAGGGCCTTCAGAGCGTTGATCGGTCGCGGCTCCATCAGCCAATCCTCGGGAACGCGGGCCTCGGTCAGATAGGCGTTGGCCGACAGGGCCGCCGACAGGCCGATGGTCCCGGTCCGGTCCTTGGGCAGCAGCCTGTAGCCGAAGGCCAGAAACACCAGGGCCGCCGCCGTCAGGATCAGGCCGACGGGCGCATAGTCGAACATGCGAAACGGCTCGCCGGTCATGGTCTCGCGCACCTCGGCGACCAGGATGTTGGGGGCGGTGCCCACCAGGGTGACCATTCCCCCCGCCATGGCGCCGAAGGCCATGGGCATCAGCAGGCGCGACTGTTTGGTCCCGGTGCGTCGGCTGACCTGCAACGCCACCGGCATCATGATGGCCAGGGCGCCGACGTTCTTGGTGACCATGGACAGCAGGGTCACGGCCGCCGTCAGCACCGGCGCCTGAGACCGTTCGGTCTTCAGATACGGCATGATCCGCTTCAGGGCCATTTCGACGATGCCCGACTTGGCGAAGGCGGCCGAGACCACCAGGGCGCAGGCGATGATCACCGTGACGTCGTTGGAAAAGCCTTCGAAGGCCGCGTCCGCCGGAATGACCCCGATCGCCAGCCCCGCGACCAAGGCCGCCAAGGCGACCAGATCATAGCGGAACCTTCCCCAGATGAAGGCTGCGACCGTCAGCCCCACCAGGCCGAAGGCCAAACCCTGTTGTAACGTCACGCTTAAGCCCCGACCCGGCCGCCCGTCGCCGCCGTTTCAACTGCAACGGCGAAGGCGGCCGGAGGTTCAACACCGTCCGACGATCATCCGCCCCACGCCGCGCAGGACGCGCCAGACCTCGCCGACGAAGGCCCAGACCACGATGATCATCAACAGGGCGGCCAGTTCGCCGCCATGGTCCCCGGTCCGGTCGAACAGGCTCCGCACCCGGTCGAAGAAATCGGTCACCGTCCCGACCCAGATCACCGGGCTCAGCGGCGACCAGAACCACAGCCACAACAGGCCCCAGGCCGCCGCCGCCCCAAAGCTGATGTCGCTCACGGCCGTCAGCCGCGCATTGCCGCCCGAGGCCGCTCGCATCAGGTCGAACACCACCCGCGCCGCAGCGAACAGGGTCACGGGCCAATAGGCGGCGTCGATGATCTGGACCAGGATGCGGCCGTAATCGACCCCGTCCAGACTGCCGGCCAGGTCTTCCGGCCGGATCGAGGCCATGGGCAACAGGCCGGTCCACCACAGCAGCAGAACCGCCCAGGCGATGGCGCTGGCGACGGCCTTGGCGGCGGGCGACATCTCGGCGCTCTTGCGCACCGCCGGCCCCGGCTTGGCCGCCCGGGCCGCGTCGCGACCGCGCGCCAGCCGCTCGCGCCAGGTCTCGGCGTCCAGGTCGCCGCCCAGTTCGAACAGGCCCAGATCCTTGACCCGCCATTTGGCGATGAAGTCCGGCTTCTTCTCCTGCCGCTCCAGCACGAAGCCGATCAGGGTGACGACCCCGATCACCGTCACCGCCCCGCTGAACAGGGCGCCGAAACTCTGACCTATGGCCTGGCCCAGATAGATGTCCCCGACCAGCACCCGCACCGCCAGACCGATCAGGGTGACGCAGCCCATCACCACCAGGGCCGTCTTCACCGCGAACAGCCACCAGGGATACAGCTCCGGCCCGATCAGCGACTGGGGCCCCGACCGATAGCGCGCCGCCACCGTCAGCGGATGGCCCACCTCGCGCAGCAGGGCCTCGACCTCGTCGTCGCCGGGCGCCCGGCCCAGTCGCGCCTCCAGCGCCTCGATCCGGCCCATGATCTCGTCGCGCAGCTCGGCGACGATGTCGTCGCGCGTCGCCTTGGGCAGCTGGGCCGCCACCGCCTTCAGATACCGTTCGACCAGGTCCATCCCGCTCTCTCCCTCAATCCCCATGATCACAACATCGTCTCCAGCGAGGCCGACAGGCCCCGCCATTCGGCCGCCAGCCGCGCCAGCAGGACCTCGCCCCGCGCCGACAGGCGGTAGAAGCGCTTCTTGCGCCGCTCCTCCTCGCGCCATTCGCTGTCCAGCAGCCCCTGCCCCTCCAGCCGGCGCAGCAGCGGATAGAGGGTGCTCTCCTCCATCTCGACGCCCGCCGCATTCAGGGCGACCCGCAGCGAATAGCCGTATTGCTCCGTCCTCAGACTGGCCAACACCGCCAGGATCAAAGACCCCCGCCGCAGCTCCAGCCGCAGACTCTCGAACAGCAGTTCCTCATCCTGACTCACCCGCCGATCTCCATGCGTCACATAGTGTGTTACACACAGTGTATGCGACATACTGTGTGAGGGAGTCAAGGCCGTCTGATACGCGCCTTGGCAGGCGCAGTCCGCACGCCTACAGTCACGCCAAGGTTGCGGGGCACGATGTGACGCTGAATTTCGACGACTATCTGAAGGCCCTGGCCGCGACGCCGATCGACGCCAAGACCGAGCACACCGATCGCGGGGCGCTGGAACGGCTGCTGAAAGAAGCCGCCGCTGACGCCGACACACGGCTCCATGTCCGCCACGAGCCACGCGGCGACAAGGACGGCGGCGGCCGCCCCGACTTTATGGTCAAGCGCGACGCCCGCGTGGTCGGTTATGTCGAGAACAAGCAGATCGACGACAGCCTGGACAAGCTGATCCGCTCGGATCAGGTAAAAAAATACCAGAAGCTGTCCGAAAACCTTCTGCTCACCGACTATCTGGAATTCGTCTGGCTGAAGAAGGGGCAGGACCCACAGCGCGCCCGCCTCGCCCACTCCACCGACCTGTCGGCCAAAAAGCTGGCGCTGAAGCCTGAGGCGGTCGATCAGGTCGCCAAACTTCTGCGCGCCTTCTTCTCGACCGCGCCCCAGAACATCGGCCGGGGCCAGACGCTGGCGGTGGAACTGGCGACCCGCGCCGCCCTGCTGCGCGACTTCCTGACCGAGGAACTGGTTCGCCAGCAGAAAGACAATGACCTCGGAAAGCTGCACGGTCTCTACGCCGCTTTCAGAGACCAGATCTTCCACGACCTGGACATCAAGGCCTTCGCCGACGCCTTCGCCCAGATGCTGGCCTACGGACTGTTCCTGGCGCGTCTGAACGCAGGCGCGGGTGTCGAGGTCACGCTGGACAATGTCCGCAAATTCATCCCCGGCAGCTTCAGCCTGATCCGCGAACTGGTCCGCTTCCTGGAAGAGATGGACGAGCCGGAATACAAACCCAGCCGCTGGGTCGTGGACGAAATCCTGTCCATCGTGAACGGCATCGACCTCGCCGCCATCCACAACGACCTGTCGTTTCGGGCGCGCAAGGCCGTCAGCCGCAAGGTCAAGGCCGGAGACGAGGAGGAGCATCGCCTCTTCGAGAAGGACCCCTTCATCTACTTCTACGAGGACTTTCTGAAGGCCTACGACCCGGCGATGCGCAAAGGGCGCGGCGTCTATTACACCCCGCCGCCGGTGGTGAACTTCATCGTCCGCGCCATCGACGACATCCTGAAGGACACCTTCGGCATCACGGACGGCCTGGCGGACCACAAGCGGGTCACGGTGCTGGACTTCGCCACCGGCACGGGCACCTTCCTGCTGGAGGTGTTCGAGCGCATCTTCGAAACCATCGGCGGGCCTGAATCAGGGCGGGCGGACGGCATCGTCCGCGAACATCTGACGAAGAACATCTACGGCTTCGAATATCTGATCGCCCCCTACACCATCGCCCACCTGAAGCTGTCGCAATACCTGCGCGACAAGGGTCATCCGATGGTCGCGTCCGAGCGTGAGCGGCTCAAGCTGCCACCGATGGACAAAGACGCCAGGCTCCAAGTCTTCCTGACCAACACGCTGGAGCCGGTGGAGCCGCAGGGCAATCTGCTGATGCCCGCCCTTGCAGAGGAGGTGAAGGGGGCTCAGGCGGTCAAGGACAAGCCGATACTAGTGATCACGGGGAACCCGCCGTATTCGGCCGCTTCGAAGAATAAGGGCGAGTGGATCACCGCCGCCATCGAAGCTTACAAGCAGGTGGACGGGAAGCATTTCGGTGAGCGCAAACACTGGCTCCACGATGACTATGTCAAGTTCATCCGCTTTGCACAGATGAAGATGGACGCTGTTGACGAGGGTGTGGTCGGGATCATCACCAACCATTCCTGGCTGGACAACCCGACCTTCCGCGGGATGCGCCAATCGCTGATGATGAGCTTCGATCAGATTTACGTTCTCGACCTTCACGGCAATGCTAAGAAGAAAGAGAAGTCACCCGATGGGTCTAAGGACGACAACGTGTTCGATATCGAACAGGGCGTCGCAATCAGCATATTCGTTAAACGACCTGGGCTCGAGCGCGGCGTTTGGCGGGGCGACATTTACGGCCGGAGGCTCCAGAAATACAATATTTTGGCCGACGCTACGCTCGCCACCAAGGAACTCGGACCCATTAAGCCAGCGTCTCCGTTCTATCTGTTTGAAGACAGCGTGGCTGGACGAGCGACTTATGAACAACTGCCTCTGTTAGCTGACATATTCCAAAAGGGCGTATCTGGAATCGTCACTGCCCGTGACCATCTCGCCATGGATTTCACGGAGGGGGAACTGAAGGCCAAAGTCCAGGAATTCGCCGATGGCGAAATGCGCCTTGGCATTACACCAACCCGCAGCTGGTCGCCGGAAGCTGCAAGAGCTGCGCTGCTTGAAAAACCCGACTGGAAAGACAGCATCCGTCGAACTGGGTTCCATCCCTTCGACGAGCGCCTGATGGTCTATGACCGTCGGCTTGTGGATTGGGGACGCTGGGACTTCATGCCGGAGATCAATCCCAGCAACATCGCATTGACCACAACCCGCATGACGAAGGATTCGGGATCGATTTTTTGCACGGAAATGCCGATAGGGCACAAGTTTTCGTCGGTCTATGATCTGTCTTACGCATATCCTTTGAGGCTCCGCAGTAGATCAGAGGAAAACCTCTCCCCCGCCTTCCGAGACTTCATCGACGACCGCTACGGCCAGCACTACGATCCCGAGCAGGTCCTCGGCTACATCTACGCCGTGCTGCACGCCCCGACCTATCGGACGCGCTATGCGGAGTTCCTGCGCATCGACTTCCCGCGCATCCCCTTCGCCGAGACGCCCGAACAGTTCGAGGCCCTGTCGGTCCTCGGCTGGGCGCTGATTCAGACCCATCTGTTGAAGACCGTCCCGCGCTCCAAACCGCGTCTGGGCGACTATACGGGCAAGGGCGATCACATGGTCGAGGCCGTGCGGTATTCGCCCGAGGAGCAGACCGTCTGGATCAATAAGACCCAGGGCTTCGCCAACCTGCCCCAGGCCGTCTGGGACTTTCACATCGGCGGCTATCAGGTGATCGACAAATATCTGAAGAGCCGCAAGGGCCGCGTCCTGAACCTGGACGAACAGACCCACGTCGGAAACATCGCCGAGGCCTTGCAATTCACCATCGCCCAGATGGGCCGGATCGACGCCGAGTATCTGAAGGCGTTCCCGCCTCAGTGACCGCTCTCCCGCCGCGAGAGAACGGGGGATAAATCCCCGGCTCCGCTCGCGCCCAGCGGCGGCCCGCGCGATACTGAGTGCGAATCGTACCGAAAGCCCGCCCATGCCCTCCGCACAGGCCGAACTGTTTCCCTCGCCCCAACCCGACCTCTTCGGCGACCCCGCCCCGGCGGCGCCCGCCTATGTCGTGCCCTATCCCATTGCGGTGAACACCCTGCGGCGGACGCTGGAGATGTTGCAGGCGGCCGAGGTCTGGCCCTGGGATGCGGACATGAAGGCGGCGCGGATGGAGCGCAACGTGCCCAAGATGCTGGCCGTCCTGCCCCCGGACGAGGCTGCGGACTGGCGCCGCCGGATCGAGGCCGAGGCCGCGCGGCTCGACGCCTGACCGCCCGCAACCCGCGCGGCCCTGCGGCGCTATGGCGAGACCGTCCGTCCCGCGCTAAGTTCCGTTCATGAACCGTTCTTCGACGCCGAAGCCCGCTGCGGCCAAGCCGTCCATGTCCCTGATCCACGCCGTGCTTCAGGCGGCGAACCGCCCGATGGACGCCGCCGCCGTGTCGCGCGCCTTCAAGGGCGGCGGCAAGCGGATCGAACAGCGGGTGGTGCAGGCCCTGTCCACCCTGGTCCGCTACGGCTGGATCAACGCCCTGCCCGGTGGAACCTACGCCGCGCGCCGCGCGGCTTGACGGAGACCTGATCAATGTCTCGACTATGGATGGTGCGGCTCGGCAAGTTCGGCGAACAGGAGGCCCACGCCCTGGAAACCGGGGAACTGGTCACGGGATGGGAGCTGCCGGACCTGACGCCTGCCAACACGCGCGAGGCGGTGCTGTCCATCCTGCACCAGGCCCTGCCGGACGAACAGCCGGGCACGTTGCGCAACTGGGCCGCTCAGCTGAACCAGTTGAAGAACGTCGCCGTTGCAGGCGATCTGGTGGTGACGCCCTTGAAGACCACCGGTCGTCTGGCCGTCGGCAGGCTTCAGCCCGGCTATATCCACACCGAGGCCGGGGCGCCCGCCCGTCGTGTGGAATGGCTGCGCACGGATCTGCCGCGCGACGCTCTGAAACAGGATCTGCTCTATAGTCTCGGCGCGTCGCAGACGGTGTGCGAGATCAGCCGTAACGAAGCGCTGGCGCGCCTGCTCGCCGCCGTCGAGACCGGCGTGGACCCCGGCGCAGCCGCCCTGCCCTCAACCAAGCCGTCATCGACGCCGGAAACCGGGGCGGAGGAAGCCGCCGAAACGTCCGATATCGCGGACCTGGCCGAGTTGGCGCGCGACCAGATCGAGCGGCGCATATCCAGCCAGTTCGCAGGCCACGCCTTCACGCGCTTGATCGCCGCGCTTTTAGGAACTCAGGGATATCAAGTCGAGGTGTCGCCACCCGGGCCGGATCGAGGCATCGACATCGTCGCAGGCCAGGGCGCCCTCGGCCTGAGCGGCCCCAAGCTTGTCGTTCAAGTCAAGTCCGGCGGCATAGTGGTGGACCAGCCGACGCTTCAAGGACTGATCGGCTGCATCCATGACGTTCATGCCGATCATGGCCTTTTGGTCAGTTGGTCCGGCTTTAGCCCGCCAGTACGAAAACGTGTGAATGAGCTGTACTTCCGAGTGCGGCTTTGGGACCGCAAACAGATCGTTGACGCCCTGCTGACCCATTACGATGACCTTCCAGCCGACATACGCGCCGAACTGCCGCTGCGACGCATCTGGACCCTGGTTCCTGACATGACGGTATAATCGCCTTCGATCGCAAAAAGGGGCGGCGGACCGAAGTCCGCCGCCCCGTTCTTGTCGCGCTGACGTCGCCTTAGAAGGACTTGGTCAGGTTCACGAAGGCCGTGCGGCCCAGGTAGTCGTAGCCCGAGTACAGCGGGGCGTTGCCGACCCGGTTGTACACGCCCGCCGAGATGGTCGGGGGGTTTTCGTTGAACAGGTTGCGAACGCCCAGGGTGGCGGTCCAGCCGTCGGCCGAATACTGGACCGAGGCGTTGTGCAGCCAGTAGTCGTCCACCGCGAGGTCGTAGTCCGAGGTGACCGGATCTTCCTCATAGTAGGCGTAGCTGTCGGTGCCCTGGATCCATTCGACGCCATAGCGGACGCGCCATTGATCCCAAGCGTAGGAGACGTCGGCGGTGCCGGTGAACTCCGGATTGTTGACCATGCCGGTGTAGTCGACCAGCGGGTCTTCCTCGAACAGCTTGTTGGAGATCTCCGTGTACTGGGTGATCGCCAGGTTCAGCAGGGCCGTGCCGGGACCGACGTCCTTGCGATAGCGGACCGTATAGTCCAGCCCCTTCACATTGTCGGTGGCCAGGTTCACGTAGCTGTCCGAGACCGTCAGGCTGTTGTCCGCCGGATCACGCGACACCAGGCGGCAGAAGCCGGCGTCGGCGGCGAAGTCTTCCGGGTTGGAGTCGTAGCAGCGGGTCAGGATTTCGCCTGCGCCGGTGCGCGACACGCCGTTCTCGACCTCGATCTCATAGTAGTCGACGGCGAAGGCCAGGTCGCCCCAGCTTGAAGGCATCGGAGGACGCACAACCAGACCCAGGGTCATGTTGGTCGAGGTCTCGGCCGACAGGCCGGCCTCAGCGCCCCCTGCGGTGATCACCCGGACGCTGTTGGTGGACTGGAAGTCGCCGGCCAGGCCTTCGGACGCGCAGTTGGCGACGCGGTTGGGGTTCACGCCCGGCGCGCCGTAGTCGTTGCAGCGGTCGATCGAGTTCGACTGGAAGCCGCTGGTGGCGCCGACGAACTGTTCGAACAGGGCCGGGGCCCGGTAGGAGGTGCCGTAGGTGCCGCGAACCGTGATCCAGTCGATCGGACGATAGACCAGGCCGACCTTGTAGGTCGTGTCGTCGCCGTAGGAGTCATAGTCGGTGTAACGGGCCGAACCGTTCAGGGTCAGCTCGCGAACGCCAGGCAGATCGACCAGCAGCGGGGCCTCGATCTCGCCGAAGACTTCCTTCACCGAATCCGAACCGCGGGTGATGGCCGAGGTCGAATAGTTGTAGGTGTTGCCCAGCTGGCTATCCAGGCCCGGGGTGTCGTCGATCTCGGACTCACGCCATTCGGCGCCGAAGAAGCCCATGACGCGGCCGGCGGGCAGGCTGAACAGCGGACCGTCGATGCCGATGCTGGCGACCTTCTCGATGAACTCGGTCGTGCCGGTCACCGGACGGAAGACATAGTCCTTCCAGTCCTGCGGCAGGACGCCGCCGATGGTCTGGGTCGTCAGGGCCGGAGCCGCGACACAGCCGGGGTTCGACGCCAGGGTGGCGCACTGGAAGCCGCCCGCGCCGTCGCTGACCACGTCCAGCGAAGCGATCAGATTGTCGGTCAGGAACTGTTCGCTGGTGTAGGTCGACTTGGACCGCGAATAGCTGACATAGGCGTCATAGCGCCATTCAGGCACGAAGAAGTCGCCCTTGATCCCGGCGACGTAGCGGCCGAAATCGACCTCCTGTTCGGAGTGATCGTTGCCGTAGCCGATGAAGGCGCGCACGCCGACGTCTTGGCCCTGGTTCAGCCCTTGGTCGCCAAAGGCGACGCTGCCCTGCAGATTGGCGGGGATCAGGGGGCTGCCGACGGCGTAGTCCAGCGCCAGCTGGCGGTAACCGGTTTGCGACGACTTGCGCTGATTGAACAGGGCCTCGCCGTAGATTTCAGCATTGCCCAGGGCGTTCAACTGATAGCCGGCTTCGCCGTACAGGGTGGTGATCTCGACCGGCGAGATCAGCGACTCGTTCAGCATCCGGTCTTCGAAGGTGTCGCGGACGTTCAGGTCGTTGCCCGGGCCGCCCACGCCTTCAAAGCCGACCAGACCGGTCGTGACGGCCGAGTTCGGACGCCAGCGGTTGAAGGTCGTGCCGGTCGCGCCCGGCGCCGCGACGCCGGTCGTGGCGCCCGTGGCGATCGTGTTGATCGTCACGCCGTTCGAGCCGGTCGTGGTGACCGGATAGCATTTCGACTGGCCGGTCAGCGGGTCGATATAGTCCTGACCGTTCCGGAAACCGTCGGTCTGGCAACGGGTGAACTCGCGGTCGCGCAGGGTCAGTTCGTCGCGCTCGTAGCGCTCGATCGAACCGGCGGCGCGCCAGCGATCGCCACGAACGCCTGCGGTCAGCGACAGACGGGTCGAACCGCCCGCGCCATTGGCCTCCAGCGGCTCGTTGCGCTGTCCTTCAAAGACCAGGCCTTCGAAGTTCTGGCGGGTCTGGATATTGACCACCCCGGCGACGGCGTCGGAGCCGTAGACCGAAGAGGCGCCGTCGCGCAGGACTTCGACCCGGTCGATCATGGCGGTCGGCAGGACGTTCAGGTCAGCCGCGCCGACCGAACCGCGCGAACCGGCCGGCGAAACGCGACGGCCGTTCAGCAGCACCAGAGTCCGGCTCGGGCTCATGCCGCGCAGGCCGATGGTGTTGGCGCCGGGGCCGCCGTCGGTGACATAGCCGCCGTAGGCGTTGTTGATTTGGGACGTGCCGCCGGTGACGGCGGTGCTTTGCAGCGCCTCAGTGGTCGAGGCGAAGCCCTGCAGGGTCGCCTCTTCGCGTGTCACCACCTGGGTCGGCGAGGGCGCATTGTAGTTGTCGCGCCGGATGCGCGAGCCGATGACGACGATGTCCTCGACCTGGGCGGAGCCGTCCTGGGCCGCCGTTCCGTCCTGAACCACGGCGGCGTCCTGGGCCAAGGCGCCGGAAGCGGCCAAGACCGAGATAGAAGCGGCCAATCCCCCGACAATCGTCGAAGAAAGAAGAGTGTTTTTACGAGTACGCATACGCCCCATTCACAAACAGTATTGATACACTACTTAGATCGGTAGCCGGGTAACAAAGGTATATATCACCGATACATCAAATGTATCAGTTCTGTGACTCTGTTAGGGATCAGGAATACGGGCCGCAACCAAAAAGTCGCACAAACGTACGATTAGCGACGAAAAACCGCAAAACAGCAGCCACGTCGCGGCATATCGAAGCATGTTCTTTTCGCGTAGTGACGTTTTGTCGCCATTTTTTGGCCCGCATGCGCCACATTCCGGGCGCTACAGGCGCTCTTCGGCTCTCTGGCGCCCTTGAAGTCGCCGCACTAAGTTCTGTTCATGAACCGTTCTTCGACGCCGAAGCCCGCTGCGGCCAAGCCCGCCAAGCCCGTCTCCGCAAAGCCCGTCCATGTGCCCGATCCCGGCGTGCGGGAGGCGGCGGCCGCCTTCATTCGCGACACCGGGAAAATGCCGATGTTCGCCCCGGTGACGGGTCCGCGCCTGACGCCGGAGGAGCCGGTCGCCGCCCCGGCCGACTGGGTGCCGCACCGCCCCTCGCGCGAAGGCGCCAAGAAGGGCGGGCGCTTTCGGCTGGAGACGAAATACACCCCCGCCGGCGATCAGCCCGCCGCCATCGCCGAACTGGTGGCCCAGGCCGAGGCGGGCGACCGGGATCAGGTGCTGCTGGGCGTCACCGGCTCGGGCAAGACCTTCACCATGGCCAAGGTCATCGAACAGACCCAGCGCCCGGCCCTGATCCTCGCCCCCAACAAGACCCTGGCGGCCCAGCTCTATTCCGAATTCAAGAGCTTCTTCCCGGACAATGCGGTCGAATATTTCGTCAGCTACTACGACTATTATCAGCCCGAAGCCTATGTCCCCCGCACCGACACCTATATTGAGAAGGACAGCTCGATAAACGAGCAGATCGACCGGATGCGCCACTCGGCGACGCGGGCGATCCTGGAGCGGGACGACGTCATCGTGGTCGCCTCCGTCTCCTGCATCTACGGCATAGGCTCGGTCGAGACCTATACGGCCATGACCTTCAGCCTGAAGGTCGGCGACCAGATCGACGAGGCCAAGCTGAGGGCCGATCTGATCGCGCTGCAGTACAAGCGCAACGACCTGAACTTCGAACGCGGCATGTTCAGGAAGCGCGGCGACGTGATCGAAATCTTCCCCGTCCACCTGGAGGACCGGGCCTGGCGCATCAGCCTGTTCGGCGACGAGCTGGAGGCGATCCAGGAGTTCGACCCCCTGACCGGCAAAAAGACCGCCGACCTGACCGAAATCACCGTCTACGCCGCCAGCCACTATGTGACGCCGCGCCCGACGCTGAACCAGGCCGTCAACGGCATCAAGGCCGAGCTGAAGGAGACGCTGGACTGGATGATCGAGAACGGCAAACTGCTGGAGGCCCAGCGGCTGGAGCAACGCACCCGTTTCGACCTGGAGATGATGGAGGCCACTGGCAGCTGCGCCGGCATCGAGAACTATTCCCGCTGGCTGACCGGCCGCGCCCCGGGCGAGCCCCCGCCCACCTTCTTCGAATACATCCCCGACAACGCCCTGCTGTTCGTGGACGAGAGCCACGTCACCATCGGCCAGATCAACGGCATGTTCCGCGGCGACTACCGCCGCAAGTCCACCCTGGCCGAATACGGCTTCCGCCTGCCCTCCTGCATCGACAACCGCCCGCTGAAGTTCGAGGAATGGGACGCCATGCGCCCCCAGACCATCCACGTCTCGGCCACCCCCGGCCCCTGGGAGATGGAGCGGGCCGGCGGCGTCTTCGTGGAGCAGGTCATCCGTCCCACCGGCCTGATCGACCCCCCGGTCGAGATCCGCCCGGTCTCCGGCGCCACCCGCAACCAGGTCGACGACGTCATCGACGAGGTCAAGGCCACCACCCGCGCCGGCTACCGCAGCCTGGTCACCACCCTGACCAAGAAGATGGCCGAGGACCTGACCGAATATATGCATGAACAGGGGATCCGCGTCCGCTACATGCACTCCGACGTCGACACGCTGGAGCGGATCGAGATCCTGCGCGACCTGCGTCTGGGCGCCTTCGACTGCCTGATCGGCATCAACCTGCTGCGCGAGGGGCTCGACATCCCCGAGTGCGGCCTGGTCGCCATCCTGGACGCGGACAAGGAGGGCTTCCTGCGCTCCGAGACCAGCCTGATCCAGACCATCGGCCGCGCCGCGCGCAACGTCGACGGCCGCGTCATCCTCTACGCCGACCGCATGACCGGCTCGATGGAGCGCGCCATCGCCGAGACCGACCGCCGCCGCGAACGCCAGATGGCCTACAACGCCGAACACGGCATCACGCCCGAAAGCGTCAAGCGCGACATCAAGGAAATCCTCGACAGCCCCTATGAGTCCCGCGAGATGGACCGCCTGACCCGCCCCGGCGTGGCCGAGGCCTCCAAACCCTTCGTCGGCTCCAACTTCCAGGCCGCGCTCAAGGACCTGGAAGGCCGCATGCGCGAGGCCGCCTCCAACCTGGAGTTCGAGGAAGCGGCCCGCCTGCGCGACGAGATCAAGCGCATGAAGCTGCTGGACCTGGAATTCGCCAACGAGGCCCTGACGGGGGCGGGCGAAGAAGTGGACAAGTCGGCGCCGAAGAAGTGGCGCAGGGAGGCGGCGGCGGAGAAGGCGGAGGCGTTTAGGAAGGGGCGGTTGTAGAGAAGCTGTCCCTTCTAACGGCGCACCACCCTGGGAAACCGGTGTTGTCCATCCGCAAGCGATGCCTTACGTGTTGGGAAATCAACCTTATCGGGAATCGCCATGCCACAAATGTCGAGGCTGGACTGGGATCTCACAAACGCTCGCATTAAAACGGTAGCCTCACAGCACCAGCTGAAAACTCCTTCTGTGGGTTTATTGTGGCTAGCTTTACAGCAGTACTTCCCCAGCCAAGATACTGCGTTTCAAGAACTCATCACTGATGGACCAGACGATCGAGGCGTTGATGCGATTCATCTTGTTGGTAACGATGATGCCGTTACCGTATACATATTTCAGTGTAAAATTCGGGAATCGATCGAAGGCACTAGCAAAACAATCAACGTTGACGATGTACTTAAGAGCACAAACTTTATATCACAGCTGATAAACAAGTCAGATGACTTAAGGAAATGCGGCAATCTGAGACTTAGAGAAGGCATAGAGCGAATTTGGAATCTGCATGAAGCAGGCACATATTGCTCTTATGAACTTGTCTTCGTCTCCAATGACTCAGGCATAGGAGACGCAGCAAAAGCGAACCTTGCTAGCTTTGCGGCCGAGCACCCACAAGTGAAATATGGACAGTACGCTGCATCAGACCTGATAAGAGATCTGAGTAGAACGCGGAAGGACGCGGAGGACGGTCAGCTTCAGGCGATATCTAAGGAGATATTTGAGAGATCTGACGGCGACATTAGGGGTCTTGTGGCAAGCGTTGATGCACGATCCCTGATTGCACTTATCACAGAGGCTGATGGCGGCACAGTCAAGCGGCATATTTTTGATGATAATCTTAGAGTATACCTAGGATCAAACTCCGGCTATAACTCTCATATAGTTGAAACCGCAACATCACAGACTGACAGCCATCTATTTTGGTACCTCAACAACGGCATCACTATAACCTGCAAGGATTACTCATACAACAAGGGGCATCCAAACCCGGTAATTACGATAAAAGACTTTCAGATTGTGAATGGTGCTCAGACTTCACATTCACTCGTGGAGTCCTCGAAAATAGGCGGCGATTCATTAGAGCAGGTTGTAGTTGCCGTAAAGATTTATGCGACCGGACGACCTGATATTGCCGAACGCGTGGCCGTTGCGACCAACAGCCAAGCTCGTATTCAAGGACGAGATCTGCGCGCCAACCACCCGATAATGAAGAAGTTCGAGAAATTATTCGCAGATCGCGATATGTATTTCGAGCGAAAGAGAAACATGTACGCCGATAAACCAGATCATCAAAGAATAGATGCTCTGAAACTTGGCCAGATCATAATGTCATATTACCTTCGCGAGCCAGATAGCGCAAGAACATCATCTGATTCAATATTTGATTCTCGATTCCATCATATATTTAATGATAGAATAGATATTGAAGATTTGTTGAAGGTAGCAAAATTCTATAATCGTATAGAAACGATGAGAGATGAAGTGAGCGCAAAGTTTGGCGATCACATAGAAAGCAGCGGCGATCTTCAGTATCTTATTTTTGGCCATTGGTACATCTTGTTTGCTGCAGGCCTGTTACTTGCTAGAGATAGCGCGCCATTTCCCGCCGTCCAGGACGAGGAGAAGCTTTTGATAGATGCAATTTCGATTGTTGCTCGTGCTTGTGATCAAACTAAACAAGTTGCGCATTATCAGATGTTCAGAAGCCCCCGTACTAAAGAGAAAATCGCAGCAGAAATAAGCGGCAAACAGCTCGAGCTGTTTGTAAATTGAACCGATGTTCGCCCAACATCCCCGCGCGGCGGCGCTGCTAAAGGACCGAGGACACGGTTTAATTGGGCGCGGCTGATCTCCTAGCCGCGCGGGTCAGGCCCTGGGCCTTCATCGCCGTTCTGATCCCTTCTCCCCTTGCGGGAGAAGGAAGGGTGATTAGCGCCCTGGTAAAGACCGTCGCCGTCATACTAACCTCAGGTTGGCGGGGAGACTGGGTTGGTCGATCAGGGCAAGTATGGCCGCAACTGGGATGATGAGGAGTTGGACCTCATCGTCGCCGACTATTTCGCCATGCTCGACGACGCCGTCTCTGGTCGTCCGCTGGTCAAGGCCCGCCACGCCAAGGCCTTGTCACAGCGGATCGGCCGAACCGTCGGCTCGGTCGGTCAGAAATACGGAAACATCTCCGCCGTCCTGACCGAACTGGGCATGCCCAAGCTGAATGGTTTCGGTAGTCGGCCGAACTACCAAGAGGCCATCTTCTCCGCACTGGAACGCCATCTCGACCAGCACCCAGCCGCTTGGGACATCGGGATGCCATTGCGCGACTCCCTGCGGGCCCAAGCGACCGAACAGCCGACGTATGGAAGCGGGGTGTCAGAGCCCTCGACCGTGTTTGAGCCGGCGCCACTGCTGATGACCGCGGCCCCTCCCCTTGGCGCGGAGAGGCCCCGGCGACCCGCGGGCCTGTCGCGACTGGTTCGGAAGTTCGATCCGGCGGCTCGCGATCAGCGGAACCGGCAGCTTGGCTTGTTAGGCGAAGAGCGCATCTTCCATCACGAACGCGCCCAGTTGATCGCCCATGACCGGGCGGATCTAGCGACGAAGGTCGAATGGACGTCGCAGGAGCGCGGAGACGGGGCCGGGTACGACATCCGCAGCTTCGATCCGACGAATGGTCGTGAGCGACTGATCGAGGTGAAGGCCACGCGCGGCGGCCCATCGACGGACTTCTTCCTCACGCGAACGGAGTGCGAGGCAGCGGAGGAGCGGCCTGACGCATGGCGGCTTTACCGCGTGCATAGCTTGCCCGTCCGGCCGGAATTTTTCGTCCTCGCGCCGCCGCTGGAAAGCGCGGTGGTGCTGACGCCGGAGGCGTGGCGGGCGTCCTTCTGACCCCTCATCCGACCTCGCTGCGCTCGGCCACCTTCTCCCGCAGGGGGAGAAGGAAGAGGTTGCAATCTTTGCGAGTGTTGCGCACAATCTTTATATGAACGACTGGCTGCAATCCCGCGCCAAACAGATGCGCCGCGAGCCCGTCCATTATGAGCGGCGGCTGTGGGGATTGTTGCGGGATCGGCGGCTGGCGGGGCTGAAGTTTCGGCGGCAGATGGTGATCGGGCGGTATATCGTCGACTTCGTCTGTCTGAGGCATCGGCTGATCGTCGAGGCGGACGGGCCGCAGCATGACGACCGGATCGAGGACGCCGAGCGCGACGCCTGGCTGCGCGAACAGGGGTTCCGGGTGCTGCGGTTTCCGAATGGGATGATCGGGAACCAGCGGCAAGAAGTGCTGTCGGCCATTGTGGCGGCGACGGAGGAAGGCCTGACGCGCGATTAAACCTTCCTTCTCCCCTTGCGGGAGAAGGTGGGCGAGCGAAGCGAGGTCGGATGAGGGGTTTCACCGGTTCTGACGGTTCAGGCTGAACGACCCTTCATCCGGCCCTGGGCCACCTTCTCCCGCAAGGGGAGAAGGAAGGACGTGTTGCGTCCGGGTTTGGCGTAACGGCGATTTAGGCCGTGGAGGCATGAGCCAGGGCATTCACCGCAAGATCCGATCCGACGCCGTCTGGGCCGAGGTGCGCAAGGCGTGGGAGGCTGGGGAGACGGCGCGGTCGGTGGCGCGGCGGTATGATGTGGGGGTGCACGCCCTGTGGAAGCGGCGCGAGGCGGAGGGCTGGGCGCGGCCCGAGCCGAAGGCGGGGCCGGTGGAGCCGGCCGAGGGCTGGGTCGCCTATGTGCAGACGCGCCGCGACGCCTTCGAGGCTCGCCTGGCGGATGCGCGGGCGCTGGCCGAATGTCTGGTCGAGGCGATGAAGGACGAGCGGCTGACGCGGGCGCCGCACTGGCATATTCCGTGGCTGTATCGCTGGCGCGCCGACCATCTGGGCCCCGAGGCGGCGGCGCGGGACCGGGAACGGGCGGTGGAGATGGGGTATGTCTGGGCCGAGGCGTTCTGGGACGAGGACGGGGCGCTGAGGCCGCTTTACCGACTGGATGCAGAGATGGCGCGTCTGCACCCGCAGGAGTGGCGCCGGGCGGTGGGCGTGCCGGAGGGTGGAGGTGGGACTCCTTCTTCCCTTGCGGGAGAAGGTGGACGACCCTCGGGCTTGTCCCGAGGGGAGGTCGGATGAGGGGTTGCACCAGCCCTGACGGTCCACGCCGAACCGACCCCTCATCCGGCCCTGCGGGCTACCTTCTCCCGCAAGGGGAGAAGGAAGAAGTTGAGCGCGGCGGTCTCCATTTCGGCGGCCAAGCCATCCCCTGATCGTTCGTCATCCTCCGGCAAGCCGCGCCGGCCGCCGCGCCCCGGTCGCCACCTGACCATGGATGGCCGATAACCTGACCGAGTCCATGCACGAAGAGGCGGCTCGCTTGCGCGACGAGATCAAGCGTATGAAGAAGATGGACCTGGAGTTCGCCCAGGACATGATGAGCAGCTGAGCCCCTGCGGCGATCGAGACCTGACCCATGATACGTCTTTATGTGACCGGCGACCTGTCGCCCGGCGCCGCCGTCGCCCCGACCCTGGACCAGTCGCGCTACCTGACCCAGGTCATGCGGCTGAAGGCGGGCGACGAACTGCTGGTCTTCAACGGCCGCGACGGGGAATGGCGCGCCGCGATCGCCGAGGTGCTGAAGAAGGGCGTCATCCTGCGCGCCGAGGCCCAGACCCGACCCCAGACGCTCGGCCCGGATCTGGAGCTGATCGTCGCCGTGGTGAAGAAGGCCCGGGTCGAGACCATCGTCGAAAAGGCCGCGGAACTGGGCGCCCGCCGGGTGCGGCTGGTGCTGACGAAACGCACCAATGCGGACCGCATCCGTCTGGACCGGCTGGACGCCATCGCCGAGGAGGCCGCCGAACAGACCGGCCGCCTGGACGTCCCCCGCATCGACGATCCGATCAAGCTGGACGCCGTCTTGACCGATTGGGAGGCCGGGCGGCGGCTGATGTTCTGCGACGAAACCGGCGGGGCGCCGGCGATTTCGGCCCTGACGGCGGCCGTTCAGGGATTCCAGGATCAAAAATGGTCCATTCTGATCGGCCCCGAAGGCGGCTTTTCGCCCGAGGAGGGCGAACGGCTCCGCGCCCTGCCCTTCACCACCGCCGTTTCGCTCGGCCCGCGCATCCTGCGCGCCGACACCGCCGCCATCGCCGCCATGAGCCTGTGGCAGGCGGCGGTCGGCGACTGGGACCGCTGAGAGACGCCGTTCCCCCTCATTCCTCCCCCATTCCTCCCCCTTGGGGGAGGGGGACCGCCGCGCCCTTGGCGGGGTGGAGGGCGCGACGCCGCAGCGCCCCTCCGTCTCTCAGCTGCGCTCCGAGCCACCCCCCCAGAGGGGGAGGATTTTTGACGTTGCGATCCGTTCCGGAATACGCGCCGCCCCCTTGAGCCTTGCCTCAACCTCGCCCATCTAGCCGCGACAGACGGTCGCTGATGCGCCGAGAGGATCTGACGCATGACCGACAACGCGCCGCTGAGCCGGACCGCCCTGATCGAGGCCATGTCCAAGGGGATCAAGCCCAAGGACCAGTGGCGCATCGGCGCCGAGCACGAAAAGTTCGGCTTCGACAAGACCACCCTGGCCCGCCCCGCCTATGACGGCCCGAACGGCATCAAGGCCATGCTGGAGGGGCTGCAGCGCTTCGGCTGGACGCCGGTCGAGGAGAACGGTTTTCTGATCGGGCTGGAGCGCAAGAACGACGAGGGCTTCGTCGCCTCGGTCAGCCTGGAGCCCGGCGGACAGTTCGAACTGTCGGGCGCGCCGCTCCTGACCATCCACGACATCTGCAACGAGACCGGCCAGCATCTGATGGAGGTCAAACAGGTGGCCGACCAGCTGGGCGTCGGCTTCCTGGGCGCCGGCTTCGACCCTTTGTGGACCCGCGAGCAGACGCCGGTCATGCCCAAGGGCCGCTATGACATCATGCGCGCCTACATGCCCAAGGTGGGGTCGCTGGGCCTGGACATGATGCTGCGCACCTGCACCATCCAGGCCAATCTGGACTTCGATTCCGAAGCCGACATGGTGCTGAAGTTCCGCACCTCCCTGGCGCTTCAGCCGATCGCCACCGCCCTGTTCGCCAACAGCCCCTTCACCGAAGGCCGGCCCAACGGCTTCCTGTCGGCCCGCGCCAATGTCTGGACGGACACCGACCCGGATCGAACCGGCATGCTGGGCTTCGTCTTCGAAGACGGCTTCGGCTTCGAGCGCTACGCCGACTATGCGCTGGACACCCCGATGTATTTCGCCAAGCGCGACGGTCGATACGTCGACGCCTCGGGCCAGTCGTTCCGTGATTTCCAGGCCGGGAAACTGCCCGCCCTGCCCGGCGACTATCCGACCATCAAGGACTGGAACGACCATCTGACCACCCTCTTCCCCGAGGTGCGGCTGAAGGCCTATCTTGAGATGCGCGGCGCCGACGGCGGCCCGTGGAGCCGGATCTGCGCCCTGCCCGCCCTGTGGGCCGGCGTCCTGTACGACGCGCCGTCGCTGGCGGCCGCCTGGGACCTGGTCAAAGACTGGGACATCGCCGACCACGAGCGCCTGCGCCGCGACGTGACCCGCCTGGGCCTCAAGGCCGAAGTTGCGGGCCGCAGCGTGCGCGACATCGCCGTGGACCTGGTCAATATCGCCAAACAGGGTCTGAAGAACCGGGCGCGCTTCTCGGGCGGCATGGTGGACGAGCGCGGCTATCTGTCCGAACTGGAAGACATCGCCGACAGCGGGATCACCCCGGCCGAGCGGCTGCTGGACCTGTACCACGGCCCCTGGGGCGGCGATGTGAAGCGGATTTACGCCGATTTCGCCTACTGATGAAAAGGCGTCCTTAACCCGCAAGCTGTACGGCGTGTCCCATACGGGTAAGCCGAACAATGACCAGCCGCTCGATCGCAGACTCGCTCACGCCTGCCGCGCCCTTTGACGCCCCTCGCAGGGCGCCGGAGCTGGATCTCGACACCTTCTTCGACGTCTCGCTGGATCTGCTGGTGGTGCGCGACATCAACGGGCCCGTGCTCAAGGCCAGCGCCTCCTGGTTCACCGTGCTCGGCTATCGTCCCGAGGCGTTGGTGGGCCGCCTCCTGCCCAGCCTGATCCATCCCGACGACCAGGAGGCGACGCGCGAGGCCATGGCCGAGGTCGTCAGCCGTCGGCCGGGCGATCCCGTCCTGGGCCAGATCAACCGGTATCGCCACCGGGACGGCCGCTACGTCACCCTGGAATGGCGCGCCCAGCGGCTGGGGAACCGGATCTTCGGCGTCGCGCGCGACGTCACCGAGAAGGTCGCGGCTGAGCGCGCCCTGATGGAGGCCAAGGCCGCAGCGGAAGCCGCCAACCAGGCCAAATCCGACTTCCTGGCCAATATGAGCCATGAAATCCGCACGCCGCTGAACGGCGTCATCGGAATCGTCGACGCCCTGTCGAAGACCGACCTCAGCCCAGAACAGGCCGAGATGGTCGCCTTGATCGCGAGTTCGGGCGTAACGCTGGAGCGCCTGGTCTCGGACATTCTGGACGTATCCAAGATCGAGGCCGGCCAGTTGAACCTGGAGACCCGCCCCTTCGACCTGGACGAGGCGCTGGAGGCCAGCCTGGACGTGGCGCGGCTGCGGGCCGAGGCCAAGGGCCTGACCCTGGAGGTGCGGCGCGACGCCGACGCCCGCGGCGTCTTCGTCGGCGACAGTCTGCGAATCCGCCAGATCCTGGACAATCTCCTGTCCAATGCGGTCAAGTTCACCCAGCACGGCGGCGTCCAAGTCGACGTCCGGGTGTGCGAAGACTCCGACGGCCTGACCGTGCTGAGCCTGACGGTGCAGGATACCGGGGTGGGCTTTTCCTGCGACCAGGGCGCGCGCCTGTTCGAGCGGTTCACTCAGGCCGACAGCACCGTCACCCGTCGCTTCGGCGGGACTGGCCTCGGTCTGTCGATCTGCCACGCCCTGACGGAGATGATGGGCGGCCGCATCAGAGCCGCCTCGACCCCGGGCGTCGGCAGCCGGTTCATGGTCGAGATTCCGCTGCCGCGCGTCAGCAGCCTGGGCGACTACGATGTCCGGACGCGCGGCCGGACGACCCAGATCGCCGCGCCCCTGCCCGCGCTCCGCGTGCTTCTGGCCGAAGATCACCCCGTCAACCAGCGGGTCGTCCAGTTGATCCTGGGCGCGCACGACATGCAGATCGTCACGGTCGACAACGGGCTCCAGGCCCTTGAGGCCTTCCAGAGCCAGGACTTCGACCTGGTGCTGATGGACATGCAGATGCCGGAAATGGACGGCCTGACGGCGACACGCGCCATTCGCCGGGCGGAGGCGAGCCGCCATAGGCGCACCCCCGTCATCATGCTCAGCGCCAACGCCATGGACGACCACCGCCGTCAGGCCCTGGCGGCCGGCGCCGATCTGCACGTCTCCAAGCCCGTCACCGCCGCCGCCCTGCTGGGCGGCATTCAAGCCCTGATGGCCGCCCCTGCGACCGCCTCTGACGTGCGAGCGGGGTAAGGCCCCGTCCTGAGGGACAAATCGGACACATCGGACAGTTCGGACACCCTTTTTCGGCCGATCGTCCCTTTGGGGGGTGAGAATTGACAAAGTTTGCCAAAGGTCCATCCTCTGCCGCGATAGGGAAGGATCGCCCATGGCCACGATGAACATCTCCCTGCCCGACCCGATGAAGGCCTGGGTCGAGGAACAGGCCCAATCGGGCCGCTACGCCAACGCCTCCGACGTCATCCGCGACCTTATCCGCCGAGAGCAGGTCAAAGCCGAAAAAATCGCGCACTGGCAAAGATTGATCGATGAAGGCCGGGCCAGCGGCATCAGCGACCGCACACCTCGGCAGGTGATCGACGAATTGCGCGCCAAACTTCGCAATACGGCTTGAGCCGTGGGGCGCTTGCGGCTCACCGAAGACGCGGATCATGATCTCGCGAACATTTACATCCAAGGTGTGCAGACGTTCGGCATGGCGCAAGCCGACCGATATATCGACGACCTTCTGCAAGCGCTGGACCGAATCCAGGACTTCCCGAACATCGCCCGACTGCGTGAGACCATCACGCCGGCCGTTAGGGCGTATGTCTTCAGGTCTCATGTGATCTTGTATGATTTGGAGGATGACGACGGCGTCGTCGTCATTCGCATCCGTCACGCACATGAGGACTGGATGAATCTGGTTCAGGAGATAGACGATCCATGATGACCCACCCCATCCACATCGGCATAGGCGGCTGGACCTATGAGCCCTGGCGCGGGGTCTTCTATCCAGAGGGCCTGGTTCAAAAGCGCGAGCTGGAATACGCCGCCTCGAAACTGACCTCGATCGAGATCAACGGCACCTATTATTCGACCTTCAAACCCGACAGCTGGAAGAAGTGGCGCGACGAGACGCCGGACGGCTTCGTCTTCTCGGTCAAGGCCAGCCGCTACTGCACCAATCGCAAGGTCCTGTCCGAAGGCGGCGAGAGCTTCGACCGATTCCTGTCCCAGGGCCTGACCGAACTGGGCGACAGGCTGGGGCCGATCAACTGGCAGTTCATGGGGACCAAGAAGTTCGATCCAGAGGACTTCGAGGGTTTCTTGAAGCTGCTGCCGCCCGAGAAGGACGGGGTCCGCCTGCGCCACGCCATGGAGGTCCGCAACCCGACCTTCGCCATCGAACAGTTCTATGACCTGGCCCGCAAATACGGCGTCGCCATCGTCTACGCCGTCGATGACGAAGAGCCGACCTGGCCCCAGATCGACGAGGCGACCGCCGACTTCTCCTATGCCCGGCTGATGTCCAGCCGCCAGGACGAACCCACCGGCATGACCGCCAACGAACTGTCCGCCGTCGCCGACCAGGTCCGCGCCTGGGCCGAGCGCGGCGAGGTCTTCGCCTATTTCATCTCGGGGGCCAAGGCGCGCAATCCGGCGGCGGCCATGGCTCTGATCGCCCAGCTCAAATAGGGCCGGCCTTGCGGGCGGCGCCTGCGGTGCGCATCTGTCAGCCACGCCCTAAAGCCTGAAGGACTCCCCATGCCGATCGCCACCCGCGCCTTCGCCGCGACCGCCGCCGACAAGCCCCTGGTCCCTTACAGCTTCGAGCGGCGCGATCCCGGCCCGGACGATGTGCTGATCGACATCAAATACTGCGGCATCTGCCATTCGGACCTGCACATGGCCCGCAGCGAGACCGGACCCGCCTCCTATCCCCTGGTGCCGGGCCACGAGATCGCCGGCGTGGTCAAGGCCGTCGGCTCCAACGTCGTCCGGTTCAAGGAAGGCGACCGCGTCGGCGTCGGCTGCATGGTCGACAGCTGCCGCGAATGTTCATCCTGCCGCGAGGGGCTTGAGCAATATTGCGTGCCCGGCTTCACCGGCACCTATGGGGCCAAGGACAGGAAGGGCGGCACGGCCGAGACCATCACCCAGGGCGGCTATTCCGACCATATCACGGTCGATCAGCACTTCGTCGTCACCATTCCCGACAGCCTGCCGCTGGACGTCGCCGCCCCCCTGCTGTGCGCCGGGGTGACGACCTATTCGCCGCTGAAGGAATGGAAGGTCGGACCGGGCTCCAAGGTGGCGGTCATCGGCCTGGGCGGACTGGGCCATATGGCGGTCAAGCTGGCCGCCGCCATGGGCGCCGAGGTCACCGTCCTGTCCACCTCCGACCGCAAGAAGGCCGATGCGGAGCGGATGGGCGCCGAACATTTCCTGATCAGCAGCGACAAGGCGGCGATGAAGGCGGCGGCCGAAAGCTTCGACCTCATCATCAACACCGTCTCGGCGACCCACGAGATCGCCGCCCACACCCAGCTTCTGGCCCGCGACGGGACCATGGTCATGCTGGGGCTGACCACCGAGGGCCTGCCGGTGTTCGCCGTGCCCCTGCTGTGGCGTCGGCGGCGGATCGCCGGCTCTCTGATCGGCGGCATGGCCGAGACCCAGGAGATGCTGAACTTCTGCGCCGAACACGGCATCGCCTGCGACATCGAGACCATCGCCCCGGACCAGATCAATGACGCCTATGAGCGGATGCTGAAGTCCGACGTCCGCTATCGGTTCGTCATCGACATGGCGAAGATGGCGGCCTGACGCGCCTGAACAGGCGTAAAGGCGCCGCAGGGGAAATCGGCCTTTGATCCGCAACCCCTGCGCGGCTACACCTTGAGCGACAGTCCGCAGCAGACGGACGCGAGGAAACAAGGACGGACGGATGGCGCGCGTAGCATTGGTGACCGGCGGAACCCGGGGCATAGGCAAGGCGATCGTTCAACGCCTCAGCGAGGACGGCATAAGGGTGGCCGCCGGCTATTCCGGCAATGACGAGGCGGCCCAGGCCACCGCCCGCGCCCTGGGCGTCATGGTGGTCAAGGGCAATGTCGGCAGTTTCGAGGACTGCGCCCGCGCCGTCAGCGAGGTCGAGGCCGAACTGGGTCCGATCGACATCCTGGTCAACAATGCCGGCATTACCCGCGACGGCTTCTTCCACAAGATGAGCCACGACCAGTGGTCCGACGTGATCCGGGTGAATATGGACAGCGTCTTCAACATGACGCGCCAGGTCATCAACGGCATGCGCGACCGGGGCCACGGCCGGATCGTCAACATCTCCTCGATCAACGGTCAGAAAGGTCAGATCGGCCAGACCAACTATTCCGCCGCCAAGGCCGGAATGATCGGCTTCACCAAGGCCCTGGCGCTGGAAAACGCCAGGAAGGGCGTGACCGTCAACTGCATCGCCCCCGGCTATATCGACACCGAAATGGTCGGCGCCATGGACCCCAAGGTTCTGGAATCGATCGTGTCGCAGATTCCCGTCGGCCGCCTGGGCAAGGGCGAGGAGATCGCCGACATGGTCTCCTGGCTGGTGGGCGAGCGTGCTGGATATGTCACAGGCTGCACCCTGTCGCTGAACGGCGGCCAATACCTGGTCGGGTGAACGGGCTTCGCCCAAAATCCGCCGCGTGACGGTTTCATCCATAGTCTCATGATGTTGACGGGATCGGCCTGGGCGAAAAAATCGCCGCGCGGGACTGCGACGGCGCTTGCCGCCGTCGTCGCCCTTGGCCTGTCCGTCGCCGCCCCGGCCGTCCTGCCGGCCGACTGCCACGCCCAGTCGCGCCGCAACCTGCCCCCGTCGGCCCGCTACGTCTCCGGCACGGGTCAAGCCTTCGTGCTGGATGTGACGGGCGCCCGGCCCCTGATGCGGTTCGAGCAGTCGACCGAGATCTGGGTGCTGCGTCCGACCGCCGCGCCGCGCGGCGACATCATCTATCGCAACGACAACGGCGATCAGATCCTGCGGGTCACGCCCGACGGCGGCATGACCCTCTACACCACCGCCGCGCCGCAAGGATCGCCGGTGTCGCGCAACGGCGAGGCCGCGCCCCTTCTGGCGCCGGGCCTGACCGCCGTTCAGCTGTGGAACTACATCGTCCGCCAGAGCGACCGCGCCAGCCGGGCTCTGGGGCGCCTGGTCGTGGTCGATGTCGATATCCAGCCGGGGTCCGAGGCGGTGGCCGCCGACGCCCTGTCCACCGCCGTGGACGCCATCGTCCGCATGGCCCGCTCGCCCAATCTACGGTCCGAAGCCAACCGCATCCGGCGGATCGAAATCGTCGATCAGGGCCGCACCAGCCAGACGGCCTTCAGCCGCGGCACCCTGCGGATCGTGATCGAGCCGCGCGCCGGCGTCGCGGGCCGCCCGTCCTCGGCGCGGATCGTGCGCCTGGTGGCGGACGACGTCCTCAGCCGCTGAAGCCGTCCTTGGCCGCCCGACGCGCGGCGAACTGCTCTGCGTCACCCGCCCGCAGGAAGGGGTTGAACCGCAGTTCCGTCTCGAGGGTCGTGGGCACGGTCGCCTCGCCCCGCGCCCGCGCCTCAAAGATCGCCTCGGCGTGGGCGGCCGTCTCGGGCCGGGGGTCCAGGCTCAGGGTGAAGCGCGCATTGGCGGCCGTATATTCATGGGCGCACAAGATCACCGTCTCCGGCGGCCAGGCCGCCAGGGTCTGAAGGCTGGCCCACATCTGTTCGGGCGTCCCCTCGAACAGGCGGCCGCAACCCAGGGCGAACAGGGTGTCGCCGACGAAGGCCGCCCCCGCCTCCACCGACCGATAGACGACGTGGCCCAGGGTGTGGCCCGGCGTACCCGTGACCTCAAACCGGGTCTCGCCCACCGCGACCGTGTCCCCATCGCCGACGACGCGGTCCAGCGGGGCCACGCGCGCGACCTCCTGCGGCCCCACGATCTCGCACCCCGTCTCGGCCTTCAGCCTCTCGTTGCCCTCGGTATGGTCGGGGTGCCAGTGGGTGTTCAGGATCAGGTCCAGCCGCCCCCAGCCCAGGCCGTCCAGCTCTTGCAGGATGCGCGCCGCGTCCGGCGTATCGACCGCCGCGACGGTTCCCGTCGCCCGATCGCGGATCAGAAAGCCGTAGTTGTCGCTGCGGCACGGGAACAGATGAACGTCCAGGGTCATGGCGACGTTCTAGCAGGACGGACCCCGGCGGCCTATGGTGGCGACATGCGGCGCAGCATCGACGAGCTTCGAACCTTCTACGGCGAGCCGACCGGCGCCCTGGCCCGTCGGCTGCTGGCCCGTCGGCTGGAGGACGCCTGGGGCGAGGCGGCGGGCTGCGACGTCCTGGGCCTGGGCTACGCCACCCCCTGGCTGGACGCCTTCGTCGGGGCGCGACGGGTCGTGGCGGCCATGCCCGGCGGCCAGGGGGTCGAACACTGGCCCAGCGTCGGCCGCAACCGCAGCCTGCTGGTCGATGACCGCCGCCTGCCTTTCGCGGCCGGCGCCTTTGACCGCATCCTGCTGGTCCACGCCCTCGAGGAGGCCGACGACCCGACGGCCCTGCTGCTGGAGGCGGTGCGCGCCCTGGCCCCGACCGGCCGCATCATCCTGGCCGCCGCCGCACGGGGCGGGCTCTGGTCCCGCGCTGAAAACACCCCCTTCGGCCACGGCCGGCCGTTCACGCGGGGCCAGCTGGAACGGCTGGTGCGCGAGGCGGGGCTGGAGCCGACGGCCTGGTCCCAGACCCTCTATGTCCCACCCTGGTCGCCCCTTCTGCCCCTGGCCGACGGTTTCGAACAGGTCGGCCGTCGGATCGCGCCGGGCGCGGCCGGTCTGATCCTGCTGGAGGCGTCGCGTCAGGCCTACGCCCGCATCCGCCCCAGCGGCAAGGCCCAGCGCGTCCCGGCCAAGGCGGCGCTTGCGCCTCAGCCTGCCGCCTCCGTCTCGCACGACGGGCCGCTCGGCTGATCGCTTCTGACGGGGAGTTGACGTCGTTCCATCTGGTCGCCGCCTGCGAACGGCCTTATGGCGAAGCCCCATGCATCGACTGATCCTCATGCGGCACGCCCAGGCCGAGCCGAACAGCCCGTCCGGCGGCGATGAAGCCCGCCCCCTGTCCGCCGTCGGACGCAACGAAGCCCTGCTGATGGGGCGGGCCCTGGCTGAGCGCGGGCTGAAGCCCGATCTGGCCCTGGTATCCTCGGCGGTCCGCACCCGCCAGACCTGGGAGCAGATGCATGACGCCTTCGGCGATGTGGAGGTGCGCGACGAGCCGCGCCTGTACAACGCCCCCGCCGACGTCCTGCGCGGCTTCGTCGAGGCCAGCGAGGAAGAGGCCGGCTGTCTGCTGGTTCTGGCCCACAATCCGGGGGTCCATGCGCTGGCCGGCGACTATCTGTCGGAAAGCGCGGCCTCGCCCGCCATTCTCGATCGCCTGGCCGCAGGTTTTCCGACCGGGGCGGCGGCCCTGTTCACCGTCGATGCGGCCGGGCGCTGCACCTACGAAGGCTTTCTGACCCCGCGCACCCTGGGCGGGGCGGCATGACGTCCGTCGCCTACAAGATCCTGTCGTCGAACGACTGGCGCCGCATGGTGGCGGAAGGTCGCTACGAAGGCTCCGTCGTCGATCTGGCCGACGGCTACATCCATATGTCGACGGCCGATCAACTGGCCGAGACCGCGCGCCGCCACTACGCCGGTCAGGCCGATCTGATGCTGCTGACGATCGATCTGGCGCTGCTCGACGAAGCCCTGGTGTGGGAGCCGTCGCGCGGCGGCGCCCTGTTTCCCCATCTCTACGCCCCCCTGCCCGTCGCCGCCGTCACCGCCAGCCGCCCCTTCGCCGTAGCCGAGGACGGGGCCATGCGGTTCGAGGATGCGGCATGAACCTGTTCGACGGCTTGGCGGCCGGCCTGCGCCGTCTGGACCCGGAAACCGCGCACCGGCTGGCGATCCAGGGTCTGGCCCTGGCGCCCCTGCCCGCCGCCCCGGTCGATGATCCCATCCTGCACACGACAATCGCCGGCCTCGACCTGCCCAATCCGATCGGCCTGGCGGCGGGATTGGACAAGAACGGGGAGGCGCTGCGCGGCCTGTCGCGGCTTGGCTTCGGCTTTGTGGAATGCGGCTCGGTCACGCCCCGGCCCCAGGCCGGCAATCCCCGGCCGCGGCTGTTCCGACTGCAGGAAGACCAGGCGATCATCAATCGCATGGGCTTCAACAACGCCGGGCTCGACGCCTTCGCCGCCCGGCTTGAGCGACGCCCCCAGGGCGTCGTCGTCGGCGCCAATCTGGGCGCCAACAAGGATACGGAGGACAAGGCGGCCGACTATGTCGCCGGGCTTCAGCGCCTCGCGGGCCGGGCCGCCTATTTCACGGTCAATATCTCCTCGCCCAATACGCCCGGCCTGCGCGCCTTGCAGGGGCGGGACCAGCTGGACGATCTGCTGGGTCGGATCGAGGCGGCCCGGCCGACGGCCCGACCCGACCGCGCGCCGGTCTTCCTGAAGATCGCGCCGGACCTGGTCGCAGGCGAGATCGGCATGATCGTCGAGGCCGCCCTGGCCCATCGGATCGACGGGCTGATCGTCTCCAACACCACCCTGGAACGCCCCGAAACCCTAAGCTCGCCCCAGGCCGGAGAGAGCGGCGGCCTGTCGGGTCTTCCCTTGCGTCCCTTCGCCGAAAGGGCGCTGCGGGCGGCGGCCGAGGCGGCGCAAGGCCGTCTGCCGCTGATCGCCGTCGGCGGGATCGACAGCGGGGCCGAAGCCTATGCTCGCCTTCGCCTGGGGGCCTCGGCGGTGCAGATCTATTCCGCCCTGATCTATCAGGGACCGGGATTGGTCGGCGCGATCAAACGCGACCTGGCCGCCCGCCTGCGCGCCGACGGGTTTTCCACCGTTTCCGCCGCCGTGGGATCGGGCCGTTGACGGAGCGTTAGTTTCGATCTGCGCATCCTGTGGCCCGACGAACGAAGACCGTTCGCGCCGATGGGAAGCGGAATGCAACAGACGAACATGGTCCCAACGGCTGTGAGTGGCTGGACTGTGGCGTCTCGCTTCCGCGCCAAGCAGGCGGCGCAACGGCTGGCGACGGCGGCGGCGACCGCCCTGGTCGTGACGCCGATGCTGGGTTGGCGGCTCTCGCTGCTCTGGCTGCTGATCTACGGCCTGGCCCAGACGGTGGAATGGGCGGTCCTGCGCATGGCTTCACGCGCGCCCGACGCTCGCCTACGGAAAATCCCGACCTGCGCCGCGATCCTGATCAGCGCCGCGACCTTCGGCGGCCTGTCCATTCCCATGTGGCTGATGGGCGGCGCAATGGGCGGCCTGTGCGCGGCCCTGATGCTGCCGGCGCAGATGCTGTTTTCGATGATCAACGCGCCCCGATCCAAGATGCTTCTGGCTGCGACCCTTTCGCCGCCGATGCTGTATCTGCTGTCCACGCCGTTCTTCGCCGCCCATTTCGGGGCCGGCGTCTCGGTCATCATGACCGCCTCTGCGGCCGTGGTGATGTTCGTCATCTTCACCGTGCTCAGTTGGCAAATCATCAGCGAGACGGCCGAAAAGCGCCAGCGGGCGCGCGACGAGGCGGATCGGCTGCGGCGGCAGGCCGAACAGAATCTGGCGGCCCATACCGCCTTCCTGGCGGCGATCGGCCATGATCTGCGCACCCCGATCGGCGCCATCCTGACCGGCGCGGCCGAGCTTCAGGCGGCCGACGCCGCTTCTCGCGCCAACACCGCCCTGATCACCGACGCGGGCCTCATGATGAAGGCCCTGCTGGACGATCTTTTGGACCACACCCGCATCGGCGCCGGCCGGATGAAGGTCGAGGTGGTGGATTTCGATCTGCGCGCCATGCTGGCCCAGACCCTGCGTCTGTGGCGCGGACCGATCGAGGCCAAGGGCCTGACCTTGCGGGTCGAGGGCGCCGCCCAGATGCCGCGCGACGTCAAGGGCGATCCCATGCGGATCCGTCAGGTGCTGAACAATCTGATGTCCAATGCGGTCAAGTTCACCGCCGAGGGACAGATCACCCTGCGCCTTGAGGCCTGGCCGGAAGAGCCGTCCGGCTATGCCCTTCTGTTCGAAGTCGCCGATACGGGTCCGGGCCTGACCGCCGAGCAGATGGAGCGCCTCTTCAACCCCTTCGATCAGACGGCCGAAGGCGTCGGCGCCCAGTTCGGCGGCTCGGGCCTGGGCCTGTCCATCAGCCGGGATCTGACCGAGTTGATGGGGGGACGGCTGACGGCGCGCAGCGCCCCCGGCCAGGGCGCGCGCTTCACCGTGTCTCTGTTCCTGCCGGCCGGCCGGGCGACGGAGCGAACGGCTCCAGCGGCCCGGGGGCTGACGGCCCGCCCCGACGCGCTGGCCCTGCCCCTTGCCGCCCCGCCTATTGCGCCCCTTGCCGAAGACGTCCCAGCGCCAGCCGCCGACACGCCGCCTCCGCCCGAAGAGGCCGACCGTCCGTTGAAGCTGCTGGTGGTCGATGACCACGACATCAACCGTCGCGCGGTTCAGCTGATCCTCGAGCCCCTGGGCTGCGACATCGTCACCGCCTCCGACGGGGTGATCGCCTTGCAACGCTGCGCCGAAGTCGTCTTCGACGTCATCTTCATGGACGTGCGCATGCCCGAGCTTGATGGGCGCGAGACCACCCGCCGGCTGCGCGCCGGCGACGGTCCGAACGCCCGAACACCCGTTGTGGCCGTGACGGCGGATTCCGCGCCGGAAGACATCGCCGCCTGCCAGGCCGCCGGCATGGCCTATTTCGTCTCCAAGCCCCTGACGCCGCCGGCCCTGTTCGCAGCGCTACAGCATGTGTTGGACGACGCGGCCCAGGACGCAGGCGCTGCAACGCCTCAGCCTTCGACCTCAGACGTCGACGCGGCCTGACCCTTGATCTCGGCGACCAGCCGAGCGGCGAAATCGGGTGTGCGCAGGTCACACTCCCATACGATCACCACCCGCCAGCCGTCGGCCGTCAGGGTCTCGGCCGATCGCGCGTCTCTGGCGCGGTTGCGGGCGATCTTGCCGCCCCAGTAGTCGGCGTTGGCCTTGGGCTTGCGCGATCCTCGCGGACAGTCATGGCCGTGCCAGAAGCAGCCGTGGACGAAGACGGCGACCCGCCGCCCTTTCATTGTCAGATCCGGCCGTCCCGCCAGCCCCTGGCCGCCTAGCCGATAGCCGATCCCGGCCGCGCGCAGCACCCTGCGCACGGCCAGTTCGGGCGAGGTGTCCCGCCCCTTGACGCGGCGCATCACCGCGCTGCGCTTCTCGGGGCTGAAGACGTCCGTCGTCATGCGTGTTGGGCCGCGCTCAAAATGCGAAGCGTCGGCGCGGCCCGATCCCGATCCCGATCAGAGTTGGGCCAGCAGATGCTCGGCCGAGGAGACCTTGAACTCGCCGCCCTGTTCGACGTTCAGCTCGGTCACGACGCCGTCCTTGACCAGCATCGAATAGCGTTGCGACCGCTCGCCCAGGCCGAAGCCCGAGCCGTCGAGCACCAGGCCGAGCGCGCGGGTCAGTTCGCCGTTGCCGTCCGCCAGCATGACGATCGAGCCGTCTTCCACCCCCTGGCTCTCGGCCCAGGCCTTCATCACAAAGGCGTCGTTGACGGAGAGGCAGGCGACGACGTCGACGCCCTTGCCCTTGAAGGCGTCCAGATTGTCCTTGAAGCCTGGCAGGTGACGGGCCGAGCAGGTGGGGGTGAAGGCGCCGGGGACGGCGAACAGCGCCACGGTCTTGCCGGCGAAGACGTCGGCGGTGTTGACGGGCTTGGGGCCTTCCGCCGTGGCCTGGGCGAAGGTCGCCTCGGGAATGCGGTCGCCGATCTGGATGGTCATGGAATCTCTCCGCGCGGGTTGGCTTGGGTGCGCCTGCGACAGATAGCGGCCGACGCCGCCAAGACAAGCTCGGCGCGCTTGCGCCGGGCCCATTCAGCCCCGATTATGGAAACCATGACCGACGCCTCCTCCCTGACGGGCCGTCTTCTGGTCGCCATGCCCGGCATCGGCGATCCCCGGTTCGAACACGCCGTAATTCTGATCTGCGCCCATGGGCCGGACCACGCCATGGGTCTGAGGCTGGACCGGCCCGCCCAGGGAATCGATCTGAAGGCGGTGCTGGACAAGCTGGACGCGCCCGCGCCGGAACAGTCCGTAGGCCGTCCGGTTCTGATGGGCGGGCCGGTCGAGCGCGAACGCGGCTTCGTCCTGCACACCGACGACTGGAGCGTGGGGGACGACACCCTGCCCTTCGGCGACGGCCTGGCCATGACGGGGACGCGCGAGGCCCTGGCGGCGATGACCGACACGGTCATGGGACCGCGCCACGCCACCTTGCTGCTCGGCTACGCCGGCTGGGGCGAGGGGCAGTTGGAAGACGAACTGGCCGATAACGTCTGGCTGACCACGGAAGCGGACCTGGACCTGATCTTCGACAGCGATCACCAGACCAAATGGACCCGCGCCCTGGCCCGCATGGGCGTGGACGCCGGCCGGCTGTCGGCCCAGGGCGGACGGGCCTGACCGCCTTTCAGGCGTCCGCGTCCTCCTCCTCGTCCGGCTGCGCATCCTCGTTCAGCGCGCCGTTCAGAGGTGCGGCGATGCGCGCAGCCAACAGGCTCAAGACCTTCAAGGCGATGTCCAGCTCTTCCTGAGAGAGGCCCTGGAACAGGATGTCGCGATCCCGCGCCGCCATGGCTTCGGACTGTTCAAGCGCCTGATAGCCCCGGGGCTCCAGCTTGATCGTATTGGCCCGGCCGTCACCGGGTCGACGCTGTTTGGAAATCAGCCCGTCGGCCAGCAGACGCGCGACGCGACGCGACAGGGTCGGTTCCGAGATTTGAAGACTGGCGGCGAGCTCCGCCTGGGTCATGCCGTCGGGCGCGGTCTTCAGGACGCGAAGAGGAGCTCTTTGGGCGTTCGTATAGCCGGCGGATTTGAAGAGACGGGCGGCGCGCGCTGTAAAACGGCGCGCCACTAAAGCGGTCTTTTGGCTGATCAGAAGCTGCGTCAAGGACCTTTGGCTCACATTCTCTTCTTCTGACGCCCCGATACTCAACTGATCGAATTTACTTTCTACAACGGCATCTTGCATACGTAAGGACCAAGCTGAACAGGCTGACGGAAACGCGCCGTCAATCACTAAGCATTTTCCAATGCCCTAGTCTGGAGAGCGGATACACGCAAGACTTTGTCTCCTTCGAGTTGAAAATTGAGATATAATCTCGCCAACACGCCTTAGCCATGCAACCGTTCTGCTCCACGATTAAGGCGACAGCGTTTACATCTCCACCACAGTTACCTAAGTAAGACTGCATATAATGCGGCGCTGAATACTTGCGCGCACAACAATGACACCGGGAGCATTCCCCCTTAGCGTGTCGCCAGCGAAATCAGCAGCAGCAGAACCAAAACCAGACAAACCCCCTGCCAGAACCGCACCGGATCGCGCTCAATCAGCGACAGGGGGCGGGGGGCCGGGGCGGCCGCCGCGCTGCCGGTCTCCAGCACATGGATCAGTTCCTCGACGTCCTCGAACCGCTCGTCCGGATCGACGGCGACGGCGCGCAGGACGGCGGCCTCCAGCCAGGCGGGCATGTCCGGTCGGCGTCGCCCGGGCGGGGTCGGGGGGCGATCGAAGCGCGGCGCGTCCGACGGATCCACCTCGCCCCAAGGATAAGTCCCGGTGAACAGCCGGTACAGGGTGACCCCCAAGGCGAACTGGTCGGTGGCGGCGCTCCCGCTTTCGCCGTCGTACATTTCGGGCGCCTTGAAACCGGCCGTGCCCGGCGCCTCGGCCTCGGCGAACTCCTCGGCCCGCTTCAGCCGGGCCACGCCCAGATCGACCAGCTTCAGCCCGCCGTGCGTCTCCAGGATCACATTGTCCGGCTTGATGTCGCGGTGGATCACCCCGGCCCGATGCAGGGCCGCCACCCCCCGCGCCAGCTTCAGGGCCACGCCGATCCCCTCGGCGATCTCGAACGGCCCGTCCTCGGCCAGGCGGGCATGCAGGGTCTGGCCCTGATAGAAGGGCTGGACGATATAGAGCCGGCTCTGGCGCCCCGCATCCGGCGTCAGCACCTTGCCGACGAAGGGGCTGTCGATGCGCCGGCCGATGAAGGCTTCGCGCAGGAAGGCGGTCCTCGCCCCCCGTTCCGACACCGCCGCCGGCTTGGGGAACTTCAGCACCACCCGTTCTTCACCAGACCGCGCCAGGAACAGCCGCGTATAGCGGCCGTCGGCGACCAGCCGCTCCAGATGAAACCCGTCCACCGTCTCGCCCTGGTTCGGCGGCGGCAGGATGGCCAGGCCTTCGGCCTCGGCCGTGATCGCCTCCCAGTCGGGCGCCCCGACCCGGATGACGTCGAGGATCAGGACGGTGGCGTTGTCGCGCGCCCCCGCCTCGGCGACCTCGTCCAGAATGGCCTGGGCGTCGGCGTCGGGCGATCCGCGCCGTGCCAGCAGCCGCGCCAGGGCGGCCTCGTTCAGCACCCCGTGCACCCCGTCCGTGGTCAGCATCAACCGGTCGTGCGGCTGCAGCTCCACATGGCGCACGTCCAGCTTCACGTCCGCCTCGATGCCGACGGCGCGGTACAGCACATGGCTCAGCCCCTGCTGGGCCCGGGTGTGATCCTCAGTCAGCCGGGTCAGCACCCCGTCGCGGAAATGCCAGGCCCGGCTGTCCCCCACATGAAGCGCCACCGCCTCACGTCCCCGCAGGATCAGGGCGGTGAAGGTGGTCGCCGCCGCCTCCATCGCCGGATCAATCTTGCCCCGCGCATGAAGCCAGCGGTTGAAGCCTCTCAGCGCCTTGATCCCGTTGGCGGCGATGCCGTTCAGCGGGTTCTGATCCAGATAGCCGTCGATAAAGCTGCGCGTCGTCAGCTCGGCCGCCATCCGCCCGGCCTTCGATCCCGACACCCCGTCGGCGATGACCGCCACGACCCCGTGCTCGCGCTGCTCGGCCGCCGTGCCCAGATGCACCCCGCCGAAATCCTGATTGTCCGCCTTGGGCCCCTTTGCGGTGGCGAAACCGGCGGCGATCTCCAGTCTGGCGTCGGTCATGCACCCCCCAGCCGTCATCCTCGCCCTTGTGGCGAGGATCCATACGCCCGGTGTCGCCGGGGCTTACCGTCATCGACGGAGTCGATGGATCCTAGGCACAAGGCCTGGGATGACGAAAAGTGAAATCTAAGCCGACCGCTGCTTCAGCGGCGCCGTGCCGTCCGCCAGGCTTTCGGCCAGATAGACCTCCGCCTCCTGGGCCGGCAGCGCCGGGGCGTAGCCGAAGCCCTGGCCGTAGTGGCACTGGGCTTCCAGCAGCAGGGCGGCCAGTTCGGCGTTCTCGACCCCTTCGGCGACGACCTCCAGCGACAGGTCGCGGCCCAGGTTGACGACCGACTTGACGATCTTGGCCGAACCCTCGTCCTTGTTCATCGTCAGGACGAAATAGCGGTCGATCTTCAGCGTATCGAACGGCAGGCGCGCCAGGTACGACAGCGACGAGAAGCCGGTGCCGAAATCATCCAGCGCCAGCGACGCCCCGACGTCCTTCAGTGACTGAAGAACCTCGGCGGCGCGGGCGGTGTCGCGCATGATGTCGCCCTCGGTCACCTCCAGCTTCAGGGCGCCGCGGGGCAGGCCCGCCTCCTTGATCACCCGCGCCACGTCCTCGCACAGATGCGGCCGTTCGATCTCGCCGACCGACAGGTTCACGCTGCAAAACAGCTTTCCGGCCAGGGGGTGGCGTTGAATCCATTCCGCCAGTTGCCGCGCCGACTGAGTCATCATCAGCAGACCCAGGTCGTTCATCATCCCCAGGTCGGCCGTCAGGCCCAGGAACTCGTCCGGCGGCACCAGGCCCCGCCGGGGATGACGCCAGCGCGCCAGGGCCTCAAAGCCCGCCACGGCGCCGGTCTTCAGGTTCACGATCGGCTGGAAGAAGGGGGTGATCTCGCCGCGCACGAAGGCGTTTCTCAGATCCGCCTCCAGCGCCAGTCGGCTCAGGGAATCGCTTTCCAGGGCGCGCCCATAGGCGGCCGACCCGCCCCGCCCGGCCGCCTTGGCCGATTCCACCGCCAGCTCGACCCGGCGCAGCAGTTCTGAGGCGTCGGGCGCATCCGGCCCGCCCTCGACGATGACGGCGCCGATCGAGACGGTGGGATAGATGTCGAACCCCGCGACCCGCAGCGGCTGTTCCAGCGCCTCGCGCACCCGATAGCTGGTGTGAGAGGCGGTCTTGGGCACGATGATGGCGAACTCGTCCTCGCCGATCCGCGCGGCGGCCGCATCCTTGGGGAAGGCGGCGGCGAGGCGCGACCCCAGGGCCGACAGCACCAGATCCGTCCGCTCATGGCCCAGGGCCTCGTTCAGACGACGCAGACGGTCCACGTCGCCGACGACCAATTCATACTCGCCCGCCTGGGTCAGCACCTCGCCGACGCGGGCGATGAAGGCGCGACGGTCCAGAAGGCCGGTCAGGGCGTCGCGGTCCGAACCGGTGAACTTGGCCTCCAGCGCGACGACGCCGGCGGCGCGAAGGCCGTCCTCAAGCCAGACCCCGCGCCACAGGCAGGTCTCGGCTCCGCGCATCCGCAGGCGCACCGCGATTTCGGCGCCCTCCTCCTGCGGCTTCAGCATCTTCTCGGCCAGCGACCGATCCTGCGGCAGGGTCGAGGCGACAAAGCCGGCGCCCGAACATTCCGGCGCCAGGGGTCCCAGCCCCAGGGCGCGGGTGGCGCCGGTGAAACGCAGCTGATCCTCGGCCGGAGTCCAGACCCACAGGGCCGTATCGGCCGCCGCCAGGGCCTCGATGGCGGCGGTGGCGTCCCAGGCCAGCGAGCGAGGTCGCGCGTTCACAGCAGTCGTTCCCTCAAGACGACCCCCGGCCGCCGCGATCAAACTCGTCCTCCACGAGGCCGAACAGCAGATGATCTGCCCAATCGCCGTTAATTTTCAAATAAGCGCGGGCCAGACCCTCGTGCCGAAAACCCGATTTCTCAAGAACGCGACGCGATCCGTGGTTGCTGGGCAGGCAGGCGGCCTCCAGCCGGTGCAGTTTCAGCCGCTCGAAACTGTAGGCGACCACGGCGCGCACCGCCGCCGTTCCATGGCCGCGCCCGGCGAAGGGCTGACCGATCCAGTAGCCCAGGGTGCCCGTCTCGGCCACGCCGCGCCGCACGTTCGACAGGGTCACGGCTCCGACCAGGGTCTTGCCGTCCTCGATGAAGATGAAGAAGGGCCAGGCGTTGCCCAGCTCCATTTCCCGCGCATAGATCGACAGGCGACGGCGAAAGGCGCCCTTGCTCAGATCGTCCTCGGGCCAGGCCGGCTCCCACGGCTGGAGATAGTCGCGCGACCCGTCGCGCAACCGCGACCAGGCCGCATAGTCCGCAGCGCGCGGGGGGCGCAGCAGCACGCCCTCGCCCCGGACAACCGGCCCGGCCACATCGCTCATCCAGTCCAGCAGCGCCATCGCCTCCAGCGTAAAGCATGAACGCGAGGGGTGAAACCCGGCCGCAGGCTTCCGGCGACGGAGATTCCGCCTTGGAGCCGTTGAACGGACAAAGCCGGCAAGGAGACCACCCATGGCCGCATCCGCCTTCGAGGCCGCCGTCGCCGTGACCCGGCTGGGCCTGGGCGCGCGTCCCGGCGAGATCGACCGCGTCGCCGCCGATCCCAGAGGCTGGGCGCTGGGTCAGATCCGGGCCGAAGGCGCGCCCCAACCCTCCGGCGCCGCCGTCTCGACCGCTGAACGGATGGAGGCCTTCCTGGCCTATCAGGCCAGCGGGACCGGCCGGCGCGAGGCGGCGGCGCCCGGCGGCGCGCCCGATCCGACGGCCGAGGCCGCGCGTCAGGCCCGGCAGGCGGCGCGGCGCGCCATAACCGAGGACACGGCCCGCGGCTTTCTGGACCGGGTGCGTCTGGGCCTGGAGACCGACCAGGGGTTCGCCGAGCGCTGGGCCCTGTTCTGGGCCAACGCCCTGACCGTCTCGGCCGCCAAATTCACCGCCGGCGCCTTCGTCGACACCTATGAGCGCGAAGCCATTCGCCCCCATGTCTTCGGCCGGTTCGAGGATCTGGTCCTCGCCGCCGAACAGCATCCGGCCATGCTTCTGTACCTTGATCAGGCCCGATCGGCCGGGCCGGACAGCCGGGCCGGCGCGCGCCGCAGGCTGGGGCTGAACGAGAATCTGGCCCGCGAAATGCTGGAGCTGCACACGGTCGGCGCCGACGGCGGCTATGATCAGGCCGACGTCACCGAACTGGCCCGCGCCCTGACGGGATGGTCGATCCCCCGCCAGCAGGATCGGCAGAGGGCGGACGGCGGCGGCTTCGTCTTCCGGCCGGAGATTCACGAACCCGGCGTCCGAACGGTCATGGGCCGGACCTACGCCCAGACCGGCCGCCGACAGGGCGAGGCCATATTGCGGGATCTGGCGCGCCATCCGGCCACGGCCAAGCGGCTGTCGCGGCGGATCGCGGCCCATTTCGTCGCCGACGATCCGCCCCCGGCCCTGGTCGCTCGGCTCGAGGCCGCCTGGACCGGATCTCAAGGCGATCTGGCTGAGGTCGCCCGCGCCCTGATCGAAGCGCCCGAGACCTGGACGCCCCAGGCCGCCAAGATCAAGACGCCCTATGAGTTCGTCGTCTCGGCCGGACGGGCTCTGGATGAAGGCCCCCGACGCCCCGCGCTTCTGCGACAGGCGCTGATCGCCATGGGCCAGCCGCCCTTCGCGCCGCCGTCACCCGAGGGCTGGCCCGACACGGCCGCCGACTGGGCCGGGCCCGACGCCCTGGTCAAGCGGCTGAACTGGGCGCGGACCACCGCCGGCGCCGCCGTCGTCACCGATGTGAACGCCGTCGCCCTCGCCGCCCTGGGCCGCCGAATGGGCGAGCGCACCCGCTCGGCCGTCGCCCGGGCCGAGAGTCGGCCCGAGGCCCTGACCCTTCTTCTGATGTCGCCGGAGTTCCAGCGCCGATGACCCACCCCGCCTTGCATCGCCGCGCCTTTTTGGGCGGATCGGCCGCCGGCCTGAGCCTGGCCTTCGTCGGACGCGCCTTCGCCCAATCGGGCGCTCAAGGCGTCGCGTCGGACAACAAGCTGGTCGTGATCCTCGCGCGGGGCGCCATGGACGGACTGTCGGTGACGGTCCCCTACGCCGATCCAAACTATGCGGCCCTGCGCGGCGGCCTGGCCCTGGCCGAGCCCGGCCAGGCCGACGGCGTGTTGGCTTTGGCCGACGGTTTCGGCCTGCATCCGGCTCTCGGCGGCCTGCACGCCCTGTATCGTCGCGGCCAGATGCGGTTCGCGCCGGCCGTGGCCCTGCCTGTGCGGGTGCGGTCGCATTTCGACGCCCAGGACGTGCTGGAGAACGGCGGCGAGAGCCTGCGTCGCCAGGACGACGGCTGGCTGAACCGCGCCATCGTCGCGGCGGGCGGGCGAAGACTGACGGGCCTGGCGATCGGCGCTCAGACGCCCCTGATCCTGCGCGGCGAGGCGCCCGTCTCCGGCTGGGCGCCGGGTGAACGGGTGCGTGAGGACGACCGGATCGCCGGTCTGCTGCAAGACCTCTATGTCGAGGATCCGCTGTTGGGACAAAGCCTCGCGCGCGGCCTGGCGACTGAGGAACGCGCGGCCCTGGACGGCGACGGCGGGCGGGTGGGGCGCAATGACGCCCAGGCCCTGGGTCAGGCGGTGGCGCGGCTGATGACCGGAACCGAGGGGGCGAACGTCGTCGCCCTGTCGCTGGACGGCTGGGACACCCACGCGGGCCAGAAGGCGCAGCTTCAGACGCGGCTGACGGGGCTGGGCCGGCTGATCGCGGGGCTGGAGACGGGTCTGGGCGACGACTGGCGCCGCACCGTGGTGGTGGTCGCCACCGAGTTCGGCCGCACCGCCCGCGCCAACGGGACCTGGGGCACCGACCACGGAACGGCGTCCTCGCTGATCCTGGCGGGCGGCGCCGTTCGAGCGGGCGGGCTGATCGGCGACTGGCCCGGTCTGGCCGACAATCGTCTGTTCGAAGGCCGCGACCTGGCCCCCACCCTGGACGTTCGCGCCGTGTTCAAGGGCGTGCTGCGCGATCACCTGGGCCTGGACCGCGCCCAGCTGGATACGCGGGTCTTCCCGGACAGCGCCGCAGAGGCGCAGACGATCGACGGCCTGGTCTGATCTCGGGCCGCGTTTCTCAGCTTGCGCCTGTCACGCCGCTTCGGGCGTCGTCTGTTTGCAGATGCGGTTCAGGTCCGCCCGGATCGAACTGCCCTGGAAGTGGGAGATGTCGGCGCTGGAATAGCCCTCGGCCGACAGGGCCTTGACCACATCGCCGGTGTTCAGACATTCGGGGGTGCGGGCAAGCTGATAGGCGCGCTCGACCACATGGGTGCGATTCATGACACAAGACCTTTCGTGAGCCGTAACAACGCCTTGGAAGCGCAGCTGTTCCGCCGCTCAGACGCCATAATACGCCCCGCCTTGCTTTTGTCGGAAAAGCCTGCGCTAATAAGCCTCGTCGATCTCTCTGCGTAACGCCCACTCTCCTTGCGAACGCATGAGTCCAGGCCGATCCCATTCAGACCCGACAGGCCGCAGGGACGTTCCCTCGGTCAACTTCTAACGGAGGTCTCAAAATGGCTACCGGCACTGTCAAATGGTTCAACCCGACCAAGGGTTACGGCTTCATCCAACCCGACGACGGCGGCAAGGACGTCTTCGTCCACATCTCGGCCGTCGAAGGCGCTGGCCTGCGCGGCCTGGATGAAAACCAGAAGGTTTCCTACGAGCTGGAACGCGACAAGCGTTCGGGCAAGGAATCCGCTGGCCAGCTGCAAACCATCGGCTGATTTCAGCTTCACGGCTGATCTGGCGACGGCGGCTCCGAAAGGAGCCGCCGTTTTCAATTGGGGCGTCCGCCCTCTTTAAACGCCGTCATCCGGGCGAGACTATTTGGTCTTCTCGATCCACCCCGCAAAGGCGTCGAGGAACCCCTTCAGGAACTCTCGCGTCCCCTCGTTCTTCAGCCTCCCATCCTCTTCGTTCAGCAGACCGGCGACATTGCCCACATAGGCTTCGGGCTGCTGCATGGTGGGCATGTTCAGAAAGACCAGGGGCTGGCGCAGGTGGTGGTTGGCGCCGAAGGCCCCGATGGCGCCGGGCGAGACGCTGACGATGGCGGCCGGCTTGCCCGCCCAGATGCTGTCGCCATAGGGGCACGAGCCGACGTCCAGGGCGTTCTTCAGGGCGCCGGGGATCGAGCGATTATATTCCGGCGTGACGAACAGCACGGCCTGAACTTCCGCCATTTCCGCCCGGAACCGGGTCCAGGCGGCCGGCGGCGTCTCCGTCTCCAGATCGGGGTTATAGAGCGGCAGATCGCCGATCTCGACCGGCTCCACCTCCAGCTCGGGCGCGGCCAGGATCTTCATCTCCAGCCCGACGGCGCGGGAATAGGACCCCTCGCGCAGACTGCCGACGATCAGGGCGACACGGACGGACATGGGCGGCTCCGGATTGGAATGGATCAAGCGTCAGCTTAACAGACGTCCGCTTGGGATGTTCCCTCGCCTCGCCTCCGAAGCATCGAACACCGCACAACTATAGATCAGCCGCCCCGTCAAAAAACGGTAGGTCGCGCCGACCAGGCGCGACAGGCTTCCGCTCTGCCGAACCACATCATGGGTTTCGCGCAGCCGATAGCCCAGGCGCTCGATCTCCGCTGGGCCCGACACGCCCCATCGGAACCTCGCCTTGGTCTTGCGGACGCTCGGATTGCGGCGTCCGTTCCGCGCCATCATCGGCGAGGCGAAGTCGAGGACCAGCCTCAGAGCGCTCTGACGGCGGGCGGCCTCTTCGGCGGATGCGGCGAGCCATCTCCGACCCTGCTCCGGTTCCAGATACATGGACACGCCCTCGGCCGCCATCAGGACAGGCCGGCCGGTCCGCCATCCGATCGCCTCCGCCCATGCGGCGACGTCCGTCCCGTCGCCGGCCCAGCTGCGAACCCGAGGCAGGGCCGGAACCAGGGCTTCGCGCAAGGCGATGACTTCAGGAAAATCGATGTCGATCCAATCCAAACCGGACGGCAGGCCCAGCCGGTGGGGGCGGGTGTCCAGTCCCGATCCGATGGAAACCACCAGGCCGTCCGGATGAGCCTGGATGAAGGTCGCCGTCACCCGATCGAACCACCGACTCCGGACCAGGGCCCCGCGCAGACTGGCGCGATCGTGGGCGAACCGGTTCGGGTCGAAGTCCAAGGCCGCCCCGATCGTCTCGGCCGCAGGATCGACGAACCCCAGATCCGGGTTCAGCCTGTGGGCGAGCAGCCGCGCGGCCAGGGTGATCAGCAGGGTCTCTGGAACGCCGCTCAGAGCCGGCGAGGCCTTGGCGGACCCGATCACAGCTTCCACCCCAGTTCAAAGCCCGCTTCGCGCGATCGACCGATGGGCGAGTACCAGTTGCCGTCATTGCCGAAGCCGAGGTTGCGGAAGGCCAATCCCGTGCCGCGCCGCACGTCGGTGAGATTGTCCACGAACAGCCGCGCCGACCAGCGCGGCCCCTCATAACCGGCCTGAAGGCCGACGGTCTGATAGGCGGGCTGAACCGCCTCCCCCAAGGTCTCCAGCGACTGTTTGCCCGTCAGCCCGACCTCCGCCCTGACGTAGAGGCCGGCGGCGGTCTGATAGCGAGCGGCCAGATAGCCGTCATAGGCCGGCGTCAGCTTGACCCGCCGACCCCGGGCATTGAGCGTCGGACTGACCTGCAGATCGCGGTAGCGGGCGTCCGCATAGCCGATGTTGGCCGTCAGCGTCAGGCCGGTGATCGGTTCGGCTGCGGCCTCCAACTCGAACCCCTTGCTGTCGATGGAGGCGTCGGAACCGATATAGTCGGACGAGATGATCCGGCCCGAAGCGTCGGCCGCGACCTGGATTTCCTGCCAATTGTCCGAGCGGATGTAGAAGGCTGCGCCGGCCAGGCGCAGACTTCCGTCGATCGAACGCCATTTGAACCCACCCTCCTGGCTCCACATCGTCTCAGAGGCGTAGCGCAGCACGTCGTCGCTCAGATCCTTCTGAGCCGCCGTCAGGTTGAAGCCGCCGGGGATGTAACCCTTGGCCGCCGTCGCATAGAGGGTCAGTTGATCGGTAGGCTCGTAACGCACCGAAAACCGCGGCAGCCAGGCCTCGAAATCCGCCGACAGGGCGGCGTCGCGATAGAGGAACAGACTGCCCCCGCCCATGTCGAGCTGACCGGCGCTCTGTTGGGCCTCCCGGTGCGCATGGTCATAGCGAACCCCTGCCCCCAGGGTCAGTTTCGGCAGGGCGGCAGGCGACCAGTTGGCCGAGGCGAAGGCGCCCCAGTCGCGCGCCTGGGCGAACTGATTGGGGGCGCGCACGAAGGAGTCCAGCCCGCCCGGCCCCACGAAGGTCGCCAGAAAGCGATCGTCGTCCTGACGGTAGTGGCTGACGCCGACGATGTACTTGAACGGCCGGTCGGCGGGCGAGACGAAGCGAAGCTCGGCGTTCCAGAAATCCTTGACCTTGGCGTCCTGCCCCGAGGCCGTCGGCAGGCCGGTGAAGTCGAAGTCCAGGCCGCGCGCATCGGTGTCCAGTCGTCGCCACGAGGCCGCCGCCTCGATCGTGCCGTAGCCGGGTCGATAGGCGGCGCTCACGCCGGTCACGATCTCCTGCTCGTCGGTGCGCTTGGGCGCGTCATTGACATAGGTGAACCGCCCAATCCGGCGCCCGCCGTTGAAACGGTCGGCGTAGCTTCGATTATAGAGATCGAGGTCCAACGGGAAATATTCCTGATCGAAGACGCCCGGCGCGCGGGTGTCCAGCACATAGGCGGTGGCGTTCACCGTCAGTCGATCGCTGGGCCGCCACCGCAGCCGCCCTTGCAGAAAGGTTTCGCCGATGCGGCCTTCAGGGCGGCCCGGCTGAAGATTCCGCAGAAAGCTGTCGCCTTGCGACGCCTTGAAAGCCAGAGAGCCGCTGAGGGTGTCGCCGTGCAGGGGGCCGCCGACGAAACCGTCGAGGGTTCCGCTGCGGCCGCCGCTGAAGGTGGTGGCCGTCGCCCGCGCCTCGGCCGTCAGCCGGTCGGTCGGCGCGCGCGTGTTGATCACGATCAGACCGGACTCGCTGTTGGCGCCGTACAGGGTCGCCTGAGGCCCACGCAGAACCTCGATCGATTCGACCTGGTTCAGCACCGCATTGGACAGCTCCCTGAACGGAATGCCGTCGATGTAGACGGCGGCGCGGTTGACGATGAACGGGTTGGATTCGATGCCCCGGATGGAGATGAAGGTGCTGCCCAACTGGCCGCTTTCATTGAACTGGACATTGGGCACGACGGCGTCGAGCTGCCGCACGTCGCGAATTCGGGCCTGGTTCAGCATCTCGCGGTTCAGCACCGTCACCGAGACGTCGGCGTCCTGAAGGCGGGTTTCCCGCCGCGTTCCGGTGACGACGATCTCGTCCAGGGTCTGGGCCTTCGTCGCCTCCTGGGCTGCGGCCGGCTGGACGCTCGCCAGGACGGAGGCGACGACGGAGAGTGAGCGGAACGGAAACATGCAGACAAGCCCCTTCGCCCGCATTATTGCGAACGATTATCAGCCCGTGTTACAATATACCATGTCCTCTACGCCGCTCCGTTCCGAGACTGACCGATCCGATCCGGGATTTAAGCGCAGGCTTTCGTCCGATCGGGCCCATATCGAAGGCCATGCCGGCGCAGGCGTGGTTCACCGGATGTCCGGTCTGAACGGCTTGATCGTACGCGCGGACCATCGACCGTTCGAGGGGGCGGTCGAGAACGGTCCCTATCTGCGGCTCGCCCTTCGCCTGAGCGGGAGCGCGCCCCTGATGCAACGTCTCGGCGACAGCCGCTTGGAGGGGGTTTGGCGGGCCGGATCGGTCGTCGTCGGCCCGTCTGACCGATCAGGGCTGGCGCGGTCCGGCGCCGTGTCGATGATCGGGCTGGCGATTTCGCCCCAGGCCGTTCCTCACTGCCCGCTCGATGCGGAACGGATCGAACGACTGGCCTGCGGTTTCCATGACGACCCCCTTCTGGCCGCCGTCTTGACGGCCCTGTTTTACGAGGCGGACGCGCACGGCGCTTCCACCGCCTTTTTTGAGCATGGCCTGTCCTTGGTCTTCCGCCGGTTGAGCGAGCTGAACGGTCCTGTCGCACACCCGCGCGCCGCCCGCGCCCTGTCGCAGGTCCGACTGAACCGCGTTTACGCCCTCGTCACGGACAGGCTCGAGGCCGACGTCTCGGTGGCTGAGATGGCGGCTGCGGCCGGCATGGACGCCAGCGGATTCACGCGCGCGCTCCGGGCGCGCACCGGCCTTGCGCCCTATGCCTGGCTGACCCGTCTTCGGATGGAACGGGCCGCCGGCCTCTTGGCCGGAGGCCTGTCGGTCACCGAAACGTCCAGTCGGGTCGGCTACGCCAATGCGAGCAAGTTCGCCCGCGCCTTCCGCCGCGTGACGGGACGCTCGCCTTCGGAGTGGAGGCGCGAATTCTAGAGCCTGCTTAAACCGCGGGCCGGACCACGCCCTACCCCCGGAACAGCGCCGCCGCGAAGGCCTCGCCCGCCGGCGCCGCGGACTTCGGTCCCAGGACGGCGCTGGCCGCCTGTCGTCCCTCCAACAGACGTGCTCCCGCCGCCCGCACGTCCGCCACCGTCTGCGCCTCCAGCTGTTCGGTCATGGACAGGCTGGAGCGAGGCGCGCCGAAGATCAGGGTCTGGGCGGCGTTGCGACCGGCCCGGCTCATCGGGTTTTCGTCCGACATCCACAGACCGGCCTTCATCACCGCCTTGGCGCGCGACAGCTCCTTTTCGGTCGGCCCGGTCTCGGCCAGGGCCCGCACCTCGCCCGCCGCCACCTGGGCCAGCTCTTTCGCCCGGTCCGCCGCCGCCCCGGCGTATATGCCCAGCACCCCGGCGTCTTCATACGGCTCCTGATAGGCGTCGATGGCGTAGGCCAGGCCCCGCTCCTCGCGCGCGCTCTGGAACAGGCGCGAGGCCATGCCCCCGCCCAGGATTTCGCCGAACAGCCGCATCGACGACAGGGCCGGATCGGTCGCCGACAGGGCCGGCAGTTGGAACACCAGATTGGCCTGTTCGATCTTGCGCGTCAGGGTCGCATGGCCGCCGACGAACAGGGCGGGCGCCGGCGCCTCGACGGGGGTCGCGACCGCCGCCCCGAACCAGCGCTCGGCCAGGGCCAGCAGCTCGCCCTCCTCCACCGCGCCCGACACCGACACCACCATCCGGTCGGGCGAATAGAGCCGCGCGCGCCAGGCCTCGACCGCCGCCCTGTCCGCCGGTTTCAGACTGTCGACCGAGCCCAGGATCGGCCGCCCCAGCGGCTGGCCGGCGAAGGCCCGCGTTTGGGCCATTTCGAACACATGGTCGTCGGGCGTGTCGAAGGCCTCGGCGATCTCCTGGGCCACCACGTCCTTTTCGCGCTCGATCTCGGCCGGGTCCAGCGTGGGGCGGAAGACCAGGTCCGACAGCACCTGCATGGCCAGCGGCAGCGACCCGTCCAGCCCCCGCACCTCGAAGCTGGTCCGCTCATAGCCGGTCGAGGCGTTGATCGTGCCGCCCTCGGCCTCGATCCGTTCGACGATCTCGCGGGCGGCCATGTCGCCGGCGCCCTTGAACACCAGATGCTCCAGCAGGTGCGACCAGCCGGAGCGATCCTCGGGCTCCCACCGCGCCCCGCCCTTGACGGTGACGACGACGGCGAGGGTCTTCAGGCCGGGCATAGGATCGCAGATGACGCGGACGCCGTTGGACAGGGTGTGCAGGGAAGCGGTCAGGAGATGTCCTTCTTATTCCGACGTCGGAGCAAGGCGACATAGAAGCCCAGGAGCGCGACCGCCAGTCCGAACCAGGTCAGGGCGTAGCCGAAATGATTGTTGGAAAAGGCCGCGGGCGGGGCGGAGGGCGTCAGGGCCGCAAACTCGGGATTGGTCTGGGTCACGGCGAACACCGCCTCGGGCCGCACCGGCCCCTGCACCTTCAGAGCCTGGGCCATGGCGGCGGTGTCGCGCGCATAGAAGCGCCCGTTCGCCGGGGCCGGCGTCAGCCCGCCCGGCGGATCGAAGCGGCGGAACTCGCCGATCAGCACCAGGGGCAGGCTGGTCTCGATCACGCGCGGACGGGCCGACACCCCGTCGGCGACGAAGCCCCGGTCGATCAGCAGGCTGAAATCCGCTCCCGCCGGTTTGCACGCCGAGATCAGCCGCACCCCCGCCTGGCCCTCATGGATGGACTGAAGCTCGACATAGGGGGCGGTCGCCAGACCCGGACAGACGATCAGCGCCTTCCTGAACTCCAGGTCGCCGTCCGCCAGCACCTGATCCAGGGGCTCAGGCGGCTTGGCCGCCGCCGCCTCGGCCGCCGCGATCAGCCCCTCCTTCCACTTCAGCCGCTCGACCTGCCAGACGCCCAGGCCGATCAGCAGGACCAGGGCCGCAGCCGTCGCCAGCGTCAGTATCCAAGGAAACCGCCTCACGTCTGATTCCTGTATTGCAGGCCGATCATCAGCCCACGCCCCGGCCGCATCAGGGCCAGCGACAGGACGACCACCAGCGGCAGCCAGACGACCAGATGCAGCCACATCGGCGGATGGTATTTGATCTCAACGACCAGGGCCGAGAAGCCGACCACGACGCCGGCGATCTGCATGATGAAGCTGGCCGGGCCGTCGCCGGTCTGGATGGTCGAAAAGTCGAGGCCGCAGGTGTCGCATCCCGGCCGCACCTTCAGAAAGCCCGCAAACAGCCGCCCCTCGCCACAGCGCGGGCAGCGCCCTTTCAGCCCCGCCCGCACGGCGGAAACGGCGACGGCGGGAGACGATGGCTCGCCCCCCGCCGCCGGGATCTTGTCCGTGGTGTCCGGGATCAACCGAAGACGACGTAGACGAAGGCGAACAGGAACAGCCAGACCACGTCCACGAAATGCCAGTACCAGGCCGCCGCCTCAAAGCCGAAATGCTTCTGCGGTGTGAAGTCGCCGGCCAGCAGACGGATCAGGCAGACGGTCAGGAAGATGGTTCCCACCAGCACGTGGAAGCCGTGGAAGCCCGTCGCCATGAAGAAGATCGAACCATAAAGGCCCGAGTTGACCGCTTCCTCGTTGAAGAACAGGTGCTCGTGCAGGATGTGGTTGTATTCGTAGGCCTGAACGCAGGTGAAGAAGACGCCCAGGATCACCGTCAGGACCAGGGCCAGCTTGGCGCCGCTGCGGTCGCCGACCTGGATCGCATGGTGGGCCCAGGTCACGGTGCAGCCGCTCAGCAGCAGGGTCACGGTGTTCAGCAGCGGCAGCTGCCACGGCGACAGAACCTCGACCCCCTTGGGCGGCCAGGTGGACCAGGCCTTGGCGGTGTCGGCCCAGGCGCCGACTTCCGGCGTCAGGGCGCGCGATTCGTGGAACAGCGCCATGTCGAAGAACATCCAGAAGAAGGCGACGAAGAACATCACCTCCGACGCGATGAACAGGATCATGCCGTAGCGCAGGCCGATCGAAACGACCGGCGTATGGTCCCCGCCCTTGGATTCCTTGATGACGTCCGACCACCAGCCGAACATGGACACCAGCACCCCCGCCAGGCCGGCGAAGAAGACGCCCGGCTTGCCCTCGGCCAGGAAGTTGGCGGCGATCGGACCGTTTTCGGCCGGGGCCAGCCCCTTCATCCAGATGACGGCGCCGATGAACATGATCGTCGCGGCGATCGAGGACACCAGCGGCCACGGACTAGGCGGCACGAGGTGATAGTCGTGATGCGGAGCGGCGTGCGCGTCGGCCATGCGTTTCATCTCTATCTTGGGCTGGCGATGAACTCGCCTTATCGGCCAGCTATAACCGCCGCTTTTGCAACACGCCAGTGGATCGGCGCCTTTCCGCCTTGATCCTGCACCGGACGGCCCTACTCCCGCGCCTCCAGGGCGGCGAACGCCTTGGCCGCGAACACCGACAGCGGCTGCGGCAGGGCGTCGAGCGCGAACCAGCCGATGTCCGACAGCTTGTCCGGCTCAGTCAGCCGAGGCTCGCCGGCGAAATCGCGCGTGACATAGATCAGCGACAGCCAGTGCTGGCCGTCCGTCGCGATGATCTCTTCGGTCCAGCACAGGAAGTCGACGGCGCCGATCGTCAGGCCGCTCTCCTCCTCCGCCTCACGCCGGGCGGCCTCGGCGGACCGTTCGCCATGATCGACCTTGCCGCCGACGATGTTCCAATGCCCCGCCTCGGGCGGCTTCAGCCGTTTGCACAGCAGCACCCGCCCATCTGGCCGCTGAATCACCAGACCGCAGCCGACGCCGGGAAAGTCGACGCCGGGACGGCCCATCAGGCGTTCGGCCCGGTCGGCGCGTCGACCGACGGATAGAAGGTGTAGCTCAGGGTGATTTCGCGCGCGCCCTTGGCCTCGCGGTCGGTGGCCAGTTCGGGGGCGATGAAATACTGGACCGGGAACTGGCGCGTCTCGCCCGCCGCCAGGGTCTGATCCTGGAAGCAGAAACATTGCAGCTTCTGGAAATAGGGGCCGGTGTACTCCGGCACCACATTATATCCGGCCCGCACCTGGATCGGCTGGTCCGAGGTGTTGGTGACGTCGAAATAGGCCAGGCCCGTGGCCCCGATCCGCACCCTCTGGGTCGTCTGTTCGGCGCGGAAGGTCATGGGCAGGCCGCGCACATTGGTGTCGAACCGCACCAGCACCGTCTGGTCCAGAACCGTGTCCGGCGCCTTGTCCGCCCGCCGCACCGTGCCGTCGAAGCCCGTGACCTGACAGAACATCCGATAAAGCGGCACGGCGGCGAAGGCCGCGCCCGTCATCCCCATGACGCCCAGGACGCACAGGATGGCGATCAGATTCTGACGGCCCGGCTTCCTCATTGCGGCCCCGCCGTCGTCGCCGCCTCCAAGAGGGCGCGCTCGGCCGCCTGATTCTGTTGCAGACGCAGGACGGTGGTGGCGAAGACCAGGACGATGAAGGCCGCCAGGGCGGCCGCGATCCAGACGTTGCGCCGTTTGCGGGCGCGCAATTCTTCAGGCGTCAGACGCATGGCTCAGACTCCGAGGCCGGCTATGGCCTCGACCAGAAAGGCCGAGAACAGGGCGACCAGATACAGGATCGAAAAGGCGAACAGATCCCGCGCCGGTTTGGCCTGGACCTTGACGTCATACAATGCGGCCTCGCGTCCCACCGTGTCGGCCTTGTCGGGCTCGTCGCCGGCGCGTGAGCGATAAAGCCGCCAGGCCAGGCCCAGGAAGGCCAGGCCGCCGCCGACCGACACCACGGCGTAGATCAGCCCGCCCATCCCCACCAGGGCCGGCGCCACCGCCGAGGCGACGAAGATCAGCGAATAGATCAGGATCTGCAGCCGGGTGGACTTCGCCCCCCGCGCCACAGGCATCATCGGTATGCCCGCCTTGGCGTAGTCGCCGGCCGAATAGAGGGCCAAGGCCCAGGAGTGCGGCGGGGTCCACAGGAAGATGATCAGGAACAGCAGCCAGGCCTGCCACGGCGCCTGGCCCGTCGCCGCCGCCCAGCCGATCACCGGGGGAAAGGCGCCCGCCGCCCCGCCGATGACGATGTTCTGGGGCGTCCGCCGCTTCAGCAGCAGGGTGTAGAAGCCGGCGTAATAGACGATGGTCAGGGCCAGCAGCCCCGCCGCGAACCAGTTGGCGTTCATCCCCAGCAGCATGACCGAAAACAGGCTCAGGATGACGCCATAGGCCATCGCATCATTTTTCCGAACGCGCCCCGCCGCCACCGGCCGGCCGCGCGTGCGCCGCATCAGGGCGTCGGTCTCGCCCTCCAGCGCCATGTTCAGCGAACCGGCCGCGCCTGCGCCCACGGCGATGCACAGTATGGCGATGGCGGCGACCAGCGGGTTCATCGACCCCGGCGCCATGACCAGCCCGGTCGCGGCGGTGAAGACCACCACCGACATGACGCGCGGCTTCAGCAGCTGGAAGAAGTCTTCCGGCTGGGCGGTCGAAATCGCGGGACGGTCGTGAACGTCTTGGGTCATGGGTGCGGGGGTCATGGATGGGGACCGAATAACACACCCCAAAGCAGAAGGCCGCCCCTTCCGTGGAAAGAGCGGCCCTCCGTTCGGGATCTCAGCCCGGGATCAGTGCTCGTCGCCCTTGACCACCGGCAGTTCGTTGAACTGGTGCTGCGGCGGCGGCGAGGACAGGGTCCACTCCAGGGTCGTGGCGCCCTCGCCCCAGGGATTGGCGACGCCCGGACGGCGACGAATCGCGGCTTCCAGCAGCATGACCAGGAAGACCAGCACGCCGACGATGGTGATCGCATAGCCGATGGAGGAGACCTGGTTCCACAGGGTGTAGGCGTCCGGATAGTCGATATAGCGACGCGGCATGGCCTGCAGGCCCAGGAAGTGCTGGGGGAAGAAGATCAGGTTCACGCCCACGAACATGATCCAGAAATGGGTCGCGCCGAGGAACTCGTTGTACTTCACCCCGAACATCTTCTCGAACCAGTAGTAGAAGCCCGCGAAGATGGCGAAGACGGCGCCCAGCGACAGCACATAGTGGAAGTGGGCCACGACGTAATAGGTGTCGTGCAGGCTGTAATCGATGCCGGCGTTGGACAGGACCACGCCCGTCACCCCGCCCACGGTGAACAGGAAGATGAAGCCGATGGCCCACAACATGGGCGTCTTGAAGCTGATGGAGCCGCCCCACATGGTGGCGATCCAGCTGAAGATCTTCACCCCCGTCGGCACGGCGATGATCATGGTCGCGGCCACGAAATAGGCGCGCAGATTGATGCTCATCCCCACCGTGTACATGTGGTGGGCCCAGACGATGAAGCCGATGAAGCCGATGGCCACCATGGCGTAGGCCATGGCCAGGTATCCGAACACCGGCTTGCGGCTGAAGGTCGAGACGATGTGGCTGATGATGCCGAAGCCCGGCAGGATCAGGATGTACACTTCCGGGTGGCCGAAGAACCAGAACAGGTGCTGGTACATGATCGGGTCGCCGCCGCCGGCCGGGTCGAAGAAGTGGGTGCCGAAGTTGCGGTCGGTCAGCAGCATGGTGATGGCGCCGGCCAGCACCGGCAGCGACAGCAGCAGCAGGAAGGCGGTGATCAGCACCGACCAGGCGAACAGCGGCATCCGGTGCAGCGTCATGCCCGGCGCCCGCATGTTCAGGATCGTCGTGATGAAGTTGATCGCCCCCAGGATCGAGCTGGCGCCCGCCACGTGTAGGGCGAAGATGGCCAGATCAAACGCCGGGCCGACGTGGCCCGTGGTCGACAGGGGCGGATAGGCCGTCCAGCCCCCGCCGAAGCCCTTGCCCGGCCCGCCGTCGGTGAACATCGACAGGACCAGCAGGCACCAGGCCGCAACCAGCAGCCAGAAGGAGATGTTGTTCATGCGCGGGAAGGCCATGTCCGGCGCCCCGATCATGATGGGCACGAACCAGTTGCCGAAGCCGCCGATCATGGCGGGCATGACCATGAAGAAGATCATGATCAGGGCGTGGGCCGTGACGGTGACGTTGTAGCCGTGTTTGGACTGCTCCACGAGGCCCAGCAGCTGGATCGACGAGCCTTCCTTGAAAATCTGGATGCCCGGCTCGGCCAGTTCCCAGCGGATCAGGCCCGACAGGGCGCCCCCGACCACGCCCGCCATGATGGCGAACAGCAGGTACAGGGTGCCGATGTCCTTGTGGTTGGTCGACAGGAACCAGCGGGTGAAAAAGCCCGGCTTGTGGTCGTCGTGATGATGGGCCTCGGGCGCGTGAAGGGTGTCGCGGGTCGAAATCGTAGCGTCAGCCATGGAACTGCTCGCCTCTTACTGGGCGGCCGGCGCGGCGGGAGCCGCGGCGGGAGCGGATTGAGCGGTCGGCGTCGTCGCCGTCTGGGCGGTGGGGATGTCGGTCTGGGCGCCGGCCTGGGGACCGGTGGTCGCCGTGCCGACCACGGGCGCGCCCGTGGTTCCCGCCTCGGCCTGGGCCGCCGTGCCGCCGGGGGCGGCCTCAGGCGTCTTCGGCGTCATCGACCCGCCCTTGGAGGCGACCCAGCGCGCGAACTCGGCCTGGGTCACGACATTGATCTGAATCGGCATGAAGGCGTGATCGACGCCGCACAGTTCCGAACACTGACCGTAGAAGACGCCGGTGCGCTCGGCCTTGAACCAGGTCTCATTGACCCGGCCCGGCACGGCGTCGGTCTTCAGGCCGAAGGCCGGCAGGGCCACGGAATGGATCACGTCCGAGGCGGTGATCAGAAGACGCACCGTCTTGCCGACCGGCACCACCATCGGCTCGTCCGCCGCCAGGCGATAGACGCTGTGCGACAGGCCGCGCTCGGCCAGCTCGCTCTCGGGCACCATGTTGGAGATGTATTCGGAAACGCCCTGGTCGGGATATTCATAGGCCCAGTTCCACTGGTTGCCCGTCACCTTCACCGTCAGGTCAGGCTCGGGCATGTCGTGATAGGCGAACAGCAGCCGGAACGAGAACAGCGAGATGAAGACCAGGATCACCACCGGCAGCACGGTCCAGATGATCTCGACCGTGGTGTTGTGGCTCCAGCGCGCGGGCGTGGCGTTGGCGCGCTTATTGTAGCGGAACACGATCCAGGCCAGCAGAGCCAGAACCAACAGGGTGATGCCGGTGATCACGGGCATCAGCACGATGTTGTGGAACCAGATGGCGTCGTGCTTCAGCGGCGCGGCGGCCGGCTGAAGGTCGATCCCGCCCGGCGTCGGCTGACCCATCAGGTCCTGCGCCCACACCGGCGCCGCAGAGACCAGCGCCAGTCCGACAGCCGCCGTTACAGAGGCGGTCGCCGCTCTGGTCCATCTCAGGGCTCGCGTCCCCATTCCCATACGAAGTCCCCATAATATCGTTTCGCAGCAGAGACTTGCGAATGGCTCGCAAATCTTCGCGCGGGCATGTTGGTCCGCCCGACACTTGGTTGAGTCCCTATCGGATCGCCCCTCGCTTGCCAAGCGATCCGCGCGCGCCTTCGCCGCAAACCCGCCGCGATTGGCGGCGGCGGGCTGCGGATTAAACCTTCGTCATGTTTAAACAGGTACCTTGCGTCACAAGGTACCTTGTCGTAGTCAATCTCCATCAAAGGAGACGTCGAGGTGACCGAAACCATCGAGATACAGCTGAAGAAGGGGGTTCTGGGGCTTTGCGTCCTGGCGCTTCTGAACCGGGCGGACAGCTACGCCTATGAGATCGCCAGCCGCCTTTCCGACGCGATCGGCATGGGGGAAGGCACCATCTACCCCCTGATGCGGCGAATGCAGTCGGACGGCCAGGTCGAGACCTATCTGGTCGAATCCTCGTCCGGCCCGTCGCGCAAATACTATCGTTTGACCGAGGCCGGTCGCGCGGCCCTCGCCGCCCAGACCGCCGAATGGTCGGCCTTCACCACGGCCGTCGAAGCCGTCCTGGCCAGCGACGCGCCCCATATTCAAGAGCCGACGGCTCAACCGGAGGGAACGGAACAATGACGAGATCGGAATTCATCGTCCGTCTCAGAAACGGCCTGGTCGGCCTGCCGACCGCCACGGCGAACGACATCGTCGCCGACTATGAGACTCATTTCGCCGACGGCCTGGCCGCCGGCCGCACCGAGGCCGAGGTGGCCGCCGCCCTGGGCGATCCGGGCCGTCTGGCCCGCGAGCTTAAGGCAGAGGCCGGGATCCAGCGCTGGCGCCAGGAGAAGAACCCCTCCGCCGCCGCCGCCGCCGTCTTCGCCGTCCTGGGCCTGGGCGCCGTCGACATCCTGATCCTGCTGCCCATTCTGATGGGGGTGGTCGGGACCATCTTCGGCTTCTTCATCGCCGCCATCGCCCTGTTCTTCTCCGGCGGCGCGATCATGGTGGCCGGACCCTTCGCCGGCTTCCCCGGCGGCCCCTTCGCCGCAATCCTGATGGGTCTGGGCCTGATGGCCGGGGCCGTCTTCATCGGCGCCCTTCTGACCATCGTCACCGTCTGGCTGGTCAACGGCCTCGTCTGGTTCGCCCGCCTCCACTACCGGCTGCTGAAGCCGGCGCTTGAACCCCAGTCCGAAACCGCCAACGCAGGAGCCGCGCAATGATCCGCACCCTGTTCATCATCGCCGGCGCCGCCCTGGTGCTGTGCATCGTCACCGTGGGGGGCGCCATCGCCCTGGGCGGTCATGATCTGCAACGCCACGGTTGGGCCTGGACGATCAAGGACCGCGACGGAGAAACCATCCGTTTCGAACGGGTCAAAAGCGGAGAGGTCGAAGACCTCGGCCCCTTCACCACCCGCACCCTGGCCTGGACCGGCGGCGACACCCTGACCGTCGATTCCAGCATCGACGTCGAATACCGCCAGGGTCCTGAAAACACCGTGGTCGTCACCGGACCCAAGGCCCTGGCGGACCGGGTCCGGCTGGACGGCGGTCGGCTGTCCCTGGGCGACGGCGACGAGCGGATCGTCTTCGGCTGGAGCAGCGGAAACTTCTCGGCCCGGTCGGAGCGTGACGAACTGCGGGTCGTCGTGACCGCGCCCAACGTCGTCCGCTTCGTCTCCAATGCGTCCGGCGATCTGGACATCAAGGCCTATGACCAGCCCACCCTGGCCCTGGACGTCTCCGGCTCCGCCGATGTGACCGCCGAAGGCCGCACCGACGCCCTCCGGCTGGAGATCGACGGGTCCGGCGACGCGGATCTGAGGGCCTTGGCGGCGCGCGACGCCACGGTGGACATCTCCGGCTCCGGCGACGCCAATGTCGCCCCGACCGGCGACGTCCAGGTGCGGATCGACGGCTCCGGCGACGTCACCCTGGCGGCCCGCCCGGCCAAGCTGACGACTGAACTCTCGGGCTCCGGCGACGTGTATCAGGACTGACGACGAAAAAGACCCTCCCCCGCTTGCGGGGGAGGGATTTCTTGATTGCAGACAAACCAACCCTTGCTTGACGCTCTTGTCTCCTCCCCACAAGGTGGGGAGGTGGCGCGGCGCGGCTTCGCGCCGTGACGGAGGGGCTCTTGACGCACGAAGGCTCTGTCTCACGCGCTCGGATCCTTCGCCGCGCGCTGACCCCGCCGGAAGCCCGACTTTGGGTGCGCCTGAGACGCCGCGCGCTGGGCGGGTTAAAGTTCCGCCGCCAACACCCGATCGGCGTCTATGTGCTCGACTTCTATTGCCCCGAAGCCAGGCTGGCGATTGAGATTGACGGCGAAAGCCACGCCGGCCGAGCCGAGCGTGACGCCCGACGGACCTGCTGGCTCGAGACGCGCGAAATCGCAGTGCTGCGTTTTCCGGCGGAAGAGGTGCGGGTCAATCTCGATGCAGTGCTCGATTTCATCGTGCTGAAGGCTCGACATCGAATTCGCGGCTGAGCCCCTCCACCACCGCGCAAGAGGCGCGGCGGTCCCCCTCCCCGCAAGCGGGGAGGAGACGGAGTGCTTCGTTCCGCCTTCACCCTGCCCTTCATTCCGGTTAAGCCTCGGTCATGACCTCCGCCCCTCTTCCCGACGCCGGCGCCAACTGGGTGGATCGCCATGCGCCGGAGCGGCTGAAGCCCTGGCTGAAGCTGGGCCGGTTCGACCGGCCCATCGGCATATGGCTGCTGCTCCTGCCCGGCTGGCAGGGGATCGCCCTGGCCCTGGCCCAGTATCGCCAGGCGCCCGGCCTCTATGACCTGTGGCTGTTCGTCGGCTTCGGGATCGGCGCCTGCTTGATGCGCGCCGCCGGCTGCGCCTTCAACGACATCGTCGACCGCGACTTCGACGCCCGGGTCTCCCGCACCGCCCTTCGCCCCATCCCCGCCGGCCTGATCTCCGTCAAACAGGCCTGGGCCTTCGTGATCGGCTGCAGCCTGATCAGCCTCATGATCCTGCTGACCCTGCCCAAGGTCGCCATCCTGCTGGGCGTCGGCTCCTGCGCCCTGGTCGCCGCCTATCCCTTCATGAAGCGGATCACCTGGTGGCCCCAGGCCTGGCTGGGCCTGACCTTCAACTGGGGCGCCCTGATGGGGTTCGCCTCCGCCCTGCCCCTGGCGGCGGCCGCCCTTCTGCTGCCGGCCGACATCGCCGGCGAGTTCCGCCCCTTCCTCTGGTCGCCGCCCAGCGACAGCGGCCACGCCGTCGCCCTGGTCTGGCAGGCCTATGTCCCCGCCGTCCTCCTCTACCTCGGCGGCGTCTTCTGGACCCTGGGCTACGACACCGTCTACGCCCTTCAGGACATCGAGGACGACGCCATGATCGGGGTCAAATCCTCGGCCCGCCGCCTGGCCTCGGCGGTGCGCCCCGGCGTCGCCGTCTTCTACGGGATCAGCCTGGTTCTGGCCGCCCTGGCCGGTCTTTCCGCCGGTCTCGGCCCGCTGTTCTGGCTGGGCCTGGCCCTCTACGCCGCCCATCTGGCCCGCCAGGTGGTCCGGCTGGACCGCACCGACGGCGCCCTGGCGCTGACACTGTTCAAGTCCAACCGCGAGGCGGGCTTCATCCTGCTGGCCGCCCTCGCCCTCGGATCTCTCGGCCAAAACCTGATCGGCCTGTGAAGGAGCCCCCCATGACCTCCACCGTTCGTCTGCTGCTGCTGTCCGCCGCCGTCGCCGCAACCGTCGCCGCCTGCCAGAGGCGCGAAGACAAGGCCGAGACGCCCCCGCCCGCCCCGATCACCGCCGCCCCGGTCGATCCGGCCGCCGCCGGGGCGCCGATGAGCTTCGACTCCAAGACCCAGTACGCCACGGTCAAACTGACCCTGCCGGACGCGCTCAAGTCCAAGCCCGACCTGCACGCCCCCCTCTACGCCGCCGCGGTGCGCGACCTGCGCCAGTTCTCCGAAGGCGCCCAGGCCGACCTGTCCGAGGCGGGCGGCGGACCGAACCCCTATGAAAAGACCATCGCCTTCGACCCCGGCGCCGAGACCGGCAAGCTGTTCAGCCTGGTCCGCACCGATTTCGAGTACACCGGCGGCGCCCATCCCAACACCAGCTTCTCGGCCGTCCTGTGGGACAAGGCGATGAAGAAGCGGCTCGGCTTCGCGGACCTGTTCCGACCCGGCGCCGACCTGTCGGGCCTGAACAAGGCCCTGTGCGACGCCGCCAACGCCGCCAAACAGGCCCGTTCGCCGGGGTCGGAAAGGGCGACTTCGGACGGCAAGATGTGGACCTGCCCCAAGGCCGTCTCCACCCCCTTCGTCCTGGCGCCCAGCACCACCCCGGGCAAGGCGGGCGGCGTCGTCTTCCTGATCGGCGCCTATCAGATCGGCCCCTATTCGGACGGCCCCTATCGGATCGCCGTGCCCCAGTCGGTCTTCCGGTCCCTGCTCAACCCGGCCTACGCCGACGAATTCGCCGGCGCGCCGGTCAAGGCCGGGGACGTCACGCCCAAGGCGGGCTGATCCGCTCGCTCGGCGGGATCAGTCCGCCAGGAACTGATCGACCCGTTCCGCGAACCTCTGCGGCTGATCGGCCATGATGAAGTGGCGGCTGTCGTCCACCCGGATCAGCTTGACCCCGGGCAGGGCGGCGTATTCGCGTCCCCACAGGGCGTCCGCCATGGCCGCAGGCGCCCCGCCGTTCGCATCTGCGGCGTAGAGCACCGTGACGGGCGTCGTCATGGCCGATAGACCGGGACGGACGTCGGTGGTCATCACCTCATGGATGGCCGTGGCCAGGGCGCGGCGGTCCGAGGCCAGGGTCCAGTCGACCATGGCCGTCCGCGTCGCCGGATCGCGCGCCAGGCCGATAGCCCCCTGTTCTTGGGCCGCCCGCATCGCCGCCTCGTCCTGGCTCAGCATGGCCTGGGCCGCCTGGTCGGCGAAGGGCCGGGCCGTCTCGGGCGTCACCTGCGGGCCGAACAGGGCCGAAAAGAAGGGCAGATTGTCCACCGCCATCACCCGCCCCACGGCCTCGGGATGACGCTGGGCCAGCATCAGGGCCGACAGTCCGCCCATCGAATGGCCGATGACCGCCGGCTTTTGCAGACCGGCGGTCTGAACATAGGCCGCCAGGGCCTCGACCGCCGGCTCCAGCAGCGGCCCGTCGCCGTGGGTCCAGGGCTGACCGGCGAAGCCCGCCAGCTGGACCAGATGGCCCCGGGGGGTCGCCTTCAGCCGATCGGCCGTGGCCCGCCACACCTCTCGCGAACAACCATAGCCGGGGATCAGGATCACGTCGGGTCCGCGTCCGACCACCTCGACCGACAGCCGGTCCGAAGCGAAGGCGGGAGCGACGGCCCCCGGCGTCTCGGCCAAGGCGGCGGTCACGCCGATCATCAGCGAGGGCGTGCAGACGGCCAGTCCGAACAGGGCGGCGCGCAGGCGCGGGCGCGCCTTGAAGAAGGCGTTGTACATCGGATGTCTCCTGTCTTGAGGTTTTGAAGTCGGGTCCGCCGCCTCAGGCGTGCGGGTTCTCGAAGATGTCTTCGACCGGACGGCCGAAGGTGGCGGCGATGCGATAGGCCAGGTCCAGCGACGGATCGTGCCGTTCGGTCTCCAGCGCGATCACCGCCTGTCGCGATACGCCCAGGGCCTGGCCCAACTGTTCCTGGGTCCAGCCGCGCTCGACGCGCAGCAGCTTCAGCCGGTTCTTCATCGGCTGGTCCGGATGAAGGGGGCGGTAAGGCCGTACATGCCCCAGAACAGCGGCACGATCAGCCAGGTCTGCATATGGGGCGCCCCGGCGAAGCTCTCGCCGAAGCCCCAGAAGGTGGCGACCGCCATGGCCAGCCCCGAGGAGACGATGAACTGTTTGGCCGTCACCCCCCGCACGAACTCGTCGCTTTCGCGCATCAGGGACAGGACGGCCCAGATCTGGCCGATCACCGGCGCCGACACGACCGCCGCCAAGGCCCAGGCCGCCGGCTTGCCCATCACCTCGTCAAAGGCGTCGGTCGTCATCATGGATACGCAGATCGCCACATAGGGGATGGTGAAGGCCATGATGCGAATGACGTAGCGCCTATGCGCCGGGGTGGTCGATTTTCCGAAACTCATCATATCCCGCTCTCCTCTTGTAAGGCGAACCTGACATCGCCTCCATGTAATGTCAACCTGACTTTTTGTCATTATCGCCTTACATGCCCCGTCCGGTTTCGAAAGCCCCGCAGTTGCGCTAGGATCGGCCCATGCCCGCCGCCCCGCGCATCGCCCCCTCGGCCCTGTTCGCCCCTGACGACTGGCGGCCGTTCCAGACCCGGTCGGCCTGGGTCGGGCCGCTGCTGGTCGCCCATTGCTGGGGGGTCATCGCCCTGGCGGTCGGGGCGGGGGTCCTGATCCCCTGGCTGATCCCGATCTGCGTCATGATCATCGGCACGCGCCAGCTGGGCCTGGCCATATTGATGCATGAGGCGGCCCACGGCGGCCTGTCCAAGGATCTGCGGCTGAACGACTTTCTGGGTCAATGGCTGTGCGCCGTGCCGATCGGGGCGGACCTTGGCGCCTATCGCCCCTATCATCTGAACCACCACCGCTTCGCCCAGCAGCCGGAAGACCCCGACCTGATGCTGTCGGCGCCCTTTCCCGTCTCCCCCGCCTCGCTCCGCCGCAAGATGATCCGCGACCTGACCGGACAGACCTTCTTCAAACAGAGAATCGTCCTGCCCCTCGCCCTGGCGGCCCGGTCAAAGAGCGCAAAGGGCGAAGCGGCCGCCGATCCCGCGCATGAGTATGACGCGGTGGTGACCGGCCGTTCGGTCCTGCCCTTCCTGGTCTTCAATACGATCCTGCTGGCCGGCTTCATCGCCGCAGGCGTATGGTGGGCCTTCTTCGCCCTGTGGCTGCTGCCGATGGCGACCTGGTTTCCGCTGGTGACGCGGCTCCGGAACATCGCCGAACACGCCTGCGTCGAAGGATCCGACGCCGACCCCTTCCGCGCGGCCCGCACCACTCGCGCCGCCTGGTGGGAGCGCGCCTTCATCGCCCCCTATTGGGTCAACTTCCATGCGGAGCATCATCTGTTCATGCACGTCCCCTGCTGGAAGCTGCCGGCGCTTCACCGGGCCGTTCGCGCCCGGCCCCAGGCGGCGGGCATGGAGGTGGCGCCGGGCTATGTCGAGGTTCTGAAGACGGCGACCCGCCGCCCGTGACCGTCATCGCCGATCCCGCCGCCTTCATCCGGGCCAACACCCGGCTGCAGCCCGTCCCCCATGCGCCCGAGATCACCCTGTGGCTGGCGGACGAAGTCACCCCCATCTGGAGGCTGACGGAGGAAGAGCTGGGCGAACTGGGCCTGCCCCCGCCCTTCTGGGCCTTCGCCTGGGCGGGCGGTCAGGCGCTGGCCCGCTATCTGCTGGATCACCCGCAGGAGGTGGCCGGCAAGCGGGTGCTGGACTTCGCCGCCGGTTCGGGTCTGGTCGGTGTTGCCGCCATGCGGGCAGGCGCCGCCTGCGCCCTCTGCGCCGATATCGACCCCTTCTGTGAAGCCGCCGTCGCCGCCAACGCCCAGGCGAACGGCGTGGCCCTGAACTTCGTGGGCCACGACCTGCTGAACGCGCCGCCGCCGCCCGTCGACGTCATCTGCGCGGGCGACATCTGCTATGAAAAGCCGATGACCGAGGCTGTCCTGGCCTGGCTGGGTCAGGCGCGGGCGGCGGGGACGCGGGTTCTGATCGGCGATCCCGGCCGAACCTATTTCCCGCGTTCGAGCCTGGACTTCCTGGCCGAATACCGGGTGCCCACAACCCGCGAGCTGGAGGATCAGGAGATCAAGCGCGCCTCGGTCTGGGCCCTGCCCTGAAGGGCGGCGGGAGCGATCGCCGCCCTCGCCGATCCGGTCAGTGGGCGACCGGCTGAACCCCTTGGGTCTTCTCGGCCTGTTCGCGATGCCGGCCCTCGGCGAATTCCTCGATCATTTTGGCGTTGAAGGCGGGGATGTCGTCGGGATTGCGGCTGGTCACCAGACCCTGATCCACCACCACCGGCTCGTCCACCACATCGGCGCCGGCGTTTCTCAGATCGGTGCGAATGCTGTTGAAGGCCGTCATCGTCCGGCCCTCGACCACCCCCGCCTCGATCAGCAGCCAGGGCGCATGGCAGATGGCCGCCACCGGCTTTCCGGCGTCGAAGAAGGCCCGGACGAACTTGACCGCATCCTCATTCGCCCGCAGCTGGTCGGGATTCGCCACGCCGCCCGGCAGCATCAGGGCCGAATAGGCCGAGGCGTCCACCCCCGCCACCGCCTTGTCCGCCGTCACCTTGTCGCCCGGCGTCAGATGGTTGAAGCCCTGGAAGTCGCCGGCCTTCAGCGACACGATCTCAACCGCCGCCCCGGCCTCTTTCAGCGCCTTCATCGGCTCGGTCAGTTCCACCAGTTCTACGCCGTCGGTCGCCAGAATGGCGACGGTCTTGCCAGAGAGGGTCTTGCCAGAGAGGGTCTGGGCCATGGGATAACTCCTGATTTGAGGTGGGTTCGCCCTGTTCAACCCCGTGGGGCGACAGGGGTTGCGGCCGCGCTTGGCGAGACGCGATCACACCCCATCTGTCGGTCATGAGACGCGCCCTGCCCCTCCTTCTCCTCGCCGCCGCCCTCGGCCCCAGCGCGGTCCAGGCCCAGGTCGCGCCCTATCCCTATCCTCAGCCCGGCTTCCCCTATCCGGGCGGCGCCCCCGCCGCGATCGCCGATCAGCACCGCTATGAGAACGAGCGGATCCGTCTTCAGGCCCAGGCCAACGCCGCCCTGGCCCGCCGTCTGGACGCCGAGGCGGCCCAGCGACGCCTGACGCTGGAAGCGGCGCGCCAAGCGACGGCGGCGCCGGCCCCATCCGTCCACGATCTCCGCCGGTCGCCCCGCCGGCGTCCCCATCGACGTCCCCGCCCCCCACGGCTTCGGAACCCCGACGCAGCCTCAGCGAAATCGACGCCTGGCTGGACCGCCCGCGCTGACGCATCCCTTCCCTTCCGTTCGCGTTCTGGCCTAGCTTCAGGCGGAACGGGCGGAGGAAACTCATGCGGTGGCAGGGCGGCAGGACGGGGCGGCGGGATCGAGGACCGTCGGGGCCTCGGAGGCGGCGCGCTCGCCGGGGGCGGCCTCGGCGTCGGCGTGCTCGCCATCATCGGCTATCTGGTCTTCGGCATCGATCCCTCGACCACGACCCAGCTGGCCAGCCGGTTCGGCGGGGTCGGCGCGGAACAACAGGGGCAGACCGGCACGCCTGAAGATCAGGCCGGACGCTTCGTCGATGTGGTCGGAGGCAATATCAACGACGTCTGGGCGCAGAAGCTGAACGGGTATGAACGCCCGCGCGTCGTCATCTACGAACAGGGCACTTCGACCGGCTGCGGCTACGGCCAGTCGGCCATGGGCCCCTTCTATTGTCCGACCGACCGCACCGTCTATCTGGACCTGGGCTTCTGGCAGGAGATGGAGACCCAGCTGGGCGCCTCGGGCGCCGACTTCGCCCGCGCCTATGTCATCGCCCATGAGTTCGGCCACCACGTCCAGACCCTGACCGGAACCTCCGACCAGGTGCGTCAGGCCCAGCAGCGCGCCAGGGGCGAGGCCGAGGCCAACCGCTATTCGGTCGCGCTGGAGCTTCAGGCCGACTGCTATGCCGGGGTCTGGGCCCGAAACGCCGCCGCCGTGTCGAACAACCAGGTGGCGCTGGAGCCCGGCGACATCGAAGAGGGGATGAAGACGGCCCAGGCCATCGGCGACGATACGCTGCAACGCCGGGCGGGCGGGCGCGTCTCGCCCGAAAGCTTCACCCACGGCTCCTCGGCCCAGCGGGTCGAATGGCTCCAGCGCGGCTATCAGTCCGGCGACCCCGCCGCCTGCGACACCTTCAGCGGCGCCTGAGCCGCCCAGCCTTCAGACTTCAGTACGGACCTCCCATGCATCCTCGCGCCGGCCAGACCGCTCTCGCCGAAGACCTGATCGACCTGGACGCCCTGCTGGGCGCCTATGAGAGCGTCGTTCCCGACATGGGCGATCCCGGCCAGCGGGTGGTCTTCGGCACCTCGGGCCATCGCGGCTCCAGCCTGGACGGCGCCTTCAACCAGACCCACATCCTGGCGATCGCCCAGTCGATCGCCGACTATCGCGCCGCCCAGGGGATCGACGGCCCCCTGTTCATCGGCCGCGACACCCACGCCCTGTCCGAACCCGCCTTCCGCACCACGGTCCAGGTTCTGGTCGCCAACGGGGTGGAGGTGCTGATCGATTCCGGCGACGGCTTCACCCCGACCCCGGCCGTCTCCCACGCCATACTGACCCATAATCGGGCCGGGCGGCGTCAGGCTGACGGCGTCCTGATCACCCCGTCGCACAATCCGCCGCGCGACGGCGGTCTGAAGTACAATCCCCCCTCGGGCGGCCCGGCCGGGAGCGAGGCGACCGCCGCCATCGCCGCCCGCGCCAATCAGCTGATCGAAGGCGGCCTGTCCGAGGTCAAACGCCTGCCCTTCGACCAGGCCTTGGCGGCCGCCGGCCGGTTCGACTTCATGACCGCCTATGTCGACGACCTCGACAGTGTCCTGGATCTGGACGCGATCCGCGATGCGGGGGTGCGCATCGGCGCCGATCCCCTTGGCGGGGCGGCGGTCGCCTATTGGGGCCGGATCGCCGAACGCTGGGGCCTGGACCTGACCGTGGTCAATGCGGCCGTCGATCCGCGCTGGGCCTTCATGCCGCTGGACGCCGACGGCAAGATTCGCATGGACTGCTCCTCCCCCTCGGCCATGGCGGGTCTGATCGGCATGATGCAGGGCGGCTCGGCCTATGACGTCGCCTTCGGCAATGACGCCGACGCCGACCGGCACGGGATCGTCACGCCCGACGGGGGCCTGATAAACCCCAACCACTTCCTGGCCGCCGCCATCGCCTATCTGTTCGCCCATCGGCCCGGCTGGGGTCCGCAGGTGGCGGTGGGCAAGACCCTGGTCTCCTCCTCCATGATCGACCGGGTCGTCGCGGGCCTGGGTCGCCGCCTGCTGGAAACGCCCGTCGGCTTCAAACATTTCGTGCCCGGCCTGCTGGATGGGACCGTCGGCTTCGGCGGAGAGGAATCGGCGGGAGCGTCCTTCCTGCGCCGCGACGGAACGGTCTGGTCCACCGACAAGGACGGCCTCATTCTCTGCCTCCTGGCGGCCGAGATTCAGGCCCGCACCGGCGCCGGCGCCGACCGCCTCTACGCCGATCTGACCGACCGCTACGGCGCCCCCGACTACGCCCGGATCGACGCCCCCGCCGACCGAGCGCAAAAGGCGCGGCTGGCGGCCCTCAGCCCCTCGGACGTGACCGCGACCACCCTGGCCGGTCAACCCATCGCCGACATCCTGACCCAGGCCCCCGGCAACGGCGAACCGATCGGGGGTCTGAAGGTCGTGACCGCCGACGCCTGGTTCGCCGCCCGCCCGTCGGGCACCGAGGACGTCTACAAGATCTACGCCGAATCCTTCCTCGGCCCCGACCATCTGGCCCAGGTCCAGACCGAGGCCAAGGCGGTGGTGGCCGCAGCCCTCTGCTGATCGGCGTCACCGCCCGACGGTGATCTCCATCGGTCGCGAGACGAACAGGCCCGGCCCGCCCAGGTCCAGCACCAGCCGGCGATCCTCAAAGGCCGCCATGCCGACCAGGGCGTCGGGGAAGCCCGGCACGGCCACGTTGTCGTAAACCGCCACCTCGGCCCGGCGATACAGGGCGTCGCCGATGGTCAGGGTGCGCACGACCACCGTCTCGGCCCCCACCACCCCGCCCAGGACGATGCTCTGGCCGGCCGTGCGGGGGCGCCCGTCCAGAAGGCCCGCCGCCTGGGCCGTTTCGCGCGTCACCGCCAGCACGGCCGAGGCGCCGGTGTCCACCACCGCAGTCACCGTCGCCCCCTCGACCGTGATGGTCGTCTCCAGCGCCCGTCCGGCACGCCGCACGGCGATCGGCGCCAGGCCCCGGCCCGGCGTCCAGCCGTCTCTGGGCAGAAACCGCATCCGCCGCCGGCCGGTGTCCAGCTCCAGCACCACTTCGCTCAGCACGTCCTGGCCGATGATCAGGGGCGCGCCCAGACCCTGTTCTCCCGCCAGAGGTCCCAGGTTCAGTATGGCGGTCCTCAACCCGTCCAGCCTCAGTCCGCCGATCCGCACGTCCAGGGTCGCGGCCCGCCCCATCTGGGCCCCGCCCCCGACCCCATAGGCCACCATCGGCAGGGGAAGGCCCTCGCCCAGCCCCAGCCGATCCACCAGGGCGCGATCCGCCACCGAATACTGGGCGCCGGAATCGACCAGGGCCCGGACCGGCGCCCCGTTCAGCAGAACCTCCACCGTCGGCGTCGCCGCGCGCGGCTGAGCATAGCCCAGCCAGCCCGAAGACCCGTCCGGTCCAAACCCCGCCTGGGGCTGTCGCCACAGCACATGGTCCCTCAGCCACCAGGCCCCGGCCACGCCGCCGGCGACCAAGCCCAGCCGGATCAGGAGATCGCGTCTTCTCATGTCTGATCACATGGACCGTCCGGCGCTTGGACGCCAGCGGGGACGATGGTCGCAGGGCCGTCCGCCACTGCGGCTTCGCGCGAGCGGCCCTCGGAAATCAGCACGAAATTGTCGCAAACCGGCTCGCCCGCCGCCCGTCCGACAATTTCCTCCCGCGCAGGGCCAGAAACCGGGTGACGCCGCCGCCCCGTCTGGCTAGGACCAGACCACTATGAGCACCTCCAGCGCCCGTTACGTCTCCACCCGCGGCCAGGCCCCCGAGACCGATTTCGCCGACGCCCTGCTGCGCGGCATCGCCCCCGACGGCGGCCTCTATATGCCGACCGCCTGGCCGAGGTTGTCGCCCTCCGCCTGGGACGCGAGCGCCGACTACAAGTCCATCGCCCTGCAAGCCGTCGCCCCCTTCATCGGCGACGCCCTGCCGGCGGGCGCGCTCGACCGCGCCCTGGACCGGCTGACGGCCGGCTTCGCCCATCCCGCCGTCACCCCCCTGGTGGAGCTTGAGCCCGGCCTGTTCGTGCTGGAGCTGTTCCACGGCCCCACCGCCGCCTTCAAGGATCTGGCGATGCAGCTGGTCGCCGCCCTGACGGACGAGGCCCTGGCGGCGTCCGGCGAGCGTCTGACCATTCTCACCGCCACCTCCGGCGACACCGGCGCCGCCGCCGTGCGCGCCTTCGCCGGCGCCCAGTCGGTCGATCTGGTGGTGCTGCACCCGCTGGACCGCGTCTCGCCGGTTCAGCGCAAGCAGATGACCACGGTCCAGGCCGACAATGTGCTGAATCTGGCCGTGCGCGGCGACTTCGACGACTGCCAGCGTCTGGTGAAGGGCCTGCTGGCTGAGGAATCCCTACGCGAACGCGGCCGCCTGTCCTCGGTCAATTCGATCAACTGGGCCCGGCTGGCGGGTCAGATCCCCTATTATGTCTCGGCCACGGCCCAGCTGGGCGGCCCGGCGACCTTCGTCGTCCCCACCGGCAATTTCGGCGACGCCTTCGCCGGCATCGCCGCCACGAAGATGGGCCTGCCGTCCAACGGCTTCGTCGCGGCGGTGAACCAGAACGACGCCCTGGCCCGCGCCGTCAACGACGGCCTCTATTCCCGTCGTCCGGCGATCGAGAGCGGCAGCGTGTCGATGGACGTCCAGGCCCCGTCCAACTTCGAACGCCTGGTCTATGAGGCCACCGGCCGCGACGGGGACCGCACCCGCGCCGTGTTCGAAACCTTCGCCCGCGACGGCGCCGTCGCCTTCGATCCGGATCTGCTGACCGCCCTGCGCGCCGCCGTCGCGGCCGTCTCCATCGACGAGACCGAAACCCGCGCCGAGATCGCCCACGCCCATGAGACCTGGGGCCGCGTCGTCTGCCCCCACACCGCCGTGGCCCTGGCCGCCGCCCGCCGGATCGACCGTTCGACCGGCCCCGTCGTCGCCCTGTCCACCGCCCATCCGTCCAAGTTCGGCGCCTTCGTCTCCGACGTCCTGGGCTTCGAACCCGAACCGGCTCCCGTCATCGCCGCCCTGGGCGATCAGGCCGAGCGGATGACGGTCGTGGACGCCGACCTGGCCGCCGTCCTGGCGGAAATCAAAGCTTAGGACGAGGACGAAATCGCCTGGCTCAACCGGCCTAGGCCGTAGTTCAGCCCGCACTTTACATCATATTGGCGCGCCACGGACAGGATCGGCCGCCAGTCCCAGGTCTTGAACTCGCCGTCGTCGGCCCGCTTCATCAGGGCCTTGGACGCCTCTTCGCGTCCCTGCCACACGGCGGCGTAGATCAGGCCGAACTCGCGCCCGCCCAGGACCGTATCCTCCAGCGTCCGGCGCGACGACTGGGCCAGGGTCGACCCGGCCGAGAACCAGTTGGCGCTGGCGTTGGGCGAGGCCACACCCCCGATGGCGGCCAGGGCCAGGCCGGCGATGTCCAGGCTGCTGCGGGTCGCATTCCGGTCGATCGAGACGGCGGTCAGATAGCGGTCGCACCGCAGATCGGATTCGGCGACCAGGGCGTAGACCAGCTGCTTGCCCCGGGTCTCGGCGTTCCATTTCGCCCACTGCTCGTCCATCCGAGTCTCGGCGGCCTTGCTCGCCTCGGCCGTCACCACGTCCACGCCCAGCACATGGCCTGAACCGCCGACGCCCAGTTCGCCCTGGGGCTTCATCTTCAGCGTGGTGCAGCCCCCGGCCGCAAGGCAGGCGGCGATTACGGCGCCCGTCATGGTCATACGCATAGGCGGCCTCCCCTTTGCAGGGGAGACTGCGTCAACAATCAGACGTTGTCAAATCGTTGGTATGCGAACTAGCGGCGACGCCCGCCCGTCAGCATGCCCATCAGCAGCAGGCCGACGCCGGCCACCGACAGGGTGGTCACCAGCGGCCGCTTGCGCGCCTCGGCGGCCACGGTCCGGGCCTTGTCGCGATAACCGGCCGGGGCCTTTTCGACCAGACGATCGACGGCGTCCATCGCCTTGCCGAAGGTCTCCAGCGACCGGCCCTTGGCGTCCTCAAGAGCGCCCTCGACCTGCAGCTTCTGGTCGCCGACCAGCTTGCCGAAACCCTTCTTGGTCTTGCCGGTCGCCTGATACGCGGCGCCCTCGATCCGTTCGTCAGTCATGGTGAAATCTCATCCTCGGGGAGCGCGGCCCTGATGGCCGCGTGACGATGAAAATCCCGGAACCCGCTTCCGTTCCAGCGACAAATTCACCGTTTCTCCTCTTGCTTCCCCACGGCGGAAGGGCCTCGTGCGGCGTCGGGGGTGGGGAAGGCTGGCGAGGTCGCACCGCTCGCGCCCAATGCCGCCAATCCTAAGAACCCGATCAGAAAGCCGAAGGCGAACTCCGCATAGGCCAGATTGACGGTCCAACGCCAAGCTTCGCCGTTGAAACCGGGCCATTCCGGCACGCTTTCAGCGTAATAGCTGAACAATCCGACCACCCAGACAGCCGGCAAGCCTACGAGTGCCCCGCCGACTAGAATCGACCGATATCCAAGTTCTTGTCGGAATACATAGGCAGTCCCGCCGCATGCGCCGAAGATCACCCAAGCCACTATGACGTGAGGAGGGGCGAAGACTACAGTCTTCCAAAGCAGCTCGAAACGCGCGCCGCCGCCGTTGAGGCCGACAAGCACAAAGGTCACGTAGGCGATCGCGGAAATCGCCGCTCCTCCAATCCCGACAAGCCTCACAAGCTGCGCTTTCCGCATGCCTCAGCATATAATGAACAGTCGAGCTGGCCAATTTTCCAATCCCACAGCCGCTTCCCGCCAGCCGGAACCGCGCGCGCCCTCTAGACCCGCCGCGTTCGGCCGTGTCGCCCCTCGACCGGCCTCCAAACGCAAAGAGGAGAGCCCCCGTGTACGCTCTGAAAGACAAGGTCGCCGTCGTCACCGGCGCCAGCTCCGGCATCGGCCAGGCGGCCGCCCGACTGTTCGCCCGCCTGGGCGCCAAGGTGGTGGTTTCGGCCCGCCGAGAAGCCGAACTCGCCGCCCTGGTCGCGGCCATACAGGCCGAAGGGGGCGAGGCCTGCGCAGTCCCAGGCGACGTGTGCGACGAGGCCACGGCTGCGGCCCTGACCACGGCGGCGGAGGAGCGGTTCGGCGGCCTGGACATCGCCTTCAACAACGCCGGCGCCATCCCCGAAACCGCCCCGACGCCGGACCTGTCGGTCGCCGGCTGGAAACAGACCCTGGACATCAACCTGACCGGCGCCTTCCTGTGCGCCAAGCATCAGATCCCCGCCATGCAGAGGCGCGGCGGCGGCTCGATCGTCTTCACCTCCACCTTTGTCGGCCATACCGTCGGCTTTCCGGGCATGGCGGCCTACGCCTCGGCCAAGGCGGGTCTGATCGGCCTGACCCAGGTCATCGCCGCCGAGTTCGGCGCCCAGAACATCCGCGCCAACGCCCTGCTGTGCGGCGGGGTGGACACGCCGATGGGCCGGGCCGTCGCCGACACCCCCGAAACCCTGGCCTTCGTCTCGGGCCTGCACGCCCTCAAACGCATCGCCCAGCCCGAGGAAATCGCCCAGGCTGCGGCCTTCCTCGCCTCCGACGCCGCCGGCTTCATGACAGGCACGGCGACACGGGTGGACGGCGGCGTCTCCATCTGCCGGACCTGATCTCGGGGCGATGTCTCCTCCCCTCTGGGGGAGGTGGCGCGGCGCCTCTTCGGCGCCGTGACGGAGGGGGTCTCAATCCGGATTAGGTGCGGCGGAGAGCCCCCTCCACCCTTCGAAGCCCCCTCCCCCCAGGCGGGCGGCAGACGGCTCATGTCGCACGAGGAGCGGCGATGAACTTCGGTCTTTTCAGCGCTCTGGCGCGGTTCGAACCCAATCGGCCCGCCGCCCTTCCAATCCGTGTGACAATCCCCGCCCCGGTCTTTGAAAACCGAACCCCTCGCGTTCGGCCCTGCGGCGTCGCTCCCGTCGATTTCGGACAGATCGGACACATCGGACACTCTTTTTCCTGTCCGATCCGGGGTCCCTTCAGACGGTCTCCACCGCCCGCCAGTGATCCATCCGCCGCAGGAAGACCGCCGGGTCCTTGGGCGTCACCAGTTTGGACGGGTCGTGGAAGATGCGGTCGTGTAGGCGGGTGACGGTGAACCTCAGGGCCGCCGCCTCGCCCAGTCGGGGCAGGGCCGCGCGTTCGGCCTCGTTCAGCGGCCGCACCGCCTCATAGCCGCGCTGGAAGGCCGCCAGGGCGTCCGGCATGGGCCGCCCCTCGGCGTCGAAACCCCAGGCCGACAGGGCGATGGCCAGGTCATAGACCAGCGGTCCGGTGCAGCCGAAATAGAAGTCGATCACGGCCGAAACGGTCCCGTTCTCGAACAGGATGTTGTCGGGGAAATAGTCGGCATGGATCGCCCCGGTCGGCAGATCGTCCGCAAACGGATTATCCAGCCGCACCAGCGCCGCCTCGACCTGATCCAGCAGGCTGCGGTCCTCGCCCGAGGCGCCCGCCGCGCACCGGTCCGCCAGCCGCCGCCACATGGCCGGCCCGACCGGATTCTCGCGCCGCCCGGCGAAGCTCTGGGCCGTCTGGTGCAGTCGCGCCAGCACCGCCCCCGCCGCCGCCTGATCGGCCTCGGACGGATGGCGCAGCCAGGCGCCGGTCTTCCATTCGATCACCGCCGCCGCCCGGCCGTTCAGCCGTCCCAGCCATCCGCCCGAACGGTCCTCGATCGGCGTCGGGCAGGGAAAGCCCCGCCCCGCCAGATGGGCCGTCAGCCCCAGGCAGAAGGGCAGAGACGCCTCGTCCGTCCGCGCCTCGAACAGGGTCAGGACGAACCGTCTGCGGCTCGCCCCGTCCTGGGTCTCCAGCCGGTAGTTGGTGTTCTCCACCCCCTCGGCGATGGCGGCCAGTTCGACCACCTCGCCCAGGTCGTAGCCGGCCAGGAACGCCCTGGCCTCGTCCAGCGCAACGGGGGTGAAGACGGCCATGGCCTAGTTCAGGCCCGCGTCGGCGCGGCGCGCGCGCACGATCTCGGCCAGATCGGCCATGATGCTCTCGGTCGTGGCCCAGCGGCCGGCGCCCCGGCCCCGGCAGCGCCACACCCGCCCGTCGGCGCCGTAAACCTTCAGGGCGTTGCCCTCGCCGCGCAGGCTGGAGAACAAGGGGTCGCCGTGCCCGGCCGTCAGCTTGACCGACGGCGTGATGACCCCGTCCTTCAGATGGGCGGCGCCGATCTGGCGCACCCCGCCCTCGGCCGACGTCGCCTCGGTCAGGCAGTCGCGCGGGACCTCGCCGTCGGGCGAGCGGCCGAAGGCCTCGTGGCACAGCAGCCGCACCTTGGCGGCGGCGTCCAGCCCCTCCAGGTCCGCCGACGGGTCCTCTTCCGCAAAGCCCGCCGCCCGGGCGTCGGCCAGGGCCTCGGCGAAGGCCGCCCCGTCGCCCAGCCGCTCCAGCATGAAGTTGACCGTGCCGTTCAGCACCGCCTCGAACCCGACCACCTCGCCGGCGGCGCGGGCCGCCCGCACCGTCTCGATCATCGGCGAGCCCCCGCCGACCGAGGCCGACCAGAAGATCCGTCGCCCCTTGGCCTTGGCCAGATCCTGAAGCCCGCCGGGATCGCGGCTGACCGCCTGCTTGTTGGCGCTGGCCACGTCGCAGCCGGCCTCCAGGGCGGCGCGGATCACCGCATGGCCCGCCTCGCCTTCCGACAGGGCCTCCAGCACGATGTCCGGCTTCTTGGCCCAGAGGACCGCCGGGTCGGCGGTGAACAGCGATTGCGGGCAGGCCACGTCGCGGACCTTCTTCGGGTTGCGCACCAGCACCCCCACCACGTCATAGCGCGGATCGTTCAGCAACCGCGCCAGGACCCCGCCGCCCACCACGCCGCAGCCGGCGACCGCCACCTTCAGCGGCGGCAGGGCCGGCGCCGGTCCGGGGGGCGCCGACCGCTTGCCGATCACCGTGCCGTCGGCCCGGTCCAGGGCCGCGACCTCGATCTCCACGCCCCGGCTCTCGCCCAGGTCGATCGCGTCGTGCTGAACCAAGGCGCCGCCCAGCTTGCGCGCCACGTCCCAGGAGGCTCGGCGATAGCGCAGGGCCGGGGCCGTCCGGTCGTTCGGATCGTGGTCGTACAGGCCGTCGACGTCCTTCACCAGACGCACCTTCTTCAGGCCCAGTTCCGCCGCCAGGAAGACCGCCGTCAGGTCCGATCCGCCCCGGCCCAACAGGGCGATCCGCCCGTCCGGCCGCACCGCGCCGAAGCCTGGCACCACCACCACCTCGTGCCGGTCCAGCGCCTGTTTCAGATGGTCGGGCCGCAGGCCGCAGGGGCGCGAATGCTCCGGCTCGCCTTCGGCGACGATGCCCAGTTCCCGCACCGACAGGGCGCAGGCGTCCAGGCCGATCCGGTCGCAGGCGATGGCCACCAGGGCCGCCGACTTCTCCTCGCCCAGGGCCACATAGCCGGGCAGCAGTTCGTTGGAATGGGCCAGGCCCAGGGCCCGCGCCTCGCCCAGCATCTGGTCGGTCGCCCCGCCGAAGGCCGAGACCACCGCCACCACCTTCCGTCCCGCCCGCACATGGCCGTAGACGGCCGAGGCCACCAGCGGCGCCTCCGCCGGGGTTCGCAGGATCGACGACCCGAACTTCAGCACCACCACCTCGGCGGCGGGCTGTTTACTCGGTTCGAGGTTCTCGGATTTCTCTACGACGGCGAGGGAGGCTGACATTGGGTTTCTCGAGCGATGTTCGGAAGGGGTGGGGTGAAATGAAAAACCCCGCCTGGCGGACCGGGCGGGGTTCGGGTTCTGCGGTTGCCGGCGTCCGGCGCGCTAAACTCGTCCCGCCCGTGAGGGCATGGTGGTGGTGGCGCCGGTGGTGCCGCCAATAATCGAGCCGCCAATGGTCATGCCGAAGGCCGTCGCGGCGAGGCCGGCGACGGTCGAAACTTCGGCGATGAGCAGGTGCTGGCGCACAGGTCTGATCCGGTTGAAATCTGAGCCTAGGGTGATCGGACCCCACCCTCGCTGTCAAGCCGCATTGGATGATTTTTTCGCAACGACGACTTTCGGGGTCGTTTCAGACCAGCCAAGGCCGCGCGAACTATCAACTTGGGTTGAATTTTTCGCTTGACCGGCTCCGCCTGTTTGATCAACGTAAGATCACTCATCAAGACCGGCTGAGGGATTAGGCCCTTTGACGCCGGGGCAACCATCGGGTTCCGCCCGAAACGGTGCCAACTCCTGCGGGGTCCTTCGGGGTCGCGAGAGATGAGTGGAGCATCGACGAGGCGACGCTCCACGATCTGTCACCGCATCGAGCCTTGCTGAGCGAGAACGATGCGGACGACGATAGATGACCCTGGCTGAAACATCCCTGCTCGAAGAACCCGACTGTCGGCCCCAGCCGACGGCCAAGCCTGTGCGCGAACGCGGCGGCGCCCGCGACGTGATCGTTCCCCTTCCCGCCGACTTCCGCCTCGCTTCCGGCGAAAAACTGAAACAGCCCAACGTCATCGGCCGCCTGCACGGCCGCGCCGGGGCGCCCGTCGTCGTCGTGGCCGGCGGCATTTCGGCCGGCCGGTTCGTCCACCGCACCGAGACCAACGGCCTGGGCTGGTGGTCCGGCGCCGTCTCCGTGCGCGGCCCCATCGACCTGTCGCGGCTTCAGGTCCTGGCCGTCGACTTCGCGCCCGGCCAGGAGTTCCAGGATGCGCCCGTCACCATCACCACCCACGATCAGGCCCGCCTGCTGGCCCTGGTTCTGAACCATCTGAAGGTCGAACGGGTCGCCGCCTTCGTCGGCTGTTCCTACGGGGGCATGGTCGCCCTGGCCTTCGCTGAACTCTATCCCGACTGGGCCGAACAGTTGATCGTCGTCTCGGCCGCCCACCGCGCCCATCCCCAGGCCACGGCCTGGCGCGGCATCCAGCGCCGCATCCTCCAGTTCGCCGTCGACGCCGGCCGCCCGGAAGAAGGCGTCGCCCTGGCCCGCGAACTGGCCATGACCACCTATCGCACGGCGGAAGAGTTCAACGACCGGTTCGACACCACCGCCCCGGCCGCCGTCGGCGGCGCCTATCCCGTCTGCGACTATCTGACGGCGCGGGGCCAGGCCTATCGCACCCACACCACCCCGGCCCGCTGGCTGTCGATGTCGGATTCGCTGGATCGCCACAGTGTGACGCCCGAGGCCATAACCACCCCCGTCACCCTGATCGGCTTCACCTCCGACCGGCTGGTGCCGATCGACGACATGCGCGAACTGGCCGCGCGCCTGCCGACCCTGTGGCGCTTCGTCGAGGCGCCCTCCCTCTACGGCCACGACGCCTTTCTGAAGGAGGACGCCTTCGTCGGCGAAGTCCTCCGCGCCGCCTTCAAGGATATCCAAGCATGACGACCCGCCCCGCCAGCCCGCACACCATCGCCGCCCGCACGGGCGTGGATACGGACACGGCCCACGGCGCGGTCATGCCGCCGCTCTATCTGTCGTCCAACTATTCCTTCGCCGGTTTCGACCAGAAGCGGAAGTACGACTACAGCCGATCGGGCAATCCGACCCGCGACGTCCTGGCCGAGACCCTGGCCGAGCTGGAGGGCGGCGCCGGCTGCGTCATCACCGCCACCGGCATGGCGGCCGTCGATCTGCCCCTGGCCCTGCTGGAGCCCGGCGACCTGCTGATCGCCCCGCACGACTGTTACGGCGGCACCTGCCGCCTGCTGAACGCCCGCGCCCGCAAAGGCCATTTCGAGCTGCTGCTGGTCGATCAGGGCGATCCGGAAGCCCTGGAGGCCGCCCTGGCGCTGAAGCCCAAGCTGGTCTTGGTCGAGACCCCGTCCAACCCGCTGCTTCGTCTGGTCGACGTCGCCGACATCTGCACCCGCGCCCATGCGGCGGGCGCCAAGGTCGTCTGCGACAACACCTTCCTGTCGCCGGCCCTTCAGAACCCGATCAAGCTGGGCGCCGACTTCGTGGTCCATTCCACGACCAAGTTCATCAACGGCCATTCCGACGTGGTCGGCGGCGCGGTCGTGTCGGCCGACGCCGAGGATCACCAGACCCTGGCCTGGTGGGCCAACTGCACCGGCGTGACCGGCTCGCCCTTCGACGCCTATCTGACCCTGCGCGGCGTGCGCACCCTGTTCGCCCGGATCGAGCGGCAGCAGGCCACGGCCGGCGCGATCGCCCAAAGGCTGGCCGGCCACCCGGCGGTCAAGGCCGTCCACTATCCGGGCCTGAAGTCCCACCCGAACCACGCCCTGGTCACGGCCCAGCAAGCGGGGCCGGGCGCCATGCTCAGCTTCGAACTGGCGGGCGGGGCCGAGGCGGTGCGGACCCTGGTCGAAAGCCTGGACGTCTTCACCCTGGCCGAATCCCTGGGCGGGGTTGAAAGCCTGATCGCCCATCCCGCCACCATGACCCACGCCGCCATGACGCCGGAACAGCGCGCCACCGCCGGCATCGGCGACGGCTTGGTGCGGCTGTCGGTCGGGCTGGAACATGTCGAGGATCTGATCGCCGACCTGTTCCCGGCGCTGGACGCCCTCTCGCCGGCCGAAGCGGCCGAGGCGGCGTGATTTTTCGCTTGCAGAAGGGACCAATCCGGGGCAAATGCGCCGCCCCGGCCGCGGTCCCTTCGTCTATCGGTTAGGACGTCAGGTTTTCAACCTGAAAAGAGGGGTTCGACTCCCCTAGGGACTGCCACCGGCGCCGTTCATCGGCTGCATGACGAGGCGTATTGAGAAAGCGCTCCGCCTCCAGATTAAGATTTCAGTAAGCATTTTGTTCGGATCGAGACACCAACTCATTCGAATCACGGACTTTTTTCGGACGCACTCAGGAACTATCCACAGGTGTTGTGGTTAATTCCCCGTTAGCGCGGCGCAGAAGCGCCTGTCCTTCTGAACCGAGATTCTGATGTATATCGCCATCGCCCGTCCGGCGGTGGAGCCCCAAGGCCCCGACGCCGTCGCCGTCCCCGGCTCTCCCGCCATCGTCGAATTGTCGCCGCGCGCCCTGCATGCGCGCCTTCTGGAAAACGCCGCCCTCAGGCGGATGCGCGGCCTGGAGCGCCGACGCGAGCGTCGGCTCGACGACGCCGACTACTGGCTGCACGCCGCGCCGATGGCCGTGCGAAAGGCCAGCGCCCTGCGCGAGGACAAGAGTTTCGCCCCCCTGCCCTGATCAGTTGACGGGTCGCCTGGCCGGATCAGCGGAGCTCCGGCGTCCGACGTCTCAGCGAAGCCGCCAGCTTGTCCAGCTTTTGACGGGCGGACTTGGGGCGGACGCGTTTGCGGTGCTCGAAACCGCCACCCCACCGCTGATGCATCGCCGCGTCCAGATGGGGATGGCGGTCATGCTGGTGCACGACGGCGCTGGCCGTGCCGTCCGGGTTGATGACCCGGCCGCCTTGAACCGACAGAAGGTCGCCCGGCGTCAGGCCCAGGGTCGCCACACGGCCATAGTTGGGCTGGACCGTCGCCGCCGCCAGACCCTGATGGACCGCCATATTGAAGGCCGCCTGATCCGCGCCGAAGGCCCCGCCGATCTCGGAACGCGGAATGGCGGCCAGCGACAGGATCAGCCGCGACAGGCGCGACACCTCGACCCGCGGCCCCACGAGGGTGCCCACGCACAGGCAGGAACGATCCGCCAGGGCCGTCGCGGTCGCCTCGCCGAACAGGGCGCGCAGATATTTCATGTTGAAGGCATGAGCGCCCAGGGGGGCGTCAGCCTCGATGAAGACTTCCAGCCCGTGCGGATGGGGCGCGAACGGCGGGGCCTGGAAGACGACGTCACGCACGTCGCAGGCCAGGGCGGCGCCCGGCCGATCGCCCAGCAGGCCGGCGAAGGCGACGAACCTCTGCATCACCGGATGGGGCGCCCAGCCGCGCCAGGTCGGCGCGTCCACGGCGGTCACGTCATTCTGGGCCAGGAACTCGCGCAACTCGGCGTCCGTATCCACCACCAGGGCGACAGGACCGTCGAACACCGCCCGCAAGGACCGCACGAAGGGCGCGACATCGGCCGCATCATAGCCGGTGGCGTAGCCGACCACCACATCGCCGTCAGGCAAGGGGGTCATCCCGCGCTCCGCCTCCAGCGCCTGCGCCAGCCAGTCCAGATAGTCCGACCGGGCCGCTGCCTGGTTCATCGGCTCAGCGCGCGGCCATCAGATCGGCGAACCGGTCGAACAGATACAGGCTGTCCGTGGGTCCGGGCGAGGCCTCGGGGTGGTGCTGGACGCTGAAGATCGGCTTGTCCTTGACGGCGATGCCGCAGTTGGTGCCGTCGAACAGGCTGACGTGGGTTTCGGTCACGGCGTCGGGCAGGCTGTCGCGATCGACCGTGAAGCCGTGGTTCATCGAGACGATTTCGACCTTGCCGGTGGTCAGATCCTTGACCGGATGGTTGGCGCCGTGGTGGCCCTGATCCATCTTCACCGTCTTGGCGCCCAGGGCGAGGGCCAGCATCTGGTGGCCCAGGCAGATGCCCATCAGGGGCTTGCCGCTGGCGACCAGCTTCTGGATCTCCGGCACGGCGTATTCGCCGGTCGCGGCCGGGTCGCCGGGCCCGTTCGACAGCACCACGCCGTCCGGATTGCGGGCCAGAACCTCTTCCGCCGTCGTCGTCGCCGGAACCACGGTGATGCGGGCGCCCGTTGAGGCCAGGGCGCGCAGGATGTTGCGCTTCACCCCATAGTCGATGACCACGACGTCCTTGCGCCCCTGGGTCTTGGGGTGGCCTTCAGGCCATTCCCACAGCCCCTCGTCCCATTCGAAGGCTTGCAGGGTGGAGGCGGGCTTGGCCAGGTCCAGACCAACGAGGCCGGTCCATTCCCGCGCCTGGGCGACCAGGGCCTCCAGATCGAACGCGCCGTCCGGATCATGGGCGATCACGGCGTGGGGCGCGCCCTTGTCTCGGATGATCTTGGTCAGGGCGCGGGTGTCCACCCCGGCCAGACCCACGACGCCGCGCCGCTTCATCCAGTCGTCGAAACTGGCGTCCGAGCGATAGTTGGCCGGATCGGTCGGAACGTCGCGGAAGATGGCGCCCCGCGCCGAGGTGTCGGACCCGCCGCCCATCTGTTCGATGTCTTCGACATTGGTCCCCACATTGCCGACGTGCGGGAAGGTGAAGGCCAAGATCTGGCTCATGTAGGACGGGTCGGTCAGGATTTCCTGATAGCCGGTCATGGCGGTGTTGAAGACCACCTCGCCCAGGGCCGATCCGACCGCCCCGACTCCGATTCCCTGAAGGATCGTGCCGTCTGCAAGCGCGAGAACGCCTGTGGCGCCCGGAAGAATCTTGGTCGTCATGGGCGCGCTCCTAAACACGAATCCAGCCCGAAAGGAGGCCGAAGACAAACGGCGGGCTCGTTAAGCCCTGCCGTCCGCTCCGTCAACGTCCGCAGGATCAGGCCGGGCCGATCAGACGGAACTGAGCCGCCGAACCGCCCTGGGCGTGCGGGGCCAGCCACAGGTCGAACAGGCCGGGTTCGATCCGGTAGGCGCCGTCCTCGCCGATGAAGCCCAGCTGACGCGGGTTCAGGGTGAAACGCACCGTCTGGCTCTGACCGGGACGCAGGCTGACCCGTTTGAAATCCTTCAGCAGACGGCCCGGTTGGGTCAGGCTGGCGACCCGGTCGTGGATATAGAGCTGCACCAGTTCCTCGGCCGGGTGGGCGCCCTGGTTGGTCACGGTGACGGCGACGTCCAGCGTCCCGTTCCACGGCAGTTGATCGCTCGCCATCTCAACCGGCCCATAGACCACCTCGCCATAGGTCAGGCCGAAACCGAACGGATAGAGGGCTGTATTGGTCGTCTCGCGATAGCGGGCCTTGTATTCCTCGACCGGCAGGTCCGGGTTGGCCGGACGTCCCGTGTTCTTGTGGTCGTAGGAATAGGGCTGCTGGCCCGACTTGTGCGGGAAGCTGATCGGCAGGCGGGCCGAGGGACCATGGTCGCCGAAGATCACGTCGGCGACGGCGTGGCCCATCTGCTCGCCCAGGAACCAGGTCACGACGACGGCTTGGGCGTTCTTGACATTGCCCTCCAGCGCCAGGGCCCGGCCGTTGCGCAGCAGGATGACCATGGGCTTGTTCAGGGCGGCCATGGCGTCGACCAGAGCCATCTGCGGCGCCGGCACGACGATCTCGGTGCGGGACTGTGCCTCGCCCGACATCTTCTGGCTTTCGCCGATGGCCAGCACGATGACATCAGCGTTGGCGGCCGCACGGACAGCCTCGTCGATGCCGCCGTCCAGCGCGCTCTCGACGCCGGAGCCGCGCGCGACGGTCAGGGCTTGCGGATCGCTCATGGCGGCGCGGAAGCCGGCCTCCAGCGAGACGCGACGCTCAGGCGCGCCCCAGATGGTCCACGGCCCCCAGACATTGTCCACGTCATCGGCGAAGGGGCCGATCAGGGCGATCTTCTGGCTCTTGTTCAGCGGCAGAAGGCCGTTGTCGTTCTTCAGCAGGACCACGGACTTGCGGCCCGCTTCGCGCGACAGGGCGATATGATCGCGCGAGCCGACCACGGCCTTCTCACGCGCCACGTCCGTGCCGCGATAGGGATCGTCGAACAGGCCCAGCGCCGCCTTGGTGTGCAGCAGACGGCGCACCGCCTCGTCCAGTCGGGCCATGGACACCTCGCCCGAGGCGACCAGGCTGGGCAGATGCTCCAGATAGAGGCCCGAGACCATCGACACATCTACGCCGGCGTTGAAGGCCAGGCGGGCGGCGTCGCGGCCGTCCTCGGCGAAGCCGTGGGCGATCAGCTCCTGTTCGGAGGTGTAGTCGGAGACGACGAAGCCCTCGAAACCCCATTCGCCGCGCAAAATGTCGGTCAGCAGTTTGCGGCTGCCCGAGGCCGGCACCCCGTTCAGATCGTTGAAGGCGCTCATGATCGACAGGCAACCCGCGTCCACCGCCGCCTTGAACGGCGGCAGGAAGACCCCGCGCAGGGTCTGTTCGCTCATGTCGGTGGTGTTGTACTCGACCCCGCCGACGGCGGCCGAATAGGCGGCCATGTGTTTGGCGGTGGCCAAGACGGCGTCGCGGTCGTCCAGCCCCTTTTCGCCCTGGAAGCCGCGCACCCGGGCGGCGGCCAGCAGATTGTTCAGCAGAACGTCCTCGCCCGCGCCCTCGACGTTGCGGCCCCAGCGCTGGTCGCGGGCCACGTCCACCATGGGGGCGTAGGTCTGGTGCACGGCCGAGGCCGCCGTCTCCACCGCCGCCGCCCGGGCGGTGCGATAGGCCAGTTGGGTGTCGAAAGCCGCCGCCTCGGCCAGGGGCACGGGGAAGATGGTGGACAGGCCGTGGATCACGTCCGCCGCGAACAGCAGTGGGATCTTCAGCCGGCTCTCTTCCATCGCGACCTGCTGAATGCGGCGGCCGGCCTCGGCGCCGATGCCGTTGAACAGGCTGCCGACCTTGCCCTCGCGGATCATGGCGGTGACGCGCGCCGGGTCGCCCGTGCCGTCCAGCGGGTTCACCGCCGTCGGCATCCAGCGGAACGGATCGGCGAGCAGATTGAGCTGGCCCGCCTTCTCCTCAACCGTCATGGCCGAAATCAGATCCTCGATCCGCTGGCGGTGACGCTGAACGGCGCGGGCGGTTTCGGCGGAAGCAGGCATGGAATACACTCCGGCGCCCATCAGGGCGAGAAGCCCGAGGCCAGACAAGAAGTTTCGACGGGAAGCCGAAGGCTTTTCAGGTCGCGTCTTAATGGGGCGCTCCTTCGGGGCAGATGGATCGGCGAACTGGTGGCCTAACCTCTGGCGACCGCCCCCGTCCAGACCCGCGCCGCATGTAAATGATGTAACAGGCGCCCGAAGTCCTTCAACTCGAGAGCAGCCTAAAGGCCAAGCTCAGCCCAGGGCGATGTCCAGGAACATCATCCCCACCAGACCGACCATCAGCCCGATCATGGAGCCGTCGCCGGTCGATCGCTCACGCGTCTCGGGAATGATCTCTGCGGTGACGACATAGATCATGGCTCCGGCCGCCAGACCCAGGCCCCAGGGCAGGGCGCCGGGCAAGGCGCCGACCACGCTCGCGCCGATCAGCCCGCCGACCGGCTCGACCAGACCCGAGGCCAGGGCGGCCGCAAAGGCGGCGATGCGGCCGTATCCCAAAGAGGCCATGGCGGCCGAGACGGCCAGGCCTTCGGGCATGTTCTGAATCCCGATGCCGAGCGTCGTCGCCAGCCCCTGGTGCAGGTCGCCGCCGCCGAAGCTGACGCCCACGGCCGCGCCTTCCGGAAAGTTGTGCAGGGTGATGGCGATGATGAACAGCCAGATGCGGCGCGCCAGATGTTTCGACTGGGCCGGTCCGATCGCCAGCATGTCCACCGGCGCGAACCGGTTCATCAGGCCGATGACCGTGGCCCCGATCAGCACCGCCGCCGCCATGGTTCCCGCCGCCCAGCCGCGCGACGCCCCGCCCGTTTGCAGCACCTCCACCCCCGGCATGATCAGCGAGAAGAAGGAGGCCGCCAGCATCACCCCGGCGGCGAAGCCTAGGAGCACGCTCTGGGTCTGCTGACCGGGCCTTTTGACCACCAGCATCGGCGCCGCGCCGACCGCCGTCATCAGACCGGCCGCCAGACTGCCCAGGGCGCCTGCGGCGATAGGGGACAGGGATTCCATCATCGCCCTGCTGTGACGGCACAGACGACAAGAGACAAGCGGCGATCGGCCGTTTAGAGAAACCTTCATGTCCCAGGCCGCCTCCCCCGCGCCGCGTCCGGACGCCGCCTCCGCCCTGGGGGCCGCCCGCCGGGTCGTGGTCAAGATCGGATCGTCTCTGTTGATCGACGCCGAGACGCGGCGGCCGACGCGCGAGTGGCTGGCCGCCATGGCCGAGGATCTGGCGCGGCTGAGGACCGAGGGGCGCGAGGTGATCGTCGTCTCGTCCGGTTCGATCGCACTGGGGCGCGGCCGCCTGCCGAACCTGGGCGCGCGGCTGGAGGACAAGCAGGCGGCGGCCTCGGTGGGCCAGTCCCTGCTGATGGCCGCCTGGTCCGAAGCCCTGGCCCCTCACGGCCTGGTCGCCGGGCAGGTCCTCCTGACCCGCGACGACACCGAACGGCGCCGGCGCTGGCTGAACGGCCGCGCCACGGTCGAGGCCCTGCTGGCCCACGGAGTCGTGCCCATCGTCAATGAGAACGACACCGTCGCCACCGAAGAGATCCGCTATGGCGACAACGATCGGCTGGCGGCGCGCACGGCCCAGCTGGCGCGGGCGGATCTGCTGATTTTGCTGTCCGACGTCGACGGCCTCTACACCGCCGATCCACGGCGAGACCCAAACGCCGTCCACCTGCCTCTGATCGAGAGCCTCGGCCCCGACGTCCTGGCCATGGGCGGCGGCGCCAACGCCCAGGCCGGGGTCGGCACCGGCGGCATGGCGACTAAGCTGGCGGCGGCGCAGATCGCCCGCTCGGCCGGCTGCGCCACCGTCATCGCCTCGGGCCAGACCCTGTCGCCTCTGAGCGCGGTTCGCACCGGGGCGCGCGCCACCCTGATCACGGCGCCCGACACCCCGATGGCCGCCTATAAGCAGTGGATCGCCGGCAGCCTGTCGCCCGCCGGAACCCTGACGCTGGACCCCGGCGCCGTCGCCGCGCTGAAGGCCGGCAAGAGCCTGTTGCCCGCCGGGGTCACGGCCGTCTCGGGCGACTTCGAAAAGGGCGACTGCGTGCGCCTGATCGACGCCGAAAACCGGCCTGTCGGGGTGGGCTTAGCCGCCTACGCCGCCGAAGAGGCCGCCCGCATCCGGGGCCGCCGCAGCGATGAGATCGAGTCCGTTCTGGGCTATCGCGGCGCCTCGGTCCTGATCCACCGCGACGACCTGGTGCTGGACGACCGATGACCGAGACTCTGACGCTGAACGAACAGATGCTGGAGCGGGGCCGATGCGCCCGCGCCGCTGCGGCGGGTCTGCGCGACGCCCCGGCCGGCGCCCGCACCCGCGCGCTGGACAGCCTGGCCCGACGATTGACCGCCGCCGAGGCGGACATTCTGGCCGCCAACGCCCGAGACGTGGCCGCAGCCCGTGCGAACGGCATGGCCGAGGCCCAAATCGACCGATTGCTGCTGACCCCCGCCCGCGTCGCCGGCATGGCCCAGGCGGTCAAGACCATCGCCGCCGTGCCCGATCCCCTGGGCGTCGAGACCGAGCGCTGGACCCCCGCCAACGGCCTGGACATCGCGCGGGTCCGCACCCCGATCGGCGTGCTGGGCGTGATCTATGAGAGCCGCCCCAACGTCCCCGCCGACGCCGCCGCCCTGTGCATCCGCTCGGGCAACGCCGCCATCCTGCGCTGCGGATCGGACTGCCTCCAGTCGTCGCTGGCCATCGCCGGCCTGATCGCCGAATCCCTGGCGGAGGCCGGCCTGCCCGCCGATGCGGTGCAACTGGTCGATACGCCCGACCGCGAAGCCGTCGGCCTGATGCTGAGCGGGTTGGACGGGGCGATCGACGTCATCATTCCGCGCGGCGGCAAGAGCCTGGTGGCCCGCGTCCAGGCCGAGGCGAAGACGGCGGTGCTCAGCCATCTGGAGGGGCTGAACCACACCTATCTGCACGAGGCGGCCGATCTGGAGGTCGCGCGGGCCGTGGTGCTGAACGCCAAGATGCGACGGGTTTCGGTCTGCGGCGCGACCGAGACCCTGCTGGTGGATCGCGCGGCTGCCGAACGTCTGCTGCCCCCGGTCGCCGCCGACCTGATCGCCGCCGGATGCGAACTGCGCGGGGACGATGCGGCGCGGGCCCTGGTTCCCGCCATGATCCCGGCGACGGAGGCCGACTGGACCACCGAATATCTGGCGCCCGTCCTGGCGGTTCGGGTGGTGGAGGATCTGGACGCGGCCGTGGCCCACATCGCCCGCTACGGTTCGGGCCATACGGAGGCGATCATCACCACCGACGCCTCGGCCGCCGAACGGTTCGCCGCCCAGGTGGACAGCGCCATCGTCCTGATCAACGCCTCGACCCAGTTCGCCGACGGGGGAGAGTTCGGCTTCGGCGGCGAGATCGGCATATCGACCGCCCGCCTGCACGCCCGCGGCCCCGTCGGCGCCGAACAGTTGACCACCTACAAATACATAGTGCGGGGTCAGGGCCAGACGCGGCCGTGACGCAAAAAGGCTGGAGACGTTTTCCGCCTCCGGCCCCTTCGGATCATCTCATCACGGCCTCAAGCAGCGCGAAGCGCAATAGGCCCAAGAGCAAGCTTATGCTCTGCCCTCGGGCAGAGCATAAGCGATCACATAGTCGCCCTTCGGCGTCTCCATGAAGTGGTGGCCGCCCGCCATGATGACGAGATACTGCCGGCCGTCCTGCTCATAGATCATCGGATTGGCCTGTCCCCCGGCGGGCAGGACGTCGGACCACACCGTCTCGCCGGTTTCGATGTCGATGGCGCGGATCAGGTCGTCGGTCGCCGCGGCGATGAAGATCAGGCCGCCGGCCGTCACCACCGAGCCGCCGTTGTTCGGCGTGCCGATCTCCAGCGGCAGGTGCGAGGGAATGCCCCACGGCCCGTTCTTGCGGGCCGTCCCGAACGGCCGGTCCCACAGGGTCTTGCCCGAGCGCATGTCGATGGCGGTGATGCCGCCGTAGGGAGGCTCCTTGCACAGCAGGCCCGTCCACTTCACGCGCCAGCCGGCGTTGACGTCGATGGCGTAGGGGACGCCGATCTGCGGATCGCCCGCCCCTTCCGCCTTGGACAGGCTGCCGCCGCGCGCGCTCGCCTCCTGCTGCCGGGCGATGTAGCGAGGGTCGTCGCGCGGGAACCAGCCCCGCTCATTGGCCTCTTCGCGCGGCACCAGCCGGTTGTAGTTGGGCATGTCGTTGTAGTTGGCGATGATCACGCCGCGCACAGGATCGACCGCCACGCCGCCCCAGTCCGAGCCGCCGTTATAGCCGGGATAGTTGATGTAGTGGTTGGTCGAAGGCGGGGTGTAGTAGCCCTGATAGTCCGCCTTCCTGAAGTTGATGCGGCAGAACATCTGGTCGATGGGCGACATGCCCCACATGTCCCGCTCCTCCAGATTGGGCTTGCGCAGTGTGGCGAACAGCGAAAAGGGCTGGGTCGGCGACCGTTGGCCCTGTTCGGTTCCGCCCGTGGTCGGGACCGGACGTTCCTCGACCCCATGCAGCAACTGGCCGGTGGCGCGGTTGAACACATACATGTCGCCCTGTTTGGTGGGCAGCAACAGGGCCGGAACCACGCCGCCCCCCGTCGGGAAGTCGATTAAGGTCGCCTGGGAGCCCAGGTCGAAGTCCCAGACGTCCTTATGCACCGTCTGGAAATGCCAGCGGGGCTTGCCGGTCGTCACGTCCAGCGCGACCAGGGCGGTGGAGTATTCATTCTCGGCCGGTCGCCGCGAGCTGGACCAGTAGTCGGCGGACGAATTGCCCATCGGCAGATAGACCAGACCCAGCGCCTCGTCCCCCGTGGCCGTGGTCCACATATTCGGCGTGCCCGGCGTATAGGTCTCTCCTTCCGGCGGCAGGCCGTTGCGGTCGGGGCGCATCATGTCCCAGGCGAAACGCAGTTCACCCGTCTCCACATCGAAGCCCTGGATCACGCCCGAGGCGTTCCAGCGCTTCTGGCCGTCCAGCACCTGATGCCCCGTGACGATCACCCCGCGCACGATCACAGGGGCGGAAGTTATCGAGACCATTCCCGGATAGGGCTCGCCCATGCCGCGCTTGATGTCGACGGCGCCGTTCTGGCCGAAGGCGGGGCACGGGCGTCCGGTGCGCGCATCGACGGCGATGATGCGGCCGTCCAGCGTACCCTCGATGATCTTGGTCGCGCAGGGATCGGCCGCGCTCGCATCGGAGCGCGCGTGATAGGTCACGCCGCGGCAGGCGGCCGTATAGGGGATGTTCTCGTCGGCGACCTGAGGGTCATAGGTCCACTTCTGACGGCCGGTGGCGGCGTCCAGGGCGAACAGTTTGTTGCGGGCCGAGCAGAGATAGACGGTGTCGCCGATCTTCAGAGGCGTGGTCTCAGCGCCCCACCGTTCTTCCGGCAAGTCGCCGGTGCGGAAGGTCCAGGCCCGTTCCAGTCGACCGACATTGTCCTTGTTGATCTGCGTCAGAGGCGAATAGCGCTGGGCGCTGTCCGTGCCGCCCCAGGCGGGCCAGTCGGCGCCGGTCTTCAGCAGGGCCGGGTCGTTGTAGGCGCCGCGCGCGCCCGGCGCCGGGCTGGCGATCTGAGCGCGGTTGGCCTGGGCCACGGCGAAGCCGAACACCACCGTCAGGACCGCCAGTCCCAAGGCGCCGCCGCCCGCCAGCCGTTTGCCGCCCCGCCCCATCAGCACGGGCAGGCTAGCCAGAACCAGGAACATCAGAACCAGCGGGCCGACCAGACGCGGGACCAGGGCCCATCCGTCCAGCCCCTTTTCCCAAAGCGCCCAGACCAGGGTGAACAGGAAGGCGCCGCCGTAGATCCAGGCGCCCCGCACGTCGCGCAAGACCAGAAGCACGCCCGAGGCGATCAGCAGCAGGCCGACGATCAGATAATACCAGGAGCCGCCCAGGGCCGCGAGCTGCGCCCCGCCGAAGACGAGGATCGCTCCGATCAGGGAGATAAGGAGGCCGAGGAGCAGCGTCAGCCATCCTCCCAGGCCAGTCGGCGTGGTCCATCTCGGCATGGAGCCCCCGTTTTCGATTGCGGTTGAGACAGGCTCAACGAACGGACGTCGCACAGGTTCCGAATTCGGCGCCTACAGACCCTAAAGCCGTTCCAAGTGGAGCGGCGGACGCACATATTTATCGCCACAAAGCCCGTATATCTGATGATTTGTTGCGATTTGTTCGAGCAATAGCCCGTGGCAGCAATAATATTTGCCTCACACCGCCGCTTTGCTGCATATGCGAGGGATGCATAAGACCCTGAAGCAAGGCGGGACTTTCGTGGTCGAACCCCGCCGCCTGTCCAAGGCCTCCGCCGAACTGCGCGCGCGCGGTTTCGGTGAGATCACGATTCCGCCCTCGACCGAGACGGCGGAGAAACAGGCGTCGCGCTGCACCGACTGCGGCGTGCCGTTCTGCCAGAACGCCTGCCCGCTTCAGAACAACATCCCAGACTGGCTGCGCCTGTCGGCCGAGAACGAGGCGCAGGAGGCGTGGCGCGTGGCGTCCCTGACCTCCACCATGCCCGAGATCTGCGGCCGCATCTGTCCGCAGGACCGGCTGTGCGAAGGCGGCTGCACCCTGAACCAGTCGGGCTGGGACGCCGTGACCATCGGCTCGGTCGAGGCCTGGCTGGGCGATCAGGCCTTCGCCAACGGCTGGGTCGAACCGATCCGGCCCCAGGCCGAACGCGGCGAGAGCGTCGGCATCGTCGGGGCGGGACCGGCCGGTCTGGCCGCCGCCGACCGGCTGCGCAGCGAAGGCTATCAGGTCACCGTCTATGACCGCCACGACCGGGCCGGCGGCCTGCTGATCTACGGCATTCCCGGCTTCAAGCTGGAGAAGCATGTGGTCCAGCGGCGCGTGGACCGTCTGATCGACGGCGGCGTTCAGTTCGTCCTGGGCTGCGAGGTCGGCAAGGACGTGACCCTGACCGAGTTGCGCGACCGCCACGACGTGGTCCTCCTGGCCATGGGCGTCTACCAGCCCCGCGTCCTGTCCGCGCCGGGGCGGGGTCCGGACTCCACCGTGGCGGCCCTCTCCTATCTGACCCATCAGAACCGGCGCGACCTGGGCGACGCCCAACAGGACGGCTGGCACGAGGCGCGCGGCAAGCGAGTGGTCGTGATCGGCGGCGGCGACACCGCCATGGACTGCGTCCGCACCGCGATCCGCCAGGGCGCGGCCTCCGTCACCTGCCTGTATCGTCGCGACCGGGAAAACATGCCCGGCTCGGCCCGCGAAGTGGTCAACGCCGAGGAGGAAGGTGTCGTCTTCGAATGGCTGGGCGCGCCCAAGGCCCTGCTGTCCCAGGGCGATCGCGTCACCGGCGTCCGCGCCGCGCGGATGCAACTGACCGAGGCGGCCCCCGGCGAGCGGCGCGACATCGTGCCCGTGCCCGGCGCCGACTTCGATATTCCGGCCGACATCGTCATCGAGGCCCTGGGCTTTTCGCCCGAGCCCTTCGCCGCGCATGAGCCGAACCTGACACTCCGCGACGACGGCACCATCAAGGTCGGCGCCGTCAGCTTCGCCACCAGCCTGCCCGGCGTCTTCGCCGCCGGCGACGCGGTGCGCGGGGCCTCGCTGGTCGTCTGGGCTGTGCGGGAAGGCCAGGACGCCGCCGCCGAGATCGATCGTTACCTGAAGACCCGCACCGAGGAGGTCGCGGCATGACCGATTGGCTGAACAAGTACGAACAGACCCGCGACCGGCTGGAAGCCGAAAACGCCTATGACCGCAGCGCCGAGCGCGACGCCTGCGGCGTGGGCCTGGTCTGCTCCATCGACGGCACGCCGCGCCGCGACGTGGTCGAATATGCGATCCGCAGCCTGAAGGCCGTGGCCCACCGCGGCGCCGTCGATCCCGACGGCCTGTCTGGCGACGGCGCCGGCGTCATGTGCGAACTGCCACAAGGCTTCTTCGCCGACCAGGTGGCCTCGATCGGTCAGTCCGTGCGGCCCGGTCCGATCTGCGTGGGCCAGGTCTTCCTGCCGCGCACGGACCTGGGGGCCCAGGACCGCGCCCGCGCCATCGTCGAGACCGAGGCCCTGCGCGCCGGCTTCTGGATCTACGGCTGGCGTCAGACGCCCATCGACCTGTCGGTCGTCGGGACCAAGGCCGGCGCCACCCGGCCCGAGATCGAACAGATCATGCTGGCCCCGCCGCTGGACGACGCCGGCCAGCCGCTGGACGGCGAGGCGCTGGAGCGTGAACTGTACCTGTGCCGCCGCCGCATCGAAAAGACGGTCAAGACCGAGAACTTGGCGGGGGTCTACATCTGCACCCTGTCCGCGCGCTCCATCGCCTACAAGGGGATGGTGCGGGCCGAACTGCTGGGGAACCTGTATCCCGACCTGGAGGATCCGCGCTTCGTCTCGGCCTACGCCGTCTTCCACCAGCGCTATTCCACCAACACCTTCCCGGAATGGAAGCTGGCCCAGCCCTTCCGCATGCTGGCCCACAACGGCGAGATCAACACGCTGAAGGGCAACCTCAACTGGATGAAGTCGCACGAGATCCGCATGGCCGCCCAGGCCTTCGGGGATCGTGACCGCGAGGTGAAGCCGGTGGTTCAGCCGGGCGGGTCCGACTCGGCCGCCCTGGACAATGTCATGGAGGTGCTGGTCCATGCCGGTCGCCCCGCGCCGATGGCCAAGGCCCTGCTGATCCCCGAGGCCTGGGCCAAGGACGATGTGGTCATGCCGCCCGAGCACCGGGCCTTCTACGCTTACTGCAACGCCGTGATGGAGCCGTGGGACGGCCCGGCCGCCATCTGCGCCGCCGACGGCCGCTGGATCGTAGCGGGCAAGGACCGCAACGGCCTGCGCCCGCTGCGCGCGGTCGAGACCGTGGACGGCCTCTTGATGGCCGGGTCCGAAGCCGGTCTGGTGCCCATCCCCGAAAGCCGGGTGAAGCGCCGCCTGCACATCGGCCCCGGCAAGCTGATCGCCGTCGATATGAAGCACGGCCGGGTTTATGACGAGCATGAGGCCGTCGACGCCCTGGCCGCCGCCCACCCCTATACGGAGTGGCTGGACAATATGGTCGATCTGGAGCCGATCATCGGCCCCGGACCGGAACCGCGTTCGGCCTCCGGCGAGGACCTGACCCGCCGCCAGATCGCCGCCGGCTACAGCCGCGAGGACCTGGACCTGCTGCTGGACGCCCTGGTCCGCGACGGCAAGGAGGCGGTCGGCTCCATGGGCGACGACGCCCCGCCGGCGGTGCTTTCGGCCCTGCCGCGCCCGTTGAGCCACTATTTCCGCCAGAACTTCAGCCAGGTCACCAACCCGCCCATCGACCCCCTGCGTGAAGCCGGGGCGATGAGCCTGAAGACCCGGTTCAAGAACCTGGGCAACATCCTGGCTCAGGAAGAGGCGCAGACGGACGTCTTTGTTCTGGACAGCCCCGTCCTGACCAACGGCATGTACGAGCGGATGGTCGCGACTGTCGGCGCGGGTTCGACCGTGGTCATCGACTGCAGCTATGACGTCCCCGCCGACGACGCGCGGTCCGGCGCGGGCCTGCGCGCGGCATTAGACCGGATCATGGACGAGGCCGAGGCCGCCGCTCGCGACGGCGCGGCCCTGATCGTGCTGACCGACCAACAAAGCTCGGCGACGCGGCTGGCGGCCCCGATGATCCTGGCCACAGCCGGGGTTCACGGGCGGCTGACTGCGGCGGGCCTGCGCACCTATTGCTCGATCGTGGTCCGCACCGCCGAGACCCTGGACCCGCATGGGTTCGCGGTTCTGGTCGGGGTCGGCGCCACCACCGTCAACGCCTGGCTGGCCCAGGACCTGTTCCAGGAGCGTCTGGACCGGGGCCTGTACCCCGGCCTGACCCTGCGCGACGCCTGCCTGAACTATAAGGCGGGCATCGAGGCGGGTCTCTTGAAGACCCTGGCGCGCAAGGGGATCAGTGTCATCTCCGCCTATCGCGGCGGCTGCGAGTTCGAGGTGCTGGGCCTGTCCCGCGCCCTGACGGCCGAGTTCTTCCCCGGCGCCCCGTCGCGCATCTCCGGCATCGGGCTGGCGGGTCTGGAGCAGGCGGCGCTGAAGCGGCACAAGGTCGCCTGGGGCGAGGCCCAGCCCTCCCCCGCCATCGGCGGCTTCTTCAAGATCCGCGCGGGCGGCGAGGCTCACGCCCACGAGGCCAAGACGATCCACCTGCTGCAGGACGCCTGCAACCGGGGCGACTACCGCCGGTTCAAGCAGTTTTCGGAAGCCGTCCGAAACCAGCCGGACCTGTCGCTGCGCGACCTGCTGGACTTCCGCGAAGGGACGCCGATTCCCATCGATCAGGTCGAGAGCGTGTCGGACATCCGCCGCCGCTTCCTGACCCAGGCCATGTCCCTGGGCGCCCTGGGGCCTGAGGCGCACGAGACGCTGAACATAGCCATGAACCGCATCGGCGCCCGCTCGGTCTCGGGCGAAGGCGGCGAGGATCCCGAACGCTATCACCCGCGCCCCAACGGCGACGACGCCAACTCGGCGGTGAAACAGGTGGCCTCGGGCCGGTTCGGCGTCACGGCCGAATATCTGAACCAGTGCCGCGAGATCGAGATCAAGGTGGCCCAGGGCGCCAAGCCCGGCGAGGGCGGCCAACTGCCCGGCTTCAAGGTGACCGAGTTCATCGCCCGGATGCGCCACGCCGTGCCCGGCACCACCCTGATCAGCCCGCCGCCGCACCACGACATCTATTCGATCGAGGATCTGGCCCAGCTGATCTATGATCTGAAGGCCATCAACCCAGACGCCAAGGTGACGGTGAAGCTGGTGTCCGCCTCGGGCATCGGGGCCATTGCGTCCGGGGTGGCCAAGGCCAATGCCGACGCCATCCTGATCGCCGGCCACAACGGCGGCACCGGCGCCTCGCCCCAGACCTCGATCAAATACGCCGGCCTACCGTGGGAGATCGGCTTGGCCGAGGCCCATCAGGTGCTGACGCTGAACAATCTGCGCGGCTCAGTCACGCTGAGGACCGACGGCGGGGTCCGCACGGGCCGCGACGTCGTCATCGCCGCCATGCTGGGCGCCGAGGAATACGGGGTCGGCACCGCCGCCCTGATCGCCATGGGCTGTCTGATGGTGCGCCAGTGCCATTCGAACACCTGCCCCGTCGGCGTCTGCTCCCAGGACGAGCGGCTGCGCGAGAAGTTCACCGGCACGCCGGACAAGGTCGTGAACCTGTTCACCTTCATCGCCGAGGAGACACGCGAGATTCTGGCCTCGATCGGCGCCCGGACGATGGACGAGATCATCGGCCGCACCGACCTGTTGCGTCAGGTCCGGCGCGGCGGGTCTCACCTGGACGACCTCGATCTGAACCCCCTGCTGGTCCAGGTCGACGAGGGCGCCGCCGGCAAGTGGGCGGACAAGGGCCGCAAGCCCATCGCCGACAGTCTGGACGCCCGGGTGCTGAAGGATGCGGTGCGGTTCCTGGATCGGGGCCAGACGCTGGAACTGTCCTATCCGCTGAACAACACCCAGCGGACGGTCGGCGCCGCCGTCTCGTCCGCCATCGTGCGGCGTTTCGGTTCCCAGGGTCCGGCCGGACGGCTGAAGCTGCGTCTGGAAGGCATCGCCGGCCAGAGCTTCGGCGCCTTTGCGGCCAAGGGGCTGGAACTGCACCTGACGGGCGAAGCCAACGACTATGTCGGCAAGGGCCTCTCGGGGGCCGAGATTTCGATCCGCACGCCGGAATGGCGCGAGGATCAGCTGATCTGCGGCAACACGACCCTGTACGGGGCGACCTCCGGCCGGCTGTTCGTCGCCGGCGCGGCGGGCGAGCGGTTCGCGGTGCGCAACTCGGGCGCGGAAGCCGTGGTCGAGGGCCTGGGCGCCCACGGCTGCGAATATATGACCGGCGGCCGGGTGGTCGTCCTGGGCTCGGTCGGCTGGAACCTGGCGGCGGGCATGAGCGGCGGCGAGCTGTTCGTGCTGGACCAGCCGAGCCACGCCGCGCGCGCCCTGAACGGCGATCTGGCCGGCGTGACCGACATCGACGCGGCCGCGGCCGAACGACTGCGCGAACTGGTCGAGGCGCACCTGGCCGCGACGGCCTCGCCCTTGGCGCGGCGCCTGTTGAGCGACTGGGACAACACGCTTGACCGTTTCGTTCGCATCGTACCGCTCACGGACATTGTCAGGGCGGAGGAACGGCTTAAGACTTCGGCCTGAAGCCTGGTTGCGCCGTCCTTCCTCTCCTCCCCGAGACGCCTGAAATGACCCGAACCGCCGCCCTTTCCGCCTTCACCGCCATCGGGGCGGCGTCGCTCGCCTCACCGGCCCTGGCGGCGCCTGCCCTGCTGGCCCACCAGGCGCCGCTGGTCATCGACAATGCGGCGACGGCCTGGATTCTGACATCCACCGCCCTGGTTCTGCTGATGACCCTGCCGGGCCTGGCCCTGTTCTACGGCGGCATGGTCAGGAAGAAGAATATCATCAGCGTCATCGCCCAGTCGGCGGCGGCCTTCGCCCTCGTCTCGGTGCTGTGGTTCCTGGTCGGCTATTCCCTGTCGTTCGGCACCGCTCCCGACGCGGTCAACGGCCTTATCGGCGGGGTCCAGGCGGCCTTCCTGAACGGGGTGACGATGCAGACGGCGCACAGCCTGCTGCCGGGCCTGCCGGAACTGCTGTTCGTCAGTTTCCAGATGACCTTCGCCATCATAACCCCGGCCCTGATCGCCGGCGCCTTCGCCGAACGGATGAAGTTTTCGGCCAGCCTGCTGTTCTTCGCCCTGTGGCACCTGATAGTCTATGCGCCGATCTGCCATCAGGTCTGGGGCGGCGGCTATCTGGGCGGACTGGGGGTGCTGGACTTTGCGGGCGGAGCAGTGGTTCACGTCAATGCGGGCGTCGCCGGCCTGGTCTGCGCCCTGGTGCTGGGACCGCGCCACGGCTTCGGCCGCGACAACATGGCTCCCGCCAATCTGGTTTACAGCGCCATCGGCACCGGCCTGCTGCTGGTCGGCTGGATCGGCTTCAACGCCGGGTCGGCCGGGGCGGCCGACGCCCTGGCCGCCACCGCCGCCTTCAACACCATCCTGGCCGCCGCCGCCGCCGCCCTGGGCTGGATGGCGATCGAATGGTTCGACCGCAAACGCCCGACCCTGCTGGGCCTGCTGTCCGGCATCGTGGGGGGTCTGGTCGCCATCACGCCCGCCGCCGGCTTTGTCGATCCCAAGGGCGCCTTCTTCATCGGCCTGATCGCCGGCCCGGCCTGCTACGCCGGAGCGGTCTGGCTGAAGCACGCCCTGAAATATGACGACAGTCTGGACGCCTTCGGCGTGCACGGGATCGGCGGCATCGTCGGCGCCCTTTTGACCGGCGTCTTCGCCACCACCAGCGTCAACGCCCTGGCGGAGGGGGCGACCGTCTGGAAACAGGCCGTCGGCCTGGCCGGCGCAATCGCCTGGAGCGCGGCGGGCACCTTCCTGGTCTTGATGATCTGCAAGTTCACCACCGGCCTGCGCGTCGCCAGGGACGAAGAGGTCGAGGGACTGGACTATACCCAGCATGGCGAAGCCATCCACTGAGGTCATGGACAGGGGCGGTTGATCCCGTCCCCGTCCGCCCCCATCTTCATCTGTGATCGAAGGTCTTGCCGTTTGCGGGAGACCGTCGGTCGGTCGCTTTTTCGAGGACCCAGATGACGACGACCCGCACCGTTCTGTTCGACAGCCCCTTTCTGCTGGGCTTTGACCATACACGCGCCCTGATCGACCGCGCCGCCAAGGCCGCCGCCGAGAGCTATCCGCCCTATAATGTCGAGCAGATCGCCGACACGGGGGTTCGGATCAGCTTGGCTGTGGCCGGCTTTTCGCCGGACGAGCTGGCCATCACGCTTGAGGGGCGTCAGCTGATCATCGCCGGCAAGCGCGACGAGGCCGGCAAGGGCGAACAGGCCTTCCTGCATCGCGGCATCGCCTCTCGCGGCTTCGTCAGGAGCTTCGTCCTCGCCGACGGGCTGGAGGTTCAGGGCGCGCGGCTGGAACACGGTCTGCTGCACGTCGATCTGATCCGGCCCGAGGCGGAACGCCAGGTGCGGCGCATTCCCATCACGGCGGGCTGAAAAGCGCGGCCGTTCGAACCGCCCGGCGATCCGGGCGTTGTGAAATCAAAGGAGGCGGTCCTATGACGCCGATTATGACCAAGGAAGATTTTGCGGGCCTGGGCGCCCCCGACCTCGTCTATGTGCGCGAGGTGAAGGCGTCCGACCTGCTGGAAGAGGCGGTCGAGATGAAGGACGTCGCCTTCGACCCGAACCAGTCGCTCTACGCCGTCCACAGCGCCGACGGCGAACGCCTGGCGGTGATGCTGGACCGCGACACCGCCTTTGCGGCCGCCGTCGCACACGAGCTGGAGCCCGTCTCGGTTCACTGAGCAGAAAGGGAAGAGGCCGCCGCCTGCTGTCAGGCGGCGGTCGCGGGAGCGTCGTCCTTGACGAACAGGGCGCGGATCGCGTCGGCGGTGTGCGCCTGACGCAACTGCTCCCTCAGCTCGGCTGAACGCAGGGCGCGAGACGCCGCGGCCAGCGCGCGCAGATGCTCGGCCCCATCCTTGGGCGGAGCGAACAGGGCGAACAGAAGATCCACCGGGCGATCGTCGACGGCGTCATAGGCGACCGGCGAATCCAGGCGCACGAAGACGGCCGAAACCCGATCGATCTCCTTCAGCCGGGCGTGCGGCACGGCGACGCCCGACCCAAGGCCGGTGGAGCCCAGGGCTTCGCGCTCCAGCAGGGCTTCGAACACACGGGTCTGATCCACGCCCATGGCCTGGGCGGCCGCCTCAGCGACCGCGTGCAGCGCTTGCCGCTTGGAAGAAGCGCCGCCGCGCAGCACTACGCCGTTGGGCGCCAGGAGGTCTGCGATATGCATTGTAGCCGACTCCAGACAGGCGAATGGCTGTCGCGGGCGCCCCTTTAGAGGCTCCCGCGACAAAGTCAAACGCGGCTGTTCACCTAGTGGCCGTTGGTCTTGCCGGTACGCTCGGGGTCGATCCAGCCGACGTTGCCGTCAGGACGGCGATAGACGACCGACAGACCGCCGTGGGCGGCGTTGCGGAACAGGACGACCGGATAGCCCGTCATGTCCAGTTCGAGCACGGCCCGCCCCACGGTGATGGTCCGGATCTCATGCTCGGTTTCGGCGATGACCATGCCGACCGGGGGCGGACCGTCGCTGTCGCCGGCGTCGCCGAAGACGTCGTCCTCCACGCTGTCGGGATCCCGCAGCACGATGCTGCGGGCGACTTCGCGCGCGGCGTCTTCGGTCTTTTCAGGCGACAGACCCTTGGGTCCGATATGGTGGTCCTTGAGCCGGCGCTTGTAGCGGCGGACGCGCTTTTCGAGACGGTCCAGCGCCTCGGTGAAGGCGGAGTGGGCGTCGCCGCCCATACCCGTCGTCACCAGAGTCTGGCCCGACGCGAGGCGGACCCAACAGTCCACCTTGAAGCCGTGGCCGTCCTTGGACACCACGACCTCGGCGTCGTCACCGCCGCGGGCGAAGTATTTTCCGACCCCTTCTTCGAGTTCCTGGGAGATGCGCGAGCCTAACGCTTCGCCGACATCCACTTGCTTGCCGCTGACTTGGACTTGCATGAGGATAGAACGCTCCCGCTCGCATTTGGTGTCAATCGGGATCACCGATTTGTGGTCACGCTTGGCAGGCGCCCCTAACCATTCTGCGACGCTCGACGGACGACGGAATTCTCAAGGCTTCCCGATACTTGGCGACTGTTCGGCGGGCGATGTCGATGCCGGTTTCCTTAAGGATTTCGACGATTCTGTCGTCGGACAAAATGTCCCCCCCCAGGCTCTCGCCGTCGATCATGGTTTTTATCTTATGACGGACGGCTTCGGCCGAATGGCTGGCGGCGCCGTCGGTCGATTGGATGGCGGCGGTGAAGAAGAATTTCAGTTCGAACACCCCGCGCGGGGTCGAGACATATTTGTTCGAGGTGACGCGGCTGACCGTCGATTCATGCATGCCGATGGCGTCGGCCACCGTCTTCAGATTCAACGGACGCAGGAACTCGACCCCGAAGGCCAGGAAGGCGTCCTGCTGACGCACGATTTCAGAGGCCACCTTCAGGATGGTCTTGGCCCTCTGGTCCAGCGACTTGACCAGCCAGCTGGCCTGGGCCGCGCATTCGGCGACGAAGGTCTTTTCCGTTTCCGACCGCGCGCCGGCCTGGACCAGTCCATGGTAGCGTTTGTCGATCAGCAGGCGCGGCAGGGTGTCGGCGTTCAGTTCGACCCGCCAGCCGCCGGCGGGATCAGGCCGCACATGGACGTCAGGGACCACCGTCTGGGCGGGTTCGCCGCCGAAGCCGGCGCCGGGTCGCGGCGTCAGGCCCTTCAGCTCGGCGATCATCTCGTTCAGATCCTCGGCGTCGACGCCGCAGACCTTCTTCAGCCCCGCCATATCCCGACGCGCCAAAAGGTCCAGATTGTCCAGCAGGGCCGCCATGGCCGGATCGAAGCGATTGCGCTCGATCAGCTGCAGCTTCAGGCATTCGGGCACGGAACGGGCCATGACGCCGGTCGGTTCGAACCCGTGGCAGACGGCCAGGACCGCCTCGATCCGCGCCAGATCGACCCCCAGCCGATCGGCGAACTCCGCCAGTTCGCCGCGCAGATAGCCCCCTTCGTCCGTCGCATCGATCAGGGTCAGGGCGATGCCGTGGTCGGCCGGCGACAGGCCCGCCGAAGAGGCCTGGGCCTGGAGATGCTCCCACAGGGTGGGTTCATGAGCGTCGGGGCGCTCGCCGTCGCCTTCGAACACGACGCCGCCCTTGCCGGCGCTGGACCAGTCCGACAGACCGGGCTGAGCCTCGTCGGTCAGGCGGTCGCTGGTGCGTTCTCCAGGCGCCGCGTCGCCATAGACGTCGTCGGAACCGGCGTCCATCGCGGCGACCGAATCCTGGCCCACCCCTTCGCCGAAAGACATTTCCTGATCGGCGACGGGATCGGCCGCCCTTTCGGGCGCGTCAGCCTCTCCGCCCTCGGGCTCGTCGCGTTGCAGCAGCGGATTACGCTCCAGCTCGGCCTCGACGAACTCCTCCAGCTCGAGATTGGACAGTTGCAGCAGCTTGATCGCCTGCTGCAGCTGGGGCGTGATGACGAGCCCCTGCCCCTGTCTGATCTCTAGACGCTGCCCGATCACTTACGGTTTTCCTGCGGGCGCCAAAACTGGCCCGGAACTTGCTGTCGAGAGTGCCGCCCATTGGTTAACACCCGACAAACGGGGGGGTGCGGGCCCGTCCTGACCCGCACGTCTGAGCCTTGGCGACCGGCGGGCAGAGCGCCGCCGCCCTTCGATCAGATGTAGTTTTCGCCCAGATAGACCCGCCGCACCTCGGGGTCGTTGACCGCCTCGTCCGCCGTGCCTTCGAACAGGACCGCGCCGCCCGAGATGATCGAAACCCGATCAGTGATGTCCAGGGTCTCGCGCACATTGTGGTCGGTGATCAGGACGCCGATCCCCTGCCCCGCCAGATAGCGGATCACCGAACGGATGTCGGCGATGGCCAGGGGGTCGATGCCGGCGAAGGGCTCGTCCAGCAGGATGAAGGAGGGGCGTCCCGCAAGCGCCCGGGCGATCTCGACCCGACGCCGCTCGCCGCCCGACAGGGCGGTGGCCGGGGCGTGACGCAGATGGTCGATGTGCAGTTCCGCCAGCAGCCGCTCCGTCTCCGCCTCGACCCGGTCGCGCGGATAGTTCAATTCGGCCACGGCCTTGATGTTCTGCTCCACCGTCATGCCGCGGAAGATGGAGGCTTCCTGGGCCAGATAGCCCAGGCCCATCCGGCTGCGCTGATACATGGGCTGGCCGGTGATGTCCTCGCCGTCCAGCCAGATCGAGCCGGAGTCGGGCGGGATCAGGCCGGTGATCATATAGAAGCAGGTCGTCTTGCCGGCGCCGTTGGGGCCGAGCAGGCCCGCGACCTCGCCGCGCTGGACGGTCAGGGAGACGTCGCGCACCACCTGCCGGGCGCCGAACGCGCGGGCGATGTTGCGCACCCGCAGGCCCTTTTCCGCGCGCGCGACCTCAGGCGTCGGCTCGGGCGCCGGCCGATCGTCCAGATTCAGGGCTGAGAGTTCTTTACGCGCCAAAGGTCGAGATCCGTGCGGCCTTCCCGGACGGGCGCCTAGTTGGTTCCGTTGGGATAGAAGACGCCCTGGACCCGATTGCCGGCGGCGCCGCGCGGCGCGCCTTCCATACGAGCGGTCTGCGTATTGACGTTATAGACCAGACGCGATCCGGTCAGCACGTTCTGTCCCTGGGTCAGGATGACATTTCCCGTCACCACAATCTCGCCGGAGCTCAGATTATAGACCGCCCGATCGCCGCGCATGGTCTGGTCCGGCGTGACGAAATAGACCGATCCGGCCGCCTCGGCCCGCTCCAGATCGCCGCCCGATCCAGAGACCAGGGTCAGTTGGTCGGCGCGAAACCGATTGGCGCCCTGCACGGCCTCAGCCCGCCCCCGCAGAATGACCCGGTTCGGCGCATATTCGACCCCGTCCGCCCCATAGGCGACCGGCTGGTTCGAGCCCCGCGTCTGGGCGTCGCCCACGGCAGGCAGGGCCAGGAGGGCCATCGCCCCCGCCGCCGCGACCGCGGCCCGTGTTCCAAAGATCTTCATCATGGTCATTCGCCTGAACCCGAGGGGGTCAGAACCCCTCGCACCTTGTTGTCGCCGGAGCCTTTGAACACCACGCGCTCGCCCTGATCATAGATCGCATAGGACGAAGCGTTGATGGTTCCAATAGGGCCCGCGCCCTGAACGCCTTTTGAACCGGTGATGATTCCGGTCGAGGTGTCGACCACCGCCTCGGGCGTGGTCAGCACAAAACCCGTGCCCCCGTCCGAAATCCGCACATTGGGGCCGATGGTCACGGTCTTGGCCTGCTCGTCATAGGTTCCGCCGTCGGCGGTCATCTCCGTGACCTTGCGCCCGCCCAGGTTCAGCTTCAGCGCCGGGCCGATCAGGCGGAAACGGCCGGTCGCCGCATCGCGCACGGCGCCCTGGGCCCCGACGGTGAAGGCGCGGCCTTGCGCGTCCTGGCCGTGGAACAGGGGCTTGTCCAGGCGGACCTCCTGGCCCTGACTGGCCTTGCGCTCCACGCCGGACATGACGGTGCGGAAGACCGTCCAGGTCAGGACGCCCCCCGCCAGCACCAGGATGATGATCGGCAGGACGCGGCGATACAGTTTGACCCGGCGGGAATGGGCGCGCCAGCGCGCCCCGGCCAGGGCGACCCGCTGTTCGTCCGCCTCGATGCGGGTCTGTTCGCCGGGTTCGGTCAAGACGGCCTCAGCTGTGGGCGAAAATGTCGACCTCGTCCCATCCGGCGAGATCGAGCGCCGAACGGCTCGGCAGGAAGTCGAAGCAGCGGGCGGCCAGTTCGGCCCGCCCCTCGCGCGCCAGCATCTGATCCAGCCGCGCCTTGGCCGCATGCAGATAAAGAACGTCTGAGGCGGCGTAGTCCAGCTGGGCCGGGCTCAGCTCGGCCGCGCCCCAGTCGGACGACTGCTGCGCCTTGGACAGGTCCACTCCCACCAGCTCGCGCACCACGTCCTTCAGACCGTGGCGGTCCGTATAGGTGCGGGCCAGTTTGGAGGCGATCTTGGTGCAATAGACCGGCCGGGTCTCCACCCCCAGGTGCAGCTGGAACATGCCGATGTCGAAGCGGCCGAAGTGGAAGATCTTGGTCACGGCCGGGTCGGTCAGCAGCCGCTTCAGATTCGGACAGTCGTAGGCGGGACGGTTCAGCCGCACCACATGGGCGTTTCCGTCGCCGGACGACAGCTGGACCACGCACAGGGGGTCGCGACGGAAACGCAGGCCCATGGTCTCGGAATCGATGGCGACTTCCGCCCCCAGGTCCAGGTCGTCGGGCAGGTCGCCCTCATGCAGAAAAACAGTCATGGGCAGGTTCTTACACGGCGAAGGCGCGCGGCGAAACGGCCTCGCGACAGGCATGATGAGGGGCCGGAAACGACGACGGCGCCGTGTCCGAAAACACGGCGCCGTCTGAAAGATGGTGCCCAGAAGAGGACTCGAACCTCCACGGCCGTTAAGCCACTGGCACCTGAAGCCAGCGCGTCTACCAATTCCGCCATCTGGGCCCCGTCGGCAGCGCCTTGCGGCGTTTCCATCGGGAAGGCGCGGACCTCTAAGGGAGGGTCCGGGCGGGGTCAACAGGGATTTTTCATCGGCGGGCGGTTTTATTTTCCAAGCGTCGCCGCAGGGCGGCGTCCAGCCTGCGTTAAGCCTGTTCGCTTACTCCGCCTTGAGGCGAGCCGGCCTAGCATCCGCCCATGGCCCCGCCGACCCTGACCCAGACGACGCCCGATCGGCGCGCGGCCGTGCGGCGTCCCTACCGCCGTCAGCGACGGCCGGAGGAGCGGGTGCGCCTCTTGGGCGAGGCGGTCGATCTGGTCCGGCCCGAAGAGGTGCTGCACCATGTTCAGGCGGCGGTGGCAGAGGGCCGCAAGACCCTGATCGCCAACCACAATCTGCACAGCCTGCATCTGATCCAGACCCAGGCGGAGATGCGGGCCTTCTATGACCGCGCCGACCTGGTCCAGGTCGATTCGACGCCTCTGATCTGGTTCCTGCGCGCCCTCGGCCTGCCCGGTCGCGGCTTTCACCGATCCACCTATCTGGACTGGCGGGACCATTTCTGGAGCGTCGCCGACCGCCGGGGCTGGCGCGTCATGTCGATCGGCGGGGCGCCCGCCGTCGGCCCGGAGGCGGCCCGGCGCCTGGCCGAACGCTATCCTGGCGCGGAGATTCGCACCCGCCACGGCTTCTTCGACGCCCGCCCCGGATCTGCCGACAACGCCGACATCCTGGCGGACATCCGCGCCTTCTCGCCCCACATCCTGTTCGTCGGCATGGGCATGCCTCGCCAGGAGTCGTGGATCGCGACCGTGTTCTACGATCTGCCCGCCTGCGTCGTCTTTTCGGTCGGGGCGGCTTTCGACTATGAGGCCGGCGTCCAGAAGTCGGCGCCGCGCTGGATGGGCCGGGTCGGGCTGGAATGGGCCTATCGCCTGCTGCACGATCCCCGGCGCCTGTTTCACCGCTATTGCGTCGAACCGTGGAGCCTGGCGCCTCTGGCCTTGCGTGAACTTGGCGCCGCCTTCGCCCTAAGGCGACGACGCCAAGCGGATTGATCTAAATCCTACTTGGCAGATAGATATTTATCGGCATGATCGACTTCCGCCTCCGCCCGTTCTGTCAGGGTGAAGGGTCGCCCCACGGGCATTACGGGAGCATCGATGTCGCAAGACCATGGACCCAGGGTGGCGATCATCGGCGCCGGCTTCAGCGGCCTGCTGACCGCGATACAGCTTTTGAGGCGGTCGCCCATCGTGCGGGTGACGCTGATCGAGCGGCGCGACGCCTTCGGTCCCGGCGTCGCCTATGACACCGGCAATCCCGGCCATCTGCTGAACGTCCGCCTGGACAATATGAGCGCCTTTCCCGACCGACCCGACCATCTGGCGAACTGGCTGGCGGAACAGCCGTCCTGGCGCGCCCAGGACGGCTTCATCACACGCGGCGTGTACGGCGACTATCTGCGGCATCTGCTGGCGGAAACGCTCGAAGGCAATGCGGACGAGGCGGGGCGAATGACCCTCGTCCACGGCGAGGCCCAGGCGATCGACCGCCGCGACGGCGGGTGGCGGATCATGGTTGGTTCGGAAGTCATCGCGGCCGATGCGGGGATCCTGGCCCTGGGCAATCTGGAGCCCGCCTCCCCGCCCGGCGTCGATGCGACGGTCCGCGCCTCGGCCGTCTATGTCGAAAACCCGTGGCGTATCGACACGGCTGCGGTCGGGGCTGCGCGCAACATCCTTCTGATCGGCTCCGGCCTGACTATGGTGGATGCGGCCCTGACCCTGCGGCGACCGGGACGGCGCTTCACCGCCTTGTCGCGACACGGCCTCCTGCCCCGCGGCCACGCCACGGTTCCGCCGGCGCCCTTCGACGGCGCCTTTTCGGGCGGTCCGTCCGAAGTCCTGTCCCAAGTGCGGCGCGCCGTCCTGACCCACGATTGGCGGGCTGTGTTCGATCGCCTAAGGCACGGCGCCCGCGACCTGTGGCGCGCCTGGACGCCGCAGCAGAAGCGCCGCTTCCTGCGTCATCTTCGCCCCTTGTGGGATGTTCACCGCCACCGGACGGCGCCGGGCGTGACGCGAGAAATCGCCGCCATGCTGGCTGCGGGGGATCTGACGGTGCTGGCGGGCAAGCTGACCGGAGTGGTGCTGGACGACGGTTCGGTCGAGGCCGCCTGGCGGCCGCGCCACCGTCGCCGGCCGATCCGGGACAGGTTTGACCTGGTGATCAACTGCACCGGCCCGCTGGGCGTCATTCAGCACAGCGCCGAGCCGGTGATCCGCAATCTGCTGGCCCAGGGCTACGGTCGGCCCGATCCGATCGGCCTGGGGCTGGAGGTCGATCAGGGCGGGCAGCTGATCGGGGGCGAGGGCGCCCCAACCCCTGACCTTTACGCCATCGGCCCTTTGACCCGCGGCGCCTTTTGGGAAATGACCGCCGTGCCCGATCTGCGAGGGCAGGCGCGGGACTTGGCGGCGGTGGTGGCAGACCGACTGACGAACGCCGACGGCTCGGTCAGATCGGCATGGCCATGATTTCCTTATAGGCCGAGATGACCTGGTCGCGGACGGACATCACCGTCTCCAGCGACGCCTCGGCCGAGCTCAGCGCCGTGACCACGTCGATCAGATTGCCCTGGCCCTGGATCGACTTGGTCATCTGGGTCTCGGCCGCCCGCGTCTGGTCGGCGAGCCCGGTCATGGCGCTCTTGACCAGGTCGGCGAAGCCGTTGTCGCCGACGGCCGGCGGCTGGGCGGCGACGGGCATGGCCCCGCCCTGGACGGCGGCATAGGCCTTGGCGGCCATCATCGGGTTCATGGCCTAGTCCCTCAGCGTTTGATGATGTCGAGGGTGCGGCTGTCCATCGACCGCGCCGTCTCGATGACGTTCAGATTGGCCTCATAGGCCCGCTGGGCCTCGCGCATGTCCATGGCCTCGACCAGGGTGTCGACATTGGGTCGCATCACATAGCCCTGGGCGTTGGCCGCCGGATGGGAGGGGTCGTAGTCCATCTTGAAATCGCTGTCGTCGGGGCGGACCTCGGCCAAGGCGACGCCGGTCGCGCCGTCCACCTCTCGTGCCTGAAAGACGGGGATCTGCCGACGATAGGGCTCGCCGCCCGGCGTGCGGGCCGTGGACTGGGCGTTGGCGATGTTCTCGGCGATCACCCGCATGCGCGACTGCTGGGCCTTCAGGGCCGAGGCCGCCACGGCCATGGCGCTGTTCGAGGGGGGGACGGGATCAGGCATGGGTCAGGCCTCCGGTTCAGGCCGCGCCGGGCTTGCGCGCGGCCATGCGGATCATCGACATGGATTTCTGGTAAAAGCCGATGGCGGCGTCATAGGCCATGCGGCTCTCGGCCATCTTCAGCATCTGCTCTTCGACCACCACCGAATTGCCGTCCAGGGTGGTCTCAGAGTCCGGGGACTTGGACGAATCGAAGCGGGGCGGCGCCACGGCGGGCGCCAGATGGGCCCGGTTGGTCCGCACCATCGGCAGTCCGCCGCCGGAGCGCAGGGCGGCGGCGAAGTCGCTGGGCTGTTTCAGGTCGCGGCCGACGAAGCCGGGGGTGTCGGCGTTGGCCACGTTTTCGGCGATGACCTTCTGGCGGGCGTCCAGCCAGCCCAGCCGGCCCTTGATCTGTCCCAGCAGCGGAATGTCGGCGACGCCCATGGCGGTCTCCCGTGCGGCGCAAAAATGCGCGATGGGCAGAAAATGCCGCCTGCATGGTTAATAGGGCGTTATCTCAACGCCTCGTTAACCAGGCTGATTAAGACTTGGGGTCACAGCGCCGACTGCGCCGGGGCCCAAAGCGTATGAACTTCCTTGATCTCGCCCGCGCCGTCTTCGGCCTGGCCTTCACCCTGGGCCTGATCGGCCTGGCGGCCTACGCCGCGCGCCGCTACGCCCCCCAGCTGCTGGCGCGACTGAACGCAGAACGCGGCGAACGGCGGATGCAGGTGGTCGAGACCCTGGTTCTGGACCCCGCCCGCCGCCTGGTCCTGGTGCGGATCGACGACGAGGAGCGGCTGATCCTGCTGGGCGAAGGCCGCGAACTGATCGAGCCGCGCCAGCCGGGGATTTTCAAGTGAAGGGCGCAAAACCGCTTCCCCCCCGCCGGAGCGGGGAGAAGGTCTTCACGGTTCCCGCCGCCTCCGAACTGAAGCGCGCGGCCCTCTTGTCGCTGATCACCACCCTGGTCTGCCTGGCCTGGCCGATCGCGGCCCTGGCCCAGGAAGCCGCCCAGTCCGGCTCGGCCATCAACATCGACCTGGGCACTGGGGCCGGCCTGACCCAGCGGGTGGTCCAACTGGTCGGACTGATGACCGTGCTGTCGCTGGCGCCGTCGATCGTCATCATGACCACCAGCTTCGTGCGGATCGTCGTGGTCCTGTCCCTGCTGCGCACCGCCCTCGGCATGCAGCAGTCGCCGCCGAACGCCGTTCTGGTGTCCCTGGCCCTGTTCCTGAGCGCCATCGTCATGGCCCCGACCTGGCAGGACGCCTATGATTCGGGCATCCGCCCGCTGCTGGATCAGCAGATGGAACTGCCCCAGGCCTTCGACGCGGCGTCCGAACCTGTGAAAACTTTCATGCTGGCCCAGGTGGACCGTTCGGACCTGGCGCTCTTCACCCGACTGAGCCGCGTCGAGCCCCCGACCAACCTCCAGGAACTGCCCCTTCGGGTCGTCACACCGGCCTTCATGATCAGCGAGCTGAAGAAGGCTTTCGAAATCGGATTTCTTCTTTTCGTTCCGTTCCTTGTCATCGACCTGGTTGTGGCCAGCGTACTGATGTCCATGGGTATGATGATGCTTCCGCCAGTGGTGGTTTCCTTACCTTTCAAACTGATCTTCTTCGTCCTGGTGGACGGCTGGAGACTGGTCGCCGGGAGCCTGGTGGAGAGCTTCCAGCGGGCGTCCGGAACCGGATAATCCCCGCCCTATAAGGCTTTGCGCCGTTTCCCCGCTTGCAAAGCCAAGCGAAATCCGTGTTGATCCCCCGGTCCTCGCCCTGAATCGGGCGACTAACACTGGAAATGTCTCTTATGACCACTCAAGCCGAACTGATCGCCGCCGTCGCCAAGGACGCCGGTGTCTCGCAGGCCGACGCCGGCAAGGTGCTGACCGCCATCGTCGAAAACATCCACGCCAGCCTGAAGGCCGGCGGCGACGTGCGCATCTCGAACCTGGGCGTCTTCGACACCGCCGACCGCGCCGAGCGTGAAGGCCGCAACCCGGCCACGGGCGCGACCATCAAGATCGCCGCCTCCAAGGCCGTGCGCTTCCGCGTCTCCAAGCCGCTGAAGGACGCCGTCAACGGCTAAGACCTTCGGGTCCAGACTGCGGATCTGATCTGCGGATCAACGGGCGGGGGTCGCTGGGCGGCTCCCGCCCGCTTCTTTTCTGAAGTCCTGTTTGGCGGCATTGACCCAGCCGACGAAGGTGTCGGCGTTGGCCGACAGGCCGGCGAAATCGGCCGCGCCCGCCACCCCCGACAGGTCGTCGTCCAAGGCCACGCGAATCGCATTGGCCGAACGCGCCCGGGCGATGAAGGGCGAATACTGACCCCGAAGTCGATCCAGGGCCGCGCGGTTTCCACTCAGCGAATAGCCGACCCCGGCCCGGATCAGCCAGCTCTCCTCGGCGGGCGTCAAAGGTGCGTCCGTCTGTTTGTGGCGATCGCCCAGACGCGCCTCATACAGGGGGGCGGCGTCCGCCCACTTCTGCTGTTTCCAGAAGACGTCGCCGCGCACTTCGCGCGCGGGCGCCGACTGATCCCGATCCAGAACCTCAAGCGCGTGATCGTAACGCCCCAGGTCCATCAGGGCCCGCGCTTCCAGGGCGCGGCGTTGGCTGTTGACGGCGGTCGGCAAGAGGGTGGTGCGCGACCCCCAGATCGCCTGAAGCGCCTTCTCCGGCTGACGGTCCATCAGATAGACGGTGGCCAGATCGGTGGCGACCTGCGCCTTGGCCACCCCGTCCAGCCGCTCGTCCACCTGGTGTTTCAGCAGTTCGGCGGCCTGATCCAGCAGATCGACGTCGATCAGGCGGCGCGACAGGCGGCGCACCATTTCATCGCCGTCTGCGCCGATCGGCGTCAGTTCGCGGAAGTCATAGAAGAGGGCCAGGGCCTGAACGGGTTGCAGGCCGTCGGCGGCGCCTTCCAGGAACAGGGCGCGGAAAGCCTTGGACTGGTCCGCCTGGATCTCGGCGGCGCCCGGCACGTTCGCCATCCGCTTGCCGGCGCTGCGCAGGGCGTCCAGCGCCTCACGATAGCGGCCCTGCTGCAGATAGAGGTCCGCCAGTTTGCGGATCACCGCCAGTTCGGTCGCATCGCCGCGCCAGCGCCACTTCAGCAGCTCCAGCTGCTGGGCCGCCTGGTCGGGCGTCAGGGCGCCCTTGTCCAGCTCCAGGCTGATGGCGCCCAGTTTGGCGGGGGTGGCGATGCCGTCCAGCGGGGCGCGCGCCACCGCCTTATAGACCGCCAGCGCCCGCGCCTTGTCGCCTGTCAGATCAAACAGACGCGCCTGAACGACCCGCGCCGCCAGCTGGTCGGCCGCCGAGGCGTTCTGGCTGAACACATAGTCCAGCAGCTGGCGCGCGGCGGGCAGATCGCCCGTTTCGATCGCCGCCAGCGCGTGGGCGGCGCCGAAGCGGGCGCGCCATTCCTTGGGGAAGTCGTCGATGACCGAGGCCCCGGCGGCGAAGGCGCGGCGCGCCCCCTCCCAGTCGCCCTGTTCGGCGGCGATATAGCCCTGCCAGACCTTGGCGGCGGGATCGTTGGACAGGGCGGCGCCGGCGAAGTCGATCTGGGCCTCCTCCAACCGGCCGACGCCGACGCGGGCGGCGCCGCGCAGGCCCCGCACCTCCGGCTCGCCCTGCATATTGGGGGCCTGGGCGATCAGGGCGTTCAGCACGCCGATCGCCTCGTAGTTCAGGCCCGAACCGACCAGAAACCGCGACAGGGCCAGGCGAGCGCCGATCGGGGCGCGGGGATTGTCCGTCGCGGCCAGGGTCTCCTGGGCCGCAGCGTCCTGAAGTCGGCGATAGCGTTCGGAAAAGCCCTCGGTCGCCGCCCATTCCTCAAGGATCAGGCTGGGATGGGGCGCCCGTTTCGGCGCCTCGGCCTCACGCTCGTCCGCCTCCAGGGTCGCCGACGGCGGCGAAAGGGTCAGGCCGTTCGGGCGGCTGAGGGTGACCAGATCGCCTCCAGCCTCGATCTTCAGATCGTCGGTCGACGTCTCCACCGCCAGGCCTTGAGCCGTCGGGATCAGGCTGAGGTCGATCGTGCTGCGCGAGCCCGAGAAGCCCTTGCCGGGCGCAAGGGCGGTGACGGCGGCGAACCGGTCGCCGACGAGGGGATCGGTCAGCCAGACCGTCTTGGTGGCTCCCGCCATCCGGGCCACCAGGGCGTCGGAGCCGTCGTCTGCGCGGTCCACCTCCACGCCCGAGGCGCCGGTCGGCGGCCCGCCGATGGTCACGGTCCAGGTCCCGCCCTGCCCGTCCGCCGCAACCGCCAGCCCCTCCGGCGCCGCGATGCGGACGGCGGTGTAGTCGCCGCCGGCGGCCCAGCGCGCGTCCTTGGCGGGCCCCAGCGCCTTGGCGCCGGCCAGATCCATCTTGGCGGCGGCGTCGAAGACGATCCAGACCGCCTCACCCCGCCGGAAGACGGCGGCGCCGACCGGGGCGCCCCACTGGAAGGTCAGAACCGTCTTCTCGTCGCTGGAGACGGCGCGGACCGGCACGACGGCATTGATCTTGGCCCCGGTCTCTTGCGCCGGCGTCTCCGGCGCCTTGCCCGGCGCATAGAGGTTCAGCCAGACGGCGCCGTCGGCCACGCCGGAACGGGCGTCGGCGCCCTCGGCCAGGGTGATGACCAGGTCGGTCGCCCCGCCGCGCGCCATTCGGGTCTCGACCGCCTTGACCCCCTGCGGCGGATCGACGCGCAGACGCGAAATGTCAGGGGCGGCCGAGACGCCCAGGCGGACGATGACCTTGTCGGCCTCACGCCGCACCTGGCTGCGCACGCCGATGACGCCGGCGAATTCGACGCGGGTGAACTCGCTGGATTGGCCGATGCTGATCGACAGGGGATCGCTGGAGCGGCCGGCCTCCTGGGCCAGGGGCGCAAGCGGCGCAAAGGCGACCGCCCCGGCCGCGGCGGCGGCCACGGTCGTCTTCAGCAGGCGCTTGCTGTGCGGGGTCCCGGACATATCGGCCCAGCCATGCCGCAAAAGCTCTTTAATCGCGGTTAACCGACGTTCACCCGCGATTCCACGAATGGGACGGTTCGCCCACGCGACAGGCCGGGCGATCTGGCGCATCATGGGGCCATGACCGATTATCCCCGCCTCAGCACCCTGAAGACCGGCCTGGGCTGCAAATGCCCGCGCTGCGGCCAGGGTCCCCTGTTCAAAGGGTATCTGACCCTGCGCGAAGCCTGTCCGAACTGTGGGCTCAGCTACGGCTTTGCGGACCCTGCGGACGGCCCGGCCTTCTTCGTCATGTCGGCGGTCGGCCTGGTCGGCATGATCCTGTTGATGGTCATCGACTTCACGATGAAGCCGCCCATCTGGGTCCACGCAGTCGTCACCCTGCCGATCCTGATCGCCCTATGCCTGGGCTGTCTGAGGCCGTTCAAAGCCTGGCTGGTGGCGGAGCAGTATGTGCACAAGGCCGCCCCGCCGGAATTCTCCAGCAACGGCAAGCACGGGGATTAGGGGCGGGGTGCTCGCCCCCTGCCCCTCAGTCGATGCAGAGGGTCGCGCCCGCCTTGCCGTCCTCCACCGGCGTATTGCAGCCGAAGCGGTCGCTGGTCGCCTGACAGACGCCGGTCGCGGCGGTTCCGGGCGCGATCCCGCTGTTGCCCTCGATCCGGCAGTCGCCCTGGCACTGGTCGCCGTCGGTGCAACGCTTGCCGGCGTCGGCGTAGTTGATCACGCACTGCCAGGATTGCAGCCGGCCGACCTGTTTCATCGTCCCGCCGCGCGCGGCGCAGGCCGAGGCGTCGGCGCTCTGCATCGGGGCGTCCGAGCCCGCCGTGGTCTGCGGGGTGCAGGCGGCCGCCAGAAGGGCGGCGGCGGCGAGAAGAGGGATACGGATCATTCGACCTGTCCTTTGGCGAAGCCCGACCAGACGTCGTCGTAGTCGAGCTGCATCTGCGGCGATTCCGACGCCCATTTCGTGATCCGGATCGGCGCCCGGGTCTCGAACATGAAGGCCAGGGTGTCAGTGATCTTGTGCGGCTTCAGTTCCGCATTGATCGCACCCTCGTAGCTGGCCTGGTCCGGGCCGTGGCCGCTCATCCGGTTGTGCAGGCTGGCGCCGCCGGGGGCGAAACCGCCGGCCTTGGCGTCATAGGCGCCGGTCACCAGGCCCATGAATTCGCTCATGACGTTTCTGTGGAACCAGGGCGGGCGGAAGGTGTGCTCGGCCACCATCCAGCGCGGCGGGAAGATGACGAAGTCGATATTGGCCGTGCCCGGCGTCTCCGACGGACTGGTCAGGACAGTGAAGATCGACGGATCGGGGTGATCGTAGCTGACCGTGTTGATGGTGTTGAACCGCGCCGTGTTATAGCGGCAGGGTGCCAGATTGCCGTGCCAGGCTGCGACGTCCAGCGGGCTGTGGTCGAAGGTGGTGGCCCACAGGCGTCCGCCGTATTTCTGGACGCACTGGGTCGGGCGATCCACGTCCTCATAGGCGGCGACCGGGGTTTCGAAGTCGCGCGGATTGGCCAGGCCGTTGGCGCCGATGGGACCGAGGTCCGGCAGACGGAACGGGCTGCCGTAGTTTTCGCAGACATAGCCCCGAACGGGCCCGTCGATCTCGACGCGGAAGCGGACGCCGCGCGGGATCAGGACGATGTGGCCAGGCTGGGCCTCGATCACCCCCATCTCGGTGACGAACCGGTGCGAGCCCTGTTGGGGCACGATCAGCAGTTCGCCGTCGGCGTCGTAGAAGACGCGGTCGATCATCGACCGATTGGCGACATAGAGGTGGACGCCCGCCCCGGCTCCGGCGTCGGGATCGCCGGCGCCGCCGTAGGTGACCAGACCCTCGACCCAGTCGGTCGCGGTCTCGGGGATCGGCAGCGGGTCCCAACGCATGCGGTTGGGGTTGGGCGGGGTCTCGTCGAACGGGCCGGAGCGGACGCGCCCCTGGTCGAAGGCCACATAGGGGCCGTGCTGGGCCGAGGGACGAAGGCGGTACAGCCAGCTGCGCCGGTTCTCCGCGCGCGGTGCGGTGAAGGCCGTGCCGGACAGCTGTTCGGCATAGAGGCCCATCGGCGTCTTCTGCGGCGAATTCTGGCCCTGCGGCAGGGCGCCGGGCGCGGCCTCGGTCGCGAAATGATTGCCGAAGCCGGTCAGATAGGCGGGCGCGTTGGATCGCGTCGTCATGTGCATGTCTCCCTTGGCGGGAGGTTTAGAAGGTTCAACGGCGGCCGTCATCCGCCCGTCGACCGCCTCTCTTTCATTTGGCGTAATGGTACCGGCATTGCGCGATCAGAAGGGCGTCTTCCGTTGGGCGATAAACCAGTCGATGCTCCTGATCGATGCGCCGCGACCACCAGCCGGACAACTCGCCCTTCAGCGGTTCAGGCTTGCCGGTTCCCGAAAACGGCGTGCGCAGGCATTCGCGGATCAGGCCGTTGATCTTTTTCAGCTGCTTCGTGTCGGTGGATTGCCAATAGAGATAATCCTCCCAGGCCGCCTCCTGAAACGTCAGCCTCATTCAATCAGGTCGCGCGGCTGACCGCCGCCGGCGTCCAGCTCGGCGACGGCCTTGCGCAGGCGTTCGGCGTTCGCCGGGCTGCGCAGCAGATAGTCCGTCTCCTGCCAGGAGGCGAAGTCCTCCAGCGACATCAGCACCGCCGCAGGCTTGCCGCCGTCGCGCGTGATGATGGTGTAGTCATGGTCCGCCGTCACCCGGTCGATGGCCGACGCGAGATTCTTGCGAAGTTCGGTGACGGACATGGCCTTCATAGCGATAATGTACATATTTACGTACATTATCGCTAGCCTTTTACGTGGTCAGAGCGTCCGCGCGATCAAGAGCTTCATGATCTCGTTGGTCCCGCCGTAGATCCGCTGGACCCGGGCGTCCTTGTACAGCTGGGCGATCGGATATTCGTTCATATAGCCGTAGCCGCCGTGCAGCTGCAGCATCTCGTCGATGGTCTCGCCCTGGATGTCGGTGACCCAGTATTTGGCCATGGAGGCGGTGGCGGCGTCGAGCTTGCCCTGCAAGTGCAGGCCGATGCAGTGGTCGACGAAGACCTTGGCGACGGTCAGCTTGGTCTTGACCTCGGCCAGTTTGAACTGGGTGTTCTGGAAGTCGATGACGCGTTTGCCGAAGGCCTTGCGCTCCTTGACGTAGGCCAGGGTGGCCTCCAGCCCGCGCTCGGCGGCGGCGACGCCCTGGACGGCGATGTTCAGCCGTTCCTGGGGCAGTTGCTGCATCAGCTGGACGAAGCCCTGGCCCTCGACCCCGCCGATGACGTTGTCGCCGGGGACCTTCACGTCGTTGAAGAACAGTTCTGAGGTGTCGTTCCCCTCCATGCCGATCTTGTGCAGGTTCCGGCCGCGTTCGAAGCCTTCGGCGCCGTCCGTCTCGACCACGATCAGGGACGTGCCCTTGGCGCCCTCGGCCGGGTCGGTCTTGGCCACCACGATGATGAAGTTGGCCAGCTGGCCGTTGGTGATGAAGGTCTTGGAGCCGTTGACGACATAGCCGTTGCCGCTCTTGATCGCCGTGGTCTTGACCCCTTGCAGGTCCGAGCCCGCGCCCGGTTCGGTCATGGCGATGGCGCCGACCAGTTCGCCGGAGGCCAGACGCGGCAGCCAGCGCTTCTTCTGCTCCTCGGTGCCGTAGTGCCAGATGTAGGGGGCGACGATGGCGTTGTGCAGGCTGATGCCGAAATGGTCCGCGCCCTTCCAGCCCAGCTGACGCATCAGCACCACCTCATGCCGATAGTCGCCGCCCATGCCGCCGTCTTCTTCCGGCATGGACAGGCCCAGAAGGCCGTCGGCGCCGGCCTGGCTCCACAGGGCGCGCGGCACGCTGGAGTCGGCGATCCACTGCTGCACCTTCTCCGGCGGCGCGTGCTCGTCGATCCATTTGCCGACGCTGTCGGAGAAGAGGGTGATCTCTTCTTCACGCATGAAATCGGGGTCGGGGCTGCCCAGCACGTTCATCGGTTTTGTCCCTGTGGTGCGAGGGCTTCGCGCCCTTCTGGTTGGAAAGAAAGACGGGCCGGCGAAGTCAGCCGGCCCGTTCCATCGTCAGTCTAGTGTCAGAACGCCTCGACCGGCATGGCCATCAGCACGTCCGCGCCGGTCTTCATCTTCTTCAGATGGGCTTCGGCGTCGGGCAGGATGCGCTCGACGAAGTAGCGGCCGGTCTGAAGCTTGGCGGCGTAATAGGGGTCGGTCGAACCGGACTCGATCTGGGCCTGGGCGACCTTGGCCATCAGCGCCCACATATAGGCCAGCGCCGTCAGGCCGAAGACGTTCAGATAGTCGGTCGAGGCGGCGCCGGCGTTGTCCGGATTGGCCATGCCGTTCTGCATCAGCCACATGGTGCCTTCCTGCAGCTTGGCCTTGGCGTCGGCCAGGCCGTCGATGAAGGGCTTCAGCGTTTCGTCGCCGCCGTTCTCCGCCACGAAGGCGTCGATCTCGCCGAACCAGGTCATGATGGCGCGGCCGCCGTTGGCGGGCAGTTTTCGGCCGACCAGGTCCAGGGCCTGGATGCCGTTGGCGCCCTCATAGATCATGGTGATGCGCGCATCGCGCAGATACTGCGAGGCCGGGAAGTGTTCGGTGTAGCCCGAACCGCCGTGGACCTGCATGGCCAGGGAGGCGACGTGGAAGCCCTTGTCGGTCAGATAGGCCTTCAGCACCGGGGTCAGCAGACCCATGTAGTCCTTGGCCTTGGTCGCCACGGCCTCGTCTTCCGACTTCTCCAGATCGGCGTGAAGCGCGGTCCACAGGATGAAGGCCTGGCCGCCTTCGACGAAGGCGCGGGCCTCCAGCAGCATGCGGCGCACGTCGGGATGGACGATGATCGGGTCGGCGGGGCCTTCCGGGTTCTTCGGCCCGGTCAGGCTGCGGCCCTGCAGGCGGTCCTTGGCGAACTCGACGGCGGCCTGATAGGCGGCGGTGGCGATGGCCAGGCCCTGCAGACCCGTACCCAGGCGAGCCTCGTTCATGACCACGAACATATTGTTCATGCCCCGGCCTTCCTCGCCGATCAGCCAGCCCTTGGCGCCGTCGTACTGCATGACGCAGGTGGCGTTGCCGTGGATGCCCATCTTGTGCTCGAGCCCGGCGCATTCGAGCTTGTTGCGCTCACCCAGCGAACCGTCCTCATTGACCAGATATTTGGGCACGACGAACAGCGACAGGCCCTTGATGCCCGGCTGGGCGCCTTCGATCCGCGCCAGGACGGTGTGGATGATGTTGTCGGAGAAGTCGTGCTCGCCCGCCGAGATCCAGATTTTCTGGCCGGTGATGGAGAAGCTGCCGTCGTCGTTGCGCACGGCCTTGGTGCGGACCATGCCCAGGTCGGTGCCGCACTGGGGCTCGGTCAGGTTCATCGTGCCGGACCATTCGCCGGACACCATCTTGGGCAGGTATTTGGCCTTGATCTCGTCCGAGGCGCTGGCGTGGATGCCGGCATAGGCCGAGGCGGTCAGGCCCGGATACATGGAGAAGGCCGCCGAGGCGCCGGCGGTCATCTGACCGAAGGCCGAGGCGACGATCGAGGGCATGCCCTGGCCGCCGTAGGCCGGATCGGCGGCCAAGGCCATCCAGCCGGCTTCCGACATGGCCTTGTAGGCTTCCTTCCAGCCCTTGGGACCGGTCACGACGCCGCCTTCGGACCAGTGGCAGCCTTCCTTGTCGCCGGGGTTGTTGATCGGGGCGATGACCTCGTCGGCGAACTTGGCGCCTTCCTCCAGGATCTGGTTGACCAGGTCCGACGACACGTCCTGGAAGCCAGGCTGGTTCGTGTACCGGTCGATCTCCAGCACCTCGTTGAGGATGAAGGTGAAATCGCGGACGGGCGACTTGTAGGCCATGGATCAGGCTCTCGCTTTGAAGGGGTGGTGGTGGTCTTGGTTGAGACGCGCGCGCAGCAGCTTCTCGTAATCTTCGGCGCCGGGCAGCAGGTCGGGACGGTGCTCGCTCAGCTTGGACTCCATCCAGGCGCAGGCGTCCTCCGCTGTCTGGATGGCGCCTTCGATGTCTTCCAACTGCTGTTTCAAGGCCGCGATCTGGGCGCGGTGACGCCGCAGGGCCACGGCCATCTGGTGGACGTTGTGATCCTTGCGGTCGTACAGATCCAGCATCTCCTGGATCTCCTGCAGGGTGAAGCCGATGCGGCGTCCCCGCAGGATCAGCTTCAGACGTGCGCGGTCGCGGGCGTCATAAACGCGGGTTTGACCCTTGCGCGCAGGGGTCAGCAGACCCTTGTCCTCATAGAAACGCAGCGCCCGCGCCGTGGCGTCGAACTCGCGGCACAGCTGGCGAATGGAATAGGTGCGATGGTCGTCGGCGGTGGCCATGAAGGCACCATAACTTGACGTGCGCGTAAAGGAAAGAGTTTACGTGCGCGTAAGGGTAAGCTTTTCGTCGCCACCCCTCCCTCGCGGCGCGCCAGGCAAAGAAAAGCCCGGAGCCTGGGGAAGGCTCCGGGCGCGACACACCGGGTCGGAGGGGGAGAGGCCCCGGCGATCGATCCTGTTTCAGGCGCGCCGCCGTCCCAAGAGGACGGGAACGGTGAGCGCCAGGAGAATGAGGTTCACCACCGCCAGGCCGATGTCGCGGCTCAGGGCGTGGACCATCAGCATGGTCGCCTCCATCACGATCAGTCCGGCCGAGGCGCTCAGCAACAGAGGGCGACCCACGCGCCAGGAGATCAGCGGCGCCAGAACGCTCAGGCCCAGCGCCATCTCCACCAAGCCCAGTCCACGCACCATGTTTTCCGGCGCGACCGCAGGCCAGCCCATCAGGGCGATCAGATTGGTCATCGGCTCGGTCAGCTTGGCGTAACCGGCGGCGATGAAGAACATCGCGATCCAGCCCTGGAAGGTCCACAGTGTTACGTTCTTGTAGACGGAGCGGGTGCGCGACTGGGCGACGGGCAGAGTGGTGGAGGTCATCGGGGAGCGCCTGATTGGTAACAGTTGCGAGATCGGATCGAGCAACTCCGTTCGCAAGGGGTATGTAGCGCAGCCGATGCATTTTGTCATCGCCGGATGACATCAGTTGATGACATCGGCTGATGACTTATTGTTTCTGTGACATCCACGCTACAGGCGACCCGTCGCCCTTCCCTGAGGATCACCCCTCTTCCGACTGAGGTCCCGGTGTCTGGACGATCAGATCGCCCGGCTGGCAGTCCAGCTCTCTACAAAGGGCGTCCAGGGTGGAGAAGCGCACGGCGCGGGCCTTGCCGGTCTTCAGGATCGACAGATTGGCCATCGTCACCCCGACGCGGTCGGACAGTTCGGTCAAGGACATGCGGCGCTCCAGCAGCAGCCGGTCCAGTTGGATCATGATCATGGCGCGCCTCAGACCGTCGCCAGCTGTTCGTCGCGCATGGCCGAGCCCTGGCGAAACACCTCGGCCAGGATGAAGACGACCAGAATGCCCAGCCACGATCCTAGGCTGAAGTCATAGTCGGAAACCGACTCTCCCATGACGTGCGGCGCCACAAGAGCCAGCATCAAGGCGGTGAGCTGGATACCCATCAGGCCCAGCCCCACGCCCTGCAGCCGCTTGACGTTGGCGAACTCGAAGGCGTCGCCCTGATTGACCGAAAGCAGGATGCGGCGCAGTCGGTTGATGATCCACCAAGTGAAGCCGCAGGCCAGGAAGGCGCCGAGCAGGGTCAACCGCTCCGGCCAGTGCAGGTCGCGCGCGTCGCTGCTGTCGAGGTCCCTCATTCCGTCGACGAACCCCGCAGCAAAATCGGGCGATATGATGCTGGCGGCCAAGCAGATCGCCATGATCCCGGTGGCCAGCATGACGAAGACGTTGGCGAACCCCAGGCACCAGCGCAGGGCGCTTGAGATAGAGTATTTTCCGATCAGTCTCATGTCGAACAGCCCTTCCTTCGGCGCGCCCTCCGCAGCGCCTTAGTGACTACCGATATGGTTTCATCGATAAACAGGCAAGAAAATTATCGATAAACGAGATGACGATTTTGTAAGGTTCTGCATCAAGCGGTGAAGGCCCAGGCGAGGCGCGCCGCCTCCAGCCGGGCCAGCTTGGCCCGGAAGGGCGCCCAGTCGTCGGCGGCGTCGATGGCGGCCCAGATCGCCTCGACCTCGTCGATCAGCATTTCTTCGGGCTCGCGCGCGGCGAACATCGGATGCTCCAGCCGTTCGATCCGGTCGGGCTCGTGCTCCATCAGGGCGAAGCGGAAGGCGTCGAAGGCCTCGCCCTGATAGAGTTTCGCGCGCGGTCCCGACAAGGCGCGCGCGGCCGAGGCGAAGCCGCCGAACCAGTCGAAGAACAGCGGCTCCCAGCGAAGCCCCTCCCCGCCTTCGCGCAGCAGGGCCAGGGCCGTGTCGACCAGCCGTTGGTCCGCCGCCTCCCCCAGGCTCAGCACGCCGAACCGCATGAGAAAGGCCGCACGCAATTCGCGGATATAGGCTGGGCCGAAGCCGTTCAAGGCGTCGGTCAGGGGCTCGACCTCGGCGACCAGCTTCAGGCATCCGGCCAACTGGGTCAGGTTCCAGAACACCGCCTCCGGCTGGCGGGCGAAGGCGTAAAGGCCGGTCTGGTCGAAATAGGCGGCGGTGAAGCCCGGCTGATAGGACGGCAGGAAGCGCCAGGGGCCATAGTCGAAACTCTCGCCCGTGACGTTCAGATTGTCGGTGTTGAGCACCCCGTGGACGAAACCCGCCGCGATCCAGCGCGCGGTCAGTCTGGCCGAGGCCTCGACGACGGCGCGCAGCAGGCCGGGCGCGTCCCCTGCCGCGACCTGTGGGTGATACAGGCCGCGGACGTGCTCGATCAGCGCTTCGATCTGATCGACCCGCCCCAGATAGGCCGCCCGCTGGAAGGTTCCGAACCGGATATGGGAGTGCGACAGCCGCACCAGGACCGCCGAACGGGTCGGCGACGGCTCGTCGCCCCGCTCCAGCGCCTCGCCGGTCTCGATCAAGGAGAAGGCGCGGCTGGTCGGAACCCCCAGGGCCTCCAGCATCGCGGCCGCCAGAACCTCGCGCACCCCGCCTTTCAAGGTCAACCGACCGTCGCCGCCGCGCGACCAGGGCGTCTGGCCCGATCCCTTGGTCCCCAGATCCAGCAGCCGAGGCCGCACGCCGCGCCGCGCGGCCGTCGCCTGCGGCGTCTCCCACATCTGGGCCGCCAGAAAGCCGCGCCCGTCGCCCAGGTCGGGGTTGTAGTGACGGAACTGATGGCCGTGATAGCGCATCGCCAACGGCCCCGGCTGGCCCGGCAGGGGTTCGAACCGGCCGAAGGCGGCGATCCATTCGGCCTCGCTCAGCCCGTCCAGCCCCACCTCGGCGGCGGCGCGCTGATTGCGGAAACGCAAATCGGCCTTGGGAAAGCGCGCGGCCTCCACGGCGTCGGCGAAGTCCGGCCCCAGATTGAAAAAGACGGGAGCGGGGCGGTAGTCGGCGTGGACGGGCATGGCGGTCAGTTGCGCCCGCCTGGACGCTTTCGCAAGGCGCGGACTCGTCGCTGATCAGCTGAAGACTGACCTAGCGTCAAAATTTTCTGTCTCTTCCGTGTCACAGAAGGGCCGAACTAGGGCGAAAAATGGTCGCGGGTGTCAGCGCTCGCTTGTCGTTCGGCGGGAAGCAGGCTTAGCCTCACCTTACTGAACGCGCCTCCACGCAGAGGCGCGTCGATTGGGAAATAGGAAACGCTTCGGTCGCCCCGCGACCGAGCTTCAGAGCCGGGAGGACGCTTCGTTGCGCCATACTAACCGCTACCTCAGAACCACCGTGTCCGCCGCCGTGGTCGGCGCCGCCGCCTTCGGCTTCGCCGGCATGGCCGCCGCCCAGGAAGCGCCGGCGACCGTGGACGACATCATCGTCACCGCCCAGAAGCGCGAACAGAGCCTGCAGGACGTGCCGATCGTGGTCACCACCCTGTCGCAGGAGGTGCTGGACGGCGCGGGCGTGCAGGACATCAAGGATCTGCAGATCCTGACCCCCGGCATGACCGTCACCTCGACCCAGTCGGAAGCCTCGACCACCGTCCGTATCCGCGGCGCCGGCACCGTGGGCGACAACCCCGGTCTGGAAAGCTCGGTCGGCGTGGTCATCGACGGCGTCTATCGTTCGCGCAACTCGGTCGGCTTCGGCGACCTGGGCGAACTGAGCCGCATCGAGGTGCTGAAGGGGCCGCAAGGCACCCTGTTCGGCAAGAACACCTCGGCCGGCGTCATCAACATCATCACCGAACGTCCGTCGTTCGACCCGTCGATCTCGGCCGAACTGACCGCCGGCAACTACGGCGCCGTCGGCGGCTCCGTCTCGGTGACCGGCGGCCTGACCGATCAGATCGCCGGCCGCCTGTTCGTCGCCCATCGCGAGCGCGACGGCTTCTATGACGTCAATCTGGGCGACGGCCCCCGCACCCTGACGGAAGACAACACCCAGGACTACTGGACCGGCCGTGGCCAGCTGCTGATCCTGCCCAGCGACGAGGTGTCGATCCGCCTGATCGCCGACTACACCAAGCGCGACGAATACTGCTGCGCCGCCGTTCAGACCCGCGTCGGCCCGACCCAGGCCTTCATCGCCGCCCTGACGGCGCCGAACGGCCCCGGCCAGCGTCCGCCGGTCGCCGGCTTCGGCACGGTGCCCTTCAGCCGCACCGCCTATTCGAACCGCGAGACCCCGCAAGAGATCGAGGACATGGGTCTGTCGGCGGAGGCCACCATCGACCTGCCCAGCCTGAACGCCACCCTGACGTCCCAGACCTCGTGGCGCGACTGGTCGTTCCAGCAGGGGATGGACCTGGACTACACCGGCGCCGACATCCTGTACCGCGCCAATGACGGCTCCAACGGCTATGGGGTCGGCAACCTGACCCAGGAACTGCGCCTGGCCGGGACGACGGACAAGTTCGACTGGCTGGTCGGCCTGTTCGCCACCAAGGAGGAGGTCTATCGCGACGACAGCTATGTCTACGGCGCCGACTACAACGCCTTCGCCTCCCTGCTGCTGACGGCCTCCCTTCCCGCCTCCGTGGGCGGCCCCAGCCCCAGCCGCCTGGGCTGTTTCACCAATCCCCAGGGCTTCCTGGTCGGCACCGCCGGTCCGGCCGCCGGACAGCCGCTCTGCGTGATCGGCGCCGTGCCCCCCAGCGCCGCCGCCCCCACCTTCAGCGCGGGCAAGGCCTATGAGGACCACTATTCGCAGAAGTCCGAATCGGTCGCCGTCTTCACCAACAACACCTATCGGGTGACGGAGGCGTTCGAGATCAACCTGGGTCTGCGCTACACCTATGACAGCAAGCGCCTGCTGGGCCTTCAGGACAATCTGGGAACCAACGGCGCGGCCTGCGGCGGCGCCCTGGCGAACCAGAACCCGGCCAATCGCGCGGTCTCGCCCATCCCCGGCACGGCCAATGTCGCCACCCCAGCGGCGGCGCTGGGCCTTCTGTGCCTGCCCTGGTCCAACCCGCAGTACGACAACCGCCGCATCCAGGAGAAGTTCAGCGACACCGACCTGAGCGGTACCCTGAAGGCCTCCTACCGCCTGAACCCCTCGGTCATGGGCTATGTCTCCTACGCCCGCGGCTACAAGGGCGCCGGCTATAATATGGACCGGGTGCAGACGGGGGTGACGCCGGACGCCTCGCTCTTCTTCGACGCCGAGACGGTCGACAGCTATGAGGCCGGTCTGAAGACGACCCTGTTCAACCGCACCATGCTGTTGAACATCACCTACTTCGACCAGAAGTTCGAAAACTTCCAGCTGAACACCTTCCTGGGCACCGCCTTCGTGGTGGAATCCATCCCGGAACTGACCTCGCGCGGCGTCGACGCCGACATGGTCTGGTTCACCCCGATCGAGGGCCTGTCCTTCCAGGGCGGCGTCACCTACACCGACGCCAAATACGGCGACTTCACCGGCGCCGATCTGTCGAACCCGGCGCGCTTCCCGCAGCTGTCGCTGCTGCCGGGCGCCCGCGCCTCCTTCGCCCCGGAATGGTCGCTGACCGGCGCCTTGGCCTTCGACCGCTCTCTGGGCGGCGGCCTGCGCGGCGGCTTCAACCTGTCGGCCAAATATTCGACCGAGTACAACACCGGCTCGGACCTGCTGCCGTACAAGAACCAGGAGGCCTTCACCGTCGTGAACGGCCGCATCTCGATCGGTTCGGAAGACGAGCGCTGGACCGTGGATGTCTGGGGTCAGAACCTGCTGCAGGAAGAATACACCCAGGTGGCTTTCGCCGCCCCGCTGCAGGGCACGGCCTTCACCAACACCACCACGCCCCAGCCGGACGGCACCTACTACAACATCGCCACCGACACCGCGACCTACAACGCCTATCTGGGCGCCCCGCGCACCTGGGGCGTGACGCTGAAGGTCAAATACTGATCGTCTGAACCGCCGCGGCCCCAAGGGCTGACAGGGCGGAACGACGAAGGGCCGACCGGGAAACCGGCCGGCCCTTTTTCTTTGCAGGGGGACGGGATGGCGGCGGAGGCGGCCGCCCTTCGACCGGAAGGCGCTTACTCCCCTTCCGTCATCCTCGGTTTGCCCCCGTCATCCTCGGGCTTGACCCCGTCATCCTCGGGCTTGACCCCGTCATCCTCGGGCTTGACCCGAGGATCGAGGGGGCCGCCGCTTGTGCGAGACCCCGGACGCAGCGTCCGATCCGGGCCCGATCCTCGGGTCAAGCCCGAGGATGACGGGGGGGGGCGGCCGAGGCTATGCTTGCCGCCCCCGCGAGTGGGGAAGGTCGGGTTTAGGAGCCGGCGGCAATTTCGCAGTGCGACCCTTCGCGGACATTCGACCACACCGTTGTCGCTTGCCCCGATGTAGATCTCCCCGATAGATTGTTTCGATAAATCCTTGGGGGTATCGCATTGCTAATTCACACTCGAACAATCCGAGAGGTCTGCCTTAAAGCCAGGTCAGCTTCGTGGGTGATAGTGGCTGCACTGTCTTTGTCAGCGTGCACGTCGATTGAAAATCAAGTCACCGACTTGATAAGCAGCAGCGAAAGCCGCCTACCGCGCGAGGCAATCGCACACCAAGAACTATCAAATGAGGAGTTGATGGTGTTTGGCCAGCCTGGCCTCAAGGAGTTTGAGATCGCACGTCGGTTCGAGGCAGGCTCCTTCGGCTTTCCCATAAAGCCTGAGTGTGCGCTCTCATTTTACCGAAGATCAGGCTCAACACGAACAGTCTTGCGAGAAGATCGCGCGGCTGGTGGAGCTAACCAACCGATCACCTATCTCGGCTTTCCGCCTGCTCGCACGGCGGCTCGACGCCTAGAGGCTGAAGGCATGACAGTCCGTTCTGATGAAGCTTCTTGCCTCTCATCCGTTCGAAGAGCGGTTCCGTAAATGGAGTCCGCGGGCATTTACGCTAACCAACCCGAGCTGACGTCGACCGCGACCGCTTTCCGGCCTGGAGGCCAACGTCCGCTTTCGGCCTCGAAGACCAGGGCTGAAATCGACCCGTTGCAGACGTTGGCATGAGATGCGAGTTTCTCGCGAGCGGGGATCACCATGTCAGCACCGGACTACGACGACCCAAAGTCGAAGCTAAAGTTGCGCCTCCGGCCCATGAACGGCTCGGGAACGGCGCTAAAGTGGGGTAGCGTTCTCGGCGTAATAGGTGCCGCCCTTTGCCTTCTCGGCTTTGTCGCGAGCCTCATCCCCGGCGTTCAGCGTGACGGGAGTCCCCTGTGGTTGCTCTTGGGAGCGGCTGTGTTCGCTGGCCAGTCGGGGTTCTTCTATTTGGGTCACAAGCTGGTTCGTCGCTTGCGTTGATCCGCGTCCGCTTTCCACCCATAGCGGACGTTCGCCGATTCCGCATCCGGTTCGCCGCCTCCCGCCACGCCAGCCCTTCACCATCGCCAGAAGAAGGCCCGGCCGGAGAATCTCTCCGGCCGGGCCTCATCGTCTCACGAGGAACGCGGATCAGCCGATCCGATCCTCCACAGCCGGCTCCTCATGCCCGTGCTGCCCGTGGGTCAGACGGCTCAACCGGCTTTCCATGCGGCGCTTCAGGCCGTCGATCAGGCTGAAGACCACCGGCACGAACATCAGCGACAGGGCGGTGGAGGTGATCAACCCGCCGATGACGGCGATGGCCATGGGCGAGCGGAAGGCGGTGCCCTCGCCGAAGGCGGCGGCGATCGGCAGCATGCCAAGGCCCATCGCCATCGTCGTCATGATGATGGGCCGCGCCCGCTTGTGGGCGGCGTCCATCAGGGCGTCGTGGCGGTTCATCCCCTTCTCCATCGCCATGATGGCGTAATCGACCAGCAGGATGGAGTTCTTGGCCGCGATCCCGGTCAGCATGATGATGCCGATCAGGGCCGGCATCGACAGCGACTTGCCCGTCACCAGCAGCAGGAAGAAGGCGCCGCCGAACGACACCGGTAGCGCCGCCAGGATGGTGATCGGGTGGAAGAAGCTTTTGAACAGCAGGACCAGCACGACATACATCAGCAGGATGCCTGTGATGATGGCGAAGGCGAAGCCCGCGCCCAGCTCCTGGAAGCTTTCGGCGTCGCCCGACGGCTGTTGGCTGACGCCCTGGGGCAGGCTCTTGATCGACGGCAGGGCGTTGACCGCCTCGGTCGCCTGGCTGAGCGTCAGGCCGCTCAGCTCGGCGGTGATGTTGGCGACGCGCAGTCGGTCCAGACGGTTGATCTGGTTCGGCCCGGCGCCGAAGGTGATGTCGGCCACCGCCGACAGTGGGACGGTGGCGCCCGAGGCGGTCGGCACGCGCAGAGTCTCCAGCACCCCCAGGTCCGAGCGGGCGTCCTCCTTCAGCATGACGCGAATCGGCACCTGACGGTCGCCCAGGTTGAACTTGGCCAGCAGCTGATCGGCGTCGCCCAGGGTGGCGACGCGCGCCACCTGGCTGATGTCCTGGGTGGACACCCCCTGCAGGGCGGCGACGTCCGCGCGCGGCGTGACCAGGATTTCGGGCCGCACCAGAGAGGCGGAGGAGACGACGTTCGACAGGCCGGAGATGTTGCGCATCTCCCGCTCTACCTTGGCGGCCGCCGGCTCGAGGACGTCGGGATCGTCGCCGACCAAGGCGATGGTCAGCAGGCTGGAGCCCCCGCCCCCGCCCGAAGAGCCGAACTGGACGCGGGCGCCCGGCACCTGACGCAGGGTCGGCCCCATGTCGCGCTCGAACGCCTGCTGGCTCAGCTTGCGGTCCCAGCGCCCGACCAGGTTGACGGTCAGATTGGCGCTGCGCACCTCGCCCGACGATCCGCCGCCGCCCGGCCCGAAGCTGGTGGTGGCCGAGCCGATGGAGGAATAGACCGACTTGACCTCCGGCCGCTTCATCAGTTCGCGATTGATCCGCTGCACGGCCGCGTCCGTCTCGGACAGGGTCGTGCCGGGCGGGAACTGAACGGTGATGGTGGAGCGGGAAATGTCCTCGACCGGAATGAATTCCCCCGGCAGGCGCGTCGCCATGAAGATGGACAGGAAGAAGAACAGCACGCCCATGCCCAGCACCCAGACGCGGTGATCGAACATCCGGTCCGCCACCTTGCGGCGGAACCAGCCGGCCTGCGGATGATGCTCGGCCCGGCGTTTGCGCCAGTCGTCGCCGAGCGCCCAGTTCAGGGCCTTCAGATAGGGTCCCATCCAGAAGGGATCGCCGTGTTCCTTGCCCTGGTCGCGCTTCAGCAGATAGGCGCCCATCAGGGGCGTCAGGGTCCGCGCCACCAATAGGGAGAACAGCACGCTGACGCAGGTGGCGATGGCGAAGCTCTTGAAGAACTGGCCCACGATGCCCGGCATGAAGCCGGTCGGGGCGAAGACCGCCACCAGGGTCGCCGTGGTCGCCATGACCGCCAGGCCGATCTCGTCCGCCGCCTCGATCGCCGCCGGATAGGGCGGCTTGCCGTCGCGGATGTGTCGGACGATGTTTTCGATCTCCACGATGGCGTCATCGACCAGGATGCCGATGGTCAGTGAGAGGGCCAGCAGGGTCACCACGTTCAGCGACTGATTGGTCAGGTCCATGACCCAGAAGGTCGGGATCAGCGACAGCGGCATGGCGACCGCCGCAATCAGGGTCGCCCGCCAGTCCCGCAGGAAGATGAAGACCACGGCGATGGCCAGAAGGGCGCCCAGCACCAGGGTCTCGACCGAGGCGTGGAAGTTGTTGACGACGTCTTCAGTGGTGTTGGCGACCTCTTCGAAGGTCACATCCGCGCGTTCGGCGTCCAGCTTGGCCAGTTCGGCCTTGACCCGGTCATAGACGTCCACCTCGGAGGAGCCGATGGCGCGCGAGACGCCGAAGCCGACCACCTCCTGGCCGTTGAACCGGGCGCGGCCGCGCGGTTCGGACCATTCGTCAGTGACTTCGCCCAGGTCGCCCAGGCGCACGCTGCGGCTGCCGATCGGAATCAAGGTCTCGCGCAGCTGTTCGACAGACTGGGCCGAGCCGACGGTGCGGATAGCCTGTTCTTCGCCGGCGATCTCGCCGCGCCCGCCGGGCAGGTTGATGTTGGAGGCGCGCAGCTGGTTCGACACCTGGGCCGCCGTCACGCCCGAGGCGGCGAGGCGCGCAGGGTCCAGCTTGATGCGGATTTCACGGCTGACGCCGCCGTCGCGGCTGATCTGGCTGACGCCGCGCACCGACAACAGGCGTTTGGCCACCGTATTGTCGACGAACCAGCTCAGCTCCTCCGGGCTCATGCCCGGCGCCCGCACGACGAAGTTGGCGAAGGGGATGGCGGTGAACTCGATCCGCTGGACGATCGGCTCCTGAACGTCCGCCGGCAGGTTCTGGCGGATGCCGCTGACGGCGTTGCGCACGTCATTGGTCACCTTCTCCAGGTCCACCCCCAGCTGGAACTCGATCGAGGTGGTCGACACCCCCTCATTGACCACCGAGGTGATGTGTTTGACCGATCCCAGGCCCGCCACGGCGTCCTCGACCAGACGCGTGACCTGAGTCTCCATCTCCGTCGGCGCGGCGCCGGACTGGATCACGGTGACGGCCACGACCGGCAGGTCGACGTCGGGGAAGTTGTTGGTGCGGAGCTTGAAATAGCTCATCGTCCCCGCGATCGTCAGGACGACGAACAACAGGACGATCGGAATGGGATTCCGGATCGACCAGGACGAGATGTTCTGAAAACCCATCGGTCCGGTTCCTTAGCGCGCGGCTTGACCGGCGGGGGCCGGAGCGGCGGCAGCCGCAGTCGCCGGAGCCACCGTCACATGGTCGCCCTCGCCCAGGAAGCCGGCGCCCTGAACCACCACGCGCTGGCCGGCCTGAAGGCCCTGAACGGCCACCTGATCGCCTGTGCGCGCGCCCGTGGTCACGGGAGCGAAGCGAACCGCCTCGCCCTGGCCGATCACATAGACGCCCGGCTTGCCTTCGCGATAGACGATCGCCGCCCCTGGCACGACCAGGGCCGGCTGGTCGCCGACGGCGATCTCGGCGCGGGCGAACATGCCCGGACGCAGTTGCGCCGCCGGGGCCAGAGAGATGCGCGCCAGACCCAGGCGGGTGGCGGGATCGACTTGCGGCGTGACGATCCGCACCGTGCCGGTCGTGGGCGCCGCCTCGCTGGAGGTCACGGTCGCCGACTGACCGGCGCGAACCAGGGCCAGCTCGGTCTCGGGCACCTGGGCGTCCAGCTCCAGCCGACCGTCGCGCACCATGCGGAACAGCTCGGTCCCGGCGGCGATGATCTGGCCCTTGGTCACGCTGCGGCTGGTGATCAGACCGGCGACGGGCGCGCGGATGGTGGCCTGGCTGAGGCGGGTCTGGGTTTCCGACAGGGCGGCGCGGGCGGCCGCCAGATTGGCGTTGGAGCTGCGCTGATTGGCCAGGGCCGTGTCCAGAGACGCCTGGCTGAGGAAGCCCCGCTCCTTCAGCTGCTGGGCGCGCGTCAGGGCCGCATCGTCGCGGGCGACGTTGGCCTCGGCCTGCTGCACCTGGGCCTGCTGCTGACGCAGCTGGGCGCGCAGCAGGACGTCGTTCATCTGCACCAGGGGCTGGCCCTGACGGACGTAGGAGCCTTCGTCCACATAGACGGCGACGGCCGTCAGGCCGCCGGTCTCGGCCGCCACCGGCACCTCCTCCCAGGCCGAAACCGAGCCCGAGGCGCTGACGGTGCGGCTGAGGTTGATCGAAGCCACCGTGGCGGCCGTGACGGTCTGGCGCGCGCCGGCGGTCGTGTCGGCCTTCTTCTCATCGCCTCCCCCGCCGCAACTCGCCAAGAGGGCCGACAGGGCGACGGCGCAGAGGGCGGCAGCGGTTCGGGTCGTCATGGACACGGGGGAGTTCCTCGGTTTCAGGCGAAGCGGATCGCCGGCTCGCGCCGGTCGGGAAGGTGCTTGGCTAATACCCCGTCCGCGCCTCCGCCTCAAACCCGGACGAGCAACATTGCAGAGGTGTAATCTACGACGGGGCGTTCCCGCCGGACCTGGGCGGCTGGTCCAAAAGGAATACGCATGTTAGGGGCGCGCGGATGACGACTCCTCCGATCTCGAACATCCGGAATTTCAGCGTGGTCGCGCACATCGACCACGGCAAGTCCACCCTGTCCGACCGCCTGATCCAGCACACCGGCGGGCTGACCGCGCGCGAGATGTCGGAACAGGTTCTCGACAATATGGAGATCGAGAAGGAGCGGGGCATCACCATCAAGGCCCAGACCGTGCGCCTGACCTACAAGGCCAGGGACGGCGAGGAGTATATCCTGAACCTGATGGACACGCCCGGCCACGTGGACTTCGCCTATGAGGTCTCGCGCAGCCTCGCCGCTTGCGAGGGCTCGCTGCTGGTGGTGGATGCGTCGCAGGGGGTTGAGGCCCAGACCCTGGCGAACGTCTATCAGGCCATCGACAACAATCACGAGATCGTCCCGGTCCTGAACAAGATCGACCTGCCCGCCGCCGAGCCGGAACGGGTCAAGGCCCAGATCGAGGACGTCATCGGCCTGGACGCCTCCGACGCAGTGGAATGTTCGGCCAAGTCGGGCCTGGGCATCGAGGAGGTGCTGGAGGCCATCGTCACCCGCCTGCCGGCGCCCAAGGGCGACCCCGACGCCCCGCTGAAGGCCATGCTGGTCGACGCCTGGTACGACCCCTATCTGGGCGTCGTCGTCCTGGTCCGCGTCTTCGACGGCGTGCTGAAGACCGGCATGCGGGTCAAGATGATGCGCAACGGCTCGACCCACCTGATCGACCGGGTCGGCGTCTTCCTGCCCAAGAACACTGCGGTGGACCAGCTGGGCCCCGGCGAGGTCGGCTTCATCACCGCCCAGATCAAGGAAGTGGCCCACGCCGCCGTCGGCGACACCATCACCGACGAGAAACGGCCCACGGCCGAACCGCTGAAGGGGTTCAAGGAGGTCCAGTCGGTGGTCTTCTGCGGCCTGTTCCCGGTGGACGCCGCCGATTTCGAGGACCTGCGCGCCGCCATCGGCAAGCTGCGCCTGAACGACGCCAGCTTCACCTATGAGATGGAATCCAGCGCCGCCCTGGGCTTCGGCTTCCGCTGCGGCTTCCTGGGTCTGCTGCACCTGGAGATCATCCAGGAGCGGCTGAGCCGCGAGTTCAACCTGGATCTGATCGCCACCGCCCCGTCGGTCGTCTACAAGATCGGCCTGCGCGACGGCTCCGAGATGGACCTGCACAATCCGGCCGACCTGCCCGACGTGATGCAGATCGACACCATAGCCGAACCCTGGATCAAGGCCACCATCCTGACCCCCGACGAATACCTGGGCGGCGTCATCAAACTGTGCCAGGACCGCCGCGGCCAGCAGGTGGAGCTGTCCTATGTCGGCAGCCGCGCCATGGTGGTTTACGAACTGCCGCTGAACGAGGTGGTGTTCGACTTCTACGACCGGCTGAAGTCCATCTCCAAGGGCTACGCCTCGTTCGACTATGAGATCACCGAATACAAGGTCGGCGACCTGGTGAAGATGTCCATCCTGGTCAACGCCGAGCCGGTGGACGCCCTGTCCATGCTGGTCCACCGCCAGCGGGCCGAGACGCGCGGCCGGGGCATGGTCGAGAAGATGAAGGAGCTGATCCCGCCCCATCTGTTCCAGATCCCGATCCAGGCGGCCATCGGCGGCAAGATCATCGCCCGCGAGACCGTGCGCGCCCTGCGCAAGGACGTGACCTCCAAATGCTACGGCGGCGACGCGACGCGGAAGAAGAAGCTGCTGGAGAAGCAGAAGGCCGGCAAGAAGCGGATGCGCCAGTTCGGCAAGGTCGAAATCCCCCAGGAAGCCTTCATCGCCGCCCTGAAGATGGACGAGGATTGATCCCCCCTCAAAACCCCTGGCTCCTCGCCAGCCGTTCGGTGTGGAACTGAGCGTCGCCCAGGAGTTCGTTGAGGACGCGGACGCGCTTCATATAGAGGCCGACGTCGAAGGCGTCGGTCATGCCGACGCCGCCGTGCATCTGGACCGCCTCCTGCACCGCCAGTTCGGCGGCGCGGCCGGCCTTGGCCTTGGCGACGGAGGCCGCAAGGTCGGCGTCGTCGCGGCCGGCGTCGATGGCCTGGAGTGCGGCCAGGGTGGCGGCGCGGGCCAAGGCCAGTTCGGTATAGAGATGGGCGGCGCGGTGTTGCAGGGCCTGGAACTCGCCGATCAGACGGCCGAACTGTTTGCGGGTGCGCAGATACTCCAACGTGATCTTGAAGGCCTGGTCCCCGGCGCCGGTCAGGGTCGAGGCGGCGCAGGCGCGCCCCAGCGCCAGGGCGGGGTTCAGCAGGACCTCCCCCCCGCCGACGGCGCCGATCACGGCGTCGGCGTCGATTTCGACGTCGCTCAGCGTCACGCGGGCGGCGTTGTGGGCGTCGACCATGACGGTGCGTTCGACCGCGACCCCGTCCGCCTTGGGATCGACCAGGAAGAGGGTGATCCCCTCCTCCGCCCGCGCCGCCACGATCAGGGCGTCGGCGATATGGCCGTCCAGCACCAGGGCCTTGGCGCCGTTCAGGCGAAAGCCGTTGCCGGACCGTTCGGCGCGCGCGGCGATGCGGCTGGGGGCGTGTTTGGCCCCCTCGTCGATCGCCAGGGACAGGACGGCCTCGCCCGCCGCGATCCGGGGCAGCCAGGCCTGCTGGGCCTCAGAGCCGCCGTCGCTCAGCACCTTGGCAGACAGGACGGCCGAGCCCATGAAGGGCGACGGGGTCAGGGTGCGGCCCAGACTCTCGGCGATCACCCCCGCCTCGACGGCGCCCAGGCCCAGGCCGCCGTGCGCCTCGGGGATCAGGACGCCGGCGAAGCCCATCTCGCCGAAGCCGCGCCACAGGTCGGGCGACAGGCCGTCGGGATCGCGATCGTCGCGCAGTTTGCGCAGATGGTCCAGCGGGGCGTGTTCAGCCAGAAAGCCGTCGGCGGCGTCCTGGAGCATCGTCTGTTCTTCGGTCAGGATCAGGGGCATTGGGGTCCCAGGGCTGTGCGGCGGAAGAACCCCTCCACCACTTCGTGGTCCCCCTCCCCACTGCGTGGGGAGGAGACGGCGGGGCTCAGGCGCCCGGCAGTTGCAGCAGGTGTTTGGCGATGATGTTCAGCTGAATCTCGCTGGTCCCGCCCTCGATGGAATTGGCCTTGGTGCGCAGCCAGTCGCGGGCGGCGGCGCCGCCGTGCGAGCGTTCGCCCTCCCATTCCAGGGCGTCGATCCCGCCGGCCGCCATCCGCAGTTCGTGGCGGCGCTTGTTCAGTTCCGAGCCGTAGTATTTCAGCATGGAGGCGATGGCCGGATGGGCCTGTTTGGCCTTCATCTGATCGCCGGCCCGCTCCATCGCCAGGCGGAAGGCGGCGGCGTCGATCTCCAGTTCGGCGATCCGGGCGCGCAGCATGGGGTCGTCCAGCCGGCCCTCGGCGTCGGCGCCGATCGTCTCCAGGGCAGTCTGGGCCAGGGGACGGCCGGCGCCGACCTCGCCCATGGCGCCGATCATGGTCCGCTCATGGGCCAGCAGATATTTGGCCACGTCCCAGCCGCGGTTCAGCGTGCCGACCAGGTTTTCCTTCTCCACCCGCACATCGTCGAAGAAGGTTTCGCAGAAGGGGGACTTGCCGCTGATCAGGGTGATGGGCCGGGTGGTGACGCCCGGCGTCTTCATGTCGAACAGGACGAAGGAGATGCCCAGATGTTTGGGCGCCTCCGGATCGGTGCGGACCAGGCAGAAGATCCAGTCGGCCTTGTCGGCGTAGGAGGTCCAGATCTTCTGGCCGTTGACGATCCAGTGGTCGCCGCGATCCTCCGCCTTGGTCTGGATCGAGGCCAAGTCGGAGCCGGCGCCGGGCTCGGAATAGCCTTGGCACCAGCGGATTTCGCCGCGCACGATCTCGGGCAGGAACCGCTTCTTCTGTTCTTCGGTCCCGAAGGCCAGAAGCGCCGGGCCCAGCATCCAGACGCCGAAACTGGCCAGGGCCGGCTGGGCCTTGATGCGCCGCAGCTCCGACGCCAACACCTTGGCCTCTTCGCGGCTTAAGCCCCCGCCGCCGTACTCTCGGGGCCATTCCGGCGCCGTCCAACCGCGCGCGCCCATCCGTTCCAGCCAGAGCCTGTGCCCCGGCGTGGCGAAGACGGCGTCGCGCCCGCCCCAGATCGTATCCGCCTCGGAGGCCATGGGACCGCGCACCTCGGGCGGGCAGTTCTCTTCCAGCCAGGCGCGCGTTTCGGTGCGGAAGGCGTCCAGATCGGTCATGTCGCGTGTTCCCCGCGTTTCCTCTTTGGAGGGGAGGTTAGCAGATGGGTTTCGATTGGCTACGGTCATTTGCGCCCAGGCAACAGCTTGGCCGCCCGCGCGTTGGTGGTCCTGAAACTAAGGGGGCGGCCCAGGGGGCGACCATGACCTATCTGACCCGCGCGGTGTTCGGCGGCGCCAGCCTGCTGCTGCTTTTGGCCGCCACCGCCCTGATCGGCTTCGGCGTCAAGGACGCGCTGGAGACCATTCGCGCGCCCGGCCAGTCGGGGGCCGAGGCGGTGCTGGACGTGCTGGGCTATGTCATCGTCGCCATCGCCGTCTTCGACGTGGCCAAATACATCTTCGAAGACGAGGTGCGGCGCGGCAATGAGCGGCGCAGCGCCGCCGAGGCCCGGCGCAGCCTGACGAAATTCCTGTCCACCATCGTCATCGCCCTGTTCCTGGAGGCCCTGGTGGTGGTGTTCAAGACCGCGCGCGAGGACGTCAGCCAGCTGATCTATCCGACCGCCCTGCTGATCGCAGCCGTCCTGGTGCTGGTGGGCCTGGGCGCCTTCCAGCGGTTCTCGGCCTCGGTCGAGGAAAAGGTCGGCGAGGACGACGAGGCGGAGGAGCGCAGGGACGCCGTCAAGCGAAAGACGGGCGCCGGAAAATCCTAGTCCTTCTTCGGCAGGAAGGGCGAGAAGGTGATGACGGTGAAGGTGTCGCGGACGTGCGGCCGGGTCTGGACCTGTTTGGTCACGAAGGTTCCGATGTCGGCGTCGCGCGGCAGGTTGAACTTGGCCAGCAGATCGTGCTGGCCCGAGGTCGAATAGACCTCCGACACGTTCTCCACATGGTCCACGATGTCGGCGGCCACCTCATTGGCGTAGCCCAGCTCGGTTTTGATGAAGACGAAGATGGCGGTCATCATGGCGGGGGCTCTCCTATTGCTGGTCCGCCTCCTAAACGGTTTTGGACGCGGCGTCGAAGACGGCCAGTGAAACAATATGTTCCGCCACAGCGCCCCGAACCGGACCGCGCGGCTTTCGTTTTCTGCGGCGGCTGGGATAAGCAGGGCGCGAAGGCCGGGCGACCGGTTGAGGAAACACAGGCGTTCCGGCGCGGGTCGGACAGGCGGAGATTTGAGACATGGCCCATGATCGCGTCAGCGTGCTGAAGGCGCTTCAGACCCAGGGCGTCTGCCCGGTCTTCTATCATCCCGATCCCGAGGTCAGCCTGAACGTCATCCGCGCCTGTGCGCGCGGCGGGGCGCCGGTGGTGGAGTTCACCAATCGCGGCGACTTCGCCTGCGACCTGTTCGGCGAGATCAATCGCGAACTGATCAAGACCGATCCTTGGGTGGTTCTGGGCATCGGCTCGGTCGTCGACAGCGGCACGGCGGCCCTCTATCTGAACCGGGGCGCGCGTTTCGTGGTCAGCCCCTGCCTGGTCCCCGACGTGGCCAAGGTCTGCAACCGGCGCATGGTCGCCTACTTCCCCGGCTGCGGCTCGGTGACCGACATCGGCGAGGCGCATGAACTGGGCTGCGACATCGTCAAACTGTTCCCTGGTTCGTCGGTCGGCGGGCCGGACTTCGTCAAGGCGGTCAAGGGTCCGATGCCCTGGGTCAAGATCATGCCGACCGGCGGGGTCGATCCCGACGAAGCCTCAATCGCCAAATGGTTCGGCGCCGGAATCGTGGCGGCGGGCATGGGATCCAAACTGGTGACGGACGCGGCGGTGAAGGCCGGCGACTGGGCCGCCATCGAGAGCTCGGTGCGCGAGGCGGTTCAGGCTGTCGCCGCCTTCCGCGCCTCCAAGGCCTGAGGTCAGCGAGGGACGTCGCCGGCTTCGGGCGGCGGCGGCCCCTCGCCGGCCGGGCGATCGGCCCGGCCGGCGCCTGGTCCCTTGCGCGCCAATATGTCGGCCATGATGCGGCGGTCCTCGACGTCCAGGGCGCCCAGAATGGCGATGGCGCCGCCTTCCAGACGGGCGCGGCCGCGCATTTCGGCGGCGCGGGAGTCATTCAGCAGGGCCTGGACCCGCTCGGGATTCATCTGCGGTTGGCGCGCGGCCTCGACCGCCTGACGGCGGGCCTCGCGCGCGGCGTCGAAATCGGGACGGGCCGACAGGGCGACGGCGCGCATGCGGGCGCGCACCTCGCGTCGGGTTTCGGGGCTCAGCTCCGCCACCAGGGCGCGAAAGCCGCCGGCGCGACCGGGCTGGCGCTGTTCGGCGACGTGCTGGTCCACCTTGGCCCGGCTGACGGCGAAGGCGACCCCGCCGGCCAGGGCGAACAGGTTCAGGGCCACAGAGACCGCCAGGGCGATTTTCAGCCCGCGTCCGCTCATCGAAGAACCTCCGTATCGTCCACCCCGGTCAGGCTGGATTGATAAAGCACCGCATCAGCCCGCTCGTTGGCGGTCAGTTCGCTGGTCAGGCCGACCCCCGCCACAACCCCGGCGCAGGCCGCCGCCGCCCAGCCGGCGCCCAGATAGAAGGCGAGCCGGTCCAGATGGAAACGACGGCTTCTGGCCTTGGGCGCGGCGGCGAGAACCCGCGCGGTCAGGACGGCCGAGGGCGCCGGCGCCGGCGCGGCGTCCAGCAGGGCGTCCAGCGCCGCCGCCTCGTCGAGCACCGCCTTCAGCGACGGATCAGCCGCGATCAGGCTTTCGGCGAAGGCGCGTTCGGACGCCGGCCATCGACGCAGGTCGGCGCCGTAAGCCTCCGCCAGGGCGTGCAACCGTTGCGCCTTCATCTCGCCTCTCCTCTCAGCGCCGCAGCCGGGGCGCGGGGCGCCAGGTCCGACAAGGACTGACGCAATGCGCGGCGACCGCGCGACAACAGACTTTCCAGCGCCTCGACGCTGATCTCCATCAGGGCGGCCGCCTCGATATTGGACAGTTCCTGATAATGACACAGGACCACCGCCTCGCGCTGCCGATCCGGCAGGCGGCTCAACGCCTGTCCGACCCGCAAGCCCGTTTCGGCCGCCATCAGACCCCGATCCGGGGCCGGTCCCTCGTCGGGACGGTCGGGGGGCGTTTGCGTCGGAATCTCGCGACGACGCCGCAGCCGATCGTAACAGAGGTTCAGCGCCACCCGGTGCAGCCAGGTGTCGAACCGCGCCTGGCCCGGCGTCCACCGGGGCGCCTGTTTCCACGCCTTAAACATCGTTTCCTGAGCCACGTCCTCGGCCTCGACCGCATCGCCCAGCATCCGCTGCGCCAAGGCCAGGATGCGCGGCAGTTTGCGCGCGACGAGCGCCTGGGCCGCCGCCGGATCGCCCTGACCCACGCGGCGCACCAGATCCTCGTCGGGGTCGATGATCGCGACCAAGCCTGCCTCTTCCGATCCGGACGAAAGGGACCGATTCGCGCGCGAAGGCCGACCCCGACACTGTTCTTACGCCGAACCGGCCGGCGGGGAAGCCGGTTGTTGCGCGGAGCGGGCCTGACGCCGTTCGGCGCGGTGGGCCTGGGCGGCCGCACGGCGCTCCTCGGGGGTGACGACGCCGTCGTGATCGGCGTCCATCGTGTCGAACCGTTCGCCCAGTTTGGCGGCGACGTCCGAAATCGTCACCGGACCGGCCTGGCGATGGGCGCCGTCCTTGCCGCGACGAGGTCCGTCGCCGCGACCCGCCCGTTCGCGACGACCGCCGGCCTCGCCGCGCGCCGCGCGGGCGGCCTCGAACTCGGCGCGGCTGACCGCGCCGTCGCCGTTCGCATCCAGCTTGGCGAAGCGCGAATCCGCGTGCCGGGCGCGCCGGGCCTGAACGGCGGCCTCGCGCTCGGCGACGCTGACCACGCCGTCACGGTCGGCGTCCAAGGCGGTCAGACGCGCGATGTGCTGATCCACGAATTCGGCCCGCGTCACCGGACCGGCGCGACGGGCTTCACCGCGTCGATGATGGGGGCGGTCGGCTTGGGGTCCCGAATGCGCCGCCGTCGGCGCAGGACCTGGGGGCGGCGTCTGGGCCGTGGCGGCGCCGGCCAGGCCCGCCAAGGCGATGACGCCGAGGCCGGTCAGCAAGGTTGTTCTCATCTCGATCTTCTCCTGGGCCGTGGCAAGCACGGCCTTTTCGTCGCCCCGTCAGGAGGTTGAACGCGGGTCCGGCGATTCTCCGTCGCGACCGGCCGGAACCGCCTGCTCGAAGGCCCGACGCGCTTGGGCGCGCAGGTCCGTCAGCCGGGTCTTCAGGCCCTCGAAGTCGGGCGCCCCCGCCGCCTCGGCCAGCCGCTGCTGAAAGACCGCCGGCTCGGCCTCGGGATCGACCCGGCCTTCGAAGGCGGCCGCCAGGAGCTGGGCCAGTCGCTGCTGGATGCGCCAGGCCTCGGCCAGGATCGGGTCTTGCCCGAGGGCCTGAAGCGTCGACAGGGTCAAGGGCTCGCCCGCCGCCGCAGCCTGAAGCTGGCGGTACTGGGCGGCGAACTCGGCGTCCACCTGGCCGCCCGGCGAGAGCTTCAGATCCCAGAAGCCGTGCGGACGGCGTTCCCGATCCATCAGGGCGCGCATCCGGCGCACATCCGCCGCCACGTTGACGCCCGGCCGGGGCCGCCGCAGCGCCGCCTCGATCCCCGCCGACACCCGGTCGGCGAAGGCCGGGTCGCTGGCCCAGACCACGCGCGCGCGGGTCAGGACCATGAACTCCCAGGTCTCGGCCTCGGCCGCGTAATAGTCGTCGAAGGCGGACAGCCGCACCGAAACCGGCCCCTTGGACCCGGTGGGCCGCAGCCGCATGTCCACCTCATACAGGCCGCCCTCGGCGGTATGGGCCGACAGGGCTGCGATCAGCCGCTGGGTGAAACGGGCGTAGAAGACGTCGGCGGTCCAGCCCTTGATCTCCGACACGGCCTCGGGCGGGGCGTCGTACAGGGTCATCAGGTCCAGGTCCGACCCGGCCGTCATCTCGCGTGAGCCGGCCTTGCCCAGGGCCACCACGGCGACGGCGCCGGGAAAGGCCCCGCCCAGCCGTTCCGCCTCGACCAGGGCGGCGGGCGCCAGGATACGCATGGCGGCGTCGGCCAGATCGGCATAGGCCCGGCCGGCGGCCTCGGGTCCCGCGCGGCCGGTCATGGCGTGCAGGCCGATGCGGAACATCTGTTCGCGGTGCAGACGCCGCACGGCGTTCATCGCCCCTTCGAAATCCTCCGCCTCGCCCGCCTCGCGCAGCATCTGTTCGCCCAGGCCGGTGTCGTCGGACAGGTCGGCCAGAAAGCGGGCGTCCAGAATCCCGTCCAGGGCCGCCGGCTGACGGCCCAGGGTGCGGGCCAGGCGCGGCGCGAAGGCCATGACCCCCAGCACCATTTCGAACAATTTGGGCTGGTTCAGGAACAGGGCCTGAACCTGAACCCCGGCGGCCAGGCCCGAAAAGAAGACGGCGAACCGGCGAAAGGCCTCGTCCGGCGCGCCCGTGCGCGCCAGGGCCTCCAGCAGGCGCGGCGCCAGGCGGGTGAACAGTTCGCGGCCCCGCTCGGTCCGGGTCGCGGGAATGCGGCCGTGGTGCCAGGAGCGGATGGTGTCGGCGACCGAGGCCGCCTCGGAAAACCCCATGCGGCCCAGGGTCAGAAGGGTCTCCGGATCGTTCTCCACCCCGGTGAAGACCAGGCTGCCGTAGCTGGAGTCCAGGTCTTCGCCGCCTTCGAACAGTTCGCCGTAGCGGGCGTTGACCCGCGCCAGCAGCGCTTCGACATGGGCGTCGAAGGCGGCCAGATCGGCCCAGCCGGCCAGGGCGGCGACGGCGGCGCGCGCCTGGGGGCTCTCGGGCAGGCGGTGGGTCTGTTCGTCGTCCAGCATCTGGACCCGGTGTTCCAGCCCGCGCAGTTCGACATAGGCGGCCGACATCTCCTCGGCGACCGCGGTCGGAATATGGTCGGCCTCGGCCAAGGCGGTCAGGGCGGCCAGGGTGCGCGGCGCCCTCAGGTCCGGGTCGCGTCCCGCCAGGATCAGCTGCTGGGTCTGGGCGTAGAATTCGATCTCGCGGATGCCGCCCCGACCCAGTTTCAGATTGGCGCCGGCGGCCTGAAGCCCCTCGCCCGTCTTGTGGACGTGGATCTGTTTCTTGATCGACTGAATGTCCAGAACGGCGGCGTAGTCCAGGCTGCGGCGCCAGACGAAGGGGCGCAGGGCCTTGACGAAACGGGCGGCCGCGCGGGGATCGCCCAGCACGGGCCGGGCCTTGATGAAGGCCGCCCTTTCCCAGTTCTGGCCGACGCTCTCGTAATAGGCCAGGGCCATGGGGGCGGCGACCACCGGCGGGGTCGAGGACGGATCGGGCCGCAGCCGCAGGTCGACGCGGAAGACATAGCCGTCGGCGGTGCGTTCGCTCAGCAGGCCGGCGATCCCCTTGCCGACGCGATTGGCGAAGTCCTGCATCTCCTCGCCCTCGCGCAGGGCCAGCCCCATCAGGCGCGGCTCGAAAAAGAGGGAGATGTCGATGTCGGACGAATAGTTCAGCTCGTGCGCGCCATGTTTGCCCATGGCCAGGCCGAACAGGCCGGGGACGGGGCCGCGCGGATCGTCGGGCGGCGAGACCAGCCGCCCCCTCGCCCGCTGCTCGGCGGCGACGGCGCGCAGGGCGGCGCGGCAGGCGGCGTCGGCGAAGCCGGACAGGGCGCCGGTCACCTGATCCAGGTCCCAGACCCCGCCGAGGTCAGCCAGGGCCGTCAGCAGGTGCAGATCGGCCTTCAGCACCCGCAGAGGCGCGCGGACCTCATCGGGTTCGGCGTTCAGGGCGTCGGTCTCGGCGAGGATGCGGATCAGGCCCGAGGTCGGATTGGTCTCCAGCAGGCGGCGCAGATGGGCGGGGCGACGCCGCATCAGGCCGGCGAGATAGGGCGAGGCCCCCGCCACCGGCGCCAGGGCCGGCCAGGCCGCGTCCAGAGTGTCGGCCCAGCCCTCGGATGCGGCGGCCTCGAACAGGGTTTCGTGCAGGCGTTCGGCGGCGGCGGGGTCGGCGACGGGACCGGCGGGGACGAGGCTATGCGCCAACGGAACTGAGGTTTTGGTTTCGGGCATCAAATCATCCGCTCATCCCGGCGAAAGCCGGGACCCAGTGCTTTCGCTCGGCAATGCGTTGGACCACGATCCAAGACACACTCACAAGCCTGAACGCCCAAAGAACTGGGTCCCGGCTTTCGCCGGGATGAGCGGAAATTAGGGGAGATCAGGTCGAGGCCGAGGCCGGCGGCAGAACCAGGGCCACGCGAAGACCCGGCCCGTAACCTTCATAGGCGCCGGGGCCTTCATCCAGCACCACCCGACCGCCGTGCGCCTCGGCCACAGCCGTGACCAGGGACAGGCCCAGACCCGAGCCCGGTTCGGTGCGGCTGTTGTCCAACCGCACGAAACGCTGGACCACCCGCTCACGGTCCTCCTCCGGCACGCCGGGGCCGGTGTCGGTGACCGAATATTCGATCTCGCCGGACGACCGCCGCCGCGCCCGCAGCTTCACCGCGCCGCCGGAGGGCGTGTATTTGATGGCGTTGTCGATCAGATTGGCCAGGGCCTGGGCCAGGAAGGGCTGGTTGCCCTCGATCATCAGGCCGGTCTCGATCTCGGCCGAGAAGTCGATGTCCTTGTCCTCGGCCGCCGGTTCGTACAGTTCGGCCATGTCGGCGGCCAGGGCGGCGGCGTCCATCCGCTGGGGGTCCGGCGCCCCGCCCGATTGCAGCCGGGCGATGGCGAGCACGGTGTTGAAGGTCTTCAGCAGATGGTCCGCCTCGTCCAGGGCCACGCCCAGGGCGTCTACCCCGTCGATCTGGCCCGCCTCGGCGTCGATCAGGGCCACCTCCAGCTTGGCCCGCATCCGCGTCAGGGGCGAGCGCAAGTCGTGGGCGATGGCGTCGCCGGCGTGGCGGATGGAGGCCATGGACGCCTCCAGCCGATCCAGCATCAGGTTCAGCCCCTGGCTGAGTTCGTCAAGCTCGTCGCCGGAATGGCGGATCGGGGCGCGGACCTTCAGATCCCCCTCCTGCACGGCTGAGACGACCCGGTTCAGCCCGGCCATGGCGCTTTCGACCCGGCGGCTGATGTAGAGGCCGCCCGCAAGGCCCAGCAGGATGACCAGGCCCATGGCGCCCCACAGGGCCTGGGTCAGGCGGGCCAGATAGTCCTCGACGTCGCCGATGTCGGCCCCGACGAACAGATGTTCGCCGCCCGCCAGCCGGGTGTCGATGCCGATCGACTGGCGCCGCCGCACCCGGCCCTCGGCGTCGGTGTCGGTCAGGCGGAAGGGCTCCCAGTCGCCCGTATCGACCCCCTCGGGCACGTCGGAGATGTTGGCGGTGATGATCTTTCCGTCCGCCCCCTTCAGCACATACAGATAGGGGCCGGCGCGGATGGCGCGCTCGACCAGGGCCTGGTTCAGGGCGTCCAGGCCCCGGGTGCGATAGACGGCGGTCAGGGCCGCCCGCTCAGCCTCCACCTCCGCCTGGGCGCGACCTTGGGCCTCCGAGGCCGAGGCGAAATAGACATAGGCCAGGATCGCCCCCGCCGCCGCCACGAACAGGGCCAGGAACAGCAGCGTCAGGCGAAAGGGCGTGCGGCGAAGGAGGGAGGGAAGGCGCATGGGGCTTGTTAGTGGCGAGTGACGCGTGGCGAGTGGCGAGCAAGCGCAGGGACAGACAGGGGCTTGCGCGGGGCCTGACCATAAATCGCCGCTCGGTCGCCAGCCTCAATCATTCTCGCCACTCGCCACTAACCACGCGCCACTCCGAACGTCACGCCTCCAACCGATACCCCGCCCCACGCACGGTCTGGAGCATGGCGCGCTCGAAACCCTTGTCGATCTTGGAGCGCAGGCGGCTGATGTGGACGTCGATGACATTGGTCTGGGGGTCGAAATGGTATTCCCAGACCTTTTCCAGCAGCATGGTGCGCGTCACCGACTGGCCGGCGTGGCGCATCAGGAACTCCAGCAGCTGGAACTCGCGCGGTTGGAGGTCGATCTCTGTGGTTCCGCGATGAACCGTGCGGGCGATCAGATTCATCTCCAGATCGCCGACCTTCAGCACGGTCTGGACCCCGCCGGTCTCGCGGCGCCGCGCCAGGGCCTCGACCCGCGCGATCAGCTCGGCGAAGGCGTAGGGCTTGACCAGATAGTCGTCGGCGCCGGCCTTCAGGCCGGTGACCCGGTCCTCGACTTCGCCCAGGGCCGACAGGAAGAGGACCGGAGTCTGGTCCCCGCCCTTCCTGACCGTCTCGACCATGCCGACGCCGTCGAGACGCGGCATCATCCGGTCGACCACATAGACGTCATAGCCGCCCTTTTGCGACTCCAGCAGGCCGAAGGCGCCGTCCACGGCATGGGTCACCTCATGGCCGGCCTCGGTCAGGCCGCGCACCATGGCCGTCGCCGCCTCGGCGTCGTCCTCGACCACCAGAATCCGCATCGAAACCCCTCCCGGAATCAAAATCGCCGCCGATGGTAGCGCATCGGCGGCGATTCAGTGAGTTACGGCTTGGTCAGATTACCGATCAGTTCTTGGACAGTTCGATCTTCGGGCGGGAAGCTCGACGCAGCCATCTCCTCGGTCAACAAAAATTGACGAAGCGGAATACATTTTCAAGTTGACGACTCAACCACTAAAACGCGAACCAACTGAGCGCCACTTGGCATTCGACCTGGGAGATCAAACGTGAAGAGAACACTGATTGCTTTGAGCTTGTTGTCGTCAGCCATAGGTTCGTCCGCCCTCGCATCACCGACAGCGCCGTCTCACCAACCCACCTCCGTGCGGACGGTTATGGTCTGCATAACCAATCACTACCCAGATGGGGCGCCATTTTTAGACTGCCAGATCGTATATTTATACGACGACGAGATCATTCAAGCGTGATTTCTAAAAGTGAACAGCCCGCCATCAGAAATGATGGCGGGCTGTTTCGTGCTCTATTTTTTGAAAGTCAGCACATAGGGTACGTTGCCCTGACCCCGAACCCAGATCAGGAGATAAGCTCCGGATCGGCCAGACGCTTTCACCGAAGCTACGGCGTTTCGGAAGTCGTCCACGGTTCTTACGGGCGTATTCTGAACCTGCTGGACCACGACCCCTTGCCCAAGGCGGGCATCGACACCGGTTTCAACACCCATAATCGCCAAACCTTCGACGGAGGCCGGCGCGCCCAGACGTTGGCGCAGGGCTGGAGTGAGAGGAGTCAAGTTTAGACCTTCGACTGTGGCCGAAGCTCCCGAAGGATCGTTCGGAGCGGCTCCGCCTTGGCCGAGGCCGTTTTCGCTGTTCAGTTCCGTCTCAGAAGGGCGGGTACCGGATCGTGCCGTGATCGTTTGTCGGCGACCGTCACGCAGCACCTCCATCCGAAGCGTGTCTCCCGGCTTAGCCGCGCCAACTAAGCGCGTCAGCTTCGTCGATGAATCAATCACCTCGCCATTCAGCGAGACGACAAGATCGCTGAACCTGAGGCCAGCCTTGTCGGCCGGACCTTCAGGGGTGACCTCAGCAACGAGGGCGCCCTTCTGGTCGGCTTTCAGCCCCAAAGCACCCAACTCCTCGGTGGTTGGCGTACTGATTTTCACGCCGAGATAGCCTCTCTCAATCACCTCCCCACGCATCAAGCGCGACGTGATCTGCTTAGCGATTTCCGCCGGAATCGCGAAGCCTATGCCGACTGACGAGCCAGTTGGAGACAGAATGACGGAGTTGACACCAATAACGCGACCGTAGACATCAAAGGTCGGCCCGCCCGAGTTCCCGCGATTGATGGCGGCGTCGATCTGCAGAAAATCGGTGTATGCTGAAGAGGCATCCGGCAAGCTGCGGGCTTTCGCAGAGACAATCCCCGCCGTCGCCGTGCCGCCCAGCCCGAAGGGGTTGCCCACAGCGATCACCCAGTCGCCCACGCGGGGTTCGGCCGTTTCTTCAAAGCTGACGTATTTGAAGTTGTCGCCATCGACCTTGATCACGGCCAGATCGGTGGCCTCATCGCGCCCCACCAGACGCGCGGGCAGTTCGCGGCCGTCCGACATCTTGACCTTGATCTCGGTGGCGTCGGCGACGACGTGGTTGTTGGTGACGATGAAACCGTCCTGCGAGATGAAGAAGCCCGAACCGGCGCCCTGGGTGGTGCGGGGTTCGGCGTCTTCGCCATCGCTGCGGCCCTGGGGCGGGACGAACTGGAACGGCAGGCCGGGGATTTGGAAGGCGCCGCCCTGGGGCTGATCCACCTTGACCGTCACGTCGATCTGGACGACGGCCGGGGCGACCTGGTCGAAGATGTCAGCAAAGCTGTTGGGCGCGCCGGGCGGAGGCGAGAAGCGGTCGCCGTTGGCGGGGACGGGGGTGATCCGGTTGACGGCCTGGGGGTCGGCGTGGGCGCCGGGCCAGGTGACGATCCCGCCCGCCGTCGCTCCCGCCGCCAGGGTCAGGCCGGCCAAGGCCCCGAGAATGAACTCTTTGCGCTTCAGCATCTTGTTCTTGCGATCCTCTGTCGGGGCCGCGCCCCGTCTCGCTCTTGATATAGGCCGAACGGGCGTTACGCCAATTTCAGCGTTCGATGGTTGATCCCGACAAGCGCCCGTCGTGAGGCGAGGTTGCGTCCAGATCGCGGCGAAGCGTCTCATTTGCGAGAACTTCGTCCAGCCGACGCTCCTCCTCAGGCGAAAGGGGCGCGACCTCCGTCGGGCGCCGGCGCGCGCGCAGGATCAGCGCCCCCCCCGCCAGCAGGACGAGGACGAAGGGGCCGAACCACAACAGCCAGGTTCCGGCCCGCACCGGCGGGGTGAACAGGACATAGTCGCCGAACCGCCGGACCAGATCCTGACGCACGGCCTGATCGGAGGCGCCGGCGGCGATCTGTTCGCGGATCAGCCGGCGCATGTCGCCGGCGACGCCCGCCGGACTGTCGGCGATGGCCTCGTGCTGGCAGACGACGCAACGGACGTCCTTGAACAGAGCCTGGGCGCGGGCTTCCTGAGCCGGGTCGCTCAAGGGGCGGTCGGGGGCGGCGGCGGGCTCGGCCGCCGTCAGCATCAGGGCCAGGAGCGGCGCAGCCAGCAGGATCGAGAGCCGCCTCACGCCGGCCTCCGCCGTCGCGCGCCGACGCCCAGCCGCAGCCGGCGATCCAGCAGGGACAACAGGCCGCCGAAGGCCATGATCATCGGCCCGAGGAAGATCAGCCGCGCCCAGGGATTCCAGTACAGGCGGACGACCCAGGCGGGAGCCTCAGTCGTTCCGGCCCGCTCGCCCATCACCACATAGACGTCGTCCAGACCCCGGAAATCCAGCCCCACCTCGGTCGTGGTCTGGCCGCCTGCGGGGAAGAAGCGGCGTTCGGCCGTGACGGTCTTCGCCCGACCCCGGTCGTTTGACGGTCGCACGGTCAGACGCCCCTGTTCGGCCAGATAGTTGGGGCCTTCGACCACCCGGACCTGATCCAGCGTGACGGTCCAGGGCCCGGCGGAAACGGTTTGGCCCAAGGTCAGGGCGCGGGCGGCCTCGGCCTTGAAGCCGGTCTCGACCACCGCCCCCAGGATGAATACCCCCAGACCCAGATGGGCCAGGCTCATGCCCCAGGCGCCGAGCGGCAGACCCTTGAGGCGACGCAGGATCTCGGCGGTCGAGGCGCGGAACAGCCGCGCCCGTTCGGCGACCTCAGCCAGGGCGCCCAGGATCAGCCAGGCGCCCAGGCCGATCCCGGCGGCGGCCAGAGCCTTCTTCGGCGACCACAGGGCGTAGGCGGCGAGGGCGCAGACCAGGGCCAGACCCGCCGCGACCGCCAGCCTCTGCATCGCCCCAGGCAGGTCGCCGCGCTTCCAGGCCAGCAGAGGCCCGGCAGGCAGGATCAGGAAGGCGACCGTCATCAGCGGAACGAAGGTGGCGGCGAAATAGGGCGGGCCGACCGAAATGGTCGCGCCGGAGGCCGCCTCCAGGATCAGCGGATAGAGGGTGCCCAAAAGCACGGTCGCCGCCGCCGCCGTCAGGAACAGATTGTTCAGCACCAGGGCGCCCTCGCGGCTTACGGGTGCGAACATTCCGCCGCCCTTCAGCTGGGGCGCGCGCCAGGCGAACAGGGCGAAGGCGGCGCCGGCCGTGAGGCCCAGGATGGCCAGCAGCATCATCCCGCGCTGGGGATCAACGGCGAAGGCGTGGACGCTGGTCAGGACGCCCGATCGCACCAGGAAGGCGCCCAGCATCGAGAAGCTGAAGGCCAGAAGCGCCAGAAAGACGGTCCATCCCGCCAGGGCCCCGCGCCGCTCGGTGACCACCGCGCTGTGCAATAGGGCCGCGCCCGCCAGCCAGGGCATGAAGCTGGCGTTCTCGACCGGGTCCCAGAACCACCAGCCGCCCCAGCCCAGCTCATAATAGGCCCAGAAGGAGCCCAGGGTGATGCCGACCGTCAGAAAGGCCCAACTGGCCAGGGCCCAGGGGCGCACCCACCGGCCCCAGGCGGGCCAGAAGGCGGTCTGAGCCCGCCCTTCGATCAGGGCCGCCACGGCCAGGGAGAAACAGACCGAAAATCCGACATAGCCCGCATAGAGCAGCGGCGGATGGACGGCCAGGGCCGGGTCCTGAAGCAAGGGGTTCAGCGAGGCGCCCTGGAAGGGGGCGGGGTCCAGGCGGACAAAGGGGCTGGAGGTAAAGACGGCGAAGGCCAGGAACAGCGAGCCCAGAGCGCCTTGGGTCGCCACGGCCGAGGCCTTCAGCCCGAACGGCAGGCCGCGCGCGCGGGCCAGGACGGCGCCGAAGACCGTCAGGACCAGGCACCACAGCAAGAGCGATCCCTCGTGACTGCCCCAGGCGCCGGCGACCTTGTACAGCATCGGCTTGTCGGTGTGGCTGTTGGCCGCGACGTTGGAGACCGAGAAGTCCGAGATGACGAAGGCGTAGATCAGGGCCGCAAAGGCCAGGGCCGTCGCCGCCGCGGCGCCGATCGCCGCCCCTTCAGCCGCCCCGGCCAGCACGGGGCTGCGCCGGGCCCGCCCCGCCGCCGACAGCACGGTCTGAAGCACCGACAGGGCCAGGGCCAGGGCAAGGGCGAAGGCCCCGAACTCGACGATCATAGGCTTTCAGCCTGCGGCCTGCTTGAGCGCGTGGTCTCGGCCGCGCTATCGGCCTGCGGCCTATTTGAGCGCATGGTCTCGGTCGAGGTCTCCGGCCGCCATTCGCCCTTGGCCTTGATCCGGTCGGCGACCTCGCGCGGCATATAGTTCTCGTCGTGCTTGGCCAGGACTTGGCTGGCGTGGAAGACGCGGTCGGCGCCGAACGCCCCTTGCGCCACGATCCCCTGCCCCTCGCGGAACAGGTCGGGCAGGTCGCCGTGATACTGGACCTGGGTCGCGGCGATATTGTCGGTGACGGTGAAAACGACGACGCCGTCGCCAGACTTCCGCACGCTGCCGGTCTCGACCAGGCCGCCCAGCCGGATGTTGCGGCCTTCCGGCGCCTTGTCGACCGTAGCCTCGGACGGGGAATAGAAGAAGGTCACGCTGTCCTGCATGGCCCACAGCGACAGGCCGACCGCCAGGGCCAGGATCGGCGCCACGGCGGCGACGATCCACAGGCGACGGCGCGCCTTCGGCGATTTCGGCAGCCAACTCATGACTTAGCGGACCCGCTCCCCGACGGATTTTTCTTTCCGTCTACAGAGGCCGGCGCCCCGCGCCAACGGCTCATTCCGCCCTCGGCAGGCGGCGTTCCAGATCCTTGCGACGCGGATCGGCCGGATCGAGGGCGGCGATCAGCGGCGTCCACATGGCCCGCGTCTCGGCCGCATCCCCCCGACGCAGGGCCGCCTCGCCCAGGAAGAAGCGGGCGCCCAGCTGATCGGGATCGTGTTTCACCGCCTGGCGGAAGGCGGCCTCGGCGTCGGCGCCGATCTGGTCGTCATTGGCCCGCACCAGGCTTTCGCCCAGCCGCGCCCAGGCCTGGGCGTTCTCGGGCTCCCGCTCGATCAGCCGACGAAAGGCCGAGGCGGCGCCCAAGGGGTCGTCGGCGGCGAAACGGGCCGCGCCCAGCATGGCCAGGGCCTGGGGGTCGTTCGGTCGATCCTGGGCCGCGCGCGCCGCCACAGCCGCCAGTTGGGCCGGCTGCAGCGTCTCCAGCCGGGTGGACCAGTCATCCACCCGCCGCTGATAGGCTTGGTCCGGCAGGCCCGGCGATCCGGTCAGGACGTAAAGCCCCAGGGCGGCGGCCGTCGCGGCGGCGATCCCGCCCAGCACCCACAGCCGGTCGCGACGATCGGTCTTGGGCGCCGGCGTCGTCCCTGACTGCCCGGCCAGCAGACGCCGGGCCGCCTCGGCGCGCGCCGCCGCATGGGCGGCCTCGTCCAGCAACCCCCGCGCCTTCAGACGGTCCAGTTCGGCGAGTTCGCGCGCCCCGATCTGGGCCTGCGTCGCCGGAGTCGGGTCGGCGCCGGAACGGGCGCCGGTCAGCACCAGAAGGGCGGCGCCAGCCGCCGCGAGACCGGTCATTATCCAGAAGGCGATCATCCCCGCCGTCTATCGCATCAGGCGGCGGCGGGCGAGGCCCCTTGGGTCGCCAGAAGCGCCTCGGCGGCGGCGGCGCGACGTCGCACCGCCCGCGCGGCCTCCAGCGCGTCGATCAAGGTCAGGAACCGCGCCGCGACGCCGACCAGACGCAAGGGTCCCTCCGGCTGGGCGACCTGGCCGTCCGCCAGATGATCCAGGGCCTCATTGGCCCAGATGGACAGATAGTCGGTCAGCTCGGTCTTCAAGGCCATCCGATCCGCCTCGCAGCCGAAGACGACGGCGGCGCCCCTCAGCCCCCCGACGGCGTTCAGCAGGCCGGCGGCCGCCTCGACCGCCTCGCCCGTCGCGGGCGCGTCCAGCCAGGGCGAGAGTCGCGTCATCCGGCCGCTCAGCCTCTGCCGCTTCATCGGCAGGGCCGCATGGACGGCGGCCGAGGCGGACTTCATCAGGCCGGACATCTGACCCGCCACCTGGATCCGCGCCATCCGGGCGGCCCGGCCCCAGGGCGAGTCCGGCCGCAGTTGCAGACACAGGTCGATCTCGCCCAGCACCCCGGCGCACCAGGCGACCTCCTGAACCACCTCGGCCATGGCTGCCTCGTCCGGGCCGGGCCGGGCGGCGGCGATCCGTGCGACGCGCGTCGTGACCGAGGCCAGCAGACGTTCGACAAAGACGCCCATGTCCGAATGGCTCAGCATCGCCTCCTTATCGGCGAGGCGATTGGTGCGGGTCACGACACGCAGCATCCGTTCGGCGTCGGCGACATGGGCGAAGAGGATGTCGACCATCCGGCGCCCGCCTTCGGGCGAGACGGCAAGACAGTCCTGGATCAACAGGCGCAGTCCCGCCGCCTGTTCGTCGTCGGGACGGTCGAGCCAGGCAGGCAAACGCGGCGTAGCGGTTCGCGCCAAGGGGGCCAGGTCGAAACAGCCGGCGAGCTCCGCCGGGGTCGGAGCGGGGGCGGCGGCCGGCGACAGGTTCGAAACCCGCGCCGGCGGAGACGGATCGGCCCAAACGTCGCCGGGCCGATCCCGCAGCACAGCCGCCGCCCGGGCGCACAGCCGATCGGCGACCAGGGTCCAGTCGCCGTGCGACGGACCCGCCCCGTCCAGCAGGCTGAGATAGGGCTCGTCGCCGACCTTGGCCTCGCGCCAGAGACGGGCCAGAACCGGCCGGGGAAAGGTCAGGGCCGCCACCTGGTCGGCGCGCGGCCGGAACAGGGGGATCAGGGGCGCGAACGCCTGATCCCGGCGGGCGCGATCGCGGATTTCCGCCTGAATCAGGATCGCCAGCTCGCCCGCCTTGTCGCCCGGCAGTCCGCCGACAGCCGCCTCCAGCTGCGCCAGACCGTCATCGGGGCAGGCCTGGACGGCCGCCTCCAGGGCGGCGCGATGGGCGGCGGACAGGGCAGTCAAGACGGTTCCCTGGGTACGATTTGAGGCCCGACCCTGCACCAATGTGATTAACAACGGCTTGGCGCCCCTTGAGCCGGTCGCGCGGCGCGCCATATTCCCGCCACCACCACGCCAGGCGCCATTCGCCGCAGGAACGGGAGCGCCCATGCCGGTTATCGAGATCCAAGGTCTGACCAAGACCTATCCGTCGGGTCTTCAAGCCCTGAAGCGGGTCGATCTGACCATAGACAGGGGCGAGATCTTCGCCCTGTTGGGGCCGAACGGGGCCGGCAAGACCACCCTGATCTCGATCATCTGCGGCATCGTCAACGCCACCACGGGGACTGTGGTGGCCGACGGCCACGACATCCGCAAGGATTTCCGCGCCGCTCGGATGAAGATCGGCCTGGTGCCGCAGGAGCTGACCACCGACGCCTTCGAGACGGTGCTGGCCACCGTCACCTTCAGCCGGGGCCTGTTCGGCAAGCCGGGGAAGCCCGCCCTGATCGAACAGATTCTGAAGGACCTGTCGCTGTGGGACAAGCGCGACGCCAAGATCATGACCCTGTCGGGCGGGATGAAGCGGCGGGTGATGATCGCCAAGGCCCTGAGCCACGAGCCGGACATCCTGTTTCTGGACGAGCCGACCGCCGGGGTGGACGTCGAACTGCGCCGCGACATGTGGGCCATGGTGCGCAAACTGCGCGAGCGCGGCGTCACCATCATCCTGACCACCCACTATATCGAAGAGGCCGAGGAGATGGCCGACCGGGTGGGCGTCATCCTCAAGGGCGAGCTGATCCTGGTCGAGGAGAAGACCGCCCTGATGAAGAAGCTGGGCAAGAAGACCCTGACCCTGAACCTGGTCGAACCCCTGACCGCCCTGCCCGCCGACCTGTCGGACTGGGACCTGAGGCTGAGCCCGGACGGGGGCGAGCTGGAATATAGTTTCGACGCCAACGCCGAAGACACCGGCGTGCCCGCCCTGATCCGCCGGCTGGACCGGTTGGAGATCGGCTTCAAAGACCTGAACACCCGCCAGAGCTCGCTGGAAGACATCTTTGTCAGCCTGGTCCACCGCGACGGAGAGGCTGCCTGATGACCTTCAACGGATACGGCGTCTGGGCCATCTATCGGTTCGAAATGGCCCGGGCGCTGCGCACCCTGTGGCAGAGCGTGGTCACGCCGGTGATCACCACCGCCCTCTATTTCGTCGTCTTCGGCAGCGCCATCGGCGGGCGGATGGAGGCGGTGGACGGGGTGGCCTACGGCGCCTTCATCGTGCCCGGGCTGATCATGCTGAGCCTGTTCACCCAGTCGATCTTCAACGCCTCCTTCGGCATCTATTTCCCCAAGTTCACGGGGACCATCTATGAGATCCTGTCGGCGCCCGTGTCGTCGCTGGAGGTGGTGATCGCCTATGTCGGGGCGGCGGCGACCAAGTCGGCGGTGCTGGGGCTGATCATCCTGGCGACGGCGGCCCTGTTCGTGCCGCTTCAGGTGCTGCATCCGGTGATGATGCTGGCCATGCTGGTGCTGATTTCGGTGACCTTCAGCCTGTTCGGCTTCATCATCGGCATCTGGGCCGGCAGTTTCGAACAGCTGAACTTCATCCCCATGCTGATCGTCACGCCCCTGACCTTCCTGGGCGGCTCCTTCTATTCGATCGACATGCTGCCCGAGGGCTGGCGGACCGTGGCCCTGTTCAATCCGGTGGTCTATCTGATCTCAGGGTTTCGCTGGACCTTCTACGGCGCGGGCGACGTGGCGATCGGGATCAGCGTGGCCGCGACCCTGGGCTTTTTCGCCCTGTGCCTTGGGGTGGTCATGTGGATGTTCAAGACCGGCTATCGGCTGAAGGCCTAGACTTCCCAATCCGGGCGTCACGAAACCGGCCAGATCGCCAGCGATTAGAGCAACATGTCCGACGATAAGAAGACCGTTTCCGATCCAGCGCCCCAGCCGTCCCCTGGCGAACCCTTCGTCCGAAAGGCAGTCACCTGGGGTCGGATGCCCGTGACGACCTTTCACGTCGGCCCGGTGCCCGTCGCGCCCAATCCGCTGGACCGGATTCCGGATCGGCCGCCGCTGAAGACGCCGTTGACCACTGCGCCCGAGGGGCGAGCGCAAGGTCGGCAAGGTCAGGCGTCCGGCCTGCTTCAGGGCGGCCTGCAGCCGCAGCGCCCCGCGCCCGCGCCGCGTCCGAGAGCCGGCGCGAGCATTCTGGCCGGTTCGTTGATCCCTCAGGCCCGTCCCGCCCCGGCTGCGCCCCGACGCCCGCCCCGACGCCCGCCCCAGCGGATTCGACGCTTCGCCCGCTGCCCGCCGCGCCCCAGCCTCTTGCGGAGCCTGCGCCGTCCGCTCTGGAACGGCCGCCTGCCCAGGCGACGCGGCCCGAGACGGACGCCGCCGCCCCCCCTGTCGGCGCTCCTGTCGACGCCGCCCAGATTCCCGAGATCACGCCGACCACTCCCGTTGCACGTCGAGCAGAGAAGGCGCCGTCGCGTCTGCCGCTCTATGTCGGGGCTGGACTGGTCGTCGCCGCCTTGCTGGGCGGCGGACTGTGGTTCGCCCTGCGTCCCGCCCCCGCCCCTGCTCCCGCCGCCCCGCCGACAGTCCCGGCCGCCGCAGCGCCCATCCAGGCTGAAACCGCTCCGGCGCCCTCGGCGGCGGTGGTCGAGGCGGAAGCGCCCGCTGCCGAACCGGCGCCTGAGCCCGCTTCCACATCAGCGCCCGCGCCGGCCGAGACCACGCGGACACCCCCCGCGCCGGCCGCTCGCCCGACGACGCCTCCAGCCGCGACCGCGTCCCGCCCGACCCAGAGCCAGACCCAGACGCCCGCGACGACTCCGGCGCCCAGCCAAACGGCGCCGGCCGTCCAACCGCCGGCGGTGGTCATCGTGCCGCAGACGCCGCCCCCGACCGCCGCGCGCCCCACCCAGACCGATCCCGACGCCCCAATCGTCACCCGGCCCCAGCCGCTCGACTGAGATTTCGATCTCGTCTCCTCTCCAGTTCGCGGGGAGGAGACGACGGCGGCTCACGCCGTGCGGATGATCCCGCCGCTCGCCGCCACCGGCCAGGGCGTCAGCCGCCCGCCGGCGCAGGGGCCGCCGCGGCATTCGCCGGTCAGGGGCTCGAACACCGCCCCGTGCCAGCCGCACAGGATCAGGCCGCCGTCTGGCGTCAGATAGCGGTCAAGCTCGACCGCAATGGGAAAGCCTGCGTGGGGGCAGCGATCGACCCAGCCCGCGACGACCCCATTCTTTCGCACGACGAAGCCGTGGAAGAAGGCCTCCCCGATCTGAAGCACGAAGCCGCGCGCCCCGGGATCGGCGATGTCGACCTCGGCGCACAGGGCGACGCCGGGAGGCGTCTTCCAGACCCGTTTGCGTTCGGTCTCGCCTTCAGACACGTTCGGCCTTCAGCGGGCGCGACAACAGGCCGTCGATCAGGCCGTCGACGGTGATCTCGCCCGCCAGCAGGGCGGCGATGCCCTCGGCGATCGGAGTCTCTACGCCCAGACGGGCGGCCAGGGCGCGCACGGCCGGCGCGCTCTCGTAACCCTCGGCCACCGACCGTTTGCCGGCCAGGGCCTGTTCCACCGTCTGGCCCTGTCCCAGGGCCAAGCCCAGGCTCATATTGCGCGACTGGGGGCTGGAGCAGGTCAGGACCAGATCGCCCAGGCCGCACAGGCCCGCCACCGTCTCGGCCTGGCCGCCCATGGCGACGGCGAGCCGGGTCATTTCCGCAAAGCCGCGCGTGATCAGGGCGGCGTGGGCGCTGCGTCCCAGCTGACGCCCCTCGGAGACGCCGCAGGCGATGGCGAGGACGTTCTTCAACGCCCCGCCCGCCTCGGCCCCGATCAGGTCGGTGGCCAGATAGGGCCGAAAGCCCGGCGCCGACAGGGTGTTCAGCAGCGCCTGACCCAGTCCTTCGTCGGCGCAGGCCAGGGTGACCGCCGTCGGCAGACCGCGCGCCACTTCGCCCGCGAAACTGGGGCCGGACAGGACCGCGGCCGGGGCGTCCGGCAGGGTCTCGGCCAGAACCTCGGTCATCAGCTTCATCGTGCCCCGCTCGACCCCCTTGGAGCAGAGCACCACCGGCACGCCGGGGCGGTGATGGGGCGCGAAGGCCGTCAGGGTCGCGCGCATATGCTGGGCCGGCGGCACGGCCAGGATCAGGTCGCAGTCGCCCAAGTCGGCCAGATCAGCGGTGAATTTGAGCCCCTCGGCCAAGGGCACGCCCGGCAGATACAGGTCGTTGGCGCGCGTCGTTCTCAAGGTCTCGACCAGCTGGGGCTCACGCGCCTGAAGCGTCGTATCCAGTCCGGCGCGGACGCAGACCTGGGCCAGGGCGGTGCCCCAGGCGCCGGCGCCGATGACCCCTGCGGTGCGGAATTCCATGCGCCCTCCCGAGGCGTTCTCGTTCGTCATGCCTTTGCGCCCTTGCGGCCGGGCTTGTGCGAAGGATCGGCCAGGGCGCGCGCTTCGTCCAGCGGCCATCGCGGCCGGGCGACCACGTCGATGTCGCTGGTCAGCCCGAGCGCCAGCCGTTCGGCCCCCGCCAGGGCGATCATGGCCGCATTGTCGGTGCAATAGGCCAGAGGCGGCGCCAGGAAGTCGAAACCGTGTTTCGCCGCCGTCGCCTGCAAGGTGGCGCGAATGGTCTTGTTGGCGGCCACGCCGCCAGCGACGACAAAGAGGCGATGATCGTGGGTCTCGGCATAGGCGGCCAGAGCCCGTTCGGACCGGTCGGCCAGCTGCCGGGCGATGGCGGTCTGGACCGCGTCGGCCAGATCGGCCTTGTCCTGGTCGGTTTCGCAGGTCTGGGCGATGCGGAAGGCGGCCGTCTTCAGACCCGAGAAGGAGAAGTCGCAGTCCTTGCGTCCCAAGAGGGCGCGCGGCAGGTCGATCTTCGATCCGTCGCCCTGCTGCGCCAACCGTTCCAGCGCCGGCCCGCCCGGATAGCCCAGGCCCAGGGCCTTGGCGATCTTGTCGAAGGCCTCGCCCGCCGCATCGTCTATGGTGGCGCCGATCCGGCTCATGTCGCCGACGCCCCGCACCTCCAGAATCTGGCAATGACCGCCGGAGACCAGCAAGAGCAGGAAGGGATAGGCGACCTCCTGCCCCAGACGGGCCGAGACCGCGTGGCCTTCGAGATGGTTGACCGCCACCAGGGGCAGACCGCGCGCCAGGGCCGCCGCCTTGCCGAAGCTGAGGCCGACCATGACGCCGCCGACCAGGCCCGGTCCGGCGGTCGCGGCGATCCCGTCCAAGCCGTCATAGCCCAGGCCGGATTCGGCCATGGCGCGACGCGTGACCTCGGCGATCATCTCCACATGGCTGCGGGCGGCGATTTCAGGGACGACGCCGCCATAGGCCGCATGATCGTCGATCTGGCTGTGAACGACCGAGGACAGCACCTCGGCCCGGCCGCCCCGTTCGGACGGGTGCAGGCGCACCACCGAGGCGGCGGTTTCGTCGCAGCTGGTCTCCAGACCCAGCACCGTCAGGGCTTTACCGGAACGAGGGGGGACATCCCGTCCAGTTGCCGCTGCGGCGCCGCTGCTATAGTCGGCGGAACTCTCCATCGGATCGAGGTAGCGATCCGGCGTCCGGTAAGCAACGCTCATGACCCTTCCCCTCCGCATCGGCACCCGGCGCTCCAAACTGGCCCTGGCCCAGTCGGGCATGATGCAGCGCGCCATCGGCCGGGCACTGGGCATAGCCGAGGCCGAGATCGAAACGGCCGTGCCCCTGGTCGAGATCGTCACCACCGGCGACCGCGTCCAGGACCGCCGCCTGATGGAGCTGGGCGGCAAGGCCCTGTTTACTAAGGAGATCGAGGAAGCCCTGCTGGACGGCCGGATCGACATCGCCATCCATTCGATGAAGGACGTCCCGGCCGAACAGCCCGAGGGCCTGTGCATCGCCGCCATTCCGGAACGCGAGGACGCGCGCGACGCCTTCATCAGCCGTGACTTCGACAGTTTCGACGCCCTGCCCTTCGGCGCCCGTCTGGGCACCGCCAGCCTGCGCCGTCAGGCCCAGGCCCTGGCCCTGCGCCCCGACCTGAAAGTCGAGATGCTGCGGGGCAATATCGACACCCGGCTGCGCCGCGCCGCCGAGGGCGATTTCGACGCCATTCTGCTGGCCGTCTCGGGCATGACCCGGCTGGGGGTGACCGAACACATCCGCGAAAAGCTGCCGCTGGACGCCTTTCTGCCCGCGCCGGGCCAGGGCGCCCTGGCCATTCAGACCCGCGCCGAGGATATCGACGCGCCTTGGGTCGCCGCCCTGAACCACGCCCCGACCGCCGTCGCCGTCGCGGCCGAGCGCGGGGCGATGACGGCGCTGGAAGGCTCCTGCCGGACGGCGGTGGGCGCCTACGCCGTGATTGACGGCGACACCCTGCGGCTGACCACGGAAATGCTCAGCCCCGACGGCTCGGCCCGCTGGCGCCGCGCCGGCGAACTGTTCCAGCCGACCGAGGCCGACGCGCGCGCCCTGGGCGAAAAGCTGGGGGCCGAGGTCCACGCCTTCGCCGGCGATCAGGAGGTCGATCCGGCGAGCCTGGACGGATGACCGTCTCCCCCCGCCCGGCCCCGGCCAAGCCTCGCGTCTGGATCACCCGGGCCGAGCCGGGGGCGTCGCGCACCGCCGCCCGACTGCGCGACTTGGGATGCGAGCCCCTGATCCATCCGTTGCTGGCGGTGGAGCGCCTGGCCCCGCCCCTGCCCGACCTCGACCGCTTCGCCGCCCTGGCCTTCACCAGCGCCAACGGTGTCGCCGCCTTCGCCGCCCTGACGCCGCGCCGTGACCGACCCGTCTTCGCCGTCGGCGAGGCCACGGCGGGGGCTGCGCGTGAGGCCGGATTCGTCGCGGTTCGCTCGGCCGACGGCGATCTGACCGATCTCGCCCGATTGATCGCCGCCGAACTGAGCGAGGCCGTTCTGCTGGCGCCCCTGGCCGAAACCCCCGCAGGCGATTTAGCCGCCGCGCTCGACGCGGCACAGGCCCGCAACGTCGCGGTCCAGCCCTTGACCGTCTATCGCACGGCCTGGGCCGCTCGTGTCGATCCACCCGCTTTTGACGCGGTCCTGGTCCATTCCCCACGCGCCGCTCAGGCCCTGGCGGCCTGGGCGGCGTCCTCGCCGGCTCGCCTGGCCGGGGTGGTCTGCGCCTGCATCTCCGCCGCCGCAGCCGCCCCCCTGACCCCGCTCGGCCTGACCACTGCTGTGTCCGAACGGCCGAACGAGACGACATTGTTGAAGACCTTGAAAGCGGCGCTTGGCAAGCGCGACGCGCCCGTATAAAGAGCGCCTCTCGCACGGGCCGTTTCCGCCCGCGCGACCGGGCCGCTTTAGCTCAGCCGGTAGAGCACCTCATTCGTAATGAGGGGGTCAGGTGTTCGAGTCACCTAAGCGGCACCACTTTTTCCCAGTTGCCCTGAGACGATCGTGCCTCGGCGAAAGCCGCGCTGAATTAGGGATGTTAGGCAGGATTTTATTAGGTCGCGGCCGTTATGGGGGGCGCCTTCAGGGATGCGGCCGTCCCACCTTGACGCGGGCCGCAGGAAGGCGCGTGATTTCGGCATGTTGTTCAACGATGGACATTGAGTCGCGCGGCGATCGGCGGAGCCGCTTTCATCCCTGAGTAGCCTTAGACTCCCATTCTGAGTACGTACCATCCCTCTAATGCAGAGCTTTGGCTTGACGGCATGGAGGATTTCGGGCCTGACGGCCTCTAATATCGTTCCGAAGGTTGTTATGAGCGACGCAGTAGACCCCGTTGACATCGCGATCGGCGCCCGCATCCGCGCCCGCCGCGAAGAACTCCGCATCACCCAGGCCCAGCTGGCGGCCGGCGCAGGCGTGACCTTCCAGCAGATCCAGAAGTACGAGCGCGGCGTGAACCGTGTCTCGGCTGCGCGTCTGCTGCAGATCGCCGCCGTGCTGAAATCGACCGGCGCGGCCCTGCTGGGCGAACTGGACACCGCCGAGGGCGACGATCTGGTTCTGGCTCAGCCGGGCGTATCGGAACTGCTGTCGGCCTTCCGCGCCATCGGCGACGGCGACAAGCGCGACGCCCTCCTGGTGGTGGCCAAGGGCCTGCGCGGCTGAGATCAGAGCGGCGGCTGCAGCAGTCGGTTGACCGCCGCCCCCTGCCCCGCGCCGACGGCGAAATCCGCCAGCCAGATCTGGACGGCCTCCAAGGCGCGGGCGTCCAGACTGTCCGAACGGCCGGAGTCGGCGATGTTCTGACGGACGATCTCCAAAAGACAGGCCGCCTCGGTCGCGCTGGACGGCGCGTGTTTCAAGAGGCGGGCCTCGGCCTCCACCATCGGCCCCAGGTCCAGTTCGGCCAGCAGATTGTCGTCGCTGGCGGCGACGCCAGCCGCTCCAAGGGTGTCGGCGATGCGGGCGGTCTCGAACCACGATCGAAAGAGCGGCATGAAGGCCGGGGCGGTCGAAGCGGTCACTGATACAGTTCCTTCTTTAAAGCGAAAGCGCGCGGCGTTCTTGACTAGGACGGGTTCGCGCATAGGGGGCCGCATTGGCCTCCCACACGCCGAAGATCGCCAGAAGCAGCAGTTCGAACCAGACCACCATCCGGGCCGAAACCATCGACCACATCAGGGGTTGGGACGCGCCGAGCGCGGCGAAATGGGTCGATAGAGCGATCAGTTGTGCCCCGGCCGCCAACATCAGCCACCACCGTTGATAGACGAGCGCCAACCCCGTCAGCAGGCCGAACATGCCCAGGGAGAGGCCCGCCACCGCCCAACGGAAGCTGCCGATCGTGAGGTGATCCAGGATCGGAGAGCCGAACTGGAGGGCCAGGAGGCCCGCCAGAACCAGCCGCTCCGGCGTCCGACCCTTCCAGGCCAGCAGCGCCATGGCGCCGTAGGTCAGGGCTTCCAGCAGGATCGAGAGGGGCGAGCCCACCGGCGGGACCGATCAGGCCGCGACGGAAAGAACGGGGGCGACGGGATTACCGGTCTTGTCTTCGCGCGTGCCGTCCAGGTTCCAGCCGATCTGATGGTCCTCGGCGACCTTGGCCAGTCCGTCATGCGCCGAAATGACCGCGCCGCGCACCTGGGTCAGTTGGCTGAGGCCCTGAACCATGTCGGCGAGGACCGCCTGGCCCACCTCCGCGGCCAGATGCGCCTCAGCACGGCTTTCCAGGGCCGTCTGGACCAATCTGCAGACCTCGATCATCGCCCTGTCCACGGCGTGTTCGGTCGTTCGTATTTGTCGCGCCACCCTGACGCCGACCTGAATATTTCTCATGGCTCGCCCTCCTGCTCAAAGCCGCTGCGTCAGCGCACCGCTTCGGGGGCGATCCGGTCGAACAGGGATGGAAGCACCATGCCCGCCGTCACAATCCCGATGGCGAGCAGAAGGGCGATGGCGGAACCCGCGACGATGATCCCCAGCCGCGCGACGACCCCTCGGGGCGGAGCGGGCAGGAACCAACCGGCATCCCCGGCGGCTTCCGCATCGCCGGACTGTTCGGCCGACGCCGGGGCAACAAAGCCGTCTTCCGGCGCGCCAGAAATGAGTATCGGCTGCCCTGAGTAGCCGTTACTCAGCCGGCGCGCGGCCAGCTTGCGGTCCGAAACCCCCAGCTTGCCGTAGGCCCGGTGCAGGTGGTTGCCGACCGTGCGAGGCGAAATCCCCAGACGCGCGGCGATTTCCTTATCCTCCAGTCCCTGGCCCGCCAGGCGGACGCATTCCCTCTCTCTCGGCGACAGGTTTTCGGACATCACGCGCTCCCCCGTCTGTCATAACGGATTTCCGCGCCTCGACCAGACCGGGGTCTCGGATATAGCTGGGCAAGAGTCAGGACATCACTTGAACATATAAGCATATGTTTATATGTCTTGCCGCCTGACACTGACAGGAGCCTCTCTTGGCCGCTCGTTCCTCCTTCCTCTTCACCTCGGAAAGCGTGTCCGAAGGACACCCGGACAAGGTCGCCGACCGCATCTCGGACACCGTCGTCGACGCCTTCCTGTCCAAGGACCCCGAGGCCCGCGTCGCCTGCGAAACCCTGGTGACGACCCAGCGGATCGTGCTGGCCGGCGAGGTCCGCGCCACCCAGCCGGGCAATACCAAGGAACAGAACGAAGCCTTCACCCAGTCGATCATCGACAGCCTGGAGCCCCTGGTTCGCGCTGCGGTGAAGGACATCGGTTACGAGCAGGACGGCTTCCACTGGGCGACGGCCGACTACGCCTGCCATCTGCACGCCCAGTCGGCCGACATCGCCGTGGGCGTCGATTCGACCAATGAGAAGGATGAGGGCGCAGGCGACCAGGGCATCATGTTCGGCTACGCCTCGAACGAGACGCCGGAGCTGATGCCGGCGACCCTGCAGTACAGCCACAACATCCTGAAGCGCCTCGCCGAGGTGCGTCACGCCGGCGGCTCGCTTCTGGAACCGGACGCCAAGAGCCAGGTCACGATCGAGTACGAGGACGGCAAGCCCAAGCGCGCCGCCTCCATCGTTCTTTCGACCCAGCACGCCAAGGGACTGAGCGCCGCCCAGGTGGCCGAGATCGTCAAACCCTATATCCTCGAGGTGCTGCCGGAAGGCTTCACTGACGATAAGACCGTCTGGCACATCAATCCGACCGGCATTTTCGAGATCGGCGGGCCGGACGGCGACGCCGGACTGACGGGACGCAAGATCATCGTCGACACCTACGGCGGCGCAGCGCCCCACGGCGGCGGCGCCTTCTCGGGCAAGGACCCCACCAAGGTGGATCGTTCGGCCGCCTACGCCTGCCGCTACCTGGCCAAGAATGTGGTGGCGGCGGGTCTGGCCGATCGCTGCACCATCCAGATCTCCTACGCCATTGGGGTCGCGGAGCCCCAGTCGATCCACGTCGATCTACACGGCACGGGCAAGGTGTCCGAGGCCGTGCTGGAAGACAAACTGCTGGGCCTGATCGGCGGCGCGACGCCGCGCGCCATCCGCCAGCACCTGGGGCTGAACAAGCCGATCTACGCCCGCACCGCCGCCTATGGCCACTTCGGCCGCGCGCCGGACGCCGACGGCGGCTTCAGCTGGGAAAGGACCGATCTGGTCGATCAGTTGAAGGCCCTGGCCTGAGACCTCAGCCGGCCTGATCCTCCAGGGTCAGGCCGCGCACCCCCGCCAGATTGGCGCCCGTCAGCTCGATCTGACGGGTCTGGGCGCCGTGCATGACGGCGCGGCCCAGATCGGCGCTCGTCAGCACCGCCCGGCGCAGATCCGCGCCGGACAGGTCGGCGCCCCTCAGATTGGCGCCGGTCAGGTCCGCCGCCAGCAGCCGGTCGGCCCCGATCAGCAGCGGCCCCAGTTGCGCCCCGCGCAGGTCCGCCCCGCTCATCTTGGCGTTCTTCAGCCGCGCGCCGCGCAGATCGGCGCGGTAGAGTCGCGCCGAGCGCAGGTCGGCGTTCTCCAGATGGGCGCCCTGAAGCTGCACCCCCTCCATGTCCAGGCCGTAGAAGACCGCCCCCTTGGCCGACAGGGCGGTCAGGTTCAGGCCGGTGATCGACTTCAGCGGGCGCAGATCGACACCGTCGAAAACCGAAGGCTGCCCCTCCGTCCCGCCCGTCTCGCACCAGCGGGCGTGTTCGCGCAGCATTTCCGCCGCCGGCATGCGATCGACCGAGGCGCCGGCGGACCGGTCGTCGGTCAGGGTTCCTTCCATATTGGCGCCGTCGGCGCGCCACATCGTCATCTTGCAGCCCACCAGGATGGCGTCGCGCATGTCCGCCCCCGACAGGTCGGCGCCCGACAGGTCGGCCCCGGCCAGGTCCGCGCCGCGGAAATCGGCCTGTTTCAGATTGGCGCGGACCATTTTGCAGTCCTTCATCACCGCGCCCGAGAAGTCGGCCTTGATGGCGATGACGCCCGACATGCGCGAACGCTGCAGATTGGCCCCGGCTAAACAGGCGCCCATCATTTCGCTTTCCTGGCGCTGACGCGGTTCGATGACCTTGAACCCCAGTTTGGCGTCGGCGGCGGCGATGGTGCCTTCGCGCAGATCGGCCTCGAACAGGTCCGCGCCCGACAGGTCCGCCCCGCGCAGACAGGCGCCGCGCAGATCGGCCCGACGCAGGCTGGCGTCCGCCAGGACGACGTCCTGCATGTCCGCGCCGAAGAAGTTGGCGTTGTCCAGCCTGGCGCCGGTCAGGTCGCAGTTTTCCAGACAGGCGGCGGCGAAATCCGCATCGGCCAGATTGCGGCCCCTCAGGCTGAGGCCCGAGATGTCCATCCAGGCGAAGACGGCGCGGGCGCCGCCGGGGCGGGCCTGGAACAGGCGGTCGTGCCGGGCGCAGATCACGTCCAGTTCCGCCTGGGTCAGGCGCTTGCGCACGATGGGTTCAGCCGCCTGCATTCGATCAGCCTAGGCCCAGCTGATTTAAGAAAGCCTTTAGCGACAGTCGCTTGTCACTCGGTCAGCAGGCCCTGATCACGCAGGGCGTCGGCCAGCTCTCCCGCCGAGGTCCATAGGCGCGTATAGCCCGCCTCCCCCAGCCGCTTCAGCTCGGTGACCAGGTCGGCCTTGGGCGAGGCGACGAAACGGCCGTCGAAACCGGCGCCGTCCTTGCTGACCCGCACCAGGGGGCGGCCGGTTTCCAACCGGTGCAGAAACCCCTCGCACAGGGCCGCGCCCTCTTCGCACATAAGGCCCGTTTCGACCGTCAGCCCCTCGGCGCGCAGGCGTTCGGTGCCCCGGCCGGCCGCAAAGGGCGACGGGTCCAGACAGGCGATGACGACGCGCGCCACCCCGGCCTCGGTCAGGAAGTGGGCGCAGGACTTGCGGCCCGACGATCGGGCGCCGCACGGCTCCAGGGTGACATAGACCGTCGCGCCCTCGACGTCGGACCCGGCGGCGGGGACCGCCTGCTCTTCGGCGTGGGGACGGCCGCCGGGAGCGGTCGCGGCCTGGGCGATGACCCGCCCGTCCTTGACGATGACGCAGCCGACCGCCGGATTGGGCCAGGTCTCGCCCATACGGCCTGTCGCCAGGTCTATGGCCTGGGCCATGAAGCCGCGATCGGCGTCGCTCCAGCTCATGGCAGGGTCGGCAGGGTTTCGGCGCGATCGGCGTCCAGATAGCGGGCGGCGGTCGGCTTCAAAGCGAGGTCCAGCTGAATCTCCAGCGGATTGCCGGTGGGAATTTCGACCCCGACGATCTGATCGTCCGGCACGGCGAACAGCAGTTTGACGATGGCGCGCAGGGAGTTGCCGTGGGCGGCGATCAGCACGTCCTCGCCCGCCTTCAGCCGCGGCGCGATCTCGGCGTCCCAATAGGGCTCCACCCGGTCCAGGGTGGTCTTCAGGCTTTCGGTGTCCGGGATGGCCTTGCCGGCGTAGCGGGGGTCGGCGTTGAAATCGAACTCGCCGCCCGGCGCCAGAGGCGGCGGCGGGACGTCATAGCTGCGTCGCCAGATCTTGACCTGATCCTCGCCGTGCTTCTCGGCCGTCTCGGCCTTGTTCAGCCCGGTCAGGCCGCCGTAGTGACGCTCGTTCAGCCGCCAGTCCTCGATCACCGGCACGTCGGTCAGCCCGGCCGATTGCAGGGCCAGGGCGCCGGTGCGTTTGGCGCGTTTCAGCACCGAGGTGAACATGACGGCGGGCTTGAACCCGGCCTGGGCGATCAGTTCGCCGCCCCGACGGGCCTGGGCCTCGCCTTCCGCCGTCAGATCGACGTCCACCCAGCCTGTGAAGCGGTTCTCGAGGTTCCACTGGCTCTGGCCATGGCGGAGCAGGATCAGGCGCGGCATTCGACGGTCCTTTGCAAACAGTCTGTCCGGGTAAGCCGCCGTCATGAGCCGGTCAAGGTTTTGACGCAGGTGCGAAACCGACCGCCTTGTCCGCCGATCGTCGGATGGATAGGGTTCGCCTATGTCCGATCGTCTGTTCTTCCCCTTGGCCGGCGCCGTCATCGTGATCCTGACGGCCCTGGCCCTGGTCTGGCCTTAAGCCCGCCGTCAGAACAGGATCTTGCGCAGATTGATGCGGAAGACCCGGCCCTGGGGGTCCAGATAGTCGCGCTGATAGTTGACCGGGGTCGAACCGTCGCTGCTGGTCACCGAGACGCGGTCGTCGAACAGGTTCTGAACCCCAACGCCGACGCGGGCCCCCTTCAGGAAGGGGAAACGCTCCACCAGTCCCGTGCGTTGGGTCAGGTCGGCGAAGGCGAACAGATTGACCGTCGTGCGGTCCGAAAAGTCCAGGTCGGTCGCGCCGGGACCGTCGCCGTTCACCGTGGTGCCCGAGCGCCAGTTGGCGTTGACGAAGGCGCCGTAGCCGTTCTTGAACACACCGGTCTGAAGCTGGACCTCATGGCGCGACTGGCCGCCCGAGCCGGAGATGGAGTCGCCGCCCAACAGGTCCAGGGGCGCCAGGCCGTCGCGGATCACGACCTCGTCCTGCACCCGCCAGGTGTGGGTCAGCGACAGGTTGAACATGCCCTGACCCGGCTGCATGCCCGGCCCGCGCGAGCCGCGCAGACGGCCGCCCCCCGGACCACCGGGCCCGCCGGGACCGCCGGGTCCGCCGCCCATCCGGATCACGCCGCCGCCAGGGCCGGGGCCGCCCGGGCCGCCCCCAGGCCCCCTCTGGCCTGCAAGCGCGGGATTGGCCTTGCCGAAGGGCCGCGAGAAGTTGAAGCCCCACTGAACGTCCTGCTGGTCGCGCTTGGCGAAGTTCAGCGGCCGGGCGTCGATCGAGACCAGGTCGCCGTCGGCGTTACGGACGAACCGCTCCGGCAGGGCCGCCTCCAGGTCCGGGGTGATGGCGGGAAAGCTGGCGATCTCATTGTCGATCTCGGTGCGGGTATAGGCCAGGTTCAGCCGCAGATCGGTCGCTGACAGGGGCTGCCAGTTGACGCCCAGCTTCAGGATGCGTCGATCCTCCGCCTTCAGATTGGGATCGCCGCCGCTGATCTGGGTGATTTCGACGGTCTGGTTGGTCGCATAGTCGAAGACCGGAGTATTGGGCGTGGCGATCGTCGGATCGTTCAGCTGCTGCACCGTAGGGGCCTTGCCCTCGTCCGAATAGTTGGCCGACAGGGACAGCCGCTCGACCGGCGACCAATTCAGGCCGCCGCCGATGCTGGAGACCCCGCCGAATTCCGACAGCTCCTGATAGGCCAGGTTCATATTGGCCGACAGATCGCCGATGCCCGCCAGGACGCCGCGATCCACGCTGGCGATCGGCAGGTCGAAGTTCGCCTGGACGCTGCCCAGGTCGCGCGACTGGGAGCGGTCTGTCGCCAGGCCGGAGCGGACGCTTTCGGAGTCCAGCGCCTGATGCTCTCCGCCGAACTTGAAGGTGGTGGTGATCCCGCCGGCAGGCAGCTCCCAGGCCGTGCCGTTCAGCACCACCTCCCCCTCCAGCGATTGGGAGATCGACTGGGCGGTGTCGCGGCGCACCGGCCCGACCGCGCTGGTTAGATCGCTATAGGGGTTCACCGTCGTGTCGCCGGCGGCGATCCGGGCCAGGAGGTCGTCGTCCTCGACCCCTCGGCCGGTGACGGTGTCGGTCCGGGTGCGGCTGTATTCACCGGTCGCGGTCCAGCGCCAGTCGCCCAGATAGCCGTCGAACACGGCGCCCAGTTCGGCGCTGCGCGTATTGGTCTGGCGGGTCAGGGCCTGGGGCAGGTCCAGATAGCGATAAAGGGTCGCCGCATCGCCTCCCGGCGACCAGGGATTGCCGTCCGGCAGGGTCAGGGTGACGCCCGGCAGGCCCAGATAGCTGCGGCTGGCGCTGTCTTCCAGACTGCCGCTCAGGGTCATGCCGACCTTGTCGTTCAGATCGTGCTTGTAGGTTCCCGCCACCGAGGCCTCGGCCGAACGCGGCAGCAGGGTGCGATAGGCGTTCAGGTCCCTGTCGGCGACGGAGTCTTGCGGCGTCGTCCCCGACCGGTCGATGTCGCGCTCGTCCTCGTACAGAGGGTTGCTGGTCGAACCGTTGATGTCCATCGACCAGCGATCGGCGCCGGCGATCTTCAGCAGATTGTTTTCGCTGGCCGTGGTGGTGCGTCCGCCCTGCTCGGGCCGACTGACGTTGACCGAGGCGGTCAGGGAGCGGAAATCGGCCTTCAGCACGATGTTCACGACCCGCTGGTTGGCGCTGTAGCCATAGGAGAGGGCCGTCTCCTCAGGCAGGACCTCGAACCGCTCTATGGCCTCAGGCGGAATGCCGCGGATTTCGCGAAAGCCCGAGATGCGCCGGCCATTGACCAGAAAGACGGGCGAACCGCCCCGCGCGCTGCGGGTCTGGGCCTCCAGCAGGGTGACCAGTTCGCCGATGTTGGTGGCGCCGAAGGCCTGAATCTGGGTCGCGTCATAGGAGACGATCGGCTCCTGCCCGCCCAGGGCCACGCCGCGCTTGGTCGCCGTCACCTCGACGTCAGGCAGGACCACAGCCGGCGCGGCCGGCTGGGTCTGCTGAACATCAGCGGCGGCGGGCGTCAGGGCGAGCAGCAGGAGCGCGGCGGAGGTCATGAAACATCGGTCCGTGACGAGGAGGTCGGCACCCTTGGGACGCGAAAATCATGGCCGGAAAGCGGCGAATATCATGACGCTTTCGAAAGCGTGTCAAAGACTCAACACCCTTGATTTTCCTGCGACGGATAAGGGTCTCAGCCGCGTTGAAGGGTGTTTGGGCGACGTCGCCGCCGCCCGCTGAGGTTAGAACTCTTCCCAACCGTCGGATGCAGCGTCGGTTGAAATCACGCCGCCGTTGGCGACCTTGAGCGTCTTCTGCGGGGCCGTGCGGGGCCTAGCCGTCGCGACGGGCGCTGAGGCGGGTTTGGCCCCCGGCGTCTTGCCCGCCGCCGACACCTGGAAGAAGGCGACCTGGGCCGACAGTTCGGCGGTCTCCTGGCGCAGGGCGGCGCTGGCGGCCGTGGCCTGTTCGACCATGGCGGCGTTTTGCTGAGTGACCTGATCCATCTGATTCACGGCCACATTGATTTCTTGCAGGCCCGTCGCCTGCTCCTTGGCCGAGGCGGCGATCTCGACCACCAGGGCGCTGATGTCGTTGACCTGGGCGGCGATGGCCTGGAGGGCCGAGCCGGCCTCGCTGACCAGGCGCACGCCGTTCTCGACCTCGGCGCCGGAGCTGTTGATCAGGGTCTTGATCTCCTTGGCGGCCTCGGCCGAACGCTGAGCCAGGGCCCGGACTTCCGAGGCGACGACCGCAAAGCCGCGACCGCTCTCGCCCGCCCGCGCCGCCTCGACCCCGGCGTTCAGAGCCAGAAGATTGGTCTGGAAGGCGATCTCGTCGATGACGCCGACGATCTGGCTGATCTGACGCGAGCCGTCTTCGATCTTCTGCATGGCTTCGACAGCGTTCATCACGACGGCGCCTGACGCTTCCGCGCTCTGGCGGGCGCCGCTCGTGACGACGGCGGCCTGGCTGGCGCCGTCGGCCGTCTTGCGGACCGTGACGGTGATCTCGTCCAGGGCGGCGGCGGTCTCCTCCAGGCTGGCGGCCTGTTGTTCGGTGCGACGCGACAGGTCGTCAGAGGCCTGGCTGATTTCACCTGCGCCGCTGTCGATGCCGTGGACCGAGCCCAGAACGCCGGTGACCGTCTCTTCCAGACGGGCGATCGAGCGGTTGAAGTCCGTCTTCAGAACCTCGCTGCGCGGCGGGAAGGGCGCATTGATGCGGTAAACGAGGTCGCCTTCGGCAAGGGCGTGCAACCCCTTGCCCAGGTTTTCGATGACGACGGCGTTTTCGGCAGCCTCCTGGGCGGCGGCGGCCTCGCGGCGGCGGCGATCGGCCTCGGAGTCATTGCGCAGGGCGTCGGCTTCCTGTTCCAGCGTCTTGGCGCGCAGGCCGTTATCGCGAAACACCTGCATGGCCTGGGCCATGGCGCCGACCTCGTCCTTGCGGTCCGTGTCGGGAATGGCGACGTCCAGCTTGCCTTGGGCCATGATCGACATGGCGCCCGTCATGCGCCGCACCGGCGCGACCATCAGGATTGACAACTGGACGCCCAGGAAGACGGCGGCGACGATCAGGATCAGGCCGCCGACGGCCAGGGCGATGAAGGAGGCGGTGATGGCGGACGACTGCTGGGCGTCGCGCAGATTCATCCGCTCGATCTCCATGTCGCGCAGATCGCTGATGGCTTTGGTGATGTGGGTCACCCGGACGCGATCGCCGGAATCCACCAGGACCCGCCGCGCCGCATCGATGCGCGCGGGATCAAGCGCAGCCTCGGTCAGGGGCGTGCCGAACTCGGTCCGCCAGGCGGCGGCGTCGGCGCGAGCCTTCTGCACCAGGGCGGCTTCTTCGGGCGTCAGATCGGCGGCGGCCAGGGCGGCGCTCGACTCTTCGAACTGCTCCCACCCCTTTCGATAAACCCCCAGATAGTCTTCGTTGCCCGTCAGCAGCACGCCCCGCATCTGCGAGTTGAGGCGGATGACGCCCTTTTCCGCGACATGGGTATGTTCGATGATCGCCTTGCTTTCGGCGTTCAGCCGCGCAGCAGTCCGCATCTCCGACAGCTGAAAGAAGACCGCACCGATCATGGCTGCGGCGACCGTCAGCAGAAGGGCGAAGGCGATCGCCAGTTTCCGCTGCATCGGAATATTCTTCAGGTTCATCGGACTGTCCCGGAGAGTTGGTGGGGCGGGGAAAGCCCGGAGCGGCGGGCCGCTCCGGGCTATGTTGTCTAGCTGAGCAAACCTTAAAAAGCCGTCTGGACGCGGACCGTGGCGGTATTGCCGCTGTCGTCGCCCAGGAAGGTTCCGGTGCGGTTGTCGACCGACCAGGCGCTCCAGTGGGCCGAGACGCGCGTATTGTTGGTCGGGTACCAGTTGACGCCCAACAGCCAGCTGTCGCCCTCGCCGCCCGTGGCGATGTCGCTGTAGTCGGCCTGATCGTACCGCCCCACGATTTCGACGGCGCCGTAGCCGTCGGCGCCGAGCGGATTCAGCACCTTGGGACGCGCCCAGGTGCCCGTCTTGGCCGACAGCGGCGGCTTTTCACCGGTCAGGAAGAAGCCGGCCGAGACGCTGTAGGCGTCCTGATCATAGTCGCGCGCCGCCGTTTCCAGCACCCGCCGACCGCCCTCGGCCATCAGCCAGCCCGAACCCTGGACCCCGCCCAGTTCGAGACCCAGACCCTTGCTGCCCTTGGGATCGGCGTAGACGCCGCCTTGGAGCCGCAGATTGTCGTTGCCGCGGGACGAGACGACCAGGCTGCGCGACGCCACCGAGGCGTTCGGCGTCAGGTCTTCGACGAAGCCCCAGCCGCCGAGGTGCAGATGGCCGGCGTCCGTCTTGAACGGCGCCCAGTGGGTGCGGGCCATGACAGTGACCGAGTCATTGGTCGCGCCGCTGCTGATCGCATCGCCCGTCACGGACAGAGAGGCGTGCCAGACGCTGCCGGTCAGCTTGGACGAGACGCCGACCCCATAGGCGCCCCGTTCCGGGCCGATGGTGGAGACCATCAGGCTGCGCTCGAGGAAGGGGGTCATGTCCTCGGGCGTGCCGCCTTCGACGCCGCGGTCGTTCAGGCGCTGGCCCATGGAAATTTCGAGATCCCGGCCGCCCCATTTGGTGCTGTAGGCCATGAAGGCGTTGGCGACGCTGACGGCGTTGTCGGCGATGTCGCCTTCGATCCAGTAGCTGAAGCCGCCGGCGATCTTGCCCTGGGCGCCCAGACGCAGCCCGCGCAGTTCGGTGGTGGTCAGGTTGCGGCTGTCGTAGTCCGAGCCGAAGGTGTTGGACAGGTCGGCGGTGACGCGGATGCGCGGCTTGAAGGTGAAGGCGCCGTCGGGGCTGCGCATCTCGGGCAGGCCGCTGGACCAGTCGGTGGTGGAGACCGGCGCCGGCGCGGCGGCGGTCTGGATCACAGGACGTGCGGCGGCCGGGGCGGGGGCGCCGGCGGCCGCAGGAGCCTGCTGGGCGGCGGCCTGAGCTTCCAACTGTTCGAGACGGGCCGAGAGCGCCTGGACCTGGGCGCGCAGGGCGGAGATTTCGTCCGTCGAAGGCGACTGGGCGAAGGCGGAGGTGGCGAGCGCGGCGAGGCCGACGCCCGCCGCGAGGGTGCGGAGGCGTTTCATGAGAACCCCTGTAAACTTAGGATGTTAAGGAACGGCTGAACCGCGATACGCAGAACTGCGTAAACCGTGGCGGTTTTTTCAGCGGGTGCTGGGCGCCGTCGTCGCGGGGCGGAAAAGCCGGCAGCGACGGCGCCCAAGGCCGTCAGTCGGCGGTGACCAGATCCTTGTCGCCAGGGCCGGCGGCGGGATCGGGTTGGGCGGCGATCGGCTGGGCCGGGCCGTTCAAGGCCGCCGCCAGCGCATTCCGGTCCAGTTCGCCCTCCCACCGAGCGACGACGATGGTGGCCACCGCATTGCCGATGAAGTTGGTCAGGGCGCGGCATTCGCTCATGAAGCGGTCGATGCCCAGGATCAGGGCCATGCCCGCCACCGGGACGGTCGGAACCACCGACAGGGTGGCCGCCAGGGTGATGAAGCCGGCGCCGGTGATGCCGGCCGCACCCTTGGACGACAGCATGGCGACCGCCAGAAGCAGGATCTGCTGTTCCAGCGACAGATGAATGTTCAGGGCCTGGGCGATGAACAGGGCCGCCATCGTCATATAGATGTTGGTGCCGTCCAGATTGAACGAATAGCCAGTCGGCACGACCAGGCCGACCACCGACTTGGAGGCGCCGGCCCGCTCCATCTTGTTCAGCAGCGACGGCAGGGCGGCTTCCGACGAGGAGGTGCCCAGGACCAGCAGCAGTTCTTCCTTCAGATAGCGGATCAGCTTCAGGATGTTGAAGCCGTTCGCCCAGGCGACCAGGCCCAGGACGCCGACCACGAAGATGACGGCGGTGATGTAGAAGGTGGCGACCAGGGCGGCCAGATTGGCGATCGAACCGATGCCGTACTTGCCGATGGTGAAGGCGAAGGCCCCGAAGGCCCCGATCGGCGCGGCCTTCATCAGGATGGCCACCAGTTTGAAGAAGGCGTGGCTGACCGATTCCAGGAAGTTCAGAACCGGCTTGCCGACATCGCCCACCATGGCCAGGGCCAGGCCGAACAGGACCGAGACGAACAGGACCTGCAGGATGTTGCCCTCGGAGAAGGCGCTGGCGAAGGTGTCGGCGATGATCCCCATCAGGAAGCCGGTGACGGTCGTCTCATGCGCCTGTTCCGAATATTTGGCGACGGCGCCGGCGTCCAGGCTGGCGGGATCTATGTTCAGACCGTGGCCCGGCTGGACGACGTTGGCGATGATCAGGCCGACGATCAGGGCCAGGGTCGAGAAGGTCAGGAAGTAGGCGAAGGCCTTGGCCGCCACGCGCCCCACCCGGCCGATGTCGCTCATGCCCGCAATGCCGGTGACGATCGTCAGGAAGATGACCGGGGCGATGATCATCTTCACCAGTTTGATGAAGGCGTCGCCCAGCGGCTTGAGGCTCTCCCCGAAGCTGGGCCAGAAATGGCCGATAAGGGCCCCCGCGACGATGGCGGTCAGAACCTGAAAATAGAGATGCCGATAGAAGGGCCGAGGCGCGGTCGGCTGGGCGGCGGAAGGGAGCGCGATCACGGATGTCTCCTGTGGTGGCGGGACGGGCCCGCGGTTTCCTCGACGGCCCTCGCTGCTGTCGTCGAGGCGCCGAGACGACTGTCCCGCACGCTGGAACCAGGTCCAAACGCGATCGACGTTTGATATAGAGATCTGTAAAAACACGTTATTTTCGGAAAGCGCCGCTCGTGGGGCCATTTGCCATGCGAAGTATCGCACGCCGGACTCGCGCTATTGTGCGAAATATCGCACAAGTAACGAATGAACCTCTCTGCGGTCCGAGAACTTATCGAAAGATCGTCGAGTTTCATTTGGCGCCCCTGGGCCCTGCTCAGCCTGGGCTGGCTGACGGCGGGCCTGGTCCTCGCCGGCCTGGCGGGGGAGGCGGCGCGGCGCGACGCGACCCAGGAGTTGGCGCGCCAGGCGACGACAGGCGCCGCCCTCCATGCGGCCGTCCTGCGCAGCGAGCTGGAGAAACAGCGCGCCATCCCCGTCGTCCTGGCCGAAGACCCGGATGTGGCGGCGTTGCTCGCCCGGCCCGGCGACCAGGCGGCCGAGGCGGTCGATCGCAAGCTGGAGCGACTGGCGGATCAGACCCGCGCCGCCGTCATCTATGTTTTGGACGCGCAGGGGCTGACGCTGGCGTCCAGCAACTGGCGCGCCCCCACCAGTTTCGTCGGGGTCCGTTATGATTTTCGGCCCTATTTCATCAACGCCATGCGCGACGGCCAGGGCGAATTCTACGCCCTGGGCACGCGCAGCGGCCGCCCCGGCCTCTATCTGTCGCGCCGGCTGGACGCCGCCGACGGCCGCCCCCTGGGCGTGGTGGTGCTGAAGGTGGAGTTCGACGCCCTGGAGGCGCAATGGCGGAGCTCGGACGAGCCGGCCTGGGTCGCCGACCCGGGCGGCGTGGTCCTGGTCGCCAGCGTGCCGGAATGGCGCTTTCGCGCCACCGGTCCGATGGACGAAGCGCGGCGAAGGCTCAGCCTGACCGATCTGACCCTGCGTCCCGGCGCCCTGGCCCCCCTGCCCTTCCAGACGCCCCCCGGCGATCGGCCCCGTCTGGTGCGCGCCGCCGTCGGCGAGGCGCGGCCCCAGACCTGGATGCATGCCCAGACGGACACGGCCACGCCGGGGTGGACCCTGCATCTTCTGACGCCCGAGCGTGGCGCCGTCGGAACCGCCGTGGCGACCGCGCGCGGCCTGGCGGTTCTTACCGTCAGCCTGCTGGCCCTCATCGTGGGGGTGCTGCTGCGCCGTCGCCGGCTGGCTGTCCTTCGCGCCCGCGCCGAAGAGGAGGGCCGGCTGGAGCTGGAACGTCGCATCCGCGAACGGACCCACGAACTGCACGAAGCCAATCAGGCGCTCAACCGCCAGATCGAAGAGCGTCGCCGGGCCGAGGCCGCACGGGAGCTGTTGCGGGATGAACTGGTGCAGGCCAGCAAGCTGGCGGCCCTGGGCCAGATCGTGGCCGGGGTGGCCCACGAGATCAACCAGCCCGTAGCCGCCATATGGACCTACGCCGACACGGCCGTGACCCTGCTGGAACGGCGCGAGACCGACAAGGTCCTGGACGCCCTGCGGCGGATCGGCGACCTGACCCGCCGGATCGGCGCCATCACTCAGGACTTGCGCCTGTTCTCGCGCAAGGCCGCCCCGAACATCGATGAAATCCGGCTGGAGGACGCCATCCAGGGCGGACTGCAGCTGACCCGCGGCCGATTGGAGGAAGGCGGGATTCGGCTGGAGCGGATCGGATCGGGCGAGATCAAGGTCCACGCTGACCAGTTCCGGCTGGAACAGGTGATCGTCAATCTGATCAAGAACGCCGCCGAGGCCATGGAAGGGCAGGCGGACCCCCAGTTGGTCCTGACGGTCGAGCGCCGGGGCGAACGGGTGCGCCTGATCATCGCCGACAACGGCCCCGGGCTGGCGCCCGAAGTGGCCCGACAGCTGTTCACCCCCTTTGTCACCACCCGCTCCAACGGACTGGGGCTGGGCCTGGTCATCTGCCGTGACATCATCGCCAGCTTCGGCGGCGAGCTGGACCTGGCGCCCAGCGACAGGGGCGCGACCTTCGTCGCCGCCCTGAGGCCCGCCTGATGCAGAGCGCCGCCTCCCGCGCCGTCATGCTGATTGAAGACGACGGCGATTTCCGCCAGGCCCTGGTCGAGCGCATGACGCTGGAGGGCTATGAGGTGCGCGCCTTCGCCGCCGCCGAGCCGGCCCTGAAGGCCGTCGCCGCCGATTTCGACGGGGCGGTCGTGACCGATCTGCGCATGCCGGGCCTGGACGGCCGCCAGTTGCTGGCGCGGATTCAGGCCCTGGACCCTGCGCTTCCCGTGATCATGATCACCGGCCACGGCGACATCGCCGATGCGGTCGCCGCTATGCAGAGCGGGGCCTATGACTTCGTCGCCAAGCCCTTTCCGTTCGAACGCCTGCGCGACAGCCTGAACCGGGCGCTGGAGAAGCGCAGCCTGGTGCTGGACAATCGGCGGCTGACCGCCCTGGCGGCCGCCGATGGGGGCCATGAGCTGCCCCTCGCCGGCGCCTCTCCCGCCATCACGGCGCTGCGCGTCACCATCGCCCAGATCGCCGATGCGAAGATGGACGTGCTGATCGAGGGCGAGACCGGCGTCGGCAAGGAGGCGGTGGCGCGCGCCCTGCACAACGGCGGACGCCGCCGTGTCGGCCCCTTCGTCGCCGTCAACTGCGGCGCCCTGCCCGACGGGCTGATCGAGAGCGAGCTGTTCGGCCATGAGCTTGGCGCCTTCGCCGGCGCCATGCGGCGGCGCGTGGGCCATGTGGAGCGGGCCCACAACGGCTCGCTGTTCCTCGACGAGGTCGAGAGCATGCCGCTGGCGGTCCAGGTCAAGATGCTGCGGGTGCTGGAAGAACGCGAGATTCACCCGATCGGCGCCAATGAGCCGCGGGTGCTGGACCTGCGCATCCTGGCCTCGGCCAAGATCGACCTGGGCGAGGCGGCGCGACGCGGCGTCTTTCGCGAAGACCTCTTCTATCGCCTGAACGTCGTGCGGCTGCGCGTGCCGCCGTTACGCGAACGGCGCGAAGACATTCCGTTGCTGTTCGCCCACTTCCTGCGCCGGGCGGCCGACCGTCAGGGGCTGGATGCGCCGGAGGTTGACGACGGGGTGCGCCGTCGTCTGCTGGAGGAGGCCTGGCCCGGCAATATCCGCGAACTGGCCCATTTCGCCGAAAGGGTGGTTCTGGGCCTGGAGGACGGTCGCGCCGAGGCGACGTCGGATCTCAGCCTGCCCGACCGTCTGCACCGGTTCGAGGGCGAACTGCTGCGCGACGCCCTGGAGACCCACCGGGGCGACATCGTCGCCGTGCTGGAAGAGATGCGGATTCCGCGCAAGACCCTCTATGACAAGCTGCAGCGGCACGGCCTGAAGCCCGCCGACTTCCGCCGCTGACCGTCAGGCCGCGGCCGGCGCGTGCGACCGTTCGGCCGAACCCATGACCGCCGAGAGACCGTCGATAAGGCCGGCGAAGGTGATCGGCTTGGACAGATGGCCGTCGGCTCCCGCCGCCCGCCCCGCCTCCACATGTTCCGGCATGGCGTTGGCCGTCAGCATGATGATGGGGGTGCGTTTTCGGTTGTCCTGGCGTTCCAGGGCGCGGATGGCGGCGGTTGCGGTCAGGCCGTCCATCACCGGCATCTGCATGTCCATCAACACCAGGTCGAAGGGCTCGCGCCGGACGGCCTCCAGCGCCTGACGCCCGTCCTCGACCACGACCAGTTCGGCCGGCGTCTCGGCCAGCATGATCTCGATGACCTTGCGGTTCGCCGGATGGTCGTCAGCCAGCAGAACGCGCGCGGGGAAGGGGAAGTCGTCGCTCCTCGCCGTCTCCGCAGGCGCTGACGCCGACGCCTTGACGCGCGCCAGGGGCAGTTCGAACCAGAACTCGGCCCCCTCGCCCGGACGGCTGCGGCACTCCAGCCCCCCGCCCATCAACTCGACCAGATCGCGCGAGATGGACAGACCCAGGCCGGTGCCGCCAAACCGGCGGGTGATCGAGCCGTCCGCCTGCTGAAACCGGCCGAAGATACGGGCTTTCTGCTCCTCGTCGAAACCGCAACCGGTGTCCTTGACGGTGAAGCGCATCCGCTCGGCGTCGACCGCAGACGCCGTCACCGTGACCGAACCCGTCTCCGTGAACTTCAAGGCGTTTGAGATCAGGTTCGAAAGGACCTGACGCAGACGCACCAGATCGCCCTCGACCGGCCCTTCGGCCGCCGGTCCGACCTCAAGGCGCAGGGCGACGCCCTTCTGGTCTGCGGAGGGTCGATAAAGGGCGGCAACGCCGCGCACCGCCTCGCCCAGGTCGAAGACCGAACGCTCCAAGGCGATCTGTCCGGCCTCGATCTTGGCCGAGTCGAGGATGTCGGACAGCAGCCGCTCCAGCGTCACGCCCGAGCTTCGGATCACCTCGACCATCTCGCGCTCGCGCGGCGCCAGCCGGGCGCGGGTCAGGGCGTCGGCCATCGCCACCACGCCGTTCAAGGGGGTTCGGATCTCATGGCTCATATTGGCCAGGAACTCGGACTTGGCGCGACTGGCCTCTTCGGCGCGACGACGCGCGACCTTCAGATCCTTGGCCTGGCTGGCCATCCACAGCACGGCGGCGAGGGCGGAGAGGACGAAGATGACGGAGATGGCCAGCAACACGCCCTGCAAATGGGTGTTTGATCGCGCCGTCTCCAGCTGGGCGCGGCGCTCGGTCAGCTGTTGCTGCATGTCGCCCGTGACCTGACGAATGCCGTCGCTGAAACGACGGGCGTCGGCGACCCGATCTTCCTGCATGTGGCGGCGAAGCTTGACGAAGGCTTCCGAGGCCCGCCCTTCGGCGAACAGGATTTCAGCCTCCACATGGTCGATCTCGGACGCGGCCTCTCGCTGTGATTCTTCAGCTGCGCGACGACGGATTTGGACAAGGTCACGGCGCGCCGCCTCGATCTGGCCGGTCTGGGCCCGCGCGACGGCCCGCGACGGCAAGAGTTGCGAGGCGAGGAAGGACGCCTGCCCGAGATTTTCACCCAACGGCGCCAGACACTGAAGCACCCCGCCAGGATCATTCGCCGCTTCGAACGTCTGAGCGCACAGGGCCGCGTCGTAGACCGCCAAGTTGGGCAGACCGGACCGAACCGTCAGACGGTGGTGAATCTCGTAAAGGCTTTTCGCCCGATCAATGTCGCCCAACTGCGCCGACAGATAGGCCAGATTGTAGATGGCGTCGAAATCCGGACGAGGATAGTCGGGATTGGCGAGGTCGATCTCAAAATGGCCGAAGGCGGCGGTGGCCCCGTCGATGTCGTTCAACTGCATCAGGCCGATTCCGGTCATTTCCCACAGGCTGGCCCGCGCCGCCCGGGCATAGGGCGCCTCGTCTGGGATCAGGGCGTCGGCGTCCGCCAGCGCCTTCAACCCCTGGCCGATCTCATCCTGATCCATCAGCGCCACGGCCCACAGCCGGATCGCATGGGTCCGGGCGAACCAGTCCGGCTCCATGGCGGCGTGTTCGCGCATCTCTGCGGCGGCGGCGCGGTCGCCCCCGTCATAGCGAAGCGCCAGCCGGTTCAGATCGGCGATGCGGACATAGCGCTCGTCCCTCTGGTGGCGCGCGGCCGCAGCCAGGCGGTCGTTCCACAGCTGCGCCGTCTTGAACTCGCCCTGGTTCATGAAGGTCCAGACGACATGGTAGAGCCGTTGCAGGCCTTCACGATCATTGCGGCTCAGGGCGTCCTGACCGAAACGCTCCAGATCCTGAAAGCTGGCGGCGGCGGCGCGCCGTTCGACCGCCTGGGCCAATTCCAGCGGCGACCGCCCTCTCGTCTGGCTGGCGCCGGCGTCACCGGCCCCTAAAAGACTGGCGAGGACGAGCAGGAGGACGGCGATAGGCGTTGATCTGGGCATGCGGTTTCCGATTTGATCGGAAAATGGCCTGCATTTGGTTGAACAAGCTTTATCGCCCCAGTGGGCGTTTATCCTTAAGCCCGCAAATTCACACTCTGCGTTGACCGCCTACGGCCTTTCGGCTATAGGCCCGCCCTCTTGAGATTTCCGCGCCGTGGACGTGTGCTCCGCGGCGTTTTCCGTTCGAAGGTTTGACATGGCCAACAACCCCGGCGCCCGCAAGGCGATCCGCAAGATCGAAGCGCGGACCGAAGTGAACAAGGCGCGCCGTTCGCGCGTCCGCACCTATCTGCGCAAGTTCCAGGAAGCCCTGGCCGGCGGCGACGCTGCGGTGGCCAAGGCCGCCTTCATCGAGGCCCAGTCCGAACTGATGCGCGCCGTCTCCAAGGGCGTCGTTCACAAGAACACCGGGTCGCGCAAGGTGTCGCGTCTGGCCGCGCAGCTGAAGAAGCTTTCGGCCGCCTGACCCGTTAAGGGTTTTCCAGCATACGGAAGGGCTGTCGTCGTTCCGTTATGCCATTTGTTCGCGTTTTCAACGGCGAAGGAGCAGATGCTCCTTCGCCGTTTTGCGTTCCCCGGTTAACTCTCTTTACGCACGAATACGGAGTCCGGCGTGTCGGTCGGACGAATTTCCCAAGCAGGATTAGCGTTTGACGGAGTCAAACAATTTAACTGCGAATCAACCAACGAATCAGCGTTGACCCGACCGGCGCGCCGCGTAAGTTTTGGGCTCTAACGCACTTCCATCCCAACACGGATGAAGACGGCGCGGGACGATAGTTTCGCGTTGGCGGGAGATGTCTGTCCAGGAGTTCGGCCCCGCCCGAAAAGCATCGCTTTTCGGGGCTGGAGAAGTCGTCCCTGAACCATCGCCCTGAAGTGCAGACGATCGGATTGGCTTTTTGGATTGGGTGGCGGAGCGATGGTTGGGGGTGCGATGGCGGCGGCGAACGGCGTGGACGGATCGAACATGACGGATCCGAACCGCATCTGGAACGAGGCCTCGTTGCGCCTGAGGGCGGAAATCGGCGACGGCCCCTTCTCGTCCTATATCGCCCCCTCGGCCGTGCGGATGGATTCCGCCGGTCAGCTGATCCTGGTCACCCCCACCGCCTACGCCCGCGACTGGGTTCGCAAGAACGCCCTGCGGCGTATGAACGAGCTGTGGCTGGGCCTGGACCGGCTGAACCGCCGGCTGGACGTCCGCTGCCGCGCCGAAGTGGGCTCGGCGCCCCCGGCCTCGGCGGTGATCGGCGGCAATGTGGTGGACGCCACTCCCCGTCTGGCGGCCCTGGCCCAGCCCACCGTCGCCCCCGTCGCCGACGGCGCCCGGGCCGTGCGCGCCGCAGGCCTGCAGGAGCGTCTGACCTTCGACAGCTTCGTGGAGGGTCAGGGCAACGCCTTCGCCCTGGCCATCGCCAAACAGGTGGCCAGCTGGGCCGACGGCCACTTCAACCCCGTCTTCTTCTGCGGCCCCTACGGCTACGGCAAGACCCACCTGCTGAACGCCATCGCCTGGGAGGCCCAACGCCTGCGGCCCGAGGCCAAGGTGGTCTATCTGACCGCCGAACGCTTCCTGTCGACCTTCGTCAAGGCGATGCAGGACCGTTCGACCGCCGCCTTCAAGGAAAGCCTGCGCTCGGCCGACATGCTGCTGCTGGACGACGTCCAGTTCGTGGGCGGCAAGGCGAGCACCCAGGAGGAGCTGCTGTCGACCCTGACCGCCCTGATCGAGGACGGGAAACGGATCGTCTTCTCGGCCGACCGCGCGCCCATGGCCCTGACCGAAGTCGAACCGCGCCTGCGCAGCCATCTGTCCGCCGGCCTGACCTGCCCGGTCGAGGCGGGCGACCGGGCGCTGAAGATCGCCGTGGCCCAAAACCGTCTGAAGGCTCTGTCGGCCCTGGGCGTCGTCCAGGGGGAGGCCGCGCCCGAGGTGCTGGCCCAGCTGGTGGATCGCACCCCCGGTTCGATGCGCGAACTGGAAGGCGCCGTGAACACCCTGGCCGCCGCGGCCGGATCGCGTCTTTCGTCCCTCTCGGTGGACGAGGCCTCGACCCTGCTGGGCGCCGCCCTGCGCGGCGGACCGGAGCGCCGCATCACGGTCGATGAGATCCAGAAGACGGTCGCCGACCATTTCAACCTGAAACAGGCCGACCTGCTCAGCGAGCGCCGCACCCGTTCGGTGGCCCGTCCCCGTCAGATGGCCATGTATCTGTGCAAGCAGCACACCACCCGCTCCTACCCCGACATCGGCCGTCGCTTCGGCGGACGCGACCACACCACCGTCCTGCACGGCGTGCGCAAGATCGAGGAGCTGATGGCCCAGGACGACCAGATCGCCCGCGACGTCGAGGCCCTGGCCCGCAAGCTGCGGGGCTGATTTCGAGCGGCGAGCGGTCGGCGGCGAAGGGCGAGCGAATAGAAAACGTCTCATCCCGCCGATTTGCCCCCAATATCCCTCGTCACTCGCCAACTAACCACGCGCCGCTTCCTTGCTCCTTGCGCCCAATCCGCTAGTGTCCAAGGCCCTTTATCGTGGCGCTCCAGCCTGAGTCGCCGCATCCGGGCGAGACGATATGCAACTGACCATCGAACGATCCGCGCTCCTTAGGGCCCTGGGCCATGTGCAGAGCGTGGTCGAACGTCGAAACACCATTCCGATCCTGTCCAACGTCCTGCTCAGCGCGGGCCGTGACCGTCTGGCCTTCGCCGCCACCGATCTGGACATGGAGATGGTGGACGAGGCCGAGGCTACGGTGAACGTCGAGGGCCAGATCACCGCCCCCGCCCACACACTGTATGAGATCGTGCGCAAGCTGCCGGAAGGCGCCGAGGTCTCTCTGACCTATTCGGGCGACGATCCCCGTCTGGTGGTGTCGGCCGGTCGGTCACGCTTCAACCTGCCGGTCCTGCCGGCCGGCGATTTCCCGGTCATGTCGACCGACAGCGCCGGCGCGTCCTATGTCATGCCCAAGGAAGACCTGGCGCGGCTGATCGACAAGACCCGGTTCGCGGTCTCGACTGAAGAGACGCGTTACTATCTGAACGGCCTTTATCTGCACACGGTGGCCGAGGCCGGCGTGCCTCTGCTGCGCGCCGTGGCGACCGACGGCCACCGCCTGGCCCTGGCCGAGACCCCGGCGCCCGACGGCGCGGCCGGCGGCCCCGGCGTCATCGTGCCGCGCAAGACGGTGGATCAGGTCCGTCGCCTGCTGGACGACGCCGGCGGCCCGGTCGAGATCACCGTCTCGGCCCAGAAGATCCGCTTCCAGCTGGGCGAGGCCAGCCTGACCTCCAAGGTCATCGACGGCGCCTTCCCGGACTATCTGCGCGTCATTCCGCGCGGCAACGACAAACAGGCCGACATCGACAACGCCCTGTTCGCCAAGGCCGTCGACCGCGTGGCCACCATCTCGGCCGAGAAGAGCCGTTCGGTGAAACTGGCCTTCGACAACGACCGGGTGAAGCTGACCGTCCGCAACATGGAGGCCGGTCAGGCCGAGGAAGAGGTCGAGATCGGCTATTCCGACGAGCCGTTCGAAATCGGCTTCAACGCCCGCTATCTGCTGGACGTCGCGGGCCAGATCACCGGCGAAAACGCCGCCTTCCGCTTCGCCGACCCGGCCTCGCCGACGCTGGTGCTCGATCCGGGCGATCCGGGCGTGCAGTATGTGCTGATGCCGTTGCGGGTGTGATCGAGTGGCGAGTGGTGAGTGATGAGTGGCGAGCACGACTCGTCCTGCTTTTCTCGCCACTCGCCACGCGCCACTCGTCACCTCCTTGATCTCCTCCCTCACCCTCACCGATTTCCGCTCCTATTCGAGCGCACGGCTGGAGCTCGCCTCCGGCCCGGTGGTGCTTCACGGCCCGAACGGGGCGGGCAAGACCAATCTGCTGGAGGCGATAAGCCTTCTGACCCCCGGCAAGGGGTTGCGGGGCGCGACCGCCGCCGAGATGGGGCGGCGTGAGCCCGGCGAGGCGGTGGGCCGCCCCTGGGCCGTCATGGTGGAGCTGGACGACGAGACCCGTCTGGGCACCGGCGTTCAGACGGCCGGCGCGGCGCGGCGCATCGTCCGCATCGACGGCGAGACGGCGCAGCCGGGGCGGTTGCTCGACTATCTGCGCCCGGTCTGGGCCACGCCCGAGCAGGACCGGCTGTTCTCCGACGCCCGGGCCGAGCGGCTGAAATTCTTCGACCGTCTGGTCTTCGCCGCCGATCCCGATCACGCCGCCAGCGTTTCCGCCTATGAAAAGGCCCTGCGCGAGCGGCTGCGACTTCTAACCGACGCTCAGAACGGACGCGAGGCCGACCCCGTCTGGCTGGACGCCCTGGAGGCCCGGCTGGGGGAAGCCGGCGCCCGCGCGGCCCTGGCCCGCGTCGCCGCCCTGCACGCCCTCCAGGCCGCCATCGACGTCCGCCGCGACCGACCCTTCCCCCAGGCCGACCTGGGCCTGGACGGCCCCGCCGAACAGATGGCCGAGGCCGGCGCCGAAGAAGACGAGATCGCCGCCGCGATCCGCGACGGCCTGGCCCGCGCCCGCCCCCGCGACGGCGCCGCCGGCCGCTCCCTGTTCGGCCCTCACCGCACCGACCTGACCGCCCTTCACCGCGAGAAGAACCGCCCCGCCGCCGAAGGGTCGTCCGGCGAGCAGAAGGCCCTGGTCCTGAACCTGATCCTGGCCCAGATCAGCCGCCTGTCACACCAGTCGGCCCGCCCCGTCCTGCTGCTGGACGAGGCCCCCGCCCACCTGGACGAGGCCCGCCGCGCGGCCCTGTTCGACGAGATCACAGCCCTGGATCTGCAGGCCTTCATGACCGGCACCGAACGGGGCCTGTTCGCCGGTCTGGAGGGCCGCGCCCAGTTCGTCCGCGTCGCCGGCGGGGCGCTGGAGCGCGACTAGGAATCCACGCCGGAATTCCTCGCTTTTTCGCCGAAATTTCCTATATGTTGCGGGCTTCGACGCGGTGCGATCCCGTCGTCGATTCGAGGGCCCTGAGCGGCGCTCACTCCCCGTCCCGGTCGGGACTTCAGAGCCAAAGATTTCATGACCGATCCGATTGCCGAACAGCCCGAATACGGCGCCGATTCCATCAAGGTTCTCAAAGGCCTGGACGCGGTGCGCAAGCGTCCCGGCATGTATATCGGCGATACGGACGACGGCTCGGGCCTGCACCACATGGTCTATGAGGTGGTGGACAACGCCATCGACGAGGCCCTGGCCGGCCACGCCGACCTGGTCCAGGTCATTCTGAACGCCGACGGCTCGGTGACGGTCACCGACAACGGCCGGGGCATTCCGACCGACATCCACGCCGAGGAAGGCGTCTCGGCGGCCGAGGTCATCATGACCCAGCTGCACGCCGGGGGTAAGTTCGACCAGAACTCCTACAAGGTCTCCGGCGGCCTGCACGGCGTGGGCGTGTCGGTGGTCAACGCCCTGTCCGACTGGCTGGAACTGAAGATCTATCGCGACGGCAAGCAGCACCAGATGCGGTTCGAGCGCGGCGACACGGTCAAGTCGCTGGAAGTCACCGGCACGGCGCCGATCCGCACCACGGGCGACAAGGCCGGCCAGCCCCTGAGCGGCACCGAGGTGACCTTCTTCCCCTCGATCACGACCTTCAGCCACATCGACTTCGACTTCAAGACGCTGGAGCACCGCCTGAGGGAACTGGCCTTCCTGAACTCGGGCGTGGTCATTCGCCTGGCCGACATGCGCCACGCCGAGCCGATCGACGTCACCCTGCACTATGAGGGCGGGGTCGAGGCCTTCGTGCGCCACCTGGACAAGTCGAAACAGCCCCTGCTGAAGGACGTCATCGTCATTCGCGGCAAGAAGGAGGGGATCGAGCTCGATCTCGCCCTGTGGTGGAACGACAGCTACCACGAGACCATGCTGTGCTTCACCAACAACATCCCCCAGCGGGATGGGGGCACCCACCTGTCGGCCTTCCGCGCCAGCCTGACCCGCGTCATGGGCGGCTATATCGAAAGCTCGGGCCTGGCGAAGAAGGAGAAGGTCGCCCCGACCGGCGAGGACGCGCGCGAGGGCCTGACCTGCGTCCTGTCGGTCAAGGTGCCGGACCCCAAATTCTCCAGCCAGACCAAGGACAAGCTGGTCTCCTCCGAGGTGCGGCCGGCCGTTGAGGCCCTGTGCTCGGAAGGCCTGTCCACCTGGTTCGAGGAACATCCGGTCGAGGCCAAGATGATCGTCGCCAAGATCATCGAGGCCGCCTCCGCCCGTGAAGCGGCGCGCAAGGCCCGCGACCTGACCCGCCGCAAGTCGGCGCTGGAGATCAGCTCCCTGCCCGGCAAGCTGGCCGACTGCCAGGAACGCGATCCCGCCAAGTCCGAACTGTTCATCGTCGAGGGCGACAGCGCCGGCGGCTCGGCCAAACAGGCGCGCAACCGCGAGAACCAGGCCGTCCTGCCCCTGCGCGGCAAGATCCTGAACGTCGAACGCGCCCGGTTCGACCGGATGCTGTCGTCGGACCTGATCGGCACCCTGATCCTGGCGCTGGGCACCGGCATCGGCCGCGACGACTTCAACGCCGACAAGCTGCGCTATCACAAGATCATCCTGATGGCGGACGCCGACGTCGACGGCGCCCACATCCGCACCCTGCTGCTGACCTTCTTCTATCGGCAGATGCCCGAGCTGATCACGCGCGGCCATGTCTATATCGCCCAGCCGCCCCTGTATAAGGTCTCCAAGGGCAAGCAGTCGCGCTACCTGAAAGACCAGGCCGAGATGGACGCCTATCTGATCGAGGAAGGCTCGTCCGAGGCCGAGCTGGACCTGTCGACCGGCGAACGTCGGATGGGTCTGGATCTGCAGTCCCTGGTGCGCGAGGCCAAGGCCTTCAAGGCCGGGGTTGATCGCCTGAGCCAGCGCGCGCCCGCCTTCGCCGTCGAACAGGCGGCCCTGGCCGGCCTGTTCAACGAGAACGCCGACACCGCCGAGGCGGCTGCGGCCGCCGCCGTCCGCCTGAACCTCTATGCCGAGGAGGGCGACGGCGACTGGACCGGCGCGCCGGGCGAGCAGGGCGCCGTGATCTTCACCCGCACCCGTCGCGCGGTCCAGGAGACCATCGTCCTGGAAGAGACCCTGATCCGGTCGCTGGACGCCCGCCGCCTGGCCGAACGCGCCGCCGCCTTCGACGGCGTCTTCGCCGCCCCCGCCACCTATCGCCGCAAGGACAAGTCCACGACCATCCGCGGGCCGCTGGACCTGCTGAACGCAGTGCTGGACGCCGGCAAGAAGGGCCTGGCCATCCAGCGCTACAAGGGTCTGGGCGAGATGAACCCGGAACAGCTGTGGGAGACGACGCTGGACGCCAACGCCCGCACCCTGCTGCAGGTCTCGGTCGAGCACGAGGAAGACGCCAACGACCTGTTCGCCAAGCTGATGGGCGACGTGGTCGAACCCCGCCGCGACTTCATCCAGGAAAACGCCCTGGACGCCGCCGTCGACGTCTGACGCTCGGTCACCTACCCCCATCGAAACAAGCCGCCCCCGATCTGCGATCGGGGGCGGTTCAGTTTGGCGTCAGGGTTTGACGAGCTGAGCGAAGTCCGGCTGGAGGGAACGTCCCCCAGCCGGCATCGCCCTGATCCTGGATCAGTAGGAATAGGCCAGGCGGACCAGGAAGTTCCGGCCGGGTTCCATATAGTCCTTCTGATAGGAGGGGCTTTCGCCCTTGGTCGTATAGTAGCGGTGGCCGTCCAGGATGTTCTGGACGTCGAAGTCCATCGTCAGGCCGGGACGGAAGGTGTAGCGCGAGTGGAAGTCCAGGCTCTTGTTGGGCTGGACCCATTTGTCCACGGCGTTGTCACGCAGGTCTTCGATATAGGCGCCCTGATACTGATAGGACAGCCGGGCTTCGAAGCCGTACTTCTGATAGGTCAGAGAGGCGTTGTAGATCAGATCCGGCGCCTGGATGAAGGAGATCTTGCGCCCCCTGCGGTAGTCCAGACCCGTCTCGGCCTCGCTGACCTGACGGGTCAGATTGGCCTCGACCCCGAAGCCGTCGAAGGGCGCGGCCATGCCTTCGAAGGACTTGATCAGGTTCAGTTCGACGCCGGTGATCCGGGCCGTCTCACCGTTCTTGGGCTGAGTGATGGTGATGACGCCCTCTTGAGTGTCGGCGTCCACGGCGCTGCCGTTGGTGAAGATGAAGTGGTCGATCTTCTTGTGGAAGACGCCGATCGACACCAGGCTGGAACGGTCCGGGTAATATTCAGCCGAAACGTCCAGGTTCAGGGCCTCGGCCGGTTTCAGGTCGGGATTGCCCCGGCTGATGGAGACGATCTCGCCCAGGGTCTCGCCCGGCCTCGGTTTCGCCCGGCCGACGCTGACGCCGCGCGAGATGTTGCTGAACTCGGGCCGGGAGAAGCTGGTCCAGATCGCGCCGCGATAGACGAAGTTTTCCGACGGGCGATAGATCGCCGTCACGCTGGGCAGGACGTTGGTGTAGTGGCTGTCGGTGTCGCCGAAGCCGCTCCGGTCGCCGTCTTCGATCCAGTTGGTGTTGGTGACTTCCGTGTGTTCGACGCGCACCCCGGCGACCACGTCCAGATCGTTGAGCTGGAAGCTGGCCAGGCCGTAACCGGCGTAGATGGTCTCCTCACCGCTCTTATCGCTCGAGTTCAGATCGGCGTAGGAATAGTTGACCGGATTGGCCTTCTGGGCGGCCTCGATGGCGGCCTTCACCTTGTCGCGGTTCAGGATGGCGCCGTAGTAGTAGCGGCCATTCAGAACGTTGCGGACCTCGCGGTCGATCAGGCCCGACTGACCCAGACTCTTGCCCGCCAGCGGCGTGTTGTCGAACGAACCGCCCCAGATCGGCGTGGCGTCGTACTCCCGCTCGGACCGCAGGATCTTCACGCCCGCCTTCAGATGACGGACGAGGCCTTCCATCTCATAGACGGCGTCGAACTTGAACGCCGTGCGCGCGTCGGTCTGTTTGTCGCGGCTGCGGCCGCCGCCGTCATAGGGCAGCAGATTGGGATCGTTCGGCGCGTTCTGGGCGAAGGCCGGCAGTTGCGGCATGGGGAAGCGCGGATCATAGGACGACCACAAGAGGCCCGTCTGGTTGAACGGCGCCGAGCAGGCGTCGCAGTTATAGCCGATGGAGAAGCTGTCCGGTCCGCCCTTCTCGCCGGCGCTGTAGCTGAGGTCGTAATCCAGGGTCAGGCGGTCCAGACGGCTCTGGCCGCCCAGATTGATGGTGCCCAGGGTCGAGGTCTGGTCCAGGGTCTGGAAGGTGCGGGCGAACTGGAAGGTCTCGGGCTTCCACACGCCGGACCGGCCGAACAGGGACCAGTAGGACGAGCTGCTCTGACGGTCCGCGTCCGTGATCACGCCGTCAGCGTCGAAGTCTTTGATCTGGGCGGTGGTGTAGCTGTAGATGCGGCCCTTGGCGCCGAAGCCGACGACCGCATTGTCCGGCTGGATCAGGCTGGTGTCTTCCAGATCGACCTGCTGGAGGCGTTTGGTCTTGCGGCTGCGGAAGTCGGTGTAGTCATTGGTGCCGGTCCGTTCCAGACGGCTGTACTGACCGCGCAGATAGAAGTCGTTCGTGTCCCCGCGATAGTCGATCGAGAAGTTCCCGCCGAACCGCTCTTGCTCGATGCGACGGTAGTCCAGGTCGATGCCCGGCAGGTACATCGAACGCTCGTCGATCTCTTCGGTGCTGTTCCGACGCCAGCGATAGGGCTCCCACTCGCCGTCGTTCTCGGTCTCTTCGTTCAGGCCGTTGCTCTTGCCGTAGTTGAAGGAGACGAAGGCGCCGAAACGGCTGTCGGACGGCAGGCGGCTGGCAAAGTCCAGCTGGACCTGACCGGCGCCGTCCTTTTCATCCTGCTCGCGGGCGCGGTCGTTGATCCCATAGCTGAGGAAGGCGCGCGCCACCGGGCGGGCGAAATCGAAGGCCGTGGGGGTCTGGAAGTTGACGGAGCCGCCGATGGCGTCGCCGTCCATGTCCGGCGTCAGGGTCTTGGAGACGGTGATGCTCTTCAGGCCGTTGGGCGGCAGGACCGTCATCGACATCTTGCGGCTGTCGGGATCGGTCAGGGCCACGCGGACGCCGTTGATCGAATAGGCGTTGAAGGTGCCGGCCAGGCCGCGCACCGAGACATATTCGCCTTCGCCCGTCTCCTGGTTCACGACGACGTTGATGCCGGGCGCGCGGGCCAGGGCGTCGGCGACATTGGCGTCGGGCAGCTTGCCCAGGTCGTCGGACGAAATCACGCTGGAGACCACGCCCGAGCGGCGCTGGGCCTCGATGGCGTTGGCGGTGCTGAGGCGCTGGCCGGTCACGACGACCTCCTCCACCTCGGCGGGCGTGGATTGCGGCGCGGCGGTCTGGGCGTGGGCGACGCCCGCGACCAGGGCGGCGGAACCCGCCAGGAGGACGGCGCGCAGGCCGGTCCCGGCGGTGGTGTGACGATGAACGGCCCGTTCCTGGGCCATGAGATGACGCGACATGACTGTCTCCATTGATCCTGATGTGTGGTCGGATCGGCCATCGAGGTCCGCTCAAGGCAGGCGTCAGCGATCAGCGACGCGCGGGCGCGCCCTGACTGCATCAACCGCTCGACCCAGACCCGGGCCGAAAACTATTGGATTGCGACGGCGCCGCCGGAACCGGCGGGCCGATGTCTTTCGCTCCGTCTATCCGGAGCGGTGACGACTGGACCCTTCACTCATTCAACAACCCCCATTCGTTGAAATGAAAACTAGGCTTCCGCCCTGCGGTTGATCAGGTCGCAGAGAAGCTGGCGATAGGCCTCGAAACCGGCGACCTCGACGCCCTGGGCCTTGCCCAGTTCGTCGTAGCGGCGCAGCCGAAGGGCGGCTTCGGCCGCCGGCAAGGCCATGAATTCCTCCACCTCGGCCGGGCTCATCGGTCCGCCCTGCAAGGCCAGGCTCTGAAGCGAGGCGGCGCTCAGCCGATCGACATAGCCCGGCGCCGTGGCGGCCAGACACCGTTTGGCCGCCACATGCAGTCGGACCGGCTCGGTCACTTCAGGTCCAAAGGCGCGGGCCAGATAGCCGGCGCTGATGTGTTCGTGACGGGTGTCGATGCCCCGGTCGGCGGCGTCCTCGCCGGCCTTCTGCATCATGTGGCCGACGTCGTGCAGCAAGGCCGCCGCCACCAGGGCGGGCGGAGCCCCGTCCGCCTGGGCATGGTGCGCCGTCTGCACCGCATGCTCCAGCTGGGTGACGTCCTCCCCGTAATGCAGCCCGCCCAGCCGGGCGAACAGGTCCGAAAGTTCAGAGACGAAGGCGTCGGCGTCCACGGGAGAGGTCATCAAATTTCCGTCGTAAGCAGCGGTCGAAAGAGCGGGGGTCACAGGCGCATCCGCCCGATGGCCGGATCGGTGCGGCTGGGGCGGCCGGTCTCCACATGACCGGCCAGCCTCTGGATGAAGGTCGGATCATTCTCCAGGCTCACCGTCAGGTCGTACCAGTGGTCGCTGCCGCGCAGGTCCCAGGTCGATTGCGACGCTGCGCCGGGCCGGACGGTCAGCCGACGCCGCGCCTCGCCTTCGGACAGGGGATAGGCGGGGTCCATGTCCAGCACCGCCAGAACCGGCTCTTCGCCCGCGCCCGTCACGCCCACGGTCAGCACGCCCCTGGCGTCTGTGGCGATCATCACCTGCGGCTGGGGCTGGGCGGCGTCGCCGGCGAAGCGGCGGTAGAAACCATTGGGTCCGTGAACCGTCAGATCATAAGGACCCGGCCGGCCGGTGTTCCAGTGTCCGGCCGCATAGGTCTCTCCGGCGGCGAGGGTGAAGCGCCAGGGGCCTGCGCGATCGGTGGCGTCGAACACCTGGAAGACCGCGCCGGTGCGGCCGCGGTTGACCAGGTCGATCCAGACAGCCCCATCGGCGACGCGGGCCTGGGCGGCCAGATCATAGGGCAGAGGGCGGGCGCCCCGCTGCGGCCCGTCCTGAACGGCCGGAACCTGGCGCTCGGGAATCCGCAGGGTCGGCGCGGCCTTGGATCGGGCCACGCGCTGCATGTAGTCGGCCGTTGCGGGCAGAGACAGGGCGGCCCAGTCCTGGTTGGGACGCGCAAAATCGAAGGCCGACGTCAGGTCGCCGCAGACGGCCCGACGCCAGTCGCTGATGTTCTCCTCCCGAACGCCGAAACGTTTTTCGAGGAACTGCAGCGTCGAGGTGTGGTCGAACACCTCCGAACAGACGAAGCCGCCGCGGCTCCAGGGCGAGACCACGATTGCGGGCACCCGAATGCCCAGGCCCAGCGGATGGGCGCCGCGATGGGCCGGATCGGCGTCGGGCCCATAGACCTTGGCCTCGCCGGCGACGGAGACGGTGCTGTGGCCCTGGTCCGGCGTCAGGGGCGGCATCGGCGGCTGGATATGATCGTAGAAGCCGCCGGCCTCGTCATAGTTGACGATGAAGACGGTCTTGGAGAAGACCTCCGGGTGATCGACCAGGGCCTCGATCAGCTGGGCGCAGACGTGCTCGCCCTTGGACGGCTCGGCGTCGGGATGTTCCGACAGATCCCGCGCCGTCACGATCCAGGACACCTGCGGCAGGCGCCCGCCCGCTATGTCGGCGCGGAAGGCCTCCACCAGCTGCTCGCCGTCCGATCGGGTGCGGTCCGGGCCGGTCTTATGCTCCGACACCCAGGACCGGCCGCGCTGATACAGGGGCGACTCCTTGGGGCAGGGCCGGAAGGGCTTGAAGACCGACAGGATGTTGTCGCCGAAATTGTCGTACTCCTGATAGACCTTCCAGCTGACGCCCGCCGCCTGGAGCCGTTCGGCGTAGGTGGTCCAGTCATGCGGACCGCGCGCCATCTCCATGTCTTCGGCCATGTCGGCGCTGGGCGTCTCGTCCTCGCCGTAGTTGCTCATCTCGGGGTCGCCGCCGACCTTTCCGCCGCCGTTGCAGCCGGTCCAGAGGTGCAGCCGGTTCGGATAGGTCTGGGTCAGGGTCGAGCAGTGATAGGCGTCGCAGACGGTGAAGCCGCTGGCCAGGGCGTAGTAGAAGGGCAGGTCCGAGGCCTTGTAATAGGCCATCCGCTTATGCAGCTCGCCGGAATGGCCCCACTGGTCATAACGGCCGCCGTTGACGATGGTGACGGCGGCCTTGTGGCCCTGGTCCGACCCGTCGACCGTATAGGCGTTGGTGGTGCGGGAATCCCCATGGAAGGGAATGACGAAGCCGTCGGGGTGCTGGTCGCTGGGCTGACGCCAGACGCTGGCCCCGCCCGGCAGCCGTTGGGGGCGCGGATCGCCGAAGCCGCGCACCCCGTTCAGCGCGCCGAAATAGTGATCAAAGGCGCGGTTCTCCTGCATGAAGATGACCACGTGTTCGACGTCCATGATGGTGCCGGTGGCGTTGTTGGCGGGAATGGCCATCGCCTTGCGCACCGTGGCGGGCAGCAGGTTCAGGGCCGCGCCGGCGGCCGCGCCGCCCAGAGCGCCCCGCAGGAAAGACCGACGATCATTTGACATGGATCAAATCCCCCTCTTCATTTTTGGTATAGACCAGAAGGGCGGTCACCTTCGGCGAAATTTTCATGAAGCTTGCGCGGCGGATGTCTGAACCATCCGTGGGCGGACCCGGCTCGCTTGACCCGCAATGCTCGAATTCGCATCTTCCGACCGGGCGGGAATCGACCGTCGTTTGAGCGATTCCATGACGCAGCCGGACAGTCTCCATTACCTCGGGGTGCGCGACGCCATCGCCGCGCGGATCGCGGGCGGAGAGTTGAAGCCGGGCGAACGCCTGCCCTCCGAACGTCAGTTGCAGGTCGGCGGCGGCGTGGCGCGCGGCACGATCCGCGAGGCCCTGTTCCAGCTGGAGGCCGAGGGGGTCATCTATCGAAAGGACCGCAGCGGCTGGTACGTCTCTCCCCCGCCCGTCGTCTATGATCCGACGCGCTGGGAGGGCTTCATGTCCTATGTGGAGGCCCAGGGACGCCGGCCGACCACCGAAACCCTGAGCAAGACCGAGATCGCCTGCACCCCGGTTCTGGCGCCGATCTTCGGCCGTCCGGTGGGGGCCCCCATGTACCGCATCCGCCGTCGGCGTTCGGTCGACGGCCGTGCGGTTCTGGTGGAGACCATCGTCGTGGACGCCGCCATGGCCCCGGACCTGCTCAGCCATCCGCTGGACGGCTCCCTGACCAGCGTGCTGAAGTCCGCCTACAACATCGCCGTGGCCCGCAACCGGGTGGACATGCAGCCCTGCGCCCTGACGCGCGGCGAGGCCGAGGCGTTGCAGGTCAAGTCGGGCCTGCCCGGCCTGAACGTGGTCCGAACCAGTTATGACGCCCAGGGCCGGGTGGTCGAATTCGACCGCGAATACTGGCGCCACGACGCCCTGAAGATCAGCGTCGACATCCGGGTGCGTTAAGCCCTCGGGCGATCAGGCCCTCCGCGCCGCCTCGGCCTCCAGGGCCGGGATCAGATCCGCCACCGTGTCGATGACCCGGTCGGCGCCCGCCTTCAGCAGACGATCGGCGGCTGCGGCCAGCCGGGCCGACCGTTCGTCCGCATCCAGCTCGGCCAGGGCCTGGGCCGTCAGCCCCGTCAGATTGCCGGACGCGGCGACCCCGATGGTGAAACAGCCGGCGTTGCGCCCCTCGGCGATCCCCACCTCGGCGTCATCCACCTTGACCACGCGCGACAGGGGCCAGACGCCCAGATCGGCGCAGGCCTTGTAGATCATCAGGGGCGACGGCCGTCCCTGAGGCGTCTCATGGGCGCAGACCACCAGGTCGGGGGCGTAACCCTGGTCGGCCGCACGGGGCAGGACCGCCTGCATCATCTCGCGCGTATAGCCGGTGCAGGAGGCGATCTTCAGACCCTCGCCCCGCAGCCGGGCCACGACCTCGGCGGCGCCGGGGATCAGGTCCGCCGTTTCCTGGGCCAGGCGGATCATCGGCTGCTGGAGTTCGCCCATGACCCGTTCGATCGCCGCCGTATCGGGCGCCGCGCCGTGCGCCGCCCGCCAGGCCTCATTGACGCGGGGCTGTTCGAACAGGGCCCGCACGTGATCGGCCTTGGCCCGGCCCATGTCCCGGCGCGCCTCGTCCTCCGTCACGGGCGTGTCCAAGGCGGCGAAGGCCTCCATCAGGGCCAGAACGGGCGCCCGGCTACCGAAATCGACCATAGTGCCGGCCCAGTCGAAAACGACCATGTCGAAACTGTCGCGGATGGGGGTCATGGTCACGTCTCCTGAAACAGGTCTGCAATCACCTCTTCGCCGAAGGCGAAGCCGGTGGAGGCGCCGTTGCCGGCGGTGATGAGGGCCAGGCGCACGGCCGGGTGCGGCGCCGCGATCAGATCGGCCTGGGGGCCTCGGGCATAGGTTCCGGTCCAGCGCTGGAGCACCGGCGGGGCGGGGTGGCCGGTGGCGGCGCGCCATTCGTCCAGGATCAACTGATCGACCGCCTCGCTGGCGAAGGGGTCCGGCGTGGCCGCGTCGTGGTGGCTGTCGCCCATGACCAGGGCGCCGTCGGCGTCCTGGACCGCGATCAGATGGACCCCGTTCGTCAGGGCCTGGCCCTGCTCCGCCTCCAGCCGCGCGCGCAGGGCGGCCGCCTCCGGCAGGGCGGCGTAGCCGCCGTAGCGCACCAGGCCCAGGTCCGACATGACCGGAGCGGGCAGATTGAAGCCGGGCGAGGCCAGCCGCATCATCTGAAGCTTGCAGCGGGTGACCCCCGCCTGGGCCATTTGATCGGGAAACAGACTGACCAGGTCGTCGCCGGGACAGACAACGATCCGCTCGGCCTCCACCACGCCCCGACTGGTGACGAGGCGCGGCGGCTCGACGGTCTGGACGGCGGTCTGTCGCCGAAACGCGACGCCGAAGCGATCCGCCAGCCAGGCGGCCAGACGCGGGATGGCGATGCGGGAATCCACGCGCAGCTCGTGGGGGCTCCACAGGGCGGCGACAGTCTGGGGGCCGATGACCTGCGGCGCCCGCGCCCGCGCCTCCTCCCCCGTCATCAGCCGACACCCTTCGCCCATTTCGGTGGCCGTGAAGGCCTCCAGCACGGCCGCAGCCTCGGGCCGGCGCACAGGCAGCCAAAGGCCGCGTTGCAGGACCGGCACGTCCGCCTCCCGCGCCACCTCGTCCCAGATGGCGCGGCTGCGGTGGGCGCGGCTCCAGACCTTCCCCCGCGGCTGGCCCGTGACGGTGACGAAGCCGAAATTGCGGATCGAGGCGCCGTTGGCCTGGGCGTCGCGGTCGATCACCACGACCGACAGGCCCCGCCGCGCGGCCGCCAGGGCGCAGGCCAGGCCGACGATCCCCGCCCCCACCACAGCGACGTCGTAGCGTCTCTCCGTCATCCTCGTCCTCGTCATCCAAGCGTCGCAGCAGTGGTCTAGACCACGCGCGTGCAACGGGATGATGTCAAATGATGAAACGGATGCGGTTGTGGCTGGCCCAGGCGAATCCTGTCGTCTTCGTCCTGTTCGCGGGTCTGGCGGGTTTCTGCGCCTATTTTTCCATGTACGCCTTCCGCAAACCCTTTACGGCGGCGACCTTCGACGTCGTGCCTGGATGGGACTTCGCCCTGGACTATAAGATCGCCCTGGTGATCGCCCAGGTCGCCGGCTACGCCCTGTCCAAGCTGATCGGGGTCAAGGTGATCGCCGAAATGCGGGCCGAACGCCGCGCCCTGGCCATCGTGCTTCTGATCGGGGCGTCCTGGCTCGCCCTGGTGCTGTTCGCGGTGACGCCGGCGCCGTGGAACGTCGCCGCCCTGTTCCTGAACGGCCTGCCCTTGGGCCTGATCTGGGGTCTGGTGTTCGGCTTCATGGAGGGGCGGCGCACCAGCGAGGTGCTGGGCGCCATATTGTGCGCCAGCTTCATCCTGTCTTCCGGCGTGGTGAAATCGGTCGGCAAGGCCCTGATGGAGCATCAGCACGTCAGCCCCTTCTGGATGCCGGCGACCGTCGGGGTGGTCTTCATGCCCCTGCTGGCCGTTTCGGTTTTGGCCCTGGCCGCCCTGCCCCCGCCCAGTCCCGCCGATGAGGCCGAGCGGGTCGCCCGCCGCCCGATGATGGCGGGGGAGCGGGCCGCCTTTCTGGCGCGCCACTGGCCGGTGCTGGTCCTGCTGATCGCCGCCTATGTGCTGCTGACGGCCTTCCGAGACCTGCGCGACAACTTCGCCGCCGAGATCTGGCGGGCCCTGGGCTATGGCGACGCCGCCTCGGTCTTCACCGCCAGCGAAGGCCCGGTCGCGGTCCTGTCTCTGGTCGCCATGGGCGTTCTGATCGCGGTCAAGAACAACGGCCGCGCCCTCCTGCTCATGCATGGGGTCATACTGGCCGGTTTCGCACTATTGGGCCTGTCCACCCTGGCCTTCCAGCATGGTTTGATGTCGCCGATCGCCTGGATGATCGCGGGCGGCGCGGGGCTTTATCTGGCCTACACCCCCTTCAACGCCATGCTGTTCGACCGGATGATCGCCTATTCCGGCACAGTCGCCACCGCCGGCTTTCTGATCTATCTGGCCGACGCCACCGGCTATCTGGGCAGTGTGGCCCTGCTGCTGTTCAAGAACTTCGCCGTCGTGGACCTGCCCTGGCTGCCCTTCTTCACCGGCGCCGCCTATGCGACCAGCCTTGCGGGCCTGGTGCTGGTGGGGGGCTCGGCCCTGCTGTTTCTGCGCGGACGGCGGGACGGCGCGTCTTCAACTTGACTTTCGCGGCCGAAGCGCCCATTTGCGCTGCATCGCACAATCGCGATCTCCGGCGTCTCCAGCGCGTGTGGGTCCGCTTTCGGACCTGACTGTAGCAGCCGCCGGCTCCTCATAGTCATTCGCTGCCCGGACACGCGGGGCGGCGCCCGATCCACCCCGCAGGCCTCGTCTTTGAGGCTCCGTCGGGACTGGCGGTGCGCGGCCCGACGGCGTCATGCCATGGCCGATGCGCGTCGCCGCACGCGAAAGAAACTGCCGTGAGCACCACCTTCGAATCCATGGGCCTCAACAAGGCCCTCCTCCAAGCCCTGGCCTCGACCGGCTACGTCAAGCCGACCCCGATCCAGGAAAAAGCCATCCCCGACGTCATGCTGGGCAAGGACTTGCTGGGCATCGCCCAGACGGGCACCGGCAAGACGGCGGCCTTCGCCCTGCCGATCCTGCATCGCCTGGCCGAGAACCGCACCCCGCCCGTGCCGCGTACCACGCGCGCCCTGATCCTGAGCCCCACGCGCGAACTGGCGACCCAGATCGGCGACAGCTTCAAGGCCTACGGCGCCCATCTGGGCTTTCGGGTCGCGGTCATCTTCGGCGGGGTGAAATACGGCGCCCAGGAACGCGCCCTGCAACAGGGGCTGGACATCCTGGTCGCGGCGCCCGGCCGTCTGCTGGACCATATCCAGCAAAAGACGCTGGACCTGTCCTCGACCGAGATCTTCGTTCTGGACGAGGCTGACCAGATGCTGGACCTCGGCTTCATCAAGCCGATCCGTCAGATCGTCAGCCGCATGCCGGCGCGCCGTCAGAACCTGTTCTTCTCGGCCACCATGCCGACCGAAATCGGCAAACTGGCGGGCGAACTGCTGAAGGATCCGGTCAAGGTCCAGGTCACGCCGCAATCGACCACGGTCCAGCGCATCAGCCAGTCGGTCGTCTATATTGAACAGGGCAAGAAGCGCGCCCTGCTGACCGAGATGTTCAGCGATCCCGAGTACAAGCGCTGCCTGGTCTTCACCAAGACCAAGCACGGCGCCGACAAGGTCGCGGCCTATCTGGAAGCCGGTGGGGTCGAGGCCGGCGCCATCCACGGCAACAAGTCCCAGCCCCAGCGTGAACGCACCCTGGAAGCCTTCAAGAAGGGCAAGCTGCGGGTGCTGGTCGCCACCGACATCGCCGCGCGCGGCATCGACGTGGACGGCGTCTCCCACGTCGTGAACTTCGAACTGCCGCACGTGCCGGAATCCTATGTCCACCGCATCGGCCGCACCGCGCGGGCGGGCAAGGACGGCACGGCCGTCAGCTTCGTCGCCGGCGACGAGATGAAGCTGCTGCGCGACATCGAAAAGGTCACGCGCCAGAAGACCCCGGTCGCGGACCGCCGCAACGACAAACAGCTGGCGGCCCTGGACGCCTCCATCATGGCCGCCGGTGTCGCCAAGAAGGCGACCCTGCCCGAACGTGAAGGCGGCGATCGCAACGAAGGCGGTCGCGGCGGGCGGGGACGTCGGGTTCCGCACCGCGACGGCGTCCGTCCGGAAGGCGGCGGCCAGCCCCACCGCCAGCGCCGCAACCGCCCCGGCGGCGAGGCGGCGGCTCCCCGTCCGGAGAAGACCTACAACCCCCTGGCCGGCGAAAAGACGACCCCGCGCGAACCGCGCCCGTCCGATGCGCGCCAGCACGAGCCCCGTCCGGTCGGCGAAATGAAGCGCCGCCCCCGTCGCCGCCCCTCCAACGGCGGCAAGGGCTACGCCGCCAAGGGGTGATCCTCACCGCCTTCCCCCCGCCTGCGGGAGAGGGTCTGGAAAGAAAAACGGCGGCGCCTTTGCAGGCGCCGCCGCTGTCATGTCAGCCGGGGCTGAACCGACTTAGAAGTTCCAGGTCGCGCCCAGCGAGAAGCCGACGCCCGAACCCTTGGCCTCGCCCCGCAGGTTCGAGATGACCAGGCCGTTGTTGTACAGGTCGCGCGTGTCGTTGATCGTGGCCGTGTCGATGTCGATATAGGTCACGGCGCCGTCGAAGGTCATCGAACCGATCGTCTTGGACAGGCCGGCGGCGTACAGCCAGCGGTCGCCGTCGGGGATGCGGGCGGTGCGGTGATCGTCCGGCGTCGGCGTCGGGTCATAGCCCAGGCCGGCGCGGACCGTCATGGTCGGATCAATCTTGTAGTCGAAGCCGATCGCGCCGGTGGTGACGTCGTCATAGTCCTGAACGATGGTCGAGGATCCCGTGGCGCCGTAAGCGACGCGGATGGCGTCGAACTCGCTCCAGCCGATCTGATTGACCTGGGCGTTCAGGGTCAGGCGGTCATTGACGGCGTAGCGGGCCGAGACGGTGGCGAACCAGGGGGTGGTGAAACTGGCGACGCCGTCAGCCGAGACGTTGGCGGGAGCCAGGACGCCGGTCAGGCCCGAGATGTTCACCGTGCCGTCCAGCTCGTGCTCGATCTTGGAGCGATACGACAGACCCAGGTCCAGCTTGCCGAAATGCATCTGGGCGCCGGCGTTCCAGCCGTAGTTCCAGCCGTCGCCTTCCAGCTGGTTGCGGCCGTCGGTCGACGGCGAGACGACATAGGCGGGCGACAGGACGGCCGGGATCGGCGCGTTCGGCAAGGCCGAGGACAGGGTGGCCTTGGCGAACTGAGCGTCAAAGCCGGCGCCGATGTCCAGCCAGTCGGTGACCGTCATGGCGGCGACCAGGCTGACGTTGGCCGAGCGCAGTTCCGACGTCAGGGCGTCGTAACGGGCGAAGTCCGTCGGCTCGTACTTGGTGGTGAAGTTGTAGGGCGCCTGGACGGCCAGGCCGACGTTGAAGCGGTCGCCGATCGGCATGGAGACGGCGAAGTTCGGCACGATGCCGCTTTCGACCACCTCGTGGACGTGCGGGTCGCCGTTGACCGGATAGGTGCGGCTGACGACGCCGACGCCGGCGACCGGCACATTGTAGGTCAGGGTCGAGCCGGTGTTGTCGACGTCGGAATCCAGGACCAGGCCGTGCATGCCGACATAGAGTTCACGCTGGGTTCCGGCGATGGCGGCCGGGTTCCACCACAGCGACTGGACGCCCTTGTCGGCGCCGACGCCGGCGTTGGCGCGGCCCTGGGCGCGGGTCGATTGTTCTTGGACGTAGAAGGAGCCGGCCATGGCCGGAGCGGCGACGCCGGCCAGCAGGGCGGTCGTCAGCGCAATGCCGCCCACGCGGGCGAAATTCCTGGGAGTCATAAGAGCCATTCCTATAGTTCAGCCCCCGCCATTTACGCGGCGGTGGGTATCGGGGAGGTCGATCGCACGGCAGCGCTTTCGTCAGGAAAACGTTGCATGCGTGGCGGGTCTCCGCCCGGAAACGGGCGAAACTGTGTCTTAAAAAGCCCACATGATCACACCGGCGAGAGGTTACGCCGGGGCAGGTTCATTCGGATGAACGACAGTGTCGCGCAATACACAGTCGTTCTTTCCGCAACGGAAGGAATCCTTGACCGCCCCACATTCGCCTTGCGTATCCGTGATAGGATCGCCATCTGAAGCCGCTTCCGTCGCCGAATAGAGCCCCATGTACGAAACGCCCGAACTGGAAACCGACGCCTTGGTCCGCTCCAGCGCCATCCGCATCCATCAGGCTGAGGATTTCGAAGGCATGCGCAAGGCCGGGCGTCTGGTGGCCGAGGCGTTGGACATGATCACGGCCCATGTGAAGCCGGGCGTCACGACGGGCGCGATCGACGACCTGATCCGCGAATTCACCCTGGACCACGGGGGCCTGCCCGCCTGCCTGGGCTACAAGGGCTATGAGAAGACCGTCTGCACCTCGATCAACCACGTCGTCTGCCACGGCATCCCCGGCGACAAGGTTCTGAAAGAGGGCGACATCGTCAACATCGACCACACCGTCATCGTCGACGGCTGGCACGGCGATTCCAGCCGCATGTATGCGGTGGGCGAGATCAATGCCCGGGCCAAGAAGCTGATCGACGTCACCTATCAGTCGCTGGAGCTGGGCCTGGAGCAGGTCAAGCCGGGCAATACGTTCGGCGACATCGGCTTCGCCATCCAGAAGTTCGTCGAGGCCCAGCGGATGAGCGTGGTGCGTGACTTCTGCGGCCACGGCATCGGCCGCGTCTTCCACGACAGCCCCAACGTCCTGCACTATGGCAGGAAGGGCGAGGGCGCCGTGCTTAAGGCCGGCATGTTCTTCACCGTCGAGCCGATGGTGAACCTGGGCAAACCCCATGTGAAGGTCCTGTCCGACGGCTGGACCGCCGTGACCCGCGACAAGTCCCTGTCGGCCCAGTGCGAACACACCATCGGGGTGACGGAAGACGGACTGGAGATCTTCACCGCCTCTCCGGCAGGACTGTTCCGCCCGAACTGAACCCTTGATCCCCGACCGCCTTCCGCTCAGGTTGCAGAGCGGGAGGGGACATGCCGGACGATCTGACACCTGAGCCTCGGTCTAGGCCGCGCCACAGCGGCCATCGCGATCGGCTGCGCGAACGGGCCGCCAAGGGCGGCCTGGACGCCCTGCCCGACTATGAACTGCTGGAACTGCTGCTGTTCCGCAGCGTGCCCTATAAGGACACCAAGCCGCTGGCCAAGGATCTGCTGGCGCGGTTCGGCGGGCTGGAGGGCATCGGCGCCGCCAGCCACGAGGCGGTCGAGGATCAGGTGGCGCGTTCCCTGGGCTATGCGCCCGGCAAGGCGACGCGGGCGGTGGCGCTGGACCTTCAGCTGATCTTCGACGTGACGCGGCGGATCGCGCGCGAGCCGACGGCGAAACGGCCCGTCATCTCGTCCTGGAGCGCCCTTCTGGCCTATGTGCGCGTGGCCTTGCAGCACGAGCCGCGCGAGCAGTTCCGCGTCCTCTACCTGGACAAGAAGAACCAGCTGATCCTGGACGAGATCCAGAACAGGGGCACGGTGGATCACGCGCCGGTCTATCCGCGCGAAGTGGTGCGTCGCGCTCTGGAGCTGTCAGCCAGCGCCCTGATCCTGGTCCACAATCACCCTTCCGGCGACCCGACGCCCAGCCGCGCCGACATCGAGATCACCAAACAGGTTGTGCAGGCCGGCCGCGCCCTTAATGTCGAGGTTCACGACCATCTGGTCGTCGGCCGCGACGGGGTGGCCAGCTTCAAACAATTGGGTCTGATGTGATGATCAATCTGTCGCGCCGCAGCCTGATCGCCGCGTCCGGACTCGCCGCTGCGGGGGCCGCAGCCGCTGGATCGGCCTTGGCCGAAGCGGCGCCCGTCGTCATGGCCTCGACCTGGGACTTCGGCGCGGCGGCCAACGCCGAAGGCTGGAGGGTGCGCCAGAGCGGCGGCTCGGCCCTGGACATGGTCGAGGCGGCGGCCCGCGTGCCCGAGGCCGATCCGACCAACGCCTCGGTCGGCCTGGGCGGCTATCCGGACAGGGACGGCCATGTGACCCTGGACGCCGTGATCATGGACGAAGCGGGCGGCCTGGGCGCCGTCTGCGCCCTTGAGGACGTGGTTCACGCCGTCTCGGTCGCGCGCCGGGTGATGGAGAAGACCCCGCACGTCATCCTGGTCGGCGCCGGCGCGCGGGATTTCGCCCTGTCGGAAGGGTTCGAGGCGACCAATCTGCTGACGCCCCAGGCCGAGGCCGCCTGGCGCGAATGGCTGAAGACCGCCCGCTACGCCCCGCGCGCCAACAGCGAGAACGACGACTGGCGCCGGGCGGGCGCCGGCGGGGTTCTGGATCATGACACCATCGGCGTCCTGGGCCGCGACGCGACCGGCCGCATGGCCGGGGCCTGCACCACCTCCGGCATGGCGTTCAAGATGCGGGGCCGCGTGGGCGACAGTCCGATCGTGGGCGCCGGCCTGTTCGTCGACGGCGAGGTCGGCGCCGCCACGGCGACCGGGGTGGGCGAAGAGGTGCTGCGGGTCTGCGGCGCCCACGCCGTGGTCGAGGCCATGCGTCACGGAATGGACCCCGCGACCGCCTGTCGGCAGACGATCGAACGGATCGCCCGGCTGCGGGGGCGGGCCGTCGCTGAGGCCCAGGTCGGGCTTCTGGCCCTGACCAAGGCGGGGCGCGTCGGGGCCTTCGCCCTTCAGCCCGGCTTCACCTACGCCGTCACACGCGCCGACGGGGGGACCGAAATCTTGAACGCCGAAAGCCTGTTCGGATGAACCGGCCGACCCTGACCACCGAGCGGCTGGTGCTGACGCCGGTCGATCTGGCCGACCTTGAGGACCTGCAAGCCCTCTGGGCCGATGCGGACTTTACGCGCCACATCACCGGCCGTCCCATGACCACCGAGGAGGTCTGGTTCCGCCTGCTGCGCGACCTGGGCCAATGGGGCGTAAGGGGCTACGGCAGTTGGACGATCCGCCTGATCGAAGGCGGCGCCTATGTGGGCAATGTCTCGATCCTGGATCATCGACGGCTGATCGATCCGCCGATCGACGATCCGGAACTGGGCTGGGGCCTGGCGCCCGCCTTCCAGGGACGGGGCTTTGCGAAAGAGGCCCTGGAGGCGGCCCTGGCCTGGGCCGACGCCCATCTGAGGGCGGCGCGGACCCTGTGCATGATTTCGCCCGACAATCTGGCCTCCGTTCGCCTGGCCGAGCGGGTCGGCTACCGCCCCTATCGGCGCACCACCTATAGGGACGAGCCGGTTCAGCTGTTCGAACGACCCGGGGGTGCGAACTGGGCGCGAACTGAGCGCGAACCGGGTGCAGGCTGACCGAACCGGCCCCGCCGTAGTCCGTCGTTAAGGTTTATGGGGCAGTCTGACGCGACCAGATCGAAGGCCCGCCCATGCCCATGTCCGTCGAAACCCTGCGTCGGCATCTGATCGACGCCTTTCCCGACGCGGAAATCGCCATCGAAGACCTCGCCGGGGACGGCGATCATTATCGCGCCCGCATCGTTTCCAACGCCTTTGCGGGCCTGGCGCGCGTGCGCCAGCATCAGTTGGTCTACGCCGCCCTGAAGGGACAGATGGGCGGCGCCCTGCACGCCCTGGCCCTGGAAACCTCAGCCCCGTCCGACAAGGGGTGATCGGATGCGCTATCGTCCCTTCGGCGCCTCGGGCGCGGCGATTTCCAATCTGACGCTCAGCTTCGGCCCCGGCTGCCTGGCGCGGGGACGCGAAGCGGCGCTGGACCTGCTCTACTCGGCGCTTGAGGCGGGCATCAACGCCTATCGGCTGGAGACCGCCGATTCCGTTCTGGCCGAGATTCTGGGCGAAGCCCTGTCCCACGTGGACCGCAAACTGGTGTGCGTGGCCCTGACCCTGGGCGCCGACCGCGACTTTTCGGCCGAAGCCATGACCGCCGCCCTGGATCGCGTGCTGCACTTCTCGCGCCTGGGCTGGATCGACATCGCCATCCTGCAGGAACCGGGGGAACACGAACTGTCGCAACAGGCGCTGAACGCTCTGAAGGCGGCGCGCGCGGCCGACCGCGTCAAACTGCTGGGCGTGGCGGGTTCGGGCGACGTCATGGACGCCTACATCTCCACCGGCGCCTTCGACGTCCTGGCGACGCCGTTCGACATCAATGCTGACTGGAAGCGGCGCAACCGCCTGCGCGCCGCACGCGAACAGGACATGGCCGTCATCGCCTATGACTTCTACACCGACCGTCGCGCCCGGCCGCGCGGCCCAGAGACCGTCGCCAAAAAGGGCCTGTTCGGTCTGGGCGCGCCCAAGCCGCCGCAACGTTCTGGCGGACCGGACGCCTTCGGCTTTCTGTATCGCACCCCCGGCTGGTCGGCCGAGTCCATCTGCCTGGGCTATGTGCTGACTGAGACGACGATCTCCAGCGTCATCGTGCGCGCCACCGACCCCGACCATCTGCGGATCTTGGCCGAGACGCCCGAGCGCGATCTGCCCCCGTCCCTGGCCGCCCAGATCGAAATGGGTCGCGTCGCCGCCTCGGCCGCGGCCTGACTGAGCGCGTCAGAACCGCGTCGGTTCGCCGCGCCTTGACCCGGCGGTCCCCTCTCCCTAGCTGACGGTCTTCGCGAAAGGCTTCTCCCGTGACCGACACCGTTTCCGCCGACCCCGTCCACGCCTTCATCAGCGACACCGTGAGCCAGCACGACGTCGTCCTGTTCATGAAGGGCACGCCGGACCAGCCGCGCTGCGGCTTCTCGTCCCTGGCGGTGCAGATTCTCGACCATGTGGGCGCGCCCTTCGTCGGCGTCGACGTCTTGCAGGACGAGGCCCTGCGCGAAGGCGTCAAGACCTTCACCGACTGGCCGACCATTCCCCAGCTCTATGTGAAGGGCGAATTCGTCGGCGGCTCGGACATCGTGCGCGAGATGTTCCAGGCCGGCGAGCTTCAGGCCCTGATGGCCGAAAAGGGCGTGGCCCTGGACGGGGGCGCGGGCGAGGCCTGATGGCGCGTCCCGCCCTGACGCCGCGCGAGGACCGGGAGGTCTTCGTCGTCCCGCTGGAGGTCCGGCCCGACCATATCGACGCCAACGGCCATGTGAACAATGTGGTCTATGTCGGCTGGCTTCAGGACGTCGGCACGGCCCATTGGAACGCCCGGTTCGACGAAGAGACGCGGGCCCGCTGGTCCTGGGTCGCCCTGCGGCACGAGATCGACTATCTGCGCGCCATAGAGCCGAATGCGACCGGCGTCATGGCCCGTACCTGGGTCGGCGATCCCCAGGGGCCGCGGTTCAACCGCTATGTTCGGATCGAGGACGGCCAGGGCCGGCTGTGCGCCCAGGGCGTGTCCGAATGGTGCCTGGTGGACGCCGCCACCTTGAGGCCGCACCGCATCCCCCCGCCGATGGTCGCCGTCTTTTCGACGACGACCGGGGCGACGGCTATTTCAGCGGATTGACGATGCGGGCCGGGGTTCCCGGCTCCAGACCCAGTTCGGCATAGGTCCAGCGCAGTTCGACCCCGTCGGGAACCAGGGCCTTGCACAGGTCCTGTTTGGTCCGGCGCAGGGTGATTTCGGTCGGATCATTGTCGGCGATCGACACTTCGAAATCCGACGCCTGGGTGCAGCCGTTGGAATCGACCCGCGCCACCAGGGCGCCGTCGGCGAAGCGGGCCTCGCGGATGGCCTCCGCCGGAGGCCCGTCCTTGCGCGAGACGTTGACCGAGACATTCTCGCCGGCCTCGCTGTCATAGATGACGCAGCCGGCCAGCAGCGGTGCGGCCAGGGCGCCGACCGCCAGGATACGCAGCCCCCGCATCATTGGTCGGACGCCGGGGTGGTGATCACCCGGGTGGTCGGCTTTTCGGTCGAAACGATGATGCAGCCCGACAGCAGCGGGGCGGCGATGGCGATGGCGAGAGCGAGACGAAGCATTGGTGTTCCCCAGTTGAAGCTTGAGCCTTTTGTGACGCGCTCACCGCCGCCACACACGTGAATTTTCGGCAAGCCAGGTGAACAATCGGAAAGGTCGGGCTTGATCCGCCGGACCGAGTCGCCCGGGCCGTTCAGGTCTGGGGCAGTTGATAGGGATTGTTGACGCTGACGGGCGAGCCGGGCGCCAGGCCCAGTTCCTCGAACGACCATTTCAGCTCGACGCCGCGGATTGAGGGCTTGTCGCACCTGTCCTCGTCGATCCGGCGCAGGGTGATGATCGCGTCCCCGCCCTTGATGCTGACGATGGGGATCAGATCCTCCTTGCGGGTGCAGCCGTTGGAGCTGACCCAGAAGACCGCCTGGTCCTTGGTGAAGGCCGCTGCATGGATCGGCTCCAGGGCGCCGGGCATGCCGACGGTCGAGACGGTGGGCCCGTCCAGACCGCCCGCACAGGCGGCCAAGCTCGCCGATGCGGCGGCGATCAAAGCCAAGCGTTTCATGATGGAGTCGTGCAACGGACGACCTCCCCTGCCTCAAAGCCTGAACCGGCCGAGAATGCGCCTGTTCGCTCCTTGAGGGAACAGCATAAAAGGCGAAAGGCCCCGGACGAATCCGAGGCCCTCAACTGAACACTTCAAAGGGACGACCAAGGGGCTCAAGTAGCCCGAAGGGCGATAGCCCCCTTGAAGAAAGCTTCGTAAGCTCGGCTTACGAAGCGTAGTATTCGACGACCAGGTTCGGTTCCATCTTGACGGCGTAGGGCACGTCCGACAGTTCCGGCACGCGGACGTAACGCACCGCGAACGAACGGTCCGACAGTTCCAGATAGTCCGGCACGTCGCGTTCCGACGACTGCTGGGCTTCCAGCACCAGGGCCATGTTGCGCGACTTTTCCTTCACCGAGACGACGTCGTCGGGCTTCACGCGGTAGGAACCGATGTCGACCTTCTTGCCGTTGACCAGGACGTGGCCGTGGCTGACGAACTGGCGGGCGGCCCAGACGGTGGGCACGAACTTGGCGCGATAGACGATGGCGTCCAGGCGCGATTCCAGCAGGCCGATCAGGTTTTCCGAGGTGTTGCCCTTGCGGCGAGCAGCCTCGTCATAGGTCTTGGCGAACTGCTTTTCGGTGATGTTGCCGTAGTAGCCCTTCAGCTTCTGCTTGGCCTTCAGTTGCAGGCCGAAGTCAGAGACCTTGGACTTGCGGCGTTGGCCGTGCTGACCGGGACCGTAGGAACGCTTGTTGACCGGAGACTTGGCGCGACCCCACAGGTTTTCACCCATGGCGCGGTCGATCTTGTATTTGGCGCTGTGGCGCTTGGACATTCTATTCTCTTTTCGACGATGCGGCCCGGCGTCCCCTGAATTGGGGATGCGATCTCAACGGCGGTCCACGCATCTTCCGTCATGAATCCCGCCTGCGGCGAACCGAGGCGTGGAAGGCGGCGCTTATGGCCATGCAGACTGTCGGAGTCAAGTCAGACAGGCCGTTAAGCACGATGGCGGGGAACCAAGCCGGGCCTCGCTTCTTTCCTGTTCCGACGCAGACCGCCGAGGAGAAGGGAGGATTGAAATGCGAACCGACGCCCCACGCTTTCAGGCCGGCCTGTCCGACCGCGGGTTCGAGACGCTGAAACGCAGGCTGGTCGAACTGGTCGAGCCGCTCAGCGACCACCAGCTGCTGGATCTGGCCGACGGCATCCACGACCTGCTGCGCCAGCGCCGCACCGTGCGCCGCCATCACGCCGAGCGGATGAACGACCGGCTGCGCGACGGCCTGCCCATCTGACGAAAACACCCGCCGGAGGTCTCTCCGGCGGGTGTTCGTTCGGCTTGCCTAAGCCCGCTTATTGGGCGACCGCGGCGGCGTACAGTTCGTTGACCTTATTCCAGTTCACCACCGTCCAGAACGACTTCAGATAGTCGGCGCGGCGGTTCTGGTATTTCAGATAATAGGCGTGTTCCCAGACGTCGGCGCCCAGAACGACCTCGCCCCGCTCCTCGACCACATCCATCAGCGGATTGTCCTGGTTCGGGGTGGAGGTGATCTTCAGCTTGCCGTTCTGCACGATCAGCCAGGCCCAGCCCGAGCCGAACTGGGCGGCGCCGGCGGCGTTGAAGTCTTCCTTGAACTTGTCCATGCCGCCCAGGTCGCGGTCGATGGCGGCGGCCAGCTCGGCCGAGGGTTCGCCCGCCTGACCCGCCGGGGCCAGCAGTTCCCAGAACAGGCTGTGGTTCCAGTGACCGCCGCCGTTGTTGCGCACGGCCTTGGGCGCGGTCGAGATGCTGGTGAAGATCTCTTCCAGAGTCTTGTTCTGAAGCGAGGCGTCGGCGTCGACCGCCTTGTTCAGATTGTCGACATAGGTCTGGTGGTGCTTGTCATGGTGGAAGGTCATCGTCTCCTTGTCGATGGCCGGCTCCAGCGCGTCATAGGCATAGGGCAGCGGGGGCAGGGTGAAGGCCATGGGGAGTTTCCTCTCGCGACAGATTTCCGATACGCCTCATCTAGGCGCCCGTTCGTGAAACCCAAGCGACGACGCCCGGATTCGTTCCGACTTATCGACCGGGAACGGTCAAGCTGGCAAGTTGGACTTCAGACAGTCGCGCACGGCCCGTTTCAGATCGCCCGGCGCATTGGGCTCGTCCACCCCTTCCGCAGCGAGGACCGCCCGCACGGCGGCGTCCAGCCCGCCCGGCAGGGCCGCGATCACGCGCTTTTGCCCCTTCTCATGCAGGCAGAACCCCACCTCGCGGCACAGGGCGGAAAACATCGGCTCATAGGGATCGGGGGCGCTCATGCCGTCCCCTTAACATCAGGGGATCAGACGGGACAGCCAGTGCGCCAGGTTCAGCGCAAACTGCTGATCGTCGTGCCCTTCAGTGTTGAGACCGAACCGAACCGGCGCGCGGTCCGGCTGGTCGGGAAAACGAATGATCTGGGCGGTCAACATCGCCGCCTCGCCCAGCACCACCACCCGCCCCCGTCCAAAGGAGAAGGCCAGACCCTGGGCGGGTAACGCCGGTCGCGTGTGCCCGCTGAATAGGGTTTCGGCCCGCTCGCCTCGGGCCAGGCCCTCCCGAACGGCTTGCAAGGCCTCTCTGTCGGTCGCCTCCAGAGCGTCCGCGCTCATCGCCATCAAGATGGTGGAGCCGGCGGGGCCCTCCAGCGACTGGCCCGTAAAGGTCTTCACGACGCGGACGCGCTCGGCTTCATTTCGCCCGGCGATGATGGGATGATCGCCCAGGGCCTGAGACGGAAAGGTCAGGTTGGCGGTCAGATCGTCGCCTATCCGCTGAAAGGCGTAGCCCTTGCCCATTTTGACGCCGAACCGCTCCGCCAGGGCCTCCGCCGCCGAACCGTGGGGCGCATGATCGGCGACCAGCAGCAGCGAGCCGCCCTGGCTGACCCAGTTGGCCGCCGCTTCGATTTCGCCGGGATCGAAGGCTGAAATGCGAGATCCGTCTTCGGGAGCGGCGGGATTGACGACCACCAGCACCGCGACGTCCCGCAGCGCGCCGGCCTCGTCCAGACGCCCGCGCCCCGCCTCCACCCGATAGCCGTCGGCGCGCAGCAGGGCGGCGAAACCCGCATAGCGTCCCTCGATCGTCTGAAGGCTGCCGTGCCCCTGATCAATGCGGATCAACGGCCCCGCCTCGGCATAGGCGGGAACGACGCCCTGGGGGCGCCAATCCAGATCGCCGGACTGCTCCTGCGCCGCCGACGCCCCGGCCGAAAGGCACAAGGCCATGCCGGCAAACAGCGTCAGCCGAAGGCTCATGATTCTAGCCCCTCAACCGCGCGGCGTGAAAGGCGACGTGGTCGGCGATGAAGCTGGTCATGAAGAAGTAGGAGTGGTCATAGCCGGGCTGCATCCGCAGGGTCAGGCCCTGGCCTGCGGTCTCGGCGGCCGCGCGCAGCAGTTCGGGCTTCAGCTGGTCGGTCAGGAAGCTGTCGGCGTCGCCCTGGTCCACCAGTATGTCGTCATACGCGCCGCGCGCGGCGCCCGCCTCGATCAGCCTGGTGGCGTCGTGGCGGTCCCATTCGGCGCGGTCCTCGCCCAGATAGGCGGTGAAGGCCTTTTCGCCCCAGGGGCAGCGCGTCGGCGAACAGATGGGGGCGAAGGCCGAGACCGAGCGGAACAGGTCGGGGTGACGAAGCGCCAGGGTCAAGGCGCCGTGCCCGCCCATGGAATGGCCGCTGATCGAGCGGACGCCGGTGGTCGGGAACTCGGCGTCGATCAGGCCGATCAGTTCGTCCGTGACATAGGTCTCCATGCGGAAATGCGGCGCCCAGGGCGCCTGCGTCGCATCGACGTAGAAGCCCGCCCCCTGGCCCAGGTCATAGGCCGGGTCGTCGGCGACGCCTCTTCCCTCAAGATCGGGGCCGCGCGGGCTGGTGTCCGGCGCCACGATGATGAGGCCGTGCTCGGCGGCGGCCTGGTAGGCGCCGGCCTTGGTGGTGAAATTATCCTCGGTGCAGGTCAGGCCCGACAGCCAGATCAGCACGGGGAACGGCCCCTCCCCGCCCGGAACGAAGACCGACAGGGTCATGGGCGCGCCCGTGGCCGCGCTGTCGTGTTTCAGATAGCGCAGGGTTCCGCCGTGGACGGCGTGGGTCTTGGTGGTTTGGAGGCTCATGCGACGCTTTCCGGCAGGCTCAGGAGACGAACATCCATGTCATTGACGGCGCCCAGTTTGCGAGCGAGCTTGCCATCGGCGGTGATGAGCGCCAGCCCCTGCCGTCGCGCCGTCACGGCATAAAGGCAGTCGATCATGGAATGGTTGAGGTCGCAGGCTAAGGTGAAGGCTTCCGAAATCAGCGCTCGGTGATCGGTCAGATCGACGACCTGCCGAATGATGGACAAATTCTCTGTCGCGGACGACGCCTGCAATTCGCCACGAACGACATAGCGACGAAAAACATTGGCCGCTTCCATCAGCATCAGGTCCGGCGCAACGGCCGGGCCGTGTATTTGGCGCGCCTCGATCGCGGCGTCAGCCAGCGGATCGTCGATGAACCATTTGACGACGACGCTGGCGTCGAAGACAGCGCTCACTGATCGCGGTCTTCGCGGATCAGAGCCGTGGAGTCGAGCGCTGAGCCTCGCGTTTGCTCGCGGGATCGTCGAGAAGCCGCCTCGAACCGCGCCTCGACGTCCATGGCCTCGCGCGCGGCCATGTCCCTGAACTTCTGCTCCAGGGAAATGTTCTCCGCCTTCGCCATCATCTTGAGACGGGCGACGATATAGTCGTCGAGATCGCGAACCAGAACCTGAGCCATAAGTCATGATAGCATAGCGCTATCACGACGCCAACGCCTCACCCAGGCCGTTCAGCCGACCCGGTGCACGGCGCAGATCTTGTTGCCCGACGGATCGCGCAGATAGGCCAGATACAGTTTGCCGAACGTCCCCTGGCGCAGGCCGGGCGGGTCTTCGATCGCGGTTCCGCCGGCCTCCACGCCCGCGGCGTGGAAGGCGTCGACCGCCGCCGTGTCCTTGGCCGCAAAGCCGATGGTGCCGCCGTTGGCGTGGCAGGCCGGTTCGCCGTCGATCGGCTTGCCCACGGCGAAGGCGCCGTGGGCCGTGCGCCACCAGTAGCGGCCCTTGGGATCCGGCCCCATGGCCGGATCAAGGCCGAGCGCGCCCAGGGCGGCGTCATAGAAGCGGCGCGAGGCCTCGACGTCATTGGCGCCGACGGTGATGTGGGTGAACATGCGTTTCTCTCCCTTGAACTAGAACACCACCACCGACCGGATGCTCTCTCCGGCGTGCATCAGGTCGAAAGCCTCGTTGATGCGCTCCAGCGGCAGGGTGTGGGTGATCATCGGGTCGATCTCGATTTTGCCGTCCATGTACCAGTCGACGATCTTGGGCGTATCGGTGCGGCCGCGCGCCCCGCCGAAGGCGGAGCCGCGCCAGACCCGGCCGGTGACCAGCTGGAACGGGCGGGTGGCGATCTCCTTGCCCGCCTCGGCCACGCCGATGATGATGCTCTCGCCCCAGCCGCGGTGGCAGGCCTCAAGCGCCTGGCGCATGACCACAGTGTTGCCGGTGCAGTCGAAGGTGTAGTCGGCGCCGCCGCCGGTCAGTTCGACCAGATGGGCGACCACGTCGGAGACCTCTTTCGGATTGACGAAATGGGTCATGCCGAAGCGGCGGCCCCACTCTTCCTTGTCGGGGTTGATGTCCACGCCCACGATCATGTCGGCGCCGACCATCTTCAGCCCCTGAATGACGTTCAGGCCGATGCCGCCCAGGCCGAAGACCACGGCGTTGGCGCCCGGCTCGACCTTGGCCGTATTGACCACGGCCCCGACGCCGGTGGTCACGCCGCAGCCGACGTAGCAGGCCTTATCGAAGGGGGCGTCCTTCCTGATCTTGGCCACCGCGATCTCGGGCAGGACGGTGTAGTTGGAGAAGGTCGAACAGCCCATATAGTGGGCGATGGCCTGGCCCTTGTAGCTGAAGCGGCTGGTCCCGTCGGGCATCAGACCCTTGCCTTGGGTGGCGCGGATCGAGGTGCAGAGGTTGGTCTTGCGCGACAGGCACGACTTACACTGACGGCACTCGGGCGTGTACAGCGGAATGACGTGGTCGCCGACGGCGACCGAGGTCACGCCCGGCCCCACCTCGACCACCACGCCCGCGCCTTCGTGCCCCAGGATCGAGGGGAAGATGCCCTCGCTGTCCAGACCGTCCAGCGTATAGGCGTCGGTGTGGCAGATCCCCGTCGCCTTGATCTCGATCAGCACCTCGCCGGCGCGCGGCCCCTCCAGATCGACCTCGACGATCTCGAGCGGCTTCTTGGCTTCGAAGGCGACGGCGGCGCGGGTTTTCATGGCGGGGACTCCTCGGTTTGCGCCTGTGTGTCACGAGGGGCGTCGCCGACGCTAGCCCCGCGCCGAAAACGCCACTCAGAATTTTTTAGTGCACTTTCGTGCAGATTTTTGAGATTTACTCGCAAGTGCGCGCGACATTCGATGTCTATCGCGCAACCACGCCAAGATCGGACGCAGGCTGACCGTCGGCGTCGAACGCGCTAATCAGGGTCATGACCCATCGCAACCTCGTCGTCCTGACCGGCGCCGGCATATCGGCCGAGAGCGGCGTGCCGACGTTTCGCGCGAGCGACGGCCTGTGGTGCGGGCACAGGGTGGAAGAGGTGGCGACGCCGGAGGGATATTCGGCGAACCCCGCCCTGGTGCAGGACTTCTACAATCAGCGACGGCGGCAGCTGGCGGAGGTCCGGCCCAATGCGGCGCATGTCGCGCTAGCGGAGCTGGCCGCGCGGTGGGACGGCGACTTCCTGCTGGTGACGCAGAACGTCGACGATCTGCACGACCGGGCCCATGCCGAGACGTCGCCCGCCGCCGGGTTCGAGCTGATCCATATGCACGGCGAACTGCTGAAGGCGCGCTGCACCCGTTCGGGCGTGGTGATGGACTGGGCAGGGGACATGGCGGCGGACGAGCCTTCCCCGCACCATCCGCAAGGGCGGATGCGGCCGCACATCGTCTGGTTCGGGGAGATGCCGCTGCAGATGGAGCGGATCGAGGCGGCGCTGGCGGCCTGCGACCTGTTCGTCTCCATCGGCACCTCGGGGGCGGTCTATCCGGCGGCGGGGTTCGTGCAGTCGGCGCGCTACGCCGGCGCACGGACGGTCGAGATCAATCTGGAGCCGACGCAAGGGGCGCGCCTGTTCGACGAGGGGGTCTATGGTCCTGCGACCGAGGCCGTGCCGGCCTTCTTCCGCGACCTATAGACCTGAAAACGACGGCCGCATCGCTGCGGCCGCCGATCTCTGGATCAAGCCTGATCAGGCCAGGACGACGATGGTCACGCGCCGGTTCTGCGCCCGGCCTTCGGGGGTGTCGTTCGAGGCCACCGGCTCTTCCTGACCATAGGAGATGGTCGACATCCGGTTCAGGGCCACGCCCTGGCGGTTCAGGAAGCGGCGCACGGCCTCGGCCCGCTGCTCGCCCAGCTGGTCGTTATGCTCGGGCGTGCCGGTGGAGTCGGTATAGCCCTGGATCTCCAGATAGACGTTGCGGTTCTCGCTTTGCAGACGCTGGGCGAACTGGGCCAGCCGCTGTTCCGCCTCGGGCGACAGGGCGGCGGCGTCGGTCGGGAACTTCACGGAATCGTCGGACAGGACGCCTGATAGAGGAACTTGCCTTCCGCCAGCTTGTGGGCGTCATTGGCCCGTTGCAGGGCCTGGCCCGCCGTGCCCTCGACCTGGGTCACCCGGTTGTCCACCACCTCGACCTGATCACGCACGAAACGATGGCTGGCGCAGCCGCTCGCCGCAAAGCCCATCGCGACGAGGGCGCCGCCGAGGACCGCCGTCCTGAGTTTCGATCTGCTCAAGTTCATGTCTCCTTCTTGCTGGGGGCGCCACGCCCAGTTCATGCGCCCGATGAAACTGCGGTAGGCGACAAGGCGGAGTAATGACGCGCTTTAGGCGGCAAAATGTCAGCTTAGCCGTTCGGTCTTCGACGAAACCCGCCATTTTCGATGAACAAGTGGAACCAGAAGGCGCGCCGTTACGTTGCGCCGCCAGCAGGCTTCGCCGTATGGCGGACAATCTGGACTATTGCTGATCTTAGACAGCGACCAGTTGTATTCGCGCCTTCGCCACCTTCCTGACGCGACTGAATGTTTTCAACAGACAGTCGTGATTTTTTACAGGGGTTCGTCGCGAATGACCATGCGAACGACGTCTCACATCGCATCACGGATCGGCGATTGAGCCCGGCGGCGATCCGGCGACGGGCCCTGGCGGTCGCGCCGGTGGTCTTCGGCCATGCGGCCCTGGTGCTGATGATGACGGCCGTGCGGCCCGAGCCGCCGGCCCGGCCGACGCCGGAGCCGGCGATCCTGGTCGAACTGGTCGCTCCACCGCCACAGCCGCCGCCCGCGCGCATCCCCGCGCCGGACCCTTCCCCGACGCCGGACGCCCCGGCTGCGGCGGCCCAGACACCCGCCCCGGCCAAGCCCGCCTCCCGACACGCCCCGCCCGCCGTCGCGGGCGCGGCGCGCAAGATCGTCGACCGGCTTCCGCCCGATATCGAACCCTGCCGCCGCCCCGCCCCGCCGGGACCGCCCCTGCCCTGCTCGGCGCAGCGCAGCTGGCGGGCGCCGCGACGGTCGGCGCCGGTCCGGGCGGCGGGGCGGAATGGAGTCGGCGGCGCGGGCGGGAACGGCGGGACGGGATCAGGCCCAGGCTCCGGCGGCGGGTCCTGCGACATGGTGCGCTGGGTTCAGGAGGCGGTGCGCGACGACGCCGCCGTGCGCCGCGCCGTCATCGCCGCCAGCCGGGAGATGAACGCGGCCGGTCGGGCCATGCTGGTCTGGAACGGCGACTGGCTGCAAAGCCGCAACCAGGCCGGCAAGGGTCTGGCCGGAGTGCGCCAGGCCATTGCGCTGGAGGTCGCCTTCGCCCCGGCCGAGTGCCGAAACCAGCGGATGACGGGCCTAGCCGTGCTGACCCTGGAGGACGGCGTCGACGGGGCGCGGATCGCCCTGGGCAAGGGCAGCTGGCGCTGGTCGGACCTGCTGGGGGTGGGGTAACGATTTTTCTTTCGTCATCCTCCGGCAAGCCTCGCCTTCGCGGCGCAGACCGGGAGATGACGAAAGAAGAACAGGTTAGCCGCGCGGCCCGAACAGGATGATCCCCGCCCCGACCAGACAGACCGCCGCGCCGATCAGATCCCAGCGGTCGGGCGTCGTCTTCTCGACCATCGCCATCCAGACCAGAGAGGCGCAGATATAGACCCCGCCATAGGCGGCGAAGGCCCGGCCCGCCGCCTCGCTGGGGACCAGGGTCAGCAGCCAGGCGAAGGCGATCAGACAAACAAGGCCCGGCGCCAGCCACAGCGGCGAGCGATCCAGCTTCAGCCAGGCCCAGAAGGCGAAACAGCCGCCGATCTCCGCCAGCGCCGCCAGCGGGTAGATCAGCAACGCCTTCACTCGGGCGTTTCCGGCTTCTCAGCCTTCGCCGCCCGTTCCGCCGCCATCTTGGCCAGCACCCGGCCCCGGCCCCGGGCCAGGGCGTGGATGGCGCCGCGCATGGTGGCGACCTCCTGTTCGGAGAAGGCGGCGCGGCCCAGCATGACGCGCAGGTTCTGGCTCATCGAGCGCTTCTTCTCGGGCGGATAGAAGAAGCCGCCGTTCTCCAGCTCCTCCTCCAGATGTTCGTACAGGCCGATCAACAGGTCGTTCGACGCCGGCGGCTCAGCCTCGCGGAAGCGCGGCGGCGGGGCGTCCAGGATCAGGGTGCGCCACTCATAGGCGTTGATCGCCACCGCCTGGGCCAGGTTCAGCGAATGGTGCTTCGGGTCGATCGGAATGGTGACGATGCCGGCGCACAGGGCGATGTCGGTCGTCTCCAGGCCGGCGCGCTCGCCGCCGAACAGCAGGCCGGTCTTCAGGCCCGAGGCGGTGTCGTCATAGAGGACGCGACTGGCCTCGCGCGGGGTGCGGACCGGCTGGCGCGTCTCACGCGGGCGGGCGGTGGTGGCGAAGACGGTGTTGAGGTCGGCGATGGCCTCGGCGACCGTGTCGAACACCCGCACCCCCTCCAGCACCCAGTCGGCGCCCGAGGCCGTGGCCCAGGCTCGCTCCTGGGGCCAGCCGTCGCGGGGACTGACCAGACGCAGATCGACAAGGCCGAAGTTCGCCATCACCCGCGCCACGGCGCCGATGTTCTCGGCCATCTGCGGCTTGTCGAGGATGACGGCGGGGGGAGTGAGGTCGGACATTCGATGCACATACTCTTTCCGCTCATCCCGGCGAAAGCCGGGACCCAGTGCTTTCGCATCGCCAACGGCGCCTTAATGCGTCGGACGAAAGGTCGAGCGCCGCTTTCAAGATCGAAGCGCCCAAAGGTCTGGGTCCCGGCTTTCGCCGGGATGAGCGGATAACGGGCGTCAGTCCTCGCCGACCAGGGCCAGCCAGGGATCGGCGGTTCCGGCCTCGACCTCGGCGACCTTGACGGCGGGCCAGCCGATGGAGGCGTCGGCGGAGGCGGTCCAGGCGGCCGCGATGAAGTCGCGCAGCTCGGCCGCGCCCGCCGCCAGCCGTTCGTTGACGAAGGCCGCGCCGCGCGGATCGTTGTCGCGGAAGGCCCCCGCCTTCTCCAGTCGATAGAAGGGAACGACCGTGCCGAGCGTGGTGGTCAGATAGGCGACGGTGCGCGCCTTGACGTCGAAACCCGTCAGATCGGCGGCGGGCATGGCGGCCTCGACCGCATCCAGACGGGCGACGCGGCTGGTGAAGGCGCCTTCGAACTGGGCGTGGGTCTGGCGCGAATTGGTGAAGCCTTCCGGGTTCGGAAAATCGCCCCAGCCGTTGTAGTGGATCGTCGTATGGTGCGGCTGGGAGCCGTCGCCGACATAGTGGCCCATCACCCCGATGTCTCGCAGGATCAGGGCCTCGCGGCGGATACGGTCGGCGCGGTACCAGGCCTGACGCTCCATATTGGTCTCGCGCTTTTCGGCGGCGTTCAGCACGCGCCAATAGGCGAAGTCGCGGCCCAGGTTCTGCCAGGCGTCCATCATGGCGTAGGGCAGATAGCCGGCGTCATCGACGTCCAGACCGGCCTGGGTCAGGGCGGCGTCATACTCTGACTTCAGACGCGGCAGGGCGGTCAAGCTCATGCCGCGCTGGTCGAAGACCCGCCCCTGATCGTCCAGGTCGATGAAGTGGGCGGTGTCGCGCTCGCGGTCATGCGGCTGGCCCGCGCCCTTCCAGCGGTCGGGCTCGCGCGCCAGTTCGCCCACGTCGGCGACGGCGCCGGGGGTCTTCAGAAAGGCGGGCAGGTCGTCCGGCAGGGCCCGCATCGCCGCCACCCCGATCAGCCGGTGCCCCGTATTGCCCCAGGCGTCCACCTGGACGGCGGGGACGGCGACGGCGAGGACGGCCATTGCGGCGATGGCGAGACGTTTCATACGGATGACCCTTGCGCAGATCACGACCGTCTAACGCATCCTTGATCGGCTCTCCAGCCCGACGGGGTGGCGATCGTGGCGCGAACGCCTAGGTTAGGCGGGCTCCCCGCCCTCCTGTTCCCTTCAAGGCTCCACCGTCGCGGGCGAGTGACGGCGTGATTGCGTCGTCGTCGTCACTGACGGCTTTCGTGGACGCCAGACCGAAAGGACCACGCATGATGCGCGCGCCCCGTTTCGCCCTTCTCGTCTCCGCCGCCGCCCTTCTGACGGCCGCAGGGGCCCAGGCCCAAACCGCCACGCCCTATCAACCCGCCTCCGGCCAGACGACGCCGACCCAGGCGGCCCCGGCCGATCCGAACGATCCTTCGACCTTCACCGATGAAGAACTGCGCAAATACGACGCCGCCATCACCCGCGTCCGCGCCGTCAGCGACACCCTGAACGGTGCCCAGCCGACGCCGGAACAGCAGGCGGAAATGGCCGCTGCGGTCCAGGAGTCCGGGCTTGAGGTCGTGCGCTTCAACGCCATTTCGCGCGCCGCTGCGGACAATCCGGTGATCGACGCCCGGATCAGGGCCATGAAGGCGCCGCCGCCCGTCCCCGGCTCCGTCGCCGCCGGGGTGAGCGAGGCCGAACTGACCCAGTTCGTCCAGGCCATGGAGAAGATCCGCGCCGTCACCGCCACTGTGCAGAACGGCCAGGCCACGCCGGAACAGAGCGCCCAGCTGACCGCCGCCGTCCAGGGCTCGGGCCTGGCCGTGGATCGCTTCAACGCCATCGCCGCCGCCGTGTCCCAAGATGCGGGGCTGCGCGCCCGGGCCGAACTGATCGGCGCCCGTTATCAGGCGGCGTCTCAATAAGGCTCAGGATGCGACGGGTTCGTCCTCGGCCGTCGGGGCGGACGGACCCGCCTCGTCCTCGTTCAACAGCCGACCCTCGCGGCGCGGCTTGATATAGGGGGCCGGCTGCGGCGTCGGCATGTTTCCGCGCATCAGCTGGCGGCCCGCCGTGATGCCGCCGGTCAACTGAAGGTCCAGCCGCGCTTCGTCGCGGCGGCGCACGTCGCCAATCGTCTCGGCCGCCTCGTGCTCGTCCATGCCCAGTTCGACCAGGGCGCGTTCGCCGAACTTCAGGGCGGATTCGAAGGTCTCGCGGATCTGATAGTCCACTCCGGCCTGGATCAGCCGCATCGAATGGCCCCGGTCGAAGGCGCGGGCCATGATCTTGGTCGTCGGAAACTCGGACTTGACCAGTTCGACGATGCGGTCGGCGACCTCGGGCTTGTCCACGCAGACCAGGACGATCTCGGCCTCATCGGCGCCGGACGCCCGCAGCGTATGCAGCTGGGCGCCGTCGCCGTAATAGACCTTGAAGCCGAACTGGGAGGCGGCCTGGATCATCTCGACGTCGTTCTCGATGATCGAGACGTCCACGTCGCGGGCCAGAAGGGGCTGGGACACGACCTGGGCGAAACGGCCGAAGCCGATGATCAGCACCTGCCCGCGCAGATCCTTGGCGAATTCCACGCCGTCCGCATCTTCGGCCGACACGGTCGGCTTGGGCAGGAGACGCTGGGTCAGCAGACTGGTCAGCGGCGTCAGGGCCATAGACAGGATGACGATGGCCGACATCATGGCCCCGACCTGGGCGTCGAACAAACCGGCCGTCACCGCCGCGCCATATAGGACGAAGGCGAACTCGCCGCCCTGGGCGAACAGGGCCGCGCGTTCCACCGCCTCATGGTGCGAAGCCTTGAACAGGCGGGCGACGGCATAGATGCCCAGAGCCTTCACCGCCATGAAGGCGACCACGCCGCCGACGACCAGACGCCAGTCGGCGACCACCACCGACAGGTCCAGCGACATGCCGACGCTGAGGAAGAACAGGCCCAGCAGAATGGCCCGGAACGGCTCCACATCCGCTTCCAGCTGATGGCGGAAGCTGGATTCCGACAGCAGGACCCCCGCCAGGAAGGCGCCCATGGCCATCGACAGACCGCCCAGGGACATGGCCCAGGCGGCGCCGACGACGACCAGCAGGGCCGCAGCCGTCATCACCTCGCGCCCGCCGTAGCGCGCCAGAAGACGGAAGATCGGATTGACCAGATATTTGCCGGCCAGCAGCACCCCGCCGACCGCCGCCACCGCAAAGCCGACGGTCTGCCACAGGGGCGGCGCCTGTTCGTTCGCCACGCCCAGGACCGAGGCCAGGACGGCGACGACGGCCAGAAGCGGCACGATGGCCAGGTCTTCCAGCAGCAGGATGGAGACCGCGCGCTGTCCCGCTCCGCCCGCGATCGCGCCGCGCTCTTCCAGCATCTGCATGATGACGGCGGTGGAGGACAGGACAAACCCCATGGCCCCGACGAAGGCGACGGGGGCGGAGAAGCCCGCCAGCATGGCGGTCAGAGTCAGAATGAAGCCGCAGAACAGGACCTGGGCCGCGCCCAGGCCGAAAATCTCTTTCCTCAGTCCCCACAGGCGTTTGGGCCGCATCTCCAGCCCGATGATGAACAGGAAGATGACCACGCCGAACTCGGCGACGTGGAGAATGGTCTCGGGCTCGCGGAACAGCTTCAGGCCGAACGGACCGATGGCCAGGCCCGCCGCCAGATAGCCCAGCACCGAGCCCAGGCCGACCCGTTTGAACACCGGCACGGCGATCACCCCCGCCGCCAGCAGCGCCGCCGCCGCCCCCAAATCCAATCCCGACGTCGGCTCGGCCATACTGCACCCCTGAAGCTAGGCTCCCATTGTGGGGAGGCTCGCCTCAGATTGCGAGATGGCGCCGACGACACAATCCTCGTTCGACGAACGAACGGCGACTGCGGCGCCACAGTTTCGCCCCAGCCCGCCCGCCGAGTGACGCAAACACGTGAGGGAGAAACCATGTCGCGTCTCTTCAGGATCACCGCCGTCGCCGCCCTGGGGGTGTCGGTCGCCACGCCGCCGATGGCGCCCCCCGCCTTCGCCCAAACCCAGGCGCAAACCCGACCCGCATCCTCGGGCAAGGCCCTGGACGGCGAGCCCACCCCGGCCGCCTGCGCCCCCTTCGGCTTTCGACTGCCCCAGACGCAGCGCGAGGTCGCCCGATCCTTCGCCACCCCGATCGTGGTGACGGGCTCGCGCGTCCAGGCGAATGCGGCGCCGAGCGCCCCGCCGCCGGCGCCGCCGGGGGTTCCCACGAACACCGAACGCTATCCTGACGCCACGCCCAATCCGGTGAAGCGGACGGCGGATCAGCCGGTCTCGACCTTCTCGATCGACGTGGACACGGCCGCCTACGCCAACGTCCGTCGCTTCATCGACGAGGGACGTCGCCCGCCGAAGGACGCCGTGCGGGTCGAGGAGCTGATCAACGCCTTCGACTACGGCTACGACCGTCCCACCTCCCAGGCGCGGCCCTTTTCCGTCACGACCGCGATCACGGCCTCGCCCTGGGCGGCCGGGGATGGGACGCCGCAGGCCGATCGGGGCGGCCGCCAGATCGTCCATATCGGTCTTCAGGGCTATGAGTTGCCTGAGGCCGAACGCCGCCCGCTGAACCTGACCTTCCTGGTGGACGTCTCGGGTTCGATGAACAGCCCCGACAAGCTGGACCTGGCCAAGAAGGCGATGAACCTGGCCATCGACCGGCTGCGCCCCCAGGACAGCCTGGCCGTCACCTATTACGCCGAAGGCGCCGGCACGACCCTGGCCCCGACGCCGGGCGATCAGAAGCTGAAGATGCGCTGCGCCGTCGCCAGCCTTTACGCCTCGGGCGGCACGGCGGGGGCGACGGGCATGACCAACGCCTATGATCAGGCCCAGGCGAACTTCGCCCGTGACAAGGTCAACCGCATCCTGATGTTCACCGACGGCGACTTCAACGTGGGCGTCACCGACGACAAGCGGCTGGAGGACTATGTCGCCGACAAGCGCCAGACGGGAATCTATCTGTCGGTCTACGGCTTCGGGCGGGGCAACTATCAGGACGCGCGGATGCAGGCCATCGCCCAGGCGGGCAACGGCGTCGCGGCCTATGTCGACAGTCTGCGCGAGGCGCGCCACCTGTTCGGGCCCGCCTTCGACAAGGGCGCCTTCCCCATCGCCGACGACGTCAAGATCCAGGTCGAGTTCAACCCCGCCCGCGTCGCCGAATGGCGGCTGATCGGATATGAAACCCGGCTGCTGAACGAGGAAGACTTCGCCAACGACCGGATCGACGCGGGCGAGGTCGGTTCCGGCGCCAGCGTCACCGCCCTCTATGAAATCACCCCCGTCGGCGGCGCGACCCAGGTCCCTGAGCGGCGCTATCCCGACAATCGGATCGGGATCGGCGGCGGCGATCCGAACGGCGAGATCGGCTTCATCCAGATCCGCTACAAACAGCCGGGCCAGAGCCGGTCCGAGCTGATCCAGCAGCCCCTGACCAACGCTGCGACCGGCCCCGTCGGCGCCCAGCCGCCGGAAGCGACGCGCTGGGCCTTGGCCGTCGCCGCCTTCGGTCAGAAGCTGAGGGACGATCCCTGGATGGCGGCCGACTACGGCTGGGATCAGATCGTCGAACAGGCCCAAGGCGCGCGGGGCGACGATCCCTATGGCGACCGGGCCGAGTTCGTGCAGCTGGTCCGTGCGGCGAAAGACCTGCCGCCTTCCCGGACGCCGTAAGGCCGGAACCGCGATGCGCGCGACGGGTTTTCAGCGCGACAGTCAGACAAGGAAGGCCCGTGATGAAGATCCGCGACGTGATGACCCGCGACGTCCATCTGGCGCGCCCCGGCGATACGATCCAGGCGGTGGCCGAACGGATGGCGCGCGGCGACTTCGGCTTCGTGCCCGTCGCCGAAGGAGACCGGCTGATCGGCGCCGTGACCGACCGCGACCTGGTGGTCCGCGCCTTGGCCGCCGGGGCCGCCCCCACCGCCCCGATCGTCGAGTACATCACGCGCGATCCGCACACCGTGCTGGACACCGATGATCTGAAGTCTGTGCTGGACCTGATGGCCTCGCGCCAGATTCGGCGCGCGCCCGTGGTGGACAAGCACGGCCGCATCGTCGGCGTGATCTCGCTGGGCGACCTATCGACGCGGGTGAAGGAGCGGTATGCCGGCGAGGCCCTGGAGAGCATTTCGCGTTAACGCTGTCCGGTTACTCTAAGCTAAGGCGGGCCGACCATCCTTAGCCGGCTAAATGGGCCGGAGAACAGCTATGGCGCGCGCGCAGTTTCAGAAGGGGCAGAAGGTCTGGGTCGAATGCGTCGGCGCCTGGGCGACGATCGAAAAGGTCCAACCGGTCTGGGCCAAGGGGTTCGAAGAGCCCGTGCGCGTCACCTATGACGTGGGCCTGGGGCGGGAGTTCGCCGCTTCGGAACTGATGACCGCCGCTGAAGACGGGGCGGGCCGCGACCTGGGCGTCTGGCGCGTGCTACGCGCCCGCAACAAGTGGCAGGCCGAGGAAGACTGTCTGCACCACCCTCAGCCCGGCACCTATCCCGTGGTCGTCACCGACACCGCCGACTGGGGCGGCTGGCGCGTGCCCGGCGCCGAATACGACCGCGATCCGCAACGGATCGAGTTTCAGGCGCGCCTGATCACGGCGGCGCCCCAGCTGATGCGGCTGGCCGAAAGCCTGATCGCCCTGGCGGCGGAAGCGCCCGAAGACGCCCCGCCCGCCGTGCTGGACCTGGCGCGACAGGCCCGCAGCGCCCTTCATCCGGTCGTGACCGTGGCGCAGGAGGCGCAGACGTCGCCGCAATCCCCAGCCGTCGCCGCCTGACGGGTCAGAAACCGTTAACCAAGTCTCGACAGGAATCCGCGACGCAGCCTAGATTCGCCTGATCAGCGGCATTTTGGCGGGAGAGCGACTTGCGGGGCATGGAGCGGCGGCAGCAAGGACGGGGACGGCGCGCCTCCGACCACGCCCCCGTCGGCGCCCCGGCCTGGATCCGCATCGGCGTCCTGGTCCTGGCCCTGGGCGCGACCGGCTATGCACTGATGATGTCGCGCCATCTGAGCCAGCCCGGCCGCGAGGCCCATCGTCTGCGTGACGAAAACCTGGCCTTGAACGCCCAACTGGCCGCCAGCCGGATCGCCGTCCAGATCCAGGCCGCCCAGACCGGCTTCGACGCCGCCGCCCCCGTCCTGGGACAGGACGCCGCCCCCCTGGCGGCGGTCGAGGCGGCGCGACGCGCGGCGCCCGACGTCAGCTTTTCCGTAGTCGACACCTCGGGCGCCCTGGTGGCGGCGCAAGGGGCGCGCAAGCCCGGCGCCCTGACCCTGGCCGGACCCCAGGCGGGCGGGCGGCGGCTGGAGGCCCATGTGGCCCAGGACCTGCCGGCTGCGCCCCCCTATCGGATCGTCTCGGCTTCCGGCCGTGTCCTGGCCTCGTCCCAGCCGGGCGAGGCGGGGCAATCGGCCGAAGCCCTGATCGGGGTGGAGCCCAAGGACCTGCCGTCCCTGACCACGCCCCGCGCCGCGCGGGGCGGCGGGGCGGTCGCGGCCGCGCCGATCGCGCCGGGCGGCCCCTATGTGACGGTGCTGGATCCCGAGGCCGAGGGCGGCGGGCTGATGGACGAAGCCTGGGTGCTGATCGCCCCCGTGCTGCTGGGCCTGGGCGTGCTGATCCTCTATCTGATCCAGGGCCTGCGACGCGCCAGGGCCAGCCGGGAATGGGCCTCGTCCGAGCGGCGGTTCCGGGTCGCGGTCGAGGCGGCTCGGTGCGGCGTCTGGGAATGGGACCTGGCGGGCGAGGAAGTCACCCTGTCCGACTATATGGCGACCCTGCTCGGCTTCGAACGCGGCGGGGTCGTGCAGGCCGAAGACGTCATGGCCCGCATACATCCCCGTTTCCGCGACGAAGTCCGCCACGCCCTCGATCAGGCGGCAGCCTACGGCGCCTTCGAAGTCACCTTCCCCGTGGCGGCCGAGGACGGGCGCACCCGCTGGATCGACGCGCGGGGACAGGCCCGCGGCGCGCGCGGCGAGGTCGGCTTTTCCGCCATATTGGGCGTGGCCCTGGACATCACCGAGGCCCGCCGCGCCAAGGCGGCCGCCCAAGCCGCCGAAAGCCGCCTGCGCGACGGGGTCGAGAGCATTTCCGACGCCTTCGTCCTGTTCGACCGCAACGGCCGCCTGATCCTGTGGAACCAGGGCTTCGAGGACGCCTTCGCCTTCACCCCCGGCGTGGTCCGGCGCGGTGCGCTGAAGGACGAGCTGAACCGGATCGCCGCCCTGGCGATCAAGGCCGAACACGCCCCCTCCGACGGGCGGGCGGGCCTGCGCGAGGTCGAACTGCACGACGGCCGCTGGCTGCAGCTGGCCGAACGCTTCACCTCAGAAGGCGGCTCGGTCGTCACCGCCGCCGACATCACCGCCATCAAGCGCGAAGAGGCCGAACGCCGCCGCGCCGTCGAAGACCTGAGCCGCACCGTCGCCCAGCTGGAATCCAGCCAGCAAATGCTGTCCCAGCTGGCGCGCCAATATGAGATCGCCATGACCCGGGCCGAGGCCGCCAACCAGGCCAAGTCCGAATTCCTGGCCAATATGAGCCATGAGCTGCGCACGCCTCTGAACGCCATCAACGGCTTTTCGGAGATCATGGCCGCCGAGCTGTTCGGTCCCATCGGCGATAAATACAAGGGTTACGCCGCCGACATATTGAAGTCGGGCCAGCATCTGCTCAGCCTGATCAACGACGTGCTGGACATGGCCAAGATCGAGGCCGGCAAGATGACCCTGTACTATGAGCCGGTGTCGCTGAAGGGGGTGTGCGAGGACGCGGTGCGGCTGATGCGCGGCAAGGTCCAGGAGGCGGACCTGACCCTGAGCGTCGTGGGCGAGGATCTGCCCGACATCGAGGCGGACCAGCGCGGACTGAAACAGGTGATGCTGAACCTGATCTCCAACACGGTGAAATTCACCCCCGCCGGCGGACGGATCACCCTGACCCTGGCGGCGACGCAAGACGAAGACGGTCAGGCGCGGGTCAAGGTCTCCTGCGCCGACACCGGCATCGGCATCGCCCCCGAAAATCTGGCCCGCCTGGCCCGCCCCTTCGAACAGGTCGAGGGCCAGCACTCCAAGACCACCCAGGGCACCGGCCTGGGCCTGGCCCTGACCAAGTCCCTGATCGAAATGCACGGCGGCCGCCTGACCCTGGAAAGCGAACCCGGCGTCGGCACGGTGGTCAGCTTCGACCTGCCGGTGAAACGGCCCGAGGGCACGGTGACGCCGATGAAACAGGCGTTCGCGGCCTAGCACCGACCGCGAGGACGGCTCGAAAACGGTCGGGCTTCGCCCTTGCTTCACGCGCGGCTTGAAGGCATGAGGGAGGCCTCACCTTGGACCTGTCCCTACAGCTAGGAGGCGGGTGGCTATCCTGACCGCCGATCCGTCAGGAAACCGACCCAAGCCTTGGGTCATCCCCACTGAAATCTCAATGACAATAGTTGCGTCCGTGCGCCAGCAATGGCTCGCCAACCCACGCCGTGATCTGCTGGCGGGGACCGTCGTCGCCCTGGCCCTGATCCCCGAGGCCATCGCCTTTTCGATCATCGCCGGGGTCGATCCGGCGGTCGGCCTGTACGCCAGCTTCGTGATCGCGGTGACCATCGCCTTCGTCGGCGGTCGCCCGGCCATGATCTCGGCGGCGACCGGCGCCATGGCCCTGCTGATGGTCGGGCTCGTGCGCGATCACGGGCTGGAATATCTGTTCGCGGCGTCGCTGCTGACCGGCGTGTTTCAGATCCTCATCGGCCTGATGAAGCTGGGTCGCTACATAAGGTTCGTCTCGCGCAGCGTGATGACCGGCTTCGTCAACGCCCTGGCGATCCTGATCTTCCTGGCGCAGATGCCTGAACTGATCGGCGCCGACTGGCAGACCTTCGCCCTGGTCGGCGCGGCCCTGGCGATCATCTACGGCTTCCCCAGGATCACAAGGGCGGTCCCGTCTCCGCTGGTCGCCATCGTCGCCGTCAGCGCCTTCGTGATCCTGACGGGGCTTGATGTCCGCACTGTCGGCGACATGGGCCAGATGCCCTCGGCCCTGCCGATGTTCCATATTCCGAACGTGCCGCTGACCTGGGAGACGCTGACCGTCATCGGTCCGGTGGCTGCGACCCTGGCCTTTGTGGGCCTGTTGGAAAGCCTGCTGACCGCCAATCTGTTGGACGACATCACCGACACGCCGTCGGACAAGGACCGAGAGACGCGCGGACAGGGCATGGCCAATATCGCCTCGTCCCTCTTCGGCGGCATGGCGGGCTGCGCCATGATCGGCCAGTCGATCATCAATGTGACCAGCGGAGCCCGCGGACGCCTGTCCACCCTGTGGGCCGGCCTGTTCCTGCTGTTTCTGATCCTGGTGCTTAAGGACTGGGTCGCCCGAATTCCCATGGCGGCCCTGGTGGCGGTGATGATCATGGTCTCGATCGGCGCCTTCGACTGGGGTTCAGTGTTGAAACTGCGCTCCACGCCGTTTCAGTCGTCTGTGGTGATGATCGCCACGACAGCGACGGTGGTCGTCACCCACGACCTGTCGAAGGGGGTGGTCCTGGGCGTGATCCTGTCCGCCGTCTTCTTCATGCGCAAGGTCGGCAAGACCGTTCGCGTGGAGGAGATCGAGACGTCGCAAGAGGGCGTGTTGCGATACCGGGTGACCGGCAATCTCTTTTTCGCCTCGGCCGACGTGTTCGCCGCCGCCTTCGAACATCACGGCCGACCGACCCGCGTCGAGATCGACATGACCGACGCCCATCTCTGGGATCTGACCGGCGTGGCCGCCGTGGACAAGGTCGTGTTCCGCTATCGCCGTCAGGGGGCGCAGGTCGACCTCATCGGAATGAATGAGGCCGGGCGAACCCTGATCGACAAGCTGGGCCGGCATGACAAGAGCCACCTGCCCGTGGGCGCCGCCCACTGAGCCTCTTGTCGCCGTCGGCGGACCATCGGTCGGTCCGCCCCGCCCCCTAAACCAGCTCTACCCCCATCGCCGTCGCCTCGCCGCCGCCGATGCACAGGGCGGCCATGCCCCGGGTCTTGCCGCGCGCCTTCAGGGCGGACAGCAGGGTGGTCAGGACGCGGGCGCCGGAGGCGCCCAGCGGGTGGCCCAGGGCGCACGCGCCGCCGTTGACGTTGATCTTGTCGTGGGGGACGCCCAGCTCCTGCATGGCGATCATCGGCACGATGGCGAAGGCCTCGTTGACCTCCCACAGATCGACGTCCTCAGGCGTCCAGCCGGCCTTCTTCAGCGCCTTTTGCAGGGCGAAGACCGGGGCGGTGGTGAACAGGCTGGGCTCATGGGCGTGGGCGGCCTGGGCCACGACGCGGGCGATGGGGGTCAGGCCCAGGGCCTGGGCCGTGGACTGGCGCATCATCACCAGGGCGGCCGCGCCGTCCGAGATGGAGGCGGCCGAGGCGGCGGTGATGGTCCCGTCCTTGCCGAAGGCGGGCTTCAGATTGGGGATCTTGGACGGATCGGACTTGGTCGGCTGTTCGTCGCGGTCCACGACCACCACCCCCTTGCGCGTCTTGACCTCGACCGGCGTGATCTCGGCGTCGAAGTCGCCGCTGTCCTGGGCGCGCTTGGCCCGGCCGGCGCTTTCGACCGCATAGGCGTCCTGCTGTTCGCGGGTGAACTGATAGGCCTTGGCCGTGTCCTCGGCGAACTGGCCCATCAGCTTGCCGGGCTCATAGGCGTCTTCCAGACCGTCCAGATACATGCTGTCGGAGATGACGTCATGGCCGATGCGGGCGCCGCCCCGGTGCTTGTGCATCAGATAGGGGGCGTTGGTCATGGACTCCATGCCGCCCGCCACGATCACCTCGGCCGAGCCGGCCAGCAGGGCGTCATGGGCCATCATGGCCGCCTGCATGCCCGAGCCGCACATCTTGTTGATCGTGGTCGCCTCGGCCGAGATCGGCAGGCCCGCGCCCAGCCCCGCCTGACGCGCCGGCGCCTGGCCCAGGCCGGCGGGCAGGACGCAGCCCATGATGATCTGTTCGACCTTGTCCGGCGCCAGGCCCGCCCGCTCCAGCGCCGCCTTCACCGCCGCCGCGCCCAGGTCGGTGGACTTGGCGTCCGACAGCACGCCCTGGAATCCGCCCATCGGGGTTCTGGCGTAGGAGACGATGACGACGGGATCTTGGGCGGGATCGGGGGACATGGCGGGCTTCCTCTTGATTTGGCGCCTGAGATAGCGATCCGACCGCCCGTTGTGAACCGGGATGCGAACCGGGTCGGGCGCAGCTCAGGCGAAATGGAGCCTTCGGTAACGGCCCCGGAAATAGAGCAGGGGATCGCGGCGCGGCTCGAACCGGGCGCGCGTGACCCGGCCGATAAAGACCAGATGATCCCCCGCCTCCACCACCTGATGGGTGGCGCATTCGAAACTGGCCAGGGAGCCGGACAGTATGGGGGCGCCGGTGTCCCAGCTCTCCCAGGCGACGCCGTCGAACCGTTCGGCCGACGACCGGGCGAAAACGCCCGACATCGGCTGCTGGCCGATGTGCAGGACGTTGATGGCGAAATGCTCGGCCCTTCTGAACCGCTCCAGGTTCGACGAACTGCGCGCCAGGCAGAACAGGATCAGGGGCGGGTCCAGCGACACCGAGGAGAAGGAGTTGGCGGTCAGCCCCACCGGCCGGCCCTGTTCATCCAGGGTGGTGACCACCGTGACCCCGGTGGCGAAACAGCCCAGGGCGTCGCGCAGGGTCCGGGCGTCCGACCCGGCCTGATAATGCAGGGCCTGGCGCGGCGCATGGCGTTCCAGAAAGCCCAGCAGCGCCGCCTCGGTCGCCTCGCCCGCCGGTTCGGCTTCCAGATCGAGCCGCGGCAGGTCTGCGGGCGTCGCCGCATCCGGCGCCGCCCCGACCACGATCAGACAGCTGACCAGGGCCGGGCCGGTCACGACCAGGGCCGGATGGACCGCCGCCAGGGTCTGGGCCGAACACAGCACGGCGGGTCGGGACGACAGTTCGGTCAAAAGGGCGCGCAGGGCGACCGCCGCCCCCTCCCCGTCCGCCTCGTCCAGCGGGGCCAGCAACACGTGACGCCCGGCCTCCACCAGGGCCCGCACCCACCGTCGCCCGTCCGCCGACAGCCGCTCGGGCGAACCGATCAGCAGGACGACCGGGTCCTCGGGATCGCCCAGACCTTGGACGTTCAGACCTTGGACGTCCAGGCCTCCGATCCGGGGCGGCGATTCAGTCATGAGGCGAGGCGGTCCAATCGGAAACGAAAGGCGTCTTTTAGGGGAAGTCCGCCCTCGGACGCCACGATTTACGACGCCGTCCCCGATTCGGATCATCCGGCGTCCAGCGAGGCCGTGGCGAAGGCGAACAGCCGGTCGACGGCCCGGCGGCGGGTATTCGACGGCGCCGCTTCCGGTTCGGTCGGGCAGACGCAGCAGTCGGGCGGCGCTGATCTCCTTTTCAGTAGACGTCCCGGCGATAGCGGCCGTCCTCCAGCAGGGTCAGCAGGGCCTCCGCGCCCAGCGCCGCCTCCAGGGCTGCATGGACCCCCTGGGACATCCCCTCCAGACTGCCGCAGACATAGAGGGCCGCGCCCCGGTCCACCCAGGCGCGGACGTCCGGCGCCGCCGCCGCGACCAGATCCTGCACATAGCGGCCGTCGCTGGGATCGCGCGAGAAACACCGGTCCAGCCGGGTCAGAACGCCGGACGCCAGCCAGGCCTGAAGCTCGGCGTCGAAGAAGGCGTCGTGGGCCTGGGTCCGTTCGCCGAACATCAGCCAGGCGCCGCTCCCCTGGCCCCCGTCTTGGGCCGCGCGGGCCTTCAGATGGGCCCTCAGCCCCGCGATCCCCGTGCCGTTGCCGATCAGGATCATCGGCGTCTGATCCTCCGGGCCGTGGAAGCTGCGGTTGGTCCGCACCCGCATGTCGATGGTTGCGCCCAGAGCCAGGTCCTGGGTCAGCCGGCCCGAGGCCAGGCCGGGCGTCCCGTCCGGCCGGCGCATCAGCCGCACCACCAGTTCGACCCGCCCGTCCGCCGGCACCGAGGCGATCGAATATTCGCGCGCGCCCGGCGTCACGCCGTCGCGCTCGGGCAGCCCCACCTCGGCGATGTCCCCGGCGGACCAGGGCGGCGCCGTCCCGACCGGCTCCAAGACCAGATGATAGGCTTCGCCGCCCGGACTGCCGGGATTGATCAGGGTCCGCTGCGTCAGCCGCCAGGGCTCATAGGCGGGCGGGGTCCAGTCCGGCGCCGTGACCCGGCCGGTGATCTGGTTCAACTGATGCTGCCAATGGCGCACGGCGCCCGCGTCCCCGGCGTCCACCTCCACCAGATCGAACAGGGGCTCGGCGCCCGAGCGCCTCAGCCAGCCGTCCAGCGCATGGCCGAAGCCGCAGAACTGATCATAGCTGCGGTCGCCCAGGGCCATCAGGCCGAACCGAAGCCCGCCCAGGTCGGCCGGCGCCCCCATGGCCTTTCGCACCAGCCGCGCGGCGCTGTCGGGCGGATCGCCTTCACCCGTCGTCGAGACGATCAGCAGGGCCCGGCCCGCCGCCTTCAGCGTCGCCAGGTCCAGGTCGGCAAACGACAGGACCCGCGCCCCCAAGCCGCCGTCCTGCAAGGCTCGGGCGGTCATCCAGGCCAGGTCCTCGGCCAGTCCCGTCTGGCTGGCGAAGGCCACAAGCACCGTCTCCTCCCCGTCTCCGGCCAGGGCCTCGGAGCGGGCGCGCGCCGCCGCCTTCGCCCGGCGCTCGCGCCAGACGATCAGGCCGATCAGGACCAGCCAGAGGCCGACGGCCGCCAGGGCCAGAAGCCAGCGGGACGGATCGTTCGTCACCCCGGCGCCGCCTCCGCCCCATCCTCCATCATGGCCTTGAAGGCCGGGCTCATCCGCTCGACCAGGCCGCGCGGCGTGCGTTCGACGAACAGGGCGGCCAAACCGACCGCTTCAGCGTACTCCGGCCCCTCGAACGGCCCCATGACCGTCAGGGCGCTGGCGTAGGCGTCGGCCTTCATGGCCGAGGCGTGCAGCACGGTGACCGAGGCCAGATTGTTGCTGACCGGCCGCCCCGTCGATCCGTCGATCGTATGAGGATAGAGCCGCCCCTCATGGCGGAAGGCGCGGCGATAGTCGCCGCTGGTCGCCATGGCCAGGTCGAACAGGGCCGCCACCGTGCGGGGCGAGGCGTCGCCCTCCACCCGCTCGATCTCCACCCACCAGGGCTGGGCGTCAGGCTTGACCCCGCGCCCCTTCAGCTCTCCGCCGATCTCGACCAGGTGCGAGGTCGCGCCCAGGGCCGTCAGGGCGTCCGACACCCGGTCCACCGCATGGCCCTTGGCGATGCCGGACAGGTCCAGCTTCATCCCGCCCGGCTGCATCAGGCCGCGCGCCTCGCGGTTCATCCGCAGCCGTCCCCAGCCGCTGACCTTCAGGGCCGCCTCGACCTCTTCGTCGCTGGGCAGGGGCAGAAGGGCGCCGCGCGGTCCCGGCGGGCCGAAACCCCACAGATCGACCAGGGCGCCCAGGGTCGGATCGACCGCCCCATTGGTCTCGTCGCCCAGGTCCATGGCCGCATCGACCAGATCCCAGAACGGCTGGGACACCGCCCACATGCCGGGCGGGGCGGCGTTGAACCGGCTGATCTCGCTGGACGGCTCCCACGGGCTGAACAGGGCCACGACCGTCGCCAGCTCCCGCTCGATCGCCTCGCGCAGGGCCGCCTCGGTCAGGCCGCGCGGCCCGATGGCGCGCACGCTCCAGGTCGTGCCCATGGTCCGGCCGTCCAGCGCCTGGATATGATCGCCGGGCGGCCGGGGCGGCGGCCCCTCGACCGGCGGGATCAGGACGCGGTTGTCGACCCGGTCCGCAAGCGGAACCGGGTCTCCCAGGGTGAGGACGGGCGGGGCGGCGCGCGAACCGCGCGAAAAGGGCGTGTCGGACATGCCCAGGGTCTAGGGCAGGACTTCCATCACCGCCACATAGTTGGCGTTGGTCCCCAGGGCCTCGCCTTGGGCCGGGGTGCGGACCGAGGCGTTCAGCCAGTACAGGCCGGCCTCGGGCCAGGTGACGGTGAAGACGCCGTCGGCGCCGGTCTTGACCGTCATCTCCTCGGGATTGTCGCGATAGCGCAGGCCGCCGCGCGCGACGGTCACGTCCAGGTCGGCGGCGGGCTGGCCGTCCTTCAGCAGTTTGAAGCTGGCGGCCTCGCCGGCGACCAGATCGTTCGGATGGGTCACGGGGACCAGCTCCAGTCCCTCGCCCGTGGTCTTGAACACGGTGTCGGTCGGATTGTTCAGGGTGACGAAGGTTTCGATCCGGCTGGCGGTGCGGGTCGCCTGGACGTCGGTCGCGCCTTCGGGCAGGGCGGCCGGATATTCGGCTGCAGTTCCACGCCAACGCTTCTGTTCGCCGTTCAGGGTGTAGCTGGCCATGACGCCGCCCATGACGTTGGCGACCTTATAGGTGCCGTTCTGCGTCAGATGGACGTCGAAGGTGGTGCGGTACTGGGCCTGCATCAGATGTTCGGGCTGGACGGTCGAGCCGTCGGGCGCCGTCACCACCAGGCCCGTCATCCGCATGGCGGCGTGGTCGGGGATGAAGACCCCGTTGGACATGCCCGCATCGAAACCGACCCAGGCGTCGGCGCCCGACAGGCTGGTCGAGGTCGGCGCCATCCAGGCGCGGTGCGCCTGGGCGGCCAGGGGCGCAGCCAGGGCGGCGGCGAAGGCCAGAAGCGCGACGGTCTTTTTCATGGGTCTGTTCCTCAGCGAGAGACGGTGACGCGCACGGCGCCCAGTTCGGTGGAGCCGGAGGCGTCGGCGGTATTGGCCCCGCCCCAGCGGAAGGGCACGCGCACCACCTCGCGCCCGCCCAGTTCGCGCGCCGCCTCGACCACCAGATTGTACTGGCCGGGCTGAAGCCCGCGCAGCCGGGCGGCGGGGACGTTGACGGTCTGGCGGCCCGGCGCGCGGGTGGCGCCCGAAATCCCGTCGGCCGGCAGGCTCATGGCCCGGCCCCCCTTGCGCCACCAGGTGCGCAGGTCCTTCAGCCAGTCCTTGCCGTCGCCCTCATTGTTGCGGGTCTGCTGGTACCAGACCGCCAGGGTCTGGACCGCCGTCTGATCCGGCCGCTCGATCCAGACCGCCACATAGGGCCGGTGATAGGAGGCGGTGTTCAGCCGCGGCACCTCGACCGTGACCGACAAATCCGCCGCCAGGGCCGGGGCGGCGGCCAGGGTCAGACCGGCGGTGGTGACGACGATGGGGAGAAGACGCATCCGTTACACTCTCAATGGATGAAGATCAGGGCGATGACGACGGGGATCAACAGGCCCAGCGCCGCCAGGGGCCAGGTGGAGGGACGGCCGCGTGCATGCAGCCACATCAGCCCCAGCCCCGTCACCGCAAAGATGACGCAGGCGACGGCGAAGACGTCGATGAACCAGAACCAGACCGCGCCTGCATTCCGCCCCTTATGCAGGTCGTTCAGATAGGCGATCCAGCCGCGCGTGGTCTTTTCATGGACCGCCTCGCCCGTCGCCCGGTCGATGGTCAACCAGCCGTCGCCGCCGGGGATCGGCAGGGCGACGTAGATCTCCTCGGGCGTCGTCTCGGTCGGCCGCCCGGCGATCTGAACCTTCAGCGCCTCGGCCGACCAGCGGGCGACGGCGTCGGGAACCGGTTCGGTCGTCTCCTGCGGATAGGCCGAAAGCCGTTGCAGCAGGGGCGCCGGCAGGGTGGCGGTCTGTTCGACCGTCACCGGCTGGGCCGGAATGGAGGCCGCATGGTTCAGGGTGATGCCCGTGACCGCGAACAGGATCATGCCGACCAGGCTGACAGCCGCCGAAATCCAGTGCCAGGAATGGAGCTGCTTCAGCCAGAAGGACCGCGCGCCGTTCAGCGCCGCCTTCGGCTTTTTCGCGCCCCTTGAGGTCGGCTCGATCTGGTTTTGTGCGGCGAGTTCAGTCACGGAACGGCTGTGCCACTGTTGCGAACCGTTTGCAATAGAAAGCCATGCGGCGAATTCGTCGCGCAGAGACCGTCAGTAGCTGAACCTGACCCCGGCCCGCACCGTGCGCGGGGGGCCGTAGCCCGCGACGTCGGACCCGGTCATCGACACCTCCACATCCGCGTCGAAAGCGTTGTCGACGGCGGCCCAGATCATCACCCCGTCCCCGGCCGACCATTCCGCGCGAGCGTCCAGGGTGACGGCGGGGTCCAGGGTGCGGCTGTTCAGATCATCGTCGAACCGGGCCGATTCATAGCGCGCGGCCAGACCCAGGCTCAGCCGATCCGTCGCCCGCCAGTCGACGCCCGCCGTCGCGCTCCATTCCGGCGCCTGGGCCGGACGCAGGCCCGTCAGCTGGGGCGCCGCCGCGCCGCCGTCCACCTCGGCGTCGGTCCAGGACAGGGCGGCGTTCAGCGCCAGGGCCTCGCTCGCCCGGACCGAACCGTTCAGCTCCAGGCCCCAGGCTTTGATCGTGCCGGCGTTCTGGCGTTGGCGCAGCACGCCGCCCGCCGGCACGAAGCCCGCGCGCGGGAAGGTCGCCGGTCCTTCGCCGATCGTCACATTGACGATGGCGTCCTCGATCTCGTTCCAGAAGACGGTCGCCCCCCAGGCGACGCCGCTCCGGTCGAAGGCCAGGCCCGTCTCGATCCCGCGAAGGGTTTCGGGCTCCAGCCCCGCATTCGCCTCGGTGATGTCGTTGCCGACCCGGAAAGGCCGGTGCAGTTCGTTCAGGGTCGCGGGCCGAAAGCCCGAATAGGCCGCCGCCCGCCAAGCGTAACCCTCGCCCAGCCAGGCGGCCAGATCGCGCCGCGCCGCCAGTCGCGCGCTGACCACCTCGCCCGACCGGTCCTCGTCGGTCTCGTCCAGGATCGGCGCCCCGGTCGCCAGCGTGTATTCGTAGCGAAAGCCCGCCTCGTTCTTCCACCGGTCGTAGCGGAGACCGCCCGCGACCAGCCAGTCCCCGCCGGTCCACGACCCGTCCACATAGGCCCCGGCCACCGAGGTCTCGCCGCCCGCGCGCCGTCCCCGCGCGAAGCCCGCGCCGGTGGGATTGCTGAAGAACTCATTGGTCGCACCCTCGTTGAAGCGGGCGTCGGCGCCGACCTCCCACTCCAGCCGGCCGCCCGCGATCTCGGCCACGCGACGGCGCAGGGCCGCGTTCAGCCCCCAGCCGGTCGCCGGGGTCTTGTACTGATCATTGGCCGGGGTCGTGGTCGATCGGTCCGCCGCCACCGAGGCCGAGCTGTTGGCGAAGTCGCTCTCGATCCGCCACGCCTGCAGCCGCCAGCCGTAACCGTCGACGGGCGGCGCCTTGGCCGCCGTGGCGCTCAGGCTGTGTCCGCTGGCGTTGGACCGGGCGTTCAGCAGGCCGGAGCCCCGATCCTCTTCCCAGGTCGCCGCGCGCAGAGACAGGTTCGCCCCTTGCAGATTCACCCCGTCCAGCGGCGCATCGACCCGCAGGGCGGCGCTGCGGCTGTCCAGATCCAGCGGCGTGTCCGCCGCTCCCGCCGCCGATCCGCGCACGGGCGTATAGCCGTCGCTGGTCTCATACAGGCCCGACAGGGTCACGCCGACGGGGCCCAACATCGTCGATCCCGATCCCGCCCCCCGCGCCCCGCCGCGCGCGGCGAGCGACAGGTCCAGCACCCCGCCCCGCGCCCGCTCCGTCAGGGCGATGGTCCCGGTCAGGGCGCCCGCGCCATAGGGCCCCGCGCCCGCGCCGCGCACGACGTCCACCCGCTCCAGCGATTCCGGCGCGACCTGGGACCAGATCACCCAGCCGCCGAACGGATCGTTCAGCGGGACTCCGTCCAGGGTCACCAGGGTCCGCCCCGCGCCGGACGGGGCGATGGCCCTGAGCGAAATCCCCTGGGTCGTCGGATTGGCGGCCAGGCTGGAGGTGCGGCGGAACAGGGACACGGCGGGCACGGTCCGCAGGGCCTCGTCCAGCCGGACGGACCGCTCCAGCACGGTTTGATCCAGCCGAACCACCGAAAAGGCGGCGTCGGCGGCGGCGGGCGGCAGACGGGCCGCCGTCACCGTGATTTCAGACAATTGGGCGGGCGGAGCGGGGGGCGCGTCTTGGAACATCCCGGTCACAATAGACCAGCCCCGCCTTGGTTCAGCCCTGCGACCTTATAAAGCGGACTGCGACCCTGGGGTCACAGACGGGGCGGTCGGGACGTCACACCTCGGACCAGCGCCGCAGAAGATTGTGATAGACGCCGGTCAGTTCGATCACCGCCTGATCCTTCGGCCCCTTCTCCAGGGCCACCCGCTGGGTCGCCACGTCCAGACGGAACAGCATCTCGCGGTCGCCGTCGTCCCGGATCAGGCTCTGCATCCACATGAAGGACGAGACCCGCGCCCCGCGCGTCACCGGCATGACCTTGTGCAGGCTCTTGGACGGATAAAGCACCAGATCCCCGGCCGGCAGCTTGACCGACTGCGGCCCGTACATCTCCTCGATGATCAGCTCGCCGCCGTCATAGTCCTCGGGCTCGGACAGGAACAGGGTCGCCGACAGGTCGCTCCGTATACGGATTGAACCGCCGCCCCGCTGCTGGCGGATGGCGTTGTCCACGTGCAGGCCGAACTCGCCCCCGCCCTCATAGCGGTTGAACAAGGGCGGAAAGATCGTGTGCGGCAGGGCGGCGGCGACGAACATGGGATTGGCGTTCAAGGCCTGGACGATCAGGGCCGAGACCTCCTTGGCGACGTCGGAGTCTTCCGGCAGCTGCTGGTTCCGCTTGGCCGTCGCCGACTGATGGCCCGAGGTCATGTTTCCGTCGGCCCACGGTCCGGCGTCCAGCCGCTCGCGCAGGGCCTTCACTTCGGCCTTGGAGAAGACTTCGGGGATTTGCAGCAGCACGTCGCTCTCGCTGGAAAAGAGAAAGGCGGCCCCGCCGGAAGGACGGAGCCGCCAGTTATAGGCCGGGGATAGAGGCCTTTAGAAGCGCAGGTTCAGGGCCAGAATGGCCTGGCGTCCCGCCGCCGGATCGGCGTGGTGCACGCCGTTGGTGCGGATGATGTATTCCTCGTCCGTGGCGTTCTTGACGTTCAGCTGCAGGCTGGCGCGGTCCGAAAGGTCATAGGTGGCGAAGGCGTCAACGCGGGTCCATTCGGGCGCATAGACGCGGTTGTTCCCGCCGCCGGCCCCGCCCTGGTTTCCGCCCCAGGACTTGGAGGTGTAATAGACGCCGCCGCCGATCGTCAGTTTGGGCAGCAGGCGATAGGTGGTGAACAGGCTCGCGCTGTTCTTGGGCGTATTGGCTAGGGGCAGGCCTTGCAGCGGATTGACGCTTGCGACCGGCGGCGTGCCCGACACGACCACGGCCGCCTTGGTCAGCTCGGAGTCCATGTAGGTATAGCCGCCGAACACGGTCCACTTCGGCGTGATGCTGCCTGACACGCCCAGTTCGAAGCCGGTGACCTCGACCTCGCCTTCCTGACGGAAGATGTTCGGCTCGACCAGGATCAGGGCGTTCTTGCGGGTCAGATGGAAGGCGGCCGCCGACAGGGCGAGACGGTCGTTCAAGACATTGGCCTTGGCGCCGATCTCGAAGCTCTCGGTGTCTTCCGGATCCAGAACGGTGTTGGCGACGCCATCGACCGTGCCCGTGCCGCCCGAGGCGTTCTGGTCGCCCGCCGAAATGGTCGGCGGCGTCGAGGAGGTGGACCAGGACGCATAGACGCTGCTGTTCTGCGTCGGCTTGAACACCAGACCAACCTGATAGTTGGTGAACTCCCAGGTCCGCTCGGGCACGACCGTATAGCCTGCCGTGGTCCAGACGCCGGCCGTCTGGCTCGACGTCGCATTCAGGCCGCGCACCGAATACTGATCCCACCGCACGCCCAGGTTCAGGATCAGCCGCTCGGTCAGGGTGATGCTGTCGTTGGCGTAAAGGCCGATGGTCTCGGTGGTGTTGGAGCTGGTCGGGCCACGGTTGATCACGCCGGTCCAGGCGTCGTCCGGCGTGGGATCATAGACGCGGGTGCAGTCGTCGGCGCCCAGGGCGCTGGCCGCCGTCGGCCTCGATCCGGAGACTGTGGTCAGACCCGTCGGGCAGGCGGCGCCGGAGGTGGTGTAGGTCGAATAGGCCGCATTGCGGTTCCGCTCGCGCGTCAGCTCCAGACCCACGTCATAGCTGTGTTTGAACGCCCCCGTCTCGAACCGGCCGTACAGGTCGGTGACATTGGCCAGGGTGGTGACGGGGTTCCAGCGGGTCTTGGTCCCCCGCTTCATCCAATAGGTCCCGTCGGCCGCGCGGCCGACATAGCCGCCGTCGCCGGGGTTGGTGACGATGTAGTCGTTCAGCGTCTCCGCATAGCGGCTGACGTTGCGGATCGTCAGAAGGTCGCTGAAGCGGTGCTCGGCCTTGAAGGTGAAGCTGTCGACCTCATTGGTCAGATAGTCGCGCGCCTTCAGCCCGTAGAAGCTGCCATAGGGGACGTCCAGCACGCCGCTGTCGGTCGTGCGCGACTGGATCTTGGTGAACAGCGGAATGCCGTAGTCCGGCGTCTGATCGCCGGTCAGATGATAGTAGCTGAAGACCATGGACGAGCCGGTTCCCAGGCCCGCCCCCAGGCTGACGCCCAGGCCCCATTTGTCGTAATCGACGCTGTCGCGACCGGGCACGTCGCCCTGGGCGCCCATCAGATTGATCCGCAGGGCGGCGGTTTCACCCAGCGGCATATTGGCGTCGATCGTGCCGCGGACATAGCCGTCCGTCCCGACGCCGGCGCTGAAGTTGTTGAAGGCGTTCAGTTTAGGCGATTTGGAGCTCAGATTGACGCTGCCCCCGCCCGAGCCCCGGCCGGAATAGACGGCGTCCGGCCCCTTGATCACCTCGACCTGTTCCAGGTTGAACACTTCGCGCTGCTGGCCCCCCGTATCCCGCAGACCGTCGACGAAGATGTTGTTGCCGGACGACTGGCCGCGGATGAAGGGACGGTCCGCCAGGGGCTGACCGCCCTCGCCGGCGCCGAAGGTGATGCCGGGCGAATTCTGCAACAGGTCCTGCAGCGACGAGGCCGCCGTCTGTTCGATGATCGCCTGGGGAATGACGGTCACGGCGCGGGGCGTATCGACCAGGGGAGCGACGAATTCGGGACTGACCGGCGCAGGCTTCTTCAGCTGGCCGTTGACGTCGATCGTGCCCAGGTTGGCGGGCTGTTGTTGCTGATCCACGGTGACGACCACGCCGTCTTCGGCGGTCGCGTCAGCGGCGAGGGCGATGGCGGGGGCGGCGACCAGCATGCCGGCGGCGCTGGAGGCGAAGAGAAGCGCGCGAAGCGAGGCGGCGCGAGAGTCGGACATGTTTTGGCGACCTTTTGGTCTGATTTTGCGATGCGGTCGCAATAACCAGCTTCATCGGGTCGCACAAGAGCGATTGCGAGCGGGTCGCAACTTAATTCGAGACGACGCTGATCGTGCGAGACGGCGCCGTCTGCGCGCCCAAATCAAGCCAGTTCGGCGCCGGCATGGCTTGGTGCGCCGCAGCCAATGCCTCCGACCACCGCCGGCCCAGATCGCGGAAATAGGGATCATCGGCCTCCAGCCGACGCTCCATCCCCGACAGATTGTCGCGGCGGATCACGATCAGATCCAGCGGCGGCCCCACGGCGATGTTGGAGCGAATGGTCGAGTCAAACGAGATCAGCCCCAGCTTCACCGCCTCCGACAGCGGGGTGTCGGAATGCAGGGCTCGGTCCAGGATCGGCTTGCCGTATTTCAGCTCGCCGATCTGCAGATACGGCGTGTCGGCCCCGCATTCGATGAAATTGCCCTGGCCGTAGATCAGATACAGCCCCATCTTGCCGCCCGCGATCTGGCCGCCCAGCAGCATGGAGGCGTTGACGTTCAGGGCGTCGGCGGCCGGCGAGGCGGGCGTATTGATCGTGGCCCGGACCGTGGCCATCGCATGGCCCAGGATCTGGGCCGCTCGAAACAGGGTCGGCGCGGTCTCCAGCGTCTCCGGCCCGCTAGAATCCGGCAGCTTGACCCCTTCGGCCACCATGGCCAGGGCCGTCTGGGTCACCGACAGATTGCCCGCCGTCGCCACGGCCAGCACCCGCTCGCCCGGCTTTTCGAAGACGTGCAGCTTTCGATAGGACGAGATGTTGTCCACGCCCGCATTGGTGCGGGTGTCGGCGATCATCGCCAACCCCTCGTGCACCAACATGCCTACGCAATAGGTCACTGTCCCCTATCCGCTCCCCGTTCCGCGAATCCGCAGACGCTAACAGATTCCCGCGACATGACGATCAGGACCATCCCCGGCTCTGATGTTGTTGCCGGCCCTGTTGCACAGGCCGCACATGAAGGGCCACCGTCAGACTGCCGACCCCGCCGCCATAGCTGGTTCCCCGGATCGGCGTCGCCCCCAGCGAGTCCAGGCCCACGGCGATGCGCACATAGCTCTCGGTCGGGCAGACGCCGTTGGCCGCGTCGAACCCGACCCAGCCCAGATCCTCGATCCAGGCCTCGGCCCAGGCGTGGGCGGCGTCCTGGTCGTGCTGGCCGTCCGACCGGTTCAGATGGCCCGAGACATAACGGGCCGGCACGCCCAGGGTCCGGGCGCAGGCGATGAAGATCTGGGCGTGATCCTGGCAGACCCCGCGACCGATGGCGAAGGCCTCGGACGCCGTATGGGTGGCGGAGGTCGCCCCGACCTCGAAAGCGACGCCGGCGTGGATGGCCCCCATCAGACGGTGCATCCGCTCCAAGGCCGCGCCCTCGGGCACGGACCGGGCGAAGTCGATCAGGGCCGCATCGGCCTGGGTCAGCCGGGTGTCGCGCAGATAGACGCCCGGCTGCAGCCGCTCGTTCTGCCCCCGGATCACCCCGCCGGTGTCCACGGTCGACACCTCGCCCGTCACCCGGATGGTCAGGGCGTCGGTCGGCCGCTCGGTATAGAGGCTGTGCACGATATTGCCGAAGGCGTCGTCGCTGCGGCGCAGCCGGGCGTCGACGTCGGTCTCGATCCGCCATTCCCGCACCTGCTGGGCCTCGCAGGACCGGGGCGTGAGCCGCAGCACCTGGACGATGAACCGCGCGGGCCGGGCGTAGGCGTAGCGGGTGGAGTGGTCGATCCGGATCCGCATGGTCAGACCAGATACTGTTCGTGGATGGCGGCGCCCAGGGCGTTGTTCTCGTTCAGAAAGCCCTGGATGTATTCATGCAGGCCCGACTGGAAGATGTCCTCGATCCGGGCCTCGTTGAACTGGGTCAGGCGGTTCGACGCCAGCCGCTGGGCCGGGCCGCGCCGGCCGTAGTCGGCCGCCAGCTTCTCCAGATAGCTGACGATCATCCCCTGACACGACGCCAGGGACCGCGGCATCTGCCGGTTCAGCACCAAGAGGTCCGCCACCAGCCAGGGCCGCACGCTCTCGCGGTAAACCCAGCGATAGGCGGTCAGGGCCGAAACCTCACGCAGCAGGGTGGTCCACTGGAAATAGTCCAGCTGTCCCCCCACCCGTTCGCCCGGCGGCAGCAGCAGATGATATTTGACGTCCAGCAGGCGGGCGGTGTTGTCCGCCCGTTCGATCGCCATGCCCAGCCGCAGGAACCAGTAGGCGTCGTTCCTGAGCATCGTCCGCGACGAGGCCCCCTCCACCGCCAGGGACGTCGATTTCACGAAGTCCAGGAAGTTGGTGAAGTCGTCGCGCCGGGTCGGCTCGCCCAGTTCGTTCAGCCCGTTCCAGGCGCCGTTGATCGCCTCCCACAGTTCGATGGTCAGGGCGGTCCGCACCGAACGGGCGTTGGTCCGCGCCCGGGTGATACAGGCCTTGATCGAGGTCGTATTGTCGGCGCCGAAGGCCAGATATTCGCGGACCGACTTTTCCGACACGGTGCGGCCGGTGGCGTCGAAGGCCGACTTCACCCCCGACGAGGCGATGGCCCCGGCCCAGGCGGTGACGGTCGCCTGATCCTTGGCCGGCAGGGCCGCCAGGCGGATCGCCGCCTCCAGAATGCGCGCAAGAAAATCGGCCCGCTCCATATAGCGGCCGGTCCAGTACAGGCTGTCAGCAGTGCGAGAGAGCATCTCAGGTCTCCTCCCCATTCATGGGGAGGTGGCGCGGCGCTCCTTCAGCGCCGTGACGGAGGGGTTCTTGCCGCATCACCAGCTTCCGTGCGGCGTCCAGAGCCCCTCCACCACCGGCTGCGCCGGCGGTCCCCCTCCCCGCACAGCGGGGAGGAGACAGTGTGGTCGCCTCAAACATCCAGCACCCAGGTGTCCTTGGTTCCGCCGCCCTGGCTGGAGTTGACCACCAGCGACCCCTCCTTCAGCGCCACCCGCGTCAGCCCGCCCGGCGCGACCCGCACCCCCGCCGGACTGGACAGGACGAACGGCCTGAGATCGACGTGGCGCGGCGACAGGGCTCCGCCCGCCAGGGTCGGGGCCGTCGACAGGCTCAGCGTCGGCTGGGCGATGAAGTCGTCGGGATCGGCGATCAGCTTGGCGCGGAAGGCCTCGATCTCGGCCTGGGTCGAGGTGGGCCCCACCAGCATGCCGTAGCCGCCCGATCCGCCGACCTCCTTGACCACCAGTTCCGGCAGCTTCTCCAGCACCTCCTTCAGCGCCTCCGGCTCGCGGCAGCGCCAGGTCGGCACATTCTTCAATATGGCGTCCTCGCCGGTGAAGAAGCGGATGATCTCGGGCATATAGGTATAGACGGCCTTGTCGTCGGCCACCCCGGTCCCGACCGCATTGGCCAGGGTCACACGCCCGGCGAAATAGGCCGACATCAGCCCCGGCGCCCCAACCGCCGAATCCGGCATGAAGGTCAGGGGGTCGATGAAGTCGTCGTCGATGCGGCGATAGATGACGTCGACCCGCTTGGGCCCCTCGGTCGTGCGCATATAGACGGTGTCGTCATTGACGAAGAGATCCCCGCCCTCGACCAGTTCGACCCCCAGCTTGTCGGCCAGGAAGCTGTGCTCGTAATAGGCCGAGTTGAACGGCCCCGGCGTCAGCACCACGATGGTCGGGTCCTCGCCCGCCCCCGACGGCGCCGAGGCCTGGAGCGACCGCAGCAGCATGTCGGTATAGATTTCGACCGGCCGCACCGCATGTTCGGCGAACAGGTCGGGGAACAGCCGCATCATCATCTCGCGGTTCTCCAGCATATAGGAGACCCCCGACGGCGTGCGGACATTGTCCTCCAGCACATAGAAGCCGTCCTCGCCCGTGCGGACCAGATCGACCCCGGCGATATGGCACCAGACGTCGCCGGGCGGACGCCGCCCCTGCATCTCGGGTCGATAGTGCGGATTGGTCAGGATCAGGTCGGCGGGCACGATCCCGGCGCGGATACAGTCCTGCGGTCCGTAGATGTCCTTCAGGAAGGCGTTGATGGCGGTGACCCGCTGCTTCAGCCCCTTCTCCAGACCGCCCCATTCATCAGCGCCGATGATGCGCGGCACGACGTCGAACGGGATCAGCCGCTCGTTGGATTCCTCGTCGCCATAGACGGCGAAGGTCACCCCCATGCGGCGGAAGAACAGCTCCGCCTGGCGCGAGCGCGCCTGCAGCAGATCCGGCGGGGCGTTTTCCAGCCAGGCCGCCAGGGTCTTGTAGCTGTCGCGGATCGCGCCGGATCCGCCGCCGTTCATTTCGTCGAAAGCTCTCGTCATCCGCCCCCGCCGCGTTGAGATCACAGCTTGATCGCGACCCAACGAAAAGCGCAACAGTTTTGTTGCACTGCGGCGAAGCTTCAACAACCAGACCCTCCCCCGCCTGCGGGAGAGGTGGCCCGTCGATCGCGCAGCGATCCAGGGTCGGAGAGGGAAGTTCTGCTCAAAGCAAGAAGACTCACCCCATCGTCAGGCGTGTCGCTTCGCGCCACGGCCTGACACTTCCCCCGCAAGCGGGGGAAGGCCGGGTGAAAATCACACCCCCACCGCCTTCATCGAAACCGAGACGTCCGCCAGCTTCGCCACATCCACCGGCGTCCCCTTCCCGATCAACTGCTTGCCTGCCATGAACTCCGGCGGGGCGTTGACCGCCTCGACGCAGACCACCCGGTCGCCGTTCAGGTGGAAGACCGCAAATCCCCCCGCCGATGGATCGCCTCGCACCACCTGGCGGTCCGCATCGAACGGCAGGCCCGCGATCTGAAGCTTGAAGTCGTACTGATCGGACCAGAACCACGGCACCTCCGGCGCCGGCCCCGGTCGCCCGACGATGGCCGCCGCCGCCTGTTTGGCCTGTTCCAGCGCGTTGGGCACGCTCTCCAGCCGGTGCGAGACCCCGCCGTGCACGGGAATCGGCCGCCGCGTCATGTCGCCGACGGCGAAGATGGCCGGGTCGCTGGTCCGCGCCTGATCATCCACCACCACCCCGTCGTCGCATCTCAGACCCGCCGACCGCGCCAGCCTGTCGCAGGCCAGGGCGCCCACCCCGACCAGAACCGCATCCGCCTGCACCGTCGACCCGTCGGCCAGGGTCACGCCGTCATGGGCGACCGCGACCACCTCGGCGCCCGTGATGATCTCCACCCCCCGCGCCCGGTGCTGGGCGGTGAAGAAGGCCGACAGGGTCTCCGACGCCACCCGCGCCAGCACGCGCGGCGCCCGTTCGATCACCACCGCCTCGGCGCCCAAGGCGCGGGCCGAGGCCGCCGCCTCCAGACCCACATAGCCGCCGCCGACCACCGCCAGCCGTTTGCCCGGCCCCAGCACGGCCTTCAGCCGCTCGGCGTCCTTCAGCGTCCTCAGCTCCAGCAGGTCGGGATGGTCCCCGCCCGGAACCGGCAGTTTGCGCGCCGTCGATCCCGTCGCCAGCACCAGGACGTCATAGGGTTCGCTCGTCCCGTCGTGGAAGGCGACCGTCTTGGCCTCCGGGTCCACCGACACGGCGACAGTCGAGGGTCGGAAGTCGATGTTCTGCTCGGCGTAAAAGCTCAGCGGCCGCAGCAGCAGCGCCTCAAGATCCGCCTCCCCCTTCAGCCAGGCCTTGGACAGGGGCGGCCGCTGATACGGCGGCGCATCCTCCTCGCCGACCAGCACGATGGGGCCTTCATGCCCATACTGCCGCAGAAAGGCCGCGACGGAGCCGCCGGCGTGGCCGGCGCCGATGATCAGGATCTTGGTCATGGGGGGTGATTTAGAGTGGCGAGTGGCGAGTGGCGAGTGGCGAGATAAACGCCCCCGGCTTTCAACCGTCGTCCTCGGGGCTGACGAAACCTGGCTGGACCGCACAAAGCGCCGTCTTAAAACTCGCCACTCGCCACTCGCCACTCGCCACTAAACGCCCCTTGACCGTTCCACTGTTACAGCATAGTGGAACGCGCATGACGACCCCGCCCGCCCGCGACGCCCTCTACGACGCCCTGCTGTCGATGCAGACGCGCGCCGAGATGGACGCCTTTCTGGCCGACCTGTGCACCCCGGCGGAACTGCGCGCCTTCGCCGAGCGCTGGCAGGTGGCGCGCCTCTTGGACGCCGGCGGCAAATCCTATCGCGAGATCGCGGCCGAGGCCCACGCCAGCCCCACCACCGTCGTCCGCGTCGCCCGTTACCTCAAAGACATGCCGCACCAGGGCTACCGCAGCGCCCTGGACCGCCTGAAGAACACGAACTGAGTATCCGAACATGAGCACCGTACAGGGCCGGCTTCGCATCGCCGTCCAGAAATCCGGCCGTCTGGCCGACCGCAGCCTCGACCTGATCCGCGACGCGGGTCTGAAATGGGTCAAGGGCCACAACGACCTGCTGTATCGGGTCGAGAACTATCCGATCGACCTGTTGCGCGTCCGCGACGACGACATCCCCACCTTCGTGGCCGACGGCGTCTGCGACCTGGGGATCGTCGGCGAGAACGTGCTGGAGGAAGGCCGCAACGGCGGTCCCAATGCGTCGGTCGTCATGCCCCTGGGCTTCGGCCGCTGCACCCTGAAGATCGCTGCGCCCCCGACCCTGGCCTATGAAGGCCCGGCCTCGCTGGAGGGCCTGCGGATCGCCACCTCCTATCCCAAGATCCTGCGCCGCTTCCTGGACGAGCGGGGGGTCAAGGCCGACATCGTCGTCATGCGCGGCGCCGTCGAGGTCGCGCCCCGGCTGAAACTGGCCGCCGCCATCTGCGACCTGGTCTCGACCGGCGCGACGCTGGAGGCCAACGGCCTGGGCGCCAAGGACACGGTGCTGGAAAGCCAGGCCGTGCTGATCCAGTCCCCCGTCGCCCCCGAACCCGACCTGCAGCACCTTCTGGACAGCATCATCGAGCGGATGGCCGGCGTCGTGTCGTCCCAGGGCGCCAAATACGTCATGCTGAACGCCCCGCGCGCGGCGCTGGACGAAATCACCGCCATCCTGCCGGGCGCCGGTTCGCCCACCGTCATGCCCCTGTCGGGCCGCGACGACGCGGTCGCCGTCCACGCCGTCTGCCAGGAGGCCGTCTTCTGGGAGACGCTGGAGAAGCTGAAGGCCGCCGGCGCCTCGGCCATACTGGTCCTGCCCATCGAGAAGATGATGTGATGACCACGGCCTTCAAACGTATCGACTGGTCTTCCCTCGACGCCGCCGGCAAGACGGCGGCCCTGGCCCGCCCGGCCCAGCGCACCGCCGGCGACGTCACCGAGGTGGTCCGCGCCATTCTGGACGACGTGCGCGCGCGCGGCGGCGCGGCCGTCACCGACTGGTGCCAGAAGCTGGACAAGGCCCCGCCCCGCCGCATCGCCATCACGCCCGAGATCGTGGCCGAGGCCCGCAACGCCCTGCCCCCCGCCGACGTCCGCGCCCTGCGGATGGCGGCCGACAATATCCGCGTCTTCCACCAGGCGACCCGGCCGGAGGACACCGACTTCGTCGAGACCACGCCGGGCGTCCGCTCCAAACTGGCCTGGCGTCCGATCGCCTCGGCCGGTCTCTACATCCCCGGCGGCACCGCCCCCCTCTTCTCCTCGCTTCTGATGCTGGCCATTCCGGCCGGCGTCGCGGGGGTAGGTGTGCGGGTCGCCGTGACCCCGCCGGACAAGTCGGGCGGCGTCCACCCCGCCATGATCCTGGCCGCCGCAGAGGCGGAGATGGACGCCCTCTGGCTGATGGGCGGCGCCCAGGCCATCGCCGCCCTGACCTTCGGCGTCGAACTGGAGGACGGCGTCATCCCCGCCTGCGACAAGCTGTTCGGCCCCGGAAACGCCTACGTCGCCGAGGCCAAGAAACAGGCGTCGGCCCTGCCCGGTGGCCCCGCCGTCGACATGCCCGCCGGCCCGTCCGAGCTGATGGTCGTCGTCGACCGCGACGCTGCGCCCGAGATCGCCGCCGCCGACCTGCTCAGCCAGGCCGAGCACGACGCCGACGCGCAAGTTCTCCTGGTCTCCACCAGCCGCGCCACCATCGACTATATTCTGACCGAGGTTGAGGCCCAGGTGGCGACCCTGCCGCGCGAGGCCGTCGCCCGCGCCTCGCTGAACGAGGCCCGCGCCGTCCTGGTCCGCGACCTCGACGCCGCCTGCGAGGTGATCAACCTCTACGGCCCCGAACACCTGGCGCTTCAGGTGGACGATCCCGAGGCCCTGCTCCCCGCCGTCAAGGCCGCCGGCGCCGTCTTCGTCGGCCGGTTCGCGGCCGAGACCCTGGGCGACTACGCCGCCGGCCCCAGCCACGTCCTGCCGACCGACGGCGGCGCCCGCACCCTGGGCGGCGTCACCACTTCCAGCTTCATGACCACCATGTCGGTCCAGCTGGTCACCGAGGCCGGCGCCCGCGCCCTGGCCCCCATCGCCGCCCGCCTGGCCCGGATGGAGGGCTTGGAAGCCCACGCCCGCGCGGCGGATCTGAGGAGCGAGGGATGAGGGCCGCCTTTAAAGACCCTCTCCCGCTTGCGGGAGAGGTGGCCCGTCGTTCGCGCAGCGAACCAGGGTCGGAGAGGGGCGTTTCGCCAAGTCGCAGAACTCCCCCCATCGTCAGGCGTGTCGCTTCGCGCCACGACCTGACACTTCCCCCGCAAGCGGGGGAAGATCATAGCGGAGCCGCCCTATGACCCTGCCCGCCCCCTATCCCCCGCTGGTCTCCGGCGGCGAGGGCCTGGACCGCTATCCGGGCGAGGCCGCCGCCCTCCCCGCCCGCATGGCGGCGATCTACGCCGTGCCAGCCGACCAGGTCCTGCCGGTGCGCGGCCTGACCCATGGGCTGGAGCTGGCCTACCGCCTCGCCGCCCGCGACGGCGGTTCGGTCGAGGCGCCGAAGGCCGAGCCCTATGACCGTCTCGCCGCCATCTATCCGGCCAGGGGCGAGGTCGCGGCGGTGGTCGTCCGCGCCCTGGGCTCGCCCGAGGCGGTCGCCGAAATGGCCGCCCGCGTCGCCCCCGCCCTGCTGGTGGTGGACGAGGGCCTGATCGAATTCTCCGACAGCGTCTCCGCCGCCACCGTCGTGGCCGATCAGCCCAACCTGGTCGTGCTGCGCAGCCTGTCCCTGGCCTATGGCCTGGCCGGCGCCCGCGTCGGCGCCGCCATCGCCCAGGCCCCGACCCTGGCCCGCCTCGCCTCGGTGCTGGAGCCCTACGCCCTGCCGGAGCCCCTGGTGCGGCTGGCGCTTCAGGCCCTGGACCCGTCGCGGATGATCGAGACGACCGAGCGCATCGCCTCGGTCCGGCGCGAGCGCGAGCGATTGGCCCGCGAACTGGGCCGCGACCTGACGGTCGAGCCCGGCGTCGGCCCCATCATCATGGCCCGCCCCGAAGACCCGGCCGCCGCCTTGGCGCGCTTGAAGACCTATGGGATCGAGGCCGACCGGTCCGGCGACCGGCTGCGCCTGCCCGTCTCGATCAAGCCCGAGGTCAACGACCGGCTGCTGGCCGCCTTCGGCCTGACGCCCGCCAAGCGCCGCCCGGCCCGCGTCGGCCAGGCCGTGCGCGATACGAAAGAGACCCGCATCGTCTGCGCCGTCGACCTGGACGCCCCCGGCCCCATCAGGATCGAGACCGGCGTCGGCTTCTTCGACCACATGCTGGAGCAGATCGCGGCCCACGGCGGCTTCTCCCTGCGGCTCCAGTGCGAGGGCGACCTGCACACCGACCCCCACCACACGATCGAGGACAGCGCCATCGCCCTGGGCCATGCGCTGAAACAGGCGCTGGGCGAGCGAAAGGGCATCGCCCGCTACGGCTTCGTCCTGCCGATGGACGAGGCCAATGCGACGGTCTCCATCGACCTGTCCGGCCGGCCCTATCCGCTGTTCGAAGGCACGTTCGACACCCCCTTCATCGGCGACTACCGCACCGACCTGACCGCCCACGTCTTCCGCTCACTGGCCGAGGCCATGGGCGCCGCCGTCCATATCTCGGTCACAGGCCAGGACGACCACCACAAGACCGAAGCCGTCTACAAGGCCTTCGGCCGAGCGCTCCGTCAGGCCATCCGGGTCGAGGGCGATGCGGTGCCGAGCACGAAGGGGGTTCTGTGATGAAATCCTCCCCCCTTGGGGGAGGGGGACCGCGAAGCGGTGGAGGGGGCCGGCCCGCGCGCCGGCGCCTGACGCTCCACACCTCGTGCGTCATCTCCCCCTCCACCACGCTACGCGCGGTCCCCCTCCCCCGACGGGGGAGGATCGCATGACCGAGGTCGCTGTCATCGCCTACGGCGCCGGCAACGTCGCCTCGGTCCAGTTCGCCCTGGAACGTCTCGGCGCCACTGTGCGCCTGACCGACGATCCCGCCGTGATCACAGACGCCGAACGGGTCATCCTGCCCGGCGTGGGCGCAGCCGGTTACGCCATGAGCCGCCTGTCCGAACTGGGCCTGGTCGAACCGATCCGCGCCTTCCCCCGTCCCCTGCTGGGCGTCTGCCTGGGCCAGCAACTTCTGTTCGAAACCAGCCAGGAGGGCGAAGGCGTCGATCTGCTGGGCTTCATCCCCGGCGCCGTGTCCCGGCTGGAGCCGGCGGGCGCCCTGCCCGTGCCGCATATGGGCTGGAGCCGGCTGAGGCGCGACCGAGACGACCCGCTGCTGGAGGGGGTCGCCGACGGCGCCTACGCCTATTTCGTCCACGGCTATGTCTGTCCCGACGGCCCCGCCACCCTGGCCCACGCCGACTACGGCGGCCCCGTGCCCGCCATAGTCCGCACCGCCAACCGCTGGGGCTGCCAGTTCCACCCCGAACGCTCGGCCGAGGCCGGGGCGACGATCTTGCGGAATTTTCTGAACCTATGACCCCCACCCCATCGTCATTCCCCGACGAAGCGAAGCGGAGATCGGGGAACCCAGCGGCGCCGAAGGCGATGCCGGCTTCGATTGAGGTCGCGGACGCATTTCGCCTGACGGCGCCGCTGGGTTCCCCGGTCGCTACGCGCCGGAGAATGACGAAAGAGAGAAACGTCCCATGCTGATCTACCCCGCCATCGACCTGAAGGACGGCGTCTGCGTGCGCCTGATGCACGGCAAGTTCGACCAGGTGACGCAGTACGACGAACAGCCCGCCGCCCGCCTCAGCGCCTTCGCGGCCGAGGGCGCCGAGTGGATTCACATCGTCGATCTGGACGGGGCCGAGGCGGGCGAGGCGCGCCAGCACGCCCTGATCGGCGAACTGGCCCAGGCCCTCGAGATCAAGATCCAGTCCGGCGGCGGCGTCCGCAGCGCCAATGATGTGGCCAAGCTGCTGGAGGCCGGGGTCTCCCGCGTCGTCGTCGGCTCCCTGGCGGTGACCCAGCCCAATGACGTCGCCGCCTGGCTGAAGGGTTTCGGCCCCGAACGCATCACCCTGGCCCTGGACGTCAAGATCGAGGACGGCGTGCCCGTTCCTGCCCTGAAGGGCTGGACCCAGTCGTCCGGCGTCACCCTGTGGGAGGCGCTGGATCGCTATCCCACGGGCACGGCCAAACACCTGCTGGTCACAGACGTCGGCCGCGACGGGGCCCTGACCGGCCCCAATCTGGAGCTGCTGGCCGAAATCCGCCGCCGTCGTCCCGATGTCGTCCTTCAGGCGTCCGGCGGCATCTCGTCTCTGGACGATCTCGTCGCGGTCAAGGCCCTGGGCTGCAACGGCGCCGTCGTCGGCCGCGCCCTGTACGAGAACCGCTTCACCCTGCCGCAAGCCATAGCGGCGGCCACGGCATGACCGCGCGCCGTATCGTCCCCTGTCTGGACGTCAAGGACGGCCGGGTGGTCAAGGGCGTCAAGTTCGTCGGCCACACCGACATGGGCGACGCCGCTGAACTGGCCGCCCGCTACCGCGACGCCGGCGCCGACGAACTGGTCTTCTACGACATCACCGCCAGCCCCGAGGGCCGGACCCTCGACTATGGCTGGATCAAGGACATCGCCCGGCTGCTGGACATCCCCTTCTGCGTCGCCGGCGGCATCCGCAGCGTCGATCAGGCCGCCCGCTGCCTGGACCACGGCGCGGACAAGGTCTCGATCAACTCTCCCGCCCTGGAACGCCCCGAACTGATCGCCGAAATGGCCGCGCGGCTGGGCGGGCAATGCGTCGTCGTCGGCGTCGACAGTCGACTGGAAGACGGCGAATGGGTGGTCCACAAATACACCGGCGACCCCGACGCCCGCCGCCGCGCCGGCAAACGCACCCTGGACTGGCTGGACGAGGCCCAGAGCCTGGGCGCCGGCGAGATCGTTCTGAACTGCATCGACCAGGACGGGGTTCGACGCGGCTACGACATCGAACAGCTGTCCGCCGCCCGCGCGCGCCTGACCATCCCCCTGATCGCCTCGGGCGGCGCCGGCGCGCCCGAACATTTCCGCGACGTCTTCAATCAGGCCGACGTCTCCGGCGCCCTGGCCGCCAGCGTCTTCCACACCGGCGCCATCGCCATCCCGGACCTGAAGGCCTATCTGGCGGGCGAAGGCCTGGAGATGAGATTGTGACCCGATCCCCGCAATCCTCCCCCCTTGGGGGGGACCGCGAAGCGGTGGAGGGGCCCGCCCGCGCGCCGCCGCTCGACGCCAACACCCGCACGCCCTTACCCCTCCACCACCCCGGCGGTCCCCCCCCCAGAGGGGGAGGATTTTTGAGGAGATCACCCCATGATCGACCCCGCTGCCATCGACTTCGAAAAAGGAAACGGCCTGGTCGCCGTGGTGGTCCAGGACGCCGCCACGCTCCAGGTCCTGACCCTGGCCTATATGGATCGCGCCGCCCTGGACGAGACGATCCAGTCGGGTGAGGCCACCTTCTTCTCCCGCTCGCGCGGCGGGCGCTGGAGAAAGGGCGAGACCTCGGGCGACCGGCTGCGGGTCGTCTCCATCACCCCCGACTGCGACGGCGACGCCCTGGTCCTGGCGGTCGATCCGGTCGGAAACGCCTGCCACCTGAACCGCACCAGCTGTTTCGGCGCCGCCGACGCGCCGGGTCTCGGCCGCATCGCCCGGCTGGAACAGACTATCGCCGAGCGGGCCGCCGCTGATCCGTCCGAAAGCTGGACCGCCAAACTGGTCGCCCAAGGCCCCAAACGCATCGCCCAGAAGGTCGGCGAAGAGGGGGTGGAGACCGCCCTGGCGGGCGTCGCCGGCCCGGATGAGGAACTCGCCGGCGAGGCGGCGGATTTGATCTATCACCTGCTCGTTCTTCTCCATGTCCGTAACATGGTGTTTCAGGACGTGCTGGACGTGTTGGCCTCGCGGGCGGAAGCGGGCAAAGGCCCAAAGACTAGAGCCTGATCGGTTGAAGTGGAATCGCTTCGCGATTCCGCTGAAGCCGTGAATCAGGCTCCAGATCAAACCGAGAGCATGATTCACGCTTCTGTCGGAACCGCGAAGCGGTTCCGTCCGAAACGATCATGCTCTAGGCCGTAAAGGCGTTCGTCCCGACAAATGGGATATTCGAGGGAATTTCGATGGCGGCTCTCATTCTGTTCGGCGGCGGCGGCGATCTGGCGATGCGGATGCTGTTGCCTTCGCTCTACTTCCTGGAACACGACGGACTCCTGCCCGACGGCCTGAAGATCATCGGCGCCGCCCGCTCCGAGGAGACGGCTGAGGACTATGTCGCCAAGGTCCATGAGGCGGTGAAGGCTCGCGCCGAACAGGATCAGGCCTGGGACGACCATTCCTGGACCCGGATGAAGGCCCGGCTCGACTATCTGGCGGTGGACGCCACCTCGGCCGACAGCCTGAAGCCGCTGAAGGACAAGGTCGGGGACGGCGAGGTCACCTCCTTCCTGGCCGTTTCCCCCTCGCTGTACGGCCGCATCGTCACGGCGATGAAGGCGGCGGGTCTGGCCGAGCGCAACTGCCGCATCGTGCTGGAGAAGCCGGTCGGCCGCGACCTCAAGTCCTTCCTCGAGATCGACGACGCCGTGGCCCACGCCTTCCGCGAGGACCAGGTGTTCCGCATCGACCACTATCTGGGCAAGGAGACGGTCCAGAACCTGACGGCCCTGCGCTTCGGCAACACCATCTTCGAGCCCCTGTGGAACAATCTGACGATCGACCACGTCCAGATCACCATCGGCGAAACGGTGGGGGTCGGCGACCGCTGGCCCTACTATGACGAGTACGGCGCATTGCGCGACATGCTCCAGAACCACATGCTCCAGCTGCTGTGCCTGGTCGCCATGGAGCCGCCCAGCGATCTGGATCCGGAGTCCCTCCGCAACGAAAAGGTCAAGGTGCTGCGGTCCCTCCGACCCATCACCCACGAGGAGGCCGAGCGCGTCACCGTGCGCGGCCAGTATGTGGCGGGCGTGTCCGAGGGCAGGCCGGCCAAGGGCTATATCGAGGAGCGCGGCGCACCGTCCGACACCGAGACCTTCGTCGCCATCCGGGCCGACATCGACAACTGGCGCTGGGCGGGCGTGCCCTTCTTCATGCGCACCGGCAAGCGCCTGCCCGAGAAGCGCACCGAAATCGTCATCCAGTTCAAGCCCGTGCCCCACTCCATCTTCGACGATGAAGAGGGCGAGGCGCTGGCCAACCGCATGATCATCGAGCTTCAGCCCGAGGAGGACATCTCCCTGACGGTGATGAACAAGCGGCCCGGCCTGGACAAGCGGATGCAGCTCCAGCCCATCACCATGAGCCTGTCCTGGGGCGTGGACGGAAAATCCGCCGCCCCCCCGCGCCGCCGCATCGCCTATGAGCGGCTGCTGCTGGACGCCATGGCGGGCGACTCCACCCTGTTCGTCCGCCGCGACGAGGCGGAACAGGCGTGGAAATGGGTCGACGAGGTCGCCGAGGCCTGGGCTGAATCCGGCCACAAGCCCGACGAATACGTCGCCGGAACCTGGGGCCCCGACAGCGCCGACATGCTGATGATCCGCACCGGCCGCGACTGGAACACGACCGATGTCTGAGACGCCTGTGATCGAAACCTTCCCCACCGTCGACGCCTGGGCCGAGGCTGTCGCCGCCCGCCTGGCCGAGACCCTGGGTGCCGCCGTGCGCGACAAGGGCGGGGCTGTCTTCGCCGGTCCTGGGGGGACCACCCCCGCCCCCGTCTATCGCCGCCTCGCCGCGACCGACCTGGACTGGGCCAGGATCGCCGTGACCCTAGTGGACGAACGCTACGTCCCCGAGACCTCGCCTGAGTCCAACGCCCGGCTGATCCGCGACGTCCTGTTGCAGGACAAGGCGGCCGCCGCCCGCTTCATCCCCCTCTATACGCCCGAGGTCACAGTGGACCGGGCCGCCATCGTCGCCGCCCACGCCCTGGTCGATGCGGGCGGGCGTTTCGACGCGGTCCTTCTCGGCATGGGGGAGGACGGCCATATCTGCTCCATGTTCCCTGACAGCCCCACCCTGAAGACGCTTCTGACCCCGACGCTGAAGCCGACGGTGCTGGGCGTGCCCCACGGCCGCGACGGCGCCGCGCCGACGATCGAGCGCCTGTCGATCAACCTGCCCTATCTGATGTCCGCCGGCCGGGTGATCCTGGGCCTGAAGGGCGCCGCCAAACGCCGGGTTTTTGAAGAGCAGGCCAAGGGCGATCCCAAGATCCAGCCCATCGCCGCCCTGATCGCGGCGAACGTTCCCCTTGAAGTTCTGTGGACGGAGGAAGGCTGATATGGCGCTTCATCCCACTGTCGCCGCGGTCACCGACCGCATCATCGAGAAGAGCCGCGCGACCCGCGCCGACTATCTGCGCCGCATGGACGCCGCCCGCGATTCCGGCGCCGGCCGCGCCAAGCTCTCCTGCGCCAACTGGGCCCACGCCTTCGCCGGCCAGACCATAGCCGACAAGTTGACGGCGATGGACGGGTCCAAGCCCAACCTGGGCATCGTCACCGCCTATAACGACATGCTGTCGGCCCACCAGCCGTTCGAGCGCTTCCCCGGCGTGGTCCGCGAAGCGGTGCGTCAGGTCGGCGCCACGGCCCAGGTCGCCGGCGGCACCCCCGCCATGTGCGACGGCGTCACCCAGGGGCGCCCCGGCATGGAGCTGTCCCTGTTCAGCCGCGACGTCATCGCCATGTCCGCCGGCGTGGCCCTGACGCATGACGCCTTCGACGCCGCCCTGATGCTGGGCGTCTGCGACAAGATCGTGCCCGGCCTGTTCATGGGCGCCCTGGCCTTCGGCCATCTGCCGGTCGTCTTCGCCCCCGCCGGCCCCATGCCGTCCGGCATTCCGAATGCGGAGAAAGCCCGCGTCCGCGCCGAATACGCTCAGAACAAGGTCGATCGTCAGACCCTGCTGGAAAGCGAGATCGGCTCCTACCACTCGCCCGGCACCTGCACCTTCTACGGCACGGCCAACTCCAACCAGATGATGATGGAACTGGGGGGCTTGCACATGCCCTCCACCGCCTTCGTCCATCCGGACACCGGCCTGCGCGACGCCCTGACCGCCGCCGCCGCCCAGCGCGCCGTCGAACTGGCCCGCAGCGGCGAGGGCCGCATGGCCGACGTGATCGACGAAAAGTCCATCGTCAACATGATCGTGGCCCTCTTGGCCACCGGCGGCTCGACCAACCACGCCATCCACCTGGTCGCCATGGCGCGGGCGGCGGGCGTGCTGATCGACTGGACCGACATGGACGAGCTGTCGTCCGTCACCCCCCTGCTGGCCCGCGTCTATCCCAACGGCTCGGCCGATGTGAACGCCTTCCAGGCCGCCGGCGGCGTCGCCTTCGTCGCCCGCGAACTGGCCGAGCACGGCCATATCCACACCGACGTCACGACCATCATGGGTCGCGGCATCGAGGCCTATTTCCAGGAACCGTCGATGGTGGACGGCCAGCTGGTCTGGCGCGACGGGGTCAAGGAAAGCCTCGATCGCGACATCCTGCGCCCCGCCTCCGATCCCTTCGACAAGGAGGGGGGGCTGCGCCTGGTCCAGGGCGACCTCGGCCGCGCCGTCATCAAGGTCTCGGCGGTCAAGCCCGAGAACCGCATCGTCGAGGCCCCCGCCGCCGTCTTCGAAACCCAGGAGGACGCGCTCCAGGCCTTCAAGGACGGCAAGCTGTTCCGCGACGTGGTCGTGGTCCTGCGCTTCCAGGGGCCCAAGGCCAACGGCATGCCCGAACTGCACAGCCTGTCGCCGGCCCTGTCGGTCATTCAGGACAAGGGGTTCAAGGTCGCCTTCGTCACCGACGGCCGCATGTCGGGCGCCAGCGGCAAGACCCCGGCCGCCATTCACGTCAGCCCTGAGGCCCTCGCCGGCGGCCCCCTGGCCCATGTGAAGGACGGCGACGTCATCCGCCTCGACGCCGAGGCCGGGGTGCTGACCACGGTCGGCGTCGACGGCCTGACCGACCGGCCCGCCGCGACCCGTTCCAGCGTCCACGCCGAGGGCTCGGCCTGGGGCTACGGCCGTGAGCTGTTCGGCGCCTTCCGCCATGTGGTCACGACGGCCGAAGAGGGCGCCACCGTCTGTTTCGCCTTCCCCTCCGGCGCCCAGGCCCATACGGACACCCCGCCCGACCCCAATCTCGTCGACCGGACCGTCGACGCCTGATCCGACGCACCGACTGCAGGAAACGACCCTATGACTGACAAGACCCTCCTCGTCGGAGACGTCGGCGGCACCAACGCCCGTTTCGCCGTGGCCCGCATGGTGGACGGCAAGCCCGTGCTGGACCACCACGAGAGCTTCCCGGCCGAAACCTATCCGACCTTCCTGGAAGGGGTCGCCGCCTTCATCGACGGCTGCGAGGTCAAGCCGACCGGCGGCGTCATCGCCGTGGCCGGCCCCGTCACCGACGGCGCCATCGACCTGACCAACTCGCCCTGGCAGGTGTCGGAAAGCGAGCTGTCTACCCTGGGTCTTTCGCCGGTCAAGCTGATCAACGATTTCGAGGCCCTGGCCTGGGGCGCCCCCATCGTGCCGGAAGACCAGTTGGAAAGCCTGGGCGGCCCCGTCGACGGCGACCCGCATTCCACCGTCGCCGTCCTGGGCCCCGGCACCGGCTTCGGCGTCTCGGCCCTGGTGCGCGACGCCCACGGCAAGGAGATGGCCATGCCGTCCGAAGGGGGCCACGCCTGTTTCCCGCCCGGAGACCCGGTCGAGGACGAGATCCTGCGCATCCTGCGCCGCCGCTATGACCGCGTCTCGATCGAGCGTCTGATCTGCGGCCCCGGCCTGTTGAACATGCACCGGGCCCTGGCCGAGATCGACGGGCGCGAGACCCATATCGACGACCCCGCCCAGATCACCCAGACCGCCCTGGCCGATCCGAACAGCCCCTGCGGCGCCACCCTGGCCCGCTTCTGCGCCATCCTGGGCGCGGTCGCCGGCGACATCGCCCTGACCACCGGCGCGCGCGGCGGCGTCTATATCGCCGGGGGCATCGTCCCGCGCATCCTGCCCTTCATCAAGGCCAGCCCCTTCCGCCAGAGATTCGAGCGCAAGGGCCGGTTCAAGGAATATATGCAGGAGATCCCGACCAAGGTGATCATGCACAAACACGCCGCCCTCCTGGGCGCCGCGCGGGTCGCCTTCGCCGAGGCCGAGGGCTGAGATCACGAAAAGCTCACGGCGGCGTGAACTGAACCGCCGCCGTGACGTTTCCCTGCCTCCACAATGGAAGGAAACGTCATGAAAAAGATCGCTGTCGCCGCCGCCTCCCTGTTCGTCCTGTCGGGCCTCGCCGCCTGCGGTGAAAGCGCCGCCGACAAGGCCGCCGAAAACCGCGCCGACGCCGTCGAGGCCCAGGGCGAAGCCCGCGCCGACCAGCTGGAGGCCCAGGCCGACGCCGCCCCGACCGACGCTCAGAAGGACGCCCTGAACCGCCAGGCCGACCAGGTCGAGGACAACGCCGACCGCCGCGCCGATCAGATCGAGCAACAGGGCGGCAACGCCGACGGCGGCATGACCACCCACAACACCCCGACCACCAACTAAGGTCGGCGTCTAGGCGATCCGTCGCCCCGCCCCCCGTCCGTCATCCTCGGGCTTGACCCGAGGACCGGGCGCGGGGCGGTCTGTGCTTCGCCCGTTCGCACCAGCGACGGATCATCTGATCCTCGGGTCAAGCCCGAGGATGACGGGAGGGCGGCCACGGCACAAACGCACTCGTCCGCTTCACATAGTCCGCATAGCCCGGCCGCGACCGGTTGATCGCCTTTTCGGTAATCCCGATCCCCGACCAGCGCGTCAGGGTGAAGGTCAGGAAGATCGGCCCGGCGATGGACCACAGGCCCACGCCCGTCTCGGCCGCGATCAGCCACAGCCCCCACCAGACGCAGGCGTCGCCGAAATAGTTCGGATGGCGCGTATAGCGCCACAGGCCGGTGTCCAGCACCTTGCCCTTATTGGCCGGATCGCTTCTGAAGGCCGCCAGCTGGGCGTCACCCGTGCTTTCGATGACGATCCCCGCCAGGGCCAGCCCCGCCCCGATCAGGGCGAGCCCCCCCGCCGCCGGCGCGTCGGCGACCTGGCCCAGCTGCACCGGCAGGGCCGTCAGCCAGGCCAGAAAGGCCTGGGGCAGAAAGACGAACAGCAGGGCCGTCTTGGCGAAGGACCAGCCCTTGTTCCGTTCCTGATCCTCGACGATCTGCACATAGCGGCCGTCCGCCCCGCTGGCCCGCCACCGCCCGAACAGATGCAGCCCCAGCCGCAGCGCCCAGACTGCGCAGATCACGACCAGCAGTATCTTGCGCGTCGGATCGCCGTCGGTCCGCGGCAGGGTCACCAGGGCCAGCAGCAACATGCCCAAGGGCCAGACCGCATCGACGAAACTGACGTCCTTCAGCCTCAGAGCGACCAGCCATAGCCCCAGCATCACGGCGACGATCAGGACCAGGTTCTGGGCCAGGAGGAGGAGGACGTCGGTCAGGGTCATGGGCCTGATACGGCGACGGGGCGCTTCTGGATGGCAGGACTATCAACGACTAGGGATCTACACCCACGCTCGCCAAAGGAAGCACAAGCCCTTGCAAGAGATGTATCCTTATGGGATACTTTTGGCCTGCCATGGAGACCCCGCGTGGAGATCAAGAACTTCAAGAGCAAGGGCCTGAAGGCCCTTTACCAGGCGGAAAAGGGCGCCGCCGTCAAAGGCGTTCCCGCTGAATTGACCAAGAAGCTGAGAGACCAACTCACCCTGCTTCAGTCCGCCTCCAACATCCACCAGATCGCCTCCATGGGCATGTGGAAGGTTCATGAACTCAAACCGAAACAGCCGGGCAAATGGTCCATGTGGGTGACGGGCAACTACCGACTGACCTTTTGGGTGGACAGCGAGACCAACGCGATTTCGGACGTTGATTTGGAAGATTATCATTAGGTCGATGCACGGCGCGGCCCTCGACCTCAAAAGTCGTTCTTCGTGCGGGTTGAAAGGTTTTCAGGCGGCCGTTGGAGCCGAGGCTCTTTAAAGTTGACGACGCCATCGGGACAGATGTATCCTTTAACGATACAACGGAAACCGGCGACGGTTCAAACCAACAGCCCAACCAACGCATTTAGAGCAAGCGCCATGACCAAGATGAACGCTCCGGTCCACCCCGGAGAGATCATTCGGGACCACATCCTTCCGGCTTTCGGTCTGACCATCGTCAGTGCGGCTGAAGCGCTGAACGTCGCCCGTCCCGGCTTCAACAACATGCTCAACGGCAAGCGCGCCCTGACGCATGAAATGGCGCTCAAGATCGAAGCCTTGACGGGCGTGTCTGCGGAAATGCTGACCAACGCTCAAAACGAATATGATCTGGCCCAGGCGCGCTCGAAGAAGCGGGAAATCACCGCCGGGATTCGGAAGCTTGAGCCGATCGCGGCCTAAGCGGGGCCTATCCCGCCTCCGCCACCGTCAACTCCGGCCACCGCCCCCGCGCATTCTCGACAGTCCTGGCCCAGCCCTTGGCCACCGGCCGGTTCGGATTGGGCCGCACGACCATGGCGAACACATCCTCCAGTCCGAACGGCGCCGCCATGGTGATCGCATCGTCCGCCTCCAGCCGCACCCCGACGGCGAAGGCGGGGGCCACGAACCGGCTCAGGGCCTCGTCGGTCGAATGCAGAGCCTCATAGGGCTCGCCGAACCGGTTTTCGAACCACAGATGCACCCGCGCCTGGTTGCGCACCTCGACCTGGCTGCGGAAGGGTTCGTCAAAGGCGGCGGCGACCCGTTTGATCACCTCGTCCTCGGCCTCATAGGACAGGTCCGATCCGTCGAAATAGGCCAGGTCATAGTCCTTGATCCCGTATCCCGACGGCCGTCCCGTCCTGGCGTTCCATACCGCCTGATAGACGGCGCCCGACACCAGCCGCCAGTCGGGCAGGCCCAGCCCCCGCACCGTCCGCAAAACGTGCATCAGGCCGGGATCGGCGCGGACGATGTCGATCAGCTTCTGGCTCAGGGGGGCGTTCATCCGCCTCCCTTACCCTTCCCATCCGTCCTGCGGGAGAGGCCGTCCGCCTTCATCCCCAGATGCGCGCCCCCGCACGTCCCGTCATCCTGGGTCTTGTCCCCAGGATCCAGACTCCGGGCGCCAAAGACGGCGCACCTTGCGGAAACACCGGGCGTCTGGATCCTCGCCACAAGGGCGAGGATGACGAACGCAACGGAGGCCCGCCTCGCAACGGCGGACCATGCCCGCCGCCCGTTACGCGCGCGATTGTCGAGGCGAGCCCGAAAAGGTTCAAAGGCTTAGGGCTTCACCCGTCAAAACAGCCGGCGCCCTTCCGCGCGGCCCTATATTGGCGTTCCGGTCTTTGACATCGCAACGCGCGCAGAACGTGGCCCCGCCGGACAGTCCGATCGGAGCCCGCCCATTTTCTTTGTGAAATCAATGGCCGTCGGACAGATCGGACACATCGGACACCCTTTTTTCAGCGTCCGACGGACCGCCGCCTCAGCCCCGCACGGGCCAGCCGTGATCCAGCGGCCCGTGTCCGCCGCCCAGGCCGGGCGCCCGCCGGATCGCCTCGCCGACATAGGCCCAGGCTTCGGCGACCGCGACCTCCAGCGGCCGCCCCAGGGCCAGGCCGGCCGCGCACGCGCTGGCCAGGGTGCAGCCGGTGCCGTGGGTGTGGCGGGTGTCGATCCGCTCGGCCTCCAGCACCGTCTCTCCGTCGGCCGTCATCAAGAGGTCGATCACCGTCGGCCCGTCCACATGGCCGCCCTTCATCAGCACGGCCTTGGCGCCCAGGTTCAGCAGGGCCTCGCCCGCCCGCCTCTGGCCGTCGATGTCGCGCACCTCAAGCCCGGTCAGGGCCTCGGCCTCGGGCGCATTGGGGGTCAGAAGGGCCGCGCGCGGGATCATCAGGCTCCGAACCGCCTCCACCGCCGCATCGGGCAGCAGGGGATGGCCGCCCTTGGCCACCATGACCGGATCGACCACGGCCGGGGCCTCGGCCTCGTCCAGCAGGCCCGCAACCGTCTCGACCACCTCGACCGAGCCCAGCATGCCGGTCTTGACCGCGTCGGTCCCGATGTCCTCCAGCACCGCCCGCGCCTGGGCCGTGATGACCTCCAGCGGCAGGGGATGGACGCCGTGAACCCCCAGGGTGTTCTGGACGGTGATCGCCGTGATCGCCGTGGCGGCGAACCCGCCCATCATCGTCACCGCCTTGATGTCGGCCTGGACCCCCGCGCCCCCGCCGCTGTCCGACCCCGCCAGGATCAGGACCCTGCCCATTCTTCTTTCGCTACCGCCGCCCGCGCGGGGGGCGTCTGCTTGAGCGAGGCTCATCAGTGCGCCCCCGAGAACAGCTTTAAGCCCACGATCCCGGCCACGATCAGCAGGATGCACACCGCCCGCACCGCCGTCGCCGGCTCGCCATAGACGACGATCCCGACCAGGGCCGCGCCCACCGCCCCGATCCCGGTCCAAACCGCATAGGCCGTGCCGATCGGCAGCCTCTGGGTCGCCACCCACAGCAGGACCATGCTGGCCGCCAGGGCGATCAGCACCCCCAGCGAGGTCAGCGGCCTTTGCAGGCTGACGTTCTTGAGGCCGGACGCCCACAGCACTTCCAGCAGGCCGGCGACGACCAGCGTCGCCCACGGATTGATCGACATCACCCAGGACATGGGGACCAGATGGCCCAGGCCGTCGCCGGGGGCAAGCGTGTCACTCCGCCGCCGCCACCGCCGCCTGAAGCTTCAGCGCCTGAACCGTCTCGCGCACGTCATGGACCCGCACCATCCGCGCCCCGCGCCGCGCCCCCTCCAGGGCCAGGGCCAGGGAGCCGCCCAGCCGGTCGGTCGCCTCCACCGCCGTCGGATCGACGGCCTGGATCGTCCGCTTGCGGCTGGCGGCGTAAAGCACCGGAAAGCCCAGGGCGACCAGCTCGCCCAGCCGCGCCGTCAGGGCCATGTTGTGCGCCGGGGTCTTGCCGAAGCCGATGCCCGGGTCCAGCCAGATCCGCGCGCGCGCCACCCCCGCCGCCGTCGCCGCCTCGGCCCGGCCCAGCAGATAGGCCCGCACCTCGGCGACCACGTCCTCATACTGGGGATCGGCCTGCATGGTCCGGGGTTCGCCCCTCATGTGCATCAGCACCACCTCGCACCCCAGCTCGGCCGCGACGGCTGCGCTGTCCGGCGCATGGCTCAGGGCGGTCACATCGTTCCACATCGTCGCCCCGGCCGCGACGGCCGCGCGGGCCACGGCCGGCTTCATCGTATCGACGCTGATCGGGCCGCCCCAGCGGGCGCGAACGGCCTCGATCACCGGAACGACCCGGTCGATCTCCTCGGCCTCGCTGACCGGCTCGGCGCCCGGCCGGGTGCTCTCGCCCCCGACGTCCAGCACCTCGGCCCCCTGCTCGACCAGCCGCATCGCCTGGCCTGCCGCCGCCTCGGTCGACGCCCAGCGCCCCCCGTCCGAGAAGCTGTCGGGCGTGACATTGACGATGCCCATGACCTTGACCGTCACGCCTTCCTCCCGATCAGTCCGCCCAGAGCCTCCAGATAGGCGTCGAAGGCCTTGCGCCCTTCAAGCGTGATCGCCGCCCGCGTCAGGGGCTTGTTGTTCACGAAGCTCTTGGAGATGGCGACATAGCCCGCCTCCTCCAGCTTCTTCAGATGCACCGACAGATTGCCCTGGGTCGCCTCCAGCACCGTCTTTAGCTCGGTGAAGTCGGCGGCCTCGACGTCGGCCAGATAGACCATGATCCCCAGCCGCATCCGGCCGTGGATGACCTCGTCGATTCGCCCCAGGTCGTTCAGCCCCATGGGTCAGACGGCGTCCGCAGCGGGGCGGGCCTTCAAGGCTTCGCGGGTGATGATCCAGCCCGGCCCGGCGAACAGCAGGAACAGAGCCGCCGTCGCGACGAGCAGATAGGCCAGGGGCTCGCGGACCAACAGCCCCAGGGCCACCGCCGTCGCCCATCCCCCGATCGACGCCGCCAGCATCCAGCCCTTCTTCTTCAGCGTCCAGGCCACATACCAGGCGGCCGACTGGAGCGCGAAGATCATCGCCGGATAATAGAGCCAGACGGCGAAGTCCTGGTCTCGCGCCGAGCCGAAGCCGAAGACGATGACGATGGCCAGATTGGCCATGCCCGCCCCGCTGAAGGCGGCGTTCAGGGTGCGGGTGACGACGGGGCTGGCCTTGGGCCGCTTGCGGTCCTCCCGGATGGCCCAGGCCATCACCAGCAGGAAGGCGACGGTCACGCCTGTGACGAAGGCCAGGCTGATCGGCCCGGACCAGCGGATCACCCCCGCCGCCTGTCCGAGGTGAAACAGGCACTGCAGCCCGTACAGCAGGCCGCCGGCCAGATAGAGGACGCCCAAGGTCAGTGTGGCTCTCGGATCGCCCCCGCCCTGGACGATCGATCGAAGGAAGGCCAGGTCGGCTTCGGGCGAGCTGCGGGACGTGTCGTTCATCGATGATTCCTCTGCGGCTTGCGCGTCCTTCGGATGGACGCGGCGACGGGGGTTGGCAAGCTATTCGGCGGGCGACGGGGCTGAGGCGGCCGGGCGACGCCGCCACGGAACCCGGCGGCCGTTCAGCCAGCGGCCCATGAAGCTGTGGCGGATCAGCAGCTCATAGCCGGCGATCGACGCCGCCAGCGCTCCGCCGACGATCAAGGCCAGTTTGACCGGCCAGGCTAGGCTCCAGTCCTGCACCAGCACCTGACCGACCATCACCAGCGGCAGATGGACGATATAGATCCAATAGGCCGCATCGGCGAAATAGCGCCGCACCGCGCTGTGGCCCGAGCAGAACCGAACGGCCAAGGCGACCGCCGCCAGGCTGGAGGCGTAGACGGCGACCCCGAAGGCGCCCGCCGTCGCCGCCTTGATCGCCGGATCGGTGATAGGCTCCAACCTGGGATTGGGACCGCCCGCCAGAGCCAGGGCCGTCGCGCCTGCCGCCAGGGCGAGGCCGAGATGAAGCGGCCACCGCGCCGCGATCCGCTCGAGCAGGTCGCGGCGCCGGTCCAGCAGGGCGCCCAGGCCGAAGGCCAGTCCGAACCCGACCAGGGCCGGGGTGTTGGGGATCAGGCCCGCGTCGGGCGTCGGCACGCCGAAGAAGGCGACCCAGTTCGGATGCAGCCACAGGGCCAGGGCCAGGGGCGCGCCCAGGACGACGGCGCCGCCCGGCTGAACCAGCAACGCCGTCGCGCGATCCACCACCGCCCGCCCCCAGCCGCCCTGCCGGTCCAGGGCCGCGAACGGCGCCCGCACGAAGATCAGGCCGACATAGAAGATCAGCAGGACCCACAGGAACCACAGATGGGTCAACGGCAGATTGGTCCAGTCATAGGTCGGAGGCGGCGGCGCATCGGCCGCCGTCAGGCCATGTAGGCCCGCATTCCAGATCAGGACCGCGACAATGGCCGTCAGCGACGGCCCCCAGAAGACCGCCAGCGGTCCCGCAATCCGCGTCAGCCGGTTGATCCCGAACCGCACCAGCCCCCGCCGCGCCAGCATCATATGGGCGAACAGACCCGCAATCAGAAAGAAGGTCGCCATCCGAAACAGGTGAATGGCGAAGAAAAGGCCGCTGGCCCAGACCGACCGCTGATCGTCGACCACCACCCAGATCGGCGTCGGAAAGAAGGCCATGGCGCCGTGGAGCACCAAACCCAGGAGCAGGGCGGCGCCCCGTAGGGCGTCCAGGCCGTGAAGGCGCTCGCCCGTCTTGATGTCGTCTGCGGTCATGATCCTCGTCTCCCCGTTCGAGAGACGTATTGCACAGACTTGTTTGCTTTTCAAACTTGTTCGCCAAAGGCCACCTCATGGCGTTTCGACTGGGCGTTCGGGGCGACCGCCCGACCGGCGCCCTTAAGATCGACCGCTTCGTTAGAAACGAAAAACGCCCGGGATCCGAAGACGCCGGGCGAAGATCGATGAGGGCGGCCCGTCGGGCGCGCGATCAGCTGCTCGGCGGCGCCGGGCTGGTGGCGGCGGGCGGCGCGGCCGGGGTCGCCTGGGTGGTCGCCGGTTCGCCGACGGCGGGGGCCTCGCCCGTCGCCTCGGTGGCGGGGGCGCCCTCGGCGGGGGCGGCTTCACCCTCGGCGGGGGCGGCGGCGCCAGGCTGGCGGGCCGGATCGGGCGCGGGGATGGCGAAGCCGCTCGAGCCCTGGCTGCGCAGCCAGGCGATCAGATTGATCCGGGTCTGGGTGTCGCGGATGCCGGCGAAGGACATCTTGGTGCCGGGCACATAGCGGGCGGGGGCGGTGATGAAGCTGTTCAGCTGGTCATAGCCCCAGGTCGGCGCCTCGGCCTTGTGCTTGGCCATGGCGTCCGAATAGGCGAAGCCGGCGCGGTGCATGACCGGGCCGCCCACCACCCCGTACAGATTCGGGCCGATGCCGTCCGCCCCGCCCTGCGTCGCGTTGTGGCAGGCCTGGCAACGGGCGAAGGCGGCCTCGCCGGCGGCCAGGTCGGCGGTCGGCAGGACCGTGCCCCAGTCCGGCGGCAGCTCGGCCTGTTCGGCGCCGGCGACCTCATCCGGCGCATCGACGAAATAGCCCATCTTTTCCGGCGGTTCGGAATGATAGATCAGGCCCGACGCCTGTTGAACGACCAGGATGACGAAGGCCGTCCCCAGAGCCGCGCCGAAAATCTTGTTCCACTTTAGATCGCCGCTCATGCGCGTCGTCTCACCCGTCCCTAGGTTTCCCAACTTCCCCGTCTTGCGCAGAGAAGCCTTCCTTGCCGGATCACGTCTTGCACGGTAGCGCAGGGTTCGCAACCGGCGCGACGAACGCGACGGCGCCGCTCGACAAGGACAGGCCCCGCCAGACCCATGAATCCCCTGATAATGATACCGGCTCGCATGGCCGCGACCCGCCTGCCGAACAAGCCCCTGGCCGACATCGGCGGCCGGCCGATGATCGTTCGGGCCTATGAACAGGCCGCCGCCTCGGGCCTGCCGGTCGTCGTCGCCGCCGGCGATCCCGAGATCGTGGCCGTGGTCGAGGCGGCGGGCGGCCGGGCGATCCTGACCGACCCCGACCTGCCGTCCGGCTCTGACCGCATCCGGGCCGCCGTGGACGCCATAGACCCCGAGGGCGATTTCGACGCCGTGATCAACGTCCAGGGCGACATGCCCTTCGCCGATCCGGGCCTGGCGACCGCCTGCGCGGCCGTGCTGCACGGCGAGCCGGCCTGCGACATCGCCACCCTGGTCGCCGCAGAGGCCGATCCGTCGGACCGGGCCAATCCCGATGTGGTCAAGGCGGTCCTGGCCCTGAAAAGCAACGAATGGGGCGAGGCCGAGCGTCAGGGCCGCGCCCTCTATTTCACCCGTTCGACCCTGTATGGCGATGCGCCGATCTGGCGTCACATCGGCGTCTACGGCTATCGCCGCGCGGCCCTGAACCGCTTCTGCGCCGCGCCCCAGTCGCCGCTGGAGAAGCGCGAGAAGCTGGAACAGCTGCGGGCCCTGGAGATGGGGATGCAGATCTGGGCCGCCGTGATCGATGAGGCGCCCCTGTCGGTCGACAATCCCGCCGACCTGGAGGCGGCGCGGGCGCTGGCCTGAGGGCAGACAACGTCTCTACCCTACGCCTCCTCCGCCCAGGCCTTGATCAGGCTGTGGGCGATGGCGAAGGGCGGCGGGGCCTGAATGGTCGGGTGGGCGCCGGCCAGAACCGCCCTCGCCTCGGCCCGCGTCAGCCAGGCCACGCTCTCCAGCTCGGTCTGATCCGGCCGCGCCTGGTCGTCCGAGACTTCGGCGATCAGGCCGATCATCAGCTGTGACGGGAAGGGCCAGGGCTGGCTGGAGTGATAGACGGCGTCGATCACCGTCAGGCCCGCCTCTTCCTTGACCTCGCGGGCGCAGGCCTCCTCGATCGACTCGCCGGGCTCCAGGAAGCCGGCCAGGGCCGACATCCGCCCCGGCGCCCAGGCCGCCTGGCGGCCCAGCAGACAGACCGGCTCGGCCCCGCCCTTATAGACCGGCAGCATGATGGTGACCGGATCGACGCGCGGGAAATGCTCGGTCCCGCAGGCCGGGCAGCGCCGCTTCCACCCGCCCGAGGCCGTCTCGCTCAGCGTGCCGCAATTGGCGCAGAAACCGTGTTTGCGGCGCCAGTCGAACAGGCTCTTGGCCCCGCCCGCCATGGCCGCGTCCTGGGCCGGAAGAATGGCTGCGGCGGCGCGCATCTCATGAAAGGCGCCCAGCCCCCGAACCGGCCCCTCGGCCGGATCGAGCGAACCTTCGAACTCGACCGCAAAGACCGGCGCGGCCTTCCAGAGCCCCAGGAAGACGTCGCGATCCGGAACCATGTCGCGGGCGTGTTTCAGCGACAGCCAGGCCAGGCGCGGCCCGTCCGCCGTCTCCTCGACCAGGGGGCGCCCCTCCCACAGCACCATGGACTGGGCCTCCGGGTTCGCCTCCTGCTCGGCCAGCCAGTCGGGGTCGTTGCGCAGGTCGCCCGCGCGGTCGAGCGGATTGCCGGAGAAGACGTTCTGATGAGCCATGCCGCCTTGTAGCTCTTGATTCCGCCGGCCGCACCCGTCATATCCCCGCTTGGAGATCGCGGGCGAAGGCTTCGCCAACCTGGTCAGGGCCGGAAGGCAGCAGCCACAACGAATTCCCCTTCGGGTCGCGGTCTCTACTTCCTTTGTTTGTGCGCTAACACTCGCCGCGCGGCGGCTCGCTGCTTGAGCGCGTTTGGTGCGCTAACGCTTGCGACGCGGTCGCTCGCGGCTTGAGCGCGTGTGTTCGCGTCCCTCTCCCGCTTGCGGGAGAGGTGGCCGGGCGTCCGCAGAGCGGACCAGGGTCGGAGAGGGAAGTTTTCCTTCAGGACACGTGACTTCCCCCATCGTCAGGCGTGTCGCTGCGCGCCACGACCTGACACTTCCCGCGCAAGCGGGGGAAGGTCCGAAGGAAGCCCTTCGCCCCGCCGCTCACCCGCTGTAAGACTTCGCCCATGAGCGACAACGACCCGAATCTCGACGGCCCGCCCTGGGAAGAGGACGACGTCGTCGAGCGCGACGAGAACACCGACGACATGTTCGGCGCCCCCGTCCCGGCGGCCGGGCCCGTCCCTGCGCCTGCGCCGGCCGCGCCGCCGCCTGTCGCCGCCGTCAGCGAGGATCAGGCCGACGACGGCGCCGCCTATCAGGTGCTGGCGCGCAAATACCGGCCGCGCACCTTCGAGGATCTGATCGGTCAGGAGGCGATGGTGAGGACGCTCACCAACGCCTTCGCCACCGGGCGGATCGCCCACGCCTTCATGCTGACCGGGGTTCGCGGCGTCGGCAAGACGACCACCGCCCGCCTCCTGGCCCGCGCCCTGAACAATGAGACGGAGACCATCGACCGTCCGTCCCTGACCCTGACCGCCCACGGCCGGCACGACGCCGCCATCATGGCCGGCCAGCATATGGACGTGATGGAGATGGACGCGGCCTCCCACACCGGGGTCAACGACATCCGCGACATCCTGGAGAGCGTCCGCTACGCCCCCGTCGAGGCGCGCTACAAGGTCTATGTGCTGGACGAGGTCCACATGCTGTCGACGCAGGCCTTCAACGCCCTGCTGAAGACGCTGGAGGAGCCGCCGCCCCACGCCAAATTCATCTTCGCCACCACCGAGATCCGCAAGGTGCCGGTGACGATCCTGAGCCGCTGCCAGCGCTTCGACCTGCGTCGGGTCGAGCCCGAGATCCTGGTCGATCACCTGGGCCGGATCGCCGAGCGCGAGGGGATGAAGATCGAGCAGGACGCCCTGGCCCTGATCGCGCGCGCGGCCGAAGGGTCGGTGCGCGACGGCCTGTCCCTGCTGGACCAGGCCCTGGTCCAGGCCGAGCGGGGACAGGTGGTCAAGACCGAGACAGTGCGCGACATGCTGGGGTTGGCCGACCGCAGCCAGACCATCGCCCTGTTCGAGAGCGTCATGGCCGGCCGCACGCCCGAGGCCCTTGAGAGCTTCCGCACCCTTTACGGCTTCGGCGCCGATCCGGTGCAGGTGACCAATGACCTCTTGGAACACTGCCACGCCGCCTCGGTGGCCAAGATGCTGGGGCCGAACGCGACCCGACTGCCCAATGACCAGGCCCAGAAGCTGGCGGCCCTGGGCGCCGCCATTCCGGCGGCCACCCTGTCGCGCACCTGGCAGATGCTGCTGAAGGCCCTGGACGAGGTGCGGCGCGCGCCCAATCCCGCCGATGCGGTCGAGATGGCCATCGTCCGCCTGGCCTACGCCGCCGACCTGCCGGGACCGGAGGAGGCGTTAAAGCGGCTTCAGTCGGGCGAGCCCTTCGGGGGCGGATCGGCCCCGCGTGGCGGCGGCTCCGGCGGCGGGGGCGGGACCTCGGCCCAGCTGGCCGCGCGGCCGGTCATGGCCCCCGCCCTGCCCGATCCCCAGACCTTCGAACAGGTCGTGGCCCTGATCGGCGAGAAGCGCGAAGTCGGCCTGCAGATGGACGTGGAGCGGTTCGTCAAACCCGTCTCGTTCAAGCCCGGCGCCATCGTCTATGAGAGCGTTGAGGGCGCGCCGGTCGAACTGGCCCGGCGGCTGGCCGGCCGGCTGAAGGAATGGACCGGCCGCACCTGGCTGATCGCCGCCAACGGCCAGGGCGGCGGCGACACCCTTATCGAACGCCAGAGGAAGGAACGGGCCGCCGAGCGCCAGAAGATCGAGGCCGATCCCTTCATCAAGGCGGTGCTGCTGGCCTTTCCCGGCGCCCAGCTGGGCGAGATCAAGACGATCGCCCCAACCGTCGTCACGCCCGAAATCCCCGACGTCGCCGAGGATGACGACGAGGACTGACCGAGGGTTCAACCTTCCAGGGAGATGACCGGCCCGGCCTCGACCGGGGCGGACCGGCGTCCGCCGCGGCGGCGCTTCAGCCAGGCGCGGACGCGCGACTGGATCCGGTCGTCGACGGCGAAGTGGAAGGCGAAGGCGAAGGCCACGGCCGCCAGGACGCCGCAGCCCCACAGAACCCACTGGACCGGCTCGGACAGGGCGAAGCGCGTGTTCGCCGCATTGACCACGCCGAACCAGGCGATGCGAACCACCTCGTTGGAGATGAACATGGAGAAGGAGACCAGGGCCGCGGTCTCCACCAGCCTGGACGGGCGGCGCACGGGCACGGCGCCGGCGGCCAGGATGATCAGCGAGATCATCGCCAGCGAGACCAGGGCGGTCTTGCCGAAGGCCTGGGCCGCGACCAGGCCGCAGAAGGCGGCGACCCCGACCCAGCCGGCGAAGCGCGGATGGATCCACACCGACTGGGCGAACCAGGCCAGGCTCATGCCCAGGACGAACAGGGGCAGGGCCCGGATGAAGCCGTAGCCCATCGGCATCTGATAGACGGGATAGGCCAGAAGGCTCCAGCACAGCTGATTGGCGACCAGATAGCCGCCGATCCCCAGGGCCAGGGCGCTCCACGGCCCCAGCCGCGTCAGGCCGCGCAGGATCCAGGGGAAGCACAGATAGCAGCCGATCAGGGCCGAGATCGACCAGGTCGGCGCGTTCCAGCCCAGGCCGCCGTACACCCCATAGGACTGAACCAGCAGCAGCTGGGCCGGCAGCTGGTCCCAGCGGAACCATTCGGGATTGCGGGGCGCGATCCCGACCGAGGCGCTGAGCAGCACCAGGGCGACCAGAGACAGGCCCAGGATCAGATGGGCCGGGACGACCCGCAACACCCGCTTCAGGACGAAGTCGCCGTGCGACATCCGTCCACCGCCGACCGCCGCCCCATAGACCCGCATCAGCACATAGCCGGAATCGATCAGGAAGAAGTTGGTCAGCAGGAAGCCGCCGCGTTCGAACACCGGATGAACCGCCTCAGCCAGCGGGACCGGGCCGGCCGCCTGGAAGTGGTGCAGAATGATCAGGAAGGCCACAATGAAACGCAGGGCGTCGAGCCAGCCGCCCCGAGCGATCGGGGTTGTCTCATTCCGGGTCGAAATCAGGGTCCAGGGCACGGGGAAGGCCTCCTTGGCCCCCTCCCCCGCAAGAGACGGGCCGGGTTCAGCCCCGGACCAGCCTCAGGAACTCCTCGCGGGTGCGCGGATCGTCGCGGACCACGCCGATCAGATGGCTGGTCGACAGGCTGGCGCCCGGCGCATTGACCCCGCGCAGGGTCATGCAGCTGTGCTCGGCCTCGATCACCACCCCGACGCCGTGCGGCTTCAGCACCGTATTGATGGCCTCGGCGATCTCGGCGGTCATCTTCTCCTGGATCTGCAGGCGCCGGGCGAAGCCGCGCACCACCCGCGCCAGTTTGGAGATGCCCACCACCCGGTCGGTCGGCAGATAGGCCACATGGGCCCGACCCACGACCGGCAGCATATGGTGTTCGCAGAAGCTGACGAAGCGGATGTCCTTCAGCACCACCAGCTGATCATAGCCGCCCGTCTCCTCGAAGGTCTTCTCCAGATAGGACAACGGGTCGGTCTCATAGCCCGAGAACAGCTCGCGATAGCTGCGCGCCACCCGCGCCGGGGTCTCCAGGAGACCCTCGCGGTCGGGATCGTCCCCCGCCCATTCGATCAGGGTGCGCACCGCCGCCTCGGCGTCGGCCTGGGTCAGACGGGAGGCGCGGGCGGTCTTGGGGGGGACGTCGGTCATGACAGGGCCTATAGCGAGCCGAACACGAAAAGCAAAAATCCTACCCCTTACGCTGCGGCGACGCGGTCAGACGCCGGACCGGGAAAAACAGTGTCCGATGTGTCCGATGTGTCCGGAAATCGGCGGCGGGCGCGAAAAAATGTGTCCGATCTGTCCGATGTATCCAAGTTGCGCGCCGCATCTGGTCCATAGGAGCGCCTTCCGCAGAAGGTCAGGAACAGCCGTCCATCTACTCGTCGATTCGATCTGGATTCTGGAGCGACTTGCGATCGTGCGACGCCACTCTGCGCTCAACCTTCTTTATGTCTTCCGCAGCAGGCAGGGCTTCCGGCCGAATGCCGCGGTCCAAAAGGGTTTTTCGGACTGCCTTGTTGTTGGTGACATGTTCGGAAGAAATGGCGCCTTCCGTTCTCATGGCGTGGGCGCGGGCGTTGAAGATGGTGATTTCTGTCGCGAAATCCTTGGCCTTCAAGATGATGGTGGGCGCAAAATCCGCGAGGGGACGGCTGTCCGGCACCTTCCATGTCGCCTTCATCGCCTGCGTTGATCGGCCGAACAACGCGCCGTCGCCCTTGCTACGGATTAGAGCGAAGTTCTGGTTCTCGCCGGTTTGTTCATAGATAATTCCGGACAGCTCTTTCTCCGTCTGCGTCAACTTGCGGCGAGCAAGCAAACGCTCCACTTCGAGCATGCGCTGTTCCACCAACTCGGCTCGACGAGTTTGAATGGCGAAGTAGCTTTGCGCAAAAGCGATCTCAGGTTTCGCAGAATCGCCGTTCTGAGCCACCAGATAACATGCGAACCGTGTGAGCATCACGTCATCGATCTGGCGTCGCCCGCCCGACCCCAGGTCGACCATTTTGTTGACGTCAACAAAATGGTGCCCGATCTCGTGTCCCGAGAGCTCACAGGCCGTCTTGGCCTTTGACAGGACGTTCTGGAAATTCCGCCACTCGGCGTATCCGAGCAGATGTTGAACGTCTCGCCCAAGCCAATAGTCCACGCCCGCGTCCGTCTGTTGTGCGTGACCTTCGAAGGTCTCGGTCAGATGAGCGATCACCTCCCTCTTCATATCGCCCCTCCTCGATGACAGCGCGCCCCAATATCGCAACCCATGATAGAACAGACAAGAGAGGCTGGGGTTCAGGAGATCCGCCACCGTTATCTCCCCGTTAACCATCCTCCCGGCATTTTCTGCCCAGTGTTTTGCGGGAGTCTCGGCCGATGAACGGCGCGGAAGTTCTGGATGTGGGGCGTGACGCCATCTGGCTGACGATCCAGCTGTGCCTGCCGGTGCTGATCGTGGGCCTGGTGGTGGGCGTGGTGATCGGTCTGTTTCAGGCCCTGACGCAGATTCAGGAACAGACCCTGATCTATGCGCCCAAGATCATCGCCATCTTCGTCTCCCTGCTGCTGTTCCTGCCGCTGATGGGCGCCCTGTTGGGCGGCTTCATGCGCCAGATCGCCGCCCGCATCGCGGGCATGTAGGGTGGGCGGGTCCGAGACGCGGGGCGTCTGATGGACGGCTGGGCCACCGCCGACCAGGTCTGGGCCGGCGGGCTGATCTTCGCCCGGATCGGGGCGATCCTGATGGTCATGCCCGGCTTCGGCGAGGCCTATGTGCCGCCGCGCATCCGCCTGTCCCTGGCCCTGTTGATCAGCCTGGTCCTGTGGCCCGTGGTGCGGGCGGGCCTGCCCGGCCTGCCCGACGGCCTGGGCGGCATGGTCGGCTGGATCATCCGCGAGGTCGTGACCGGGCTGATGATCGGCCTTTTGCTGCGGCTGTTGATGACGGCCCTGACCACGGCGGGCGAGATCGTCTCCCTGCAGACCACCCTCAGCTTCGCCCAGACGGCCAATCCGCTGCAGGCCCAGCCGGGATCGACCATCGCCTCGTTTCTGATGCTGTTCGGGGTGACGCTGATCTTCGCCACAGACACCCACCATCTGTTCATCGCCGGCATGGTCGGCTCCTACAAGCTGATCGCCCCGGCCCAGCCGCTGATGATGAACGACTTCACCGCCATGGCGGTGCGGACCGTGGGGGACAGCTTCCTGTTGGGGGTTCAGCTGTCGGCGCCGGTTCTGGTCTTCGCCCTGATCTTCAACCTGGCCTCGGGTCTGGTGGCGCGGGTCATGCCGTCGTTTCAGGTCTATTTCGCCGCCGCGCCCCTGAGCGTGATCCTGGGTCTTTCGATCTTCGCCCTCAGCCTGGGGGCGCTGGGGACTGTCTTCATCGACCGCTATCGACGCCTGGGCGAGCTGTTCGCGGCCGGGGTGATGGGAGGCGCCGGTGGCTGAAGGCGCCGATCCCGAGTCGAAAACCGAAGAGGCGACACCCCGAAAACTTGAGGAAGCCCGCAAGAAGGGCGATGTCGCCAAGTCCCAGGACGTGGGTCAGGTGCTGGCGCTCGCCGGGGCGGCCTCGGTGATCCTGGGGGCCGGGGGCTGGTTCGCCGGGTCCATGGCCGAACAGCTCCTGCCCTTCATCGCCGCCCCGCACCAGATGCTGGGCATGCTGGATTCCGGAGCGGGGACGCAAGTGTTGGCCCGCGCCCTGTGGGCCATGACCCCGTTTCTGGGGGCCGTCATGCTGGCCACCATCATCGGCGGGGCGGGCGGGCATCTGGCCCAGTCCGGCCTGATCTTCACCGGCGAGAAGCTGAAGCCGCAGTGGTCGGCGGTGAACCCCCTGTCGGGGTTCAAACGCATCTTCGGGCCTGACGGCCTGATGCAGTTCGTCAAGACCCTGATCAAGCTGATCGCCGTATGCGTGGTGTGCTGGATGGTGCTGAAGCCCCACACGCGCGAGTTCGAGAACCTGGTGACGGTGAGCCCCCTGGCCCTGTTGCCCCTGGCGCGGGACATGGCCCTGGCCCTGTTCGTGGCGGCCATCATCCTGCTGGGAGCCACCGCCGGCGCCGACTTCATCTGGCAGAAGATGCGCTTCGCCAAGCGGATGCGGATGACCAAGGAAGAGCTGAAGGAAGACTATAAGCAGACCGAGGGCGACCCGCACGTCAAGGCCAAGCTGAAGCAGATCCGCATGCAGCGCAGCCGCCAGCGGATGATGGCCAATGTGCCCAAGGCCACGGTGATCGTGACCAACCCGACCCACTATTCGGTGGCCCTGCGCTATGAGCCGGACCAGGGGGACGGGGCGCCGGTCTGCGTCGCCAAGGGGGTGGACGCCCTGGCCCTGCGCATCCGCGAGGTGGCCAAGGAACACGACGTGCCCATCGTCGAGAACGTGCCTCTGGCGCGCGCGCTCTACGCCACCGTCGAGGTGGACGAGGTGATCCCCAAGGAGCATTTCGAGGCCGCCGCCAAGATCATCGGCTTCGTCTTCCAATCGCGAAAACGCCGGTAACGCCGCCGTAAGGCTTGCCGCCCGATTTCAGCGTATGATCAGCCTACTGATTCGCGAGGCCGCATGACGCCCAACCGCCGTCTTTCGTTCGACCTGCTCTCGGCCGTGATGGCTTTCGGGGCGGTGGCGACGGTCGCCGCCCTGGCCTATCCGGCCTTTCGGGCCAATCCGACCTCGGCGCCGGGCCTGATCCTGATCGTCACCGTGGGGCTGATCGCCCTGATCGCCCTGTTCGGTTTCCGCCGGGCCGAGACGGTCCAGCCGTCCAGCGACGTGGCGGTTGAACTGCTGGACGCCATGGCCGAGCCGGCCGCCCTGGTGTGGGAGACGGGCCAGGTCCTGGCCTTCAACGGCGCCTGGGCCGAGGCCAACGGCGCCACCACCGCCCTGCCCCGCGGCAAGTCGGCCCAGGCCCTCTATATGGCCTTCGCCCAGGCGCGGCGGGGCGAGCCGGGCCACGCCATCGTCCAGATCGGGGCGCGCGAGTTCGAGGTGGTGATCGGCCGGGCCGGCCCCGACCGGTTTCTGATGCGGGCCGCGCCCGAGGCGGTCCTGCCGCTGGCCGCCGTTCCGGCCCAGGCCCAGGGGACGAACGGCGAGGCCCGCGCCATGGCCGCCGGCGCCCCGTTCGGCTCGGCCGTCATCGCGGGTTCGGACCTGTTCGCCGGCCGGGCGGAAGAGGCCAATGCGGCCCTGGCGATCCTGACCGGACCCAACGCCGCGCGCGACGCCGCCTTCGGCCATCTGTTCGATCCGACGGGCGTGGTCGAGGCGCGGGCCAAGCTGGCGGCCGGGTCGTCCGGCCCGATCGAACTGGTGGCGCGGGCCTATCCCGACAAGATGCTGCATCTGTATGTGGCGCCCGAGGGCGAGCGCCAACGCATCTGGCTGTTCGACGTCTCGGCCCAGAAGTCGATGGAGCTGCAGCTCAGCCAGGCCCAGAAGATGCAGGCCGTGGGCCAGCTGGCGGGCGGGGTGGCGCACGACTTCAACAATCTGCTGACGGCCATCCAGCTGCAGCTGTCGGGCCTGCTGGAACGGCACCCGGTCGGCGATCCCTCCTATGAGGGGCTGAACGAGATCCGCCAGACGGCCATCCGGGCGGCGGACCTGGTGAGGAAGCTGCTGGCCTTTTCGCGCAAGTCGACGGTGCGGCGCGAACGGCTGGACCTGGGCGAGCTGGTGGGCGAGTTCGCCATACTGCTGCGCCGGCTGCTGCGCGAGGACGTGCGGCTGGAGACCGACTACGGTCGGGACCTGCCGATCGTTCTGGCCGACAAGAGCCAGCTGGAGACGGCGGTGATGAACCTGGCGGTCAACGCCCGCGACGCCATGCGCGGCGTGGTCGAACCCGGCGACGCCGTCGTGACCATCACCACCCGCCGCCTGACCGCCCAGCAGGCGCGCGAAATGGGCTGGGCCGCCGCCCCGACCGACGAGGTGGCCCTGATCGAGGTGTCCGACACCGGCCCCGGCGTGCCGCCCGAACTGGTGGACAAGATCTTCGAGCCCTTCTTCACCACCAAGGCGGTGAACGAGGGCACCGGCATGGGCCTGGCCACCGTCTACGGCATCGCCCAGCAGGCCGGGGGCCATATCTCGGTCAGCAATATCGAAGGCCCCCACGGCATGAGCATGGGCGCCGCCTTCCGCATCTTCCTGCCCGCCGCGGGCGAGGCGGAACTGGCCGAGGTCCAGCCGGTCGAGGTCAAGGTCAAGGCGCCGCGCGACCTGTCGGGCGCCGGGCGCATCCTGTTCGTCGAGGACGAGGACGCGGTGCGCGGCATCGCCGCCCGCCTGCTGCGCCAGCGCGGCTATGAGGTCATCGAGGCCGCCGACGGCGAGGAGGCCCTGATGCTGGCCGAGGAGCACGCCGGCCAGATCGACATGATGATCTCCGACGTCATCATGCCCGGCCTGGACGGCCCGTCCCTGCTGAAGAAGGCGCGCAAATATCTGGGCGACGCCCCGGTCATGTTCATCTCGGGCTATGCCGAGAGCGACTTTTCGGACCTGTTGCAGGACGAGGCGGGGGTCTCCTTCCTGCCCAAGCCGCTGGACATCAAGACCCTGGCGGAACGGGTCAAGCAGGAGCTGCACGCGGGCTGAGCCCTACCGGCGCCGGCTCAGGTCAGACGATCGGATCAGCTTATCGGATCAGGCGGCGCGGCGGACGGCGGCGGGGGTCTTCACATAGAGACCCTGACGGCCGCTGACGGGGCGGAAGGCGACCGTCTCGCCCTCCAGCCGCTCATCCAGGCCCAGGAACAGACAGCCGTCATCGACGAGGCGGCGCTCCAGCCCGTCCAGCAGCCGCGCGCGGCGCGACGGCTCCATATGGGTCAGGACGTTGCGGCAGAAGATGACGTCGAACCGCATCTCGTCCGTCGGCTCGTCCAGCAGATTGGCCCGGCCGAACCGGACGATCTCCGCCAGTTCGGGACGCACCCGCCAGTTCTCCTCGTCCGGTTCGAACCAGCGCAGCATGGCCCGCGCGTTCAGGCCGCGCTGAATCTCGAAACCGGTGTAGAGGCCCGCACGGGCCTTATCGATCGCACGCTGCGACAGGTCGGTGGCGACGATCTCGGCCGCAGCGCCGGCCGCCTTGGCCGCCATGGCGATGGACCAGGCCTCCTGCCCGGTGGAGCAGCCCGCCGACCAGAGGCTGACCCGCCCGCCGGGCCGCGCCTTGGCCAGGGCAGGCAGAAGCTCCTGTTCCAGGACGTCGAAGGGGGCGCGGTCGCGGCGGAACCAGGTTTCGGGGTTCAGCAGGGACTCGATCACCGCCCAGCCCAGGGAGGCGACCGGATGGGCCCACAGATTGGCCAGCAGGGCCTCGACATTGGCGTAGCCTTCGCGCCGCGCGATCGGCCCCAGCCGATGCTCGGCCAAATTCATGCGATCCCGCGTCAGCCTGTAGCCGGCGCGGGTGGCCAAGAGTCCCTGGAGCTTGTCGAAGTCCTCGGGAGTCATGCCGCGATCGCGCCGACCTCCGTCAGCTTGGATTGAAGGATCTCGCCGTCGAACGGCTTCATCACATAGTCGTCGGCGCCGGCCGCAAGAGCCTCCGCGATGCGTTCGGGCCGGGTTTCGATGGTGCAGAACAGCACCTTGGGCCGTCCGCCCTCAGGCAGGGCGCGCAGACGCCGCAGAAAGGTCAGCCCGTCCATCACCGGCATGTTCCAATCGACCAGGATCATGTCGGGCATGACGCCGGTGCAGTAGGACAGGGCCTCGGCCCCGTCCGCCGCCTCATCCACCTCATAGCCGAAGCCTTCGACGATCCGACGCGCCACCTTGCGGATGATGCGGCTGTCGTCGACGATCAGGCAGGTTTTGAAGTTCAAGGCGGGCTCCCAGGCGGAGACGGTCGGCCGATGTGCGTCGCTTAATATGGCAGATCGCCAGTTAACGAGTCGTTGGGAAACGCCTCCAGGGCGACCTAGTGGGGCATGCGCGCGACCAGGGCGATCCGCTCTTCCTGCACCGCCACTCGCAGGGTTCCGCCCGCCTCCTTGACCGTCAGCCACAGCCAATAGGGCTGAATCCATTGGCCCGCCAGACCCTCGGTCAGGCGCCGGCCGGTCAGGCCGACGACGGCCTCGGGCTTCAGCCGGGCCCGGGCGCCCTCGGCGAACCCTTCAAGGAAGAGGGCGCCGTGTGCGACCCGCGACTGGATCACCGCATTGCCGCCCAGGGGCAGAGCCCCGACCGTCAGATAGGCCAGGTTGGTGAGAGCCCGCGCCTGGGGCTTGGAGAACTCCTGCTCCTCGATCCGCCAGTCCAGAGAGGCGCGACCGCCCGCCGTCATGCCGACCACCAGATCGCGCAGCTCGCGCGCGGTGAACCGCTCGCTGCTGGTCGCCGCGCCGAAGGCCACCCGCGCGAAATGGACCAGGGCCACCATCTTGTTGGCGCTCTGTTCGATCAGGGCCAGGGCGTCGTCGCGCATGTCCTGGGCCGAAGGGTCCTTCATCAGATCCAGGCCCGAGACGATCGCGCCCGAGGGGCTGATGAAGTCGTGGCACAGTTTGGCGGCCACATAGGTCGCCAGCTCCGTCCCCTCGAACGGCAGGTCCAGGGCGGGCGGGGCGGCGTTTTCGGCGTCGGTCGGGATCATTGAGCCTGCATACTCTCGTCGGCGTTCAGGTCACAGTCAGGAGGCGCAAGAGAAGCTGACGTGATTTGCCGGTTCATGGAACCGGCTCAATGGTCTATCGAGCCCGCAATGACGACCTCCCCCTCCCCCGCGACCGCCGACAAGACCCTCTCGCGCGATCTGGCCTCCGGCGCCCTGGCCCTGGCGATCGCCGAGATCGCCGAAGACGCCGCCCGCCTGATCCTGCCCTATTGGCGCAGCGACACCGCCGTCGAGACCAAGTCCGACGACAGCCCCGTGACCCAGGCCGACCGCGCGGCCGAGGCCCTGATCCTGGAACGGCTCGCCGCCCTCTATCCCGGCGTCCAGACGGTGGCGGAAGAGGCCGTCGCCGAAAGCGGCGCCCCGGCCCAGGCCGAGGACTGGTTCTGGCTGATCGATCCGCTGGACGGGACCAAGGGGTTCGTGCGCGGCGGCGAAGCCTTCACCGTCAACATCGCCCTGATCCACGCCGGCCGTCCGGTCGCGGGGGTGGTCACGACGCCGGCGACGGCGACCACCTGGCGCACCGGCGCCCCCGGCCAGGGCGCCTTCCGTCGCCAGTTCGGCGAACAGCAGGAGGGCGAGGCCCATTCCGGCGCCGAATGGCGGCCGATCAAGGTGCGCGACCGGCCGGCCGAGGGGATGGCCCTGTTGAGCCACAGCGTCACCGATGAGGAGGCGGCGCGTCTCGCCGCCCGGCACGGCTGCACCCGCTGGCAGGGCACGGACTCCTCGCTGAAGTTCTGCCTGATCGCCGAGGGCCGATTCGACGCCTATCCGCGCTCGGGTCCGACCTCGGAGTGGGACACCGCAGCCGGTCAGGCCGTGCTGGAGGCCGCCGGAGGGCGCGTCCTGGCCGACGACGGCCAGCCTCTGTCCTACGGCAAGCCCCGCTTCCTGAACGGCCCCTTCGTCGCGATGGGCGGCTGAGGCTTCAAAGGCCCGACTGCAACAGCAGCAGGCCCGCGCGTTCGGCCAGGGCGGGGACGCCCATTTCGCGGGCCGTCAGGACGGCCTCGTTCAGGATCAGGTTCAGGCGGCGCGGTTCTGGGCCGCCAAGGCGCCGACGCGCCAGGGCCACACCGGCCAGGCTGATCTGGTCGGCCGCCCAATCGAGCGGGGCGGCGGCGGCCAGACGACGGCGCAGCCGATCCTCCAGCACGTCCAGGCCGGCGCGGTCTTCCATGGCTTCGACCAGGGCGATCTCGCGCGCCAGCCGGCGCTCGCGGACCAGGGCGCCGATGATCAGCCCCTGGCCCTGGGTCAGGACTTCGGCCTGGTTCAGCACCATCAGCGGCAGGGCGTCGCCGCCGGAGCGCAGAACCTGGATCGCCGCCCAGTCCAGAGGGCTGTGATCGGGGGTGAACTGGTCGGCGGCGGCTTCAAACATGGAGCGGCCCTGGTCCTGGGCCTCGGCGTGGTCGGCCAGGGTCGCCAGGGCGGACAGGCCGGCGCCGCACATGGCCAGGGCGCGGGCCCGGGTCAGGGGACGGTGATCGGGCGAGGCGCCTTCGACCAATATGCCCAGGTCGCGCCCGGCGTGGTCCAGCAGGCGGGGGTCGCGCTGAATCACCCCGGCCTCGAGCGCGAAGGCGGCCTGATCCAGACGAAGGTCCACATCCTCGCCGGACAGGTCGTGCTGGGCCGCATCCATCAGGGCGGCGGCGTCCATCAGCGCCTTCGCATCGCCGGACAGGCGGGCCTTGCGGGCCTTCAGCCGGGCGTGGGTCGCCGCCAGGTCGGCGGCGGTCTTGGATCGGCGCGGACGCCCCGCCCCCGCCACAAGGGCCAGGGCGCGGTCCAGATGAGCCGGATCGCCGCACAGGTCGAAGCGCAGCATCAACCCTTGCGCCTTGGCGCCGGCGGCGCGGGCGGCCTGGTCGTCGCCCTGGGCGTTGCGGACCAGGCTGTCGGCGCAACGGTCGGCGCGGGTCAGGCTGTCGGCCGCCCCGCTGCGGCGGGCGTGCTCGCGCCACAGGGCGGCGGCGCGGAATTCGGTGTCGAAGGGGCGGGCGCAGGAGACGCGGCCGGCGTCGGTGGCCTCGCGCCGGGCCTCGGCGGCCAGGAGATCGACTCCGATCAGTTCGACCCAGCCCAGATCCTCGCTCTCACGAGCCTGGGCGAAGAGTTTGCGAAGATCACGACCGAACTCGAACATAGGATTGAACGCCTTAAAATCCCGGATCGGGACGAAAGACGTCCCTTGCCGTCGGTCTCCTGCAAACGCAGCGCCGCCACGAACGTTCAGCCGCGCCCCAAGCCGACATTTCGGCCTCAGTTCAGGTTCGGCGTCTTGCGCCGACACCGCTGCAGGGCGGCGCGGGCGGCGGGGGCGTCGGCGCTGAGCTGGCGCACCGCCTCGATACGGGCGCGGGTCTGATCCGCCTCGGCGGCGCGGGCGGGCTTGCCGGCCGCCGTCGCCGCCTGCATGGCCGCCAGCGACCAGAAAAGGGCCGCGTCATAGAGGCTGCGGCCCTCGGCGCTTTCTCCGCCCTCCAGCTCGGACGCCGCCTGGGTCAGGCCGGCGCAACGCACCGATTCCTCATAGGAGACCAGACCCGCAGCGGGCGCCTGTTGCAGCATCAGGCCGGCGATGGTCAGCGAGACCCACATCGAATGCTCCAAGACCTTTCCGATAGACGGTTCCGAAGGGACGGCCCCGAACGTCGGCCCTATCAGATCATGTTCATGCGGCGGCGAGAAGGTCGAACTGCGCCCCATTTACACCCGTTTGCGATTAACTGACGCGAAGGGCGAAACCCTGTATGCTGCCGTGCAGCAAGAGGCCCGCCGACGCCGGTCGCGGCGCGGCCCAACGGATGGTCATGCTCTACGCCCTTCATGAACTCGCCTATCAGTCGGCCCTGCCCTGGCGCTTCGGCGCCCAGATGGCGCGCCGGTTCTGGAGCTCGCCGTTGAATCCGGCGGCGGACACGGCCCTGGCCCGCACCGCCTACGCCTCGGCCGAACTGTTCGAGAGCGTCACCCGCCGCTACGGCAAGCCCGACTGGCGGCTGGAGACCCTCGAGATCGGCGGCAAGCCGGTCCGCACGGTCGAACAGGTGATCTGGCAGAGCCCCTGGTGCCGCCTGGTCCGCTTCGCCCGGAACATCGGCGATCTGAAGCGCGCCAAAAAACCCGCGTCCGGTCCCGCCGTCCTGATCGTCGCCCCCCTGTCCGGCCATTACGCCACCCTGCTGCGCGGCACGGTCGAGGCCTTCCTTCAGGACCACGACGTCTATGTGACCGACTGGATCAACGCCCGCCAGGTTCCGGTGCTGGAAGGGCGGTTCGACTTCTTCGACTATATCGACCATGTCCGGCGGATGCTGGCCGAGATCGGCGGCCGGCCCCACGTCGTCGGGGTCTGCCAGCCCGGCCCGCCCGTCCTGGCGGCCTGTGCGATCATGGCCGAGGACGGCGACGAGAACCGCCCCGCCTCGATGACCTTCATGGGTTCGCCCATCGACGCCCGCCTGTCGCCGACCGTGACGAACCAGCTGGCGGAGGAGAAGCCCTTCACCTGGTTCAAGTCGAACATGATCCACACCGTGCCCCTGCCCTATCCGGGGTTCGGACGGCGGGTCTATCCGGGCTTCGTCCAGCTCTACAGCTTCATGTCGATGAACGAAGAGCGCCACCGCGACGCCCACTGGGACTATTTCACCAGCCTGATCGCCGGGGACGGCGACGGGGTGGAGAAGCACGAGGAATTCTACGACGAATATCTGTCGGTTCTGGACCTGACCGAGGAATTCTATCTTCAGACCATCGACATCGTCTTCCAGCAGCATCTGCTGGCGCGCGGCCTGTTGGAGCATCGCGGCCGCAGGGTCGATCTGAGCAAGATCGCCGACATCGGCCTGATGACGGTCGAGGGCGAGAAGGACGACATTTCCGGCGTCGGCCAGACCCAGGCGGCGCACGGCCTGTGCCCGAACATCCCCGAGGATCAGAGGGTGCTGTACGTCCAGCCCGGCGTGGGCCATTACGGGGTCTTCAACGGTCGTCGTTTCCGCGAGGAGATCTATCCCCGCGTTCGCGACTTCATCGCCCGGAACGAGGCCCGACTTGGCGTATCGCAACGGTCAGCGGCTGCCGCTTGACGAAGACCGGCCCGAACCCGGTTCGGGTCCGACGCTGAGACTGTCGGTCAATCCGCGCGCGCGGCGCCTGTCGGTACGGATCGACGCCCGGGCCGGCGAGGCGGTGGTGATCGCCCCGACCGAGCGCGGCCTGGTCCAGGCCGTGGCCTTCGCCCGTTCGAAAAGCGTCTGGATCGCCGAACGCCTGGCCGTGCGCCCCCGGAGCCGGCCGTTGCAGCCGGGCCAGGTCATCGCCCTGCGCGGCCGGCCCGTGCGGCTGGAGGCGACGCCCGGCGCCGGCGCGGCGCGGCTGGTCGAGGAGGGAACCGTCATCCGCTCCGGCGGCGAGGGCGAGGCCTATGCCCGTCGGGTCGAGAATCTGCTGAAGCGCGAGGCGCGCGCCACCCTGGTCGAACGCACCGAACACCATTTGCGGACCCTGGGTCAGAAGCCGGTCCAGGTGTCGATCGCCGACACCCGCTCGCGCTGGGGCTCATGCAGCCCGCACAACCGCACCATCCGCTATTCCTGGCGGGTCATCATGGCCCCGCCCCCGGTCATCGACTACCTCGCCGCCCACGAGGTCGCCCACCTGGTCCACGCCGACCACAGCCCGGCCTATTGGTCGGTGGTCGAGCGGCTGGTCGGGGACCACAGGCCCTGGCGCAAATGGCTGAAGGACTACGGCGCGGCGCTTCATGCGGTGGGGCGGTAGGCGGCGTCCCAGACCCTCTCCCGCTTGCGGGAGAGGTGGCCCGACGTTCGCGCAGCGAACCAGGGTCGGAGAGGGGAGTCTTCTTCCAAGAGGCTAGACTTCCCCCATCGTCAGCCGTCTCGCTGTGCTCGACGAGCTGACACTTCCCCCGCAAGCGGGGGAAGGTCTGTGGGGGCTTCCCCGAAGGATCAGAAGAAAAGCGGATCGCTGCGTTTCTCGGCCGGTTGGCGGCCTTCCGGCTGCTGGTCCGGCGGATCGCGCGGCGCCGGCTTGACCTTCGGCTGGTCCAGCGGCTGTTTCGGGTCCGACGGCGCGGCGACCTCCGGCTGTTCGGCATAGGGGTCGCCCTCGGCGGCCGGGTCGGTCGGCTGGATCGGCAGACCGTCCTCGCCGATGCCCGACATCAGGTCGCCGATCGGATCGGGCGCGACCCAGCCCTCGGGCATGGGCGGACCGTCGGGGATGCGCGGGGCGTTCAGGCGCGGCAGGGCCGCCTCCATGAAGCCCTTCCAGATGGCGGCGGGCGAGGAGCCGCCGGTCACGCCGCGCATGGCGGTGTTGTCGTCCTTGCCCACCCAGACGGCGGTGACGAAGCCGCCGGTGTAGCCGACGAACCAGGCGTCCTTATAGTCGGAGGTGGTGCCGGTCTTGCCCGCCAGGTCGCGCCCGGCGATGGCCGCGCTGCGCCCGGTGCCCGAGGTCATGACCCCGCGCAGCATCTGGTTCATGTAATAGAGGGGCGGATTGTTGATGGCCTGACCGCTCTGGCCGCTTGCGCGCTGATAGATGACGCGGCCCTGGGGCGTGCGGATGCGGCTGATGCCATAGGCCTCGACCCGGCGGCCGCCGTTGGCGAAGGCGTCATAGGCGGTGGCCATCTCCAGCGGCGAGACCTCGACGGCGCCCAGAGCCATGGCCGGCTCCAGACCGATCCGGCTTTCGATGCCCAGGCGCCGCGCGGCCCGGGCGACGCTGTCGCGGCCGATCTGGTCGGCGACGGAGGCCGCCACCGTATTGATTGATTGGGCCACCGCCTGGGACAGGGGCATGGGGCCGGCGAAGGTGTTGGAATAGTTCTTCGGCGACCAGTTGCCGATGGTGACCGGCTGATCGACCACCGGGGTCTGGGGCGTATAGCCGGCCTCGACCGCCGCCAGGTAGACGAAGGGTTTGAAGGCCGAACCCGCCTGACGCCGCGCCTCGACGGCGCGGTTGAATTGGCTGTCGGCATAGGAGCCGCCGCCGATCATGGCCCGCACCCGGCCGTCGCCGTCCAGGGCCACCAGGGCCGCCTGCTGCACCCCCTTGCCCTCGTCGCGGTCCAGAATGCGCCGCACCGAGCGTTCGGCCGCCGTCTGCAGGGTCAGGTCCAGGGTGGTCTCGACCACCAGATCCTCGGTCGGCTCGCCGACCAGGCCGCGGATCGACTGGTCCAGCCAGTCGATGAAATACTGGGCGTGCTGGGTCGCCAGGGTGCGCGACACGATGATGGGCTGGGTCACGGCCTGTTCGCGCTGGGCGGCGGTGATGACCCCGGCCTCCTCCATCTCGTTCAGCACGACGGTGGCGCGGTTGGCGGCCCGCTCGCTCTCTGACACCGGCGAATAGCGCGAGGGCGCCTTCAGCAGGCCGGCCAGAAGCGCGGCCTCGCCGACCGTCAGATCCTTGGCCGACTTGTCGAAATAGCGTTGCGACGCCGCCTCGATCCCATAGGCGCCGGCGCCGAAATAGACCCGGTTCAGATAGAGGGCCAGGATCTCCTTCTTGGAGAATTTCATCTCCAGCCAGACCGCCAGCATCAGTTCCTGCACCTTGCGGCGCATGTTCTGGTCCGGCGTCAGAAACAGGTTCTTGGCCAGCTGCTGCGTCAGGGTGGAGCCGCCTTGGACCACCCGGCCGGCGCGCATATTGGTGGCCATGGCCCGCATCATGCCGATGGGGTCGAAACCGGGGTGGTGATAGAAGCGCCGGTCCTCGATGGCGATGAAGGCGGCCGGCACATAGTCGGGCAGGCTGTCCAGATCGGCCGGCGGCGCCATCTGGGTGCCGCGCGTCGCGATCAGGGCGCCGTTGCGGTCCAGATAGGTGATCGAGGGCTGACGATCGACATTATACAGGGTCGAGGTGTCGGGCAGGCCGCGCGCAAACACCGCGAAGAAGACCACCAGGAAGATCAGCCCCCAGACCGCCAGCACCACGCCCCAATAGAGCGCCCTTTGCAACGGCGTGCGGGCGGGCCTGTCGCCGCCCTGTTGTCCGCCCCCGAACCCTGGACCCGCCATGACTTTCCTTCAGATGCCGCGCTGAGGCGGATTAGCTCATACCGACGTGTACCGCGTATGAACCGCCGCCGAAACGGCTCCGCTGACTTCACACCAGCGTGAGCGGCTATTTCGCCGAAAGAATGGCGCGGCGAGCCAGCCAGACGCCGGTCCCGGCGCCGTCGGCCTCCATAGAAAGACCGGCGTCCGCCAGCAGGGCGCGATAGGCGGCGGGGTCCAGACTGCCGTGATACAGGGGTTCGCCGCGCCATTCGCCGAGGGTCTCGCCATGGGCGGGACCGCTGGTGAACATCAGCCGCCCGCCGGGCCCCACCTGGTTCGCCAGGGCGGGCAGAACCCGCAACTGATCTTCAGGCGTCAGATGAAAGAGGCTGTGCCAGGCCAGGACGCCGTCGAACAGGTCGTCCGGCGGCGGGTCGCGCATGTCGGCGGTCTCCCAGACGCCGGCCGGCAGGGTTTTCCGCGCATGGGCGATCAGGGCCGACGAGGAATCTCGCCCCACGACCCTGAAACCCCGCGCCAGAAGGGCCGCGCCGATCGGCCAGCCCGAACCGCAGCCGACGTCGAGAAGGCGGGCGTTCGACGGCAGGTCGGCGACGAACCGGTCCAGCCATTCGGCCTCGTTCGGACCGTTCGGTCCCGCATAGAGGGACGGGCCGCGGTCGGCGATCCAGCCCTCGGCCCCATCCTGATAGAGACCGACCACTCGGTCCGCCGCAGGATGGCTCATTGCGCCAGAAAGGCGTCCAGCGCGCCGTAGAAGACCTGGGGCTGGTCGAACATGATGAAGTGGGCGCTGTCGTCGATCCGCTTCAGGGTCACGCCCGGCAGGCCGGCGTAGGACATCTGATAGACGGCGTCGGTGATCTGGGGCGTCATGCGCGGGTCGTTGAACTTGACGTAGACGACCTCGGTCGGGGCCGTGATCTTGGCCAGTTCGGGGCGCAGGTCGGTCGCCACCAGTTCGCGGAAGGCGGCGGCCGAGACCTTCTGATCGCTGGTCCGCATGTCCTCCAGCGCCTCTTCACGGCGGCTTTCGGTATTGATCATGCCGTTGATGGAGGCGGTCGCCTGGGCCACATAGGCCTCGCGCGGGCTGTTGGCCTGGGCGACCCAGATCTGGTCCGCGACCGGTTTGACGCTGTCGGCCGTGGTTCCGGGCGGGCCGAACATGGCGCCCATGAAGGGGATCATGTCCACCACCATAAGACGGCCGACGCTGTCGGGATGGCGCGCGGCCAGCATCAGGCCGATGGTTCCGCCCATCGAATGGCCGACGACGGCGGGCTTGGGCAGATTGTTCTCGCGGATATAGCGGGCGATTTCGTCGGCGACCGGTGCGGCGACGGGGGTCGGGGCGTCCCCGGTTTGGGCGTTGCCTTCGGCCGGGGCGCCGGCGAAGCCCTGGACATGGATGCGGTGAACGCGCCAGCCGACGCCGTCCTGGGCCGTCAGATGATCCACCGTCCCCTGCCAGATTTCCGGCGAAGAGCTGAGGCCGGGGATCAGGATGATGTCGCGCCCGTCCATGTCGCCGTCGATGCGGACGTGGATGCGGTCGGAGGCGAAGTCCGCATGGTGGTGGCCGTGCGCCGAGCCGTGCTCGGAATGGGTCCCGTGGCTGTTCTGGGCTTCGGCCTGGGCCTGAACCGTGGTGGCGGCGAAAAGGGCCGCAGCGAAACTCAAGGCGCGAAACATGGCGAAACTCCCCTGTGAAGCCATCCTTATGACGTCTTCACTTTGCATTGTAAAGTTCTCTGAGGGCTTCGTGAGGACAGACCCCGCGTCCCTCTGTTATGAGGCGCGCATGAAGCCCGCAGACGCCGCTCCCGTCCAGCCCCCTCAAGCCGAAGCCGCCCCGTCCAAGAGCGGCGCCCAGCCGTTCGGCAAGGGATTCGTCGCCGACGCCTGGTATTTCGTCGCCCTGTCGCGCGACGTCGCCCCGGCCGGGCTGAAACGCTATGAGATCATGGGCGAACCCGTCCTGATCGGCCGCACCCGCGCGGGGGCCGTCTATGGGATGCGCGACATCTGCCCCCACCGCGCCGCCCCCCTGTCGGCCGGGAAGCTGGTGGAGAAGCCCGGCGAGGGCGAGACGATCGAATGCCCCTATCACGGCTGGCGCTTCCGGCCCGACGGGGTCTGCGCCGCCATTCCGTCCCTGGTCGAGGATCAGGCGTTCGAGGCGAACCGCATCAAGGTGCGGTCCTATCCGGTGCGCGAGAGCCAAGGCATGGTCTTCGTCTGGATGGCCTCGGACGCCCGCAATCCGTCAGAACCGGACCATGAGCCCCCCGTCTTCCCCGGCGTCGTCGGATCCGGCCCGAAACTGGTCGAATGGATGGAGTTCGACAGCCATATCGACCACGCCGTCGTCGGCCTGATGGACCCGGCCCACGGCCCCTATGTCCACCAGCAATGGTGGTGGCGGTCCGAACATTCGATGCACGAAAAGGCCAAGGCCTTCGCACCCGTAGACTTCGGCTGGGCCATGGTGCGCCACGCCCCCTCGTCGAACAGCCGCCTCTACAAGATCCTGGGCGGCGCCCCTGCGACCGAGATCACCTTCCGCCTGCCCGGCTATCGCTGGGAGCATATCCAGGTGGGCGAGAAACAGGTCCTGGCCCTGACCTGCCTGACCCCGATCAGCGACACCAAGACCCGCATCACCCAGATCTTCTGGTCCGACCACTGGGTCTTCGACCTGGCCAAGCCCTTCCTGCGGATGGGGGTGGTCGCCTTCCTGAAACAGGACGGCGGCATGGTGAACCTGCAAAACGAGGGCCTGCGCTACGACCCCGCCCTGATCTGGATCGACGACGCCGATAAACAGGCCAAATGGTACCAGCAGCTCAAGCGCGAATGGACCAGGAGCCGCGCAGAGGGGCGGGCGTTCGCCAATCCGATCCAGCCCGTGACGCTTCGGTGGAAGAGCTGACACAAAACGACCCTCTCCCGCTTGCGGGAGAGGTGGCCCGGCGTCCGCGCAGCGGACCAGGGTCGGAGAGGGAAGTCTTGCTTAAAGCAAGAAGACTTCCCCCATCGTCAGCCGTCTCGCTCTGCTCGACGAGCTGACACTTCCCCCGCGAGCGGGGGAAGGTCCGGATTACACCCTCAGCCCATGCTCCCCGGCCAGGTCGGCCAGTTTCACCATCGGGCGCGGGCCCCAGTGGGCGATGACTTCGGACGCGGCCAGGGAGCCCAGTTTCCCGGCCTCCTCCAGCGACAGACCGCGCGCCAGACCCAAGAGAAAGCCGGCGGCGTACTGGTCGCCGGCGCCCGTGGTGTCGATCACCTTGGCGACCGGATAGGCGGCGACCGCGACGCGCTCAGCACCCTTGATCACCACCGAGCCCTGCTCCCCGCGCGTCACGGCGGCGATCTCGACAATGGCGGCCAGTTTCGCCGCAGCGGCGTCGAAATCATCGGTTTCGAACAGGGCGCCCAGTTCGGCCTCATTGGCCAGGACGATGTCGGCCGACTGTTCGATGAAGCTCAGCAGTTCGGCGCGCCAGCGGGCGACGACGAAGGTGTCCGACAGGGTGATGGCCACCTTGCGGCCGGCCTTGTGCGCGGCGGCGGCGGCGCGTTCGAAGGCGGCGCGCGCCGGGGCCGGGTCGAACAGATAGCCTTCCAGATAGACGATCTGGCTGGCGCCGATCAGGGCCTCGTCGATGTCGTCGGCGAACAGCTGATTGGCGGCGCCCAGGAAGGTCGCCATGGTCCGCGCCCCATCGGGCAGGACGTTGATCAGGCAGCGGCCGGTGCCGAAACCCTGGTCGGCCCCGCCGGTCAGGACCGGGGTGTCGAAATGGACGCCGGCGGCGCGGATGTCGTGGGTGAAGACCTGACCCAGGACGTCGTCGGCCACCTTGCCGATATAGGCCGCCCGGCCGCCGAAGGAGCCGACGCCGGCGACGGTGTTGCCCGCCGATCCGCCCGAGGCCTCGACGCCGGGCGCCATGGCGTCATACAGGGCGGCGCTGCGTTCGGCGTCGACCAGCTGCATCGAGTTGGGGGCCAGGTCCTGGGCCGTCAGAAAGGCGGCGTCGCAGGGGCTGAGCACGTCGACGATGGCGTTGCCGACGGCGCAGACGTCATATTGGGCGGTGTTCTGGGTCATGGGCGCGCCTTAGCGGTTGAAGACCGGCACGTCACCCGAAAACCTATAAGGAAGCCCTTATATGTATCGGCAGGTTGCGATAGGCAGGGCGCATGACCCGGATCGCCGTCCTGACCCCCGACCCCGCCGACAAATCCTACATCGGCCGCTGGCCCGAGGTGTTGGCGCGTCTGAAGGCCACGCTGGAGACGACCGGCGCAGAGATCACGCCCACGCCCTGGACCGACCATGTCGAGGACGCCTCGGGGCTGGAGGGCCATGACCTGATCCTGCCGGTCATCGCCTGGGGCTATCACCGCGACCACGCCCGCTGGCTGAAGGCCTGCGCGACCTGGGCGACGGCCGGCCTGCCGATCGCCAATGCGGCCTCGGTCCTGGGTTGGAATTCGGACAAGACCTATCTGGCCCGGTTGGCGGACAAGGGCGTGCCCATTCCCCCGACCCGCTGGAGCGAGGCGATCACCCAGGACCAAGTGGACGCCGCCTTCGCCGAAACCGGCGCCCCGACCCTCATCATAAAGCCGACGGTGTCCGCTGGCGCCTTCCGCACCCTGCGCCTGACGCCGGGACAGCCCCTGACCGAGGCGCCGGAAGGTCCGGCCATGATCCAGCCCTATCTGAAGTCGATCGAGACCGAGGGAGAGACCTCCCTGCTCTTCTTCGGCGGCCGGTTCAGCCATGCGGTCAACAAGCGGCCGGTCCCCGGCGACTTCCGTATCCAGATCCAGTTCGGCGGCCTCTACACGACCGTGACGCCCGACGCGGCCGCCTTGGCCCTGGCCGAACAGGTGCTGGCGGCGGTCGAGGAGCCCCTGCTCTACGCCCGCATCGATCTGGCGCGCGACGACGCCGGCGCCTGGGTGCTGATGGAGGCCGAGCTGATCGAGCCCGACTTCTATCTGGACCATGACCCGGCGAACGGCTCAGGCTTCGCCGAAGCGGTTCGAAACCGCCTTTAGAAGGCTTGCCACTCGCCTGCCGCAGCGACCAGACGCGGGCGAGGGCGCAGGGTTTCGGCGGCGAAGGCTTCGATCCGGGCCTGGGCTTGGCGGATCGGCGCCGGAGCCGCCTCGCCTTGCCCCTCGGACAGTCGGAACCGGCCGACCAGTTCGGCCAGGTCGGTCGCCTCGCGGTCGAGGCTCAGGCTGGCGGCCGTCGATTCCTCGACCATCGCGGCATTTTGCTGAGTGACCTGGTCCATGTCGTTGACGGCGTTGTTGACCTCGGCCAGGGCCACGGCCTGTTCCTGGGTCGAGGCGCGGATTTCGCCCATCAGGCGCGTGACGTCATGGATGCGGATGGCGATGTCCGAAAGAGCCTCGCCCGATTCCCGCACCAGTTTGACGCCGGACTCGACCTGAGCGCTGGAGGTGGAGATCAAGGCCTTGATCTCGCGGGCCGAGTCGGCGGACCGCTGGGCCAGGGCGCGGACCTCGGAGGCCACGACCGCAAAGCCGCGACCAGCCTCGCCCGCCCGGGCCGCCTCGACCCCGGCATTGAGCGCCAAAAGATTGGTCTGGAAGGCGATCTCGTCGATGACGCCGATGATCTGGCCGATCTGGGCGGAAGAGGCCTCGATCTGCTCCATGGCGGAAACGGCGCGCTGAACCACCGCGCCGCCGGTCTCGGCCTGGGTGCGGGTCTGGCCCACGACCGCATCGGCGGACTGGGCGTTCTCGGCTGTCCGGCGCACGGTGGCGGTGATCTGGTCCAGGGCGGCGGCGGTCTCTTCCAGTCCGGCGGCCTGACGCTCGGTGCGGCGCGACAGGTCTTCGGCGGCGCTGCTGATCTCATTGGCGCCGGACTGCATGGAGGCCGCATTGACGCGAATGACCGCCACCGCCTGATCCAGGGCGGCGATCGCTCGATTGAAGTCTTCGCGCAGAACCGCATAGTCGCCGGGGAAGGCGTCGGTGATCCTGTAGGACAGATCGCCGGCCGCCAGGGCGGACAGGGCGCGCCCGGTCGATTGGACCACCGAGGCCTGAACCTGGGCGGCGAGACGGTCCGCCTCCAGACGCCGCTCGCGCTCGGCCTCGACGGCGGTGATGTCGGTGGCGAACTTGACCACCTTGCACGGCTTTCCGTCGATGTCGAAGATCGGATTGTAGCTGGCCTCGATGACCACGCGCGCGCCGTTCTTGGCGTAGCGGACGAACTTGTCGGCGATGAATTCGCCCGCATTCAGCCGGCGCCACAGGTCGGCGTAGGCGGGCGTATTGGCGTCTTGCGGATCGACGAAGATGCGGTGGTGGGCGCCCTGCACCTCATCCAGGCGGTAGCCCATCACGGATAAGAAGTTCTCGTTCGCCTCCAGGATCGTCCCGTCCAGGGCGAATTCGATGACCGCCTGCGACCGCTTCAGCGCCGCGACCATGCCGGTCAGTTCCTGAAGCTCTTGTTGCTGGCGACGCTTCTGCGCTGTGCCGAACATTCCACACTCCTGTGTCTTCGTCGGAGGGTTATCGGCGAGATTGCCTAATGATTGATTATATCAAATTTGATATTTTTGATTTTTTCAGGTTTTGTGCTTAACAACCTGTGTTTGGGTGCGAACTCGCGCCCCCGCGGCGGCTCGAGGAGGGCGAAATGGCGAAGGCGCAGATTGGTTCCGACGGGTTCCGCGATCTGGAGATCGACGCCCAGCTGTGCCTGGCGCTTCAGACCGGAGCCAGTCTGGTGACGCGCATCTATCGACGTCTGCTCGACCCCCTGGGTCTGACCCACCCCCAGTATCTGATCCTGCTGGCCCTGTGGGAGAGCGGGCGTCCCCTGACCATGGGCGAGATTGGTCGGCGCACGCACATGGAGACAGGCGCCCTGACGCCTCAGGTCAAGCGGATGGAGGCGTCCGGCCTTCTGACCCGGCGACGCGACGCCGAGGACGAGCGTCGGGTCTGGGTCGAGCCCACCGAAGCGGGCTGGTCCCTGCGTGAGAAGGTGCTGGGCGTGCGGCGCCAGGTGGTGGAGCGCCTCCCCTTGTCCGGCGCCCAGATCGCCGAACTGCGCGCCATCCTGCAGACGATGAATGCGGATATGGAAGCCGCAGAGGCGGCGAACGCCGCCTGAAGCCCCTCAGGGCGCCGCCTCGCCCAGAGCCGCCAGCCCCGCCCGCGACGGACACAGGTCGGCGATGACGCAGGCCAGGCATTTGGGCTTGCGCGCCGTGCAGGTGTAGCGGCCGTGCAGGATCAGCCAGTGGTGGGCCTTGGGCAGCCACGGCTCCGGCACGACCTGGAACAGCTGGGCCTCCACCTTGTCCGGCGTATTGGCGTTGGCCAGCCCCAGCCGGTGCGAGACGCGGAAGACATGGGTGTCCACGGCGATGGCCGGCTCGATCCCCAGTTCGTTCAGCACCACCGAGGCGGTCTTTCGCCCCACGCCCGGCAGGGCCTGGAGATCGGTTCGGTTCAGCGGAACCTCGCCCCCGTGTTGCTCCAGCACGATCCGGCTCAGGGCGATGACGTTCCGCGCCTTGCCGCGATAGAGGCCGATGGAGGCGATGTAGGGAACCAGTCCCTCCTCCCCGAGAGCCAGCATCTTTTCCGGCGTGTCCGCGACCTGGAACAGCCGGTCGGTGGCCTTGTTGACCGCGACGTCCGTGGTCTGGGCCGACAGGGCGACGGCGACGACCAGGGTGAAGGGGTTGGAGAAGTTCAGCTCGGTCTTCGGCTCGGGCATGACGCCGGACAGCCGTTCGAAGATGGTCTCGACCCGGTCCTCGTCAGGCGGCCAGCGCAGCACGGGAACCGAGGCGCCGGTCATAACCGCCGGGCGTTTCGGGCCGGGCTTAAGCGGCTTGGCGGCTGTTTTTCTGGCCTTGGTCGGCGTCATGACTCGCTGTCGCCGTCGTCGCGGCGCGGGTCAAGACCCAGGGTCGCCAACCCTTGGGCTTTCAGGGCCGCGTCCGCCGCCCGCTCGCCCTCCATCCAGGCGCCGTGGGCCGTGCCGTAATAGACCGGCGCCGTCGCCTCGCCCGCCAGGAAGATCCGGTCCTCGACCGCCGTCCGCAGCTTCGCCCGGTCCCCCGCATGGCCTGGCAGGGCGTGGGAATAGGCGCCGCGCGACCAAGGATCGACGCCCCAGTTCGACACCGCCACGGCCTCCAGCCGCCGTCTCATGTTCGACCCCAGGGCCGCGACCAGTTCGGACACGGCGAAGTCGACCAGGGCGGCAGGCCCCTGCGCCTCCAGCCCCCAGGCCAGGTCGGCGCCGAAATAGGCTTCTATCATCGGCCGTCCGAACGGTCGCAGATGATAGCCGCCGGTCTCGGCCGTGTCGGTCCGCGTCCACAGCTGGGTGTCGGGCTGGAAGTCGCCCGCACCCCGCACCGTCATATGCACCTTGGACGCCAGGCCCAGGGGCACGCCCGCCGTCGCCTCCAGCCAGGCGGGAACCGGCGGCTCGATCCGCACCGCCTCGGCGGCCATCAGGCTGTTGGGGACCGTCAGGATCACGGCCCGCGCCGTCAGCTCGCCCCGGCTGGTCTCCAGCCGCAAAAGGGGGCCGGAGCGGTCGATGCGCCGCACGGCGCAGTCGCGCACCACGGCGTCCGACACCGCCTCGCCCAGCCGGGCGACCAGCCGGCCATACCCCTCGCGCACTCGCCAGTTCACCCCGGTGTCGCCATAGGCGTCGTAGTCCAGGCTGGACACCTCGTCGAACCGCGCCCCGTTCAGGGCGCCCGAGATGGCGTCCATCCGGGCGTTCCAACGGCAGTCGGGGTCGAAGAAGTCGGAGGCGGGCCGGTCTTCACCCCGCGCCGCCGCTTCGCTTACGCGCTGATCGAAGGCCGCGAAGGCCTCGCCGAACTCGGCCAGGTCGGCGCGCGTAATCTCGTGATCGAAGGCCTGGGTCCGCCACGGCGGCGGGGTCCGGTCCAGGGTCAGGCCCTCGGCCTCCACCCGCCGCGCCAGGACATTGTCGTCGGCCGAGTGCAGCCAGCCGCAGCCCATGTCCAGACCCTCGCCTTCGACCTGGGCCGTCCAGGCGCGCCCGCCGATCCGGTCGCGCGCCTCCAGCACCAGAACCGACAGGCCGGGCCGCACCAGCCGCCGCGCGGCGGCGATCCCCGCCGCCCCTGCCCCGACGACCGCCACATCGACTTCGGACGGCAGGGGATTCGAAGCTCGGGCGCGGTCGGTCATGAGGCGAGGACATACACGAAAACCAGGCGTGATCGGGCTTCTGGCGATTGGAGATTGATTTTTGGACGGCGACGTCCATTTTAGCGCCGCTTCAAAACGCCGCACCCTCCCCCGGATGTCCCCATGTCCCCTGAACTGAAGAAACGCCTGCCGCTGTTCGCCGCGATCCTCGTCGGCCTCGCCCTGATCGCGGGCGGGATCGTCTGGTGGCTGAACGGCCAGAGGTGGGAGAGCACTGACAACGCCTTCGTCCAGGCCGACACCACCCTGGTCAGCCCCCAGCTGGCCGGCCGGGTGACCGAGGTCCTGGTCGGCGACAACCAGCGGGTCGAGGCCGGTCAGGTCCTGGTCAAGCTGGACGACAGCGACCAGCGCGCCGAACTGATCCGCGCCGAGGCCAACCTCCAGGCCGCCCTGGCCGCCGTCGGCAATGTCGACGCCCAGGCCGAGCAGGAGAAGGCGACCGTCGCCGCCCGCGCCGCCGCCGTGGCCCAGGCCCGCGCCCAGGCCGGCCTGGCCCGCGCCGAGGTCGACCGCTACGGCAAGCTGGCCCAGCAGGGCTGGGTCTCGCAGCAGCGAATCCAGACCGAACGCGCCGGCGCCGCCACCGCCGACGCCGCCGTGGCCCAGGCCCAGGCCGCCCTGGTCGCCGAACAGCGCACCGCCGGGGTGCTGGGCTCAACCCGCGAACAGAGCGTCGCCGCCGTCGAACAGGCCCGCGCCCAGGTCGAAAAGGCCCGCATCGCCCTGGAACGCACGGTGATCCGCGCGCCCATCGCCGGCGTCGTCGGGGCCCGCAGCGTCCGCCCCGGCCAGTTCGTCAACGCCGGAACCCAGCTGCTGTCGATCGTGCCCCTGACCCGGACCTATATCGTCGCCAACTTCAAGGAGACCCAGCTGGACCGGATGCGGCTGGGCCAAACCGTCGAGATTTCCGCCGACGCCTTCCCCGGCCGCAAGATCGAAGGCCGGATCGACAGCTTCGCCCCCGCCACCGGTTCCGAATTCGCCCTGATCCCGGTCGAGAACGCCACCGGCAACTTCACCAAGATCACCCAGCGCGTACCTGTTCGGATCGTCGTCAGCGGCGCCGACCGGAACCTGGCCCTGCGCCCCGGTCTGTCGGTGGACGTCAAGGTGGACCTGAAGAGCCCGGGCGGCGCGAGCTTCGCCGAAGCCTCCATCGCGGCCCCCCGCCCGTGACCGCCGCAGCCCCCGCCGCCGGCGGCGGGGCCCCGTCCGACGCCAGGGCCCCCGTCGCCGGCCATCCCGAGATCAACTGGACCATGCTGCTGCTCGGCTTCGCCGGCATGGTGGTGGGCCAGTTCATGGCCATCCTCGACATCCAGATCGTCGCCGCCTCCCTGCCCCAGATCCAGGCCGGGGTCGGCGCCTCGGCCGACGAGATCAGCTGGATCCAGACCGCCTATCTGATCCCCGAGGTCGTCATGATCCCCCTGTCGGGCTTCCTGTCACGGCTCTGGGGCACCCAGCGGCTGTTCCTGGCCTCCTGCGCCGGCTTCGTCCTGATGAGCGTGGCCACGGGCCTGTCGACGTCTATCGACATGATGATCCTGTTCCGGGCCATCCAGGGCTTCGTCGGCGGGGCCATGATCCCGACCGTTTTCGCCGTGGCCTTCACCGCCTTTCCGCCGGACAAGCGGGTCACGGCCAGCGTGGTCATGGGGCTGATCGTCACCCTGGCCCCCACCGTCGGCCCGACGCTCGGCGGCCATCTGACCGAATGGCTCAGCTGGCGCTGGCTGTTCTTCATCAATGTGGGGCCGGGCCTGCTGGTCCTCTTCCTGGTCGGACGGTATGGGAACTTCGACAAGGGCGACCCGTCCCTGGCCAAGGGGTTCGACTGGTGGGGCCTGGGCCTGATGGCCGCCTTCCTGATGTCGATGCAATATGTGCTCGAGGAGGGCGCCAAGAACGACTGGTTCGACGACACCCATATCCTGATGCTGACGGTCGTCGCCGCCGTGGCCGGGCCGATCTTCGTCTGGCGCTCCCTGACCTATCGCCAGCCGATCGTCGAGCTGCGCGCCTTCGGCAACCGCAACTTCCTGGTCGGCTTCGTCATGACCTTCACGGTCGGCTTCGCCCTGTTCGGCGGCACCTTCCTGTTGCCCCTCTTCCTGGGGCGGGTGCGGGAGTATTCGTCGTCGGAAGTGGGCACGACCATGGTCGTCTCGGGTCTTGCGATGTTCGCCACCGCCCCCTTCGCCGGGCGCCTGGTGCGCCGGATGGACGCGCGGATCCTGATGTTCGGCGGCTTCATGCTGTGCGCCTGGGGCATGTGGGAGGCGCGGATCGTCACCGACGACTGGGGCTTCTGGGAGTTCGCCTCGGTCCAGGCTTTCCGCGGGGTCGGCGTCATGCTGGCCATGATCGCCTCGCAGCAGGTGACCATGGCCACCCTGCCGCCGCACATGGTCAAGAACGCCTCGGGCCTGGTCAACCTGTCGCGCAATGTCGGCGGCGCCTTCGGCCTGGCGATCCTGAACACCGGCCTGACCACCAATACGGCCATCCATATGGGCGAACTGACCAGCGGCATCGCCCAGGGCGACCAGGCCATGCGCAACATGATGGCCGGCATGGCCCAGCGCTTCGCCGGCACCATCGACCCGGCCGCTTCGGCGATGAAGGCCGTCTATGGCATCCTGCAGAAACAGGCCACCACCATGGCCTTCGGCGACGCCTTCGCCTTGCTGGGCATCATGTGCGCCGGGGCCGCCTTCGTCACCCTGCTGGCCCAGCCGGTCAAGGCCCAGCCGGGCGCGCCCCCGTCGGACGCCCACTGATGGCGCGCCGGCGGGGCCAGATCGACGAGAAGAAGAGCGAGGCCATCCTCGACGCCGCCGCGGCCCTGTTCGCGGACAAGGGTCTGGCCGTGTCGATGGAGGAGATCGCCCGCGTCGCGGGGGTGTCGAAACAAACGGTCTACAACCGGTTCGCCACCAAGCTGGACCTGGCCCGGGCCATGGCCAGCCAGAAGTCCGACGCCATCGTCGCGCCGCTGAAGTCGGCCGCCCCCCCGGCCGAGGTGCTGGAGGCCCTGGCCCGGCTGCTGCTGGACCGGGTCTGTCACCCGGACAAGGTCGGCTCGATGCGCGGCGTCGCCCTGCTGTCGGCCGAGGCGCCCGAACTGGCCCAGGCCGTCTACGAGGCCGGCCCCTTGCGCAGCCTGAACCTGCTGTCGGCCTGGCTGGCGGACCAGACCCGCGCCGGCCGGCTGAACGTGCCCGATCCGGACGAAGCGGCCGAGATGTTCTCGGGCCTGGTCCTGGGCCACGGCCATCTGCGGGCCATGCTGAACGTGCCTCAGATCGACGAGGCCCGCCGCGACCGCCGCGCCCGCGAAGCCGCCCGCCTCTTCGTCACGGCCTATGCGCCGACGCTGGATCAAGCTAGGTGAGACGGTCGCGTAAAGGAGTTCGCCCATGCTGATCCACCTGTCGTCCTGGCCCGAGATCGACGCCCGCATCGCCTCTGACCAGCCCCTGTCCAAGACGGTCGTGGTTCCCATCGGCTCCAATGAGCAACACGGCCCGACGGGTCTGCTCGGCACCGACTGGCTGTGCCCCGAGATCATCGCCCATGAGGCCGAGCGCGCCGACGCCGCCCTGACGGTGGCCCCGACCTTCAACATCGGCATGGCCCAGCATCACCTGGCCTTCGCCGGGACCATCTCCCTGCGGCCTTCCACCTTCATGGCCGCCATCACCGACTGGGTCTCGTCGCTGAGCCGCCACGGGTTCGAGCGGATCTATTTCCTCAACGGCCACGGCGGGAACGTCGCCACCATCGAGGCGACCTTCTCGGAAATCTACGCCGAATGGAGCTTCGTCGAGGACGAACCCCCGTTTGTTCTGAAGCTGAAGAACTGGTGGGACCTGCCGGGCGTCCAGGCCCTGTGCAACCAGATCTTCCCGACCGGCCACGGCATGCACGCGACCCCGTCCGAGATCGCCGTGACCCAGGCCGCCTATCCCGACCGGATCAAGACGGCCGACTACAGCCCCCAGATCGCGCCCAGCGGCCCGATCCGCGACGCCCTGGATTATCGCGCCCGCTTCCCCGACGGCCGCATCGGCTCCGACCCGGCCCAGGCCAGCCCCGAAAAGGGCCGCCGCATCATCGATCTGGCGGTCCCCGCCCTCTTGTCCGACGTCGCGGCCTTCGCCGCCGAGACGCGGCCCCAAGCCGTGTCGGGAGCCGGGTTCTGAGCCGCAGGGCCCGCGTCCCCGCCGCCGTCGCGCCGGCGGTGCTGGGCGCCGAACTGCTGAACGCCTCGGCCCAGGTGATCGCCGCCCGCACCGGGCGAATGGTTCAGGGGCTGACCGATCCGGCCGGACAGGATCTGGCCGAGCTGTCGCTGATGACGACCGAGAAGACCGAGGCCCTGGCCGCCGCCGCCGCCGCCCTGTCGGTTCGCGCGGGCGCCGTCGGCGAACGCCTGGGCCAGGCGGCCCTGGACGAGGGGGCGCGGGCGATGCAGGCCGCGACCGAGATCGCCTGCGCCCTGACCCCCGCCGCGGCCGCCCAGGCCCAGTTCCGCTACGCCCTGGGCTGGTGGAGCCGCGCCGCCGGCCAGACCCTGACCCTGAGCGCCGAACTGACCCAGGCCCAGACCGCCGCCCTGACCCCCATCCACAAGACCGCCGTCGCCAACGCCAAACGGCTGAGGAAGCGCTGAAGCGGACGACTGTCTCCCCCCGCTCTTGCGGGGAGGGGGACCGCGAAGCGGTGGAGGGGTTCTGGACGCCGCAGAGGCCGGCCTTGCGATTTGGACGGGAGGCGGACCCGAAGGCCGCCTAAGCCGCGCCCGTCCCCTCCTCGCGATGAGGGCACCCCGGCCAGCAGCAGGGGCGGCGCTTGCCGTCGCTCAGGTTCTCGCGGCCCCAGTCGATCCGCTTCAGCCGGGTCTCGGTCTTCTTCGCCGACTCGACCCAGCAAATCCATTCGTTGCGGGCCAGGGGCGTGATCGACATCCAGGTGGCGCAGGCGGCGACGTCACGGCTCACCGCCTCCGCCAGATCGGCGGGCAGGTCATGAACCACGCCTCCGGGCAGGTCTGTCGGATCAGCCATGCCGGGAGGGTCTCAGCCCCTGGCGTGCGACGCAAGCCGTTTCGCCGCCTCCCCGCCGTCAGGCGACCTCGACCACCTTCAGCCTGGGCTTCTTGGCCTTGCCGGGCTTGGCGGGGCGGACGGCCTTCTTGGCGGCCTTTTCGGCCTTCTTGGCTTCCTTCTCGGCCAGTTTCGCGGCCTTCTTGGCGGCCTTGGCCTCAGCCTTGGCGGCGTCGGGGGCGGCGTCGGCGGCGGCGGCCAGTTCGGCCAACTGGGTCAGGAAGGCGTCGCGCTGGCCCTTGGGCAGCAGGGCCATGATCCGTTTGTCGGCGGTCTCGACCAGGGGGCGGGCGGCCTCCAGTCGGGCGGCGCCCTCCGGCGACAGGCGAACCGCCTTGGCGCGGGCGTCCAGGGTCGAGCGTTCGCGCTCCAGGAGGCCCTTGGCGGTCATCCGCGTGACCAGATCGGCCAGGGTGGAGCGGTCGATGCCGGTCATCCGCACCAGCTCGGTCTGGGTCAGGCCCGCCTTCAGCGAGGCGGCCTCCAGGACCGCGAACTGACGCTGGGTCAGGCCGTCGGGGCCCATTTCCTCGGAATAGATGTCCAGCGCCAACTGCAAGGCCCGGTGCATCAGATGGCTGGGCGAGGTTCCCAGCGGCCCGACCTTCCGAACGGCTTTGCCAGACTTGACCATTTCGAGCTTCCCCCGGACCGCTTTCGTCCGCATGCGTATCAGCCACGCTTTACGATTTGACGCGAGAAGTATGTCGGTTGCACGACATTTTGTCTGTAAGCTCCCGTCATTCCGCCATCAGAGGCCCGTGTCCGGCGAGATCGGACCCGGCTCTTCGTCCTTGATCATATTCTTCATGATCAGCGGCACCTGGGACAGGCCGAACAGGGAGGCGGCGATCCAAAGGACGCCCCGGAAACTGGTCCAGACGTCGTTGGGATTGGGCGTCTCACGCCCCAGGGCATGCCAGACGGCCGTGACGGCCTCAGGGCTGCGGAACACTTCGTTCAACAGGGCGACGGCCAGGAAATAGAGGCCGTAGCGCAGGGTCAGGGTGCGCCAGGCGGCGTCGTTGACCCGGATGGCCGAGCCCAGCAGGGCCTTGAACGGATATTTCTTCAGCGGGATGGAGCCCAGCAGCACCACCGCCAGAAGCCCGTTCTGAACCGTCAGCTTCAGCTTCACATAGAGGTCGTCGTGGGTGAAGACGGTCAGGAGGCCGAACACCAGGGCGAACAGGCCGGTGATCAGCGGCAGGGGGGCGAAGCGCCGCTCGACCGCATAGCCGACCCCCAGGGCCAGGGCCGAGGCGCCGACCAGCACCCAGGTCGCGAAGATCATGTCCCGCGTGGCGAAATAGCTGATCATGAAGGCGGCGAGCGCCCCGAAATCGACCAGCTGGCGGATCCACTGGCGGTTCTTGCTCTCGGGCGCAGGCGCGGGGGCGTCGGTCATCTCAGTCCTCCAGCCCCACCAGGGAGCGCGAAAAGGCGCGGGCGTCGAAGGGTTGCAGATCCTCCACCCCCTCGCCCACGCCGATCAGCATCAGGGGGGCGTCGGACGCATGGGCCACGGGCACCAGCACCCCGCCCCGCGCCGTGCCGTCCAGCTTGGTCATCACCACCCCGGTGACGAAGGCGGTGCGGCCGAAGATCTGTTCCTGGGCCAGGGCGTTGCGGCCCACGGTGGCGTCCAGCACCAGAAGGGTGTCATGCGGGGCGTCCGGATCGACCTTCTTCAGCACCCGCACGATCTTCAGCAGTTCGTCCATCAGGGCCGACTTGTTCTGCAGCCGCCCGGCCGTGTCGATCAGGACCACGTCGAACCCCTCGGCCCGCGCCTTGGCATAGGCGTCAAAGGCCAGGCCCGCCGCATCGGCCCCGTCGCGACGGCTCTCGAAATGGGCGCCGGCCCGCTCGGCCCAGACCTTCAGCTGTTCGCGGGCCGCGGCGCGGAAGGTGTCGCCGGCGACGATCATCACCTTGGCGCCCTTGGCCGTCAGATCGGCGGCGATCTTGCCCAGGGTCGTCGTCTTGCCCGAGCCGTTCACCCCGACGAACAGGACCACATAGGGTTTGGGGCCGGACAGGGGATCGAAGGTCGCCTGACGCGGCGCCAGTTCGGCGGCGACCGCCTCGGCCAGGGCCTCCTTGACCTCGCGTTCGGGGGCGTCCTTGCCGAACTTCAGGGAACGGAACCGCTCGACGATGCGGGCGGCGGCGGCGGGGCCCAGGTCGCTTTCCAGCAGATGCTCTTCCAGCTGCTCCAGCGAAGCCTCGGACAGGGGCTCCTTGACGAAGGCGGAGACGACCTGGTCGGTCATCTGTTTGGAGGAGCGGGAGAGCCCTTGCGACAGGCGCTGGAACCAGCCCTTTTTCGGCGTATCGGTCATGACAGGGCTTTAGCTCCCGCAAGCCCCGGCGTCACCCGCATTCGCGACGTCGGACGATCCGCCGCCTTGCTGCAGGGGCGGGCGTCGGAAAAGCAGTGTCCGAACTGTCCGATGTGTCCGGTCGGGCGGATCGCCCCTCTTCCGCCGGCGGGAGAGACAGGCCGGCGTTCGGAGAGCCGAACCGGGGTCGGAGAGGGCAGGCGCGGGAAGGTCGGCGACGCGGCCTCGGCGCGCGAAAAACAGTGTCCGATGTGTCCGATGTGTCCGATTGCATCTCCCCTCCGTCGCTATTCCCATTATGCGCCGGTGGGGCGGGGCGAAGGGTCGATTGGCTCCAGCAGCCGCAACCGATTGATATTGCAGAGGCGACGTCGCTTCGGACCTGGGGATCTCCCGCAGCCGGCTTGCGCGCGCCGGGAGGGATAGATATACGAAACGTATTCGAATCATATCAGGACCACCCCATGGGCATCGTCAATATCGAGGATGAGCTGCACGAACAGCTGCGGCGGGCCAGCAAGGCCTCCTATCGGTCGATCAACGCCCAGGCCGCCTTCTGGATCAGGCTGGGCATGTTGTGCGAAACCCATCCGGGGATGAGCTTTCAGGAACTGATGGCGCGCGAGCTGCGGGCGGCAGGGGTGGAGACGCCGGACCTGACGGACGCGGCGGCGTGACCAAGACCCCGGCCGAGATCGCCCTGATGGCCGAGGCGGGGCGGCGGCTGGCCCAGGTCTTCACCCATCTGGACGGCCTGCCCCTGGAGGGGATGAGCACCCTGGAGATCAACGACCGGGTCGAGGCCTTCATCGTCGATGAGCTGAAGGCGCGACCGGCCAGCAAGGGTCAGTACGGCTACGGCTTCGTGCTGAACAGTTCGCGAAACGCCGTGGTCTGCCACGGCGTGCCCTCGGCGGACGAGGTGCTGAAGGACGGGGACATCGTCAATCTGGACATAACGCTTGAGAAGGACGGCTTCATCGCCGATTCGTCCAAGACCTATCTGATCGGCTCGGTCGGACCCCAGGCGCGCAGGCTGGTGCGCACCACCTATGAGGCCCTGTGGAAGGGGATCAGGGCCGTGCGGCCCGGCGCCCGGCTGGGCGACATCGGCTTCGCCATCGAACGCCACGCCAAGACGGCCGGCTATTCGGTCGTGCGCGACTACTGCGGCCACGGCATCGGGCGCGAGATGCATGAAGAGCCCCAGGTGCTGCATTTCGGCCGGGCCGGGACCGGCCTGACCCTGAAGGAAGGCATGGTCTTCACCATAGAGCCGATGCTGAACCAGGGCGTGCGCACCGTTCGGACCGAGGACGACGGCTGGACGGTGACGACGGCCGACGGCAAGCTGTCGGCCCAGTTCGAACATACGGTGGCGGTGACGGCGGACGGGGTGCGGGTGCTGACCCTGAGGCCGGACGAGGCGCGGTGAAGCCGTCTGAAATCCTCCCCCTCTGGGGGGAGGTGGATCGACGCGAAGCGGCGAGACGGAGGGGGCGTGAAGCGTCTGGCAGCGGTGCGGCGTTGCCCCCTCCACCGCCTACGGCGGTCCCCCCCCCCCAAGGGGGGGGGAGGAATGGGGCCGCCGAACCATTCCCGCCGTACGTCATTCCCCGCTATAGAGGTCCGGCCGGCGCGGGCCGGGTGATGCGGACGATGTGATGACCGAGAGCCACCCCTTTTTCTCGCCCAAGACCCACGGCTTCGTGCGGGTGGCGGCGGCGACGCCGGTCAGCCATGTGGGCGATCCGGCCGCGAACGCTCAGGCGCATCTGGCGCTGATCCGGCAGGCGGCGGACCAGGGTGTGGACCTGATGGTGTTTCCGGAGCTGTCGCTGTCAGCCTATGCGATCGACGACCTGCACATGCAGGCGGCCCTGCTGGACGAGGTGGAGCGGCAGGTCGCGGTCCTGGCCCAGGCGACCGGGGGGGGCACGGCCGAGCATGAGCTGATCGCCGTGGTCGGGGCGCCGCTGCGGCAGGGGGACGCCCTGTTCAACTGCGCCGTGGTGATGGGCGGGGGCGAGGTGCTGGCCGTGGTGCCCAAGACCTATCTGCCCAATTATCGCGAATATTATGAGAAGCGCTGGTTCGCCCCAGCGACGGCCCGGACCGAGGACGTGATCCGGCTGAACGGGGAGACGGTGGATTTCGCGCCGGGCCTGATCTTCGAGGCGGTGAACCGGCCCGGCTTCGTCTTTGCGGTTGAGATCTGCGAGGACTATTGGGCCCCCTTACCGCCCTCGACCCGCGCCGCCCTTGCGGGGGCGCGCATCCTGCTGAACCTGTCGGCCTCCAACATCGTCATCGGCAAGGCGGACGAGCGCGCCATGCTGAGCGCCAGCCATTCGGCCCGGACCCTGTCGGCCTATGTCTTCACCGCCTCGGGCTGGGGCGAATCGACCACCGACCTGGCCTGGGACGGTCAGGCGACCATCCACGAACTGGGGACGAAGCTGGCCGAGGGCGAACGGTTCGCCCTGGAGAACCAGCTGACGATCGCCGACGTCGATGTGGACCGGATCGGCCTGGACCGGCTGAGAAACGGCACCTTCGCCGACTGCGCCCGCAACGAGGGAGAGGCCGCGACGGTCGTGCCCTTCATGGCGCGCAATCCTCCCCCGGGGGGGACCGCGAAGCGGTGGAGGGTTGGGGCGGCCCCCCTCCGTCACGGCGCTGCGCGCCGCGCCACCTCCCCCAGGGGGGGAGGATTGATCCGGCCGCTGGACCGTTTCCCCTTCGTGCCGGACGATGCGGGGCGGCTGGATCAGGACTGCTACGAAGCCTTCAACATCCAGGTTCAGGGCCTGATGCGCCGAATGGCGGCGACCAAGGGCGAACGTCTGGTGATCGGCGTCTCGGGCGGGCTGGATTCGACCCAGGCCCTGCTGGTCGCCTGCCGCGCCTTCGACCGGATGAACCTGCCGCGGTCGAACATACTGGGCTTCACCATGCCGGGGTTCGCGACGTCCGAGGGCACCAAGTCCAACGCCTGGGCCCTGATGAAGGCCCTTGGGGTGACGGGGGCCGAGATCGACATCCGCCCGGCCGCCGAACAGATGTTCAAGGACATCGGCCACCCCTATTCGGCGGGCGAACCGGTGCATGACATCACCTTCGAGAATGTGCAGGCGGGCTTGAGGACCGACTATCTGTTCCGTCTGGCCAACCAGAACCGGGCCTTTGTGCTGGGGACCGGCGACCTGTCGGAACTGGCCCTGGGCTGGGCCACCTATGGCGTCGGCGACCATATGAGCCACTATAATGTCAACGGCGGGGTGGCGAAGACCCTGATCCGCCATCTGATCCGCTGGGTGGCCGATCGCGAACTGGTCGGCGCCGAGGCGAGCCCGACGCTGCACGCCATTCTGAACACCGAGATCTCGCCCGAACTGGTCCCCGCCAAGGACGGGGCGATCCAGTCGACCGAAGGGACGGTCGGCCCCTATGCGCTGAACGACTTCTTCCTGTTCTACATCAGCCGCTTCGGCATGACGCCGTCCAAGGTCGCCTTCCTGGCGCATCAGGCCTGGGGCGAGGCCGGCGCCGGACACTGGCCCGCCAATACGCCCGACGACGAAAAGGTCGAATACGACCTGGCCGCCATCAAGGCCTGGCTGCGGAAGTTCCTGATCCGCTTCTTCCAGACCGCCCAGTTCAAACGCTCGGCCCTGCCGAACGGGCCCAAGGTGGTGACGGGCGGCTCCCTGTCCCCGCGCGGCGACTGGCGCGCCCCGTCGGACGGCAATGCGCGGGTCTGGCTGGACGAGCTGGAGGCCAATGTGCCGGACTAACTGTTTCCTCCCCACGATGTGGGGAGGAGGCATTGTGCAATAGCCATATCTTTAGCGTGGATATTTGGCGATCCCCTCGCTAGAAGCTTCGCCATGACCGAAGACGTGACCAAGGACTCCAACGGCAACATCCTGGCCGACGGCGACAACGTGACCCTGATCAAGGATCTGAAGGTCAAGGGTTCGGGCGGGGTGACGCTGAAGCGAGGGACCCTGGTCAAGAACATCCGCCTGACCGGCGACCCCGACGAGATCGAGGCCAATGTCGAGAAGGTGCGCGGCCTGGTCCTGCGCACCGAGTTCGTCAAGAAGGCTTAAGGCCCCTCTTCCCAAACGGAACCTCAGCCGCCATCTAGCGGCCATGACCGACACCCTCGACGCCCCCGTCTCGACCGCCGCCCCCCAGGGTTCGGGCGGCAAGATCCCCGTCACCGTCCTGACCGGCTATCTGGGCGCGGGCAAGACCACCCTCTTGAACCGCATCCTGACCGAGGATCACGGCAAGCGTTACGCCGTCATCGTCAATGAATTCGGCGAGATCGGCATCGACAATGATCTGGTGGTCGGCGCTGACGAGGACGTGTTCGAGATGAACAACGGCTGCGTCTGCTGCACGGTGCGCGGCGACCTGATCCGGGTGGTTGCGGGCCTGATGAAGCGGCAGCGTCCCGGCAAGCCGGCCTTCGACGCCATCATCGTCGAGACCACGGGCCTGGCCGACCCCGGCCCGGTGGCCCAGACCTTCTTCGTCGACGAGGACGTCAAGGCCAAGACCCAGCTGGACAGCGTCACCACCCTGGTCGACGCCAAGCACGTGATGGCGCGGCTGGACGACTCCAAGGAGGCGCGCGAACAGGTGGCCTTCGCCGACCGGATCATCCTGAACAAGGTCGATCTGGCGACCCCGGAAGAGATGGAGGCGGTCGAGGCCCGTCTGCGGGCGCTGAACCCCCTGGCGCCCATCGTCCGGGCCGAACGGTCGAACGTGCCGCTGGATCAGGTGCTGGGCCTGGGCGCCTTCGACCTGGACCGGATCCTGGAGGTCAAGCCGGACTTCGTGAACCCGCCGCACGGCGCCGAGGGCCATGTGCATGACGAACACTGCGGCCATGACCACCATCATCATGACCATGACCATGACCATGATCATCATGATCATGACCACAGCCACGGGGCGCGCGGTCACGCCCACCAGGACGACATCAAGGGGATTTCCCTGTCGCTGGACCGGCCGCTGGACGGCGCGAAGTTCACCGCCTGGCTGGACCGTCTGCTGGGCGAACAGGGTCAGAACATCCTGCGCGCCAAGGGCATCATCGACCTGAAGGGCGAAGACCGCCGCCTGGTCTTCCAGGCCGTCCATATGATCCTGGAGGGCGACCTGCAGCGCGAATGGGGCGAGAACGAACGCCGCTGGAGCCGCGCCGTCTTCATCGGCCGCGATCTGGACGAGGCGGAGCTGAAGGCCGGGTTCGAGGCCTGCGCGGCCTGAACCGTCCGGCGGGCTTGCGTCGCCCGCGCGCCCCATGCCAACTGGCCGTTGTTTGGGGGCGGGACCGTTGGAACAGCACAGTCAGCCGGATCTGACGATCGACCTGGGTTCGGGCGTGCGCGCCCTCGCCTCGGCCGATCCGGATTCGTCGATCCTGACCCGCTTCTTCGAAGGCTATGACCGGGCCTTCGTCCTGCCGGACGAGCGCGAGGATTTGGCGGGTTTTCGCAAATGCCTGGCCCTGAACCGGACGCATCGCCGGGCGTTCGGCCGCACCCACTGCGAACTGGTTGCGGTGCTGGAGGACGAAGGCGGCGCGCGTCTGGGCGGGATCAACTTCCTGGCCACCGCCGTCAACCGGGCCTCGGCGCCGGACATCGCGGTCGCATTGAACTATGTCTATGTCGAGGAGGCGGCGCGGGGGCGCGGCCTGCTCCGCCTGGCGCTTTCGGCGGTGCGCCGACTGGCGACCCAGGCCCTGGACGCCGGTCCGAACGCCCAGACCGCCGTCTTCATCGAACAGAACGACCCCTTGCGCCTGACGCCCGAGGAGGCCGCCGCCGACACCCTGCGTTCGGGCCTGGATCAGGTCGATCGACTGGCGATCTGGGCGCGGATGGGAGCCGAGGTGGTGGACTTTCCCTATGTCCAGCCGGCCCTGTCGGCGGATCAGGACGATGAGGACGGGCTGATCTACGCCGCCGTCGACTATCCGGGCGAGGCGGTGGATGCGGGTCTGCTGCACGACCATCTGGAGAGCTTCTTCAGGATTTCGGTGCTGAAGGGCGAGGCCGGACCGCCGGGCGGAGCGGCCGAGCGCCAGATCGCCGACCTGGCCGCGCGCCGGGAGCCGGCGGCCCTGTTGCCGATGACCCCGGCCCTGGCGCGGCTGCGGTCCGGCCGGGGGACGGGGTTCGACAGTTTCCGGGACTTGGCGAGGGAGGCCGCAGGTCGATGACGGTGCGAGGCGAGCGGCCGGAGACGGACGACTATGAACAGGCGCGCTCGGGCGCCCTGTATTGGACCCTGTCGCTCTATATCGGGCCGGATCGGGTGGCCGAGGCCCTGAATCTGGCGCCCGGAGAGCGGATCGAGCCGCCCGTCTTTCGCCGGACCCAGAGGAACCATCTGCCGTCCCTCGCCCTGGGCCACGCCATCGACCCCCTGATGAACGACATCGCCGATCGCGAAATCCGGGGCGAGTTGCAGGAGTTCCTGCTGTCCACGGCGGACGATGCGGGAATCAAGAACCTGGACGAGGCTGCGCTGGCCATCCGAAGCCATGAAGACCTGATCTTCAGCCTGCCCAAGTCCGTCTCCTGGACCACCGAGGGGGTGCGGTTTCACGCCCATCCGCCCGGAATGGACGATGACCGGCTGGTGCGGCTGCGCCGGTTCTGGCTGTCCCACAACGACGGCTCGCTGAGCTACCACCTCAGCTTCAGCCACTATTATGGCGGCGGCTATGTGGATGCGGAGGGTCGCCGGCGCTCGGGCTACGACCCCTCGACCTATTATTTCCTGTCCCTGCTGCAGAAGCTGGCCGCGCCCAAGGAATATGTGCTGGACCCGCAGCGCCTGAAGCCTGCCGAGGCCGATCCCCACCCCTTCCTGGACGTCTTCAGCGAGACCAAGCTGGACATCGGTCCTTTGGACGACATCAGGGTAAGGCGAGCGACCGGCCCTGAGGGCCAGGCCCCGACCCAGGCTGAGCCCCAGCGGTTCTGGCCGTTCGTCAGGACGGTGTTCGAGCGCGACGCCGTCCGCCTGTTCCCCCGTCTGGCGGCGGAACTCGATCCCTCCAAGCCGCCCAGGCCCGGTTTCGAAACCCGTCTGCTGGAACTGGCGCCCGTCATGGAGACGCCGGGGCTGAAGGCGCCCAAGTCGCGCTTCATGTTCATGCTGCACGACGAACGCTTCTTCGACCGGCTGATGCCGGTGGACGAGGCGACGAAGATCCCGGCGCCGCGCAAGCGGATGGTGCAGCCGCTCTGTTACGACCCGTATCAGGACCGCATCCGCGCCCTGACCAAGCCCGTGAACGGCCGACCGCCCAAGGCGGTGCATCTGGGCGCCCCGCCCGCAGGGACCAAGGCCGGCGAAAGGGCTGATCCTGAGTTCTGGAACTGGGTCGAGCGCCGGGCGGACTATGAGGCCGCCTTGGAAGACGGGGTCTTCGTGCGTCGCAATCCGACGCCGGACCCGGCGCGCGGCGACGAAGGCCGGTGGCTGCCGATCTCGGACAGGGCGACGCCGCAGGCGCGGATGGCGGATTTCGTCGAGGCGATGCGGACCGGCCAGGCCGTCCAGATCAAGGCTTTTCGCAAGCCGAACGAAGCCGAGGCGCGCCCCCGGCTGGAGACGCCGATCGAGCATCACCTTCCCGCTTTCGAAATCGCGCGGGCGGACTGTCTGGACTATCTGTTCCTGGCGGGATTCAACCAGAACATCATAGACTTCATGAACCAGGACACCTCGGAGATCCTGGACAGCATCGACCCCATCTATCCCGACAGTTCCGAACAGAGCGACGAGCGGTTCTTCGTCCGCTACGCCAACCACCGGGCCATGATCACCTATGTGCCCAAGAGCCGCAGCCTGGAGATCGGCAACGACTATATCGGCGCCTGCCCCTACGCCTTCCTGATCCACGCCCTGGCCCTGCACAACGAGTTCCTGGCGCGGGAGCATGAGCAGAAGACCATGGCCCGGATCGATCGGATCGAGGCCCTGGTGGACGAGCGCGCGCCCGCCGACGATCCCCGCATCCGCGCCATGGCGGATCGAGAGCCGCTGGACGGCGAGGACCGGCTGAGCCAGGCCGAGTTCGCCATCAACCAGGCCAAGCTGGCCGAGTTCGCCCAGTACGAAAGGTTCAGACACGCCAATCCCTTCCGCTACGACACCGAGCGGGACGTGTTCAAAAAGCTGGAGGAGCTGCGGGGCGTCAGCCGCAAGAACAAGGCCCTGTCCCTGGCGATCCAGAGCCTGGAGGACCACGCCAGCGACCTGGCCCGCCGCCAGCAGAAGCGGGCGGATGCAGCCCAGGCGGCGGCCGAGCGCAAGCAGAAGGATGCGGAAGAGGCGGCGGCCAAACGCGGCCGTCATCTGAACTTCCTGCTCAGCATGACCGGCGTGTTCGGCGCGGGGCAGATGTTCTACTGGATCGGCGAGAAGGCGGCCGGCGGAGAAGGCAAGGACTCGGAGCCGGCGCGTCAGTTGTTCGGGCTTCTGCCCTCGGCCCCCTGGGCGGGAAACTTGATCCTGTCTTTAACAGAAGGGCTGATGACCGTCGCGCTCATCCTGTTCTTCGTTCACCTGGGACGATGGGGCTACGCCGTTTTCGCCAAAAAGGGCTGATCCCGGCAGCCTGAAACCCCCAGGCCTTGCGGAGCCGCCGATCCATCGACCGGTTCAGCGCCGCAAGGCTGTTGGAAGGCTCAGCGCCGGGCCTTCTTGCGCTGGCCCGCCTTGCCCTTGGGTCGCGACAGGCGCACGACCTTGCGCGCGTTCTCTTCCGCCGTGGTGCGCACGGTGGGGATGGAACGCGGGGCCAGGCCGTAGAGGGAGGCCATGGGGGCGTCCTCGACCGCGGCGATCTCATGCTCGCCATAGCCGTTGAAGCCGGTCGTCATGGCCACCCCATAGGCGCCCAGCATGCCGATCTCGATGAAGTCGCCTTCGCGGATGTCGGCCGGCAGCCAGAAGGGGCCGGGCATATGGTCGATCGAATCGCAGGTCGGGCCGTAGAATTGGAAGGCCTTCAGCTCGCCCGAGGCTTCGCCGTCCCGGACCAGCTTGGTCGGGAAGGGCCAGCGCGAGTGGGTGGCGTCGAACAGGGAGCCGTAGGAGCCGTCGTTCAGATACAGGGCGTCGCCCTTGCGCAGATCGACGCGGGCCAGGATCGACGAGGATTCGGCGACCAGGGCCCGGCCGGGCTCGCACCACAGTTCGGTGGTTTCCGACACCGGCATTTCGTTGAAGCCGCGATGGATGGCGTCGGCGTATTCGCTCATGTCCGGCGGGACCATGCCCGGATAGACCGAGGGGAAGCCGCCGCCGACATCGACGATGTCCACGATCACGCCCGCGCGGCTGATCGACCGGCCGACCTGGGCCATGGCGGCCTGGTAGGCGGTCGGGCGCATGCATTGCGAACCGACGTGGAAGCTGACGCCCATCAGCCCGTCCTTGACCGCCTGGCGCGTGGCCAGCAGCAGGGCCGGAGCCTGATCGACCGGCACGCCGAACTTGCCCGACAGGGTGTAGGCCGCCCCGTCGGCCGAGACGGCCATGCGCACGATCAGATTCAGGTCGTCGGCGCCGCCGGTGGCGTCGAGGATCTTGTTCAGCTCGTCCACGCAGTCGAGCGAGAAGGTCCGCACGCCGTGGTCGAAATAGGCCTTGGTGATGGCCGACCGGCTCTTGACCGGATGCATGAAGGCCAGGCGCGCGTCGGCGCTGACCGAACGGACCAGTTCGATCTCGGCGAGAGAGGCGACGTCGAAGCTGCGAACGCCGGATTCAACCAGGGTCTGGATGACCCAGGCGGACGGGTTCGCCTTCACCGCATAGAAGACGTCGGCTTTCAGATTATCCTGGAACCAGCGCGCCGCTACGGAAACCGAGCGCGGCCGCACGAGGGCGACGGGACGCTCAGGGGACCGCTCACGGACCAGGTCCAGGGGAAGTTGGTACGTGCGCAATTCACGTAACCCCCTGCTAATTGTTAAACCCAGACCGGCGTTAGCGGCGCAGCATCAGACCTACGGGGTCCGCCGGAAGGCGCGATATGGGGGCATTGGACTGTCATGTAAAGGGGTTTTTTCGTGACAGGGCCTGGGTTCGAGCCCGAATTGACTGTCACAATTCTCTTTGACGGCGGTCAGCTTGACGGCGGTCAGGCAACCGCAGCGGTTCTGCGCCGTTGCCTCGGCTGGAGGGCGCAATGAATCGGTGGCTGTTCCTGTGGCGCAAATGGACGCGCCAACTGTGGGTCAAGGCGACCGCCTACGCCGGGGTGGGGGTGGCCGCCGCCCTGCTGGCCGCCGCCCTGGCCCCCTGGGTGCCCGACGACATGGCCGAACGACTGGGCGGCGAGTCGGTCGAATCCATCCTGACCATCTTGGCCTCCAGCCTGCTGGGCGTGGCGACCTTCTCCGTCGGCGCCATGGTGACGGCCTATACGTCGGTCTCCACAGCCGCCAGCCCCCGGGTCGCCGCCCTGGTGACCTCCGACGACGAGACCCAGAAGGCTCTGGCCACCTTCGTCGGCGCCTTCCTCTACGCCATCGTCTCGGTGACGGCGATCAACGCCCATTATTACGGCCAGAACGGGCGGGCCATTCTGTTCCTGGTCAGCCTGGCCATGGTCGGACTGGTGGCCTTTCGGCTGCTGGCCTGGATCAACCGTCTGTCCAGCCTGGCGCGGGTCGGCCATACGATCGACCTGGTGGAGGCGCGCGCGCTGAAGGCCCTGGAAACGCGGCGCGACGCCCCCTTCTTCGGCGGCCGGGCGGGCCGGCTGACCACGGGCGCCGAGATCGTCGCCCCCTGCACCGGCTACGTCCAGAACGTCGATCCCTCTCGGCTTCAGGCCATGGCCGAGGCGCGCGACTGTCAGGTGGAGATCGTCGCCCCTCCCGGCGCCTTCGTGCGACGCGGCGCGGTGCTGGCGCGCATCAGCCTGGCGGCCTGCGACGAAGAGGCCCAGGCCGATTTCCGTTCGGCCTTCGCCCTGGGGGATTCGCGCTCCTTCGACCAGGATCCGCGGTTCGGACTGATCGTCCTGGGCGAGATCGCCGCCAAGGCCCTGTCGCCCGGCGTCAACGACCCCGGCACGGCCATTCAGGTGATCGGGACGGGGGTGCGGCTGCTGGACGTCTGGGTCCAGCCGCCCGAAGACGACGGGCCCAGGCCGCCGCGCTGCGACCGACTGCTGGGGCCGGCGGTCACGGCCGAAGACCTGCTGGAAGACCTGTTCGGTCCGATCGCCCGTTATGGGGCGGGCGATCTGGCCGTGGCCGTGCGGCTGCAGAAAGGGCTGGCCGCGCTGGCGGCCACGCCGCGACTGGCCGGGCCGGTCGCCGTCCTGGCCCAGGCGGCCGTGGAGCGATCGCGCGCCGCCCTGCCGATCGAGGCGGACATCCGACGGCTGGAGGCGGTCGCCCTGGCGCGCTGACAGGGCCGCTGCGACACCAGGTTGCAAGGCGGCGCGGACGACGGGGTCTGGACGAGATTGCGCCGGACGTGCGATTAAGACTTGCCCAAACGCCCCGGTCGCGTCATGCGGCGCCCGTTCGCCACAGCCTTCCCAGCGAGTTCATGAGTTCATCCGCAGCCGCCGCCCCAGGCCTGGTCCTGGCGCGTGACGTGTCGAAGACCTTCGGATCGCGAAAGGCGCTGGACGGCGTCTCGATCTCCGTCGCCTCGGGCGAGATGGTGGCCCTGATCGGTCCGTCGGGATCGGGCAAGTCCACGCTTCTGCGCTCCATCACCGGCCTTCAGTCCATCGACCCCGGCAAGGGGACGATCAGCGTCTTCGGCGAGACGGTGCAGAAGGACGGCCGCGTCACCGGCGCCGTGCGCCAGGCGCGCGCGCGGCTGGGCATGATCTTCCAGCAATTCAACCTGGTCGGCCGGCTGACCCTGTTCTCCAACGTCATGCTGGGGGCGCTGGGCCGCCTGCCGACCTGGCAGGGCCTCTTGGGCCTGTGGCCCCAGGCCGACAAGGACCGGGCCATGGCCGCCCTGCACCGGGTCGGGGTCAGCGACTACGCCGGCCAGCGCGCCAACACCCTGTCGGGCGGTCAGCAGCAGCGCGGCGCCATCGCCCGCGCCATCGTCCAGGGCGCCAAGGCCATCCTGGCCGACGAGCCGGTCGCCTCGCTGGACCCGGTGTCGGCCCGCAAGGTGATGGAGCTGCTGGTCGAGCTGAATCGGCGCGACGGCATGGGGGTGATCGTCACCCTGCACCAGGTCGACTACGCCATCCGCTACTGCGACCGCGTCATCGCGTTGCAGGGCGGCAAGATCGTCTATGACGGTCCCGCCACGGGCCTGGACCACCAGCGCCTCATCGACATCTACGGTCCCGAATTCGAGGACGCGTTCTGGGAGACCAAGGCATGAGCCTGTCCCGCACATCTCTTTCCCGTCGTCTGTTCGCAGCGGCCGGCGCCGCCGTCCTGCTGCTGGGCGTCGCCTCGTGCGGCGGCGGTGAGGAGAAGAAGACGTCCGGCGCCATGCCGTCGGAACTGACCTTCTCCATCCTGTCGGCCGAAGGCCAGGCCTCGTCCGGCCCGCTGTGGCAGCCCCTGCTGGACGACATGTCCAAGGCGATCGGCGTTCCGGTGAAGCCCTTCTTCGCCGGCAACTACAACGTCCTGATCGAGGCCATGCGCTTCAACCAGACCCAGGTGGCCTGGTTCTCGGCCAAGCCGGCGCTCGAAGCCGTGGACCGCGCCCAGGGCGAGGTCATCGCCCGGATCGTCGATCCGGAAGGCCGCGACAGCTACACCTCGACCCTGATCGTGCGGAAGGGTTCGGGCATTACGCTGGACAAGGTTCTGGCCTGCGGCAAGCAATATGACTTCGGCATCGGCGACGCCCAGTCGACCTCGGGCACCCTGGCGCCCCTGACCTTCCTGTTCAATCCGCGCGGCATCGTGCCGAACCAGTGTTTCAAGACCGTGCGTTCGGCCAGCCACCAGGCCAACGCCTTCGCCGTAGCGACGGGCGTGGTCGACGTCGCCACCTCCAACTCGGTCAACACCGTCTTCATGCGCCGCGAGAACCCGCAGCTGGCGTCGCAGATCGAGGACATCTGGGTCTCTCCGCCGATCCCGGAATCGGGCATCGTCATCCGCGAAGACCTGGACCCGGTGCTGAAGGAGAAGCTGCGCAGCTTCTTCCTGACCTACGGCCAGGGCCAGGGGCCTGAAGCCGACCGTCAACGTCAGGTGCTGGCGGGGCTGAACTATTCGATGTTCCGCGCCGCCGACGATTCCTATCTGGACCCGGTGCGGGAAATGGTCGCCGACCAGAAGCTGGCCGAGGCCAAGGCCAAGAACGACCAGGCCGCCGTGGCCGCCGCCGAACGCGAACTGGCCGCCCTGCGCGCCAAGCGCGAGGTCCAGCCTTGACCGACGCCGCCGCCGAGATTGCCGCCGCCGACAAGGCCGCCCGCGGCGGCCTGGCCCCGGACGCCGTTCCCGCTGCGCCGAAGAAGCCCCTGTCCTCAACCCTGTTCGACCTGATGCTGTGGGGCGGTCTGGCGATCATCCTGATCGCCAGCTTCGGCAAGGTGGACATGCAGAACATCGGCCGGCTCTTCTCGGGCTCGTCGAACATCTCGACCTATGGGGCGGATCTGCTGCGGCCCGACTGGGGCGCCATTTTTCCGCCCGGGGACTTCTGGACCGCCTTCACCCATGTCTTCACCCAGCCGACCGCCAGCCTGGCGGGTCAGATGTGGCTGACGGTGCAGATCGCCCTGTGGGGCACCTTCCTGGCCGTCTTCCTGGCCCTGCCGCTCAGCCTGATGGCGTCGCGCAACATCGCGCCCGGCTGGATGGTCTTCATCGTGCGCCGGGTCATGGACCTGCTGCGCTCGATCCCCGACCTGGTGATCGCCACCCTGTTCATCGTCGCCGTCGGCCTGGGGCCGCTGGCGGGGGTGCTGGCGCTTGCGCTGAACACCGGCGGCGTCCTGGCCAAGCTGTTTTCCGAAGCGGTCGAGTCGATCGACAAGGGGCCCGTCGAGGGGGTGCGCGCCACCGGCGCCGGCAAGCTGCATGAGATCGTCTGGGGCGTCTTCCCCCAGGTGGCACCCCTGTGGACCTCCTTCGCCCTGTACCGGTTCGAATCCAACAGCCGGGCGGCCACGGTGCTGGGCCTGATCGGCGCGGGCGGCATCGGCCAGACCCTGTTCGAAAGCATCCAGGCCTTCGACTACAGCCGCGTCGCCGCCATCGCCATCGTCATCGTGGTCGCCGTGACCCTGATCGACACCCTGTCCCAGGTGATGCGCAAGCGCCTGCTGTAAGGCCCCGACCTCACGCTCATTGCCGGAAAAACCTTCACAATCCTCTGGTCTAACCGTCGCCAAACCGATGCTCAGGGAGAGCGCACGATGATCCGCACACTGAAACTGACGACGGCGGCCGCCGCCCTTCTGGCCCTGGCGGCCTGCGGCGACGGCGGAACCGGCGGCGGCGCCTCCAGCGCCCGCTCCGGCATCTGGGCGGCCGGCTCCTCGACCGTCTTCCCCTTCGCCACCCGCGTGGCTGAGAACTTCGCCCGCACCTCCGGCGGCGCCGCGCCCCGCGTTGAATCCCTGGGCACCGGCGGCGGCATTCAGGCCTTCTGCCAGGGCGTCGGCCCGACGACGCCCGACATCGCCAACGCCTCGCGCCCGATGAAGGCGTCCGAGTTCGACCTGTGCCAGAAGAACGGCGTGACCGACATCGTCGAACTGAAGATCGGCTTCGACGGCATTGTCATCGCCACCGCCCGCAACGGAAACAGCTTCAACTTCGAACTGAACGACCTGTATGAAGGCCTGGCCAAGGAAGTGCCGGGCGCCGACGGTCAGTTCGTCGCCAACCCGGCCAAGACCTGGAACGAGGTCAACAAGGGCCTGCCGAACCAGCGCATCCAGGTCTATGGCCCGCCGCCCACCTCGGGCACGCGCGACGCCTTCCTGGAGCTGGGCATGACCCCCGGCGCCAAGCTGGTTCCTGCGACCGCCGCCGTGGAAAAGGCCGACAAGAACCGGTTCGAAGCCCTGGCCCACACCCTGCGTGAAGACGGCTCCTGGATCGATTCGGGCGAGAACGACAACGCCATCGTCCAGACCCTGAGCCGCACGCCCGGATCGCTGGGCGTGTTCGGCTATTCCTTCCTGGAACAGAACCTGGACACGGTGAAGCCCGAGACCATCGACGGCGTCACGCCCAATGCCGAAACCATCGCCAGCGGGGAATATCCGCTGTCGCGCAGCCTCTACATCTATGTGAAGAAGGCCCACATCGGCGTCATCCCCGGCCTGCAGCAATTCGTACAGGAGTTCCTGTCGGAAGGCGCCGCGGGCAAGGGCGGCTATCTGGCCGACCGCGGCCTGATCCCGCTGCCGGAAGACCAGCTGCAGGCCCAGCGCGCTGCGGCTACGGCCCTGACCCCGATGCAGCGTCCCGCCGGCTGAGGCGGAACCGACCGCCGTCCCGCCCCTTCTTTCGCCGGCCCGCACCGGCTAAGAGGGGCGGGATAGCTGTCAGGATTCATTGATGACCACCACGCCCGCGCGTCTGCGCAAGGCCGTTCTGCCCGTCGCGGGCCTCGGCACCCGGGTTCTGCCCGGCACCAAGACGACCCCCAAGGAACTGCTGAACGTCGTCGATCGGCCGATCCTCTCCTACATCGTCGAAGAGGCCCGAGAGGCGGGGATCGAGCACATCGTCTTCGTCACCGGCCGCTCCAAGGGGGCGATCGAGGACTATTTCGATCACCAGATCGAGCTTGAGGCTCAACTGCAGGCCAAGGGCAAAACCGACATCCTGGAAATGATGAACGCCGAACTGGCCTCGGCCGGCGAGATGAGCTTCACCCGCCAGATGCAGCCCAAGGGGCTGGGCCATGCGGTCTGGTGCGCCCGCGACATCATCGGACATGAGCCTTTCGCCGTCCTTCTGCCCGACGTGATCGTGGATGGACAACCCGGCGCCTTGAAGCAGTTGCTGGAGGCCTACGAGGAGGTCGGCGGCAATCTGATCGGCGTCGAAGCCGTGCCCGAGAGCGAGACCCACAAATACGGCATCGTCGATCCGGCCGGCCGTGACGGCCGCCGAATCACCATGAAGGGCATGGTCGAGAAGCCGGCCCAAGGGACGGCGCCGTCGAACCTGTCGATCTCGGGCCGCTACATCCTGCAGCCGGAAATCTTCGACCTGCTGGCCACCCAGGAACGCGGCGCCGGCAATGAGATCCAGCTGACCGACGCCATGGCCCGACTGATGGCGACCCAGGTCTTCACCGCCGTCGAATACGAAGGCGTGACCCACGACTGCGGCGACAAGATCGGCCTGTTGCGCGCAAACGTCGCCCTGGCCCTGAAGCGCCCAGACCTGGGCGAGGCTGCGCGGGCGGCGGTTTCGGCCCTGCTGTGACGCAAGGGAAGGCGGCAGGGGTTCCGGTTCGCGCCGACCCCTGCTAACCCTCCCGGCAAATCATCAGGAGACGAACCATGGCCACATCCGAAGGCTGGGACATGCCGACCGGCGACCTCATGAAGGGCAAGAAGGGCCTGATCATGGGGGTGGCCAATTCGAGTTCGATCGCCTGGGGCATCGCCTCGCAGCTGGCGGCGCAGGGCGCCGAACTGGCCTTCACCTATCTGGGCGAGAGCCTGGAGCGGCGCGTGCGCCCTCTGGCCGAGAGCGTCGGCGCCAAGCTGCTGATCCCGGCCGACGTCACCGACGACGCCTCGATGGACGCCGCCTTCGCCGAGCTGGAAAAGACCTTCGGCACGATCGACTTCGTCGTCCACTCGGTGGCCTTCGCCAACAAGGACGAGCTGAAGGGCAGTTTCGTCGACAACACCACCCGCGACAGCTTCCTTCTGGCCCTGAACATCTCGGCCTTCAGCTTCGTGGACGTGTCGCGTCGCGCCGCCAAGCTGATGCCGAACGGCGGCAGCCTGATCACCCTGACCTATCTGGGGTCCGAACGGGTCATTCCGAACTACAACACCATGGGCGTGGCCAAGGCGGCGCTGGAGGCGGCGACCCGCTATATCGCGCGCGACCTGGGGCCCAAGAACATCCGCGTCAACGCCATTTCGGCCGGGGCCATGCGCACCCTGTCGCTGGCCGGAATCTCGGGCGGGCGCGGCCTGCACTCCAAGAGCGCCCAGTTCTCCCTGATCAAGGAAGAGACCTCGATGGAGGGCGTCGCCGGCGCCGCCCTGTGGCTGTGCTCGGACCTGGGTCGCTCGACCACGGGCGAGGTGGTCCATGTGGACGCCGGCTTCCACGCCGTGGGTCTGCCGGAAGACTTCGAAGGCTGATCCCGCTTCCGCCCCTTGAGGCGACGGTTTAAGGGCCGGAGCATGACTGCTCCGGCCTTTTCCATGCGCGCCCCGCCCGCCTCCGCCTTTTCTTCGGCGGCCGTCGCCACGGTGATCGGCTTCGGCGGGACCGTGGCCCTGGTGGTTCAGGCGGGGCAGGCCCTGGGCGCGGACGCCGGCCAGATCGGCTCCATGGTGACTGCGCTCTGCCTAGCCATCGGCGTTCCCGGCGCCCTCTTGAGCTGGCGGCTGAAAATCCCCGTGGTCCTGGCCTGGTCCACGCCGGGCGCGGCCCTGCTGGCCGCTTCGACGCTGGGGCTGTCGTGGGCGACGGCGGTCGGCGCCTTCGTCTTTGCCGCCCTGCTGATGATCCTGACCGGCCTGATCCCGGCCCTGGGACGGCTGGCGGGGCGGATCCCGTCAGCGATCGCCTCGGCCATGCTGGCGGGGGTTCTGCTGCCCTTTGTGCTGCGGCTGTTCAAGATCGTGCCCGACGAGACGGCGTTGACGGTGGGTCTGATTGCGATCTTTCTGGTCTTGCGGCGGCTTTGGCCGACCTGGGCCCTGCCCGCCGTTCTGGGCGCGGCCTTTGCGGTTCTGGCGATGCGGGGACAGTTGGGCCTGCCCGCTGGAACCGGCCTGTTCGGACATCTGGAGCCCGTCGCCCCCGCCTTTGACTGGAAGGCGGCGGTCAGTCTGGGCTTTCCGCTGTTTCTGGTGACCCTGGCGGCGCAGAATCTGCCGGGGCTGGTCGTGTTGCAGAGCGCGGGCTATCCGCCGCCGGCCAATCGGCTGATCCTGTCGACCGGGATCGCCAGCCTGATCGCGGCGCCCTTTGGAGCCCATGGGGTCAATCTGGCGGCCATCACGGCGGCGATCTGCACCGGGCCGGACGCCCATCCGGATGCGGGTCGGCGCTGGATCGTCGGGGTGATCTACGGCGGCTTCTACCTCATCGTGGCCCTGTTCGCCGCGCCGCTGGCGGGCCTGTTCATCGCCATGCCCCCGGCCGTGCTGGCGGCCGTGACGGGACTGGCCCTGATCGCCCCCCTGACCGGCGCCTTGCAGAGCCTGACGGCCGATGCGCCCTCGCGCGAGGCCGCCGTCCTGACCTTTGCGGCGACGGCCTCGGGACTGGCCCTGTTCGGGGTGGGATCGGCCTTCTGGGGGCTGGTCGTCGGATTTGCGGCCCTGGGCGCGGGGCGCCTGCTCCGTCGCGCCTAGTTCCGCGCCGGGATGTTCAGACCGCGCTGCACCGCAGGACGGGCCAGGCCGCGCTCCAGCCAGGCTGCGACGCGGGGGAAGTCCGCAAAGCCCACGATCTCGCCCGCCTCATAGAAGCCGATCAGATTGCGGACCCAGCCGAGGGTGGCGACATCGGCGATGGAATAGTCGCCCATGATCCAGTCGCGGGGTTCTCCGCCCTCATTGGCAAGCCGCGTCTCCAGCACGCCCAGCAGGCGGCGGCTTTCGGCGACGTAGCGGTCGCGCGGACGCTTGTCCTCATAGTCCTTGCCCGCGAACTTGTGGAAGAAGCCCAGCTGGCCGAACATGGGGCCGATCGCCCCCATCTGGAACATGATCCACTGGATCGTCTCGTACCGTGTGGCGGGATCGCTCGAGAGCAGTTTGCCTGTCTTTTCCGCCAGATAGATCAGGATGGCGCCGGATTCGAACAGGGCCAAGGGCTGACCGTTCGGGCCGTCGGGATCGAGGATGGCCGGGATCTTGCCGTTGGGGTTCAGCGACAGATATTCCGGCCCCCAGGTCTCATTGGCCATGATGTCGATCAGGTGCGGCTCATAGGCCAGGCCGATCTCCTCCAGCATGATCGAGACCTTCACGCCGTTGGGCGTGGGCAGGGAATAGAGCTGGAGCCGATCAGGATGCTGGGCCGGCCAGCGGGTGGTGATCGGGAAGGCGGACAGGTCGGTCATGGCGAGGCCTCGGCTTTGCGATAGGCCTATGTCGGCGCCCGCCGCGCCATTCGCAACACCCTTGGGCGCGAATACCTCAGTCCGGCTCGCGCTCGCCGACTTCGGTCGGGGGCGCGGCGGTCAGCCAGCCTTCGGAAAGCCGCAGCTCGGGCGTCGCTTCCTTGGTGAAGGGCAGGTACCAGGTCGGACCGCCGGTCGCGGGGGCGATCTCCAGCATGTCGTCGGCGCCGAAATTCTGGACCGACTTGACCGAGCCCATGGCGGCGCCGGCGATGTCGCGGACCTCCAGGCCGATCAGGTCGGCGAGATAGAATTCGTCCTCCTCCGGCTCGGGGAAGCGGTCGCGGGGGACGTAGAGTTTCAGGCCGCGCAGGGCGTCGGCCTGTTCCTTGGTGGCGACCTCCTTGGCCCGGCCGACGACGCCGTTCTTGTCCGGCCGGGTCGAGGTCAGGGTCAGGGCCACCGAGCCGTCTGCGCGCAACAGCGGACCATAGGCGGTCAGGGCCAGGGGATCGGCGGTGAAGGCGGTCACCCGCACCTCGCCCCGCACCCCGAAACCGCCGCCGATCTGGCCGACGAGGATGAGCCTTCTTTCCTGGGTCATGGTCTGGGTCCGTCGTCCTAGATCTTCCCCCGCTTGCGGGGGAAGTGTCAGGCCGTGACGCGAAGCGGCACGCCTGACGATGGGGGAAGTCCTCTTCCTTGGAAGAACACTCCCCTCTCCGACCCTGGATCGGCTGCGCCGATCGCCGGGCCACCTCTCCCGCAAGCGGGAGAGGGTCTAGTAGCGCATGAAAAAGGCGGCGTCACAGGACGCCGCCTTGATCGTGTCGAGACCGAAGGCCTTAGGCCTCGGTGGTCTCTTCAGCAGCCGGGGCTTCTTCAGCGGCGGCTTCGGCGGCCGGAGCCTCTTCAGCAGCCGGAGCGTTCTTGGCGGCTTCGGCCTCTTCCTTGGCGCGGGCGGCGGCTTCGGCGGCTTCAGCCTTGGCGGCGGCTTCGGCTTCCAGGCGGTCGGCTTCGCGCTGGGCGCGTTCAGCGGCGCGCTCCTGCGCCTTCTTGCCGGGGGCGCCCTTGTTCGGGTTGTTGCCCTGCGACCACTTCACCTTGGCGCCCAGGGTCTCGTCCTGCGACAGGAAGCGGGCGACGCGGTCGGTCGGCTGGGCGCCCTTGCCGAGCCATTCGGCGATCCGCTCGACCTTCAGGGCGACGCGCGGCTGGGCGCCGTCCTTGGGCAGCATCGGGTTGTAGGAGCCGACCTTCTCGATGAACTTGCCGTCGCGCGGGGCGTGCGAATCGGCGACGACGATGTGGTAGTAGGGGCGCTTCTTGGCGCCGCCGCGGGCCAGACGAATCTTCAGCATTTCAAGTCTCTTTCTAGGAAGTCGTTATTTCTTGGGAAGGCCGGGCAGGCCCGGAAGCCCCCCCGGCAGTTGTCCGCCGCCCAGACCCGCCAGGCGGTCCTGAATGGCTTTCAATTCGTCGGCCGAGGGCTCGGCCATCTTGCCGCCGCCCAGGGCCTTCAGTCGGTTCAGATCGGGGCCGCCGCCCATGCCGGGGATGCCCCCGCCGCCGCCGAGGCCGCCCAGCATGGCGGCCATCTGCTGCATCTTCTTGGGACCGCCGCGCGCCATCTGTTTGACCATGTCGGCCATCTGGCGGTGCTGTTTCAGCACGCGGTTGACGTCCTGGACCTCGACCCCGGCGCCGGCGGCGATCCGCTTCTTGCGGCTGGCGTTCAGGAGGTCGGGCTTCTTGCGCTCGGCCTTGGTCATCGAGGAGATGATGGCTTCCTGGCGCAGGATCATGCGGTCGTCGACGCCGCTGTCGGCCATCTGGGCCTTCATCTTGGCCACGCCGGGCAGCATGCCCATGATGCCCTGAAGCCCGCCCATCCGCTTCATCTGCTGAAGCTGGCCGGCGAGATCGTCCAGGTCGAACTGGCCCTTGGCCAGCTTCCTGGCCATCTTTTCGGCCTTGGCCTGGTCCAGGTCCTGGGCGGCCTTTTCGACCAGGGCGACGATGTCGCCCTGCCCCAGGATGCGGCCGGCGACGCGGCGGGCGTCGAAGACGTCCAGCGCATCGACCTTTTCGCCGGCGCCCAGATATTTGATCGGCAGGCCGGTGACGGCCCGCATCGACAGCATGGCGCCGCCGCGGCCGTCGCCGTCGGCCCGGGTCAGGACCAGGCCGGTCAGGGGCAGGCGCTCATGGAAGGCCTTGGCGGTGCGGACGGCGTCCTGGCCGGTCAGGCTGTCGGCGACCAGCAGGGTCTCGACCGGCTTGGCGATGTCGGCGACCTCGGCCACCTCGTTCATCAGCCCTTCGTCCAGGGTGATGCGGCCGGCGGTGTCGAGGATCAGGACGTCGAAGCCCTGAAGCTTGGCGGACTGCAGGGCCCGGCGGGTGATCTGGACCGCGCTTTCGCCCGCCACGATGGGCAGGACGGCGACGTCGATCTGTTTGCCCAGCTGGGCCAGCTGCTCCATGGCGGCCGGACGGCGCGTGTCCAGCGAGGCCATCATGACCTTCTTGCGATCGAACTTGGTCAGGCGCAGCGCCAGCTTGGCCGAGGTCGTGGTCTTGCCCGAGCCCTGAAGGCCGGCCATCAGCACCACGGCGGGCGGGTTGGCGTTGGTGTTCAGCGGGACCGGCTCTTCGCCGCCCAGCATTTCGATCAGACCGTCATAGACGATCTTGACCACCTGATCGGCGGGCTTGACCGAACGGATGACCTCTTCGCCGGTGGCGCGCTCGGTGGCGAAGGCGATGAATTCCTTGACGACCGGCAGGGCGACGTCGGCCTCGAGCAGGGCCACGCGCACCTCGCGCATCGCCTCGGCCACATCCTTTTCGGACAGGGCGCCGCGGCCGGTGATCCGGTCGAAAACGCCTGTCAGCCGCTCGTTCAGAGCCTCGAACATTCACTACCTCATGTGGCGCAGGTGAAACGGCTCCATACGACAACGACCCCCGGCGACGATCACGTCGGCGGAGGGTTCTCGCCCACCTCGTCCCGACGGAGCGGGGGTCGTGTGGGTGGAGACGCGAGGTTCACTTGCGTCGGAAGCGGCGGCTTATGAAGGAAAACGGGGGGAAAGGCAACCGATGCGAGTCACGTCCCCGCCCGCTTTGCGTCATCCTCGGGCTTGACCCGAGGATCGAATGCGCCGCCGCTCTGCGCGGACGTCAGGCGCACGTCTCGCTCCTCGCCCGATCCTCGGGTCAAGCCCGAGGATGACGGAGAAGACTAGACATCAGTCCTCAGGCGTCTCTTCCGACCCCTCGTCCGCCTTCGGTTCCGAACCCGGCTCGGTCACCACAATCCCCTCCGGCGGGGCCGACAGTTTGGACAGGTCGCCGCCGGCGCGCAGGACGTCCAGGGCGCGTTGCAGCTGGTAGTCTTTTTCCTTGTCATAGGCCTCGCCCGGGGCTTCACGCGGGGTGTGCGGCCCCTTGCGCTCGGCGCCGATGGAGGAGTCCAGGGCCGTGGCGTAGGCGGCCTCGGAATAGATGAAGCTGGAGCGCGAGACGATCCGGGCCTCGGCCTCGGACCGGGCGACCTCCAGGTCCGGCTCGATGCCGATCTTCTGGATCGAGGCGCCCGAGGGCGTGTAGTAGCGGGCCGTGGTGATCGACAGGGCGCCGTCGCGCCCCTGACGCAGCGGGATCACCGTCTGGACCGAGCCCTTGCCGAAGCTGGTCAGGCCGACGATGGTCGCCCGCTCGTGGTCCTTCAGGGCGCCGGCGACGATTTCGGAGGCGGAGGCCGAGCCGTAGTTGACCAGGACCACCAGAGGCAGGCCGCCGGTCAGGTCGCCGGGCTTGGCGGAATAGCGCTGAATCTGCTCGGGCTTCCTGCCGCGCTGGCTGACGATCTCGCCGCGCTCCAGGAAGGCGTCGGACACGTCGATGGCCGCGTTCAGCAGGCCGCCGCCGTTGTTGCGCAGGTCCAGGACATAGCCCTTCACACCCGGCTTCTGAGCCTTGATCTTGGCGATGGCCTCGGACAGTTCGCGGCCGGTGTTCTCATTGAAGGTCGAGACGCGCAGATAGCCGAAATCGCCCTCGACCCGGCCAGTGACCGACTGGACCTTGATGATCTCGCGGGTCAGGGTCACCTCGCGCGGCTCCTCCCCGTCGCGCAGGAAGGTGACGCGCACGCTGGTGCCGGCCGCGCCGCGCAGCTTTTCCGACACCTGGCTGACGGTCAGGCCCGCCGCGTTCTGACCTTCGATGGCGCTGATGACGTCGCCGGCCTGAACCCCGGCCTTGGCGGCGGGGCTTTCGTCCATCGGGGAGATGACCTTCACCAGGCCGCCCTCGGAGGTGATGGTCAGGCCGACGCCCGAATACTGGCCCTCGGTCCGCTCGCGCAGTTCGTCATAGTTGGACGGCGGCAGATAGTTGGAGTGGGGATCCAGCGCCGTCATCATGCCGGCGAGGGCGGCCTCGATCAGCTTCTTGTTGTCGACCGGGACCACATAGGCCTGCTCGACGATGCCGACCACGTCGCCGAACAGCTCCAGCATGCGGAAGGTTTCGTTGCGGGGCGTCTGGCTGGTGGCGACGGCGGCCGAGCCGCCGAGAACCAGGGCGGCGCAGCCGACGAGGAGCAGTTTACGCATTCGGTCTCTTTCGGTCGGGCCGATCATGGAAGGCGCCCGTTGGGAGGGTAGGGCCGCACAGACACGACGAAATCGTGGCTGAGCGGCGTCGGTCCGATAAAATCAGCGTCCGGCGGGAAAGCAAGGCCAATCGTCGCCCGAGGGCGCATCCGGCCGCTCATTGCAGCCAAGGACCGGGGTCGATCGGGCGCTCGTCCCGGCGCAGTTCGAAATAGACGTCGCCGTCCGGCCCGCTGCGGCCCAGGGTCTGGCCGTCGGAGACCCGGGCGTCCGCCTGGACGTCCAACTGCTCCAGCCCGGCGATCACCGCCCGCCAGCCGGGGCCGAGATCAAGAATCACCACCTGGCCCCAGCCCGTCAGGGGACCGGCGTAGGCCACCTTGGCGTCAGCCGGGGCGGCGACGGGGGCGCGGTCGGCGCGCCAGCGCCAGCCCGAGGTTCCCGCCCCCCAGGTCTGGGTCGGCGCGCCGCGCACGGGCGGACTGAGCCGGTTGCGGCCGGCCGGCAGGCGCGCGGTCTCGGCCTCGGCGGCCTCGGCCTCCTGCGCGGAGGGGACGGCGCCGCCCAGGTCGCGGATTCGAGCCTCCAGCGCCCGCGCCGCCCGTTCGGCGCTGCGCGCCTCGGCGTTCAGCACGGCGGTGAGGGCGGTCTTGCGCGCGGTCAGCCCCTCGATCTGGGCGCGGCGATCGCCCTGGGCGCTTTCGGTGGTCAAGAGCCGTTCCGAGGACAGGACCGCCAGGCGGCGAATGCGCATGATCTCGGCCTGACGCTCGGCCAGGGCCTTGGCGCGGCGCTCCAGCTCGGGCGTCATGGCCTTCAACAGGATGGAGGCGCGCACCGTGTCGATCGCCTTGTCGGCGGGAACCAGAAGCGGCGGCGGCGGGCGGCGGCTCATCATCTGAAGCGCGCTGAGCAGACGCCCCTGGGCGCCGCGCTCGCGGGCCAGGTCCGTGACCAGGTCCGCCTCCCGTTCGCTCAGCTGCTTCAGCCGGGCCCTCTGGTCCTCGATCTGGCGGTCGTCGGTTCGTTCGTCGGCGCGCAGGGCGGCGAGCCGACGCTCCAGCTGGGCCAGTTCGGCCTTGGCGGCCTCGGCGTCGGCGCGCAGGCGCCGCGCCCGCACGGCCTCGTCGCGATAGTCGGCCTGGATCCGCGCCAGCTCGCTCTCGGACGCTTGGCGCCCCGCCGCCGGGGCGGCGAGGACCAGGCCCGTCATCAGGGCGAGAGAGAGTGCTGAGGCGCGGCCCATGTCAGTCGCGATGATAAGGCGATCCGGCCAGGATGGTCACGGCCCGATAGAGCTGTTCGGCCAACATGGCGCGGGCCAGGGCGTGGGGCCAGGTCTGGGGACCGAAGGCCAGGGTCGAGGCGGCGGCGGCGCGCACGCTTTCGTCCAGCCCGTCCGCCCCGCCGATGGCGAAGACCAGACGGCGTTCGCCCTGGTCGCGCAGCTTGGCGACGTGGTCGGCGAAGGCGCGCGAGGAATAGGTCTTGCCCCGTTCGTCGCAGGCGATCAGGTGCGCGCCCTCGGCGGCCGCAAGGATCAACTCGGCCTCCGGCGCCTTGCCGGGTTTACGGGCTTCCAGATCGATCAGTTCGAGGGGACCGAGGCCCAGCGCGCGTCCCGCAAGGGTGGCGCGCCGGGCGTAGTCGTCGGCGAGCGTCGCCTCAGGCCCCCGGCCCGGTCGGCCGATGGCGACGATGCTCAGCTTCATTCTCTAGTCGCGGACCATGCGGTGGGCCGAGTCCACGGCCCAGATCTTCTCGATATTGTAGAAGGTCCGCACTTCCGGGCGGAACAGGTGGACGATCACGTCGCCGGCGTCGATCAGCACCCAGTCGCAGTGCGGCAGGCCCTCGACCTTGGCCTTGCCCAGGCCCTGATCCTTCAGGGTGCGCAGCAGGTGGTCGGCGATGGCGCCGACGTGGCGGTGCGAGCGGCCGGAGGCGACGATCATGGTGTCGGCCATGGCGCTTTTGCCCTTCAGGTCGATCAGGACCATGTCCTGAGCCTTGTCCTCGTCGAGGCGGCTCAGCAGGGCTTCTTCAAGCGGAGTCGATCCGACCGGGCGGGGGACGGAATCCCCGAATGCGGCGGTCGTTTCAGATCCGTCTTCGGAATGGAGAGGTTCGATAGGGTCCATCTCGTGCGCCGTGTTCGAAACGGCGGCGTCTTGCGCGTCATACGCGGGCGAGGGGGTCAGCGGAGGGCTCCAGGAGCATTGACTAAAGCAGCCCCTTAGCACGGATGGGGGCGAACGTGAACCGGCGCCGGGATCACGAGCCCGCGTCCGGCCTCTTCGAGGCCCGGATGGCGGTCGAGGACAGGGGATTCAGGGGCGCCGTCAGATAGGTCCAGGCCGGGGCCGCCAGGGTCGGCAGAAGGCCCGCCTGCTCCGCCGGTATGCGGAAGGCGGCGAAGCGGGCGGCCGCCGGCGCCGTGCGGCTGTCCAGTTGCGATCCCGGCCGAGCGATCACCGCCACGGGCATCAGCCGCATGATGTCGGTCCAGCCCCTCCAGCGATGGAAGCCGGCCAGATTGTCCGATCCCATGACCCAGACGAAATGGACGCCCGGATGGCGGGCGACCAGCAGGCGCAGGGTCTCGACCGTCCAGACCACCCCGGCCCGGCTTTCGAAATCCGAGACGATCATGGACGGGCCCCCAACCCTGGCCTGGGCCTGGGCCGAGGCCATCCGTTCGGCCAGGGGGGCGCTGTCGCGCGCGTCCTTCAAAGGGTTCTGGGGGGAGACCAGCCAGACCACCCGATCCAGGCCCAGCCGCCGCATGGCCGTCTCGGCCACATGGGCGTGGCCTTCATGGGCCGGATTGAACGATCCGCCGAACAGGCCGACCTTCATCCCCGGCGTCAGGATCAGCCCGTCGCGAAGCGCCCCCGGTCGGGGGCCGGCGCCTTGGGGCGCGGGACCGGCGTGAAAGAAGGGCAAGCGAGGCGTCTCGGGGGTTATGCTCAAGGCGGCCTTATCATGGGGGCGACCGCCCTGTCCCCCGATTATTCGTCCGACCTCAGACGGCGGCTTCGAACAGGGCCTCGCGCGTCACGTCGGCGTGGGTCATGGGGAACATGTGACCGCCGCCGCGCACCACCTCGACCGAGACGTGCGGCAGGCCGCGCGGCGACGAGGGCACGTGGGTCAAGGCGCCGTGTTCCGCCTTTAGAATGCGGATTGGACCGCAATAGAGGCGAAGCGCCCGCCAGGGATCGTGCGCCTGGGCGGCGTAGTTGGCCGCCTCCCAGGCCGGGGTGGCGGCCAGGGTGAAGCCGTCGGGGCCTTCCACCAAGCCTTCGGACAGATAGTCGGCCAGCACCATGTCGGGCCAGCCCTTGAACGCCCCCCGACCGCGGTAGGCGGCCATGGCCTCCTCGCGGCTGGCGAACAGGGCGCGGCGGCGAAGCGTGGCGCGTGCGATCGGAATGCGGGACAGAAACCGGTGGGCGAAGGGCAGGTTGAACACCAGCATGGCGGACCGCCGCCAGATCACTGCGTCCAGCAGAACCAGGCTGGCGACCCGGTCCGGCCGCTCCGCCGCCGCCAGCAGGGAGGCGGTCCCGCCCATGGAATGGCCCGCCAGGACCGGCGGCGGACCTTCGATCGTCTCCATCAGGGCCAGAAGATCGTCGCGGTGATCCCGCCAGCTGGTCTTGGGCCGGGCGAACACCGGCAGGTCAGAGGCCCCATGGCCACGAAGGTCCGGGGCCCAGATCCGCAGCGACGTCGACAGGGGCGACAACAGGCTGCGATAGGCGCCGGCGTTGAAACCGTTGGCGTGGGAGAAGATCAGATCGACCGGACGCTTCGGATCCCCGAAGTCCAGGACCGACATCCGCCCCCCGCCCCATCGATTGTCGATCGGGACGCTGAGCCGGCGCGGCGGAGACATCAGGGCCGCATCCATGATCAGGCCGCGTCCCGGCAGGCCGCGCACAGGCCGTGCGCCTCGATCGTGGTGCGGGCGATCGCATAGCCGGCGGCGGCGCCGGCGGCGGCGATGACGTCCTGGCCCGGCCCGTCAATCTCGCGCGTCACCCCGCAACAGTCGCAGATCAGAAAGGCGGCCGCATGGCTGCCCCCGACCTCCTGGCCGGCGCAGGCGACATAGGCGCTGATCGAAGCGATCCGATGGGCCATGCCGTGGCGTTCCAGGAATTCGAGCGCGCGATAGACGGTGGGCGGCTTGGCGGCCTGTCCGTCCTCGCCGAACCGGGCGATCAGATCATAGGCCTTCACCGGCTCGCCGCTCTCGAGCAGCAGCGACAGCACCCGGCGGCGCGGCGGGGTCATGCGCTCGCCGGCCGAGACCACCCGCGCCTCCGCCTCGGACAGGGCGCGGTCCAGGCGTGCGCCGTCAAGGCCGGAATGAAGATGATCATGGTCGCAGACGGCGTTCATGAGCCACAGCTAATCCTTGATAAGCCCGGCCGCAACAGAACACGGCTTGCAGTCCGTGATGTTATCTCATAACAGAAACGCTTCCTCTCCTGAACCCCAGTGATGTCCATGCGTCAGACCGTCACCCGCTCGCTTCTGCTTTCCGCCGTCGCCTGGAGCGCCCTGGGCGCCGCCGCCCTGGCCCAGACCGGCCCCGGCCGTCCGGCCCAGGTCGATGACGTCATCGTCACCGCCACCCCCTATGGCGTCACCCAGCGCGCCACCACCATCGCCACCGACGTGCTGGACGACCAGGCCCTGGCCATCGCCCCGGCGACGTCTCTGGGCGATCTGGTCAACGGCCTGCCAGGCGTGCGCTCGACCGACTTCGCCCCCGGCGCCAGCCGCCCGGTGATCCGGGGCCTGTCCGGCCCGCGCGTCCAGGTGCTGACCAACGGCCTGGGCCAGATCGACGCCAGCTCCGTTTCGCCGGACCACGCCGTGGCCACCGATCCCGGCGAAGCCCATCGGATCGAGGTCGTGCGCGGCCCGGCCACCCTGGTCTATGGCGGCTCGGCCATCGGCGGGGTGGTCAACATCATCGACGACCGCATCCCTGAAGCCCTGCCTGAAGGCGGGGTCGAGGGTCGGGTCTCGACCCAATATTCCAGCGTGGACGACGGCCGCGGCGCCTCGGGCCATGTCACCGTCGGCGCCGGCCGGTTCGCCTTCAACCTGAGCGGCGTGACCCGCAAGACGGACGATTATGACATCCCCTCTCCCGCCCGGTCCCAGGTTCTGGCCGACAGCGACGGCGAGCCGCGCGGCGCGGGCGACAAACAGCCGAACTCCTGGTCCGAGCTGAACGCCTGGGGCGTCGGCGGCTCCTATATCGCCGACAAGGGCTTCGTCGGCCTGTCCTACAAGAAGACCGAAAGCGAGTACGGCACGGTCGCCGAGCCGGAAGTCTTCATCAATCTGGAGCAGGAGCGCTGGGACGGCCGCGGCGAATACCGGTTCGACGCCGGTCCCTTCGCCAAGGTTCGCGCCTCCTACGGCCACGCCGACTACACCCACACCGAGTTCGAAGGACCGGGCGAGCCGGGCACCGTCTTCAACTCCGACGGCTGGGAGACCCGCGGCGAGCTGGTCCAGCGCGAGCGGAACGGCTGGAACGGCGCCGTCGGCGTCCAGGCCCTGGAGCGCAATTTCGAGGCGATCGGCGAGGAGGCCTTCGTCCCGACCGTCAAGATCGAGGAACAGGGCCTCTACACCGTCCAGCGCTATGACCGCGACCGCTACGGCTTCGAGGGCGGGCTGCGCTATGACCGCCGCACCCTGAGCGCCGTTCCGCTGGGCGAGACGGCCGAGGTGGAGCGTCAGTTCGACAACTGGTCCGCCAGCGGCGCCGCCTTCCTGCGTCCCCAGGCCGGCCTGTTCCTGGGGCTGAGCCTGTCGCGGACGGAACGCGCGCCCAGCGAGGTCGAACTGTTCGCCGACGGCGTCCACGTCGCCACCGCCGCCTATGAGACCGGCGACCTGGGCCTGGACACCGAGAAGGTGACCACGCTGGAGGGCACGGTCCACTTCGACCGTGACCGGTTCTCCGGGGATCTGCACCTCTACAAGGCCTGGTACGACGGCTTCATCGACGAACGCCGCACCGGCGCAGACTTCACCACCGACGAGGGCGAGACCTTCCCCGTCTATCGCTTCGTCCAGACCGACGCCGACTTCTACGGTTTCGAGGCCGAGGCCGCCTACGCCCTGTGGCAGGACGGAGATCGCAAACTGTCGCTGGAGGGGGCGGCCGACTATGTCCGCACCGACACGGACCTGGGTCCGGCCGCGCGCATTCCGCCCTGGTCGGCGACTGCCCGTCTGGCCTGGACCTCGACGCTTTGGGACCTGACTGGCGAAGTGCGCCACGTCGGCGAACAGGACAGGCTGGCGGAAGGCGAACTGCCGACCGACGCCTATACGCTGGTCAATCTGCGCGGCGCGGTTCGGCCGTTCGCCGACAAGGACGTCACCGTCTTCGCCGAGGCGCACAATCTGACGGACGAGGAGGCGCGCGAGCATACCTCCTTCCTGAAGGACATCGCGCCCCTGCCCGGGCGCAACCTGCGGATCGGCGTCAGCTACGCCTTCTGACCGGTTCCTGATCGGGCGGTTTGCCGCTGAGGCGGGCTTGGGCTAGAAGGCCCGCCTCATTCCACTCCAAGAGCGCCTGGCTCCTCATGACCGATACGAACAACTCGCCGCTCGAAGGCAACGTCCTCTTCTATACGAAGCCGGAACCGCTGGACCCGACCCTGCACGGCGCGCTGGGCGTCAACGCCGCCGACAAGCCCTACGCCTTCGTCGGCCAGACCAACATCGTGCCGCTGACGGTGACCGAGTTCGCCGCCGCCGCCCTGTCCTATCCGGTGATCTTCACCGGTGAGAACCGCCAGCCGGTCGTGGTCATGGGGCTGCGCCAGGGCGAGACCCTGTTCGTGGCGGACGACGGCGACTCCCGCCCCGACGCCTACATCCCCGCCTATGTGCGCCGCTATCCGTTCGTCTTCGCCGACGACAAGCAGAACCAGCGCCTGATCCTGTGCATCGACCGGGGCGCCCCGATCGTGGCCGAGGGCGGCCAGAACCCGCTGTTCGTCGAGGGCAAGCCCAGCGACTACACCAATATGGCGATGGAGTTCTGCAACAACTTCGAACAGGAGCGTCAGCGCACCGAAGCCTTCGTCAAGCTGATCCAGGACCTGGACCTGCTGGACGTGCGTGAAGCTGTCTTCACCCCGCGCAACCCGGACGGCACGCCCGGCGCGCCCCAGAAGCTGGCCGAATATTACGCCGTGTCGGAAGACAAGCTGAGGGCCCTGCCGGCCGAGAAGCTGGCCGAGCTGCGCGACAACGGCGCCCTGGGCCAGATCTATGCCCATCTGGTGTCGCTGCTGGGCTGGGACCGCCTGATCGCCCTGGCCTTCCTTCGCCAGGCCCCGGCCAGCGTCAACTGAGCCTCGGCCTGACGTCAAAGAGAACGCCCGCCGGTCGCACCGGCGGGCGTTTTCAATTTCAGCGTCGGGAGAACAGGGCGCGGGTCAGGCAGGAGAAGACCAGCCGCCCGGCCTCGTCCAGCAGATCGTGCTGGGCGATGACGATGCCTTTTCCGTCCCCGACCGGATCCTTGCCCATGACGGTCATCCGGCCTCGCAGCAGCTCGCCCGGCGGCGGATTGCGCAGATAACGCAGCCCGTCGACGGCCAGGATCTTGGTCTGGGCCCAGGCGCCCGACTTCTCGGCCGCCAACCGGCTCCACAGGGCGTAGATCATCGCATCGGGCGCCCCATAGGCGGCGTCCCAGCCGGGCGCGAACCGCTCGACGAAGAGGTCGAGCGCCCCCGGATCGACCGCACAGGCCCCCAGGGGCACGACCTGCCCCGTCTCCAGATCCTCGAAATGGACGAGCAGGGGGTCGCTCATGGAAATCCTTCAGCCTGGTTCTTCGGAAACACGGACCAGCAGCTTGCCGTCGTGGTCGCCGGTGAACAAGCGGTTCAACGAGTCCACCGCGCCTTCCAGGCCGTCATCGACGTGGACCTTCCACTTCACCCTGCCCTCGGCCAGCCACGAACCCATCTCCGCGACCATTTCGCGGGCGCGAGGCGCATAGTCCAGCACCAGGAAGCCCTGGACGTGGAGCCGATGGGTGATGATCCGGGCGAAGTTGGGCGACGGCGGCGCCTTGGTGGCGTTGTAGGATGAGACGAGGCCGCACACCGCCATCCGGCCGTGGACCTTGAGCCGGTTGAAGACGGCTATCATGATGTCGCCGCCGACGTTTTCGAAGTTGAGATCGATTCCGTCGGGCGCCAGCCGGTCCAGCGCGTCGCCGACGTCCTCGTTCTTGTAGTCGATCGCCGCGTCGAACCCGAGTTCGTCGGTCAGCCAGGCGCATTTCTCAGGGCCGCCGGCGACGCCGATGACGCGACAGCCGCGCTGTTTGGCGATCTGGCCGGCGATCGAACCCACCGCCCCCGCCGCCGCAGAGATCACCATCGTCTCGCCCGCCTTGGCTTTCAGCACGTCGGTGACGCCGAAATAGGCCGTAAGCCCGGTCATGCCCAGGACCGACATATTGGCCGTCAGCGGCAGGCCGGGCGCCCGGTGCACGGGCCGAAGCCCGGCTTCGGGCACGACGGCGTAATCCGCCCACCCACCGGCGGCGGGCATGACGACGTCGCCGACCTTGAACCGGTCCGACCGGCTGTGCTCCACCACCCCCAGGGTCAGGCCGCGCATGACCTCTCCCAGCCCCACAGGCGGCAGATAGCCTTCGGAATCGTTCATCCAGGTCCTGTTGGTGGGGTCCAGCGACAGATAGACGGTGCGGACCAGCGCCTCGGATTCCTTCACCTCCGGCACGGGCGTCTCGACCAGCTCCAGGTCGCCGGGCTGAACCAGGCCCTTGGGCCGCTGACGCAGCACCCACTGACGATTGATCTTGGCGTTGGAAACCATGCGTCTCTCTCCGTGCGTTTTCTTTGAGGATCATCTTGGCCCTGCGCGCGGCGCGGGTCGAGGGCCGGGTTGAAAAGAAAAAGGCGGTCCAAGCGGACCGCCTTTGAAGTGGCATCATCGAGAATGAGGTGCGGAGGCGGCAGATTGGCTGTCGCCAATCTCAAGTCGGGGGGGCGTCGCCGCCTCCGCAGTCTCCTAACGGCGTGGGTGAACCCCGGTTCCCGACAACAGGCGGCTTTTTTTCGTGCCTGGCGCGAAAGATCCCGGGTAGGAACGCCGTTACTCAGGCGGCGTTGTGTCTGGTCATAAGCAACAGCCGGGACGCAGACCATGACGCACCAAGAACCGCAACCGAACAACGATCGTCTGGTCGATCGTCAGGGCGTAGATGCGCGCTCGGCTCGCCAGGGCCGATCCGGCAGCCGAATCCTGCTGATCCTTATCGCCTCCCTGGGCGGCGCGGCGCTTTTGCTGGGTCTGCTTTGGATGTTCAGCCAGGGCGGCCTGTCCCAGACCAACGCCAACGACGGGGACCAGGCGGTCGATGCGCGCGCCTTCAGCGGCGATGCTGCGACGCCGCCGGCCGCCGACGCGCCGACCGGCCCGAACGGCGAGCCGCAGCCCGTGCCCACCGGAGAGGCGGCGAACGTCAACGCCCCGACCCAGCCGTCCAGCTGATGTGAAAAAGCCCCGGCGCCGAGGCGGCCGGGGCTTCATCCGCACCCTTGGGGGCGCAAGAGGGTTCGAGATTAAGCCGCTTCCTTGTGGCGCGACGGATGGAAGAACAGGGCCTGGCTGATCGCCGCCTTCACCGTCTCGGGCTGGAAGGGCTTGGTGATCAGGAAGGTCGGCTCAGGCCTTTCGCCGGTCAGAAGGCGTTCGGGGAAGGCGGTGATGAAGATCACCGGCACGTCGATGTCCTTCAGGATGTCCTTGACCGCATCAATGCCGGAAGAGCCGTCGGCCAGCTGGATGTCGGCAAGAACCAGGCCGGGCTTGTGGCGAGCCACCGCCTCGACGGCCTCGTCATGGGTGGTCGCAGCCCCGGTGACGCGGTGGCCCAGTTCCTTCACCAGGCTCTGAATGTCGGCGGAGATGATGGCCTCGTCCTCGATCACCAGGACGTCGGTGGCCAGTTCGGCGTCGATGTCCGACTGGGCGTCGGCGATCAGCCGCTCGACGTCGCGGGGATCGGCCGAAAGGATCTGGGCCGCTTCCGAAGGCGTGAAGCCTTCCAGGGCCGTCAGCAGAAAGGCCTGGCGCGAGCGCGGCGCGATCCGCATCAGGCGACGCGAAGCCTCGTCGCGGCCGTCGCCCAAGGCGCCGATCTGAGACCCGCTTTCCAACTGGGCGCCGGTCGAGGACCAGATGGCGTGGAAGACGTGATAGAGGGCGACGCGCGGCGTCATGTCCGGCGAGAGCTGCTGCTCTCCCGCAGCCAGCGCTTCGAGTGCGACCCGCACATAGTTGTCGCCGGTCGATTGATCGCCGGTGAGGGCCCGCGCATAGCGGCGGACATAGGGCAGATGCGGCGCAAGTCTGGCCAGAAGGCTCATGCTGGATAGTCCCCGACAGAGGCTGCGCGCCCGAGGATGGACGACAGCGATACAGAGGCTGAAAACGCCAAAGCCCCGATGCGGTTCCGCAGCGCTTGCGCTCTGTCGATTTTTATTACCGCATCTGAGGAACCCGGAGCCAGAGGGACCGTTAATGGACCTGCATTTCTGCACTGCAGTTGGGTGGGCGGTGTTCTGTCTATGATTGACTCTTCCGATTCCTCGCGGCGCAAGGGCGCCGGCAACACGGGGGAGGCGGGGCTCGAAGAAGCTCGCCTTCGTCAACAGGCCATCGGCGTCAAGCTACGGCACATGTTCGACGAGGTGGTCAACGAGCCCGTGCCTGACGAATTCCTGGATATTCTGAAGCGCGCCGACGCCAAGGCGTCGGACGGTGGCGCATGAGCACGTCCCGATTGGGCGCCGCGCCCAAACCCGCCTCTGCGGATGATGAGGGCTTCAAGCGGGAACTGGTCCTGCTGATTCCGCATCTGCGCGCCTTCGCCCGCACCTTGACGGGCGATGCGACGGCCGCTGACGATCTGGCCCAGGATGCGATGATGAAGGCCTGGGACGCGCGCGCCAGCTACCAGATGGGCACCAATATGAAGGCCTGGACCTTCATGATCCTGCGCAACCAGTTCTATTCCGAGAAACGCCGGTCCTGGCGTCAGTCGCAGCTGGACCAGGAGGCCGCCGAGCGGACCCTGGTGGCGGTGGACGACCCCGAGGCCCCGGTGGCCCTGGACGAACTGCGTCAGGCGCTGAAGACCCTGCCCGAAGAGCAGCGCGAGGCCCTGATCCTGGTCGGCGCCGGAGGCTTCGCCTATGAGGAGGCGGCCGAAATCTGCGGCTGCGCCGTCGGCACGGTCAAGAGCCGCGTCAGCCGGGCGCGCCGCGCGCTTCTGACCACCTTGGAAAAGGGCGGATACAGCCGCGACGGCAAGGCCGCCGGGGACGCCATGCGCACCATTCTCGGCGAGGCCGACAGGCTGGCCGGCGCGCGGTCCTGAGCCTCGGTGAACCAGGCCGCCCAATCCGACGCCCCCGCGCCGAGGCCTCGCCTGGGACGACGCTGGAATTCGGCCCGGTTCCAAGGCATTCGCTTCCGGCTGGGCACGGCCATGGCCTTGGCCCTGCTGCCCATCCTGATCCTGATCGTCATCCAGACCCAGGCGGACTTCCGCCGGCAGGCGGATGATCGCCGCACCGATCTGCAACTCGCCGCCGAACGCAGCGCCGGCAGCGCCAAGGCGCGGCTGGACAGCGCCCAGGTTCTGCTGCGCGCGCTCAGCCCCGACGCCCTGGGCCCCTATTGCGCGCCACGCCTGACCGCCCTGGTCGATCGGCTGGAGGGTTATGAGGGCCTTTATCGCCTGAGCCCGACGGGCGAGGCGGTCTGTTCCTCCGGACGTCCCGAGGGATTGCGGTCGGGCGTGACGCCGGCGGCGGGCTCGACCTGGTTCCAACGGCTTCGCCGCGGCGAGGATCTGGTGGTGGTTCGCGCCCCCGTCTACGCCGGCTATCCCGCCGCCCTGATCGTCGCCATCCGGGCCGAACGGCCGATGGGCCGGTTCGACGGCGCCATGGCGGCCGTCATTCCCCTGTCGGCGCTTCAGCCGGACACTCGCGATCCGGCCCTGCCCGACCAGTCCGAAGCGGCGCTGACGGACGCCGCAGGGCGGGTGCTGCTCGCCAGCGACCCCGCCGCCTTCCGCCTGTCGGACGGGGGCGACGTCACCGGCTGGGTGGAGCGCGCGCGAGACCAGGGCTCGGCCGTCTTTGCGGGCAAGGACAGCCAGGGCCAGCGCCGCGACTACGCCGGAGCGGTTCTGGCCGGGGGCGATCTCTACGCCCTGCTGTCGGCGCCGGCGCCGGGGCTGTTGTCCTGGGCGCGGCTCAATCCGATCGGCACCCTGCTTCTGCCCCTGGGCGCCTGGCTGACGGCCTTCGCCGCCGTCATGCTGCTGTCCGAGCGGATCTTCATCCGCTGGCTGGACTATCTGGAACGGATCGCCGCCCTCTATGCGCGCGGTCGCTTTTCGGTGCGGCCGCTCCAGGCCATGAACGCCCCGTCGGAAATCCGCGTCATGGCTCGGACCCTGGACGAAATGGCCGAGGCCATCACCCAGCGCGACCGGGAGCTGAACGCCTCCCTGGCCGAAAAGGACGCGCTGATGCGCGAAATCCACCACAGGGTGAAGAACAATCTGCAGATCATCTCCTCGCTTCTGTCGATGCAGCAGCGGGCCCTGACCGACGCCCCGGCCAAGGCGGCGCTGGGCGACACGCGCCAGCGGATTTCGGCCCTGGCCCTGATCTATCGCACCCTGTACCAGAGCGAGGACATCCGCCACGCCGACGCCCGCGACTTCCTGAACGAGCTGGTGGGCCAGCTCATCGCCGGCGAGGCGGTGCGCGGCCATGTGGTGGTCAGTTCGGTGGACGCCGATTCCCTCTATGTCGATCCTGACAAGCTGGCGCCCCTGGCCCTGTGGCTGGTCGAGGCCGTCAACAATGCGCAGAAGCACGCCTTCGCCGGTCGCGGCGGCGCGCTGAAGGTCCGCTTCCGGGTCTATGGCGAGACGTCCATTCTGGAAGTCGAGGACGACGGTCCGGGGGGCTCCGCCGCCGCCGAGGCTGGCGTGGGTCAGACCCTGATGGGCGCCTTCGCCAAACAGCTGCGGGGCGAGACCGAGTTCGTGGAGGCGCCGGGCGGCGGCTCCATCGCCCGCATGACCTTCGCCACGCCCGAAGCCCTGTCGCCCGCCGACCCGGCCGACAAGGCCTGAAGCCGGAGGGAACCGCCGCCGTGGCGTCGCGTTCCTAGGGCAAGACCGACAGACTCCCATGTCGGCTGAACCGGAGCCTTCTCATGCGTAAGATCTTTGTCCTGGTCGCCGCCGCCGCCGCCCTGACCACCGCCGCCTGCAACACCGTCGAAGGCGTGGGCCGCGACACCCAGGCCGCCGGCCAAGCCGTGACCGGCGCCGCCCAAGACGCCAAGAACTAAGCCGCCGCCGCCTCGCCTTCCCGACAGGCGAGCCGCATCGGACTTGCAAGGCCCCGCTTCGTCGGGGCCTTGTTCGTTTCGGGACAGCCTCAGGAGATTGATCGTGAACCAGACCGCCAAGAACGCCGGCCTCGCCCTGATGCGCCAGCACGCCCTGATCGCCGGCGAGCCGATCCCGGCGAACGGGTCAGGCATTGCGGTGGACGACCCCGCGACCGGCGAGGTGATCGGCCATGTCCCCGAGCTGGGCGCCGCAGAGACGGACGCCGCGATCCAGGCTGCCGCCGAGGCCTTTCCCGACTGGTCGCGCGGCGATCCGCACAGGCGTGCGGCCTTCCTGCGCCAGTGGGCCGCCTTGATTGATCAGAACCTCGAAGGCCTGGGCGCCCTGATGGCCCTGGAGAACGGCAAGCCCTTCGAGGAGGCCAAGGGGGAGGTGACCTACGCCAACGGCTTCATCAAATGGTTCGCCGGCGAGGCCGAGCGGCTGATCGGCGAGACCCAGGACAGCCCGCTGGGCCATCTGCTGCTGACCTATCGCGAGGCGGTGGGGCCCTGCGCCCTGATCACCCCGTGGAACTTCCCGGCGGCCATGCTGACGCGCAAACTGGGACCGGCCTTTGCAGCGGGATGCACCGCCGTGGTCAAGCCAGCCAGCCAGACCCCGTTCACGGCCATCGCCCTGGCCGAGCTCGCCTATCAGGCCGGCCTGCCGGTCGGCGCCCTGTCGATCGTGACGGGCGAGGCGAGCGTGATCGGCAAGGTGCTGACGGACAGCCCCCTGATCCGCAAACTGTCCTTCACCGGCTCGACCGGCGTGGGCCGCAAGCTGGCCGAACAGTGCGCCCCGACCTTGAAACGGGTGTCGATGGAACTGGGCGGGGCCGCCCCCCTAATCGTCTTCGCCGACGCCGATCTGGACCTGGCCGTCGCCGAGACCATCAAGGGCAAGTTCAGGAACTCGGGCCAGACCTGCGTCTGCCCCAACCGGGTCTATGTCGAGCGGTCCGTCGCCGAGGCCTATGCCGAGAAGCTGGCGGCCGAGGTGGCGAAGATCAAGGTGGGCGCAGCCTTCGAAGAGGGGGTCAAGGTCGGTCCCCTGATCGAGGACAAGGCGATCGAGAAGGTCGAGAAACATGTGACGGCGGTGAGGGCCGACGGCGGGCGGGTTCTGACCGGCGGATCGCGTCATGAGTTGGGCGGCCGCTTCTTCCAGCCGACCGTGACCCTGGGCGGCGACGACGCCCTGTTCCGCGAGGAAGAGACGTTCGGTCCGATGATCCCGGTCTTCGCCTTCGACACCGAGACCGAGGCGCTGGACAAGGCCAACGCCAGCGAATTCGGCCTGGCCTCCTATCTGTTCACCCGCGACCTGGATCGGGCCATGCGGTTCAGCCGCCGCATCGAGGCGGGCATGTGCGGGGTCAACACCGGCCTGATCTCCACCGCCGTCGCCCCGTTCGGCGGGGTCAAACAGTCCGGCTACGGCCGCGAGGGCTCGATCCACGGCATAGACGAATATGTGGATGTGAAGACCGTGACCCTGGCGCTGAGATAGAGGTCAAGCCGCGTCGAAGGTCGTTTCCACCTCGGCGACCGTCCGAGCGATCCTCTGGGGTTCTTGATCGATCATCCGCAGAAACGCCAAGAGCGGCAAATCCGGCGATGACCGCGCCTGCTCCCAATCCCGCAGACGCGCCAGGCCGATCCGATAGGTGGCGGCGAACTGAGGCTGGCTCAGGCCGAGCCCCTCTCTGACCCGGCGCACCTCGCGCGCCACCGCCATCCGCATCAGGCGATCTGAATCCACCGGCGGGTTGTCCGCGTCGGAGACGGCGCCGACGGCTAGGACCTCATCCGACCGCCGGCCTGCGTCACGCAGCGCGCCTTCGTCCAGCGCGGGCGTCTGTCCCCGATTACGGGTGAAGGAAACTTGCTTCATAGGCCTTTCTTTCATGGGCGGTCGCCGCTCGGGCGGAGATGGTGCGGATCACGGCCTCTTCAGGTTCGGCGTAGACCACGACCAGCACCGTTTCTCCGACACGGCCGATGCACAGGCTCCTGTATTCGCCGTTGGAGAACTGATCGAAGTCCTCGAGCCTCCAGGGATCATCGAACACATAGGTCGCATCCTCGAAACGGACGCCGTGTTTGACGAAGTTGGATCGAGCCTTCCCGTCATCCCACTGGAAATGTAGTTCGTCCTCCACTCTTGCATCATACGGGTTTTCCGCACGGCCGCAACTAAATGGGCAGAACCCCGCGCTTGACCACCGATCGCATGGCCACGCTGGACGAGACCCGGTGGACGCCGGGCAGGCGCGTCAGGGTCTTGGCGTGGACCCGTTCCAGATCATCGACGTCGCGCACCACCAGACGCAGCAGATAGTCGGCGCCGCCGGTCATCAGATAGCATTCCATCACCTCGGGCGCGGCCGCCACCGCCTGTTCGAAGGCGCTCAGCGCCGCCTCGGACTGGGACGACAGGGTGACGGTGACGAAGACGCTGATCGGCAGGCCCACGGCCCGTTCGCTGATCACGGCCGCATAATGATCGACCACGCCGGCCGCTTCCAGCGCTCGCAGCCGGCGCAGGCAGGCGCTTTCGGACAGGGCCACCTGACGGGCCAGGTCGGCGTTGGTCATGCGGCCGTCCTGTTGCAGCAGACGGAGCATCTTCCTGTCGGTTCCGTCCAGTTCGACGGCGGAAACGGTCTTCATGGGCCAACCTCTTCGCAGAAAATTCGCATGTACGGCGATCAGGCCCTGAAATGAACAGGATTCTGCGTTCGGCTCGGCGCTATATGTGCCGTCTGCGATCCGCCCAGGAGAGGCGGAGGTTTGAACCCATCACGGAGAGGCCCCATGCGAGTCGGCGTTCCCAGCGAGATCAAGAAGAACGAACACCGGGTCGGCCTGACGCCGACGGCGGTGCGCGAATATGTGGCCCACGGCCATTCGGTCTCGGTCCAGACCGGCGCCGGCCTGGGCGCCGGCTTCACCGATGCGGATTACGAGAAGGCCGGCGCGACCCTGGTCCCCGACGCGGCGACCGTCTTTGCCAACAACGACATGATCGTGAAGGTCAAGGAGCCGCAGAAGGTCGAGTGGGAGATGCTGCGCGAGGACCAGATCCTCTACACCTATCTGCACCTGGCGCCGGATCCGGAACAGACCAAGGGCCTCCTGGCGTCGAAATGCGCGGCCGTGGCCTATGAGACCGTGACCGATGCGCGCGGCGGCCTGCCGCTGCTGGCGCCCATGTCCGAAGTCGCCGGTCGGATCGCCGTCTTCTCGGCGGCAGAGACCCTGTTGAAGCACAACGGCGGCATGGGTCTGCTGTTCTGCGGCGTGCCGGGCGTGGCGCCGGCTCGCGTGCTGGTGCTGGGCGGCGGCGTGGTCGGTCTGAACGCAGCGCGGATGGCCATGGGCCTGGGCGCCGAGGTGGTGGTGCTGGAGCGCTCGATCCCCCGCATGGCCTATATCGACGAAGTCACCAACGGCCGGGTCATCACCCGCTATTCCTCGATCGGCGCGATCGAAGAGGAAATCGTCAAGGCCGATGTGGTGATCGGCGCCGTCCTGGTGCCCGGCGCCTCGGCGCCGAAACTGGTCAAGCGCGAACATCTGGCCAAGATGAAGCCCGGCTCCGTGCTGGTCGACGTGGCCATCGACCAGGGCGGCTGTTTCGAGACCTCGCACGCGACGACCCACGAAGACCCGACCTATGTCATCGACGGCGTGGTCCACTATTGCGTCGCCAACATGCCCGGCGCCGCGCCCCGCACCAGTTCCGAAGCCCTGAACAACGCCACCCTGCCCTTCGGCCTGGCCCTGGCGGATCACGGTCTGGAGGCGCTGAAGAAGGACCCGCACCTGGCGCGCGGCCTGAACGTTCTGAAGGGCGAGATCACCTATCCGGCGGTCGCCCAGGCTCTGGGCATGGACTGGAGCGATCCGTTCGGCGTCTGGGCCAAGGGCTGATCTAGACGCTCAGCGAGACGCCGGCCGCCCCCAGTTCGCGGCCGGCGGTCTCGACCGCGCGCAGCGCCTCGGCGGCGGCCTGATCGGCCTCGTCCGCCTGTCGAGTCTGAGCAGGGTTTGAGCTCGCCTGCTGCTGAGCGCGCTTGGCCAGGGTCTTGATCTGGTTGGCGAGGTCGCGGACCTCCCTCAGAAAGTCGCGGTCCTCCTGCTGGGCGGCGCTGCGGCGGGCCTGTTCTAGGCTCCGCGCCTGGGCCTCTTCGGCCATGCGGCGATAGGGATTGGCGTCCGCCTTGGCGGCCCCGTCCGACTTTTCACCTTCCGACTTTTCACCTTCCGACTGGGTCTGATCGACGCCCGGTTCTTTCTGGCCTTCCGCCGCCGACGCCGTCTCGGTCGAGGCCGCATCCGGGGCTGCGGCGACCTCAGCGCCTGTATCGGCGGCGGCCGCAGGATCGGAGGCCGTCTCGCCCTGAAGGGTCGCCGTCGGCGCGCCCGAGGCCGCCGCCGCCAGGCCGCCGCCTGCATCCCCGCCGCCGTACATCTTCACGGCGGCCTTCAGCTCTCGCGCCAACTGAGCCAACAGCTTGGGATCGGCCGAGCCGCTCATTTGCAGCATTCGGATGCGGGCCTTGAGCTGTTCGACCTTCTGTTTGGCCGAAGCCTTGCGCTGCGCCTTGGCGTCGTCGGCGGCGGCGCTCGCGCTCTGTTTCAGGGTCTCCACGGCGGAACGGGCGGCGCGCAGCTTGGCTTCGGCGCGCTCCTGCACCTGTTTTTCCCGCTGCGCCCGACTTTCCGCCAGGACAGTCGTCATGGAGGTTGCGACCGAGACATTCATTGGAGGGAGTCTGGCGCGACAGGCTTAACACCCTCTGAATGACGGGGCGCCTCGCCCTCGCCGCCGTCTTTTGGCATAAGCCCGCGATGAAGTTCCTCGACCAGGCCAAGATCTATATCCGCTCCGGCAACGGCGGCGCGGGCTCCGTGTCGTTTCGACGCGAGAAATTCATTCCCAACGGCGGCCCCGACGGCGGCGACGGCGGCAAGGGCGGCGACGTCTGGATCGAGGCGGTCGAGGGGCTGAACACCCTGATCGACTATCGCTACCAGCAGCATTTCAAGGCCCAGACCGGCCACCACGGCCAGGGCCGCCAGATGCACGGCGGCAAGGGCGAGGACGTGGTCCTGAAGGTGCCGGTCGGCACCCAGGTGCTGGACGAAGACAAGGAGACGGTGCTGCTGGACATGGATACGCCCGGCAAGGTCGAGCTGCTGCTGAAGGGGGGCAATGGCGGCTGGGGCAATGTCCGCTTCAAGGGACCGACCAACCAGGCGCCCGCCTACGCCAACCCCGGCCAGGAGGGCCAGGAGCGTTGGGTCTGGCTGAGGCTGAAACTGATCGCCGACATCGGCCTGGCGGGCCTGCCCAACGCGGGCAAGTCCACCTTCCTTTCGGCGGCCAGCGCGGCCAAGCCCAAGATCGCCGACTATCCCTTCACCACCCTGGCGCCTAATCTGGGCATGGTGGACCTGTCGCCGACCGAACGGTTCGTCATCGCCGACATCCCCGGCCTGATCGAGGGCGCCAGCGAAGGCGCGGGCCTGGGCACCCGCTTCCTGGGCCATGTCGAACGCTCGGCCAGCCTGATCCATCTGATCGACGGCACGCAGGAGGACGTGGTCCAGGCCTATCACATCATCCGGGGCGAACTTGAAGCCTATGGCGAAGGGCTGGCGGACAAGGCCGAGATCCTGGCCTTGAACAAGATCGACGCCCTGACGCCCGAAGAGCGCGAGGAAAAGGCGGCGGCCCTGGAGGCGGTCGCGGGCCGTCGGCCCATGCTGGTGTCGGGCGTGTCCGGCGAGGGCGTGCCCGCCCTGCTGCGCGCCGCCTGGGCCGAGGTGAAGAAGACCCGGGGCGCCCTGGGCGGGGACAGCGAGGCGGATCAGGTCTCGGGCTGGCAGCCCTGATTGACGGCGGCCGCGCGCCCGACAGATGTGGCGCGCGCACGTCACCCTGAGATTTCGGCGATCTGGGTCTGCGTGAATGAAGCGGACAACGGTTTTCGATGCTATGCGTTAACCGTGCCAACGGTGAAGCTGGAGCACCCCGCCTGATGCGTCGTTTCTTGATATGGTCGGTTCTGGCCGCCCTGGTCGGTCTGGTTTTGGCCGGGACGGGCTATTGGGCCTATTGGAACTTCTATTCGCGCTTCCAGCCCGTCACCATCACGCGCAATCAGGCCCAGATTCAGCAGCTGCTGGACGAGGCTTCCTGGGTCTCGGGCGGCGGCGGGGGCGACCCCCTCTATGTCATCGGCTATCGCGACAGCGCCTCGACCCAGCGTTACGTCCGCGAAGAGATCGACAAGCTGAAGGCGGCCGGGGTGGAGCCCCGCATCATCCTGTTCGCCCGGGCCGACCGGGAAGGCGCAGCCCAGTCCACGGCGGCCGAACGGGCCACCGTCGCCGAACTGTGGCTGACCCGCGACTGGTCGCTGTACCAGCGCTGGATCCAGACACCCGCGCGAGAATGGACGGCGGCCGGCATTCCGGCGGCCGACGGCAATCTGGCCCGCGCCGCCGTGGTCGAGGCCAGTCGTCAGTTCGACGCCCGCCTGACCGAACTGCTGAAGGACGCAGGCGTGCAGATCACCTATCCGCTGGTGCTGTGGCGGGATCGGGACGGATTCCTGAAGGCCTGCGGCTGCGCCGACAGCCGCGCCTGGCCGTTCATCCGCGATGACCTGAACGCGCCGGATCGGGTCGGGACGGCCACGCCCGATGCGGACGCCGCCTCGGCGCCTTACGGCGGTGAAACGCCCGCTCCGGGCTCCGATCCCTCCGCCCTGCCCTATCCGAACCTGCCGGCCATTCCGCCGGCCGCCACACCGCCTGGAGCCGCTCCACAGGCTCCTGGCGCGCCGACGCCGGGCGCCCAGGGTTCGGCCCCCAATGGGCAGGCCCCCGACCGAACGCCGCCGCCCCGCGCCGCGCCGACGCCCAAGACCCAGGACGACAGCACCTTTTTCTGATCGGGCTCCCGCCCCTTCAAGCCGCCTTCACACCGCCCGGCAGGCCGCGATCAGCCGATCCACGTCCGCAGCGTCCTGATAAAGGCCGAAGCCGAAGCGGATCACGTCGTCGCGGACGTCCGTCACCACCCCCGCCGCCAGCAGGGTCGCGCGCCACGCCTGGGCGTTGGGATGACGCAGGGCCAGGAACCGGGCGCGCGTCCCGTCGCCGACGACGGGGTTCAAAATCTCGGCCTCGCCGAAAACACCCGCCTCGCCCGCACCGACCGCCGCCTGGAACTGCAACGCCAGCGCCCGGCCGTGTTCGGCGACGTCCTCCGTCGTCAGCCCCGCCTGGCTCAGCATCCCGCGGGCGGCGTTGAACCGGTACAGGGCCGAACTGTCGAAGGTGGCCCCCCAGAAACGGCCGCCGTCCGAGCGATACTGAACCCCGCCGGGCGGCCCCGACAGATCCCCGAACTCGGCGAACCAGCCGGTGATGACGGGCCTGGGGCCGAAACCGTCGGGCGCGTGCAGGAAACAGGCGCCCTCGCCCGCCATGGCGTACTTATAGCCGCCGGCGACATAGAAGACCCGGTCCGCGACGCCCGACAGGTCGGTCGGCGTGGCCATGAAGCCGTGATAGCCGTCGATCAGCACCCAGGGGCCCTCCGGCCGGGCCAGCGCCGCCAGGGCCTCGATCCGGTCGAACAGCCCCCCGGTGCGGAAGAAGACATGGCTGACGACGATCCAGTCGTAGCCGCCGCCCTGGGCCGCCGCAGCGAACCGCTCTGCAAAGGTCTCGAACGGGGCCAGGGGCACGCGCGTGACGACGGCCTGGCCCGCCTCCTCCCACCGGTCGGCCTGGCGACGGAACGAGTGGAACTCTCCGTCCGTCGACAGGATCCGCACGGGCCGGCGCTCGATCGCCGAAAAGACCCGCAGCAGCAGATCGTGAGTGTTGGGGGCGAAGACCAGGCTGTTCGGGTCGGGAAGCCCCAGTTCGGCCGCGACCTCCGCCTGGGCCCGGGGAATGACCTCGCCGAAGATCAGATCCCATTTGCGATCGGCGTGCAGATTGGCGTCGAGCCAGGCCTGCTGCTGCGCCTCGAATGAGGCGTCAGGCCACAGATGGTGGCTGTGGGCGGCGAAATGCAGGCGCTCAGGCGCCAGGGACAGGGCGCGTGAAAAGAGGGCTTTGAACGACATGGGCGCACCATGACGGCTTCGACCCCGAACGTCGAGATCAGCGCGCCCGCCGGAGCCCCAACATCCCCAGCCAGCCGCCGCTGGTCAGCAGGGCCACGTCCAGCAGGGCCAGGGGCAGGGGCGTGGGGACTGGCGCGGCGATGAAACGGGCCTTCCATTCGGGGCCGAACTTGCCCTTGTAGCTGCGCAGACCCTGGAAGCCGTAAAGGGCGCCGCCCTCTTCGAACACCAGGGCGCCCACCCGCGCGAAGACAGGGGCGATGCGGCGATCCTCCAGCCCCGCCAGGGGCGCCATGCCCAGGTCGAACTCGGCGATCCCCTCGGCCTTGGCCCATTGGACGCAGCGGGTGAACAGATAGTCCATGACCCCGTGCGGGGCGTCGGGCGTATAGCGCATCAGATCCACCGCCGCCTCGCCCGGCGTGACCAGAAGATTGGCGAAGGCCACGATCCGGTCGCCCTCGCGCATCACCGCCAGCGGCGTCAGGTCCAGATAGTCGATGTCGAACCGGCCCAGAGAGAAGGCCTTTTCGGCCCCGTTGTGCATGGCCAGCCAGGCGTCCGAAATGGCGCGCAGTTCGGCCTCCAGAGGCCGGGCTGACCCGGGCGGCAGGACTTCGAACCGCGCCCCTTCCCGCTCGGCCCGGTTCAGGGCCGTGCGGAGGTTCTGCTTGCCCTTGCCCTCGGTGGTGAAGGTTTCCGTGCGGATCACCGCCGTCTCCCCGACCTTGCGAAGGGCCAGGCCCATGGTCGCCAGTTCGCCCAATATGTCGTCGCCGACGGAATAGAAGACCGCCGAACCGCCGTAGCTGTCGGCCATTTCGGCGAAGGCCCAGAGCAGCTCCTGCCGCTCCGCCATCAGGCCGGCGGGTTCGCCCATGGCGATCCAGCGCCGCCCGCGCACGCGATAGGCCAGGAAGCTGCGGCCCGACGGGCTGAACAGCAGGGCCTTGTCGCCCAGCATGGCCAGCCAGGCTTCCGGGGCGGCGGCGTCGGCCGTCTCCAGCGCCTGACGCGCGCGTTCGATCTCCTCGCGCGACGCCGGGCCGTGGCTGTCGGCGCCGGGCGAACTGAGCAGAGACCGGCCTGCGACCAACAGGGTCAGCAGGGACAGGACCAGACCGGCCCGCAGGAAGCCGGAAGCCTGGCGATCGACCAGGAAACGCCACCACAGTTCGTCCGAATAGGCCACGTCCCGATAGGCGAAAAACCCCAGCCACAGCATGGAGATCACCACGGCGATCAACAGCAGCAGCCAGCCCGGCCGCAGAGGCTCGCTGAGACGCGAACGCCGGTTGAAGGCCGAGCGGCACGGCGCCAGCAGGACAGCCACGAGGATCAGATCGATCGATTCCCGCCAGTCCAGCCCCTTCAACAGAGAAAAGACCGCCCCCGCCGCCAGGGCCGCCATCGCCGCCCAATAGGCGCCGCGCCTGCGCCGCCACAGGCCCGCCGACAGCAACAGCAGGATAAAGCCGGCGATGCTGGCCATGAAATGCGACAGGTCGATCAGTATGGGCGAGACGACGCCCGTCAGGAGCCGTAACCGCTCGTCGAACTCGGGCGTCACCGCCGAGATCAGCATCAGCGCCCCCGCGCCGAAGGCGAGGACGGCGAAAACCTGGGGCGTCAGCTCATAGGCCAGCCCGAGCAGCCGCCGCACGAGCCGAGGCCCATAGATGTTCTTCTGGCTCACAGAGCCCCCCGATTCGCCTTTTCCGCCCCATCATAGACCAAGACTCGTCCAACCGGGGCGGGTCCAAGGTCATTTAGAGGCGCGTGAAACAATCCGTAACACGGCGGGTTTGGTCGATGCGGGCGCCGGGCCCGCTTGTACGAGGGTATAGTCCCATGAACATCAAGACCGCTTTTCTGACCAGCGCCGCCGCCGCCTTTCTGATCGCCGCGCCGGCCCTGGCCCAAGACGCCGCCTCGACCCCGCCGGCCTCTCCAGACGCCGCGGCCGCAGCTTCGAGCCAACAGAGCCTGCAACTGACGCCGGGCGTCTCGGTGCAAGGCCCTGACGGCGAGCTGGGCAAGCTGGAAGGCGTTCAGACCAACGCCTCGGGCGCTCAGGAGCTGACTGTCCGCGGCGCGGACGGCCAGGTTCGCGCCGTGCCGCTGAACGGCATTCGCCAGGAAGGCGAAGCCGTTAAGGTGGATTACACCAAGGCTGAGTTCGACGCCGCAGCCGCCATCGAGGGCGAGGCTTCCGCCACCCCCGACGCGACGACGCCGCCCGCTGACGACGCCATGACGTCTCCGACCGCGCCTGAGCCGACGACTGCGCCTGACGCGGCCCAGCCTACGCCGCCGACCCTGCCCGCCGAGCCGGCCCCGACCGAACCCACGGACCCCGCGACCTCAAGCGATCCGATGACCCCGCCGACCAGTCCCCAGGGCTGATCGCGGCAAGCCTCTGAAGGCTTGATCCTGGAAGGCGGTCGGCTCAGCCGGCCGCCTTTCCTGTGTCGGTGATCCGAGCCGGACAAAAAGAAGGGGCGGTTCCTGCGAACCGCCCCTTCGTCTTATATTGCCTTAAGTCGGGGGTCAGGCGCGACGCTTGACCAGGCCCAACAGGAACAGAAGGATCACGGCGCCGATGGTGGCGACGATGGTCGAACCGATCCAGCCGCCCCAGCTGATGCCCAGGGCGCCGGCGATGAAGCCGCCGATCAGGGCGCCGATGACGCCGACGATCAGATTGGTGATCAGGCCGTGGTTACGACCCATGATCTGTTCCGCGAGCCAGCCCGCGACGATGCCGATGATGATCCAGGCGATAATGCCCATGAGTTTGGTCCCTTCCTTCAAAAGCCAAGCTGCCGACTAAATGCGTCCGCCCCGATCGGGTTGCGCAACCCCGTCCCGATTCCCGGACAGGGGCCGCCAGCCCTTGCGAAGCCCGATTCCGGCATGGCGATTGCGAGGTTTCGGGCGAGCCGTGCCAATTCGGGACGGGTTGCAGATGAGGAATTGGGGGCCATGGCCACCGACATCGATCTCCACCTGGGCCGCCGTCTGCGGCGTCGCCGTCGCCTGCTGGGGCTGACGCAACAGCAGTTGGCCGTGCAGGTGGGCATCCGCTTCCAGCAGATTCAGAAATACGAATGCGGCGCCAACCGCATCTCGGCCGCCCGCCTGTGGCAGCTGGCCCAGGCGCTGGAGACGCCGGTCAGCTATTTCTATGACGGCGTGGCCGAAGCCCTGGAGAATAAGGGCGGCCTGCCCACGGCCCAGGAGGTCTTCTCGCGCAAGGAGACCCTGGACCTGATCCAGGCCTATTATCAGCTGGAGGAGCGCCCGCGCCGCCGCCTGCTGGACCTGGCCAAGTCGCTGCACGACTCCAAGGACGTCGCCGCCTGATCTGACGCCTCAGCCGGGCCCCTTCGGTTCCGTCCCGATCGATCATGCTCTAAGAGCCGCGCATGACCGAGTTCGAATCCTTTGCCGTGGAACTGGCGCACGCAGCCGCGCGCGTCACCCTGCCCTTCTTCCGCTCCGACATCGGCCATGAGGACAAGGGCGGCGCCAAGGGCTTCGACCCCGTGACCGAGGCCGACAAACAGGCCGAGGCGGCCATTCGCCGCCTGATCGCCGAACGCTATCCCGACCACGGGGTGATCGGCGAGGAATACGGCGAGGACCGGCCCGACGCCGAACATGTGTGGATTCTGGACCCCGTCGATGGGACGCGGGCCTTCATCTCGGGCCTGCCGCTGTGGACCACCCTGATCGCCCTGCGCGTCGGCGGCAAGCCGACCGTGGGCGTGATCGCCCAGCCCTATCTGGACGAGATCTTCATCGGCGGCCCGTCCGGCGCCCGGCTGCTGCGCGGCGAAACCGAGACGCCTTTGGCCGTGCGGGCCTGCGAGCATCTGACCGAGGCCGTCATCTCGACCACCGATCCGAACATCTTCAACGGCGCCGAACTGGGCGCCTGGACCCAGGTCCGCGCCGCCGCCCGCCTGGCCCGCCTGGGCTGCGACGCCTACGCCTACGCCATGGTGGCGGCCGGCAAGATGGACCTGGTCGCCGAAACCAGCCTGAAACCCTGGGACTGGTCCGCCTTGGTCCCGGTGATCGAGGCCGCCGGCGGCCAGGTGGTCAACTGGCGCGGCGCCACCCCGGACGACAGCGGCCAGATCCTGGCCGTGGGGGATGAACGGCTGATCGATCAGGCCCTGGTGACCTTGAAGCGGGCGGCGGCCTGAGAGGCGGAAGTCGGGACTGTCCGCGAGGGGTGGAAAGCAGACTTTAGCTCGCGTAGCGTCGCCGTATGGTCAGTTGGTTCAAAAGTGGCTGCGAGACCTGCCGCCAAGGCATCTTGTCGGGAGACATTTCCTCGCCTGCATTAATCGGAACCAGCAAAGCGCACCATGCCCACCTTCGCCGTTGCCAAGTCTGCGGGGCATGGTGGGAGGAGAACGAACGCGAGGCTCATGTCATCCCCGAACGGAAAGCGCGGGACACTTTCAAGGAGCTATTCTGAAAGTCCGACATGGGTCGATTTGCGAAATGGACCTCGGCGCCGAAATCCGACCTTGCCCCAACCTCAGCGGCAAAAATCTCTCCCGCCGTCATCCTCGGGCTTGACCCGAGGACCGGGCGCGGATCGGGCTCTGCGCTTGCCCCCTTCGCACAAGCGGCGGATCGTTCGATCCTCGGGGCAAGCCCGAGGATGACGACAGGGGGGTAGGCCCCTCACGCCACCGACGGCGTCTCCTCCGTCACGTCCTCGACCCGCGCCGACGGATCGGCCACGGCCCCCTTCGGCGGGGAGACATATTCCGCCATGGCGTCGAACTCGTCGAGGAAGACGGCGCGCATGGGGTCGGCTTCCATGATGACTTCGTGCTTGGCGCCGGGGACCTCGACATAGCGGCCGCGGCCCAGGCGTTTGGCGGCCCAGCGGGCGGTCTGTTTCCAGACCACGTCGTCGGCGTCGGCCTGGACGATGGAGACGGGGATCTTGACGGATTTCAGCGCCTTGGGCTTGAGCGCGCGCTCGCCGGCGTCCAGGGCGAAGGCCAGCCAGCCGTAGGTGGGGCCGCCGATGGCCAGGTGGGGGCAGGCGTACAGCTGCTGGCGCCACATCTCATAGCGGGTCTCGTCCGAGGTCAGGGCGTCCTCGGCGAAGGTGTGGTCGAACGGATCGTCCGGGTCGCCCAGCAGATAGTCGCCCGCATGGCCGTGGCGGATGCTCCAGCGCACGGCCAGCTTGACCGACCACATCGACCGTTTGCCCGTCTTGATCCGCAGCATGGGGCTGGACAGGACGGCGCCCGAAAAACGGGTCTCCCCGGCTTCCAGGGTCAGCAGGTTCAGACAGGCGCCCATCGAATGGCCGACCATGATCCAGGGCTTGGGGCACTGGTCCTCGAAGGTGTCCAGCAGCCGGCCGTAGTCGTCCAGAAACTCCTCCACCGCGCGGGCGTGACCCTTCAGCCGGTCGGGCAGGAGCCGGGCCGACAGGCCCTGGCCGCGCCAGTCATGGGTCAGGACGCACCAGCCGCGCGCCAGGAAGTTGCCGATGACCTCGAAATATTTCTCGATCGGCTCGGTGCGGCCGGGGCTGAGCACCACGGTGCCGCGCGGCTGTTCCGCGGTCAGGTGGGACGGCTTCCAGATGGCGGCGCGCAGCCGCATGCCGCCGGCGCCCCGATACCATTCGCCCTTGCCGCCGGGCGGCGAGGACGCGCCGGGAACCCCCATAAGGGGTGCGTTGGCGGCGAAGGCTTGGGCGCGGTTCACTCGGGCTTCCTGAACTTCAAGGTCATACGGTCGCTTTCGCCGATCGCTTCAAACTTGGATCGGTCGAAGGTCGGGTCAGCGGGCTGGCCCTGGGGGGCGGTCAGACGCATCGGCGGCAGGGTGTCGACACCGAACGGATGGTCCTTGGTGTCCTTCTCATTGGCGTTGATCTCGGAGGCCGCGACGAAGACGAAGCCGGCCTCGGCCGCCAGCTGTTTGACGAAGGCCTCCTGGACATAGCCGTTGGCGGCCACCGGATCCTGGTCCTCCTCCGGGGCCAGGCGGTGCTGCACCACCCCCAGAACCCCGCCGGGCTTGAGCGCCGCAAAGGCGTCGGCGAAGGCCTTTTCGGCGATGCCCGCCGCCATCCAGCCGTGCAGGGTGCGCATGAACAGGCACAGGTCCACCGTCCCGGCCGGCGCCACGGGGCCGGATGCGGCGCCGAAGGTGGTGAACTGGGGCTCGCCGTACAGCTTCTTGTCCGCACTGAACCGGGTCTGGAAGGCGGCGTTCAGCGCGGTCTGGGCCGGGTCGGCGGCGGGGCCTTCGGGAAAGAGGGCGGCGATATAGCTACCCTTGCCGCGCGCCAGATAGGGAGCCAGGATTTCGGTGTACCAGCCGCTGCCCGGCCAGAATTCGACCACCGTCATACTGGGCTGAAGACCGAAGAAGCGCAGGGTCTCCATCGGGTGGCGAAAGGCGTCGCGCGGCCGGTCCTGGGCGCGCCAGGGGCCGGCGACGGCCCATTCCAGCGAACCTTCCGGCGGACCCGAGGGGGCCGGCGGCGCCTCGGGAGCGGCCTCCTTCTTGCGGCCGCAGGCGGCCAAACCGGTCAGGGCCAGACCGGTCGCGCCGGTCAGCAGGAATCGGCGGGACAGGCCGTGGGACGTCGCAGAAAGATCAACCATCAAAACACCCCCTCGGAAGCCGGCCCCCGCGTCCGGCTAACCTTGGTCGAACGGGCTTACCCACGTTCGCGACGCGGGTCAAAAGGGACTATTCGGGTTTGCGGAAACGCAGGGTCATACGGTCGCTTTCGCCGATCGCGTCGAAGGCCGCGCGCTGGTCCGGGGTCAGGGCGCCCGAGCCGTCGCGGGCCTGTGACTGGCGCACCGGCGGCAGGGTCCAGACGCCGAACGGATGGTCGTGGTCGTCCTTGGGGTTGGCGTTCAGCTCGCTGCGCGCCTCCAGCACGAAGCCGGCGTCCTGGGCCTCATGGATCACATAGCTTTCGGGGACATAGCCGGTGGAGGCGACCTCGGCGACGTTCAGCCCCTCGGCGCTGCGGTGCTGCTCCACCGCCAGAACCCCGCCGGGCTTCAGGGCGGCGTAAAACGCCTTCAGATAGGGCTCGGTGCGCCCGTCGCGCGACCAGTTGTGGAAGGCGCGGGCCACCAGGATGAAGTCGGCCGAACCGGGGGCGACCTCCATCGTCTCCAGCGGGCGGTTGACGGCGACGTATCGACCGCCGGTCGCCGCGGCGTAGGGTTCGAGGATATGGCGCCACCAGCTGGCGCGGCCGGGCTCGATCTCCACCACCGTCATGCCGGGCTGCAGCCCCCAGAAGGTCAGGGATTCGTAAGGATGGCGGGCGGCGTCGCGGGCGCGGTCTTCGGGCGGGCGAGTCGGGGCGGCGACGGCGGCCTGAAGCGCCTTATCTTCCTCCAGGATCGGCAGGGTGCTGGACAGGGCCGAGCGCGGCGGGGTCCAGGCGCCTTCCGTCTGGGCTGGGACGGTTTGGGCGGCGGCGGGAAGGGCGACGAGGACGGCGGCGAGGCCGAGCAGATGAAGGCGCATGGGGGACGGGCTCCTGGTGCGGGTCACCTTCCTTAAGAGACCTGAGGACAGGCGCAAATGACGATCCCGAGACACCGACATTCGGTCGCAGCCTGGGCGCCCCTTGACGGCCGATCTGCGCCTCCCATCTTTGTTTCCGAGAGCGCCGATGTCGGGCTCTCCGGACGGACGAGGCCGGTTTCGGGTCGTCGGTCTGAACTCCCACCGTCCGGGCAAATCGCCGGGCGGCTCAACCTTGCTGATCCTCAGGAGGATGCTGATGCGTACCTATGATTTCACCCCGCTGTACCGTTCGGCCGTCGGTTTCGACCGCCTGGCCAACCTGCTGGAAACCGCCGCGCGGACCAGCCAGGACAGCGGCTATCCCCCGTACAATATCGAGACCACGGGCGAGAACGCCTATCGCATCGAGATCGCCGTCGCCGGATTTTCTCCCGACGAGCTGAACATCGAGGTGAAGGAAAATCTGCTGACCGTGACCGGGCGCAAGACCGCCAATGACGACGCCGCCGCGCAGAAGACCTATCTGCACCGCGGCCTGGCCGAGCGCGACTTCGAACGCCGCTTCCAGCTGGCCGACTATGTGGTCGTGACCGAGGCCAATCTGGTCAACGGCCTGCTGTCGATCTCGCTGAAGCGCGAACTGCCCGAGGCGCTGAAGCCCCGCCGGATCGAGATCGGCGGCGCCCAGCCCCTGATCGAGGGCAAGACCGAGAAGTCCAAGGCGGCCTGATCGGTCCGACAGAACTGGAAAGGGCGGCGGTTTCGCCGCCCTTTTTCTATGCCGGCTTTCGGCCCGCCAGATGGGCGAAGGCGGCGACCACCTGTTCATAGGCCGGACGTTTGAACGGCACGATAAGGTCGCAGGCCTCCGACAGGTCGCCCCAGCGCCAGGCGTCGAACTCGATCTCCTCGTCGGCCTGCAGGTCGATCTCGCTGTCCTTGCCGGTGAAGCGGAAGGCGAACCACTGCTGGCGCTGCCCCTTGAAGCCGCGCCAGGCCTTGGGATTGTTTATCGCCTCCGGTGGGAAGTCGTACAGGATCCAGTCGTCGGTCCGGGCGAGGAACTCCACCGAGGTCACGCCGGTCTCTTCCTTCAGCTCGCGCAGGGCCGCGACCGTCAGATCCTCGCCGTCATCCACCCCGCCCTGCGGAAACTGCCAGTTATGCGGTCCCGGCGTCGCGTGTCGCCGGCCGTACCAGACCTGGCCGTCGGCGTTGAACAGCACGACACCGACATTGGGGCGGTAGAGGGTGAGGTCGGTCATCGAGTGGCGAGTGGCGGGTGGCGATTGGCGAGGAAGAACGACCGCCCCTGTGCGCTCGGAGGGCGAGCGTCCCTACTCGCCACGCGCCACTCGCCACTCGCCACTTCCTAGCGCCCCGGCCGAAGCGTCATCGCCGACGCCGGCGCCAGTTGCAGGCCGCGCTGCTCCAGGCCGGCGGTCCAGCGGGCCGCGGCCTCGACCGTGACCGGATAGGCGAAGCCGGTCCCCATGGCCGAGCCGCGCAGCTTGGCCTGGGCCTCCAGACTGTTCAGGGCGCCGATGATGGCGGCGGGCGACTGGGTCTGGTCGATCACCTTGTCGGCGCTGGCCCTGGCCCAGGCGCCGGGGCGGCGCTGGAAGGAGCCGTCGTCCAGGAAGGCGAGACCCTTCTGGCGCAGAATCGTCAGGAAGGCGCCCATGCCCGCGTCCGAACCGGCGAACCGGTCGCCCAGATAGTTGGTCACGCCGAAATAGCCTGTGGCGCGACCCAGCAGCCAGTCCAGCTTGGCCTCGACATCGTCGGGCGTGCCGTTGGCCAAAAGCGTATAGGGGCCGGGGTCGTTGTCGGGATAGCCGCTGGGCTCCATCGGCATTTCCAGCATGACCTCATGGCCCTGGGCCCGGGCCTGGTCGATCCAGGACTGGAGATTGTCGGCATAGGGGACGAAGCTGAGGGTCACCTCGGCCGGCAGGCGTTCGATGGCGGCGCGGGTGGTGACGGCGTTCAGCCCCAGGCCGCCGACGATCAGGGCCACGCGCGGCTTGCCGTTCGAGCGGAAGGGCCGGGCGTAGGCCTGGGCCGGGACGCGGCCGTCGGGCGCGATCATCGGCAGGGGACCGCTGGGGCCGGGCTGGGACAGGCCGGCGATCGGCGCCTTGGGCAGGGGCGAGGCCGGCTGGACCGGGGCGCTGTAGCTGGCGCCGCCCGCGACGGAAGCGCCGTCCGGCAGGGTGATCAAGGCCTCGCCGCCCGCCGCGCCCGACGGATCGCCGCTTCCCGTCAAATCCTGATAAAGGCCCATGGCTCCCATGGAGAAGGCTTCGAATCCGGTCGGGGCTGGGGCGTCCGGCGCGGCCGGCGCCCGGTCCAGGGCGATGCGGGCCGAAGGCGTGCCGGCGCGCGGGTCGCCCAGGACGGTCAAGAAGAGGGCGGTCGAGGTCAGCAGGAAGACGCCGGCCAGGGCCGCGACCACCGGCGGCTTCTTCAGCACGGCGACGACGGGTTTCAGACTCGGCTTGGCGCGCGGCGCCGGCGGGGCGCCGGCGGCGGCGGCGAGGGCGGACTGGCGTTTGGCGAACATGGACACGGGGCGGAATCCTTCACCCCCATGCTGCCATGCGCTCAGTTAAGAAATCCTAACGGGCGTTCACCACGATTGGAGCTGAGGGCGGCTGTCACGGATCGTGCGTTGACGGGCGTGTTTGCGGCCCCTCAGATGGGCTTCTCCCCACGCCGACCGAGGATATTCGCCGATGATGAGCCCTGCCGCCGACGACGCCCTGCGCGAAGAAGTCCGACTGCTGGGCGGGCTTCTGGGCGAGGTCATTCGCGCCGAAGGCGGAGAGGCCCTGTTCGAACACGTCGAGGCCGTGCGCCAGGCCTCCGTCGCCTATCACCGCGACCCCGCCTCCCATCCGGCGAAGCGGCTGGAGAAGCTGCTGACCGCCATGAGCGTGGATCAGGCGGCGGGTCTGGCGCACGGTTTCGCCCTCTTTTCCCTGCTCGCCAACATCGCCGAGGACCGGGCCACCCGCCGACGCGCCCAGCACCAGGCCGAGGCCGGCGCGCGTCCCGACACGCCCGAGGGCGCCTTGCTGCGGCTGGCCGATCAGAAGATCGACAAGGCGGCGGTGCGCGCCCTGTTGGACGAGGCCCTGATCTCGCCGGTCCTGACCGCCCACCCGTCCGAGGTGCGGCGCAAGAGCGTCATCGACCGGATCACCGCCATCTCCGATCTGCTGGATTCCTGCGACAAGGCCGGCGACGCCTGTTCGACGGCCCAGATCAACGAACCCCTGCGCCGCCAGATCGTCATCCTGTGGGCCACCCGCCTGGTGCGCACCCAGGGTCTGGTGGTGCAGGACGAGATCGACACCGTCGTCTCCTTCCTGGACCGCATCTTCCTGCGGGTCGCGCCGAAACAGCTGTCGGCCTGGCGTCGTCTGCTGGACGCGCCCCAGCTTCAGCCCTTCCTGCGGGTGGGCACCTGGGTCGGGGGCGACCGGGACGGCAATCCGAACGTGGACGGCGCGGTGCTGAGCGCCGCCTTCCGCACCCAGGCGCGGGCGGTCCTGGGCTTCTATCTGGAAGAGGTCCACGCCCTGGGCGCCGAGCTCAGCCTGGCGGCGGAACTGGCCGAGGTCTCGCCGGAACTGGCGGCCCTGGCCGACGCCGCCCAGGACCCGTCGCCGCACCGGGCGGACGAGCCCTATCGCCGCGCCCTGACCGGGGTCTATGCGCGTCTGGCCGCCACCTATGAGGCGCGGGGCGGCGCCCTGCCCCCGCGCCGCGCGGCCGTCGCGGCCGAAGCCTATGCCGGCCCCGACGCCTTCGAGGCCGATCTGCGAATCCTGCGCGACAGCCTGGTCTCGCACCACGGCGAGGTGTTCGCCGACGACCGGCTGAACGATCTGATCACGGCGGTCGAAATCTTCGGCTTCCACATGGCGACCCTGGACCTGCGCCAGAACTCGGACGTCCATGAGCGGGTCGTCGCCGACCTGTTGAAGACCGCCGGGGTCTGCCCCGACTATTCGGCCCTGGACGAAGAGGGACGGCTCGCCGTCCTGGCGGCCGAACTGGCCTCGCCGCGCCTGCTGTTCAGTCCCTATGCCGACTATGCGGCCGAAACCCTGAAGGAGCGGGCCATTCTCCAGGCCGCCGCCGACGCCCTGGCCGCCTTCGGCCCCCAGGCGATCCGCACCCATATCGTCTCCAAGACCGACGCGGCCTCGGACCTCTTGGAGGTCTATCTGCTGCTGAAGGAGGTGGGCCTCTACCGGCCCGAAGACCCCGCCGCCTGTCCGATCCAGGCCGCGCCTCTGTTCGAAACCATCGAAGACCTTCGGGCCTCGCGCCCGACCCTGGAGCGGCTGCTGAAGGAGCCCTCGGCCCTCGCCGTCGCCAAGGCGCGCGGGGTGCAGGAGGTGATGATCGGCTATTCGGACTCCAACAAGGACGGCTCCTATCTGACCTCGGGCTGGGAACTGCACGAGGCCTCGCGCGCCCTTGTCGAGGTGACGCGGGCCGCCGGTCTGAAGCTGCAGCTGTTCCACGGACGCGGCGGCACGGTCGGACGCGGCGGCGGCTCGGCCTTCGCCGGGGTCCTGGCCCAGCCGGAGGGCACGGTCCAGGGACGCATACGCACCACCGAACAGGGCGAGGTCATCGCCAACAAATACGGCGAGCCGGAGATCGCCCTGCGCAATCTGGACGCCCTGACCTGCGGCGCCGTGCTGGCCTCCCTGGGCCAGGGACGGGACCAGGCCTTCACCGCCGAACACGGCGCCACCCTGTCGGACCTGTCGGCCCGGTCGATGGCCGCCTATCGCAAGCTGGTCTATGAGACCCAGGGCTTCGTCGACTATTACCGCGCCGCCACCCCCATCGCCGAGATCGCCGACCTGAAGATCGGTTCGCGCCCGTCGTCGCGGACCGCCTCGACCCGGATCGAGGATCTGCGCGCCATTCCGTGGGTGTTCAGCTGGTCCCAGAGCCGGGTCATGCTGCCGGGCTGGTTCGGCTTCGGCTCGGCGGTCCAGGGCTGCGACATGGGCGAGTTGAAGGCGATGGCCGAGGCCTGGCCCTTCTTCAAGACTCTTGTTCAGAACATGGAAATGGTCATGGCCAAGTCGGACATGACCATCGCCCGTCGATACGCCACCCTGGTGAGCGACGCGGGTCTGGCCGCCGCCATCTTCGGCGAAATCCGCGACGAATGGCAGAGGACGCACGACGCCATCCTGGCCATCACCGGCCATGACAAGCTGCTGGGCGGCCAGCCGGAACTGGACCGTCTGATCCGACTGCGGATGCCCTATGTCGAGCCGCTGAACCACGTCCAGATCGAGCTGATCCGTCGCCGTCGCGCCGGGGACGAAGACCCCCGCGTCCGCGAAGGCATATTGCTGGCCATCAACGGCGTGGCGGCGGGTCTGAGGAACAGCGGCTGATTTCCGCCGACACCCTAAATCCGATTTAATTCAACCGTCACAGATCGGCGCCGTAATTCTCACTGCGGCGTTACAGAAGAAAGCTATTGCGCCTTCATCGTCACTTCGGGCGATTATCGTTCCCTAGGAGCTAAAACGATGAAGGTTCTTTCCCCCGTTCTCTTCGCCGTCGCCGTCCTGTCCGCCTCCTCCGCCCTGGCTCAGGACGTCCGGCTCCCCTTCGGCGATCTGGACCTGGCCTCGACGGCCGGCGCCGCCGCCTTCGACGCCCGCGTCCATCAGGCGGCCGAGCGTCTGTGCCGCGACATCAGCTTCACCGCAGGCCAGATCACCAATCGCCGCTCCTGCCGCGCGGCTGTGCGGGCGGAGGCTCTGAGCCGGCTGCCGCGCGTCCGCCGCGTCGAATATGTCCGCGCCTCGCGGGACGCCCGTCCCGTCGTTCGCGCCGCGACCGCGTCCGACGAAGGCTGAACGGCGAACCGGCGAGGGGCGCTGCGTCCCTCGCCGGCGCTCTGCATCACAGCCATCTGGTCCGCTTGAAGGCGACGTAGAGGCCGAGGCAGACCCCGGCGATCACCGCCATGACGGCCGGATAGCCGTAGCGCCAGTGCAGTTCCGGCATGTGTTCGAAATTCATGCCATAGATGCCGGCTATGGCGGTGGGCACGGCCAGCAGCGCCGCCCAGGAGGCGAGCTTGCGGGTGATGACCCCCTGCCTCTGCTGTTCCAGCAGATTGGCGACTTCAAAGACGGACGACAGGATTTCGGTCAGGCCGTTCAGTCGGCTGTTGACCCGTCGAACATGGTCGCCGACGTCGCGGAAATAGGGTCGGACGTCGGGGTCGATACAGGGCAGGTCCAGAGACTGGAGCTTGCCCGCCACCTCCTCCATCGGCCCCAGGATGCGGCGAAACTTCAGCAGTTCGCGGCGAAGGGTGAACAGGCGGCGGATTTCGTTGCGCGACAGAAACGCCTCTAGCGCCCTCTGCTCGATCTCCAGCACGGCGTCCTCGGAATGATCGACGATGGGCACATAGGCGTCGACGATGAAGTCGAGAACGCCGTGGAGCACAAAGTCCGGCCCGGCCCGCAGCTGGGCCGGCGAGGCCTCCAGCTGGGTCCGCAGGGCCGTGTGGGCGCGGTTCGAGCCGTGACGGATGCTGATGACGTGGTCATCCCCCACGAAGACGTGGGTTTCGCCGTACTGGATATGGTCCTCGATCTTTTCCGCCGTCCGAGCGACCACGAACAGTTCGCGCCCATAGACCTCGACCTTGGGCATCTGATGGGCCGACAGGGCGTCCTCGACCGCCAGGGGGTGCAGGTTGAAGCGCCGGACCAGAACCTCGAACTCGGCGTCGGTCGGGTCGTGCAGGCCGATCCAGACGAACTCGCCGGGCTGCAGGGTCAGTCCTTCGCGGGTCAGAGGCGCGGCGCGCTCCCTCTGACCGTCGCGATAGACGTAGGAGGCGACGACGGGCATGGGCGCTTCTTCTTTCTTCGGCAGTCCTCCCGACTTAGGCCAGACCGCGCGCAAACGAAACGGCCGGCGGATCGCTCCGCCGGCCGCAAACGTCATTCAGCCCGTTCGGGCCTCAAACAGGCCCCCGGATCAGGAAACCGGGAAGCCCCGGACCTTCAGCAGAGCCGCCACGTCGGGGTCGCGGCCGCGGAAGGCGCGGTAGGCCTCGGCCCGGTCGGTGGTGTTGCCCGGCGCCAGCATGATCGACTTGAACCGGCCGGCGATGTCCGGATTGAAGACGTCGCCCGACTCCTCGAAATAGGCCCAGGTGTCGGCGTCCATCGTCTCGGACCACAGGTAGCTGTAGTAGCCGGCCGAATAGGCGTCGGACGTGAACAGGTGATTGAACTGCGGCAGGCGGTGCCGCATCACGATCTCCTTGGGCATGCCGATCCGCGTCAGGCTGGCCTTTTCGAAGGCGTCGATGTCGGTCGGCGGCACGGCTTGGGTGTGCAGGTCCATGTCGACGATGGCCGAGGACAGATAGCTGACGGTCGCATAGCCCTGGTTGAAGGTGGACGAGGCCTGGATCTTGTCGACCAGGGCCTGGGGCATGGCTTCGCCCGTCTGATAGTGTTTCAGATAGCCGTCCAGGATCGGCCGGCTCAGCACCCAGTGCTCGTGCACCTGCGACGGATATTCGACGAAGTCGCGCGGGGTGTTGCCGAACGACGGATAGGTCACGTTCGACGAGAAATAGTGCAGGGTGTGGCCGAACTCGTGGAACAGGGTCTCGGCGTCGTCCAGCGAGATCAGCACCGGCTCGCCCGGCTCGGGCTTGGTGAAGTTGTTGTTGTTCGAGCCCAGGATCACCTTGGATCCGTCCAGGGTCGAGAAGGACCGATAGGTGGTCATCCAGGCGCCCGAACGCTTGCCCGGACGGGCGTAGTCGTCAGTGTAATACAGGCCGATCAGCTTGCCGGTGGCCTTGTCGTGCAGCTCATAGACCTCGACGTCCGGCTCGAAGGTCGGAACTGAGCCCTTGGGCAGTTTGGTGAATTTGAAGCCGTACAGACGCTCGGCCATGGCGAAGGAGCCGGCACGGACCGCGTTCAGCTCGAAATAGGGCTTCAGCTGGTTCTGATCCAGGTCGTACTTGGCCTTACGCACCTTCTCGGCGAAGTAGAGATAGTCCCAGGGTTCGATGTCGAAACCGGCGATCGCCTTCATGTCGGCGACCTCTTCGGCGACGCGGGCCTTGGCCGGGGCCCAGACGCGGTCCATCAGATTTTGCGCATTGGCTGGGGTCTTGGCCATGGTGTCCTGCATCCGCAGTTCCGCATGGTTGCGATAGCCCAACAGCTTGGCGCGCTGGTCCCGCAGCTTCACGATCTCGGCGATGGTCGAGTTGGTGTCGTTGGCGTCGCCGTTGTCGCCGCGGTTGACGAACTTCTTCCAGACCTGCTCGCGCAGGGCCCGGTCGTCGGCGAAGGTCAGGAAGGGGTCCACGGCCGAACGGGTGTTCAGAATGGCCCAGCCCTGCAGATTGCGGCTGCGCGCGGCCGAGGCGGCGGCGGCCTTGTTCGAGGCGGGCAGGCCGGCGACGCCGGCTTCGTTGGGGATCAGGGTCCAGCTGTTCTCATCAGCCACCACCTTCTGGCCGAAACGGGTGAAGGCGTTGGAGAGGGCGGTGTTGATCCGGCCCAGCTCGGCCTTGCCGGCCGCGTCCAGATTGGCGCCGGAGCGGATGAAGGCGTCGCGGCGACGTTCGGCCAGACGCTTCTGCTGGGGGCTGAGACCCAGGGCGTCGGCGTTGTCGGCGACGGTCTTGATGCGCTGGAACAGTTTTTCGTTGAAGGTGATCTCGTCCGAGGCGGCCGACAGGATGGGCGACAGTTCGGTGTCGACGGCGTCATAGGCCTCGCCGCCGATGTTGGAGGTCATGACGCCATAGATGTTCGACGCCCGGTCCAGCGGCTCGCCGGCCAGCTCCATCGCCGCCAGGGTGTTGGCGAAGGTGGGCGGTTCGGGATTATTCGCAATGGCCGCGATGTCGGCCCGCTGCAGCTCGATTCCCTCCAGCATGGCTTCGCGCAGCTTGGCCGGCGTCACCTTGTCGAACGGCGGCACGCCGTCATAGGGGCCGGTCCAGGGCTGGAGCAGTTCGGCCTTCGGCGTCGCGCTCGGCAGGACGGCGCGGGCGATGCGCGCCTCTTCCGCGACCGAGACCGGCGAGACCCCGCCCCCGCCGGCGCCGCCCGTCGTTCCACAGGCCGAAAGGGCCATCAGGCTGCCGCCCGCGATGAGAAGCTGGCGTCTGTGCATCGAATGCTCCGTAGGAAAACCATTTCGACCGTACACTTAGGCGCACATGGATCGCGCGTCACCTGACAGAGACGCAATCTTCTCGCCGATCGGGTTGGATACGTCGTCGCACTGTTCTAAAGCGCGCCTATGGCTATTGGCGTTTTCGACTCCGGCGTGGGCGGCCTGACCGTCCATCGTGAACTGACGCGGCGGTTCCCGCAGCGCGACTTCGTCTATCTGGCGGACCAGGCCCACGCCCCCTACGGCGGGCGGGGCGGCGAGGAGATCGTCGATCTGACCAGGGCCGGGTGCGAGCGGCTGTTCGAGGCCGGCGCCTCGGTCGTGGTCCTGGCCTGCAACACCGCCAGCGCCATCGCCCTGCGCCGCCTGCAACAGACCTGGATCCCCGGCCTGCGCGAACGGCTGGGCCGACCTGTGAACGTGCTGGGCATCATCGTGCCCACCATCGAGGCTGCGACGGGCCTGCCCTGGAGTTTCGAGGCCGAACGCCCCCAGGAGGGCGAAAAGATTCAGGCGGTGGACATCACCGGTGTCTTCTGCACCGCCGCCACCGCCATCAGCCGCGTGTTCGAGATCGAGATCGACAAACGGCGCGAGGACATCGCCGTCTTCTGCGAACCCTGCCCCGGCCTGGCCGGCCTGATCGAACTGGGCGCCCCGGTCGAAGAACTGACGGTGGTGGTGAAGGATCATGTCGACGCCCTGCGCCGCCGCATCGGCCGCCACCCGGACAAGGCCATATTGGGCTGCACCCACTATGAGATTATCGCCGAACTGTTCGCTGAGGCCCTGCCGGCGGGTACGGCGCTGATCGAACAGCCGACGGCGGTGGCCGACGCCCTGGACCGCTATTTCGCCCGCCATCCCGAATACGCCCTGGGCGACGGCGGCCGCCGCGACTTCCTGACCACCGGCCAGGCCGGGCCTCAGTCGGACCTGATCGCCCGCTTCTGGGGCGCCCCGCTGACCTTCGATCAGGCTTAAGCGCAGCGGCTCAACACCCCGGACAGTCCGGCAGGGGTTCGTTCTCCAGCTGGAGCGTCGTGTGGCGGATCGCATGGCGTCGCGCCACCGCCTGGGCCTCTCGCAGAAGCATGTCGCCGTCCGTCCGGTCGTGGACCAGGTGGGCCGTCAGGGCGGTCTCGGTCGTGGACAGGGCCCAGACGTGCAGGTCGTGCACCGCGCGCACGCCCGGCAGGGCGCACAGTCCCTGTTCCAGCGCCGTCATGTCGACGTCGTCCGGCGCCCCGTCCATCGCCAGATGGACCGAGTCCTTCAGCAGGCCCCAGGTCGACCACAGGATGACGGCGACGATGACCAGGCTGACGATCGGATCGACCACGGACCAGCCGGTCAGCAGAATCACACCCCCCGCGAGGACGACGCCCAAGGACACTCCCGCGTCGGCCATCATGTGCAGATAGGCGCCGCGCGCGTTCAGATCGTGCTGGGACTTCATGAACAACAGGGCCGTGCCCAGATTGATGATGAAGCCGACGGCGGCCACCGCCATGATGACGCCCGAGCCGACCGGCGCCGGTTCCGCAAACCGCCGCACGGCCTCGAAGGCGATGGCGCCGCAGGCGAAGATCAGCAGCACGGCGTTGGCCAGGGCCGCCAGGACCGTCGCCTTGCCGAAACCGTAGGTGCTCCGTCCGCCCGCCGCCCCGTGCGCCCCGCGCCGCGCCAGCCAGGCCGCCCCGCCGGCCATGGCCAGGCCCAGGACATCCGACAGATTATGGCCGGCGTCGGCCAGGAGAGCGGTGGAATCCGCGATCAGCCCGGCCGCGAATTCGCAGACCACAAAGGCCAGATTGACCGCCAGGCCGACGGCGTAGCGCCAGTCTCCTGTGTCCACAGGGCCATGGGCGTGCCCATGGCCGTGATGGTGATGATGACGCCCCCCGTGCGCGTGGTGATGACCGTCGTGCGCATGATTATGGTCGTGATCATGGTCGTGGTGGGCGGAGGGACTTCCGGGCTGGGCTGTCATGGCTCTCGCCTATACGCCAATTCCGCAAACAGCGAAGCTGCTACATGATAACGCTTTGAATGTTATCATGTAATATCCCATCAATGCTGATGCAGCGCGACCAGCAGCCCCAGGCCGATCAGGGCCAGGCCCAGCACCGCGCCTTCATAGCGCGCCCATCGCTCCAGCCGCAGGATTGAGGCGCCCGCACTGGCCAGGGCCGTGAAGACGGCCATGCCGGCGATGGTGCCCAGGGCGAAGATCAGGGTCAGCAGGGCCAGGGCCGTCATCCCCTCCGAGGCCGAAGACAGATAGATGGGCAAGAGGACCTCGCCCGGGGACACGGCCATCATCGCCACCAGACCCAGGAAGGCCGCCTTGTCCGATACGGCGGGGGCGGCGATTTCCAACGCGGGGCCGCCCGCCACGGCCGGGCGTTTCAGCGTGGCCCGCGCCAGATAGAAGGCGCCGAACAGGAACAGCAGGACGGCGGCCAGATGCGGCAGCAGACCCTCCACCCAGCGCTCCAGCGCCAGGCCCGCCGCCACGATCAGTCCGCCGACCAGGGCGGTGGTGGCGATATGGGCCAGGCCGGCGACGGCCACCACCGCCAGCACCCGCGACGCGCGCCAGCCCTGCGCCCGCCCCACCAGGGTGAAGGGCAGCCAGTGGGTCGGGAGGGCCGCATGCAGGAAGGCCGCGACGAAGCCGCCCCCCAGGAGAGACAGCAGGACAGGCGGGTCGGACGGCGGGGACATGACCGGCCCTATAGCTTGTTACTTTATAACAGTCGAGCCCGAATCGCCCCTACAGCCAGTCGGCGAAAGGCTCGCGGTCCAGCATCTCCTCATAGGTGGGGCGGGGGCGAATCACGGCCCACTGTTCGCCGTCCACCAGAACCTCGGGGACCAGGGGCCGGCTGTTGTACTCGCTGGCCATGACGGCCCCATAGGCGCCGGCGCCGGTGAAGACCACCAGATCCTCGGGCTCCAGCGGCGGCAGGAGCCGCTCGCGGGCGAAGGTGTCGCCGGTCTCGCACACGGGGCCGACCACATCATAGGGCCGGGCCGCGCCGGGCCGGGGATTGACCGGGCGGATGTCGTGATAGGCGTCATAGAGGGCCGGGCGCATCAGATCGTTCATCGCCGCATCCAGCACCAGGAACCGGCGGCCGTCCGAGCGTTCATTCACCTGGATCACCTGGCTCAGCAGCACCCCGGCGTTGGCGGCCAGAAGACGGCCCGGCTCGAAGGCCGCCTCGACCTCCAGCCCCGCCAGGACGCGGGCCGCCATGGCGACATAGTCGGCCGGCGACGGCGGTTCCGTTCCCCCGGCGTAGGGCACGCCCAGGCCGCCGCCCAGGTCGAGCCGGGTCACGGCGTGGCCCTGGCGTCTCAGCTCGCGGGTCATGTCGGCCAGGATCGTGAAGGCCGCCTCCAGCGGCGCCAGGTCGGTGATCTGGCTGCCGATATGACAGGCCAGGCCCACGGGCGTGGCGTGGGGCGAGGCCGAGGCGCGGGCGTAGAGCGCCATCGCCTCCTCGACCGGAACGCCGAACTTGTCGCCCTTGCCGCCCGTCGTGATCTTGGCGTGGCCGCCGGCCCCGACGTTCGGATTGACCCGCACGGCGACGGCCGGGGCGGCCTGCATCAGGGCGGCGACGGCGATCAGCCGGTCCAGTTCGGCCCCGGACTCGATATTGATCTGGCGCACCCCGATGCTGATGGCGAAGGCGATCTCCATGTCGGTCTTGCCGACGCCGGAGAAGATGATCTTGTCGGCCGGCACCCCGGCGGCCAAGGCCCGGCGGATCTCCCCTTCCGAAACCGTATCGGCCCCCGAACCCAGCCGGGCCAGGGTCGCCAGGACCGAAAGGTTGGAGTTGGCCTTGACCGCAAAGGCGATCAGGGCCTCGCCCAGGGCGTCGCGGTGCGCGTCGGCGGCGGCGCGCAGCAGGCCATAGTGCCGCTTCAGCGTCGCGGTCGAATAGACATAGACGGGCGTGCCCACCTCGTCGGCGATCAGCTCCAGCGGCGCGCCCTCGGCGTGCAAGGCGCCGTTCTTGAGATCGAAATGGTGCAAGGCGGCCTAGCGGGGGTCGTTGGCGGCGGGATTGGCGCCGAAGGGATTGGAGGGGCCGCCGTCGATCGGCACGCTGCTGGACGGCCGGTTGATGGTCGCCGGCTCGGGCAGGCTGGGGGCGCGGCTGCTGCGGGGCGCTCGCTCGGTCTCGCGCCTGGGCGATTCCAGATCGGCCATACGACCGCAGCCGGCGACCGACAGGGCGAGCAGGCCCGCGAGGATCAGGGTCTTCTTCATAAGCGGGCTCTCCAGTCGGCGATACGCGCGCGGACCTGTTCCGGCGCGGTGCCGCCATAGCTCTGACGGCTCCGGCACGAAGCCTCGGCGGTCAGCACCTTGTAAACCGCTTCCGTGATCCCCGGCTCGAGTTTCTGCATTTCTTCCAGCGGCAGTTGCGACAGGTCCACGCCCAGGGCTTCCGCCTGTTTCACCGCCGCGCCCGTGACGTGGTGCGCCTTGCGGAAGGGCAGGTTCAGTTCGCGCACCAGCCAGTCGGCCAGGTCCGTCGCGGTCGAGAAGCCGGCGCCGGCTGCGGCCGCCATCCGTTCGGTATTGGGCCGCAAGGCCGAGACCATGGCGGTCATGGCGACCAGGGCTAGGTCCAGGGCGTCGAACGCCTCGAACACCGGCGGCTTGTCCTCCTGCATGTCCTTGGAATAGGCCAGCGGCAGGCCCTTCATTACGGTGGACAGGGCGACCAGCGACCCCATGATCCGACCGGTCTTGGCGCGCACCAGTTCGGCGGCGTCGGGATTGCGCTTCTGCGGCATGATCGACGAACCGGTGGTCAGGTCGTCGGGCAGGGTGGCGAAGCCGAACATCGGCGTCATCCAGACCACGATCTCTTCCGCCAGGCGCGACAGGTGGCCCGCCGTGATCGAGGCGGCGGCCAGGCTTTCCAGGGCGAAGTCGCGGTCCGAGACGGCGTCCAGCGAGTTCGCCATCGGCCGGTCGAAACCCAGTTCCGCCGCCGTCATATGGCGGTCGATCGGGAAGGGCGAACCGGCGAGCGCCGCGGCGCCCAGGGGGCTTTCGTTCATCCGCGTCCGGGCGTCGGCGAACCGGCCCGCGTCGCGGCCGAACATTTCGACATAGGCCATCAGATGATGGCCCAGGGTCACAGGCTGGGCGGTCTGCAGATGGGTGAAGCCGGGCATCAGGTCGGCCGCATGCTGTTCGGCCCGGTCCAGAAGCGCGGCCTGCAAGGCCTTCAGCTGGGCGATCGAGCGGTCGCAGGCGTCGCGGACCCACAGGCGGAAGTCCAGGGCCACCTGGTCGTTGCGGCTGCGGGCGGTGTGCAGCCGGCCCGACGGCTCGCCGATCAGCTCGGACAGCCGGGCCTCCACATTCATGTGGATGTCCTCATACTGGTCGCGGAAGGGGAAGGTCCCGTTCAGGATCTCGGTCTCGACGGCGTCCAGCCCGCCCAGAATGGCCTCGGCGTCCGCCGTCTGGATCACGCCCTGCTGGGCCAGCATCCGACAATGGGCGCGCGATCCGGCCAGATCCTGACGCCACAGACGCCGGTCCACCCCGATGGAGACGTTGATCGCCTGCATGATCTCGGCGGGCCGCGACGAAAAGCGGCCGCCCCACATGTCTTGACCTGCGGGCTTCGCCGGGGCCTTAGAAGCATCGACTTGGGCGGTATTGGAGGCGGCGTCGGTCATGAGTGGCTCGAGAAAGGCGATCTGGGCGGTCGTCGGCGCTCTGGTGCTGATCAGCACGCTCGCCGGCGCCGGCGGCTTGGCGATGTCGCTATACGCCAATCATAGGCAGAAGGCGCAACCCCAGACGACGCCCGTCGCAAAAAGCGATCTGGCCCGGTTCGCCGTCGGACCGCTGGCGGCGCTCCAGACGCCGTCCGAACTGAAGCCTGCGCCCGAATATATGTTCCGCGACCGCAACGGCACGGCCGTGCGGTTCTCGGCCTTCAAGGGCAAGGTGGTGGTCGTCAATCTATGGGCCATGTGGTGCGCCCCCTGCCGCACCGAAATGCCCACCCTGGCGGCCCTGGCCCGGTCCTATCAGACCAACGAGGACCTGATCGTCCTGCCGATCAATGTCGACGCCACCGCCGACGCCCTGGCCGACGCCAGGAGCTTCATCGACGTGCACGAGCCTCTGCCGCTGTACAGCGACATCCGCTTCCAACTGCCGTTCGAGTTTCCGGGCAAGGGCAAGATGCCCCAGACCGTCTTCCTGGATCGCGAAGGCCGCATCCGCGCGATCTTTGCGGGCGAGGCCGACTGGAACAGTCCCGAGGCCCACGCCCTGATCGACGCCCTGCTGGCGGAAGGCGCGCCCGCCGCCTGATCGGGGCGGAGCCTCAGTTTTCGTCGGGCACGCGCCGGTCGGTCGCCGGATCCACGGCGCCCGGCCGACCTTCGGCGGCGGCCTCGGCCTGGTTTTCCTCCAGCTTGTCGGCGACCTTGCCGGCCCCGCTCTCGACCGCTTGAGCCGCCTTCATGGCGCCGGATTCGATCACTTCTCCGGCCTGGGACGCCGCCTCGGCGGTGTTGTCGGCGGCCGCCTCGGCATGGGCCTCGGTCTTTTCCTGCTCCGCCTGGGTGCAGGCGGCGGCGGTGAGGGCGAAGGCGGCGGCGACGGTCAGCAGCATCGACTTGCGGATGGTCATGCGAATTCTCCGGTCAAGGTTGTCCGCCGGTGAACGCCGCAGGGGCGTACCGGTTGCGCCTGTGGCCGAACCGTCGATGTCGGAGAACAAGGGGAAGGTGGTGACTGGAGGCGGGATCGAACCGCCGACCTGTGGGTTATGAATCCACCGCTCTAACCATCTGAGCTACCCAGTCGTATCCCGCATCCGGGCCTTCGCGAGGCCTGGGCCAGCGCGAAAGAGGCGTGCCTATATCGCCGTCGCGCGCGCGGTTCAAGTCGTGTCGATGCAGATCGTGCGGCGATAGGGCGCAAGACGGGGCAGGAGCGGACAGATAACGCTGGGGTTTCTTCGTTACCGACGCCCCCAACCCGCCCGGAGCCGCCCATGCGCCCCATCGCCCTCGCCGCCTCGACCGCCCTGCTCGTCCTCGCCGCCGCCTGCGGCGCGAACGGAGAGACCGCCTCCGCATCCGGCCAGTCGGGCGCCCCGCTGGAGACCCGGCCCGCCAACAATCCCGACCAGCAGCCCGCCTTCCCCGGCCAGACCCGGGCGCCGGGGGTGAAGACCGAACAGGCGATGCGCCACAGCGTGGTCGCCTCGGGCTTGTCGCATCCCTGGGGCTTGGCCCTGATGCCCGACGGGCGCTGGCTGGTGACGGAAAAGCCCGGCCGGCTGCGGATAATCACGGCCCAGGGCCAAGTCGGCGAACCGGTCCAGGGCCTGCCCCGCGTCGATGCGCGCGGCCAGGGCGGCCTGCTGGACGTCGTCGTCAGCCCCGGCTTCGCCCAGGACCGTCTGATCTACTGGAGCTATGCGGAGCCTCGGGACGGCGGCAACGCCACCTCGGTCGCACGGGGGCGGCTGTCCGACGACGGCGCGCGGGTGGACAATGTCCAGGTCGTCTTCCGCGCCCTGCCCGCCTATGACGGCGACAAACATTTCGGCTCGTCCCTGGCCTTTGCGCCGGACGGCAAGCTGTTCATCACCCTGGGTGAACGCTCCGACCGGCCGATGCGGCCCCAGGCCCAGGATCTGGGCTCGCACATGGGCAAGACCATCCGCATCAACGCCGACGGCACGGTTCCCCAGGACAATCCCTTCGTCGGCCGCGCCGGCGCCCTGCCCGAGATCTGGAGCCTGGGCCACCGCAACGTCCAGGGGATCGCCGTCCAGCCCGGCACGGGCGCGATCTGGACCATCGAGCACGGGACGCGCGGCGGCGACGAGGTCAATCTGGACAGGGCGGGCCTGAACTACGGCTGGCCCGACGCGGCTTACGGCGTCGAATATGCGGGCGGCGCGATCAACAGCGGCGCGACCCAGAAGGCCGGCACGGAACAGCCCGTCTATTATTGGGATCCGGTCATCGCGCCGGGTGGGGCGGTCTTCTACCAGGGCGCCATGTTCCCGGCCTGGGACGGCGATCTGCTGGTCACCGCGCTGAAGGAGAAGCATATCGCCCGGCTGGTGATCGAAAATGATCGCGTCGTCGGGGAAGAGCGGCTGCTGACCGACCTGGGCGAGCGTGTGCGCGACGTGGCGATCGGCCCAGACGGCGCCGTCTGGGCGATCACCGACGAGAACGACGGAAAATTGGTCCGACTGGCTGCGGCCGAGTAGTCTTTAGCGAAGCGCGGGCCCGCCCCTGCGGGCCTCGCCCATAGGAGAATGCCATGCGCCACGCCACATCCTGCATCTGGGCGGCGACCCTGGTCGCCCTGCCTTTGATCGCCGCCTGCGCCTCGACCGGCGTCGAAAACCGCTACCAGACCGAGTTGGACGCCCTGGAGGCGCGCTGTACGGCGCGGCAGGGGATATTGGTCACCACGGGTCTGCAGACCGGCCGTCCAGAGACCGACTACGCCTGCCGGATCAGCGGCGTCGCCACCCGAATCCCCGGCGACTGACGGCTGGGGCGCCGCGCCTCGACCGCCTCACGCGCCTTGTTACTTGACGTTGACGTAAACGTAGGGTTCTTGGCGACCAAGCTTTGATCCTACCCGGCCATAAGCCGCGCCGCCCTTTCCGGGCGACGTCGCTCCGGCCCAAAGATGGAGACTCCCTGTCATGGCTGACGCCTATATCTACGACGCCGTCCGCACCCCCCGCGGCAAGGGCAAGAAGGACGGCTCGTTGCACGAGATCACCGGCCTCAGCCTGGCGACCCAGGTCCTGGAGGCCCTGCGCGACCGCAACGACCTGGACACCTCCAAGGTGGATGACGTCATCCTGGGCTGCGTCACGCCCGTGGGCGAACTGGGCGCCGACATCGCCCGCACCGCCGTTCTGTCCGCCGGCTGGTCGCAATATACGGCCGGGGTTCAAGTGAACCGCTTCTGCGCCTCGGGCCTGGAAGCCGTGAACATGGCCGCTGCCAAGGTGAAGTCGGGCGAGTCCGACTTCGCCGTCGGCGGCGGGGTCGAGGTCATGAGCCGCGTGCCCATGGGTTCGGACATGGGCGCCTGGCCGACCGATCCTTCGTCGGCCTTCCCGACCTATTTCGTGCCCCAGGGCGTCTCGGCTGACATGATCGCGACCAAGTACGGCTTCAGCCGCGACGACGTGGACGCCTATTCGGTCGAAAGCCACAAGCGCGCCGCCCGCTCCTGGGCCGAGGGCCGGTTCAACAAGTCGGTCATCGCCGTGAAGGATCAGCTGGGCCTGACCATTCTGGACCGCGACGAGACCATTCGTCCGAACACGGACATGCAGACCCTGGGCGGACTGAACCCCTCCTTCACCATGATGGGCGAAATGGCCTTCGACAGCGTGATCAACCAGCGCTATCCCGAGGTCGAGCGGGTCAACCACGTCCACACCCCCGGCAACTCCTCCGGCATCGTCGATGGTTCGGCGGGCGTGCTGATCGGTTCGCTTGAGGCCGGCCGGGCCCTGGGGCTGAAGCCGCGCGCCAAGATCCTGGGCGGCGCCTCGATCGGCTCGGAACCGTCGATCATGCTGACCGGACCCGAATATGTGTCCAAGAAGCTGCTCGGCAAGCTGGGCATGACGACCGACGACATCGACCTGTGGGAGCTGAACGAGGCCTTCGCCGCCGTGGTGCTGCGCTACATGCAGGCCATGAACATCCCGCACGACAAGATGAACGTCTGCGGCGGCGCCATCGCCATGGGCCACCCCCTGGGGGCCACCGGCGCCATCATCACGGGCACGGTGCTGGACGAGCTGGAGCGCTCGAACAAATCGACGGCCCTGATCACCCTGTGCATCGGCGGGGGCAGGGGCCCCGCCACCGTCATCGAACGCGTCTGATCCATTGCCCCCCCGTGGGGGGAGCTGTCAGCGAAGCTGACTGAGGGGGGCGAACCCATCGCCGGCGTCGGCGGCGGCCCCCTCCACCGCTTCGCGGTCCCCCTCCCCCGCTGGGGGAGGATCTGAGGAAGAGAGATTATGGAAAACTTCAAGATCGACATCGACGCCGACGGCATCGCCGTCATCGCCTTCGACGTGCCGGGCCGTTCGATGAACACCCTGACCAGCGCGGTGATGAAGGAGATCCCGGAACTGGTCGAACGGATCAAGACCGACGAAACCATCAAGGGCGCCGTCATCACCTCGGGCAAGGCCTCGGGCTTCTGCGCCGGCGCGGACCTGGGCGACATGGCGGGCGGCGTGCTTTCCGGCGGCGGCGACCTGCAGAAGGCCTTCGACGCCGGCTGGGCGCTGAACGGCGCCTTCCGCGCGCTCGAGACCTGCGGCAAGCCGGTGGCGGCGGCGATCAACGGCCTGGCCCTGGGCGGCGGGCTGGAGTTCACCCTCGCCTGCCACTACCGCGTGGTCGAGAACGACAACAAGATCCAGCTGGGCCTGCCCGAGATCAAGGTCGGCCTCTTCCCCGGCGGCGGCGGCACCCAGCGCCTGACGCGCCTGGTGGGCGTTCAGAACGCCATGATGGCCATGAGCGAGGGCAAGTCCTTCCGCCCGAACGACGCCAAGGGCGCCGGCATCGTCCATGAGGTGGTCGAAAAGGGCCAAGCGGTCGAGGCGGCCAAGGCCTGGATCAAGAACGGCGGCAAGGCCGTCCAGCCCTGGGACGACAAGTCCTTCAAACTGCCCGGCGGCGGCCCCTATCACCCGGCCGGCATCCAGAACTTCATGGTCGGCAACGCCATGCTGCGCAAACAGTCCTATGGCAACTATCCGGCCGTGGTGAACCTGATGAAGGCCGTCTACGAGGGAACCCAGGTTCCGATGGACGCGGCCCTGCGGATCGAGACCCGCTATTTCATCAAGACCCTGATGACGCCCCAGGCCCAGGCGATGATTCGATCGCTGTTCCTGTCCAAACAGGAGCTGGACAAGGGCGCCGTGCGTCCCGCGGGCGTGCCCAAGTCGGACCCGAAGAAGGTCTCGGTCCTGGGCGCGGGCATGATGGGCGCCGGCATCGCCTATGTGCAGGTCATGGCCGGCATCGAGACCGTGCTGATCGACCAGACCCAGGAAGCCGCCGACAAGGGCAAGGCCCATGTCGAGGAGCTGTTGAAGAAGCGTCTGTCGCGCGGTCAGATGACCCAGGAGAAGTATGACGCCACCCTGGCCCTGGTCACGGCGACGACCGACTATGACCACATCAAGGGGTCGGACCTTGTGATCGAGGCGGTGTTCGAAAACCGCGAGATCAAGGCCGACGTGACCAAGCGGGCCGAGGCCCAGCTGGTCGAAGGCGCCGTCTTCGGCTCCAACACCTCGACCCTGCCGATCACCGGCCTGGCCGAGGCCAGCGTGCGGCCCGAGGACTTCATCGGCATCCACTTCTTCTCGCCGGTCGACAAGATGATGCTGGTCGAGATCATCCTGGGCGAGAAGACGGGTCAGGCCGCCATCGCCAAGGCGCTGGACTATGTGCTGAAGATCAAGAAGACGCCGATCGTGGTCAACGACTCGCGCGGCTTCTACACCTCGCGCTGCTTCTCCACCTTCCTGATGGAAGGCATGGCCATGCTGGAGGAGGGTTACGGCCCGGCCCTGATCGACAATGTCGGGCGGATGACCGGCATGCCGCGCGGCCCGCTGGAGATGCACGACGACGTCGCCCTGGACCTGTCCTACAAGATCGCCAAACAGACGGCGCTGGACCTGGGCGACAAATACGTCCCGACCGAAGGCGCCGACATTGTCGCCAAGATGGTCGAGGGCGGACGCTACGGCCGCAAGAACGGCAAGGGCTTCTACGACTATGATCAGAAGCCCAAGACGATCTGGAAGGGGCTGAGCGAGCTGGCGCCGACCACCAAGGGCATCGATGCGCCCGAGGAGGCGACCGCCTTCGCCCAGATCGACGAGCTGAAGACCCGCCTGCTGTACCGCCAGGCCGTCGAGGTCGCCCGCTGCTGGGAAGAGGGCGTCATCGACGACCCGCGCGAGGCCGACCTGGGCGCCATCCTGGGCTGGGGCTTCGCGCCCTGGACCGGCGGCCCGATCAGCATGATCGACGGCATCGGCCTGGCCAAGTTCGTCGAAACGGCGGATCGCCTGGCCGCGACCTATGGCGACCGGTTCAAGGTCCCGGACCTGCTGCGCGACATGGCCGCCAAGAACGAGACCTTCTACGGCCGGTTCGCCCCGGAGAAGGCCGCCGCCTGATTGGCTGCGGAAAGTGTGAGTAAGGAACGGGCGGCCTTCGGGCCGCCCGTTTTGGTTTGGGGCTGCCCTCTTCTTTCGTCATTCCGGGCGAAGCGCAGCGGAGACCCGGAACCCAGCGGCGCGCGTGAGCGCGAACCTGTCACGGACTCGATCTTCAGGCGTTGTGCGGCGGATAGATTTCGCCTGACGGCGCCGCTGGGTTCCGGGTCTTCGGGCCAAGCGGCCCTTCGCCCGGGATGACGAAAGAAAAAAAGACCCGCCCGACACGAGGTCGGACGGGTCGCTCCGCCGCCCCTCGCGGGGTCGGTGGCGGGTCGCTTGGGGCGACGGAGTATCCTTAAGGTCCGGAGAGGCTCAGCCTTCCAGATCCTGGCCTTCGTCGGGCTCGGGCGTGCCCAGCAGTTCATCGGCGATCTTGTTGGTCGAGGCGCGCACCGCCTTTTCGATCGAGGCGGCGATGTCGGGGTTCTGTTTCAGGAATTCGCGCACATTCTCGCGGCCCTGACCGATCCGGGTCGAGTCATAGCTGAACCAGCTGCCCGACTTCTCGATCACCCCGGCCTTGACGCCCAGGTCGATCACCTCGCCCAGTTTGGAGATGCCCTCGCCGTACATGATGTCGAAGATGACCTCGCGGAACGGCGGGGCGACCTTGTTCTTGACCACCTTGACCCGGGTGGTGTTGCCGACCACCTCGTCGCGGTTCTTGATCGCACCGGTGCGGCGGATGTCCAGGCGCACCGAGGCGTAGAATTTCAGCGCATTGCCGCCCGTCGTCGTCTCAGGGCTGCCGTACATGACCCCGATCTTGTGGCGGATCTGGTTGATGAACAGGACGATGCATTTGGACTTGGAGATCGAGGCCGTCAGCTTGCGAAGCGCCTGGCTCATCAGACGGGCCTGAAGGCCGGGCAGGCTGTCGCCCATCTCGCCCTCGATTTCCGCGCGCGGCGTCAGGGCCGCGACCGAATCGACCACCACGATGTCCACAGCGCCCGAGCGCACCAGGGTGTCCACGATCTCCAGCGCCTGTTCCCCGGCGTCGGGCTGGGACACCAAGAGATCGTCCAGGTTCACGCCCAGCTTCTGAGCGTAGACCGGATCCAGGGCGTGTTCGGCGTCGACGAAGGCGGCGACCCCGCCCTTCTTCTGCACCTCGGCCACCGTGTGCAGGGCCAGGGTGGTCTTGCCGGAGGATTCCGGGCCGAACACCTCGATCACCCGCCCGACCGGCAGGCCGCCGATGCCGAGCGCCATGTCCAAGCCCAGCGAGCCGGTCGAGACGCTTTCGATCTCGGCCACCACGCCGGCCTTGCCCAGTTTCATCACCGAGCCCTTGCCGAAGGCGCGATCGATCTGGGCGATCGCCGCCTCGAGAGCCCGTTGTTTTTCGCCGTCTTCCTTACCCACCAGTTTCAAAGCCGCCTGTGCCATTGCCTTCGTCTCCCTTGCCATGATTCCCGTCAGAAGCTTGGGAGAGACCCGCCATGGACCCGCCCCCGTTTGGTGAGGCCGACTATGTGCACGGTTTGTTCCAGTTCACAAGATGTTCTCATCAGAGACCGACGAATCTCTTCGAGTCTACGTCCGTTTCTGACGCATCACTCGGCGACGACGTCCACAGCCGAAGCCGGTTCGGCATGGCGCGCAGCGAGGGACAGGCCGCAGCCCAGGATCAGCACGGCCGTCGACAGGCCCGCGAGGGTGTGACTCCAAGAGCTGGGCGTTCCGGAGGCTTCCCCCCGCATCGGCGCCAGGGGCCGGACCAGGACGAGGATCAGCAGGGCGATCAGGGCCAGGGCCCAGGCCTGGCTCATGCCCACGCCCAGGAAGATGAAATGGCCCAGGCCGAACAGCCAGCCGCCGACCAGGACCGTGACCACGGCCGCCGTCGCCAGGGCCGCCCACCGCTCCAGCCGGGCGCCGATCAGGGCGGCCAGAGCCGCCGCGAAGGCCGCCGCCAGGCCGGTCCAGACGAACAGCAGGGCCGCCTCGGGGGCGATCGCCTGAACCAGGCCGCCCAGAACCAGCACCAGGACGATCGCGCCCAGCCAGCCGCCCCAGACCGTCTCGTCCTCGCCGTCCGGCCAGAGGCTTAGGGCGACGCCGACCACGGCGGCGCCGAGCACCAGATAATCGACCCCGCCCAGGACCGTCGCCAGAACGGCCGCCGCCGCGACCACCCAGGCCAGCAACCGCCGCCCGATCAGGGCCCGCCCGGCCGTCAAGGCCAGCAGGACCGCCAGCACGGCCAGACCAGCCCCCGCCTCCATCCAAGGCAGGCGACGCAGCATCATGTAATAGGTCTCGGCGGAGTCGATTCGCTCGCCGATCGGCCCCGCCAGGACCCGCGCCGCCTGGGCCGCCACCATGCCGACGCTCAGCAGCCACAGGCCGCCGGTGAAGCCCTTCACCCCCTGTCTCCAGGTCAGGCCGGTCGCATGACGCGCGCCCCAGGCGGCGAAGGCCGTGAGCCCAAGGGCCAGAGCCAGCAGGCCCCAGCCCGTCTCAGGCCCATGGCGCAGAAGCCCCAGGCCGAAGACGTCGGAATAGACCGAGTTCCGCGTCGTCTGGGGCAGGGTCGGCGCGCGCAACAGGGCGTCGGCCGTCTCCAGCGCCTGGGCGCCGATATGCTGGACGCTGCCCTGGTCGAGAGCGTCCGGCGTCGAACCGGGCGAGTGGTACTGAGCCGGGCGGCCGAGGAAGGCCAGATTGATCCCCGCCAGTCCCCGGTCGGCGGCGATGGTGAAGTCGGTGCCGTTGGGCATCAGCCGATAGACGAAGACGGCGAGCGCATTGCTGGACGGCCCGCCCTCGGCCCGCCGCGCCGCCCGGGCGTACAGATCGACCGTCTGGGCGTTTCCGGGGCCGGTCTCGAACATCAGGGCCCGACCGCCGCCGCCCCGCGCCTCCAGGTTCACCACCGCCCCGACCCGGTCGCGCAGCGGATGTTCGCTGAAGAAGGCGCGCGCCCCGTCCAGGTTCAGCTCCTCGGCGTCGGTCAGGAGGACGATCAGTCCGCGATCGGCCGGTCCCCGCGCCTTGATCGCCCGCACGGCTTCCAGAACGGCGGCCACCCCGCTGGCGTCGTCGGCCGCCCCCGGCGACCCCGGCACGCTGTCGTAATGGGCCATCAACACCACCAGAGGCAGGCGCGGGTTCCGGCCGGGCAGGACGCCGACCAGATTGACGGCAGAGACCCCTTCGGTGGAAAGGCCGTTCCGCTCCATCCGCCGCACGGCCGCCGGAGACAGGGCGCCGGCCTGAAACCTTGGCGACAGGCCCAGTTCCGCCATCCGGCCATAGAGATAGGCCTGGACCAGGGCGTGGTCGGTCGAGCCGACCGGCCGGGGCGCCCGCGCCATCAGCCGCACGTCCTGCATCGCCCTTTCGGCGGAAAAAGCGGCGGCCGGCGCGCTCGCCGGCTGGGGTCGAGGGGTCTGGGTGGTGAGCACGGCCAGACCCAGGGCCGCCGTCAGAGCCGCCAAAAACAAGACCAGCCGCATGCGATCCATCCCCCGAAGTCTCTAGCGGCACTAAGGACCGAGGCCGTGGCGTTTCGCAAGAGCGAGACGTCAGCGCCCCGTCAGCGTCCTGTCCGGTTCCGCTCGACCCGGTTGCCGACCGCCCCATCGCCGTCGTCGGCGCTGGAACCGAAGGGATAGCCCGCGTCGTCGGCGCAATAGCGCCGGTTTCCCTGGCGCGCGCCGACCACCACCGTGCGAGGTCGCAGCCAGCCGGCGCCCGAGAAGATATTGTCCGTGATCTGATTATAGGACGGCGTCTGGTGTCGGATCACCCCGTCCTCGCCGCAGTTGCGGTACAGAAAGATCCCGCCCCGACCGCCCAGGGCGAACCGGTTGCCGATGATGCGATTGGCGCCTGACCCGTCCACGGCGATCATTTCGCGCCCGGTGCGCAGGACGAAGTCGTTGTCCTGGATCAGGGCGCCCGCGCTTTCGGCGTCCAGATAGACGGCGGTGGAGACCGAACGGCCGGTGAAGCGCGATTCCCGGACGGTCGTCCGCGTCACCCCTGGTCCGACATAGAGGGGAATGGTCCCTGTCGCCTGAAACCGCACCTGCTCCAGCACGGTCTCGGACGGAGCCGCCGCCTGGGCTGCGGTCGTGTGGTCCGGGCGGCGGGACGAGGCCAGAAGATCCCGCATCGACCCGCCCGCCCCCATGCCCCAGATGCGGATGTTGCCGACGACGGTGCAGTGGCGCACCACCGCGCCGATCGGCCGGCTCCACCCCTGCGGTGTCTGGCGCGACCAGACGGCGACGGTGGGGGATTGGGCGGTCGCCTGACCCGGCTGGCGGATCGTCCCGCCGCCGCAGTCCAGACCGGCGCCTGAGGCTTCCGCCCCCTCGATCAGGACCGGACGGGACACGTTCGCCCCCGCCAGGACGGCGCGACACAGCAGCCGATAGGGGCGGTCGGAGGGGGGAGTCAGGGCGCGCACCTCCTGCGGCGTGCACGGTCTGGCGGCGGGGCGGGCGGCGGGACGGTCGTCGATCGGCGCCAGCAAGGACAGCAGCAGGAGGCCGACCATTTCAGTCAGCGGCCGTCGCCGCCAGGGCGGCCCGTTCGGCGGCGCATCCCGGATTGGTCAGGCCGGCGGCGCGGCGCGCCTCCAGCTCTCGCCGCGCCGCCTCCGCCTCGGCCTGGAAGGCCGGCGCGGCGATGATCTGTAAGGCGACGGCCCGCCCGAGGGCCGCGCCCGCCGCGACGTCGCTGGGAGAGTTCATCGCGCAAACCATTCGGCTGACGCCGATCTGACGTCCGATGCGGCGCACCGCGCTCGCATGATCCGGCTCCAGCGCGGCCAAGACCTCGGCATAGGCCGCGCCTGCCGCCGCGCCCAGGGACGGATAGGCGGCGCTGTCGCGCATCGCCGGCGTCAGCCGTTCGCAGGCCGGGCGGTCAGGATCGTTCGACACAGGCCGGGCGCGACGCGCGCGGGCCGCGACCTGTTCGGACACGGTCCGCACATCGTGAAACGCCTTGGCCGCCATCCGATCCAGCGTCTGTGTTTCTGCATCGCCTCCCAGCCGCAGCCCCAGGGCGCAGTCGAAATGTTGCAGGGCCAGGGGCGGACGAACCTCGGCGTGGGCGGTGGCCAGCAGCCACCGATCCGACTGTTCCAAGGCCCGGAACCGGTCCGACTGGTCGCGGTCTTGGCGGTCGGCGGCCGAGCCCGCATCGGGAGCGGACGGCGCGGCCTCAGCCAATCGCGCCAAGGCCTCGGGCGACAGATAGCCGCTGTCGGCCAGGACGAAGACCGGCGCGGGGGACGGCCGCCCCCCGCCCGCACAGGCCGACAGGACAAAGGCTGTCGTCAGAACCGCCGCGAAGGAAGCGGCGAACGGCTTCACCGCCCTTCGCTCCAGCTCAGCTGCACGGAGGTCTCTCCGCCTTCGCCGGGGGCGGCGACGACGTGGATATTGGTCGCACCCGCCGGGCCGCCGGCGGCGCCATAGGCGCGGGCGTCGCCCTGGTTCATCCCCATGACCGACGAAAGCCCGGCCTGTTCGGCCCGTTCACGATAAAAGGCCACCACCTCGTCGGGACTGGCGGAGGTGCGGAAGGTGACCAGGCCGCCGTCTCCGTCGGGTCCGGTCGCCGTCGTCCCCGGCTGATCCAAGACCGCGCCGGGATAAAGGGCGGCGTAGTCGGGCGCCCCCGGGGCGGCGGGCTCAACGCCGCCGCTTGAGGCGGGGGCGGCGGTTTCGGCGTCGGGCGCGACCGCAGTACCGACCGCCGCGGCCGGCGGCGCTTCAGTCGCTGCAGGAGCGGCGCGGCCTTGGGCCGTCTGGGCCTCCTCTCGGCCGCAAGCGGCGAGCGTCAATATCAGAAAGGCGGCCGAGGCCGCCGAAAGGCGTATCATCGGGGAATCGTCCCTTGGACCCGTGGTCGAGGCGGCACCGTGGCCTAAGGATGCGGCGCCAGCAAGGCGTTCAGTCGCCGCCGCGCCCGCCCTCGACCGGATCGCCCGCCTCGCCGGTGAAACGGCGGCCGGACTCCGCGACGGCGTTCGGCTCCGCGTTCGACGGCGACTGGGGGTCGGCCTCCGCCCGCCCTTCGGCCGCCAGGGCCTTGTTGATGACTGCTGAATCCGGATCCTCGTCCGAACCGCTCGCCGAGCCGCCGCGCAGCGAACCCGCCCGCGTGTCCGATCCCGAATCCGATCCGTCCAGCGCCTCGATCAGAGCGTCGCCCATCTGACCCAGATCGGGCTTTTCGCCGACGTCCTGGGCCTCGCGCGCCTCGCGGCCCTCGATCTGGGGCTCCACAGCCTTGTCTTCGCTCACGGCGCCGTCTCCTGTTCTTTTCAGAGTCCCCGCTCAAAGCCCTTTGACGCAGTTCGGGTTCCCGGCGGGTCCGCAGACGCCCCGCCCCCGCAAACGCTCCGCCCCTTGAACCGCGACCGAGGCTGCCGATCTAAGCTCCATGATCCCCTTTTCCGTTCTCGATCTCTCTCCCATCGTCGAAGGGGGCGACGCCCGTCGCGCCTTCGACGAGACCCTGGCCCTGGCCCAGGCGGCCGATCGGCTGGGCTATCAGCGGTTCTGGCTGGCCGAGCATCACAACATGCCGGGCATAGCCTCCGCCGCGACCGCGATCGTCATCGGTCACGTCGCGGCGGGCACCGAGCGGATCCGGGTCGGTTCGGGCGGGGTCATGTTGCCCAATCACGCGCCCCTGGTGGTCGCCGAACAGTTCGGCACTCTGGAGACCCTCTATCCCGGCCGTATCGACCTGGGCCTGGGTCGGGCGCCCGGAACCGACGGGGCCACGGCGCGCGCCCTGCGCCGCTATTTCGAGGGGGCGGACCATTTTCCGCGCGACGTGGTCGAACTGATCCAGTGGTTCGAGCCGGCCGCCGAGAACCAGCCGGTCCGGGCCGTGCCGGGCGCGGGGCTGCGCGTGCCGATCTGGCTCCTGGGCTCCAGCCTGTTCAGCGCTCAGCTGGCGGGGCAGCTGGGCCTGCCCTACGCCTTCGCCAGCCATTTTGCGCCGGAACTTCTTCTGGAGGCCCTGGCCCTCTATCGCCGCAACTTCACCCCGTCCGACCGGCTTGCCGCCCCCCACGCCATGGCCGTGCTGAACGTCTTCGCCGCCGAGACGGACGCGGAGGGCGTGCGCCTGGCCACCTCGATGCAGCAGAGTTTCGCCCGGCTTTCCACCGGCAAGCCCGGACGCCTGCCGCCGCCGGTCGATGACATCGCCGCCGTTCTGACCCCGCAGCAGATCGAGAGCGCGCGCAGCCGCCTGACCTATTCCGCCGTCGGCGGGCCAGAGACCGTCCAGAAGCAGCTGTCGGACTTCATCGCCCTGACCCAGGTGGACGAGCTGATGATCACCGGCATGATGTTCGACAAGGCCGCGCGAATCCGCAGTCTGGAGATCGTAGCCGAGGCGCGCGAACGCCAGGCGGCCTGATCTTCGGACCGCAGGACGTCAGGCGCGCAGCCTGCCGCCCTGTTTCTCGACCGCCGCCACCACCTTGGCGGTCAGGGCCTCGATCTCGGCCTCGGCCAGGGTGGCCTCGCGCGGCTGGATCACGACCTCCAGGGCGACGGACTTGAAGCCCTCGTCCACCCCCTTGCCGCGATAGACGTCGAACACCCGGACGTCGGCGATCAGGGCCTTGTCGGCGCCGGCTGCCGCCCGGATCAGATCGCCGACCGGCTTGGCCTCCTCGACCACGAAGGCGAAATCGCGGGTCAGGGGCATGAAGGCCGACAGGTCGGCGGTTCCCCGCGCCTTGCCCGACCCATTCTTGCCTTTCTGGCCGCGCGGCTCGGGCACGGCGTCCAGCACGATTTCGAAGGCCAGCATGGGCGCATCGGCGTCCAGCGCCTTCAGCACGCGCGGATGCAGCTCGCCGAACTCGACCATCACATTCTTGGGCCCCAGCTGCAGGCGGGCCGAACGGCCGGGGTGCCACCAGTCGCGATTCTGGCCCTGGACCAGCTGCAGCGAGGCGACCGGGGCGCCGATCTCCTCCAGCACGGCGGTCAGATCGGCCTTCAGGGCGAACAGGGCGTCTTCTCCGGCGCCGGCCCAGTGGCGAGCGGCGTGGGGCGCGACCAAGCCCGCGACGACGGTGCGCTGATCACCAGGATCGTCGCCCAGATAGATGGGGCCGATCTCGAACAGGGCGGCGTCGGCGAAGCCGCGCGCGGCGTTCCTCGCCGCCGCCTGGATCAGGTTCGGCAGGGCCGACGGGCGCATACAGTCCAGATCGGCCGCAATGGGGTTCTCCAGCACCAGCCGTTCGTCCCCGCCGCCGAACAGGGCGGCGGTCGATTGTTTGGTGAAGGACCAGGTGACGGCCTCGGCATAGCCAAGAGCGGCAAGCGCCCGGCGCGCCGTGCGGACGCGGGCCTGGCGGGGGCTCAGCACCCCGCCGGCGGGGCGGGCGACCTCGGGCAGGGGCGTGTCGGGCAGGCGGTCGAAGCCCTCGATCCGCGCCACCTCTTCCACCAGATCCGCCCGGCCCTCGACGTCGCGCCGCCACGACGGCGGGGTGACGATCCAGGGTTCGGCCTGACCGGCCGGGGCGGCCTGAACCAGGAAGCCGAGCTGGCCCAGGATGGTCCCGATCCGATCCGTCGGCAGATCCATGCCGCTGAGCCGCTTCACATAGGCGGGGTCGAAGGCGAAGGGCGCCGGCCCAGCCGGGGGCTCGCCGACGAAGACGATCTCGGACGGCTCGCCGCCGCACAGGTCCAGGATCAGGCGGGTGGCCAGCTCCAGCCCCGGCGTGACCGAGACCGGATCGACGCCGCGCGCGAACCGATACTGGGCGTCGGAATGGATGCCGAGCGCGCGGCCCGTCTGGGCGATGACCAGAGGGTCGAACCAGGCGCTTTCCAGGAAGACGTCGGTAGTGTCGTCGTCGCAGCCGGTGCTTTCGCCGCCCATGACCCCGCCCAGGCCGATGGGGCGCTCGCCCCCGGCGTCGGCGATGACGCAGTCGGCGGCGGAGACCGCATAGGTCTTGCCGTCCAGGGCGATCAGATGCTCGGGCTCGCCGCCCTCGATATGGGCTGTCCCGGCCGAAACCTGTCCGCCCCGCACCACGATCTCGGTCCCAGACAGCTTGGCCAGGTCATAGACGTGCAGCGGGCGGGCGCGGTCGTAGGCGATCAGATTGGTCACATCGACCAGGCGGTTGATCGGGCGCAGGCCGATGGCGGTCAGGCGTTTCTGCAGCCAAGCCGGCGACGGGCCGTTCTTGACGCCCCGGATCACCCGACCGGCGAAGACCGGGCACATCTCGGGCGCGTCCAGCCGCACGCTGATCGGCGACGGGAAGCCCCCGCGCACCACGGCGATGTCGAAATGCTTCAGCTTGCCGACGCCGGCGGCGGCCAGATCGCGCGCGATCCCCGCCACGCCCAGCCAGTCGGGCCGGTTCGGCGTGACCTCGAAGTCGATGACGGGCTCGGCGCCGAACAGGCCGGCGACCGGGGTTCCCACCGGGATCTCCGGCGGCAGTTCCTGGATGCCGTCGCTTTCGTCGGCCAGCTCAAGCTCCGAGGCCGAGCACAGCATGCCGTTGGACACCACGCCGCGCACCGGCTTCTCGACCAGGGTGACGCCAAGACCCGGCACATAGGCGCCGATGGGGGCGTAGATGGTGGTCAGGCCCGCCCGCGCGTTCGGGGCGCCGCAGACGATCTCCTTCATCCCGTCCACCGTCTCGACCTGACAGACCTGCAGCCGGTCGGCGTTGGGGTGGCGTTCGGCCGAAATGATCCGGGCCACGGTGAAGGGCGCCAGCTTGGCGGCGGGGTCGAGCACCTCCTCGACCTCCAGCCCGGCCATGGTCATGGCCTCGGCGATCTGATGGACATCGGCCTCGGTTTCGAGGTGATCCTTGAGCCAGGACAGGGTGAACTTCATGCCGGAACCCCGCCCAGAACCTGCTGGATATTGGTCAGAAACTCCGGCGCCCCGGTGAAGCCGACGCGCAGGAAGCGGCAGTTGACGAAGCTGCAGTCCTGGAAGGCGACCGTGCCGGTGACCTTTTCAGGGCCGACCGGCTGAAGCAGCAGATTACGCGGGTCGCCCATGGCGTCGCCCATGTTGCAGCCGTCGAAGCTGCACCCGCCCACGGCCAGCAGCACAGCCGGCCCTTCCAGAAAGCAGTCGCGGAAGGTCTTGCCGGCGATCATCGCCTCGCCGCGCTGCGCGGCCTCAATGACCAGCTGCGGCAGCCAGATATGGACGCCCTCATAGGCGGGACCGGCCCCGATCAGGGGCAGTTTCAGCGTGTCGTCTTCGATCTTCATGATTCAGCTCAGGCCCGAAGCCGGATTGGGGGCCGCGAAGGCCGAAAAGCCGTAGTGCGCCAGCCAGCGCGTGTCGGCCTCGAACATGGGGCGCAGATCCGGCACGCCGTATTTCAGCATGGCCAGCCGATCCACCCCCATGCCGAAGGCGAATCCCTGACATTCGTCCGGGTCGATGCCGCAGTTCTTCAGCACATTGGGATGCACCATGCCGCAGCCCAGGATCTCCAGCCAGTCGTCGCCCGTGTTGAACACCAGCTTCCCGCCCGAGCGGTCGCAGCGGATGTCCATCTCCGCCGAGGGCTCGGTGAAGGGGAAGTGGTGCGGACGGAAGCGCGCCTGAACCGCGTCCAGCTCGAAGAAGCGGGCGATGAAGGTCTGAAGCGTGGTCTTCAGATGGCCCATATGGATGTCCCGGTCGATCACCAGACCTTCGATCTGGTGGAACATCGGCGTGTGGGTGGCGTCCGAATCCTTGCGGAAGGTGCGGCCCGGCGCGACGATGCGGATCGGCGGCTTTTGCGACATCATGGTGCGGACCTGCACCGGGCTGGTGTGGGTCCGCAGCACCTTGCGCTCGCCTGTCTCGGGATCGGGCTTCAGGAAGAAGGTGTCGTGCATCTCCCGCGCCGGATGTTTCGGCGGGAAGTTCAGGGCGGTGAAGTTGTGGAAGTCGTCCTCGATGTCCGGGCCTTCCGCGACCGCAAAGCCCATCTCGGCGAACAGGGCGATCATCTCGTCCATCACCTGCATGGTGGGGTGCACCCCGCCCTTGCGACGCGGACGGGCCGGCAGGGTCAGGTCGACCCGCTCGGCCTGGAGCCGGGCGTCCAGTTCGGCCGCCTCCAGTTCGGCCTTCCTGGCCGTGATGGCGGCGGCGACGCGGTCGCGCAGGCCGTTGATCATCGGCCCCTGTTCGCGGCGTTCGTCGGGGCTCAGGGCGCCCATCCCCTTCAGCAGGCCGGAAACGGAGCCGGACTTGCCCAGGGCGGCGACGCGCACCTCCTCCAGGGCGGCGACGCTCTCTGCGCCGCCGATGGCGTTGATCAGGTCGAGTTCGAGTGTGGCGAGATCGGTCATTTGGCCCGTGCCTTAGCGGGCCGGAGCCGTTTCGTCACCCTTCAAGGCGCGGTTTGCGCCCCGGCGATGGCCTGAAGTTCCGACGCCGGCGCCTTGTTGGCCGCGACGATCCAAGCGGGCGGTTCGGGCTCCCCGCGAATGGCTTCGCCGTCGGTGACCTTCCAGCGGTGCAGCCACGAGATTCCATTGGCGCGGACATAGGTGTCAGCGTGCTGATAGATCGGGTCCGACAGGGCCTCCTCCAGGGGCACGAACCGATAGCCGCGCGCCAGATAGAGGGCGTGGATCTGCGGATAATAGGCCTGGTTCAGGCTGTTGGCGTGCAGCAGCAGGACCTGGGCCGGCTCGCGCCCGCCGGTCAGTTCGGCGCTGTAGGGTTCATAGAAGTCGAGCACCCGGGTCATATGGGCCACATAGGCCTCGCCGATCCGCCGCTTCAGCGCCGCGTCGCCCAACTGCTCGGCCTTGCGATAGACGTCGGCGAACATCCAGTCGTTGTTGTCGATGGTGACCGGCGCGACCGTATAGCCGCGCTTGGCCAGGCCGGCGGCGATGGCGTCATGCTTTTCCTGAGTCTCGCCGGTGAAGAGATAGGGGTGGCGGAACCAGCGCAGGGTCCGCCCGTGCGCCTGAAGCGCGGCCCGTGTCGTCGCAGCGCCGGCGTCCACATCGGCCAGATAGGCTTCCGCCGTCGTCTGGTGGATATTGATATGGCTGAAGCTGTGATTGCCCAGGTCGAGCCCGGCGTCCAGCCACAGGTTCAGAACCGTCGGCAGGGTCGAGGCCCGCGTCGCTTCGCACACCCGGCCGTCGTTGACGAAGGCCGTCCCATGGGTATCCAGCGGCTTGAGCATGGCCAGGAAATCCGTCGTCAACCGCATCAGCTGCGCCTGGTCGCACAGGGCCGCCGCCGGCCCCTGATAGGGCAGGTCGTCAAAGGTCACGGCCACCTTCCGATCCTGGGCGAGGGCCGGGCTGCCGAGACCAGCGACCAGGGCGAGGATCAGGCTGAAGAGGCGGCGCGTCATACTCAAAGCCTAACGCCTGTCGCCGCACGCGCAACCCCGGCTTATTTCATCAGTTTACGGAATAAATGTCGGAAAGACGCCGCGAAAGGTTCATCCACGGCAAAGCTGATATTAAAGATCGACCGCTAAGCCCGCTGATGTGGACATTGGGGGGCCGAATGCCGCTGATTGGTGACTTTGTCGAATTGATCGCGCCGGTCGCCCCGTCCACCCTGGGCGCCGAGGTGTTCGACCGTTTCCAGCGAGAACCCAACACCCTGGCGATCGCGGTGGTGGGCCAGGACGGACGGCCCTTGGGGCTGATTGAGCGCAACGCCTTCACCCTGCGGATGGCGGCGGAGTACGGCCGCGCCCTCTACGCCCGCAAGCCGGCGGCGAGTTTGATGGACCGCAACGCCCCGGTGGCCGAGGCTTCGACCAGTGCGGAGTTCTTTTTCCAGGCCTATGGGGCGGCCGAACTGGGCGCTCTCTTGGGCGGCTTCATCGTTGTGGCCGATGGCCGCTACCTGGGGGTCGGCACCGCCCTGCAGATCGTCCAGGCCGGCGCCGCCCTGCACCGCCAAAGGGCCGAGGAGATGGGCGCCCTGGCCCGCGATCTGGCCGCCGCCGAGGCCGAGGCCGTCGCCTCCAGCCGCGCCAAATCGGAATTCCTGGCCGTGATGAGCCATGAAATCCGCACCCCTCTGAACGGCGTCCTGGGTGTCGCGGCCCTGATGGAGAAGAAGCTCGAGCAGGAAGAGCTGCGGCCTTACGTCCGTACCGTCATCGATTCCGGCCAGAGCCTGCTGCGGCTGTTGACCGACGCCCTGGACATGTCTCGCGCCTCGGCCGGAATGCTGACCCTGGAGGAGGAGCCGCTGAACCTGTCGGCCGTGGCCTTCGACATCGACGCCCTGTGGCGCGCGCGCGCCGAGGAGAAGGCGCTGAGCCTGACGGTCCGCACCGAGTTCGAGGCCGGCCCCTGGGTCAGGGCGGACGGCATGCGCATCAAACAATTGCTGAACAATCTGGTCGGCAACGCCCTGAAGTTCACCCAGAGCGGCGGTGTGATCGTCACCCTGTCCAGCCACTTGACCCCTGACGGGGTCAGAGTCGAGCTGACGGTGGACGACAGCGGTCCCGGCGTGCCTGAAGCGGCGGCGGCGACCATTTTCGAACCCTTCAACACCGGCAAGGCGGGGCGCGAAGGCGCGGGCGCCGGCCTGGGCCTGGCCATCTGCCGCCAGATCGCCGAACGGATGGACGGCGGCATCGGCCTCAGCGTCTCGCCCCAGGGCGGGGCGCGCTTCCATGTCGTCCTGCCCCTGACCGCCTGCGCGGCCGAAGAGGCCGCCGCCGCCGCTCCGATGGCAGAGCCCATCCCGCACGAGACCCTGCATGTCCTCGTGGTCGACGACAACGCCGCCAACCGTTTCGTCGCCGCCAAGCTGCTGGAGATGTTCAACTGCACGGTCGAACTGGCCGAGAACGGACAGGAGGCGCTGGACGCCGTCAGCAACCGCCCCTTCGACCTGGCTTTGATGGACATCAAGATGCCGGTCATGGATGGGATCGCGGCGACCCGCGCCATCCGCGCCCTGCCCGGACCGGCCGCCCGCCTGCCCATCCTGGCCCTGACGGCCAACGCCGACGAGCGCGACGAGCTGGACTATGTCGCCGCCGGCATGAACGGGGTGGCGCAGAAGCCGATTCAACCCGACGCCCTGTTGAACGCCATTCGCCTGGTCCTGGCCGAAGCCGAAGCAGAGACCCCGGCGGCCGAGAGGGCCGCAGCCTGATCCCTGAAACGAAGAACGCCCGCCCCGGCGAACCGGAGCGGGCGTTGATCCTTGTCGCGAAAACCCGGCTTAGGCCAGGGCGGCGCGGACCTTGTCGGCGATCGCCTTGAAGCCGGTCGGATCGGCGGCGATGGCGGCCAGAACCTTGCGGTCCAGCTCGACGCCGGCCTTGTTCAGGCCGTTGATGAACTGGCTGTAGGTGAAGCCTTCGATACGGGCGGCCGCGTTGATGCGCTGGATCCACAGGGCGCGGAAGTTGCGCTTCTTGGCGCGGCGGTCGCGATAGGCATATTGCCCGGCGCGGTCGACGGCGGCCTTGGCCGTACGGATCGTATTCTTGCGGCGGCCGGAGAAGCCCTTGGCCTGCTCCAGAACCTTCTTGTGCTTGGCGTGCGAAGTTACGCCACGTTTCACGCGAGCCATGTCGCTATTCCTTCAAATTCTTTGGGTTGGATCAGTTCGTACAGCGCGCGCCGATCAGGCGTACGGCATGTAGGACTTGATCTTCTTGGCGTCGGCGTCGGACATGGTCTCGGTGCCGCGGTTCTGGCGGATGTATTTCGAGTTGTGGCTGATCAAGCGGTGACGCTTGCCCGCAACCCCGGCCTTCACCTTGCCAGTGGCCGTGAATTTGAAGCGCTTCTTGGCGCCCGACTTCGTCTTCAGTTTCGGCATTTCAGTCTCCATATTGGAGGGGCGACCGTCCTTCGGACTGTTTGAGCCCGTCGGGGGAGGTGTCTCTCCAGAGTTATGAACCGCCCAGGCATGCCTGTTCGCCCGGCGGTTCGGTACGCGAAGGCGCGGCTTCTACGCGAAGACCGAGGCCAGCGCAAGATGAGTCAGGCCGGGGCTTTCACGCCGTCATCGACCTTGCGAATGACCCGCCCCGCATTCAGCGCCATCACCGCCGCCGGAACGGTCAAGAGCGCCGATCAGGAAGGGCCAGTCATGCCCCAGGCCGGAGAACAGGCCCCCAGCGACCATGGGGCCGAAGATGCGCGCCACCGAGCTGGAGGCCATGTTGAGCCCCAGCATGGCCCCCTGCCGATCCGGCGGCGAGGCCCGGCTGATCATGGCCGAGATATTGGGCATGGCCAGGGACATGCCGCAGGCGCCCACGGCCATGATGATCGGAACGACCCATCCCTGCACCACCGGCAGGGACAGGCCGCCCAGCTCCAGCCGGGCCGCCGGGAACCACTCGACCGGCGCCAGCACCTGAAGCACCAGCGAGGCCCCGAACAGCAGCATGCCGGTCGCCAGCACCCGCGCCTCGCCGAACCGGCGCGCCAGCCGCCCTGCCAGGAAGCCCTGATTCAGGACCGAAATCACGCCCACGATCATGAAGCTGAGCCCCACCTCCCGCGCGCCCCAGGCGTAGCGGCTTTCGGACCACAGGCCGAAGACGCTCTCCATGGCCGAGAAGCCGGCCATATAGATCAGGGTGACGACCAGAACCCGCGACACCACCGGATTGGTCCGCGCGTCCTTCAACCCCGCCAGGAAGGCCGGACGCGCCGCCGTGGGATCGGCCTTGGCCCGGCTTTCGCGCAGAAAGACCATCACTCCGATGGCCGCCAGGGCCGCCAGGGCTGCGGCCAGGAAAATCGGCAACTGATAGCCCAGCCGCCCCAGCTGCGGCTGGGTCAGCAGTCCGCCCAGCCCCGGCCCGACGATGAAGCCCAGGCCGAAGGCCGCGCCGATCAGCCCCATCCGCCCCGCCCGCTGTTCCGGCGGGGTGACGTCGGCCACATAGCCCTGGACCGTCGAAATATTGCCCGCCCCCAGGCCGGTGAACAGCCTGACCGCGACGGCCAGCCAGATATTGGGCACGAAGGCCAGCATCAGATAGCCCAGCGCATTGGCCACAAGCGTCGCCAGCAGCACAGGTTTTCTCCCCACCCGATCCGACAGCCGCCCCCAGAAGGGTTCGGCGAAGAACTGGCCCAGGGAATAGGCCGAGAACATCAGGGTGATCTGCCAGGCCTCGGCCTTCAGGCTCTGGGCGAAGAAGGGCAGCAGCGGCACCACCAGGCCGAACCCGACCAGATTGATGAAGACCACCGCGAACAGCACCGCCAGGGCGGGCGCGCGGACGGCGGGAGGCGAAGACGGCGTCTGGCTCATGGTCAAGCCTTAGCGCGGCGCTCGCCTTTGGAGAAGCGGACGGCCGCCACCCTGGTGCGACGGGCGAAGGAAGATGAACCGCTTGCTAGTTCGGGGGATTGTTCTCTTCGAGAAAGCGGATCGTCGCCTCCAGCATCTGCAGCCGCGTCTCGGCCTGTGACAGCGAATGATCTTCTCCGTCCAGAGCGATCAGCTCCACCGGCTTGCCGGCACGGCGCAGGGCGTCGGCCATGATCGTGCTCTGTTCGTAAGGCACCACCGTGTCCCGCCGACCGTGGATCAACAGGATAGGCGCATCCACCCTGTCCGCTTGGCGCGCCGGAGAACGCTCATCGAGGGTCCGATCGCCGGAACCTGCGCCCCCCATGAAACGGTTCCAATAGCGGATGATCGGATTGCGAGATTCGGCCCCTGACCCGGACAAGCGCGTCTCGCTGGTCAGCATGGCGCGAAGGTCGGAAACGCCCGCCACGGAGACAGCGCACCGATACACCCCCGGATCCAAGGCCGGCCCGGCAAGAGCGGCATAACCACCATAGCTGGCGCCGACGATGCAAACCTTTTCGGGATCGATAATTCCACGCCCGGCGAGGAAGCGCACCCCGTCGGAAAGGTCCGTCTGCATTTTCCGCCCCCACTCGCCGTAGCCCGCCTCCAAAAAGGCCTGCCCCAGACCGTCCGATCCGCGGAAGTTGGGTTGCAAAACCGCGTACCCACGCGCCGCCATCGCCTGTGCCCACCAGTCAAAACCTAGGTAATCACGCGACTGCGGACCGCCGTGTGGAAACACTATGAGCGGCAGACCGCGCGCATCCTTCCCCGGCGGCAGGGTGAGGTAGGCCGGGATCTCCAGTCCATCTGATGCGGAATATCGAATCGCCTGCTGGAAGGCGATCTGATCGCCACGGATGTCCGGATAGGCGCGCCCGACGACGCTGACGCTTCGAGCCGCCGCGTCGTAGATGTAATAGGTTCCCGCGTCACCGACTTCTCCGGCGCCCTCGCTGTAAAAAACAAACTTGGTGTAATCCGAATTGTAGGAAACGACCGTTAATTGCCGAGCCGGCAAGCCTCGGTGCATCAGATCGAAAGCGGCCTCGAGTTTAGGCTCGAAGAAGACCCACTGGCTGCTGTCGCCGCCCGCCCCGATGGCTAGCAAACGTCCCGTGCGGTCATAGATGGCTTGGTCCGCCGCTGCAGGCAGATCGGTTCTTCGCCTTCTGGAGCCGTCGGCTAAACCCAACTCCAGCAGAACATTTTCGCCGTCTTCCAGCGCGCTCACCATGACGGTGTCGCCTTGCGGTCCGAAGCCCCACACGTTTGGCCCGTCCAACAGATCGGTCCTACGATAGATTTCTCGCCACCCTGAGCCTTGAGGCACGCTCAGGCGAATGCGGCCCGTCTCGGGATCGCTGGCGATGCGCAGCTTCACCTCGCCGTCGGCGCCTAGCAAATAGCCTCGCGTGTCGCGTAGTCCTGATGAGGACAGGACGCCGCGCCCCGTATCCAAGTCGATGCGATATATGTCGGGTGTCCAAGCGTTGCGCTCGGTGGTCATCGCCTGAACGTATAGAACCGGTCGCCCGCCTCGCTCGCCGCGCCAATAGTCATAGACGGCGTTGACCACGGCCCGATCCGCACTGCGCAAAGCGCGAGCGACTCGCTTTGTCCGGACATTGACGATGTCCAACTGAGGCAACAGAGATTCGCCGATGGTCAGCTGACTTTCGAACACCAAGGACCTGATGAGGACGTGATCTGGCGACGCCCACGACACGCCTACCGGCCTCCGATCACTAACGTCGATGGCGGCGAGAACCTCCCCATTCACCGTCTGTACAATCACTTCGCTGGCGCCGCCCTGACGCCGCAGATAAGCGAGCGTCGAACCGTCATCGGAAAGACTGACCCTGCTTATGGCTGGGAGAGCGGCATAAGCGGCGATCGATGGAGCAGGTGGATGCTGGGCGTGCGCAGCTCCTCCGGCCAGCAGAACGACCATCGAGAAAGCGGCTGCAAGACCGCTGCGAAAAGCTGAAAAATTCAACGACGCCCCCCAGCAAACTACCGGTTGTTCTCGCACCTGTCTTTCCCCCACTCAAGAGGCATTCGGCTTGCGGCGGGGCGAACCCCCTGTGGAGACGCCTCGGCGATAAGAACGACTGGCCGGGTCCAGGCGACCCTCGACAGGGGCAGGCCTTAAGAGGGACCGGCACATCAAGGCTAAGACGCGCCGAACTCACAGCAAGAAGCCCCGGCCGTCTCCAGCCGGGGCTTCTCAATCTGCGGAAATGGCCCCCTCAGCGCGGGGCCAGGATCATGATCATCTGGCGGCCTTCCATCTTGGGCGCGAACTCGACCTTGGCGATTTCGTCGAAATCGGCCTGGACCTTGTTCAGCAGCTTCATGCCCAGTTCGGGGTGGGCCATTTCACGACCGCGGAAGCGCAGGGTGACCTTCACCTTGTCGCCCTCGTCGAAGAAGCGGTGCATGGCCTTGGCCTTCACCTCATAATCGTGGGTGTCGATGTTGGGACGGAGCTTGATCTCCTTCAGTTCGACGACCTTCTGGCGCTTGCGCTGCTCGGCCTTCTTCTTCTGTTCCTGGAAACGGTGCTTGCCGTAGTCGAGGATCTTGGCCACCGGCGGCTCGGAGGTGGAGACGATCTCGACCAGATCCAGCCCGGCTTCCTCGGCGGCTTCCAGAGCGGCGGAGGTGGGCATGACGCCCTGCTTTTCCCCGTTCTGGTCGATGAGCAGAACGCGAGGGGCGCGGATATCCTGGTTCATACGCGGCCCGTCTTTCACGGGTGGCGCTTGCATGGGACGGCGAATGGGCGTCGTTTCCTTATGTGGTCAAAGAAGGCGTGTGTCGTGATGAGCGAACGGGCGCGGCTGTGGCCACGGTCCCCTCTCGCCCGGCAATATGCGTCAGGAAGCCCTATTTTTCAAGGCTCGGCGGGCGCTCCGGCGATATAGGCGTCGTGCAGGGCCAGTACGGCCTCGAAGACGTGATCGACCGTCAGGTCCTCGATCGGGGCGAACTGGCCGCGCGTTTCGTTCGAGGCGGCGGTGCGCGTCTTGGCCCCCCAGGGCCCGTACAACCACCATTCCGTGGGCCCGAACAGGCCCAGGGTCGGGCGCCCCAGCGCGGCCGAGACGTGCATCAGGCCCGAGTCATTGCCGACGAACAGATCGGCCCGGTCGATGGCGGCGGCCGAGGCTAGTATGTCGCCCTTGCCGACGAAGTCGATCCCCCGCAGCCCCGCCGCCTCCAGGGCCGGGGTCGCCGGCGGCCGGTCGCCCGGTCCGCCCACGGGCATGAAGCGCCAGCCGTCGAAACGGGGCTCGGCCTTCAGCTTCTCGACCAGGGCGCCCCAGCGGTCGGCGGGCCAGCTCTTGCCCGGCTGGTGGGCGATGGGGGCGAGCGCAATGATCGGTCCGGGACCGGCGCCGCCGGCCAGCTGCGGATCGATGACGGCGGCGGCCTCGGCCCGCGCCTGGTCGTCCAGGAAGATTTCGGGATCGAGCGGCGTCTGCGACCCCATCAGGCGCGACACCATCTCGACCTTGCGCAGGCCGGTCTCCCAGGATCGGTTGTAGACGATGCGCCGTTTCGCCGGGATCAGATAGGCCAGGGCCGAACCGCGAATGTCGATCACCAGGTCCCAGCGCGTACCGACGACCTGTTTCCAAAGATCGACCCAGTGACCGGCCATCTTCTTCTTGTCGAGCACGAGGGTCCGGACCACGCCCGGCGCCGAGCGGAAGAAGGGGGCGGGCGGCCGACCGCAGGCGACGGTGATCTGCGCCCCCGGAACCTGACGCGCGATCTCTCGGATCACGCCCGAGGAAATCACGCAGTCGCCGATGCGGTTGGAGGTGACGAACAGGACCTGGGGTGCGGACAAACGACTGACCTTTCACACCGTCATCCTCGGGCTTGACCCGAGGATCGGGTGCGCCGCGAAAGACTGCGGATGGAGTGGCGACTGTCGCCGCCTTCAGCCGTCCGTGTGCGTCACGCCCGATCCTCGGGTCAAGCCCGAGGATGACGAAGACGCGAACAGGAGGATGACGCCCATACAAAGTCGCGGCACAAGAGCCCCATGAACGATCTTCAACACCTGTCCCGCCCCGATGGCGAAACGCTCGCCTTCAAACGGATCAACGGCTCCGGTCCCACCGTCGTTTGGATCGGCGGCTTCCGTTCGGACATGGAGGGGACCAAGGCCCTCGCCCTGGACGCCGCCGCGCGCGACCGCGGTTGGAGCTTCATCCGCTACGACCATTTCGCCCACGGCCAGTCGTCCGGCGACTGGCGCCGGGCCACCATCGGTCGCTGGCGCGAGGATGCGATCGCCCTGATCGACAGCCTGTCGGGCCCGGTCATCCCGGTCGGCTCGTCGATGGGCGGCTGGGTCTCGCTGCTGGCGGCCTTGGCGCGGCCACAGCGGATCAAGGGTCTGGTCCTGATCAATCCGGCCCAGGACTTTACCGAACGGCTGATGTGGCCAGGCCTGGCCGACCACGAGCGCCAGGCCATAGTGCGCGAGGGCGAAACCCTGATCGTCGAGGAGGGCCTAGGCGAATATGTCCTGACCCGTCGCATGTTCGAGGAGGCGCGCGACTGGCTGCTGCTGGACGGCGTCATCGACATCGCCGCCCCGGTCCATATCCTGCAAGGCCGGGCCGACGACGTGGTGCCCTGGCGTCATCAGGTCGAACTGATCGAGCGGCTGACGGGCGGCGACGTCCGCCTGGACCTGATCGACGGCGGCGACCACCGGCTGTCGTCGCCGGCGGACCTGACCCGGCTGGTCGAGGCGGTGGAGGGGATGCGGGGCTGATCGACCCAACTCCTCCGTCACCCTCGGGCTTGACCCGAGGGCCGGACCATCCGGCGCTCTGCGCCAGAGGCGACGCACCGCCCGCCCCACATCCGATCCTCGGGTCAAGCCCGAGGATGACGGAATCAGGGACCGCCTACTTCGCGCCCGTCAGCGCGCCATACAGATCCGTCCGCCGATCGCGGAAGAAGCCCCAGGCCGCGCGGTACTGGTCCAGTTCGTCCAGGTCGAAGCGGTGCACCAGCACCCCCTCCTCCTCGGCGCCCAGGCTCTCGACCAGCGTTCCCTGCTGATCGGCGATGAAGGAATGGCCGTAGAAGGTCTGGCCGACCTCGGTCACCGTCTCATGGCCGATGCGATTGGCCCCGACCACCGGCACGGCGTTGGACACGGCGTGGCCCTGCATGGCCCGACGCCACGGCTCGGCCGTGTGCAGGCTGGCGTCGTGCGGCTCGGTGCCGATGGCGGTCGGATACATCAGCACGTCGGCGCCCATCAGCATCATGGCCCGCGCGGCCTCGGGGAACCACTGGTCCCAGCAGATGCCGACCCCGACCTTGCCGAATCGCGTCTTCCAGACCTTGAAGCCCGTATCGCCCGGCCGGAAGTAATATTTCTCCTGATAGCCGGGGCCGTCGGGGATATGGCTCTTGCGATAGACGCCCAGGGCCTCGCCGTCGGCGTCCAGCATGACCAGCGAATTGTAGTATTGCGGCCCGTCCTTTTCGAAGATCGAGACCGGGATGGCCACGCCCAGCTCCCTGGCCACCGGCGACAGGGCCGTGACGCACGGATGCTCGCGCCACTCATAGGCCTGGGCGAACCAGTGCTCCTCCTGCGACACGCAGAAATACGGCCCCTGGAACAGTTCCGAAGGCAGGATCACCTGCGCGCCCTTGCCCGCCGCCTCGCGCACGAAGTCGATGGTCTTGTCGATATTGGCCTGCATGTCCTCGCCGTAGGAGGTCTGGATGCCGGCGACGGTGATGGTTCTGGAAGTGGCGAGTGGCGAGTGGCGAGTGGCGAGGGAAGTCATTTCGTGCGCTCCTCGAGTTTGGAGATGAGGCCGGAAAGCATCCGACTGATTTCGTCGGCGGGTTCGAGCAGCCGCGTCAGGGCGGCTTCATCGAGGTAGGTCAGGCGTTGGGCGATGATCAGTTGGGTCTCCACCTCCGCCAGAGAGCCTCGGGCGATGGAGAGGAAACGCAGAAACTCAGGCGTGGAGCGCCGGGCGCAACCTTCGGCGATGTTGGAAGGCACAGACACGGCAGCCCGCCTGACCTGGCTGATCAGTCCGAAGCGTTCATCCGGGGGCCATTCGCAGGTCGCCGCATAGACGAGCTCGACCCAGGTCAGCGCCTTCTGCCAGACCAGCAGGTCGCGATAGTGACGAACCTCGCCACTCGCCACTCGCCACTCGCCACTCATTCCGGCTCCTGCTGGGAGATGCAGTGGAACGAACCGCCGCCCGTCAGGATGGCGTTCGACGGCAGGGGGATGATCTCTCGATCGGGGAAGGCCTCCTTCAACGCCTGACAGGCCATGTCGGCCGCGCGATCGTCGCCATAGGTCGGCACCACTACCGCCCCATTGGCGATCAGGAAGTTCATATGGCTGGCCGGGACCGGGCGCTCGTCCTCGTCCAGCACCAGGCCCGGCGACGGGATCCTCAGTACACGGATCTTGCGGCCGGCAGCGTCGGTCAGGACCGACAGATCGCGGGCCACGGCGTCATAGACCTCGGCATTGGGATCGTTACGCCCCCAGGCGATCGGGCAGGCCACGACGCCCGGTGCGACGAAACGCGCCAGATTGTCGACATGGCCGTCGGTGTGATCGTTCAGCAGGCCGTCGCCCAGCCAGAGCACTTTTTTCGCCCCGACGGCGGCTTCCAGAGCGGCGGTCGCCACCGCCTCGTCCTGGTTCCAGGCCGGGTTGCGGTTCGGGTTCAGCAGGCACTGGCGCGTGGTCAGGACCGTGCCCTCCCCGTCATGATCCAGCGACCCGCCCTCCATGACGAAGTCGTTCCAGCTCAGGGTCGCGCCGGAATGGACGCCGATCTGTTCGGCCACCGTCTCGTCGCCCGGCATCACATATTTCTCGCCCCAGCCGTTGAAGCGGAAGGCGGCGGCCGTCTTCGATCCCGCCCAGAACAGAGGACCGGTGTCGCGCAGCCAGACGTCGCCGAACACGCCCGCCACCACCTCGACGTTCGCGCCGTCGGCGAAACGCGCCCGCACGCCCTCCGCCAGCTCCGGCGCCCCGACCATCAGCTTCACCCGTTCGCGCCCCGGCCCGGCCAGGGCCCGCACCAGAGCCTCGACCTCGTCCTGGGCCTGTTCGAAGGGTTCGAACCAGTATTCGGCATGGCTGGGCCAGCCCACCCAGATGGCGCGGTGCGGAGCCCATTCGGCGGGGAGAGGAGCGGTCATGGGCGGGCGAGAGTCCTGTCAGGGTTCGAAGGCGACGGGCGGGCGACCCGCGAGCCGCGCCATATGGCCTCAATGGCCCCCGACTTCAACGGCGCCGGACGCCCAGGGGCCGCCCCCAAAGAAAAAGGGCGGCCCGCGAACGGACCGCCCTTCGTCAGCACATTGCTCGCTTCACTCAGAACGAGATGCGGGCGCCGAACTTAATCTGCCAGGTCGAGGCCGGCAGTTGGGCGTTCGGGCGCTTAGCCTCACCACCGAGCGGCGTTCCGGCAGCGCCTGCGCTTTGCAGCGAGGAGTACTGGTACACTGCATTGGGGGCGGCGCAGGAGGAGGCGACGCCGGCCGTCTGGCAGTTCAGCACAACCGTACCGACGCCGCGATAGAACGGATACTGCTCCAGAACGCCCCACTTCTCGTTGAGCAGGTTCCCGAAGTTCTCGATGTCCATGTACAGCTTCAGCTTGCCGGTCGGCAGAACCGGAACCGGGATTTCCTGCGACAGGCGCAGGTCCACCGTGGTGACGGCGCCGGTGCGGAAGGCGTTCCGCGGCGCAATCGAGCCGGCGTACTTGATCAGACCCGTGTTGTTCAGGAAGGCGTTGAAGTCCGTCAGATTAAAGCCCGACGCATAGGTGATGCGGGGATCGCTCGTGGCGGTGACGACGCCGTTGCCGTCGGTCTGGGGCACGTAGAAGAGCTGGTTCGACGTACCCAGGGCGCCGGAGTACGACTGCGGAACGGCGTTGCCGAAATCGTTGTCGTAGTTGCCCGTGCGACTGCTGTGATAAACGTAGGAGAAGGGCAGGCCCGAGCGGCGTTGGGCGAAGACGTTGATGGACGTTTCGTTGTCGCCGAAGAAGGCGCGGGTGTAGTTCGCGTTGACCGTGAACTTGTGACGGATTTCGTAGTCCGACGTCGCCAGCACCGGGTTGTTGTGATCAGCCGAAGCGAAGCGGACATAGGACGAGTCCGGCTGCGAGCTGGTCATCGGATTGCCGTCTTCCGATTCCGTGTAGGTGTAGGTGCTGCGGACGTCCAGACCTTCGAACACACCGTCGCGCCACGTCTTCTGACCCGTCAGAGCGACCGAGGTCGAGGATCCGCCGTCCTTCAGATTATCCAGCAGCAGATCGAAGACCACCGGGCCAGTCGGGTGGGTATAGACCGGACGACCGTCCGGCGCTGAACCCGAGCGGGTTGCGAGCAGATCGCGGTAATAGAGGGCGTTCTCGAAATCCGTACGGATGACGTCCGCCTGCAGACGGAAGTCTTCGATCAGCGGCAGGCGGAAATCGCGGGCGACCGTCAGGTTGTACTTCCAGGCGCTGGGGATTTCGAAGTTCGGATCCAGCGCCACCACGCTGCCGTTGCCGGGCGTGAAGGTGCAGTTCGCGCCGGTGGGAACGACGGAGAGATCCGTCACGCCCCGAATGGCGCCGGTGCAGACCGCATTGGTGATCCGCGCGCCGTCGTTGCCGAAGGGGTTGCCGATCTGGACGTTGGTGCCGATGGCCGAGAAGCGACCGACGCCGCCCGAGATCGACCAGTCGCTGGGCGTCCAGTTGAAGCCCAGGCGCGGCATCAGCAGGTCACGACCGTCCAGATTGGCGGTGTTGTCGAAACCGTTGCGGGTGCGGAAGTTGGTGTTCAGCACCGGACGGTCGTCCATGGCGAACCAGTCGTAGCGCAGGCCGTAATTCAGGCGAAGCGTGTCGCTGATCTGCCAAGTGTCTTCGGCGTACAGCGAGTTCACGTCGTAACCGAATTCGACAGCCCCGTCGCGCGCAGTGCCGAACCGAGCGGGAACGGTGCCGCCGGTCGGGTTGACCGCGCCGCGAATGATCAGGCCAGAAGCGTTACCGGCCAGGAAGTCGGCATAGCTGTTGAACGTCCACTGACCCAGCGACTGCGACACGAAGACGTTGGTGAAGTCGCGCGTTTCAATCCGCGCGCCGGCCATGAAGTCGTGCGAACCCCAGCTATAGCGGCCGATCAGTTCGGCGTTCTTCACTTCACTGTACAGATAGTTGTCGTGACGGAAGTTGTCGGCGCCGAACTGGATTTGCGGCGTGCCCGAGCCGGCTTGAACACCCGCCAGATCGGAAACGTTGACCGTGACTTGGCCGACAGTCAGTCCGCCGACAGGCAGCTGGGTGGTTTCAGTTTCCTTGTAGCCGACCCGCAGTTCGGTCGAGAAGGCGTCCGTCCACTGCGAGTTCAACTGAGCGTTCCAGGTCGTGAGGCGCTCATCCTTGACATACTGGCTGGATTCCAGCGCCAACCGCGGCTGCGTGGTCGAGCCGCCGTTAATGAAGGCCGACGTGGTCGAACCGTTGAACGAGGTGCCGGTCGTCTCTTGGAAGGTCACGGCCAAGCGATGGTTGGCGTTGATGTTCCAGTCGATCTTGGCAAGGTACTTTTCGTCCTGGACGGGGGGGGCCACATTGACGAACGAACCCGTCTCATAGCCGTAGCGCGTCTTGGCGCCTTGCCGGAAGGTTTCGACGGCCGAAGTGGTGATGCGCGGAATCGGATTTGCGAAGCCGGCGTCGACCGGACCTTCGTTCAGCGAGAACTGCGACTCAAACTTTTCGTAAGACGCGAAGAAGAACAGGGTGTCGCGGATGATCGGACCGCCCAGGGTGGCGCCCCAGGTCTTTTCGTCGAAGACGCGGTTATAGTCTTGGCGGGCGCGGAAACCGTTGCCGCGCGGGCCGTAACCCCAGTACCGGTCGCCCAGCAGGCTGTCGTCCGACTTCTCATAGAAGGCCGAGCCCGAGAAGGTGTTGGTGCCGGACTTGGTGACGGCGTTGATCGAACCGCCGACAAAGCCGTTGTTGATGACGCTGAAGGGCGCCACCGAAACGTTCAAAGCCTGAATGGCGTCGATGGAGATCGGCGACCGTTGGGTGGGATAGCCGTTGCCGTTCAAGCCGAACTCGTCGTTCTGGCGAATGCCGTCGACGGTGAACTGGTTCTGGCGCGTATTGGTGCCGGCGAACGACAGGGCGTCTTCGTTCGAGGGGTCAAGCGTCACAAACGGATCGAGGCGCGCGATGTCCTTCGGATCACGGCTGATCGAGGCGGCGGCGGCGATGTCGCCCGCGCCGTAGTTCGAGCCGGTGCCGTAGCCGAAGTCGTTGGAGAAGCGCTGGCCGGTCACCGTAATGGCTTCCAGCTCGGCGGCGGCCTGATTGACGATCACGTCGCCGTTGACGGCGTCGCCCACACCGATGCTGTCCAGCTGAACGCCGCCTTCACCGGCCGCGCTTGACACCGTCACCGTGTATGGTCCGCCGGCGCGCAGACCCCGCGCGCTGTAGAAGCCCGACGAGTCCGACATGGTGGTGACGGTCGTGCCGGTGGGCTCGTGAACGATGGTCACCGAGCCGACCACGGCCGCGCCGGAGCCGTCCAGGATGCGGCCGCGGATGGCGCCGGTCGTCTCTTGAGCAAAGACGGCCGTCGAGGCCGACATCATGATGGCGGCGGCCGAAACGCCATACGCCAATTTACGGAAGGTCATTCGCTATCCCCAGCTGGTGGACCAAAAAAGTCGGAAACGTGGTCGTCACGTCTAAATCCGGCCCCGTGTACGATCCATCTTGTAACGCTAGGTGACACATATGTGTCAGAGTCGTGACAGCGCCCTTGGGTGGCTCAGAGAGCACACCCTTGACGCCCTTAAGCGCAAATTTTGTTCAGGAAACCCGCTCGAACACGTCCGCTACGCCCTCGGCGGTGCGCCGAATGGCGCGCGGCTCGTGGAAATTGCCGTTGACCTGACTCTGGGCGATCACATGGGCGCGGAACCGGGCGAAAAGGGCGGGGTCCGGGGCCTGGGGTTTGGACCAGAAGTCGTTCAACGCCTGCTGATCCGTCAGACCGTCGAAGTTGAAGAAGGCGTCGCCCAGCACCTTGACCGGCGTCTGGAACCCCAGGGCCGAAAGCGCGGCGGAAGAGTTGTTGACCACCATGCCCTGAGAGGCGCGGCACAGCTGGGCCAGGTTTCCGCCGTCGATGAAATCGACCCGGCCTTGCAGCTCCCGCTCGATGACCAGGCGCCGCGTGACGGCTTCCAGATCGATCAGGCCCGGGTCCAGAGGGTGGTTCTTGATCACCAGCCGCGCCGCCTTGGGCGCATGGACGGCGAAACTGGTCATCACCTCCGCGAGGAAGGCCGTATTGTCGGCATAGCGGGAATAGCGCAGCAGCTGGGCGTCGCCCTCCCGCTGAAGACAGGCGATGAAGAAGGGGCCCCGCGCGGCAATCACCTCCACATCGTTGCGTGACGGCGACTGAAGGGCCAGACCGAAATATCGCCGGACGTGACCCAGGCACTGGCTGAGCGGAGAGGCGGTATAGTGGCTGGCGTGGCGCGGAAAGAGAAAGCCCCCCACGGCCTGAGCCACATGATAGGCGGTGATGTTGACCACATGGTGCGGCAGGATCCGCCCCACGGGTTTCGGATCGGGCAAAAGCGGCGCCGGCTCCGGATAGCCGTCCTTGAAACGCGGCAGGCCGCTTGAGGCGTTCACGCCGTTCTGTTCGACGGTGATCCAGTCCGGGCGGAAATAGCCGTTCTCCAACACCCAAACGCGTGGCCCAAGCCCTTCCGCCGCAGACAGAACCGCGCGATTGTAAGGGCCGCCCTCGCCGAACAGCAGAAGATCGGTGAAATCGGCCGTCAGTTCCGCCAGTCGCGAAGCCCAGACCTGGGCGGAGTGTTTGAACACCCTTCCCCCCGCTCGCGGCCAGTTCAAGGCGTCGCCCGCATTGAAGATCATTCGCTGGACGGTCGCGCCGCGGGCTTCGAGAGTCCGCGCCAAGGCGACGCCGAACGGCCCGAACGGCGCCGAGACGATAAGGAATCTCCGACCATCCAAGCTTTGGATCGCGCGATCTGGCCCGGCCTCCGCACCGTTTTTTTGAGACGTAGGGAAGACGGCGATTTCGGCCGCCCGCTGCGGCGTGGGGGTGCGAAGGCGAAGCTGAGGTCGAGGCGCGCTCATGACCTCTCCGCGAAGCCGGTAGCGCCTACGCCGCCGGCCCAAGAAGGTTCGATTGGAGTGTCTTAAATCGACCATCTAAAGGGTTCCACGCCGTCCGGCCTGGCGATCCATACAACGCCAGGTCGCTTCACCTCTCCGATCAGGACGTCTGGCGCAAGAGAGTTTGTTCGATGGCTTTGTCGCGCTTAGCCGCAGAGGGATCAACCCACTAAAGCTGAGCGATGGGGAAAATGCGGGGGCGCCTGAGGCAGGCACGCGAGGAAGCCGACGCCCTGGATACAAGGGCGCCGGCTCTCGAACTTTCCGCTGACAGACTTCCAAGAACAAGACCCGATCTGACGATGTCAGACCGAGTCTTGCCTGTCTTAGAAGTTGATGTCGATGGTGGCGCGACGGTTGAGCGGTTCGCGCACGCCGTCGGCGGTGGGCTTGGCCAGTGCGGTTTCGCCCTTGCCGTCGAGGGCGATGACGCCGCCGTTGACGCCTTGGGCGACCAGGGCGTCCGCGACGGTGCGCGAACGACGGTTCGACAGGCCGACGTTGTAGGCGGCCGAGCCCGAGGTGTCGGTGTAGCCGACGATCAGGACGCGGGTCGGACGGCCCGACTTGGCGTAGTTGGCGGCCTGGGTCACGACCGAGCGAGCCTCAGCCGTCAGGTCCGAGCGATCCCAGTCGAAATAGACCACGAACTGACGCGCGGCCGGGGTCTGCGGAACCGGCGGCGGGGGCGGCGGTTCCGCAGACCNAGATTGCCGATGGTGTCGACGTTGACGCGGTTCACGCCGGCGCCCAGGCCGACGAAGGGACGCACGCCCCAGGCTTCATAGCCGAAGTCATAGATGACGTTGGCCATCAGGGTGGCGGACTCGATGTCGCCTTCCGGCGAATAGCAGCCGCCCGTCGCCGGGGTCAGGTTGCACAGACCCTGGGTGCCCGAAACGGCGCGCACCGTGCCGATGTCGCCCGAGCGGTAGCCGCCTTCGAGCTCGACGCGCCAGTTGGGGTTGAAGCGATAACCCAGGCGAGCAAAGGCCGCCCAGCCGTCGTTCACTTCATAGTTCCAGTTCGCGCCGGTGGTCGACGACTCGGCGTTGATGTCGTCGATCATGTGGTAGCCGGCGTCGATCGCGCCATACCAACCGTTGGGATCTGCCGAGGCCGCGCCAGCTGAGAACAGCCCGGCGACAGCGACGGATGCGAGAAGTTTGAGCTTCATAGCTTCCTCGTTCTGTAAAAAATGCCCGAAGCCGAGCTGTCCGCCCGACGTTCAGGAGCCGAACGGCAGGCTGCGGCTGCGGTTCCCTCGCATCTGCGAACAATGTGGCGACTGTGGCGCCCTTTCAACACAAAAGACCTGGGCGCCGACGACCCGACGAGGCTCTCCGCTTGCCTTACCGCGGGGGGAGGCGCCTAAGTTCCGCCCATGAGGAAACACGGCCGCGCCTCCAAAGCGGCGAACGAAACCGGGAAGGACTCTCCATGCGCGAAGCCGTCATCGTCTCCACCGCCCGCACCCCGATAGGCCGGGCCTATCGCGGGGCCTTCAACGACACCCAGGCCCAACAGCTGGGCGCCCATGCCGTCAGACACGCGGTCCAGCGCGCCGGCGTCGAGCCGGCCGAGATCGAGGACGTGATCATGGGCGCGGCCCTGCAGCAGGGCTCGACCGGAACCAATGTCGCCCGCCAGGTCGCCCTGGCGGCCGGTCTGCCGTCTTCGGTTCCGGGCATGAGCCTGGATCGTCAATGCGCCTCGGGCCTGATGGCCGTCGCCACGGCGGCCAAACAGGTGATCTTCGACCAGCAGAAGATGGCGGTCGGCGGCGGCCTGGAGAGCATCTCCCTGGTCCAGAACCAGTATATGAACCTGTACCGCGGCAAGGACGAGGCCCTGCTGAAGCTGGCGCCCCATATATATATGTCGATGCTGGAGACGGCCGAGGTCGTGGCCCGCCGCTACAATATCAGCCGCGACCGCCAGGACGAATACGCCCTTCAGTCCCAGCAGCGCACGGCGGCGGCCCAGGCGGCGGGCCGGCTCGACGCCGAGATCGTGCCCATGACGACCACCATGCTGGTCACGGACAAGGCGACCGGCGAGACCGCTTCGAAAGAGGTGACCCTGTCCACGGACGAGGGCAACCGGCCCGAAACCACTCTGGAAGGGTTGAAGGCGCTGAAACCCGTCTTCGGCAGCGGCGAGGCGATCCAGCAGGGCGAATACATCACCGCCGGCAATGCGTCCCAGTTGTCCGACGGCGCCTCGGCCTGTGTGATCATGGAGGCCGGCGAGGCGGTGAAACGCAATCTTCAGCCGCTCGGCGCCTATCGCGGCATGGCGGTGGCGGGGGTGGAGCCGGACGAGATGGGCATCGGCCCCGTCTACGCCGTGCCCAAATTGCTGAAGCGCCACGGGCTGACGGTGGACGACATCGGCATCTGGGAGCTGAACGAGGCCTTCGCCGTCCAGGTTCTCTATTGTCGCGACACCCTGGGCATCCCCGACGAGCTGCTGAACGTCTCAGGCGGCGCCATCTCCATCGGCCACCCCTATGGCATGTCGGGCGCCCGGATGACCGGCCACGTCCTGATCGAGGGCAAGCGGCGCGGGGCCAAATACGGCGTCGTCACCATGTGCGTCGGCGGCGGCATGGGCGCGGCGGGGCTGTTCGAGATTTATTAAGGCGGCCACGCCCCATTCCAAATCCGTCATCCTCGGGCTTGACCCGAGGACCGGGCGTGGATCGGGCTGTGCATCGCCTTTGGCGCAATGCGGCGGACCACCCGGCCCTCGGGTCAAGCCCGAGGGTGACGGTGGCGCGGGATCAAACCTTCTCGCTGATCTTGATCGCCGCGCGGCACCCAGCCTTGATCACCCCGCTCAGCAGCCGATAGGCCGGCGCGTCGCGGCTGCCGTGCTCGACGGCGTGATCGTGGTGGGCCAGCTCCTCGTCCCGGAACTGTTTCAGCTCGGCCGCCAGGGCCGGGTCGCGGTCGCCGATCTCGGCGATCTGGTCGGCGTAGTGTTTCTCGATCACGCTCTCGACCGCCTCGGTGCAGGCGTGGGCCGCCTTTTCGCCGATCAGGGCCGTGCCGGCGCCCAGGGCCGAGGCGGCGATGCGCCACAGCGGCGTCATGGCCGTCGGCCGCACGCGGCGTTCGTTCAGCAGTCGCTCGAACCGGGCCAGGTGAACCGCCTCCTGATCCTGCATTTCGCCGAGGTCGCGCACGATGTCGCCGCGCGCCTTGCGCCCCTCGAACACGGCCTTCTGTGCGCGATAGATCAGGACCGCCGCATATTCGCCGGCGTGATCGACGCGAAGGATTTCGTCCATCCGCGCCCTGTCCGCGCCCAGGCCCGGGCGGGGCAGAGGAGTGTGCGGGGCGGCGTCGGTCATGGGATCAGGCCCTTTCGAAGCGGGGGGCGCGGGCGTCCTTGGGGCGTTTGGTCGCCAGCAGGCTGAACCCGGCCAACGCCAGGGAGATCAGGGCGTTCCAACCGGCCATCGACAGGCCCAGCCAGCTCCAGGCCACGGAATCGCACATGGCCACCCTCTGGGCCGGCCCCGTGCCCAGGGCCAGGGCGGTCAGGCTCTCCAGATCGACCGACCCGCTGCTGACGCAGGTCGCCGGCAGGCTCCACCACTTGTATTCGCCGCCCATATGGAAGACGGCGGTGATCGCGCCCGTCGCAAACACGGCCCCCAGCAGGAAGGCGGCGATCCGGGGCGTGCCGCGTCGCCCGCCGCTCAGCACCGTCCAGGCCGTCGCCACGGCCGCCACGGCCACGGCGCCCCAATAGACCTCGCGCTGTTTCAGACAAAGGTTGCACGGCGCCAGGCCCGCGAACCGTTCGAACCCATGGGCTGCGCCCAGCATGGCCAGCGACGCGGCCAGGGCGAAGGCGGTCCACCAACGGGTCAGCAGGCGATAGAGGCTTCTCATTGCGAAACGGTCTTACTCCGGTCCGGTCCCCGCGTCGACTTACAGAAGCTTCAGCACGACGATCAGGGCGATCAGCAGAACCAGACCGATCCCGGACCACAGGGCCAGGCGCTTTTCCACCTGGGCCAGCATGGCCGGGCCCCAGCGTTTCAGAATCCAGGCCTCCAAGAAGAACCGCCCGCCCCGTGTCACGACCGACGCCGCCATGAAGACCGGAAAGCTGAAGGCCGCCAGGCCCGAGGCGATGGTCACCAGCTTGTAGGGGATCGGCGTCAGCCCCTTGATCAATATGACCCACAGACCCCACTGGGCGAACCACTGGCGGAAATGATCCAGCCCGTCGGCATGGCCCAGGAACCGCAGGATCGCCAGGCCCACGTCGGTCAGGAAATAGCCGATGGCGTAGCCCAGCATCCCGCCTAGAACCGAGGCGATCGTGCAGACCCCGGCGTAGACATAGGCCCGCTCCGGCCGGGCCAGGATCATCGGCGCCAGCATGACGTCGGGCGGAATGGGAAAGAAGGAACTCTCGGCGAAGGAGACCGCCGCCAGGGCCGGCGTGGCGTGGCGATGGCGCGCCAGGTCGAACACGCCGTCATAAAGTCTGCGAAGCATGGAGATTTCCTCGAACCGCCCCGCCCTAGCAAGACCCGGTCTCGCCGTCACCCGCTGCGACAACGCAACGCTCGCGACTGAAGCGGTTGCGGTTTAAGCCCCTCAGATGACCGCGCCCCGCCCATCCCCCCAGGCTGACGACGTCAGCCACGACATCACCCGTCTGCTGCGTCGCCTGTCCGACGAGGGCGGCGAGGCCGGCCTGACCCTGGACGAGATCCGCGATCGGCTGGACGAGCGCGCCTACGGCCTTTTGATCCTGCTGCTGTCCATCCCCTGCCTGGTGCCGGGCCTTTACGGCGTGCCCCAGGTCGTGGGCGTCATCGTCATTCTATTAGCCGCACAGATGCTGGTCGGGCGCGAAGAGCCCTGGCTGCCGCGCTGGTTCCTGAAGCTGCGCGCCAAGGGCTCCTGGCTGAAGGCCATGGCCGATTTCGCCGAAACCAAACTGGGCTGGATCGACCGGCTGTCGCGCCCCCGCCTGCGGCGTTTCGCCGACGGTCCGGGCGAGAAGCTGGCGGCGATCTTCATGATCCTGGCCACGGCCACCATCGTCCTGCCCCTGACCAACACCGTCCCCTCCGTGGCCCTGGCCCTGCTGTCGGTCGGCCTGATCCAGCGCGACGGCCTGTTCGTGATCGCCGGAGCGGCGGTGACGACGGCCTGGCTGACGATTTTGGGCGCGGTGGGAACCGGCCTATTGATGGGCGCCGAGTGGGCGACCCGCTGGCTGCCGGGCTGAGGCCGGGAGTGGTTCCAGCGCTGCAAGCGTAACCTTAGATGTCCAAGAATTAACGGGCGTCTGGGCGGCGATCCGTGGAAGGTGGCGTGACCGACCGACGGTCGATCTTTCTCAAATTCCTTTCACGGCGCGTCATGGCTTTGCCTCTTCGTTTCTCCCGCATCTTGTTCGTCGCCGCCGGCGCGCTGCTGGCCGCCGCCCTGCCCGCCGCCGCCCAGGACTACCGCCAGTCCTTCCATCCCGATCAGCTGAAGGGACCGCCCGCCGGCGCGCTGAACGAGGTCTTGGTGCTAGGCACGCCGCACTTGTCGAACATGGGCGACGGCTTCAAGGTCGAAAGCCTATCGCCGCTACTGGATCGGTTGGCGGCCTGGAAGCCGACCGCCATCGCGACCGAGGATCTATCGGGCCTGCAATGCGACAGCCTGCGTCGCTATCCGTCGCGCTATGCCGAGACGGTCGAAACCTATTGCTGGGATCCCGCCCCCGCCGCCCTGGCGACCGGTCTGGACGTGCCAGCCGCCAACGCCGAGGCCGAGCGGCTGCTGGCCGAGTGGCCCGCACACCCCACGCCGGCCCAGCGGCGTCATCTGGCGGCGGTCTTCCTGGCGGCCGGCGAGCGGGGATCGGCCCTGGTCCAATGGCTTCGCCTGCCCGCCCAGGACCGCACCGCCGGGGACGGTCTGAACGACGCCTTGGTCGCCGTGCTGAACCGGATCAAGGACCGAGCCAATGAGACCTATCTGATCTCCGCGCCCCTGGCCGCGAGGCTGGGGCTGGAGCGGCTGTGGAGCGTCGACGACCACTCCGCCGACACGCCCGATCCGACCGATCCCATCGAGAAGAAAGCCTATGCCGACGCGATCATGGGCGCGTGGAATAATCCCGCTAGCCAAACCCGACGAACGCAGGATGCGGAACTGGGCGCCGCCCTCGATCAGCCCGACGGCGTGCTGCGCATGTACCGCGTCTATAATGCGCCGACGACGCCGCCCCTGATCTATCAGTCCGACTTCGGCGCCACCCTGGTCGAGCCGTCGCCGCAGGCCTTCGGCCGCCGCTACCTCGGCTATTGGGAAACGCGAAACCTGCGCATGGTCGCCAATATGCGCGATGTTCTGGGCCGCTATCCGGGCACGCGGATGCTGACCATCGTGGGGGCCTCGCACAAGGGCTACTACGAGGCCTATCTGGACCAGATGCACGATGTCCGGCTGGTCGATCCCGAACCCGTCCTGCGCTGATCGCATGAAGAGGGCGGAGCCGCCGTTCATCACGACCCCGTGGGTCTGCCTTGGCTCTGTCGTCATCCGCGACTAGGTTCCGCGCCAATCGGCGGCCCCTATCGGTTAAGCCCGCCTCAGAACGCTACGCGGGAGACGCGCCATGAACGACATGACCCCCAACCCCAGCCAGGCCCCTCATCAGCCGACGGCTGAACAGATCGACCGGGAAAATCCCCTGGGCGTCGACGGTTTCGAATTCGTCGAATTCACCGGCCCTGAGCCCCAGGCGATGATCGCGCGGCTGGAGATGATGGGCTTCACCAAGACCCATGTGAACCCCAAGACCGACGTGGTGCGCCTGAAACAGGGCGACATCTCCTTCCTCGTCCACCGCTCGCCCAAGGGCCAGGCGGCGGACTTCGCCAGGGATCACGGCCCCTCGGCCAACGGCATGGCCTTCCGCACCAATGACGCCAAGGCCGCCTATGAGGGGGCGCTCCAGCGCGGCGCCGTGGCCGCGACGGATGCCGACGGCGGCGCCCTGGGCGACTATCCCTACATCCTGCAAGGCATCGGCGGCTCGCTGCTGTACGTCATCGACCAGTACGGCGACGCCGGCTCCCTCTATGACGCCTGGGACGAGATCGAGGGCTGGGAAGAGGCCGAGCGCAAGAACAACGTCGGCCTGGAGGTGCTGGACCACCTGACCCACAACGTCCGTCGCGGCCAGATGCGCACCTGGTCGGGCTTCTACAATTCGGTCTTCAACTTCGAGGAACAGAAGTATTTCGACATCAAGGGCAAGGCGACCGGCCTCTTCTCCCAGGCCATGATCGCGCCGGACCGCGCCATCCGCATCCCGCTGAACGAGAGCCAGGACGAAAACTCCCAGATCGAGGAGTTCATCCGCCGCTACAACGGCGAAGGCATCCAGCACATCGCCCTGACCACAGAGAACATCTTCGAGACGGTCGAGGCCATGCGCGCCCGCGGCGTGGACTTCCAGGACACGATCGAGACCTATTTCGAACTGATCGACAAACGCCTGCCCAACCACGGCGAGGACGTGGAGCGGATGCGCAAGAACCGCATCCTGATCGACGGTTCGGACGAAGAGGGCCTGCTGCTGCAGATCTTCACCCAGGACACCTTCGGCCCGATCTTCTTCGAGATCATCCAGCGCAAGGGCAATGAAGGCTTCGGCAACGGCAATTTCCAGGCCCTGTTCGATTCCATCGAACTGGACCAGATCCGTCGCGGCGTCATCAAGGTCGACGCCTGAATGAAGATGCGGCCGCCGACCTGGCTGCCCTGGCTCGGCCCGGCCCTTGCGGCCGGCGCCGGCGCCCTGGCCGGGCGTTTCTGGCTGGAGGGCGGCTTCTGGACGGTCCTGATCGCCGCCCTGATCTGCGGCTTCGCCCCCATCGTCGCCTACAGGATCTGGAAACGGCTGCACCACCGGGGGTGAGGGTTCCTGGACAGGACTTTGCGGGGAGCGGGCTGGATGGGTGTCGGCTGTCGCGGGTTGCGGACTTTCAGGCTATGGAGCCGTCAGCATAACAAAGGCAACGCCGTCCGATAGGTCAGCCTGCCAGCGACCACCACGAATGATCAGAATTCGGGGGAATCGTCGGCTTTGTCGTCTTCCCGACGAGTCTGTGTAGTCGACGATGAAGTCGAAACTTATTCGTTGCTCTGGCTGTATCCGGCCAATCATCCGTTCATGCATTAGGTATGCACCATAACAGAGGGCGAAGAATGATAGGCTGGGATCAATCGGAAACTGGCGAACAGAGTTTTGCGAAGATCCGCTTCCTACCTGATCAACAAGGCTGAAAGCTTGGTCGGGTAACCGAAATCCGCCGATGATTTCACCATCTATCCTAAGAGACACACCGAAACTGTCATGGTCCACGGATAGCGTGGGAGCGTGATTAGCAATTTTTGATTGTGTGTCAGCGAAAATCGTTTCGAAATCTAGTTCGATCCGGACTGAAGCGTCGTATGCGGCCCCATTTCCGATGTTCCTTAAGAGAAAAAAGTAGTCAGTATCTCCGCCGTTCACATAAGCAGCCTTCTCCGTGGGTTTCTCCCAGAAGACTTCGCGTATAGAAGAAGATGCCATCTTTATCTGAAAGTGACGGGATGGGATAAGAAGTTGAGGCTCGAATTGGAATCGAACTTGCTTCCAAGCCAATCGGGCCGAGTAGGCAGCAACGCCAGCAGCTGCCACGGTCCCGGCGGCACTCAACATGTCGATCCAGGTCGAAGCGTCCATCGAAGCGATGCTACACGCCTGTGGACCAACTGTCTGCAACGGGTCGATTTGCGACCTAGCCCATCAGTTGCAAGGCGGTCCTGTGCGCACGGCGACGCCCTCTCACGTTGACGGGCCGTCCCATCGCCCAAACTCAACACTCTGATTTTCCCGCGTTTCCGTTTTTCTTCGGCCAATCGACCTGACACGCCCGAACGCGGCGTTACAATGCGACGGGCCGGCGCCTCTGAAGAAAGTGCACCAATTGCACCGTGTTTTGTCGCCGAAGGGGGACTTCACCATGCGCATCGCCTGTGTCGGACTGATTGCACTCTTTGCACTGTGTTTTTCCTCGGCCCATGCCCAGGTCGAGGCCCAGGACGCCGCGCCGCGCTGGTCGCTGGCGATCCACGGCGGGGCGGGCGTGATCGAGCGGTCCAGCCTGACGCCCGCGCAGGACGCGGCCTATCGCGCGGCGCTGCAAGCCGCGCTGGACGCCGGTTCAGCCGTGCTGAAGAGCGGCGGCTCGGCGCTGGATGCGGTCCAGGCCGCCGTCGAGGTCATGGAGGACGATCCCCTGTTCAACGCCGGGCGCGGAGCGGTCTTCACCGCCGCCGGCCGTAACGAACTGGACGCCGCCGTCATGAACGGCGCGGACCTGACCGCCGGCGCGGTCGCCGGCCTGACTGCGACCCGCCACCCGGTCGCCGCCGCCCGGGCGGTGATGGAGCGGTCGCCCCACGTCATGCTGATCGGCCCCGGCGCCGACGCCTTCGCCGCCTCGGTCGGGCTGGAGCAGGTCGACCCGTCCTTCTTCTTCACCGAGCGCCGCTGGCAGGGTCTGGTCAAGGCCCTGACCGAGGCCGGCTTGCCCATCCCCGACCGTCCCGCCGGTGCGCCCGCGCCCCACCATCAGGGCGCCGAAATCGCCCCGCCCCTGAACGAGAAGAAGTTCGGCACGGTCGGCGCCGTGGCCCTGGACAGCCAGGGTCGCCTCGCCGCCGCCACCTCGACCGGCGGCATGACCGCCAAACGCTGGGGCCGGGTCGGGGACGTGCCGATCATCGGCGCCGGCGCCTATGCCTCCAACGCCGACGGCTGCGCCGTCTCGGCCACCGGCTCGGGCGAATATTTCATCCGCTCCACCGTCGCCCGCGACATCTGCCGCCGCACCGCCGACGGCGCGACCGTCCAGGCGGCGGCGGAGGCCGAAATCGCCGACGTCGGCTCGATCGGCGGCGACGGCGGCGTCATCGTCATGGGCCTGAACGGAACCCCCGCCTTCGCCATGAACACCTCGGGCATGTATCGGGGGGCGGTGTCTTCGAATACCCCGACCCGCGTCGCCATATACGCCGACGAAGACTGACCTCCTCTTTCGTCATCCTCCGACAAGCCGCGCAGCGGCGCAGATCGGGGGACCCAGCGGCGCGAGCGAGCGCGAACCTGTCGCGGACTCGCCCCTTAGCGTTCTTGCGGCGGATGGATTTCGCCTTCGGCGCCGCTGGGTCCCCCGGTTCCGCTGCGCGGCCCGGAGGATGACGAAAGCAAAAAGCCGTTTCCTCCTGTAAGACTGCCCCCATGACACCCACCGACGACGAACTGACCAAGATGGCCGAGGAGGAGCTGGACGCCGCCTGCGCCATGCCCTTCGTCGAGCTGAAGAAGATCACCCCCTGGGGCGATGCGTTCGAGGGGTTCGCCCCGTCGGGCCGCACGGTCGAGGTCGAGCGTCGCTATCTGTGGGCGGTCGAGCCCGAGGGCGGCGTCATCGTCGAGGTCGAGGTGCGCGACCGCGCGGCCCGGACCGGCGCCGAGGCCCGCGCCCTGCTGACCCCTGCCGCCTGAGGGCTGTCGTTAACCTTTTTCTTGGCCCGGCTTCGCCGCTGCGGCATCATGGTTCGGCGAACAACGGGTCAGACAGGGTGCGGCATGTCGGCGAGCGTCTCCAACTATCCGCAGGATTTCCAGACACCCGATCCGGCGGCGTTAGAACCCGTTGACTCCACTCTATTCCTTGGCGTCCACCCGCTGCTGCTCCTGCTGCTGGCGGCCCTGATCCTGGGTCTGACGGTCCTGGCCTGGCGGGCCGGCAAGGGCGCCTCGACCACCCAGGCCGACGCCGCCGAATCAATCTGGCGCGCCATCGACCGCGCCTGCCACGCGGCCATGACCGCCAACAGCGACGCCCTGGTCGGCGCCGCCAAGGCCCTGCGCGCCACCTATGACGACTGCCTGGGCGCCGTCGTCGTCCTGGCCGAGGGGCCGTCCAAGCCTCTGAAAGCCGTCGATCACGCCCTGAAGGGCCGGATCAAGGAGACGGTCAAACCGAAGGAAGAGACGCCCCCGCAAGAGCCGACGGCCAAGCCCGACCAAGAAGCCCACCGTCCGTCCCCCCCTCACCCCGCCGTCCCGGCCAATGTGACCGTGGTCTCCAACAGCCATGTGGTCATCAAGGGCGACCGGGTGGAGCACGGCCCCGCCGATGAATCCGGCCCCGCCCAAGCCCCGGCGTCGCCGTGCTGGACAAGCCCCTACGCCCCGCTCCCGCCCACGCCCGTCCCGCCGCCCGCACCCGCTCCCGCCAAACCGGTCGAGAAGGAGATCGAGCGAGAGATGACAAAGGCCGAACAGCTGGCCGCCCTGCGCGAGGCCGTGGCCCAGTTCAACGACCACTGGTGCCGCCGCAAGGAGCGGATCGAGGAACTGCGCGCCGCCCACCGCCAGCTGTCCACGCCGCGCCCCGGCGGCCAGACGCCCGGCCACGGCCGCAGCGCCCACTGATCCCTCCCTCTGTTCCCCCGGGCGCGATTTCGGTCTAGGCGTGGGGCATGAAACTCGCCTCGCTCAAGCACGGCCGCGACGGCCGCCTCGTGGTCGTCTCGCAGGACCTGCACTGGTTCACCGACGCCTTTCTGATCGCCCCCACGCTCCAGGCGGCTCTGGACGACTGGGCCCGCTGCGGCCCCCAGTTGGCGGCCCTGGCCGAGAGCCTGGAGCATGAGGCCGTGCCGCGCGGCCGTTTCCACGAAAGGGACGCCGCCTCTCCCCTGCCCCGCGCCTATCAGTGGGCCGACGGCTCGGCCTATGTGAACCATGTCGAACTGGTGCGCCGCGCCCGCGGCGCAGAAATGCCCGAAAGCTTCTGGACCGACCCCCTGATGTATCAGGGCGGCTCCGACGGCTTCCTGGCGCCCCGCGATCCCATCCCGCTGGCCGATCCGGCCTGGGGCTGCGACCTTGAGGCCGAGATCGTGGTCGTGACCGGCGACGTGTCCCAGGGCGCGACGCGGGACGAGGCCCTGGCCGCCGTCCGCCTGGTCGGCCTGGTCAACGACGTCTCCCTGCGCAATCTGATCCCGGCCGAACTGGCCAAGGGTTTCGGCTTCGTCCAGTCCAAGCCCTCAAGCGCCCTCTCGCCCGTCTTCGTCACGCCCGACGCCCTGGGCGACCGCTGGAAGGACGGCAAGCTGCACGGAACCCTGTCGGTTCAGCTGAACGGCAAGGACTTCGGCAAGGCCGACGCCGGGGTCGACATGACCTTCGACTTCGGAACCCTGATCGCCCATCTGGCCAAGACCCGGTCCCTGTCGGCCGGAACGATCATCGGCTCGGGCACGGTGTCCAACCGCGACGCCGACGGCGGACCCGGCAAGCCGGTCACGGAAGGCGGCCTGGGCTATTCCTGCATCGCCGAGGTCCGCACGGTCGAGACGATCCTGCGCGGCGCGCCCGAAACCCCCTTCCTGACCCACGGCGACACGGTGCGGATCGAGATGCTGGACGATCATCACCGCTCCATCTTCGGCGCCATCGAACAAACGGTGGCCCCGCTTCCGGCCGGGTCCTGACGGGTGTAGGCTGGGCCGCGTCGGCTTCCGGGGGGAGGCCCGGAGAACGACATGCCGCCTGAAAAACTGATCCCGCTTCTGGTCTTCCCGGCCGTCCTGGCGCTTGTCCTGCTGCGGAACCGGCGGCGGCGGCCGCTGAAGCTGAAGTTCATCTGGGTGACGCCTGCGGTGGTCCTGCCGCTGATCGCGCTTGGCCTTTGGGGTTCGACCCAGGCGCCCGGCGCGGTCCACGCGCCGTTCGGCCCCGCCGGCTGGGCGATCCTGGCCTTGGGCGGACTGTTGGGGGGCTTGGCCGGCTGGTATCGCGGCAAGACGGTGGTCATCGAAAAGGAGCCGGACGGCAGCCTCATGGCTCAGGCCTCGCCCCTGGGGCTGATCCTGCTGGTCGCCCTGTTCGCGGGCCGCACGGCCCTGCGCGACCTGATCGAAGGTCATGCGGCCCAGTGGCATCTGAACGCAATGGCCGTGACCGACGCCTTCCTGGTCTTCGCCATGGGGCTGATCGTCATGCAGCGGGTCGAAATCTATATTCGCGCCAAACGCATCCTCGCCGGCGGGACCGACGCCCATGTGGAGGTCGCGGCGCCGCCCGCCGCTTGACGGTGGGCCGACGCCGACGCGGTTGAATTGCGGCCGAGGCCGGTATAGGAGCGGTGCCTTCGCGCCTGTGCGGGTGTGGTGGAATTGGTAGACGCGCTGGACTCAAAATCCAGTTCCGAGAGGAGTGTCGGTTCGAGCCCGACCACCCGCACCAAAGATCAGATCCGGCGGACGCCGCCGCAGCCGCGCCCGCCGCCTCTCTTCTCGTCTCTTCAGTCTTCGATCGGGGTCGTCCGACCTGCGCCCGCCCCTGCGCCCAGGTCCGCGCCGGTCACGGGGTCGGACTCGGGGTCCGACATGGTCCGGCTCATGAAGGCTTCCACCGCCTTGACCGCCTTGGCGTCCATCTCGACCGTGGCGTGGCCGTCGCCGCCGTCCACCGCCATCTGCATCTCGCGATCGGACACCACCTCCCACTGCTCGCCCTCGTTCCAGGGACCGGAGGCGTCGCCTTCGCCTTGGGACATGTTGTAATATTTGTCGGCGAACTCCGGCCGGCCGGGGATCTTGCCGGGAGGGAAGTTGGCGGGGATGGCGTAGAGCGCCTTTTCGAACGACTTCTGGTGCGCCACTTCGCGCGTCATCAGGAAGGACAGGGCGTCCTTGATCCCCGGATCGTCGGTGACGTTGATCAGTCGTTCATAGACGATCTTGGCGCGAGCCTCGGCGGCGATGTTGGAGCGCAGGTCGCAGGCCGGATCGCCGATGGAGTCGATATAGGCGGCCGTCCACGGCACGCCGGACGAGTTCACCAGGGCCGTGCCGCCGCCATAGAGGATCGACATGGTGTGGCTGTCTCCGCCGGAGGTCATGCTGGCGTAGAGATCCGCCTCTTCCTCGGCCGCCTCAGCCAGCTTGCCCTTGGCGCCGCGGTTCAGCATGGCGACGATGGAGCCGATGACTTCCAGATGGCTCAGTTCCTCGGTCGCGATGTCCATCAGCATGTCGCGCCGATTGACGTCCTCGTCGGCCAGGCCCTGGGTGAAGTAGCGCATGGCCGCCGCCAGCTCGCCCTGCGGCCCGCCGAACTGCTCCAGCATCAGGGTGGCCAGGCCGGGGTTCGGCTCCGCCACCCGCACCGTATACATCAGCTTCTTGTTGTGCATGAACATGGGTCAATCCTTGATTGCGTAGCCGATCAACGGCTGGGGTTTTCGCCGTCGCGTTTCAGACGCAGATATTTCTCGGTCAGGGTCGGCAGGCTCTCGTCGACCCAGCGGGCCATCCGCTGCTCCTCCTCCAGGGTCGCAGCGAGCGGATCGAGCGCTGAGGTATAGTCGCCGTGCCGGGCCAGGAGGATCAGCCCCTTGTAGACGGCCGCCTCATAGTTCTCGAAGGCGAAGTTGGCGAAGGCGTTCTTCAGGATCTCGTCCTCGGCGAAGACATGGCCCATGGCCGCCATTGATCCGCCCAGCGAAAGGGCGGCGTCCTTCAGGCCGGAAGGCGTCTCGTCAAACTGTCCCAGCAGCTGTTCCAGCCGGGTGATCTGCTGTTCGGTCTCGGCCCGGTGCGCCGTCAGCTGATCGGCGACCTCGGTGAAGTTCTTGGCGCGTTCGATCTGACGGTCCATCAGGGCCAGGGCCTGATGTTCGACCCCATGGGCGTTCTTCAGTCCGGTCACGAACACCTCGCGCCAGACGTCATCTGTCATCACAGCCATACATCCGCTCCTTGATTGGGATGCGGAGGTAACCGGACCTGCCGGCCGATGTTTCCGGGTGTCGAATAGCGGACGCGCCGGAACGATCGCCGCCGTAATGCGCGTGCCGGACGGCCGGACCTGTGATGTGGAAGGGTCGCCTCTGCGGCGCGATCGGGGCGGCGATTACGCCGGGCCGACACTGCACGGCCTGTACCGGAGCCAGTCAGGTTCGGCGCGTCGCCGCGTCGGAGCCAGTCAGGTTCGGAACAGGCCGTGGAAGATCGAGGTACGATACAGGTTCGACCTGCGAAGGCTTTTGCCACTAAGTCGCAGTGTTGAAAAGATGCTTTTGTGCTTAAGCAAGTGTTTCGTCGTCCCGGTCCAAGGCGCGTCGCAGGAATCCGGTCACATCCTTCAAAACCGGGGCCTTGGCGCGAAACAGGGGCGAGAAGCTCGCCACCAGATCGGCGTGATCCAGGCCGGGATAGAGCTTGGCCTCAGACCGGCCGCCGACGGCGCGCTGGCGCGCGTGCAGCAGGCGGGTGTCCTCGTCATGGACCACGACGTCCGCCGTGCCGTGGCCCAGCCAGATCGGCGGAGCGTCGGGGCGGACGAAGGTGATCGGCTGGGTCAGGGTCGGATCGGGCGCCCGGCCGAAGGCGTTGCGGGACGCCGCCACATCGAAGGGCAGAAAGTCGTAAGGTCCCGCCAGACCGGCCGCGGCCCGGATCAGGTCCGGCCGCTCGACCGCCGCCATATAGCGCCGATCCAGGGTGATCATCATCGCCAGATAGGCGCCCGCCGAATGGCCCAGCACGCCCAGGCGGCGCGGCTCCCCGCCGTGGTCCGCCGCCGCCTCGGCCGCTGCAGCCGTCGCGGCGGCGGCGTCCTGAACGAAGGCGGGAAAGACCACCTGCGGAACCAGACGATAGTCCGGCAGGGCGACGACGAACCCCTGGGCCGCCAGGGCCTGCGCCGCCCAGCCATACAGGTCGCGCGACCCCGAATCCCAGCCCCCGCCATAGAAGAAGACCAGGACCGGATGGGGACCCGGCGCCTTGGGCGCATAGAGGTCCATGCGCTGGCGCGGGTCGTCGCCGTAAGGCAGGTCGCGCGCCACGCGACGCGCGCCGGCATCCCGCGGCCCCAGGCTGTTCAACAGGCCGAGCGGCGAAAGCGCCGGCGAGCTCAGGGGCGAACAGGCCGCCGCCACCAGTCCCAGGGCGGGCGCGAAAAAGCCCCGACGCGTCATCTGATCCGATCCATGGACCTCAATACGCCCGGCGATGCGGATCGGCTCAACAGCTTGCGGAATCTTTCTGAAACACCCTAGCGCGCGCCGGCGATCAGCTGGCCGCAGTTGGCGTCCTCCGCCAGACCGGGATCGACGAAGGCGAACAGGGCCGTCACCGGCGCCGCCACCGTGGCCAAGAGGCCGGCCAAGCCGCCCTGGCTCGCCACCGCGCCGACGTCCACCCCGACGCGGGGCGCCGTCAGCGGCCCCTGGACGGTGATGGGCGCCCAGACCCGCAGCAGACGCGGCTTCTTGGACTCGCCGTCGATCCGCAGGTTCAGCGTCTCCTGCCCCAGGTCGATCGTCCCCCCGCCCTGAGCCAGCACCACATCGGTGTCGATGACCAGGGTCTTGGCGGTGGCCGTCCCGCCGCTGACGTTGAAATCGGCGACGGCGCAGCGGATCTGGGCGGTCGACTGATCTCCGCTCAGCAGCTTCAACAGACCCGCGCTGGCGTTGATGCCCAACAGTTCGGCGAAGGCGGCCCGCATCCGCCCGTCCGGCACGACCAGGCTGATCGTGCCCTTGGACGAGGCGGCGAACTGGTGGACCGAGGCGCCCGGCCCCTCCAGTCGGGCGCGACCCAGGGCGCGACCCGTCAGCGGCGGCGCGCCGTTCCGGGCGGGCATGATGGACTCCAGAGGATAGCCGCTCAGCCGCAGGTCGACACGGCTGTAGGGCCGCGCCTGGGTGGCGTCGATCCGCGCCGTCCCGTTCAGCGCCCCGCGATTGAAGTCGAAGCTGATCGGGTCGAGGTTCAATATCCCGTCCTTCAGCTCGGCGCCCAGGTTCACCGCCCGCACGTCCAGCTCATTGGCCTTCACCGCAGCGGCGCGATAGGTCAGGCTGCCGTCCATCTGGCGCAGCCGTTCTGTCTGGAGCGGCGCGTCCGGCAGCAGTTTTCCGCCCTTCGCCACCGGCGCCTCCGTCTCGGTTCCGCGCGCATTGGTGACGGTCCGCGCCCCCAGGACGGCCGCCAGGTCGTCGATGTCCAGACGACGCGACGCCAGTTCGGCCTCGACCCGCAGCCGGCCGCCGCCCTGGACCCGCAGATCGCCGGACAGGTCCGAGGCCCCCACCCGGCCGTCAAAGTCGTTGAAGGTCCAGACGGCCTCGTTTCGCTTCAGCGCGCCGCTCAGCCGATAGGGGGGCGTATTGGGCAGGGTCAGGCCGGTCAGCAGATAGAGGTCCGCCAGATCGCGCCCCTCCAACGTCAGGGTCGCGTCGAACCGACCCAGGTCGAAGGGCCGGGTGACGGCGCCCGTAGCGGTCAGGCTGGAGCCCGCTCCCGCCATCCGGGCCTTGAAGCGATAGGGCCGGTCGCGGCGAATATTGACGAAGGGCCCGCCCTCGATCCGCAGCGTCAGAGGCGACCGGTTGACCGTCCCTTCGCCTTGCAGGAGGAAGCCCGCGTCGCCGTCCGCGCCTTCGTGCGCATCGACGGCCGCATCCAGGGTCATCTTGCGCCGCCGCTCTTCGAACACCAGACGCCCGTCGGTGATGACCAGCTTCTGAATCACCGGCAGTTTCATGCCTTGGCCGTCGTCGGCGTGGTCGGCGTTCAAAGCCCAGCTCTTGCGGCCGTCTTCGGCGGCGATCAGGACCAGCTGCGGCCGGGTGAAGCGCAGCAGGGGCATTTCGACCTGGCCCGCCAGCAGCCGCCGCAACCGCACCGAGGCCTCGACCGTGTCGATTCTGGCCGTGTCGCGATCGCGCGCCCAGTCCGGGCCGCCGATCTTCAGTCCCTGGACCCTGACCGAGGGGGTCCAGCTGAAGAGATGAACATTCAGATCGCCGTCGATGGCGATGTCGCGGTGATATTCCGCCGAGGCCCAACGGCCGATCGGTCCCCTCAGCCGGTTCCAGTCGAAACAGGCCAGAAAGATCAGGACGACGGCGATCAGAAACAGGGTCAGGCCGCCGGCCCACCATTCGGCCGGTCCTGGGCGGCGCACGGCGGCGTAGACGGGATCATTGCGCCTGATCCAGTCGCGTCCCTGGACGGCGCGCGCCTTGGCCGAGGCGGCGCCCGCGCCGATCCGCGTCCTTAAGGCGTTCCAGTTCAACATCTTGGGCAAGGGCCGGCCTCCAGAAGCAGAGACAACGCCCCAAGGCGGTTTTGGCGCCGCCGCCCCTTTCGGGCCCGCCTCATCCGCCTCGATATTGGTCCGTTTACCGCATATTTTTCGCAATAGCTTTACATTGTAGAAAATGCGCGCATATTTGGTCCGAGTCCTGACTTTAATTCAGGCCGTAGGAGGATGCCCGATGACCCGTTTGATCACCCCCGCCCTGATCGCCGCCGCCTTGATCGCGCCCGGTCTGGCGCACGCCCAAACCCAGCCCGAAACGCAGGATAAGCCCCGTCTTCAGGCCGTTCGCGCCGAGCTCGACCGCGCTCAGACGCGCAGCTCTGCCGTCCAGCCGGTGATGATCTGTGAAACCGACGCCGCCACCCGGCGCGCCTACCAGCGCGAGTTCGGCGCCGCGCCCGTCTTCGTCACGGCGGAGGACGCCATGGCCGCGCGCCGGGCGGGTGAACATTGGGCCGCGCCCCGTTGCATGACCGAGCGGCAGTACGAGCGGCTGGTCTCCTCGACCCAGGACCGCGCCGGCCTCTAACCCCGTCGCGCATTAAAAAAGGGGCGCGGCCTTTGCGGCTGCGCCCCTTCGTCGTTCCGGCGTCGTTCCGGAGCACCGCCCCTATTGGGCGGGGGCCAGGTGTTTGTTCAGCCAGCTGAACACCTCATTGTGCCATTGCAGGCTGTTGGCCGGCTTCAGCACCCAGTGGTTCTCGTTCGGGAAGACGATCAGGCGGCTGTCGATGCCACGGCGTTGCAGGGCGGTGAAGGTGGACAGGCCCTGAGCCGTCGGAATGCGGAAGTCCAGATCGCCCTGGACCACCAGCATCGGCGTCTTCCAGTTCTCGACATGGTTGGCCGGGTTGAACTTCTGATAGCCCTCCGGCCTGTCCCACGGCGTGCCGCCGTATTCCCACTCGGTGAACCACAGCTCCTCGGTCGAATAGCCCATGCCGAAGGTGTCGAAGACCCCGTCGTGATTGACCAGGCATTTGAAGGCGTCCGACCAGTTGCCGGCGATCCAGTTGATCATATAGCCGCCGTAGGAGGCCCCCAGGGCGCAGGCGTTGGCGCCGTCCAGGAAGGCGTACTTCGCTTGAGCCGCCGCCCAGCCCTTCTGAAGGTCCTCCAGCGGCCGGTCGCCCCAGTGCTGGCTGATGGCGTCGGTGAAGGCCTGGCCGTAACCGGTCGAGCCGTGGAAATCGATCATCACCACCGCATAGCCGGCGCCGGCGTAGGTTTCGGGATTCCAGCGATAGGACCAGCTGTCGCCGAACGACCCCTGGGGGCCGCCGTGGATCAGGAAGGCGACCGGATATTTGCGACCCTCGACATAGCCGACCGGCTTGATGACATAGCCGTGGACCGTCTCATTGTTCCAGCCGGGGAAGCTGAACTGCTCGTATTCCCCGAAGGCCTTGGCCTCCAGGGCCGGATTGGCCTGGGTCAGGCGACGCGGCGTTTCACGACCCAGATAGGTCTTGAAATACAGATCGCTGGGCGACTTCAGACTGTCCTGGGCGAAGACGAAGCCCGACGGCGTCTGCTGGAAGGCCGAGACATGGCCGGGTCCGGTGACCGGCGTCACCACCCCGTTGCGCGTATCCACCGCGAACAGCTTGGTCGAGCCGACGTCGCCGGCGGTCGTATAAAGCGTCTGGCCGTCGCGCGACCATTGCAGGGTGTCGGCCGAGCGATCCCAGTTCGAGGCGATCTCGCGCTTCTGACCGCTCTGCACGTCCATCAGCACGATCTGATAGCGATCGGCCTCAAAGCCCGGCCGCGCCATGGCGCGATAGGCCAGGGTGCGGCCGTCCGGCGAAAACACCGGGCCCGCGTCCCAGGCCGGATTGTCCTGGGTCAGATTGGTGAAGGTCCCGTCCCCGCTCAGGCCGTTGGTCTTCCACAGGTCGAAATTGGTGCTCCACGGCTCGCTCTTGCCGGCCAGACGCGCCGAAAAGACGATGGAGTCGCCGGCCGGGGTGAAGACGAAGTCGCTTTCGTCGCCGAACGGCTTGGACGGGGTGTCGCCGTCGAAGCCCTTGGTGACCCAGACCGGATTGCCGGTCGCCTGGCCGTTGCGGCCGATCGACTGGACGAACAGGTGGTTCTGGGTGTGGTCATTCCACGTGTCCCAATGGCGCACGAACATCCGGTCATAGACCTGGCCGGTCGACTTCCGCTCTGCCACGGCCTTGCCCATCTCGACCGAGGCGTTCAGGTCGGCCGCGTCCGGATAGACGGCCAGCGACACCGCCACCTTGTCGCCCGAGGGACTGATCCGATAGGCGTTCACGTCCAGCGGCAGGTTCGTCACCTGCACCGGCGCGGCCGTCGGCGAGGCGACGCGCCACACCTGGCTGGTCCCCGACTTGCCCGACAGGAAATACAGATTGCCGTCGGCGCCCCAGCGGGCGGTGTTGGCGCCCTGGTCCGAAATGGCCAGCCGGCGCGGCGCGGCGTCCGGCGTTTCCAGGTCCAATATCCACAGGCTGCCGCTGCGGCGGTTCGCCTCCACATCCGTCGTCGTCACCGAATAGACGACGTAACGGCCGTCCGGCGACACCTGCGGATCGCCCAGCCGGTTGGCCGAGATCATGTCCTGATAGGTGAAGGCGTCAGGCGTCGCGGCCGGCGCCGGAACCGGGGCGGGCGGAACCTGGGCCAGGGCCGGAGCGGCGCTCATCAGGGCGCCCGAGAAGGCGACGGCCGCGCAGGCGGCGAACAGGAGGGAACGGTGGCGCATGAAGCAGTCCTCGCAAAGCTTGCAGCGGCGAGGCGTAGCACCCTCGTTCGCCGGGCGGAAGTTGCTGACAGCTCAGAAGTTAGCTAAGCTGCTTGGACCAAGGAGCGCGACATGACCACCGTCACCGTCCACCACGCCAAGACCCATCTCTCCAAACTGATCGCCGCCGCCGAACGCGGCGAAGAGGTGGTGATCGCCCGCGGCGACAAGCCGGCGGTGCGGATCGTGCCGTTCGAGGCGGCGAAACCTGAACGCAGGCGAGGTCGGCTGAAGGGCATGGGGCGTTTCGACGAGAGCTTTTTTGATCCGCTGCCCGAAGAGGAACTCCGCCTCTGGGAGGGCCGGGGAGATTGAACCTCCTGCTCGATACCCACGCCCTGATGTGGTGGGTTTGGGACGACGAACGGCTGTCGGGCGCAGCCGACGACGCCATCCGGAACGCTGACGCCGTCTTTGTCAGCAGCGTGTCGGCCATCGAGATCGCGATCAAGTTTCGCATCGGCAAGCTGCCGAACGCCCACGCCCTGGCCGAGCAGTTTGCGGACGTCATGCGTCGAGAGGGGTTCGCCGAACTCCCCGTGAGCTGGCGCGAAGCCAGCCTGGCCGGTCGGATGGCGGGCGAGCACCGCGACCCATTCGACCGGCTGCTGATCGCCCAGGGCCTGCTCAACGACCTGCCCCTGGTCTCGAACGAAACCCTGTTCGACGGCTTCGGCGTGGCCCGGCTCTGGTAGGCTTGCTCCCTTTCGCCGAACCGGCGACAAGCGGTCGTCCATGAATTCCGCCGCCCTTCCCGTCCGCCGCTCGCCCCACATCGTCGATGTGCTGATCGCCGAGCGTGCGCCCCGTCTGACCGCCTCGCCGCTGTGGCCGGCGGTGCGCCCGCTGCTCTATTCGATCTTGAACTACAAGGCGGCCGTGCGGATGGCCGACGCGGTGCGTGACCGCTCGGGCTCCGAGAGCCTGGACTATGTGTCGGACCTGCTTCGGCTGAAGGTGACGGCGTCCCCTCTGGACCGCCTGCCCGCGACGGGCCGGTGCGTCGTCGTCGCCAACCATCCGACCGGCATAGCCGACGGAGTCGCGGTCTATGACGCCGTCAAACGGCGCCGTCCCGACGCGGTCTTCTTCGCCAACGCCGACGCCCTGCGCGTCTCGCCGCGACTGGCCGAGACGGTGATCCCGGTCGAATGGGTTCACGACAAACGCACCCGCGAGAAGACCCGCGCCACCCTGAACGCCGCCAAGGCGGCCTTCGAGGCCGAACGCTGCGTGGTCATGTTCCCCGCCGGCCGTCTGGCCCGCGTCGGCGCCGACGGCCTGCTGACCGACCCCGAATGGGCGCCGACCGCCGCCTCCCTGGCGCGGAAATACGGCGCCCCGGTCGTGCCCATGCACGTCGCCGGCCCCTACAGCCGGCTGTTCCACCTGTTCGACAAGGTTTCGCAGGAGCTGCGCGACGTGACCCTGTTCCACGAACTGCTGAACAAGGCGGGCAAGCCTTTCGATATCCTGGTCGGCCGCCCCATCCCGCCCGAACGGCTGGACGTGGACGCCGTAAAGGCCACCGTAGCGCTGAAACATTTCACCGAACGCACCCTGGCCGTCGATCCAGACGCGGTGTTCCCATGAAGGTCGAACTCCCTGACGCCGAGGCCACCACCCGTCTGGGCCAAGTCATCGCCCCCCTTTTGGCGCCGGGCGACAGCCTGCTGCTGTACGGGCCGCTGGGCATGGGCAAGTCCACCCTGGCGCGCGGCCTGATCCGGACCCTGACCACGCCGGACGAGGAGGTGCCGAGCCCCACCTTCACCCTGGTCCAGTTCTATGAATCCGACCTGCCCGTCGCCCATTTCGACCTCTATCGCCTGACCCGACCGGAAGAGGCGTTCGAGATCGGCCTGGACGAGGCCCTGGACGAGGGCTGCGCCCTCATTGAATGGCCCGAGCGGCTGGGCGAGGATCCGGGCCGGTTCTTGGGGCCCGACCGGCTGATCATCGAAATTTCCGAACACGGCGACGGCCGTGTTGCGACCGTTTCCGGCGTAGGCCGGTGGGAAGACCTGATCGACCATGTCCGTCTCTGATCGCGAACAGCTTCGCCTCGACTTCCTGGCCGCCGCCGGCCTGGCCGAGGCTGCGCGCGCGCCTCTGCCGGGCGACGCCTCGACGCGGCGCTACGAACGGCTGACCCCGCCGGGCGGCCCCACCCTGATGCTGATGGACCAGGCGCCCGCCGCCGAGAGCCCGCCCGCCGATCCGGCCTGGACGCCCGAGCAGCGTCACGCCGCAGGCTGGAACGCCGTCGCCCGCCTTTCGGCCGGTCGGATCGAGGCCTTCGCCGCCGTCGCCGCCCATCTGAAGTCGTTGGGTCTGTCCGCGCCTGAAATCCCGGCCTTGGACGCGCCCAACGGCCTGGCGGTGCTGGAGGATTTTGGCGACGCCCTGTTCGCCCGCGTCATCGAGGACGGCGCCGAGGAGACGCCCCTCTATCTGACCGCCATCGAGGCCCTGGCCGCCCTGCACGAGGCCGGGACCCCGCCTGAGGTGCTGACCGGTCCCGGCGGCGACTGGCCGCTCCTGACCTATGACGAGACGGCGCTCCAGGGCGGGGCCGATCTGTTCATCGACTGGTTGCCCCGTCTGGACGCGCGCGTCGCCTTCGACGCCGCCGCCGTGGCGGAGTGGCGAGAGGCCTGGGCGCCGATCGTCGCCTCGGGCGCGGGCGGCGCCTCGGTCATGGCCCATCGCGACTATCACGCCGAGAACCTGATCTGGCTGCCCGAGCGTGAAGGCCCCGCCCGCGTCGGCATGATCGACTTCCAGGACGCGGTGCGCGCCCACCCGTCCTGGGATCTGCACTCCCTCCTTCAGGACGCCCGCCGCGACGTGTCGCCGGCGCTGGAGGCCGAGGCCCTGGACCGCTATTTCGCCCTGCGCCCCCAGGTGGACCGCGCCGCCTTCATGGCCGACTACGCGGGGCTCGCCGCCCTGAACGAGGCGCGGATCATCGGCATCTTCGCCCGGCTGATCGCGCGCGACGGCAAGCCCCGTTATCGTCAGTTCCTGCCGCGCATGTGGCGGCATCTGAACGCCAATCTGGACCAGCCGGCCCTGGCGCCCGTCGCCCGCTGGTTCGACTGTTACGTTCCTGCCGAGGCGCGCGCATGACCCACGCTCCCAAGACTGCGATGGTCCTGGCCGCCGGCCTGGGCACCCGGATGCGTCCCCTGACCGACGACCGGCCCAAGGCCCTGGTCGAGGTGGCGGGCCGCGCCCTGATCGACCATGTGTTGGACCGTCTGGCCGACGCCGGGGTGGAGACGGTGGTCGTCAATGTGCACTGGTTCGCCGACCGGCTGGAAGCCCATCTGGCCGCGCGCGGACGCGGCCCCCGCATCCTCCTCTCCGACGAACGGGCCGAACTGCTGGAGACCGGCGGCGGGCTGAAGAAGGCCCGCCCCCTGCTGGGCGACAATCCCGTATTCGTCGCCAATATCGACAGTGTCTGGATCGACAGAGGCGACGCCCTGACCGATCTGATCCGCCTGTGGAACCCGGACACGATGGACGCCGCCCTGCTGCTGGCCCGCCGCGAGGGCTCCATCGGCTTCGAGGGCGACGGCGATTTCTTCCTGGCCGACGACGGGAGACTGACCTTCCGCAGCGACGCCCCCTCCGCCCCCTTCGCCTATATGGGCGTCCACATCACCCGCCCCGGCTATGCTGACCACGGGCCCGACGGCGCCTTTTCCCTCAGCCCCCTGTGGCGCAAGTCCGCCGCCGAGGGCCGTCTCTACGGCTGCGTTCTGGACGGCGACTGGATGCACGTCGGCGATCCCCAGGCGCGGGATCAGGCCGAGGTGAAATTGGCGGGATTGGAGTGAGCGCGTTCGATCCCTTCACGGCGTCCTGCCCCCGCTGGTACGCCGTCCCCGCCCACCGGCCCTTCCTTGAAGACCTGGCCGCCGGCGTCCTGGCCTGGCTGGGCGATCTGCCGCCCGAGACCCTGTCGGACGCCACCCTCCTTCTGCCCAACCGGCGCGCCGCCCGCGCCCCCCCCCCCCCCCCCCCGCCCCCCCCCCCCCCCCCCCCTCCCCCCCCCCCCCCCCCCCCCTCCCCCCCCCCCACCCGCCGTAAGGCGGCGATCCAGTCCTTGTTCGCTGAACTAGACTCCCTCACTCTTGTCTGCATCTACAATCTTGTAGAGGTTTCGGTCGATCCAGGAGACTCGCGCCAGAGAAGGACAACGCAGTGATGAATCAGCANACGGGCACGAGGGTTGGTTTTTTTTTAAGGTGAGACGGCCGCCAGCGACTTCACCACGGCGTGGTCCCCCGCCCGGGTAAGGGGTGTAAAGGAGACGGTCCCCGCCCTGACCCGCCGGTTCGAGATGGCGCGGATGATCGTCGAGCAGTTCGACGACAGCCTGACGCCGATGCGGGCCCTGGATCTGGCGGATGCGCTCGGCGGCTTCCTCGATTCCTGCCAGCTGGAAGAGGTTCCGAACCCCGAACGGATCGCGACCCTGGTCGACGGCGAGATGGCCGAACACTGGGAACGCTCGGCCGAATTCCTGGGCCTGGCGGTCGAGGCCTGGCCCAAACGCCTCGCCGAACTGGGCCTGGTCGATCCAGCCTGGCGCCGCGCCACGCTTCTGCGCCGCCTCGCCGAACTGTGGGACCACACGCCCCCGACCCAGGCCGTCATCGCCGCCGGTTCGACCGGCACCGTCCCCGCCGCCGCCGACGTCCTGGGCGCCGTGGCCAGAGCGCCCCTGGGCTGCGTCGTCCTGCCCGGTCTCGATCTCGATCTGGATCCGGCGGTCTGGGAACGGCTGGACGAACAGCATCCGCAAAGCGCCATGAAGCGACTGCTGGACCGGGTCGAGGTCGCCCGCACCGACGTCCGCCCCTGGTTCGCCCCGCCCCGGCCGCCCGCCGCCCTCGCCCGCGGCCAGGCCCGCCAGCGCCTGGTCAACGAGGCCCTGCGGCCCGCCGAGGCCACCGACGACTGGCGCCGCGCCATCCGCGACCTCCGCTCGACCGCCGCCGCGCGCGGCGAGGCCCGCGACCCCATAGCCGAAGGTCTGCAAGGCCTGTCCCTGCTGACCGCCCGCGCCGAGGAGGAGGCCGCAACGGCCATCGCCCTGATGATGCGCGAGACGCTGGAGACGCCGGGCAAGACTTGCGCGCTTGTGACGCCGGACCAGGCCCTGGGCCGCCGCGTCGCCGCAAGACTGGAGCGCTGGGGCGTCATCCCGGATTCCTCGGCAGGCAGCCCCCTGTCGCGCTTGCCCGCCGGCGCCCTGGTCGATCTGTGCGCCCGCTGGATCGCCGATCCGGTCCAGCCCCATCTGCTGCTGGCCGTCATCAAACATCCGCTGGTCCGGTTCGACCTGGGCGACGCGCCTCAAGCCGCCGCCGTCGCCGCGCTTGAGGAACACGCCCTGCGCGGCCCGCGCCCCCGCGACTTCGCCGCCGTGCGCCGCCGTCTGCTGGAAGCCGTTCAGCCCGACCGGCGCGGCAAGGCTCCGCCCGAGTGGAAACGGGAACGCCTGTCGGCCGCCACCCGCCTGGTCGAGCGTTTGCAAACCGCCGTCGAGACCGCTACCGCCGTCTTCACCCCCGACGCAGACCTGAACGTCGCCGCCTCCGCCCTGACGCGCCTGATCGAGACCCTGGCCGGCCAGGACGCCTGGGCCGGCCCCGACGGCGAGGCCGCCGCCGCCCTTCTGTCCGGCCTGATCGAGGGGGGCGCCGCCCTGGGCCGTATCGACCGGGCCGACCTGGCCGAGCTGACCTCCTCCCTGGTGCGCGAGACCGTGGTCCGCACCGGGGGCGCCACCCATCCGTCTCTGCGGATCCTGGGGGCCATAGAGGCGCGGCTTGTGCGCGCCGACCGGATGATCCTGGCGGGCTTGGAGGAAGGCGTCTGGCCCCAGGCCGCGCCTACCGATCCCTTCCTGTCGCGCCCGATGCGCAAGGCCCTGGGCCTGCCCCCGCCCGAACGCCGCCTGGGCCAGACGGCACAGGACTTCGTCCAGGCCGCCTGCGCCGAGGAGGTGATTCTGGTCCACAGTGAACGACGCGGCGGCCAGCCTGCCGTCCGCTCCCGCTGGCTGTGGCGGCTGGAGATGCTGACGCGGGGGGCGGGAGTCGACCTGCCCCGCCCCAGCACCGTCCTGGACTGGGCCCGCGCGCTCGACGCGCCGCCGCCCGGCCCGCCGCGCTTCGCCAAACGGCCCGAGCCGCGCCCGCCGGTGCATCGCCGCCCGCGCAGCCTCTATGTCACCCGCATCGAACGCTGGGTGCGCGACCCCTACGCCATCTACGCCCTGTGGGTGCTGGGGCTGGAGGCGATGGAGCGTCCCGGCGCGTCCGCCGAAGCGCTCGCCCGTGGCGACGCCGTCCACGCCGCTGTCGAACGACTGACGCTGGACTGGCCCCATGACCTGCCCGACGACTGCGAGGCCGTCCTTCACGACCACCTGTTGCGCGAACTGGGCGCGCGCGGTTTCGAGGATGCGGCCATGGCGCGCGAGGCGCCGCTCGCCCGCAACTGCGCTCGCTGGCTGACCGATTTCGAGCGCCGCCGCCGTGCACGCGGGATCGAAATCCTGGTCGAGCAACAGGGCGCCCTGACCTTCGACGCCCCCGCCGGCCCCTTCACCGTCAAGGCCTTCGCGGACCGGATCGAACTGTCGTCCGACGGGGCGGCGGTGATGGACTTCAAGACCGGGGCGGCGCCGTCCGCCAAACAGGTCAAGTCCGGCTTCGCCCCCCAGCTGACCCTGACCGCCGCCATCCTGGCCGACGGCGGGTTCGAGGGCGCCAAGGGCCCGGTCACGCCCGACGAACTGACCTATGTCCGCGTGGTCGGGCGCAAGACGGCGGGCGAGGTCATCACCCGCGCCTCGGGCGCCGAGGCCGCCGACATGGCCCAGGCGGCGCTGGAGGGACTGAAGCGCCGCGTCGCTCGCTTCGACGACCCGAACACCCCCTATGTCTCCTGGGCCGCGCCCCAGTTCATGGGCGCCCAGGGCGGCAACTACGACCATCTGGCCCGCGTCTGGGAATGGTCGGTGATCGGCGACGGGGACGAAGAATGAGCGTGTCCCCCCAGATCGTCGCCGCCGATCCGCGCCTGACCGTCTTCGTCACCGCCAACGCCGGCTCGGGCAAGACCACCACCCTGGTCAACCGGGTGGCGCGGCTGTTGCTGGATCAGGTCGATCCCGGCGCCATCCTGTGCGTCACCTACACCAAGGCCGCCGCCGCCGAGATGCAGGCCCGGCTGTTCGACCAGCTGGGCGGCTGGGCCGTGCTGGACGACGCCGCCCTGTCGCGTGAACTGGCCCGGCTGGACGACGGCGATCCGCAGACCCTCGATCACGCCGCCCTGTCCCGCGCCCGCAAACTGTTCGCCCGGGCGCTGGAGACGCCCGGCGGGCTTAAGATCCAGACCCTTCACGCCTTCTGCGAGAAGCTGCTGCGTCGTTTCCCGCTGGAGGCCGGTGTCTCGCCCCGTTTCACCGTGCTGGAAGACCAGGCCGCCGCCGCCCTCAGCCATGCTGCGCGCGAAGACCTGGCCCGCGCCGCCGTCGCCGACCCGGACGGTCCCATCGGCCAAGCCTACAGCCATTTCGCCGTCGAGCTGGACTGGCAGCGGTTTCAGGCCCTGCTGTCCATGATCGAGGCCAGGCGCGCCGACCTGCTGGACTATATCGACCGCGCCGAGGCGGGGATCGCGCCCGACCCTCACGCCCTCACCGGGGCCGAAGCGGGCCGCAGCCCGGAAGACCTGGAGCGGGATTTCGTCGCCTGGATCGACCCCGCCGAATGGAACCGCATGGCCGAGGCCATGGCGACCGGCTCGACCAATGACAAGAAGATCGCCGACGCCATGAGCGTGGCCGCCCCGCCCCACGCCGGCTTCGCCGCCCTGGCGGGCGTCTTCTGCACCCAGGCGGGCGAGCCGCGAAAAAGCATGGGCACCAAGTCGGCGCCCCAGGGCGCCGTCGGCCGGCTGTTGGACCTCCAGACCAAATACCTCGCCGCCCGCGAGGCCCTGCGTAAGGCCAAGGTCGCCGACGACACGATCAAGGTCCTGACCCTGGCCCGCGCCCACGCCGCCTTCTACGAGGCCGCCAAGGCCCAGCGCGGGGCGCTGGACTTCCCCGACCTGGTCGCCCGCGCCGCCGCCCTTCTGACCCGCAGCGGGGCCGCCGCCTGGGTGCTGTACAAGCTGGACGGCGGGGTCGATCACGTCCTGATCGACGAGGCCCAGGACACCGCCCCCGACCAGTGGGCCATCGTCCGCGCCCTGACCGGAGAGTTCTACTCAGGCCAGACGTCGGGCCGCACCGTCTTCGCCGTCGGCGACGAGAAACAGTCGATCTACTCCTTCCAGGGCGCCCGGCCGGAACGGCTGCGCCAGGAGCGGGCCGACTTCCTGGCCCTGGCCGAGGGCGCCGGCGAGCCCTTCGCCGGGCCGGAGCTGAACACCTCCTACCGTTCGACCGAAGAGGTGCTGGCCTTTGTCGACGCCGTCTTCGCCGATCCCGACCGCACCCGCGCCCTGACCGGCCCCCAGGGCGACATCGCCCGCCATATCCCCGCCCGCATCGGCCAGCACGGGGCCGTCGACCTGTGGCCCCTGTTCCTGGACGAACCCGCGCCCGAGACCGACGCCTGGGACGATCCGGTCGATCAGGAAAGCGCCGGCAGCGCCAGGAAGCGCCTGGCCCGCGACCTGGCCCGCGAGATCCGCCGCCAGGTCGAAAGCGGCCTGGCCGTCTTCGACAGCCGAACGCGGGATCTGCGCCCCGCCGGCTACGGCGACTACATCGTCCTGGTCCGCCGCCGCGACGCCACCTTCGAAGAGATCATCCGCGCGCTGAAGACCGAGGGAGTCCCCGTCGCCGGCGCCGACCGGCTGAAACTGTCCAGCCATATCGTCTTCGACGACCTGATCTCTCTGGCCCGCTTCGCCCTCTTCCCCGACGACGACCTGTCGCTGGCCGAGGTGCTGCGCAGCCCCCTGTGCGACGTGGACGAGGACGGCCTCTATGCGCTGGCCGGGCGCGAGAACCGGAAAGGCGGCCAGCTGTGGCGCGACCTGCGCGACCGGGCGCACGAACGCCCCGAATGGACGCGCGCGCGGGATGCGCTCCAGGCCGCCATAGCCGCGCGCGGCGGCGACCCGTTCGCCTTCTTCTCCCAGGCCCTGAACCGGGTGGACGACTTGGGGCTCTCCGGCCGCGCCCGCATCCTGGCCCGGCTGGGCCGCGAGGCTGAAGAAGCCATAGGCGAAACCTTGAACCAGGTCCTGGCGGCCGAGAACCGCGGCGCGATCGACCTTGAATCCTGCCTCGCCCAGCTCGAGGCCGCCGACGTCGAGGTGAAGCGCGAACTGGAGGGGGCGCGCGGCGAGGTCCGCGTCATGACCGTCCACGGCGCCAAGGGGCTGGAGGCGCCGATCGTCATCCTGCCCGACACCACCATGAAGGCGAAGGCGCAGGGGCCGTCCCTGATGCCCGCCGTCACGCCCGAGGGCGAAGGCGAGGCCTGGCTGATGGCGCCCGGCTCGGCCCGTGACGACTGCCCCGCCTCGGCCGACGCCCGGGCCGCGCGCCAGGCCCGCACCGACGACGAGACCCTGCGCCTGCTCTATGTGGCCCTGACCCGCGCGCGGGACCGCGTCATCGTCATGGGCCGCGCCTCCAGCCGGGGCGCCGAGGCCGGCAGCTGGTGGTCGGTGATCGAGGAGACCTTCGACCGGCTGGGGGATCAGGTGCGCGAGGTGGAGAACGGCGTCCGCCGCTTCGGCGTCGATCCCGAACATCGCCCGACCCAGGCCGCCGCGACCGCCTCCGCCGACGCCCTGCCCGCCTGGGCCGCAGTGCCGCCCCCGCCCGACGCCGCCGCCCGCTTCGCCTCGCCGTCGCGGATGGAAGGCCAGGTCCGCATCCCCCCCCTCGCCGCTCGCCCGCAGCGCGGCGGCGGCGCGTCTTTGGGCCGGTTCCGCCGCGGCGACCTGATCCACCGGCTGCTGGAGCGCCTGCCCGAGATCGCGCCCGCCGACCGCCCCGACGCCGCCCGCCGCCTTCTGGCGCGCGAGACCGATCTGGACGAGGCCCAGCGCGCCGAGATGATCGCCGCCGCCTTCTCCGTGCTGGACGACGCCCGCTTCGCCCCCGTCTTCGGCCCCGGCTCCCGCGCCGAGGTGGCCCTGACCGGCGCCCTGGCCGGCCCCCCGGCCGGCCTATCGAACGTGGCGATCAACGGCCGGATCGACCGACTGGTGGTCACGCCCGATCGGGTGCTCGTGATCGACTACAAGACCAACCGCCCCGCCCCCGACGCCCTGGACCGGGTCGATCCCGCCTATGTGCTTCAGGCCGCCGTCTATGTCGCCGTGCTGAAACGCCTCTACCCCGACCGCCCGGTCGAGGCCGCCCTGGTCTGGACCGACGGACCCAAGCTGATGCCGATCCCGCAGGCCATGCTGGATGCGGCGTTGGCGGACAGTTGAATTGCCCGCGATTCGCTCCCACATCTGCCTCCGAACCCGGACAGACCGGACCATCTCAACATGCGCTCAAGCCGCTCGCCCCTACGGGCCCGGCGACCGCGCCCCAGGGAGCCATTCATGGCGACAGTCAAAGTCACGGACGAAAGCTTCGACGCCGACGTCCTGAAATCCTCCACCCCCGTCCTGGTGGACTTCTGGGCGGAATGGTGCGGCCCCTGCAAACAGATCGGCCCGGCTTTGGAACAGATCGCCGACGAACTGGGCGGCCAGGTCACCGTGGCCAAGATCAACATCGACGACAGCCCCCTGACCCCGTCCAAACTGGGCGTGAAGGGCATCCCCACCTTGATGCTGTTCAAGGACGGTCAGATGACCTCGATGAAGGTCGGCGCCATGCCCAAGGGCAAGATCGTCGAATGGCTGGCCGAGGCCGGCGTCAAGGCCGACGCCTGATCCTTCCGCCTGTCCGACAGGATCGAACGCCCGCCGGTTCCGACCGGCGGGCGTTTTTGCTAGAAGGCCGCTCATGAGCGACGAAACCCCGCCCGACGACACCCCGGACGACATCCCCGGCGAAACCCCGGTTCAGAAGGCCCTGCGCCTGAAGACCGCCAAGCTGGAGGCTCGGCCCAAGCCGCCGCGGGGCGGACGCTTCCAGCGCGAACAGGCCGCCCGCCTCGCCGCCGGCAAGTCCAAGCCCTGGATGACCCGCTAGACGGGCCAGGTCTCCGGGCTGGCGCCCAGCACCTCGCCCGCCAGATACAGAGACCCGCAGATCGCCACCCGGCCCGCACCGAACCGCAAGGCCAGGTCCAGGGCCTCGCCGACCGAGCCCGCCGGGGTCGCCGCCAGACCATGGCCGCGCGCCACGGCCGCCAGGGCCGCAGGCTCGGCCGCCGCCCCGTCGAAGCCGACGGTGAAGACCGTGGCCTGGCTGTCCTTCAGGGCCGCAAAGAAACCACCGGCGTCCTTATTGCCCAGCATGCCGCAGATCAGGGCCAGGGGGCGCGGCGCCCGCGCCTGACGCTCGGCGAGAAAAGCCGCCAGCGCCCGTCCGGCATGGGGATTGTGCCCCCCGTCCAGCCACAGCTCCGCCTCCGCCGCCTTGGCCGCCTGCCCATAGGGTCCGGTCGAGATCCGCTGCAGCCGCGCCGGCCACCGCACGGCCTTCAGCCCCTCGATGATCGCGCTTTCCGGCAGATCCAGCTCCAGGGCGGCGGCTATGGCCACGGCCGCATTGTCGATCTGGTGCGCGCCCGCCAGGGCGGGCGCCGGCAGGTCCATGAACAGGTCCGCCGTCTGGAAGGCCATGCCGCCCCGCTCGGCCCAGGCGTCGAAATCCACCCCCAGCACCGTCAGCCGCGCACGGACGTCGGCGGCCCGGCGTTCGATGGCCTTGAACGCCTCCTCGCGCTGGCGCCCGATCACACCCGGCGCCCCCGCCTTCAACACCCCGGCCTTTTCCGAGGCGATCCCGGCCAGGTCCGTGCCCAGAAACTCGGCATGATCATAGTCGACCGGGGTGATCACGCTCAGCAGCGGCCGCTCGATGACGTTGGTGGCGTCCAGCACCCCGCCCAGGCCGACCTCGATCACCGCCAGATCGGCCGGTGTCTCGGCCATGGCCAGGAAGGCGGCGGCGGTGGTGCTCTCGAAAACGGTCGCCTCCCCGGACACGCCCTCGATCCGGTCGAGGATGGCGTTCAGATGATCGTCCTCGATCAACCGCCCCGCCAGCCGGATCCGCTCGTTGAACCGCACCAGATGGGGCGAAGTATAGGCATGGACCTTCAGCCCCGCCGCCTCGGCGATGGCCCGGATCAGGGCCACGGTCGATCCCTTGCCGTTCGTCCCCGCCACATGGACCACCGGCGGCAGCCGATGCTGCGGATCGCCCAGGGCGGCGCACAGGGCGCGCATCCGGTCCAGCGACAGATCAATCCGCTGCGGATGTCGGGCGCGCAGCCGCTCGGAGATGGGGTCCAAGGCCGTCAGGCCGCCTGGCGGTTTCCGCCCATCAGCACGGACAGGATCCGGCCCAGGACTTGGGGCAGATCGGCGCGGGTCACGACCCGGTCGACCATGCCCTTCTCCTGCAGATATTCGGCGCGCTGGAAGCCCGGCGGCAGTTTCTCGCGGATGGTGGCCTCGATCACGCGCGGACCGGCGAAGCCGATCAAGGCCCCCGGCTCAGCCAGATGCACGTCCCCCAGCATGGCGTAGGAGGCGGTCACCCCGCCCGTGGTCGGGTCGGTCAGCACCACCACATAGGGCAGTTTCGCCGACTTCAGCTCTTCGATGGCCAGGGTGGTGCGCGCCATCTGCATCAGCGACAGGGCGCCTTCCTGCATCCGCGCCCCGCCGGCGGCGGTGAAACAGACCAGCGGAACCTTGCGGGCCACGGCCTCGCGCGCCGCCTTGATGAAGGCCTCGCCCGCCGCCATGCCCAGCGACCCGCCCATGAAGGTGAAGTCCTGAACGATCACCACCGCCTTCTGACCGCCGACCGAACCCCAGCCGATGGCCATGGTGTCCTTGCGGCCCGCCGCCTTGCGCGCGGCGTTCAGCCGGTCCTTGTAGGACTTGCCGTCCGAGAACTTCAGCGGATCTTCCGGCACGTCCGGCGTCTCGATCGTATCATAGACGGCGCCGTCGAAGGTGGCCTTCAACCGCGTCGGCGCATCGATCCGCATATGGCGGCCCGACGGCGTCACCCACAGGGCGGCCTCCAGGTCCGAGCGGTACAGCATCTCGCCGGTGTCGGGGTCCTTGACCCACAGATTGTCGGGGGTGTCGCGGCGCGACACGATCTTGCGGACGCCGGGCGCGAAACGGCTCAGCCAGCCGCCGCGCTTTTCCTGGGGTTTGTTCTTGTCGACCATGGGCGGGCTCTTAGACGGTTTCCGTCGCGGAAGCACTAGTCACGACCGATCGAACCGCGTCGCCTAGGGCCTTGACCCGGGCCAGCACGCGCGTCGCGGCTGGCTCATTGGCCTCCACAGCGGCGGCCACCTCGTCCACCAGGGCCGAGCCGACCACCACCGCGTCGGCGACGCGGGCGATCTCGGCCGCCCGTTCCGGCGTCTTGACCCCGAAGCCGACCGCGACCGGCAGGCCCGAGGCCTTGCGCACCCGCTCCACCGCCGGCGCCACGACGTCGGCCTTCGCCTCCTTGACCCCGGTCACGCCCGCGACGGCGACATAATAGACGAAGCCCGAAGTGCCCTGGACCACGATCTTCAGCCGTTCGTCGTCCGAGGTCGGGGTCGCCAGGCGGATCAGCGAGATCGAGACCTTGTCCAGCGCCTCGATCAGCGGCCCGGCCTCTTCCGGCGGACAGTCCACCACGATCAGCCCGTCGATGCCGCACTCGGCCGCATAGGCGGCGAAGGCGTCATAGCCCAGGCTTTCGATCGGGTTCAGATAGCCCATCAGCACGATGGGCGTGACGTCGTCGCCCTTACGGAACTCGCGCGCCAGATCCATCGTCGAGCGCAGGCCGAAACCCGCCTTCAATCCGCGAATGGCGGCCCGCTGGATCGGCGGCCCCTCGGCCATCGGATCGCTGAACGGAAAGCCCAGTTCGATGATGTCGGCCCCGGCGGCGGGCAGCCCCTTCAGGATCGCCAGCGCCTCTTCGCGCGACGGATCGCCCCCCATCACATAGGGGATAAAGGCCGCCCGGCCCTCGGCCTTCAGTGCGGCGAAACAGGCGTCGATACGGGCGGTGGTCATTGGGTCGATGTGTCCGAAGCAGGCTTCTCGGCGGCGGCGGCCTGCCCGCACACGTCGCCCGGAATGGTGGCGAAGCCCAGATAGGCGGGCAGTTCGGCGACGGCGGTCTTGGTCGTGTCGTAGAAGGCGACCATCTGCATACCGTCGCAACCGCCGCCCTCGCGACGCTTGATCAGGACGACGCGGTTTTCGTCGCCGCCCGCCGCCAGCCAGCCCTTGGTCTCCAGATCGGCGATATAGGCCTCGGCCAGGGCGCCGACCTGACCCAGGGGCGCGGTGACGCACCAGGCCCGGCCGGCCAGATTGTTCAGTCCGCCGCAATCGGGCGAAAGCTGCGCGCCCGACAACAGGCCGACGTCGGCCGGGCCGCCTTGCGGCGCAGCGGGGACCGGCGTCTGGGTAGGCGTCTGGGCCTGCGCAACGGCGGCGGACAAGCTCAGGACGGCGGTCGCCGCAAGAAGAGTACGGATCACAGGTCCACTCCCAGATGACGGGCGACCTGGAAGATGTCCTTGTCGCCCCGGCCCGACATCAGCAGGACGACATCGCCGCCCTTGCCGACTTCGCGCGCCACTTCGCCGGTCCGCGCCAGGGCGTGGGCCGGTTCCAGGGCCGGGATGATGCCTTCCAGCTTCGAGCACAGCTGGAAGGCCTCCAGCGCCTCATTGTCCGTCGCCGAGCGATATTCGGCCCGGCCGATGTCGTGCAGCCAGGCGTGCTCCGGCCCGATGCCGGGATAGTCCAGCCCGGCCGAGATCGAATGGCCCTCGACGATGTTTCCGTCCTCGTCCTGCAGCAGATAGGTACGATTGCCGTGCAGCACGCCCGAGCGACCGCCCTTCAGCGAGGCCGCATGGTCCGGCGTGTCCAGCCCGTGGCCCGCCGCCTCGACCCCGATCAGCCGCACGCCTTCGTCTTCGATGAAGGGGTGGAAGGCGCCGATGGCGTTCGATCCGCCGCCGATACAGGCCACGACGGCGTCCGGCAGCTTGCCGAACTGAGCCTGGGACTGGCGCTTGATCTCCTTGCCGATCACCGACTGGAAGTCGCGCACCATGGCCGGATAGGGGTGCGGACCCGCCGCCGTGCCGATGATGTAATAGGTGTCCGAGACGTTTGTGACCCAGTCGCGCATCGCCTCGTTCATCGCGTCCTTCAGGGTCGCGGCGCCGGCGGTGACGGGGAAGACCTCGGTCCCCAACAGACGCATGCGGAAGACGTTCGGCTGCTGCCGCTCCACGTCGACCGCCCCCATATAGACGGTGCAGGGCAGGCCGAACCGCGCCGAGACGGTCGCCGAGGCGACCCCGTGCTGGCCGGCGCCGGTCTCGGCGATGATCCGGGTCTTGCCCATGCGCCGGGCCAGCAGAATCTGGCCCATACAGTTGTTGATCTTGTGCGCGCCGGTGTGATTCAGATCCTCGCGCTTCAGCCAGATCTTGGCCCCGCCGAAATGTTCGGTCAGCCGCCCGGCGAAATACAGCGGGCTCTCGCGACCCACATAGTGGGTCAGATAGCCGTCCAGTTCGGCCTGGAAACTGGGGTCCGCCTTGGCCGCCTTATAGGCCGCATCCAGCTCATGGATCAGCGGCATCAGGGTCTCGGCCACGAACTGCCCGCCGTAAGGCCCGAACCGTCCCTGCGCGTCCGGCCAGGCATAGGCGTTGGAGAGCGGCTGAGCGGGATCAGGAGCTTGGATGGGCGTTTGAGCGTTCACGGTTTCGACTTTCACGCGGAGAGGCGTCGTAATTACGACCGGCGCGCGTTTTGGATGAAGGCCGCGATCCGGTCGGCGTCCTTAACACCCGGCGCGCTTTCGACGCCAGAGGAGACGTCCAGCATCGGCGCCCCGGCGATCCGCAGCGCCTCGGCCACATTCTCGGGGTTCAGCCCCCCCGCCAGGAACCACGGATGACGGAAGGCCCGATCCGCCAGCAGGGTCCAGTCGAAACTATGCCCCACCCCGCCGGGCAGGACCGACCCCTCGGGCGGCTTGGCGTCGAACATCAGATGATCGGCGTGATAATCCCATTCGTCGGCCGCGGCGAAGTCGTCCCCGTGTCGGATCGGCAGGGCCTTGATCACCCCCGCCCCGGTCAGGGCCCGCACGGTTTCCGCCCGCGCCGGGGTCTCTGATCCGTGCAGCTGGATGAAGTCCGGCCTCAGCGTCCGCGCGATCTCTCCCAGCAGGGCGTCGTCCGGATCGACCGTCACCGCCACGATCTTCGCCCGCCCCCGCGCCCGCTCGAACAGGTCGGCGGCCGCCGCAGGCGCCAGGTGGCGCGGGCTCTTGGGAAACACCACCGCCCCCACGAAGTCCGCCCCGCCGTCCAGGGCGGCGTCCAGGGTGTCGGGCGTCGTCAGGCCGCAGATCTTGATCTTGATCGTCATGGGACGATCACCGTCAGCCCTATGTCGGTGGCGACCGTGGCCATGTCCTCGTCAAGAGTCGCCAGGCTGCAGCCATGCCTCGCCGCCAGCGCGAGATGAAGCGCATCGGGAGCGCGCAATCTCACGTCGTTTTTCACCAGGCGCCGCGCTTCCACCATGTCACCGTCAACCACAGAAAGGACGACCCTGCCTCTCAACCATTGGTCCAGTTGCAGTTCGAACTCGCGCCGATCCCTGTCGCGCAGATTGCGCATACGAGTCTTCACCGCCAAGGCGGAGGAAAACTCTGTGAGAGCCCAACTGCTCATGACGAAGGCATCGACACCCGCGATCCAGACCGACGCCCGCTCAGTGTGCTTGTCGGTCTGAAACAGGGACATCAGGACGCTGGTGTCCAGATAGACGGTCAAATCTCTTCGTTCCGCATCCGGCGCAAGAGGGTTACGGAGTCCATCTCGGCTTCAGACTTGATCCGCACACGTTTCAGCCAGTCCATGTCCATCGGCCCTGACGTCGGCTCGACCTCCTGCGCCGGCTCCAGTCGCGCCACAGGCACGCCGCGCCGTGTGATGGTCACGGCCTCGCCCGCCAGCATGCGATCCAGCAGCTTGGGCAGGTTGTTCTTGGCTTCGGCGACGGAGTAGCTGGACATGGCCATCAAGATAGCCATCTGACCGTCCAATGTCCAATCAGTCGAAGATTAGCGCGATCTCCTCTGGCGTCAGCAGCCGCCACTGCCCCGGTGCCAGATCGGCCGGCAGCGTCAGCCCGCCCAGCCGCTCGCGATGCAGGGTCTCCACATGGTTGCCGACGGCGGCGAACATGCGGCGCACCTGGTGATAGCGTCCCTCCGTCACCGTCAGCAGGGCCTCGGTCGGGGACACGACCTCCAGCACGGCAGGCGCCAGCGGCTTGTCCTCGCCCTCCAGCACCAGCTCGCCGGAGGCGAACAGCGCCCCTTCCGTCCCCGTCAGCGGCCGCGCCAGTCCGGCGCGATAGACCTTGGCCACATGGCGTTTGGGACTGATCACCCGGTGCAGCAGGTCGCCGTCGTCGGTCAGCAGCAACAGGCCGCTGGTCTGTTTGTCCAGCCGTCCGATGGTCGAGATGGCCGGATCGCGGCGCCGCCACCGGTCCGGCAGGATGTCATAGACCAGCGCCCCATCTTCCTTGTGGGAACAGGTCATGCCCAGCGGCTTGTTCAGCAGGATCACCAGACCCTGCACCGGATCCAGCGGTTCGCCGTCGATCTCCATCCGGCTGGGCAGGTCCGGCGTCACGGCGATCCGCTTCGACACGTCCGTCAGATCCGCGCCGTCCAGCACGATCCCGCCCGCCTTGGCCATCCGCGCCATCTCGGCCCGCGACCCGTAGCCCATCGAGCCGAGCAGTCGATCGACGCGCGAGGTGATGGTTTTCCCCACTCTCGTCATCCTCCGGCAAGCCGCTTGCGGCGCAGACCGGGGGACCCAGCGGCGCCGAAGGCGATGCCTCCGCCGTCCAGATATTTGGGACGGAACGCCGCGACAGTTTCGCGCTCGCGCGCGCCGCTGGGTCCCCCGGTCTCGCTGCGCTCGCCGGAGGATGACGAAAGAAGGCTCACTTCACCGCCTCGAACAGCTTGTACCCGCCCTCGTCGGCGACCAGTCGCACCCGGCCGAAGGCGGCGTTCAGCTCGGCCTCATAGGGCAGATGCCGATTGGCCACGATCCAGGCGACCCCGCCCTTCTTCAGCAACTCCGCCGCCTTGCGGATGAAGGCCTGGCCCAGCCGTCGATCCTCGGCCCCGCCGTCGTGGAAGGGCGGATTGCTGACGACGAAGTTCAGTTCGCCCGCCGCAGCCAGCGTCCGCACATCGGCCCATTCAAAGCTCGCCCGCGAGTCTTCGACATTCTTCCGCGCCGCCTCGATTGCGCGGCGATCCAGGTCGATCAGCCGCAGGCCCGTCACCCCCGCCGACCGCAGGACCACCGTCGCCAGAGCCCCATAGCCGCAGCCCAGATCGGCGCCCGCCCCATTCAGCGCCGGCAGGTATTCGGCCAGCAGGGCCGAGCCTGCGTCGATCCGGTCCCAGGCGAAGATCCCCGGCTGGGACCAGGCCTCCAGCCCCGGCACGATCCGCGCCGCCCCCTCGGCTATGGCCTCGTCGATCCCGGCCATCGTCTCGGGTCTGACCACGATGCAACGCCGGTGGTGCGCCTTGGCCGTCTCGCCCACCTCGACGCCGAAGCCGGTCAGCTCCTTCTTCAGCCGCGACCCGCCCTTGTCCTTCAGGGCCATGACGTCCAGCCGCCCCCCGACCTTCAGCGCCCTCAGCGCCAGGGCCAGCACATGGCGCCGCTCCAGCACGCCGGGCGGGGCGTAGATCATGATCTCGTCGACCGAGCCTTCGCTCACAGCCTCCAGGGCGGTCGAGCCGGGGATCAGGGGCGAGACTTGGATCGCGGCGCCGGCGCCGGTGCTGGGCGGATCGAAGACGACCGGCGGTCGGCCGTAAAGAAGCGTGCTCATGCCCGCCCCTTAGATGGTGAACGCGAAAATCGCCAGCCGGGGCCTCAGAACCCCGCCTGCAACAGGGCCAGACCGACCACTCCGACCACGATCCGCCACCAGGCGAAGGGGCCAAAGCCGTGCCTGGACACGAAGTCCAGCAGGAAGCGCACCACCACCAGGGCGGTCAGGAAGGCCACCACAAAGCCCACCACGATCAGGCCGACGTCGCTGAAATCCAGCGTCTTGTGGTTCTTCAGCAGGTCATAGGCCACCGCCGCCCCCATGGTGGGCAGGGCCAGAAAGAAGCTGAACTCGGCCGCCGACCGCTTGTCGGTCTTCAGCAACAGGCCGCCGGCGATGGTGGCGCCGGATCGCGACACGCCGGGGATCATGGCCAGGCATTGGAACAGGCCGATCAGAAAATAGACCCGCATCGGATACTGGCTGGCGTCCAGCCACTGGGGCCGCTTGTCCATCCGGTCCAGGGCCAACAGGATCACCCCGCCGACGATCAGGGCGACGCAGATCACCTGGGGCGTTTCGAACAGCACGTCTTTGATGAAGCCATAGGCCAAAAAGCCGCCCGCCACGGCGGGCGCAAAGGCCAGCAGCAGGCCGATCAGGAACCGCCGCGCCTCCGGATCAACAGGCCAGCGCGTGGCCAGGGTCCACAGCCGTTTGAAATAGACGCTGACGATGGCCAGCAGCGCCCCCAGCTGGATGACGATCTCGAACGTCTTGCCCGCGCTCTCGAAGCCCATGAAATGGCCCAAAAGCAGCATGTGCCCGGTGGAGGACACTGGAATGAACTCGGTCAGTCCTTCGACCAGGCCGAGAATGATCGCCGCAAGCCAGTCCGACATGAAGTCCCCGTCACAGGCCGGAGGTCAGTGCGCGCCCGGCTCGGGCCCCACATAGCGCAATCGCGCCCGGATAGGCGAGCCGTCCGTCGCCTGATCCACAGCATGGGCCAACAGGCCGACCAGCCGCCCCAGCAGCAGCAGGTCGCCCGCTCCCGTCGGCCCCAGATCCAGCCGCCGCGCGATCAGGGCCAGGGCCAGATGGAAGCCGGCCGGCCGGCCCGCCGCCGCCTCGCCCTCGGCGAGCAGGGCCTGGAGGTCCGCCGGCAGCCCCGTCGCCTCCAGCAGGGGTCGCGTCCGCGGATCGACCCGGCCGAAGGCCGCCGTCTCCTCGAAGCCCGGCACCCCGCCCTTCAGGGCCAGCCAGCGTCGCGCCGCGCCCGAAGGGTCGCGCCGCGCCTCCCCCACATAGGCCACGACCTCGCCCAGCTCGCCCAGAGGGGCCCCGCTCAGGGTGGTGATCCCGGCCAGGACCGCCCCGGCCAGGGGCGCGCCGCCGAAGGCCGCCGCCCGCGTCGCCAGCACCGCCTCGTCCAGACCGCAGTCGGCCCCCAGCACCAGGGCGCGGCGGATCAGATGGCTGTCGCGTTCGAACGCCTTGAAGCCGCGCGCCAGACGCTGGTGCAGATACAGGCGCGGGCCGGGGCCGGAGACGCTGTCCACCACCTCGTTCAGCAGCGAGGCCGCCTCCTGTTTCAGTCCCGCCGGGTCGTGGCTGCGCAGGGAGCGGTCCTCGATCGCGCGACGGCCCAGTACGGCCAGAACCCGCCTCTGGGTCGAACCGCCGACGATCGGATCGATACGCGGCTTCAGTCCGACGAAGGGGTCCCCGTCCCGCACGTCCCACAGCAGGCGGGCCGCCGCCTCGACGGTCGCCGTCTCAGCCAGCTGCACCGCGTCCAGACCGCGATAGAACAGCCGGCCTTCGGCGATCAGGCCTACGGAGGATTGAATGTCGGCCTCGCCGCGCGCCGCCGCCCCCACGACCGGCGCCCGCACCTCGGTCTCGCCTTCGGCCCCGTCGCCGCACAGGCGGGCCACGTCGGCGGCGGCGTACAGGCTTCTGCGGGGATCGGCGGGGTCGGGACGGGCGGCGATCCGGCCCCGACTGACATAGGCGTACAGGGTCTGGGCCTTGACCCCCAGCCGGGTCAGGGCCTCATGTCTCGCGATCCAGCGTTCGTCAGCGTCCATGCCGCCCCCACGACTACGACCGATGCCCCGTATGAACGGAGACCGGCATAGCGCCGTTTCGTGTCCTTAACCCTAATGACGCGCCCGATCCAGTTGGACCAGTCCAAATGAGCGCCCCGGTTGGCTTTCCGCCACGATTGCGCGACAAGACCAGCCGATTACGCCGACGCCCGCCCCCGCCCGACCGACAGCCGCGTGATGCGGCGCGTGGCCAGATGCGGATCCTCCGAAGGGGGCGGGGCGGCCTTGACCCTGATCGCGCTGAAGGCCTTCGCCCTGGGCGCCTCCGGCTCGGTCTCCATCCTGGCCAGTCTGACGGATTCGGTTCTGGACCTGGCGGCCTCCCTGGCCACCTTCTTCGCCGTGCGCTGGGCCGCCGCGCCCCCGGACGAGGATCATCGCTACGGCCACGGCAAGGGCGAGGCCCTGGCGGCCCTGGTCCAGGCGGGTCTGGTCTTCGCCTCGGCCCTGTTCATCGGCTGGGAGGGGCTGCAGCGCATCTTCGACCCGCGTCCCGTCACCGCCGGAAGCTGGGCCGTGGGGGTGGTCATCGCCTCCATCGCCGTCACGGGCTGGCTGGTCTGGATGCAGACCCGCGCCCTGAAGACCAGCGGCTCCCTGGCGGTCGCGGGCGACCGCGCCCATTACGCCGCCGATCTGGCCTCCAATCTGGTGGTGCTGGTCGGGGTGATCTCGGGCGCCTTCCTCGGCGCGCCGGGGCTGGACGCCGCCGCCGGACTGGTGGTCGCCGTCTGGCTGTTCTGGGGCGCGATCGGCATGTTGAGGGCCGCCGCCGACCATCTGCTGGACCGCGCCGTCCCGGAAAGCGACCGCGCCGCCATCGCCCAGGCCGTGCTGGCCGACCCCCGCATCCAGGGCGTCCACCAGCTTCGCACCCGCATGGCCGGTTCGGTCATGATGATCCAGATGCATGTCGATCTGGACCCCGACCTGCGTCTGGAGGCGGCCCACGCCATCGTCGTCGAGGCCGAACGCCGCGTGCTCAGCCACTATCCCACGGCCGACATCCTGATCCACGCCGACCCGCGCGGGCGCGCCGTCGCTGCCGCCCCGTCCGAACCGGCGCCCGCCGCCGAGGCCCAGGCCCCTGCTGCGGACACGCCGCCGGCCCCGCCCAAAGGCCCCTGGTCCTGACGGCTCCGCCGTCGATGCGGTAAACGGACATTAACGGGTGCGGGCGCATCTAGGGCCTATGTCCGGCTCCTGCGTCCTGTTCCACTTCCCCTTCCAGCCCGCCTCGCGCGCGGCGCGCCTGGGCCTGGGCGAGGCGCGGATCGAATGGACCGATACGCCGGTTCGTCCGTGGGAAGAGGATTGCCCGGTCAATGATCTGAACCCCTCGGGCCTGCCGCCCGTCGTCCAGACGACCGACCGCGGTCGCCCCCTGACCCTGTGCGAACTGCCGGCCGTCCTGGGCTGGATCGAGGACCAGCAGAAGGCGCCCCTGCTCCTGCCCGCCGACCCCGCCGAACGGGCCGAGGCGCGCCGCCTGACCGGCTGGTTCGAGCGCCGCTTCACCGACGAAGTCGACGCCGTCCTTCTGCACGAGCGGATGGAGAAACCCCTGCTCAAACTGGGCCCGCCCGAGGCCCGCGCCCTGCGCCACGGCCGCGACGCCCTGAAATCCCACCTCGCCATGCTGGAAGACCTGGTCGCCGCCCGCGACTGGCTGGCCGGCCGCCGCCTGTCCCAGGCTGACCTGATCGCCGCCGCCCACCTGTCGGTCCTCGACTATTTCGGCGAGGTCCAGTGGACCCACTGGCCCGCGCTGAAGCTCTGGTACTCCAAGGTCAAATCCCGCCCCTGCTTCCGCCCCCTGCTGGCCGACCGCTTCGTCGGCGTGCCGCCGTCGGGGTGGTATGCCGATCTGGACTTCTAAAGCGCCTCGGCCCCCAATCGCGCGATCCACAGCTTCGCTCGACTGACCAGCTCATCCTTGCGGCGCAGGTCCGAGACGTCCTCCGGCAGACGGTCCAGCTGTTCGAAGCGGAAATCCTCGGGTGCGTGCGCCTTCCAGGCCGCCTGGAGCGACCGATAGGGGCTGCCGCCGTGACGCAGCGCGAACCACAGGCCGTTCTGTTCGGTGTCGATGTGGCGGCTCTTGCCGACCCAGACCTGGCCCGTCGCGCTGCAGATCACAGCATAGACCCCGGCGATGGTCGGCCGCTCCTTATATTCCGCGATCAGGGTCTTGCGATCTGTCTGGGTCATGGCGCTCTCTTATTTATCCGGGTATAAATATGACGACTAATTTCATCCGGGTAAATACATGGGCGACGAAAATCGCAATCTGGTTCTGTTCGACGGCCCCCGCCGCATCGCCAGAGGCTCGGACGCCGCTGTAGCGGCCGCCTTGCGCAAGGCCCTGGAGGCGGCGCCTCAAGCCGCGCTGCGCGTGTTCGATCTGGCGACCGGTCGGCCGGTCGACCTGGACCTCCGCGAGACAGAAGCCGCTCCGGCCGCCAGGCGCGGCCGTCCGCGCCTGGGCGTCGCCGCGCGCGAGGTCACGCTGTTGCCTCGCCACTGGGACTGGCTGGCCGCCCAGCCCGGCGGCGCCTCGGCCGCCCTGCGGCGTCTGGTGGACCAGGCCCGCAAGGCCTGCGCGGACGACGACGCGCGGCGCCGCCGCACCGAGGCCGCCTATGGCTTCATGGTCGAAATGGCCGGCGACGCCCCCGATTTCGAAGAGGCCAGCCGCGCCCTGTTCGCCGGCGACCGCGTCAGGCTCGCCGCCCTGACCACGCCTTGGCCCACGGACATCCAGGCCCAGATTCTGGACATGTTCGACGGCGAGGCCGCATCGCCCGAATGACCGCCCCAAGACCCTCTCCCGCTTGCGGGAGAGGTGGCCCGGCCTCCGCGCAGCGGACCAGGGTCGGAGAGGGAAGTGTCGCCAAAGGCTAGACTTCCCCCATCGTCAGCCGTCTCGCTCCGCTCGACGCGCTGACACTTCCCCCGCAAGCGGGGGAAGGTCTTCCTCGCCCGATTTCGTGCTATCCCCCGCCCCGTGTCCGACCGCCTGAAAACCTTCATCCGCCGGCGCGCGGCCGAGCTCGGCTTCGACGTCTGCCGCTTCGCCTCGGCCGCCGACGCCTGGCCGGCAGGCGAGCGGCTGCGCGAGTTTGTCGATCAGGGCCGGCACGGCGACATGGCGTGGATGCAGACCACCCTGGACCGCCGCCGGCACCCCACCGCCATGTGGGACGAGGCCAGGACCGCCATCGTCCTGGGCATGAACTACGGCCCCGACGACAACCCGCTGGACCAGCTGGCCGACCGCTCGGCCGCCTATATCTCGGTCTATGCGCGGGGCGACGACTATCATGAGGTGATCAAGGGCCGGCTGAAACAGCTGGCGGGCCAGATCGCCGCCCGCAACGGCGCCGACATCAAGGTCTTCGTCGACACGGCGCCCCTGATGGAAAAGCCGTTGGCCCAGCGCGCCGGACTGGGCTGGCAGGGCAAACACACCAATCTGCTCAGCCGCACCCACGGCAACTGGTTGTTTCTGGGCACGATCCTGACCGCCGCCGAGATCGAGCCGGACGCGGCCGAGACCGAACACTGCGGCCGCTGCACCGCCTGTCTCGACGCCTGCCCCACCAAGGCCTTCCCCGCCCCCTTCCAGCTCGACGCCCGACGCTGCCTCTCCTACCTGACCATCGAATTCGGCGGTCCCTGGCCGGTCGAGTTCCGCACCCTGACCGGATCGCGCATCTATGGCTGCGACGACTGTTTAGCCGTCTGTCCGTGGAACAAGTTCGCGCAAGAGGCCCGCGAGATCCGGCTTCAGCCCCGCCCGGCCCTTGAAAGCCCACGCCTGGACGACCTGCTGGGGCTGGACGACCCCGCCTTTCGCGCCCTCTTCGCCAAGAGCCCGGTCAAGCGGATCGGCCGGGATCGGTTTCTCAGGAACGTGCTCTACGCCGTGGGAAACTCGGGTGACGCGACGCTGATCGCCCCGACGAAAGCCTTGCTGGCTGACCCCTCGCCCCTGGTGCGCGGCGCCGCCGTCTGGGCCCTGTCGCAGCTGACGCCGGCCGCCGCCTTCGCGGCCTTGGCCCAGGCGACGACCGAAACCGATCCCCAGGTTCTGGAGGAATGGCGGCGGTCCGAAACGGCTTGGTCCTCATGACCCACGCGATGGACGGACGCGATTTCAAAAGCTTGCTCGAAATCAGCGCTCTTCAACCCACCGCGCGCGCCGAGACGGTTATACTGCCGTCCTGATCTTTGACATTCACCGCAACGCTGCGAGCCGATCGCAAAAATCTGCACGAAAGTGCACTCAAAAAATTCGCAGTGCACTTTTTCGTCTCCTCCCCACGACGTGGGGAGAAGACGGATCGTGCGGGCCTCACCCCATCGCGGTCCCGACGCCCGATCCGCCGCCCGGCGCCTTGGCCACGTCCAGCAGCTTCAGCCGGAAGATCAGGACCGAATTGGCCGGAATCTTGGGGCTGGCGCGTTCGCCATAGCCCAGGGCGGGCGGCACATAGAGGATCCATTCGTCGCCGACATGCATCTTCTGCAAGGCCTCGGTCCAGCCCTTGACCACCTCCTCGGGGGTGAAGATGGCCGGCGCCCCGCGCGCGAAGGAGCTGTCGAAGACGGTGTCGTCGATCAGCTTGCCCTCGTAATCGACCTTGACCAGGTCGTTGCGGTCCGGACTGACGCCGCCGGCCGGGCCCGACTGGACGACCTTGTACTGAAGCCCGCTGGGCAGGGTGACGACGCCCTCTTCCTTGGCGTTCTTCTCCAGGAAGGCGACGGCCTCGGCCTTGCCCGCGTTCGGATCGACCGGCTCGGATCGGCCGCAGCCCGCCAGCAACACGGCCGCCAGCAGCGCCGCCCTACCCCATCCGAAGTTCATAGCCGCGTTCCTTCAAGGCCTCGCCGATCTCGTCGGCGTGGGTGCTATCGCGCGTTTCGACCATGATGTCGAACTCCGCCCCCTTGGCCGGCACGTCCAGGGCCAGACGGTTGTGGACCACGTCAATGATGTTTCCGCCCAGGCCGCCGATCACCGCCGCCATGGCCGACAACATGCCCGGCCGGTCGTCGCCCAGGATGCGATAGACGATCAACCTCCGCTCACGGACCATCTCGCGGTTCAGCACCACCGCCAGCATCCGCGGGTCGATATTGCCCCCGCACAGCTCCAGCCCGACCTTCATCCCCTTGAACCGATCAGGATAGGCCAGAAGCGCCGCCAGACCGCCGGCGCCCGCCCCCTCCGACACTGTCTTCTCATAGGTGACGTAATAGGAGACGGCCCGTTCGAAGTCCGCCTCCTCGCAGACGAAGACCTCGTCGATCAGCGGATTGGCCAGGGCGAAGGGGATGTCGCCGACCGCCTTGATGGCGATCCCCTCGGCTATGGTCTGGCCGGTGCAGACCGGCGGCTTTCCGGCCCGTTTGGCGGTGAAGGAGGGATAGCGCGCCGCCTCCACCCCGAAGACCTTGATGTCCGGCTTCATCGCCTTGGCCGCGATGGCGCAGCCGGCGATCAGGCCGCCGCCGCCGATCGGAATGATCAGGGCCTCCAGATCCGGCGCGTCCTCCAGGAACTCGATGGCGCAGACACCCTGGCCCGCCACTATGCCTTCGTCGTCGAAGGCCGAGACGAAGACATAACCCTTCTCCGCCTCCAGCCGTTTGGCCGCCTCGGTCGAGCCGGTGAAGTCCAGCCCCTCGATCACCACGATCGCCCCGTGCGACCGGGTGCCGTTGATCTTGGCGAAGGGGGTGCCCTCCGGCATCACAATGGTGACCGGCACCCCCAGCCGTCCGCCGTGATAGGCCAGGGCCTGGGCGTGGTTGCCGGCGCTGGCCGCGACCACGCCGCGCTTGCGCTCCTCGGGGGTCAGCATCAGCAGCCGGTTCAGCGCGCCGCGCTCCTTGAAGCTGCCGGTGAAGTGCAGATTGTCGAACTTGACCCAGACCTCGGCCCCCGTCAGCTGCGACAGCTTGCGGGAATAGCGGGCGGGGGTGCGGTCCACCTGACCGGCGATCCGGCCCTGGGCCGCCTCGATATCGGCGAAGGTGACGGTCATATAGGCGGGCTCCAGTACTGCCTGCCGGGCGCTGCGCCCGAGCATTTCCGCCGCCTCTTTCGCGCTTTGTCGGTTCCGGGTCCAGAGGGTGCAACCTTGACCGTGGCGAGGGCGTTGTGGGTCGTGCGATGGACCGTCGCATCCCGGCCCTTCCCCTGGGGCCGGATTCTCGGAAGGAAGCCCCCATGTCGATCCGCCCCCTCGCCCTGGCCGCCGTCGCGGCCGCCGCCCTTTCGGCCTGCGCCCCCACGACCTTCCCCGCCGGCGCCCCGACCGGCGGCCCCGCCGCCTTCAACGCGGCCGACTTCGCCTGGTCCCAGCGCACCGGCCAGGCCGCCATAGAGGGCCGCGTCGCCTACACCCAGGACGGAAAGTCCTACGCCTGCGTCGCCTCGGCCGGCCTGACGCCCGAGACCCCCTATACCCGCGCCCGTTTCCGCACCCTCTACGGCTCCACCGACCGGGCCGCCGTCCCCGCCGCCGTGGTGCGGGCCCGCACCGTGCCCGACGCCAGCGCCGACTACACCGGCTTTGTCCGATCCGAGCCCTGCCGCGACGGCCGGTTCCGTTTCAGCGACCTGCCCGACGGCGGCTGGTTCCTGATCGTGCCGGTGCGGACGGGCGACGAGCCGCCCCTGGTCCTGATGCGGCGCGTTGACACGCGCGGCGGCCGCGTCGTCAACGTCACCCTGTAAGCCGATCCGTAGCGTCCCCACGATCCTCCGCCCGGCGACCCGCCGGGCCCCGTTCAGGGAGACTGACATGAGACCCGCCCCGATCCTCGCCGCCCTCCTCCTGTTGTCGGGCGGCCTTTCGGTCGCCGCCCCGACCCAGGCCCAGGCTCAGACCTATTCCAGCTACGGCTCCTACCGGACCTATGAGTACGGCTATGGTCATGAGGACCGGGCTTGGCGCCGCGACGCCCACCGCCGCTACGACTTCAACGGCCAGGCGGATCGGCCGGGCGACTATCGCTGCGACCGCTATTGGGACGCCGGCCGCAGCGACTGCGGCGCCGCCTGGCGCGACCAGCGGCCGGTCCGCGATCGGGCCTGGAGCGATCGCCGCTGGGCGCCGGATTACGGCCATGGCCGCCCCGGCGTCTATCCCGGCGCCTACGGTCGCCCTGACCTGATCTATCCCGGCGGCGGCGTCGGCTACGGCCAGGACTATGGACGGGGTTACGGCTACGGCGCGGCGCGCGATCCCTATCGCGTCGCCTGGTGCCGCGCCTCCTATCGCTCCTATGACCCGGTCGGCGGCTACTACCGCACCTACGACGGGCGACTGGTCTTCTGCGGCTGAGCCGCCCAACCGTCTTCATACGGATGAAGCTCACGAAGTTGCGATTCCGGTAACGGGGATCGCCATCTTCTGGCCGCGACCGGCCCCGACTTATCCCCGCCTGTCGCCGAAGATCAGGGGAGGGTCTTGATGTCCCAGCATAATATCATCGGGTCCGAAGCCTTCACCCGGGGTCCGATGATCCTGGTTCGCCAGTATCGGGCGGGCGGCGCGCGCCGTCGCCGCGCCCGAACGGCGGCCGCCTTCATCGCCGGGGCGACCGCCATGCTGCTGGCCGGCCTGGTCGGAGCGGCCGTGGTCTACGGCCCCGGCCTGGCAGGCTGATCGAGAGGCGCGGCTCAGGCCAGCCAGACCATCATCCGCGTGTCCGCCTCGGCGCCCCGCGCGCGGCTCCAGGCGCGGCGGGTCTCTCCCGTATAGAGAAAGCCCGCCTTCTCCAGCACCCGGCCCGACGCCGGATTGTCGGCGAAATGGCCGGCGACCAGGGCGCGCCGCTTCCACCGCCGTCCGGCCCAGACAAGGGCGCCGTCCAGCGCTTCGGTCGCAAATCCGCGCCCCCAATAGTCTCTGCCGATCCAATAGCCGGTCTCGGGCACCCGGTCCTCGCCTTCGAACAGGCCGATCACCCCGATCGGCCCTTCCGCCTCATGCTCGATGACGAAGGTGTTGGCCCGCGCCGGGTCCTGGGAGGCGACCTGAATGACGAAGTCTTCCGCATCCTCGATGCGGAACGGGTGCGGCATTCGCTTGGTCATGCGCGCAATGTCCAGATCATTGGCCAGGGCCGCGATGCGCGGCGCGTCCTGCGGCGCAGGGGCGCGCAGGATCAGGCGCCGGGTCTCCACGACGGGAGAGGTTTCGATGACGCACATGGCGTTCGCCTCCGTTCGGACCGCCTCCTTGGAGGGCTCGGGCGGTCTTCGAGGCGGGGAAACGCAAACGGGGAGCCTGGTGATCCAGACTCCCCGCGGAATAGTTCCCTGGTCCGGATCGGCTGCTTCGGTGAGCAACGCGATCCGGTATGTTCCAGACTGCGTTACTCGGCGGCGAGCGCCTGGGCGGCGTCGTCATTCGCCGCAAGGATCGACACGTAACAACGGCCGCCGCGTTTGGTGGTGAACTTCACCGCGCCGTTTGTCAGGGCGAACAGGGTATGGTCGCGGCCCATGCCGATGTTCTCACCCGGGTGGAAGGTGGTGCCGCGCTGACGCACGATGATGTTGCCGGCCAGCACGCGCTCGCCGCCGAACTTCTTCACGCCGAGGCGCTTCGACTCAGAGTCGCGACCGTTGCGCGACGAACCGCCGGATTTCTTGTGAGCCATCTTGCCGCTCCGTCTTTCCTGAGCGTCCTACCGGCCTGTCGGCCTACTTGAGGACGTCTCTCTTAACTGGTCTGGCGCCAGGGCGCCGGTGAATGTCTTAGGCTTCGTCGCCGGCGGCTTCAGCCTTGGGCGCGGCCTTCTTCTTGGCCGGGGCCTTCTTGGCGGGAGCCGAGCTCTCGACCACGGCGGCCTTGACGTCGGCGCCGTCGGCTTCGGTCACGACCGTCTCGGTCGAACCCAGCGACGAGGTCGCGCCGCGGGTCGCGAGACCGCGGGCCCGCAGATTGATCTCGGCCTTGGTGATCAGCTCGACCTTGCCGTCCCACTTGGCGGACTGGCCGGCGCCTTCGATGCCGGTGATGCGCAGGACCGATTCCATCTGGCGATGGCCGTTGGTGCGGCGATAGCCCTGGCGACGGATTTTCTTGAAGATCTTGATCTTCTCACCCTTGCGGGTCTCGATCAGGGTTGCGCCGACGAAGGCGCCGTCGACCAGGGGCGCGCCCACGGTCACGCCGTTGTCGCCGCCCAGCATCAGGACGCTGTCGAACTTCAGCTCAGCGCCGGCGTCGCCGTCGAGCTTTTCGACGACGATGGTGTCGCCCGGTTGAACCCGGTACTGCTTGCCGCCGGTCTTGATCACCGCGTACATGTTGAAGCCTCAGCGCAAACGCAAAAAAGAATACGCCCTCCGGGAGGACCCCCGGGGGCGAAGAGCGGCGACATATACGGAAGGGCGTCTCAGAGTCAACGCCGAACCGGCCGCTTTTATCGTCAGTCCAGCGCGCAGATGTCCGGCAGGCCGCGCAGGCCGCCGGCGTTGTCCAGGCCGTAGCCGACCAGAAACCGATTTGGAGCCTCCCAGCCGACGAAGTCCGGCTCGGGCGCGCGGGGGGCGGGCCAGGGCTTGCGGGCGAAGACGCAGGTCAGGACTTCGGACGCCCCGCCTTCGCGCGCGATCCGCGCCGCCTCGGCCAAGGACAGGCCGGTGTCGAAGACGTCGTCCAGGATCAGCACCTTGCGCCCAGCGATCGGCCGCTGGAACGGCGCATAGACGTCGATCGCGCCCCGGCTGGTCTTCTCGTCCCCATAGGAGGCGAGCCAAAGCGCGTCGAAACGAAGGTTGCGGCCGATGCGGGACAGGGCGCGGGTCAGGTCGGCGGCGAACCACAGCCCCCCGGTCAGAAGCACGGCCGCCACCGTCTCGTCATCGGTGACGGGGGCGATGCGGGCGGCGAGGTCCGCCACGATACGGGCGATGTCGGCCTCGGCCAGGAGAACGGTCGGCGTGGGGGAGGGATCAGCCATGAGAGGCGGATACCGCCTCCCCATGAGCCCTGTCCACCGTCGCGAGGGGTCGGGCCTCGATCGGAGCAGGCTGACGCTCGCCCATCCCCGGCGCCACCGCCGAGCGCAGGCCGTTGGAAGCCGGCGCCAGTTCCGCATGGGCGTCGGCGGGCGCATGGCCCTCGGAGGCGGCGGCCGGCGCATGATCGGCCGGAGCGTGGGCGGCGGCGGGCGGCGCATGGGCCTCGCCGTGGGCCTCGACCCCATGGCCTTCGTCTCCATGGCTTTCGGGCGACCCGTAGGGAGCCGGTGCGTGGCCGTTCGGCGCGGCGGGCGGCGCCTCGACGGTGACGAAGTTGACGCCGATGTCGGCGGCGTGTCCGCCGGGGTCGGGGATCAGGACGGCGAAGCCCTGCACCTTGCCGGGCAGGACCGGCGCAGCGTCGATGGTCACCAGTTTGAAGCCGATCTCGGCGCCGTGTTCGTCCAGCAGGGCCACCCGCACCGGCGGGGCCACGATCTCGGTGTCACGCACGTTGCGCAGGGCGCCGGAGACCAGGACCATGCCGGGCCGCGAAGGAACCTCCTTGGCGCTCATGGCCTCGAAGTCGAGGCCGACGGGGTTCACCGGGGCGCCGACTGCGGCATAGGCGGCCGCGGCGCGGGGAAAGGCGTCGACCACCTCGATCCGGAACAGGAAGGCCGAGACGATCAGGCCCACGAAGACGCTGGCCAGACCGGCCCAGACCACGCCGTGGGTGGCGGCCCGACGCAGGCGTCGCTGCTGTTCGGCGCGGGCGCGGAAGGCCTTGGGCAGTTCCGGCGCCGGGGTTTCGGCCAGGCTGGCGGGCTCAGAGACGGCTTCCGGCTCGGGCGTAGAGATGACGCGCGGTTCGGGCGCGACGCTCAGCTCCAGCGGTTCATCGGGGCTCGCCCGCCACACCTCGCCGCAAGATTTGCAGCGGACCTTGCGGCCGTTCGCCCCCAAGACGTCGTCGGGAATGAAATAGCTGGTGGCGCAGGCGGGGCAGGTCAGTATCATGTGGCTGACTGCGAGGCTGTCGCCCCCTCCCGTAAGGCGCGGTCCACGCCCTGTCCCTGAAAACAAACCCTATGCCGTCCCCCCCCAGCGCCGCCGATTCCGCCCCCGTCGCCGAGACCGCCCGCCTGTCGGGCGTGGGTTTCGGCTATGCGGACGCGCCCGACGTGCTGCGAGACGTTAACCTCATTCTGACGCGAGGCTCTTTCCACTTCCTTACCGGACCGTCCGGCGCCGGAAAGTCGTCGCTGCTGCGGCTTCTGACCCTGGCCGACCGGCCGACCAAGGGAAGCCTGCGCCTGTTCGGGACCGACGTTTCACACATCGACCGGCGCGACATTCCCGCTTTTCGACGCCGCATGGGGGTGGTGTTTCAGGATTTCCGCCTGCTGGACCATCTGTCCGCCTTCGACAATGCGGCCCTTCCGCTGCGGCTCGCGGGCGGGCGCGAGGCCGACTACGCCGCCGATGTCGAAGAGATGCTGAAATGGGTCGGGCTGGGCCGCCGGATGGACGCCCGTCCGCCCGCCCTGTCCGGGGGCGAGAAACAGAGGCTGGCCATCGCCCGCGCCGTCATCACCCGTCCCGGCCTGATCGTGGCGGACGAACCGACCGGCAGCGTGGACGCCGTCATGGCCGACAAGCTGCTGCGCCTGTTTCAGTCGCTGAACCGCCTGGGGGCCACCGTCCTGATCGCCAGCCATGACCAGGCCCTGGCCGAACGGTCGGGGGCCAGGGTGCTGAAGCTGGACCAGGGCCGGTTGAGCGAAGCCGGCAGGATGGCCGCATGACGCCGTCGATCCTGGCCCGGAGCCTTCCCCGACGTCGACCCGGCCTGCTGCCCCCCGCCGCTGCGGGCGAGCCCTGGCTGATGACGGTCATCGCCGTCCTGTGTTTTCTGGCCTGTCTGGCCGCCGTCGCCGCCTCGGCCGCCGATCGGGCCGCCCATGGCTGGGCGCGTCAACTGGGGGCGGAGGCGACCGTCCAGGTGCGGCCCCGCGTCGGCGAAAGCGGCGACACCGCCGCCGCCCGCGCCGCCGAAACCCTGGCGGGCGTCAACGGCGTCGAAGAGGCCGCCGCCCTTGACCGCAAGGCGGCCGAGGATCTGCTGCGGCCCTGGCTGGGCGACGCCGTCCTGCCCGACCTGCCCCTGCCGCATCTGGTGACGGTCCGGCTGGACCCCGACGCCCCGGCCAGCGCCGTGACCCTGAGCCGCGCCCTGGCCGAGGCCGGTCTGGACGCCACGGTGGACGACCACAGTCTGTGGCGAGGCGAGGTCGAACGGTCGGCCGCCCTGATCACGGTCCTGGCGGGCGCGGCCTTCCTGGCGATCGCCTTCGCCGCCGCCGCCGCCATCGCCTACGCCACCCGCGCCGGCCTGGCCGCCGGCCGAGGCGTGATCGAGACCCTGAGCCTGAACGGGGCGACCGACGGGCGCATCGCCTGGCTGTTCCAGCGGCGGTTCGCCCTGATCGCGGCCGGCGCCGGCGCCGTCGGCGCCGTGCTGGCGGCCCTGCTTCTGGCCTTTGTGCGGTTCCTGGGCGGATCGGGCGGCCTGACCCAGGCCCTGCCCGTGACCTGGGGGGATCTGCTGTTGCTCTCGCCATGTCCGCTGCTGGCGGCTACGGTGGCGCTTGTCGCGGCCAGATTCGCCGCCATGCAGGTGCTGGGCTCAGGCAGGGGGAAGGCATGAGACTGCTCGTCGTCATCGGCATCGTCGCCCTGATCTGGCTGGTCGGCCTGTTCGCCTTCGCCCATCGGGTGCGCGAACTGACCCCCGCCGACGAACCCGCCCCCGCCGACGCCATCGTGGCCCTGACCGGCCCTTCGTCCGAACGGGTCAACGCCGCCATCCGCCTGCTGGAGCAGGGCAAGGGCGAACGGGTGCTGATCTCGGGCGTGAACCGCGAGGTCCGCCGTCGCGAACTGCGTGAACTGACCCCCGGCTCGAGCCGCCTGTTCAACTGCTGCGTCGATCTGGGCTTCGAGGCCGAGGATACGGTGGGCAACGCCCAGGAGATCGCCGCCTGGGCGAGGTCCAAGGGCTATGATCATCTGATCGTCGTCACCTCCGACTATCACATGCCCCGCTCCCTGGTGGAAATCCGCGGCCAGGCGCCGGGCTTGGAACTGACCCCCTACGCCGTCTCCACGCCGTCGCTGGACAATCGGCACTGGTGGCGGGCCACGGTCACGGCCCGCCGGATGACCCTGGAATATATGAAATACCTCGCCGCCCTGGGGCGAGGCCGTGCGACGGCTCAGCCGAGACGCCCCCGCCCCAAACCCAGCCCCAGCCCCAGCCTCAGAGCCCGAGGCTTCCGCCCCGACCGAAAAGGCCTCCGCCTAAGTGAACACCCTGCGTTCCCTGCTCTTCACCGCCTGGCTCTATCTGTCGATGCCGATCATCGCCATCGGCCTGTCGCCCGTGCTGCTGGCGCCGCACCGCTATGTTCAAGGCGTGTGCAAGCTGTGGGCGCGGGTCGCCCTGTTCGGCCTGCGCTGGATCGCCGGAGTCAGGGTCGAGGTGCGCGGGCTGGAGAACGCCCCGACCGGGGCCGCCCTGATCGCCTCCAAACACCAGGGGATGCTGGACATCGTCGCCCTGCTGGCGGTCCTGCCCGACGCCTGTTTCGTCATGAAGAAGGAGCTGATGCCCCTGCCCTTCTTCGGCTGGTTCGCCTGGCGGTCCAAGATGATCGCCGTGGATCGCGCCGGTCACGCCAAGGCGTTGAAGGACATGACGCGCCAGGCCAAAGACCGCCTGGCCGAGGGCCGCCAGATCGTCATCTTCCCCGAAGGCACGCGCAACGCACCCGGCGTCCCCGGCGATTACAAGCCCGGCGTCGCGGCCATCTATCGCGATCTGGAGGGGCCCTGCTGGCCCGTCGCCACCAACTCGGGCGTCCACTGGCCCGCCCACGGCTTCCGCCGCTATCCGGGGACGGTGGTGTTCGAGTTCCTGGAGCCCATCCCCGCCGGACTGAAACGCGGACAGATGATGGCGTTGCTGGAAAGTCGCATCGAGACGGCTTCCGCCGCCCTGTTGGAGCCAAAGGCCGCGCTCGAACGTATGGGGTGACCGATCCCGTACGAGGAAGCTCCCCCATGTCCCTGCGCCGCCTGGCCCTGACCGCCGCCGCCTTCACCGCCGCCGCCCTGACCGGGGGCGCCGCCCTGGCCCAGTCCCAGCCCTATGAGCAGATCCGCCCCGCAGCCGACGGCTGGACCGTCGATCTGGGCGTCGGCGCCCTCTACAGCAAGGACAGCGGGGGCGACACGGGCTCTGAGACGCGGGTCGTGCCCTGGGTCTCGGCCAACTATCGCGACGTCGTCTATCTGAACGCCATCGACGGCCTGGGCTGGAATGCGGTCAAGACCGACAGCTTCCGCGCCGGGCTGCAATTGCGCCCCCGCTTTTCGCCGGAAGACATCGAGGGCCTGGACCTGGATCGGCCCGACTTCGGCGCCGACGTCGCCGCCTACGCCTTCCAGCGCCTGCCGGGCAATATCGTCGTCGGCGGCCGGGTCAGCCGCGATGTGACCGACGTCAGCGAAGGGACTGAATACTACGCCTCGGTCGGCCATCAGCGGGTGACGCCGATCGGCCTGATGAACGTCTCGGTCTATGCGCGCGGCGGCGACGCCAAACTGGCCGACGCCTATTACGGCGTCAGCGCCGAAGAGGCCGCCCGCAACGGCATCGCCCCCTATTCGCCGGGCAGCGGCCTGCAAGGGGCGGGCGCCAGCCTGTTCCTGCTGGTCCCGCTGAACGACAAATGGGGCGCCGGCGCCCTGATCAACTATGAGCGCCGGCTGGGCGACGTGGCCGACAGCCCCCTGTCTGAGGAAGACGACACGATCCGCACGGGCGTCTTCTTCGCCCGTCGCTTCGGCGGCTGAAGCGGAATGCGGCGACCGATCAGGTCGCCGCGAACTCGCTGAGCGCGTCGATGACGGCGCGGTTCTGGTCTTCGGTGCCGATGGTGATCCGCAGGCCCTGCGGCAGGCCGTAGCCGCCGACCGGCCGCACGATGATCCCCTTGCCGTTCAGATAATCGCTGGCCGCCGCCGCCCGTTCGGCCGTCTCGAACAGCACCAGGACGAAGTTGCCCGCGCTGGGCAGGACTTCCAGACCGAAGCCGCGCAGGGCCTGGGTCAGGCGCGGCTTCCACGTGGCGATCAGCTCGCGCGACGCCTGCTGGTGCGCCTCGTCGCCCAGGGCCGCCGTCGCCGCCTCCAGCCCCGGAACCGAGACGTTGAACGGCAGGCGGATGCGGTCGATCGCCTCGGCCACCTTCAGCGGCGCATAGCCGAAGCCGATCCGCAAACCGCCCAGGCCGTGGATCTTGGAGAAGGTGCGGGTGACGACGATGTTCTCGGCGTCGCGGGCCAGGGGGAAGGCCGTCTCCCAGTCCGGCTCGGTCACATATTCGGCATAGGCCTCGTCGATCACCAGAATGACGTGAGCCGGCAGGGCCGCGTGCAGGCGGCGGATTTCTTCGCCGGAATTGTAGCTGCCGGTCGGGTTCGACGGATTGGAGACATAGACGATCTTGGTCCGCTCATCGACCTGGGCCAGAAGCGCGTCCACCTCGGCCTTGTAGTTCGGCTCGGGCGCCAGCTTGACCTGGGCCTCGCAGGCCTTGGCGCTGATGCGATAGGCCAGAAAGCCGTACTGGCCGCAGACGATGTTGTCGCCCGCAGTCAGATAGGTCTGGTTCAGCAGGGCGAAGACCTCGTCCGAGCCGTTGCCGAAGATCAGCCGCTCGGGCTCCAGCCCGTGGGTCTGGGCCACGGCCGTCCGCAGCTTGGTCGCCCGCCCGTCGGGATAGATGTGGATGTTGCGAACCGCCGCCTCATAGGCCGCGCGCGCCTTTTCGCCGGCGCCCAGCATGTTCTCGTTTGAGGACAGCTTCATCGGTTCGGCGACGCCGGCGATGGACGACTTGCCCCCGACATAGGGGGCGATGTCGAGGATGCCGGGCTTGGGCTGGGGGCCCTGGGGCGCGTCGGTCATGGAAAACCTTGATCTCAGAAGATGGGGGCGGCGCCGATGACGCCGGTCAGGCGGCCGGGGGCGTTCGTCAGCCGCCCGTCCTCGGCCTGCACATAGCCTGCCAGGGCGAACAGCTTCAAGCCGCCTGCCGCAGCCAAAGGATCGGCGACCAGCCCGGCCTCGCCCATGGCTTCGACGATCTTCGTCTCGGACCAGCCGCTGTCGGTGACCCAGAAGGTCCGATCCTCTCCGGTCGGCCCGGACCCCTCGCGCGTCACCAGAAAGGCTTGGGGACGGGCGCGGGCGTCGTCCGGCAGGGCCCCCGCGATCTTCAGCTCCGGCCGGGCCAGGAGCCGACCCCACCAGGGACGATCGGACGACAGGTCGATCAGAGCCCGCGCCCCCTCCTCGGCGGCCTTCAGCGCCTCCTCGGCCGGCAGAGGCCTCCCGCCCAGGCCGTACCGGTCAGCCGCCAGCGCCTGGGCCAGGCCGCCGCTGGTGATCAGGGCCGGCCCGACGGCGGCCTCGATCCGCCCCCACAGGGCCTTCAGCACCTTCGCATCGACAGGCTGCGCCCCAGCCAGAAGCGCGCGCAGACTCAGGGCCGAGGCGTCCAGGCGCGTGCGAGGGCCGGCGGCCAGGCGCGCTCGCACCGCCTCGACCACCGCCCGGTCCAGGGCGTCCAGGGCCGCATCGGCCGGGGGTTCGTTCAGGAACGCCATCAGAACAGCTTGGGCGCAGGGGCCAGGGCGAAGGGCCCCAGCCAGGTCCGGCCGTCGCGGAAGACCAGGGTCAGCGGAACCTCTTCGCCCCCGGCCGCCTGGGCGGCGCCCGCCGCTGCGGCGGCCCCGACCGCGCCCAGACGTTCGCCGGGCCGGCTGCGGCTTGCCACCAGGCCCGAAAGCGCCGGCAGCGGCCTTTGCGACTGGAGCGTCACCTGGCCGGTCAGCCGCCCGTCGGCGTCGGCCTTCAGGACGTCGCTGCTCAGGGTGGCGCGGCTTTCGCCGGCCTGAAGATCCCCGCGCAGATTGCGAAAGGTCCCGCCGCCCTTGGTCCAGGCGGAAAAGACCCCTGCGGCGTCGCCCCCCTTCAACAGACTGGCCTGACCGATCGTGGCCTCCAGCTGGGTCGTCAGCTGTCCGTCCTGGGCGAAGCCCTCGACCGGCCCGTCGCGCCGTCCCTGGCCGTCGACCAGTCGGAACATGACGTCGATGTCGTCGGTCGCGACGGTCGAGCCTTCCAGATGCGGCCGCGTGTAGAATTCGATCCGCGCCGCCCGGGCGATGGGGAAGGGCTCGCCCTGGGGCAGGGCCGTGAAGATCGGATTGACCAGCTCCAGCGCCAGATTGGGCCAGCGCTGATCAATGCCGCCGGCGCTCATGCGGATCGCATCGCCGTGGACCGCCACCTTGCCCTTGCCGGCGCGGGTCAGGACCAGCCCCTCCGGCGCCGCGACCACCCATTTGGTCGGCTGATAGGCGTTGGCCTCGGCCTCCAGCTCCGGCGCCGCCAGGGCCAGGCCCGAAGGCGCGGCCACGGTGACGTGGGTCAGGCGCACATGGGCGCGGAACGGCCAGCCGACGATCCGCTTGTCGGCGTAGCGGACCTCCCACCCCTGCTGGCGCAGGCTCGCCGCCTGGGCCTCCAGCCCCGCGTCGATCCGACGGGTCAGATAGAACCACCAGCCCGTCCAGGCGGCCAGGGCGATCAGCACCAGGATGAAGGGGCCGTAAAGGCCGGCGCGGCTGTGTCGCGGGGTCGAGGGCTCGGTCATGCAAACTCCGGTTCAAGGCCGCTATACCCCAACCGGCCCCGCCCGCATAAGGCGTCAGGCCGTCAGATCGACCAGCCGCGCGGCCGCCGCCCGCACCGCCTCATCCGGCGCCAGACCCAGCAGCAGCCCCCTCTGGCCGCCGTTGATCAGGATCTGGTCGAACAGCGCCGCCGTCTCGTCGAACAGGGTCGGAACGGCCTTGCGCTGACCGAAGGGACTGACCCCGCCGACCTTGTAGCCCGTCAGCCGTTCGGCGTCGGCGGGCTTCATCATCTGGGCCGATTTGGCGCCGAGGGCGGCGGCCAGCTTCTTCATGCTGACCTCGGCGTCGGAGGGAATGACGACACAGGCAGGCGCCCCGTCCGCCAGGGTCATCAGGGTCTTGAAAACTTCTTCCGGCGGCCGCCCCAGGGCTTCAGCCGCCTGAAGCCCCACGCGCGGCGCATCGGGATCATAGGAATAGGGAAACAGTTCGAACGCGACGCCCGCCTTGGCGAGGGCGACGGTGGCGGGCGTGGTCTTCGACATCTCAATCGGTCTCGGTCTGGGGCGTCGTCTGAAGAAAGTCACGGGTCAGGGCGACGGCGTCGGCCAGACCCATGCGCTGCACCTCTATCCCAGGCGGCAGGCTGGCGAACAGCCGGGTCGGGGTGGCGGCGTCCAGCATCAGGAAGACCCCCTTGTCGTCGCCGCGCCGGATCAGCCGCCCGAAGGCCTGGGCGATGCGGGCGCGGGCCAGGGCGTCGTCATAGCCCCTGCCCTGCCCGAACTGGCCGCCCAGCCGTTCGCGCCGCGCCTTGTGCAGCAGGTCCGGGCGCGGCCAGGGCGCCCGGTCGAAGGCCAGGACTCGCAGGGACCGGCCCGGCACGTCCACCCCGTCCCGCACCGCGTCCGTGCCCAGCAGGCAGGCGTTCTCCTCGACCCGGAACATGTCGACCAGGGCGCCGACCTCCAACGGATCGACGTGCTGGGCGTAAAGCGGCACCCCGGCCTTGGCCAGGTCCGGCCCCAGCCGCTCATAGACCGCCTTCAGCCGACGGATGGCGGTGAACAGGCCCAGGCCCCCGCCTCCGGCCGCCAGGAACAGCTCACGCATCGCCGCCGCCGTCTGGCGCGGATCGTCCTTGACCAGGTCGTTGACGACGATGACCCGGCTGTTGGCCGCATAGTCGAACGGGCTCTCGACCTTCAGGGTGCGCGGCGGCTCGATCAGCCGGGCCGAGCCGGTCCTGAGCCGCGCCAGGTCGAACGGATCGTCCTGCAAGGGGTCCGACAGGGTCGCCGAGGTCACCAGCACCCCGTGCGAGGGCGCGATCACCGCCGCCTCCAGCGGGACGGTGGGATCAATCCAGTGGCGGCGCAGGGCCACGTCGTGGATGCGGCCGAAAGCGGTCTCGGCCGACAGCCAGTCGACGAAGTCGGGATCGGGCTCGCTCCCACCGTCCTCCAGCGCCGCCAGCATCGACCGCCACCCCGGCAGGGTCATCCGCGCGCGTCGGTCCAGGCCGCGCAAGGCCCCCTCGATCCGCGACCGCTGCGACCCGTCCAGCTCGGCCGCCTCGTCGTCGAGGACGTCCTCCAGATGCCGGGCCAGGGCCAGAAGCGGGGCCTCGACCGCCGCCAGGGCCTGGGCCGCCGCCCGCGCCGTTTCCGCCACGGGATCGGTCACGGGCTTGAGCGCGCACTCCATGCCGAACTCGGCCCCGCCATAAGGGGTTTCGGCCGTGCGGGCGCGCAGCTGATCCAGGGCGGCGGCTAAAAAGGCCTCGATCGGCCCGATCGGATTGACCTCGCCCGAGGCCGGGGCCACCCGGCCGGACACCCCCTCGCCGGGCAGGGCGGCGGCCGCGCGGATCGCGTCCTGAAGCGCCTTCAGCGCCGCCTCATTGTCCCCGACCAGATCGCCCAGCCTCTGTTCCAGACCGCGTCCGCGCCGCCCCCGCCCCTCGGGTCCGCGAATCCAGCGGCGCAGCTCGGCGGCCTCCTGGCCCGACAGACAGGCGGAAAAGGCGCTGTCGGCGGCGTCGAACAGATGGTGGCCCTCGTCGAAGACGATCCGCTTCAGCGCCGCCGTCTCTCCGTCCTGCTGCTGCCCCCGAGCCGAGCGCGCCCCGTCGAAGGCCGCCTGGGTCAGGACCAGGGCGTGGTTGGCGATGACCAGGTCGGCGCGACGGCTGGCGCGTATGGTCTTTTCGACGAAACAGGTGCGGTAGTGGGGGCAGGCGGCGTGGACGCACTCGCCCCGCCGGTCGACCAGATTGGCCGCGCCGGCCGCATGGGCGGGCGGGACGGCGAACAGGCCCGACAGCCAGCCGGGGAAGTCGCCGCCGGTCATGTCCCCGTCGCGCGTGTGCAGGGCCCAGCGTCCGGCCAGGCCCAGGCCGATCAGGTCGCCGCTCCCCAACTGGGCCGCCTGGACCATGTCCTGAAGATTGAGGACGCACAGATAGTTCTCGCGCCCCTTGCGGATCACCGTCTTTCGGCGGCGCTCCTCCGGATCGGGCCACAGAGCATGGCTTTCCCGGTCGATCTGGCGTTGCAGGGCCCGCGTATAGGTCGAGATCCAGGCCGCCCCCTGGTTCCGCTCGGCCCAGAGCGAGGCCGGCGCCAGATAGCCCAGGGTCTTGCCTGTCCCCGTCCCCGCCTCGGCCAGCAGCACCCGCGGCCGCCCCTCCTCATTCCTCGGCGAAAAGGCGAAGGCGGCCTCGGCGGCGTAGTCGGACTGGGTCGGCCGCGTCTCGTCCAGGCCCGAGGCCTGAAGCAGCTTCTCCAGCCGGATGCGCGCGCTCTCGCTGTCGACGGGGGCCGAGCCCGCCTCGCCGCGCGGCGCCTCGTCCTCCCATTCCGTCAGCCGGCTCCAGACGTCCAGGCCCGATCCGCGATGCTGGCGCGCCCGCACCCCGCCCGCCTCCAGGGCCTCAACCACCCGCTCGCCCCAGGCCCAACCCGCCCNCCCCGCCCGGCCCGCCGGTGAAGAACCCCTCGGCCGCCCCCCGCCCGGCGCGGGGGCGGTGTGCGACGACCAGGGGGCGCGGAAGATCGGGCGGGGTGGCGAGCGCCGGCGGCAGGTCCAGCCAGGGCTCGGCGCCGCTCAGGCGGGATTCGGCGATGACGGATTCGTCGGACACGGCCGCAGCATAGCGAGCTGACCAGCGAAACGGAACGGGAACATCTGGTTTCGCCGGCCTTCTGCCTCTATATGTCGTCCAAACGAGGAGATCGCCGTGAACAAGCCGATTGATCCCGATGCGTGGCTGGAAGCGCTCGCCGCTCGTGTCGAGGCTGACGGCCCTCAAAAGCTGGAGGTCGAAGGCCACGATCCTTTGGTCGTGATCCCCCTGAATCGGTTCCAGGAAATGCAGAAGCGCAAACCGACCATGCTGGAGATTCTCCGCGGCATGGACTGGTCCGACGTCGATCTTACCCGCGACCCCCGGCCGGCGCGCGAGGCTGATTTTTGAGGTTTCTGCTCGACACCAACGCCATCAGCGAACTGGGCAAGCCTCGCCCCGACCCCGGCTTCATGGCGTGGCACGACCAGCAGGCCGAAACTGCGGACCGGCAAGAGGGAATTTTCCTAAGCGTTCTTCTACTGGGCGAGATGGATCGCGGCATTCTGAACCTGCCTGAAAGTCCCAAGCGGGCCGAGCTTTCGAAGCGGCGGGATTTGATCCTGTCGGTTTATCGAAAGCGGATCCTGCCCGTCGATGTCGACGTCGCGCGGCGATGGGGCGCCGTCAGCGACGCACATCGGAGGCAGGGTCTGACGCCCGGCGTGATCGACGAACTGATCGCGGCGACCGCCCTAGTCCATGATCTGACCCTCGTCACCCGAAATGTCCGCCATTTCGAACACAGCGGCTGCCGTCTGCTGTCGCCGTGGAGCGGATGACGACGCTTCCGCCCCTGTTCGCCGACTGGTTCGCGTCGCGCGGCTGGTCGCCCCGGCGGCATCAGCTGGAGATGGTCGCGGCGGGCCAGGCGGGGGCGCACGCCCTGCTGGTCGCGCCGACCGGCGGCGGCAAGACCTTGGCGGGGTTTCTGCCCAGTCTGGTCGAGCTGGCGGAACGCGGACCCAAGCCGCAGACAGGACCAGGCTCGGGCGTCCACACCCTCTATCTGTCGCCGCTGAAGGCCCTGACCACCGACGTCGAACGCAATCTGATGACGCCGATCCGCGAGATCGGGCTGAACATCCATGTCGAGACCCGCACCGGCGACACCAAACAGTCGAAACGCCAGCGTCAGCGCGACTTCCCGCCCGACATCCTGCTGACCACGCCGGAACAGTTGGCCCTGTTCTGCGCCTGGGAAGGCGCGCGGTCCTATTTCGCCGATCTGAGATGCGTCGTGCTGGACGAGGTCCACGCCATCTGGAGCGGCAAGCGCGGCGATCTGCTGTCGCTGGGGCTGGGACGGTTGCAGAGCTTCGCACCCGGCATGCGCCGGGTGGGTCTGAGCGCGACCATCGAAGACCCCGATCTGATCCGAAGGTGGCTGGCGCCGCGCTTCAATCCTCCCCCATCGGGGGAGGGGGACCGCGAAGCGGTGGAGGGGGCCGACCTTGACGCCGAGTCCGAAGCAAGCCCCCCTCACCAGGCTTCGCCTGGTCCCCTCCCCCCATCGCGGGGAGATTTGGTGCGCCTGGTCAAGGGCGACCCCGGCGCCCCGGCCGTCATCGACGTGCTGATTTCCGAAGGCCATGTCCCCTGGGCGGGCCACACCGGCCGACACGCCATCCCCGAGGTCTACGCCGCCATTCAGCGCGCCAACCTGGCCCTGATCTTCGTCAACACCCGCTGGCAGTCGGAGTTCGTCTTCCAGCAACTCTGGGCGATCAATGACGATAACCTGCCCATCGGCCTGCACCACGGCTCCCTGGCCGCCGAACAAAGACGCAAGGTCGAGGCGGCCATGGCGCGGGGCGACCTGCGGGCCGTGGTCTGCACCTCGACGCTGGATCTCGGCATCGACTGGGGCGACGTCGATCTGGTCATCCAGATGGCGGCGCCCAAGGGGTCCAGCCGTCTGGTCCAACGGATCGGCCGCGCCAACCACCGGCTGGACGAACCATCGCGCGCCCTCTTGGTCCCCGCCAGCCGTTTCGAAATGCTGGAATGCCAGGCGGCGCGCGAGGCGGTGGCCGACAACGCCTTCGACTGGGAGCCGATCCATATCGGCACCCTGGATGCGCTGGCCCAGCACGTCATGGGGGTGGCCTGTTCCGAAGCCTTCGACATGACGGCCCTGTACGACGAGATCACCGGCTGCGGCCCCTATCGCGACCTGACCTGGGCGCAGTTCGAGGAGGTGGTCGATTTCGTCGCGACCGGCGGCTATGCGCTGCGCACCTACGACCGGTTCGCCCGCATCGTCAGGACGCCCGACGGCCGCTGGAAAGTCCGCAATCAGCACATCGCCCAGCGCCACCGGATGAATGTCGGCGCCATTGTCTCGGCCGGAACCCTGAACGTGCGCGTGGCGGGCCGGCGCGGCGGGGCCTCGCGTCAGCTGGTCCCCGGCCGCAAGGTGGGCGAGGCCGAGGAATGGTATTTCGAACAGCTGACGCCCGGGGACACCTTTCTGTTCGCCGGCCAGGTCTGGGCGTTTCAGGGCATCGTCGGGACCGACGCCCTGGTCACCCACGCCAACGACAAGGAGCCCAAGATTCCGTCCTGGGGCGGGTCCAAATTCCCGCTGTCGACATCCTTAGCCGACCGGGTGCGGACCATGGTCCAGGACCCGGACCACTGGCGCGTCCTGCCGCCCGACGTTCAGGAATGGCTGGAACTCCAGGCCGAGCGCTCCGCGATCCCCGACGCCGAATCCATGCTGGTGGAGACCTTTCCGCGCGGCAGCCGGCATTTCCTGGTCGCCTATCCGTTCGAGGGCAATCTGGCCCACACCACCCTGTGCATGCTGCTGACCCGGCGGCTGGACCGGCTGGGCGTCGGGCCGCTGGGCTTTGTGGTCACCGACTATTCCCTGGCCGTCTGGTCCATCAAGCCGATGGACCGGATCGACCTGGACGCCCTGTTCCAACCGGACATGCTGGGCGACGATCTGGAGGCCTGGCTGGAGGAGAGCTTCATGATGAAGCGGTCCTTCCGCAATTGCGCCCTGATCTCGGGCTTGATCGAGCGCCGCCAGCCGGGCGCCGAGAAGACCGGCCGGCAGGTGACCTTCTCCACCGACCTGATCTACGACGTGCTCCGCCGCCATCAGCCCGACCATCTGCTGCTGAAGACCGCCCGCGCCGACGCCGCTTCCGGCCTGTTGGACGTGGCGCGGCTGGGCCAGATGCTGACGCGGATCGAGGGTCGCATCCGTCATCAGCCCCTGACCCGCCCCTCGCCCTTCTGCGTGCCCGTCCTGGTCCAGATCGGGCGAGAGCGGGTCGGCGGGGACGCCGCCGAAATGATCCTGGACGAAAGCGCCGAACAGCTGATCGCCGAAGTCATGGACGAGGCGCCCGCATGAACGCCGCCCTGCGCCAGACCCTGTCCCCCACGCGCAAGCCCTGCGGGTCCTTGCGGGTCCAGATCGCGGGCGAGACCTGCGTGCTGCGCTGTTCCGGGGCTTTGTGGCTTCCCGCCCATCGCACCCTGGTCGCGGCGGACCTGCACCTTGAGAAGGGCTCGGCCTTCGCCGCGCGCGGCCAGATGCTGCCGCCCTACGACAGCCGCGCCACCCTGGACCGGCTGGAGGCGGAGATCGCCGAACTGGCCCCGGTCCGGATCATCCTGCTGGGCGACAGCTTCCATGACCGAAAGGCCGTGCCGCGCATGGCGGTGGAAGACCGCCTCCGCCTGGATCGACTGGCGGCGGGGCGCGACTGGATCTGGCTGGAGGGCAATCACGACCGTGAAGCCCTGACCGCCTCCGCGCTCGGTTTGCCCGGCGTGGTCCTGGCAGAGATGCGGCTGGGCGGGCTTCGCCTGACCCACGAGCCGGAGCCCCGCACCGGGACGGACGACCGCCAGGGCGAGGTCGCCGGCCACCTGCATCCCGCCGCGCGCGTGGTCGCCTATGGTCGCGGCGTTCGCCGCCCCTGTTTCATCACCGACGGATCGCGCCTGATCCTGCCGGCCTTCGGCGCCTTCACCGGCGGGCTGGACGTCTGTGATCCGGCCATAGCCGACCTGTTCGGCTCAGAACCGATGGCCGCCGTCCTGGGCCGCGACAAGGTCCATGCCGTGTCATGGAAGACCTGCGCCGAGCCCGCCGGCCTAGACCGCCGGCGTCCGAGTCGGTTCGCCTGACGCCGCGCCTCGACGGGATTCAGGGCTCCAGCTCGATGTCCCAGTACAGGATATTCGATGCCGCGAACTCTCGTTCTATCCTATTGATAAAGCTGATTTTTCTAAGAACTTAGGAAATCTCAGCGACGATTGGTCACCATATGGTCACCAGAAGAGGGGAAGAGCCAGCAATCTGGATCAATACCCACTTCCTGAAATCCCATAGCAGAAACCCGGTCGGAAATCTCCCGACCAGCGGCCGCTGAGCCGCCGAAAGCCCTAGCCCAACTTAGTGAGCCAGCAGTGGGGTGCGTGCGGGCTATCCTCGCTGTGCGACCAGCAGCCGTTTGCATCAGCAGACGCTGGAGGTGAGAACATCTAATGTCCGCCTCCGATCCGCGATCGGCCCCGAGCTCACCCTTTCGGCGTGCCGAGATCGTTGTTAGTCGGTCAGCGTGCTAGGCTTATGCATCGACCCCGAAGCCTCAATAGCAACTATCACCTCGACACGGAGACCGCCTCCTGGTGAGCGCAAGAACTGCACCTGTCCCCCATGGGCCTTCACTGTGGCGAGGACGATAGAGAGGCCCAGACCGCTCCCTCCGGAAGGTGCATTGGCCGCACGGAAGAAGCGCCTACCCAGCCGATGCAGATCCGAGAAGGCCACGCCCGGGCCGTCGTCCTCGACGATTAAACGCCCGGAAGTCGGGTCGTAACTGATCACGACTGAGGATGCCGCATGCGCCTGCGCGTTGGCGAGGAGATTGGCAGCCGCTGCCTCGAAGCGATCTGGATCCACGTTAAGCAGCGCGTCACCTTCAACGATCGACACCCGATCATCGCCTTCCGCTCCTGCAAACAGCGACCGAAGCGTCACCCAGCGGCGATCTTCGTCGCTAACCGGCATCTCGTCCTCGCGCGCCAAGACGAGAAGACCTGTGACGAGGCGGGCAGTGCGATCGACAGAGGTCTGGATCTGCTCCAGCGCGCGTCTTCGAACGGCCGTATCCGAAGACGACGCCGCAATCTGCGCCTGGACGCGCAGGCCTGCCAGAGGCGTACGCAATTCGTGCGCGGCAGCGGCCGTGAACTCGGCCTCGCGACGTCGCGCTGCGCCAAGGCGTGACATCAAGTCGTTCAGCGCCAGGGCGAAGGGACGGAGTTCGCGGGCGTCCGGCGATACGTCCAACGCCGTCAGATCTTCCGCATCCCGTACCGCAAGGCTGCGGGTCATTTGTCGAATAGGGGTCAGCCCCCGCCCTACCGACCACCAGATCAATACGCCAAGCACCAGCAGACCAAGGACCGCCGGACCGATCAAAGCGGTGACGACATTGCCGACCAGGTGCTCGCGAACGGCCAGATTGTCCCCGACCATGACCCTGAAACCGGCATCACGATCATGCACCGTGTAGACGCGCCAGCGCTCGCCCCGGATCGTGCGTTCTGAAAAACCGTCGCCCCCTTCCGACAACCGCTCCGCAGGCGCGCTTTGGGACCGACCAATCAGATCGCCTTCCAGCGACCAGATCTGGCAGGAGAGCTGACGGTCGTAGACATCGGCGGCCCCGCTTTCCGGAGCCTGCATCGCCGGGCGCACGCTGCCGGCCTGCATCAGGGACGAGACCATGCGGGCCGACTCCATCAGGCGCCGGTCCAGCACCCGTTGCACCTCGGCCCGGGTCTGGATCTCGACCCAGACGACCGCGCCGCCCCAGACGAGGGCGGTCACGAGCGCGAGGGTGGCGAACAGACGCAGGCGGATCGAGCTCATTGCAGGGTGTATCCTACGCCGCGGACGGTGCGGATGAAGCCGGCTCCCAACTTGGCCCGGAGATAGTGGATGTGCACTTCCACCGCGTTAGAGCCGATCTCCTCCTGCCAACCGTACAGGCGTTCTTCTAGCTGACTGCGCGAGAGGACCTGTGCAGGCCGTTCCATCAGGGCCTCCAGGATGGCGAACTCACGTCTCGAAAGGGGCAGGTCCCCCTCTTCACGCCAAGCCAGACGCGACTGGGGATCAAGGGTCACCCCGCCGTGGCGCAAGGCGGGCGCCGAGCGCCCAAGCAGGCGACGCCGCACCGCGCGCAGTCGCGCCGCCAGTTCGTCGAGATCGAAAGGCTTGCCGACATAGTCGTCCGCGCCGGCGTCCAGACCCACAATGCGGTCCCGACTGTCATCGCGCGCCGACAAGACCACCACGCCGACATCCATGTCGCGCTCGCGAACGAAACGCAGCACCGAAAGGCCGTCGCCATCAGGAAGACCCAAATCCAGCACGACCGCATCGAACGCCGAGCTTTCCAGCGCCGCGAGGGCGTCCTCGACCCGCCCGACGACTTCGACCGTCCAGCCGCAGGCGCTGAGCCCGACCTGGAGGCCGTCGGCGAGAACGGGATCATCTTCTATGGCGAGCAGTCTCATGCGGCGTGAGGTGGAAGTTGCGGCTTAAGCCTGACTTAAGCTCGTTTGCCGACGAGATGGCCATGAGGTTTTTCCGCCGACTGTTGCCCGCCGCTCTCGCGATCCTGTCCTTCACCCTTCCGGGTTCGGCATTGGGTCAGGCTCCGCTATCGCCTGACAAGGCCTTCTCCCTGACGGTGACGCGTGAGGCTGACGGCGACCTGGCCTTCGCCTGGGACATTGCGCCCGGCCATTATCTCTATCGTGACCACACCGTCGCCAGCACGCCGGGCGGGAAAGCATCGCTGCCTCTGGAGCTTGCGACCGGCGAAACCAAGGACGATCCGGGCTTTGGCGTCGTCGACGTCTGGCATGACGAGGGTCGCGCGACCCTATCGGCGCAGACCCTGACGCAGGTTGGCGGCCCGACGTCGGTCAACATCACCTACCAGGGGTGCCTCGAGGACTCGATCTGCTACCCGCCGATGACGCGGACAGTGGACGTGCCGACCCGGCCGCAGTCCGAGGTTGCCGCTCGGGAGGCCGATGCGCAGACCGCTCAGGCCGCCGCTCTGCTGGCGATCCAGGCGCCGGGCGCTGCACCCACACCCGCACTCGCGAGTGATGAGGGCGCGTTGGCGCCTCCGCCGGTCGCGCCATCGCCGGCGGTCATCCCGGACCCCAGCCCGGGCTTCGTCGATCGCTTGGCGCTGCAGGGCGGGGCCACCTGGGTCCTGCTCGCCTTCTTCGGTTTCGGCGTGCTTCTGGCCTTCACGCCCTGCGTCTTTCCCATGTACCCGATCCTGGCCGGCGTCATCGGACGCGGCGTGGACGGGCGCGGTACGCGCCGAGGCCTGATGCTCTCGGTCGCCTATGTGCTGGGCCTTTCCGTCGCCTTCGCCCTGCTGGGCGTCGCGGCCGCCTGGTCCGGACAGAACCTGCAGATGGCGCTCCAGTCGGTTTGGGCGATCGGCGCTCTGGTTGTCGTCTTCGTCGTTCTCGCCGCGTCCATGTTCGGCGGCTTCGAGTTGCAACTGCCCTCGGCCTGGACCAGCCGCCTGTCCCGCGACAGCGGTGACGGACGGCGGTCCCTGCCCTCAGCCGCAGGTCTGGGCTTCGTCTCCGCCCTCATCGTGGGCCCTTGCGTCACCGCGCCCTTGGCGGGCGCCCTGCTCTATATCGCACAGACCGGCGACGTTGGGCTGGGCGCGGCGGCCCTGTTCTTCCTGGGCCTGGGCAAGGGGGTGCCCTTGATCGTGTTCGGCACGGTCGGCGCGCGCTTCCTGCCCAAGGCTGGGCCGTGGATGGACCGGGTGAAGATGCTGTTCGGCTTCATCTTCCTGGGCATGGCCTGGTGGCTGGCCGGCCGCATCCTGCCGCCGAGCGCGACGCTGGCTTTCGGCGCGGCGCTGGCGCTCGGTCTGGCGGCGGCTCTCGGCCTGTTCCAGCCGCTGAGCCCGAATCTGAGAAACGGCGTCGCACGTGTCGCTGGCCTGGCGGCCGCGACCTGGGGCCTGTTGCTGCTGGTCGGCCTCAGTCTCGGGGCGGACGACCCGTGGCGTCCGCTTGAGCCCCTGGCGCGGCCCGCTGGAATCTCAGCCGCCGCGCCGGTCGAAACCGCAGCGGTCGTGCTGGATCAGACGGCGCTCGACCGCGCCGTCGCCGATGCCGCCGCGCGCGAACGTCCCGCCCTGGTCTATTTCACCGCCGACTGGTGCGTCAGCTGCAAGGTGATCGAGCGGACGGTGTTCGAGGACCCCGCGGTCATCGCCGGCCTTTCGAACACCGACCTCATCAAGGTCGACGTCACGCGCAGCACGCCCGAGGCGCGCGCGCTTCTTGAGCGGCACGGAGTGATCGGACCGCCGACGATGATCTTCCTGTCGCCCTCGGCGACCGAAGCGCCGGGCAGCCGACTGATCGGAGAGATGTCGGCCCAAGACGTCGCCTCCGCCCTGCAGAGCGCCGGAGCCGCCGCATGAACGCCATCACCCTGGGCCCGCTCGTCCTGTCGGGCGAGCGGTTCGCCATCATCGCCGGCGTGTTCGTCTTCATGATCGGCGTCGGGCTGTTGGCCAGCCGGGTCAGCCCGCGCTTCAACCTGTGGAGCACGGTCCTAGTCTTCGGCGGTCTGGCGGTCGCCCGCCTCGGTCACGTGGCGACGCACTGGGAGTATTTCGGGGCTGACCCGTGGCGGGCGCTCGCGGTCTGGCAGGGCGGATTCAGTTGGATCTGGGTCGCGCCGGTCGTGATCCTGGCCACCATTCTGCTGCTGCGCACGACGCGCGAACGCGCCTGGGCCATTGCGCCTGTGCTGGCCAGCGCCTTGGTTTGGACCACCGCCCATCAGTTGGCCTCGGCGACGCAGCCCATGGCGCCGCCCGCCCTGACGCTGGCCGCGATGGACGCACCGGCGATCGACCTTTCGGCGCCGATCGATCGGCCTACGGTGATCAATCTCTGGGCCACCTGGTGCCCGCCCTGCCGGCGCGAGATGCCGGCTTTGGCCCAGGCCGAAAAAGCCCATCCGAATGTGCGCTTCCTCTTCGTCAACCAGGGCGAGGGCGAAGCCGGCGTTCGGGCCTTTCTGCAGAGCCAGGGGCTGGCCCTCGACCATGTGCTGTTCGACGAGGCCATGGCGCTGCCCCGCCACTACGGTACGGCCGGCATTCCGGTGACCCTGTTCCTCCACGCCGACGGCCGTCTGGCCAAGGCCCACATGGGGGAAATCGCCCCCGAACAGATCGCGACCGAAATCGCGCGTCTGCACTGACCCCCTCGCCTCACGGAGCTTCCATGAACCGCACCTTCGCCCCTGCCTTCGCCGCCGTCCTGGCGCTCGCCGCCTGCGGCCCGGCCGACGCCGACAACGGCGCGGCGCCCGCCAGCCCTTCCGCCGCCTCCGGACAAGACATGCCGCCCATCGCCCAGGTCGGCTTCAATGACCTGCTGCGCGATCCCGCAGCGCCCTTCATCGGCGCCGAGAACGCCGATGTGACCATCATCGGCTTCGTCGATTACAACTGCCCCTACTGCAAGAAGATGCAGCCTGAGATCGACGGCCTGCTGAAGGCGGACACCAAGGTGCGCGTCCTGTACAAGGATTGGCCGATCTTCGGCGACGTCTCGGAGACCGCCGCCCGGACCGCCCTCGCCGCCGCCTATCAGGGCAAGTACGAGGCCGTCCATAACGCCTTCATGCTGTCGCCGTCGCGCATCGGCGACCAGGCGGACATCACCCGTCTGGTCCAGTCGGCCGGCGTGGACATGGCGCGCCTGAATCAGGACCTGGCCGAACACCGCGCAGACATCGACGCGGTGCTGGACCGAAATGGTCGAGAAGCGGCGGCCCTGGCCCTGCAGGGCACGCCCGCCTTTATCATCAACGGCAATCTGATCCCCGGCGGCATGCCCCAGGCGCAACTCGAAGCGGTGATCGGTCGTATCCGCTCCGGACAACCGCTGCGCTGAAGCCGACCATGACCACCCTGACCCTGCTCCAGCTGAACGACCTCCACGGCTATCTCGAGCCGCATCCCGAACTGGTGCGCACCGAAGGCGGCTGGCGGTTCGAACGGCTGGGCGGGGTCGCCCGCATCGCGCGCCTCTTCGAAGAGGCGCGCGCCGAAGGTGCATGCCTGACCCTGGACAACGGCGACACCTTCCATGGCACGCGGGTCGCCGTCGCCAGCCGGGGCGAGGCGCTGGTTCCGATCATGAACGCCCTGAAGATCGACGCCATGACGGCGCACTGGGAGTTCGCCTATGGCCCGGCGGGGTTCAAGGCGTTGGCGGCGGGACTGGATTATCCCGTCCTGGCCGCCAATGTCTTCCGCAAGGATGACGGCGCGCCGGAGTTCGACGGGCGGTGGGTGTTCGAGCGCGGCGGTCTGAGGATCGGCGTGATCGGCCTGGCCTGCCCCATCATCGACAAGACGATGCCCCCCGCCTTCTCTGAAGGCGTGCGGTTTGAAATGGGTGTGGCCGAAGCCCGCGAGCAGCTGCACCAGCTCCGCGAGGAAAAGGTCGATCTGGTCGTCCTGCTGTCGCACCTGGGCTTTCCGCAGGATCTGAAGCTGGCCGCCGAAACGCCGGGCATCGACGTGATCCTGAGCGGTCATACCCATAACCGCCTGCACGAACCGGCCCGCGTCGGCGACACCCTGATCATCCAGTCCGGCTGCCACGGCGCCTATATCGGCCGGCTGGATCTGGAGATTGCAGAGGGCCGCGTGTGCCTGCGGCGCCATCGGCTCATAGCCGTGGACGCTGGCCCCGAAGACGATCAAGTCGCCGGCTTGGTGGAGATGGCCCTGGCGCCCGAGCGCGAGCGTCTGGCGCGCATCGTCGGCCGCACCGCCATCCCCCTTCACCGCTACGCCATGGCCAGCGCGCCGATGGACGACGTCCTGCTGGCGGCGGCGGCGCAGGCGGCGGGCGTGGACATCGCCTTCTCCAACGGCTGGCGCTACGGCGCGCCCGTCGCGCCGGGTCCGGTCACTCTGGGCGACCTCTACAATATGGCGCCGATGAATCCGCCGATCTCACGCACGACGCTGACCGGGGCCGAGTTGCAAGCGATGCTGGAAGAAAATCTGGAGCGCACCTTCGCCGCCGACCCGTATGAGCAGATGGGCGGCTACATCAAACGTTGCCGGGGTCTCACGGCCTTCGTGAAGCTTGAGAATCCCAAGGGGCTGCGCCTCGACCGCCTGCTGGTCGGAGACCGCCCTGTCGAGCCGGAGGCGGACTATCTGGTGGCCTTCGTCACCGCCCAAGGGGTGCCCGAACATTACGGGCGAGACCGCCGGACGCTCGACATCGACACTGTGGGCGCGCTTGAATCCTGGTTCGCCGACCATACGCCTGGCGAGACCGATCTGCCCGTCAGCGTCCTCATCATCTGAAGGAACACCTTATGGACTCCGTCGCCGCCCGCGACTTCTGGAACAGCCGCTATGACCGCCAGGACTATCTGTTCGGCGAGACGCCCAACGCCTTCCTGGCCGCTCAGATCGCGCGGCTCCAGCCCGGCATGACCGCTCTGGCGGTCGCCGACGGCGAGGGCCGAAACGGCGTGTGGCTCGCCGAACAGGGCCTGGCCGTCACCACCACGGATATCGCCCCGCGCGCGGTCGAGAAGGCCCTCGCCCTGGCCGAGCGACGTGGCGTCACACTGGACGCCCAGGTGGCGGACTTCGAGACCTGGGGCTGGCCGCAGGGTGCGTTCGACGTCGTGGTCGCCGTCTTCATTCAGTTCGCCCCGCCTCCCCAGCGCGACCGACTTTTCGAGCGTATGAAGGCGGCCGTGAAGCCTGGCGGCCTGGTCCTGTTGCAGGGCTATCGGCCGGAACAGATCGCCTATGGCACCGGCGGTCCGGGGCAGGTCGAGAACCTCTACACCGAGGCGCTGCTCCGCGACGCCTTCGCCGACTTCGACATCCTGCATCTGAAAAGCCACGACAGCGACGTCTCCGAAGGCGCCGGCCACAGCGGCCGGTCCGCCCTGATCGATCTCATCGCCCGCCGTCCCTGACCCCCAGCGCCCGCACACCGGAACCCGCCATGAAAACCCTCGTGATCGCCCTGTCCTTGGCCGCCTCCCTGGCGGCCTCCCCGAGCTTCGCCCAGGCTGTCTCAGGCTTCGGCGGCTTCAAGCCCCTGCCCGAGGCCGGCGAACAGCCGGATCCGTCGCGCATCTATCGGGTCATCTTCGACGTGTCCCAGGGCGGTGCGGACGACAGGCCGCTGAAGGGATTGGATCGCGTCGCGCGGCTGGTGAATATGCTGGCGGCGGGCGGCGTGGACGCCGACCACCGTCAGATCGTGGTCGTCCTGCACGGCGCCGCCACCCCTGCAGTTCTCTCCGACGCCGCCTGGACCGCGCGCGGCAAGGGCGACGCCAACCCCAACAGCGCCCTGATCCGCGCCCTCATCGCCGCCGGCGTCCAGGTTCGACTGTGCGGCCAGGCCATGGCGGGGAACGGCATCGCGCAAGCCGATCTCGAAGCGGGCGTGAGCGTTGATCTCGCCGCCCTGATGACGGTCATCCACCTTCAACAGGCCGGATACGCCCTGGTTGTGAACTGACGGCTCGGCATAGGCGGAACCTTTCCTGAGCATAAGAACTATTAGTTTGCGTAAGTATTTATGTAATTGTTCATTGGGGCGTCTGAAGGAGATATCGACATGACCGGACTGCCCCGCCTCAACGAACCCGCCCCCGACTTTCACGCCCGCACCACGCACGGGGATCGCAGCTTGGCCGATTACCGCGGCAAATGGCTGATCCTCTTCTCGCACCCGTCGGACTTCACCCCGGTCTGCACGACCGAGTTCATCGGGTTCGCCAAGCATGCGAATGAGTTCGCCGCCATGAACTGCGAGCTCCTGGGCCTCTCGATAGACAGCATCTTCTCGCACCTAGCCTGGACCCGGAACATCAAGGAGAAGTTCGGCGTCGAAATCCCCTTCCCCATCATCGAGGATCTGAAGATGGAGGTGGCCCAGGCCTACGGAATGATCCACCCCGGGGCGGCCGACACCTCGGCTGTTCGCGCCACCTTCCTGATCGATCCGGAAGGCAAGCTGCGCGCCATGGTCTACTATCCCATGAGCAATGGCCGCAGCATCGAAGAGTTCGTTCGGCTGCTCACCGCGCTCCAGGCGTCCGACGCCAACGGGGTCGCGACGCCTGAGAACTGGCGCCCTGGCCAACCGGCCATCGTCCCCCCGCCCAAGGCCGCCGAGGCGGCCGAGGCTCGCGCTTCCGAGGGTTACGTCTACACCGACTGGTATTTCTCGACGCGCGACCTCCCCGACGCCCCGAAAGCCGCCTGATCGGATTCCGGCCGGACCTCGCAAGCGGTCCGGCCTTTTTCTTCGCAAACCAAACGGAGCCTTCATGCAGATCATCGACCACGGCGGAGCGCGCATCGCGGCGCTCCACGACAAGAAGACCGGCAGTTGGCAGTATGTCGTCTCCGACCCGGTCAGCCGCAAATGCGCGATCATCGATCCGGTCTGGGATTTCGACGAGAAGGCGGCGGCGACCTCGACCCGCAACGCCGACGCCATCCTGGACTACGTCAAGGCGGAGGGCCTGACCGTCGAGTGGCTGCTGGACACCCATCCCCACGCCGACCACTTCTCCGCCGCGCCCTTCCTCAACGAGAAACTGGGCGCGCCGACCGCCATCGGCGAAAAGGTCATCGGCGTCCAGAAGCTGTGGAAGGACATCTACGGCCTGGACGACGACTTTCCGGCCGATGGTCGCCAGTGGGACCGACTCTTCAAGGCTGGCGACACGTTCGCTGTTGGCGACCTGCCGGCGCGGGTGATGTTCTCACCGGGGCACACCATGGCCTCCATCACCTATGTGATTGGCGGCAACGCCTTCGTCCACGACACCCTGATGATGCCCTATGCCGGCACCTCGCGCGCCGACTTTCCGGGCGGCGACTCGAAGACTCTCTTCCGAAGCATCCAGGACATCCTGGCCCTGCCTGAAGAGACCGCCGTCTTCGTTGGCCACGACTATGGCCCGGATGGCCGCGAGCCCGCCTGCTTCAGCACCGTGAGAGAGCAGAAGGCGGACAACATCCATGTCGGCGGCGGACGCGGCGAGGCGGATTTCGTGCGGCTCCGCGACGATCGGGACGCCACCCTGCCCTTGCCGAATCTGATGCTCTACGCGCTTCAGGTGAACATCCGCGGCGGGGTGCTGCCGCCGGCCGCGCCGGACGGGCGCGTCTATTTCAAGATTCCCGCCAATCACTTCGCCCCACCCCAGGAGAATTCTTGATGCGCCCGTCCGCACTGACGCTGGCCGCCCTCCTGAGCGCAACGGCCCTGGCCGCCCACGCCCAGACGCCCGCCGATCCACTTCATGTCTACGGTCCCGGCGGCCCCTCCCCCGCCATGCGCGACGCCGCGAAGGCCTATGAGGCGCGCACCGGTCGCGCCGTGGCCGTCGTCGCCGGACCCACGCCCCAATGGCTGGACCAGGCCAAGGCGGATGGCGACCTGATCTTCTCAGGCTCCGAGACGATGATGACCGACTTCGTCAGCGCCCTGGAGGGCCGCATCCGCGCCGAGGCGGTCGAGCCGCTCTATCTGCGCACCGCCTCCATCCTCGTTCGGCCGGGAAATCCGGACGGCATCGGCGGCCTTGAGGATCTTTTCCAGCCCGATCGCCGGGTCTTGGTTGTCAACGGCGCGGGCCAGAACGGCCTGTGGGAGGACATGGCCGGTCGCACCGGCGACATCGCCAAGGTGCGCGCCCTGCGTCGCAACATCGTCGTCTACGCCCGCAACAGCGCCGAGGCCCGACAAGCCTGGATCGACGACCCGACGCTGGACGCCTGGATCATCTGGGGCATCTGGCAGGTCGCCAATCCGGACCTCGCTGATGTGGTCGAGGTCGAAGAGCCCTACCGCATCTACCGCGACGCCGGCGCCGTTGTGACAGAGACCGGCCGCCAGGACGCCGACGCCCAGCCGTTCCTCGACTTTCTGAAGTCCGACGAGGGGGCCGCCATCTTCGCGCGGTGGGGCTGGCGGACCGGCCAACCTTAAGCCTGCCTTAAGGTGAACCCTGCGGTGTCGGCGGCATGGTTGATCGTCGCTCCTCAATCCTGAACCGCCGACACCTGCTGGCGGCCGCAGCGGCGCCGCTCTGGGTCTCTACGGCGGCGCGAGCAGCACCCGCGCCCGCCGCCTTTGACATCACTGTTCTGACTACAGCCTTCTACGCGGCCCGCGGCGGACGCCCCGCCTGGGCGGGGTCCGCGCGCCGGCAAGCCATGGACGCCCTAGCTCTGGCGGACCGCCACGGGCTGTCGGCGCCCGACGGTCTCGCCCTTAGCGAAGCAGAACTGACCCAGGCCGTCCTGATCCTGGCTGAGGCGCTCGCCCATGGCCGGGTCGATCCAGCATCCGTCGAGACGCTCTGGGAGATGGATCGCAACCAAGTCGACACGCCGCCTCTCCTCGCAAAGGCGGTCGACGACGGAACACTTGCGGCGACGATGGCCGGCCTCGCACCCCAGGACCGCGGCTATCAGGGCCTGTGCGACGGCTTCCTCCGCTATCGCGCCATCGCCGACCGCGGCGGTTGGCCGCCCTTTGCCCTGGGCGCGACGATCGAACCATTTGCGTCCGACCCGCGCCTTCCCGCCCTCCTGCCGCGCCTTCGGGTGGAAGGCGATCTCAGCGACGCCGCCGCCGCGATGGTCGGCCCGTCTGGCGGTGAATACGGCTCCATTGTGCAAGAGGCCGTTCGGGCGTTCCAGGTGCGCCACGGTCTTGAAGCGGACGCCCGCATCGGCCCGGCGACCCAGCGGGCGCTGTCGATTTCGGCCGAGGCCCGTGCTCGCCAGATCGCGCTCAATCTGGAACGCCGCCGTTGGCTAAAGAGAGACGTCGCCCCGGAGCGGATCGAGGTGAACACCGCCGCCTCCATCATGGTCTACTGGAAGGACGGCCGGCCCGTGCATTCGATGCGGGTCGTAACGGGTGACGCCGACAATGCGACGCCCAGCCTCGAACGGCCCTTCGCCTCGGTCGTCGCCAATCCGCCCTGGACGGTGCCGACCTCCATCGCCCAGCGCGAGATCCTGCCGCGCGGCGCCGCCTATATGCGGGCGAACAACATGACGATTCAGAATGGCATGGTGGTTCAGCGCGCCGGCCCGAACGCCGCCCTGGGCCAGGTCAAGTTCGAACTTCAGGACAGCTACGCCATCTTCCTGCACGACACCCCGTCGCGGGGTGCGTTCGAGCGGAGCTTCCGCCATCTCAGTCACGGCTGCGTGCGGGTGCAGGACGCGGTCGGCTTCGCTCGGCTACTGCTCGCGCCCGACCCCGCAAGGCTCGCCCGATTCGACGCCGCGCTGGACAGCGGCGAGACCGTCCGGGTGGCGACCGGTCGGCCGATCGACGTGCGCCTGCTGTATTGGACGGCCTTTCTGGACGGCCAGGGCCGCGTCGCCTTTCGCGATGACATCTATCGTCGCGACACCCGTCTGGCGGAGGCGTTGGGTATCGCCTTGCAGCTGCCGCGGCCCGACGACCGGCGCGCCGATGCGGACGACGTCGGCCCCTGACGGTTATTCGGTCGTGCGGCCGTCGAAATGCTCGTGGTCGGCGGAGGCCTCTTCCACCGTGGCGTGAACCGTACCGTCGCGATGCTCCGGCGGACCATAAAGGGTGTAGAGCCGAAGCGGTTCGGACCCCGTGCTGACCACATTGTGGCGGGCGCCCCGAGGGACGATGACCCCGTCGTCCGCCTTCACGGCATGACGAACGCCGTCGATCCAGATTTCGCCCTCGCCCGCCTCGATGCGGAAGAACTGGTCGCGGTCGTCGTGGACCTCTTCGCCGATCTCCTGGCCGTGCGGAATGGCCATGAGGACGAGCTGCAGATTGTGGCCGGTGTAGAGAACGCGGCGAAAGTCTGTGTTCTCTTCCGTCAGACGTTCGATATTGTCGATGAAGCCCTTCACGAGAGTCTCCTGTGCGGGTTTGCCGTCAGCGCCGTGCGACGGCGGTGATGCGGGCGAATTGCGCCGTGTCGCCGCGCGCCGGCGTCGATGTGCGGGGCGCCGGGGCGGCGGCTCGCGCGCCGACCGCCTTCGCATCGCCGCAGAAGATTTCGTAGAGCATGCCCATGACCGCCTGGGCCCGGTCGTCGGCGATCGAATAGAAGATCGAGCGGGACTGACGGCGGGTCTTGACCAGGCCATACTGGCGCAGCTCAGCCAGTTGTTGGGATAGCGCCGGCTGCTTGATGCCAAGGTCCGCCTCGAGCTGGCCCACCGAGCGCTCCTCTTCGGCGATGTGACACAGGATCAGCAGCCGGTTGGCGTTGGCCAGCTGGCGTAACAGCTCTGCGGCCTCCGGCGCCTTTTCCTTCAACCGCTCCATGGCGGCCGCTTGATCGTCGGTCATGCGCGGCGCTCGCGATAGTACCAGGGCGCATCGCCGTCACCGTCGGCGATGGCGGCGTCCAGAGTGGTGGCGGCCGGCTCCAGCAGGGCGTCGCCGGGCGTCCAGCCCGCCGGCGTGGAGGCCGCCTCACGGTCAGACGTCTGCAAGGCGGTGACGAGACGCAGCAGCTCATCAACCGAGCGGCCGATGTTCATCGGGTACCAGCTGATGGCGCGCACCACGCCTTCGGGATCGATCACGAAAGTGGCGCGCACCGTCGCGCTGTCGCTTGAGCCGGCGTCCACCATGCCGAAGGCGTGGCCGATGGCCATGGAGGGATCTTCGATGATCGGGAACGGCACCTTCACGCCGAAGCGGCGGTAGATGTCCTTCAGCCAGGCCAAGTGCGAATACAGACTGTCGACTGACAGGGCCATCAGATCGCAGTCGATCGCCGCGAAGGCGTCGGCCTGTCGGGCCAAAGCCACGAACTCGCTGGTGCAGACCGGGGTGAAGTCCGCCGGATGCGAGAACAGCACCAGCCAGCGTCCACGGTAGTCGCTGAGGCGCTTTTCGCCCTGGGTCGTGCGCGCGGTGAAATCCGGCGCCGTGTCGTTGATGCGCAGGGCGCGCATCGCGGCGGTGTCGACGGTCGGCGCAGTGTCTGTCGTTTCCATGGCGGCAAGCTAAGCGCTTCACGCCCTTTCCGCTACATTAAAATACATACTTGTATGAACTATGAATGGGTATATGTGTTGAGTCACCGAAACGGAGACACGCCATGTCCTCGCCCATCCCCGATCCCGCCCGCGACCACGCCGCCGACATCGTGCGCGCCGCGCTCGCCGATCCCGCTCAACGCCCCTTGGTCAAATCATTCTTCGACGAGGCCACCTTCACCGTCAGCCATGTCGTGCGCGATCCCGGCTCCGATGTCTGCGCCATCATTGACAGCGTGCTGGACTACGATCCGGCTTCGGGCCGCACCACGCACGCTTCGGCCGATGCGCTCATTGATTACGTAAAATCCGAAGGTCTCACGGTTCAGTGGCTGCTCGAGACGCACGCCCATGCCGATCACCTGTCGGCGGCGCCCTATCTTCAGGAAAAGCTCGGCGGTCAGCTCGCCATCGGCCATGAGATCCTCACCGTCCAGGCGGTCTTCGGCAAGATCTTCAACGAAGGAACCGACTTCCGCCGCGACGGCAGCCAGTTCGACCATCTGTTCAACGACGGCGACCGGTTCGAGATCGGCGGGTTGAAGGCCACGGTCCTGCATGTGCCCGGCCACACCCCGGCCTGTCTGGCCTATGTCATCGGCGACGCCGTCTTCCCCGGCGACACCATGTTCATGCCCGACTACGGCACGGCGCGCTGCGACTTCCCTGGCGGCGACGCCCGGACCCTGTATCGCTCGATCCATCGCCTGACCTCCCTGCCGGACGAGGCGCGGGTCTTCCTGTGTCACGATTACAAGGCGCCCCCGGGCCGGACCGAGTTCGCCTGGGAGACCACCATCGGCGCCCAACGCACCGGCAATATTCATATCCGCGACGACGTCAGCGAGGACGAGTTCGTGGCCATGCGCACCCAGCGCGACGCCACCCTTCCCATGCCCAAGCTGATCCTGCCGTCGGTTCAGGTGAACATGAACGGCGGCCGCCCGCCCGAGCCCGAGGACAATGGGGTGCGCTACCTCAAGGTCCCGCTCAACGCGCTGTGAGACGAGCCCCCGATGCTTGAGCCCCTCCCCTTCATCTGGCCGCTGGCCGGCGGTCTGCTGGTCGGCCTGTCGGCTGGCCTCTATCTGCTGCTCAACGGGCGCGTGGCCGGGATTTCCGGCCTGACCGCCGCAGCGACCGGCCTGTCAAAAGGCGCGCCGCGCATTCTGGGCCTGCTTTTCATCGCCGGCCTGCTGGGCGGCGCGGCCCTGGCCTCGGCGCTGATCCGCAGGCCCGAGGTGCAGATCACTTCGGAGGTCTGGCTGCTGGTGCTCGGCGGCCTGATCGTCGGCTTCGGCACCCGCTGGGGCTCGGGCTGCACCAGCGGCCACGGCGTCTGCGGCCTGGCCCGCCTGTCGCCCCGCTCCATCGTGGCCACCGGCGTCTTCATGGCGGTCGCGGCGCTCACCGTCTTCATCACCCGACACCTGTTGGGAGGCCTGGCGTGAACCGGCTGATCGTCGCAGTCCTGTGCGGCCTGCTGTTCGGCGCCGGCATGGTGGTGTCCGACATGATCAACCCGGCCCGCGTCCTGGCCTTCCTGGATGTGACGGGCGCCTGGGACCCCTCGCTGGCCTTCGTTATGGGCGGGGCGCTGATCCCCTCCGCCATCGCCTATCTGATCCGCCGGCGCATGGAGGCTCCGGTCGCGGCTGACACCTTCCATGTGCCTGAGAGCCGCAACATCGACACCCCCTTGGTCGGCGGGGCCGTCCTGTTCGGCCTGGGCTGGGGCCTGGTCGGTCTGTGCCCCGGCCCCGCGCTGGCGGCCCTGACGACCGGCGCCTGGCAGGCCTTCGTCTTCGTGGGCGCCCTCGTAGCCGGCATGGCGCTGTTCCGCCTGACGCTCGACCGAAACGCCTGAACCAGAAAAGACCCTAGGGAGACAAAGCCATGGATATCCGCCCCCTGGACGAGGCCCTGTCCGCCTCGCCCCAGATCGCCCCGGAAGACCTGCCCGCCATCGCGGCCCAGGGTTTCCGGTCGGTGATCTCCAACCGACCCGACGGCGAAGAGCCCGGCCAGCCCAGCTCCGAAGATCTGCGCCAGGCCGCCGAGGCTGCGGGACTGGCTTTCGCCCATGTTCCCGTGGTCGGCGGCGCAATCTCCGACCAGGACGTGGCGGACTTCCGCGAGGCTCTGGCCAACCTGCCCCAGCCTGTGTTCGGCTTCTGCCGCACCGGCACGCGCACGACCACCCTGTGGGCGCTGGCGAACGTCGCCTCGATAAGCGCTGACGATCTGATCGCACGCGCCAAGAGCGCCGGCTACGACCTCGGCGCCCTGCGTCCCCGTCTCGAAGGAGCCGCGTCATGAGCGCCCAGTACGCCCCCCTGGAGTCCTGCGATGTCCTGATCGTCGGCGGCGGATCCGCCGGCATCGCCACAGCCGCCAGCCTCCTGCGTCGTCGCCCCGACCTTGATGTCCGCATCGTCGAGCCATCCGAACATCACTACTATCAGCCCGGCTGGACCATGGTCGGCGCCGGCGTCTTCACGCCCGAGCGGACCCGGCGCCGCACCGAGGACCTGATCCCCCAAGGCGCCCAGTGGGTGCGCGGCTCGGTCGCGGCTTTCGACCCCATCCACGATCGCGTCGAACTGACCGACGGCCGCTGGATCGGCTATCGCATGCTGGTCGCGGCGCCGGGACTGAAGCTGGACTGGGGCGCCATTCCGGGCCTGGCGGAAACGCTCGGGCGCAACAACGTCACCTCCAACTACGGCTATGAGACCGCGCCCTACACCTGGAAGCTGGTCCAGGCGATGCAGAGCGGTCGGGCGATCTTCACCCAGCCGCCCATGCCGATCAAATGCGCCGGCGCCCCGCAGAAGGCCATGTATCTGTCGGCCGATCACTGGCGCGACCACGGTCGAAACGACATCGAGATCGAATTCCACAACGCCGGCCCGGTGCTGTTCGGGGTCAAGGACTACGTTCCGGCCCTGATGGAATATGTCAGCAAATACCGCATCGACCTGAACTTCGGATCGAAACTGGTGGCGGTGGACGGCCCGGCGCGGATCGCGACCTTCGCCGTGACCGGTGCGGACGGTGAAGTTCGCCAGGTTCGGCGCGAGTTCGACTTCCTGCACGTCTGCCCGCCGCAGACGGCGCCGGACTTCATTCGCGAAAGTCCGCTGGCCGCCGAAAGCGGCTGGATCGAGGTGGATGACGCCACCTTGCGCCACAAGCGGTTCGAAAACGTCTTCGGTCTGGGCGACGCCTGTTCGGCACCCAACGCCAAGACTGCTGCGGCCGCCCGCAAACAGGCGCCCGTGGTGGCCGAGAACATCCTGTCGCTGCTGGACGGCCAGCCGATGCGGGCGGTCTATGACGGCTATGGCTCATGTCCGCTCACGGTCGAGCGCGGCAAGATCGTGCTGGCCGAGTTCGGCTATGGCGGCAAGCTCCTGCCCAGCTTCCCGAAATGGATGCTCGACGGGACCAAGCCGACCCGTCTGGCCTGGCATCTGAAGGCCCAGGCCCTGCCCGAAATCTACTGGCTTGGGATGTTGCGCGGTCGCGAATGGCTGGCCGGCCCCCACCACATCGAACCCGCCCCCCAGCTTCGCCCTGCTGTCGCCTGAGCCTGATCATGGACCTGTCTCCGCTGCAGTACGGCCTCGGCGCCGGCGCCGGCTCGCTCGTCGGCTTCACCCTGGGCCTGGTCGGCGGCGGCGGGTCCATCCTGGCCGTGCCGCTGATCGTCTATCTGGTCGGGGTCAAGGAGCCGCACCTGGCGATCGGCACCAGCGCCTTCGCCGTGGCCGCCAACGCCTTCGCCAATGTGATCAATCATGCCCGCCACGGCACGGTGAAATGGAAAATTGCCAGTCTGTTCGCGGTCGCCGGGGTGCTCGGAGCCTTTCTGGGTTCGAGCCTGGGCAAGGCCGTGGATGGTCAGAAGCTGCTGGCCCTTTTCGCCGTCCTGATGCTGGTCGTCGGGGTGCTGATGTTGCGGGGCCGCTCCGCCGGCGGAGACCCGAACGTCCAGCTTGATCGGCGCAATGCACCCAAGCTCGTCGGCACGGGCCTGGCCACGGGCGTGATGTCGGGCTTCTTCGGCATCGGCGGCGGCTTCCTTATCGTGCCCAGCCTGATGTTCTCGACCCGCATGCCGATCTACTATGCCGTCGGCTCTTCCTTGGTCGGCGTCACCGCCTTCGGCCTGACCACGGCCTTCAACTACGCTCTGGACGGCTGGGTCGACTGGCCCCTGGCGGCCGTCTTCATCGGCGGCGGCGTGCTGGGCGGTCTGGTCGGCGCACGGCTCGCCAAGGCCCTGTCGGGACAGAAAGGCGTCTTGAATACCGTCTTCGCGGGGCTGATCTTCGTCGTCGCCTTCTATATGCTTTACCGCAGCGCCGGCGCGCTCGGCTTGATCGGTTGAAACGCTTCCATGGAACTTGACGCCCTGATCCTGGCTCGGATGCAGTTCGCCTTCACCGTCGCCTTCCACATCGTCTTCCCGGCCTTCTCTATCGGCCTGGCCAGCTATCTGGCCGTGCTGGAGGCCCTGTGGCTGAAGACAGGGCGCGAGCTCTATCTGAACCTTTTCAAATACTGGCTGAAGATCTTCGCCGTCGCCTTCGGCATGGGCGTCGTCTCGGGTCTGGTGATGTCCTATCAGTTCGGCACCAACTGGTCGGTCTTCTCCGACAAGGCCGGACCCGTCATCGGCCCCCTGATGGCCTATGAGGTGCTCAGCGCCTTCTTCCTCGAGGCGGGCTTCCTGGGCGTGATGCTGTTCGGCCTGAACCGGGTCGGCAAGAAGCTGCACTTCCTGGCCACCCTGATGGTCGCCATCGGCACCTTCGCCTCGGCCTTCTGGATCCTGTCCGTCAACAGCTGGATGCAGACGCCGCAAGGCTACGCCATCAACGAGGTCGGCCAGTTCATCCCGGCCGACTGGTTCAAGATCGTCTTCAACCCGTCCTTCCCCTATCGCCTCGCCCACATGCTGCTGGCGGCCTACCTGACGACCGGTCTGGTGGTCGGCGCGGTCGGCGCCTGGCACCTCATGAAGGAGCGGACCAACAAGGGCGCGCGCAAGATGTTCGCCATGGCCATGGGCATGATCCTGGTCGCCGCTCCGGTGCAGATCTTCATCGGCGACATGCACGGGTTGAACACCCTGGAGCACCAGCCCGCCAAGGTCATGGCGATGGAAGGCCACTTCGAAAGCCACCCGGACGGGGCGCCGCTGATCCTGTTCGGCCTGCCCGATCGCGAGGCCGCCACCGTCCATGGCGCGGTCGAGGTTCCGAAGCTGTCGTCCCTGATCCTGAAGCATGATCCAAACGCGCCTCTGGCCGGTCTCGACACCGTCGCCCGCGCCGACTGGCCGCCGGTGGAGATCGTCTTCTGGTCCTTCCGCGTCATGGTGGGACTGGGCATGGCCATGCTGCTGCTGGGGCTATGGGGGTTGTACGCCCGCCTGCGCAGCCGCCTCTATGACGCCCCCTGGCTGCACCGCTTCGCCCTGATCATGGGACCGATGGGGTTCGTCGCCGTGCTGGCGGGCTGGATCACCACGGAGGTCGGCCGCCAGCCCTGGACCGTCTACGGCCTGCTGCGCACCGCCGACAGCGCCGCGCCCCTGGCGGCGCCCGCCGTCGCAACCTCCCTGGCCGCCTTCGCCGTGGTCTATTTCACCGTCTTCGGCGCCGGGGTCTTCTACATCCTGCGTCTGATGAGCCATGCGCCGCACCGGGACGAGCCGGGCGTGGCGGAAACCCCGATCCGCACGGCGGGCATCACCCCCGCCCCCGCCATCGACCCGGACCGCCCCATCCCGACCGGCGAGGAGACCGATCATGAGCGTTGATCTGACCCTGGTCTGGGCCGGCCTGCTGGCCTTCGCCGTCTTCGCCTATATCGTCATGGACGGGTTCGACCTGGGCGTCGGCATCCTGTTCCCGACACTGAAGGCCGGCGATCAGCGCGACAAGGCGATGAACTCGATCGCCCCGGTGTGGGACGGCAACGAAACCTGGCTGATCCTGGGCGGCGGCGGTCTGTTCGCCGCCTTCCCGCTCGCTTACGCCGTGTTGATGCCGGCGGTCTACACGCCGATCATCGCCATGCTGCTGGGGCTGGTCTTCCGGGGCGTCGCCTTTGAATACCGCTGGCGCACCGTGCGGGCCAAGCCCGTCTGGGATGTCGCCTTCTTCGGCGGCTCCCTCCTGGCCGCCTTCTCCCAGGGCGTCACCCTGGGGGCCATCCTGCAGGGGGTCGAAGTGTCCGGTCGCGCCTATGGCGGCGGCTGGTGGGACTGGCTCAGCCCCTTCAGCCTGCTGACCGGTGTGGCCGTCGTCGTCGGCTACGCCCTTCTCGGCGCCACCTGGCTGAACATGAAGACGGATGGCGCGCTCCAGACCCACGCCCGGTCCCAGGCCTGGAAGTTGGGGCCGGCGACCTTGCTGATGATCGGCGCGGTCAGCCTGGCCACCCCGTTCCTCGACGGCGAATACGCCCGCCGGTGGTTCGACTGGCCCGGCGTGCTTCTGACGGCCCAGGTGCCGTTGCTCGTCCTGATCGTCGCGGCCGCCTTCTTCTGGACCATGCGTCAGAAGCGTGAGGTCTGGCCCTTCCTGCTGTCGCTGGGCCTGTTCGCGGTGACCTTCGCCGGGCTGGGCGTCAGCGTCTTCCCTTACGCCGTACCCGACGAGATCACCCTCTGGCAGGCCGCAGCTCCCGCCTCCAGCCAGCTGTTCATGCTGGTCGGCGCCCTGATCCTGATCCCGATCATCCTAGCCTACACCGCCTACGCCTACTGGGTGTTCCGCGGCAAGGTCGGCGACGACGGTTACCACTGATGCGTCGCGGCTCCACAAACGGGCTCCGGCAGGGCCTCTGGTTCGTCGCGCTCTGGGCGCTGGGCGTGGGCGTCCTGGGCATCGTCGCCTATCTGCTGCGCGGCGTTCTCAAGCTGGCCGGGGGGTGAGCCCGCAGGCGCCGAACCGCTGGCCCTGGCCGCCGCTCATCACGGGCGGCGCCGTCCTTGTCGCGCTCATCACGGCGCGTCTGTGGTCCCCGCCCGCTCTCTTCCCCGGCGCCTTCGCCGCTGGCGGCCTCCTGGTCGGGCTCGCCCTTGGTTTGGACCTCTGGGCCATGCTGGTGATGCGGCGGTGGCGCGCCAACATCCTGCCGCACCGGGCGGCGACCGCTCTGGTCACGACCGGTCCGTTCGCCTGGAGCCGCAACCCGATCTATCTCGCCAACGGCCTGCTGCTGCTCGGCCTCGGCGGCCTGTTCGACAACGCCTGGTTCTTCGTGGCCGCCCCCGTCGCCGCCTTCGCCACCGACCGCCTCGCCATCCGGCGCGAGGAACGACACCTGACGGCCCTCTTCGGGCCAGCCTGGTCCGCCTACGCCGATCGCGTGGACCGCTGGTTTGGGCGGCGGATGCCGTCGCAATCACCTTAAGGCTGGCTTAAGCTTGGCCCGGCCTGTTGCGACAAAACGCAGCAGGAAACGACGATGGGAGACATCAAGAGGCCCGCGCCAACCACGGGAACGCTTGTCCGGTGCTGATGGGCCTCCTCATGAGCGGTGCGATCGCCGCCGCCGGGCAACCCACGGACGCCCAGGATAGCTGGCGCGTCTCCGGATCGGCGCGCGCGCGGGGAGAGACGCTGTCAGGCCAGTTTTGTCCGATGGCGGAGCCAAGCGACGCCGTCCTGACGACGCGGCTGACGCTGGCCGTCGAGCGGGATGTGGGTCACGTGACGTTCGGGCGAGGTGTTCGATTCGCGGGCGTTCGGGCAAGGTCCGCTGTCGTCGGTCGGCGTTGGCGAGGTCAATGCGCTGGAGTTGGTTCAGGCCTACGCCAAGATCCGTCTCGGCGCGCGACGTGAGCGGACACTGAAACTCGGCCGCTTCACCATGGATCTGGGTTCCAAGCGTTTCGTTTCTCGCCAGAATTTTCGCAACACCACCAACGCCTATACCGGCGCCCGTTTCGACACGCCCCTGGCCGACGGCGCGCTGACGGCCTTCTGGGTCATGCCGCAGGTGCGGTTGCCGGACGACAGGGCCGCCATCGAGGACAATCGGATCGCGTGGGATCGAGAGAGTTCCAACCTGCAGTTCGCCGGCCTGTTTTGGACTCGCGACCTCGGCCAGCGGCGGTCGCTCGACCTCTATGTCTACGGCCTGACCGAAAGCGATGACGCGGACCAGCAGACCCGAAACCGCCGGCTGGCGACGCCCGGCGTCCGTTGGCGCCATTCGCCGGCGGCCGGGGCGTGGGATGTCGAGGTCGAGGCGGCGGCCCAGGTCGGTCAGGTCCGGCGCTCGGCCTCGCCCGCAGACACCCAGGATGTGGATGTCAGGGCGGGCTTCATTCATCTGGAGGCGGGACGTACATTCGCCCACGACTGGTCGCCGAGACTCGCCGCCCAGTTCGACAATGTCACGGGCGATGGGGGACGGGGCGACTATGGCCGGTTCGACACCCTGTACGGCGCACGCCGCTTCGAGTTCGGCCCCGCCGGTCTCTACGGCCCGGTCTCGCGCGCCAACCTCGTGTCGCCCGGCGTTCGCCTCGAGGTAAAGCCCGACCGCAAGCTGGACGGCTTCGTCGCGGTGCGGGGCCTGTGGTTGGAAGACGCGCGCGACAGTCTGGGCGCGACGGGGGTCATCGACCCGTCGAGCGACAGCGGCCGCTTTGGCGGAACTCAGATCGAGGCGCGGGTCCGCTACAAGCTGACCCCCGACGTCACTCTGGAGACCGGCGGCGCCCGGCTCTTCAAGGGCGGCGCCCTGACCGATGCCCCGAACGCGCCGGCGACCGCCGACACCACCTACGGCTATGTGGACGTGACCTATGCCTTCTGACAGAGTCCTCGCCCCATGTCGCTGACCATCGGCCTCCTGCTGGCGCTCAGCTTCCTCGTGTCCTTGCTGGCCCTCGCCTTTCTGATCTGGGCGGTGACGAATCGGCAGCTCCAACTACACCAGGGCCAGGCCTACACCGTCTTCACGCCCGGCGAGGCGGGCACGCCCGACGATGCGACGATGGCCGGCGAGGACACCCAGTCCGTCGGGCCGCATCACTATGACACCGAGCGCGAGGGCATCGATGCGGTCTCGCGCCGCCCCGTGATGATCCTGATCGGCAGCGGCATCACCTGGCTGGTCATCGGCTCCATTTTCGGCCTGATGGCCTCGCTGAAGCTGCACTGGCCGGACTGGCTGACGGACGTCGCGCCGCTGACCTTTGGCCGGGTCCGCACGCTTCATCTGAATCTCGTGATCTATGGCTGGCTGTCGATGACCGGCATCGGCGTGGCGCTCTGGATCGCCCCGCGCATCTTTCATACGGAGCTGCGACATCCCCGACTGCCTGTGATCGGGGCCGTGCTCTGGAACATCGCCGTGGCCTGCGGCGCTCTGGCGATCGCCTCGGGCTGGACGGATGGCGAGGAATGGCTGGAGATCCCCTGGCAGATCGATGGGCTGTTGGCCCTGGCCGGGGCCTTCTTCGTCTGGCCGCTTCTCCACACAGCACTACGGCGCAACGTGGACCACATCTATGTGACCGGTTGGTACTATCTCGGGGCGCTGTGCTGGTTCCCCATTCTGTTCTTCATCGCCAATCTGCCGGGCATCCATTCGGGCGTGCAGGAGGCGACGGTCAACTGGTGGTTCGCCCACAATGTCCTGGGGCTCTGGCTGACCCCGCTGGGCGTTGGCGCGGCCTATTATTTCATTCCCAAGATCATCGGCAAACCCATCTACTCCTACAGCCTGTCGCTGCTCGGCTTCTGGGCGCTCGCCTTGTTCTACAGTCAGGTCGGCATCCACCATCTGATCGGCGGTCCGGTGCCGACCTGGGTGGTGACCCTGTCGATCGTCCACAGTGTGATGATGTTCGTTCCGGTGATCGCCGTGGCCATCAACCAGCACGTCACGGTCGCCCGCAACCTGTGGGCCTTCAAGGCCTCGGTCCCTCTGCGGTTCATCTCGCTGGGGGCGGTCATGTATACCCTGGCGTCCTTCCAGGGGTCGATCGAAGCCTTGCGCACGATCAATACCGTGACCCACTTCACCCAATACACGGTCGGGCACGCCCATCTCGGCGCCTATGGTTTTGTGTCCTTCATACTGTTCGGCGCGGTCTACCACATGGGCCCGCGACTGACGGGACGGCAGTGGCCCGAACCGGCCCTGATCAAGGCCCATTTCTGGCTCGTGGTCATCGGCTTCGCCATCTACTTCTTCGCCCTGACCATCGGCGGCGTGCTGCAGGGTCTGGCCATGCTGGACGCGACGCGCCCCTTCGCCGACAGCGTCACCGTCCTGGCGCCCTATCTTGAGGCCCGGTCTGTCGGCGGCGGGCTGATGACCCTGGGTCACCTCATCTTCGCGGGCCATTTCATAGCCCTGCTGGCCAAGGGCCGCGCGCCCCAGGCCGGGGCCGTCCCCACCGACACCGTTCCGGCGACCACAGCATGAACCGCGTCATTCCTCTGGGCGTCCTCGCCCTCGCCATCCTGGCCTTCGCCACCCTGATGCTGGTCATCCTTCCCGGCATCCAGATCCGCGAGCAAGCGCCCACGCCGGGTCTGCTGCCCTACACGGAGGCGGAGCTTCGGGGACGGGCGGCCTATGTCTCCGAAGGCTGCGTCTATTGTCACAGCCAGCAGCCCCGCGCCCTGGACCAGGCGCCGGACAGCGAACGCGGCTGGGGCCGGGCCGCGGTGGCCTCCGACTATTTCTACGACCAGCCCCATCAACTGGGCACCATGCGCACCGGGCCGGATCTCCAGAATGTGGGCGCGCGACTGCCGAGCGAAGCCTGGCACATGACCCACCTCTATCAGCCGCGCGCGATCTACGACTGGAGCATCATGCCGGCCTATCCTTATCTGTTCGAGGTCAAGGACAAGGCGGCGCCGGGCGACGTTGTCGTTGCGCTGCCGGAACGCTATGCGCCCAAGGGCAAGGTCGTCGTGGCCAGACCGCAGGCGCGCGACCTCGTGGCCTATCTGCGCAGCCTGGACCGGACCTTCCCTGCCCCGCCCACGGCCGTCCGCGACGACGGATACAGCGAAAAGGGCGAGCCGAAATGATCCGCAAAAGGCCGCCTGACGCCCCTCGGCCCCGCGAACCGGACGAGGCCTTCGAACCCTACGAGGAATTCCGGCGCATTCCGCTGCCGGTCTACTGGATCGCCATCGCCCTGGCGATCTGGGGCGCGGTCACCTTGTGGGACAACGCCCAGGCGGTCAGCGTCGGGCGAGAAGAACGCGCCGAGCAGATCGAGGACATCCCCGCCCTCGCCTTGAACAGCGGCGCTCAGGTCTTCGAGGCGCGGTGTTCGACCTGCCATCAGCCCAACGCCGTGGGCGTGCGCAGCGCCATCCCGCCGCTGGCGGGATCCCGGTTCGTCGCCGCCGATCCGGCCGTCATCGTGCAGATCCTGCTGCATGGGATCGACGGCCCGATCGATGTCGGCGGCAAGGTCTTCGACGGCCATATGCCGAGCTTCGCAAGCGTGCTGTCCGACGCCCAATTGGCGCGGGTCGCCACCCATGTCCGCCAGACCTGGGGCGGCGATGACCAAGAGATCACGCCCGCCTTCGTGACGGCGCAGCGCGACCGCTTCCCCGGCCGCGGGGCCTGGCGCGGAGGCGAGGAGCTGGCTCGGGTCGTCGATCCCGGATTGGCGCCTCAACCTCCGGTCGGACCTGTCCGGATCTTCAGTTTCGACGATCCTGGCGTGATGCGTCTGGTCACAGAGGGCCGAGGCGAAGCCTGGGCCTGCGCCTCCTGTCACGGCGCCGCCGGCGAGGGCGGCGCCAACGTGCCCCGACTGGCAGGTCTGCCCGAGGGTTACATCGTCAAACAGCTGCAGGACTATGTCTCGGGCCGCCGTCGCAATGAGACCATGCAGACCGTCGCCGGCGCCCTGAGCGACGCCGACCGACGCGGCCTCGCGCGATACTATTCGGCCCTGCGCACGCCCTCCACAGCGCGGCCGGAGCTTGGCGGCGGACTGAAGCGTGGCGAGCAGCTGGCGCTGTATGGCGACTGGTCCAAGAACCTTCCCGCCTGTTTCAGTTGCCATGGCCCCTCGGGCTTCGGCGTGGCGCCGAACTTCCCCTCCCTGGCGGCCCAGCATCCCGCCTATACGGCCTCGCAGCTGGCCGCTTGGGTCGGGGGGCAGCGCGACAACTCTGACGTCCAGCTGATGAACGAGGTCGCACGCAATCTGTCCGACGCGGACCGACGCGCGATCGCCGACTATCTGGCGACCCTTCCGCCGGTGCCGGCCGCTTCCGATGATGAAAGGCGATGACCATGGATGACGACGCTCCGCCTCCCGCACCGCAGGATCGGCCCGCCAAGGGCCGGTTCGCCCGTGACGTGATCTATGCCGTCGGCGGCGGCTTCGCCCTGTTCGCCATCGCCGCCTACGCCTTTGACGCGGGCTGGCTGCGGGATCGCAAGGCTGGCGAGGCCGACGGCGACAGGAACGTCCACGCAGCCCTGTTCCAGCCGCCGCCGGACAGCGCCATCCCCGACGGGCCGGAAGGCGATGCGATCCGGCGCGGCCAGGCGATCTTCATGAACACCTCGGCCAATGCCTCGGATTTTGTCGGCAACAATCTTTCGTGCTCGAACTGCCACCTCGACGGCGGTCGACGGGCCAACTCGGCGCCCATGTGGGCCGCCTGGACCGTCTATCCCAAATACCGTTCCAAGAATAAGCAGATCAACACCATGGAAGATCGGGTGAAGGGCTGTTTCACCTATTCGATGAACGCCCAGCATTCGCCGACCGGCGGCCCGCCGCCGGCCGGTCACGACGTCTACAAGGACCTGCAAATCTATATGCACTGGCTCGCCACCGGAGCCCCGACGGGCCAAGACTTGGAGGGCGCCGGCTATCCGGAGCTTGAAAAGACCGCGGCGGGTTACGACCCGGCGCGCGGGAGCCGGGTCTACGCCGCCAACTGCGCGACCTGCCATGGTGCGGACGGCCAGGGGCAGTACGACCTGAATGGACGGCCGGTCTTCCCGGCGCTCTGGGGCCCGCGGTCCTATAACTGGGGCGCCGGCATGGCGCGGGTGAACACCGCCGCCGGCTTCATCAAGGCCAATATGCCGCTCGGCCAGAGCGATCGTCTCACAGACCAGCAGGCCTGGGACGTCGCCGCCTTCATCAACAGCCACGAGCGCCCCAAGGATCCCCGCCAGACCGGGACAGTGCAGGAGACGGCCCAAAAGAACCACAGCGGCGAGGAGACGTTTTACGGGCGCACCTACCAGGGCCGTCTGATCGGGGTGGGCACGCCTGAACCGGCCGCTCGCGCCCGGCCTTGAGCGCAGACCCCCGCCAGCAGCTGTTCGCCGTGGACGGCCTCTTCTGCGGCGGGTGCGCGCGCGGTCTAGAGCGTCGGCTTGGCGAAACCGACGGCGTCCTCCTGGCCCGGGTCCACCACCTTTCCGCCTCGGCCCTGGTGCGATGGGACACACAGCGCTGCGATACCGCTCATCTTCGCGCCGTCGTCCGTCAGGCCGGCTATCGCCTGATCGAGCGCGCCGACCCTCAGGATGCGGTGGACCGGTTCGACGGTCAAATCCGCCAGTTGACGCTCAGGCTCGCCGTGTCGGTGGCCTTCGGCATGTGGGCGATGGTCGCAGCGATCGTGATCTATGTGACTCCGAGCCTCGGCGCGAACCTCGGCTGGAGGCTGGCTATCGCCAGCGGTCTGCTGGCCTCGCCGGTGCTTCTCTATGGCGGTTGGGACATCGGCCGCATGGCGATCCGATCCCTGCGTCTCCGCGCGCCCGGGCTCGACCTCCTGGTCACGCTCGGCGTTCTGGGCGCCGTGGCGGCCTCGCTCGTTCATCTAGGGGCCGGCGATCGCCACGTCTACTTCGACACGGCGGTCATGCTGATCACCCTGCTGCTGACCGGACGTCTGATCGAGACCCATATCCGCCGCAGGGCCGCCCAGGGCGTGGTGGCGATGGGCCGTTTGTTCGACGACACGGCCCTGGTCTGGCGGGAGGCGGACGGCTGGCAGGCGGCGCCCAGCGCCAGCCTCCGTCTTGGCGATCTCGTGCGGATCCCTGCCGGCGCCGTAGCGACCGTCGATGGCCTGATCTTGACCGGTAAGAGCCGCCTGAACTCGGCCGTGCTGAACGGCGAATCCGCGCCGCGCGCCATCACTCCGGGAGACCGCATCAGCGCGGGGGCCGTCAATCTCGACCGGATGATCGAAGTCTCGGTTGATCGCGAAGCCGGAGATCGCGACGTGGATCGGATGGGGGGACGGGTGGCCCTAGAACTGGCGACGCGCGGCGGTGACGAGGACCGGATCGCGCGCCTGGCCGGCACGCTGACCCAGGGCCTGATCCTGGCGGCCGTCCTGGTGACGGCAGCGACGCTGGCGGTTATGGCCGACGGGGGCGAGGCGGTGATGCGCGGCCTGGTCGTGCTCCTGGCGGCCTGCCCCTGCGCCCTGGCCCTGGCCGCGCCCCTGGCGCAGGCGCGGCTCTCGGCCAAGGCCGCCGGGCACGGTCTGCGGTTTTCCGATCCCGGCGTCGTCGATCGCATGGCCGGGCTGCGCACCGCCTTTCTGGACAAGACCGGGACCCTGACCCTGGGCCGCCTCGAGGTGGTCGCCGTCGACCCCTGCCCCGGCTGGTCTGTGGCGCAGGTGCTGGACCTGGCGGCGCGTGCGGAGACCGGCATCGCCCATCCCCTTGCGCAGGCCGTCGTCGCCGCCGCGTCGATCGGCGACGCGGTCGTCGTCGGCGGTCAACGCCTGGATCGCGGCGCCGAGACGACGCTGGCGGACGGAACCCACGTCCATGTCGGCGGCGTCGCTAGTTTGCAGGGAGAAACCCGTCTTCGGGTCACCGTGGATGGTCTCGCGGTCGGCGACCTTCTGCTCGCCGATGCGCTGGACCCCAGCGCCGCCGACGGTGTGGCGCAGCTCAAACGGCGAGGATTGCGGGTCGCCATGGCCACCGGCGACGCCGACGGGCCGGCCCTGGCGGTCGCGCAGCGGATCGGCCTGGACGCCGCTGCGGTCCACTGGGGCTGCACCCCCGCCGACAAGGCCGACAGGATCAGGAACACGAGAGGACCTGTGCTCTTCGTCGGCGACGGCGTGAACGACGCCCCCGCCCTGACCGCCGCCGCCTGCGGGGTCTCGGTGGCCCGGGCGCATCCGGCCGCCGCGGCCACGGCGGCGATCGTCATCCTCGAAGGGGGTCTTGAACAGGTCGACGTGGCGCTAAGCCTGGCCGCCGAGACACGCCGCAAAATCCGCCAGAATGTCGTCCTCGCCCTCGCCTACAACATCATCGTCCTGCCCCTGGCGGCTTTGGGCCTGCTTTCTCCCTTGGGGGCCGCAATCGCCATGACCGCGAGTTCCCTGCTGGTGCTGCTGAATGCGTTGCGAGATTGACCGACGGGGCAGTCCGGGGGCCATCCGCCCTCGGCGCCGGACGAACACCGACACCTCATGTCTTGCGTTGAGCGCCGGTTTCGACCCAGCACGGCTGTGGGATTTCGATAGAGGGCCTTTCGCGCGGGCGCTCGGACGACGGGGAACGTCCGGCGATCCTCAGATCTGGAGCCAAGAGACGCCAATGGCTCGGCAGCGATCGCGGGGAAGATGTTGAGCGGAGCACGCTTGTTTCTAGCCCGCCGCTACGAACGATCTGATGGCGATTGCCATGGAGTTCCGCTCAGCAGCCTGCGCCAAAAGTCCGTTCTGCGAATTGGGCGCCCTAAGTCTGATCCGCACGATCCCATCCGCGCATGATGACCCCCTACTCGACGTCAAGATATGCTGATCGCGCATGCCGTCATCCTCCCGCCGAGCGCAGTCAGGAGGATGTGCCCCGGCTTCTTCGGCGCAGCGGTCAGATTCGCTCCGCCGAAAAGACATATATTCATAGGGCGTCACCCGTGGTTGTCTCGATCTGCGCCGGTTAGGGCGCCGCCTGTCGAGGCGCGACCAGCTTAGGGAAGTAGGGCGGCGGCTTGCAGGGCGCGCCGGCGATCAGCGGATGCACCTTGGCGAGTTTCACACCGAGGCATTGCGTTACGAAATCGCCCGCGTCATAGGCCCCTGGCGCGCCTTCAAATGACTGGTGGTGATAGACGGCGTTTCGCGCATCCCGGATGCGGTCGAGCCAAGTCACCGCGAGTTGCTTCGGAACCATTTGCCCCTTGAAGACGAACTTGGGCGCGAAGAGCGACCAGTGGTCCTCAATCAGGAAGACGAGGTGTCCGAAGTCGCAGGCTGTCAGGAGCTCGTTCCCGGTGCGAAAGCTGGTGACCGCGACCTTCTTGTCGATCAGGGACTGCAGGATTCGCCCCATTCGGTAGGGAATCTCGCGGTTGACGTCGACGTTGCCGATGCGCGTCACCGACCGGGGATCCCACGCGCTCGACATCAGCCCTTTGAGTACAGGGTTCCACCAACCTTGGATGCCGTAGTGGGTCTCCAGCTCGACGGCGAGGCTCGCGCGCAGGGCGGTCTCGACCGTGTGGAACATCGGGAACATCTGAGCGTGCTCAGCGACCTTGCGATTGTAGATTCGGTAGATCGCGTCGCGGATATCGCCCTCAGCCGGTTCTTCCGGCAGCTTCTTTTTCGCGGTCGCCGCGATCTCCTGGATGGCGCCGCTCAAAAGCTGCGAGCTGACGACCGACAGGTCCGTTCGGAGACGGTCGATTACGGCTTGGTCGGGTCGCTGCGGCAGGGCGTCGATGAGGGCGTTCAGGGATTCTGTGATAGACTTGGTCACGCGCCGACGCCCCCGCTCCAGCCCGGCGCATTGACGAACCGGGAAACAAACCTCATATTCACGGCACTCCAGCCACGTCGTTCCGTGGGTTCGTTACCAGCCGCAAGGCTGGCGTGGAATGAGTCTAAACAGACTTCCAAGGGCCGCCGCGAGGCGGCCCTTCTACTTTGGGCCTCGATCCGAGCGGTCAGGCCGTCGCCTTCCACCTCGTGCGTCGAGACCGGATCGGTCACGGCTCCACCAAGGGTTCAAGTCTTGAGCGAGAGCTGCAGCTTGTCCTGATAGACCCTGATGCGCTTTTTCGCCCTGGCGACGACGTCGTCGTAGAAGAGGATTTCGGAATAGGTCTCGCCCAGTTGTCGCCTGGCCACCGGGTCGCGGAGCTCACCTGAGGAAAACCAGCCCGTGCCGGTCGGAAACTGGGTCCAGGTCTCGCCGAGCCGCAGCGGGTTGAGCGTGTCGCCGATCAGATAGCAGTAGAAACGGTTGAGCTTGCCGCCGGACTTGGCCGCAAGGAGATGGGCGTACTCCCGCAGGTCGCCGGTGTGATCGTCCATCGACACGCCAGGCGCCTTGAACTCGACAATGATCGCCGACCCCTCCTTGCTGAAGAGCGCGATATCGGGGCGTTTCGCGGCATGGTCATTGGAACGCTCGACCAACAGCTTGGCGAACTCGCGATCGATATCGTCCTCGAAGACGGTCTCGTCCCCCTCCCAGACGATACTGGCCAGCGGAACATCCGACGCGATGTAGTCGTAGTACTGGTAATCCTCGCTCAGCAGCCAGATGTCGTGATCGGTGACGTCGGTGCTGTCCCGCCGCATCGGGAAGAAAATGCTGTGAATGATCCGTTCGTCCTTGCGGCGGACACCATCCGCCAACGACTGCATGGCGAGGTTCTTGCCGCAGGCCAGGGCGAGAATTTCCACGATGGCGGCGCGGCGAACGACGAGCTGGGACAGGTTCGCCATGTCGAAATTCTTGAGCGACGAGGTGTACTTCCAGGCCAGCTGGTTGATTTTCGCGCGGAACTCCTCGGAATCCGGTTCGGCGCGGATGATCTCCTCCTTCAGGTCGAAGATTTCCGCCGTCTCCTCAATGACCCGCTCCTGGTACTTCTTGAGCACGCGCTCGACCACCGACTGCGCCGGCTCGCCGTAGACGATGCGCGTCGAGGTGTCGGCCAACATGGCTTCGCTCACACCAAACTGATCGGTGAGTTCCTTGATCACGACCTCCTTCGTCCAATCCGCCGGAACGACCATCTCCTCGATCACCGGATCGATGGCGGCATGGATGTCGGCGTAAGAGAGGGGATCCGAGGCGAAGAGGTCCGCCGTCGGGATTTCGGCGGGAATGTCGTCGAAGCCGTCGCGCTGTTCGTTTACCCGTTGGTCGAGGAAGTCGCTCTCCACGAGGACGATGTGGTGAAAGCCGCCGACGGGGTTGTTCTGCTCGGTCTTCGTACGGAGGTAGTAGCCGGTGATGTCTTGCACCGGAGAGGATTTGGCGCAGAAGGCGATCGCATTCCTGGGCAGGCCGAACTCGGCGGCGTCCAGCTGATAATGCGAGAGCCGGAAGGTCTGATGGACCCCGGTCCCCTCGCCCGTCGACGGATTCCGCTCCTCGACCTCTACCGACCGCGTCGCGGTCACTTTCGGAAGATCGGCCCGCTTCAGCACTTCTGTGTTGGCGTCGCCGTCGCCATGGCGGGTCACAAAGGCGATGCCGAAATCCCCCAGGCGTTCATCCAGCCCGACGAGACGCTGGAGGAAGGCCATGAGCATCTGACGCTTCAGCGCTGCAGCGGAGAAGAGCGTGCTGGGGGCCGCCCCCGCGAAGCGCGGCCGCGCCGTCTCCTTGAAGGCGCCGAGCGACAGCGCCGTGCCGATATCCTTTTCCGCGCCGGGCGTTTCCGAGAAGTCCTCGAAATCGATCTGCTTGGTCGGCTCGGCGTAATCCATGCGTCGATGGATCGCCTCCCCGCCCCGCCTGAACGTGCTCTCGATCGAAAGCGAACCGAAGTAGTGGAAATACTGAATGCGCCCCGCGCCCTTGCACTTGCCGATCCCGGCGATATGCAGGTCGTCCTTGTATGATGTGTCCTTGGTGAGGAACGCCTTCAGCTGATCGTCGCCGAGCCCGCAACCGTTGTCGCGGCAGCGTACTGACATCACCTCGAGCTCACCGAACAGATCGCTCGTCCTGAACACCACGTCCACACGGACATCGAGCGCCGGCGCCGAAGGCTCGGCATCCTTTCGGATCAGGTAGGAGTCGATGGCATTCGAGATCAGTTCCTCGAACACAACATAGGGGTTCTTACTGAGCTTCGTATTCTTGATGCTGCCCCGGATATCGAGCGTCATAGTCGTGTCGGCCCGTCTTCGAGGTGTCGCCCTTCCCTCTCCAGACCAGCGGCTGCAGGGCAAGTCAAGGCGACTTCGTTCGCCTTGGAGGGCGTCCGCGACCGAACCTGACGCAAGCGAACCGCTCTGGTTGGCTCGCGCCTCAGGGGCGCCGAATGGACCTGCCCGGTTCGATCCCTACCGCCAAACCCGCGCCGCTCAGAAGGGCGACAGCGCCAGATCGACCTTCTCGACAACGGCTCGGAAGAGTTCGGCCGTTTCAGTCACATAGGCCTTGGTGAAGACCGTCAGCTTCTCGTTGTTCTTGTCGCGGCCGTTTCGATGGACGCAGTCGTGGCGATGCTGGATCGCGACGAACAGCTTCTCCCTCTGAGCCGTCTCCTTGAGGAGTTCGACCTCCAGGGCGATACGGTACAGCGTGTCGACCTTGGCGAGGTTGTGATAGCGAATGTCGGCCAGATAGGCGCCCACCCTGTCGCGGATCAGGCCGGGATTCTCCTGAATCTCCGCTAGGGTGAACCGCTCCTTGGCGAGTTCCTTGTCGCCGGCGAGGAGCCGTCCCAGACGCTTCTCATCGGCGAGCACCTCCTTGAGAAGGGTGTCGCCGAGGAAGGCTTCAAGTGCTGCGACGTGCTGGGAGAAGACCATCCGGTTGATCAGCGCGCCGCCATCGTCCGAGCCGTGGGCTTCGAGATAGGCCTGCGCCTGCTCGAACGACTCCACCCAGATCGAGAGCGGGTTTTCCGGAAGCGTGTAGTCCGACCAGTCCTCCTCGGGCGAGTAGAAGGCGACATCCGCAGAGACCGCTGTTCCAGGATGGTTGTTGAGTGTGACTGCGCAACTGCCCGCGTTGTTCACCACATAGGCCTCGAAGACGGCTTCGCAGTGCGGGCACTCTACCTCGGTCTCGCCTTCGGAATTCAGGTCCGACATGCTTTCGGCTGCGCTCCAGTCCGGCTCAGGCACCTCCGCGCTCGTGACCGCCAGGGCCTGGCAGTCCGGGCATGTGAACTGGATCTGCGTCTCGAAACACTGGGTCATGCGGGCGCGGTCCTCTTGAATGGGCGGGGGTCGGCATTGGGCCGACCGCGCGAACGCCAGATATCGCGGAACAGGACCGACTTCGCCCCCAAGTTGCTGTCTCTGGACAGACTATCACAGGACCGGAGTAGAACGACGCCCTCCGAAGCTCCCAATACGCAACAAGTTCGTTGATCGTCCGCAAAAAAATTGCGGGTTAAGCGCAATCTATTGGCGGTCAAAATATAACCTTGCATTGCATCAAATATATCTGCACTAATTTGTGTAATCGGATCGGCTCCCCCCCGTTTCCCGGTCCGCCCATTGTTCAGTCGAGGGCGTCATGCAGACTTCCGAACCACGAGACCCCTATGGAGCGGCTCTGGGTGCTCTAAAGCGGTTCGCCGAGGCGGGCCGGTTTGTCCCGGGCGAGCCGATCGTGGTGACGGAACTGGCGGCGGAGGTGGGACTGAGCGCCACCCCGGTCCGGGAAGCCCTGGCATGTCTCGCGGGACAAGGGCTCATCGAACGCAGACGCGGACGCGGCTACTTCTACCCGTCGCTGACCCCGGCCGAGATCATCGACCTGTTCGAACTTCAGCTCGCCTATCTCCACGCCGCGTTGACCCTCTACCCCCGCGGGCTCACACCTTTGCGCAAGGCGGCCGTTGCCGTCGATCCGCTCGACGGCGTTCAGGCCCTGTTCGACGCGATCATCAACCAGTCGACCAACGCCGCGCTCGTGCTGGCCCATCAACGTGTCGTCGATCGGCTCAAGGCCGTTCTCAAGGCCGAGCGAGCCCATGAAGACACTGACGGCGCGACCGTAAGGACCATGATGGAGGTGATCGTCGACGGGCGGATCCCGGCGCTCCTGGGTCTGCTGGAATCCTATCACGAGCGCCGCTGCTCACGGGCAACGATCCTGGTGATCGAGGCCGCCTGATCCCCTCACTCCGTCCCACTTCGCGCCACCTCTTCCCGGGGCCGGACGCCGGCGAAGACCAGAGCGGCCAGTGCACCAGCCGCCCCGATGCGCCGGTCATGGTAGCGCCCGACAGAAGCAGCGAAGGCGGGCGCGACCTCCTCGTTGTAGGCGGTGTAGAGCCCCCTCGCCTCGTCACAGAGATCGTCAAACAGGGTCGCCTCATGGCGGCGCACCAGATCGAGCTGCCCACTCACCTTCTGAAATCCGTCCCACAGGACCTGATTGCCGGCGCTGCAGACGATGGTCGCGAACAACCGGTTGACGGCCGCTATGGGACGACCGTGTTCGTAAGCGGGTGCCGGCGGGCGCACGGCTCCGAGGGCGCGCAGGTTCACCTCGACGGCGATGCGGACGTAGTGGCCATGCATCGCCCAACGGTCACGGGCTGCGGTGGCGTCCAGCCGCAGGGTGACATAGCCGCCGGACGAGGCCCGTTCCACCAAGCCTTCTCCGCTCAGTCGGGCCAGGGCCTCGCGGATCGGCGTCGTCGACAGGCGCAATCTCTGGGCCTCGTCCTGGACGATGACCGGCGAGCCGCCGGCCAAGGTTCCCGAATGGATACGCTCACGCAACGACGACAACGCCTGGGTGAACGGGTCGCGGTTACGCGCCATGTTCAGATTCCGGTCTTTTCGAAGCCCCCGCCGGCTCCCGATCGTCCGCCCACGCATCGTTCCCCATACAGGCGAGTTCGTCTGCGAAAATCTTCGTCGGGAAGCCCGCCACGGGATTGCAAATCGCCCGCCGTTTTCTTGCGGGATGGCCCGCTCGCTTCGAAATCATCCAAAAAAGTCGCACACGCCTGCATTGATCCGACACAACGAACACAGCACCTTTGGTGGTGAAAGGTCGAATTGCCGATGCCTCCCGATCCACCAGAAAAGTTGAGTGATGCACGGCTGATCGGTCTGGCGGCGCGGGCGGTCCGCCGTGCCCGGAACATGACGGCGCAGCAGGTGGCGACCGCCATGAACCTGCCGCTACGGACCTATGAGTATTTCGAGGCGGGCACGGGGCGGGGGAACCTCGACTACGTCCACCCGGTCGCCGTCGCCACGAACTGCGACCCGTGGGCGCTCCTGCTTGGGCCGCCGCCCGGGGCGACCGAGTTCGCGCGTCAGACCGCCGACAGCAAGCTGATGCTGATCTTCCTGATCGCCCTGGGCGAGTTCGTCAGGACGATGGGAGACCGGCTGCTGACCCTCGATCCCCGCGCCCTGATCGAGGCCTTCACCGAGACCTTCCGTAAGCTGGAAGAGGAAAACCGGGCCAAGAGCGAGGAGACCGAGTCCTGGCTGGATGCTGGCCGCGACCGGCTGGCGGGAAAGCCGCCGGAAGATGAGGACTGAGCCGCAGCAGTTGAAATACACGACAGATATAGATTGCCGGTTGGAGCCGTCGCGCCCCTCATGAAGCGTCGCAATTCCGCGACCTCGAGTAGGGAGACTGACCATGACCACCCGTTCGAAGATCCGGCTGATCGCCTTCGGCCCGGCGTCGATCCTGACGCGCGGCGCTGAAAAGGGGACCATCCCCGAGAACGACGTCGGCGTTTACCCGGCGCAAGCCTGAACGCCACGGCGGACGCGATCCGTCGCGTCCGCCTCCATCTCGGCTTTCGGCATGTCGCCGGTCGTGCCTGCACGACGCCGGAGGTCGGGTCCCTGGCGACTCCCCGCAAACGCGCCTCGGCGCATCCCCCAGGAGACTACGATGACCCAACTGAAGCTTCGCCTGCTGTCCTTCGGCGCCGCCGGCGTCCTGACCCGCGGAACCGACATGGGCACCCTGCCGGAGAACGACTTCGGCGTGTGGCGTCCCCTCGCCTGAACGTCTTCATGAGCGGCGGCCGAAGCCGGTCGCCGCTCCCTCTTCGCCCTGCTTCAGCCGATCAACAAGCCTTGTCCCAGACCTCCTCAGTCTCCTCAACAGGCAGCTCGTCGCGACCGCCGTCCAGCGTGCGCCCGAAGTGCAATGGCGCTACTGGTCCGAGGCGCCGGTGACCGATCACGCGCCGCATGAAATCGCTTCATCCGCGACCCTGCCCGTCGAAAGCCGCCCGCTCACCGTTGGGGTTCACATCGCACCGGTCGAAGCCGACCTCATCATCCTCGACCTGCGCTCGGACACCTACGCCTGCTTGCCTCACGCGGCGCCTGCACTTCGCGTCATCGGCCCGAACGTCGAGGCCGATCTCGGGCTGCTGGGGCTCCTGACCGAGGCCGGCCTCGTCGACGGCGCATCACGTCGTCCCGGCATCACGCCGCCACCGCCTCCCGTCCGCCCGTTCAGAACCAGATCAGGGCTGTCGTCGATTCCGGCGGCGGCGCACCTGTTCGTCGCCGCCAGCAGGGCGCGACGTCTGGGGCCCAACCCGCCCATCCAGGCCCTGATCAATGCGCTGCCTCGCAGACCAGTCGGGCGTGTCGATACCACGAGGGTGGCGGCGGTGACCGCCGCCTTCGCCCGCCTGATGCCTTGGGTGCCCGGTCAGGGAGCCTGCCTTCACAGAGCCTTCCTGCTTCTGTTCATGCTCCGGTGCGCAGGCGCCGACGCCGTCTGGGTGTTCGGCGTCCGTACCTGGCCTTTCAGCGCCCACTGCTGGCTGCAGTTGGGAGACGCCGTACTGGATGACGATCCGGAGCGGGTGTCGCGGTACACCCCGATCATGGCGGTCTGATGCGGGGCTTTCTGACCTTCAGCTGGACTCCAGACGACCCCGAAGCGGTTCGCGCCGCCAGAACCCTGAAATCGGCGGCGCTCGAGGACGGCTGGACCGAGTTCGAGATGCGGGGGGCGTGCTGGGTCGGCGTGCGTGGCCCCAACCCGCCCAGGGCTTACAGCCCCCGCACGGGGACCTTGATCATCGGCGAGGTCTTCACCCACCCGGACGCGGTCTCGGGCGGGGCGGACGGCGAGACCGACGAGGCCTTCGCCGCCTGGTACAGCCGCAACCGCTGGGGCCGCTATGTCATCCTCTTCCGTGAACCGAGCGGCGCCATTACGCGGGTGTTCAGAGACCCTTCCGGAAGCCTCGCCGTTCATGGATGGCGGGCTCGCAGCGTCCAGGTCCTGACCTCTGAGGTCTCCGACGCCGTCATCGCCGCCGCGCCACCGGAGGCCGGGTTCGACTGGGATCGCGTTCGCGCGCTGGCGGAACGCCCGTTCGACCTCGGAGGTCCGCCTCCGCTTACCGGCATCACGACCGTCGAACCCGGCTGTCTCGCCGAAATCGACGGCCCGTCCTTGCCGCTCTGGTCGCCGGAGACCATCGCGCGAACGCCGACGCGCCGCGCGGCGGATGCACGCCGGAACCTTCGCCAGACCCTCGATCTCTGCGTATCCGCCCTGGCCGGACGCCGGGCGATCGGCATCGAGATTTCCGGTGGTCTGGACTCCGCGATCGTCGGCGGAGCGCTCAAGGCGCTGGGGCGCCCCGTCGCCTTTGCACTGAACACCCGAGGCTCCCACGCCGAAACGGACGAGCGACAATACGCGCAGGAGGTGGCTGAGAGGCTGGGGGTCGATCTCACCTGCCGCAAGCGTGGCCCGGTCGCCTATTCGGCCGAACTGTTCGAGGCGACGGCAGGGGATCCCTGGCCAAGCCAGAACGGTCGCGATCTTGGAAATGACCTCCTCGTCGCGGCGACCTGCCGAGAAGCAGGCATCGAAACCTTGCTGACGGGCAAGGGCGGAGACGCGCTGTTTTTCCAGATGCACACGCCGTTGGCCTTTGCGGACCTGTGGTGGCGCCGTCCGCTGCGCTCGCTGGCGTCCGGCCAGCTGCCTGGCGTGGCGCGATGGACCCGGAGCTCGACCTGGTCGCTGATCCGGACGGCGCGAGCGAGCCAGCGCGACGCCGCCGACGATCTGCCGCCCGGCAAGCGGATGCAGATCGCCGCGATCGCCAGCGGTCTCGCCTATTACTCGACCTGCCGACGCTCCGGGGCGATCGACATGATCCACCCCCTCATGGCTCAGCCGCTCATCGAATGGAGCCTGCGGACGCCCGTGCCCCATCTTGTGCCCAACGGACGAGAGCGCGGGCTCGCGCGCGACGCCTTTGCGGACCGGGTGCCGGCCTCGATCACAAGCCGTCAGGGCAAGGGCGACTACGCCGCCTATTTCAATCAGCAGGCGGCGGAGAACCTCCCCTTCCTGAGGGGCTATCTTCTTGAGGGACGGCTGGCGGCGGAGCACGTCATCGATCGCTCCGTCATGGAAGCTCGGCTGGATGAAGATGCGCTTCGCTGGCAGGGAGGCGCGTCGGAAATCCTTGCGGCGGTGTCTCTGGAGGCCTGGGTTCGTCGTTGGGAAGGGCGACGACAGGGGGCATGAGCCGTGACGGCGGCACACCGATCGTCCGCCCGAACCAGGCGTCGATGCGCGCCCAGAGATCCCGCACCGTACCCGGGCTGTAGAACAGGTGCTGCTCGCCCCAGTAGGTGACGATCTGGGCGTCCTTGTTCTGCCGCCAGAGCGCCGTGAAGACCGCCTCGGCCTCGTTGATCCCGACAAAATCGAACTCGCCGTGGATCAGAAGAACCGGCGAAATGATCCGATCCGCGTGAAAGAGCGGACTGTTGTCGATGTAGGCTTCAGGGGCCCTCCAGGGCGGGGCGCCGATTCCGCCCTGGCCGGCCTCACTCCAGCCGGCGTTTCGGCGCAACATCATTAAACCGAACTCAGGGTTCTGCCGCAGGTAGCTGCCGAAGCCGCCCCACCCCGCCGCCAGATTGGCCGTCGTGGACATGATGACATAGCTGCGAATTCGCTGCGTCTCGGTGGCCAGCACAAGACCCGCGTACCCCCCGAAACTGTGGCCGATGTAGCCGACCCGACTGCCGTCGAGTTCAGGATACTGGCCCAAGGCGGCGTCCAGGGTCGCGACGATCCGCTCGGTCAGATGGGCCGCGGGACCATCACCACTCGTGGGCGGCAAGGCGGGCGTCAGAACCGCATAGCCCAGTCCGGCGAGGAGTTGCACATTGGTCATCGTGTAGAACTCGGCGGGATTGCCTCCCGGACGCACATTCGCCCCGGGATAGGCGACGATGATCAGAGGCGTCCCGGGCAAGAGACCGCCGGGCGGGCTGTAGAGCCAGCTCTCCCCATACCCTTCCGGAGCCCCCGGCGTTCTCACAGGCAGCGGCCTGGCGAACTCGATCTTTGCATAGGCCTCGTTCACCTGAGCGATCGGCGTGGGTTCAGTCCCGTGCTGGAGGAGCCGCAAGGTCTCCACTCCGTTCTCGACGACGACATCGATCAAGACAGTCTCTCCGGCCGCATTCAGAGCGGGAGAGGCCTCGCGCGAGATCTCCTGCATCGGTCCGGCGGGGCTCATCCGCAGGACGTCGCCGTCCGAGGTTCGGCCGAACGTCCAGTCCCGCGAGGGCGGTGTGTTGAGCCGTCGGCGGGGCGAGGCCCAATGAGTCAGGGTCGTCATGCTGGATAGGCGTTCCGTCGCGGGGACGCGGGTGGCCTCTCCGTTCTGGTCGATGGACCAGAGCGCCCCATCGGAGAAGGTCAGGAAGCGGTCCGCCGACACGGCTTCGAGGCCGCCTGGGGCCGAGGGCAGGTCTCGGGTGAGGTTGACCGGATGCTCCCCTGCGCGGCGCCAGTCCAGACGAGAATCACCGGCGCCGCGCCCCAGGATGACCGCGTCGTCCCCGAGCCAGGCCGCGCGAACGGTCAGGAAGCTGGAGTCCCGGGTCTGGCCGACATCGGGCTCGACGCCGCCCAGATCGAGCGGCGCGACCTCGCCCCGTCCCGGCGCAATCGCGAGGAGGCGACCGGCGGAGGCCCGCATGGATCGCGCCCTGTCCCAAACCAGAAGCCGGTCGTTCACGGACCAGCCGAGCAGGCCGCTCGCGATGTTGCAGTCCCCGCAAGGACGCCAGGTCCCGCCCGTCTCCAGATCCAGCACCGTCAGACGGCGGGTCTCGGCCTGATCGGAGGGCCGCAGCGGCGCGTCCGGATCGACGGGCTCCGGGGCGCCGCGATCCACAACGGCGAGCCAACGCCCGCTGCGCGCAAGCGCCATGTCCAGGGTTTGCCCCTCATGGACGAGCCTGCGCTCGCCGGACGCCAGGTCGATCCTCCAGATCCTCAACCTGGCGGCGGAAGCGACGGGTTCGGCCAAGGCGCCCGCACCCCAGACGGTCGATGAAACACCGCCCTGCCCCGTCGCCGCCCGCCAGTCCCGACTATTCCGCGCCCCGGTCGCGAGCGCCCCGATCTCATAGGGGAGATCACCGTCGATCCTCGCGGTGAGGAGCAGCTCGTCGTCTGTTCGCCAGAGCGTCGTCTCTCCCTTGATCGGCGGCTCCGCGCCGAGGCCCAGCCACCTGACGAATCCGGACGCGAGCTCGACGACGCCGGTCTCCCAGCGGTCGTTCTGAAGGCGATGCACGACGAGACGACGTCCATTAGGAGAGAACTCTCCCATGACGACGCCGCGTCGATCCGCTTCGCCAAGGAGAGGTCTTGGATTGGCGGGATCGCTGCGATCGGCGACCCAGACCTCACTCGTCGTCCACCGTCCGAAGTAGCCGAGATCGAACCTGTCGGCGGCGGCGTGAGGCCCCTGCCTCTCGAACAGGATGCGCCGCTCGTCAGGAGAGACCCGGACCGCGCCGAAGCTCTCGTTTTGCATCAGGTGATCGACCGTAAATGGATCGGCGACCACCGGGGTCGCCACGGACGCCAGCGCAAGCGCCAGCATCCGCGGCAAAAGCCGCTGCCTTGCGATCATGGCCGAGGCTCACCAGCGCTTCGTCAGCTGCAGTGAGACGACACGGCCGAGGATTGTCGCATTGGCCGGGTCGAAGCCGAAGCCCTGCGGGTTGTTGTAGAACGGCGGATCCTCGTCGAAGAGATTCTGCGCGCTGAGGGCGACATCAACGCCGTCGAGGCCGAAGCGACCCGATGGCGACCAGCGGAGTTGGGCGTCGACCGTGGTCCAGGACGCGACCTTCGCGTTCGTCAGAGTGCGGTAATCGTCGACATAGTTCACGCCGATCCGCCCGCCCCAGTCGTCGAACGACCACCGCGCGGCCGCCTGCAGGCGGAGGTCCGCAGGATAGCCGACGAGATCGACCAGCTGCTCGCGCGGCGCCACAGGGGTGAGCTTTCGGCTGTACTCCAGAACGTAGCTCCCGCCGGCGTCCAGCTCGATGCGATGCCGGCCCAGGTCGAAACCGTATCCGGCGTTGAAATCGACGCCGCGCGTCCGCAGCTCCCCTGTGTTCGCCCAACGACCGTCGAGGATGACCCTGAAGTTCGCCGCCGGGTACTGGCCTGGCTGGAGATAGAAGGGGCTCGACAGATAGCTCTGGACGAGGGCCAGATCGGCAGGGCTGGACCCGGGATTCACGAAGGTGAGGAACGGCGTCAGCGAGGGATTGCTCAGCACCGTGGTGAGGTTGCTGGACGCCGGTCGGCCGATCCGGTCATCGAACAGGATGTCGAAATAGTTGGCCCCGAACCGCAAGCCATTCGGGCGGCGGACCTCGAAGCCGACCGTCAGGCTTTCGGCCTCCTCGGGCTGGAGCTCTGTGTTCCCGCCGAGATGGATCAGCGTCAGCTGACTGCCCGTCGGCGAGGCCAGGTTGGCGGCGCCGATCTGCACCCGCTCGTACAGCTCCGTGAGCGCCGGCGCCCGGAAGGAGGTGCCCCAGCTGGCTCGTGTCGTCAGACCGTCGAAAGGCTCCCAGATCAGGCCGACCTTAGGGTTCGTCGTCGATCCGAAATCGCTGTAGTCCTCCGTCCGCGCAGCCACGCTCAGCTCGAGTCGGCGGATGCCCGGAAGCGTGAAGTCGCCGCCCACGAGCGGCGCGCGCACCTCGAAGAAGGCCGCCTGGATTTCTCGCGTTCGGAAGGTGAGCGCGCTCTCGCTGGGCGTCACCCCGGATCGGAAGGCCGCGCTTCTATTGCGCAGTGTCTCGCGGCGATAGTTGGCCCCCGCCGCGAGTTTCAGCGATCCTCCCGGCAGCTCCATCAGGACCCCGTCGACCACCGCATTGACCGTCTCGACCCGGTTGCGGGCCCAGTCGCGGTCAAAGCCTTGGCTGATGAAATCCAGAACGGCGGCGTTGTTGGCGGACCCTGATCCGAACAGGTTCAGATAGCCGTCCCGAGACGCGCTGAACGGAGTCGCGGGGTTGTCGGCGACAGAGCCGAGGGCCTCGTTCAGGAAGGTCGTGTTGATCTGGTTTTCCTGGGCCCCATAGTTCATCTCCTCGGCCCAGGAGCCGTAGACGTCGAGCGACCATGAGCCGCCGAGACCCACGTCGGCGCCCAGCGTCGTGGCGAGGCTGCGCGAGCGGCCGGAGCGCAGGGTCGGCCCAAGTTCTCGTCCGAAATCGTAGGCGATGAGATGAGAGGTCGATCCGTTCGGAGAGACGAAGTGCGGGTTGGCCGCCGTCACCGTATAGAGACCGCCGCCCGACAGACTGGCGTATTCGTAGGAGCGGTCGCTCCAGCGAAGGTCTCCGGAGAGCTCGACCCGGGAGCCGAGTTCCTGGCGAAATCGCGCATAGGCGGTCTGGCGCTCCTGGTTGGGCAGGAGATCCACGCCGTTGCGGCGATTGGAAAGATTGGCCTGACCCGCCGCAAAGTCGGCCGATGTCCGCGCGACGCCGTCCGCGCCGGGTCGGATGGCAAAGGCCGAGACATAGGCTCCGAGGCCCGCATCGAACCGCGCGATGTTCCCCGGAGCGCCATAGATGCTGCGGTAGTTGAGGCCGCCCCACGGGCGAAGATCTCCGGTCGCGGTGTAGGCGCGATCACCGGAGTTCAGCGCGCCGGCGTCCTGGTATTCATAGCTGATCAGGGCCGAGCCCGATGACCAGCTCGCGCCGATGAGGTGCGAGGCGGTGAAGTCTTCCGCGCCACCCTGCGCCGTCGCCACGCGCACCCGGCTTTCCTGGCCGTCGAACGACCGCCGCAGAATGACATTGACGACGCCGCCCACCGCGTCCGAACCGTACAGCGCGGACGCGCCGTCGAGCAGCACATCGACCCGTTCGAGTGCCGCGCCTGGAATGGCGGACAGGTCGGCGAACTCACCACGCGATCCCGTTCCGGCGATCCGGCGCCCGTTGACGAGGACGAGCGTCGAGTCCTCGCCCAGCCCCCGCAGATTGACCCCCGTCGACAGCGAACTGTTGCTGCCTTGGGTGTCGTTGAGGGTCAGCAACGTCCCAGGGGTCGCCGACCCGGCGTAGCTTTGCGGCAAGGTGGTCAGGACGTCTGCGATGCTGCCGGCGCCGCGCGCATCCAGGTCCCCGCGTGAGATCACGGTCACGGGCGACGGCGACTCTCCCGGACCGCGCAGAAGAGACCCCGTGACGATGATGTCGTCGATCTGCGTCGCGTCCGCCATCGCTGCCTGCTGGCTGCCGGCACGACGCAGGACGATCACCCCAGGCCGACTGCGAGACCAGACGACACCGCTCCCCGCGAGCAGGCGATCGAGCGCCGCGTCCGGCTCATGGCGGCCGCTCAGGCCAGGCGTGCGAAGGCCCGCGACGAGGTCGGCGGTGTAGAGCATCTGCACATCCGCCTGCCTGGCATAGGCGATCAGCGCCACGTCCAACGAACCGCCGGAAATGTTGAACTCGCGGGCCGTCTGGGCCTGTGCGTCAGTGGCGAAGGCCACGGCGGCGATAGGCACGAGCGCGACGCCGGCGAGCAGGCTTCGGGTGCAGATAGTCATGTGGTCAGTCCCCTCCGACGCAAGGGCGCGTCGAACAGGAGACGATGGGGCGTCACCTGATCTGAGTGGGGAGCCGAAATTTTTATCCGCCGACGGATCGCGCGGTGAGGCGAACGCCGCCGTCGGCCTGCGGCTGGGCGCTCAGATCGAAGAGATCCGAGACGGCCGCCACGAAGGCGTCACGGTCGCCCGTGGCGAAGGTTCCGTTGACCGCGACCTCTGATTCGGGGCCGGCGGCCAGAACGATCTTGTCCGGCAGGTAGCGATTGACCTCGGCGACGGCTTCGCGAAGAGGCGTGCCCTTGAAAACGAGATGACCCTGGGTCCAGCTCGTCTCGAGTATCGCGTCGACGGCGACCGGCGCAGGATCACGGCCTGCGGTATGTACCTGCTGTCCCGCCGCCAGCCGCCAGTTGCGGGTCTCGGCCTGAACATCGGTCACCGCGACCGATCCCTCGACAAGGGTCACACGCGCGCCCGTGGATTCCCGCCGGACATCGAAGACGGTGCCGAGGGCCGTGACCTCCGTCCCACCGGCTTCCACGCGGAAAGGCCGCGCGGCGTCATGCGCCACGGTGAACAGCGCCTGACCCTGTTCCAGCACGATACGACGTTCGCCCGAGGCGAAGCGGACCCGTATCCGTGTGTCCGTATCCAGCCTGACCTGTGTTCCGTCGTCGAGCGCGACGACCCGCTGACCACCGATCTCTGTCTCGTAAAGGCCTCGCGAGGGCAACCAGAGGACCAGCGCCAGAGCCACGGCAGCCACGGCAGCCACGGGGACGAGGACCGCAACGGCCGGGAAGAAGCGTCGCGGCCAGGCGCGTTTCGTCCCCGACCGCGAGGTCCGCAGCGTGGCTTGTGTCAGGTTCTGGATATCGCCATCCGATGAGAGGGATCCCGTGCTTCGCCAAAGTCGCTCGACCCTGTGATAGGCCTCTGCGTTGCCAGCAGTCTCGCGCCAGGTCTTGAAGGCATGGAGCGTGTCTGCGGACACGGGGCGTTCCCCGAGCCGGACATGCCACTCGGCCGCTTCACGGTCCGCAACGCCCGTCGCGCTTTGCGGGTCGCTCATGGCGTTCCCCATCGGCTACAGCCGCAACTGGGCTGCGCAGTACTCGAGCGCCTTGATCATCCGCCATTGCACGGTCGTCACGGGGATGTTCAGCCGCTCGCCTATCTCTTGATACTCCAGATGCGCGAAACGGCTCAAGACGAACACGTCGCGCAGGCGGGGCGGCATCGTCAGAATGATCTGCTTGAGAAGGACCATGTCGATCTGCGACGCGGGATCCACCAGCGGATTCGGATCCAGCTTGTCGCTGGAGGCCAGGGGCGCAGGCCCTCGCCGCCTTGCCCGGTCGATGACCAGGTTGTCGACGATCTTCAGGAGAAGCGCCTTGGGGTGTTCGATCAGGCCCTTGCGACTGTATGGCGCGGCCCGGATCCAGGCCTCCTGGACGAGGTCCTCGGTTTCGTCGCCGAAGCGCCGCCTCAACCGGGCCGTCAGCCAACCGGAATAGGCGCGATAGAGATCGTGAAGGCCGTGATCGGCCTCCTTGTCTCCCACACCTCCAATTCGATCCGACACGGGCTCGCCTCCAGATGATGAGGCGAGCCCGGCCGAAGCACCGGGTGTTGAGACCATGCTTGAGGCATGCGCCGACGCCTTTAGCCCCCAAGTCGTTGTCCGAGGGGCCTGGACATACGCGCCAGCCACACCGCTGCCGCGGAGCGAAGATGTAGAATGATCGTCTCAAGCGAGGTTCTCACGCCTCGGCGCCGCCCGAAGGCGACGCACTAAAAGCTTGAATCATGGCGACGGGGTTTGCAAGCGGGCCAGTTCGATCGGCATCGTCAGTGAATGAACAGAGCCGCCGTCAGAGCCAAGCCAAAGCAGTAAGTGCCGATCGCCCCTGCGGCCTTCGCCACGCTCATGCGTTCGAGGGTTGCGCTGGTCAGGAAGCCGGCGACCACCAGTACTCGGCTAAAAGTCGCTCCAACCATGGCGACCGCCGCCCAGGCGGGTGCATGGCCGAGTATCGGCAGGGCGAGGAAGAGCAGAGCAAGGAACGGCGCGAACTCCGCAGTGTTGCCGTGGGCGCGTGACAGCTTGGTTGTGAAGGACGTCGGCCCGACGACGCCGATGTAGAAATCTTTCGTGAAAGACCGCCGGATCGAGATCGCCAGCCCAAGGCCGAAAAGCAGGCACCCGAGTATGGCGGTGCAGATGAGGGCGACAACCATGGAACCTCCGAAGCCAGCGATGGGTCTCCGGTCTTCTGGATGGGACGCGGACCCCTGGATTGTCAGATCTGATCCCTAATTGGCCGCGGTCTAGGCTTCTGGCCTCAGGTCGGTGCGCGGGCTCAGCCGCCATCTGCGGCCTTTAGAGACAGGATCCGTTCCTGGCAGGTCTCGGCCACGACATCGCGCAAGCGACGGGCGCTCTCCGCGAGAGCATCGAGGTCCTCGACAGTCACGTCGTACTGGTCTGAGTACCGCGCCTCCACGTAGGCGCGCTTGAGGGTTTCGAACCGGCGCTTATCGATGCGCTGCTCGCGGGGCCAAGCCTCGATCAAGCGCTTGTCGACATCCTCCGCAAGGGAGCGGAGGAACTTGATGTTGTGAGAGCGCGGGAAATAGAAGGTGTGAACGAGCAAGAAGCAGATGTAAGCGCGCTCCGCAGCCTGATGGAGGGAGAAGGCCGCGTCTCGACGCCAACCGATTACTCCCCCCTTTTTTATCTGATCGGCAGCGGTCTCAAGCGCCCTCGTGATGCTATCCGACCACTGACCTAGATAACGTTCAGCCATCTCGACGGCGTCGCGCGGCGTCATTGGCTTGGGCACAGCGAGCGGATGGCCGGGTAGCTCGTAAAGCATGACGCCGTCCCGGACGATGTCGGTCCAGAAGTATTCGCCGCGCCCAAGGGCCTGGTTCACCTCCGCGAGGTCGTGAACGATTATGTTGACGATGCGGCCGACGGAGGGGTCGTGGAGGATCTTGTTCTCCGCCTCCCACCAGTAGTCGGCGATGTCGGTCAGCTTCGGGTGGCTGACGATGACCAACAGATCGAAGTCCGAGAGGTAGCCGTTGTCCGGCTCGTCCACCCAGTCGGTGCGAGCGTAGCTTCCGAACAGGATGATCTTTAGGACCTTCCCGCCCTTGCGCCAGTCCGACGTGCCCCCCGCGCCCTTGCGAAGAGCAGCCTCGAACTCTGTCAGTAAGGTCGTGCGGACTTGCGCAAGCTCTTGCTGCTGAAGGTCTGGAAGATGATCAAGCGTCGTTTTCATTGATGCGAGTCTAACCGGAAATCGCACCGCTGATCGACAGGTTTCCAGTTCTGCATCAAGACTCCCGGAAGCGAGTCAGCCAGCGGCTGCTGAACCGCCGACTGCGCACTCGGAACCTTCCTTCCGTGTCGGAGGCCCTCGGCGTGCGAGCACGTCAGGCAGCATCTAGTGAGGCGGTGCAGGCGATATCCAATGAGGGCAGCGCCTTGACGATCCGTACCGTTTCCACGCTAGCCGTAATCACGCTTTGAAGCAGCTTCAGGGGATAGGCGGGGTCTTCCACGACCTCCACTGCATAGCGGTTGGCGTCATTGACGATGCCGCTCGGCTTGTCGCTCGCCACACCCTGCCGCTCCATGACCCATTCGATCGCGGACTTGCCGTTTACGACGTAGTCATAGGCTTCCAAAGGCACACCCGTGACGGTGATCTGGCCATTGTAGTGAATGACGGACCGGTCGATCCCGCCCCGTTTGCCGGCGAAACGCATTTGCTCCACCCGGAAGAAGGCTTCCGGGTCGTCAATTCTCGCCAACCGCAGATCCCCCTGGGCGATCGATACCGGATAAGGGTTCAGGGTGTCGAAGTTCAGGTGAAGTTGCCCCAATGTCCGACCGGCATCGCTGAACGCCCGGAAGTCGGCGGCGAACGGTAGTCGGGGATGGACTTTCTGCAGATCGGCGTCGAACCGTCTCCGATACTCGGGCGAATGCAGAACGCCGTAGACATACCAGAATAGGTCGTCCTTGCTGATGGAGGGATCTTGGTAGTGATCGCGGGCACGCCTCAGCGCCCAATCCGTCACGCCGTCCCGTCGGGCCAGCGCGCCGCCCGTGTCCGCGAAAAGATCCTTGGTCTTCTGGTCCGGCGTCTCATAGACGAAACGCGGGTAGCACATGTTGGTGTCGGTCAGGTGCATGTTGGGAACCTGATCGGTCACCAGACAGGAGAAGCCCTTGCGGTCCGTGACGCCGGTGCAGGTGATGACGAGGTTTTCACTGCTCGCGCTCGGGAACATGCGCTTGGTCAGGTTCACCATCTCGTTCACCCGACGATCAAAGTAGAGAAACTGGCGGACAAACGGCCGGTGCGCTGAAGGCACGATATTGGCGGCATCAAACGCAATGCGTTTGCCGCGCTCCGCGTCCTTTTTCAGCGCGCGCGACCAGCTGATCCGGTGCGGATCGCTGGACACCACCGCCTCCAGAGCCGGCCGCTCATCCTTGGACAGGCCCTCGCAGGCGTCCTGGTATCGAGCTGTCTCCTCGTTATAGGCGGCGATGAGTTTGCGCGCCCTTTGTTCGACCTGGGTGGGCGAGCTTGCATAGACCCAGGGGTCCCGACTGGTGATGACCCCGAAGGAGTTGGACTGAAACACCGAGCCGCCGTCACGGCCGTCACGCTCGGCAAGCGGAAGGAAAGCCTGGAAGGCAGGGTCCCTCTGGTTGATCCAGTCACCCTCGGCGTTGGGCGTGACCCTGCTCCAGGCGATGCCGGAGGACGATCCGGCTTTCGCAATCGCCGCCAGCTTCTCCTCACGTGTCAGGTAGTCGCCGATGTCGAAGTAGTTGATGGTCCCGTCGCCCGGCCGGTCCGGATTCTTGATCAGAACCGTGATCGCGACCGGGGTTCTCGATCCCGAGCCGAACACCTTTCCGCCCTCCCGACGGGACGCTTCTCCGGCGGTGCGTTGATCGCCGCGAAGGTCGAAGATGGAGATCGAGCTGAACTCCTCGACCAGCGTCTTGCGCAAGCCGTCCAGGTTCTTGGCATCGATGAAGGACCCGTTGGTAACGAAGGCGATCACGCCACGATCCTGCACCCGATCCGAGGCCCATCGAATGGCGCGGACGTAGGAATCGTAGTTCGCCTTGGCGAGCTTCGACGCCGAGGCCTTGGCGTAGGTTTCGCGTATCTTGCGGTCCAGCGACGGGTAGTCGAGGTTCTTGTTGTTCTCGTTCTCGCTGCCCTGCTGGGCCGAATAGGGCGGATTGCCGAGGACCACCCGCACGTCGAGCGCCTTCTGCCGCGTCCGGCGACTGCTGTTGTCGACCATCAGGTCGTTGAGAAGGTCACGATCTTGCTCATAGAGTTGGAAGGTGTCCGTCAGGCAGATGCCGCCGAACGGCTCCCAGCTGCCGGACAGAGTCGAGTAGACCGCTTCGATGTTGATGGCGGCGATATAGTAGGCGAGCAGGACGATTTCGTTGGCGTGGAGCTCTTCGCGATACTTCCGGGACAACTCCTCCGGCTTGATCAGACCCGACTGGAGCAACCGGGTGATGAAGGTGCCCGTGCCGGTGAACGGATCTACAATGTGAACCCCGGGGCTTCCGAGGGTCAGCTCGAACTCTGACCGCAGCGTGTCGTCCACGGAGCGGATGATGAAGTCCACGATCTCGACCGGGGTGTAGACAATCCCGAGTTTCTCGGTCATCCGCGGGAACGCGGTCCGGAAGAATTTGTCGTAGAGCTCGATGACGATCCGCTGCTTGGCTTCCGCGCTGTCGATGCCCGCCGCCCGGCGACGGACGCTGTCATAGAAGCGCTGAAGGGACTCCGCCTCCTTTTCCAGGTTCTGGGCCTGCAACACATCCAGCACGGACTGCATCGCCCGCGACACGGGGTTGTTGGCCGCGAAGCTGTGGTCCTGGAACAGGGCCTCAAACACCGGCCGGGTGATGATGTGCTGCGCAAGCATCTCGACGGCTTCCGCCTCGGTGATGCTGTCGTTCAGATCGTCCCGGATCTCCGCCAGGAAACGCTGGAAGGCGGCCTGTTCCGCCGAGCCGTCTTTGCGGACGACGGCGTCGATACGAGTGACGTGGGTCTTGGCGATCTCAGCGATGTCGCTGGCCCAGGTCTCCCAATAGTCCCGCCGCCCTACCTTCTTGACGATCTTGGCCATGATGGCGCGGGCGAACTCGTCAAACACAAAGGCCAGTTGCTCGTCGCTGCCCCGCAGAGCCACGTCGCGCACCACGTCGTCCTCGCTCGCCGCGCTGCCTTCTCCGATGCCGGACGCCTTGCCGGCCGGGGAGCGGCTGGGCAGCTTGTTGCTGACGGCGATGACCTCGATCTGGTCGGACACGTCCACGCCCAGATCCATCTTATTGATCGTGGCGTCGAACCGCTCATCGTGCGAACGCAGGGCGTTGAGGATCTGCCAGACCACGCGATAGCGTTCGTTGTCGGCCAGGGCCTCTTCCGGCGTCATCCCGGCCGGCACGCCGATCGGCAGGATGACATATCCCATCGACTTGCCCGGCACGCGCCGCATGACCCGACCGACGCTCTGGACCACGTCGATCTGTGATTTGCGCGGATGCAGGAAGAGGATCGCGTCCAGCGCCGGAACGTCGACGCCCTCAGACAGACAGCGAGCGTTGCTCAGGATGCGGCAGACATCATCGGGCGTTTTGGCCTTGAGCCAGTCGAGGCGCTCCGTCCGCGCCTTGGCGCCGAAGGTCCCGTCGACGTGGCGCAGTTCGCACGCAAGAGGCTCCCTGCCCTCCTCCACGGTAATGCCCTCGTCCGAGGTGAGGTAGTCCTTAACCACGTCCGAGAACTGTTCGCAGATGAGCTTGGAGCTGGCGATATCCCGGCAGAAGGCTAGGGCCTTGTGCATCGGGGCGGGATCGGACGCGACGTCTTCGCGCAGGCCCGCCTTCGTCAGCGCCTTGTAACAGCCGACGATCTTGGTCGCGTCATCCAGCTTCAGTTCATTCTGCGCATCCGCCAGACGCGCCTGGATGCTGGCGCCGACCATGCCCTCATCGACGGCGAGCACAATGACCTTGTAGTCGGTGAGCAGCTCGTTCTCGACCGCCCAGCCGAAGCCGCGTGTGAAGAAGGTGGGGCCGTAGAGCGCCTCATTGTCCATCGAGGACAGTTCGACAGACGCTTCTCCCGCCTTCGCCTTGACCGTCTCGCCGAACACACGCGGCGTCGCCGTCATGTAGAGACGGCGCCGGCCCGCGAGGAAGCCCTGGTCGTGCACCTTCACAAAGTTGGACTGATCCTCCCCGGGGAAGGTCGCTCCGGTGGTGCGATGGGCTTCATCGCAGATGATCAGGTCAAACTCCGGCAGGCCATGCTTCGACTGGGCGTCAGCGACGACCTGGATCGACTGATAGGTGGCGAAGACGACCGTCATCCTGTCGGGCGCCGCCGCGTTCACCCGGCGCGCCAGCTTCGCCGCGTCCGTCGTGGCCGGATAGTCCAGATCGTGGATGTCGATCTCGGCGATGTCGTCATTGTCCTTGCGACGTCGACCCACCTGCGCGTCCGAGCAGACGGCGAAGGAGCGTAGCGGAAGGGCAGTATCGATCGTCCACTCCCGAACCGATTGGGACATCAGGGACAGGGACGGCACCAGGAAGAGGACGTGCTTGCCGACGCCGGCGAGATCCTCGGCGATTTTCAGACCGGTGAAGGTCTTGCCGGTGCCGCACGCCATGATGAGCTTGCCGCGATCGTGGGTCTCGAACCCCTCCCGAGTACACCGCATCGCATCCAGCTGATGCGGTCGGGGCGCCTTGCGGGGCGCGAGGCCCACCGATCCGTCCCGCACATAGCCGGCCCAGTCTATGGGGCTGTCTTCAAACCGGTCCAATCCGATCCGGGTCGTCTCGATCTGCTGGCCGTCCAGCGCGTCCCGCGCGTTCTTCCCCCAGGGCGCGACGGTCGTGTCGATGATGAGGCGACGGCTGAAGGCCGACTTTCCGGACGCGGTGAAGAAGCTGTCGATGTCCCCCTTCTGGATGACGTGATCCTCGCGGTAGAACTTGCATTGCACCGCGCAATATCCGCCCCCGTCCCGTATCCGGGCCACCAGATCCACGCCGGTGTCCACGGCGGACACGCCGTTGAGGGACGCCCACTCCTGGAAGGTCCAGGCGTCGTCATACTCCTGGGTCATGCCCGGATCGTTCTTCATGAACGAGAGCGCGACCCGCTCGAAATAGGTCCCCTTCTCCCGCTCCGAGGTCGCCGACGATCGCAGATGGGACAACAGGGTTCTGATGTTGGGCATAGAAATCCGGGAGCAGGGGCGAACAGCATGGGCAGGTCGCCCTTGCCCTCGACACTATTCCGACACGCGCGCGCGGGGAACGTGGTCAAATGGTCTAAACTAGCTCGGCCTGATGTTCCATCTCATGGGTCGAGCGGGGAGTTTGACGGCCAGCTCCGAACTTCTCGACATCCGGGCGGCCGTGACAGACCTGAAGTGCGACAGTGCCTCACTGGCACCAAAGCCGGAGGTACCGACCTTATTGATTCGAACCATCGCGGGCTCATGAATGATCGGCGCTGCGAGAGGGAATTTGCCGCAACCACGGCGTCCTGACTGGTAACGACATTCCTCGTCGAAGAAAGACCATTCTGGGAGAGCATCCGGATCGGCGAACAACCTCAAGACGTTGCCAACACCGGCCTGACAGTGCAGCTTCGGAAATGTGGTCTCGCCACGCAACCGAGTTCCCAGAGCACGCCACATCAAATGCTTTCATCGATCAAGAAAGTAGACGGCCTCGGCGTCTTTTCGAAGTACGCCGCCGCGAAGGACTTGGCGGACTTCGAACGGTTCAACGTCATCTTCGGCGAGAACGGATCCGGCAAGACCACCCTGTCCAGAATGTTCTCCGCGCTCGAAGCGGGTGCCCACGCCGACCACCCCGACCTTCAGTATTCGGTCCAATGCCCGTCAGGCGTGATTACTCAAGGCGTCGCATACCCAAGGAAAGTCCGCACCTTCAACGCTGACTTCGTTGAGGCCAATGTCGGCGGCTGCGAAGGCCCCATTCCCCACGTTCTGATCGTCGGAGAGGAGAACAAGGCCCTGGCCGCCGAGCTCGTCCTCGAACAGGCCGCGGTGCTTGATCGAACCAGGGCGATCGCCGCCGCCGAGACGGCCATCACAAAGCTGGAGACCGAGCGGGGAAAACTGTTCTCCGCGATTGCGAAGACGATCGGTGAGGCCACCAGCGGCGCGACCCTTCGCAGCTACCGCCGCCCCAACGCCGAAGCCGCCTATGCGAAGATGACGACACTCGCACAGCTGGAGACGGAGGCTTTCGAGCGCCACCGGGCGACCGTCAAGCAGGACGAGATGGAAGCGATCGAGGTCTTCGGCCTTCCCCCTCAGTTGAGACAGGACGGGCCGCCGAGGCCCTTCGTGGAAGAGGTGACCCTGTCCCTCGCCGACGTCGGAAGAACGACCCTGCGAACCGCTCAGGCGACCGTGATCGCACGGCTGGCCACCCATCCCGACATCGACCAATGGGCCGATGCCGGCCTCAGGCTCCATCGCGAACATGGGAGTGAGCGGTGCGAGTTCTGCGCCCAGCCCATGCCGGCCGCGCGACTGGCTCAACTCGCGGCGCACTTCAGTGACGAAGATCAGGAGCTGAAATTTTCCATCGAAACCGACCTGCGGCGCATCGAGGTCCTGCGCGAACAGGCCAGACGGCTTCAGCCGCCGGAGAAGCTCGCGCTCTATTCCGAACTGCGTGACGAGGCGGCGGCGGCGACGGACGCTTTCGAGGTCGCCCGCACGGCCCTTTTCGCCAAACTGGACGAGGCGGCCGGTGCCTTGAACGGAAAACTGTCCCTGCGGACGACGTCCTACGACACCGCGCTGACGGTTGATCTGGAGGACCTGTTGGGCTCGGCCGGCAGGCTCGAGGCCGTCACGACGCGCCACAATGAGAAATGCGCGAGCTTCGAGGCTGAAAAGGACGCCGCGCGCACCGCGCTGGAAAGCCATTACCTCTCGTCGATCTCCGATCAGGTCATCGCGATCGACGCACAGATCGGCGCGCAGCGGAAACTGATAGCCGATCACGAGTCCGGGTCGATCGAACCGTTCGCCACGAGAAGCCTCGAAGACCTGCAGACGTCGATCGTGGAGAAGAAGGCCAGGGTGGCGAACGCGCATACGGCCGGCGCGGACCTGACCCAGAAGCTCAAGACCTTCCTAGGCCGCGATGAGTTGAGCTTCGTCTCCGCCGACGAGGGCTACCTTGTCCATCGGCGCGGCACACCGGCCAAACGTCTCAGTGAAGGCGAAAAGACCGCCATCGCCTTCGTCTATTTCATCGTCGGCCTTTCGGATCAGTCCTTCGACCTGAGCGAAGGGGTCGTCGTGATCGACGACCCGATCTCGAGTCTGGACTCGACCTCGATCTATCAGGCGTTCTCGTACATGAAAAATGCGGTGAAGGACGCCAAACAGGTGTTCGTCCTCACCCACAACTTCGACTTCCTCAAACTGGTCCTCAACTGGTTCCACGGCATTCCGAAGAGGGTGGGCGGAAAGGCCTATTTCATGCTGGTTTGCAGTGAGACGCCCACGGGCCGGTTCTCAAGAATCTGCAAGCTCGACCAGCTGCTCCAAGAACACGCCTCGGAATATCAGTACCTATTCAAGACGCTCTACAAGTACGAGGCCGACGGCACGATCGCGAGCGCCTATCATATTCCCAATGTCGCGCGGAAAGTGCTGGAGACCTTCCTCGAGTTCCATGTTCCCGCCAAGAGCACGCTTTACGAGAAGCTCGAAGCGACCGGTTTCGATCCGCACAAGCGCACAGCGATATTCAAGTTCGCAAACGATCTATCCCATATGACAGGAAAGGGCTTTGACCCAGCCTTGGTGTCCGAAACTCAGAAGAACACGAGACACCTTCTAGAGATGATCAAGACGGTGGCGCCCGGGCACTACGATGGACTTGCCGCACTTTCATCCTGAGGTCGCGGTTTCGCGTAGCCCGGGCTAGGAGTCGACATCCTCGAAGATCGAGTCCGTCACGCTTGGGCGCTCCTGAATCGCCGGCTCCGTCACGGATGGCGTCCAGTCCGAATAAGTCTGGGCGGGCTGTTCGGCTTCCAGATCTGCGATGTGGGACTCGATATCGGCATAGAGCCTGGCGAAGTCATCATTGGACTCGAGCTCGAAGTAGCTCTGCGCCTGCTGCAAATTGTCCTTGAAGTCCTCGTACATGCTGATCTCGTTGTCGGAGCCGTACCGACCGAACTCGCCGAAGACATTTGGAATGTCCGAGAGCCAGGCCTGACGGAACGCCTCGACGTAGTCCGCGAACTCATCGCCCCTGAAAACCTGTTGCAGGACCTTGTCGGTCAGAGGGCCGGCTTGAAGCCATTGAATCGAGTGATCCCGGATGTCCTTGGCCATGCCGCGCCGCACGTCCTCGGGAAGCAGGTCCCAGGAGGCCAGGGCCGCGATCAGCAGCTTCCCGCCCAGGGCCTGCCCTCCCGCCTCGACGCTCGCAGCCCACTCCAGAATATCGGGTCGGGCCTCCAGCATCAGGACCAGGAAGGCCCGCTCACATCGCGCGCCCAGAAACGACTTGAGGGACTCGTCCAGCGGCTGGGTCTTCAATCGCTCGATCAGCACCGGATAGAGCGAGGGCGGAATGCGAATGCGCCCGGCCTCCGACGCCTTGGGATTGCACGCCACCTCGGCCAGCAACCGGTCCAGCTTTGCGCCATGTGCGTAGAGCTCCACAAGCTCGGGCGAGCCGGCGACCAGGCTGGCGAAGGCGTCCGTCACAGTTGGATGCCGAAACACCCACTTGTCGCAGTCCTCTTCCGAAATCAGTCGCGTGAGGCTGTCGTTGAGATGCTGCATCGCGAGCGCGAGTTCCGAGCGGGTGACGCCCATCAACCGGGTCACCATCTCGAGGGCTGGCGTGGTGCTGATCGGCGAGGGCACCCCGGTCTGGGAGTTCAGGAAGATCAGCGCGACCGCCGCCCGGGACGCATCGTCGAGTTCCTCGAGCACTTCTGTCAGAAACTCGATCGGATGTTCGACCAAGCTGGTCAAACGCTCCTCGGTGATGGCAAGCCGTCTGGTGAACAGTGGGTCACCCAGGCGTCGGGCGGTCTCGGGAAGGAAGGCCGGATTTGCGGCGACGCCACGCAGGAAGGGCTTGAGCTGCTTTCGCATTGGCCTCGGCTGGACCCGGCGAACATGATTGTAGAGCATCTGCGCACGCTCCGTCTCGGACAGGGCGTGAACGTCCACGAGAACCTGGCTCTCCTTCAGCAGGGGGAAGGCGCTGGATTTCAGGTGGGTCCTCGCGGCCTCCCAGATGTGTTTGCGTGACGTGAAGACGATGCGGGCGCCGCCTTCGACCGCGGCTCGCAAGCCACTGAGCTCGGAGTTCCAACGCCCCATTCGGGAGGCGTCGAAATGGTTCGGACCAAAGGCGTCGTCGACCCATAGGAACTGTTTCTCTCCGGGATGCCAGAGGTCCAGCTGTTCGGGTGCATTGATCTTCAGGGCACCGAGACATCCGTCATCAAGAGCACCAAGCGCCAGGATCGCCGCGATCGTCGACTTTCCGGACGCCGGGTCACCCAGAAGGATGACGAACCCATGCTCCTCGAGGGCGGTCACCGCCGAGCGGTATGCATCCGTCGGCACGAAACAGCTGAGATCCGACCCCATCGAGTCAAGTATGGCCTTGGCCTGCTTGTAGCCGTGCCCGGTGATGATGTGAGACAGGTCGCCAATGCCGTAAACGCGGGGCACGAGCATACGCAGTTTGGGGCTTTCGGTCAGTTGCTGGACGATCCAGTCGCCGCCGTATGTCCGGCATCTTGCGACGCCAGCCTTCTCGAAGGCGGCACATATCGCGGCGTCCGCTTCTCCGGAAACACCGGCGTTGGTCAGGATGACGTAGTCGTGCGCTAGTCCTTCGGCCGCCAACTTCTCCGCCTTTGCGAGCTCATCTTTCAGACCCGACAAGACGAGGTTCGCGCCTGGCTTTCCGAGAAATTTACATTGGATGGTCGATTTGAGCTTGACGTCCACGCCCTGTTCCCAGGAACCGAGAAACGCGGCGTCGCGGCCGCCGTCCTTCGAGCCCAGGAAGGTCTGCACGGGCCGTTCCAGCACTTGGGAGGCTAAGGCGGCCGCCAGATCCTGAAAGGCTTTCCAGCCTAGTTGACTGAGGTCGTAGCTCACGTTCGCTCGAAGCCCGTTCACACAATGCGGCAAGTTGACCGCAAATCGGAAGGCAGACCTCTGCTCCAGAGCCACAGTCGTTTGACGCTATCCATCTAGCTGGTCCGTGTCATCGTTACGACGACAGCTCTTCGCGATGAACAGCTCGGCCCGGCCTGTATAAACCGACGAGGTGTCTGGTGGCTGATGGCAGCAACAACAACATCCGCCCGCTCTAAGAACGCATATGAAGCCTCGCCCGGAAGCGGACATCGCCGACTGCCGCTGCGTGTCAGAGCCGGCCCTTGCTGCAGCCAATGCTGCGCAGAATGCCGAATTGCTGTCGGGCAAAGTTCGTTGTCACGTCTTGAGCCGGGCCCAAAAGGCTGAAGGCTCCATACGTGGACCTCCCAGCGGGATACCGCGTCCCAGAAATGCAGTTCTCGTCATCCGCGCACCTATTCGCTCCCAAGCGAAGTCCTGCAATGGACGCGGTGCGACCGTGTTCCTACAGTTGCTCCACCTAAATGTTCGGAAGGTCACGCAGTGACAGAGGCGCTCCTCAATCAACTGGTCGAAGCGGTCGAGGCGCACTACGCCGTTCCCGACGCGCCGCCCCTGCTCGCCTCTCGCTTCGGACAGGCCAACAAGGCCCTTTTGAACGACCTGAAGGGCGCCTACGGCGGACTGCTGGCTGCCGTCCGGGCCGCTGGCGAGGACCGGCTCAAGATCGCCGACAGCCGGCCCGGGCGGGAGGTGATCGCGCCGGCGGACCGGGCTGCGGATATCGGCAACGAGGTTCAGCAACTGTCCGCCACGGCGCGGGCGGCGGGCTCCAGTTTCGACAGCCTTCCGAAGTCCGTGCAAATCGCGTTCTGCGTTCGAACGGAGGCGGGAGAGATCGTCACCCTGCGCGTGACCTCCCCGTTCGACTACAAGCGCATCAAGGTCGGCGAACTGGTGCGGCCCGGCTTCCGCGTCATCGCTGAGGAGTATCGCAAACCCGGCCTCGCCCTCTCCTCCGCGACGGTGCAGGACAAGCAGGCCTTGTGGCAGCAGTTCCTTGCCTGGGCGCAGCAGGAGCAGCTCGACCCGTCGACCTTCCAGGCCGCCAAGAAAGACAGCAACGCCCTGGCCCGTTTCCTCGCCGCCCAACCTTCGGACATCATCGGCCGCATCGTCATTCCAGCCGATATCGCAGAGATCCTACTTCGGAGGAGCTAGCGGTGGCGGGGAAGGTCAAGACCAAGGCGAAACCTGTTTCGCGGGCGAAAACACGCGGCGTCGCCGGCCGAGCGCCGCTTCTCGTTCTGGCCGGCTTGCCGCAAGCCACTGCCGGCCCGGCCGCGAACACGATCAACAACGACGGCCAAACCCCGTGGCGAGCGACAGCAGTTGCGTTCCCGGAGCGCGACCCCGTCTACGACGTCGCCGCCGTTGAGGAGCTCGCCGCTCAGGTTCTCGCCTACGCCCGAGAGAACTATCAGGGCGAAGACGATCCGGTGAACCCGACCCGCATCGTTCTCGCCTATGTCGATGACGACTGGACCCAGCCTCTGTGGGAGGTCTTCGGCAGTGCCGTCTTTCCGGTCCGGATGACCGATCCCGGATGGGAATGGCCGGATGGGCGTCCATGGCGTTTCGACGCGGATGCCGTCCATGCTGCCGTGAACCGCGCACTTGTCACAGCCGAAAGCGGGGAGGTGAACGACACCCGGCTGAGGCTTGAAGCCCATCGGCGCGATGATCCGTTGCTGCTGCCGCCCCGCAACTTTGAGCTAGCCCAAAAGGCTGTGCTTCATGAGCGCTTTCTCGACCTGTTAGAGAGCGGAATCGCACCCGCAAACATCGCCGCGATCGACGCAGAGGTTAAGTCCCGGAAGTTCCCCTTCGAGCGCCTGAAAAAGTTCTACAGCAAGACTGGCGGGCAGAATAAAAGCTTCGCGGTCGATGCGCGCGATCTTGTCTTCGCCAAGGCTCATGTGGGTCAGGATGGCGGGCTCCACGACATTCCTGCCGAGGCCGAGGTTGATCTGACCGCAGCCAGACTTCGTCGGGAACTGGAAAGCCGGTTCCGTTTTGGCACGCCGCTCCAGCCCGCCGGCTTCCAGCACGATGTTCAGAAGGAGTTCGACGCTCCGCTCGTCCGGGAGCGCATGTTCTGCGTCGGCAGGGGCGAAGTGAACGTCTTCGGCGATCACGCGAATGTCTTCGGCAGCGACATGATCACCGCAGAACGGATTGAAGACGCCCAGAAAGAGTAAAGGACGGATGCTGGTGCACCCGCCCGATACATAGTCGCGTTATCTTCGTTTACCGCCGATTCAGTTGAGGTCTCAACTGCGTCGGCCCCAAAGCTCCGAGGCCCTATGTCCCCAGTGCCCGGTTTCAACGGATCCAAGATCCTCGGCGACGGCGAGAGAGGTGTGATCCCCTCGTCAGTCCCGTGCACTTCCACCAAAAATGGCTCAGGTGCGAATTAGGATAACGCAAAAACCTGCGTACTATTTATGCGCAAACCGCCTCCACGACAAGACGCAGCCTTTAAAGCGCCTGGCGGAGGTGCGCCGGGCGTTGAGAACATGTGAGATTCGCATGCGCTCACGCCTTTAGCCGAAGCCTGTACATACGCGTGAGCCGCACCGGGCGACGTCATCCTAGCTTAGTGCGCGGCCGACAGGTAGTTCGCGGATCGTGAGCCGTCGTCAGGCCAGCAGCACGGCGGCGGCCTCGGCCGGCGTATGGACCATGTAGTCCGGCACGGCGGCGCTGAGCGCTGAGGCCGCGCCATATCCCCACGACACGGCCATGGCGGCCACATCAACGTGGTGCGCCGCTTCGATGTCCCTCACCTCATCGCCGACGGCGCACACACGGGCGGGCTCGACATCCAGTTTGCGGATCAGGGACGAGAAGCGCGCCCCTTTGCCGAACAACGACGCGCCGCAGCTGAAGGCCGAGATCAACGCCGCCGATGGCCCGAGGACCGCGCGGACATTTTCCTCGCTGTTGGAGCTGACGACGGCCGATCGGACGCCGTTGTCATGCAGGCGCCGGAGCAGCTCCGGCACACCGTCGAACAGACGAATGAGATGGGCCTCGGTCGCCATGCGACGGCGCAGGTCGGCGGCGACGCCAGGAAGGCGAAGGGGCGAGACGCCGAGCGACTTGACGACCTCGCGGGTCGGAAGACCGCGCAGTCGTTCGATCTCCGCCGCGTCGGGAGACCGGAAGCGATGCGTCTCGGCGAGGCTCGGCAGCTGGGCGATGAACCAGGCCGCGCTGTCGGCGAGGACGCCGTCGAAGTCGAAGAGGACGAGTTTGTACTGGGCCATTCGGATCGCCATAGCGGGAATACGGCCGGCGGGCACGAGGTCCGGCCTCGCTGTGCCCTGCCGGCCACGAGAAACAGGGTGAACGCGGCCGTTAACGGCGACGCTTAAACGAGCTTTCAGCGCCTCGCCCTAGGGGTCGGGCATGAGCTTCCCCGTCGCCAGACCCGATCGCCGCATTCTCGCGCGCCGCCGCTGCGCCGAACAGTGCGTCATCGAATACGGCCAGGGAGAGACAACGCCCGGCGTGCTGCGCCAGCTCGATCTGCACGGCGCCCGCGTCAGACTCCTCCAACGCGGCGCCGCGCTCTCTGGCGATGTCCGCATCCTCACCCAGGCCGGCGATGAGGTTTTCGGCGCGACGGCCTGGCGCATTGGCGACGTGGTCGGCGTGCGGCGGCACTCCCGATCCGAAGCCAGGATCAGGGCGCACGGGGCGAGCTGATCCCGCTCCAGACTTGAGGCGCTAGAAGTCGAAGCCAAGCTGCCCCTCCGCGATGACCGGCCCGGTCCGACGACGGGGGCGGGACTTCGGCTTGCCAGCTCCCGGTGACAGCGACGGGGTCGGCTTTGGGGTCGCCGGCGCAATGACGCGGTCTTCCCGAGGACGGTGCGGCGTCGGCCTGACCGGCCGGGCTGTCGGTTCGGATTCCGGTGTCGGCCCGCGGCTCTCGTTCCAACGGGCGATATCGCGCTCGCGCCAGGCCACCCGGCCCGGCGAGATCGGCACCGGCTCCGGAAAGTCTCCCGCCTGACGCATGCGCCAGGCGGTCGTGCGGCCGAGACCCGTCAGGTCGCGGACCTGGCGCCAGCCCAGGAACCGCTCGAGCCCGTCGTCATGGGCCATGGCGCTGTTCCAGAAGCGCCGTCGCGCGATCGCCCATGACCGAGGCGAGGGCCGCCGCATCGTTGGCCGCGTCCAGAGGATCGCGGCTCCACCAGACCAGCAGCACGGCCTTGAGCGGATAGCTGACCGCCGGGTCGTTCATCAGGGTCTCGAGACTGGGGCGATCGGGCGTCATGAGGTCGCCTCCCGTCGCCGGGCCTCCCGCCGCAGTCGCTGGCGTTCGCTCGACGAAGCGACGGGCGCCGTGATCTGGGCCTCGGCCCAGGTCTCCAGCAGGTCCAGCGGATAGTAGGGCTTGTTGCGGATGTGTCGGCACGGCGGACCGCCCGATCCGGTCGAATAGGCGCGCGCCAGGGTCGTCGGCTTCATCCGGATGCCCTTGCCCTCCAGAAACACGGACGCCTCCGCGCGGGTCAGCAGCGTCTCCCGGGGCGAGGGCGCGGCCGCCTCCGAGCTGCCCTGAGGGGTCGCCGCGAAGGTCACAGCCCGGCCTCCGCCGGCGCGCATTCCCGCGACGATCGCACTCCCCGTCCCGCCGTGAGCGCCAGATAGCAGTTGATCACCGAGACGACGTAGTTCTGGGTCTCGGTGATGTTCGGGATCCGGCCCAGCCGGGCGACCCGATCCGGACCCGAATTATAGGCCGCGAGAGCGAGGCGAAGGTCGCCGAAGCGAAGAATCTGGCGGGCCAGATAGTCGGCCCCTCCTCGCAGGTTCTCATAGGGATCGAAGCGGTCGCGCACGCCGAGATCCGCGGCGGTGCCCGGCATCAGCTGGGTCAGGCCGCACGCGCCGGCGTGGGAGCAGGCCTGGGCGCGGTAGGCGCTTTCCACCACCACAAGGGCATGGAGCAGCTTGCGATCCAGACCATGCCGGTCGGCCGCCTCTGCGATCGCGTCGGCGAAGGGCTGGTCGAGGTCCGCAAGACGGACGGCCTCGAGACCGGCGACTTCAGGCGCGGGTGTTTCCGGGACGGCGCCCACGAACAGGTCGCCGCCGGCCGGGCGCCAGTCGACGCGGGTCTGGGCCGCGACCGGCGTCGCCGCAAGGGCGATGACGGCGGCAAGGGGAAGCAGGCGGATTACCATGTCAGGGTCTCCCGATAGACGCCCTCGATCTGGGCGATCCTCACCGGCCCGAAATACCGGCTGTCCAGGCTGGCCGGCGTATCGCCGAGCAGCAGTCGTTCGTCGGAGGCGAGCCTGCGGCAGCCTCGCCAGGCCGGAAGCGCGACGCCCGCTCGATCCCGCGCGTGGATGCGGACCGTGCGCATCGGGGCGATGAGCCATCGGCCGTCCGAGCAGACCGTGTCGCCGCCCGTCGCCGCCACCCGTTTGATCAGCCGCACCTCGGCGGGCATCCCCTGGCGCGAAAGATAGGCCCGCACGATCTCGGGCTGACGAATGGCGACCACCGCGCCGCGCCCGATCTCCGGGGCCGAGGTGCGGACATAGACGCCCCGAGGCAGGCTTGGGCTCTCATTGACCAGGGCCAAGGCGGGACGCTGCGCCGCGACCGCGCCGAAGGCGAGGAGGCCAACCGCGGGCGCGACGGCCGCTACGAGAAGACGACGGAGACGGGTCATCGGCGGTATGGCTCCAGAATGAGGTCGCGGGTGATCATCACCCGGACCGGGGCCCCCGCCCGGACCCGTATGGACGGCTGGACGCCGAGCTCGCGATCGACGAGCCGCCCGCCGACCTGGGAGGCCTCGATCGAGGCGGCGCTCCCCGCGCTGGCGGCGAACGATCGATCCTCGGACCCGCCGCGAGCCAGTTCGCCCAGGGTGGTGATGGCGCCCGCGAACAGGGTCGCCACGCCGAGCGGAAGCAGCCGCCGGTCCACCTCTCCCCGCACGCCGACCGCGCCCTGCGCATCCACGCCGGGTTCTTCCGACAGGATCAGGCTCTTGCCATTGGGAAGGATCAGTCGATCCCAGACGAGGAAGGCCCGACGATCGCCGTGGGCGCTCTCGCCTTCGTGGCGGCCGATCAGGCGGGTCCCCTGCGGAACGACCAGATGCCGACCGGTGATGGAGTCGAAGACGTTCTGGCTGACCGTGGCCACGACCGGACCGGGACGCGAGGTGTCCACGGCCGTCAGCAGAACGCCCGGAATGATGGCGCCGGCCTTCAACTCATAGGGCGAGACCGGCGCCAGGAGGCCGTGGGGGCTGTAGATGGCGCCATAGTCCCGCATCGTAGAGGACGGCGGCGCATCCGTTCGCCCGCTTCCGGCCTGAACGGCGGCGCCGCTCGACGGGCCGCCGAAGAACAGCCCGGACGCCGCCGCCTGTTCCGCCGGTCGCGGCCCTCTGGGAACCGTCGCGTATGACGGCGCCGGCACGCGTGCGGGCGGCGGCGAGGCGGTGGGCGGCGCCTCTTCCGGCGTCTCGCCCCGCCGCTCCGGCAAGGTGTCCGCCCGGGCAAGCCGGTCGTAGCTCGCCGGCTGGTCCGTGACCCGTTCCGAGGGTCGCACGCTGCCCCGCGCCTCGCCGCCGCCGTCGGCGTCAGCGGCGTCCCGGGCCTGACGCGTCATCTGCGGCTGGACGACGAAGGCCCAGGCCAGCGAGCCGGACACCAGGAGCGCGGCGACCATCACCGCACCCTGAACCACAGGCTTGCGGATGCGGACAGCGCCCGGCCGGGGAGCGCGGCCCATCAGGGGTGGCGGCGGAACCTTCGGCGTCGATGTCGGGGTGGAGGGAGGCGGCGCGACGTCGTCGCCGACACTGTCTGGAGAGAGATTGGGATCGGTCATCGGGCGGCTCCCGGAATGCGACGGATACGGACGATCTGCGGTCGACGGTCGCCGAGCCGGAGCTCGGCCTCGTCAAACAGGCGGTCGACGATCAGGACGCCGTCGGCCTGCCGGTAGTTGACCAGCTGAAGTTCCTCGCCCGCCCGAACGAAGAGGGCCGGCGCCTCATCGATCGCAGCCCCCGGCGACAGGGTGATGAAGGTCCGCGCGCCGTCGTTGAAGACGGCGGTCGGAGCCCAGCGCGGAGACCGCCCTCGCGCCTCTATCCTGTAGCGCGCGTCGATGGGGCCCTGGGGCGTCGCCGCCTGCACATCGACCGGGGGAAGGCCAGACAGCGGATCGGCGACCGCGTGCCCTGAGGCCGCGAAGCCGTAGTCCCAGGCGATGGCGGCGTTGAAGGCGTCGGCGCCGCCGCTGCGCAAGGTCAGAAGATAGACCCGCTGGCTGGTGGTCAGGACGAGGTTGGTCTCCAGGCCCGCCTGCAAGGGTTTGATCAGGACATGGGTCCGGGCGGAAGCGCCGGCGCCCGACTGGCTTTCGCCGATCTGCCACCGCACCGTATCCCCGGCCGCCTTGGCCGTGACCGTTTCGCCGGGCGCCAGGGTGAGGGTGGTCACCCGCAGGGGCGCGGTCCAGACCTCGTACACCCGACCGTCGGACCAGCCGAACACCTGGACTCCGCCCACGAAGGCGTCGGCGCTGGAGGCGGCGCGAGCGGATCGATTGGCTTCGGCGATCGCGGCGCGTCCGGAAGGCGTCTCCGGCGGCGGCGTCTCTGGACGACGTCGGCGCGGCGGCTCCGCCCGCGCGACCGCTTCGAGATAGGGTCGGGCCGTCGAGCCAGGCTCGACGGGCGGCTGGACCGGGTCCGGCTCCGCCGAAGGCAGAGGCTCGGACCCTGCCTCGGGTGTCGGGACGTCGGGCGTGATCGCCTGGGACAGCAGGATGGGGTCGGCGTCCGGCCCTCTCAGAAGGGCGCAGCCGGAGAGCACGAGAGCGGCGACCGCCGAAAGGGCGGTCACGCTCAGGAAGCGTCGGGGGTCCATGAGACATCCTCGATCTTGAGGCCAAGGGGATTGCGCATCAGCTCGGCCTCGTTGCGGGGCGGCTGATGGGCGACGGTGATCAGGGCGCGCCAACGCTCGGCCCCGGCCTGCTGGCCGTTCACGAAGCGGGTCTCGCGCCATTGCAGGTCGAAGGTGCGATCGCTGCGGCGGACGACGTTCAGCACCTCCACATTGACGGCTTCCCGCCCCGCCTCCGCGAACGGATCGTTGGCCTGGGCCCAGTCGTTCAGGAAGGTGGAGGCCTTGGGGGTCAGGAGATCGTAGGCGCGCAGCCAGTTCTGCCGGATCACGATCGGATCGATGGATTTGGAACGGACGTCACGGATCCATTGGGCGAGCGCGTAGCCGGTCTGGGCCTCGGTCGGTTCGTACCGGCCGTCCAGGGCGGTGATCCTCTGGGTCTGGCCCCAGTCGGACACCTCGACGACGAACGGCCGCACCACCGCGCGATCGGCCTGGACCCACCAACCGGCGCCCAGAAAGGCCGCCAACGCAAGATTGGCCAGGGCGATACGCCGCCAGTTCCGGGCATGGGCGATGGAGAGGCCCATCCGGTCGTCCCAGACCTGGCCGGCCCTCTGGTACGGCGTGGCCTCGGGCGACGCGGTCAGGGCGCGTTTCGGTTTGAAGAAGGGATGCATGCTCAATCCTCGGGTCTGACGGTGGGCTTGAGGGCGCCGCTGTTCTCACCGGCCGGCATCAGGGCGCGACCGGAATTGGCGATGAAGAAGGCCTGGAGGGCGGCGGACCGGCCGCCGGAGCGTCCCCCCTTCGCGCCCCCGCCCTGCGGCCGGTCCTCGGACAGGGACGGCCGGAAACGGGTGTCGGCTTGGCCGCCCGCCTTGCCCGGAGGCGGGCCGGACGGATCCGGTTGAGGAGGCGGCGCCTCCGACGGCGCTGGAGCGGGAGATCCTGGGGCCATGGCTGCGCCCGCCGGCGGTGCGGCGTCACCGCCGGACGGCGCCGGACCTCGCGGCCGCCCGGCTGGTCCCGGCCCGGGTCCCGGGCCCGGCGATGGCCGCGGTCCGCCGCCCGAGGGCGCGCCTCCCGAGGGCGGGCCGCCGCCTGATGGTCGCGCCCCGGAGGCGGCCCCGGCGGCGGATCGTGACGACCCGCTGACCGCTGCGGCCCGCCCGGCCATGGCGCCGGCGCCCGCGACACCGCCGGCGACGAGGGCGCCTGCCCCGGCGACGGCGAGCCCGCTGGTCAGGGCCGCGCCCGCTCCCAGGGCGGGGCCGCCGGTCACCAGGGCCGAGGCCAGGTTAGGGATGAAGATCGCCAGCATCGCCAGCAGCAGGGCGGCGACCAGGATGGTGAGGGCTTCATAGATGTCGGGATTGGCGGAGGGCTGCAGCTGGTCGAAGATCGTCCGCGCGCCGGAGACGACGATGGCCAGGGCCAGCACCTTGAGCCCCGAGGACACGACATAGCCGAGCGGTCGTTCGGCCAGGAAGGCGGTCTTGTTCCAGATGCCGAACGGCAGCAGGACGAAGCCGCCCAGGGTGACGATCTTGAACTCCAGCAGGGAGACGATGATCTGCAGGGCCAGGATGGCGAAGGCCAGCATGATGCCGATCATCGCCAGGCCGAGGATCAGGGCGTCCGCCATATTGCCCATGACGTCGAGCGGGTTCTCGACCGGGGCCGGCGTCTCTCCCAGCGCCTTCACGATCTCCCAGCCCTGCTGGAGGATGGCCCCGGGGTTCAGGAACTCCTCCCGCGACAGGGAGCCTCCTCCCGCCGTCAGGCCGAGCTCGAGAAACCCGGCGTAGATCGTCTCGGAAAGGGCCTGCCAGTCGTTGATGATCCAGGCGAAGGCGCCGATCAGCAACACCTTGCCGAAGCCGGACGCCAGCACCTCCCGGTTGGGAGAGAGCGCCCATTGGATCCCTGTCAGGGCCACGACGAGCGCGATCAGCAAGCCGAAAACGCCGTTGACCGACCCGGACAGGGCGTCGAAGCCGGCGGTGACGGTGTTCGAGAACACCACCATCAGCTCGTTGGGGGTCTCCATGCCGGGGCCGGCCATGGCAGTCTCCTCAGTCTCGGGCGTGGGGCAAGGGGTTGAAGGACGGGGCGGCCGGGGTTGAGGATCCGCGTTCCCAGAAGCGACGGCGCGCCTCGATCGCCGCTTCGCGGTCGGCGGCCTGACGGGCCGCGCCCTCGGCCATCAGCCGGGACTGGGCCAGGAGCACCGTCCGCATGCTGGCCAGGTCCTCGGCGAGAACGGACAGCATCTGGGTCGAGGACTGGATCGCGGCGGTCTCGCCCTCCGCCGCCTCGCTCGCGGCCATGGCGCCGCGCAGCCGGCCGTCCCGGCTCTGGGCCAACCGCTCCAGCTCCGCCGCCGTGCGCGCCAGATCCTCGGCGGTCCGCCGCGCGGTCGTGGACCGGTCGGCGCCGAGTGCGGTGAGGTCCGAGAGCGACAGATCGTCGGGGTAAAGATCCGCGAACTGCCGCTGGACGCCGTCCAGGGTCGAGGCCGTGCCCCGAACCGTTCGCGCTAGCTCGCCGATGTCGCGCAGGGTTTCAGAGGATTCCGCGAGATGGCTGTAGGGCGAAGCGGCGAGACTGCGGGCCTGATTGGCGAGGGCGCGGGCCTCGTTGGCGAGGCTCTCGATCTGCCGCGCGGCCGAGAGCATGGCCTCGACATCGGCCTTGGCGTCGTACACCGCCCATTGCGCGCTCGCCGGTTGGGGCGCCGCCGCGAGCGTCAGCGAAAGCGCGGCGAGCCCGCAGAGCCAGTGGCGGCTATTCGGCCGCGAGACGATGGGCGACGGCCGGATCGAAGCTGTCAAAGACGTTGTCGACATGGTGGACTCCCTTGGCTTTGAGGAATTCGCGGGCGAAGCGGTCCGGCCGGAGATCGGCCGGATCGAGAGCCGCCAGCACGCTCTCGATGAGGGTCTGGTCCTCCGGGGACGAGGCGCCGCACAGGGCGAGCCCGGCACCGCTGAGCTTGAGGTCGAAGAGACGTCGGCCTTCGGGCTGACGCAGGTAGTAGGTGCGCTTGGGCGTGGCCCAGGCGATTAGCTCCAGCTGGCGGCGGTTCAGACCGAACATCCGGTAGAGGTCCGCCGAGGCGGGCTCGAGCGCGCGGGGGTTCGGCAGGAAGATCTGGGTCGGGCAGCTTTCGATCAGCGCCGACGCGATCGACGAGCGCACGACGTCGTCGAGCGACTGGGTGGCGAAAACCACCGCCACGCCCTTCTTGCGGAGCGTCTTCAGCCACTCGCGGATGCGGGCGGCGAAGGCGGTCTCGCCGAGGAACAGCCAGGCCTCGTCGAGGATCAGCAGGGTCGGCCGGCCGTCAAAGCCGCGCTCGATCTCGTGGAACAGGGCCGCGAGCACCGGAGCGACCGCCGACGGCGTCGCCATCAGGCTCTCGAGCTCGAAACATTCGAAGGCGGCGAGTGTCTCGTCTTCCGGAGCGACGCCGTCGATGAGCGCGCCATGAGGCCCCTTGAGCGTCAGGGGCTCCAGGGCCGCGGCCACCGCCTTGTCCTGGACGAGGGCCGTGAAGACGGTCAGCGTCCGCTGCGCCACGGGGGCCTGGGCCAGGGCGCCGAGCGCGGCCCAGATCTCCTCGCGGATGCGCGGCGTCGGCTCGAGGCCCGCGAGCCGGACGGCGTCGGCCAGCCACTCCGAAGCCCAGGCCCGTTCGCCGTCATCCTCGATGCGCGCCAGCGGCTGGAGGGTGAACGCGCCTCCGGGCTGGAGGGGATGCCAGCGCCCGCCGGCCGCCAGCGCTGCGGCCCGGGCGCTGCGGCCCTTGTCGAAGACCACGACGCGTCCCTCGGGGTAGCGGAACCACTGAAGGGCGAGGAAGGCGAGCAGGGCGCTCTTGCCCGAGCCGGTCGGCCCGACCACCATCGCATGGCCGACGTCGCCCACATGCAGGGCCAACCTGAACGGCGTCGATCCGCTTGTCCTTGCGACCGCGAGCGGCGGCCCCTGCAGGCGCGGGTCAGAGGTCGGGCCGGCCCAGACCGCCGAGACGGGCAGGAGGTCGGCGAGGTTCAGGGTGGAAACCAGAGGCCGGCGCACATCCGCATAGGGCTCGCCCGGCAGGGAGCCCAGCCAGGCTTCCACAGCGTTCAGATCCTCGGTCCGGGCGACGAAGCCCTGGGCGTTGAGCGTCGCCTCGATCGCCCGCGCCTGTTCCGCCGCCCGTTCGGGATCGCGCGCCATCACCGTGATCGTCGTCGTCAGATAGCCGTAGGCGCAGGCGTCCGAGCCGAGCGCTTCGAGCGCCCCGTCGCACTCGTCGGTCTTGGCCGCCGCATCCGTGTCGAGGAGCGGAACCTCCTCCTTGGTGATGGCCTCGCGCAGCAGGACCCCGACACCCTTGCGCTTGGCGAACCACCGCTTGCGGAGCTTGACGAGCTCGACCTCGGCGTCTGCCTTGTCCAGACCGATCCAGCGCGCGCTCCAGCGGTAGGCAAACGGCAGGGCCCCGAGCGCGTCGAGCAGTCCCGGTCGCGTGCTCGCCGGAAGCCCCCTCACCGAGACCACCTTCAACGTCTGGCCGTCCAGCGTCGGAGACACACCGCCGAGGAGCGGCGCGTCCGCCAGCCAGGCGTCAAGGAACATCGGCGTCGCCGGCAGCGCGAGCTGGATCGACCGGGGAGACACGCAGTCGTGCAGCCAGGTCAGGATCTCCGCGTCGTCCAGCATGGCGACTTGCGGCAGGGCGTCGGCCAGCAGGTCGACGATCTGCGCCGTCTCGCGGGCGAAGGCGTCCAGGGCGGTGCGCCAGTCGCGGCTTGCCGGATCGGCGCCGTCGAAGAGGACACGCTCCATCCGGCGGGGCTGGTCCGCCGGCGGGAGCCACGTCAGGGCCGCCCGATAGTCGGTCTCGTAGGCCGGCTCACTGGTTTCGAAGAGCGAGCGACGCTCGGCGTCGACCAGCCAGGCCGCGGCGATCTCGAACTCGCTCCTGGGATAGGGCTGGGCGGATCGGCGACGCGCCTCGACATGCAGGCACCACCCGCTGCCCAGACGCTTCAGGGCGTTGTTGAGCCGCGCGCGAACCGACATCAGCTCCAGGTCGGAGGCCGACTCGAGATCCGGACCCCGGAACCGCAGACCGCAGGTGAAGGAGCCGTCCTTGTTCAGCACCACCCCGGGGGCGACCATGGCCGCCCAGGGCAGATGATCGGCCAGGAGGGCGGGCCGGCGGCGATGTTCATCCAGGAAGCGCATATCAGCTCTCACGCATCGAGATGGCCCGGCAGGGCGAGGTGACGGCGAAGGACGTCGAAGAACCGCTTGTCCGCCCGCGCGGCGTAGAGGCCGATCGCGTGGGCGACAGCCCACCACAGGAGACCCAGCCACCAGATCCGCAGCGCCAGCCCCAAGACCACCGCCACGGTGCCCATCAGGATGGCGTAGTCGCGAGGCATGCCCGCCAGGGTGACGGGCTCGGTCAGGGCTCCTGCGACCGGAAGATCCCAGCCGGGCGGGCGGTGATCGGACGACGTCTCGGACATCAGGCGATCTCCGCCCCACCGGCGAAGCCGAAGAACTGCAGGAAGAAGGTGGAAGCGGCGAAGGCGATCGACAGGCCGAAGAGAATCCCGAGCCCTCGCCGCATGGAGGAGCCGTTCTCGCTCATGGCGACCCCGGCGCCGAACAACACCACCGCCACGACGGCCGCGGCCTGGACGACCGGCCCCGTGATCGATTCCACGATCTGCTGGAGCGGTCCCTCCCAGGGCATACCGGATCCGCCCGCCAATGCCTGGCCGGCGAAGAACAGGCCGCAAGTCACCGTCGCGGCCGAGAGGCCACGTTGAAGTAAACGTCGCATGGTTTGAGTTCCTGTGGTCTTGCCGGAAGATCGGCGTTTACAATCCACAGCAAGCAAAACCATCCACAGGCTGTCAACGCGCCCCACGAATATATTTTACGGCGTTGTAGGGCATGCTTTTTACTCGCGGTAACTGAGATCGACTTTCGCCTTCAGAGAGTTGACGGCAAGTCTTGGAGGCACAGCTTTATCCCCGCCACGGCTGAAGTTCGGGCGCCGAGGTCCGGATTTGGCCATGATCCGAATCCGTCGGCTCCGCCGTCGTCGGCGCTCAGCGCATGCGGGAAGGTCGCCCGCCTCTATTGTCCGACCACAGGCTCCCGGGCGAAGCCACAACAGCTTTTTGAAACTCGGCGGGTGCTTTCACGCCCCCAGCGACGCCGGCTTACGTCGACCGCTAGGAAAAATCTCTGCGGACCGCGACAGGCTCTTCTGCCAATATTGGCCCGGCCCTGTGTTCGCTCGCCTGTCTGACCATCGACGCAACTTCGTATTGGGCATTGATCGCGGACCGATCTCAATATGAGCACCGGCTGTCGAGCGGGCCGTACAATCCTTCGACCGCAAAGCACCAGCAGCAGACATTGACGAGTGTCCGGGAAACGGGCGTCTGACGACGTGCACTTCCGCCGTTGTCTGCATTGGCGACATCCGTCACCGCCTGCGTCCTCGGCGCTGTTGCCGTTTCCCTCGACCTCCCTTACAGGCCGAAGGACTAGGGGAACCGCGTGAGCCGAACGCTTCGTCAGATCTTCGCCTGCCTGGCCGTGACGCTCGTCGTCGCGTTGCAGGGCTATGGCGTGGCGTCGGCGCAGCATCAGGTGGCTCACACCGTCGAGTTCCCCGGGGTCTCGTTTGAAGCCTCCTCCTACGACGGGCATGATCACGACCACGATCAAGCGGTCGAGGATCACGACGCCGGACCGTCGGTCGATGCGGCGACGCCCGACGACGGCGACAAGCCGGTCGGTCACCACCACCACTCGACCGGCGATCTGCACATCGCCCTGAATACGGCCAGCCACCCGTCCGACGACCGCAACACGCTGTCGTCGCGACTGCCGCTGGGCCGCGACCAACTCCCCCCCGGGGCCGACCGCGAGGCGCCCTCCGACCCTCCAAAAGCACGCGCCTGATCACCTGAAACGCTGATCCTGCGCGGCCGCACGGCTGCGCGCGCCCTTTTGGAGCCCATCCTTGTCATACTCGAAGTCCGGTCTGGCCGGATGGCGGGTGCGAGCCGTTTCGACGCTCGCGCTCGCCCTGGCGGCGGCCTTGCCGACCGCGCAGGCGTTCGCTCAGGCGACGCCTGAAGATCCACCCGCGACCGCTCCGGCCGCGCCTCTCCTTACTCTGGACCAGGCGCTCGCCCGGGCCGCCGAAGCCGACCCCGCCCGGGCCGGTGTCGCGGCGCGGATGCGCGCCGTCGAGGCCGGTGTGCGTCAGGCCGACGTGAGGCCGAACCCCACCCTCGGCCTGATGGTCGAGAATCTGCCGACCCTCGGCGCCGGCGACTTCATGAGCCGGACCGAGACGACGCTGACCTATGAACAGCGCCTGGAACGCGGCGGCGACCGACCGGCGCGTGTCGCCCTGGCCCAGAGCGAGGGCGCCCTGATCATCGCCCAGGCCCAGGCGGCGCGGCTCGATCGGTTGGAAACCGTCCAGCGGCTGTGGACCGAGGCGCTGGCCGCCGAGGCCCTGCTGGAGATCGCCCGCGAACGGCTGGACCTGGCCGAACGCTTCCAGTTGGAGGTGCAACGCCGGGTGGATGCCGCCCGCGATCCCCTGTTTGCAGGAGCGCGCGCCGAGGCCGAACTGGCCCAGGCCCAGATCGAGTTCGATCAGGCCGATGTGACGATGCGCACCGCGCGCATCTCGCTGGCCCGCTACTGGGACGGCCGGGTCGACTTCTCGCTCGGTGCGGATGCGTTCGAGGACACCAGCGCCTCGCGCATCGCGGCCGGGGCTCCGGCCCAGGCGGACCTCGACGTCTTCCTTGCGCGACGCGCCACCGCCGAGGCCCAGGTGCGGGTCGAGACGGCCCGCGCGGTCGTCGATCCGACCGTCAGCGTCGGCGTCCGGCACATCTGGGACAATGACGTCTCGCTGGTGTTCGGCGGTTCGATCCCCCTGCAACGCTACGATCGCAACCAGGGCGCCATCGACCGCGCCCGGGCCGAGGGCTTGGCCGCCCAAGCGGACGCCGAGGCGTTCCGTCTGGATCGCGAGCGGGAGATCGCCCGCCTTCAAGTGCAGCTCCTCAGCCGCGCCACCGAGGCTCGCCGGATCGCGGAGGAGACCTTGCCCCAAGCCGAACGGGCCGTGGTTCTGGTCCGCGACGGCTTCAACCGAGGCGGCTTCACCTATAACGACGTCATCTCCGCCCAGACATCCCTGCTTCAGACCCGGGCGCGGCGCGTCGCCGTGCTCCAGGCCTTCCACAATGACCGCGCCCGCCTCGACCGGCTGACCGGCGCGCACGCCGATCTGCTCGGCATGGAGTTCCAACCATGAACCGCTATCCATCACGCCGCTTCGCCATCGGCGGGGCGATGACCGCGCTCGCGCTGGCTATGGCTGCCTGCGGAGGCGGCTCGGAGAAGGCCGAGAAGGCCGAAGGAGCCGAAGGCGCCGCCGCGACCGACTATGAGCGCGGTCCGCACAACGGCCGCCTGCTGCGCGATGGCGACTTCTCCCTTGAGGTCACCATCTACGAGGAAGGGCCGGAGCCCCTGTTCCGACTCTATCCCTACCTGAAGGATAGGCCCTTCGATCCGCGTCAGGTCCAGGCCTCCATCGCCCTGACCCGTCTGGGTCCCAAGGTTGATCGCTTCAACTTCACGGCCGAGAACGATTACCTGGCCAGCCCGGGCGTCGTGTCTGAGCCCCACTCCTTCGACGTCGCGGTCGCGGCGACACGGGGCAATCAGCGCTCGAATTGGACCTACCAGTCCTATGAGGGACGCACGATCATTTCCGCCGACGCAGCGCGGGCTGGCGGCGTCACCACCGAGCGCGCGGGGTCGGCAGTCCTGGGCGAGAGCCTGCCGCTTGCCGGACGGGTCGAGATCAAACCCGAGGGTCAGGCCGAAGTGCACGCGCGCTATCCAGGCCGCGTCGTTTCGATGGCGGTGGAACTGGGCAGTCGAGTGCGCCGGGGCCAGGTGATCGCTCGCGTCGAGTCGAGCGAGAGCCTGCAAACCTACGCTATCACTGCCCCTATTTCGGGCGTGGTGACGGTCAAGAACGTGAACCCGGGCCAGATTACCGGCAATGGCGAGCCCATGCTGGAGATCGGCGACCCGTCTCAGCTTCACGCCGAGTTCTTCCTTTATCCTCGCGATGCCGAGCGGGTGCGGGTCGGACAGCGGGTCGAAGTGCGGAGCCTGGCCGGCGATAGCAGGGTCAGCGCCGTGATCGAGGCCATTTTGCCTTCAGCGGACGTGCTCAGCCAGACCTTGGTCGCCCACGTCCATCTGCCGGCGGGCTCCGGTTCATGGCGACCGGGCCTGGGAGTCGAGGGGACGGTCTATGTCGGCTCCGGCGAAGTTCCCTTGGCCGTCCGGACGAAGGCCCTCCAGCCGTTCCGCGACTTCACCGTCGTCTACGCCAAGGTTGGCAATACCTACGAGGTCCGCATGCTGGACCTGGGCCGGCGCACCGACGAGTGGACCGAGATTCTGGGCGGGCTTGAGCCCGGCACGGAATATGTCGTGGACGGCGCCTTCCTCATTCGCGCGGACATCGAGAAGTCCGGCGCGAGCCACGACCACTAAGCGGGGGATGCGCCACAATGCTTGAACGCATCATCCGCCTGTCGATCCAGTTCCGCTGGGTCGTCATGGCGCTCGTGCTGGTCGCCTGCGCGGTCGGAGTCTGGAGCTTCCAGCGCCTTCCGATCGACGCGACGCCGGACATCACCAACGTCCAGATACAGGTCAACACAGAGGCCCCCGGCTATTCGCCGTTGGAAGCCGAACAACGCATCACCTTCCCGGTCGAGACCGCCATCGCGGGCGTGCCGGGCCTGTCCTACACCCGCTCCGTCTCGCGCTACGGCCTGAGCCAGGTCACTGTCGTGTTCGAGGACGGCACCGACATCTACCGGGCGCGGCAACTGGTCAACGAGCGGCTTCAGACCGCCCTGGGCCAGCTTCCGCCCGGCGTGTCGCCCGAACTCGGCCCGATCGCCACCGGGCTCGGCGAAATCTTCATGTATACGATCGAGGCCGCACCCGGCGCCCGCAAGGCGGACGGCTCGACCTATACGCCCGAGGATCTGCGGACGCTTCAGGACTGGGTCATCCGGCCCCAGATGCGCAACACGCCCGGCGTCACCGAGGTCAACACCATCGGCGGCTTCGAGCGGCAGTATCACGTCACCCCGCGCCCGGAGCGGCTCGCCGCCTACGGCGTGACCATGGGCGAAGTGGTCGAGGCGCTGAACCGCAACAACGCCAACGTCGGCGCGGGCTATGTCGAACGCTACGGCGAGCAGTATCTGATCCGCGTGCCGGGTCAGGCCTCGACCACCGAGGACCTGCTCAACATCGTGGTGACGACGCGGGGCGGGGTTCCGATCCGCATCGCCGAGGTCGCCGACGTTGGTCTGGGTGAGGAGCTGCGCACCGGGGCCGCGACCGAGAACGGCAAGGAGACGGTGCTCGCCACCGTCCTGATGTTGGCCGGAGAGAACAGCCGTGTGGTGGCCCAGGCCGCCGCCGCCAAGCTGGAGGAAGCCTCGCGGGCTCTTCCCAACGGGGTCGTCGCCTCGCCCGTCTACGACCGGACCAACCTGGTCGAACGCGCCATCAAGACGGTGGAGAAGAACCTCGTCGAAGGCGCCCTTCTGGTCATCGTCATCCTGTTCCTGCTGCTCGGAAACATCCGCGCGGCCCTGATCACGGCGGCGGTCATCCCGATCACCATGCTCATGACCATCACCGGCATGGTGCAGGCCGGGGTGTCGGGCAACCTGATGTCGCTGGGGGCCCTAGACTTCGGTCTGATCGTCGACGGCGCCGTCATCATCGTCGAGAACTGTCTGCGGCGGTTCGCCGAGACCCAGCATCAGCACGGGCGTCTGCTCACCCGTCAAGAGCGGTTCGACCTCGCGGCCGAAGCCTCCAGCGAGGTCATCCGGCCGTCGCTGTTCGGCGTCCTGATCATCACCCTGGTTTATGTGCCGATCTTCGCCCTGGACGGGGTCGAGGGTAAGACCTTCCACCCGATGGCGATCACCGTCGTCATCGCCCTGACCGGGGCGCTCCTGCTGTCGCTGACCTTCGTGCCGGCCGCCGTGGCCATGTTCGTCACGGGCAAGGTGCAGGAGAAGGACAGCTTCGTCATGCGCTGGGCGCGGGTCGGCTACCGGCCGGCGCTCGACTTCGCGCTCAAGGCGCGCGGCCTGATGATCGGCGGCGCTGTCGCCCTGGTCCTGCTGGCAGGTTTTGTCGCCTCTCGAATGGGTTCGGAATTCGTGCCGAACCTGGATGAGGGCGACATCGCCATGCACGCGCTGCGCATCCCGGGCACCAGCCTGAGTCAGGCCATCCAGATGCAGACCGCTCTGGAGGCGCGGCTGGCGCGGTTCCCGGAAGTGGAGCGGGTCGTCGCCAAGATCGGCACAGCCGAGGTGGCGACCGATCCTGTCCCGCCGTCCGTCGCCGACACCTTCATCTTGCTGAAGGACCGGGACCAATGGCCAAACCCGCGCAAGGATCGCCTCGAACTGGTGCGCGAGATGGAGGAGGCGGTGAACGCCGTCCCCGGCTCGAAATACGAGTTCACCCAGCCGATCCAGATGCGCTTCAACGAACTGCTCTCGGGCGTTCGGGCCGATGTCGCCATCAAGATCCACGGCGACGACCTCGACCAGCTGGTGGCCCTCGGCTCGCAGATCGAGGAGATCGTCGGCTCGGTCGAGGGCGCGGCCGATCCGCAATCGGAACAGGTCACCGGCCTGCCCATGTTGCAGATCACGCCGAACCGCGCCGCCATCGCGCGGCTGGGTCTCAGCATCGACGACGTCCAGCAGGTCATTTCGACCTCCATGGGCGGCACGACGGCGGGCCAGATCTTCGAGGGCGACCGTCGTTTCGACGTCGTCGTCCGCCTGCCCGAGGACCTGCGCTCCAACACCGACGCCATCGGCCGCATCCAGGTCCCGCTGCCGGCGTCGGAGGGACAACCTCGCGCCTTCGTGCCGCTCAGCGAGATCGCCACGATCGAACTGGAGACCGGCCCGAACCAGATCAGCCGCGAGGATGGGAAGCGACGCATCGTCGTCACCGCCAACGTCCGCGACCGCGATCTGGGCTCCTTCATCGGAGAGGTGCGCGAGCGCGTCGAACGCGATGTGGAACTGCCTGCCGGCTACTGGATCACCTATGGCGGCACCTTCGAACAACTAATCTCGGCCGCCCAGCGGCTTCAGGTCGTGGTTCCGGCGGTGCTGCTGCTGATCCTGGGCCTGTTGTTCGCCCTGTTCCGCTCGTGGCGGGACAGCCTGATCGTCTTCTCGGGAGTGCCTCTGGCGCTGACCGGGGGCGTGGCCTTCCTGGCCATGCGGGGCCTGCCCCTGTCCATCTCGGCGGGCGTCGGCTTCATCGCGCTTTCGGGCGTGGCGGTGCTGAACGGCGTAGTGATGGTCAGCTTCATCCGGGGCTTGATCGAAGAGGGCAGGCCGGTGGGCGAGGCGATCCGCGAGGGCGCCCTGACCCGTCTGCGCCCGGTTCTGATGACCGCGCTCGTGGCCAGCCTGGGCTTCGTGCCCATGGCCCTGAACGTGGGCGCCGGCGCCGAGGTCCAGCGTCCGCTGGCCACGGTGGTCATCGGCGGGATCCTCTCCTCGACGATCCTGACCCTGCTCGTGCTCCCGGCCCTCTACAGCCTGATGCACAGACGGGAGCGCGCCTCGGACAAGCCGCGCCGGCCGTGGCTGGATCGTCTGCCGTTCCGCAAGCCCAGGAGCGTCTGATGCGCGCCAGATCTCAATCCTCACACACAAGGTCGATCATGAAATCTCTTCAGAACCGCGCCCCTTGGTCGTGGCTCCACTCGCCCTGGGCGCTCGCTCTGATGGCGATCACCCTTCTCGTCCTCGACGGCGTCTTCAGTCAGGCCCTCGCCCACGGCGTGGCCGAGGGCGACAAAGGCTATATCCAGGAAACCTCCGGCTTCCTTTTCTGGCCGTTCGTCTATCTGGGGGCCAAGCACATGGTCACCGGCTACGACCACCTGCTGTTCCTGTTCGGGGTGATCTTCTTCCTCTACCGGATGAAGGACATCTCTATCTATGTAACCCTGTTCGCCATCGGTCACTCGTCCACCCTGCTGCTGGGCGTCCTGACCAACGTCAGCGTTTCCAGCTACCTCATCGACGCCATCATCGGTCTGTCAGTCGTCTACAAGGCGCTCGACAACATGGGCGCCTATCAGCGGTGGTTCGGCTTTCAGCCCTCGACTAAGGCCGCGACCGTGATCTTCGGTCTGTTCCACGGCTTCGGCCTGGCGACCAAGCTCCAGGACTTCCAGCTCTCGCCCGACGGCCTGATCGGCAACCTGATCGCCTTCAACATCGGGGTCGAGGCCGGACAGCTTCTGGCTCTGGGCGGCATCCTGATCCTGATGGGATTCTGGCGCCGCTCGAACAGCTTCTGGAAACACGCCTACCTCACCAACGTCGTGCTGATGACGCTCGGCTTCCTCCTGACGGGCTACCAGCTCGTCGGCCTCTTCGTCATGTGATCGGAGACCTCGAATGTATAACGCAAACCGCCCCAACCCCTCCGACCTGCCCAGCACGTCCGAGCTTCTGAAATCGACCGGCATCGCCGCCGCGATCGCCGCCGTTCTGACGGTGACCGTGGTCATGCCGGCCGAATACGGAATTGATCCAACCCGTATCGGGTCAGTCTTCGGCCTGACCGAGATGGGCCGCATCAAGCGCCAGCTCGCCGCCGAGGCGGCGGCGGAAGAGGAAGGCGTCGCACCCCAGGCGGTCACGGTCGCCACGACGCCCCTGACCCCGCTGGCGCAAGCCCCCGCTCCGGCTGTCGAACCCCAGCCCACGACAGAAGCCGCCACGCCTCCGGTCGTGGGTGCAGCACCGGTCGTCGCCGCTTCAACCCCCGCACCGGCAGTCCGTTCGGACCGGACGAGCCTGACGCTCGAACCCGACGAAGGTGGCGAGATCAAGCTGACCATGAGGGAAGGCGACCGGGCCGAATTCACCTGGTCCACTGACGGCGGCGCGGTGAACTACGACACCCACGGCGATGGTCGCGGGATAAGCTATCATGGCTATGGCAAGGGCACAGACACCCGTGTCCAGGGCGCCATCATCGCCGCCTTTGACGGGCATCATGGGTGGTTCTGGCGCAATCGCGGCGATGAAACCGTCACCATCACCCTGGTGACGAGCGGCGCCTATGAGTCAGTCGAGTTCGTCGACTAGACCCCAGGCGATCTGCTTCTGATCATCCGGGCGAGGCGGTCCGACGCCGCCTCGCCCATCACCTTCCAGCCGGCCTTTCCATTGGACGCTTCGCCATGTCGCTGTTCTCACCCCTCCGTCATCCCGCCTATTGCAAACTGTTCACGGCCCAGGTCGCGGCGCTGCTCGGCACGGGTCTCGCGACCGTGGCGCTGGGTCTGCTGGCCCATGATCTCGCCGGGGCCAATGCGGGCGAGATCCTAGGCATCGTGCTGGGCATCAAGATGGTCGCCTATGTCGGGGTCGCGCCCTTCGCCAGCGCCTTGGTCAGCAACCTGCCGCGCAAGACCCTGCTTGTGAGCCTGGACATCGTCCGCGCGCTGGTCGCCGCCAGCCTGCCGTTCGTCAGCGAGGGCTGGCAGGTCTACGCCCTGATGACGGTGCTCTATGTCGCCGCCGCCGCCTTCACCCCCGCCTTCCAGGCCATGATCCCGGACCTGCTTCCGGACGAGCGCGAATACACCGAGGCCCTGTCGCTCTCGCGCCTCGCCGCCGATCTGGAGAGCGTCGCCAGTCCCGTGCTCGCGGCCTTGCTACTGTCGGTTATGATGTGGAGCGGCCTCTTCGGCGGCACGGCGATCGGCTTCGTCATCTCGGCCCTGTTCGTCGTCTCGGCGGCGCTCCCGACCACCAAGGCCGCCGCGCCGCGTCCCTTCATCGAACGCCTGACCGGGGGGCTGCGCCTGTTCCTGCTGACGCCCCGTCTGCGCGGCGTCCTCGCCTTCAGCCTCGCCACCTCGGCGGGCGGCGCCATGGTGTTCGTCAACACCGTCGTCCTAGTTCAGTCCGGCTTCGACCTCGGCGAACAGGCGACCGCCTGGGCTCTCGCCGCCTTCGGTCTCGGATCGATGGCCACCGCCCTGACGCTGCCCCGCGTGCTGGAGCGCGTCCCGGATCGCAGCGTCGTCGCCACGGGCGGCGTGATCATGACCCTTGTCCTGGTCGCCGGCAGCATGCTCGCCACCCGCTACCCGGTTCTTCTGGGGCTGTGGTTGGTGCTGGGCGCCGGCTACGGCATGACCCTGGTGCCGATTGGGCGGGTTCTGCGTCGGTCGTCTGCAGCAGAGGACCGGCCCGCCCTGTTCGCCGCCTACTTCGCCCTGTCCCACGCCTGCTGGCTGATCGCCTACCCGGTGTCTGGACTGGTCAGCGCGACGGTCAATCCGGCCGCCGCCTTCCTAACGCTGGCGGCCCTCTGCGCGATCGGTCTGGTTGCGGGCCTGGTTCTTTGGCCGCGCCGCGATCCGGAGGCGGTTCCGCACAGTCACCCGGAGTTAGCCCCGGACGATCCGCACCTTGCCGATCACCCGGCGCGGGACGGTGTACACAGCCATGCCTTCGTTCTGGACGCTCAGCATCGACGCTGGCCGGGCTGAAGAATCACCACTTGTGAACGCCTTGCGGCAGGCGCTCGGCGACGACCATCTCGAAGCCATGGCCGAAGCTGGTCTATCGGCGGGACATATATTGATAAGTCCGTCATAGCCGGTTGACGGACGCGAGGGTCGGTATACCAAGGAGGTCCGGGCTATCGCGGGCGCCCGGTGTCGGCGGCCCTGTCGCCCAAGACCCGCTCTAACCCGCGCCTCCGGCGCGGCAAGGAGCGATGATGACCCAGGTTGCCGCCTCTCCATCCAGCGAGCCTATTCCCCCGTCGCTCAGCCATGCCGCCCTGTTCTGGCGGTTCCTCAAGTTCGGCGGCCTCGCCTTTGGCGGGCCGGTCGCTCAGATCGCCATGCTCCGGCGCGAACTGATCGACGAGGAGCGCTGGATGTCCAGCGCCCGCTTCAACCGGCTGTTGGCCGTGCTTCAGGTCCTGCCTGGACCCGAGGCGCACGAACTCAGCGTCCATCTGGGCATGCGCGCCAGAGGTCGCTTGGGCGGGGTATTGGCAGGGTTGGGCTTCATGCTGCCGGGCTTCGTCCTGATGATGGTCCTGTCCTGGCTCTATTTCCGCATTAACTTTGATCGGGCTTGGGTGGGGGCGGCTTTTCTGGGCGTTCAGGCGGCGGTCGTTGCTCTGATCTTTCGCGCCGTCCAACGGATCGGTCAGCACATCCTGGTCGATCGCTGGCTCTGGGGCGTGGGCGTCGCCAGCGCCGCCGCGGCGCTCGCCAGTGTCAGTTTCTGGATCACCCTGCCCGCGGCGGGGGTGGTCTACGCGCTCGCCAAGGCTGGACGGCGCGGTCTCGCTTTAGGCGTGACGGCCATCGCGCTTGCGGCGGCGGTAATGGTCCACACGCTGACGCCCCAGCCGACGGCTAGAGCGGCCGCCGACTTCATCGCGACTTCCCCGGGATCGGTGGCGCCGTGGCTCCTGCTCCTGTCGGGGCTGAAGGCTGGGCTGCTGACCTTCGGCGGCGCCTATACCGCCATCCCTTTTCTCCGGAACGATGCGGCAGCGCATGGATGGATGAGCGACGGACAGTTTCTCGACGGTTTGGCCCTGTCCGGCGTGCTGCCCGCGCCGTTGATCATCTTCTCGACCTTCATTGGCTATGTCGCGGGCGGTCCTCTTGGCGCGCTGGCGATCACCGCAGGCATCTTCCTGCCGGCCTTCGCCTTCTCCCTGATCTTCTACGAGCGTTTGGAGACCGTGGTGGAGATGGAGGCGATCAAGACGGTTCTGGAAGGCGTCGCGGCCGGCGTAGTGGGCCTGATCGTCGTGACGGCCTTCCAGCTATTTTCCGGACTGATGACGCCGCTAGATCGCGCGCCCGCGCTTCTCGCCATTGTTCTCGCCGCCTTCGCCGCCAACTGGTTCTGGAAAAGCAAGCTGGCCCCGCCGATCATCCTGGCGGTCGGAGGATTGGCTGGGGTGGTTCTGCTCTAACCGACATCGGACACTTTAAATCGCGGCTACGAGTCAGTTCTTGTCTCGTTGCAGTGGACTATTTGAGACTGCAAGGCGACCGAGCTCAGAGGCTTCGAGTGGCATACCCGCCTACGGAAATACCATCGACCCGCAGTACAGGATCGATGCGGCGCTCTTCCTTCCCCCTGCGGATATGAACGATAATATTGACTGCATTGGCTATGACGCGAGTTGCCAAAGGTGAGCCAACTTCAGCAAGCAAATCCTCTAACCGTGTCAGCGCTTCCTCTGCGGAATTGGCGTGGATCGTCGAAAGACCGCCCGGGTGCCCGGTGTTCCACGCCTTGAGCGTCTCGAGCGCCGCCGACCCTTCTCGCATCTCACCCACGACGATCCGATCGGGCCGCATGCGCAGGGCGTCACGGACCAGGTCGACGACCCCGATCGAGACCGGATGGCGACGCGTGAGCGTGGCTACCAGATCCCAGGCGGAACATTGAAGCTCGGGGGTGTCTTCGATCAGGAAGACACGATCGTTCGCGAACGCCGGCTCCGCGAGCAGCGCGTTAGCGAGGGTCGTCTTCCCTGAACCCGTGCCGCCCGAGATCAGCAGGTTCTTCCTGGTCAGGACAGCCTCTCGCAGAACGCCGGCCTGGTCTTTCGTAATCACGCCGTCACGGACATAGTCGTCCAGGGTCCAGATCACGGCCGGGCGTTTTCGGATCGAAAAGGCGGGCGCGGCGGTGACCGGCGGAAGAAAGCCCTGGAACCGTTCTCCGGTGACCGGAAGGACGCCTGCCAGACGTGGATTCTCCCGGGTGACCGGATCCCCGACATAGTCCGCGATCAACCGGATGACCCGTTCCCGGGCTTCTGACTCCAACTCGTGGCCGGTATCGGCGCGCCCGGTCCCGACGCGATCCAGGACCAGGCGCCCATCCGGGTTGACGAGGACTTCGACCACAAGCGGATCGGTGAGCGCCTCCAGGATGTCGGGCCCCAGCGCGTGGCGAAGCGCCTCCAGCTTCCGTTCGCCGACGATAGGATGGACGCTCATTCGGCCGTCCCGCGCTGCGGCCTGCCGCCCGAGATCAACCGGGCGGCCGTGTCATCGAGAAGCTGTTCGATCCGGCGGTCCACTGCGGCGCGGGCGACAGGATCCTGATCCGTGACGGCGTCCGGCAAACGCATGAAGAAGGCGCGGGCGACCTCGATGACCAGCTCCTGGATGATTTGCACGTCTCGCGCCGTCGACCGCATGTGGTCTCTTAGCGCGCGGTCGAGCTGAAGCAGACGGTCGTCCGGATCGGCGGGGAGGCTTCTGGCCAGGCCCTTCGCAAGCGAGCGTCCGGCGGCCTGGCTGATCGGAATATTGGCCGAGCGCGCTTCCCGCTGCAGGGCGGCGACCACGCGGGGGTCGGTGAGATAGACCTGAACCCGCGTCGCCCCGGTCTCACGCCCGCCCATCCCCGCCTCCCTGCAACCCGTCAAGCACCGCCTGTTCCGCCGCGAAGGCGGTCGAAATCCGCTCGTAGGTCTCGGCCGCCCTGGCGGCGACGCGTCGGTCATGGATCGCCGCCTCCACCTCTTTGAACAGCGGCAGGGCCGCCTCCGGATCCTCGCCCAGCCCCCGTCGTCCCGCCCATGGGTGAACCGGTGCGCCAGGCGTGTCGACGCCAGCCGCCTGATCCGGCGGCGGCAGGTCCGCGCGCGCCCGGAAGGGTCGCTCCCTGTCGTAGAGCACCTTGCGTGTCCGCAGCGGTCTGTGCCCTGCCGCAAAGGTCAGCTGCACCTCGTCCGGCAGCGCGCGGATCTCGCCCGGCTCCAGCAGGGGGCGTTCGATCTCGGAGCGTGACACCGAACTTCGGCCGGAGCCCAGCCCGGCGGGACCACTGCGGCTGGTCTTTCGCTCCAGCACGGTGCCGGTGAGCTTCGACACCTTGTCCTGGGTCAGCGGATCGAGAGCGCTGAAGGCGGTATAGACATGGCAGTTGTCGAGGATGGTGTTGTTGGCCCCATAGGTCTCGACGATGTCGTTCAGGGACTGGGCGACGAACATTGTCTTGATGCCGTAGCCGCTCATCAGGCGCAGGGACTTCTCGAAGAAGGCCAGTCGGCCCAGCAGCGGGAACTCGTCCATGAGCATCAAAAGGCGCCGGCGCTTCTCGCGGCCCGCGTCGTCGGCGTGCTCTGCGGCGGTCAGGGCCTGGGCCGCCGCGTAGAAGAGAAGCCGGATCACCGGTCGCAAAGCGACGGCGTCGGCCGGAGCGACCTGCACATAGAGGGAGACGGGCGCCTCGGCGCACATGAGGTCCCCGAGCGCGAAATCCGATGCCGACAGCGCGTGTACCAGGTCGTCGCCGGCCAGCCATTTGAGATAGCTGCGCGCCGTGCCCTGCACCGACGTGCGAAAGCGGTCGTGCATGGCCGCGTAGCCCTTCACCGCCGTGGAGATGAACGGATGGACCTCGGGGACGCCCTCGGGACCCAGACGATGAAGGGTCCGGACCATGACGTCGGCGGCGGCGTCCAGATCGGCGAGGATCGTCCGGACCGTCAGCAACGTCTTCTCCGCGTCCGGAGCCGTGTAGAGGACGTGCAGGATCACCGCCTCGAGGATCTCGGAGGCCGCCTTGTCCCAGATGGCCTCGTCGTCCCGTGCGCCTCCCGGATCGCTGAGGATGGCGACCAGCCGCTGGACCTGCGCCAGTTCCTGGGGCCCCGGTCTGATCTCCGCCAGAGGATTGAAGCGCGCGGACGCCGGGTCTCGCGGGTTGAAGTAGAGCGCATGACTGTGCTGGGCGCGCCAACCGGCGGTCACCCGCCACAGCTCCCCCTTGGGATCATGGACCAGGACGCTGTCGGTCCAGCTCAACAGGGTGGGGACGACATGGCCCCGTCCCTTCCCCGCGCGGGTCCCGCCCGTCACGAGCGTCGGGCGCAGGTCGGTCGTCGCCAGAAGACGGCCCTGCAACCGCCCGAGGACGCACCCCGCGTCGTGCCTCAGGCCCGCACGGCGAGCCTCCGCCAGGCCGCCCCACCCGCGCGTTCGCTTCACGGCGCCGCCGTCGAACAGAAGCAGGCCCCCGGCGCCCGCGGCCATCACGAGCATGAAGACCGAGAGCGGCAGGGCGAAGGCGTCCCCCTCCGCCGCCCCGAACCTCTGGCGCCAGACGAGGATCATCCAGGGCCAGTAGACGCCTGTCTCGTCCAGCCGGAGCGCCGGCCCCAGCGTCACATGATAGCGATAAAGCCAGGCGAAGGTCTGGGTGGACGCCTGAAGCGCGACTAGTAGTGCGGCGACAAGACCGGCGAGGCGTGCTGGCGGCATGACGACCATCCGTTCGAAGACCATCGAGACTTCGAGGGAGAGGGCCGTTTGAGGCGACTTTCTGGCCGCAAATCCGGTCCTCGGGCGCCGTCGACGCCGATATAGAGGCGTGTCACGCGGGTGAGCCGTTTTGCCCGATCCGGCCGGACCGCAATATATTCTCGCTGTCGGCTCGTCTCCGAGCCGTGACGGGTCAGTTGCCGCCTTCGCGCACCCCGGCGGCCCTCAGGAGGTCGCCGACACGACGACCGTCGAGCCGGCAGGTCGCGATCACCCGATCATAGACGATCACCCGGCCGCTACGTCCTCGCGTCGCCACGCATTCGAGGCGTCGGCCCATCACCAGACGGCGCAACTGGTCCCGGGCGGCGCGTCCGCCCGGTGCGTTGAGCTCCGGGGCATTGAAGTCCGCGAGCCTCACCTCGATCCAGGTGGAGGGGTTCGTGCTGTCGCCGACGCAGAGCCCGTCGCCATCGCCGACATAGCGGGTTTGCCCCGAGAAAACCTGTCCGGCGCGATCTGGCAGTCGCCCCTCGCACGGATCGGCATGGGCGATCGCGGGCGCGGCGAGGAGCGGGAGGATGAGCCACCATTTCATCGGATCAACCTGGGCCGATCCGGTCGGATCGAAAAGCGCGATCGGGAAGAAAGGAAGGGCGGCCGGGAATGCTCCGCTTGGGAGCCTTGCTGGAGACCGCCATGCGCCCGCTTCCTGACCTCGAACCCGCGATCGCCGCGGCTGGGCGTTCGCCCGACACGAGTTCCCTCGCCAACCTCGACGACCGCGCCCTCCTCGCGCTTCTGCTGGGCCGCAGCATGCGACAGACATCAATGCCCGCCGTGGACGCCCTGTTCGACCGGTTCGGCGACATCGCCGCCATTGCTTCCGCCGATGTGCCGGAACTGGCGCGCGCCAGCGGACTGGGACCAGCGGCTCTCACCGACCTGAAACTGCTTCGTGTGCTCAGCGAACGGCTGGTCCGCGCCGAGGCTTCGAGACGGCCCGTCATCACCAGCTGGACGGCCTTGCTCGCCTATGTTCGGGTCGCATTGGCCGAGGAACCCCGCGAGCAGTTCCGGGCCCTGTTCCTCGACAAGCGCAACCGGCTCCTGAGCGACGAACTGGTCGCCCAGGGCACGATCGACCATGCCCCCGTCTATCCGCGCGAGGTCGTGCGGCGGGCGCTGGAGGGGTCGGCCGCGTCCATCATCCTCGTGCACAATCACCCTTCGGGCGATCCCGAGCCGTCCCGCGCCGACATCGAGATGACGCGGAAGATCGTCGACGCCGCCAAGGTCTTCGACATCCAGGTTCACGATCATCTGGTCGTCGGGAGGGACGGTACGGCCAGCCTGCGCACCCTCGGGCACTTCCGGTGAGCCTGCGCCAGATCGTGGCGATCCTCGGCGGAGACCTCTACCAGAACGGCTTGCGCGCCAATGTGCCGGCGCCCGGCCATGGGAAGGCGGACCGTTCCGTCTCGCTCCTGCTCGATGGCGGCCGTGTCGTCATCCACACCTTCGGCGCGGCCGATTGGCGGGAGGTGCGCGACGACCTGCGGCGTCGCGGACTGGTCGATCACGGCGGTCGGCTCATGGGTGTCGCGGACACGCCGGACAGGCCCGTGATCGACCACCCCCGACGGCGGGCGGTCGCGGGTGCGCTCTGGCAGGATGGGGTAAGGCCCGCCCGGACCGGCGTGGTCGCACGTCACCTCGCCGTGCGCGGCGTCGCTTGGCGGGAAGACCTCGACGACCTGCTCGAACATCCCCGCGCGCCCCTCTCGGTCTACCGGCCGGGGCGGCGCGTCGGACGCGCGATGATGACCGGGATCCGGTCGCCCTCGGGGGATCTCACGGCCGTCGAGCTCACCTATCTCGCGACCAACGGGCAGGTCGCATCGGGTCTGAGCGTTCCCCGCAAGACCGTGGGCCAAGTCCCGCCGGGATCGGCCGTACGGCTGCGTCCCGCGGCGGCGCGGATGCTGGTGGCCGAAGGCGTCGTCACCACCCTGTCCGCCATGGTCCGCTTCGACCTGCCGGGCTGGGCGCTCATGTCAGCCGGAAACCTCTCGCGGTGGCATGCACCCCACCATGTTTCGACGGTTCTAATCGCCGGAGACCGGGGCGAAGCCGGGGAGATCGCCGCGATGCGGCTGGCCAGGCGGCTCGAGCGCGATGGCGTGGAAGCGATCGTCGCCTTTCCCCCAGCCCCGTTCGGCGACTGGAACGAGGCCGCTCGAGACCATCAGAAAGCGGGAAAGGAAGAGCGCGGACGGGCGCCGTAAAGGCGGGGATGGACCTCGCCTACGGCAGGAGAGCCCTCATGTCCCGTTCCACCGCCGTCGCCGTCGTCGCCACCCCCTTCCAGGTCGCGTCGACCCGTAACCGCCCGCTGGTCCATCTCCGTGATCTCGACATCGCCCCGGAGAACCTTCGCTTCGGCGAGCCCTCCGACGATGACATTCCGCTGCTTGCCGAGACTCTGTTCGCCGCCGGTCAGCTGCAGCCCCTGACCGTCCGGCCCGGTCGAAAGAAGGAAGCCGCCAACATGGCGCTCGACGGCAGGCGGCGCTTGCTGGCGCTTCGTCTTCTGGTCGAACAGGGACGTATCGACGACAGCTTCCTCGTCGATGTCTTCGTCGAGACGGATCCCGCCCGCCAGGCCGCGGCCGTCCTGCTCACCAACACGGCCGTGCCGGTCCATGTCGCCGACATCATCGCGGCGATCGGCCGGATGCTGAAACGCAAGCTCGGCGTGCCCACGATCGCCAAGGCGCTGGGATACGCGGAAATCGACATCAAACGTCTCGCGGCCCTTGCCGCCCTGCCGGATGTCGCGCTGCAGGCGCTGCGGCTCGGCCGGCTGAACCTGCGCCAGGCGCGCCTGCTCGCCAGGCTCTCCGACCCCGACGAGCAGGCGGAGCTGGCCCGGATGACCCTCGACGGTCACGGTTTCCAGGATTGGCGCGTGACCGAAAAGCTCGACGAGGCTCGCGTCACCGCGCGCGACCCTCGCTGCGCCCTCATCGGCCCGGAGCGATACGCCGAGGCCGGCGGCCGCTCCGAGACCGATCTGTTCGGCGAGCTGCCGCCGGTGCTGCTGGACCCGGCCATTCTCACGGAGGCCTGGACCCGACGTGCACGGGAGATCGCCCTGATCTACGAGGCCGAGGGCCTGGCGGTCCACGTCACGGCGGGCCCCGAACCGGACCTGCCGGACGATCTGGAAGCCGCCGGTTACGTCTACGGCGGCATGCTTCCGGCCACGGAGATGGCGGCCTACCGCGACAAGCGAGACGCCTTCAACGCCGCCGTCGAAGGGGTCGAGGCGGTCCTGACGGAGACGACCGACGCCGAGGCGGTGGACGCCGCGCTCGACGTCATGATCCGCGACCGCCTGGCCATGGATCAGGCGGGATGGAGCGGCCGGGCAGCCACGACCCTGGTCCTGCGTCCTGCACTACGCACCGGGATCGAAGTCCGGTGCTTCACGCCCGTGGAACCGGAAGTCGAGGACGAGACCGACGATGAGGCGCCCGCCTCCGCGGGGGGCATCGCTGCCGCTCCCGTCTACCGGCCGCCCGAGGTCGATACGCCGGAACCCGAGACCGAGGGCGTCAACCACGCCCTTCACGCCGTGCGCACCGACGTGGCCACCCGCGGTCTGATCCGCGCCCTCGCCGACGATCCCGGCGTCGCCTTCACGGCGCTGATCGCCCGCCTGTTCAATCAGCTGGCCGTCAGGACCTCCGGCCAGAGGTCCGAGTCCGCCCTCGCCCTGACCGCGTCCGCCTTCAAGCCGACCGGCGGTCGCGTCATCGAGGCGTTGGACGGCGAGGTCCGCCAGAGGCTCGACGATCGACGCGCCGCGTGGGAGGCGTCGGGCCAGACGGTGATCGCCTGGGTGCATGGTCTCGCCCATGGCGACAAGATGGGTTTGCTGGCCGAGCTCACCGCCCTCTCCCTGGATGTTCGGGAGGAGCGGACCACACTGATCCGCAAGTCGGCCCGGGCCGAAGCCGCTGAACTCGCCGAGCTTTGCGGCGCGGACATCAGTCTGCACTGGACCCCGGACGCCGAGTTCCTGAAGCCGCATTCCAAAACCCTGCTGCTGAAGATGCTGGAAGAGATGGACCGGGCCGATGTGAGAGCGGCCCTGCTGAAGAAGGCCGATCTGATCCCCTGGGTCGAGGAGAATGCGGCCGAGAAGGGATGGGCGCCGGCCAGCCTGTCCTGGACCACACCGCCCGACGTCGACGAGGTCGCGGCGTCGGACGCTGACGGTCCGGAGAGCGATACGGCGGAAGAGAGCGAAGGCGATGCTGACGACGGCGTCGGCGCCTTCGAGGTCACCGCTGAAGGCGAGGCGGCGCTCGACGACGCCGCCTGATCCAGGCGTGAAGACGACGAGGCCCGTCGCGACATCGTCGCGGCGGGCCTTCGTCATGGAAGGCGGGAGGAAGGGCGGCTGGGCGCGAGCCTGGAGGACCGGAGGGATGAGCCCGCCGCTCCAGGCGACGGAGCCCTTCCCATGACCGCCGCGCAGACACCGCCTCAGACCGCCAGCCTCTCGCTCTTCAGCGCACCACGCCCGTGCGACCGCGCCGCCAACCTCATGGCCGCAGCCCGGGTGCTCGCCACCCACCTGGCCCGGTCCCGCCCGCTGCACCGCAAACTGGTCTCCAGCGTCATGACCACCGGCTTCGGCGGGTCGGACGCCGAGGGCTTGTGGAACTGGCGGGACGCCTATGAGGCCATCGAGGCGGCGACCGTTTTGCAGATCCGCCGGCTGGCGCCCCAGGTGTCGCGGCTCGAGGACGCGCCGGCCGCCATCGCCGTCCTTCTGGCGACGGTCGGCGCCCTGGGTCTGACCCACAGCCGACGCAGCGAAGATCAGATCGCGCTGGACCAGTTCTCCACGCCGCCGGAACTGGCGGCGCTCGTGGTGCTGGCCGGTCAGGTTCGCCCGGGTGACCAAGTGCTGGAGCCTTCGGCGGGCACCGGGCTGATCGCTATCGTGGCCGAGGCCTGCGGCGGAGTTCTGACGCTGAACGAACTGGCCGAGGGTCGCGCCGTCCTGCTCGACGGCCTCTTCGTTTCGGCGACGCGGTCACGTCTTGATGGACGACGCGTCCAGAACCTGTTGCCGGGCGCGGGCGGGTTCGACGTCGCGGTCTGCAATCCGCCCTTCACCGATCTGGAGGCGCATCTGACCGGGGCCTTCTCGGCCCTGGCCGATGGCGGGCGCCTGGCCGCCGTCGTGCCGATCACCGCCCTCATCGACGAGGGTCTGATGCGTCGGTTGAGCGCCAGGGGGCGTGTCGTCGCCCGGATCGGCTTTCCGCCACGCGCCTTCTCCAGGCACGGCACCAGCGTGGAGACCGGGTTGCTGGTTCTGGACCGGCTCGAGGGCGGCGCCGCGGTCGCTGCGCTCGCGAACGGTGAAGATCTCGCCGCCTGTGCCGCCCTGGCCTCGGCTGTGCCCGAGCGCGTCAAGGCGAGGCCGAGGGTTCGCCTCGAACTCGGGGCGCAGACCTTGCTGGCGCCCCGGGACCGGTCACTCGCCCTGCCGTCCGGGCGTCTCGGCTTCCTCGCGGGAGCGTCCCCCATCACCTATCAGACCCTCGCCTGGACGGGCGAGGGCCGCGATGTCGGCCTCTACCAGGCGCACCGGCTGGCGCGGATCGCCCTGACGGCGCAGACGCCCCACCCGTCAGCCCTGGTCGAGTCCGGTCCGATGGCCTCGGTCGCCCCGCCCGCCCCGTCATACCGGCCGGTCCTTCCGGCGGCGGTGCGTCTCGACGGCCGGATCTCCGACGCCCAGCTGGAGACGGTCATCTACGCCGGCGAGGCTCACGCCGGCATGCTGCCCGCCTGGTGGACGCCGGGAGAGTCGGCTCGTCAGCTCAGGTTGTCGCGGGAGGAGGATGAGGGTTCCGTCCAGCTCCGGCGCGGCTTCTTCCTTGGCGACGGCACCGGCTGCGGCAAGGGCCGGGAGATCGCCGCCGTCATCGCCGACAACATGGCCCAGGGGCGGACCAAGGCCCTGTGGTTGTCGAAGAACGACTCCCTGCTGGACGACGCCCGGCGCGATTGGGCCGCCATCGGCGGCGGGGCCCACGACATCGTGCCGCTCAACAGCTGGAAGTTGGGAGATGGCGTGCGGCTGGATCGCGGGATTGTCTTCACCACCTACGCCACCCTGCGTCAGCCTGCGCGCGGCCAGAAGATGTCGCGGCTCGACCAGATCGTCGCCTGGCTGGGCGAGGATTTCGACGGGGTCATCGCCTTCGACGAGGCCCACGCCATGGCCAACGCCGCGGGGGGCGGCAAGGGGGCGCGGGGAACGAAGAAGGCCTCCCTGCAGGGGATGGCCGGCCTGGCGCTTCAGAACCGGCTGCCGAACGCCCGGGTGCTCTATGTCTCGGCGACCGGCGCCACCACCGCGGAGAATCTGGCTTACGCGGCCCGTCTGGGTCTTTGGGGCGGGCCGGAGGCGCCCTTCGTCACCCGCGACGACTTCCTCGACGCCATGGACAAGGGCGGGGTCGCCGCCATGGAGCTCGTCGCGCGCGAGCTCAAGGCGCTCGGCCTCTATGTGGCGCGGTCGTTGTCGTTCGAGGGCGTCGAGTACGAGCCGCTCTTCCACGCCCTGACCGAGGACGACATCAGCATCTGGGACGCCTGGGCCGACGCCTTCCAGCTGATCCACGCCAATCTGGGCGAGGCGCTGAAAGCGACCGGCTTCAATGATGAGGAAGGCAAGGCCAAGAGCGGCCTGGCCGCCTCAGCCGTCCATTCCGCGTTTGAAGGCGCCAAGCTGCGCTTCTTCGGCCACCTCCTCGCGGGATTGAAGGCGCCGACGCTTGCGGCGTCGATCCGGGCGGACCTGACCGAAGGGCGTTCCGCCGTGATCCAGATCGTTTCGACGAACGAGGCGGTGATGGAGCGAAGACTGGCGTCCATCCCGCCGGAGGAATGGAACAACCTCTCCATTGACCTGACGCCGCGCGAATATGTCCTCGACTATCTGCGCGAGGCTTTCCCGGTGAATCTCATGGAGGCGATCGAGGGTGACGACGGCTCGGTGACGCTGGTCCCGGTCATGGTCGACGGCCGGCCCGCCGTGAGCCAGGAGGCGTTGCGCCGGCGCGAAGACCTGATCGAGAAGATGGCGCTCCTGCCCGCCGTGCCCGGCGTTCTGGACGCCCTTCTGGACACCTTCGGAACAGAGGCGGTCGCAGAGATCACGGGACGGTCGCGTCGCGTCGTCGCGCGCGACGGACGCCGGCTCGTCGAGCGCCGCGGCGCCTCGGCCGCGCGGTCGGAGACCGACGCCTTCATGTCCGGCCGCAAGCGTATCCTGGTCTTCTCGGACGCAGGCGGCACAGGACGCAGCTACCACTCCGACCTCTCGGCGCCGAACCAGCAGCGCCGCTCGCACTACCTGGTCGAACCGGGCTGGCGGGCGGATGCCGCCATCCAGGGTCTGGGGCGCAGTCATCGCACCCATCAGGCCTGTCCGCCGCTGTTCCGCCCGGTCACCACCGACATCCACGGCGAGAAGCGGTTCACCTCGACCATCGCTCGACGGCTGGATTCGCTGGGAGCCCTGACGCGCGGCGAACGCCGAACGGCCGGGGCCGGTCTGTTCCGGGCCGAGGACAATCTGGAAAGCCCGTGGGCGCGACGCGCCTTGCTCGTCTTCTATGGCGCGCTCGGCTTTGGCGAGCTGTCGTCCATGACGCTGGAGGACTTCGAGACCAGGACCGGCCTGAAGCTGCGCGACGCCGACGGGGGGCTCAAGCTCTCCGACGACCTGCCGCCGATCCACACCTTCCTGAACCGGCTGCTGGCGTTGCGCATCGCCGACCAGAACGCCCTGTTCGCCGACTTCGACGGCATCCTTTCAGGCATTCTCGAAAGGGCCGCCGCCTCGGCCGACCTGGACCGCGGGCTGGAGGACATCGAGGCTGAGGAGTTGGCCGTGGTGGAGGAGGAGACCATCCGGACCGACGTCTCGACCGGGGCGGAAACCGCACTCGTCACCTTCGAACTCAAGGTGCGGCGTGAACTCGTCAGCTCGGACGCGGCGTTGGCAGGCGCTGAAGGCTCGGCCTTCCGCCTGGTCGTCAACGACCGTTCCGGCCGCGCCGCCCTGGCCGAGTTCGGGTTGACCACCACGACCGATGACGACCGGCTTGTTCCGGCGGTGCGCCTCTTGCGGCCTGACCAGCATCAGGTCACGCCGGAGAAGACGTTCGAGGAGTCGGCCTGGGCCCAGACCGATGAGGCGGCGTGGCGGGCGGTCTGGGACGCCGAAGTCGCCGCGACCGATCCGTGGCGGACGCGCCGCCTGACCCTGGCGACCGGCCTTCTGTTGCCAATCTGGGGAAGGCTGCCGTCCAAGGGCTGTTCGGTTCGCCGCGTACGCGCGCCGGACGGTCGGCGTTGGCTGGGCCGCGTGCTGGACGAGGTTCAGGCCGCCAGCCTGAAGACGGCGCTGGGCCTGACCGAGGTCGGCGACGCCTGGGCCGATGGCGGGCGCACCGCTGCGGCCGTACTCGACCGCAATGTCCAGCTCGCCCTTTCGGGCGGCCTGTGGCTCAAGCGATCGCGGGTCATGGACCGCTGGCGGCTGGAAGTGGTCGGGGGCCGCACCGACCGTGACGCCCTGGTCTCGCTCGGCTGCTTCGTCGAGATCATCGCCTATGCCCCACGGGTCTTCGTTCCGGTGGACCGGCCCGATGTCGTGGAGGGGGTGCTGCGCCGCCATCCGGTCCAGTCGATCCTGGAGGGTGCCGCAGCCTAGCGAAACAGCGACTTACGCTTGCCGGCTCACTGCGGGTCGCCGGGCGCGATACCGACAAGTCCGGCGACTGGAATCAACAGCGGCAGCGCGCCGACGATTACCAAATGGGAAGAGCGACACCGTCCCGCGAAACCCAGACCGGCTGCGGCCTGGCGGTCTGCGCTGCAGTCTCAAGGCCGTGCCGCTTCGGCCACTCCGGGGTGATCGTGATGACGCGGACCGAACTGCAACTGATCTCGCGTCAGAACAAGAAGGCCGAACCCCAAGAGACATACAGTCGCCATGGCGGCGGTCATGACCCGTCCAGCCTGCCCCTTCCGCCCGAGACGATAGGTCATGATCGCCAGGAGCGACATGAGAACGCCGAAGGACACGAACACCGGGATGCGGTAGGTCGCCGCCAGCGGTACGGCGAGACAGACGACGATCGCGCCGGCGACGAGGCTCGCGCCAATCGCGATCAGTGTGTCCTGCACCGGCCGGAACGGCTCTGGCCTCCCGTATAGCTTGGACCGGCCGCGCCCCTTGTAGCGCCCTGGACGCCATCGAGGAGCCTTGCTCCGGATCGGGGATCGCTTGCCCCCCATGGCTTCAGCCCTGCGCGTCCGCCGGGCGAGCCGCGCGGTTGGCCAGCCACACCCGCATACGGACAATTTCAGCTTCCTGAGTCCGAATGATCTCCTCCGCGAGGCCCTTGACCTCGGGATCCGAACCTTGGTCGAGCGCAATCCTTGCCATGGCGACCGCCCCCTCGTGGTGGGCGATCATCCCGCGCATGAAGTCGACATCGGCGTCGCCGCTGTAGTCGATGTTCATAGCGGCGTGCATCCGCTCGTTCGCCTCCTTGTAGGAACGGGTGGCGGGATTATCCGAGGCGGCATCGCCGTGCCCGGCATGCTGGTCGATCGGGCGTGCATCGACTGCCGTCGGCTCCGGCGCCGGGCGACCCTGCCGCGAGAGCATCCCGAAGCCGAAGACCGAGATCAGGAGAAAGGCGGCGATGACGCCAACCCAGCCGAGACGTTTCATTGGACTATCCTTTGCTTTCCTGAAGGCGGGTCATTCGACGCCGCGCGGACCGCGCCACGCCAGAAGGCGAAGCGCGTTGAAGACGACCAGCAGGGTGGAACCCTCGTGGAGGGCGACGGCAGGGCCGATGCCGAGACCGAGGATCGTCGCCGGGACGAGGAACGCCACGACCCCGAGGCTGACGAACAGGTTCTGGCGGATGATGCGGCGGGTTTGACGGCTGAGACCCACGGTGAAGGGCAACTTCGACAAATCATCCGCCATCAAGGCTACGTCGGCGGTCTCCAGGGCGACGTCCGATCCCGCCGCACCCATGGCGACGCCGACCGTCGCGGTGGCCATCGCCGGAGCATCGTTGACGCCATCGCCGACCATGGCGACCTTGGTCTCCGCCCGGAGTTTCTTGATGGCGTCGACCTTGTCCTCCGGCATCAGGTCGCCCCACGCCTCGGTCAGCCCGACCTGACCGGCCACCGCCTGGGCCGCCTTCTGGTGGTCGCCCGAGATCATGATCATGCGGCGAATGCCGAGCGCGCGGAGCGCGGTAAGGGTCTCGCGCGCCTTGGCCCGAGGCGTGTCGAGAAGGCCGATGACCCCGAGATCCTTTGTCCCGCGGCGAACCACCATGAGCGTCCGTCCCTGGTTTCGAAGGCCCGCGACGGCGATCTCGGTGTCCGGTGCGAGCGGAGCGATGGCGTCCGAACCGAACATCTCCGGTTTGCCGATCCAAACATCCTGGTCGTCCAGGCGTGCCGTGACGCCCTTGCCAGTCAGGCTACGCAAATCCGTTGCGGTTCGAACGGGGGCGGCGACCAACCGCTGGCTTCCGTCGCGGACGATCGCTTCCGCCAAGGGGTGATCGCTGAGCCGTTCGACCGCGACAGCAATCTCCAGGAGCTCGCTCTCTGTCGTCTGGCCGAACGGAACGACATCGGTGATCCGCGGCCGCCCCTCGGTCAGCGTCCCGGTCTTGTCAAACGCGATGGCGTCGAGCGCTCCCAGGTTTTCGAGCGGCGCGCCACCCTTGACGAGAACCCCGGCGCGGGCCGCCCGGGCGACCCCGGACAACACCGCGCTCGGCGTGGCGATCGCGAGAGCGCACGGACTGGCGGCCACCAGCACGGCCATCGCCCGATAGAAGCTGTCGCGGAACGGCTCGTCGACGACAACCCATGCAAACAGGAGGACGAAGGCCAGACCGAGCACGAGGGGCACGAAGACGCGCTCGAAGCGATCGGTGAAGCGCTGGGTCGGCGACTTTTGGGTCTCGGCCTCACTCACCATCCGGACGACCTTGGCCAAGGTGGTGTCGTTGGATCGACGCGTCGTTTCGATCTCGATGGCGCCGCCGCCGTTAATGGTGCCGGCGAAGACCACCGACGCCGCCGAGACATTCGCCGGCTTGGCGCGGGCCTCCTCGGGGTTCAGGACAGGCTGCTTGTCCACCGGAATGCTCTCCCCTGTCACGGGAGCCTGGTTCACGCTGGATGTTCCCTTCACGACGAAGCCGTCGGCCGGGAGACGCTCGTTCGGCCGGACGACGACGAGGTCGCCGACTTCCAGCTCTTCGACCGGAAGTTCGACGACGGCCTCTCCTCGCCGCACATGAGCGGTGCGCGGGGCCAAGGCGGCCAGAGCCTCGATCGCCTTCTTGGCGCGACCCATCGCGAAGTGTTCGAGGGCGTGCCCGAGGCTGAACAGGAACAGTAGCAGCGCCCCTTCCGCCCAGGCTCCGAGCGCCGCGGCGCCGGCTGCGGCCACCAGCATCAGGGTGTCGATCTCGAAACGCTTGCGCCGCAGATTCCCGACAGCCTCGCCGACCGTGAACCAGCCGCCCAAGGCATAGGCGATCAGGAAAAGGCCGAAGGGCAGCCATCCCGGCACGCCCGGAATGAATTTCTCGATCAGCCAACCAATCGTGAGCGCGACACCGCTGCCGACCGCGAAAATGAGCTCCGTGTTGGGTCCGAGGAAGCCGCCATGACCATGGTCGTGCCCGTCGCCTTCGGAATGTCCGTGGTCATGGCCATCGCCATCGAAGTGGCCATGGCCGTGACCGTCATCGGGCGTATGACTGGCCTCGTCATCGGATGGCGCAGTCGGCTGCGCATCAGGGCGCTTTGCAGTGGCTGAAGCAGCGTCCTCCGTCGCTCCGACCAGTGCGAGGCCGTGGCTCGCAAGGCGATCGACAAGCGTCTCACGGTTCGTGATCTGCCGGTCGAACTCCAGGCGCAGAGCGCCAGCCGGATCCAGCACCGCCTCGATCACGCCGGCTTCTTCGCCGAGCGCGGCCGCGAGCGTGCGGGCGTGCCGGGCGTGGCGGACACCCTCCACTCGCCCGACGAGATGCCCGAAACGCTCACTGACCTCGGCTCCGGCCTGACGCGCACGGCGACGGACCTGAGCCAGCGACAGCTGGTCGGGGTCGTAATGGATGCAAAGCTCTGGGCCTCCCTCGCCTTCGGCGACATGCGCCTCAGAGACGCCGGGTTCGGCCCGCAACAGCGCGATCAGCCGTCCAACGCAGCCGTCCTGCACATCGGGCGCATGAGGCAGGAGGACGGGAATGTTGAGGCGGAGGGTCTTGGGCATGATCGGGCTCCTCAGGAGACATCACGGGTAGGGATCGAGCGGTCAGGCACGAACATCCCGGCGCGCTGGGCGACGGCTCCAGCGACGAAGGCGGCGATCGCCAAAGCCGCACTCAGGAGGATGACCAGTCGCTTGCGGTTCATCTCGACCTCACGGTAGGGCGATGAGAGCGTCGAGCCAGCCGAGGTTCTGGAGGTGCTCCAGTCCCTCGAACACGGGCAACGCCAGAAGGAAGACAAGGCCGTCGCGGACAGTCCGGAGGAAGAAGGCCGGCCGGACGGACAGTTCCGCCTCATCACGCCAGAGGCGCAGGTTCGGAACGAAGCGGGGGGTGCGCACGACGTAGCTGCGGTAGGTGTCGCCGAAGGCCGACGTCAGGAAGCTTTCCTCTCGGCTCGCGACGATGCGGAACACGATCCAGCAGGCGACGGCGAAGGTGGCGCCGACGGTCAGGCTGCCCGTCTGTGCGCCGATCCCGAATGCGCCGATGAAGCTGAAAACATAAAGCGGGTTTCGACACAGCGAATAAGGCCCGCTGGTGACGATCTCCTGCTTCTTTCGGCCGCCGATGTAGAGCGAGCACCAGGCGCGCCCCAAGACGCAAACCATGATGGCGATCAGCCCGAGATGTTCGACGGGATGCTCGAGCTGTGGCTGGGCCTTCACGAGAGCGGTCCAGGCCAGCAGGGCGAACAACCCGGCGGCGATGAAGAGTTTGCGCCAGCGCTGGACGGAGGCGATGTCGATCAACGGCGGGCTCATGTCACCGAGCTCTCCGCGTCGCGTCGCGCAAGGCGCGCATCGCGTAGAATGTCGAAGCCGCCCTTGGCGGCTATGGCGGCGACCAGCACCCCCACCAGCAGGTCGGGCCACGACTGGTCCAACCACATCACCAGGCCGCCTGCGACGAGGATGCCGCCGTTCGAGGCGAAATCGTTCAGGCTGAATGTCTCGGCCGCCTTCATGTTGACGTCGCTGCTCTGCTGACGACGGATCAACAGCAGGCAGATCAGATTGATAACCGCCGCTACGACAGCGAGCACCATCATGGTCGGTCCGACCGGCTCGGTTCCCGTCAGCGTCCGGCGCAGGGCGTCGAGCAGGACGAGGACCGAGAAGATCAGCAGCATCACGCCGGAGACCTGAGCCGCCCGCGTCTTCCAGATCAGCGCGCGCCCGACGGCGAGGAAGCTGATCAGATAGACGGCCGCGTCGGAGCCGTTGTCGACGGCGTTCGCGAGCAGAGCGCTGGAGTCGGCGGCGAGGCCGCCGACTCCCAGGCCCACGAACAGCAGAGCGTTCAGGAACAGCACCACCAGGAGGGTGCGGCGCTGGACCTGCTCTGTTTCGTGGGCCCCGCTCATTCCTCGATCCCTTCCGCCTTCCGGTGTTTCACGGCCTTGGCCGCGAAGGTCGGAAGGACAAGGAGCGTCAGCGCGGTGGCCGTGAGCAGGCCTCCGATGACCACGGTGGCCAGCGGCTTCTGCACTTCGGCGCCGGCGCCGTGAGCGAATGCCATCGGGATAAACCCGACGATGGCGACGAGAGCCGTCGTCAGGACGGCGCGAAGCCGGCTTGTCGCGCCTTCGATGGCGGCAAGACGCGGCGCCGCTCCGCCCGTGAGACGCTCCCGAATGGCCTGCATCAGCACGAGACCGTTCAAGGTCGCGACGCCGGACACGGCGATGAAGCCGACCGCTGCGGAAACCGAGAACGGCATCCCCCTGAGGACAAGCGCCAGGGCGCCGCCGACCAGAGCCAACGGAACGCACGCGAACACCAGGCCCGCCTCGGCGAAGGATCCCAGAGCCATGAAAAGCAAGACCCCGATCAGGATGAAGACGATCGGAATGACCAGCCCCAGACGCTGTTCGGCCCGCTTCAGGTTCTCGAACTGGCCACCCCAGGTCAGGGAGTAGCCGGTCGGAAGATCGACGTCGGCCTCCACCTTGGCCTGGGCCTCGGTGACGAAGCCGCCCAGGTCGCGCCCGCGAACGTTGGCCTGCACCACCATCCGCCGGCTGCCGTCATTGCGGCTGATCTGGTTCTGTCCTTCCGCGACCTGAATCCGGGCGACGGAGGAGAGCGGCACGGTCACGCCTGTGGCGGTCGTTACCGGCAGAGCCGCAAGGGCCGCCGGATCATTCCGTGCATCATCCGCGAGACGGACGACGACGCTGAAGCGACGATCGCCTTCGAAGATTTGCCCGGCCTCGGCGCCGCCGACCGCGGCCGAAACCGCCTCGGAGACATCGGCGGCCGACAAGCCGTAGTTGGCGGCCGCGAAACGATCCACGCTGACGGTCAGGGTGGGCAGCCCGGACGCCTGTTCGACGCGAACGTCGGCAGATCCGGGCGTTGCGCGCAGGGCGGCGGCGACCCGGTCCGCAGTGGCCTGCAGCTGGGTGAAGTCGTCGCCATAGACCATCACGGCGAGGTCGGTCCGAACCCCCGAGATCAGCTCGTTGAAGCGCAGCTCGATGGGCTGGCTGAACTCGAAGCTGTTGCCGAGTTGTCCGGCGGCGAGCTCTTCGAACCGTTCGATCAGCTCCTCTTTCGGAAGGTTCGGATCGGGCCACTCCTTGCGGTCTTTCAGGACGATGACCGCGTCCGAAATGTTCGGCGGCATCGGGTCCACCGCCGCCTCCGCCGTCCCGGTCCGGGCGAAGACAGTCTTCACCTCGGGCTGGGCCTTGATGACGCGTTCGAGGGCCATCTGCATCGCCAGCGATTGTTCCAGCGAGGCGGACGGCACGCGCAACGCCTGCATGGCGATATCGCCTTCATCCAGGGTCGGAATGAACTCCCGCCCCAAAGAACTGAAGGCGATGCCGCCAATGACGAGGGCGCCGAGCGCGGACGCCAGGACGACTTTGGGCCGGTCGACGGCGGCGCGGATCGCCGGTTCGATCCAGCGCCGCGCGTATCGGAGGATGAAGGTCTCGTGCTCGTGGGCGTGGCCGTGCTCATCGACCTCGACCTTCTTCGGATCCCGGACCAGCAGGGCCGTCATCGCCGGCACGAAGGTGAAGGAGAAGATGAAGGCGCCGACGAGGGCCAGCATCACCGTTGCGCCCATGGGGATGAAGGTCTTGCCCTCCACGCCCTCAAGCATCAGCAGCGGCGTGAAGACCAGGAGGATGATCAGCTGGCCAAAAGCAGCCGGTTTGACCATCTGACGCGCCGCGGCTCCAGCAACCTCGAGCCGCTCCCGGCGTGTCAGCATTCGACCGGCTTCGGCCCGCCGCTGGCTGAGCATCAGCAGGGTATTCTCGACCACCACGACCGCGCCGTCGACCAGAAGGCCGAAGTCCAGCGCGCCGAGGCTCATCAGGTTTCCGCTGATGCCAAAGCGGTTCATGCCGATGACCGCGAACAGGAAGCTGATCGGGATCATCAGGGCGGTGATCGAGGCCGCACGGATGTTGCCGAGCAGCAGGAACAGCACCACGATCACCAGCAGAGCGCCTTCGATCAGGTTCTTGGCGACGGTTGAGATGGTCTTGTTGACCAGCGAGCTGCGGTTCAGGACCGGTTCGGCGACAACGCTCGGCGGCAGGCTCGCGGAAACCTCCTCGAGACGTTCGGCTGCGGCTTGGGCCACCGTCCGGCTGTTGCCGCCGGCCAGCATCAGCGCCGTACCAACCACGGCCTCGTGGCCGTCGCGGCTGGCGCCGCCGAGACGCGGCGCCTGGCCAATCTCGACGGTGGCGACGTCGGCGACCCGGACGACCAGTCCGTTGCGGTTGACGACGGGGGCCTGGGCGAGATCCGGGATGGTCTGCGCCAAGGCGTCGGTCCGCACGGTCAAGGCTTCGCCGGACCGCTGGACATAGCCAGCGCCAGCCTGGGTGTTAGCCCGTTCCAGCGCGACGACGAGATCGTTCAGGCTCAGACCGTAACCCGCCAGACGCGCGGCGTCGGGTCGGACCGCATACTCCTTCACATAGCCGCCGTTCACATCAACGCCGGCCAGTCCCTTCGCGGTCCGCATGCGCGGGGCGATGATCCAGTCCTGAACCGTGCGGAGATAGGTTGCGCGGGCCTGGGGCGTGGTCAGGAGTTCGCCTTCGGGCGTCAGATAGGCGCCGCCCGCCTGCCAGCCGGGCTCACCCGGTTTGGCGAGGTTGGCGCTGTTGAACGGCTTGAAGTCGACCGTCCACATCAGCACCTCGCCCAGTCCCGTGGTGATGGGCGCAAGCGCCGGCTCCACGCCTTCGGGCAACCGTTCGCGCGCCTGGGCCATCCGTTCGGCCACCTGCTGGCGGGCGAAGTAGATGTCCGTGTTGTCGGAGAAGACGACCGTGACCTGGCTGAAGCCGTTTCGGCTCAGCGACCGCGTGGTCTGGATGCCAGGAATACCCGCCATCGCGGTTTCGAGCGGATAGGTGACCTGACGTTCCATCTGCTCGGGCGCGAGCGCTGGCGCGATGGTGTTGATCTGAACCTGCCGGTTGGTGATGTCCGGCACGGCGTCGATGGGTAGCTGCGTCAGGTTGTAGAGGCCGAAGGCGGCGACGATCGCCGTCGCCAGGACCACGAACCATCGGAAGCGGACCGAGGCTTCGATAAGTGCTTTGAACATGACGCCCCCTAGTGCCCGTGCTCGGCTTCGCCCTTGGCCATTTCGGCCTTGAGCAGGAAGGCGTTGGCGGACGCCACGCGTTCAGATCCGGTGAGCCCGCGCAGGATCTCGGTGCGGCCCGCGGCCTGGCGGCCTGCGAGCACTTGCACGGCTTGGAAGCCGCCCTCGACCTGCACGAAGACCACGGTGTTTCCATCGACGGTCTGGACCGCCTCGGTGGGCACGGTCATCCCGCCAGTCGCCTCGCCGGTCACGATGGCGCCAGTGACGGCCGAACCGGCTGGCGGCAGAGACGCGCCAGAGGGTCGGGCCCGGATCACGGTCGCGCCGCTTTCGCTGAGACCGGCGTCGGCGGCGACGCCGGTGACGACGGCGTCGAACTCGCCGTTCGGCCCGGTCACGCGCATTGGCGCACCGGCACGCACATTGGCCGCAAGGGCAGGCGGTGCGTTGAAGACCATCTCGACACGAGCAGGATTGCTGACTTCCGCCACCACGCCGCCCTGGGCGACGAACCCGCCCGGACCGACCTGGACGCTGCTGACCACGCCCGAGATCGGACTGGTCACGCTGAGCCTGCCCGAAGCGTTCGGAGAGCCAGCGGCCGCCGAGCGGGCGCGAGCGGCGCGGGTCGCCGCCTCGGCGCTCAGGAACTGGGCGCGTGACGCTTCGACCTCCTGCCGCGCGACGATGCCCTGATCCGCCAGACTGCGATTTCGCTCATAGGCCTGGCGCGCCGCTTCAGCGGATGCCCCGGCCGCGTCGGCGTCCGCGCGGAAGGTCGCCGCCTCGCCGCTGACAAGGCTCACAAGCGGCTGACCGGCGCGGACCGACTGACCCGGCGCGACGAGAACGCGCTCGACGCGACCTCCGACGGCAGCGCCCACGGCAGCGCGAGAATCGACCATCGGCTCTACGCGGCCGGCGAGCCGGGTCTCCCCTCCTCCTCCGCCGCCGACGCCGACGACCGTGATGCCCGCTGCCTGGATCTCTGCTGTGGTGAGTTCAATCCGACCTTCGGTCTCTGCCCCGGCGGCCTCCCCCTCGGCGTGTCCCCCCTCTTCCTCGGCATGGCCGGCTTCGCCTTCGGCGGCAGCCGGCGCGGCGGGTTCGGAGGACCGGGTGGCCAACCAGAGGCCGCCGCCTCCGAGAATGACCAGGGCGGCGACGCCGCCGATCAGCAGGGTCTTGTTCGATGTGCGCTTGCGCATCACTGGGCTCCTTCGAAGGGGGCGCGGCCATCAAGGCGCGCGAGATCGATCTCGGCTCGGACGCGCGCGAGACGCGCGTCGACCGCTGCAGACCGGGCGTTGACGAGGGCGGGGCGGGGCACCCGCAGTTCGACCTGGGAAATGCGGCCGGACTCAAAGCCGATGCGGGACAGGCGATAGGCTTCCTCTGCGGCGGTGACGCCGCCGTCAGCAGCGTTGACGCGACTGACCGAGGCCGAAAGGCGAGCGACCGCGGCAGCGCGGTCCGCCTGGGCTTCCTGCCGCGCACTCATCAGCCGGGCGTCGGCAGCGCGAAACTCGGCTTGCGCCGCTTCGATGTTTCCCCGGTTCCGGTCGAACAACGGCAGCGGCATGCTGACGCCGAAAGTCAGCGCCGTCGCATCTTCCGCCTCGAAGCGGCGGATGCCGATACTGGCGTTGATGTCGGGGCGGGCCTGAACCCGTTGAACATCGATGCGTCGTTCGGCGGCGGACCGTTGGGCTTCGGCGACGCGGACCGTCGGCGCATCCTCGATCACGGATCCGATCGTCGTCGGCGCCTCGTCGAGAAGGCTGTCTTCGATCTGCGTGACCGGAACCGGGATCATGGCGACAGCCGTGAGACGGGCATAGGCCGCGTCGCGTTCCGCGACAGCTTCATCCCGCGTCGCGCGCGCCGAGGCAGCCTCGGCCTCCCCCTGAATGCCGCGGAGGAGAGGTTCGCGACCTTCCTCCACGAGGGTCAGGGCCGCGCGGGCATCCGCGACGGTCAGCGTGAGGGTTTCTTCCGCGAGCGTGGCTCGCCTCTGCGCGGCCTCCGCTTCGGCATAGATCAGGGCCAGGCGGCCTGCGGCGTCGATGACCGCAAGGTCTCGTTGAAGGCCCACTGCGCCGGCCTCGGCGCGAGCGGCGGCGATGCGCGTCGAACGACGTCCCCACAGCTCGAGATCCTGACTGATCGCCAGGGTCATGTCCGCGTTGTTCAGACCCGAATAGGGGCCTGAGCCATAGGCGTTCTCGACATCGAAGCCGAGGACAGGGTTGGGACGCACCCGTGCCTGACGGACACGGGCTTCCGCTGCGTCGTAGTTGGCGCCCGCCTCAAGGGTCGCAGGCGCATTCCCGAGTTGAGCGAGGAGTTGGGCATAGGTCGGAGCTGGGTCAGCCCATACGGGACTGGCCAGGGTCGCCGCGATCGCAGCGAGGGCGCAGCCGACCGCGTAACGCGGCCGCCTGCGAGATGTGGGAGACATGATTCATTTCCAGAGTTTCTGAGGACGAAGAGGCGCGCTAAGGCGCAGGTCTTCGGTCAGACTCTGGGAGGACGCTTCAGGCCGTCAGGCGTGATGGACGCCCGGAAGTCATCCTGTCGGCCGCTTTGCAGAGGAGGCTCGCCGAACGACGGAGCAAAGGCGTCCACGGCAGGACCGCGCGCCGTTGAGGTGTGGTGGCAGTGGCCGTGCGAGCAGATCCCGTGACCGCCGCTCTTGCCGCTGTGGTCGCCCTCGCTTTGATCATGATCGACGACCGCGTGAGCCGCAGGCGGTTCCGGCAGACAGGTCGCGGCGTCGACGGCGGGCGCAAAGAAGAAGGCGGCGAAGACAAGAGTCATCGCCACGATCAGCTTCGCCCATGTCGTCATCGACCAAGTCATCGCGCGCTGCATACTTTCGTTCTCGAAGTTAGGCAATGCGTTACAAAGTCCGAGCAGCGGCGTGGGCTGCGCGGCTCTCCGCCCTAGCCTGCACCAAGATCGAAATGGCGGACTGGAGGAAGACGCCGCCCAGCAGAAGGCCCGCCAGCAAGTCCGGCCACCGGGATCCAGTCAGCCAGACCAGCCCGCCGGCCGCGGCGACGCCCAGGCTGTGGATCAGATCGTTCCGTGTGCAAAGCCAGACGGAGCGCACGTTGGCGTCACCGTCACGGAAACGCACGAGCAGCAGGGCGGCGATTAGATTCGCGGCGAAGCCGACCAGTCCCAGACCGGTGATGACGACGCCTTCGGGCGGCTGCCCCGTGACCGCTCTCCAGACGGCGTAGCCGAGAATGCTCACGGCCATGACGAGGAGGCTTGCGCTTTTGAAGACTGCGGCACCGGACCGCACCCGCACGGACTTGCCGATGGCCCAGAGGCTGACGGCGTAGGTGGCGCTGTCGGCCAGGAAGTCCATCGCATTGGCGGCGAGAGCCGCCGATCCCTGCATGAGACCGCCCGCGGCGACCGCGAAGAACCCACCCAGATTAAGGGCGATGACGGCCATCAGCACGCGCCGATAGGCGGGCGAGGCCCCGTCGAACCGGACCTGATGGCCGCAGCAGCCTCGGGCCGGGGCGCAGGATTCTGTCGGAGCGGGCGTCGTCATGCACCCTTCATGCATCCTCTAGCCACTAGAGGATCAAGCCCTATATTTCGAGCATGGCCAGAGACCCATCCCCTCCCCCGCTCCGGACGATCGGGCGCCTTTCGGCCGAGACCGGCGTGAAGGTTCCGACGATCCGGTTCTACGAGAAGATCGGACTGCTGGAGGAGCCGCCCCGCACCGCGAGCGACCGACGCCTTTACGACGGCGCTGCGACGCGGCGGCTCGCCTTCATTCGCCACGCGCGGCAGCTGGGGTTCGAGATCGACGACATCCGCGCCCTGCTGGCGCTGTCCGACGAACCCGACCAGCCCTGCACGGAGGTCAACCGGATCGCCGAACGCCAGCTTGCGGCGGTTGAGACTCGCATCGCCGGGCTTCAGGCGCTGCACGCCGAACTCACCCGTATTCAGGCGGCGAGTTGCTCAGGTGGGCGGATTTCCGACTGCCGAGTGATTGAGGCGCTTGGAAACCATGCGCACTGTGACGGTCTCCACGCATGACGACGGCCCTTCGCGTTCCGTCACTCCAAACAACCTTGGCCGTATCGGTCAGGTGAACGACCCGGCGGAGCACCAGTGGTTCCGAAAGTCGAGCGTACTCTTCGTCGCGGTTGCCGGCCGCCACGAGCGGCCAGTCCGGGTGGATATCCCAGGCGAGGGTGAGAACGCACATGCCCCAGCATCGCGCGAAAGCGGATCGATAGCGACAGTCCAGGCGGTCACGCCCGGGGCGAAAGCGCCCGGCCGGGAGCTGAGGAGGAAGGGAGGTCTCGGGCGAAGCGGGATTGGGGAGATCGGCTCCCCGGCGGCTTCGCATCAACAGGAGACTGATATGCAGACCATGGTGTTCACGGGCCGCCTCGCGGCCGACCCCCAGATCAGCGACGACTTCGGCAAGGCGGTCTTCCGCCTGCTCGAACAGCGCGGGACCGACAATGCCGGCAAGGCCCGGCTGGTCGGCGTCAACTGCGTCAGCTGGTCGAAGGGCCTCAACGAGAAGGTCATCGCGCGCGGGCTGGCGCAAGGGTGCGAGGCCGTCGTGATCGGCGCCTTCATCGACACCGCCTACACCGCCCGCGACGGGTCGGAGCGGACGGCCAAGGAGCTGGTGATCAATCGGCTCACCGTCCTCGACTGGGCGGAAGACCGCCAGGCCGATGCGAGCGCAGACGCGGCGGACGACCGCGCCGCCGCCTGATCCTCAACCGCTCATCCTGATTTCAAGGAGACTGACCATGCAAACCCTGACCCTCGAAGGCTACCTGGCCGCAGACCCTTCCATCCTGTCGGCGCAAGGCTCCGGCAAGAAGCGCGCGAGCTTCCGCGTGGTGGAAACCACCCGCTTCCGGCGCGCCAACGGTGAACCCGGCGAGCGGACCACCGGCTTCAACTGTATCTGCTTCAACGAGGCGACGGCTGAAAACTACATCCAGCCCTATGCCCGAAAGGGCAGCCGCGTCGTGATCCAGGGCCATGTCGAAAACGACACCTGGACCGGCAAGGACGGGGTGGAGCACTACGACCTTCGCCTCGTCGTCAGCGACATCCGGTTGAAGAACCGGCGCGTCGTCGGCGAACCGTCCGAAGACCGCTCCGGCGTCGCCGATCGCGGCGTCGAGGCGGGCGGCGGCTACGATCTCAACGACGACATCCCGTTCTGATCCGAAGGGGAGATTTGAAGGGCCCGGGCGCGCTGCGCCTCGGGCCCTTCTTCGTGCTGGCGACGGAAAGGCCGGAGGAAGGGCGCGGTCGGACGAGCCATCGGGGCTCGCCGAAGGAGACCGCCATGTCCGCATGGACCCAAGCCCGTATCAATCTGCTGAAGCGCCTGTGGCCCGAAGGGCGGAGCGCCGAGACCATCGCCCTGGAACTCGGCGGCGGCCTCACCCGCAACGCCGTCCTCGGCAAGGTCGCTCGCCTCGGCCTCTCGGAGGGGCGCACAGGCGCCCGGACTCGTCGCGAGGCGGCGCATCACGTGGCGCCCGAGCCGCCGCCCGATGGCGTTGCGACCATTCTGTCGGTGAGGCGGATGGATTGCCGTTGGCCGTATGGCGAACCGGGCGACGCCGCCTTCAGCCTCTGCGGTCGTCCGTCTGAACGCGGCGCCTTCTGCGCCGCCCATGCAGCGATCGCCTATCGGCCCACACCGCTGTCGGTGGAGGGCCTTATGCGCCTCGCGGGCGTGGCGCCTTGAGGACGGCTCGCTCGCCTGGGGATGCGCCGCCGGCCCGCCGGCGTCGAGGGACGAGAAGATCGACGCCTTCTCGTCCGTATCGGCGCGACGGCGCCGAATGGAGTCGTCGTCGCGAAGGGCGACGACGACTTGCCCCCACACAACGCCCTCCGACTTTGTCACGGCACCCCGGAAGTCAACGGCTGCGCCGTTCCCCTCCACGGAGGGCAAGCGGCCCTCCGCTCCGGTGACTGCCGAGGACCCCGCCGTGGCCAAAGCCGGGGTCGTTGCGCATGGGGCGCTTCGACAGTCTCTTTTCAAAGGAATGGTTCGATGACCCACTTCAACACCGCCTTCTCCGCCTCTTCGAAGACCGACTCCGCCTTCGACGACCTGACCGCGTCCTTGGGGGATGCGCGTCCGCACCCCACCGAGGACGCCCTGATCCAGCTGGGGCGCGCGCTCATGACCGAGCTCGTGGACGTGATCTCCGACACCGCTCTGGAGGACTATCAGACGATCCTCGGCGAAGCGCTTATCGGCGCCTTCCACTCGGCCGCGGGACGGATTGAACGGGACGCCGACCGCGCCCGTGACGCGATGCGCGCCCTGGATCGGGATTTCGACGGATCGGAAGCGGCCGATGTCGAACTTCAGGACGCAACGGCGAAAGCGAGATCCGGAGATGCGGCGACGCAGGCCTGCGAACTGATCCGGGATGCGGCCTCCGAAACCTGGACGATCGCGACCGGGGAGGTCTGGACCGCCTGGCGGGGATCACGGCGCGGCACCCATCTGACGGCGGCGCAGCTGGAGGCGAAACAGGCGATCCGGGCGATCCGGAATCGTCGGTCCGGAGAGGCCGATCCGGGCGGTCCGGTCGTCGCCTTCCGGGGCGCGCCGATGGCGGACACGGCCGAGGACGCCGGGCGGATCTTCGACGCCCTCAACTGGGCTAAGGGGGAGTGGCCGGACATGGCTCTGGCGACGACCGGGGCGAAAGGCTCCGAGAAGCTGGCGATCAAATGGGCCCAGCAGAAGGGGGTGAAGCTGATCCTCGCCCGGGCGGATTTCGACAGGAACGGAAAGGCGGCTCCCTTCCGGGCGAACGACGAGTTGATCGCGCTGGAGCCGGAGGTCTGCCTGACCCTGGTCCATTCGCTGGCCGGGGTGCGGGAGGATCAGCGGCCGTTCGGACCGGCGCTCAACCTCGGCCAGAAGGCGATGGAGAACGGGCTGCGGCACGTGCCCATCAAGGCCCGGGCCGCCTGAGACATCACGATCTGGATCAATGACCCGCTCGGCTTCGGCCGGGCGGGATTTTTCTTGTCATCCGGCGGACCCGAAGCGGTCTGAACGCCGGGGTCGCCTGGGTCTTGCCGAGGTTTGATCGGCTGTGTTCACTGTTGGAGAGGCTGGTTGGAAATCGTCAGATTGAGGGCTTAGGGCAAGATAAAAGAGGGGTTTTGGCCTTCTGTTTTCCTGAGCCCGGGCAGACACTTGCGAGGATTGCGGAGACCGACGTCGACTTGCGCTGAGTTGACGCCTGATTCCGCGACGACGACAGGCCGGAGCCCCGATCATGCAGGTCCGAACCGCCATTGAGGTACGCCTCGCCCAAGCGTCAAAGGATGACGTCTCGACCTTGAAAGTGCGCCTTCCGCAGAGGTTGAAGTCGGACAAGACCAGCGTCCGGATCGCCATGTTCCAGAGGCTCGCGGCCTCGCGCCTGTTCGCCTACGGGGACCGCGCCGGGTGTCTGCGCGCGGCCCAGAACCGCTCGGGTCGTCCCTTCCGTCTCGACGTCCGGCAGCGCGTCACGGTCAAGGCGCTGGTGTCCCGGCACATGGGCAAGGGGTTCGCCCGGGGCGCGGCGCTCGCCGCCCATATCGCCTATCTCGGCCGCATGGGCGCGGGCGAGGACGGCGAGCGCGCGGCCTTTTTCGGACCGGTGCGTGAGAGGGTCGATCCGACCGGCGCCACGGAGTGCTGGGCGAAGGACAGGCACCATTTTCGCTTCATCATTTCACCCGAGCACGGCGATCGGATTTCGGACCTCCAGGGCTTCGCCAGGGAGGTCATGTCGAGGGTCGCCGACGACCTTGGAGAACCGGGTCTGAACTGGATCGCCGTCTGCCATTTCGACACCGACCAGCCGCACGCCCATGTGCTTGTGCGCGGCCGGAGAAGCGACGGCCGGGACCTCGTGATTCCGCGCGACTACATCGGCTACGGCTTTCGCGCCCGGGCCCAGGAAGTGGCCCAGGAGCGGCTCGGCGACCTCAGCCGTCAGGACGCCGAACGGCGGGTCTGGCGTGAGACCGAGGCCGACCGGTTCACCGCCTTCGACCGCCGTCTCCTGGCAGCTGCGGACAACAACGGCTGTGTCGATGACGGGATCGGGGGCACTGACGCCTGGACGGCGCTGACCCGGGGACGGTTGCGCCATCTGGAGACCCTGGGCCTCGCCGAACGAACAGGGCGGCGCTTCCGGCTGGCCCCGGATATGGAAGCCCGACTTCGGAGGCTGCAGCTCTCGAAGGACGTCATTCGCACCCTCAACCAACGGCGTCTTGACGGCGCGCGGTCGGCGGAACAGCTGGGCAAGGCGCCGGTCCAGGGCAAGGTCGTGAAGACCGGCTTCCACGACGAACTGGGCGGCTCCGCCTATGTGGTGGTGCGCGCCGCTGACGGCTCCGAACACTATGGGCGGCTGGGTGTCGGCGAGACCCCGCCAACCGTGGGAAAAGCGGTCACGCTTTCGCTCGATGCGCGCGGCTTCGCCCAGGTCCTCAGCGGCAAGCATCTGGGTCAGGATCTGGGTCGGTGACGATTTGCCGAACTCATGCCGCTTCCGGGAAGACCTTCTCGACAGACAGGCTGCCTTCCGGCAGGGGGCGCAGCAGCTCGGCCTCGGGTTTGCGCAGGTCCAGCCAATCGAGGGCCGCATCGGGTCTCAGCAGGACGATCTGGCGGTCGTGGTAGGGGGCGATGTCCGGTCCCGGCTCGGTGGTCAGCATGGCGAAGGCGCCGTCTCGAACCAGGCCGGCGACCCAGAAGATCGGCGCGTCGGCCATGGTGAACCGCCACTTGGTCTTGCGCTTCTGACCCGGCTCGGCATCGGTGAACTCGAAGAAGCCGTCGGTGGGGATCAGGCAGCGGGTGACGCCGTCGAAGGATCGACCGTCGGATCGGAAGTTGAACACGGGTCTTCCCTGTGGCGACTTCCAGGCCCAGGGCGACACGATCAGCTGCGAGCCATCGGGGCCTCGCGTGATGATGGGCGCCCGGTCGCCGATACGGATCGAGGCCATGGGTCCGAAGTTGGGCATGCCGCCGGGAAAGACGAGACGGTCGCCGGTTCGGTTGAAGGTCTCGATCACCTCGTCGAACGGCAGGATGAGCTGATACTCGTTGCACATGCGGACCTCCGTCTACCGCCCCATTGATCGCCGACTTCGCTGAAAAAGCCAGCGGCGACCGTCCCTGGCCGTCCTGGCGCGCGGTCCACAGGTCGTCCGGCGAAGGGGATAAGAGATGAGCGAAGGTTGACTCTTCGCATCATACAGAACCAGAACATTACAGGAACATTCATCAGCCTTGGGAACAGGAGGCTTCTCATGCGCGCCCGCCTGCCTGCCGGGCTCGACATCCTGCGCGATCGGATCCGCGCCCTTGAACAGGGCGGCCGGAACACCACCGGGGTGTTGCCCTTCGGCGTGAAAGATCTCGATCGCCATCTCCCCAGCGGCGGTCTTTCACTGGGCGCCGTTCATGAGATCGCAGGCGGCGGCGAGGAGGCCGTGGACGGCGCCGCAGCCGCCCTGTTCGCCGCAGGCATCGCCGCCCGGCGGCCCGGCCAGGTGTTGTGGTGCGTAACCCGCCCCGACCTCTTCGCACCGGCCCTGCGTCAGGCCGGTCTGGGGCCGGACCGGGTGATCTATGTCGAGGCCGGGGACGAGCCTTCCCTTCTCGCCTGTTTCGAGGAAGGCCTTCGTCATCCCGGTCTGGCCGCCGTCGTGGCCGAGACCGCCCGCCTCAGTCTCGTCGCGTCCCGACGGCTGCAACTGGCCGCCGAAGACTCGGGCGGCCTGGGTCTGGCGGTGCGCCGATGGCGACGGGCTTCGGAAGCCGCCGACTTCGGTCAGCACACCGCCTCCGCCACGCGCTGGCGCATCAGCCCGGCCCCCTCCTCGCCCTTGCCCGTGCCCGGCGTGGGGCGGGCGCGCTGGTTCGTCGAACTCATCCGTTGTCGCGGCGCCGAGGCCGCGGATTTCACCTTGGAAGCCTGTGATGAGACGGGTCGTCTCGCTCTACCTGCCGAACTGGTCCGTCGATCGTCTGCGACGCGGACTGGCGGACGTCGCGCCGCCGCCTGAGCTTCCCCTGATCCTCGCGGGTCGGTCCGGGCGCCGTCGGATCGTGCTCGCCGCCAACACGGCGGCGCTGGCCCAGGGCGCACGCGTCGGCATGGCGGCGACCCAGGCTCAGGCCCTCATCCCCGGCCTCGACGTTCGGGTGGCGGATCCGGCGGGCGACGAGGCCGCGCTCGGTCGTCTCGCCGTCTGGGCCATGCGCCGGTACGCCCCCGTCTGCCAGCCCGATCCGCCGGATGGCCTCGCCATCGACGCCACCGGGGCCGCCCACCTTCAGGGCGGGGAGGCCGCCATGCTGGCGGACATGATCCTACGCCTGAAGGAGGAAGGCATTGAAGCCGACGCCGCGATCGGTCCGACCTATGGCTCCGCCCATGCCGTGGTCCGCTTCCGACGCGCGCACCGTATGATCGCGCCCGACGCCGTCGACGCCGCCATCGCAGGATTGCCGCTGGCGGCGCTGCGGCTTCCGGAGGCGTTGATCGCGCATCTGCACCGGATGGGCTTCGACCGGATCGCCGACGTCGCACATCGGCCTCGCGCGCCTCTCACGCTCCGGTTCGGTCATGACCTCGGCCGTCGCATCGACCAGGCCTACGGGCGTGTGGACGAGCCGCTCGTCCCGGTCGAGGCGCCGGAGATCCCGACGGTGTCGCGGGTGTTCGGGGAGCCGATCGGCGCGCCGGAGACCCTCGAGCGCCATGTCACGGCGCTCGCCTCGGAACTGTGCGCGGCGTTGGAGATCCTGAGCCTGGGAGCCAGACGGCTGGACTGGTTGTGCGTCCGTGTCGACAACCGGGTCGAGGCGCAGAGGGTGGGCCTGGCCCGACCGACCCGGGATGCGGCCCGGCTGTCGCGCCTGCTGACCGACCGGATCGAAAAGATCGATCCGGGGTTCGGCATCGAGCGCATGACCCTGTCCGCAGTCCAGGCCGAACCCCTCGATTGGCGGTGGGGCAAGAGCGCCTTGGGCGAGACCGAGGGGCCAGACCTGTCGGATCTCGTCGATATGCTGTCCAACCGCATCGGCGCCCAGCGCCTGTATCGACTGGTCCCGGTCGAGAGCGACGTGCCCGAGCGCTCCGTCGGCAAGGCGCCGCCCCTTTCTGTCGCTCCGGTTCTGGACTGGACGCCGGATTGGCCGCGTCCCGCACGCCTGTTGAAGCGGCCCGAGCCCGTCGAGACCATGGCCCTGCTGCCCGACAATCCCCCGACCCACTTCACATGGCGAGGCGTACGGCGTCGGGTAGTCCGCGCGGACGGCCCTGAAAGGATATTCGGAGAATGGCGACGGCGGGACGCCGAGGTCTGGGCCGTTCGTGACTACTTCCAGGTTGAGGATGAGGTGGGGCGGCGGTTCTGGTTGTTCCGGGCTGGCGACGGCGAAGATGGTCGGACGGGGTCGCAAGCCTGGTTTATCCATGGACTGTTCGGGTGATCGATTGTCGCGTCAATCCGGGGTCACCTCGTTGGGCGCGTCGGGAGCGGCCTCGTCGGCCAACCAGTGCGAGGGGATGAGGAAATCGGCCTCGCCGCGCCAGTTGGCCACCTCTTTGACGCCCTCGATGTCGCCCCATGCATGATGGTCCGCATGATCCAGCACGATGATCTGCAGGCGGGAGTTGAACGACCCGTGCGCGCGAGCGAGGCTCGCGAAAATCTTGCGCGTACTCTCCAGATCGCCGAGCCGACCTTTGCGCCCACGAGCGGCGCCAATCGACTCTCCAGGCTCGTCAAGATCGGCTTCGCCGGTGACGATCTGTTCGAAGGTGTCGCTCGGGAAATAGACCTGGCTCGGCTGATCTATGACGAGGAAGGTCGGCACCGGATTGTTCTGGAGACGATTGAGGAAGACCCCGTGAAGCGCGAGCAGGGCGGCGAGATGGTAGGCCATCCAGTTCTCGCCGCTGCCGATTTCCCAGAGAAAATCCGCGCCCTTGGCGCCCTCGCGTTCGAACCGGAGATTCAGCTCGCGCTCATCGAGCATGGGCCGGCCTTCGGCGCCTTCGATCCCGAGATGCTCGATGAAGCGGACGATGTGGCTTGAGATACGGGCATGGACGTCCGAAGCGCGGCGGCGGCGTTCTTCGTCGTTGCCTTGCCGCTCGATATCCCGGATGTCGCCGCGAAGTTTGGCGACCTGGGCCTCCAGACCCTCGTCACCCTGGATATCCCCGAGCATGCGCAAGGCCTGTTCGGTCGATCCGATAAATCTGAAGATGTTCTCCAGGCTCTGCGACTGGCCGCGTTCCTTATCGACCTGCGCCTCGAACTCGCGTCGGGTGCGTTGCAGGGCCTGAAGATCGTTTTCCGCCTGAAGCAGGGAGCCCTGAACAGCGATAAGGTCACGATCAACCATAGGCCGAGCGGTCGTCGCGCCAGTCGAGAGGCTCTGCAGCTCAGCGATCGGGTCGTTCAGTTCCTCCAGGGCGTCTTTCGCCGCTTCGGTGTCCGATCCACACAGAACGCAGGACTCTCCCGCGACATGAGCCTTGAACCAGCCGACACCTTTCACGCTCGCCGACTGCTCAGCCAGCACATCGGCATAGTCGACCACCGCTCGGGAAAGGCTGCGCAGCTTGCGTAGGCGACGCCGTTCGGCGCCGATCTTCTGGTCGAGCGCCTGCTCCTGACGACGAATGTCGTCCAGCCGGGTCACCGCAGCCGTGACCCGGCCAGGAGCGGCGACAGATTGACCGCCGGCGGCGACCACCTCGGCGAGCACCGAGAGCAGCCCGCGCAGGTCTCCGGGCGGCTCTCCGGGCGGCACGAGACTGAGCTCCTGGGCGCGGAAGAAGGCGCCGCGTGCGTTTGCGCTCCAGTTGTCGATGGCGTTGCGCCGGGTCCGCAGCTCTGTCTCGACCTTGCGTAATTCGTCACGCAGCAGCCGAAGGCGATGGAGTCTCACCAAGTCTTCGTTGGTCACGATCCCCAAAGCGAGAGGCAGCACGTGGCGCAAGGTCTCGCGATGCTCCGAAGAGTCCGCCTTGAAGAAGAGCGTGTAGGGATTGGCCACGACATGTTGTGGCAGAAGGTTGAAGGCCGCCAGATCGCGGAAACTCGCCCGCCCGCCGAAGCCTTTGTCCTTCTCCGGATCGAGCGCCAGATTGGACAGGCCGGAATAGATGTCGAGCAGCGCTTTAAGACGCGCGACGTTGGAGTTCGCCGCCGGGCGCATGGGCAGGGGCTGCTCCACCTCAGGCCCCTGTTGCAGCCATATCTCCTCGGACACCTGACGCGCCGCCGGCTTAGGGCGGGCGATCCTCATAAGGCCGGCGTCGGTTTCGATGGTTAGTCCGAACCAAGAAACCGCGTTGCGGATCACACCGACAGCGATCGAGCAGGAGCCCGACCCGAGCACATAGTCGATGATGTTGACGATCGAGGATTTGCCAGTGCCGCTCCATCCGGTCACCACCGACACCGCGCCCGGGTCGAAGGTCAGCGTCCGGGGTTCGAAGCGAACGTCTTCCGGCCAGATGATGATTTCGCGGATGAAGAGCTTCATGGGTCAGAACTCGATGTTCAGCTGTCGCTGGGCGGCTTCAAAGCCGTCCATGGCGAACCAGGTCCCGAGCCGCTTGGCGGCGCTCAGGACGTGAGAGACCGGGGGGTCGAGATCCCGGATAGCTTGCGGAAGATCGGCGCCGCTCATCGCCCTGAAGCGAGGAAAGCCTTCTCCGCCTTCGCGGATCAGAAGGCCCGAGGCGACACCCACCTGCAGCGCCTTGAGCGCGGTGTCGGCATGCGCCTCCACACGGCGTTGCAGGCCGGCGAGCAAGTCGGGCCGCTCCACGACGGCTTTGAGGAACCCGCTGTCGAAATTCATGCCGTGGACCTTGTCCACCGTCGCGCGGTGAAGAAGCAGGGCGGCGCTGACCACAAAGATGGGCAGGATCGGCGGCGCGCCATGGGCCTTGCCGGCGTGGCGCTGGGCGACATGCCAGAAGGCGCTGGCCATCAGAGCCGGGTTTCTGGCCAGCAGTTCCTCGTGATCAATCTTCACCGGAGGGCTCCGGGGAATAGTTAGGGTCCCACCAGACCTGATTCTCGTCTGCCAGGCGGTGGTAGTGGCCGGACGTCATGTAGAGCTCGCCGCAGGGCTGACCATCCAGCGGTTCCTGGTGATCATAAGTGGCGTCGGCGAGCACGGCTTGTCCGATCTCCGTCGGCGGCTTGGGCTTCATCTCCCGGGTTCGGCGCCGCATCAAATTCTGCCATCGGGTGCGCAGGCGGTCACCCCGATCGCGCCATTCCCCGTCGGCGACCTCGCCCTCGATGACGAGCCGGTGCTTTTCGGCATTGAACTTCAGGAAATGATCGACGGCGTCGACAACATCCTCATCCTGGGCTTCGATCCGGCCGAGGTGCTCGACAAACGTCCGCGACAAGGCGCCGGCACGATCGGCGTCGGACACCCGTACATCCGAGGCCGCCCTCGGAAGAAGGCGGCTCCGCGCCTGGCGAGCCTGGAGGGCATCCTTCTGGAGTAGAATCGCGGCACGCGACACCATTCCGGGACGCCCGGCATTCCATTCCTCACGCACCAGCCGCGTCAGCCATCCGAGCAGGCCGTCCAGAATGTCCTCCGCATTCGCCCTGGGGCTCAAACCGAGGCCGTTCGCCATGGCGGCGCGATCCTCTGCCGGGTCGCCGGCCTCGACGATCTCGATGCGTCCGATCAGGTCGAGCAGTTCGTCGTCGGAGCGTTGTAGCACCCGGTCGATCAAGGCCTGCGCCTGTGTGACCTTGGTCGTTTTCTTGGACGGCGCCGTGCCTTCGGCTCGCAGGGCGACCAACACCTGCGCCGCGCTCGCCTCGCCAAGCTTGCGCTTCTTCAAGAGGGTGGAAATGGCCGTCTCCACAGGCCGATTGACGAAGAAGAGATATCGCTCGCAGGCGATCGCCTCAGGCGTCTCCTGCTGGAGCAACCAGATTTCCAGCGTGCGCCAGATCGCCTTGCTGCGGTCAGAGAGCAATCGGGCGCTGGGCGTCGCCGTGCTCTTGTCCTGTTCCTGAACGACGGCCTTACCATCCTTGAGGACGACCACGTCGTCCAGATGTTCCACGGCGATCACGGCCCCCACACCGGCATGGGCCAGATGGTGAAGCGCCCTTTCGAGTTGAAGGATGTAGCCGGCCGCCTGCGGCGCCGCCGTGTTGTTTATCGCCGCCAACCCCGACCCTAACTTCAACGGCGTTCCGCTTCGCCGGACAGCGGTTAGTTGTACGGATTCCTGCAAGAACGCCAATAGCTGGCTGGAACGAAGACTTTTTAATCCCGGCAGCCTCGACAGTTGGGATAGCGTCGGTCTGCGTTGCACGTCTAGATTATCGATCGGGCCGGAAGGGAGCGAGGGACGTGGAGCATTACACCAGCCGGGTGCGCGACAGCATCCTGCCCCTGTCCATCGCCAAAACCCTGCCTGCGGCGTTCCGCGAATGGCGGTTCACCGAGCGGACCGAGGACCACGGCGCGCCGGTCGAGACCTGTCGCCTCTGCGGTCAGGAAGGGCTCCGCTACCACTTCGAGATCGGCAACGAGCGGACCGACGAGACCCTTTGGGTCGGGTCACACTGCATTCTGAAGTTCGACGTCGCCATCGTCCAGGAAGGACGCCGACTGACGCCACAGGAGGCCAAGCGGCGACTGACCGAACTGACCAATGAGATGCAGCTCAAGGCCTGCATCGCCGCGCTGGAGAAGCTGGCTGCTGCGGAGAACAACGCGATCCTTGAAGGCGCGTTGGAATACTACAAGCGGCACGGGACATTGACGCCGAAATACGCAAACGTGGTCTTCTGGCGTCTGAAGACCAATGGGATCGACCACCAGCCCAGCTTCTTCAAGGTCGAGCTCAAACGTCAGCAGCACATCGACGATTTACAGTCGATGCCCACTGGACGCGTGCACAGGTTCTGGGCAGCGCTTAGTCCTGCCCAGCGAAAGAAGGCCATCGCCCTCGGTCACACGCCACCGCCCCCTGAATAAGAAAGTGATCTCGCTTTCCTGGCGTCGAAGAATGTGAACATAACGGGAACAAACCTCCCGTTGGGCCCATGTCGTACGTCGAACTCCAATGCGCGTCCCACTTCTCGTTCCTGAGAGGGGCGAGTTCTTGCGAGGAGCTGTTTGCCCAGGCGGCCGCCTGTGGGCTCGACGCGCTGGCGGTGACGGACCGGAACAGTCTGGCGGGCATCGTCCGGGCGCACGAGGCAGCGCGGGCGACCGGGGTTCGGCTGATCGTGGGCTGCCGTCTCGTGCTGGAGGATGGGGCGGAGATTCTCGTCTATCCCCGGGACCGGGCGGGCTACGCCCGGCTCTGTCGCCTGCTGACGGTGGGCAAGCGGCGGGCGGGCAAGGGCGGATGCCGGCTCGGGTGGGACGACCTGGAGACTTGGGGCGAAGGATGGATCGCCGTGCTGGTCCCCGACGGCCTGACGGCGGCGCGTCGGAACCTGGTGCATCTGGTCGAAGTCTTCGGCGACGACGCCCATCTGGCCCTGACCCTGCATCGGCGGCCGCGCGACCAGATGAGACTGCATCAGCTCTGCGAAGCCGCGAGGGCCGCGGCGGTGCGGACGGTGGTGACCAACGACGTTCTGTTCCACCATCCCGACCGCAGGATCCTGCAGGATGTCGTCACCTGTATCCGGGAAGGCTGCACCATCGACGACGTGGGCTTTCGCCGGAGCCGGACGGCCGACCGGCACCTGAAGCCGGTGGGCGAGATGCACCGACTGTTCGCGCGCTATCCGGAGGCCCTAGCGCGCACGGTCGAGATCGCCGATCTCTGCCGCTTCAGCCTGGACGAGCTGGCCTACCAGTATCCGCGCGAGGCGGCGGCGGGACAGACCCCGCAGGAGGCGCTGGAGGCCCTGACCTGGGCGGGGGCGGCGGACCGGTATCCGGAAGGCTTGCCTGACAAGGTGCGGGCGGCGCTGAAACACGAGCTCGGACTGATCGAGACCCTGGGCTATGCGCCCTACTTCCTGACCGTTCACTCCATCGTCCGCTTCGCCCGCAGCCGGGACATCCTGTGTCAGGGGCGAGGGTCGGCCGCCAACTCGGCGGTCTGCTTCGTGCTGGGCGTCACCTCCATCGATCCGGGGCGCAACGACCTCCTGTTCGAACGCTTCGTCAGTCAGGAGCGCAAGGAGCCGCCGGACATCGACGTCGACTTCGAGCACGAGCGCCGCGAGGAGGTGATCCAGTGGATCTATGACACCTATGGGCGGGACCGGTCCGCCCTGTGCGCCACCGTCATCCGCTACCGCTCGCGCGGCGCCCTGCGCGATGTCGGCAAGGCGCTGGGCCTGACCGAAGACCTGATCAAGACCCTCTCGTCCCAGGTCTGGAGCTATTCGTCGGAGGGGGTCGAGGATCGGCACGCCGAGGAGCTGAACCTCAATCTGGAGGACCGGCGTCTGAGGTTGGCGCTGGACCTGTCACGACAGCTGATCGGGTTTCCGCGCCACCTGTCCCAGCATCCCGGCGGGTTCGTCCTGACCGACGACCGGCTGGACGATCTCGTGCCCATCGAGCCGGCGGCGATGAAGGATCGTCAGGTGATCGAATGGGACAAGGACGACATCGACGCCTTGAAGTTCATGAAGGTCGATGTCCTGGCGCTGGGCATGCTCAGCTGCATGCGGCGCGGTCTCGACCTGTTGCGCGATCACAAGGGCATGGATCTGGACCTGGCCTCCATCCCGGCCGAGGATCCCAAGACCTACGCCATGATCCGCAAGGCCGACACGCTCGGGGTCTTCCAGATCGAAAGCCGCGCGCAGATGGCCATGCTGCCGCGCATCAAGCCGCGCACCTTCTATGACCTGGTGATCGAGGTCGCCATCGTGCGACCGGGCCCCATTCAGGGCGACATGGTCCATCCTTACCTGCGGCGCCGCGAGGGGAAGGAGCCGGTCGTCTTTCCCAAGCCGGAACTGGAGGAGGTTCTGGGCAAGACGCTCGGCGTGCCCCTGTTCCAGGAGCAGGCGATGCGGGTGGCGATCGAATGCGCCGGATTCACCGCGTCGGAAGCCGATCAGCTGCGCCGCGCCATGGCGACCTTCAAATTCACCGGCGGGGTCAGCCACTTCAAGGACAAGCTGGTCGGAGGGATGGTCGAGCGGGGCTATACGGCCGAGTTCGCGGAGAAGACCTTCAGCCAGCTGGAAGGCTTCGGATCCTACGGCTTCCCGGAAAGCCATGCGGCGTCGTTCGCCCTGATCGCCTACGCCTCCTCCTGGCTCAAGTGCTGGCATCCCGATGTCTTCTGCGCCGCCCTGCTCAACGCCCAGCCGATGGGGTTCTACGCGCCGGCCCAGATCGTGCGGGACGCCCGCGAGCACGGGGTCGAGGTGCGGCCGGTCTGCGTCAATGCCAGTCGCTGGGACTGCACCCTGGAGCCCACGGAGCGGGAGGACCGGTTCGCGGTGCGGCTGGGACTGCGCATGGTGCGGGGCCTGGCCAACGGGGACGCGGCCCGGCTGGTGACGAACCGCGGGGATCGGCCCTTCGCCGGCATCGACGATCTGTGGCGACGGGCCATGACGCCCGTCGGGGCCCTGACGCGACTGGCCGAGGCCGACGCCTTTCTGGAGGGGCTCCGCCTGTCCCGCCGCGACGCCCTGTGGTCGATCAAGGCGCTCCGCGACGATCCCCTGCCGCTGTTCGCGGCGGCCTCGGCGGAGGCCGGCGAACTCGTGCCGGAGGTGGATGAGCCTGATGCTGCCCTGCCGGCCATGCCCGCCGGTCAGGAGGTGGTGGAGGACTACACCCATGTGGGCGTGACGCTGCGGGACCACCCGCTGGCCTTCCTGCGCGACGAACTCCAGGTCCGGCATGTGATGACCTGCGCCGACGGGACGGCCATGCGCGACCGCCGCCTGACCCGGGTCGCCGGCCTCGTTCTGGTCCGTCAGAAGCCGGGATCGGCCAAGGGGGTGATGTTCATCACCATCGAGGACGAGACCGGTGTGGCCAATCTAGTGATCTGGCCGAGCCTCTACGAGCAGCAGCGGCGGGTGGTGCTGGGCGCCAGCCTGCTGGTGGTCGACGGCAGGGTGCAGCGCGAAGGCGAGGTGGTGCACATCGTCGCCGAGCGGCTGCACGACGGCTCGGACCTCTTGGCGTCGCTGGGCCGGAGGGGCGAGTTCCGGTTGCCGCATGGGCGGGGCGACGAGGTCTATCGGGGCAGTAAGCCGGACGCCCGGACACCCAAGGCCCGGGACATCTACATTCCGGACCTGTCGCTCGAGGGCATTCGAGTCAGGACGCGGGACTTTCGGTAGGCATGAGATCGCACCACTTTCCCAGCCGCCTACGGCATCCTAAAGCTCCGCATTAAGGACGAGACCAACCCCGGGGCTATTTGATGGACAAGATGGAGTGGGCAGTCGAGAGCCTGGAGTATCTTCGTAAAGCCCGCATCGCGATCGACGATGAGTTTCGCGGCGCCATGCAAGATGCGAAGGGCTACCCAGGGTCCTGGAAGGATCCATGGCATGGCACATCGCGCGATATCATTTCCAATCTCTACCACTACTCCGAGGAGTTTGTGGCGGACGTCCGGATCCCAAATGAGATGTTCGCCTCACCTGAGCGATTTGAGCAGGGGCTCGTAGCGTACCGGGCTTTCGTGCAGGCAATGGTCGACGACCTCGACGAGGAGCAGGCCGCCTACGAACTCAAGCACAAGATCGTCGGCGCACCACACATCGTCGACGTCGCCCGCCGGCAGGTTTTCCACGTTCTCGGAGCCATTGATTACACCTTGGCACGCAAACCCTCGCCACCCGCTGCCACAGTCAGTTCCGAAACCGCGGATCTGGACCTGATCGTCACACTTGCCCGCCGTTTCCACGAGAGTGTCCTTGCTTTGAAGACCCACCCGCACGGTGGAGCGGTTTATGCCATCAAGGACGAGTGGGACTGCCAATACCTGTTCCGCTCGATCCTCGCCGCCTACTTCCCGGATGTGCGTGAAGAGGAATGGAGCCCATCCGTCGCCGGCAGCGCGTCGAGGTGCGAGTTCTTTCTCAAACCGCTGCGGGCGATGGTGGAACTCAAATACGTCCGCAAGTCCGACACGACCAAGATCAAGAAAGAACTCGCCAACGACTTTGTCGATTACGGCGGTAACAGCGAAGTCGACCGGCTCATCTGCCTCGTTTACGATCCCGACAACCACCTGAAAAACCCTGCAGGCTTCCAGTCCGATCTGTCTAAACCACGGACCGGCCTGATTGACGTGAAGGTCATCGTCTCTCCACCGCGATGAGGGGTGATGCCGCAGGCGTCAGTGCATTTCGGACCGATGCATGGGCGGTGGCGGCTCGGTCATATCCAGGCTGTCGATCATGATGTCGATTTCCGCCTGCACAACATCGAGGTCACGCCCTTCGAACATCTGTTCGGCGGCCTCACGCCAAGCCGCTCGGAGCAACTCTCGGGCATCGTCGGGTAACATATCCTCGAGATAGTGGAGGCCGCGCTCCGCGAGCAGGCGCTGGGCGACCACGCCGGCGCGCGTCGCAATATCTCCTGCGGGGGCCGCGTCGCCGGCCGCACCTCGCTTCAGTGACTTTGTGCGCCTTGGCATGACGAAGGATGTCCCGGCTAGGCGTGTCCGCGCACAGCCGCGTCGGCCAGCACGCGCGCGCGGAAAGACTCGAGATCGAATCCGACTGTGTGATCATCGATCGCCAGAAGCGGCTCAACTGCCGCGGCAGCCACTACGTCGGCATGTATGTAGTCAGCGCCTTCGGCGTCCCCCGGAAGCGTCCAGGCTCGCAGACCACGATCATCATGCAACCGCGCGAGCGCCTCCAGCCGAAGCTGAATGGCAAAGGCATTAAGCGCTGCCTCATCCGCTTCGTCACGCTCCTCGAGTAGTCTGAACAGGCGGAAGGCGCGACCTTCGAACGAACCACGTTGATCCGCAGGCAGTTCGCCGATGGCTTCCAACGACGCCGCAAAAAGCTCGGGCGATACCTCGGCGCTCATGGCTCGATCCGTGAAGCTAGACATGCAGTTCCCCTGAACGGCTGTGGTTCACCAGTATGGGCGTAAAAGCCCGCTCGACTATGTCCGCACTCGAGGGCAACGCCAAGGCCACCTTCATTCACCACCGCTTGATGTCTTGCTTCTCCGCGGGATCCAAGAGAAACCGAAGTTCATAAGCGACCCATCTCACAAGGCTGTGATCGATTTCCTTACTCAGAACCAGATCGGAACAGGCCGAAACAGATCGAACAGGTCACCTATTCATTCCGTCCATCAGTTCTCTACGTCCGCCGGTTGCGGTTTATTTCCGTCGATGCTTGCTTGGTTGCAGTTCTGGTTCAGACGGAAAGGAGCGCCACATGGCCGGTCTACATCTTCACGGAACTGAGGAAATGCTGCTGACCCGCAAGGAAGCGTCCACCGAGCTTCTACGTATGGGCATCCGCCGGTCACCGTCGACACTGGCGAAGGTGTTCTGCACCCGGTCTGACGGACCGCCCTGCACCCACCTCGGGCGGACCCCCTACTACCCCAAGAGCCTGCTGCACGAGTGGGCGCGCAGCCAGCTCTCGGGCCTCCGGTCTTCGTCGAGCCAGCCTCGCCAGGCCGGACATTGGGGCGAGGCCGCTCACGAGGGCGCCTAGCTCCCCAGTCCATCGCGACAACTTCGGCCGCCCGGCGACCCGCCGGGCGGCCGTCTTTCAATGGGCCGTCTGTCCGTCTTCAACCGACCAGCCCGCGAGAGAGGCGGCGACGCTCTCGCTGATCCTGTCGGCGGCGGCACGGACCGGGTCGTCCGCCAGGTGGGCGTATCGACTTGTGGTGCTGACGTGACTGTGGCCGAGCAGCTTGCCGATGAGCTGAAGCCCTTCGCCGCCGGCCAGCCCGGCGCTCGCGAAGCTGTGCCGAAGGTCATGGATCCGCAGGTCTTCCATCCCGGCGCGTTTGCGGATGCCGACCCAGGCCCAGTCGAGATTGGCGATCGGACGCTTGGGATCCTTCCGATCCGGGAACACGTAGATGCTCCCGTTCGAGAGCAGGCCCTCGATCAGCTTCAGCGCCGCGCTCCCGAGACGGATCACCTTCGCCCCGGTCTTGGAATCCTCCAGCCGGAGCATCCCCATGGTGCGGTCGATCTCCGACCACTTGAGCCTGGCGATCTCGTTCTTGCGGGCGCCGGTCAGCGCCAGCAGGCGGATGATGTTGATGTGGCGCGGATCGCCCCCATGCTTCTCGAGCTCCGCCAGGACATCGCCGAGCCGGGCCAGTTCGGCCGGGGAAAGGAAGCGGTCCCGACGGTTGTCCTTGTAGCGTTTCACCCCTCGCGTGGGGTTGGTCTTCACGAACTCCCGCTCAACGGCGAACGTGAAGATACCGCCCAGCAGTCCGACCGTGCGCGAGGCCGCATGAATACCGCCGCGAGTGTGCGGCGTCGCCTCTCCACGAATGCGTCCCGACCCGACATCGACCATCAGCCGCTCGATGTCCGCTCGGCCGATATCGGTGACCTTCATCTTGCCCAGGCGGGGTTTGATGTGGCGGGCGATGCGGATGCGATCGATCCGAAGGGTCGTCGCTTTCTTCATCGTCACGCCCTCCTTCATGTAGAGGTCGCAGAGCTCCGACATGGTCAGTTCTTCGCGTCGTTCGACTTTGGTCCCCTGAGGGTCACCACCTGACGCGACTTCGGCCAGTACAGCGGCCGCTCGTTCGCGGGCTTCCTCGGCGGTCACGACGCCATGGCGAGCGATGTGAAGGAGGCGGTCAGCGCCGCCGATCGTCCTGTATCGAACGACGTAGGTTTTGGTATCGCTGACGGCGACGCGCACCCCGAAACCCTTGAGCTGCGTGTCCCAGAGGGTGAAGCGCACCCCTTCAGACGTCAGGGCGTCGACCAGGCGTTTGGTGATCTTTCCGGACCTCGGGTTCTGAACCATTCGATCTCTCCTCGGGCCCACGAGGGGTCCCGTTTCTGGTCCCGGTTTTGGTCACCACATGGTCACCAGCCGGGAGGATTTCGGAGGATAATCGAGAAATCAGCGGTAAAAGAACGAACCCTGAACCTGCCCACCACAAGGGTGTTTGAGCCATTTCGAGCAACTGAAAAGAACCCTAAGGTTCGAGCTCTATGTCCCAGTACAGGTAATCGAGCCAGCTCTGGTGCAGATAATGGGGCGGGAAACGCCGTCCCGCCTCCTGAAGCTGCCAGGCGTTGGGGCGGTAGGGTTCGCGCCGGATCGGCATCAGGGCCTGGCGCGGCGTCCGCCCGCCCTTGGTCAGATTGCAGGGACCGCAGGCGGCGACGATGTTCTCCCAGGTCGTGCGTCCGCCCTGGGACCGAGGGATCACATGGTCGAACGTCAGTTCGGTGGAGGCGCCGCAATACTGACAGGCGAAGCCGTCGCGCAGGAAGACGTTGAACCGGGTGAAGGCCGGGCTGCGATCCTGATCCACATAGGTCTTGAGCGCGATGACGCTGGGCAGTTGCATCTCCATCGACGGAGAGCGCACCACCTTCTCGTACAGGGACACCACGTCCACCCGATCCTGATAGACCGCCTTGACCGCCTCCTCCCACGGCCACAGCGACAGGGGATAGTAGGACAGGGGCCGAAAATCCGCATTCAGCACCAGGGCCGGAAAGCCCGACGGCGGTCGATGGAGAACCTGCATCAGGCCCTCCCGCTCACAGCGGAGGATATGGAGGCGACAGGATTGAAGACGGATCTCCTTCCCTAGTCAGAGGTCGATAGCCTAACGCCGATTCGAAGACGTCGCCATGACGAACAGACGACGAAACCGGGTCAATTTCGCGCCGGGAACCCCGGCAGGGTCCATCCCCAGCGCAGGGCGCCCGCGCGCAGCATGAAGCCGGCGACCGCTGCGACGATGGCGGCGGGCCAGATCGGCGTCTCGGGCATCCTCAGGACGATATAGAGGGTCGCGGCCAGGATGGCGGCGGTGACATTGATCTCGCGCCGCAGCAGGATCGACGGCTGGCCGGCCAGGGTGTCACGCACCACCCCGCCGAAACAGGCGGTCAAGGTGCCCATGACGATGCAGATCAGGGGGTGGGCGCCGGCCGCCTCGGCCTTGGCCGCCCCCATGACCCCATAGGCGCCCAGGCCGACGGCGTCGAGCCACAGAAGGGCGCGGAACCGCCAGTCCCTCTGGCCGATCAGCCACAGCACCACCGCCGCCGACAGGCAGACGGCCATATAGCGCCAGTCCTGGACCCAGAAGACCGGCAGGCCCAGCAGCAGGTCGCGCAGGGTCCCGCCCCCGACGCCGGTGATGGCGGCGAAGAAGGCGAAGGTGACGACGTCGTGCTTTTCCCGCGCCGCCGCCAGGGCGCCCGTGGCGGCGAAGACCGCCACCCCGGCGAAGTCCAGGGCCGCCAGCACGGTCTGGGGGTTGCGCAGCGGCTCGGTCAGGGCGGGGTCCAGCGGGGTCATGGCGTGTGATCCTCCAGCGCGATCTCGCCGCGCCGCACCCCGCCATACCATCCCCACAGCAGATGCGCCGCCACCCCGCGGTGCGGCCGCCAGCGCTCGGCCCGGGCATAGGCCTGTTTCTCGTTCGGCCGGACCTCGGCCCGGTCGGCCCAGCGCATGGCCTCCTGCAAGGCCACGTCCCCGCCGGGAAAGACGTTCAGCCGCCCCTCGCAGAACATCAAATAGGTTTCGGCCGTCCATTTGCCGACGCCCCGGATGGCGGTCAGGGCGGCGATCGCGGCCTCGTCCGACAGGGTCTGCATATGATCCAGGTCGATCCGCCCCTCCACCTGGGCCAGGGCGATCTCGCGTCCGTAGCGCGCCTTCTGCCCCGACAGGCCGAAGGCGCGCAGCGCCTCGACGTCGTGGGCCAGCACCGCCTCCGGCGTCACGGCCCCGCCCAGCCCCTCGACCGTGCGCCCCCAGATGGAGGCGGCGGCGGCGACCGAGACCTGCTGTTCCACGATCATGCGGAACAGACCCTCATAGCCGCCAGGCCGCAGCCGCCATTCGAAGGCGGGCGTCTGGGCATGGGCCCGCGCCAGGGCGGGATCGGCCTGGGCCAGAGCGTCTCGAGCGGCGGCGATATCCTGGACTGTCGGGGCGACGGGCATTGCCCACGCTTAGAGCATGATCGTTTCAGGCGGAACCGCGAGGCGGTTCCGGCAGAAGCGTGAATCATGCTCTCGCTCTAATCCGGAGCCTGATTCACCGTTTCAGCGGAACCGCGAAGCGGTTCCTCCTCAACGGATCAGGCTCTGGGACCGATGTGGGCTCTCGAAAAGGGCGGGGCGCCGTTCGGGTCCGGAAACCGCTAGGATCAGGGAAATGTTCGCCACCCGTTTCGCCCCCTCCCCCACCGGCCGCCTGCACAAGGGCCACGCCTTTTCCGCCCTGACCGCCTGGACGGCGGCTCGGAGGGCCGGGGGGCGGTTCGTTCTGCGGATCGAGGACATCGACCCGACCCGCTGCCGCCCGGAGTTCGAGGTCGGGATTCTGGAGGACCTGGCCTGGCTGGGGCTGGACTGGGAGACGCCGGTGCGGCGCCAGTCGGCGCATCTGGACGATTACGCCGCCGTTCTGGACCATCTGCGGCGTCAGGGGCTTCTGTACCGGTGCTTCCGAACGCGCAAGGACATCCTGGACGGCCTGGGCGATGCGCCCCACGGGGCGATGGAGGCGGTGCGCCCCGGCCCCCATGCGGCGGAGGAGGAGGCGAGGTTTCTGGACGAGGGCCGGCCCTTCGCCTGGCGGCTGTCGCTGGACCGGGCGCGGCAGGGCCTGGGGGAGGCGGGCTGGACGAGCCTGACCTTCGTCGAGGAAGGGGCGGGACCGGGCGGCGAGACCGGCTTGATCCCGGTGCGGCCCGAGGCGGGGGGCGATGTGGTGCTGGCCCGCAAGGACGCGGGCGTCGCCTATCATCTGGCGGTCGCCCATGACGACGCCCTGCAGGGGATCGACCATGTGATCCGGGGCCAGGACCTGTTCGAGGCCACCCATGTGCAGCGGCTGATCCAGACCCTGATGGGCTGGCCCTCCCCCGTCTATCGCCACCACCCCCTGCTGACCGGGCCGGACGGGCGGCGCTACGCCAAGCGGGATCGGTCCGTGACCCTGGCGGAACTGCGCGCCGGCGGCCTGACGGCCGAGACCCTGCGGGCCGAACTGGGCTTCAGTTCCGGCGACTGAAGACGCGCGAGGCGCCGTAGCCCGTCAGGGCCGCCAACAGGACGCAGACCAGGCCGTAAAGCCACGGCCGACGATGGGCGAACTCATAGATGTCTCGCTCCAGACCCACCTTCTCGACCGTCAGGGTCAGGTTCGAAACCGACTGGGGCTCCCCGTCCTGGAACAGCCAGACCTCGGCGTAATATTTGCCGGTCGGGGCGACGGTGGGCAGTTTCACCTCGGCCCGGAACAGGCCACGGTCCACGAACTCGACCCCCTTGGGATCGGTGTCGTAAAGGGCCGCCGCCTCCTTCAGCCGGATCACCGCGCGCCGCCAGTCCAGATAGTCGTCGCCCAGACGGCTGACCACCACGTCGCGCACGCCGTAGCGGGTGACGGTGCGGCTCTCCTCCGGCGCGTCGATCCTCAGGTGATCGACCCCCACCCCCAGCCGCCGCAGCTGGCCGAACTCAGCGATTTCGGACAGGGGCCGGGTCGAGGCGGTCATGTAGAAGCCGGGCGCCCCCTCGAACAGTACCGGGCGGCTGTTCAGCCAGACGCCCATGTTGCGCGTCTTCTTGACCAGACGCACGGGCGCGTCCGGTCCGCGCACCACCACCACCACATCGGCGGGTTCCGGCGTCGGATTGAAGACGGCGCCGAACAGCACGATCGAGGCGCCGCGGAAGCTGGAATCGACCCGCACCCGCGCGTCGGTCAGGGCGGCTGCGACGCGCAGCTCCCCGGTCGTGGCCTCGGACCGGTCGGGCGCCGGAAGCGTGAGAGGGGCCTCGATCGCGGGCGGAGGCGGTGGAAGCGCCTGCATCAGTCGGCGACCCCCGGCGCGATCAGGAAGATGTCGCTGGGCCGGACGAACAGCTCCAGCCCCATCTGGATCCCCACCAGAAGAACGATCAGCCCCAGGGCGGCGCGCAGTTCTTCCGCCCGGAACCGACCGGCGAACCGGGCGCCGATCTGGGCCCCGACGACCCCGCCCAGAAGCAGGATGGTGGACAGGACGATGTCGACCGTCTGGTTGCGCCCGGCCTGAAGAATGGTGGTGATGGCGGTGGTTATGATGATCTGGAACAGGCTGGTGCCGACCACGGCGCCGGCCCGCATCCGCAGGACGTAGAGCATGGCGGGCACCAGGATGAAGCCGCCCCCCACCCCCATAATGGCCGACAGCACCCCTGCGAAAACGCCCAGGCCGAACGGCGGGAGGGCGCTGATGTAGAGGCCCGACTTGGGGAATTTCATCTTCAGCGGCAGGCCGTACAGCCACATGGGCCGGCGGCGCTCCTTGCGGGGCGCAGGCAGACCCCGGCGGCGGCGCAGGATTTCGGTCAGGCTCTCGTTCAGCATCAGCCCGCCGATGACGCCCAGGAAGACCAGATAGGACAGGGCCACCACCAGGTCCGCCTGACCCAGCAGCCGCAGATAGCGAAACAGCTCGACCCCGGCCAAGGCGCCGACGGCGCCGCCGCCCGCCATCACCAACCCCATGCGGAAATCGACCGCCCCCTGGCCGGCGTAGCGGATCACGCCCGAGGTCGAGGAGGCCACGACGTGGCTGGCCTGGCTGGCGACCGCCACGGTCGGGGGAATGCCGAGGAAGACCAGGATCGGGGCCATCAGGAAGCCGCCGCCGATGCCGAACAGGCCCGAGACGAAGCCGACCACCGCCCCCAGGATCACCAGGGTCGGCCAGTTCACCGAAACCTCGGCGATCGGCAGATAGATATCCAAAGGACGCGCCTTCGGCTGGAGCGAAACGGAAAGCGCCGAACGGCGACAGCTGGTCTTTAGCGACGGGGACGGCGCGCCGCCACCCTGGTCTGGGGCTTTGATCCGAAACCCGGCCTCAGCCCGTCGCCTTGGCGGACTGCTGCGACACAAAGGCCTCGGCGGCGGTGCGGGCGGCGCGCTGGGCCGTGGCGCTGGCGGTCGGGCGCAGACGGTTCACCGCCGCCTGAGCCTCGCTGTCGCCGCCGCGCGCGGCGATCATGTACCACTTCAGCGCCTCGGTCAGATTCTTGGCCACCCCGTCGGCGCCCGTCTCATAGATGCGCGCGACATTATACTGGCTGTCCGGCAGGCCGTGTTCGGCCGCCTTCACCAGCCAGATCAGGCCTTCCGCCTGATTGGCGGCTCCGCCGTCGCCTTCATACAGCTGCATGCCGTACAGGTGCATGCCGCGCGGGTCGCCGTTCTCGGCCGCGCGACGACCCCAACGGCGGCTCTCGACCGGATCGGCCGCGACTCCGTCCGCCCCGGCCAGATAGAGCTGTCCCAGATAGGTCTGGGCCGGGGCGTAGCCGAGGTTGGCCGCCTTCTTCAAGGCTTCGACGCCTTCCGGATCGCCGCTCTCGATCTGTTCCACGGCGCGGTCATAGGCCTCCGCCCCCGCCTCGGCGGTCGGAACGGCGTCGGCGGGCGTCACCGCCATGGCGAGAGGCGGAGCGGCCGGCTCGGCCGCCGCCAGCGCCGCGTCGCGTCCCGACAGGCCGGGCAGGTTGATGTCAGGCAGGCCCGAACCGTCGGCCAGGCTGAGCGAAGCATAGGCGCCGCCCGTCAGGGCCACCGCCGTCACCGAGGCCAGAAAGGCCTTTTTGACGGTCGAACCGTCGCGGGCGGCCTGTTTGTCCAGACGTTCCTGCAGCTTGGACTTGCCGCCGCGTTTCGGCGCCAGGCCGAAACCCTGGCGCGGCGCCTCGACCGGCGTCGGAACCGCCATGGCGGCGCGCGCGGCGTTGATGGTCGACCGGGTCGAAGAGGCGCGCCCCGCAGCCGCAGCGGCGCCCATGGAGGCGCGCAGGCGTCGGGAATCGGTGAACTCCGTCTCGCCGCCGAAATCGTCCTCGCGCGCAGAGACGTCCAGGGCGGAGGTTTCCGCCGGCGCCGGGGCGGCGAAGCCCGGGGCCGTGGCGTCCAGCGCATCCTCGACGTCGGCCCCGCCGAAGCCGCCGAACGGCTGAATGACCGGGCTCGCCTCGGCTGCGGGCGCGGGATCAGGCGTCGGCGCGGGCGGGGGCGGGGCGCGCTCCGGCTCGGGTTCGGGCGTCGCAGGTTCGGCGCTGAAGGACGTCGCCGAGACGGCGGCGGCGAAGGACGACGGGAAGGGCGCCGTCTTGGGCGTCATCGACGCATCGCTGGACCAGGCGTCTGCGTCGTCGAAGGAATCGTCCGGGAAGACGGCCGCGCGCCAGTCCGGTTCGACCGGGGCCGAGACGGCCGACCGGGCCGTCCGCGCCGCGACGGCGCGAGGCTTGGGCTCGGCCTCGGGAATGTCCCAGCCCCCTTCGGCTACGACATCGGCGGCCGGCGCGCTTCGGTCTTCGAAGGCGGCGCGGTCCGCCGCGCCGGCTTGACGGGCGCTGATGCTCTCGCGGGCTTCGGCCAGCAGCCGGGCCGTGCGCTCCTCGCTCAGCCGCATCCGCTCGGCCAGTTCGCCCGAGGCGCGGTCGTAGCGCTGCTCGATCTTCTCGGCGCTTTCCGACAGACGCCGGGCGATGTCGTCCAGCGCCTGCTGCGAGCGGCGCTCGGACTGGACGATCCGGTCGCTGAGCTGATCGGAGATGCGGGTGATCTCCCCGCCCAGCTTCTCCAGCGCCAGGGCGTGACGGTCCTCTGTCGCGGTCAGCCTCTGTTCGACCCGATCGACGTGGCGGGCGAAGGTCTGGTCGACCTGGGCCGAATGGCGCGCCAGGTCTTCGTCCACCTTGCGGCTGACGGCGCGGGTCACGGCCTCGGCCTGCTCGGCGCCCGCCCGTTCGGCGGCCTGCATCCGCGCATTCAGGTTCTGGGCGATCTTCAGGACCTCGCGCCCCATCGCCTCCAGACCCTGGGCGCCCTTGCGCTCGGAGGCCTGGACCTGGTCGTTGACGGCCTGAACCGCCCGTTCGATCCGGTCGATCCGAGCGCCCGTCTCGGCGGCGTCGAGCCGCTGCATCATCTCGGCGCGGTTGCTGTCGATCTGACGCGACAGGGTCTCGGCCAGTTTTTCGAACCGGGCGGCGTCGCGGGCCCCTTCCGGCTCGACCCGGCCCTCGGCGGCGCGCAGCCTCTGATCCAGATCGGCGAAGGACCGTTCCAGCGCCTTCAGGGCCTCGGTGGTGCGGCTTTGCGCCTGGTCCAGACGCGCCCCGACCTGGGCCAGAAGATCCGAGCCAGCGCCGGGTCCGGCGGCCTTTTCGACCGCCTCCATCCGCTGGCGCAGATCCGCCACGCCGGCGCGTTGACGCTCTTCGATGTCGTACAGCCGCCCCGCCAGGGCGCCGATGGACTGTTCGACCTTGCCGAAGCCTTCCTGAACCTGAGGACCGGTGTCCCGTTCGAAGGCGCGCAGACGGCGGTGCCCCTCGCGCAGCTCCTCGGCGATGTCGTCAATGCGCCGGGCCTGCCCTTTGGTCTGGGCGTCATGACCGTCCAGGCGGCGCACCAGGCCGGCGACGGCCTGATCGACCCCCTGGATGGCGACGGTCGAACGGCGCTCGGCCGCCTCCAGCCGGGCGGCCAGGGCGTCGATCGAGGCGCTGACCCTCTGCCATTTCTCGTCCGACGGCTCATAGGCGTCGTCCAGACGGCGGGCGCGATGGCGGCGGTCATAGGTGTCGGCGACAGGACCGCGGCGCGGAAGCGTGGCGTAGCCCTCTTCCTCGTCGTCCATGATCATGGAGTTCAGCCACTCGCCCAGGGTCATGCCTGAACGGCGCGCAAGATCCTTAGCGACCTCGCGGGCTTTCGGGTCGATGCCCTTAACACTCCAAGGCGCGGCTGCGCTCACTGATTCGGCTCCCGACCCATGCGGCAAGGCTATAACGCCAATATCGAGGGTGTAAACGTGTGGTTAACCGCAAGATGTTGCGGCCTCTCTCCAGCCTGTGGAAATCTCGCCGCACCCTGTGTTTCTGGGCCGATCAGGGTTAACGTCGCCTTAAGATTAAGACTTCGGCAAGACTTCCCTTGCGCAACCGACCGGGCTTGGGCAGGTGCAGCCGATGGACCTGAACGCCACACTGATCCTGCTGGTCGCCGCCCTGGCGGTCATGGTCTTCGCCGGCTGGCGGGGCGCCCAGCCGCCCAATCCGTTCAAGGGGCCGCGAATGACGCCCTGGCGGTTCATCATGCTGGGCGCCGCGGCCCTGGCCCTGCTCTTGCTGATTCATCTGGCGACCCTGTTCGGCGCCGAACGCGCGCCCTGGATTCCCTGAGCCGTCCCCCGTCAGGAACCCGATCCGAGCCCGACCATTGTCTCCGCGACCCCAAAGGAGACGCACGACATGGCCGACACCCTGACCCCTGCCCAGGCCGAGAAGGAATTCTGGGACAGTCTGAAGGACTCCAACACCGGCATGCTGGGCCTGGACCAGGCCGGCTACCACCATCAGCCGATGACCGGCTTCGGCGAGCCCGAGACCGGGACCATCTGGTTCTTCAGTCGCGACGACACCGACTTCGCCCGCGACGTGGCCGTGGGCGGTCAGGACGGCATGTTCTGCTACCAGGCCAAGGACCAGAAGGTTCAGGCCTGCATCCACGGCGCCCTGTCGATCGACCAGGACCGCGCGCGCATCGACAAATACTGGAATCCAGTCGTGGCCGCCTGGTACCCGGACGGCAAGGGCGATCCGCACCTGACCCTGATCCGCTTTGACGCCGAGGACGGTCGGGTCTGGGTGTCGGACAAGGGCGGCCTGGGCTTCGGCTACCAGATCCTGAAGGCCAATCTGACCAAGACCCAGCCGGACGTCGGCGGCGTGTCGGACGTCAATCTGAGCTAGAGCATGAGGCGGCGCCGAGATTTTCGTCTCGGCGCCGTTTCCATCAGCCTGCGAAACACCAGGCCAGAACCGCCTTCTGGGCGTGGATGCGGTTCTCCGCCTCGTCCCAGACCAGAGAGCGGGGACCGTCGATGACGGCGTCAGTCACTTCTTCGCCCCGGTGAGCGGGCAGGCAGTGCAAGAAGACCGCATTCGGATCAGCCAGCTCCATCAGGGCCTCGTCCACCGTATAGGGCTCGAAGGCCGCCAGGCGCGCCTCATAGTCCTGATCGCCCATAGAGACCCAGGTGTCGGTGACCACGATGTCGGCGCCCTTGACCGCCTCGCGCGGATCGCTGGTCAGGGTCACGGCGGCCCCGCCCTTTTCGAGATCGCGCAGGTCGGGATGGTATTCGGCCGGGCAGGCGACGTTCAGGTGGAAGCCGAACTTGGGCGCCGCATGCATGAAGCTGTGGCAGACATTGTTGCCGTCGCCGACCCAGGCGACGGTCTTGCCCGCGATTGGGCCGCAATGTTCCTCGATCGTCTGCAGATCGGCCAGGATCTGGCACGGATGCGACCGATCGGTCAGGCCGTTGATCACCGGCACGGTCGAAACCCGGGCGAAGCGTTCGACGTCCTCATGCCGATTGGCGCGGATCATCACCGCATCGACCATGCGCGACAGGACGCGGGCCGTGTCCTCGACGGGTTCCCCCCGGCCCAGCTGCATGTCCGAGGCGGTGGCGATGATGGAGGCGCCGCCCAGCTGGCGGATGGCCGCGTCGAAGCTGAACCGGGTGCGGGTCGAGTTCTTCTCGAAGATCATCGCCAGGACGTGGTCCTTGCCTGGCGCGTCGGCGTCGGCACGCCCCTGGGGCCAGCCCTTGCGGGCGGCTTTCCGCGCATGGGCGTCGTCCAGAATGGCGCGCAGGTCGGCGGCGTCCAGCTGATGGATGTCGAGGAAGTGGCGGGTCATGGGTGATCCGGTCGAGGCGAAAAAAGTTTCATCACAAAGAGCACAACGGCGTCACGACGAACACGACGGAAGGCGGCCGGTGAGATCATAAAACCAGACGGCGAAAGCCGTCCTTTAGTCTGGGCGTATTGAAGTTGATCAGATAGCCCAATCTGATCTGACTAAACCTCAGATAGGTGAGTATCTGAGCAGTATGGATCGACGCCAGGGCGTCGATCGCTTTCACCTCGACGATCACCTGACTCTCCACCAGTAGATCGAGCCGGAAACCGACATCCAATCGGTCTTCGCGATAGTGGACGGGGATGGCGACCTGCCGTTCAACGGCAAGACCCGCACGCATCAGATCGCTGGCGAGGCAATGCTCGTAAACCGACTCCAGCAAGCCCGGCCCAAGTTCCCGATGCACGGCGAAGGCCGCGTCCATAACGGCGCGACCGACCTCGTTCACTTTCGGGGAAACAGGCTCCCTCCCGTCGTGGCCGTGGTGCATTCGCCGTGCCCGTTGTGATGAAACCGATCAGGCGGCCCACCTCTCGCGGGCGGCCTCGCAGGCGGCTTCGAACCGGGTGATCAGTTCGCGGGCCTCGTCGAGCGTCAGGTTCAGCGGCGGCAGCAGACGTACGCAGTTGTCGCCGCCGCCGGCGATCAGCAGCTGTTGCGTGTCGCGCGCCAGGGCCATGAACTCGCGATTGTTCGGAACCAGCTTGACCCCGATCAGCAGCCCCTTGCCGCGCACATCGACGATGACGTCCGGGAAGCGGGACTGAAGCCCGGCCAGCTGCTGCTTCAGATAGCCGGCGATCTCATTGACGTTGTTCAGGATCTCGGGCGTGTTGATCAGGGACAGGGCCTTGCCCCCGACGGCCATGGCGAGCGGATTGCCGCCGAAGGTCGAGCCGTGGACGCCGACCGTCATGCCCGAGGCGGCCTCGGCCGTGGCCAGGCAGGCGCCGATGGGGAAGCCGCCGCCCAGGGCCTTGGCCACCGCCATGATGTCGGGCGACATGCCGGCCCATTCGTGGGCCCACAGCTTGCCGGTCCGGCCCATGCCGCACTGGACCTCGTCGAAGATGATCAGGACGCCGTGCTGGTCGCACAGCTCACGCAGTCCGCGCAGGCACTGTTCCGGCATGGCGCGGCAGCCGCCCTCGCCCTGGACGGGCTCGACGATGACGGCCGCCGTGGTCGGATTGGCGATGGCCGCCTTGATGGCCTCGTGGTCGCCCCACTTCAGCTGGTGGAAGCCTTGCATGGCGGGGCCGAAGCCCTCGGTGTAGCTGGGGTTGGCGGCGGCGTTGATGGCGCCGTAGGTGCGGCCGTGGAAGGAGCCGTCGAAGCCGTAGATGTCGATCCGCTCGGGCGCGCCCTTGGCCGAATGATATTTGCGCGCCGTCTTCAGGGCGCATTCGACCGCTTCCGTGCCCGAGTTGGTGAAGAAGACCACGTCGGCGAAGCTCGCGTCGCACAGGGCGTCGGCCAAAGCCTCCTGGCCCGGGATGCGGAAGATGTTGGACACGTGCCACAGCTTCTCGGCCTGATCCTTGACCGCCTGGACCAGTTCGGGATGGGCGTGGCCCAGGCCGTTGGTCGAGATGCCGGCGACGCAATCGAGATATTCGGTCCCGTCGGTCGACCACAGGCGAGCGCCTCGGCCGCGTTCCACTTCCAGCGGCGCGCGATTGTAGACACCCATCAGATGGTTCGTGGACACGGGACTAAGACCTCCAAAAGCGATACGGCCCCGACGCGAGGCGCGACGGAGCCGGTTTCATAGGGACAGGGGTTGTCGGATGAGTGACGGTGTTAGTCAACACCGGCGCCATGGGCTTTCGTCAGGGCGCCGCCCGATCCAGCCGCAGCGTCAGGTCGGCGATGAAGCGGCCGAAACGGGCCACGTCCTCGCCGTTCAGATAGGACAGCTTGTCCTCGGTCGAATGGATGCGCTGGAAGACCGGCGGGACGAAGCCCTCCTTCAGGCCGTTGTCCTCGCCGCCGTTGAAGGCCAGCCACATCTGGTGGGCGCCGACGGCGTCCTGGGTTCCCAGCGAGACTACGGGCACGCCGGCCGCTGAGAAGACCCGGTCGTCGCTGGGCGGATAGACGGGGAAGGCGACGCAGTTGACGCCCTGCTCCGCGCACTGGCTGCGCAGGGCCGCCAGGACGAAGCCGGACTGGGCGCCGTTGTTCTCGCCGTACATGACGGTGCGGCCATAGGCGGCGACGTCGGCGTTGATCACGGCGTGGATGCGGCTCTTGTCGTGGCTCTCCAGCCAGGCCTTGGCGCCGATCAGGCCCAGCTCCTCCTGGTCGGTCAGGACGAAGATCAGCCGGTGGCCGGTCGTCTGGCCCTTCAGCGTCTTCATCGCCTCGATCATGGCCAGGACCGAGCCGGCGTTGTCGACGATCCCTTGCGACATCGACCCGTCGCGCAGTTTCACCGCGTCATAGTGGGCGGTCAGGACGATGTCCTTGGGCCCGTCGCCCAGGGTGACGACCACGTTCGAGCCGGCCATGGGACCGGTGCGTTGATTGCCGCCCTCGAAGGTCTGGACTTCGTGCGGCAGACCGGCGGCCGTCAGTTGATCGACGATGACAGCCATGCGCTCGGCGTTCGTCGGCTTGACGAAGGCGGCGGCGGCCGTCTGGATCGTGGCGCCGGACTCCTGGGCGGCGGCCGGAAGGGCGACAAGAAGCGCCGCAGCGGCGACGAGCGAACGGAACAGCATGGCGGACCTCCCCAAGACGATCCGCCAGAGTTATCCGCCTAGCTCTTCAGACGCCAGCCCGAACGGAACACCAGCCAGCAGATCGTTCCCATGACAACCATCAGGACGGCCGATCCGATCACGCCGATCGTCAGATTGCTCTCAGCATGGCCGATGAAGCCGTAACGGAAACCGTCGATCAGATAGAAGAAGGGGTTGTAGCGGCTGATCGTGCGGAAGGGTTCGGGCAGGTTCTCGACCAGATAGAAGGTGCCCGACAGGAAGGTCATCGGCATGACGATGAAGTTCTGGACCGCCGCCAGGTGATCGAACTTCTCGCTCCACAGACCCGCCAGCACCCCGGTCATCCCCATGATGAAGCTGGCCGAAAGGGCGAACCAGACGATGGCCAGCACATTGGCGACGCCAAGCGGCGCGAACGGCAGGACGCACAGGGCCGTGACCAGACCGACCACCGCGCCCCGCGTCGCCGCGCCCAGGGTAAAGCCCATGGTCAGCTCCAGCGGGCTGAGCGGCGGGGTCAGGAAGTCGGTGGCCGTGCCCATGATCTTGGCCTGGATCAGGCTGGACGAGGCGTTGGCGAAGGCGTTGTTCAGCATGGCCATCATGATCAGGCCGGGCGCCACGAACAGGGCGAAGGGCGTGCCGTGCAGCGGCGGGCGCGCGTCCTGGAGCGCGACCACGAAGACCAGCATATAGAGCAGGGTCGTCACCACCGGCGCAGCCACCGTCTGGGCCCCCACCTTCCAGAACCGCCGCACCTCGCGCAGATACAGGGTCTGAACCCCGATCCAGTTGATCCCCGGATAGCGCCGCGGCTGCGGCAGTCCGGACGGGCGGGTGGCGATCAGGTCGGGCGTGGTCTCGGTCATGAGCCGCCAGATGCGCTTTGCGCCCTTGCTGCGCAAGGGAGTGGCGAGTGGTTAGTGACGAGTGGCGAGAAGGCGCGGGCGTTCAGAGTGCGAACCATCGCCGACCGGAAGGCTCAGAGACGGCGGACGCAGCAGGCTGCCACTCGCCACTCGCCACTCGCCACTCAAGCGATTCAACATCTGGTTTCTGTGGACAGTGCGATTCGCACATATTGCGTCTGTTAACGGCTGGTTTACGATTAGTGGTAGGTCAAGACCCCAGAGGGGGAGCCTGAACCTAGATATTGAATCCAAACTCGCTGGAGGGTGGCATGACCGCAGGCTGGACTGACGACCGCGTAGGCGCGCTGAAGAAGCTCTGGCTGGAAGGCCAGTCCGCGAGCCAGATCGCCAAACAACTGGGCGGCGGGGTCACCCGCAACGCCGTGATCGGCAAGGTTCACCGTCTGGGCCTGTCGGGCCGGGCCGCCCCGTCCCAGCCGGCGCGCACCGCCGCGACCTTCCGCACCGCCCGCCCGCGCCCTGCGGCCCCGGCCGCGACGGCGGCCGCCCAGCCGGCCGCGCCGCGCCGCCTGGAAGTGGTCCAACCCAAGGCGGTTCAACCGGCCGCTCCGGCGCCCGCCCCGATCCCGGACCTGCCCGGCACGGCCACGGTGATGACCCTGGGCGCCCATATGTGCAAATGGCCGATCGGCGATCCGTCGTCGCGCGAGTTCAGCTTCTGCGGCCGCCGCGCCTCGGAAGGCGTCTATTGCGTCGAACACGCCCGGGTCGCCTACCAACCCCAGGTCAAGCGCGGCAAGGACGGCTCGTCCGACTTGGCTCGCAGCCTGCGCCGCTACATTTAAGGGCGACATGTTTGGAGGCGCTACCGCGCTTCGCGCTACTTGAGCGCCGCGCGGCAGCGGCGCTCTGCGCTCAAGTCCTGAGCGACCGCGTCGCGAACATAGCGCACTAAAATGAAGCGGGTCATGCCCGCGTCACAGATGCTCCTTATGGAGCCGACCTCCCCCTCGCCGGTCGCGCAAGCGGCCGGCGAGACTCTAGGGGGCGGGGCTGCGGTTCATCCGGGTTGACGCAGCCCCATCCGCTTTCGCTCAGTTCAACACCCGTCTTGCACCGGGTGTATCCAGCGAGAAGGCCGGGATCTCGACCTCGAAACTGCGCCCCTCGGCGTCGGTCATATAATAGGCCCCGACCATGGACCCGCTGTCGGTCGGCAGGGGACAACCCGAGGCGTAGGCATAGCTGCCGCCCGGCTCAATGACCGGCTGTTCGCCCACCACGCCCGGCCCGCGCACCTCCTCGACATGGCCGTGGCCGTCGGTGATGGTCCAGCGGCGGGCCATCAGCTGGACCGTCGTCCCGCTCAGGTTCACGATCTCGACCTGATAGGCCCAGACCCAGCGACCCTCGTCCGGGTCCGACTGGCCCGCCAGATAGGAGGGCCGGACCCGGATCAGTATGCCGTTCGTTTCGGCGGTATAGGCAGGACCATCGTGCATGGGCTATATGCTCGCCCCGCCGCGCGCGGGCCGCAAGCGCGACTTGGCGACAGGTCGCGAAAACCGTGTGAGACTGACGCCATGAACGCCTTCCAAGCGCCCCGTCCCGGCATCCTGCCCGCCCAGTCCATCGAGACCCTGATCGCCGCCGGCGCCATCACGTCCGACACCCCCTTCGATCATGACCAGGTTCAGCCCGCCAGCCTGGATCTGCGACTTTCGGACCAGGCCTGGCGCGTGCGCGCCTCCTTCCTGCCCGGCCGGCGCAAGGTCGAGGAACGGATCGCCGACGTGGCCATGCACCGGATCGAGATCACCGACGCCGGCGTCGTGCTGGAAAAGGGCTGCGTCTACATCGTGCGCCTTCAGGAGCGGCTGAACCTGCCCAAGGGGCTGATCGCCCGGGCCAATCCCAAGTCCTCGACCGGCCGGGTGGACGTCTTCGTGCGCCTGCTGACCGACCAGGGCGCCAGTTTCGACGATGTGGCCGAGGGCTATGACGGCCCCCTCTATATGGAGGTCGCGCCCCAGACCTTCTCCATCCTGGTGCGACCCGGCACCCGGCTGAACCAACTCAGGCTGAAGGCCGGCGATCCGCCCAAGCTGGAGACCCGCTCGGTCGGCGTCGATCTGCAGGGCGGCGACATCGTCGGCTTCCGCGGGCGCCGCCACGCCGGGGTGGTGGATCTGGACCATATCGACGGCCACGACCCGCGCGACTTCTGGGAGCCGCTGACCCTGCGTCGCGGCGAACTGCTGCTGGATCCGGGCGAGTTCTACATCCTGGCCTCGTCCGACGACGTCGAAATTCCGGTCGATCAGGCCGCCGAAATGACCCCCATCGACCCGTCGGTAGGCGAGTTCCGCGTCCACTACGCCGGCTTCTTCGACCCTGGCTTCGGCACGGATGAGGCGCACGGCGCCGGCTCCAAGGGGGTGCTGGAGGTCCGCACCCACGATACGCCGTTCCTGCTCGAGCACGGCCAGATCGTCGCCCGCCTGGTCTATGAGCCCCTGACCGAACGGCCCAGCCGGCTGTATGGCGAAAGCGGCAGCCACTATCAGAACCAGGGCCTGAAGCTGTCGAAGCATTTCAGGGGATGGTGAGCCGGCGCTAAGGTCTCCTCCCCGCTTCGCGGGGAGGTGGCTCGGAGCGACGCGGAGAGACGGAGGGGTTCTTTCCGCACCACAGAAGCCCGTGTGGCTTCAAGAGCCCCTCCACCGCTTCGCGGTCCCCCTCCCCACTGCGTGGGGAGGAGACGCGGTCGTTAAGTCAGCTTGTCCGCCTTCCGCAGCCCCGGGAACATCGCCGACCAGGCGCCCGTGGCCGCCAGGGCCCCGAGCCCGCCGAACACCGCCGCCCCGACCGCGCCCAGCATTCGCACCATGACGCCGGAATAGGCCTCGCCCAGTTCGTTCGAGGCGCCTATGAACAGCATGGAGACCGACGAGACCCGGCCGCGCATATGGTCGGGCGTGGCCAGCTGGATCAGGGTCTGGCGCACATTGACGCTGATCATGTCCGCCGCCCCGCCGATCAGCAGGGCCAGGCCGGACAGCCAGACGATCTTGGACAGGCCGAAGGTCAGGGTGCACAGGCCGAACACCGCCACGGCCGAGAACATCCAGCGCCCGCCGTTCCGCCGGATCGGGAAACGGCTCAGATAGATGGCCATGCCCATGGCCCCGACGCCGAAGGCCGCGCGCAGCAGGCCGAAGCCCTGGGGTCCGACATGAAGGATGTCGCGGGCGAAGATCGGCGTCAGAAGCGCGACGCCCGCCAGCAGGACCACGACCAGGTCCAGCGAAATGGCGCCGAGCACGATCTTGGTCTTCCACACATAGGCCAGCCCCTCCTTGACCGAGTCGATCGGCGACAGGGGATTGGCCTGGGGCGCCGGCTTGCCGCTGGTGCGGATCAGAATGAAGGCGGCGACGGCCAAGAGGAACATGCCCAGCGACACCGCATAGGCCAGGGGCACATTGACGCCCACGATCACCCCGCCCAGGGCCGGACCGGCGATGGCCCCGGTCTGGAAGGCGATGGACTGGGCGGCGATGGCCGGCGGCAGGGCCTTGCGGCCCACCACCATCGGCAGGAAGGCCTGGCTGGCCGGCGCCAGGAAGGCTCGCGCGGCGCCGAACAGGGCCGCGACCGCCAGAAGCCCCCACAGGGGCGGGTTTCCGTGCAGCGCCATGGCCAGAAAGGATCCGGCGCAGGCCGCCTCGACCAGGATGGAGACCCACACCGTGCGCTTCCTGTCCCGCCGGTCGGCCATGGCCCCCGCCGGCAGGGTGAAGGCCAGAAGCGGCAGGAACTGACACAGGCCGACCGGGCCCAGATACAGGCTGGCCTGTTCGATCGGATGGTCGCGCCGGGCGATCTCATAGCCCTGCCACAACAGGGCCGAGGACTGGATCTGAATCGCCAGAACCGCGACCACCCGGCCGAACCACAGAAGGCGAAAGTCGCGGATGCCCCAGGGGCTGTCCGGTCCCTCGGGCGGAGGCGGCGGAACCGGCGGGGCGGCGGGGGCGGTGTCGAGGGTTTCTGTGCTCACGTGCGTCTGGGGAACTTCGGATAGGGCGAACCGTCGCGGTGGAAGTAGCGGTCCGCGCCCGCAGGCAGGACCATGTCGATGTCGGGATAGTCGCAAGGGGTGACAGTTTGGCTGCGCGTGCCGACCTCGAGCAGAACCGCCTCACGGCCGGATCGGTTCTCGATCCGGTGGCCGTTGGGGACGCCGGCCTTGAAACCGGCGCAGTCGCCGGCGCGAAGCACGGTCTCGCCGTCGTCCTCGACCAGGACGACCTCGCCCTCGACCACCATCACGAACTCGTCTTCGGCCTCGTGCCAGTGGCGCTGGCTGGACCAGGCGCCGTCAGGCAGGCGCAGCAGGTTGACGCCGAACTGGGTCAGGCCCGCCGCATCGCCCAGCTTCCAGCGGCGGCGCGACAGACAGGGGCCGGCGAACGCGTCCGGATAGGTCGTGCCGTCGCCTCTGGGCGCGCTGTCGATGTCGATCTTGGGCATGGGACTTCTCGCCGTTGCGCGATGTCCCTAAAGCATAGGCGCATGAGCCGCGCATCAACTCCTGTGATCGATCCTGTCGAACTGACCCGCGACCTGATCCGTATTCCCTCGGTTACCCCCGCCGACGAGGGGGCCATGGACGTGCTGGAACGGCATCTGACGGCCCTGGGCTTCCACTGCCGGCGCCTGGCCTTCGAGGGGCCGGGGGGCGAAGGGGTCCATGCGCGGATCGAGAACCTGTATGCGCGGCGCGGAACCGCCTCGCCCAACCTGTGCTTCGCCGGCCATACGGACGTGGTGCCGACCGGGCCGTCGGAACAGTGGTCGTCGCAACCCTTCACCGCCGAGGTCAGGGACGGCGTCCTGTACGGACGCGGCGCGGTGGACATGAAGGGCGGGATCGCCGCCTGGGTCGCGGCCGTGTCCCAGGTGCTGGCGGAGGGCGAACCGAAGGGCTCCCTCTCCTTCCTGATCACCGGCGACGAGGAAGGCCCGGCGCTTCACGGCACCAAACGGGTGGTCGAGACCCTGGCGGCCGAGGGCGAGGTGATCGACGCCTGCATCGTGGGCGAACCCTCGTCGTCGCAGCACCTGGGCGACATGATCAAGGTCGGTCGGCGCGGCTCGCTGAACAGCTGGATCACCGTCACGGGCAAACAGGGCCACGTCGCCTATCCCGAACGGGCGGCCAATCCGGCCCCGGTGATCGCCCGACTGATGAGCCGGCTGAACGACCATGTGCTGGACGACGGATACGAAGGCTTCCCGCCGTCGAACCTGGAGATCACCACGATCGACATCGGCAATCCGGCGACCAACATCATCCCGGCCGAGGCGAAGGCGCGGCTGAACATCCGCTTCAACCCCCGCCATACGGGCGATGCTCTGATCGAATGGCTGAACCGCGAGGCTGGGGCCATCCAGGCCGAGACCGGGCTGCAGATCACCCTGGACCACCTGTGTTCCGGCGAGGCCTTCCTGACCGAACCCGGCGCCTTCGTCAGCGCCGTGCAGGACGCCGTCGAGGCCGAGCTGGGCCGCCGCCCCGAAGCCTCGACCACCGGCGGCACCTCCGACGCCCGCTTCATCCGCGCCCTGTGCCCGGTGCTGGAGCTAGGCCTGGTCGGCCAGACCATGCACCAGATCGACGAACGGGTGCCGACAGCGGAGCTGGAGGCGCTGACGGCCGTCTATCGCCGGGTGATCGAGACGGTGTTCGAGCGGTTGTAGTCATATCCGTCTCCTCCCCGCTCTGCGGGGAGGGATCGCGAAGCGGTGGAGGGGCCTGTCCGCCGCACCGAGTCCGGGTCAGCAGCCCCTCCGTCACGGCGCTGAAGAAGCGCCGCGCCACCTCCCCGCTAGGCGGGGAGGAGACGACGAACCCATTCCGCTTGTGCAACGACCATCGCTCGGCGACACTCGAATCATGGCCGTCGAAGAGTTCAAGAGCGCAAAGACCGAGTGGAAGGATGTGGTCCTGGTCTGCCGCAAATGCTCCAAGAAGCTGGACGGCGGTTTCGGGCCGGACGGGGACCTGACCCTGAAGAAGGCCCTGCGGAAATATCTGCACCTGAAGAAGGGCAAGAAGGGGCGCAAGGGGGCGCTGACCGTCACCAGCGCCGACTGTTTCGACATCTGTCCCAAGGGCGCCGTGGTCGCGGTCAATACGGCCCAGCCCAAGAAGCTGCTGATCATTCCGGCCGGCGCCGACCTGTTCGAGGTCAAGACGCGGTTGGGGCTGGACGACGGGCGGCGGCTGAAGAGGGTCGTTCCCGACTGAGACGTCTTCCTTCCGCCGGCCAGCCGTGTCAGATCGGCGCCATGGAAGACGCCAAGATCGAACGACGCGCCGGGGTGCAGGCGACCTCTGACCGGCTCTGGGAGCTGGTCTCGGACCTGCCCGGCTGGAACCGCTGGAATCCGCACGAGACCGATGTGGAGGGCGCCATCGCCTTTGGCGGCCAGCTGACGATCACCGAGGCCTTTCCCGGCCAGGGCGAGCGGCGGGCGGCGGCCCGGGTTGCGGAATGGCGGCCCTATGTGCGGCTGGTCTGGACCGAGAACCGGGGCTTTCTGTTCCGCACCCTGCGCTACATCGACATCGAGGAGCTGGAGAAGGGGCGCTGCATCGTCTCGTCTGGCCACAAATTCGCGGGCCTGCGCGGCGAACTGTTTCACGACAAGCACAGAAACGCCCTGCGCGAGGCGCACCAGGCCATCGTCGACGGATTGAAGGCCGCCGCAGAAGGCTGACGCTTCAGCCTTTGGCCATGGTGTCCATGATGTTCAGGATCGCCGGGCCCAGGATGACGATGAACAGGACCGGCAGGAAGAACAGGATCATCGGCACCGTCAGCTGGGCCGGCAGGGCCGCAGCCTTCTTCTCCGCCGCCGACAGGCGCAGTTCGCGGTTCTCCTTGGCCATGACGCGCAGGGCCGAGGACAGGGGGGTGCCGTAGGTCTCGGCCTGGGTCATGGCGACCGCCACCGACTTGACGCCTGGATGGTTGGTGCGCCGGCCCAGGTTCTCATAGGCCATGCGGCGGTCCGGCAGATAGCTGAGCTCGGCCGACAGCAGGGACAGTTCCTCGGCCAGTTCGATCGAGGAGGAGCCGATCTCCTGGCTGACCTTGTTGACGGCCGCCTCGATCGACATGCCCGCCTCGACGCAGATCAGCAGCAGGTCCAGGGCGTCGGGAAAGGCCAGCATGATCGAGGCCCGGCGTTTGGCGATGCGGTTCTTCACATAGAGGTTCGGCGCATAGAAGCCGGCGACCACGGCGCCCATACAGGCGCTGATCTTGTTCATCGTCGGCCAGTCGACGATCTTGAGCACGAACAGATAGAAGACCGCCACCGCCAGGAACAGGAAGGGCGAGGCGAAGCGGAAGAAGTAGAAGGTGGTCAAGGGACGCGGACCGCGATAGCCGGCTTGGGCCATCTGGTCGGCGACCTTCGGGTCTTCCAGCAGCTTGGTCAGGTTCAGCCGGTCGACGAGCAGCTTCTTGAAGCCCTCGTCATCGCTGTGGCGCAGCGCGCCCTGGCCCGACTGGATCGCAGCGCGTGAGCGACGCTTCAGGTCGTCGCGGCGCTCCGAAACCGCCTTCATCCGCTTGTCCAGCTGAACGCCCCGGGTCATGGAAGACAGCAGGGTCAGGACGGTGGCGAAGACCAGCACCCCCACCCCTATGCTGAGCAGGTTTTGCGGGTCGGTGATGAAGCGAATGAAACCGTCCATGTCCCCGCCTCAGATCTTGAACGAGATCATGCGCTTCATGACGAAGACGCCCAGTCCCATCAGAACCCCCGCCAGCAGCAACAGGGCGTTGCCGCGGATGTCGGTGAACAGGGACATCATGTAGCCGGGACTGGTGAACATCACCATGGCCATGACGGCCGGCGGCAGGGAGCCGATGATCCCGGCCGAAGCCAGGGCTTCGGACGACATGGCCTTGACCTTTTCGGCCATCATCCGGCGGGCGCGCAGAACCGCCGACAGATTGCCCAGGGCCTCGGCCAGATTGCCGCCGGTCTTCTGCTGGATGGCGATGACGATGGTGAAGAAGCGCAGCTCCGGCGACGGCATGCGCTCGTACATCCGCTCCAGCCCCTGTTCCAGCGTCATGCCGACCCCCAGGCCCTCGACCAGCAGCTTGAACTCGGGCCCCAGGGGCGCCGGGCTTTCGCGGGCGATGATCTTGAAACACTCGTGGACCGGCAGGCCGGACTTGATGCCCCGCACGATGACGTCGACGGCGTTGGGGAACTCCAGGGAGAATTTCTTCATCCGGCCCTTGGCCAGGAAGCTGACGATCCAGCGCGGCAGGCCCAGCGCCACCCCCACGCCCAGACCGAGCGCCAGAATGACGTGCAGCCCGAACACCAGGCCCAGCAGGGCCGCGATCCCGCCGGCGACGGCGCTGACGATGTAGAAGGTCCGCACGCCTATGCTCAGGCCCGCCTGTTTCAGCCGCACTGACATGGTGGCGCGGGCCTTGCGCTCGCGGCGATCGGCCTCTTTCAACTGTTCGGCGATCTGTTTGCGGCGGGCCTCGGGCGTACTGGCCGCGGACGCCGCCCTGCGCGCCGTGGCGGCGTTTCGCTTGGTCTCGCCCAGCTTGTTGGCCCGCTTCAGGGCCTGGCTCGAGGAATCGTCTCCACCGACGAAGACCCAGCCCAGGCCGCCGATGGTGATGAAGGCCAGAACAGCGGCGAGAATCGGCAGCATGCCCCTACTCCGCCGCGTCCAGGGCGTCGGCCAGCTCGCGCTCCAGCCCATAGTAGCGGGCGCGGTCCCAGAAGCGGGGACGGGCGATGCCGGTGGAGCGGTGGCGGCCGATGATCTTGCCGTTCTCGTCCTCGCCGGTGATGTCGTAGACGAACAGATCCTGGGTCACGATCACGTCGCCCTCCAGACCCACCACCTCGGTGATGTGGGTGATGCGGCGCGAGCCGTCGCGCAGGCGCGCGGCCTGGATGATGACGTCGACCGAGCCGACGATCATCTCGCGGATGGTCCTGGACGGCAGGCCGTAGCCGCCCATGGTGATCATCGACTCCATCCGGCTGATGGCTTCGCGCGGGGAGTTGGCGTGCAGCGTGCCCATCGAGCCGTCGTGGCCGGTGTTCATGGCCTGGAGCAGGTCGAAGGCCTCGGGCCCGCGCACCTCGCCGACGATGATCCGCTCGGGCCGCATCCGCAGACAGTTCTTGACCAGGTCCCGCATGGTGATCTGGCCCTGGCCCTCCAGGTTGGGGGGCCGGGTCTCCAGGCGCACGACGTGCGGCTGCTGCAGCTGAAGTTCGGCCGCGTCCTCGCAGGTGATGACCCGCTCGGTCGGGTCGATGAAGGCCGTCAGGGTGTTCAGCAGCGTCGTCTTGCCCGAGCCGGTGCCGCCCGAGATGACCAGATTGCATCGTGAAGCGCCGATGACGCCGAGGACGCGCGCCCCCTCGGGACTGATGGAGGCGTACTCCACCAGATTCTTCATCGTCAGCTTGTCCTTCTTGAACTTGCGGATCGTCAGGGTCGGTCCGTCGATCGCCAGGGGCGGAGCGATGACGTTGACGCGCGAGCCGTCGGGCAGGCGAGCGTCGCAGATGGGGCTGGATTCATCGACGCGGCGACCGACCTGAGAGACGATCCGCTGGCAGATGTTCATCAGCTGGGCGTTGTCGCGGAAGCGGACATTGGTCAGCTGGACCTTGCCCCCCACTTCGATGAAGACCCGGCCGGCGCCGTTGACCATGATGTCGGCGATGTCGTCGCGCGCCAGCAGCGGCTCCAGCGGGCCATAGCCCAGGACGTCATTGACGATGTCCTGGACCAGGTGCTCCTGCTCGGCCACCGACATGGAGACGTTCTTGATCGCCACCAGTTCGGCGACGATGTCGCGGATCTCTTCCGACGCCGTCTTGTTGTCGAGCTGAGCTAGGTTGGCCAGATCGATGGTGTTCATCAACGCATTGAAGATGGTGGTCTTCGTGGCGTGATAATAGTCGCTCTGTTCCCGGACGATCTCGGCGACCGCCTGGGCCTTCTTCAACTGTTCGAAACCGGCGGTCGGCCGGGGCCCTGCAGCCTTGCCCCCCGACGGGGGCGGGGGCGCCTCGGACGGGGATGAAGGTCGGGCCGCCAGGGCGTCCAGCCGGTCCGGCTTGGGCGGGGCCGCCCCGACCGGGTCCATCTCGCCGAAACCGGCCGCCGCAGTCAGATCGTCAGGTCCGCCGAAGGCGAAGGCCTCGGTCTGGACGCCGGGCGTCGGCTGACGCAGGGGCGCGTCAAAACCCGTGGCGGCGGGCGGCGCGGCAGAGGGCGCCTCGCGCAGGGGCGCCGCGCCGACGCCGGGTTGACCTGTGCGTTTGCCGAACATCCGTCAGCGTTTCTTGAACAGAGAGCCGAAGAGGGATTTGGACGCCCTGTCCTCCTCGGCGGGTCGCGCCGCCTTGACGGGCTTGCCTACGGCCGCAGCCGGCAGCTCTCGGCGCGAGACGATCTGGGCCAGGGTCTGGAAGGCTTCGGCCGCCTTGGTCTTGGCGCCGGCGTCCAGGATCATCTGGCCGTTGTTGGCCGCCGCCCCGAAGGTCTTGGCGTCGAACGGGATGATCAGGCTGGGATGCACGCCCAGGGCGGCGCCGAAATCCTTGGCCGGAATTTCCGGCCGGCCGGGCACGCCGACCTGGTTCAGCACCAGACGCGGCGGAGCGTCGTTGGGCCGGCCCTGACGGACCAGGTCGATCATGTTCTTGGCGTTGCGCAGCGCCGCCAGATCGGGGGTCGCCACCACTACCACCTCGTCGGCGCTGATCAGGGTGCGGCGCATCCACGGCGACCAAAGATGCGGCAGGTCCAGGATGACGAAGGGGGCGGTGGCGCGGATACGCGTCGTGACCTCTTCAAACGCCTCGGTGGAGATGTCCCAGTCGGTGTCCAGGGTCGCCGGGGCCGCGAACAGGCTCAGCTTGTCGGTGCAGCGGACCATCATCCGGTCCAGCAGGGTCGCATCCAGACGGTCCGGCTGGCCCAAGGCGTCGACCACCCCGTTCAGCGGATCCTGGTTGAAGTCCAGCCCGGCCGTGCCGAACGGCAGGTCGTAGTCGACGATGACGGTGTTGGCGCCGATCCGCTCAGAGATCGCATAGGCGGTGTTGTGCGCCACGGCCGAGGCGCCCGCCCCGCCCCGCGCGCCGACGAAGGCGATGGAGCGGCCGACGAAGGGCTGGGCCGGATCGTTGAACAGGCCGCCGATCGCCGCGATCAGCTGCAGGGGCTGAAGGGGGGCGACCAGATATTCGCTGACGCCGCGCCGCATCAGTTCGCGGAACAGAAGGATGTCGTTGGTCGCCCCGATCACCACCACCTTGGTGCCGGTGTCGCAGACCTCGGCCAGCTGATCCACCTCCCACAGCAGGGTCTGGGGGTCCTTCAGGCATTCGACGATGATCAGGGGCGGGGTCGGCTCATGGCGATAGGTCTCGACCGCCCCCATGACCCCGCCGATGCGGATCTGGGTGGTGGCGCGCGACAGGCGCCGGTCCTGGGCCGCGCGCTCGGCTGCGGCCAGGGTGTCCTGACGTTCGGCGAAAACATGGATGGCGATGCGGGGCACCGACACCTCGCCTATGGCGCCGACGGGCGCCAGGCTGGTCTCGGCCGACATCATGGGCGCCAGAGCGGGCGCCGAATGGGGCGTCGCCGCAGGCGCGGGCGCAAGCGTCGACTGCGCCCTGGCCACCATCTCGCCGACAGGATTGAAGCTTGAGGACGCGGGGGCCTGGGGCGAACCCCCGCCGGAGGGCGCCGGCTGGCCCGGATGGGGGCCGGCGCTCAGGAAGGCGGCCGATCGGGCGTCCGAGGTCGGGAAGGCGGACGGCTCGGAAAAGTCCATGTCGACGTCGAAACCGTCGTCCAGGGCGTCGAAGGGGCGAGGCGCGGCGGGGTTCATCAGGCTCAGTCCACCGCCGTCGAAATGCGCGCGCTCTCCACCAGCGTCTCCTGGGGTGCGGCGGTCTGCTCGCCGGCGGCGTATTTGTCGAACACCACCGTGCGCCGCCCGGCCGAGGCGGGGGTCATGGCGCGCGGCCCTGCAATGTCGCGCGGGTCGGCGATCTGGGCCGCCAGATTGGCGTTGACCGCGCAGCCGAAGTTGGACGAGGACCTGTTGTCCCCGGTCCGGCTCAGATTGCCCCAGGCCGTTCCGCAGCGGGGCACGGCCGCCTGGACGGTTTCGAAACCGACCAGGACCGGCGCGCGCGGATTGGGTCCGTCATAGCCGACGATGCGAAGCCGGTCTCCACCCACACCGAGGCGCGTCAGGGCGTCGCGCACGGCGTAGGCGGTCTGGGCGGCGACCGGATCGTCCCCGGCCGGCGCCTCGATCGTGATAGAACCGGCGCCGACGGCGGCGAACCGTTCGACCAGGGCGGCTAGGGCGGCGTTCTGATTGGCCGAAAGGCCGTCGTCGTGAACGGCGAGGGCGATCCGGTCCAGGCCGGTCTCCACCTGGAGCGCATAGCGGGAGGTCGGCGTCAGGGGCGGTTCACCGCCCAGGCTGCCTGGGCCGCCGACGCAGGCGGAGAGACCGAGCGCCGCGCCGGCCAACAGGGCGAGAGGCAAGAACGAGAGACGGGTCATGAGCTCACTCGATCACATAGCCGACGGCGCCCTGCCAAGCGGCGCCTGAACCGGCCGGTCCGGGAGCGGGCGCGCCATAGACCTGGTTCAGCTGTCCGAACAGGATGGTCTGGGAATCCGTGGCGATCCGCAGGCCGTCGGCAGGGGTCTGCATCCGATCCGGCGAGGTGGGACTGACGATATAGGGCTCGACGATGACGACCAGCTCGGTCTCGCCGTTCAGATAGTCGCGCGAGCGGAACAGGGAGCCCAGCACCGGCAGATTGGTCATGCCGGGCAGGGAATCGACCGCCTGCCTCGTGCTTTCCTGCAACAGGCCGGCGATCATCATCGCGCCGCCTGACGGCAGTTCAACCGTGTTTTCGCTGCGTCGGACGGTCAGGCCCGGCAGGGTGATGGACGAGGCCGTGCCGGCGCCGATGGTGAACCCGCCCTGTTCGGTCAGTTCGGACACCTCGACCTTGACCTGAAGCGAGATGCGGCCGCCCGACAGGACGATGGGCCGGAAGGCCAGGCCCACGCCGTAGGGCTTATAGGTCACGGTGATGTTGCCGTCCCGATCCCGCCCGGTCGGCAGGGGAAACTCGCCCCCGGCCAGGAAGTTTGCGGATTCGCCGTTCACCGACGTCAGATTGGGCTCGGCCAGGGTCCGGGCCAGACCGACCCGCTCGAACGCCTCCAGACAGCCGGTGGCGTTCGTGCCCGTCATGGTGCGGAAGGCGGTGGAGGCGATATCCTGGATGGCGTTCGAGACCGAGGCCGCGCTCGAGGAGCCGGTCGACGCCTGGGCCAGGGCCGTTCCAGGGACCTGAACCAGATTGCCGTTGACGTCGGTGACCGTAACCGTTGTCGGGAAGGGGGCGCCCGTCCAGGTCTGGGAGGCGCTGGCGTTCGAGCCGGCGCTCGTCTGACTGCCGCTGGAGACCGTGCTGGTCCCGTTCGTCGTCCGACCGCCGGTCTGATTGTAACACAACCCCCCGCCTCCGACCGCCGCCCCGTTCACCCCATAGGTGTTGGGGCGACTGAAGCCGTAGGAGTGGATGCCCGAGCCCTTCAGGATGTCGGCGTTGAAACCCAGTTGCTTCAGGCTGCTGCGCTGCACCTCGACCACGCGCACCTTCAGCGTCACCTGGTCCGAGCCGGAGACGCTGATCATATTGATCACCTTTTCCGGGGCCGAAACGAAGGCGCGGGCGACCTGGGCCGCCTGGGCCGCCTGGGCCGGGCTGTCCGCCGTTCCGGTCAGTATGACGCTGTCGTTGACGGCCTCGGCGTGGATGCCGCCGCCGGGGGCCACGCGGCTGAGCGTGTCCTGCAGGGCGCTGACGCCCGCATCGACCCGGACGCGCAGGCTCAGAATGGTGCGGCCGGCGGCGTCCAGGAAGACGGCGTCGGTCTCACCCGGCGCGATCCCGATCACGGTGATCCGGCGCGGCGAATGCAGCATGGCCTCGGCCACCTGCGGATTGGAGACGATCACGTCACGGGCGTCGGCCGGCAGATCCACGGCGAAGGAGGTGCCGCGCGGCAGGTTGATCAGCCGCGGCGCCGTCCCCATCGACACGGCGGCACGCGTCTGGGCAGTTCCGGCGGCCGGCGCCAGGACCAGGCCGGCGGCGGCGACCGTGATCAGGACGGCCTTGGACAGGATCGAGGCTCTCACGGCGTCACCACGGTTTCAGGCGTCCCGCCGCGATAGACCCGCACGTTGCGCGTCAGGACCGCCGCCTGGGGCGCGCGGGTCGCGCCGGACGGCCCCGCCGTATCGGCGTAGGAGCGCAGCGACAGGGACAGTTCGCCCTCGGACTTGGCCTGGGCCAGAAGCACGGCGTCTTGGGGGCGGACCTCCAGGGTGGCGGTCGCCCCGACCACGGCCTGGGCGTCGTCGCCGACGCGGGTGGACTGGTCGATGGCCAGGACCTTGACGTTCTGCATCACTGTGGCCGACGAATATTTGGAGCCCGAGCCGCCGCCCTCCACCGCCCCGGAAGGAGTCTCCTTCTGGGCGGTCAGGACGACGTCGACCCGGTCGCCGGGCAGGATGAAGCCGCCGGCGGCCGATTCCACCGTGACCGCAATGGCCATGGCGCGCATGCCGGGCTCCAGATAGGCCGCCAGATAGCCGCTGTCGCCCGCGCGCACGATCTTGCGCGCCACGATCGGCTCTCCGGCGAGAATGGGTTCGCGCACGACCGAGCCGACATAGTCGGACTTGACTCCGGTCCCGACCAGGCGGCCGGCGGCCTCGCCGACCCGCTGAACCGCGCCGGCGGTCTTGTCGGCGACGGCCTTTTCATCAGCGGGCTTGGCCTCGGCCGGCTTGTCGGCGGCGGCGGGAAGCGGGACGGAGCCGTCGCTGATGAAGGCGGGGTTCAACTGATCGACCGGCCAGTCCTTCCAGGACAGGTCGCTGTCGGTCAGGCGTTTGCCGGGCTCCAGATCGCGGGCAGCGACCAAAATCTTGGCCATGGGGCGCGCCTCGACAGGCGCGGCGGCGGCCGGCGCGGCGGGCTCGCCCTGCCCCATGGCGCGCACGACCAGAGCCAGGCCCAGTGCGGACACGGCGGCGATGCAAAGGACGACGATGCGGGCGGGCTTCATCCAGACGATCTCCGGCAGGCGCGGCGAGCCGGACATGATCCTCGCCCCCTACCGTTAACGATCATGAGGCCCGAGAGTTAACGCTTCCTAAGCGACGCCCGCTTGCGCAACCTCAAGAAACCGCCAAGGCGCGAACGACCATGTCGCCCTCGGGAAAGGTCATCAGGGCGCCGATGGCGATGGCGACGCCATAGGGAATATCGCCCTTGGGCTCCAGCAGGCGGGCGACCCACGGAAGGCGCGGCGGGAGCGGAGACAGCAGAGGATAGTATTGGCGGGCGAGGATCAGCAGGAGGCAGAAGCCGCCGCCGGCCAGGGCGATCCACAGGAGCAGCGGCCCCAGATCGCCGAACCCCAACCACAGGCAGGCCGCAGCCAGGGCCTTGGCGTCCCCGCCCCCGATCCAGTTCAGGGCGAACAGAGCCATGCCGAGGATCAGGGCGGCGAAGCCGACGCCCAGATGGACGGCGATCTCAGGCAGGGTCAGGCCGACGAGCAGGGCCGCCGGAAAGAAGGCGGCCAGCAGGGCCAGGGAGATCCAGTTCGGAATCCGCATCGTGGCCAGGTCGTGCAGACCCGTGGCCACCATCAGGATCGGAAAGACGGCCAGGAAGGGAAGGCTCAGAAGGTCCATGACCCCATGCTGGCACGGGCGGATTAAGGCCGGGTTGCCGCGCCACAAAGAAGAAGGGCCGGAGCGTGCGCTCCGGCCCTTCCCAGGCTTCAAGACGTTGAGGCGTCTTAGGACTTCTTGCCTTCCAGGCCGTCGGAGACGGCTTGAAGCTTGGTGTTAAGGTTGGTGCCGATGGTGCCGAGCACGGTGATGATCACGACGGCGATCAGAGCGGCGATCAGGCCGTATTCGATGGCGGTGGCGCCGGATTCGTCCTTAGCGAAACGCGAGATGAACTTGGTCATGGTGAGTTCCCTTGTGTATATGTCTAGCGAGCAACTTGGCGGGGGGAGCCGGTAGCCCGCTTGACCCCCAAAACGCACGGTTAGAATGACCAAGAGGCGTTAAGGCCAGGTCACGGTTTTTAGTTACCTGCGGATTCACCACAGAAAATCCCGGATCGACGAACTTCAGCCTTTGTTGAGGAAGCCTGGGCCATCATGCGCGCGTCCGCGCTGATGCGCGCCCTTGTTTCAGAGCCGCCGATGCCCCGCCTTTCCATCGCCGTCATCACCGCCGTCCTCGCCCTGGCCGGCCTGCCCGCCCAGGCGCAGAGCCCGAACGGCGCGCTCAATGTCGAGATCGACCGCTCCGCGCGCGTCCAGCTGCGGGGCGCCGCCGCCTCGGTCATCGTCGCCAATCCTCAGATCGCCGACGTCACCGTGGTGGACGCCAACACCCTGTTCATCGTCGGAAAGGGCTATGGGGTGACCGAGGTGGTGGCGGTCGACGGCGTGGGCCGCACCCTGTTCCAGCGCGAGATCGTGGTTACCGGCGGATCGACCGGATCGGTTCGGGTCTGGCGCGGGGCCCAGGCCACGGAAATGACCTGCGGCGCCTCCTGCGCCCCCAGCCTGCGCGCCGGCGCCGCCGCGACCGGCCCGGCCTCGGCGCCCTGATCCATGGCGGCGCTGGATCGTTCTCCCCGTCGCGGCTCCGCCGGTCACCGTGAAGGCGCGGCGGCGGTGGAGTTCGCCCTGGTCGCCACCCCCTTCTTTCTTCTGCTGTTCTCGATCTTCCAGCTGGGTCTGGTCTTCATCACCGACGCCGTCGCCGAAAACGCCCTGTTGACCGTCAGCCGCGAAATCCGAACCGGCGAGGCCCAGGCCAAGGGTCTGGATCAGGCCGGGTTCAAACAGGCCTTCTGCGATCAGATGAGCGTGTTCAAGAGCGACTGCGCCGCCCGCGCCACCGTCGATGTCCGGGTCGTCGCCAAATTCTCCGACAATATCGACCCGCCCAAGGACGAGAACGGCGTCCTGGACCTGTCCAAGACCGGCTACGACCCCGGCGCGGCCCAGAATCTGGTCGTCGCGCGTGTCTGGTACAAACAGCCGATGATCGTGCCCGCCCTGACCCAGTCCGTGAGCGCCGCGGGGCCCGGACAGATCATGATCTCCGCCACCACCGCCTTCCGCAACGAGCCCTTCTGATGCGCCGGTCCCTGATGCGCAGGCTGGCGCGCGACGAGACCGGGGTCTCTGCGGTCGAATTCGCCCTGATCGCCCCGGTCATGATCCTGTTCTATGCAGGCATGGTCGATCTGTGTCAGGGCTATATGGCTGTGCGTCGCACCAGCCATGTGGCCGCTTCGGTCGCGGATTTGACCGCCCAGTCCCGCGACATCACCAAGGCCGACATCGACAACGTCTTTTTGGTGGGCCCCTCCATCATGGCGCCCTTCGCCCCGGCCTCGCTGGAACAGAGGGTCAGCAGCGTCAGCCGGGACACGACGACCAAATATACGGTGAACTGGAGCCGCAGCTGGGCGGCCTCGGGCGGGAGTGGGGCCCTCAGCGGCCGACTCACCGTCGCGGACGCCGACATTCCCGCTGATCTCCTGCCGGTCGGGTCGTCGATCATCATCGCCGAGGCCCGCTACACCTACGCCTCGCCGTTCCAGCGCTTCCTGCCGTCCGCCAGCTTCACCCGCCGCGCCTATCTGAATCCGCGCGAGGTGACGCAGATCGCCTGTACGGACTGCTGACCCGTCAGAGCCTGTCTAAGGGCGGCGATCTTTGTTTCGGTCTCGGCAAGTTCGGACTGAGGGTCGCTGTCGGCGACGATTCCGGCGCCGGCCAGGGTGCGGAAGGTCCAACACTCGTCCCGGCGCTCGAACGCGGCGGTGCGGATCAGGACCGAGGCGGTCAGCCCCCCGCCGTCTTCCAGAATGAACAGCGACCCGCACCAGGCGCCGCGCGGCGGCTCATATTCGGCGATCACCTTCATGGCCTGGTGTTTGGGCGCCCCGGTGATCGAGCCGGGCGGGAAGGTCGCCTCCAGCAGGTCGGCCGGCGTCACCCCCGGCTCGGCCCGGCCGACCACGGTCGAGACCAGATGGTGGACGGTCGGATGGCTCTCGATCGCGAACAGCCGTTCGACCGCGACCGAGCCGACGCGCGAGGCGCGGGCCAGGTCGTTGCGCATCAGATCGACGATCATCAGGTTTTCGGCCCGGTCCTTGGCGCTGGCCTGAAGCGCGGCGGCCAGGGCCGCGTCCTCGAGCGGGTCGGCCGACCGGGCGCGCGTGCCCTTGATCGGCCGCGCCTCGATGCGCCGGGCCTCGCCGTCCAAGGCCAGGAAGAGCTCAGGCGAATTGGACACCAGGGCCCGGTCCCCGATCCGCCAGAAGGCGCCGTAGGGCGAGGCGCGCCCCTGTTGCAGCCGCAGGAAGACGTCGAACGGATCGGCCTTTGGCTTCAGCGCGCCGCCCCAGGCGCGGGCGATATTGGCCTGAAACAGTTCACCGGCCGCGATCCGGGCGACCACCTCGGCCACGGCGTCGCGATAGGCCTGGTCCGGCGCCTCGGCCGCAAAGGTCTCGGCCGGAGCGTCGGGAGTCGCAGGCGTGACCGCCGCCGCCCGCCATTTCGACGCCTGAACGGCCGCCGCCTCGGCCTGCGCCGCCGTCGCCCCCCGGCCGACGGCGCGAACACGCCGCTGATGATGGTCAAAGCTCAGCATGGCCGGATAGCGGGCCAGGATCAGGTCGGGCCACACCAGGGGCCGCTCGCCGGTCGCCGGTCGCGCGCCCGCGTCATAGGCGGCCAGTCCCACCGTCCCTGCGCTCCAGGCCGGATCGCGCAGGGGGTCGAACAGATCGGCTTCGACCCCGCCCACATGAACCCGATCCGGCGCCGTCGCCACATGGGACCAGCGGCCGCCGGGACCGCCGTCCGACAGCAGGGCCAGGGCGCCGTCCGTCCCACCGATCCCGGCCGCGACAGCCAAGGGGTCCGTCCACGGATGATCGCGGACGACCACATGGGTCAGGGCGCCGTTCACGCCGACAGCCGCGCCTCGATTCGGGCGCGCAGAGCGGCGTCGACGCCCAGGGCCTGTTCCAGATAGGCGTCCAGGGATCCGTATCGCGCCTCGACCTCGGCGAAGGCGGCGTCCAGATAGGCGGCCTCCACCCCGAGGAAGGCCACCACCGCGTCGTCGGAGGCGACACGGCCGGTCATCTCGTGCAGACGCCGGGCAATGGCGGGGGCGCGACCGACCAGATCGACGGCCGTATTGGTCAGCAGATAGTCCTCGATCAGGTCGTCGTGGTGGACGCCCAGCAGATGATGCGTCAAGGCGGCGAGAAAGCCGGTCCGGTCCTTGCCCGCCGCGCAGTGGATCAGCACGGGTCGGTCCTGATCGCCCCCCATCTGTCCCAGGGCTTGGAAATAGCGGCCGAAAACGTCGATGTGGGCGGCGTCGAACGGCAGGCTGCGATAGGTCTGGGTCATGAAACGCCGACCCGAATCCGGCGTCAGGTCCGCCGTTTTCAGGAAGGTGATGTGGGGCGCCTCGGCCCCGTCGTCGATCCCGCCCTCGATCACCAGGGCGTCGAAACCGTCATGCCGTCGCGAGGGCTGGTCGCGCCTTTCGCCCGGTCGGCGCAGATCGACCACCGCCCCCAGGCCGAACCCCTTCAGCCGCTCCAGATCGGCCTCGCTGGCCCGTGCGTGATGGCCCGAACGCAGCAGGCGGCCGGGGCGGATGCGTCGCCCGGCCGCCGTGGCGTAGTCGCCATAGTCGCGGAAGTTGTCGATGGCCTCGAAGGCGTGGAGACGGTCGCTCATGCACCGCTTCTAGCGCGCCGGAAGCAGCCCCGCCATGGCGTCCAGATAGGCGACGAAGGCGGCGCGGCCGTCTTCGGTCAGACGGGCCTGGGTCAGGGGCTTGCGGCCGATGAAGCTCTTGGTCACGGCGACGAAACCCGCCTCCTCCAGCTTCCTCAGATGGACCGACAGATTGCCGTCGGTCGTCTGCAGCCGGGTCTTCAAGGTGTTGAAGTCGGCTGTGTCCGCACCGGACAGATAGGCCATGATCCCCAGCCGGATCCGCCCGTGGATGACGTCGTCGATCCGGCTGATGTCGAAGTCATCGGCCATCAGACGATCTCCGACGGTTCCTGCCGCATCAGGATCAGACCGGGGACCAGGGCGACGGCGGCCAGGACCAGGGCATAGACCAGATAGATGGCCGGACTGTCCGCAAACCAGGCGACGGCGACGGCGCCGACGTAGGACATCAGGGCCGTGACGCTCATCCACCGCACGCGCGTCATGGCCGCCGCGACCATCCAGGCCGATCCATAGGCCGTCAGAACCACCGTCGGCATGACCGCCATCCAGGCCCAGCTTCCACTCTTCACCGACAGGGCGGTGAGGGCCAACCAGGTGACGAAGATGCCGAAGCCCACGCCGGACCAGGCCGCGCCCACCGCCCGATTGCCCGACGAATTATAGCCGGGGCGTCCCTTCATCCGCCCGATCAGCACGACCAGGGCGGCCGCGAAGACCAGGGCCGAACCGATCCAAAGCCAGAGCGCCGCCCAGGGATTCAGCGCGATCAAGTCGGTCTTGAGCGCCCACTGCCCCAGGCTGGCGCCTCCGAAGATGATGGCCGCAGCCACCAGTATGGGGCCCGCCAGCAGGGGCGCGTGCCGACCTTCGTGAGCCAAAGCCCGCATATAGGCGATGTCGTCTTGGATCGTCTGCGTGTCGCGCGTCATGGCGAACTCCTCCTGAAATCCGATGATCACAGGATGCACAATGCGCTTTGCATTGTAAAGCGCTTTCTTGATCTGCGACAGCGAACAGACCTTCCCCCGCTTGCGGGGGAAGTGTCAGCTCGTCGAGCGCAGCGAGACGGCTGACGATGGGGGAAGTCTTCTTTTCAAGAGAAACTTCCCCCTCCGACCCTGATTCGCAGCGCGAACGCCGGGCCACCTCCCCCGCAAGCGGGAGAGGGTCTATCGCGCCCCTCTTAACGGAACGGCGGCTCGTCGAAGGCGCGGAGCTTGCGGGAGTGGAGTTTCGGTCCCTCGTCCCGCATCAGGCCGACCGCCTGGATGCCGATCTGCAGATGTTCCGAGATCGAGCCTTCGTAGAAGCGGTTGGCCTGGCCCGGCAGTTTGATCTCGCCGTGCAGCGGCTTGTCCGAGACGCACAGCAGGGTGCCGTAGGGCACCCGGAACCGGTAGCCTTGCGCGGCGATGGTGGCGCTTTCCATGTCGATGGCGACGGCGCGGCTCTGGTTGAAGCGAAGGGCCGACTTGGAATAGCGCAGCTCCCAGTTCCGGTCGTCGGTGGTGACGACGGTTCCGGTGCGCAGGCGCAGCTTGACCTCGTCGCCGGGCATGCCGCTGACCGACTTGGTGGCGTCGTACAGGGCGCGCTGGACCTCGGCGATCGAGGGGATCGGAATGTCCGGCGGCAGGACCGCGTCAAGCACATGATCGTCGCGCAGATAGGCGTGGGCCAGGACATAGTCGCCGATCGACTGGCTGGCGCGCAGGCCCCCGCAGTGGCCGATCATCAGCCAGACGTGCGGGCGGGTGACGGCGAGGTGGTCGGTGATCGTCTTGGCGTTGGACGGGCCGACGCCGATATTGACCAGGGTCACTCCTTGGTGGCCCGGCGCCGTCAGGTGATAGGCCGGCATCTGGTGCTTCTTCCAGGCCGTATCGCTGATCGCCGTCTCGGGATTGGGGGTGTCGCGCGTGATCACCACCCCGCCGGCGCAGGACAGGGTCTGATAGGGGGTGCCCGGCGTCTGCAGCTGTTCGATGGCCCAGCGCACGAACTCGTCGACGTAGCGGTTGTAGTTGGTGAACAGGACATAGGACTGGACGTCGTCCACCGGGGTTCCGGTGTAGTGTCTCAGCCGCGCCAGGGAGAAGTCGGTCCGCAGGCCGTCGAAATGCGACAGGGGGAAGTCGCCGCCCATGTCGAACAAACCATCGGCGATCTCGTCGCCGATGTGGGCCAGGTCCGTGGTCGGGAACCAGCGCGCCAGGGCCGCCGTCATCGACCGGTCCAGCGCCACCTCCAGTCCGTCGGTCACATAGGGGAAGGGGATTTCCTGGTTCGAAATCCCGACCTCGAAGGTCGCGCCGTACTCCTGTTCCAGCAGGCCCAGCTGTTCGGTCAGATAGGGGCGGAACAGGTCGGGGCGGGTGACGGTGGTGGAATAGGTTCCCTGTTTGGCCAGCCGGGCATAGGCGCGCGGCTCCAGGTCCTGGGGGCGATCCCCGTCCCAGCGGATGCGAAGTTCGGGATAGGCGAACACCCCTTCGGCGCGTTTGACCGGATCGGGCCGGGCGCCGGTGTTGACGAAATCCCGCACGGCGTCGCGCAGGTTGGTCACGGATTGGGTGTAGAGGGTTTCGAGGCGGTCCAGCGCCGCCTGTGCTGTCATCTGTTCTGTCATGACTTCCTCTAGCGAAGCTTCATGACATTGGCGAGGCGCCCGGCGTTCAACCTCGATTTCGCTGCATTGCAGCAATTTATAGCCGGCGACTGGTTGCGGTTCGCGGCGCGGCGGGGCATCTGGCCCGGATGTCCGTTTCCGCCGCGTCAGCCCCCGCCAGAAGAGAACCCGGATTCGTCGAGTTCGTCTGTCTGATCGCCCTGATGATGGCGCTGAACGCCCTGGCGATCGATTCCATGCTGCCCGCCCTGCCCGCCATAGGCGCCGACCTGGGCGTGGCGAACGAAAACAGCCGTCAGTGGGTGGTGACCGCCTATCTTCTGGGCTTTGGCGCGGCGCAGCTGATCTATGGTCCGGTCGCAGACCGGTTCGGACGCAAGTCGGTGCTGCTGTTCGGCGTCGGCGTCTATGTGATGTTCAGCCTGCTGGCGACCCTGGCCCCGACCTTCGAGACCCTGATCCTGGCGCGGATCGGCCAGGGGCTGGGCAGCGCCTGCACCCGCGTGCTGGCCGTCTCCATCGTGCGCGACCGCTATGAGGGGCGCACCATGGCGCGTGTCATGTCGTTCAGCTTCCTGGTCTTCCTGGGCGTGCCGATCCTGGCGCCGTCCCTGGGGCAACTGATCATGCTGGTCGGGCCGTGGCGCTGGATCTTCGCCGGCCTGGGTCTGATCGGCGTCGGTCTGATCGTCTGGGCATCCTTACGCCTGCCCGAGACCCTGAAGCCGGAGGATCGTCTGCCGATCCAGGTCAAACGCCTGACCTCGGCCTATCGCACCGCCCTGACCGACCGCACCGCCCTGGGCTACACCCTGGCCATGACGGCCATCACCGGCGCCCTGTTCGGCTTCATCAACTCCTCGCAGCAGATCTTCGCCGACGTCTTCGACGCCGAGGCCGCCTTCCCCGCCGTCTTCGCCCTGATCGCGGGCGGCATAGCGGTCGCCTCCCTGGTCAACGCCCGACTGGTGGTGCGGCTGGGCTCGCGCAAGATCTCCCATACCGCCCTGATCGGCTTCACCACCGTCTCGGCGGTCCATGCGGCGGTGGCCCTCAGCGGCCATGAAACCCTGATCACCTTCGCCGTCCTCCAGACCCTGACCATGTTCTGTTTCGGCCTGATCGCCGGGAACTTCGGCGCCATGGCCATGGAGACCATGGGCCATATCGCCGGCACGGCCGCCTCGATCCAGGGCTTCATCTCCACCGTCTTCGGCTCCCTGCTGGGCTTCGCCGTGGGTCAGCAGTTCAACGGCACGACCGTGCCCATGTCCCTGGGCTTCACCGTCTTCGGCCTGACGGCCCTGGCCCTGGTCCTGTTCGCCGAGCGGGGCCGGCTGTTCCGGGCCCATCACCAGCCGCCCGCACCACAAGGCTGAAGCCATCGGGCTTGAAAAAGGCGCGGCCCTGGATGGCCTTCGTCACAACGCGCACGGCGAGGGCCACGGAGAACACGACGGGACCGAACGCGCCTCGGCCTTTCGGCTCCATGTCCAGACCGTCGATCAATCTGCGGCTTCACGGCCGCAGGCGGGCAAGCCCTTGCCGAACCGGCACGGCCTGGTCGTGTCCGTTGTGACCCTCGCCGTGCCCGTTGTGACGAACCCGTCTCTCGGGGCGCAGGGGCGTTGACCGGTCCCACTGCGCTGCCGAATGCTCTGGAGCGAGGCTTGATCTTTTCGCCGTTTCCGCGCGTTCTCCGGGCCAAGCTCATGATCTGATCCGGAAAGCCTCGATGACGCGCAAAGCCTTCGGCCTCGTCTCCGCCCTCGCACTCGCCTCGGCCCTGGGCCTTTCGGCCTGTTCGACCACGACCGGAAGCGCGGCCCTGGCGCCGCCGGCCGTCGCGCCCGCCCCCGGCCCGGACGCCGTCGACAGCCACACCTACGCCCGTCCCGAGATCGCCCGCGTCGTCGATGTGGCCCTGGACCTGACCGCGAACTTCGAGGCCAAGACCCTGTCGGGCACGGCGACCCTGGACATCCTGGCCGTCCCCGGCGCCAACGAGATCGTGCTCGACATCCGCAATCTGGACATTCAGGACGTGCGCGACGCCTCGGGTCAGCCGCTGCGTTACGTCGTCGGCGACAATGACGCCATCAAGGGCCAGCCCCTGACCGTCTATTTCCCGGCCTTCGCGCCCAACGAACGGCGCAAGATCACCGTCCGCTATTCGACCCGGCCCGATGCGGCGGCCCTGCAATGGCTGTCGCCCAGCCAGACGGCGGGCGGACAGAAGCCCTATCTGTTCAGCCAGGGCCAGGCCATCCTGACCCGCACCTGGGTGCCGACCCAGGACAGCCCCGGCATTCGCCAGACCTATTCGGCCCGGGTCACCGCGCCCGAAGACCTGACCGTGGTCATGAGCGCCGACCATCTGACGCCGAACGGCGAGCCCGCCGCCGACGGCATGAAGACCTGGCGCTTCCGGATGGACAATCCGATCCCGCCCTATCTGATCGCCATCGGCGTCGGCGACATCGCCTTCGCCCCCTTCGACGAACGCACCGGGGTCTGGACCGAGCCCAGCCGCCTGCGCGCCGCCGCCCATGAGCTGGAGCCGACCGCCGAAATGGTGGACGCGGCCGAAAAGCTCTACGGCCCCTATCGCTGGGGCCGCTACGACCTCCTGGTCCTGCCGCCCTCCTTCCCGTTCGGCGGGATGGAGAACCCCAAGCTGACCTTCGCCACCCCGACCATCATCGCCGGGGACCGGTCGCTGGTCTCGCTGGTGGCGCACGAACTGGCCCACTCCTGGTCCGGCAATCTGGTGACCAACGCCACCTGGAACGACTTCTGGCTGAACGAGGGCTTCACCGTCTATTTCGAGAACCGGATCATGGAGTCGGTCTATGGCCATGACCGCGCCATGCAGGAGCAGGTCCTGGGCTGGGACAGCCTTCAGGACACGCTGAAGTCCCTGCCTGCGGCCGACACCCGCCTGCATCTGGACCTGAAGGGCCGCGACCCCGACGACGGCATGAACGACATCGCCTATGAGAAGGGCGCCCTGTTCCTGCGCACCGTCGAACGCACCGTGGGCCGGGATCGGTTCGACGCCTGGCTGCGCGGCTATTTCGACCGCAACGCCTATCGCCCCATGACCACGGCCATGTTCCTGGACGACATCCGCTCCCATCTGGTGAAGGGGGACGCGGCCCTGGAATCCCAGCTTCAGCTGGATGCCTGGGTCTATCAGCCCGGCCTACCATCCAACGCCGTCGCCCCTGTCTCGAACGCCTTCGCCCCGGTCGATGCGGCGGCGATCGCCTTCTTCAAGGACAGGGGCCCGGCCTCGGCCATCCCCTGGGGCGAATGGAACACTCAGCAGCGCCAGCGTTTCCTGGGCTGGCGGCCCGACGGCCTGCGCGCCGGCGCCGACTGGCTGACCGAGGCCCAGCTGGCCGATCTGGAACGGACCCTGAACCTGGCGAACGAGGGCAACAGCGAACTGACCTTCGCCTGGCTGCAGATCGCCCTGGCCCACCGCTATCAGCCGTCGGTCGCCACGGCGGAGCGGTTCCTGACCAGCCAGGGCCGGCGCAAATTCGTCCTGCCCCTGTTCCAGACCCTGTGGAACGAGGGCGACTGGGGTCGTTCCATCGCCCGCCGCATCTACGCCGAGGCCCGGCCCCTGTATCACCCGGTGACCAGCGGCTCGGTCGACGACCTGGTGGGCCGGCCGTAAAGCAAAAGACCCTCTCCCGCTTGCGGGAGAGACCATCCCCGGCGTTCGCGAAGCGAACCAGGGTCGGAGAGGGGAGTCTTGTTTCAGAGGAAAAACGCCCCCCATCGTCGGGCGTGTCGCTTCGCGCCATGACCTGACGCTTCCCCCGCAAGCGGGGGAAGGTGGGCCTCGCCACCACCCCTACAGATTGACCACCGTCGCCCCGTCCTCCTCCGCCAGCCGCTCGGCCAACACCGCGCGGTGGCATCCCGCGTGATCGGCCTCGAAACACAGCAGGGCCACGCGCTTCTCACCCGCCAGATCCTTCAGCCGGGCGTACTCCAACTGGGCCTGGGGCTCGGCCAGATGGTCGGCGAAAATCGCGCGCATCTCGGCGACATGGCCCTTGCGGGCCGCGTCGCGACCGGCCTTGGGCGTGCCCAGCCCCCGCAGATGCAGATAGTCGATCCCCTCGGCCTTCAGGCTTTCGCCCAGGACCGTCTTGGAAAAGCCGGCGCGGCGCGAGGCGGCGACCGCCCGGACGTCGATCAGCAGATCGACCCCGGCGCCCTTCAGCCGCCCGATCACCTCCGCCTGGGTCGCCCCCTCATATCCGATGGTGAAAATCTGCATTGTCCCTAGATGGGCGAGCGCCGCGCGATCGCCAAGCCGCCCTCAGCCTTTCCAACCGCTTAGGGCTCCAAACCCGCCTTCTACGCCCCTGGGCCGCCCGCCGTGCGACAGTCGCGGATCGACGGGGACGAGCGGAGGCGGCGGACGGGCGAGCAGATCGGATCGGATCGGATCGGACAGATCGGACAGATCGGACAGATCGGACACATCGGACACATCGGACACTCTTTTTCAGGAGCGGACGACCGCGCGAACCGGACACATCGGACACATCGGACACTCTTTTTCAGGAGCGGACGACGGCGCGGATCGGACAAATCGGACAAATCGGACTCTGTTTTTCGTTTCATCCGCCCGGACCGGGTCGCCCGCGTTGCGATGCGGCGCCCCATCGGCTATCCCGCCGACACGGAATTCACTGGAGCTTCTCCCATGGCTGACCTCGCCCCCGGCGTCGTGACCCTCTTCGGAGGTTCGGGCTTCATCGGAGCCCAGGCGGTGCGCGCCCTGGCCCGTCGCGGCTGGCGCATCCGCGTGGCGGTGCGCAACCCGGTCCTGGCCATCGAGGTCCAGCCGGCCGGCGATCCGGGCCAGATCCAGTTCATGCGCTGCGACGTCACCAGCGCCGAGGATGTGGCGGCGGCCGTGCGCGGCTCGAACGCCGTGGTCAATCTGGTCGGCGTCCTGCACGACGGCGGCGGCAAGCGCGGCTTCAAGAGCGCCCACGTCGAGGCCGCCAAGAACATCGCCCAGGCGGCCAGGGCCGCCGGCGTCGAACGGGTCGTCCAGATCTCGGCCATCGGCGCCGACGCCGACAGCCCCTCCGCCTACGCCCGCACCAAGGGCGAGGCGGAAAACGAGATCCGCGCCGTCTATCCTGACGCCGTCATCCTGCGTCCTTCGCTGGTGTTCGGCGCCGACGACGGCTTCCTGAACCGGTTCGCCGCCATGGCGACCCTGGCGCCCGCCTTGCCGCTGATCGGCGGCGGCAAGACCCGGTTCCAGCCGGTCTATGTCGGCGATGTGGCCGAGGCCGTGGCCCGGGCCGTGACCCGAGGCGACGCGGCCGGCCGCACCTATGAACTGGGCGGACCGGACATCTATACCTTCCGCGAGGTGCTGGAGCTGGTGAAGCGCGAGACCCACCGCGACCGTGTGCTGGCCCCCATTCCCTTCCCGGTCGCCCGGCTGCTGGGCTCGCTGCTCCAGACCGTCAGCCTGATCGGTCTGACCCCGCCCCTGACCCGCGACCAGGTCGTCATGCTGCAGAAGGACAATGTGGTCTCGCCGGGCGCCGAGGGTCTGGCCGCGTTGGGCGTCGCCCATCCGACCAGCATGGAGTCGATCGCGCCCTCCTATCTGTACCGTTATCGGGTCGGCGGCCAGTTCGCCCCCTCGCCCGCGCACTGATCCGTCCCCAGCCGCGTCAGCCGCTCGGCCGTGAAAGCGGTCAAAGGGGCTTCGCAGGTCGGAACAAAGAGTGCACAACCTTCGGATGCCGGCTACGCAGACCCAGCCCCGCCCCGCCACGACGCCCGGTCTGGCCGACGCCCGCTCCCTGCTGTCGCGGGTCTGGGGCCATGGCGACTTCCGCGGCCTGCAAAGCCAGGTGGTGGCCGAGGTTCTGGCCGGGCGCGACGTCCTGGCCGTCCTGCCGACCGGCGGCGGCAAGAGCGTCTGCTATCAGATCCCGGCCATCCTTCGCCCCGGCCTGGGCCTGGTGGTCTCGCCCCTGATCGCCCTGATGACCGACCAGGTCGAGGCCCTGAAACAGCAGGGGGTGGCGGCCGCCCGGCTGGATTCCGGCGTCTCGCTGGACGAACGGTCGGCCATCTGGGCCGCCGCCCGCTCAGGCGACCTCGACCTGCTCTACGTCTCGCCCGAAGGCTTGGCGGCGGGCGCCATGATGGATCGGCTGGCCGAACTGCCCCTCAGCCTGATCGCCATCGACGAGGCCCACTGCGTCAGCCAGTGGGGCCACGACTTCCGCCCCGACTATCGCAGCCTGGGCCTGCTGGCCGAGCGGTTCCCCCACGTCCCCCGCATCGCCGTGACCGCCACGGCCGACGCCCGCACCCGCGACGACATCCTGCGCTCGCTGCGGCTGGAGGGGGCCCGGGTCTTCGTCGACAGTTTCGCCCGCCCGAACCTGCAGCTGTCGGCCGAACGCAAGGAGAGCGCCTCACGCGCCAGGACCGACGCCCGCGTCATCGAACTGGTGCGCGAACGGCGCGGCAAGTCGGGCGTAGTCTATTGCGGCAGCCGCGACGGCTGCGAACGCGTGGCCCAGGCCCTGCGCGACGCCGGGACCAACGCCATCGCCTATCACGCGGGCATGGACACGAAGGAGCGCGACCGCCGTCTGGAGCGGTTCCTAGCCGAGGACGGGGCCGTCATGGTGGCCACCATCGCCTTCGGCATGGGGGTCGACAAGGCCGACGTCCGCTTCGTCATCCACGCCGATCCGCCCGGCAGCCTGGAGGCCTATTGGCAGGAGATCGGTCGGGGCGGCCGGGACGGCGAACCGGCCGAGGGCATCACCCTGTACGGCCCCTCCGACATCGCCTGGGCCCTGCGCCGGCTGGACGGCCGCCCGATGGCCGAAGAGGTCAAACAGGTTCAGGTGCGCAAGGCCCGCCAGCTGTTCGCCATGCTGGACGGCGCCGTCTGCCGCGCCCAGGCCGTGCGCCGCTATTTCGGCGAGCACGACGCGGAGCCTTGCGGCGTCTGCGACATCTGCGGCGACCCGCCCCAGACCTATGACGCCACCGTCCCCGCGCAAAAGGCCCTGGCGGCGGTCCAGCGCCTGGGCGGCCGGTTCGGCCGGGGCCGGGTGATCGACCACCTGACCGGCCGCACCAAGGACGTCCAGCCGTGGGAGCAGCAGCTGTCCACCTGGGGCATAGGCGCCGACGTCTCGCCCAACGGCTGGCGCGACATCGTCGACCACCTGCTGTTCGAGGGCCTGCTGGTCGAGGACCCGAACGACGGCAAGCCCCTGGTCGGCCTGGGCGACCCCGAGGCGGTGCGCGCCGTGTACAAGGCCGAGCGCAGGATCGAGGTGCGCCGCGCACCGGTTCGCGCCTCCAGTTCCAGCTCGGGCCGCCGCGACCGCTCGGGCGAGGGCCGCAACGCCGCGCTCGAGACGATGGACGCCGACGTCCGCGCCCGCTTCGAGCGCTTACGCGCCTGGCGCCGCGACCGTGCTTCGGAACAGCACGTCCCGCCCTATGTCATCTTCCAGGACAAGACCCTGCTGGAGATCGCCCAGGCCCAACCGCGCGACCTGACCGCCCTGGCCGCCCTGCCCGGCGTGGGCCAGTCGAAACTGGACCGCTACGGCAAGGGGGTGCTGGAGACGTTGGCGAAGGGTCTGGAGTCCGTAGACGGTCGTCCTTCCGACATCATCGACAAGGCGCGCGATCTGCGGCGGGACATGAGCCTGCCCGAGGTCCAGCTCTGGCAGGCGCTGCGGGGCGAGAAATTGGGCGGGCTGAGGTTCCGACGCCAGCACCCGATACCGCCCTATGTGCTCGACTTCTACTGCGCCGGCGTTCGACTGGCGGTCGAGATCGACGGCGACAGTCACGACGGCCGTGCGGCGCAGGACGCGCGCCGCGACGCCTTCCTGCTCGAGCTGGGCATACGCACCCTGCGGGTTCCGGCCCGCGACGTGCTGAACGATCTTCCCGCCGTGACCGATCACATTTATCGCGAGGCCAAAGGCCAATAGGACCCTCTCCCGCTTGCGGGGGAGGTGGCCCGGCGTTCGCGCAGCGAACCAGGGTCGGAGGGGGAAGTCTTCTTTCTTCCAGAAGCGGAACTTCCCCCATCGTCAGCCGTCTCGCTTCGCTCGACGAGCTGACACTTCCCCCGCAAGCGGGGGAAGATCTTTGCCTATCCCAGAAACTGCTCCACGGCCGCCTGGAACCGGGCCGGTTGGTCGATCATCACCTGGTGGTCGGCGCCCTCGATGCGCACGAACTGGGCCGGGCGCGGCAGGGTGGAGAAGCCGTAGCGGTAAAGCCCCTCCAGCCGGTTGCGCGGATTGTTCGTATCCCGCGTCCAGCCGTAGACCACCGTGACCGGGGCGGTGACGTCGCGCAGCCGGGGCCGCAGATCCACGGTCAGGGCCTCGTACAGCCCCTGGGCCAGCACCCGCCGGTCGCCGCCCTGAAGGCCCAGGCCGTCGAACACCATGTCCCCCGCCAGACCCAGGTCGCCGCCCAGGGCCGAGACCTGGCCCTTCAGCGCCTGGTCGCCGAACAGCATCAGGGCCTGATAGCCCAGCCGCGCCAGGGGCTCGACCTCGCGCGTCGTGACGCGGGAATCGACCAGGGCCGGAAAGAAGGGGGCGGAATCGACCACCATCACCCGCCCGACTCGGCCACGCATGTCCGCCGCCACGCGCAGCGCGATCTGACCGCCCAGCGAATGGCCGATCAGAGCGGGCCGGGACAGCCTGTGCTCGCGGATGTAGCGTTCGATCTCCAGCGCAGCCGGGGCGGCCAGGGCGCCGCGGGCGTTGGCGCCGATGTCCGTCTGACCAAAGCCGCGGATCGTCACCAGATGAACCCGATAGCGGCCCTCCAGCCTGTCCGCCGTCGACCGCCAGGCCGCCCCGGTCGATCCCAGGCCGGGGATGAAGATCACGTCCGGCCCCGCGCCTCGCGTCTCCACGATGATCCGATCAGAGCGGAAGGCGGGCAGGAACGCAGCCGACCCCTGAGCCGAGGCGGCTCCGGGCAGGACGACGAACAGGATGGCGAGGAGCGAGACAAGAAGGCGGCGCATGGTCCGCTCCTAACGCCGGATCACGGCGATCGGTTGACGGCTGCGGCGGTCGGTCACCGCCCCTTGAAGTCGGGTTTGCGCTTTTCGACGAAGGCGGCCATGCCCTCCTTCTGATCGTCGAAGGCGAACAGGGAGTGGAACAGGCGGCGTTCGAAACGGACGCCCTCGGTCAAGGTCGTCTCCAGGGCGACATTGACCATCTCCTTGTTCATCATCACCGCCAGGGGACTTTGCGAGGCGATCTTGGCGGCCGCCGCGCGGGCCTCGTCCAGCAGGGCCTCGGGGGCGACGACACGGCTGACCAGGCCGGCGCGCTCGGCTTCCGCCGCATCCATCATCCGGGCGGTCAGGATCATGTCCATGGCCTTGGACTTGCCGACCAGGCGGGTCAGCCGCTGGGAGCCGCCGATGCCGGGCGCCACGCCCAGATTGATTTCCGGCTGGCCGAACTTCGCCGTCTCGGAAGCGATGATGAAGTCGCACAACATCGCCAGTTCGCAGCCGCCGCCCAGGGCATAGCCCGACACGGCGGCGATGATCGGCTTTCTGAAGCGGGTGATCCGGTCGTGGCCCAGGGCGAAGAAATTGCCCTTGAACATGTCGGCGTAGGACTGGTCCGCCATCTCCTTGATGTCGGCGCCGGCGGCGAAGGCCTTGGCCGAGCCGGTGAGGATCAGGCAGCGCACGCTGTCGTCCGTCTCGACCGCATCCAGGAAGGCCGCCAGTTCGCCGAACAGGGTCGAGTTCAGGGCGTTCAGCGCCTCGGGCCGGTTCAGGGTGACGACGGCGTAGCCGTCGGCGCAGCGTTCGATCAGAAGGGTGGAATAGGCATCGGACATGGCGTTCTCCTCTGGCGCCCGCTCATACAGGTCCGGGCGCCCGGCCGCTAGCGGCGCGGCGTCAGCGCCAGGGTCAGCCCGGCGCGAACCAGTTCAGCGACGACCACCATCGCCAACAGCAGATTGGCGGCGATCACCTGTCCCCGCGCCCCAGCGAGGTCCAGGCTCCAGCCGAAGCTCGCCGATACGGCCAGCGTCAGGGCGGCCATCAGCATCAGGCCCACCAGAAGCATCAGGGCGACATGGCCCGCTTGCAAGGCCGCCTGCAGGGTCGGCCCTTCGTCCAGAGTTCGGCTGCGGCGCCGGAACAGGCGCGCGATCAGGCTCGTCGCCCCAGCCTCCGCCGCAACGGCGACGGTCAGGGCCGCCAGGAACCACCAGACCAGTCCGTCCAGCTCGCCCCCGCGCAGCCCCTGCACGAAATGGACGAAATAGGCGCCCCAGACGGCTAGGCTGACGATCAGGCTGATCCAGAGGTGAATCCTGCGCATGGTCTGGTCTTTCGGGCTTATCGCTTCTGGCAGGACGGGCAGTAGAAGGTGGAGCGGCCGCCCTGGACGATCCGGGCGACCGTCCCCGTGCAGCCCTCGCCCCGGCACGGTTCGCCCTCGCGGCCGTAGACGTCGAACCGGTGCTGGAAATAGCCTTGGCCGCCCTCGGCGTTGGCGAAGTCCTTCAGGGTCGATCCCCCGGCGGCGATGGCGTCGTTCAGCACGTCGCGGACCACCGAGGCCAGGGTCTCCAGCCGCGCCTTCGACAGCGATCCGGCCGCCACCAGGGGCGAGATCCGGGCCCGGTACAGGGCCTCGCAGACATAGATGTTGCCCAGACCCGCGACGATGCGCTGGTCCAGCAGGGAGACCTTGATGTTCTGGCTCTTGCCTGCGAAGGCCTCGGCCAGATGGGCGCCGGAAAAGCCATTGCCCAGCGGCTCGGGCCCCAGGCCGGCGAACCAGGGGTGGGCCTCGACCTGGGCGGTGGGGATCAGGCCCATGAAGCCGAACCGGCGCGCGTCGGCGTAGCCGATGCGGGTCGCGGCGCCGTCGCGCACGGCGCAGCCGCTGAAATGCTCGTGCTTGCCCGCGATGGGCGCCGCCTCCTCGAACTCGCCCAGCTGGGCGCCGTCCAGGGTGAAACGGCCGGTCATGCCGAGATGGGTGATCCAGGTCTCGCCGGTGGACAGGGGCAGAAGCAGATATTTGGCTCGCCGGTCCACGCGTTCGACCGTCGCCCCCTCCAGCCGCTCAACGAAGCCTTCCGGGAACGGAAAGCGCAGGTCGGGCCGGTTGATCCGCACCCGCGACAGGCGCGCGCCCGCCAGCACCGGCGTCAGGCCGCGCCGGACGGTTTCGACCTCGGGAAGTTCAGGCATGGGGCGCTCCTAGCCGGTCTTGGAACCTAGGCCAAGTCGATCGTCCGTGCTCGCCCCGATGTTTGGAAAACATTGTTCGTAATGACGCGGGAACGACACCGCACTCTGGCATTGGCGTCTCCAGACCAATCCGGGGGGAATGTGTCTCAGTCCGTCATCACGCCCGCGCCGCGTCTGCGCCTCTCGTCCTGGACGGACTTGAGCGCTCGCCTTCGCCTCACGCGCGAGGACGCAGCCATTCTGGCCGCAGCGGCCGTCCTGGCGATCAGCGCCTATTTTCTGGTCTTTCCAGGCGTAGACATCGCCGTGAGCCGCCTCTTCTACCGACCTGAGGCCGGCTTCTTCCTGGCCGGCGATCCCGTGCTCAAGGCCTTGCGCAAGAGTTCCACCCTGGTCCTGGCCCTCCTGCTGCTGGGGGTGATCGGCCGCCTGATCTGGCGGGCCCTGCGCGGGCGTTCCGTCGGCGCCGCAGCGCGGCGGGCGATGTTCGCCGTCGCGGCCCTGGCCCTCGGACCGGGGCTGGTCGTCAATCTGCTGTTCAAGAGCCTTTGGGGGCGCGCTCGCCCGGTCCAGATCGACCAGTTCGGCGGCGACGCGGCCTTTACCCCGGCCTGGGTGATCAGCGACGCCTGCCAGTCCAACTGCTCCTTCGTCTCCGGCGAGGGCTCCAGCGCCGCCTGGATGGTGGGCGTCCTGCTGGTGGTCACTCCGGCGCGGTGGCGACCGGCCGTCCTGCCGCTGGGGCTCGTCTACGCCTTGGCCCTGTCGATGAACCGGCTGGCCTTCGGCGGGCATTTCCTGTCCGACATCCTGCTGTCCTGGGCCCTGACGGCCCTGGTCATGGCGGGGGTCTATCGGGTGACGGCGGCCGCCCCGGGCCTGGTTCGGCGGGCGCGCCGGCGCCTTCGCTGGAGCCGGCCCCTACCCGCCTGAGGAGTCCGCTGAGCGTGACCAGTTGCCGCAGGGGCCGTTATGGGCTTACGTCCCGGTCGAACGTGGGAACCGATCTTCATGACTGACGCCGTCGCTGCGCCCCAAACCCGAAAGGGCCGGCTTGAACTGACCCTTCGCGCCCTTGTGCTGGGCTGCCTGCTGGCGGTGATCTTCACCGCCGCCAACACCTATCTGGGCCTTCTGGTCGGCCTGACCTTCGCCTCGGCCATTCCGGCGGCGGTCATCTCCATGGCCGTGCTGCGGGCCTTCAAGACCTCGACCATCTGGGAGAATATGACGGTCCAGACCGTGGCCTCGGTCGGCGGGGCCATGAGCTCGATCATCTTCGTCCTGCCGGGCCTGGTGATGATCGGCTGGTGGCTGGAGTTTCCCTTCTGGCAGTCGGTGGCCATCTGCATCCTGGGCGGCGTCCTGGGGGTGACCTTCTCCATCCCGCTGCGCCGCGCCCTGGTGACGGGCGGCGGCCTGCCCTATCCGGAAGGCGTCGCCGCCGCCGAGGTGCTGAAGGTCGGCTCGCGCGGAGCCGAACAGACCGAGAGCGCGGTGCGCGAGAACAAGTCCGGCCTGTGGATCGTGGTCGCCGGCGCCGTCGTCTCCGCCGGCTACGCCCTGCTGGTCGCGGGCCGCGTCTTCGCCGGCGAGGCCGCCAAGTTCTTCAAGCTTCCGGCCGCCCTGGGCGGCGGGGCCACCGGCATGGGCTTCGGCATGCAGTTCGCCCTTCTGGGCGCCGGCCACCTGATCGGCCTGACGGTCGGCCTGGCCCAGCTGTTCGGCCTGATCCTGGCCTGGGCCATCGCCGTGCCGATCCTGACCAGCCCCGACACCGTGGCCTGGCTGACGGCGCACGGCATCCCCTCCATCGCCTCCACCCTGCCCGCCGGGACGGGCGCCGAGGAGCTGGCCGGACGGGTCTGGAGCCGCGAAGTCCGCTTCATGGGCGCCGGCGTCATCGGCGTGGCCGCCATCTGGACCTTGATCAAGCTGGCCGGTCCCCTGGTCGGCGGCCTGACCTCGGCCCTGGCCGCCAACGCCCGCCGCAATCACGGCGAAGCGCTGGAACTGACCGAACAGGATCTGCCGATCAAGCTGGTGGGCGGTATCTCGCTCGTCTGTCTGATCGGCATCGCCGGCCTTCTGGCCTGGTTCGCCCAGACCGCCCCGGCCCTGGCCGGATCGACGCCCCTGCTGGTGATCGGCGGCCTGGTCTATGTGGTCCTGATCGGCTTCGCCGTGGCCGCCATCTGCGGATACATGGCCGGCCTGATCGGCTCGTCGAACAGCCCGGTCTCGGGCGTCGGCATACTGGCCGTCGTGATCGCCTCCCTGCTGATGCTGGGCGTGATGGCGATCGCGGGCGTGCCCGCCGATCCGTCCATCATCGCCTTCGCCCTGATCGTGACCGCCGTGGTCTTCGCCGTCGCCGTCATCGCCAATGACAATCTCCAGGATCTGAAGACCGGCCAGCTGGTCGAGGCCACGCCCTGGCGCCAGCAGGTCGCCCTGATCGTCGGCGTCGGCGCCGGCGCCCTGGTCATTCCGTTGATCCTGAACCTTCTGAACCAGGCCTTCGGCTTCGAGGGCGGCCCGCCCGCCATCGTCGAGGGGGCCAAGACCCTGGCGGCGCCTCAGGCCACCCTGATCTCGGCCCTGGCGCGCGGCGTCATCGGCGGCGACCTGCGCTGGGACCTGATCGGCCTGGGCGCGGTGATCGGCGTGGTCATCATCATCCTGGACGCCGTGCTGGAGAAGGCGACCGGCAAGAAGATCAAGCTGCCGCCCCTGGCCGTCGGCATCGGCTTCTATCTGCCGGCCGCCGTCACCACCATGCTGGTCATCGGCGCCGTCTGCGGCTGGATCTACGACAAGGCGGTCTCCAGCACCCGTTACGCCGATGTGGCGCGCCGCATGGGCGTGCTGCTGGCCTCGGGCCTGATCGTGGGCGAAAGCCTGTTCGGCGTCTTCACCGCCGGCGTCATCGTCGCCACCCGCGACGACGCGCCGTTCGCCATGCTGCCCGAGGGCTCGACCTGGCCCGCCATGCTGGCGGGGATCGTCGGCTTCGCCGTCGCCGTGATCGGGCTGTACGCCTGGACCCGCAGCCGCGCCGCCAAGGTGTAAGGGCGGCTCAGACGATCTGATCGAGAACGAAGGCGACCCGCTCAGCGACGGTCGCCTTCGGCATTTCTACGAGGCGATATCCATAGCGGGGATAAACCATGGCCATGGCCTCGTAGGTGCGCTTCGCCTCGTTGAAATCCTGACGTCGTTCGGCGTCCTGTCCAAAGATTTCGGGCCAGGGCGGAGCGATGAACACGGTCGGATGGTAGCGCAGGGTGCGCGCCGCCTCAGACATATGATCAGGGACTTGCAGACCGCACAGAGTCAGATAGCCGATGACGTCAGGGAGACCGCGATCGTGAAAGACCACACCGTCGGCCAATCGACTGCGGTCATGCGCTTCGATGTCATGCTCGAACATGCGCTGCGCGAACAGGGTGCGGTCTCGCCAAGGCAGGGCGGGACCGTTCACCGATTGTTGCCGGCGTATAATCGCCCGACCGGCCTCGGGTTCGACGCCGTAACCCAGGTTAGCCAGCGCCTCGATCAGGCTGGTCTTGCCCGAACCGGGTCCGCCCGTGATGACGACGCCGGTCATGCGTTCCGCGTCGCCACCATCATATAGTTGATCCCCGCGTCGTCGCTCTGGCTCCAGCGGTCGGTCAGCGGATCGTAATTGAGGCCGTAAGGCCCCTCGACGGTCACAGCCTCCTGAGACAGCATGGCCCGGATCTCCTGGGGCTTCAGGAACTGGCGCCAGTCGTGCGTCCCGGCCGGCACCCAGCGCAGCACATATTCCGCCGCCACCTTGCCGAGCGCCAGGGACTTCAGGGTGCGGTTCAGGGTGGCGACCATCATCACCCCGCCCGGCCGGACCAGGCGCGAACAGGCGCGCACGAAGCCTTCCGGATCGGCGACATGCTCGATCACCTCCATGGTCAGGACCACATCGAACGGCCCCGCCTTTTCCGCCTCCATCTGTTCAACGGTCGCCGGGCGATAGGCGATGTCCAGCCCGACCATCTCGGCATGGGCGCGCGCTGTGCCGATGTTCTCGGTCGAGGCGTCGATGGCGGTGACGGTAAAGCCCATCCGCCGCATCGGCTCGGCGATCAGCCCGCCGCCGCAGCCGACGTCCAGCAGGGCCAGACCCTCGAACGGGCGGCGCGCTCGCGAATCCCGGCCCAGCCGGGCGCACAGCTGCTCGCGGATCAGCTTCAACCGCGCCGGATTGAACCGATGCAGAGGCGCGAACGGCCCGTGCGCATCCCACCATTCGGCCGCCTGGGCCGAGAAGCGGGCGACGTCGGCCGGGTCAATCGATGCGCCGAATGCGCCTTCGGGCGAATTTTGCGAAAAACCATGCCCTTCGCGGGGTAGGCGAGACGGTGCGGCGTCGCTAGAAGCGGTCATGACGCGAGGGATGGACCTTCGCGCCCTTTCACGCAAGCAGGGGGCGGAACGCCACGATGACGCGGCCCGAAACCACACGACTGGTGATGAAGTTCGGCGGCACCTCCATGGGGGACCTCGAACGCATTCGTCGCGCGGCGCGGATCGTCGCCGCAGAGGCCGCCTCGGGCAAGAAGGTGGCTGTCGTCGTCTCGGCCATGGCCGGCAAGACGAACGAGCTGGTCGCCTGGACCGACGGCGCCGGTCCGGCCGCCGCCGGCCTGCCGCTCAGCGACGACGAATATGATGTGGTGGTGGCCTCGGGCGAACAGGTGACGTCCGGCCTCCTGGCCATGACGCTGCGCAACATGGGTCTGAACGCCCGGTCCTGGATGGGCTGGCAGGTGCCGATCGTCACCGACGACGCCCACGGCCGCGCCCGGATCGTCGACATCCCCGGCGAGAAGCTGGGCGCCGCCGTCGATGCGGGCGAAATCGCCGTCGTGCCCGGCTTCCAGGGCGTGACCCCCGACGGCAAGATCACCACCCTGGGCCGGGGCGGATCGGACACCTCGGCCGTCGCCGTGGCGGCCGCCCTGTCCTGCCCCTGCGACATCTACACCGACGTGGACGGGGTCTATACGACCGATCCCCGCATCGAGAGCCGCGCGCGGCGTCTGAACAAGGTCTCCTTCGAGGAGATGCTGGAAATGGCCTCCCTGGGGGCCAAGGTGCTGCAAACCCGATCGGTCGAACTCGCCATGGCCAAACAGGTGCCTGTGCGGGTTCTGTCCAGCTTCATCGAACCGGACGAGTCCGGCCAAATGCCCGACAAGGGCGGAACCCTGATCTGCGACGAGGAGGAGATCGTGGAAAAACGCATCGTGTCCGGCGTGACCATGAGCCGTGACGAGGCCCGCATCACCCTTTTGGGCCTGTCCGACCGGGTGGACGCCCCCGCAGACGTCTTCACCCGTCTGGCCGAGGCCAACGTCAATGTGGACATGATCGTCCAGAGCCAGGCCCGCACCGCCAATACGGTGAACCTGACCTTCACGACCGGCCGCCGCGACGCCGTGCGCGCCGCCGACATCATGAAGGCGGCCCAGGCCGACCTGGCTTTCGAGGAGATCCGCGTCGACGAGGACGTGGCCAAGGTCTCCGTCGTCGGGGTCGGCATGCGCAGCCACGCCGGCGTGGCCCAGACCATGTTCAAGGCCCTGGCCGACAAGGGGGTCAAGTTTCAGGCCATTTCGACGTCGGAGATCAAGATCAGCGTGCTGATCGACGCCGCCTATGCCGAACTGGCCGTGCGCGCCCTCCATTCGGCTTACGGCCTGGACGCTGTATAGGTGATTTGAACGGGCGCTGCGGCGCCGAGGCGCGGGAGCCATGATGCCGGCAGGCGGCGCGATGACCAGGGGACCACGCAACCTCCTGCGCCAGATCCGCGAGGCTCTGGGCGGGGCGGGCGCGGGCGCGACCCCGGCTCAGGACCGCCTGAACATGGTGGTGCAGATCATCGCCCGGTCGATGGTCGCCGAGGTCTGCTCCATCTATCTGCGCCGGGCCTCGGGCGAGCTGGAGCTTTTCGCGACCGAAGGTCTGAACCCCGGCGCCGTCCACAACACCCGTCTGCGCCCAGGCGAGGGTCTGGTCGGCGAAGTGGCGCGGACCGCCCAGCCGATCAGTCTGTCGGACGCCCCGTCGCATCCGGCCTTCTCCTATCGTCCGGAAACGGGCGAAGACCCCTATCACGCCTTCCTCGGCGCCCCGCTGCTGCGCGGCGGCCGCGCCATTGGCGTGCTGGTGGTGCAGAACCGCACCGAGCGGCGCTATGACGAGGACGAGGTCGAGGACATCCAGACCATAGCCATGGTCCTGGCCGAAACCGTCTCCTCGGGCGAACTGCTGGACCAGGAGGAGCTGCGCGACGTCGAACTGGCGCCGCATCGGCCGGAACGGCTGAAAGGCCAGAAGTTCGGCGACGGCCTGGCGTTCGGCCATGTGGTGCTGCACGAGGCGCCCCTGCCGCCGGAAAAACTGCTGGCGGAGGACCCCGGTCTGGAGGAGGCCCGCCTGAAGCTGGCCCTGGCCTCGCTGAAGACCGGTCTGGACGCCATGCTGGACAAGGGTCAGGGCTTGGCCGGTCCCTCGTTCGAGGTGCTGGAGACCTATCGGATGTTCGCCGACGATCGGGGCTGGAACCGGTCGCTGGAAGAGGCGGTGAGGAACGGCCTGACCGCAGAGGCGGCGGTGGACCGAGTCAGGAACGAGCACCGCGCCCGCTTCGCCCAGGCGCGCGATCCCTATATCCGCGAGCGGCTGCACGACTTCGAAGACCTGGCAAACCGGCTGCTGCGGGTGCTGGCGGGCGACAAGCCCGGCGAGCGCGAACTGCCCGACGACGCCATAGTGGTGGCGCGCAACCTGGGTCCGGCTGATCTGCTGGAATATCCGCGCGACAAGCTGAAGGGCCTGCTGCTCGAAGAGGGATCGGCGGCCAGCCACGCCGCCATCGTGGCCCGCGCGCTGCAGATTCCCTGCGTCGGTCGTCTGATGGGACTGCGCGACCGGCTGTCGGAAGGCGATATGGTCATCGCCGACGGCGAGACCGGCGAGGCCTATCTGCGCCCTCGCCCCGACATGATCGAGGCCGTCCAGTCGCGAATGGCTGTACGTGACCAGCGCCGGGCCCAGTTCGCCCAGCTGCGCGACACCCCCGCCGTGACCCTGGACGGCCAGCGGATCAGCCTTTTGACCAACGCCGGCCTGGCGGTGGATCTGGAGAATCTGAACGAGACGGGGGCGGAAGGCATCGGCCTGTTCCGCACCGAATTCCAGTTCATGGTCTCGGACGAACTGCCCAGGCTGGACGCCCAGACCGCCCTTTACAAGCTGGTGCTGGACGCCGCCGGCGACCGGCCCGTCACCTTCCGCACCCTGGACATCGGCGGCGACAAGGTCCTGCCCTATCTGGAGGCGGAGCGGGAGGAAAACCCCGCCCTGGGCCGACGCGCCATCCGCCTGGGCCTGGACCGGCCGTCCCTGCTGCGGATGCAACTTCGGGCCCTGCTGACGGCGGCGGCGGGCCGCGAACTGCGCGTCATGTTCCCGATGATCGCCACGGTGGACGAGTTCCGGGCCGCGCGCGAACTGGTCGACGTCGAATGCGCCTGGGCTCGGCGGCGCGGCCGCGCCCTGCCCGCCCTGTTGCGCGTCGGCGCCATGGTCGAATGCCCGTCCCTGCTGTGGCATTTGGACGCGCTTCTGCCCCTGACCGACTTCGTCTCGATCGGCACCAACGACCTGTTCCAGTACATGTACGCCGCCGACCGGACCAATCCCCTGGTGTCGGACCGCTACGACCCTCTGTCGCCGCCCACCTTGCGTGCGCTCCAGACCATCCAGAAGGCGTGCGCCGACACCGGCACCCCGGTCTCGATCTGCGGCGAACTGGCGGGCCGGCCGCTGGAGGCCTTCGCCCTGATCACCCTGGGCTTCACCCGCCTGTCGGCGCCTGCGGGCGGGGTCGGGCCGGTCAAACGGATGATCCTGTCGGCCGATCTGACGGCTGCGCGGCGCGGCCTGAACAATCTGCTGAACCTCTCCACCGGTTCGATCCGCAATGAGATCGAATCCCTGGCCCGGAAATTGAACGTCGCCGCCTGAGGATTGGCGCGCGCATCCCGAATCGGGAAACGCCGTTGATGGGGCTGACGATATGGTTTATCCACAGGACGCATGGGGTCCGCCGAAGGGGAGAGGCGCGTCCCGTCGCGAAGACATGCTACCGGACGGGTCCGTTGCGAGTACGGGGCGGCTCTCTGTCGTTCCGAGTGTGGGGTCAGGCGTCATGGCGCTGGATGCGGGGAACGCCCCCGAAGAGTTCAAGGCTCATCCGGACTGGAAGGACCTCGCGCCCTCCATCACCGAGGCCGCGACTCTGGGCGACGGCCTGCGCCGCGCCCGCGAACAGTCGGGAAAGTCCCTGGCCGATCTCTCCGCCGAAACCAAGGTCCATACCCGCTTCCTGATCGCTCTGGAGCAGAACGACTGGTCGTCCCTGCCCTCGCGCGTCTTCGCCATCGGCTATGTGCGGGGCTATGCGGCGGCCCTGGGGCTGGACGAACAGCTGGCCGTGGAGCGGTTCAAGCGCGAAAGCCCGGACACCTCCGCCCCGTTGAAGGCGCCGATCGGCATCGCCTTTGAGGACGTCAAACGCTATTCGCCGCGGATCATCGGTCTCGTCGCCATAGTGGCCGTCGCCCTGATCGGCTGGAACGTGTTTCAGCGCCTCAACATCCACCAGGAGGTCCGCCCGTCCGACATCGCCGCCGTGCCGGAAAGCTGGCGGCTGGGAGAGGTGCCCGGCCAGGCCGCCCCGATCGCGCTGGGCGCCCCCAGGGCTGCGCCGCCGGACCAGACGACGCCCGCCCTCTATGTCACGCCCGGCCTTGAGGCCCAGCTGACCGGGGTCGATCCGAACGATCCGGCGGTGATCGCGGCGGCCCAGGCGGCGGACGCCGCCCCGGTTCAGAAGGCGTTCAATCCGCGCGGCGCCGTCTACGGCGCCCCGGCCACCGCCTCTCAGGTGGTCATTCAGGCCAAGAAGGCCGGCGCGCTGGTGGTTAGGCTGGGCGGGGGTCAGGCCCTGTTCGCCCGGCAGATGGCGCCGGGAGAGGCCTGGCGCGCCCCCATGGGCGTCAGCGCCACGATCGACGTGTCTGATCCAGCCGCCTTTGACGTCTATCTGAACGGCGAGCATAGCGGCGTCCTGCCCGCCCTTCTGACCCCTTTGACCCAGCTGAACAGCCGCGCCGAACAGGCGGCCCGGCAGGTGGCGGAGGAGCAGGCGCGCCGTCAGGCCCAGCTTCAGGCCGAGCGTTCGGCTCAGCTCCTGCGAACCCAGGACGCCGCACCGACGGGCGAGACGGTCGCCAATCCCGGCGCCGGCGTAACGACGAACTGACCGTTACGCCGGTGGTCGCGGAGCCGCAGAGCGCCTATATGGGCCGGAAATGAGCGACCACACTTCAGAACTCGGCCACGTCCGTCCCTGGCGCCATATCGAACGGCGCAAGAGCCGCCAGATTCGCGTCGGCTCAGTCCTGGTCGGCGGCGACGCCCCGATCAGCGTCCAGTCGATGACCAATACGCCGACGTCCGACGCGGCGGCGACGATCGATCAGATCCGTCAGCTGGAAGAGGCCGGCGCCGACATCGTTCGCGTCTCCTGCCCCGACGTTGAATCGACCCAAGCGTTTCGCACCATCGTCCGCGAGGCCAAGGCTCCCTTGGTCGCCGACATCCATTTCCACTACAAGCGCGGCATCGAGGCGGCCGAGGCGGGCGCCGCCTGCCTGCGCATCAATCCGGGCAATATCGGCAGCCCGGATCGGGTCCGCGACGTCATCCAGGCCGCCCGCGACAACGGCTGCTCCATGCGGATCGGCGTCAACGCCGGTTCTCTGGAGAAGGAGCTGCTCGAGAAGTACGGCGAGCCCTGCCCCGACGCCATGGTCGAGAGCGCCCTGAACCACGCCCGCATCCTGCAGGACAACGACTTCCACGAGTTCAAGATCTCGGTAAAGGCGTCGGACCCCTTCCTGACCGTCGCCGCCTATCAGCAGCTGGCGGACGCCATCGACTGCCCCCTGCACCTGGGCGTGACCGAGGCGGGGCCGCTGCGCACCGGCACGATCAAGTCGTCCATCGGCCTGGGCTCCATGCTGTGGGCGGGGATCGGCGACACCATCCGCGTCTCCCTGGCCGCCGATCCGGTCGAGGAGATCAAGGTCGGTTTCGACATTCTGAAGTCGCTGGGCCTGCGTCACCGGGGCGTCAACATCATCGCCTGCCCGTCCTGCGCGCGTCAGGGCTTCAACGTCATCGAGACGGTCGGCCTGCTGGAAGAAAAGCTGGCCCATATCTCGACGCCGATGAGCCTGTCGGTCATCGGCTGCGTCGTGAACGGCCCGGGCGAGGCCCTCTATACCGACATCGGCTTCACCGGCGGCGGCAAGGGCGCGGGCATGGTCTATCTGAACGGCAAGATCGCCCACAAACAGGCCAATGAGGGCATGATCGACCATATCGTCGAGCTGGTGGAACAAAAGGCCGCCGAGCTGGAGGCGGCGCGGGCGGCGGAGCTTCAGGCGGCTGAATAGGTCGCGCGCCCTCCAGTTGTGTCATTTTGGATAAATTTGACGCCGCTTGATTGACGGCTCGCATCCCAAGTGCAACCTAGGCCGTAAGTCCGCCTGGGGAGGGCGGGCTGCAATCCATTGAGGGGCTTCATGAAATTCCGTAATCCCGCGCACATGGGCGTGCGTGCGCTCGCGCTTGTCGGCGTGGCGCTGTCTTTGCCGGCCTGCGCTACCGTGACGCGCGGCTCGAGCCAACAATTCACCGTCCAAAGCACGCCGCCCGGCGCGCAGGTCAGCACCTCGAACGGCTTCGAATGCCAGGCCACGCCCTGCACCTTCCGCATGCCGCGCAAGGATGCATTCCGCATCACCGTGTCCAAGGACGGCTATGTTTCGCAGACCCATGACATCACCAGCAGCGTGTCAGGCGCCGGCGGCACGGCCATGGCGGGCAACATCCTGGTCGGTGGCCTGATCGGCGGGGCGATCGACGCCACCTCGGGCGCCATGAATGATCTGAAGCCCAATCCGCTGATCGTCACCCTGCGCACCCCGGCCGAAGAAGCGGCCGCGCGCGCCGCCGCGCCCGCCGCGGGCGCCCAGGCGGCGACCCAACAATGATGTTGCGTCGTCTCGCCATGGCCGGCTGCGCGGCCGGGCTTTTAGGCCTAGCCGCCTGCGCCAGTCCGTCCAACCCCGCCATGATGACCCTGCCGGCCACCGCCGGCCTGACCGCCTCTTCAGGCGATCTGGGCTATCGCTCGGTGACGACCGTGACCGTTTCCGGCGGTCAGGCCACCAATCCGATGTGGACGTCCGAAGTCTCCAACGCCGACTTCAAGACGGCGCTGGAAAACTCCCTGGCCGCCGCCGGCTATATGGGAAGCGAAGGGCCGGCCATGACGGTCGCGGCCTCTCTGATCGACCTGAAGCAGCCCCTGGCGGGCTTCGACATGTCGGTGACGAGCCAGGTCCGCTACACGGTGTCCCAGGCCGACCGCACCGTCTTCGATGAAACGGTGGCCGCCACCGGGACGGCGACCATGGGCCAGGCCTTCATGGGGGTCGAACGTCTGCGGATGGCGAACGAGGCGTCCATTCGGGAAAACATCAAGGCCTTCCTGACCCGCTTCCGCGCCCGCGCGCATTAAGCCGCCTTTCGGCGACGGCGGCCCGCCGCCGTCGCCGCTTCGCCTCAGATGACCTTGAACAGCCTCAGCGCCTGATAGCCCGCCGAAAGCAGCACCACCGCCCCGACCCCGTAGGTCAGCACCCGACGCGGCGCGATCCGGGCGATGACGCCGGCGAAGGGCGCGGCGATCAGCCCGCCCAGGATCAGGCCCAGCACCGCCATGGCGTGGGTGGCCACGCCCTCGGCCTGGTCCCAGTGGCCGGTCAGCAGCGCCGCCAGGAAGGTGGCGGAGATGGCGGAGGTGACGAAGAACTCGGCCGTATTGGTGGTGCCGATCGAGGCGCGCGGGTCCTGGCCCGATCCCACCAGGGTCGTCGTGACCGTCGGCCCCCAGCCGCCGCCGCCGACGGCGTCGAAGAAGCCCCCGACCACCCCCAGGGGACCGGCCAGTTTCAACGGAAACAGTCGCGCGCGCGTCTGGCGGGTGGCGCGCCAGATGATCACACCGCCCATGATCGCCAGATAGGCAGTGATCCAGGGCTTGATCAGGTCGCCGTCGATGCTGGTGAGGACGAAGGCGCCCAGGCCGCCGCCAACCACCCCACCCAGGGCCAGGGGGGCGAACAGCTTCCAGTTCACATTCTTGTTCACCGTGTGCGACCCCGCAGACGCAGCCGTGGTGAAGACTTCCGCGGCGTGAACGCTGGCCGAGGCCGTCGCGGGCGGCACGCCGAATGAAAGCAGGACGGTGGAGGAGATCACCCCATAGGCCATGCCCAGGGCGCCGTCGACGACCTGGGCCAAGAACCCGACGCACAGAAACAGCAGGAAGTCTTGCATGGCCCCTCCAGAGGGTCACGAGGTTGGGGCTTTATCTCCTACTGGGTCAATAGGAGAAAACTTCGCAGCGGCTTGCAGAAGGGTTCGCGTCTCGAAAACGGCGGCGACGGCGTCGCGCCCGTCCTGCAGCACCGGGCGAAGCGGACAGGTGTCCAGGTCGGGACAGGTTTCACAAGGCCCGAAGGCGGTGCGGGATGCGCAGGGCGCGAGCGCCAGAGGGCCTTCCAGCGCTCGGATCACATCGGCGAAACTGATGCGGTCGGCCGGCGCGGCCAGGGCGTAGCCGCCGGTCCTCCCGCGTTTGGACACGAGCAGATGCCGCCGACGCAGGTCCAGCAATATGGCTTCCAGGAACTTTCGCGGCGCCGCGGCGGCCTCGGCGATCTCGCCGATGGTGGCGGGGCCCCCGCCCGGCAGGCCGGCGAGATGCACCATGGCGCGAAGGGCGTAGCGGGATCGGTTCGACAGCATGCCGTCTGATCGCCCGCCCACCGGCCGGACGCAAGCGCCTCGCCGTCAGCCCTCGCGTCGCCTACCGGCCAGGGCCGCCAGAATCTGCGCCCCCGTATAGGGTTTAAACACGACAGTCTCGGCCGGATCGGCGCGGCGGACCGCCTCGACGTCACCCGACGTCAGCACCACCCGCATGTCCCAGCGTCGTTTCAATCGCTCCGCCAGTCCCCTTCCCGTCGCCCCGTCCGACAGATTGACGTCCAACAGGGCGGCGTCGATGGCGTGCAGCGCCGCGGCCGCCTCAGCCGGCGCCGCGCTGTGGAACGGCCCGACCACCCTGTGCCCGGCCTCGGTCAAAAGCTCGGTCAAGGCGGCTGCGGCGTCTGGATCGTCTTCAACGACCAGCACCGTCAGGGGGCCTGTTTCGACGGGAGCGGGGGTCTGGGCCGGCGCTGGGGCTGGTTCGGCGACCGGTTGGTCCGACGCCCGCCCCACCGTCCGACTGATGACGGCGCGCAGATCGCGCCAGACCATGGCGGCGGTACGGTCGACGGCCAGGCCGTATCGAACCGCCAGGGCGTCCAGTTCACGCCTGCGGCTCGGCGACAGATCGCCCCCTCGCTCCGCCAGGCGCCGGTCGTAGAGGCGGCAGAGCTCCTCCACGTCATGATCGACCGGCGGTTTCGCCGACCGGATGGGGTAGGGGGTTTCAGAAGCGCGATGGGGCAGGCGGTCGAACATGGCGTCCTTCTCACAGCGTCAGCGACTCCACGGCCAGCTAAACCCGGACCATGACGTTCGCCACCGCGGCTGACGCCATCGTTATCAAAGTTCACGAACCCGGCGCCGGGCGGCGTTGCGATGATCGACATCGCCCCCCCAGGCGGGCTAAGGACGGCCCCTCTCATTGTCCCAGGATGGTTCCGCCTTGCGTCTGCCCCAGGCCCGTCTCGATCAGGTGCTCGACCGTTTCCACGAGGTGGAGGCCCGGATGGGCGCGGCGACCGACGGGGCCGAGATCGTCCGCCTGTCCAAGGAACACGCCGAGCTGAAGCCCGTCGCCGACGCGGTCCAGGGCCTGGCCCGGCTCCGCGCCGAAATGGCCGATCTGGAGGTGATGGCGTCCGACCCCGAAATGGCCGCCATGGCCCAGGAGGAGCTGCGCGACCTGACCGACCGCCTGCCGCAGTTGGAGCGCGACGTGGCCCTGCTGCTGGCCCCGCGCGACGCCGATGAAAACGCCTCGGCCGTGCTGGAGGTCCGCGCCGGCACCGGCGGAGACGAGGCGGCCCTGTTCGCCGGCGACCTGTTCCGCATGTATTCGCGCTATGCCTCCACCCGGGGCTGGCGGGTCGAGGTCGACAGCGTCTCCGAAGGCGACGCCGGCGGCTACAAGGAAATCGTCGCCACCGTCACCGGCGAGGGCGTGTTCGGCCGGCTGAAGTTCGAGAGCGGCGTCCACCGGGTCCAGCGCGTGCCGACCACCGAGGCCGGCGGCCGCATCCACACCTCAGCCGCCACCGTCGCCGTCCTGCCCGAGGTCGAGGACGTCGAGATCGAGATCCGCGACCAGGACATCCGCATCGACACCTTCCGCAGCTCGGGCGCGGGGGGTCAGCACGTCAACAAGACCGACTCGGCCGTGCGGATCACCCACCTGCCGACCGGCATCGTCGTCACCTCGTCCGAAAAGTCCCAGCACGTGAACCGGGACAAGGCGATGAAGAACCTGCGGGTCCGCCTGTACGACATGCAGCGCCAGGCCAAGGATCTGGCCCGCGCCGACTCGCGCAAGTCCCAGGTGGGGTCTGGCGACCGGTCCGAACGGATCCGCACCTACAACTTCCCGCAAGGGCGGGTGACCGACCACCGCATCGGCCTGACCCTGCACAGCCTGCCCCAGGTGTTGGAGGGCGACATCGACCCCCTGCTGGACGCCCTGATCGCCGAGGACCAGGCCGCCCGCCTTGCGGACCTGGAGGCCGAGTTCGGCTAGGCCTGGTTTTCGCCTGGGTCCGCGTCGTCCACGCCTCCCCTGGGCGCGGGATCGGGCTCGGTTTCTTTAACGATGATCGGGTGCGACCCTGCCGGGACCTTGCCGCCCTTGCCAAATTGTCGTCGCAGCCACGTCCAGGCCGCCCCTATTCAGCCCAGCACGCCGACCGTCGGGAGCCAAAGGACGATCCCGGTGGCGGCGGTGTAGCCGGTAAAGGCGTAGACTGACTGGCGGCGTCCGCTGACGGCCTCAGGCTCCCCGATACGAGAGACATGATCGGTCCAGAGCAGATACAGCGCCTGGACCGTCCATCCCGCCATGAAGGCGACGACAGCCCAGCCGCTGAGGGCCGCCAGGGCCGCGCCAGAAAGCATGACCAGTACGCCGGCCAGAACGATCACGCCATCGCCGAACTGCTCGGCGACGGGAATGGCGACCAGGCCCGACAAGGCCCTTTGCAGACGCCAGTTGAGCCAGGCCTGATACAGAAGCATCAGACCGCCCAAGACGTAGAACACCCCTATCGCGCGCGCCGCCCATTCCATGGCGAGAATAGGGCGCGCCTTTTGGGCGGTTTGTCAGTGCGGAAGAACCCGTAGTCACGCAATGACTCCACCTCTGACGTCGCCAAGACACAAACGTCGATATTCGACACTACGGGCTCGGCCCGACATCAGGCCCAACAAAAAAGGCGGCGAAATCGCCGCCTTTTCAGTTTCTTACAGGTCCAGCAGGGCCCGCTGCGGGTCTTCCAGCAGCTCCTTGATCCGCACCAGGAAGGTCACGGCCTCCTTGCCGTCGACGATGCGGTGGTCATAGCTGAGGGCCAGATACATCATCGGCCGGATCTTGACCTCGCCGTTGATGGCCATCGGACGCTGGACGATGTTGTGCATGCCCAGGATGCCGGACTGGGGCGCGTTCAGGATCGGCGTCGACATCAGCGACCCATAGGTGCCGCCGTTGGTGATGGTGAAGGTGCCGCCCTGCAGCTGGTCCATGGTCAGGGCGCCGTCGCGGGCGGCCTTGCCCAGGGCGCCGATGCCCTTTTCGATACCGGCCAGGCTCAGGGTGTCGGCGTCGCGCAGCACCGGAACCACCAGACCCTTGTCGGTGCCGACAGCGACGCCGATGTCATAGTGGTTCTTGTAGATGATGTCCGTGCCGTCGATCTCGGCGTTGACCGCCGGGATTTCCTGAAGCGCGGCGACCACCGCCTTGGTGAAGAAGGACATGAAGCCCAGCTTCACCCCGTGGCGCTTTTCGAACACCTCTTTGTACTGGGCGCGCAGGGCCATGACATTGGTCATGTCCACCTCGTTGAAGGTGGTCAGCTGGGCGGCCGTGTTCTGGGATTCCTTCAGGCGACGGGCGATGGTCTGACGCAAGCGCGTCATCTTCACCCGCTCCTCGCGCGGGGCCAGGGCGCGCGGGGCGGCAGGTGCGGCGGCCGGCGCCGGCGCGGCCGCAACGGCCCCGATCGCGGCGATGGCGTCGCCCTTGGTGATATTGCCCTTGGGCCCCGTGGCGGCGATGGCCCTCGGGTCCAGGTTGTTCTCGGCGACCACGCGCTGGACGGCGGGCGACAGGGTCTCGTTCTTAGATACCTGGGCAGAGCCGGTGCTGGCCGGGGCCGCAGCCGGAGCGGCGGCCGGCGCAGCCGCAGCGGCGGCGCCCGAGGCGGCAATTGAACCGATCTTCTGGCCCGGGGTGACGGTCGAACCTTCGTCCGCGGCGATGGTCAGGACGCCGTCGGCCGGGGCCGAAACCTCGACCGCGACCTTGTCGGTCTCGATCTCGACCAGCAGTTCATCCTTCTTGACCGCCTCGCCGCTCTTCTTGAGCCACTTGCCCATCGAGCCCTCGGCGACGCTTTCGCCCATCACCGGCACGGTGATGTCGATGCTGGAAGCGGCGGCGGCGGGAGCCGCCGCCTTGGGCTCGCCCTTGGCGGCCTTGGCGGGAGCAGCGGCCGGGGCGGCGGCGGCCGCGCCGCCTTCGGTCACCGAACCCAGGACCGTGCCGGGCGCCACGGTGTCGCCCTCGGCGGCGTTGATGGCGCCCAGGACGCCGTCGGCCGGAGCCACGACCTCCAGAGAGACCTTGTCTGTCTCCAGTTCGACGAGCAGTTCGTCTTTCTTGACCGCGTCGCCGACCTTCTTGGTCCATTTCGCGATGGTGGCTTCGGTGACGGATTCACCGAGGGCGGGGGTCAGGATGTCGGCCATGTCGGGTCCAGCTGTCTCTAGGTCTGTCTTAAACGCTTATCAGGCGAAGGCTTCGTTGGTGAAGGCCTCGAGCTCCTTCAGGTGCCGGCTCATCAGGCCGGCGGCCGTGGAGGCCGAGCCGGGCCGTCCGACGTAGCGGGCGCGCTTGGCCGCGACGTCCAGCTTGTCCAGCGTCAGCTCCAGCCACGGATCGACGAAGGTCCAGCCGCCCATGTTCTTCGGCTCTTCCTGGCACCAGACCAGTTCGGCCTTCGGGAAGCGGGCCAGTTCCTTGCGCAGCGACTGGATCGGCCACGGATAGAACTGTTCCAGACGCAGGATGTAGACGTCGTCCACCGCCTGGCCTTCCTTCATCTTCTTCTCGCGCACGTCCAGCAGGTCGTAATAGACCTTGCCCGAGCACAGGATCACGCGGCGGATGTCCTTGTCCGCCTTGATCTTGATCCCGGCGACGTCCGGACGGGTCTGGGCGTCGTCGTGCAGCACGCGGTGGAAGGACGAACCCTCGGCCAGGTCGCGCAGCGGCGAGACCGCCTTCTTGTGACGCAATAGCGACTTGGGCGTCATCAGGATCAGCGGCTTGCGGAACGGCCGGTGCATCTGGCGACGCAGGATGTGGAAATAGTTGGCCGGGGTCGTGCAGTTGGCGACCTGGATATTGTCCTCGGCGCAGGCCTGGAGGAAGCGTTCCAGGCGGGCGGAGGAGTGTTCCGGTCCCTGACCTTCATAGCCGTGCGGCAGCAGCATGGTCAGGCCGCTCATCCGCAGCCACTTGCGTTCCCCGGAGGTGATGAACTGGTCGATCACCACCTGGGCGCCGTTCACGAAGTCGCCGAACTGGCCTTCCCACAGCACCAGGGTGTTCGGGTCGGCCAGGGAATAGCCGTACTCGAAGCCCAGCACCGCCTCTTCCGACAGGGCCGAGTCGATGACCTCGAAATTGGCCTGGCCTTCGCGCAGATTGTTCAGCGGCATGTACCGCTCTTCGGTCGTCTGGTCGATGATGCCCGAGTGGCGCTGGGAGAAGGTGCCGCGCACCGAATCCTGGCCGGACAGGCGCACGGGGAAGCCCTCGTCCACCAGTGAGGCGAAGGCCAGGCTCTCGGCCGTGGCCCAGTCCAGGCCCTCGCCGGTCGAGACCGCCTCGCGGCGAGCCTCGATGACCCGCTTCAGCGTCTTGTGCATGTCGACGCTGTTGGGAATGGTGGTCAGGCGCGCGCCCAGGTCCTGGAGCTTGGCCAGGGGCACCGCCGTATCGCCGCGCAGCTCTTCCTTGGCGGCGCCCATGCCCTTCCACTGGCCGTCCAGCCAGTCGGCCTTGTCCGCCTTGAAGGTCTTGCCCGCCTCGAACTGTTCGTCGAGGAATTTCTCGAACCGCTCGATCTCGGCGTCGACCTCGGCCTGGGAAATCACGCCCTCTGCGATCAGGCGCTGCGAATAGAGTTCGCGCGTCGAGGGCTGGGCGCGGATCTTCGAATACATCAGCGGCTGGGTGAAGGTCGGGTCGTCGCCTTCGTTGTGGCCGAAGCGGCGGTAGCAGAACATGTCCACCACCGCGTCCTTGTGGAACTTCTGACGATACTCCGTCGCCACCTTGGCGGCGAAGACGACCGCTTCCGGATCGTCGCCGTTCACGTGGAAGATCGGCGCCTGGACCATCAGGGCGACGTCCGACGGATAGGGCGACGAGCGCGAGTTCCGCGGGCTGGTGGTGAAGCCGATCTGGTTGTTGATGACGAAATGCAGGGTGCCGCCGGTGCGGTAACCCTTCAGCCCCATCAGGGCGAAACATTCGGCCACCACGCCCTGGCCGGCGAAGGCGGCGTCGCCGTGGATCAGCAGGGGCACGACCTTGGAACGGTCCAGCGCCCATTCGGCCTCGGGCTTGCCGGCGTTGGCCTCGCGGATGTCGAAGGCCTGTTTGGCGCGCGCCTTGCCCAGAACGACCGGGTTGACGATTTCGAGGTGCGACGGGTTGGCGGTCAGCGACAGGTGGACGTGGTTGCCGTCGAACTCTCGGTTCGAAGAGGCGCCCATGTGATATTTGACGTCGCCGGAGCCTTCGATGTCGCTGGGCACGGCCGAGCCGCCCTGGAACTCGTGGAAGATGACCTTGTAGGGCTTGCCCATGACGGCGGCCAGCACGTTCAGGCGGCCGCGGTGGGCCATGCCCAGCACCACCTCGTCGACGCCCAGATTGCCGCCGCGCTTGATCACCTGCTCCAGGGCCGGGACCATGGCCTCGCCGCCGTCCAGGCCGAACCGCTTAGTGCCGGGGAAACGCTTGTGCAGGAAGCGCTCGAAGCCCTCGGCCTCGATCAGCTTGTTCAGGATGGCCAGCTTGCCTTCCTTGGTGAAGGCGTTCTGCTCGAACTTGTCCGGCCCCTCGAACCGCTGCTGAAGCCAGGCCTTCTCCTCCGGCTCAGCGATATGCATGTACTGGATGCCGATATTGCCGCAGTAGGTGCGCTTCAGAATGTCCAGCACCTGGCGGATGGTGCCGGTCTGCAGGCCCAGGACGCCGTCCAGGAAGATCGGCCGATCCAGGTCGGCGCCGCTGAAGCCGTAGAATTCCGGCGTCAATTCAGGGTTTTCGACGGGCTGTTCGATGCCCAGCGGGTCCAGATTGGCCTGGAGGTGGCCGCGCACGCGATAGCTGCGGATCAGCATCAGGGCGCGGATGGAATCGTGGGCGGCGGCGCGGATCGCCTCGGGCGAGGCCTCGGCCGGCGCGGCTTTGGAGGCTGCGGGCGCCGGGGCGCCGGGCTTCTTGGAATCAGGCTTGGGCGCCGGCCAGCGGCCGTCGAATACGGCGGTCGCCTCGGTCGGCTCGGCGACGGCGGCGCGGCCCCAGCCGCCGGCCTCGGCCGAGGCCTTCACGGCGGCGGCGTTGTCGCGCAGTTGATCGAAGAAAGCCTTCCATTCCGCCGAGACCGAGCCGGGATCATTGGCCCATTTCTCGTGCAGCTCCTCGATATAGGCCGCGTTCGACCCGTAGAGGAAGGAGGTCTCGGCAAAGACCTGGTTCAGCCGACCCGCATCGTCCGCCATTGTTCTCGTCTATTCCCTGGCCCCTGCGGACACATCTCCGTGAGGGGCGCGCCCGTCATATAGGCCCGCTTTCCTTATGGGTCATGACCGAAACGGGGCAATTCGGTGAGAAATTGGTCGCATGCGAAAGAAAAACGCTCCCGGCCGAAGCCGAGGGCGTCCCATCCTGCCGAGACCGGCATTTTTGATGCGTGAGGCGATGCCTACGCCGCTTACGGGTCTCAGCCCTTCAGCACTTCCACCAGGGTCTTGCCCAGACGGGCCGGCGATTGCGACATGCGGATGCCGGCGGCCTCCATCGCCGCGATCTTGGATTCCGCATCGCCCTTGCCGCCCGAGACGACGGCGCCGGCGTGGCCCATGGTGCGGCCCTTGGGCGCCGTGCGACCCGCGATGAAGCCGGCCATCGGCTTCTTGCGGCCCTTCTTGGCCTCGTCGATCAGGAACTGGGCGGCGTCTTCTTCCGCGCCGCCGCCGATTTCACCGATCATGATGATCGAGGTGGTTTCGGGATCGGCCAGGAACATCTCCAGCACGTCGATGAATTCGGTGCCCTTGACCGGGTCGCCGCCGATGCCCACGGCCGTGGTCTGACCCAGGCCCTCATTGGTGGTCTGGAACACGGCCTCATAGGTCAGGGTGCCCGAACGCGACACGATGCCGACCGAGCCCTTCTTGAAGATATTGCCCGGCATGATGCCGATCTTGCACTCGTCCGGCGTCAGGACGCCCGGGCAGTTCGGGCCCAAGAGGCGGGAGTTGGAGCCTTCCAGCCGGCGCTTGACCTTGACCATGTCCATCACCGGAATGCCCTCGGTGATGCAGGTGATGAAGGGGATTTCGGCGTCGATGGCTTCGATGATGGCGGCGGCGGCGCCTGACGGCGGGACATAGATGACCGAGGCGTCGGCGCCCGTGGCGTCCTTGGCTTCGGCGACCGAGGCGTAGATCGGCAGGGTTTCGCCGTGTGAACCGGTCCAGTTCGTGCCGCCCTTGGTCGGGTGGACGCCGGCGACCATCTGGGTGCCGTGATAGGCCAGGGCCTGTTCGGTGTGGAAGCCGCCGGTCTTGCCGGTCAGGCCCTGGACGATGATCTTGGTGTCTTTGTTGACGAGGATGGACATGGAGTCTCGCTTGTTGGGTTAGGCGGGAAGGAAGGGGTTTTCGACACGGACCGACCCATAGGTCTGACCGTGATTGAGGTCTTCGGAATAGAGCACCTTGGCGCCCAGCCGTTCGGCGGCGGCGATGATGGCGCCGTCCCAGTAGGAAATCATGTAACGCTGGGCGTTCTCGATACCGCTGCGGACCACCCTGTAGTCGATGGGCTGGAAGGGCTTCTTGGACAACCGAAACACCCACTCCTGCGCCTCCTCCGGAGTCAGAGGGCGCGCACCCTTGCGTTGGGCGGTGACATAGAATTCGGCCAGAACCTGACCCGAGGTGCCGAAGCGTCGGGTCAGAAGTTCAAGCGCACGATCGTACTTCGCCGGTTCATCGACAGAACCGAGCGCGGCGTAGATCAGGATGTTGGTGTCCAGGAAGACGTCAGCGCCAGCGATCAAAACGAGGCTCGCCGCTATATGCATCTTCTCTGGCGGGGCGCCAGTCGCCCATCCGGCCTTCGCTTTCGCGGGCCAGCTTCAGCAAGGCTTCGGTCGCCTCGTCGTGTTCCGTTTCTTCCTCGACCAGTCGAGCCAGGAAACCGCGCACCATCTCATTGACGCTGGTCCGCTTCATAGCGGCCAGAACACGCACCTTGTCGAGCAGGGCGTCATCTATGGCGAGGGTGATGTTGCGGGTCATGTTCGCGAGCGGGGCGGCTTACACGGGTTATGTGGAGCACATAGGCCGCGTGGACAGACCAGGCAAGCCCGGTCAGATATTCAGTAACAACCCGAGCCGTCGCAAGATCGCCTGCTGCCAGGGTTTCAGGGCGTAGAGGTCCGCGAACAGGGCGGCTTCCTCACCCGCTTCTCGCGCCTGAACATAGGCCGCCTGCTGGCGGCGGCGACGGCGCCCCATTTCGGCGGTGTCGCCCGCCGCGACGCGCCGGTCCCACTTGGCCCGCCAGGCGTCCAAGCCGATGGCGTCGTGATGCAGCAGCCAGGCCGTGCGCCCCGTCCCGGGATCGCGCGCCCGCGCCGCCTTCAACGGCCGGTCCCCGCGCTTGGACTCATGGATGCAGACCATGACGTCAGGCAGGCCACGCCGCACCGCGTGCTTGCCCATGTGATGCGCCAGAAGACCACGAACGAAGAAGCGCCCGCGTCCCGGATAGATCAGGTCTGCGAACTGGTCCGACAAAGGGCCGTGATAGGGTTTGCGCGCCAGCGTGGCTCCATACTCGCGCGTCAGGTCGTCGCCGGCCCGCCACACCGCCTCGAGCGAGGGGAAGATGACCGCCTCGCGTTCGGCCGCCACGGCGCCGAGCACAGCGGACACGTCGACATCGCCCAGGATCATCTCGTCGATGTCCACGACCAGCAGCCAATCGGAGGCCAGGGTGGAATAGGCCTCGGCATAGACGACCCTCTGGCGATCCTCGACCGCCTGGGGCCGACCACCGCGCGTCGTCCAGAAGGCCGCGTCGCAGACGATAAGATCCTTGGGATCGAGCCCGACCTGGACCGGGTCAGGTGCATCCTCGCCGTCGAAATAGATTCTGATCCGCGCCGGGTGCTTAGCCCGATAATGGTCGGTGAAGGCCGCGAGATGACGCGCGGGCGCCAAAGCCATCGCGACCACTTCGAAATCCGGCAAGGCTCCCTCCGTCCATAGGCGACGACTATGGCGGGGCGTCGCAGCCCTCCGCAACGAGAAACGGCGACGCTGCAAGCAGCGCCGCCGTCAGAGCATCAAAGACGATCTCTTGACGTTTAGCCGACCGCCGCGACGATCTTCTGGGCGGCGTCGTCCAGGTCGTCGGCGGCCTGGATGGTCAGGCCGGACTCGTTCAGGATTTTCTTGCCCAGTTCGGCGTTGGTGCCTTCCAGACGCACGACCAGCGGCACCTTCAGGCCCACTTCCTTCACGGCCGCGACCACGCCCTCGGCGATGACGTCGCACTTCATGATGCCGCCGAAGATGTTGACCAGGATGCCCTGGACGTTCGGGTCGGCGGTGATGATCTTGAAGGCCGCCGCGACCTTCTCCTTGCCGGCGCCGCCGCCGACGTCGCAGAAGTTGGCCGGCTCCTTGCCGTACAGTTTGATGATGTCCATCGTCGCCATGGCCAGGCCGGCGCCGTTGACCATGCAACCGATGTTGCCGTCCAGCGAGACATAGGCCAGGTCCCATTTGGAGGCTTCGATTTCCTTGGCGTCTTCCTCGGTCTCGTCGCGCAGGGCGCGGATGTCTTCGTGGCGGAACAGGGCGTTGCCGTCGAAGCTGACCTTGGCGTCCAGGACGCGCAGATGGCCGTCCTTCATGACGATCAGCGGGTTCACCTCCAGCATGTCCATGTCCTTCTCGACGAAGGCCTTGTACAGGGCGGGGAACAGCGACTTGCCGTCTTCGGCCGCAGCGCCCGTCAGGCCGTAGGCGGCGTTGATGGCGGCGACGTCGGCGTCGGTCACGCCCGTGGCGGGGTCGATGACGATGTTCTGGATCTTCTCGGGCGTGTCGTGGGCGACGGTTTCGATGTCCATGCCGCCTTCGGTCGAGACGACGAAGGCGATGCGGCCGTAGGCGCGATCGACCAGCAGCGAGCAATACAGCTCACGATCAATGTCGGCGCCGTCTTCGATATAGAGGCGGTTGACCTGTTTGCCGGCCTCGCCCGTCTGGGCGGTGACCAGGGTGTTGCCCAGCATCTCCTTGGCGTGGGCGACGACTTCCTCGATCGAGAAGGCGAGGCGCACGCCGCCCTTGGCGTCGGCCGGCAGTTCCTTGAACTTGCCCTTGCCGCGGCCCCCGGCGTGGATTTGCGACTTCACCACATAGAGCGGGCCAGGCAGTTGCTTGGCGGCGGCCTCGGCCTGATCGGCCGAGGTGATGGGCACGCCTGCGGCGACGGGGGCGCCGAAGCCCTTGAGAACCTGCTTGGCCTGATATTCGTGGATGTTCATGGAGACCGCCGCAATCTTTGCTGGGAAGAGTTTGCGGGGCTTATAGGCCCCGCGCCTTCGCAGGTGCAACCGTCTGATTATGACCCTTCAGTCCACCCAGTCCCGCTTCAGCGTCCGCGAGGCCCCAAACAGCAGAATGGCCGCCAGCACATAGAAGCTCATGCCGGTGTAGATGGCCCACCGCAGGCTCTCCTCCCCGAACCGGGGCGCCAGGAGGTCGCTCATCCAGCCGAAGTAGTAGAAGCCGACCGCGATCCCCAGCAGATTGTTGATCAGCAGAAACAGGGCCGAGGCGGTGGAGCGCATGGCCGCCGGGACCAGATGCTGGACCGCCGCCGTGATCGGCCCCAGCCAGGCCAGGTTCAACCCCGTGGGCAGAAGGAAGATCAGGAAGGCCAGGATCAGCTGCTGCGCATGGCTGCCCCCGCCCGGCAGGACGAGGCCGATCAGCCAGGGCGAGTTCATCGCCAGGATGAAACAGGGCGCCGAGATCAGAAAGGCCACGGCCGGGGTCAGGGGATAGGCGCCCTTGCCCTTCTTCGACAGCTTGTCGGCGATCATTCCGCCCAGCCAAATGCCCAGGAGGCCGCCGATCAGGGCGATGCCCGAATAGTACCAGCTGGTCTGGCGCAGGCTCAGGTCGAAACTGCGCATGAAGAACAGGGGCAACCAGCCGGCGACGCCATAGCCGCATACGGAGGACGAGGCCGCGCCCAGGGCCAGCAGCCAGAAGCTGGGCTTCTTGATCACGACCGATGCGGTGCGCCGCGCGACCATCAAGGAGGCGCCGATCACCCCAGCCAGCAGGCCGCCGAAGGCGAGCACCAGCGGATTGCCGAGCGACAGACCCAGCAGCCAGTCCAGCCCCCCCAGGACCAGAAGACCGGCGCCCAGGCCCAGCATGATCTGGGCCGCGATCTTGCCCGCCCGATCCGTCCCGACCGGCGCGGCGGCCAGAGCCGCGACCTGGGCTTCGGTCTTCACTGCATCGGTTCCGCCGCGCTTGGGATCCTTGACCGTCAGCCGCAGCAGGGGCGCGACCAGCAGACCCGACAGGCCGACGACGATGAAGGCCGTGCGCCAGCCGTAGGTCGCCGCCAGCAGCCCACCGACCAGGGTCCCCGCCGCCATGCCCAGCGGAATCCCGAAGGCGAAGGCGGCCAGGGCCCGCGCTCTCTGATGCGGCGGGAAATAGTCGGCGATCAGCGAATAGGCCGGCGCCACCCCGCCCGCCTCGCCCACGCCCACCCCCATCCGGCACAGGAACAGCTGGCCGAACGAGCCGGCCATGCCGCACAGGGCGGTGAAGCCCGACCAGACGGCGAGCGCCCCGGTCATGATCCAGACCCGGCTGAACCGGTCGGCCAGCCAGGCCAGGGGAATGGCCAGGGTCGAATAGACCGAGGCGAAGGCGATGCCGCCCAACAGACCGAACTGGCTGTCGGACATGCCGAACTCTTCCTTCAGCGGCGCCGCCAGAATGCCGATGATCTGCCGATCCAGGAAGTTCAGCATGTAGATCAGGATCAGCACCGCCAGCACATAGAAGCGGTAGCCCGGTCGATGCGGCGCGGGCGCCTCCGTCACGGTGTCGGTCGTCATCGGCGTTTCCCTCGACATGTTCTTCTTGTTGGGGCGAGCCTAGCCGCAAGTCCGCCCCCTGCAAAGCAAAGGGCGGCGGCCTTTGGACCGCCGCCCTCCGTCAGGCGTCTTCGGCGATCAGAACCGGTAGGTCAGGCGAGCCGAATAGGTGGTCGGCGGGCCGTAGAAGGCGCTGATCGAGTTGTTGTAGGTCGCGCCGGGGAAGCTGTAGCCCCCGACCTTGTAGCGGACATCGGTCAGGTTGCGGCCGAACAGACCGACCTCCCACCGCCGGCTGGGCGCCGTCCACACCACGCTGGCGTCGGCCAGGACATAGCCGTCCTGGTCCAGGATGGGGTCCGGCGTGTCGAACAGGTGGTAGTCGGACCGGTACGACAGCGACGGAGTCACCCGGATCTCCCCGCCCATAATGTCGCCCCGCCAGGTCATGCCGTAATAGGCCGACCATTCCGGCGAGTTCTGCGGCTCGCGCGTGTCCGAAATATCCACCGGCGTGCCGGTGATCCGGGTGATGAACTCGTCGAACTCGTTCTTCAGATAGCCCAGCGAGAAGTTGGCGGTGATGTCGTCGGTCAGGAAGGCCGAACCTTCCAGCTCGAAGCCGTAGATGGTCGAGGCGCCGGCGTTGTCGACCACCGAGGCGATGCCGACGGCCGGGGGCGTGGCCACCTGCTGGGTCGTGATCTGCTGGTCCTTGTAGTCGGAATAGAAGACCGCCGAGGCGAAGTTCATCCGTCGGTCGAAGGCCGAACCCTTCAGGCCCAGCTCATAGGTGGTGACCGTCTCAGGCTGGTAGCCGTCGACCGTCTGCGGCACCAGGGCGGCGTCGCCCCGCATGTCCCAGCCGCCCGACTTGAAGCCCTGGCTGACCGAGGCGTAGCCGGTGATGTCTTCACTGAAGTCATACGAGACGCTGGCGCGCGGCGTGAACTTCTCGAAGGTGTCGGACGCCGAATAGTTGGTCCGGGTGGCGAAGATCGCCCGGTCGGTCCCGCCGGTATAGGGGGTGCGGGTCGCGCCCAGATAGAAGAGGCGCAGGACCGAGGCGTCCTTGTCGTCCTTGGTGTAGCGTCCGCCCAGCGAGACGTGCAGCCGGTCGGTGAGGTCATAGCTGAAGTCGCCGAACACCGAGAAGGACTTGGTGTCCACCGATCCCGCCGCCGCAATGGCCAGACCCAGATTGCCCGCGATGGTGTCGAAGGCGCCGGACGAGGTGCCGTCCAGATAGAAGACGCCGGCCACGCCCGACCAGCGGTCGCCGGTGAACAGGGCCTGGAACTCCTGGGTGAACTGGTCGTCCGAATAGATGGCCGGCACGTCCAGGGTCGGCAGGGGCGTCTGGTCGAAGTCGATGATGGTCTGGGTGTCGCCCGAGCGATAGGCGGTGATCGACTTCAGGGTCAGCATGTCGTTGACCCGGTACTCGCCGGTCAGGGACACGCCCTCGGTGACCACCTTCTGCTCGCCGGTGATCCCGGCATAGGTATCGTATTCGTTGGCCGGGGGCGTATAGCCGCCGGTGGTCGAGTTCACCTCGCGGTGGCCGTGACGCGGGCTGGAATCGTCCTCGACCCGGTCCCAGGCCAGGCGGAAGAACAGGCTGTCGTTCGGCGTCCACTCGGCGCTGGCGCGATAGGCGGTGACGTCCTTGTCATACTGATCCTGGCCGGTGTTCAGGTTCTGGCCGTAGCCGTCGTGCTGATAGGTGGCGACCGCGCCCCCGATCGCGAAGGTGTCGCCGACGGGGACCGAGCCGGACAGCAGGAAGTTGTGCTCATTGTACGAGCCCACCTCGGCCCGCGCCGTCAGGCTGGGATCGACGCCCAGGCGCTTGGTCACATATTTGATCGCCCCGCCGATGGTGTTGCGGCCGTAGAGGGTGCCCTGCGGCCCGCGCAGCACCTCGATGCGCTGGATGTCGAAGATGTCCAGCACGGCGCCCTGCGGACGGGCGACATAGACGTCGTCGATATAGAGGCCGACGCCGGGCTCGAAGCCCCACAGCGGGTCCTGTTGGCCCACGCCGCGGATGAAGCTGATCAGGGTCGAGTTGGAGCCGCGCGCGACCTGAACAGTGGCGTTCGGCGTCTGCTGCTGCAGGGCGGTGATATTGGTCGCGCCCGTCTGTTCCAGCCGCTCGGCGCTCAGCGCCGAGACGGCCACCGGCACGTCCTTCAGCTGTTCGTCGCGCCGACGGGCGGTGACGACGATGTCGTCCACCATATTGGCTTGTCCGGCGTTGGCCGCCTGGGCCGCCGCCTCGGCGTCCTGGGCCGTGGAAGCCCCCGCCAGCACGCCCCACGCCGCGCCGGCCAGCAGCGCGCACTTCACATGACGATTCATGATCCTTAACCCCTTTGTCGTTTCCAGCCTGGTTGACGCTTTTATTCAGCGTTCAATGATTTTCTTGAACCTGACCCGGTTTCGACCGTCTGTCAAACCCCGGGGCTGCCGCAACGTCGTCATCCGCCCACACGGACCGTGCAGCGTGGCGCCGTTGCACCGGCGCCGGCCCTGGCCTAGAGCCTGATCCGTTGAGGAGGAACCGCTTCGCGGTTCGGCTGAAACGGTGAATCAGGCTCCAGATTAAAGCGAGAGCATGATTCACGCTTCTGTCGGAACCGCAAAGCGGTTCCGTCCGAAACGATCATGCTCTAGCGTCGCCGCCATGAGCCAGATCCCCGCCGCGCCCCGTCCCGTCGCCGCCGCCCGGCGCAAGACGGCCGCGCCGGATGCGACGCCTGCGCGGCGCGGCCGTCCGCCCAAGGCCCAGGCCAAGGCGGCGGGTGAAACCCGCGAGCTGATCCTGGATGCGGCCGAGGATCTGTTTTCCAAACACGGCTTCTACGGCGTCACCATCCGCGAGGTGGCGCGTGAGGCCGGCGTCGACACCGCCCTGGTCCACTATTATTTCGGGGCCAAGCGAGACCTGTTCGACGCGGTCTTTCTGCGTCGCGCCGAGGTCTGGAACAATGAACGAGTCGCCGCCATCAACCGTTACGCCGCCCAGGCTGAGGAGACCGGGCGGCCCATGACGCTGGAGGGGCTGCTGGAAGCCTTTCTGCGACCGCCGTTCGAATGGTCGCTCAAGGGCGGGCCGGGCTGGAAACACTATTCCGCCCTGGTGGCCCAGACCAACGCCAACCCGACCTTCGGCGGCGAAACCATGGCCCGCTATTTCGACCCGGCCATCCGGCGGCTGATCGAACTGATCGCCCAGGTCCTGCCCGAGGCCAGCGAGGTCGATCTCTACTGGGGCTATCACAATCTGTCGGGCGCCCTGACCCTGACCCTGGGCGAGACCGGACGTCTGGACCGACTGTCGGGCGGTCGCGCCCGATCCGGGGATCTTCAGACGGCCGGCGACTATATGGTCCGGTTCGCGGCGGCCGGCTTTCGCGCCGTGGCGGGACTGTCGCCTTCTAGCTGAAGAAGACCGCCCACATCAGCCGGCCGGGCAGGAAGGTCAGAAGGCCGGCCACGATCAGTCCTCCGACGAACATGGAGGTCATGGCCCGCCGATGGGCCTGCACCCTATGGCGACGGGCGGCGTAGACCGCCATGGGCAGGCCGACCACCGTCCAACCGCTGAGCAGATGGATCAAGGACAGGCCCGCAGGTCCGCCGGGATTGATGGCGTGAATGAAGAAGGAGCTGATCGCCGTCGTTCCCATCGCCGCCACCCAGGCCCAGCCCAGCGTCCGGTGCAGCCGCGTGCCCTTCACCCCGATCAGCAGCACGATCCCGATCGCCAGGGCCGTCAGGGCGGCCGCCACATGAACTTGGATCGCCGTCGGCGCGGCGGCCAAGAGGTCCAGCTTCGGCGCGTGCGGACGGAAACCCAGCCGTGCGATCTGACCATTGTCTCGGGTCAGATAGATGAGGATCGGAACGCCCAGCAGGAAGAGACCGGCGGCGGACGGCAGATGACGGGCGAGACGGGGGGACATGGCGGGAAAACTCCGGATGAAGGCGGCCCTCCTGCCCGGGGTCCGGTCCTTCCGCATCCGCCCCTGCGTGAACGCCCACCTCGGTTTCGCGAACGCCCACCCCCTTCCGCCCTGGAGGAAATCATGGTTTCAGATCGGACTCCGAACGTAGAAGGCCCTCATGACGTCACCCGCCGACGACCGCCGTCGAACCTTTCTGAGGGGCCTGGTCGTGGCGGTCCTGGTCGGCGTCTTTCTGGCCTCGACCGGCGCCTTCGGCAGCGCCGGCGCGCCCTATCTGGAACGGCTGGCCTATTGGGTTCTGATGATGATCCTGGGCGGCCTTTGGGGCCATCTGTGCAGCGGCTTGGTCACGCGCTTCATCGACGTGGACGACCGGCCCTGGTTGACGATCGGCCTGATGACGGCGGTGATCACCGGCCCGTTGAGCCTGATCATCTGGGCCGCGACGGGTCTCTTCTTCGCCCAGCGCCTTTATCCCCTGTCCGCCCTGCCCCAGCTGTTCGGCCCGGTCCTGATCGTCACCCTGGCGGTGACGACGGTCAATGTCTTCCTGGGCCGCGCCCAGCCGGTTCAGACCCACGCCGCGCCGCCCAGCCAGCCGACGCGTCCGGCGCGCTTTCTGGATCGCCTGCCCCCCAGGCTGAAGGGCGCGACCCTCTACGCCGTTCAGGCCGAGGACCACTATCTGCGCCTTCACACCGATCGCGGCTCGGACCTGATCCTGATGCGCCTGTCCGACGCGGTCGAAGAGTTGGAGGGACTGGAAGGCGCCCGCACCCACCGCAGCTGGTGGGTGGCCCGTTCGGCCGTGCGCGGCGTCGAGCGCGGCGACGGCCGCGCCACCCTGACCTTGGAGGGCGGGCTGAACGTCCCGGTCAGCCGCCGCTACGCCCGCACCCTGCGCGAAGCCGACTGGTGGTGAAGCGTCGGGCCGCCTCAAGTGGCGGGGTACTCTGCCATGGCCAACTGATCGACCAAAGCATCCACGGACATCTCGGCTTCCGAGATCGAGGCGGCGAGACGATCGTCGGAAAACTCGTCGTATTCAACGGCGACGACTTCGCTTTCGTAAAGACCGATGTAGGCAAGGGGAATCTTCAGCCCCGCCTCCACGAGATTCATGTGCGCCAAACGGCCGTCCGGTCCATAACCATAGTCACCACGCGCCGTCAGAATGATCAGACGCTTGCCTGTCGGCAGCATAGGCCAATAGGGAACGTCTGATCGCGCGCGATCGAAACCGAAGGTCACCCCGACACGCACCACATTGTCGATCCAAGCCTTTAGCGGTGCGGGCAATCCGAAATTGTACATGGGCGCGCCGATGACGACGAGATCCGCCTTCATCAAGGCGTCAGTCAAGGCGTCGCTCTCCGCCAATACGACCTTCTGAGCTTCCGTGCGCAGTTCAGGCGGACAGAAGGCGGCGGCGATCCAGGCCTGGCTCACCGGCGTCGGCGGCGTCCGTCCCACGTCAAGATAATCGACGATGTCCTGCGGCCTCATCTCCCTCCAACGATGGATGAAACGTCGACTGAGGCGGCGGGTATGCGATCCATGCTTGTCGCGCCCGGACTCTCCCTGCCGTGCGCTGGAGTCGATGTGAAGCAGGCGAATTGGGTCTAGGATGGAGGGGCTCATGACAAGCTGAACTCACGTGATATGGAAGACATGCGAGCTTATTTTTCTGTAGGTACGGTTGACGAACGCAAAATTTTCGATGGATGGGTGAAATGGATTCATCCGTAGTGACACAGCGAAGACTGCCGCCCCTGGGGGCTTTGCGCGCGTTCGAGGCGGCCGCCCGATGTCTGAGCTTCCGGCGCGCGGCCGAAGAGCTTTGCGTGACGCCGACCGCTGTCAGCCATCAGGTCCGCCTTTTGGAAGAGTGGCTGGGACAGCCGCTCTTCCTTCGCCTAGTCCGCCGGGTGGTCTTGACGAAGGCCGGCGAAACGCTTCTTCCAACCCTCCAGGGCGGCTTCGACGCCTTCGAACGAACGCTTGCGGACATCCGGCAGCACGACCGGCGAAAGGCGGTGACCTTGACCGCGCCCGTCCTCTTCACCGCGCGGCGGCTGATCCCGGCCCTCGCAGATTTCCAGGCCGGCGATTTGGATTTGCGGCTCCACGCGAGCGACGCCGTGGTCGATCTCAACGGAGGCGGAGCCGATCTGGCGGTGCGCTATGGAGCCGGCCCCTTTTCCGGCTTGGTGTCAGAACCGCTCGTCTCGGAACGTTTCGGCGTGGTCAGCAGCCCTCGTCTCCGCCTGACCCGCGTCGACGACCTGTTTAGCGTCCCCTTGCTTCATATCGACTGGAGACGCGCCGGGGACGACCCCGATTGGAAGCGATGGGCGACGGAGGCTGGGCTAAGCGGATTGGCCGTGGAAAAGGGCGCTCGCTTCTCTGACGACACCCATGCGTTGGCCGCCGCGACAGCGGGCCGGGGCGCCGCAATCGCGGCCCTTGAGCTGGCGCGACCCGAGTTGGAAGCGGGGCTTCTGGTCAATCCCTTCGGTCCGATTCTCCTGGGGCAACCATACCATTTGGCCGCGACCCCTGAAGCTTGGGAGGACGAAAGGGTTCAGGCGGTGGCGTCTTGGCTCAGACAGGCGATCATCGGGGCAGCGGCCGACTGAAGATAGGCGCCTAGCTGTGACTCAGCCGGCCTCGTCTCTGGTTGCCAACGCCGCCACCGAGGCGGCGCAGCCGGTCAGGGTGTCGTCGCCGATCTCGACCTTGGCCGTCAGCGGATAGGCGCGATCGCTCATGCCGTCCGAACATTCCGTGGCGATCAGGACGACGTTTAGCGCTTCGTTCAGATCGGTCGAGGTGGCGTAGGTCGCAACCGTGCCCTGCACCGTGGCGCCCCGGTTCGGCGCATGCTGCGCCGGCTGATCCACACGGGTGTAGGTCAGGCCGTCCGGCGTGATTTCGACGCTCCAGAAGGGTTCGGTTCCGAGAGCGCGCACCGGCTTGCCCAGATCGACGCCCGCCAGCACGGGGGCGGGCTCGGGCGGCGGCGCCGCCTCCGGCGCTTGATCCTTGCGATCATAGCAGCCCGCCAGCAGGGGCAGGACCAGAATGATCGCCGTCAGGGCGGCGGGGATCGGGCGCATGCGGAGACCTCTCTCGATTGGCCAGCAAGTGTGGGCGACATCCTCTTCGGTCAAGGGCGGCGGCTGAGTTATGGTGCGGGAATGTCGATTCGCCTGACCGCATACGAGTTCTTCGCCGGCGGCGGTTTGGCCGGCCTCGGCCTGAACGGGGCGAATCCCGGCGGCGTCTCGGGAATAGAGACCGTCTTCGCCAACGATATGGACCGGGCAAAGGCGGCCGCCTTCACGGCCAATCATCCACGGATCCCGTTTCATCTGGGCGACGTCTGGGACCTGACGACGGCGGACCTGCCCGGCGCACCGGACCTGGCCTGGGCTTCGTCCCCCTGCCAGGACGTCAGCCTGGCGGGTGGGCGCGGCGGGCTGACGGCGGGACGGTCCGGCGCCTTCTGGGGTTTCTGGCGTCTGATCGAGGGCTTGTCGCGCGAGGGACGCGCGCCCGGGATCATCGTTCTGGAGAATGTGATCGGTCTGCTGACCTCGGGCGCAGCGCAGGGAGAGGACTTCGCCGCCGTCTGCACGGCCATGGCGGCTGGCGGCTGGCGGATCGGGGCCTTGGAAATGGACGCCGCCCACTGGCTGCCCCAGTCACGCCCGCGCCTTTTCGTCGTCGCCATGGCCGAAGAGATTGCTGCGGCGGCGCCGCAGACGCGCGCGCCGAACGGCCCTTTCCACTCATCCCGGCTGATCGCGGCCCAGGCCCGTCTGCCGCAGGCGGCGCGTGACGCCTGGGCCTGGTGGAGCCTGCCGGTCCCGTCGCGCCGCAATCTTGATCTCGGCGCCCTTCTGGAAACGGACGAGACCGCCGTCTGGCTGGACGACGGCGAGGCGATCCTGGCCCTGGCCGCTCCGCTGCACCGCGCCCGTCTGGAGGCGGCGATCGCCTCGGGACGGCGCACGGTCGGCGCCGCCTATCGCAGGGTCCGCCGAGAAAACGACCGCAAGGTCCAACGGCTCGAAATCCGGTTCGACGGCTTGGCGGGCTGCCTCAGAACGCCGGCCGGCGGTTCGTCGCGCCAATATGTCGTCGTCTGCGACGGGGGACGCGCCCGGGTGCGGCGGCTGACCGGCCGCGAAGCGGCGCGCCTGATGGGCGTGTCGGACGACTATCTGTTGCCGCCCAGCCAGAGCGCGGCCCTGAAGCTGATGGGCGACGCCGTCGCCGTGCCGGTGGTGCGCGCCCTGGCGGAGGGACTGCTGAAACCCGCGCTTTCGGCGCGGCGAGCGGCGGCCTGAGGCGTCAGATCGCCCAAGACCTCAGCGCTGGACCCACTGGCCCTGGGCGTTTCGATACCATTGGCCGGCCGGAATCCGGGGCAGAAGCTGGCTCTGGAACATCCGGGCCCCGGCCACGTCGGGGGTGGCGCCCGCATCGGCGGCGCTGCGGGCGTAGGCGGCGCGGCGGCCGGCGTTGGTCGCTTCGACGGCCGCGCGCAGATCGGCGTCGGCGCTTGAGGTGCGGAAGCCCAGATAGCCGTCCGCCTGTTCACCGACGACCCCGGCGGCCTTGGCCTGATCGATCATGGCCTTTTGGGCGCTGGTCTGAGCCAGGGCGGCGCCGGCCATGGAGACGGCGGCGGCGACGGCGCCGACGGCGATAAATCTGCGAAAGCTCATGTCAGCCTGTCCTTTCAGGAAAAAGCGAGGCGATCAGAAGAGGTTGGGGTTCTGTTGCAGCAGCTGCTGCAACTCTTGATCCAGCCGGACGCGCACGTCTGCGTCCAATTTGGCGTAGATCTGGATGGGCGCAACCTCCAGACGGACCGTCGGGGCGCAGGCCGCGACGGCGGCCGCGGCGGCTCCGAGGCCCAGTCCGGCCAACTGGCGCTTGGTGATCATGGCTTAGACTCCGGCTCGATCAGGTTTGAAGATGCAATAGCACGGCTGCGCGTGAACGGTCTCTGAATGGCCGGGCTCACGGCGCCGTCTCTTCCTGCTGCCCTTGGCGGGCGCGATTCACCGCCAGCAGGTCCGAGAACAGCTGATTGGCGTTCAGGGTCGTATCCAGCGTCAGGTCGATCTGGGTCCCGGACGGCAGGGGCAGTTCCCGCTTGAGGAATTCGCGACTGATCAGCTCCGCCAGGGTCAGACGCAGTTCCTGACGCTGGGGCGGCGCGTGCCGGCCGCGAATACGGAACAGGACCGACAGCCGCCCGCCGACCAGACTGTTCACATCGGCGCTGAGCACGTCGAAGGCCAGGTTCTCCATCGCCTGATAGGCCAGATCCTCGACCATGTTCGGCGGCACGTCCGCTCCGCCTCCGCCGGCGTCCACATCGGTCAGAACCTCGCGCTTGATCGACAGCCGCCCCGGCTGGACCGCCGCCAGGGTCCCGTTGCGGATCGTCAGTCCTGCCTTGGGGTCCATGGTGAAGGGCAGACGGCCCGAGACCACCGCATCCAGCACCACCTTGTCGTCGAAACCCGTGTCGGCCACCACGTCGCCCAGTTGGACCCGGTCCAGCACCACCACCCCGTCATAGGGCTGGGCGGCGTCCAGCGGCACGACGAACGGCTCTACCGAGACGACGCCGCCGCCGGCCTGAACCGAGCCTGCGGAGATCTTGATCCCGGCTGCGTCGACGGCGAAGGTCAGGTCCAGATTCGTCGCCTCCGTCCCCACGGCCAGACTGTCCACCGTCAGCTTCTGATCCGGCGCGGTGATCAGCGGCGTCAGGCTGGTGAAGACGATGTCGCCCTTGACGCCCTTGACCGCCCCGGCCGGGCTGACGAAGTCCAGCCCCGGCACGCTCAGACGCCCGCTCGACGTGGGTTCGGCGGTCTTGGTCCAGTCGAACCGGCCCTCGAAGGCGACCGAACCGGTCACGGGCGACTGCACCAGGTCTGCAACCAGGGGCGTCAGCATGGCTGGTTGCAGGCCGCCCTCGACGAAGGTCACCTGGGGAACCGAAATCTGGAGGCCGCCGACGCCGCTGCGGCCGTCGTGGGTCAGGGTCAAGCGCCCCATGGCGGCCCCCGCCGCCTTGCCGGTCCCTTCCAGGTCGAAACCGCCGCGCCACACCTCCTCGGCCAGCCGCACCTGTCCGACGGCGGCGAGCGGTTCGAACCGCTTCGGGGTCAGGGCGTCCACCGCCCGCGCCTGGGTCACCGTCGCCGTCAGCCCCACGCCGGAGGATGCGCCGTCCACCGTCACCCGACCGGCGGCCCCTTCGAACCGCATGCCCAGGAAGGGCGCCTGGGCCGAAAGGCGATCAAAGCCGCCGACGACGCGCCAGACCCCCTCCTTGGCGCTGAGCAAGGGCGCGTCCGTGGGACAGAGGGCGCCGGCGACTTCATGGACGTCGTTCTCGTCCAGCTCCAGCCGTTCGACCGTCAGGTCCACACATTCGGGGGTGGTGTAGGTGATCCGTCCGTCCGCAAGGGCCAGAAGCCCCCGCGTCCGGGCGTCGATCCCGCGCGCCACGTCGAAATCCAGTCGCGCACGGCCGTCCAGTTGAGCCTCGAAGCCGGCGTCGGTCAGCCGCCACTGCGGCACGTCCACCTCCATTTCCGGCAGTCCCCGTCCCCGCGTCGCCGTCAACCTCAGCGCGCCGCCGCCCAACCGTCCCGGCTCGGCGGCGTAGGCGGTCTGGCCCGCGGGCTGCGACAGGGTCAACACGCCGCCGTTGGCGGGCTTGGCCGTGACCGGTCGCAGGACGCTGGCCTCCGTCCCGGCCGACCCTGTGACCAGGCGAACCGCCGGGGCGTTCAGGGCGAAACCGCCCAACGCCCGCTTCATCTCGGCCAGTTCGGCGATGTCGTCGGGCCCGACCGGCCCGAACAGGGGCCAGGCGCCGTCCGCCGACCGGATCGCGCCCTGGGCGACGATGCGGACCGCCGCGTCCTTGACGACGTCCAGGCTCAGATCGGCGGTCCCACGCCTTAACGTCAGGTCGCCCCAGCCGATACGGTCGAAACCGGCCTTGACCGGCCCGGTCGCCTCGAAAGCCGCGTCGCGCCCGCCCAACGTCAAGGCTCCGGAACGGATCGAGAGACCGCGCGTCTCGACCCCGCCCGCCGCGCCGGCCTCCGCGGTCAGGACCAGCGGCGTCTCCAGCCCCCAGCCCAGGGCGTCTGCGCGCTTGACCTCAAGGCGTCCGCCTTCGGCTCGGACCCGCGCCTGCGTCGCCTTCAGCCCCGGGCCGTCCACGGCCGCCGCCGCCAAGGCCAGGCCGGTCTCGCCGTCCAGCTGGAAGTCTTCGATCCATCCGGCGGTTCGACCGTCGAACCGGGCCTGGATCTCTGCATCACGCGCCTGGGTCGCCCCCAGGCCGAGAACCTCGCCCGTCAAACGCGCATGGAGGCGCGCGCGGCCATCGCCGCGTCGCGTCTTCAAATCCCGATAGGGCAGGTCCCCGTCCAGGCTCAGCAGGGCGCGACGCCCGCTCAGGCCGGCGCCGACGAAACGCTCGGCCTCACCCCGCAACCTTAATTTCACCCGGTCGCCGGTCGTCGTCAGATCGATCGCAGCGGCGAACCCCTGGGCCTGAACCTCGCCGCTTTGAAGCGCGGTCGCCGGAACCGCCGCCTTCAGCCGCATCAGCTTGCCGTCGTCCACCCGCGCATCGCCCAGAATCCGCACGGCGCCGTAGTCCGTCTCCAACAGCGCCCGGCCGTCTTCGACGATGACCAGGGGCGCGCGCGCATCCGGACGCGGCGGGCCGCCCGTGAAGGATTTGATCACCGGGTCCAGCGATCCGAACGCCAGCTTCCCGTCCTTCCAACTGGCGCGCATCACCGGCCTGACCAGTCGAACGCGGCTGGGCGTCACTCCCAGCCCCGTCTTCGACCAGGGCCAGGCCACGGCGTAGTCCACCTCGACCCGCTCGACCGTCACGTCCGGATTTTTGGGATCGCCGATGCGGATACGCCCGACGAAGCCGTCCAGCTCGATCCGCTCGACCTCGACCTCCGCCTGGACCCCGCGCCGGTCCAGCCAACCCACCAGGACCTCGCGCGCCGCCGCTCGACGATTCAGATAAAGCGCCGCCAGCAGGAGGGCGACGACCAGCACCCCAACGCCGGCGACGCGGCCGAGCCGACGCAGCGGATCGTTCCGCCGGGACGGCGGACGCGACCGGTCGGATGGCGTCGTCGTATCGGTCAAACGTCCAGACCGGAAAGCGAAAGAACCATTTTCCAGACCGCCATCGCTGCCCCCGATGAAGATTTACGCCCCAAGCGTCGCCTTGAAGACGCGCGTCCGCAACGTCCGTTCTCATCTTCCGTTGCAGCCAAGCGGGGCGACAAGAGGGCAACCTATGGAACGGGGGCAGGACGACTACGCACCCTTACGGGCTTGAGCCGTCTCTTAACGCCTTGTAAGCAACCGCCTTCCCAAAGTGGAACAGGCGAGGTATAGGCCTAGCCTTCGCATTTTCAGGAATGCGGCGCAGTTTGGTGACTATGGTTTGACGCCTCTGGCGTTGCAGCACGACGAGACCGATGGCTCAGTTCGACCCTCGCCGACAGCCGATGCGCCTCGCCCCGCACGCTCTGACCGCCGCCGCCGCGGTCTCGGTGGCGCTTCTGGCCGGCAGAGTCTATCAACCCGCCAGGGCTGAAGAAGTTCCCGTCCCCTCCTCGGCCCAGATGGCCGCCATGGAGGTTCAGGCCTTCGCCGCCGCCAATGCTCCGGCCGGCATGACCGCCCCGGAAGCCGTTCCCGTCCAGATCCGTCGCGGCGAAACCTTTGAAGAGGCCGTGCGCCGCACCGGCGTCGCCCCGGAAGAGGCCAGCGCCGTCGCCGCCACCGTCGCCAACGCCTTCGACCTGTCCGACCTGCGCGCCGGCCTTCGTTTCGAGACCGCCATCGCCAAGCCGCGCGACGGCCGAGGCGACGCCCGCCTGATCGGCCTGACCATGCGAACCGGCCCGGCCAGCCAGCTGACGGTGTCGCGCAGCTTCGACGGCGCCCTGCGCCTGCGCTCGCTTGAGGAAAAGGTCACCCACGAGACCGTGGTGCTGAAGGGGGACGTCGAACGCTCCCTGTCGGCCAGTGCGCGTGAACTGGGCGCCACCGCCTCCATCGTCCGCGCCGCCAGCCGCCTGTTCGCCACCAAGTTCGACATGCAGCGCGACATCCGCGCCTCGGACGAGTTCACCATGGTCTTCGACCGGGACGTGACCGAGGCCGGCCGCACCGTCGCCGTGGGCGATCTGGTCTATGCCGAACTGCGCGGCGTGACCTTCTATCGCTTCAAGCCGGCCGGCGCCAAAGAGGCGCAGTTCTTCGACGCCTCGGGCAAGAACCTGCGGTCGGCCATGATGCGCACCCCGCTGCAGAACTTCCGGCGCGTGTCGTCGGGCTTCGGCTTCCGGACCCATCCGATTTCCGGCTATCGCAAGATGCACCAGGGCATCGACTTCGCCGCCGGCACCGGGACGCCGGTCGTCGCCCCCGCCGACGGCGTGGTGGTCGAGGCGCGCCGCTGGGGCGGCTACGGCAACTGGCTGCGCATTCGCCATAACAACGGTCTGGAAAGCGGCTACGGCCACCTGTCCCGCTACGGGGCCGGCATCCGCGCCGGCCAGAGGGTCAGCCAGGGCCAGATCGTCGCCTATGTCGGCTCGACCGGCGCCTCCACCGGTCCGCACCTTCACTATGAAATTTGGCGCAACGGACAACGGATCAATCCGGCCGGCGTCAAAACCCAGGAGGGCACCGAACTGTCCGGCGCCGACCTGGCCGCCTTCCGCGCCGAAAAAGCTCGGATCGACCGCATCATCGCCTCCGGCGGCCAAAAACGCCCCGCCCTCCAGCAAGCCTCCGCCAACGGTCTGCGCGCCGCCCAAGGCTGAGTCTCAGCTGAAATCTAGACGTCGCTGGGCGCTTGGCGCTGCCCCGAGCCTCTCAGAATCCTACTGCATCGCCATGCCGAGGCGGGGCATACGGCCTGCGTCGTCTACCACGCGGCTTGGCTGTTAGATGAATTCCGTCTCGACCGTTGCGCGTCTGGCGCCGTCAGGCTCCAAGAAGGCGATCAACCGCAGAGCGCCAAACAAAAGGAAAATGGCGCACCCGAAGAGATTCGAACTCCTGACCCCCAGATTCGTAGTCTGGTGCTCTATCCAGCTGAGCTACGGGTGCGTCTGCCTTGCGGCGAGGGCGGGTCTTTAGCCGCTGAACGGGGTGGACGCAAGCCGGGGAATGCAGTTTCTGTAGCGGGGTTGATCGGCGTGGTCCCCTGGCGGGCCTCGTCGCCCGGACCTCTCCCCCTGTCGGACCGCCTGAATGTTGTTTTTGCGTCGTCGTCTCGTGTCCCTGTTGGTCGCGGCGGTTTCCGTCCCGACGCTTTTGGCCGGATGCCAGACCCCGGCCGCGGCGCCTTCGCTGGAGGCGCGGTCGGACCCGGCCGGGGCCCCGTCGATCGCGCGGGGGCCGTTCGTCGCCGCCGCCAATCCCCTGGCGGTCGAGGCCGGGATGAAGGTGCTGCGCCGGGGCGGCTCGGCGGTAGATGCGGCGGTCGCCGTCCAGGCGGTGCTGGGGCTGGTGGAACCCCAATCGTCAGGCCTGGGGGGCGGGGCCTTTTTGATGAGCTATGAGGCCAAGACCGGCCGGATCACCGCCTATGACGGGCGCGAGACGGCCCCCGCCTCGGCCACGCCCGAACTGTTCTATGAGGACGGCGAGCCCCTGCCCTTCATCGACGCCATACTGTCGGGCCGATCGGCCGGAGCGCCGGGGGCGGTGGCCATGCTGGCCATGGCCCATCAGGATCAGGGACGGCTGGCCTGGCGCGATCTGTTCGATGACGCCGAACGGCTGGCGCGCGACGGCTTTGTGGTCAGTCCGCGCCTGGCGGGCATGATCAACGGGCCGTGGCCCCAGGCCAAGACCCGATGGGCGAGCGCCCTGTTCACCGGCCCAGACGGCCGCCGCTACCGGGCCGGGGACGTCATGCGCAATCCGGCTTACGCCCGGACGGTTCAGGCCCTGGCGGCCGAGGGGCCGGGAGTCTTTTATGGTGGACGCATCGGCCGGGAGATCGCCCGCACCGTCGCCGAGGGTCCGCGCCCGGGCGGCCTGACCGAGGCGGACATCGCCGCCTATCGACCGCTTCGCCGCGACGCCCTGTGCCGGCCCTATCGGATCTATGTGATCTGCGTTCCGCCCCCGCCGTCCAGCGGGGTGGCCCTGTTGCAGTTCCTGGCCATGGCGGAACACACGCCCGACATCCAGAAGGGGGCCGACAGTCCCGAGGCCTGGGTGGCCTTCGGCCGGCTGCAAAGGCTGATGTATGCTGATCGTGACCGCTATGTCGGCGATGCGGATTTCGTGGGCGTGCCGATCGCGGGCCTGCTGGACCCCGCCTATGTGGCCCAGCGCGCGGCCCTGGTCCCCGAGGTCGACGGGCCGGTTCCGGCGGGCGCGCCGCCCGGCTCTGCGCCGCGCAGCGCGGACGCCACGGCCGAGCCGGGCGGAACCTCGCACATGGTCATCGTCGATGCGGACGGGAATGCGGTCAGCATGACCACCACGGTCGAAAGCATCTTCGGCGACGGGCGGGTGGTCGAGGGCTTCTTCCTGAACAATCAGCTGACCGACTTTTCCTTCACCCCGTCCGAAGACGGCCATCCGGCGGCCAACGCCGTAGCGGCGGGCAAGCGGCCGCGCTCGTCCATGACCCCCGTTCTGATCCTGGATCGACAGGGGCGTCTGGTCGGGGCGATCGGGTCGCCCGGCGGGTCCAGCATCCTGGCCTATGTGGCCAAGGCCCTAGTCGGGATGATCGACTGGAACCTGCCGGTGCAGGAGGCGATCGCCCTGCCGAACCTGGTGGTGCGGGGCGGTTCGGTCGGCGCCGATACGGCGCAGATCGCGCCGGACATCGCCCAAGCCCTGGGTGCAGCCGGCATGGGGTTGAGGCCCAACGCCACGGAGACATCGGGCCTGCATGGGGCGATGTGGCGCGACGGCCGCTGGGACGGCGGGGCCGATCCTCGGCGGGAGGGGGTCGCGGTGTCGGAAGCGCCTTGAGGCCCGGAGCCGGACGCGGTCAGCGGCGGGGCTTGATCGAGAGCTGGAAGGCGATCAGCCCCTCATCCACGTCGGTGTCCAGCCCGTTCATGCCGCGCAGCCCCTTGCCGGCGTCGATTTCGCGATAGACCAGGCCGACCGAGGTCTGGATGGCGCCACGGCGATAGGCCACGCCTACGGAAGCGTCGCCCAGGAAGGCCCCGCGGTCCTGGGTATAGCCGGATCGAGCGTAGTCGCCGTCGCGGGTGCGGGCGAAATTATAGCCGACGGCGCGGCCCGAGCCGGCGGCATAGAGGTACCAGCGCGGACGCTGGCCGAACCGGGCGTCGCCGTCGGGCGCCAGGCGGTCCAGCCCCTCGCCGATCTTCAAAGTGGCGCCGGCTTCGGCCGATCCGCCCTCGCTGCCCAGGCCGACACCGGCATGGGGCGTCAGACTGACCTCCAGGCCAGAGGCCGTGCGGCCGACCGCGCTGCGGAAGCCGCGCACATAGCGCAGATCATAGGCTTCGGGCTCCAGAACGGCCCGGTCCTGGAGGGTGACCGGCAGAGGGGAGCCGTCGGCGCGTGTCAGGCGGCCCGCGGTCTCTAGGCTGAGCCGATCGGTGAAGCCTTGGCGGTCGATCCAGATGTCGCGGCGGGTGCTGGCGGCGATCCCTTGAGCCTCGCCCGAGATCGCCAGGGGCGTCTTCATCTCGATCTCAGGGCCGAAGGGCGCGTCGGGAGAGACCCGAAAACTCTGCTGTTCGTTCAACCGAGCCGTGACGTTCGATCCGGTTTCGGGTGCGGCGTCAAAGGCGTCGGGGACCCAGGCCTGGGCGCGAGCATCGACCGCGCCGGCGGACGCCAGCACGCTTGCCACTCCAAACAACCAGGCCGCTACACGCATTCGGTCTCCCCACCGTCCGCTGTTCTCCAGCTTGCACCATGCAGGGCGGGAGTCCAACAGACATTTTCACGACATTCTTTGGTCGTTTTTCAACGCCGCGCCTTGTGGCGGGTTCCGAACACGAAAAAAGGGCTCCGTGACCACGGAGCCCTTTCACGCCAGTTGCTGCGGCGCAGGAGGCCTATTGGCAGGCCAGACACTCGTCGTAGTCGGTCTTGGGCATGGAGAAGAGGTCTGGCTGGTTCGGGTCGATCTCGGCCTCGGCCTTGTCCTCGGCGCCGGCGAAGGCGGCGCGCTGAACCGACTTGGATCGCAGATAGTACAGGGACTTCACGCCGCGTTCCCAGGCCGACCAGTGCAGCATGTGCAGGTCCCACTTGTTGACGTCGCCGGGGATGAAGAGGTTCAGCGACTGGGCCTGGCAGATTTCCGGGGCGCGGTCGGCGGCCAGTTCCACCACCCAGCGCTGGTCCAGTTCGAAGGCGGTCTTGAAGATCCCCTTCTCGTCCTCGCTGAGGGCGTCCAGATGCTGGACCGAGCCCTCGTGCTGGAGGATGGAGCTCCAGACCGCCTCGGTGTTGATCCCCTTCTCGTCCAGCAGACGCTCCAGATAGGGGTTCTTGACGGCGAAGGAGCCCGACAGGGTCTTGTGGGTGTAGATATTGGCCGGGATCGGCTCGATGCCGGCTGACGTCCCGCCGCAGATGATCGAGATCGAGGCGGTCGGGGCGATGGCCAGCTTGTGGCTGAACCGCTCCATCACGCCGCGCTCCTCGGCGTCGAGGCAGGGACCCTTCTCCTCGGCCAGGATGCGGCTGGCCTTGTCGGCCTCGCGGCGCAGGTGCTTGAACAGGCGCATGTTCCACGACTTGGCCATGGCGCTCTCGAAGGCCACGCCCTGTGACTGCAGGAAGGAGTGGAAGCCCATCAGGCCCAGGCCCACCGAACGCTCGCGCTTGGCCGAATAGACGGCGGCGGCCATGGCCGGCGGGGCGCGGCGGATGAAGTCTTCCAGAACATTGTCCAGGAAGCGCATCAGGTCCTCGACGAAGCGGGGCTCCTCGCGCCATTCCAGGAAGGTCTCGGCGTTGACCGACGACAGGCAGCAGACGGCGGTCCGGTCCACGCCCAGGTGGTCGCGGCCGGTGTGCAGCATGATCTCGGCGCACAGGTTGGACTGTTTGACCTTCAGCCCCAGCTCCCGCTGGTGCGGCGCCATCTGGCGGTTCACCGTGTCGGAGAAGATCATATAGGGCTCGCCGGTCTGCATCCGGATGTCGAGCAGCTTGGTCCACAGCGAGCGGGCGTCGACGGTCTTCAGCACCTCGCCGGTCTTGGGCGAGCGCAGGCCGAAGGTGGAGCCGGTCTTCACCGCCTCCATGAACTCGTCAGTGACGTTGACGCCGTGGTGCAGGTTCAACGAGCGACGGTTGAAGTCGCCCGAGGGTTTGCGGATCTCGAGGAACTCCTCGATCTCCGGGTGGTGGATGTCCAGATAGACGGCGGCCGAGCCGCGCCGCAGCGACCCCTGGCTGATCGCCAGGGTCAGGCTGTCCATCACGCGGATGAAGGGGATGATGCCCGAGGTCTTGCCCGCGCCCTTGACCTTCTCGCCGATCGAGCGGACGCCGCCCCAGTAGGTGCCGATGCCGCCGCCGTTCGAGGCCAGGGCGACGTTCTCGTTCCAAACGCTCTGGATGCCGTCCAGACTGTCCCCGACGGCGTTCAGGAAGCAGGAGATCGGCAGGCCGCGATCGGCGCCGCCGTTCGACAGGACCGGGGTCGCCGGCATGAACCACAGGCGGCTCATATAGTCATACAGGCGCTGGGCGTGGTCGGCGTCGTCCGAGAAGGCGGTCGAGACGCGGGCGAACATGTCCTGATAGCTCTCGCCCGGCAGCAGGTAGCGGTCCTCCAGCGTCTTCTTGCCGAAATCGGTCAGCAGGGCGTCGCGCGAACGATCCACCTGGACCGATTTCACGACGGTCAGATGCGGTTTCTCAGGCGCCGCGTTCGTCGCAACACCTTGGAATTCCGCTGTCTTCAAAGCCTCGCCGCCAGCCATAGTCATCTGCGTCCTGAACAATAAACTGCCTAGAGCCACCTGCGCCGTAACCACATCATCTAGTGGCTCCAACGCTCCCCGAGCCCACATATAGGGCGCACATGCCTAATAAGCCGTCAACGTCTTGACGCTCGCTTTGTCGGCGAATCGGTCGGACAAGTCGGCCTCGCCTGGGGAAAGTTCAGCGCGCAAGCCAGCAAACCCCTCACGGACCTTCGCGGCCGAGACATCACGAAGGCGTGATCGGAACTTCGGTCCAGCTTGGCCGTTTCGACGCCCCATGGCCGTTTCCGACTTCCGTCCCTTTTTGATACGCCTGCTGACGGTCGCGCGCGCCGAGACGGCCGCTTTGACGGCCCTGTTCGTCGCCGCCTTGGGCGTGACGGCGTTCGTCGAGATCGCCGACGACATGACCGAGACCGACGGTCAGAGCTTTGATCGTCAGGTGCTTGGCCTGATGCGGCCCTATGCCGACGATCCTGGCCGCCCCTGGGGGCCGTGGTGGCTGAAGGAGGCGGCGGCGGACCTCACATCGCTGGGCGGCATATCGGTGCTGGGCCTGTTCGCCCTGATCGTCGTCCTCTTTCTGCTGAGCCAGAGGAAATGGCTGTCGTCCCTGCTGCTGGTCCTGGGGCTGACGGGCGGCGTCATGCTGAGCGAGGGGCTGAAGGCGGTGTTCGAACGCGAGCGTCCGCCCCAGGCGCTTCAGGCGGTCGAGACGATCAACGCCAGCTTCCCCTCCGGTCACGCCCTGCTCGCGACAGTCTTCTATCTGAGCGTGGCCGTCATGTTGACCCGCGCCTTTCCTCGCAGGCGGTTCAAGATCTTCGTCCTGGGCGTCGGCATGGTCATGGCTCTGCTGGTCGGCCTGACCCGCATCTATCTGGGCGCCCACTGGGCGACGGACGTCTTCGCCGGCTGGGCCGTGGGCTCGGCCTGGGCCATGCTTCTGTGGCTGGTCGCCTATGGGGTCGCGCGTTGGCAAAAGCGTCGCCGGGCGCCCTTGCAGGACGAACCGTCTCCGACGGCGGACGAGACGCCCGGCGATCCGACCAAAGTCTAGAACCTACTCAACCGCGGGAGGCCCCATAGTCGGCGCCGACGACGCCTCGTCCGAACAGGGGCGCGCAGACGGGAGAGACGCCATGGATCACGCCGCCCTCTACGCCGAGCGGCTGAAGACGCCGGACGAAGCCGCCGCCCTGATCCGATCCGGCGCCAGGATCGCCATGGGCCTGGGCGTGTCCCAGCCCCCGGCCCTGCTGAAGGCCCTAGCCCAACGGGCCGAGCGGGGCGAGGTCGAAGACCTGAACCTCTATTATCTCCTCTCCACCGCCATCGCCGGCGACACCGTGCTGCGCTACGAGCTGATGGACCGCATCCGGCCCTGGAGCCTGTTCCACAGCGCCGTCGAACGCCGGCTGGAGCAGCGCGCCTTTGAGGAGGGGCGACCCAGCCCGGTCCAGTTCATCCCGACCGGTTTCCAGCAATCGCCCCGACTGCTGTGCGACGAGGTCGGCGTCGATACCTTGGTCTGCACCGTCTCGCCGATGGACGCCGACGGCTTCTTCTCCTTCGGCACCAATACCGACTACGCCAAGCCGGTGTCGGAGACGGCCCGCACCATCGTGGTCGAGGTCAATCCGCATATGCCGCGCGTGTACGGCGACTGCACCGTCCATGTGTCCAGGGTCGCCGGGATCGTGGAGCACGCCGCCCCCCTGCTGGTCACGCCCAGGGCCGAGCCCCAGTCGGCCGACCTGGCCATCGGCCGGATCATCGCCGACCTGGTCGAGGACGGGGCGACGCTGCAGATGGGGATCGGCGCCCTGCCCAACGCCGTCTGCGACGCCCTGAAGAACCACCGCGACCTGGGGGTCCATACCGAGATGCTGACGCCGGGCCTGGTCGAACTGATGCAGGCCGGGGTGGCGAACCATACCCGCAAGACCCTGCATCCTGGAGTCGGGGTCTTCGCCTTCTCTATGGGCGACCAGAACACCTATGACTTCCTGCACGAGAACCGGGGGCTTGAGGCCCGGCCCGTCTCCTATGTCAACGATCCGGCGGTCATCGCCCGCAACGCCAAGATGGTCTCGGTCAACGCCACGCTCCAGATCGACCTGAGCGGCGCCTGCTGTTCGGAGTATCTGAACGGCCGCCAGTTCACCGCCTCGGGCGGCCAGCTCGACTTCGTGCGCGGCGCCTATGGCTCCGACGGCGGCAAGTCGATCATCGCCTGTCATGCGACGGCGGCCAGGGGGAGCTGCTCGCGCATCGTCGCCCGGCTGGACGGCCCGGTCACCACGCCCCGCAACGACGTGCATATCGTCGTCACCGAGCACGGGTGGACCAACCTGAAGGGCCGATCGACCAGCGAGCGGGCCCGCGCCCTAATCGCCCTCGCCGCGCCCGAGTTCCGCGACGGCCTCACGGCCGAGGCCAGGCGGCAGGGTCTGATCTGAACCCCTTCTTGCGAGTCGTTATCGGCTTTTCATTTCCGGCGTCCTGGCCTAAACCCCGCCGCGTCATCGGGGAGTAGCCGCCCGCAACCATCAGCGGGGCCCGCGTCAACATACTTCCTCTCCCGGAGAGGATGGCGCGGGAACGGTCCAGGGTCTTTCAGATCCGGATCACGGCAAGACCGGCGGCTTTCGCAGGGACGTCCATGCGGGGCCCGGCTGCGAACGCCACAGGTCCGTCCGCCGAGGCTCCCGCGCATACAGGTTCCCGTTGGAAGCCTTCCTCATTTCGACCGGCCTGGTCTCCATCGCGGAGATCGGGGACAAGACCATGTTGCTGTCCATCGTGATGGCGGCGACCTGGCGACGGCCCACGCCCATCATCCTGGGCATTCTGGCGGCCACCCTGCTGAACCACGCCTTCGCCGCCCTGGCCGGCACCGTCCTGGCCCATTTCATCACGGGCGAGTGGATGCGCTGGATCGTCGGCCTCGCCTTTCTGGGTTTCGCGGCCTGGGCCCTGATCCCCGATACGCTGGACGAGCAGAAGGGCGAGGTTCAGCGCGGCTTCTGGGCCATCTTCTGGACCACCGCCTCGGCCTTCTTCCTGATCGAGATGGGCGACAAGACCCAGGTGGCCACCGCCATGCTGGCCGCCCGATTCGAGAATCTGCCGGTGGTCGTCGCCGGCTCGACCCTGGGCATGATGCTGGTCAACGGGCCCGCCGTCCTGCTGGGCGAGACGGCGGCGAAGAAGCTGCCGCTGAAATGGATCCGGTTCGCCGCCGCGGCCGGTTTCGCCGCGACGGGCCTGTGGATTCTGCTGACGCCTTAGAGCCTGATCGGTTGAAGCGGGATCGCTTCGCGATCCCGCTGAAGCCGTTAGGCATGCTTCAGCGGAAGACCGTCAAAGCGAGGTGCTGCAACAGCATGATGGTTTTGGCGTCGCGGATGCGGCCGTCGGCGATCATGGCCAGGGCCTCGTCCACGGTCGGCTCCAGCACCTCGATGTCCTCGCCCTCGTCCGGATGGCCGCCGCCGTCGCCGATCCGCATGGACGCATCATATTCGGCGACGAAGAAGTGCAGGATTTCGGTGACAGAGCCGGGGCTCATGAAGGCCTCGAACACCTTGCGCACCGCGCCGAGGCGATAGCCCAGCTCCTCCTCGACCTCGGCGCGGATCCGCACCTCGGGCTCGGCGTCGTCCAGCAGGCCGGCCGCCGCCTCGATCAGCAGGTCGTCATAGCCGTTCAGATAGGCCGGCAGCCGGAACTGCCGCACCAGCAGCACGGTGCGCGCCGCCGGATTATAGGGCAGAAGCACCGCCCCATTGCCCCGGTCGTAATGCTCCCGCTCCTGGGTCTGCCAGACGCCGTCGCGCCGTTTCCAGTCGAAACGGGTCGTCTTCAGCACATACCAGTTGTCCGAGAGAAGCCGGGTCTGATGGATCCTGATGCGGTCCTTTACGGTCATTCGGCTTCTCCCGCGACGCAGCCTAGCCCTGGCGCGCGCCGCGCTTGGCTAGAACACGCAGGCGGAGCGCATTCAGCTTGATGAAGCCGGCGGCGTCCTTGTGGTCATAGGCCTGGACGCCTTCTTCGAAGGTCACCAGATCCTGGTCGTACAGGCTGTTGGGGCTCTCGCGGCCGATGACCGAGACATTGCCCTTGTAGAGCTTGACCTTGACCGTGCCGGAGACCTTCTCCTGGCTCTTGTCGATGGCGGCCTGCAGCATCTCGCGCTCGGGCGAGAACCAGAAGCCGTTGTAGATCAGCTCGGCGTATTTCGGCATCAGCTGGTCCTTCAGGTGCATGGAGCCGCCGTCCAGGGTGATGCTTTCGATGCCGCGGTGGGCCGCGATCAGGATGGTCCCGCCGGGGGTCTCATAGACGCCGCGCGACTTCATGCCGACGAAACGGTTCTCGACCAGGTCGAGACGGCCGATGCCGTTGTCGTGGCCGTACTGGTTCAGGGCGGTCAGGAGGGTGGCCGGGCTCATGGCCTCGCCGTTGATCGAGACGGCGTCGCCCTTCTCAAAACCGATCTCGATGACGGTCGCCTTGTCCGGCGCGTCCTCGGGCGAAATGGTCCGCTGGTGGACGAACTCGGGGGCCTCGACCGCCGGGTCTTCCAGCACCTTGCCCTCGGAGGACGAGTGCAGAAGGTTGGCGTCGACCGAGAAGGGCGCCTCGCCGCGCTTGTCCTTGGCGATCGGGATCTGGTTCTTCTCGGCGAAGTCCAGCAGGGCCTCGCGGCTGCGGAACGCCCACTCGCGCCAGGGGGCGATCACCCGGATGTCGGGCTCCAGGGCGTAATAGCCCAGTTCGAAGCGGACCTGGTCGTTGCCCTTGCCGGTGGCGCCGTGACAGACGGCGTCGGCGCCGACCTGACGGGCGATCTCGATCTGGCGCTTGGAGATCAGCGGGCGAGCGATGGAGGTGCCCAGCAGATAGTCGCCCTCGTATTGCGCATTGGCGCGGAACATCGGAAAGACGAAGTCGCGCACGAATTCCTCGCGCAGGTCGTCGATGAAGATGTTCTCGGGCTTGATGCCCAGCTTCAGCGCCTTTTCGCGCGCCGGGCCAAGCTCCTCGCCCTGACCCAGGTCGGCGGTGAAGGTCACGACCTCGGCGTTATATTCGGTCTGCAGCCATTTCAGGATGATCGAGGTGTCCAGCCCGCCCGAATAGGCGAGGACGACTTTCTTCACGGGCTTGTCGGCGGGGGCGGACATGGCGGCTCTTTCGGTAAATTCGACGGCGCGATGGGGAGAATTGACGCGCGCATAAGACCGGGGGTCCGGCGATGCAACCTTTTCCGGGGCGGCCCCACGGAAAGATGAAGCTTTGTTCATGTTCACTTGGTCGCGTTGCCAGTGGATCGACCGTCGTTATGGTCGTCGTTCATCTGTCACCAAGGATGTCGAACCCATGCGTCGCGCCTCTTCCCTCGTCGCCGCCGCCGCCCTTCTGGCGGTCTCCACCCCGGTCTGGGCCTCAAACGCCGCCGCGTCGGCCCCCGCAGCCTCGGCCCAGGCCGCCGCGCCCGCCCTGCGGGCCGCACCGGTGTCCGAACTGGTCGCCGAGGTGGACATTCCCTACACCCGCTTCACCCTGGACAACGGCCTGACCGTTCTGGTCCATGAAGACCACAAGGCCCCGGTTGTGGCCGTATCGGTCTGGTACAACGTCGGCTCCAAGGACGAGCCTGAGGGCAAGACGGGCTTCGCCCACCTGTTCGAACACCTGATGTTCGGCGGCTCGGAGAATGCGCCGGGCAGCTATTTCACCCCGATGCGCAACATGGGCGCGACGGACATGAACGGCACCACCTGGTTCGACCGCACCAACTATTTCGAGACGGTTCCGACCCCGGCGCTGGAACAGGCCCTGTTCATGGAAAGCGACCGGATGGGCTATATGCTCGGCGCCATCAGCCAGGAGACGCTCGATCTCCAGCGCGGCGTGGTCCAGAACGAGAAGCGCCAAGGCGACAACCAGCCCTACGGCCTGAACGAATACAAGCAGCTTGAGGCCCTGTTCCCGGAGGGCCACCCTTATCGCCACTCGACCATCGGCTCGATGGCCGACCTGGACGCGGCCTCGATGGAGACGGTGCGGGACTGGTTCCGCTCCAACTATGGTCCGAACAACGCCGTCCTGGTCCTGGCCGGCGACATCACCCCGGCCAAGGCGCGGGAGCTGACCGAGAAGTATTTCGGCCCGATTCCGCGCGGCCCGGTCAACACCCCGGCCCAGGCCTCCGTACCGACCCTGCCGGCGCCGGTCAGCGAAACCACCCACGACCGCGTCTCCAACGCCCGAATTCAGATCAGCTGGGCCGTGCCCGGCCTGTTGGACGCGGACACCGTGCCGCTCAGCATCGGCGCCTCGGTCCTGGGCGGCCTGGCCAGCTCGCGGCTGGACAATGAACTGGTGCGCGGGGAGCAGACCGCCGTCTCGGTCAGCGCGAACAACGGCGCCTTCCACCGCGTCGGCATGTTCGAAATCACCGTCGACGTGAAGCCGGGCCAGGACCCGGCGGCCGTCGAGGCCCGCGCCCGCCAGATCCTGAACGATCTGATCGCCAACGGCCCGACGGCGGCCGAGGTGGAACGGGTCAAGACCCAGTACGTCTCGCGCACGGTTCAAGGTCTGGAACAGGTCGGCGGCTTCGGCGGCAAGGCCGTGGCCCTGGCTGAGGGCCAGCTCTACGCCGGCGATCCGGAGCACTACAAGAAGGAGCTCCAGGCCTATGCGGCGGCCACCCCCGCCCAGGTCCAGACGGCCATGCAGAAATGGCTGACCCGTCCGGCCTATACCCTGACCACCCTGCCGGGCGAGCGTGAGGCCTATCAGGAGGCGGCGGAGGCTCCCTCGGGCGCCAACCGCACCCCGGCGCCCCCGATCGAGCGCGTGGCCCGCATGCCCAAGCCCGAGATCGCCGCCGTCGCCAACGTCGACTTCCCCACTGTGGAGCGCACGCGCCTGTCGAACGGGGTCGAGGTGGTCTACGCCCAGCGCGACGCCGTGCCGGCGACCAAGATCGCGGTCGAGTTCGACGCGGGCATCGCCGCCGACGAGGCGTCCAAGCTGGGGCTGCAGACCCTGATGCTGGACCTGATGGACGAGGGCACCCGCAGCATGAACGCCACCCAGCTGGCCGAGGCGCAAGAAACCCTCGGCGCCGCCATCTCGACCGGCGCCACCATGGATCGGTCGGTGGTCCAGCTGTCGGCCGTGACGCCCAACCTGGAGCCCTCGGTCGCTCTCCTGGCCGAGGTGGTCAAGACCCCGGCCTTCGCCGCATCCGAGCTGGAGCGGCTGCGCGCCACCCGTTTGGCGCGGATCGCGGCGGAACGGACCCAGCCGGCCGCCCTGGCCAATCGCGCCCTGCCGGAACTGATCTACGGCTCGGCCAGCCCCTATGGCCGCCCGTTCAGCGGCAACGGCGACGAGGCCAGCGTCAAGGCGATCACCGAGGCCGACATCCGCGCGGACTACGCCGAGTGGATCCGGCCCGACAACGCCAAGATCTTCGTGGTCTCGGACAAGCCTCTGGCGGAGATCAAGCCTCTGCTCGACGCCCAGTTCGGCCATTGGGTCCCCTCGGCCACCCCCAAGGGCGTGAAGGATTATTCCGCGCCGATCCCCGCGACCCCGTCGAAGATCGTGCTGATCGACCGGCCGCAGTCGCCTCAGTCCTACATCATGGGCGGGACGGTCTTGTCGGCCAAGGGCTCGGACGACCTGCTGGTCTTCAACGCCGCCAACAATGTGCTGGGCAACGACTTCCTGTCGCGCATCAACTCGGACCTGCGCGAGACCAAGGGGTGGTCTTACGGCGTCAACGCCTCGACCGCCGGCTTCGTCGGCCGCGTGCCCTATCTGATCACCGCCCCGGTCCAGGCCGACCAGACCGGGCCGGCCATCACCGCCCTGAACGCCCAGTTCAACGACTTCCTGAAGGGCGGCAAGGGCGTGACGCCGGCTGAGCTGGAGCGGACCGTCAACGGCAATACCCGCCGTCTGGCCGGCAGCTATGAAACCTCCTTGGCGGTTCTGAACGCCATGCGGGTCAACGACATGCTGGGCCGTCCGGACGACTATCCGGAAACGGTGGCCGCTCGCACCAACGCCCTGACGACGGCCGAACTGGACGCCGCGGCCCAGGCCGCGCTCGACCCGTCCCGCTTCGTCTGGGTGGTCGTCGGCGACGCCTCGGTGGTCAAGCCCCAGCTCGACGCCCTAGGCCTGCCGGTCGAGGTTCGCTCGGCGAGCGGCGCCGCCCAGTAAGAGCCTCGTCAGTCGCAAACGACAAAGGCCCGGAGCATTTGCTCCGGGCCTTCTTTTTCGTCCTTACCGCGCCGAAAGGCTCAGATCAGGGCGCCGTGGCAGTGTTTGAACTTGCGGCCCGAGCCGCAGGGGCAGGGCGCATTGCGGCCGGTCATCTCCCAGCCCGGCGGAAGCGCCTCGACCGGCAGTTTCGACCGGTCGTCGCCGATCAGCTGGCCTTCGGGGTTCTGAGCGGCCGGATCGGCCATCTCATTTTCGCCGGTGCCGGGGTTCAGGTGGATTTCCTGGAACTCAGGCAGTTCAGGCGGCGCCTGGAAGCGGAACTCCACCGTCATCAGCCAGCGGGTGACGTTGTGGCGCAGGTCGTAGAGCAGACCTTCGAACAGGTTGAAGGCCTCGGTCTTATACTCCTGCAACGGGTCGCGCTGGCCGTAGCCGCGCAGGCCGATCACGCCGCGCAGATGGTCCAGATGGACCAGGTGTTCGCGCCACTGCATGTCGATCATCTGCAGCATGAATTGCTTTTCCAGGCCGCGCGTCTGTTCGGCGCCGATCAGCTCCAGACGTTCGGCCGCGCGGGCGTCGGCGGCGGCGAGCAGCCGCTCCTCGATCTCCTCGTTGGAGACGCCTTCCTCGGCTGCCCAGTCGTGGAGCGGCAGCTCCAGCCCCAGGGTCGAGCGGACCTTTTCATCCAGGCCGTCGATGTCCCACTGTTCGGCATAGGCCTTGGGCGGCATGTAGCGTTCGACCAGGTCGGACACCACGTCGCGGCGGAAGTCGCCGACCAGTTCCGACAGATCCTCGGAATCCATGAACTCCTGGCGCTGTTCGAACACGGCCTTGCGCTGGTCGTTCACGACGTCGTCGTACTTCAGCAGGTTCTTGCGGATGTCGTAGTTTCGGGTCTCGACCCGCTTCTGGGCGGTCTCGATGGCGCGGTTCAGCCAGGGATGGGTGATGGCCTCGCCCTCAGCGACGCCGAAGGTCTTCATGATCGAGTCCAGACGGTCGCCGGCGAAGATGCGCAGCAGGTCGTCCTCGCAGGACAGATAGAATTTCGACACGCCGGGGTCGCCCTGGCGGCCGGTGCGGCCGCGCAGCTGGTTGTCGATCCGGCGGCTCTCATGGCGTTCGGTGCCCAGGACGAACAGACCGCCGGCGGCGAGCGCCTTCTCGCGGTTGACGGCGATCTCGGCCTTGAACTCGGCCTCCTTGGCCGCGTGCATCTCGGGCGTGACCTCGACGGCCATGTTCCGCTGTTCCAGCAGCCATTTCTGCATCTTCATCTCGAGGTTGCCCCCAAGCTGGATGTCGGTGCCGCGGCCGGCCATGTTGGTGGCGATGGTCACCGCGCCCGGCAGACCGGCGTCGGCGACGATATAGGCCTCCTGCTCATGCTGGCGCGCGTTCAGGACCGAGTGCGGAATGCCGCGCAGCTTGGTCTCGTAGGTAATGTCATAGGCGGCGTCGCCGATCTTCTCGGCCTCCTTGGCCTTGCCCTCGTACTGGGGCTTCAGCTTGCGCGAGACCTCGACCTTGTACTCATAGGTGCGCAGCAGCTCGGACAGCTGTTCGGAGCGCTCGATCGAGACCGTGCCGACCAGGATGGGCTGACCCGCCAGGTGACATTCGGCGATCTGTCGGGCGATGGCCTGGCTCTTTTCCGCATGGGTCCGATAGACTTCGTCGTCATAGTCCTTGCGCTGGATCGGCCGGTTGGTCGGCACCTCCAGCACCTCCATCTTGTAGATGTCGCCGAACTCCTGGGCCTCGGTGGCGGCCGTGCCGGTCATGCCGGACAGCTTCTGATACAGGCGGAAGTAGTTCTGGATCGTGACCGAGGCCAGGGTCTGGTTCTCGGGCTGGATCTTGACGTCCTCCTTGGCCTCGATGGCCTGGTGCAGGCCTTCGGACAGGCGCCGGCCGGTCATCATCCGGCCGGTGAACTCGTCGATCAGAATGATCTCGCCGCCCTTGATGATATAGTCCTTGTCCCGCTGATACAGGGTGTTGGCGCGCAGGGCCTGGTTGGAGTGGTGGACCAGGCTGATGTTGGCGGCGTCGTAAAGACCGGTGGTGTCGGGGGCGAAGTGGCCGCCCTTCTCCAGGGCCTCTTCCAGACGCTCGGAGCCCAGCTCGGTCAGCAGAACCTGCTTCTGCTTCTCGTCCAGCTCATAGGTGTCCTTGTCCTTGATCAGATCTTTGATCAGGGCGTCCAGCACCTTGTACAGGTCCGACCGGTCCTCGGTGGGGCCCGAGATGATCAGGGGCGTGCGCGCCTCGTCGATCAGGATGGAGTCGACCTCGTCGACGATGGCGAAGTTGTGGGGGCGTTGCACCATCTCGCGCCGGTCATAGACCAGGTTGTCGCGCAGATAGTCGAAGCCGAACTCGTTGTTGGTGCCGTAGGTCACGTCGGCGGCGTAGGCGGCCTGGCGCTGGCCCTGGGACAGGCCGTTGACGATGACCCCGACCTCAAGACCCAGGAAGCGATAGACCCGGCCCATGGTCTCGGCGTCGCGGCGGGCCAGATAGTCGTTGACGGTGATGACGTGGACGCCCTTGCCTTCCAGGGCGTTCAGATAGACCGGCGCCACGGCGACCAGGGTCTTGCCCTCGCCGGTCCGCATTTCGGCGATGCCGCCCTCATGCAGGATCATGCCGCCCGCCAGCTGGACGTCATATTGACGCTGGCCCAGCACCCGCTTGGACGCCTCGCGCACGACGGCGAAGGCTTCCGGCAGGATCCTGTCCAGGTTTTCGCCATTGCTCAGACGGTCGCGGAAAGCGTCAGTCATCATCCGCAGCTCGTCGTCCGACAGGGCGGCGAACTTGGGCTCGAGCGCATTGATGCGCTGGGCGTGGTCCTGGAAAGCCTTGACCTTGCGGTCGTTGGAAGAGCCGAAGAGTTTCTTGGCGAAGCCGAGCATGTCAGATCCGGTAAAGGTCGAGCGTCATTAAGGAGCGGCTCTGAAATCCCGTGAGGGGCGGCGAGGATCGCGCCCCAAGCGGCGTTCGGACCGATGACGGCCCCGCCGCGCCGACACAGGCGCGCGCGAAGGGCCGCGCAGACGATCAAAACCCCTCGACTTGGGCGCAGGCGGGACTTAAGCACCGCCCTAACCCCTGTCAACGCGGGGGCTTTCGGCCGCCTTCGACGGAGCGTCCCCTTGATCCCATTCCGGCGCCTCCATTTCCGACACGCCCCTTCCCGAGGGGGCCTTGGATCGGTCGGCGGCATCGCCTTGGTCGCCGCGACGGCCTTGGCTATGACGCTGGCCGCCTGTTCGCGCGGCGGCGACGACGATCGGGCGCCGCAGCCGGGCGACCGGCAGGTGGCCAAGGTTCAGGACCAGATCATCTGGGCCTCGGACGTCAAGCGCGAGGCGGTGGCGCAGGGTCTGATCGGAGAAGGCGAGCCCCTGGACGTGACCTCCGATCTTTTCCGCCGGGTTCTGGACGAGGTGGTCGATCAGAAGCTGCTGGCGCGCGAAGCGGAGCGCCGTCGCCTGGACGCCTCACCTCTGGCGCAGCGGCGGCTGGAGGCGACCCGCGAACGGATTCTAGGCGACATGCTGGTCGAGAGCGTCGTCAACGGCGCCATCTCCGATCAGGCGATCCAGACGCTTTACAATGAGCAGCTGCGCCTGGCGAAGACGTCCGAGGAGATCCGGGTCCGCCTGATCCTGTCGCGCACCAAGCCCGAGGCGGACGCCGTCATCGGCATTCTGGGCCAGGGCGCCAGCTTCGAGGCCGTGGCCATGGAGCGGTCGATCGACGAGGCCACCCGCTTTTCTGGCGGCGACCTGGGCTATTCCACCCTGGACGTCATGCCCCAGGCCTATGCCGGCGCCCTGCGTGACAAGCCGGCCGGTTCGACCGTCGGTCCCTTCCAGACCGAGGGCGGCTGGGCCGTGCTGCGGGTCGAGGACCGGCGCAAGGAAAACCCGCCGACTCTGGAACAGGCTCGGCCGCAAATCGTCCGCTACCTGACCTATGAAGGGGTGAGACGCCTGTTGGAACAGCTGCGCGACAAGGCCAAGGTCGATATTCTGCTGCCCGGCGGTTCCGGCGCGGGTGACGAGGAGCCGGCGTCGGCGCCGTCGGCGGGCCTGACCCGCCCCGCCCCGGCTCCCGCCCCGCCTTCCGCGTCTGACACTCCCCTCCCGGCCGCCTGACATGACCAAGACCCCCACGACCGGCCAAAAGATCGAACAGGCGTTCGAAAAGGCGCTGGACCCCTTCGCTGCAGCCCTGAAGCGCGCCACCCGTCCCGCCGAAGCCGCCGCCGCGCCCGCCGCTACGCCCGCCGGAAAGCCCGGCCTGGCCGTCTCGCCCCTGGCTGTGCCCTTCCCGACCATTCCCCCCATCGGCGGGGGCGAGATCGCCACCGCCCGCCCCCGCTTCTACAAGCATGAGCGCGACGACCTGGTCGTTTTCCGGTTCGCGCGCGGCACCAGCTGCGCCGGGGTCTTCACCCGCCACAAGATCGGCTCGGCGCCGGTCGACTGGTGCAAGAAGCATCTGGGCGGCGCCGAGGGCGGCAAGGACGTGCGCGCCCTGGTGGTCAACGCCGGCTGCGCCAACGCCTTCACCGGCAAGGCCGGCGCCGACGCCGCGCGGCGGGCGGCCTCTGAGGTGGCCAAACGGTTCGGATGCCGCCAGCGGGACGTCATGATGGCCTCGACGGGCGTGATCGGCGTGGTGCTGGACGAAAAGAAGATCATCGCCAAACTGCCGGACATCGAAGCCGGTCTGGACGCCGACCTCCATCCGTCCGAACAGTGGGCCCGCGCCGGGCGCGGCATCATGACCACCGACACCTTCCCCAAGGGCTCCTACGCCGAGGCCGAGATCGAGGGGTATAAGGTCCGGATCGCCGGGATCGCCAAGGGGTCGGGCATGATCGCGCCGGACATGGCGACCATGCTGGCCTTCATCGTCACCGACGCCGACATCCATCCGAACGTGCTGAAGGCCCTACTGGGCCTGCACGTCCGCACCACCTTCAACTCGGTGACGGTGGACGGCGACACCTCGACCAATGACACGGCCCTTCTGTTCGCCACGGGAACTTCGGGCGCACCGCGGATCGGCCGCGTCGGCGACCGGCGGCTGAAGAGTTTCTCGGCCGCCCTGGACAAGGTGATGCTGGATCTGGCGCACCAGCTGGTGCGCGACGGCGAGGGGGCGACCAAGTTCGTCAAGGTGACGGTGGACGGCGCCGCCAGCCCGGCCTCAGCCAGAAAACTGGCCAAGTCGATCGCCGACAGCCCCCTGGTCAAGACCGCCATCGCCGGCCAGGACGCCAACTGGGGCCGGGTGGTCATGGCCGTGGGCAAGACCGAGGAGCCGGTGGACCGCGACCGTCTGGCGATCAGGTTCGGCCCGCACCAGGCCGCCGTCGATGGCGCCCCGTCCCCGACCTACGACGAGGCCAAGATGACCGCCTATATGAAAAATCCCGAGATCGACATCACGGTCGACGTCGGCGCGGGCCGGGCCTCGGCGACGGTCTGGACCTGCGATCTGACCAAGGGCTATATCGAGATCAACGGCGATTATCGGTCGTGACCGAGACGCCGCTCCCCACCGTCCTCGTCGTCGCCGTCGCCCTGATCGACGTCGACGGACGGGTGCTGATCGCCAAACGCCCCGAGGGCAAGACGCTGGCCGGCCTGTGGGAGTTTCCCGGCGGCAAGGTCGAGCCCGGCGAACGGCCCGAGGCGGCCCTGATCCGCGAACTGCGCGAGGAACTGGGCATAGAGGTCAGCGAGAGTTGCCTGGCGCCCTTCGTCTTCGCCAGCCACGCTTATGATTCCTTTCACCTGTTGATGCCATTGTATCTGTGTCGCCGGTGGGACGGCGTGGTCGCCGCGCGCGAACACGCCGCCCTGGCCTGGGTCAGACCGAACCAGCTTTCGGACTATCCCATGCCGCCGGCGGACGAACCTCTGGTCGCCTGGCTGCGCGATCTGCTGTGACCACCGCCCAAGGAGCGGACATGAACGGATTCATCAGCCGCTTCCTGAACGACGACTGCGGCGCGACCGCCATTGAATACGGTCTGATCTGCGGCTTGATCTTCGTCGCCATCCTGGGCGGTCTGAACGCCCTGGGGGGGTCCAACGGCGCCCTCTACAAAGACGTCATGCAGAAGATCGCGGACACCCTGGGACGCTGACGCGCTCCCGCAGCAGCGCGATCAAGCCTGATCGCCCTCCTCCCCCGTCAACTCCTTCACCCCCAGGGCGTCGGCCAGCCGAACCTTGGCCGAGCCGCGCGGCAGCGGCTTCTGCTGGCTCTCGTGCGGCTTCCAACCGGCCAGATGAATGATTTCGAAGGTGGCGGAGATCCGCCCGTCCGCGTCGCCGTGGCGCTCGGCGTAAAGACGGGCCGCGCGGCTCAGAATCGCGCGGTTCAGGGGGCGGATCGGCCCGTGCAGCACATTGGTCTCGCCCATGGCGCGCAGATCGCGGACCAGGGCGAACAGGTCCGCATAGCGGACGACGAAACGGTCCACGTCCGAGACCGGCAGGGCGAAGCCGGCGCGCTGGAGAAGGGCGGCCCCGTCATATCCGTCGGCGAAGGGCGAGACACGCGCCTGGGCCCCGCCGCGTTCGGCCAGCTCGGCCTCTGTCAGGACGGCCCGAAGCTCCTTCAGGGTGCCCGCGCCGAACAGGGTCCCAAGGAACAGGCCGTCCGGCTTCAAGGCGCGTCGAATCTGGGCCAATGCGCCGGGCAGGTCGTTGGCCCAGTGGAGATTGAGCAGGGAGACGATCAGATCCGTCGTCCCGTCTTCCAGCGGCAGGGCGTCGCGACCGGGGGCGGCCCGCTCGGCCCGCGAGGTCGGGGCGACGATCCGCCCTACCCGACCCGCCGCGTCGCTGGACGCCAGGGCTCGGGCGAAGGGGCCGGGATGGGCGGACAGATCGACCGCGACGGGAAAGTCGCGCAATATGGCCTCGAGACTGCCGACCGCGTTTTCGGCCGCGCGGACGTGAAGAAAATCGGCCTGCGTCAGCCGCCTTTCGGACCGCGCCAGTCGCGCCTCTCGACGCCCGGCGTCAAAGATGCGCGGGGGGGCGGTCGTCGGCGACACGGCGTCGGGGCCGGAGGAGGGGGAAAGGCTCATGGACCTTCAGGATGGGGGTTTGGGGCGCGCCTGGGAAGGGGCGGCGCGTCATTTGCGACGCGCCGGCCTGGACTTCGCGCGGGGACTGGCCGATCTGGTCCTGCCGCCCCTGGCGCATGACAGCCCCGAGGCCACGGCCGCTGCGGGCCTGACGCCCGACGCCTGGAGCCGCATACGGTTCTTGGAGGCGCCGGTGTGCGACGGCTGCGGCGCGGCTTTCGAATTCGACGGCGGCGCCTTCGCCGAGACCCGCTGCGCGGCCTGTGTCGCCCAACCCTATGTCTTCGCCCGCGCCCGCGCCGCCTGCGTCTATGACGAGGCGTCCCGGAACCTGATCCTGCGCTTCAAACACGGGGACCAGCAGCAGTTCGCCGCCCTGTTCGCGCGCTGGATCAGCCGAGCGGGCGCCGAACTGGTCGCCGAGGCCGATGCGGTGGTTCCGGTGCCGCTGCACCCGTTGCGACTGCTCTCACGCCGGTTCAACCAGGCCGCGGAGATCGCCCGCCCCCTGGCCCGGCGCGCCGGGCTGGATTACCTGCCCGACGCCCTGATCCGCGCCAGCCATACGGCGAGCCAGGGCGGCAAGAGCCGCCGCGGCCGACGGCTGAATGTGAAAAAGGCCTTCGCCGTGACCGAGGCCGGGCGACGCCGCCTGAAGGGGCGCCGCATCCTTCTGATCGACGATGTGTTGACCACGGGCGCGACCGGCGAGGCCTGCGCGCGCGCCCTGCTCGACGCCGGGGCGCGGGCCGTGGATCTGGCCGTGATCGCACGGGTGCGAAACGCCCGTGAACTGACTATGTAGTTCCTATCGCTCCCCGCGCGGCGGCTCGCTGCCTGAGGGACACTCTTATCTGGAGTTCTGATTTGGCCGACGTCGTCATCTACACCAAGCCCGGCTGCCCCTATTGCTACAGCGCCATGGCGCTTCTGAAGAAGAAGGGAGTCGATTATCATGAGATCGTCGCCTCCAACGACCCCAACAAGAAGGCCGAGATGGTCGAGAAGTCGGGCGGGCGCATGACCTTCCCCCAGATCTTCATCGACGGTCAGCACGTCGGCGGCTCGGACGACATCCACGCCCTGGACCGCGACGGCAAGCTCGACCCGCTTCTGACGGCCTGATGCGATGAGCGGCGGGCTCGACATCGCCCTGATCCAGACCCGCACGCCGGCGACGGCCGAGGCGGCCCTGGCCCATGTCGAGCCCCTGATCCGCAAGGCGGCGGCGGGCGGGGCGAAATTCGTCCTGACGCCGGAAGGGACCAATGTCCTGGAGCAGCGCCGCGACCGACGCGACGCCGCGATAACGGATGAAGAGGCCGACGTCGCCGTCCTGGGCCTTCGCCGTCTGGCGGCGGAGCTGGGGATCTGGCTGCTGATCGGCTCGGCCATCGTCCGCTCCGGCCAAACGGGGGACGGGCGAGCGGCGAACCGGTCGCTGCTGGTCGATCCGGCGGGCGCGATCACGGCCCGGTACGACAAGCTGCACGTCTTCGACGTCGAACTGCCCAATGGCGAAAAATATCGCGAAAGCGCCACGGTGCGGCCCGGCGACGGGGCGGCCGTCGCCGACACGCCCTGGGGGCGGCTGGGCCTGACCATCTGCTACGACATCCGCTTCCCCCACCTGCACCGCCAGCTGGCCAAGGCCGGGGCCTCGATGATCGCCGTGCCCGCCGCCTTTACGGTTCCGACCGGAGAAGCCCATTGGGAGGTGCTGCTGCGCGCCCGGGCCATAGAAGCCGGCGCCTTCGTCCTGGCCCCGGCCCAGGGCGGGCTTCATGAGGACGGGCGCCGCACCTGGGGGCGTTCGACGGTCGTGGGCCCCTGGGGCGAGATTCTGGCCAAGGCGGATCATGACGAGCCTTGCATTCTTACGGCCAGGCTGGACATGGAGGCGACGGCCAAGGCCCGGACCGCCGTGCCGGCCCTGACCCACGACCGCGACTTTCTGCCCGCCCGCTGATTCAGCCCCAACCCTCATGATCCGATACGCCCTCAATTGCGACCAGGCCCACGGTTTTGAAGCCTGGTTCGGCTCGTCCGCCGACTATGACGACCAGGCCGCGCGCGGCCTGGTGGAATGCCCGTTCTGCGGTTCGCGCGCGGTGCGGAAGGCGATCATGGCCCCGGCCGTCAGCGGAACGCGCAAGTCGGACGCGGCCCCCGAGATCGCCGCCCGGATGCAGACCATGATGATGGAGGCCGCGCGCGAGGTGCGCGCCCATGTCGAGGCGAACTTCGACTATGTCGGCGACGCCTTCGCCCGCGAGGCCCGCGACATCCATGAAGGCCGGTCCGAAAAGCGAGAGATCTACGGCGAGGCCACGCCCGCCGAGGTGAAGAAGCTGAAGGAGGACGGCGTGCCGGTCGCCCCCCTGCCCGCCCCGCCGCCGGACCCCTCCAAGGTCAACTGAGGTGACCTCGGGGGAGGAACGGTATCAGGAGTTCGCGCCGCCGCCGGCGCTGGCGCCCTTCGTCCGCGTCATCTGGACCTACGCCGCCCCCGATACCAGTCCAACCATCCAGCGTATCGCGCCTGACGGCTGCCCCGAACTGGTGTTCGACCTCGGCGCCCCCTACGCCGAACAGGGCGAGGACGGTGCTTTCCACCTGCAGCCCCCCGCCCTGTTCGCCGGACAGATGACCTGTCCCCTGGCCATGAAGCCGACCGGTCCCATCGAACTGGTGTCCGTCCGGTTCGAACCGGACGGGGCGCGTGACTTTCTGGGTCGACCGCTGGTCGAGGCGACCGACAGACGGCTGGACATGGTCGAACGCCTCATCGGGTTCGATCCGCCGCCGGGCGATCCGACGGGCCAGGCGGAGGCCTTCGTCGCCTGGCTGACCCGCCAGAAGCAGCACGGGGACTGGACGATCGACCCGATCGTTCGCCCAGAGATCGATGAGGCGGCCGCCGAGCGGCCCGCGCCGCCTCGGTCGTCGGGGGCGCAACGGGCGCTTCAGCGGCGCTTCGCCGACCGGGTCGGTGTCTCGCCCCGCCTGCTGCGTTCGATTTTCCGCTTTCGCCGGGTGTTCGACCACGCCGCACAGCCGGACGGCGAGGCTCAGAGCTGGCTCGAAGCGGGGCTACAGGCCGGCTATTTCGACCAACCGCAGATGGCCCGCGATTTCCGGCGCTTCCTGGGCTGCACCGCCACGGAATGGGCCCGGGAGCAGCACGCCCTGGCCCGAGCCATAGCGTCGCAAACCTACAAGCCGTCGAGCCCGCACGCCGCCTAGCCTGTCGACATCGACCGGAGAGGGAAACCCACCATGCTGACCCCGCTGCTTCTCGCCGCCGCCCTTCAGACCGCGCCGGATCTGCGTCCCGATCTGGGCTGGATGGCCGGCTACTGGCTGTCCTGCGAACCGGGCCGCGAAGTGTCCGAGACCTGGACCGATCCACGCCTGAACCTGATGCTGGGGACCTCGCTGACCGTCCGCGGCGGACGGGCGGGGTGGGAGCTGTCGCGCATCGCCCCGGTCGATCCGACCCCGGCCGCGCCCCTGGCCTATTTCGCCCAGCCGGAGGGCCAGCCTGCCGCCGTCTTTCCGGTAGTCGCCTCCGGGCCGAGCCGGGTGGTGTTCGAACAGGCGGCCGACGACGACTTTCCAAAACGGGTCGTCTATGAACGCGACGGCGACGTCCTGAACGCCCGGATCGAAGGCGTGCTGGTCGGCCAGGAGAGGATCATTCGATGGCGGTTCCAGAAGGCGGCGCTGAACGCGCGCTGCCCCAGCTAGTCTGGCGGCCCATGCGGCCGAGCGACATCGACGCCGTGGTCGAGATCGCCCGTCTGTCCTTCCCCGATCATTTCGAGGCAGGGGCCTGTTTCGAGAACCGGCTGGCCCTTTATCCGCGCGGCTGTTTCGTCCTGGCGGACGGGGACGCCCCGGCGCAGGGCTATCTGATCGCCTATCCCTGGCGGGCCGACGGGGCGCCGCCGCTGAACACGGTGATCGAAGGCCTGCCGACGGACCCGGCTGTCCTCTATCTACACGACCTGGCCCTGCAGCCCGAGACGCGGGGCGGCGGGCTGACGCACGCGGTGGTCGAACGGCTGGCGGAACAGGCGACGGAGGACGGCTGGCCCGCCGTCGCCCTGGTGGCCGTCAATGACGCCGTCGCCTTCTGGTCCCGCCACGGCTTCGTTGAGCAGACGGCGCCGGGCATGGCCGCCAAATTGGCCAGCTACGGCGCCGACGCCCGCTATATGGTGCGTCGTCTCTAAAACTGGTTCAGCAGGCGACGCCCGCCGGCCTTGACGAACAGGCGGCGTTCGGAAGCAGGCAGCTGATAATAGGCGCGGCGCCGCATTTCCCGCTCGCACATCTGCGGCAGCCCCAGGTCGCTAGGCGTCAGAACCGCCCGATGCTGGGCGCACCAGTCTCGGCTGGCCGTCTGAATTCGATCGGCCAGAACCGCTGCGTCCCCCGTCCGGCCCATGCTCAGCCCCTTGGCGTCCACGCGCATGTCCGGCGCGCCGCAGGGCGCCAGAACGGCCGCCGCCAGCATCAATCCCATTAAGCCCGTCATCATCGTCTCCCTTGTCCAAACGGTCACGCCGTCGAGGGGTAGAGGAGTGGGCTCGACCGCGCGGATGCGGCGTCCGGAATGAAATATCGGTAAGGCGGCGGCAGGCGGCGAAACGCCCGCTCTGGTCTTTCCGTCAACATGGCTGTAAGAGGCGCGCGCTCCCTGCACGCCTTTTCATGACCAGCGGCCGCCCGCATCTCGGCCGCGCCTTTTCGCGATTATCAAATGAACCTGCGCAACGTCGCCATCATCGCCCACGTCGACCACGGCAAGACGACCCTGGTGGACCAACTTCTGGCACAGTCCGGCGTCTTCCGAGCCAATGAGGCGACGACCGAGCGCGCCATGGACTCCAATGACCAGGAGAAGGAACGGGGCATCACCATCCTGGCCAAATGCACCTCGGTGCTCTGGAACGGCGAGGCCGGCGAAACCCGGATCAACATCATCGACACCCCCGGCCACGCCGACTTCGGCGGCGAGGTGGAGCGGATTCTGGGCATGGTGGACGGCTGCGTCCTGCTGGTCGACGCCGAGGAAGGCGTCATGCCCCAGACCAAGTTCGTCCTGACCAAGGCGCTGAAGATGGGCCTGCGCCCCATCCTCTGCATAAACAAGGTCGACCGCGCCCACGCCGATCCGGACCGGGTCCACAACGAGACCTTCGACCTGTTCGCCGCCATCGGCGCGACCGACGAACAGCTGGACTTCCCCCACATCTACGCCTCGGGCCGCAACGGCTGGGCCACGCTGGACCTGAACCAGCCGAACGACAATCTGGCGCCCCTGTTCGACCTGATCGTCCGCCACGTCCCGCCGCCCAAGCAGCAGCAGAATGTGGACAAGCCGTTCCAGATTCTGAACGTCCTGATCGAATCCGACCCCTTCCTGGGCCGTCTGCTGACGGGCCGGATCGAGAGCGGCAAGGCCGTGCCCGGCATGGCCATCAAGGCCCTGGACCGCGACGGCAAGGAGATCGAGCGCGGCCGCATCACCAAGGTCCTGGCCTTCCGCGGTCTGAAGCGCCAGCCGCTGGACGAGGGCTCCGAGGCCGGCGACATCGTCGCCATCGCGGGCATGTCCAAGGCGACCGTGGCCGACACCCTGTGCGCCCTGGAAGTCACCGAGGCCCTTCCCGCCCAGCCGATCGACCCGCCGACCATCTCCATGACCGTCTCGGTCAACGACAGCCCCCTGGCCGGCCGCGAAGGCGACAAGGTCCAGTCGCGCGTCATCCGCGACCGCCTGCTGAAGGAGGCCGAGGCCAACGTCGCCATCCGCGTCACCACCACCGAAGGCGGCGACGCCTATGAGGTGGCCGGTCGCGGCGAACTGCAGCTGGGCGTTCTGATCGAGAACATGCGCCGCGAGGGCTTCGAACTGTCGATCTCGCGTCCGCGCGTGGTCTTCCAGGAAGGTCCGAACGGCGAGAAGATGGAGCCGATCGAAGACGTCATGATCGACGTCGACGACGAGTTCTCGGGCATCGTCATCGAGAAGCTGTCGGCTCGTAAGGCCGAAATGACCGACATGGGCCCGTCGGGCGCCGGCAAGACCCGCATCCAGCTGAAGTGCCCCTCGCGTTCGCTGATCGGCTATCAGGGCGAGTTCCTGACCGACACGCGCGGTTCGGGCGTGCTGAACCGGGTGTTCAGCCACTATGAGCCGCACAAGGGCGCCATCGCCGGCCGTCTGAAGGGCGTGCTGATCTCGAACTCCGACGGCGAAACCGCCGCCTTCGCCCTGTGGAACCTGGAAGACCGCGGCGTCATGTTCGTCGGCGCCGGGGAAAAGACCTATCAGGGCATGATCATCGGCGAGAACGCACGCTGGGACGACCTGGACGTCAACCCGATCAAGGGCAAGCAGCTGACCAACGTCCGCGCCGCCGGCAAGGACGAGGCCGTGCGCCTGACCCCGCCGCGCCAGATGTCGCTGGAACAGGCCATCGCCTATATCGACGACGACGAGCTGGTCGAGGTGACGCCGAAGTCCATCCGTCTGCGCAAACAGGTGCTGAACCCGTCGTTCCGCAAGAAGCGCGTTCGCCCGGAGTGATCCTTCACTGACGCATAGGGGTTCGGCGCCTATATGGGGCGGCCATGACCCTTGTTTCGCCCAGCCTGGATGACCGCCTTGACGAGGCCGCCCGCGCGGAAGACCCGCGCGCGGCGGTCTCTGTCGTTCTGCGCGAGGCTTATGACGCCGCCCGCGCCCGGGCCGAGCGGAAGCTGGACGGGGGGATGAAGGGGCGCGAGGTCGCCCGGCTCTACGCCAAGGCCGCAGACGACATGCTGGCGGCCCTGTGGCGTGTGGCGACCGAGGTCCTGTTTCCGGTTTCCCCGGTCGAGAGCGAGCGTCTGTCCCTGGTGGCGGTCGGCGGCTACGGCCGGGGCGTTCTGGCGCCCTATTCCGACCTGGACCTGTTGTTCCTGCGGCCGGCCAAGGCGACGCCGCGCGGGGGGACGGTGATCGAATTCGTCCTTTATGTTCTGTGGGATCTGGGCATCAAGGTCGGGCCTTCCGTGCGGTCGGTGGAGGAGTGCCTGAGCCTGTCGCGCACGGACATGACGGTGCGGACCACCCTCTTGGAGGCGCGCCATCTGGCGGGGGACGCGCGCCTGTCCGAGCTGATGATCGGCCGGTTCCGCGACATGGTGGCCAAGGCCGACCCCCGCCCCTTCATCGCCGCCAAGCTGGAGGAACGCGCCGCCCGGCACCAGAAGGCCGGCGTGACCCGTTACAAGGTCGAGCCGAACGTCAAGGACGGCAAGGGAGGCTTGCGCGACCTCAACACCCTGTACTGGATCGCCCGATCCCTGGCGCCGGACAGCCGACTGGGCGCGGCGGTGATGGACGAACTGTTCACCCCGCGCGAACGCCGCACCTCCGACGACGCCTTCGACTTCCTGTGGCGGGTGCGGATCCATCTGCATCTGGTCGCGGGGCGGGCGGAGGAGAAGCTGACCTTCGACATGCAGCCCGAGGTCGCCCGGCGCATGGGCTGGCAGGGGCGGGGCGACGAGCCGGCGGTCGAGCGGTTCATGCGGCGCTATTTCCTCTACGCCCGAGACGTCGGCGCCCTGACGCGGGCCATGTCGGCCAAGCTGGAGGCCCGTCACCAGAAGACGGCCCAGGGTCTGTCGCGCCTGATCGCCTTCAAACCCAGCCGGCGGAAGCTGGAGGTCGAAGGCTTCTGGATCGACCAGGGGCGGCTGTCGGTCGAAGACGTCTCAGTGTTCGAACGCGACCCGGTTCGGCTTCTGACCCTGTTCGTCTGCGCCGACCGGCATGATCTGGATCTGCACCCCGACGCCTTCTCCGCCGTGACGCGATCGCTTTCGCTGGTCACGCCCCGACTGCGCCGGGATCCGGCGGCGTCGCGGGCCTTCCTCGACATATTGGCCCATGGTCAGAGGCCCTATCGCACCCTGACCATCATGAACGAGACGGGGCTGCTGGGGCGGTTCCTGCCGGAGTGGGGCCGGATCGTCGGCCAGACCCAATTCAACATGTACCACGCCTATACGGTGGACGAGCACACCCTCCAGGCCATCGGCGTGATCAATGACATCGCGCGCGGAAAGCTGAAGGCCGACCACCCGATGGCCAGCGAGATCGTGCACCTGATCTCGGACATGGAAGCCCTGATGCTGGGCATGCTGCTGCACGACGTCGGCAAGGGGGGCGAGCGGGGCCAGTTGGAGGACGGGGCCATTGCGGCGCGCCGGGCCTGCGAACGACTGGGCGTCGATCCGCGCCGCATCGAACTGGTCGTCTGGCTGGTGCGCAGCCACCTGGCCCTGTCCGACTACGCCCAGAAGCGCGACCTGTCCGATCCGGGCACCATCCGGGCCTTCGCCGAACTGGTGGGCGATCCGGAGCGGCTGCGGATGCTGCTGGTCCTGACCGTGGCCGACATCCGCGCCGTTGGGCCGGGGGTCTGGAACGGCTGGAAGGGCCAGCTGATGCGGACCCTCTATGACCAGGTCGCCGCCCTGTTCCGGGGCGAAGACGTGGCGCGCGCGGATCCGCTGGCGGCCCATCCGGCCCTGGTGGAGCGGGCGCGCCAGACCGGCGCCGCCGCCCAGGCCGCCCCCTTGACGCCGGTCGAGGGTCTGCCGGTCCAGGCTACGGAAATCTCCATCGCCGCCCTGGACCGGCCCGGCCTGTTCGCCGACCTGGCCCAGACCATGGCCGCCCTGGGCGCCGACGTCACGGACGCCCGGGTGGCGACCACGGACGAAGGGGTGGTGCTGGACGTCTTTCGGGTTCAGGATGGGGCGGGCCTGCCTTACGGCCAAGCCGAGCCGCGCCGGCTGAACGCCCTGATCGAGGCGCTGGAGAAGGCCGCGCGCGGCGAGGGCCGCATCGGCAAGGCGCCCGCCCCGGCCGGCAACGCCCGAAAAGCCGCCTTCGAGGTCCGGCCCGTGGTCATGGTCGATCACCACGCCAGCGAGACCGCCACCGTGGTCGAGGTGTCCGGCGCCGACCGGCCCGGCCTCCTGGCCGCCCTGTCGCGGGTCTTCAGCGACGAGGGGCTGAACATCCGCTCGGCCCATGTCGCCTCCTATGGCGAGCGGGCGGTGGACAGCTTCTATGTGGTCGATCGCAAGGGTCGGAAGATCACCTCGGAACAGCGGGTCGCCGAACTGCGCGCGGCCCTGGAAGCGGTACTGGACAGCCGCGCCCCGGCGCCGGAGGGCCGCAAGGTCGCCTCGGCTCGCGCCAGCGCGCGCGACGTCTCCGAACTGGGGCGGCGGACCCGCGCCAAACCCGTATCGCCGCCGACGGAAGCGCGCTAAGCCTCGCCTTTCTCCAGCCTTCCTCCCCCGGTCCGCATGAGCCTCGCCCGCAACACCCTGGTTCAGTCCAGCCTGACCCTGGGCAGCCGAATTCTGGGATTTGTCCGCGACATGGCGCTGGCGGCGCGCTTCGGCCAGGGGCCGATGATGGACGCCTTCACCACGGCCTTGATGCTGCCCAACATGTTCCGCCGCCTGTTCGCCGAGGGCGCTTTCGCCCAGGCTTTTGTCCCCGTCTACGGCGGGGTCCGGGCGCGCGAAGGCGAAGAGGCCGCCGCCGTCACCGCATCCGAGGCGCTCAGCTTCATGCTGGCGGTGGTCGCCGGCTTCTGCATCCTGCTTCAGGTCGTGATGCCCTGGATCATGCCCTGGCTGCTATCGGCCTATCAGGGTCGACCCGAGGTGCTGCGCGCCGCCGTGATCGCGACCCAGCTGGCCATGCCCTATCTGGCCTGTATGACCGCGGCCTCGCTGCTGTCAGGGGTGTTGAATACCGGCGGACGGTTTGCGCTGTCGGCCGCCGTACCGGTGTTTCTGAACCTGTGCACCCTGGCCGCCCTGCTACCGCCGATGTTCCTGCCGATCCCGCAGGAGACCGTGCTGCTGATGGTGACGGCTGCGGTGACGGTGTCAGGCGTCATTCAGGCGGGCCTCTTGTGGTGGGGCGTGCGGCGGCTGGGCGTGCGGCTCAGGATCGGCCTGCCCCGGATCACGCCCAATGTCCGCCACACCCTGGCTCTGGCCGTACCCGGCGCCCTGGCGGGGGGCGCCCTGCAGATCAACTCCCTGGTGTCGCAGTTCCTGACCGGGTCGGACGAAGGCGCGCGGTCGGTGCTCTATAACGCCGACCGGCTGTACCAGCTTCCCCTGGGTCTGGTCGGGGTCGCCATCGGCCTGGCCCTGGTGCCACGCCTCACCAAGGCCTTCGTCTCCGGCGATCACGCGGGCGGGCAGAAGACGCTGGATGACGGGATCAACCTGGCCATGGCCTTCACCCTGCCGGCCGCCGTGGCCCTGTTCGTCATCCCCTTCTTCATCATCGACGCCACGGTGACGCGCGGCGCCTTCACCAGCGCCGACGCCGCCCGCACCGCCGATGTGCTGCGCCAGTTCGCCTGGGGCGTGCCGGCCTTCGTCCTGGCCAAGGTTCTGACCCCGCCCTTCTTCGCGCGCCAGGACACACGCCGGCCGATGATCTTCGCGGTCGTCAGCGTGGTCATCACCGTCGTCCTAGGCTCGGGCCTGTTCTTCTGGTTCAGCGCCCAGGGCTGGGACGGGGTGCTGGGCCTGGCGATCGCCACCAGCGTCTCGGCCTGGATCAATGTCGGCCTGTTGGCCGGGGTTCTGGTTCGCGAGAACAGCTGGCGGCCGTCGCCGGCCTTCGTTTCCCGGCTCTCCCGCGTCCTGGCCGCCAGCGCGGTCATGGCCGGCCTGCTGCTGCTGGCGGGGATCAACTACGGACTGCTCAGCCGGTTGCTTCTGGCCAAGGAGATCGCCGTGCTTGTGGTGTGCGGCCTGGGCGCGGGCGTCTATGGCGTCTGTCTTCTGGCCTTCCGCGCCGTCACCGTGGCGGAGCTGAAGGCCACCCTGCGCCGCGAGCCCGGCGGTTCGGCCGTCTCCGGTCTGGACTGAACTCCGCCGAGACGATAAGCGCGAGCCATGATCCTTTCGGGCCTGATCTCCACCTGGCGATGGCGCGGCTGAACCGCCGCCCCCTTCGTCACACCTGATTCCGACTTTGCAAGACCCGACCCCATGACCGATCAAACCCCTCCGGCCCTCTACACCGGCCCGCGCCGCATCCTGTCCGGCATCCAGGCCTCCGGCGCCCTGCACCTGGGCAACTATCTGGGCGCCCTGAAGCGGTTCGTCGAACTGCAGGACCAGGGCGCGCCGGTCTTCGTCTTCGTCGCCGACCTGCACGCCATCACCGTCTGGCAGGAGCCCGAGAAGCTGGCGGCCCAGACGCGCGAGATCGCCGCCGCCTATCTGGCCTCGGGTCTGGATCCGGCCCGGTCGATCATCTTCCCGCAATCGGCCGTGCGCGCCCATGCCGAACTGGCCTGGATCTTCAACTGCGTCGCCCGCCTGGGCTGGCTGGACCGGATGACGCAGTTCAAGGAGAAGTCCGGCAAGCACAAGGAGCGGGCCTCGGTCGGCCTCTATACCTATCCGGTGCTCCAGGCCGCCGACATCCTGCTGTACAAGGCGACGGAAGTGCCGGTCGGGGAGGACCAGAAACAGCATCTGGAGCTGACCCGCGACATCGCCGCCAAGTTCAACAACGACTTCGGCGTTCCCGGCTTCTTCCCCCTGCCCGAACCGGTGATCCAGGGGCCGGCGACGCGCGTCATGTCCCTGCGCGACGGGGCGGCCAAGATGTCCAAGTCGGACCCGTCCGACAACAGCCGGATCAATCTGACCGACGACGCCGACACCATCGCGTCCAAGATCCGCAAGGCCAAGACCGATCCCGAGCCCCTGCCGGAGACCTTGGACGGGCTGAACGACCGGCCCGAGGCCAAGAATCTGGTGGCCATCTACGCCGCCCTGGCCGGGATGACGCGCGAACAGGTGATCGAACAGTTCGGCGGCCAGGGTTTCGGCGCCTTCAAGCCCGCCTTGGCGGATCTCGCCGTCTCGGCCCTGGCGCCGGTCACGGCCGAGATGCGCCGCCTGATGGACGATCCCGTAGAGATCGACCGGGTGCTGAAGGCCGGGGCCGAGCGCGCCGCCGAGATCGCCGATCCGGTGGTGGAAGAGGTCAAGAAGATCGTCGGCTTCTGGAGGACGTGATGGGCAAGTACGAGGCGAAGGTCGCCTGGAGCCGGGGGGACCAGCCCTTCCTCGACAAGCGTTACAGCCGCGCCCATTCCTGGACCTTCGACGGCGGTGCGGTGGTGCCGGGGTCCTCGGCGCCGGCCAGCGTGCCCCTGCCGATGTCCGATCCTTCCGCCGTCGATCCCGAAGAGGCGATGATCGCCTCCCTGTCCAGCTGCCACATGCTGTGGTTCCTGGCCTTCGCCGCCAACGCCGGCCTGGTGGTCGACACCTATGTCGACGAGGCTTTCGGCAAGATGGGCAAGAACGACCAAGGGCGCGGCTATATCGCCGAAGTGACCTTGAACCCATGCACCAGTTTCACGGGTCGCGTGCCGACGCAGGACGAGTTGGACGCCTTGCACCACCAGGCCCACGACCATTGCGAAATGGCCCACTCCGTACGCGCGACGATCACGACGATCGCGACGATCGGCTGACCTAGCCGTTCAGCGCCATCGCCATGAAGACCGGCGCGCCGAGAATGCCGACCGCCGCGACGAGCGCAACAAGGCCGCCCAGAACGAGCAGCCCTTTGAGCGCGATGGATGTCTTGGCGGGAACTTGCATGCGCACAACCTAGCCTGATCAGACTCGCGCGGAAGGCGACATGTTGTCGCCGCGCCAATCAGGCCGCGCGCTGCGTCTCCTCCTCCACCAGCGAGCGGAACAGGGCGTGGCCGGCGATCATGCCGTCCGAGGTCGCCAGGGTGATGTTGGACGCGGCCCGCGCCAGGTCGCCGGCGGCGAAGACGCCCGGCTGGGTCGTCTGCTGCATCCCGTCCACCTTGATCACCCGGCCCATGGGAGTGTCGGTCATTTCGCACCCCAGGCGCTCGGCGAAAGGATTGCCGACCTGGATCTGGGCGCCGACGAAGAGGGCCTTTAACGCCACAAACCGCCCGTCGGCCAGGCGCGCGCCCGTCAGGGTGGGGGCGTCGCCCTCCAGCCGCTCTATGGGCGTGGTCTCGATGGTCACGCCGCGCCGGTACAGCAGATGGGCGTCCTCGGGCGACAGTCCGACCTCCAGCCCCATGAACAGGGTGACCTGGCCCCACTCCGCCACGGTGGCGGCGTACTGGACCGCATGGTCGCCGCGCCCCAGCACCCCGATCGAGCCGCCGCCGATCTCATAGCCGTGGCACCAGGGACAGTGGAGCGCCGTCCGGCCCCAGCGTTCCTTGACGCCCGGAATGTCCGGCAGCACGTCCTCGACCCCGTGCGACAGCAGCAGACGGCGGCCGGTGGTCCGCGTCCCGTCGGCGAAGACGACCGAAAAGCCGCCGTCGATCCGCTCGACCTCGACCGCCTCAGCCATGCGGAAGGCGACGGTCGGATAGGCGGCCACTTGGGCGCGGGCGGCGGCGGCGATCTCGGCCCCCGGCCTGCCGTCCTGGCTCAAAAACCCGTGGGCGCGGGCGGCGAACCTGTTGCGCGGCTTTCCGTCGTCAATGACCAGCACCCGGCGACGGGCGCGGACCAGTTGCTGAGCGGCGGACAGGCCGGCGTAGGAGCCGCCCAGGATCAGGGCGTCATGCGGCATGGGCTCACTCGGGACGATGGAGGTTGAGACGGGCATTCAGCAGATCCTTTTTCGGGTGGTCGGCCATTCGGCGCGCGAAGTCCGCCGCCAGATCGGCCAGGGTGATCTCGTTCAGCCGTGCGACCAGCAGGGCGCGAGCCTCGGCGTAGGTCTCGGCCAGGGCGTCGTTGACCGCCGCCTCGACCAGACAGCCGTCGGCCTCGATCGGCGGGGTTTCGGGGAACAGGCCGGGCTCGCCCAAGGCCGTATTCACTTGGCCAAGGGTGACCTGATCCAGGGGCCGGGCCAGCCGCCAGCCGCCGCCACGCCCCTTTTCCGAGACCACCAGCCCCTGTTCGCGCAGACCCGCCATGGTCCGGCGCACCACGACTGGATGGGTCGACAGGCAGGCAGCCAGCTGATCCGACGTCATGGACGCGCCGGTCCTCGCCTCGTACTCGGCCATGTGCAGCAGGGCGTGGAGGATGTTGGAGAGGCGGGAGTCCCTTTTCATGTAACTTCAATTGTTACGTGATAGGCCGATCGTCAAGACGGAGACGGGACTCTTTTTCAGACATGCGGCGCGACGTCGGTCAGGAAGGCGCGGAATCGACGCAGGGATTCCTCGGTCAGGTCCGGGTCGTGGCGCATTGGGCCGTTGTTGGTCGGTTCGTCGAAGGCGTGGGTGCCGGGGGCGACCCAACTTTCGACCTCGGCGCCGCAGTCGCGGATCATGGCGTTGACCAGTTCGGCGTTGCGCACCGTGGTCAGATGGTCGCGTTTGCAGGTGACGGCCAGCACCCGGGGGCAATGCCGCCACGGCTTCATCCGGTTGAAGGCGAAGGGCCCGATATAGGGGTAGGCCAGCCAAACGGCGCGAACGCCCGACAGGTCGGCCGCCCCGGGGTCGGCCACGCCCAGGGTGTTGGGCGCAGGATCGGCGCTCATCATCTCCATGATCGACCAGCCGCCGTGGCTCCAGCCGGCTAGGGCCAGCCGGGTCGCGTCCACGTCCGGTCGGGCCGAAATCCCCTGGATCGCCGCCAGGACGTCGCCCGCCCGCTCATAGCCCCGGAAGGCCAGGCCGGTGCAGACCGCCGTCAGGGTGAAGGCCCGGCCCCAGCCGCGCGGCCCGTAGGAATCGATGGTGAAGGCGCGCCAGCCGGCCGCCTTGGCCGCCTCCGCATAGCGGGGCAGGTGTTCGCGCAGACCGCCGCAGCCGTGGAACAGCAGGACCGCCGGGCGGGGCCGGTCGTCGTCGGGCCCGACGACGGTCAGGTGGGGTTCGAGGCGGGCCCAGCGGCGTTTCAGATCGTCCATCCTGGACATACGCCGCAGCGGCGCGCCGAAAACCAGCCCCCCTTGCGGATTTCGATATTTCGATATATCTGAAAACTCATGAATAGATATATCGAAAAGGAAGCGATGATGAGGACCACGGGGATGTTCTACGGCCGCAACGGATGCGGCGAAAAACACGGCCGTCACGGCTTCGGCCACGGCTTCGGAATGGGGTTGGGGCGAGGCATGCGCGGCGGACGCGGCGCGGGCTTCGGTCCGGGCTGGGGCGGCGAAGGGCGAGGGCGCGGCCATGGGCCCGGACGCCACGGCGGCGGCCGCCTGTTCGACCACGGGACCCTGCGCTGGGTCCTGCTGTCGCTGATCGCGGAAAAGCCCAGCCACGGCTATGAGTTGATCAAGGCGGTCGAGACGAAACTGGGCGGCGCCTATTCGCCCAGCCCCGGCGTCATCTATCCCAGCCTGACCCTGCTGGAGGAAATGGGCGCGCTGGACTCCGAGGCCCAGGGCGGCAAGAAACTCTATTCGATCACCGAGGCCGGGCGCGCCCTGCTGGCCGAGAACGAGGCGATCCTGCGCGCCGCCGAGGCGACGATGGACAATTTCGCCGCCCGCGCCCTCAGGCCGACCGCCATCCAGGACGCCATCGGCCGCCTGCGCCACACGATTCACGGCCGTCTGACGGGCGAGACCGCCCTGACCGAGGCCCAGATTCAGGCCATCGCCGCCATACTGAACGAGGCCGCCGACAAGGTGGAACAGGCATGACCGGGCTCTTGCGCATCCCGCGTAGCGTGCGGCACGAACTGAAGTTCCGCACCCTGGCCGTCGCCTCGATCGAGGATCTGACGCCGACCTATCGCCGCATCGTGCTGGAAGGCGCGGATCTGGACGGCTTCGTCTCCCTGGGCTTCGACGACCATGTGAAGATCTTCCCGGTCGCCGAGGGTCAGGCGCCGGTCCTGCCGACGCTCGGGCCGGACGGTCCAGTCTTCGCCGAGCCGCGCCCGGTGATGCGCGACTACACCCCCCGCGCCTATGACGCCGCCGCCCGTCGCCTGACCCTGGACTTCGTCACCGGCCACGGCGGTCCGGCGACCGAATGGGCCATGGCGGCGAAGACCGGCTCGGTCCTGGGGGTGGGGGGGCCGCGCGGCTCCTTCATCGTCCCCACCGCCTATGCCGATCATGTGCTGATCGGCGACGAGACCGCCCTTCCGGCCATCGCCCGCCGTCTGGAGGAACTGCCCGCCGACGCACGCGCCCATGTGGTGGTCGAGGTTGCGGATAGGGAGTCGACCTGGACCTTCGAAAGCGCCGCAGATGTCGCCTTTACCTGGGCGATCCGCGACGGCGCGCCCCGAGGCCGTTCCGACGCCTTGCTGACGGCGGCGGATCGGGCCCTGACCGAGGTGGAGCGCAAGGACGCCTATGTCTGGATCGCCGCCGAATCCGCCGTGGCCAAGGCCCTGCGCACACGCGTGCTGGCGCTCGGCTTTTCGGCCAAGTCCGTGAAGGCCGCCGGCTATTGGCGCCTCGGCGGCGCCGGCGCCCACGAGGTCATTGAGGACTGAGCCCCGCCACGCGCAGGGTCAGATTCAGCCGTCCCCCGCCCGGGATCAGGCGCGACGAGCCCCCCAGGACGCGATCGACCCCGTGCCGGGCCAGCCGCGCCGGCCCGGTCAGGGCGCAGACGTCGCCGCTGTCCAGCCGCAGCGTCGCAGTGCGACCGCCCTCGGCCGCCCCGATACGGAACAGGGCCGCCTCGCCCAGCGACACCGAAAGAACCGGAGCCGTCAGGTCCGCCTCGTCCCTGTCCTGGTGCAGGCCCATCTTCGCCCCCTCGCGGTACAGATTGACCAGACAGGCGTCCGGCTGCTGAGGCCCGCCGACGGTCGCCCGCCACAAGTCGAGCAGCACCGGCGGAATATCCGGCCAGGCCCGCCCGGTCTGCGGGTGCGTCGGCTGATAGCGATAGCCGCTGCGGTCCGAGACCCAGCCCAGCGGCCCGAAATTGCTCATCTGCACCGAAAACGGCCGCCCGCCAGGGGTGATCGGTCGATAAAGGGGCGCAGCCTCCAGACGCGCGAACACCGCATCGACCAGATCGGCCTGGGCCGGACCGTCCAGGGCGCCGGGCCACAGGCGGAAGCCTTGAACGGCGGTTTGGACCTCTGAAATCATGCTGAAACCGGGGACATGGCCTCATCCTGCGGGAAAACCGGGGCCGGCGCATCGCTGAATCGCAGAACGCCCTTGCAGGCCTAGGGGACTTTCCCATATCGGGGCCAGCTTCGGAGAAACCCCGCGAAACCTGGGGCTATCCGGCACCATCACGCCAACCCACAGGGGGCGGTCACGCGCGGCGCTTCATCGAAGGCCGCCGCATCGCCCGCCGATACGGAGAGAACAGTACGCCCATGGCCAAGATTATCGGCATCGACCTCGGCACCACCAACTCCTGCGTGGCCGTCATGGACGGCAAGAACCCCAAGGTCATCGAGAACGCCGAAGGCGCCCGCACCACCCCCTCGGTGGTCGCCCTTCAGGACGGCGGCGAGACCCTGGTGGGTCAGCCGGCCAAGCGTCAGGCCGTCACCAACCCGGCCAACACCTTCTTCGCCATCAAGCGCCTGATCGGCCGCAACTTCGACGATCCCGTCGTGGCGAAGGACAAGGGCATGGTGCCCTATGAGATCGTCAAGGGTCCGAACGGCGACGCCTGGGTGCGTGCGCACGGCAAGGACTATTCGCCCCAGCAGATTTCGGCCTTCACCCTGACCAAGATGAAGGAGGCCGCCGAGGCCTATCTGGGCGAGAAGGTGACCCAGGCCGTCATCACCGTCCCGGCCTATTTCAACGACAGCCAGCGCCAGGCCACCAAGGACGCCGGCAAGATCGCCGGGCTGGAAGTCCTGCGCATCATCAACGAGCCGACTGCGGCCGCCCTGGCCTATGGCCTGGAGAAGAACGACGGTCAGAAGATCGCGGTCTATGACCTGGGCGGCGGCACCTTCGACGTCTCCATCCTGGAGATCGGCGACGGCGTCTTTGAGGTGAAGTCGACCAACGGCGACACCTTCCTGGGCGGCGAGGACTTTGACCTGCGCCTGGTCGACTATCTGGCCGACGAGTTCAAGAAGGAGCAGGGCGTCGACCTGCGCCAGGACAAGCTGGCCCTGCAGCGCCTGAAGGAAGAGGCCGAGAAGGCCAAGAAGGAACTGTCCTCGACCACCCAGTACGAGGTCAATCTGCCGTTCATCACCATGAACGCCTCGGGCCCGCTGCACCTGAACATCAAGCTGTCGCGCGCCAAGCTGGAGGCCCTGGTCGACGACCTGGTCGCCCGCACCATCGAGCCGTGCAAGAAGGCCCTGGCCGACGCCGGCCTGAAGGCGTCGGACATCGACGAGGTCGTCCTGGTCGGCGGCATGACCCGCATGCCCAAGGTCCAGGAGGCCGTGAAGGCCTTCTTCGGCAAGGAGCCGCACAAGGGGGTGAACCCCGACGAAGTCGTGGCCCTGGGCGCCGCGGTTCAGGCCGGGGTGCTGCAAGGCGACGTCAAGGACGTGCTGCTGCTGGACGTGACGCCCCTGACCCTGGGCATCGAGACCCTGGGCGGCGTCTTCACGCCCCTGATCGAGCGCAACACCACCATCCCGACCAAGAAGAGCCAGACCTTCTCGACCGCCGACGACAACCAGTCGGCCGTGACGATCCGGGTCTTCCAGGGCGAGCGGCCGATGGCGGCGGACAACAAGCTCTTGGGTCAGTTCGACCTGATGGGCATCCCCCCGGCGCCGCGCGGCATGCCGCAGATCGAGGTCGCCTTCGACATCGACGCCAACGGCATCGTCAACGTCTCGGCCAAGGACAAGGCGACCAACAAGGAGCAGTCGATCCGCATCCAGGCCAACGGCGGCCTGTCGGACGCCGACATCGAGAAGATGGTCAAGGAAGCCGAGGCCAACGCCGCCGCCGACAAGGCCCGCAAGGACCTGGTCGAGGCCCAGAACGCCGCCGACAGCCTGATCCACTCGACCGAAAAGGCCCTGGCCGACCACGGCGACAAGGTCGAGGCCGACGTCAAGACCGCGATCGAGACCGCTCTGGCCGATCTGAAGACCGCCCGCGAGGGTACGGACGCCGAGGACATCCGCGCCAAGACCAACACCCTGGTCCAGGCCTCGATGAAGCTGGGCGAAGCCATGTACGCCGCCCAACAAGGCGCGCCCGCCGAAGGCCAGCCGGCTGACGACGGCGTGGTGGATGCGGAGTTCGAGGACGTCTCGGACACCGACGAGAAGAAGAGCGCCTGATCCGCAACAGGTCGCTGAAATGATACGGCCCCGCTTGTCTTGCGATAGGCGGGGTCTTTTCATGAAACTTGCATCAAGCGTTCCGGCCCCCATGTCAGCCGGGACACCGCCTTTTCCAGAGCCCGCAGAGGTTCGGGCCGGGCGGCAGGGGAAGTAATGAGGACTGACGCCCGATGGCGCGTGACTATTACGAAATTCTGGGCGTCGAGCGGACGATCGACGCCGCCGGCCTGAAATCGGCCTATCGCAAACTGGCGATGATCCATCACCCGGACCGGAACGGCGGCTCGGAAGAGTCCATGGCCAAGTTCAAGGAGATTTCCGAGGCCTATACGGTTCTGTCCGACGACCAGAAGCGGGCGGCCTACGACCGGTTCGGCCATGCCGGGGTCAACGGCGGGGGCGGCGGCAATCCCTTCGGCCAGGGCCAGGGCTTCTCCGATCTGAACGACATCTTCTCCCAGGTCTTCGGCGACGCCTTCGGGGACGCCTTCGGCGGCCGCCAAGGCCGGGGCCAGCAGGGCGGACCGCGCCGCGGCTCGGACCTGCGCTACGACCTGGAGATCTCGCTGGAGCAGGCCTATCGCGGGGCCGAGGTCCAGATCGACGTCCCCGCCACCCTGACCTGCGAGACCTGCGAGGGCTCGGGGGCCAAGCCGGGCACCAAGCCGGTCACCTGCACCACCTGCAACGGCGCGGGCCGCGTGCGCCAGGCCAACGGCTTCTTCCAGGTCGAGCGGACCTGCCCCCGCTGCCACGGCGCGGGCCAGATGATCGCCGACCCCTGCCCCACCTGCCACGGCCACGGCCAGGTGCGAAAGACACGCACCCTGAACCTGAAAATTCCCGCCGGCGTCGACGACGGTTCGCGCATCCGCCTGACCGGCGAGGGCGACGCCGGCCAGCGCGGCGGCCCGCGCGGCGACCTGTACGTCTTCCTGTCGGTGACGCCGCACGACCTGTTCGAGCGCGACAACCTGGACCTGCTGGTCACCGTGCCTGTGCCGATGACGGTGGCGGCCCTGGGCGGCGAGATCGACGCCCCCTGTCTGGTCTCCGACGCCTGCGACGGCAAGTGCAAGGCCGCCGTCCAGGTGCCCGCCGGCGCCCAGACCGGCAAGACCGTGCGGATCAAGGGCAAGGGCATGCCCCATCTGAACGGCCGCACGCGCGGCGATCTGGTCGTCGAACTGTTCGTCGAGACCCCCACCGACCTGACCCCCCGTCAGAAGGAATTGCTGCAAGAGCTTGCCCTGTCCTTCGGCGAGGCGCAGAACCCCCGGAATTCCAGCTTCGCCGGCAAGGCGAAGCGCTTCTGGGCCGACATCCTGGGCAGCCAGGATGCGGACGGGTCGAAAGAGAACGCGGCTTGAGCGCAATCTTCCACGCCGGCATTTCCGGCTATCGCGGCCGGATGGGCCGCGCGGTGTCACAGGTTCTGGATGCGCGCGAGGACGTGGTCGTCGCCGCCCGGTTCGACTGGGGCGAGACGGCCGACATCTCTCTGTGCGACGTCATCATCGACTTTTCGACGCCCGACGCCTCGGTCGCCCTGGCCCAGTCTGCGGCCGAGCGCGGCGGTCCGGCCCTGGTCATCGGCTCCACCGGCTTCACCCCGGCCCAAGAGGCCGAGCTGATGAAGGCCGCCGAGAAGATCGCCATCGTCAAGAGCGGCAACTTCTCCCTGGGCGTGAACATCCTGATCGGTCTGGTCCAGCATGCGGCCCAGCGTCTGGACGCCCAGGACTGGGACATCGAGATCACCGAGGCCCACCACCGCCGCAAGGTGGATTCTCCCTCCGGCACCGCCCTGATGCTGGGCGAGGCCGCCGCCGAGGGCCGCTTTACGGATCTGGCCGAGATCCGCTCCAAACCCTATGACGGCGTCCAGGGGGAGCGCGAGACCGGCAAGATCGGTTTCTCCTCGATCCGGGGCGGCGGAATCATCGGCGAACATACGGTGCTGTTCGCCTCCGAGGACGAGGTCCTGACCCTCAGCCATTCCGCGATCGACCGGTCGCTGTTCGCCAAGGGCGCGGTCGCCGCCGCCGCCTGGGTTCGCACCCGCCGACCCGGCCTTTACGACATGCAGGACGTGCTGGGCTTCCGTCAGGCTTGAAGCCGCGCCTGGCCCCCCGAGCCCGCTGAACTCAGTGCAGCACCCTGCGCCGCCCGAAGGCCGTGCCCGTCAGCAAGGTCTTGATGAAGAAGAAGACGGCGATGACGATGGCGTAGCCCAGGAACAGGGCCAGACCCGTCAACCAAAAGCCCGCCGTCAGGATGGCCGGCAGGGCGAAGTCGCCGCCGTTCAGGACGGGAAGGACGGCCACGACGATCAGATGAACCAGGGTCGCCCCCAAGGCCGTCGATCCCAAGGATCGCCAATCGACCATCATCAAAGCGGCGATCACGGCGATGATCAGACCCATGACCTGATTGACGCCGTCGAAACCGGCGCTGGCCAGGCCCAAGAGGCCGTTCAGAAATTGACCGATCTGATCCAGCAGATTTTCCATAGAGCGCCTCCGAACCCTGTCGATGTTGCAGCGAAGCTTGCCGATCCGGAGGCTTAACGCGGCCGGATGGAAATCGCTCCGCCGGGGTGGGCGGCGGCGACGCGAAGGCCTATGGGTTCGTGCGACAGGAGCGGCATGAGCAAGACGACCGGAAGCGAAGACATTGCGAGGGGCATCGCCCTTCGGATCGCCGCGGCGGGCGCCTTTTCCATCATGGCGGCGGTTCTGAAACTGGCCTCCCTGGACGGGGTCACCGCGCCGGAGATGCTGTTCTACCGCGCCTTCTTCGGCCTGCCGGTGGTGTTGATCTGGGTGCTGACCCAGCCGGGCGGACTGGCGGGCCTGGCCACGCGCCGCCCCATGGCGCATCTGGGCCGCAGCGCCCTGGGCGTCGCCTCCATTCTGTGCGTCTTCCAGACCCTGACGCTTCTGCCGCTGGCGGAGGCCACGACCATCAGCTTCACCGCCCCGATCTTCGCCACCATCCTGTCCTTCCTAGTTCTGAAGGAGGCGGTCGGCCCCCGGCGCTGGGCGGCGGTGGCGGTCGGCTTCATCGGCGTGCTGATCGTCACCCGCCCCCTGTCTCTGGTTTCCGGAGCGGGCTCAACCCCCTTGCCTTTGGCCGGCGTCGGCTTCGGCCTGGCCGCCGCCCTCCTGACGGCGGCGGTCACGATCACCCTGCGGCAGCTGCGCGACACCGAACATGTGGCGGCGATCGTCTTCTGGTTCTTCGTCTGCTCGTCCATCGTCGGCGCCCTGCTTCTGCCCTTCGTCGGCCGGATGCACGCCCTGACGACCTTCGCCCTCCTGGCCGGGTCGGGCGTGGCGGGCGGCGTCGCCCAGCTGTTGATGACCGCCTCCCTGCAAAAGGCGCCCGTCGCCGTCGTAGCCCCGTTCGACTATCTGCAGATCCTCGGCGCGGTCGCCTTCGGCGCTTGGCTGATGAAGACCACCCCGACCGCCGACACCTTGGCCGGCGCCGCCCTGATCGCCGCCAGCGGCCTCTATACGGCTTGGCGTGAACGGGTCCGCCGCCGCCAGGCCCTGTTGCAGACGACCGCCCCGCCCGTCTGAGGTTTACACATCGCAGTTTCGGCCCTAGAGAGCTTGGCCGTGACCGTCTCCATGACCAAAGTGATTACCTCGAAAACCACCGGCTTCGGCGGGGCGGTTTCGGGTGTGCGCGAGGTCTGAAGCGCCGAACCCCGATCCCAAGCCCCGCCGATGCGCGGGGCGGTCGATCCGGCTGAACCCCGCGCCTCCATCCTCCCAGGAGACGCCTGAATGTCCTTTTCCCTGTCCAACCCTCCCCACGTCGGCATCGTCGGCGCAACCGGCCTCGTCGGCGAGATGATGCGCGGCCTGCTGGCCGAGCGGAACTTCCCCCTGGCCTCACTACGCCTGTTCGCCTCGGCCCGGTCGGCGGGCAAGACCATCCGCTTCGGCGAGACCGACGTTGTGGTCGAGGATGCGGCGACGGCGGACTACGCCGGCTTGGACATCGTCTTCTTCTCGGCCGGCGGGGATACCTCCAAGGCTCTGGCGCCCAAGGTGGCGGCCGTTGGGGCGGTGGTGATCGACAACTCGTCCGCCTGGCGCAGCGACCCCGAGGTGCCGCTGGTGGTGGCCGAGGTGAACCCCCACGCCCTGGCTGACCTGCCCAAGGGGATCATCGCCAACCCCAACTGCACCACCATGGCCGCCATGCCGGTGCTGAAGCCTCTGCACGACGCGGCGGGGCTGAAGCGTCTGACGGTCTCGACCTATCAGGCCGTCTCGGGCGGCGGGATCGAGGGCATCCGCGTGCTGGAGGACCAGTCGCGGGCGGCCGTGGGACAGGGCGCGGCCCTGGCCCGCGACGGCGGGGCCGTGGACTTCGGCGCGCCGGAAAAGTGGGTCGTGCCGATCGCCGCGAACGTGGTGGCTCTGAACTACAAGCTGGGCGAGGACGGCTATACCGACGAGGAGCTGAAGCTGCGCGACGAGAGCCGCAAGATCCTGGAGATCCCCGGCCTGCCGGTCTCGGGCACCTGCGTCCGGGTGCCGGTCTTCACCGGCCACTCCCTGTCGATCAACGCCGAGTTCGAGCGCGCGATGTCGGTCGAGACGGCGCTGGACTTGCTGGCCCAGGCGCCGGGCGTGGTGGTCACGGCCGTGCCGAACCCGCTGGAGGCCGCAGGCCAGGACCCAGTCTTCGTCGGTCGGGTGCGTCCCGACCCGACGGTCGAGCACGGCCTGGCTCTGTTCGTCTCGAACGACAATCTGAGGAAGGGCGCGGCCTTGAACGCGGTGCAGATCGCCGAGGTCCTGGTCCAGCAGCGCGGCTGACCGGTCCCAGGCGGGGTTCAGTCGTAGCGCACGCCGCTGAGATAGAGCCCCGCCGAGGGGGCGACAGGGCCGCACCGGGCGCGGTCCCTCGCCTCCAGCGCCGCCTTGACGTCACGGGCGGTCCAGCGGCCCAGCCCCACCTCCACCAGGGTTCCGGCCATGGACCGGACTTGGCGGTGCAGGAAGCTGCGGGCCTGGAAGACCAGATGCACCTCCTCGCCGAACCGGCTGACGCGGGCCACGTCCAGGGTCTTGACCGGCGACTTGGACTGGCAGCCCACGTCGCGGAAGGTGGTGAAGTCGTGCAGGCCGACCAGGACCTGGGCCGCATGGTGCATGGCCTCGGCGTCCAGGCTCTTCTTGACGTGCCAGACGCGGTCGCGCTCCAAAACAGGTTGAGGCCGGCGGTTCAGGATCCGGTACAGATAGCCCCGGCCGGTCGCGGAGAACCGCGCGTGCCAGTCGGGATCGGGCGCGTATTCGGCCGACAGGACGCAGACATCCTGTTTGATCAGATGGGCGTTGACGGCGTTCAGCACCGTATCGACCGGCCAGTCCCGCTCCAGATCGGCATGGATGACCTGGGCCGTGGCGTGAACGCCGGTGTCGGTGCGGCCGGCGGCGGCGATCCGCACCCGCTCGCCGGAGAAGGCCAGTATGGCGGCCTCGACCGCGCCCTGGACCGTCGGCTGGTCCTCCTGGGCCTGGAAGCCGTTGTAGGCCGTGCCGTCGTATTCGAGGGTCAGCTTGTAGCGCGGCATCAGCCGAGCACGGTCCCGGCCGGCAGGGGGAAGCCGCGCAGCATCTCATCGGTCGATTGCGCCGCCTTGCCCTCGCGTTGAACCCGGATCAGGCGCACGGCGCCTGTCCCGCAGGCCACGGTCAGGGCGTCGTCCAGCACGGTTCCGGGCGCGCCCGATCCGTCCGCCAGGGCCGACAGCAGGGCCTTGATCCGAACCGGGCCGGCTTCCGAGGGGGCCTCGAACCAGGCGCCGGGGAAGGGCGACAGGCCGCGGATATGGGCGTCCACCTCGGCCGCCGGGCGGGTCCAGTCGATGCGGGCCTCGGCGGGGGTGATCTTCCGGGCGTAGGTGGGTTCGCCGACCTGTTCGGTTGGCGCGACGCCGCCGCGCTCGATGGCGGCCAGGGCGCGGGGCCACAGGGCGGCGCCGACATGGGCCATGCGCTCGGACAGGCTGGCGGCCGTGTCGTCGGGCCGGATGTCCATGATTTCGCTGAGCAGGATCGGCCCTTCGTCCAGGCCCAGGCTCATCTGCATGATCTGGACACCGGTCTCAGCGTCGCCGGCCATGATGGCCCTCTGGATCGGCGCGGCCCCGCGCCAGCGGGGCAGCAGCGAGCCGTGCAGGTTCAGGCAGCCCAGTCGGGGCGCGGCCAGCACCTGGGCGTTCAGGATCTGGCCGTAGGCGACGACGCAGGCGGCGTCGAGGTCCAGGCTCTGGAAGTCGGCGACGGCCTCGGGCGACTTCATGCTCTCGGGCGTGAAGACCGGCAGGCCCATGGTTTCGGCGAAGGCGTGAACCGGCGACGGCGTCAGCTTCTGGCCCCGGCCCTTCGGGCGCGGCGGCTGCGAATAGACGGCGACGATCTCGTGGCCCGAGGCGAGAAGCTCGGCCAGGGACGGCACGGCGAAATCTGGAGTTCCCATGAAGGCAAGGCGCATGGGCTCGCCTTTAGAGGTTTACTGCCAGCGGGTGAAGACGCCGCCGCCCTCATCCCACTCGCCGCCGGCGTCCAGGGCGTCGTCGAAATCGAGCAGCCGGTCCAGCAGCAGGCCCGCCACCACGCCCAGCAGGGCCACGCCCGCCAGGGTCGCAACCCCGGCGACGCCGATCTTCTGGCTGCGCGTCAAGCGACGGCGCCCTTGGGTGTCGATGACCAGGGACTGGCCGCGCCGGATGGGGCGAGGGTTGCGCTTCGTCATCAGGCGGCGATCCTGTCCTTGGCGGCCTTCTTGACCTTGGTCACGGCGCGTTCCCGCTTCAGCCGCGACAGGTGGTCGATGAAGAGCACGCCGTTAAGATGGTCCATCTCGTGCTGGATGCAGACGGCGTAGAGGCCCGAAGCCTCTTCCTCCACCGACTGACCCTCACGGTTCAGATAGCGAATGCGAACGCGGGCCGGCCGTTCCACCTTGTCGAAATACTCGGGAATGGACAGGCAGCCCTCTTCGTAGGTGTAGAGCTCGTCCGAGGCCCACAGGATTTCCGGATTGGCGAAGAAGCGCGGGTTGCGGCGCGCCTCGGCGGCCTCCGGCGTGTCTTCCTCTTCCGTTTCGCAGACGGTTCCGTCGCGATCGCCCAGGTCCATGACGATGACCCGGTCCAGGGCGCCGACCTGAACGGCGGCCAGGCCGATGCCCGGCGCCGCGTACATGGTCTCCAGCATGTCGTCCATCAGGGCGCGCACGGCGTCGTCGACGCCCGCGACGGGCTTGGAGACCTGTTTCAGGATCGCCAGGTCGGCGGCGTTGTCGATGGTGAGGATACGTCGGATGGCCATGGTCGGGACGTAGGCGCGCCCCGGCGCGAGGTCAAGATTTCCGCCTATTCCTTGCCCGGCAGGGGGCGCGGCTTGCGGTACTGGTCGATGGCCACATAGGTGAAGACGCCTTGGGTCACGCGCACGGACGTGGCCAGCGGCTGACCGCGCGACCGCTTCCAGGCCTCGACATGGATGCGGATCGAGGTGCGGCCCGTGCCGACGACCTTGGCGTAGATGCTGACCTCGTCGCCGACGGAGACGGGCTGGTGAAACACCATGCCGTCCAGGGCCACGGTGGCGCAGCGTCCCTGGGCCAGTTCAAAGGCAGGAGTCGCGCCGGCCACGTCCATCTGGGCCAGCAACCAGCCGCCGAAGATGTCGCCTTCGGGGTTGGTGTCGGCCGGCATGGCGATGATGCGGCCTACGGCGGGGTGTCGGGCGGGGACTCGGGGGCGTCGGACATGGGGAAACTCTGACGTTCGGGGAGGGCCCGTTCTTAGATCAACTTTGCGTCAAACAAAACCAACCGGGCAATTTCCCACCCATCCCCGTCTGGGCGGCGAACGAGCATTCAGCGCCGCGTGGGCCAGACTCTTCGTCCCAAGCCATGTTAAGCAGTGTTGGACGGCTTGGCGCGGCGGGCGCGCGGAGTCTTGGCCGAAGACTTGCCTGAAGTCTTTCCTGCAGGCTGGCGCGCCTTGGCCGCAGGGGCGGCCGGAACCTCGGCTTGAGTGGCGGCCCGTCTGGCGTCTCGCAGCGCCCGCCAGGCCCCGCCGAGCTCCATGGCGACCAGCAGATGATCTTCAGTCAGAACACCCCTCCGTGCGAGGCGCAGATCGGCGATCTCGTTCAGCAACCGGGACGCCGCGCGCAGGTCGGGACGATCGGATCGCGCGCCCAGGTCCTGAAGCCGGGCGAAGCGCCAACCCGTCTCCGGCGGATGCTCCAAGGCCAGGGCGAACCGCGCCTCGGGCGTCAGATCCGCAGAGAGAAAGTCCCAAACCGTCTGGTTCGGCGCCCGACGATAATGGCCGGGGCGGGTCGGGAGGCCGGCGCGGGCATAGACCTCCAGGGCGCCCGCCTCGATCTCGTCCAGCGCCTGATCCAGAGGCGAGGGAGCCTCCGAGGGGATTTCCGCAGGACGGACGAAGGGGTCTGCGGCGCCGGCCGGATCGACAATATCAGTCGCGACTGCGGCGGCGCGCCCCGTCAGCCGGGACAGAAGGGCGAGCCACGCCTGCACGGGCGTCAGTCGACGTTGATCGCGCTGGTCACCGACACGTCATAGACGACGCGGGTCACGCTCTGAACGAACTCGAAGAACTTGCGCGCCTCTGCGGCGCCGGCCAGGGGCACATAGATCACGTCCTCGGGCATGATCTCCAGATTGGTGGCGGCGAAGACATTGGCGGCGTTGTTGAAGTCCAGCTGATAGACCACCGGCACCCCCTTGGGCGTGGCCGGCTGGTTGATTCCCAGAGCCCGGGCCACCTCCGGTCGCTCGAAGCGGAAGACCAGAACGCGCCGGGCGTTGGCGGTGGCGGTGTTCAGCCCTCCGACCTTGGACATGGCGCCCGTCAGGGTCATGGGTCCGGCGGGCATGTCGACCTGCGTCACGGCGTTCAGTGCGCCGAAGGTGGAGAACCGACGCGGCTTGTACTGGACGTTGATCACGTCGCCCTTTTGCAGGCGCACGTTCTCGCTGAACTCGGTCGTCACGGCCGACAGGGGGGCGGTGTAGGTCTGCCCGCCGCGCTGGATGCTGATCGTCAGATCGTCAGTCGGGCGGGCCGATCCGCCGGCGGCGGCGATGACGTCCAGAATCCGGTCGCTGTTGACGCCCAGCGGCGCACGCCCCGGCTGGCGAACGTCGCCCAGGACGTTGACGGTGTTGGAGGCGTTGCCGGAGATCCCCACCAGAACCTGGGGATTGGCGACCTTGCCGACCAGGGCGCGGCGGATCGCGGCCGCCGCCTGGGTCGAGGTCAGGCCGACGACGCGGACCGGACCGGCGAAGGGCACGGAGACCGAGCCGCTGCGATCGACCGTGACGCCCGGAAGGGCCTGGGAACCGCCGGACAGGTTGGGAACCGTGCGCGCCGAAGCCGATGTCCCACCCAGGCTGCCGCCGAACAGGGCGCCTGAAGGATCATAGATCGAGATCGCCAGCGTATCGCCCTCGCCGATCACATCGACCGGCTGGTCGCTGGAGGCGGCGGCCAGGGTGCCGAAAAACTTAGGCGGCACGGCCTTCATCCGCTCCGTGACCTCATAGGTCAGCGGCACCAGGGCGTAGCTGCCCAGGGCCTGGGCTGTAGAGGCCCCAGCGTCGATGGAGGCGCCCGAGGGTCCGTCGCGCGGCAGGGTGGAGCACCCGCTCAGTATGGCGACGATGGCAAGCGGCAGGATGGTGCGAGTCATGGAAACGGATCGGCCCTTGTTCGCGCGTTGATTACCCGCCTTTCGCAGCGCCCGCCAGAGGCGAGGCCGCCCCCAGGCCGACAGCCTGAGCGACGATGTCGAAATGGGCCTCCCACGACGGCGCAGCCTGAGCCTCCGGGGCGGCGGGCGGAGGCGTCATGGTCGCCCGCTCGATCGCCGCCAGCCAGCCCAGCCCGTCGAGGGGATCGATCAGCTCGGCCTGGGGCGTCAGCTCTCTGTGCGGCGGAATATCAGAGGCGATCAGAGGACGGCCCATGGCCACCGCCTCGACCGCAGGCAGGTCGAACCCCTCGACCGACGAGGGCGCCAGCACCGCCCGCGCGCCCCGCATCAGCCGCGCCAGCACCTCGTCGGACAGGTTGGCCGCCTGGTGAACGATCCCCCGCAGATTGGGCGAGCGCTGCAGATGATCCAGCACCGCCTCATTCTCCCAGCCGTAGCGCCCGACCAGGACCAGAGAGGGGGTGCGTTCGCCCAGCCGCTCCTCCAGCCGCCGCCACAGGGTCAGCAACAGGGCCAGGTTCTTGCGCGCCTCTATGGTGCCCACATGGACGAAATAGGGACGGCTGGTCGCCACCGCCTCGCCGGCCACGAAGGCCGGCTCCAGGCCCAGATGCGCCACGTGGACCGGCGGCTGGGGCAGGCCCTCCCGAGCCGCAAACGCGTGCAACTCGTCGCGGGTATAGGCCGAGTTGACGATCAGCCGGCTGGCGTAACGCAGGGCGTGGGTCACGCGCGCGTGGTGTTTGGCGCCGTCGCCCGGCCGACAGAACTCCGGGTGCGTGATGGGGATCAGATCATGGATCAGAACGACCCGGTCCACAGCCGACGCCTCCAGGTCCCGCAGGGCGTCGGCCTCATGCAGAGTCGTATGACCCACGTTCAGATAGAGGTCGGCGGCCGGCAGGGGCGCGACATGACGGGACTTGAAGAACTGTTTCAACACCCGTCCCTTGTCCGCCGGCTTCTCACGCTCCGGCGGGGGGGGGACTGATGACAGACTTTGCGGGTCGGGCGGGGGCCGCCAGGGCCTCCAGCAACAGGGCTTCATGCGCCACGTCGGCGGGGGCGACGCCCGCCCCGCTCCAACGCGCGCGCAGATCGACCACGAAGTCCCGGAACCACTCGGGCTGGACCGCGACCAGGCGGTTCTTGCGCCCGCGAACCGGCAGGGTGACGACGTCGGGCCGCGACAGCAGCCATTCGGCATAGGCCAGACAGACGCGATCGACGCCCGTGGGGGCGGAACGTTCGGCCCGGCTCATCAGCCGGCTGGCGTCATAGAGGATACGCATCACCAGCGGCTCAGGCGACGTAGCCGGCCTGCATCAGTTCCGCGATATGGACGATGGCGGTCGGCCGCCCCTCCTCCACCACGAACAGATTGGAAATCTTGTTCGCGGTCAGCAGATCGACGACGTCGCTCATCCGCGCGTTCGGATCGACCGTGATCGGATTGGCCCCCATGATGTCGGCGGCGGTTAGGCCGGTGATGTCGCGCTGGAAGGCGCGACGCAGGTCGCCGTCGGTGACGATCCCCGCCAAGGCGCCGTCCGCCTTCAATACGGCGACCGCCCCCTTTCGGCCTTCCGTAATGGCCGAGACCACTTCGCTGAAGCTGGCGTTCAGCGGCACGCTGGCCGGGGCCGCGGCGTTGTCCCCCATCCATTCCCGCACGCTTTGCAGGCTCATGCCCAAGGCGCCGCCGGGGTGGTGCAGGCCGAAGTCCAGGGCGCTGAACCCGCGCCGGTCCATCAGCACCATGGCCAGGGCGTCGCCCAGGGCCAGGGTCATCAGGGTCGAGGTGGTCGGCGCCAGGCCGTTCGGACAGGCCTCAGCCACCTTGGGCATGGTCAGGCAGACCGCGGCGTTGCGTCCCAGGAAACTGGTCGGACGCTGGGTGATGGCGATGACCGGAATGCCGTTGCGCTGGCAGAAGATCAGAGGATCGCGCAGTTCGCGGCTCTCGCCCGAGTTGGAGATGGCCAGGACCGTCACATCCGGTCGCAGCATGCCCAGGTCGCCGTGGCTCATCTCCGCCGGATGGACGAAGAAGGCGTTGGTACCGGTGGACGCCAGGGTGGCGGCGATCTTGCCGCCGATGTGGCCGGACTTGCCGATGCCGGTGACGACCACATAGCCGGGGCGGCTCATGATCACATCCACCGCCCGCGCGATCGAGACGTCGATCATCCGCTCCAGCGCTTCCAGCGCCTCGATGTTCAACCGCATGACCTCGCGGGCGCGCCCCGTCATGGCGGCGATGTCTTCGGGCGAGGAATGGGCGATCTCGGTCATGTTTGGTCAGGCCCGCGGCCGGGCTCTCCTTGTTTCAACGCACGGCCGCAGACAGTCCCCTCGGCGGCGCGCACCGCCTCTTTCAGACGACTTTGTCGCTTTCGGGTCAACCTTTGCCGCTTTGGCGCGTTATGGGGGCCTGGGGAAGCCGTAAAGAGTCAGATACCTATGCCGTCTCACGCCGGAGCCGCCGATCTGTTGTTGCCCCGACCGCCGGTCGTCGCCCAGGGAATCGCCCTGTTTCTCGACCTGGACGGCGTCCTGGCGCCCATGGCGCCGACTCCCGACGAGGTCGGTCCCGTGGCGCGCCGCACGGCCGTGCTGAAGGCGGTGCAGCATCGCCTCGACGGCCGGGTGGCCGTGGTCAGCGGCCGCACCATAAGAGAGATCGACCGGATCACCGACCGGGCCCTAGAGTCCGCCTCGGGCGTTCATGGACTGGAGCGTCGCCTGAAAGGCGGTCCGGTCCAGAGGACGACGGCCGACGCCGCCGTCGCCAGGGCTTTGGACGCCTTTCACGCCTTCGCCGCTGACCGGCAGGGGGTGATCGTCGAGGACAAGGGAGTCTCTGCGGGTCTGCATTATCGACTGGCGCCTGACCAGGGCGCGGCGGCGCAGCGACTGGCCCGGCAGCTGCAGGCCGAGACGGGCCTGACGCTGCAGCCTGGCCATATGGTGCTGGAATTGAAGACGCCGGGCGCCGACAAGGGCACAGCCGTCGCCGCCTTCATGCAGGAGGGGCCGTTCAAGGGGGCGACCCCCGTCATGCTCGGCGACGACCTGACCGACGAACATGGTTTCGAAGCCGCCGCCACCCTGGGCGGCTATGGCGTGCTCGTGGGGCCTGAGCGCGAAACCGCGGCCCGCTATCGCCTCGACGATGTGAACGACGTCCTGACCTGGCTGGAAGCGGTGGCGGGGGCCTGAATCGATGACGCCCAATCTCGATCTCTTCCCCATCGGCAATTGCGCGATCAGCGCCCTGATCGACCGTCAGGGCCGGTTCGTCTGGGCCTGCGCCCCGCGCGTCGACGGCGACCCCGTCTTTTCGGCCCTGATGAACGGAGAAGCGCCCGAGCACGGCTATTGGTCCGTCGAGCTGGAGGGGCTGAAACACGTCAGCCAAGCCTATGTCCGCAATACGCCGGTGCTCAAGACTGTGCTGACGGCCGAAGACGGGGCGGCGGTGGAGATCATCGACTTCGCCCCGCGCCATCCCAAACATTCGCGAACCTATCGCCCCCTCGCCTTCGGGCGGATCATTCGACCGCTGCACGGCACGCCGCGTATCCGCGTCCGGCTGCGCCCCTCGTCCGACTGGGGCGCGCGGCCGGCGCCCCACACCTCGGGCTCCAACCACATCCGGTTCCTATGCCCGGACGTCACCTTCCGTCTGACGACCGACTGTCCCGTCTCCCACGTCCTGGAGGAGCGGATCTTTCGGCTGGAACGCCCGCACGCCTTCTTCTTCGGACCGGACGAGGGCTATGATCAGGATGTGGGGCCGGGGGTTCAGGCCGCGCTGGACCGCACGGTCGCCTATTGGCAGGACTGGGTCCGCAAACTCTATCTGCCGCTGGACTATCAGGAGGCCGTCATCCGTGCGGCCATCACCCTGAAGCTCTGCGCCTATGAAGAGACCGGCGCCATCGTCGCGGCCATGACCACCTCCGTTCCCGAATTCAAAGAGAGCGGGCGCAACTGGGACTATCGCTACTGCTGGATCCGCGACGCCTATTATACGGTGCGGGCGCTGAACCGGCTGGGGGCGGTCGACATTCTCGAGAACTACTTGGGCTATCTGCGCAATCTGGTTGACGCCTCGGCCGGCGGCCATGTCCAGCCGGTCTATGGGGTGGGGCTGGAGCCGGGCATCGGCGAGAGCATCGTCGATACGGTCGAGGGCTATCGCGGCATGAAGCCGGTGCGGATCGGCAATCAGGCCCATGAGCACCTGCAGCACGACGTCTATGGCCAGATCGTCCTGCCCCTGGTCCAGGCCTTCTATGACCAACGCCTGCTGCGTCCCGGAACGATCGAGGATTTCCACGCTCTGGAGAAGGTCGGCGAGCGGGCCTTCGCCATGCACGACCAGACCGACGCAGGGCTTTGGGAGTTCCGCACCATCGCGCGGGTTCACACCTATTCCTCCGTCATGTGCTGGGCGGCCTGCGACCGTCTGGCCAAGGCGGCGGATCATCTGGGCCTGCAGGCTCGCGCCGACGTCTGGCGTCAGCGGGCGGCGGCCATCCGAGAGCGGATCGAGGCGGAAACCTTCCTGACGGACGAGGGGCGTTTCGCCGCCAGTTTCGGCGGACGCGAACTGGACGCCTCCCTGCTGCAACTGACGGATCTGGGCTTTCTGGACGCGCATGATCCGCGCCAGGTGGCCACCTTCGATGCAATCGAGCGGGATCTGAAAAAAGGACCCTTCCTGTTCCGCTATGTCGAGCCGGACGATTTCGGCGAGCCCGAAACGGCCTTCAACTTCTGCACCTTCTGGTTCATCGAAGCCCTGCATCAGAACGGCCGGGTGGAGGAGGCGCGCGCCATATTCGAAGAGATGCTGGCCCGTCGCACCCAGGCCGGCCTGTTGAGCGAAGACATTTCCGTCGAGGACGGGGAGCTGTGGGGCAACTACCCCCAGACCTACTCCCTGGTCGGGATCATCAATTGCGCCGTGATGTTGAGCCGATCCTGGACCGACGTGCGTTGATCTTTCTGGTCCCGGGGCTGGGATCGCTGCCGAAGTGAAGTCATGAGCCGTCTCATCGTCGTATCCAACCGGGTTTCGGCCCCGACCGATCCCGCTGCGGGCTCCGCCGGCGGCCTGGCCATGGCCCTGTCTGCGGCCCTGCGAAAATACGACGGCCTCTGGTTCGGCTGGTCTGGAGAGACGATCGACAGCTTCACCGGCGAGATGAAGGTGGAGGACCGCGCCGGCGTGACCGTCGGACTGGTCGATCTGGAGCCCCAGGACGTCGAGGAATATTACAACGGCTACGCCAACAAGACCCTGTGGCCGCTGTTCCACCACCGGATCGACCTGGCCCAGTACGAACGCTCCTACGGCGAGGGTTATGAGCGGGTGAACCGCCGCTTCGCCGAGGTTCTGGCGCCGGTGATCAAGCCGGACGACGTCATCTGGATCCACGACTACCATATGATCCCCATGGCGCGGGACTTGCGTCGTCTGGGCGTCCGCAACCGGATCGGCTTCTTCCTGCACACCCCCTGGCCGACGCGCCAGCTGCTGGTGACCCTGCCGCATCACCGGCGGCTGGTGGAGTCCATGTTCGACTTCGATCTGATCGGCTTCCATACGCGCGAATGGTGCGACCTCTTCACCGACTATGTGGTCAGCGAGGCCCAGGGCGAGCTGTTCGGTCATGGCGGGCTGGAGTGTTTCGGCCGCCGGGTTCAGACCGGCGTCTTCCCCATCGGCATCGATGTGGACGGCTTCCTGGCGGCGAAGAACTCGACCCTCGGGGCCCGGACCTATGATCGGATGGCGGCCTCGGCGGCCTTTCGCGCCATGATCGTCGGCGTGGACCGGCTCGACTATTCCAAGGGGCTGGAGGAGCGGCTGCTGGGCTATGAGCAGTTCCTGCAGGACAATCCGTCGATGCGCGGCGAGGTCTTCCTGCTCCAGGTCACGCCGATCTCGCGGGACGATGTGGATTCCTATCAGGACATGCGGGCGCGGCTGGACGCCCTGGCCGGGCGGGTCAACGGGGCCTTCGCCGACATGGATTGGCAGCCGATCCGCTATCTGAACCGCACCTACCGCCGCGACCAGCTGGCGGGGATTTATCGCGCCGCCAGGGTTGGGCTGGTGACGCCGCTGCGCGACGGGATGAACCTGGTCGCCAAGGAATATGTCGCCGCCCAGAACCCCGACGATCCCGGCGTCCTGATCCTGTCCCGGTTCGCGGGGGCGGCGGAACAGATGCGTGAGGCGCTTCTGGTCAATCCCTACAGCCGCGAGGAGCTGTCGGACGCCATCCAGAAGGCCCTGACAATGCCCCTGGCCGAGCGGGTGCGGCGATGGGAGGCCCTGATGCAGGTGGTTCGCGACACCGACGTGGGCATCTGGCGCGACGCCTTCGTCAAGGCCCTGCTGGCGGTCGAGACCGAGCCGGAAAAATCCCAATGGGCGGGCGCGGCCTGATCCAGGGCCCGGTCTAGCGAATGTCGAAGGCCAGCAGCAGGGTGCGCTGGGCCGGATTGGCATTGTCGTCCGACAGCAGATAGAGCCGGGTCGCCTGGCCGCGCCGCTCGGCCGCGACGCCTTCGAAATTGTCCATTGTGCCGGGCAGCTTCAGTTCGATCAAGGCAGGTCCCAAAGACCCATCTGCCGCCATGCGCCGCACCCGGCCCCGCATGTCGATCGGCGGCGTATAGCGGCGCTCCACCACGAACCAGCCTTCGCCGGACGGATCGCGATCCAGACCGGTGAAGCGATAGTCGGAATCGCGGGGCGCCTCGGCCGGCGGCGAGACGACGGTGCGACAGCCGTTCATCGTGCAGTCCCAGACGCCGCCGCCTTCGCCGACCGCGCGCCAGCCGTCTGTCTGAGCGTGCGAAGCGGCTAGGCCCTCCATGCCTTCATTGTCCGCAAAGGCGACGGCGGGCGACGGAACCGGTCGGGGGGCGCGCACGGCCGACAGCGGGCCGTAATTCCAAATTCGATGGCGACGTTCGAAGCTGACGAGCAGGTCGCCTGATTGCGTCAGGGCCAGACCCTCGGCGTCTCCGTCGCGCTTGTCGCTGATCGGCGTCCCGTCCTCCAGGGCCAGCCGGTGAGACGCCAGACCATCGACGCCGACGAGCCGCCCCTGGGCGTTGAGCCGTAGACGGCCGCGAACCAGGTCCCCCGCGTCGGATACGGCGACAAAGCCGCCGCCTCCGCTCAGTTTAAGATCGGAAAGCCCATGCAGCGGCGATCCCAGGCCAGCGACGATCTCGATCCCGCCCGCGAAACGCACGCCGGGCGCCAGGACGGCCCCGGGCAGGCCCAGACCGACCGGCTTCAACTCGGCGGCGGCGAAGGACCAGCCGTCTTCGTCTGAAAGGGACGGTTGTGGCGGGCCCAGAGTCGCGGCGCAGGCCGTCAGCGCCAGGGCCGCCCAGGCCGCCGCGAGACGCGGTAGACGACGTCTCATGCGGCGATCTTCTGACGCGGCCGGCGAGCGAGCGTCGCCGCGGCGTCCGCCTCGAACAGTTCGGCCAGTTTTTCGGTCATGGCGCCGGCCAGCTGCTCCACGTCGACGATGGTCAGGGCCTTGCGGTACCAGCGGGTCACGTCATGGCCGATACCGATGGCCAACAGTTCGACCGGCGAGCGATCCTCGATCTCGGCGATGACCTGGCGCAGGTGCTTGTCCAGGTAAAGGGCGGCGTTGGCCGACTGGGTCGAATCATCGACAGGCGAGCCGTCGGAAATGACCATCAGGATGCGGCGCTGCTCGGTGCGGGCCAGCAGGCGATTGTGCGCCCATTGCAGGGCCTCGCCGTCGATGTTCTCCTTCAGCAGGCCCTCGCGCATCATCAGGCCCAGATTCTTCTTGGCCCGGCGCCAGGGCGCGTCGGCGGCCTTGTAGATGATGTGGCGCAGGTCGTTCAGCCGGCCGGGATTGGCGGGCTTGCCCGCGCTGATCCAGGCCTCGCGGCTCTGTCCGCCCTTCCAGGCGCGGGTGGTGAAGCCCAGGATCTCGACCTTGACGCCGCAACGCTCCAGCGTGCGGGCCAGAATATCGGCGCAGACCGCCGCCACCATGATCGGCCGCCCGCGCATCGAACCCGAATTGTCGAGCAGCAGGGTCACGACCGTATCGCGGAACGGGCTCTCGCTCTCGGCCTTGAAGGACAGGGGGGCGGTCGGGTCGGTGACGATCCGGGTCAAGCGGGCCGTGTCCAGCATCCCCTCTTCCAGATCGAAGGTCCAGGCGCGGTTCTGCTGGGCCAGCAGCCGCCGTTGCAGCTTATTGGCCAGGCGCGAGACGACGCTGGCCAGCAGGGTGAGCTGTTGATCCAGCAGATTGCGCAGCCGCTCCAGCTCCATCGGATCGCACAGGTCGGCGGCGTCCACCACCTCGTCATAGGCGGTGGTGAAGACGCGGTAGAAGTCGACCGCCCGGCCGTCGTCGGCGGTCTGCTGGCGATTGGGCTGCTGGCCCTCGTTCAGTTCCGGCCCGTCCTCTGCGCCTTCGCCTTCAGGGTCGGCGGGGGCGCCTTCGGGGCGGCTCTCGCGCTCCTGCTCCGACGACTGATCGTCGGCGTCGCCCTCCATGGACTGGGAGCCCTCGCCGCCCTCCTCTTCCTCGTCCTCTTCCGGCTGATCGTCGGCGTCGGGCTCCTGGGGATCCGGCTCCTGATCGCCCGGGTCGTCCGAGGCGTCCTCGCCCTGGCCGTCGCCGGGATCCAGGTTCAGGGCGCGCAGCACTTCGCGCATCTTTTCGGCGAACAGAGCCTGGTCGCCGGCGGTCGCGGTCAGGGCGTCCAGCTGATCGCCCGCCTTGGCCTCTATGCCGGCTCGAACCAGATCCAGCAGGGATTTGGTTCCGTCGGGCGAAGGCCGGCCCGTCAGCCGTTCACGCACCAGGAGAGCCACGGCCTCCGAAACCGGCGCCCGTTCGGGCTCGAGGATGCGAAGCGCCCCGGTCTTCTCCAGCCGCGTCACCAGGGCGGCGTCCAGATTGTCCCTGACCCCCGCCAGGAATTCGGAGCCCACGGCCTCGACCCGCGCCTGTTCAACCGCGTCGAAAACCTCGGCCGCCTGGGTGTCGGCGGGGCGCATACGGGCGTCGATCCCCGCGTCATGATTGGCCAAACGCAGGGCCAGGCGGTCGGCCTGGCCTCGCAGGGACGCGCTCTCGTTACCGGAGGGGTCGCGTGGGGGATGCGGCAGAGTCAGAATCCCGCCAGCCAGCTTGGGTCCGTCCGACCCGAACACCACCTCCAGCTCAGGCTGCTCGGCCAAGGCGCGAGCGGCGTGGCTGAGCGCGCGTTTGAAGGTTTCGGCGGGAGTGTCCGGGGCGGCCATGCCCCTCAGTTAATCTTTTCACGCCGCTGATAAAAGCGCGATCAGGCGGCTTTTCGGATCGGCACGCGCCGCCCATAGGTCAGGCAGCGCCACACCCATTCCAGCGGCCCCATTCTGAACCGCGCCAGCCAAAGCGGAGACCAGATCAGCTGGACCGCCCAAACGGCCGCCACCAAGCCCCACATGCCGACATAGTCCACCTGACCGAACAGACGCGGCCCCCAGGGCATGTAAAAGAGGGTGGTCATGATCAGCGTCTGGCTCAGATAGTTGGTGAGGGCCATCTGCCCCACCGGCCGAAGCGGGGCGACCAGCCAGGCCGGTCCGCGCGTGGTCACGAGCACGATCAGGCTGACATAGGCCAGGGTCACCAGGATCGGGAAGGCCGCGACCGCCTCCGCCAGCCCTCGCGTCGGATGGGCGTCGGGCGCGGCCATGATTTCGGTCCAATGGGTCGTCGCCACAAGGGCCAGGACCGCGCTCCCGACCGCCAGGACGAAGAGATAGAGCCAGGTCGGCGCCCGGCCGCTGAGGAAACCCGCCTTGAACAGACCCATGCCGGTCATCATCAGGGCGACGGTCGAAAAGACGAACATGGCCAGGCTGGCGCCCTGGAGGAAGAACCAGGCGGTCAGGTTCTGGCCCATGGCCCCGGCCCAGCCGCTGCGATAGGCGGCGATGGCGGCGGCGACGGCCTCCTGGCTGTTCTGCGGCTGGCCCTGTTTCATCGCCTCGACCACTTCTGCGGGGCCGGCGACCATCAGCCAGCTCAACCCCGCCTGCATCGCCCCCAGCGCCAGGGTGACGCCCAGCCCGACCCCGATCAGAACGGGGGCGGAGAAGGACCGCATCAGCATGACGAACAGGCCGGACCAGGCGTAGAGCAGAAGGACGTCGCCGTACCAGAAGGCCAGGCCGTGGATCAGGGCGATCACAGCCAGCCAGAACAGGCGCCGGCGCAGCAACCGCCCCCGCGCCGCATCGCTTCGTTCACCGCCCACCAGAAAGATCGAAGCGCCGAACAACATGGCGAAGAGGGTGATGAACTTCTGGTGGAAGAAGACGTCCATCGCCCAACGGGCCACGGCGTTGGCGCCCGTAACCGGAAAGGGGCTGAGGTCCGCATCGCCATAGACCATGAAGGGCAGGCCGAAGGAGACGACGTTCACCGCCAATATGCCCAGGACCGCCAGCCCCCGCATCACATCCAGAGAAGCGATACGGGCGGGCGCCTCGACCGGCGCCAGTCCGGTCGGTTCCGTCGTCTGGTTCACCGTCGACATTCACAGCCTCCCCCGAAGCGATTCAGCGCCTGAGCGGCGCTCGGATAAGCTTAGCGACGCCGCCCGACCTCGATCGTCGGCCGCGCCTCAAAGGCGATGAAGGCCACGCAAAGACCCGCCCACAGGGCGTAGCTGACGCCGACGATCATGGCGATGGGCAGGCCGCCCACGCCGAAGATCAGGAGGGTCGTCTCGGTCGCACCGAGACCCTGCATCAGGTCGCCCGCCTCCAGCCAGCCCAGGACCACCATCACCAGGCTGACAACCACCTGGACCAGGGCCGCAGTCAGGCCGCCGAACAGCATGAAACGCCAGACCACGCCCAGGCGCGACCCGGGCCGACCCTCGCGACGGCGTTCCTGATTGATCCGCCACAGGCCCGCAGGAACGGCCGCCAGACCGATCAGCAGCACCAGAATCCGCCAGTCGATGTCACGCCCCATCCCGATCGCGTTGGGCGGCCAGAAGGGCAGGGTCAGAATCAGCGGGGGCCAGGCGGCGCCGGCCAGAGAGGCCAGGATCGGATAGAGCGGCGCCGGCCGCGACTGGATGGTCGCCTGGCCCGGCAGGTCGGCATAGGTCTCGAACCGGCTCATCGCGTCGGCGCCGGCGTCTCGCCGGAATAGTCATAGAAGCCGCGCCCGCTCTTGCGGCCCAGCCAGCCGGCCTCGACATATTTCACCAGCAGCGGACAGGGGCGGTATTTGCTGTCGGCGAGCCCGTCGTACAGGACGTTCATGATGGCCAGGACCACGTCCAGTCCCATGAAGTCCGCCAGCTCCAGCGGCCCCATCGGATGGTTGGCGCCCAGGCGCAGCGCCTTGTCGATGGAGGCGACGTTGCCGACCCCTTCATACAGGGCGAAGATCGCCTCATTCATCATCGGCACCAGGATCCGGTTGACGATGAAGGCCGGGAAGTCCTCGGCGTCGGTGGTGGTCTTGCCCAGGCTCTCGGCGAAATCGACGGCCGCCGCGTGGGTCTCGGCCGAGGTGGCGATGCCGCGCACGATCTCGACCAGTCGCATGATCGGCGCCGGCTTCATGAAGTGCAGGCCGATGAACCGGTCGGGCCGGTCCGAAGCTGAGGCCAGTCGAGTGATCGAAATGGAGGAGGTGTTGGAGGCCAAAAGGGTCTGCGGGCCCAGATGGGGGGCGACCTCGGCGTAGAGGGCCTTCTTGACCGCCTCGTCCTCGAGCGCCGCCTCGATGACCAAGTCCGCGTCAGACACGGCCTCGGCCATGACCGTCGTGACGGCGATCCGGGCCAGGGCGGCGTCGGCCTCGGCCTGGGTCACCAGATTGCGGCCGACGTGGCGCGACAGGCTGGCGGCGATCTCGCCCTGGGCCAGCGGCAGCCGCGCGGGCGCCACGTCGTAGAGTCGGACCGAATAGCCGCCCAGGGCCACCGCATGGGCGATGCCTGCGCCCATCTGTCCGGCGCCCAGGACGGCGACTGTGGTGATCGTGCTCATGAACCGTGGTCAATAATGGTCGGGGCCGGCACCTTTAGGAAGCTGGCGGCGGGGCGCAAGGGCGGAATCGCCGTCTCGCGTCGGAATCTCCCGCCGCCGTGGCGCCTCAGCCCAACATGCCGATCAGGACCGGGGCCGCCGAGGCGTTGAACAGGATGCGGACGAACTGAAGCAGCAGCAGGACGACGATGGGCGAAATGTCGATCCCGCCCAGCGGCGGAATGATCCGACGGAAGGGTTCCAGAATGGGGGCGGTGATCCGGTCCAGGAAGTCGGCGATCTGGCTGACGAACCGGTTGCGATGGTTGATCACGTCGAAGGCGAACAGCCAGCTCAAGATCGCCTGGATGATGATGAACCAGACCATCAGGCCGATGACGGTGTTCACAAGCCAGACCAGGGCGGTGCCCATATGTATTCTCCTGCAAGGCGCGAACCTCGGCTTCTAGCCGTCCCCCGCCCATCCGACAATCTTCTGCGGTCGCCTGCGCGGATTGCGCGCACAAGCCCGTTGACACCACGCCCGCCCGCCTTCTATGTCCCGCGCTCGCCTGGAGGCCTGCTCCTGACTGGAACGGGGCCGTAGCTCAGTTGGTAGAGCGCGTCGTTCGCAATGACGAGGTCAGGGGTTCGACTCCCCTCGGCTCCACCAGGCGTCCTTAGAGCCTATTTCAACACCACATAGCCGCGCTCGACCATGCGGCGCAGGGCTTCGTAGACTTCGGCGAGTTCGTCGAAGGCGGTGCGGGCGGCGGTCAGGCGGGCGACCTGGTCGGGGGTGACGGGCGAGCCCGAATGGGCCAGGCGCAGGGCCTCGGCCCCCCATTTGGCGCGGGCGCCGGCGGTCAGGACCGCCAGTTTCTGAAGAGAGGCGGCGTCCAGACCGGTCAGGGTGTGGCCGATCAGCTCCTTATTGGCGACATAGGCGGCGTAGTCGATCTGCTCCAACTGGCCGCGCAGGCGGCGCTGCTCGTGCGGATCGGTGTCCTGTGGTTCGAAATGGTCGCTGTGGCGACGCACGCTCGAAGTCATCTTGGTCGACATGGGCCGGCCCTCCACGGCCACCAGACGTTTCCGGCGGCCACATTGACAAGAGGGTGCGCCGCTTCGGTTAACGTCCCGTTTGCGCCGAGGCGGCTCAGGTTTTGACAATCGACCGACTGTCGCAATCTCCGCACAGCCTCGGGTCGCAAAGGGCGCGTAGCGGCGAAATCGCCATCGAATCTCCACCCACTGTTGTCGGGCGCGACACAGAACAGACGCCTGCACGTCGCCTCCGCCCCCTATGCGAGCCCCGTCGAAATTCGACGTTGGGGGATAGAACATGTGTTTTTCGTCACAGAGCCGGCAACGGTTTCTGCTCGCCACCACCGCCCTGATCAGCGCCGGACTTGCGGCCAGCGCCCAGGCCCAGGTTCAGGACAACCCGACCGCCGAGGTCGATGAGATCGTCGTGACCGGCCAGCGCGAGGCGCAGCGCGCCGCCATCGCCGTGAAACGCGCTGAGTTCGAGGTGATGGACGCCGTCTCCGCCGACGACATCGGCAAGCTGCCGGACCACAATACCGCCGCCGCCCTGCGCCGCATTCCCGGCGTCTCGGTGATGGAGGATCAGGGCGAGCCGCGCTGGCCGATCCTTCGGGGCCTGGCCTCCACCTACAACCGCACGACCATCGACGGCGCCTTCGTGGGTTCGGTAGATGAAAGCGCCCGCACCGTGCCGATGGACATCGTGCCCTCCGTGATGGCCGGCCGGGTCGAGGTGATCAAGACGGTCACGCCCGAGAACGACGGCAACGCCATCGGCGGCGTGATCAATGTCGCCACCCGCAGCGCGTTCGACGCCGCCAAACCCTTCTTCAACGGCATGGCCTCCTACGGCGTCTATGAACAGCACGGCGACGTCCGCAACGACGATCCGTCCTATCGCCTGGCCTTCGCCGCCGGTCGCCGCTTCGGCGCGGCCGACGAATGGGGCGTGGTGATCGGCGCCTCCCACGAGCAGCTCGACTACGACATTCCCCAGGCGGAATCGGCCGCGCCCTCGATCCGCGAATACGATGCGGCCGGCAAGCCGGTGAACTCGGGCGCTCCGACCGGCAACGGAATCCAGGTGCCGACCCAGCTGCGCCTGTTCTGGTACAACAACACCAAACAGCGTTCGGGCGCGAACGGAAAGCTGGAATGGCGGCCGAGCGTCGATTTCCGCTGGGAGGCCTCGGCCCTGTACGCCCGAATGGAGGACGATGAGGAGCGGACCGAGTTCCGCACCGAGCCGGTCGGCAATGTGACCAACCAGACCCGCACCTCGGGAACCTTCGCCACGGGCCGCAACATCATCGGTCTGAACCAGCCCATCACCCGTCGCGAGATCGGCCTGGGCCGCACCGCCTTCCGGTGGGACGCCGCCCCGCAATGGCGGCTGGACGGCGATCTGGTCTATTCACAGGCGGGCTCAGAGACCCCCAACACCTCTATGGAGTTCCGCACGGCGTCGAACGCCAACTTCGGCTTCCGCTACGACACCTCGAACTTTTTCCCGGTGTTCACGCCGACCAATCCGACGGTCTTCCGCGATCCGACCCTGTTCAATCTCCAGCAACGGCGCGTGTCCTTGCTGCGGACCGATGAAGACACCACCCAGGCGCGGTTCAACCTGGCCTTCGACGACGGCGGCGAGACGCGGAACCTGAAGGCGAAGGTCGGCGCCGTGTGGCGCTCCAGCGATCGCAGCTATCGGTCCAGCCGCACCGACTACACCCCCAAGACCGGCTTTATCTATACGCTGGACAAGGTCGATCGTCCCGGTCCGGACAAGCTGATCGAAGGCCAGTATCGTCTGACGCCGCGCATCGACGTCGCCACGGCGGAGGCCTTCTATGCGGCCAACGCGGCCAGCTTCGACGCCAAGACCGCTGCCCCGACCGGCGACTATGACGTCACCGAGGACGTCTTCGCCGGCTACGCCCAGGCCAGCTACAAGATCGGCGACCTGACCCTGCTGGGCGGACTGCGCTATGAGAAGACCGAAGTCAGTTCAGACGCCGCCCGCCTGTCCGGCGGCGTCCTGACGCCGGTGTCGAACAGCGGCGACTACGACAACTGGCTGCCCAGCCTGCACCTGCGCTGGAACCTGCGTCAAAACGTGGTCGTCCGCGCCGCCTGGACCAACACCATCGGCCGACCGGACTTCGGTTCGCTCGCCGCCAGCGAGAGCATCAGCTTCGACGGCTCGCAGCCGACCCTGTCACGCGGCAACCCCGGCCTGAAGGCGCGTGAGAGCGAGGGTCTGGACCTGTCGTTCGAATACTATCCGACCGACGGGCTGATGTCGGTGGCCCTGTTCACCAAGGACATCGCCAACGAGATCTTCACCCTCAGCTCGGTCCAGAACCTGGACGTGGGCCGGGGCGTGGAGGCGGTGATCGTCTCGACGCCGACGAACGCCGAAACGGCCAAGATTCGCGGCGTCGAAGTCGCCTTCCAGCAGGCCCTGACCATGCTGCCGGCGCCGTTCGACGGCCTGGGCGTCAGCGCCAACGCCACCTTCCTGGACACGGAGTTCACCTTCCTGACCACGGCGGGCAAGCGTCACACGGGCCTGTTCCAGCAGCCTGCGACCACCACCAATGAATCGATCTGGTATCAGCGCGGCCCGATCGAGGCCCGCGTCTCGCACAACTATATCGGCGGCTTCCTGGAAACGATCAACGACACCATCCCGAACGCCGACCAGTATTGGAAGGGGCGCCACGTCTATGACGCCTCGGTCAGCTGGCGCTTCGGCAACGGCCTCACCGTCTTTGTGGAAGGCCAGAACCTGTCCAACTCGGGCCGTCGCGAAGTGACCGGCCCGGGTCGAACCTATCTTCAGGAATCGGCGAACTACGGCCGGACCTACTGGGTCGGCCTCTCCGCCAGCTTCTGATCCCCGCCACGCAAGGGGCCGCCTCCCCCAGGAGGCGGCCCCTGTCCTTTTGAAGGAACCTCCGTCATGCTCGCTTCAATGCTCTTGTCTCTGCTTGTCTCCGCCGCCCAGGCCGCGCCGACGGGCGGAGGCGACGCGGTCGCGCCGATCGTTCTCGCGGGCGAGGCTCAGACCCTGCGTCGCTATGAGGCCGAGGCGCGTCAGGGCGCGGCGGTGGGACCCGATGACGTCTACGCCGTCTCCAACTGGTCGATTGTGCGCTATGACAAGAAGACGGGCGCCAAACAGGCCGAATGGACCGGCGACCGCGCCCGATTTCCGCACATCAACTCCTGCGCCGTGATCGACGGCGAACTGGTCTGCGCCAGCTCCAACTTTCCCGCCGTTCCTCAGATCAGCACGGTGGAGGTCTTCGACGCCGTCGACCTGCATCACAAGCGCAGCGTCGCCCTGGGCATGGGGACGGGTTCGATCACCTGGGTCGATCGACATGACGGCGCCTGGTGGGCCATGTTCGCCAACTATGACGGTCGCGGGGGCGAGGCGCCGCGCGACCACCGCCACACCACCCTGGTGCGGTTCGACGACCAGTGGCGACGGCTGGAGGCCTGGGGGCTGCCGGCCTCCATTCTGGAGCGGATTGCGCCGATGAGCATTTCCGGCGGCGGCTGGGGACCGGACGGACGTCTCTATCTGACCGGCCACGACCGGCCCGAACTCTATGTCGTCGCCCTGCCCGAAGGCGGAGGGGTGCTGGATCATCTGGAGACCCTCGGCATAGAGGCCGAGGGTCAGGCGATCGACTGGGACGAGAGCGAGCCCGGCGTCCTCTACGGCATCACCCGGCGGACACGGGAAATCCTGGCGATGCGCACGCCCGTCGCGACGACGGCGCCCTGATCCGTCAGGCGCCGCTCGCGCGCGGATGGGCGGCGGAATAGGCGCTCAACAGGCGCTCCGCATCGACGCCGGTGTATTTCTGAGTGGTGGACAGGCTGGCGTGGCCCAGCAGTTCCTGGATCGAGCGCAGATCGGCGCCGGCCCCCAGCAGATGGGTCGCGAAACTGTGGCGCAGGGCGTGGGGGGTGGTGCGTTCGGGCAGGCCCAGCCGCCCGCGCAGTCGCTGGACCGAGGCCTGGACGTGGCGCGGGCTGAGCGGGCCGCCGCGCCGAGCCCGGAACAGGGCGTCCGACGGCTGGAGCGGGAAGGGCAGCAGCGCCAGATAGGCGTCCACCGCCGCGCGGACGGCCGGCAGAACGGGCGCGACCCGGGTCTTGGCGCCCTTGCCGACGATGCGCAGGGTCTCGCCCAGGGGCGCATCGGCGCGGACGAGAGACAGGCCTTCGGAAATCCGCAGGCCGCAGCCGTACAGCAGGGTCAGGACGGCCCGGTCGCGCGCGGCTTCCCAGGGTTCGGCGTCCGGATCGGCGTCGGGTTCGGCCAGCAGGCCGCGCGCCTGGTCCTCGCTGACGGGGCGGGGCAGGGACGGCTTGATCCGGGGACCGCGCACCAGAGCCAGCTGGGGGGCGGGCGTGTCCAGCCGCCGGTCCAGAAAGGCGTGAAAGCCCCGAACGGCCGACAGGGTCTGGCTCAGGGATCGGGCCGCCAAGGGGTGATCGCCGCTGCGGCGGTCGGCTAAATGGGCGCGCACCTCGGCGGCGGTGATGGTTCCCAGGCCTTTCAGCGTCAGGGTCTCGCCGCGATGGCGTTCGAGAAAGGCGACATAGAGCCGGCCGATATGGCCGTAGGCCTCAAGGGTGCGGGGCGACAGCCGTCGCTCGTGCGCCAGATGCTCCAGCCAGGCGTGGAGGGCCTCGGCGGCGGTCATTCGCCCGTTTCCTGTCCGTCATCCTCGGGCTTGACCCGAGGATCGGGCGTTGAACGAGGCGAATGGCGGGGATCGTGCGCCAACCCGTACGCATTTGCGACGGAGCGTCCGACCCTCGGGTCAAGCCCGAGGGTGACGGTGAGCGAAGTACGGAAAGTCAGTTCAACACCGGCCATCGCTCGGCCATCCGCTCCACCACCCGCGCCAGAAAGGCCGCCAGTTCGCAGCCCATATTGGGGGTGAAACCCTCGGGCTCAGGCGAGCCGAAGGCGCACAGGCAGGGTCGGGGCGGTTCGCCGGGGGTCAGATGCGGCGCCATGCGGACCAGGGCCACCGACTTCACCTGATCGCCGGCCGCGCCGAACAGGTCGAGCCCGTCGAACATCGGCCCCAGCCAGCTCAGGCCGTGGTCGCCCAGCAGGCGGTCCACCTCGCCGGCGTCCAGTCCGCGCCAGCCGAACGGCACCCCGCCGGGTCTTTCGAGGGCGATGGCGGCGCCGGCCAGGCCGAACCGGCCCTGGGCCGCGGCGTCGAGGCGACGCGCCAGATCGGAATGATTGCGCGCCTCCATCAGATCCAGGGCGGCGACGTGGGTCTGGGTCTGGGCGGCGAAATTGGCGCGGGCGATCATCTCGACCTCGCGCCGGGCGCCGGCCTCGCGCTCGACCACCGCCTCAAGCCGCGTCAGGGCGGCGGCGCCGAACTCGATCACATTGCGTCCGTGCGGACGCAGGCCGATCTCTTCCAACAAGGAACGATCGTCCAGCAGGGTCTGGGAATGGGTCTGGAGCCAGCCGCGCACCTCGGGCCAGGTCAGGCCGTCGCCCAGATGGGGAACCGGCTGCGCTTCAGCGGTTTCGAAAAGGTCCAATGAGCCGCTCAACAGACCTTCTCCGTGACGCGTGAGTTACAGGATGGACTGACCGGTCTTGGCCCAGTCCGCCACGAAGGCATCAAGACCCTTGTCGGTTAACGGGTGCTTTACCAGGGCTTTGAAAGTGTCGGCGCCGAAGGTGGCGGCGTCCGATCCGGCCACGGCGGCGGCGGCCACATGGGCGACGTTGCGCAGCGAGGCGGCCAGGATCTGGGTCTCGAAACCATGGACGTCGTACATCACCCGGATTTCTTCCAACAGGGCGATCCCGTCGGCGCCGTTGTCCTCCAGCCGCCCGACGAAGGGCGAGACGAAGGTGGCGCCCGCCTTGGCCGCCAGCAGGGCCTGGGCGGCGGAGAAGCACAGGGTGACGTTGGTCTTGATCCCCTTGTCGGTGAAGACGCGGCAGGCGCGCAGACCGTCCCAGGTCAGGGGCAGTTTCACGACGACGTTCGGAGCGATGGCCGCCAGCTTGTCGCCTTCCTTGACCATGGTCTCGAAATCGAGCGAGACGGCCTCGGCGGAAATCGGGCCCTCGACCAGGGCGCAGATTTCGGCGATGACCTCGGCGATGTTCCGACCCGACTTGGCGATCAGCGACGGATTGGTGGTGACGCCGTCCACCATGCCGGTGGGAACCATGTCCTTGATGACGGCGACGTCGGCGGTATCGAGAAAGAGTTTCATGGACGGCTTCATAGCCGAGGGCGCAGTTCGGTGAAAGTCGCCTCGGTCCTCATTCCCCTGCCGGTGCCGGAAGCCTTCGACTACGAGGTTCCCGAGGCGCTGAGCCTGGCGCGCGGCGATCAGGTCGCCGTTCCCTTGGGCCCGCGCCTGATCCGGGGCGTGGTGGCCGAGGTGTTCGAGACCACCGGCTCAAACCGGCGGCTGAAGGCGGTGGACTCCAAGCTGGACGACCCCGCCCTGCCGGCAGGGGTGATGGACTTCGTCGAATGGGCCGGGCGCTGGACCCTGTCCCCGCCCGGCGAGATGGCGGCCACCGCGCTGAAGGGTCTGCGCGCGCCGCGTCCCCGGCCGGAACGGAGGGTGCGGCGGGTCGGCGATCGACAGCCCTTGCGCCCCACCGCCGCCCGAACGGCCGTGCTGGAGGCTGTCGGCGCCCGGTCGATGACGGCCGCCGACCTGGCGCGGGACGCCGGCGTGTCGGCGGGCGTGGTGAAGGGACTGATCGACGAGGGGGTTCTGGAGATCGTCGAGATCGCCGCCGAAGCCGCCTTCGCCCGGCCCGATCCCGACCATGCGCCGGCGACCCTGAACGGCGACCAGGCGGCGGCGGCTTCAGCCCTGGCGGCCGGAGCGACCCAGGGCGGGTTTCGACCCTTTCTGCTGGACGGGGTCACGGGGTCCGGCAAGACCGAAGCCTATCTGGAGGCGATCGCGCGGGTGCTGCGCGCCGATCCGGCGGCGCAGATCCTGATCCTCTTGCCTGAAATCGCCCTGACCCAGGCCCTGATCGAACGGATTGCAGCCCGCTTCGGCGCGGCCCCGGCAGAGTGGCATTCGGGCGTCGCCCCGCCCCGCCGCCGCCAGGTGTGGGAGGCGACCATCGCGGGCCGTTGCAACATCGTGGTCGGCGCCCGGTCCGCCTTGTTCCTGCCCTTCGTCAATCTGCGCCTGATCATCGTCGACGAAGAGCACGACGGGTCGTTCAAACAGGAAGAGGGGCTGGTCTATCACGGGCGGGATCTGGCGGTGGCGCGGGCGCGGATCGAGGGGGCGGCCGTGGTCCTGGCCTCGGCGACCCCGTCGCTGGAGACGCTGTGGAACGCGCAGAACGGCCGCTACGACTGGTTGAAGCTGGGCGCGCGGCATGGGACCGCCGTCCTGCCGGACATCGACCTGATCGACCTGCGCACCGCCCCGCCCGATCCGCAGACCTGGCTGTCGCAGAGCCTGAGGGAGGCGATCGGCGAAACCCTGGTGCGCGGCGAACAGACCCTGCTGTTCCTGAACCGGCGCGGCTATGCCCCCGTGGTCCTGTGCCGCGCCTGCGGGCACAGGCTGACGGCGCCGGACACCGACAGCTGGCTGGTCGAACATCGCTACACCGGCCGACTGGTCTGTCACCTGACCGGCTTCTCCATGGCCCGGCCGAAACTCTGCCCGTCGTGCGGGGCCGAAGACAGTCTGGTCTCGGTCGGTCCCGGCGTCGAACGGGTCGAGGAGGAGGTGCGCCGGCTGTTTCCCGAGGCGCGGACGGCGGTGTTCAGCTCGGACACCGCGCCCGACGCCAAAGCGGCCCGGGCCCTGATCCAGCGGATGACGCACGGGGAGATCGACATACTGGTCGCCACCCAGGCCGCCGCCAAGGGCCACAACTTCCCCCGCCTGACCCTGGTCGGGGTGGTGGATGCGGACCTGGGCCTGAGGGGCGGCGATCTGCGGGCGGCCGAGCGCACCTATCAGCTCTTGGCCCAGGCGACGGGACGGGCGGGCCGGGCGGATCGGCCGGGACGGGCCCTGTTGCAGACCTGGACCCCCGAACATCCGGTGCTTCAGGCCCTGGCGGCCGGCGACCGGGACGCCTTCGTCGAGGCGGAGATGGCCGAGCGGGAGGCGGCGTCCCTGCCCCCCTTCGGCCGGCTGGCGGCGATCGTCCTGTCCAGCGAGAATGCGCAGGCTGTGGAGAAGACCGCCGCCGACCTGGCCCAGGCCATTCCCAACGCCGAACGGCTGGAGGTCTATGGCCCCGCCGACGCGCCCCTGGCCCTGGTGCGGGGCCGTCGGCGCAAGCGGCTCTTGGTGCGCGCGGATCGCGACGTCGATCTGCAAGCCTTTCTGCGCGCCTGGCTGCAGCGGGTGAAGGTTCCGGCCTCGGTCCGGCTGGCCGTGGACGTCGATCCCTATTCTTTCCTCTGAGGGGGCCTCTGAGGTGGCCTCTGAGGTGGACGCGGCCGTCCGAGAGGGCGGATCAGATCGCCATGACCGTGCCCAGCAGCAACCGGGCGCCGGGGCGGCCCAGGGTGGCGTTGGTCGCCGCCTGCAAGGCGTTGGCCAGGCGGTCGATGTCGGGCGCCGCGCCGGGCCGCAGGCCTGCGGCGAACTGCTGAGCGGCGGTGTTATAGGCGGCGCGGAGGCGGGGCGTGGACTGCTGGGCGCGAAGACGCAGGGCCGCGTCAGGCACGTCCAGACCGGTTTCGATCGACAGAACCCCTCGACGCCCGGTCAGCCCGGTGATGGAGGCGGTCACGACCGGCAGTCGGAAATAGGTTTCGGCGGAGGCGCCGCCGCCCTCCTTGCTCGAAGAGGCTGCGGCGGGCTCCGGCGAGGCCGAGGCGGCGGCCGTTGCGACAAGGGCGAGACCGAGAAGGGCGCGGCGTTCCATGGCCTGACCCTAACGCGCGGCGCTTAATAAACGGCTACGCCCCGCATATAAGGACATCCTTATGTGTTTATTGCTCCTTCAGACCTGCCGGGCTATGAGGCGCGCAATACCCCCTTACGGCCAGGAGCCCCTGCCATGACCGACTACATCATCCGCGACATCTCTCTGGCCGACTGGGGCCAGAAGGAAATCGCCATCGCCGAGACGGAAATGCCGGGCCTGATGGCGCTGCGCGCCGAGTTCGGCAAGGACCAGCCGCTGAAGGGCGCCCGGATCGCCGGCAGCCTGCACATGACCATCCAGACGGCGGTTCTGATCCAGACGCTGGAAGCCCTGGGCGCCGAGGTGCGCTGGGCCTCGTGCAACATCTTCTCGACCCAGGATCACGCCGCCGCCGCCATCGCCGCAGCCGGCACCCCGGTCTTCGCCGTCAAGGGCGAGACCCTGGAGGAATACTGGGACTACGCCCACAAGATTTTCGAATGGGCTGACGGCGGCTATCCGAACCTGATCCTGGACGACGGCGGCGACGCCACCCTGTTGTGCGTGCTCGGTCCGAAGGCCGAGAAGGACCCCTCGGTCCTCGACAACCCGACCAATGAGGAAGAAGAAGCCCTCTACAAGGTCATGAAGCGGTATCTGAAGGAGAAGCCCGGCTTCTATTCGGCCATCCGCGACGCCATCGGCGGCGTGTCGGAAGAGACCACCACCGGCGTCCACCGCCTGTACCAGATGTCGGAGCGCGGCGAACTGCCCTTCCCGGCCATCAACGTCAACGACAGCGTGACCAAGTCCAAGTTCGACAATCTGTACGGCTGCCGTGAATCCCTGGTCGACGCCATCCGTCGCGGCACCGACGTCATGCTGTCGGGCAAGGTGGCCGTGGTCTGCGGCTACGGCGACGTGGGCAAGGGCTCGGCGGCCTCGCTGCGTCAGGGCGGCGCCCGCGTGATCGTGACCGAGATCGACCCGATCTGCGCCCTGCAGGCGGCCATGGAAGGCTATGAGGTCCAGACCCTGGACGACGTCGCAGACAAGGCCGACATCTTCGTCACCGCCACCGGCAACAAGGATGTGATCACCGTCGATCACATGCGCCGGATGCGCAACAACGCCATCGTCTGCAACATCGGCCACTTCGACTCCGAGATTCAGGTCGCGGGCCTGAAGAATTTCAAGTGGGACGAGATCAAGCCCCAGGTCCACCACGTGGAGTTCCCGAACGGCAACAAGATCATCCTGCTGTCGGAAGGCCGTCTGGTGAACCTTGGCAACGCCACGGGCCACCCCTCCTTCGTGATGTCGGCCTCCTTCACCAACCAGACCCTGGCCCAGATCGAACTCTGGACCAACAAGTCGGCCTATGAGACCAAGGTCTACACCCTGCCCAAGCACCTGGACGAAAAGGTCGCGGCCCTGCACCTGGGCAAGCTGGGCGCCAAGCTGACCGTGCTGAACAAGGAACAGGCCGATTACATCTCCGTGCCGGTCGAAGGGCCGTTCAAGCCCGAACACTACCGCTACTAAGAACCGCCTTCCGGAGCCGGTCTCGTGAGCCGGGCGTCGTTCGACGTCCTGGTGGTCGGGGCCGGCGCCGCCGGCATGATGTGCGCCGCCGAGGCCGGGCGGCGCGGCCGTCGGGTTCTGGTCGTCGATCACGCGGCCAATCCCGGCGAGAAGATCCGCATCTCCGGCGGCGGACGGTGCAACTTCACCAATCTGGGCTGCGGGCCGGCGAACTTTCTGGGTGAAAACCCCCGGTTCGCCACCTCGGCCCTGCGCCGGTTCACGCCCCAGGACTTTATAAAGCGGGTCGATCAGGCGGGCATCGCCTGGCATGAGAAGACCCTGGGCCAGCTGTTCTGCGACGGCAGCGCCAAACAGATCGTGCGACTGCTGACCGACGCCCTGGCGGAGGCCGGGGTCGAGCTGCGGATGAGGACCGGCGTCGATCGGATCGCCCGAAAGGGCGAGGGCTGGTCGATCGGCCTGTCTGACGGGTCCGAGATCGCGACGGCCTCGCTGGTGGTCGCCACAGGCGGAAAGTCCATTCCCAAGATGGGGGCGACCGGCTGGGCCTATGAGGTCGCGCGGCAGTTCGACATCCGCGTGACCGAGACCCGTCCCGCTCTTGTGCCGCTGACGTTCGAGGCGGGCCTGCTGGAGACCCTGGCGCCGCTCGCCGGGGTTGCGGTGGAGGCTCGCGTGGCCTCGGCCCCGGCCGAGAAGACGCGCAGGGCCCGGTTCGACGAAGCCATGCTGTTCACCCACCGCGGCCTGAGCGGTCCGGCCATACTTCAGATCAGCTCATACTGGCGCGAGGGCGAGCCCATAGTCGCCGCCATGGCCCCGGATCACGACGTGTTCGAGGCGCTGAAGGCCGCCAAGGCGGCGAACGGACGCCAGGCGGTCCACACCGCCCTGTCCCAGATCGTGCCGCGTCGGCTGGCCGAGAACCTGTGCGCGCGCGAAGGCGTGGCGGGCAATCTGGCCGATCTGTCGGACAAGGCCCTGCGGCGACTGGACCAGGCGGTCAACGCCTGGACGGTGAAACCGGTGGGGTCCGAAGGCTACCGCACGGCCGAGGTCACCCTGGGCGGGATCGACACCGCCGCCCTGGACCAGCAGACTCTGGCCGTGAAGTCCGTCCCCGGCCTCTATTTCATCGGCGAGGCGGTGGACGTCACCGGCTGGCTGGGCGGCTATAATTTCCAGTGGGCCTGGTCTTCAGGCTGGGCCGCCGGTCAGGTCTGCTAAAGCCTGATCCGTTGAGGAGGAACCGCTTCGCGGTTCCGCTGAAACGGTGAATCAGGCTCCAGATTAAAGCGAGAGCAGGATCAAGCCGCGCCCTGTGGCGCCACGACGCATGGCGGCGCAGACGCCGACCCCCTAGCTTGGGTTTGCGGAACGGGCCCCTCTGGCGTCGTCGCGGCCGGGTTTCCCCTCCCCTGGGCGTGCGATGCGATGTCGGACCGCACGGGTGCATCGACGCGACGGGTCTCGGACCCCCTGCCTTCCCGTCGCGTCGCACCCGATCGTCAACCGACCCGGAGGCCTGCCATGCCCCTTCTGATGTGCCCCAACGACGACAGCCCGATGCAGAGCCTGGATCGGAACGGCGTCCAGTTCGACATGTGCCCGACCTGCCGCGGCGTCTGGCTGGATCGCGGCGAGTTGGAAACCCTGATGGCCTCGGCCGTCGATGAAGGACGCGCCGCCCCCCCCTCGCCGCAGACCCGCCCCTGGAACGCGCCGTCCGACTATGGAGAAGTCAAGGGCTACAGGGACGATCGCCGCCGCGACGACGGCTATCACTACAAGAAGAAGAAGCGCGACAGCATCTTCGACATTTTCGACTGACGCCTAAAGCCGAATCCCGGCGGCCGGCATCAGGGCGTTCAGCGCGGCGGACGCCTCCGGCTCAAGGCTCAGGGCCTCCTTGACCTCGGACGCGCGCAGCATGCGCAGCGCTTCCGCCCGGGCGCGATCGGCGGCCGGTCCCAGAGGCGCCGTCTCGCCGGCCGCCATTCTCAGCAGGACGCCCAGCTTCTGCGTCACGGCGGCCGAGGCGCGGGCGATCTGGCTGATCAGGCCGGCGTCCGCCTCCAGGGTTCCGCCCAAGGTCCCGATCGAGGCGGCGATCTCACGCTCGTCGATCTCTCCCAACTGCACCGCGCGCACCGAGCGCTGCAGCCGCGCCAGAGTGAGCAGTTTCTGCGAGGCGTTCGGACCGCCCGGCGTCGATTGCCGGAGCTCGGCCTCAAGCCTCACCGATTTGACGCAGCCGCTCAGCCATCGCGCCGCCGCCCGCTTGTTGGCGGCGCCGGTCACATTCTCGCAAAGCCGCGTCAGATGTTCGGCCTCGGCCAATACGGTCGCGCATGACTGAACATAGGAGGCGACGAAATCGGGCGTGACCAGGCTCCTGGACCGATCGACGAAGGCGTTCTGCACCTCCTCCAGGGTCAAAAGCCGACCCGAGGCGGACGTCAGGGCCATAGCCAGGGTCCGAAGAATATCGATCTCGCCCGCCGGATCAGAGGGGCGCAGGCGGCGGGAACTGGACAGTTCGCGCGTTATGAATCGGGCCAAGGCGGCCGACAGACGCGGAAAGTCGCCGGCGGCGATCCGGCTGCCGAGCCGGGCTGCGGGGCCATCCACGGTCGGGGTCAGAAGCCCCATCCGGGGATCCACGGCGATCAACCGCTCCACCTCCTTGGGCGCCACCATCCGCACGAGGGCCGCCAGACTGGCGCCGAGATCCAAGGACGGCCCCAGGATGTCAGCCAGATTTGACCGGATCGCCAGCATCTCCGTCGCAATCTGCTCGACGACGCTCACCACCAGGGCGCGCGGCGGCCCTTCCGTCGGCGCGCCATCCATCAGATCCATCAGCCGGTCCAGCCGCGCCCGTGCGCCCTGACGATCGGCCAGGGCCTGGGCCGCCACGCCGCCCATGATGAAGGCTCGGTCGGCCGATCCCGACAGGCGATGGGCCACATCGGCGATCGAAAGATCGTCCAGTGACGGAAACTGGCCGCTTCGGCCCGCCTTCATCAGCTGGGAGATCGTGGCGTCGGCCAGCCGCTGGTAGTGGCGCACCATCCCATGCAGATCCTGGCCGCCGGCCTGGCTTTCGGGCACGGCCACCTTCTGAACGGCATGTTGAAGTTCGACGCCCGAGGCGTCCAGCCGTTCCGCCAGATCCGGCCGGTGCAGAAGCTCGAAGGCGGTCACCCCGTGCCGCTTCAGCCAGTCCTCGAGGACGCGGCCGATCAGGGCCCGAGCATGGGGCGCATAGAGTTCCTTGGGCGAGCCGCAGGCGGGACGGGCCGCCGCTTCCGGCTTCTTCTTCGACTTTTCTTCCGGCAGCCCGAGATTCAGAATCGTCAGGCTGTTGAACTCCATCGTCTCTGGGTCCAGCGTCTCCTTGGTGACCCGCACCGCGACCGCCTGTTTGGCCTGAAACTGCTCTTCGGCGGTTTCCAGCGCGGCTTTTCGGTCTTCGGTCGCGATCAGCAGGGTCCAGGCCGCCGGGGCGGTCCTTCGGACATAGACTTCATAATGGATTGGGCCAGCCATGCGACCACCCTAAGCGCCAAGGCTTTAAGGCGGGGTTGCCCGGTAAATTGTCAGTTTCTGAAGGATCCGCCTATCGCCGTCGTTGAAACCTGCGGCTTGGCGGCCCATCTGTCTTGGCCCTAATGTAACCGCGATCGAACGGTTACGCTTGCCGTGCGTTCTCGGTTTCGGGAACGGGAAGTTCAGGAGAAGACCCCTTGGCCAACATCACCCTGGTCGATGACGACGAGAACATCGTGACGTCCGTCTCGCTGGCGCTGGAAAGCCATGGCCATAAGATCACCGCCTATCACGACGGTGCATCGGGTCTGGCGGCCTTGGAGAGCACGCCGCCCGATCTGGCCATTCTTGACGTGAAGATGCCGCGCATGGACGGGATGGAGGTGTTGCGCCGGCTGCGCCAGACCTCGCAGCTCCCGGTCATCATGCTGACCTCCAAGGACGAAGAGATCGACGAGATTCTCGGCTTCAACCTCGGCGCCGACGACTATATCCACAAGCCGTTCAGCCAGAGGCTGCTGATCGAGCGGGTCAAGGCCCTGCTGCGCCGCACCGGAGCCGACGGGGTCGAGCCCGAGCCCTCGGCCGAGGTCTCCGGCAAGGCGATAAAGCGCGGCAAGCTGAGCATGGACCCGGCCCGCCACGAATCGACCTGGGACGGCAAGCCGGTGAAGCTGACCGTCACGGAATTTCTGCTGCTTCAGGCCCTGGCCCAGCGCCCCGGCTTCGTGAAGAGCCGCGACAATCTGATGGACGCGGCCTATGACGACCAAGTCTATGTCGATGACCGCACCATCGACAGCCATGTGAAGCGGATGCGCAAGAAGTTCCGCGCCGTGGACCCCGAGTTCGACGCGATCGAGACCCTGTATGGCGTCGGCTACCGATACCGCGAAAGCTGATCTTCCCGGCCGCGAGACCGAGGAAGAGCCTCATCGACGGCCGCTGTTCCGCTTCGGCGGCTCGCGGCTCGGCGGCTTCATCCTCGCCCTCAACCTGCTGAGCCTGCTGATCCTGTTCGGCGGCGCCCTCCTGCTCAATGAATGGAGCAAGGGGTTGATTCAGGCGCGCCAGGAATCGCTGAAGGTCCAGGCCGAACTGCTCGGCAACGTGCTGGGGCAGCTCAGCATCACGCGAGGCGAGCCCACGCCGGAGCTGGACGTCGGCGAGGCGGCCCGCTGGCTGCGCGACAACTTCGTGCCCGAGGGCCAGCGGGTGCGCCTGTACGACATCAACGGCCTGCAGGTCATCGACAGCTATCAGGTCACCGAAAACATCCCCGGCCAGGCCTTGCCGCCCGCCCGGCCGGCGGGTTCCAAGGCGCCCAGCGATCTGGCGCGCGTCAATGCGCGTCGGGCCGAACAGAAGGACGCGGCGGAGCGCGAGGTGACGGCCGAGGTGGAGCTGGCCCTGGCCGGCGCGCCCCAGACCACACTCCGGCGCAATGAGTCGGGCGATCGCGTCGTCTCCGTCTCCATCCCCATCCGCCATGTGCGTCAGGTCCTGGGGGTGTTGACCCTTGAGGCCGGCAATGTCGATGAGATTCTCGGCGCCCAGAGGCGCGCCCTGGTGCCCTTCGCCCTGGTGGCCCTGGGGGTGAATCTCCTGGCGTCCCTGCTGCTGCATCTGTTCGTGGCGCGACCGATCATGCGGCTTTCGGCGGCGGCGGACGGGGTCAAGCTGCAACGGGCCCGATCCATCTCTCTTCCCGATCTGGAAGACCGCAAGGATGAGATCGGCGACCTGGCCCGGTCGCTGGAATCGATGACCGACACCCTGTCCACTCGGATGGACGCGATCGAACGGTTCGCCGCTGACGTGTCGCACGAGATCAAGAACCCCCTGACCTCGATCCGCTCGGCCCTGGAGACCCTGCCCCTGGTGAAGACGGACGCTCAGCGCGAAAAACTGACCGCCCTGCTGCAGCAGGACGTGCGGCGCCTGGATCGGCTGATCACCGACATATCCAACGCCTCGCGGCTGGATGCGGAACTGTCGCGCGATCGGCCCCGCCCCATCGCCCTGAACAGCCTGCTCAGCGACATCGTCAACGTCTATGAGACGACGGCCAAGCCCGGCGACATTCCGGTCCTGTATGATCCGCCGGCTCAGGCGCTGCGGGTGGTGGGGCGCGACGGGCCTCTGGGCCAGGTCTTCCGCAATCTGATCGACAACGCCCGCTCCTTCAGTCCGGCCGACGGATCGGTGCGCGTGATCCTGGAAGAAACGGAGGGCGAGCTGCCGATCCGGATCCGCATTGAGGATCAGGGGCCGGGGGTGCCGCCCGAAAATCTCGAGACGGTATTCGAACGCTTCTACACCTCGCGACCCAAGGGCGCGGCCTTCGGATCGAACTCAGGTCTGGGCCTGTCCATCGTCCGCCAGATCGTCGAGGCGCACGGGGGACGCGCCTGGGCGGAGAATATGACGGAGGGCGGCCGCATCCTGGGCGCCCGCTTCGTGGTGGCCCTGCCGGCGAACGGCCGCCGTCCGTGACCGAGGCCGCCCCTATCCACGCAACCACGGTGGCCCGGCGCGGACCGGACGAGGCGGCGTGGCGGGCGGTGATGATCCTGGGGCCCTCAGGCGCCGGAAAAAGCGATCTGGCGCTGCGGCTGATCGGACGCGGTTGGCGACTGGTCAGCGACGACTACACCCGAGTCTGGGCCTCAGGCGGCTCGCTTTACGCTACGGCGCCCCAGTCGATCGCCGGCCGGATCGAGGCGCGCGGGGTCGGAATCGTGTCCGCCAGAACACGTTGGATCGCCCGTGTCGTCATGGCCGTCGCCTGCGCGCCCGAGGCGGTCGAACGCCTGCCTGAGCCGCAGACCCGCCGGTTCGCGGGGGTGGATCTGCCGCTCCTGGCGCTGGATCCCCGCCCCCCGTCCGCCGTCGAGATGGTCGCAGTCGCGCTCGGAACGCTTTGAACCGGCGCGCAACGAGTCTATGACACGGCCCTTGCGGTCCCGAGGTGGGCGCGTCCGGCCTCCCTGTCGGACAGGGAGGGGTCCGGGGATGGTTCGGGGGATGCGAGTGACGTTCTCATGATTGGCCTTGTTATCGTCACCCACGGAGGGCTGGCTTCGGAGTTTCTTTCGGCGATGGAGCATGTGGTCGGCCCGCAGCGCGGGGTGGCGGCCATCTGCATCGGGCCCGAAGACGACATGGAGCGCCGGCGGCGCGACATCGTCGACGCCGCCGCCGCCGTGGACGACGGCGACGGCGTCATCCTGCTGACCGACATGTTCGGGGGCACGCCCTCCAATCTGGCGATTTCGGTGATGGAACAGACCCATGCCGAGGTGATCGCCGGGCTGAACCTGCCCATGCTGATCAAACTGGCCAGCGTGCGCGGGCGCGAGACGCTGGAGGCCTGTGTGGCCCATGCCCAGGACGCCGGTCGCAAATACATCTCCGTCGCGTCCTGGGTGCTTGCAGGCGAGAAATGAGCGTCACCGCCACACTGGACATCTGCAATGCGCGGGGGCTGCACGCCCGCGCCTCGGCCAAGTTCGTCAAGCTGGCGTCCAGCTTCGACAGCGAGATCCATGTCTCGCGCGACGGCGTCACCGTGGACGCCCGGTCGATCATGGGCCTGCTGATGCTGGGCGCCGGGATCGGCTGCCAGATCGAGGTCTCAGCCGAAGGCTCCGACGCCCAGGAGGCGATCGAGGCCCTGACGGACCTCGTCGCCCGCAAGTTCGACGAGGATCAGTAGAACCGGCGGGTCCTAGAGCCCCAGGGCGCGGCGGATGTCGCGCCAGTCCACATATTTGAAATTCTGGGTCCCGACGTCGTTCACATCGTCCTGGATCACCACCACGCCTTCGGGGAAGGGGCCGACTGCGCCGCCGGCGGCGGCCAGGCCGTCGGTGCCGGTGATCCCGTCCACCGCCCCGTCCACGACCTTGAACCGGCCCTTGTATTCGGGCGCCGCGCCGTCGATGCGCCAGACGGGGAAGGTCGAATCGCCCTGGCTGGAGGCGATCAGATAGCGTTTGTGGCCATCGGCCAGGGTCGTCAGCCCTTCGGCGTCGGCGACAAGAAGGTCCCTGGCGATCGGCTGAACCAGGGTGCGGGCGGCGCCTGTCGCCGGATTGAGGCCATAGCGCCACAGGCCGACGTTCTCCTCGTTGATATAGAGGGCGTCGGTCGCCTCGTCGGCGGCGCAGCCTTCGGAGATCGAACCGATTTCGGCCCGGCGCACCTCGCGCGACACCGGATGTCCGGCGGCGTCCGCGCTCAGGATGAACTGACGCAGCTCGCCTTCATGCCCTATCAGGATCGCATGGACCTCATCGCCCCGACGGGCAAAACAGAAGCCATAGGGTTCGACCACATCGCTCGCGATCGCGCCCCAGGGACGAACGCCGTTGTCGCCGGTCCCGGCCGGATCGAACAGATAGAGGGACACGCCGGTCTTGCCCGGCGTCCGGTCGCTGGCGCCCAGGACGATCTGCGGACGGCCGTCGATGGTCAGACCTTCGACCAGATCGACGTTGTTCAGCAGACCCTCCGGCAGGAACTGCAGGATCCGCCCGTCGAGACCGTAGATATAAAGACCCGACTTCTTGTCCGTGCCGGCGACGAAACCGAGCGTGGTCTGGCCCATGACCGTCACAGGGGTTGACGACGCCCAGACGGCCGGGTCGTCGGCGGCGTCCTGGCCCGCCGTGCCGACCGAGGGGGTCTCCGACACGGCCTGAACCTCCGCTCCCGGCCCCACGAAGCCTTCGCCCTCGCCCTGGAAATCCACCTCATGGGTCGCGCAGGCCGCGAGCAGGAGTGCGGAGATCGAGATCCCTGACCAAACGGCGCCCAGCTTGACCTTCATGATATTCCCCCTACGAATGAGAAGCGCCCTGATCCGCAAGACGACGCAGGGCGTCAACGGCGAATGAGTGACGTTTTCACGACGACAGAACGTTGATTCGCCAGCTTACTGACGATTTGTCACACCAACGACGCCGAACCGATCCGCAAGCGTCGCTGAACCGTCGCGATCCTTTCGCCGCTCGGCGCTAAGCGCGGCTGTATTCGTCGGGATTGAACCCGGCATTGGGGACATCGTCATGAAATTCCATCTCCTCGCGGGCGCCTCGCTCGCGTCGCTCGCCGCTGTGACCGCCGCCCTGCCGGCCCACGCCTATGAGGGCTCCGCCCTGGCCGCCTCGGTCGCCGTCGCCGGCGAAGTGGTTCACGGTCGGGTCACCAACGCCGCCGGCGACGCCCTCCCGGGTGCGGAGGTGGTCGTTCGCGCCACCGGCCAACGCGCCGTGACCAACACCCAGGGCGAGTTCGATCTGGTTCTGCCGACCGGTACGGCGGTGTTGGACGTGCGCTACATCGGCCAGCCCTCGGCCAGCCAGACCGTTAATGTGGTTCAAGGTGGAACCGAAGTCGCCATCGCCCTTGGCGCGGCCGAGGCCGCCACGGTCAGCGACGTGATCGTCACCGGCGTCATCACCGACGGCGTGGCCCGTTCGCTGAACCAGCAGAAGAACGCCGACGGCACCATCAACGTCCTGTCGGCCGACGCCATCGGCCGCTACCCCGACCCCAACGTCGCCGAGTCCCTGCAGCGCGTCCAAGGGATCGCCATCCAGCGCGACCAGGGCGAAGGCCGCTACATCAACGTCCGCGGCGCGCCGTCCAGCTTCACCGCCATCTCGGTGGATGGGGTGGCCGTCCCCGCCGTGTCGCCGTCGACCCGCGCGGTCGATCTCGACACCCTGCCGTCGGACATCGTCTCGACCGTCGAGGTCTCCAAGACCCTGCGCCCCAGCCAGGACGCGGATTCCATCGCCGGCGCCGTGGACATCAAGACGCGCTCGCCCTTCGACAAGCGCCGCCTGGCGCTCAGCGGTTACGCGGGCGGCAGCTACAATGATTACGGCGGCGAGGACTATCGCGGCGGCCTGACGGCTTCCAACGTCTTCGGCCCGAACCAAACCTTCGGCGCCCTGGTGTCGTTGAGCTATTCCGAAACCAACCGCCGTCCCGACAACGTCGAGAACGGATGGGTGCTGATCAACCGCAACCCCGCGCAGGGCGGCGGCCAGATCTGGGGTCTCGAGAACACCCTGTTCAAGGACTACGAGACCGAGCGCACCCGCAAGGCGGTGACGGGCGCCCTGGAATGGCGTCCCAGCGAGGCGACCCGCGTCTGGCTGAAGGGCTCCTACGCCCAGTTCCGCGACGACGAGTTCCGCAACACGCTGAACTTCACCTACAGCGACGGCACGCTGCAACCGGGATCGACCGACACCAGCGCCACCTTCAACAACGCCCGCATCTACAAGCAACTGCGTCACCGCACGCAAGAGAACGACATCTCCACCGTGCAGTTGGGCGGCCAGCGGACGTTCGGCAACGGGGCGGTCTGGGACGCCGTCCTGTCGTTCGCCGACAGCGAGCAGACCTATCCGCACCGTGACGAACTGGTCTATCGCTCGGACCCGGTGCCGACGATGTTTTACAACACGGCCGACCACTATCAGCCGACCTATTCGGTCTTCACCGACCCGACCGGCTTCTACCTGAACTCCAACAACTATAAATTCCGCGAAAACACCTTCCGGTCCAACTCGACCGAACAGGACGACGTCGCCTTCAAGACCGACCTCGAACTGCCCACGGTCATCGGCGGGCGCGAAGTCGAGCTCAAGTTCGGCGCCAAGTACAGCGCACGCGAAGTGACGGCCGATGAGGAGCGTTTCCGCGACCGCACCGCCGCCGCAAATCCTGGCGCCTTGGCTACGCTGCTCAGCGATCGTCCGTCGCAAAACTACGACTACAACCTCGGCTTCAAGTTCGACGCCGGTCTGGTCTCCGACTATTTCGATCGCATCCGCACCACCTCGACCAATCCCGATCCGGCCGCTGGAGTGCGTCGCGTTCCTCAGTCGATCACGGCCGACTACACCGCCGACGAAGACATCCTGGCGGGCTACGCTCAGGCCAAGTTCGACCTTGGTGCAACCAATGTCCTCGTGGGTCTGCGCGTCGAGAAGACGGACTTCGAAGGGTCGGCGACCAGCGTCGCCCTGTCGGGCGCCCAGACCCCGGTCACGGTCGATCGCGACCAGACCGACTTCTTCCCCAATCTGACGCTGCGCCACAGCTTCAGCGATCAGCTGATCGGACGGTTCGCCCTGACCCGCGCCATCTCGCGCCCGGACTATACGGACATCGTGCCGCGCGTTCTGGAAACGACCGACAGCGGCCGCACGACCGTGACACGGGGCAATCCCGATCTGAAGCCGACCCTTTCGAACAACGTCGATCTGGGCCTGGAATACTATCTGCGTCCGTTGGGCGTGGTCTCGGCCAACGCCTTCTACAAGGACCTGTCCAACTACCGCTTCACCCTGGTGACGGACAATGTGCCCTACGTCACCCCGACCAGCACGGTCGCCCAGGTGACCGAGGCCCGCAATGCGCGCGACGGCCACATCGCCGGCGTCGAGTTCAACTGGCAGCAGACGTTCGACTTCCTGCCGGGCTGGGCGTCCGGCTTCGGCGTCTTCGCCAACTACACCCTGACGGATGCGGAAATCAAAACCAGCCGCGCCTTCGCCGGTCGCGACACCTTCGCCCTGCCGGGTCAGTCGGACGAAACCTACAACGCCGCTCTCTTCTATGAGCGGTACGGGTTCAGCGCGCGGATCTCCTACACCCACCGCGGAGATTTCCTGGAGGCGATCGACGCGACCAATCCGGGCAAGGATCTCTATGTCGAAGGTCGCGGTCAGCTGGACTTCACCACCAGCTACGACTTCGGCAACGGCGTCGAAGTGTTCGGCGAGGCCAAGAACCTGACCGACTCGGCGGGCGTCCGCTACTACGGGGTCAAGGAACGGACCTATGAGTACGAGAAGTTCGGCTACAACGTCTTCTTCGGCGTTCGCTTCAAACTGTAAGGCTCAGCCGAGCCGCGAATAGAGGTGGCCGGGCGGCGACGTCCGGCCCCTTTTTCGTTGGGGCTGAGAGGGTTGGAACGGCTTGACGACGCCCGTCGCGATGTCGTGTGGTTAACCCGCTAAGTCTCCGCTTCACCGGTTCGCCTTTTGCACGGGGACGCCGATGCGGGGGATGTGAGCCCCAAATTGAGACGGATCGACTGATGTTCCTCGAAGGCGAGGTCAACTGGACCCTGGTGCTTGGACTCCTGGCGGGCTTCGGCAATGTCGCGGCGGTCATCGCCATCTGGTTCGCCATCGCCAACCGGGTGCGCCACGCCAGCGCGACGGATCAGCTGGACATCGTTCAGAAGGTGGCGGAGTCCTCGGATCGCCGCCTGTTCGAAACCCTGAACGCCGTTCCCGTCGCCATGGTCGAGACGGACCAGACGGGCAAGTTCGTCTTCGCCAACCGCGCCGCGCATCAGTTGCTGGGCCGTCGCGACGCCGAACTCCTGGGGCTGCGGTTCCACTCCGCCACCTGGGGCATCACCTTTCCGGACGGCAAGACCGTGCCGCCCGACCTCCTTCCCAGCGCACGGGCTCTGCGGGGCCAGACGGTGCGCGGCTTTCAGCACCTGATGGTCAATGCGGCGACCCGCAAGAAGATGCTGGTTTCGGTGACGGCCATGCCGATCGAGAACGAGCACGGCCAGATCACGGGCTCGATCGCCGCCATTGTCGAGACGGACGTCCTGACCACCCCGGCGATCGAACCGATGACGCCTCCGCCGGCGCCCCCGGCCGCGCCCTCCGCGCGCCCGGCGGGACCGAGCCTGTCCGACCGCGTCTTCGACGCCGCCTCCAGCGCCCTGGTGGTGGTCGGGCCCGACGGCGCGATCCGCCAGGCCAACCGCGCCGCCCTGGTCATGCTGGGCCGCAGCGAGGGCGTGGCGGGGGCCGATTTCGCCGACCTGTTCCTGCCGCCCGACCGCCGGGTCGAGGCTCGCCAGACCCTCAGAGCCGTTCTGACCGCTCCGAGCGAGGACACCCCTCCGATAGAGACGATCGACGCCGACGGCGCGGCGATCCGCTGGACCCTCCTGCCTCTGACCGACGAGGCGGAGGCTGCGGATGCGATCCTTCTGGCCGGCTCGTCCGTATCCGAGGCCCAGGATACGGCCCCGGCTGCGCCCGCCCTCGCCGAGGCGGACGACGATGCGGCCGCCTCCGACGCGGTCGCCGCCGCCCTTACCGCCGCCCAGGCCGAATTCTCCCGCCGTCAGGAGGCCCAGGCGCTCGCCCATGAAAAGGCGCTGGCCCAGGCGGAAAAGGCGGAGCGCGATCTGCGTGAGGCCTTGGAGGCCGAACGCCGCATGGCCAATGTCGGGCGTCTGGCGGGCGGGGTGACGCAGGATTTCGCCGCCCTGCTGAACGTCATGACCTCCGCCCTGGACATGCTGTTGCGCCACTCCGACGATCCTGACCGCGTCCGCCGGCTGGGCCAGGCGGCCCTGACGGCGGGGCGACGCGGCGAACAGATGACCCGCCGGCTGAGCGCCTTCTCTCAGGACGAGGACCGCACCCTGCTGCGGCGCCTGGATCTGGGCGTGCTGTTGGCGGGGCTGGAGGGCCGGCTGCGCCAGATCGCCGGACCGGGCGTCGATCTGATGATCGAGACCCCGAACCAGCCGGCGCCGGCGCGGGTCGATCCCGTCGCATTCGAGGCGGCGGTCATCGCCTTGACCCGAAATGCGGTCGAGGCCTCGAACGGCGCCGGATCGGTCGCCGTTCGTCTGGCGATCGCCTCGGACGGCGACCTGCGGCTGAGCGTGCGCGACTCCGGGCCCGGCATGGATTCGGACACCCTGCGTCGCGCGCCCGAGCCCTTTTTCACCACCCGAAGCGACGCGGCGGGGCTGGGTCTGTCCCAGGCCTTCGCCTTCGCCCGACAGGCGTCCGGCGCCCTGACCGTGGAGAGCGCCCCGGGCGAGGGAGCGGAGGCGGCCATCACCCTGCCGCTGGATTTGACGCCTGAAGGCGCCGCCGGCGACCCGCCCGAGCCGTCGCCGCTGGCGCAGACCAGGGCCGAGCCGGTCGTCTGACCCCCTGCAAAGGTCGATTCCGCGCCCCATATGATGCGCGGCGGTTGACCCGTGCGGGGTCGGCGCTAGTGTCCGCGCGCTTTTCCCGCGCGCCAGAAGACCAGAGGATATCATGGCCGAAGCCCCCGCTCCCTACGACGTCGTCATCATCGGCGGGGGGCCCGGCGGCTATAACGCCGCCATCCGCGCCGGCCAGCTGGGCCTGAGGGTCGCCTGCGTCGAGATGCGCGCCACCCTGGGGGGCACCTGCCTGAACGTCGGCTGCATGCCGTCCAAGGCCCTGCTGCACGCCTCGGAAATGTGGGACGCCGCCAACAGCGAGTTCGCCAAGATCGGCATTGAGGTCCAGCCCAAGCTGAACCTGAGCCAGATGCACAAGTCCAAGGACGACAGCGTCACCGCCCTGACCAAGGGGATCGAGTTCCTGTTCAAGAAGAACAAGGCCGACTGGATCAAGGGCAAGGGCAAGATCGTCGGAAAGGGCAAGGTCGAGGTGACCGCCGCCGACGGCTCGGTCCAGACGCTGGAGGCCAAGAACATCGTGATCGCCACCGGCTCGGAGCCCACTCCGCTGCCGGGCGTCGCCTTTGAAGCGGGCAAGGTGATCGATTCCACCGGCGCCCTGTCCCTGCCGGCCGTGCCCAAGAAGCTGATTGTGGTCGGCGCCGGCATCATCGGCCTGGAGCTGGGTTCGGTCTGGCGCCGCCTGGGCGCCGAGGTGACGGTGGTCGAGTTCCTGGACCGCATCACCCCCGGCATGGACACCGAGGTCGCCACCGCCTTCCAGCGCACCCTGACCAAACAGGGCATGGCGTTCAAACTGGGCGCCAAGGTCACGGCCGCCAAGTCGGGCAAGGACGGGGTCGAGCTGACGGTCGAGCCCTCGGCCGGCGGCGCCGCCGAAACCCTGAAGGGCGACGTCGTCCTGGTCGCCATCGGCCGCCGGCCCTATACGGACGGCCTGGGTCTGGAGACCATCGGCGTCACGCCGGACAAGCGCGGCTTCATCGACCATGATCACTTCAAGGTCGCCGACGGCGTCTGGGTGATCGGCGACGTGACCCATGGCCCGATGCTGGCGCACAAGGCCGAGGAAGACGCCGTCGCCGTGATCGACACCATCGCCGGCAAATACGGCCACGTCGACTACGCCCTGGTGCCCAGCGTGGTCTACACCTTCCCCGAAGTCGCCTGGGTCGGTCAGACCGAGGATCAGCTGAAGGCCGCAGGCGTCGCCTACAAGAAGGGCAAATTCCCCTTCACCGCCAACAGCCGCGCCAAGATCAACCACGAGACCGACGGCTTCGTTAAGGTTCTGGCCGACGCCGCCACCGACAAGGTTCTGGGCGTCCACATCATGGGCCCCCAGGCCGGCGAAATGATCCACGAAGCCGCCGTCACCATGAGCTTCGGCGGCGCCTCGGAAGACATCGCCCGCACCTGCCACGCCCACCCCACCCGTTCGGAAGCCGTCCGTCAGGCGGCCATGGACGTCGAAGGCTGGATGATGCAGGCCTGATCCGGCTCCGATCGACCTCTCAGTCGATGCGACGAGGCCCGCCCGGAGGCTCCGGGCGGGCCTTTCATTTGCGCCTGTTCGATCCCGCTCAGGCGGCCCAGACCGTCCGTTCGTCCTGAGCGTCGCCGTATGGCGCCCCGTCGCCCAGACGGAAGCGCGACACCAGTTCGGCCAGCCGTTCCGCATCCTGGCTGAGCGCCTGGTTGGCGGCGGTGGTCTGTTGGACCATGGCGGCGTTCTGCTGGGTGGTTTGGTCCATCTGGTTGACGGCCGTATTGACCTCGGCCAGCCCCTCGGCCTGCGCCTTGGCCGAGGCGGCGATCTCGCCGGCCAGCTGGTTGATTTCGGCCACCTGGCCGATCAGGGCGGTCAGGGCCGCACCGGTCTGGGACACCAGTCGGGCGCCTTCGCCGACGCTGGCGCTGGAGGCGGCGATCAGGCCCTTGATCTCGCGCGCGGCCTCGGCCGACCTCTGGGCCAGGGCGCGAACCTCTGAAGCCACCACCGCGAAACCGCGACCGGCCTCGCCCGCCCGCGCCGCCTCGACCCCGGCGTTAAGCGCCAGAAGGTTGGTCTGGAAGGCGATCTCGTCGATCACGCCGATGATTTCCCCGATCCGGCCCGAGGTCGCCTCGATCTCGCCCATGGCGGCTGTGGTCTCGGCGATGATCTGTTCGCGCGTCGCGGCGCCGCTTCGGGCCTCGGCGGTGATGTCGGCGGCGGACCGGGCGCCTTGCGCAGTCTTGCGCACCGTGACCGTGATCTGGTCCAGAGCGGCGGCGGTCTGTTCCAGGGCGGCGGCCTGTCTTTCGGTGCGGCGCGACAGGTCGTCGGTCGCGGTCGTCACCTCCGATGTTGCAGCCCGCATCGCCTCAACCAGGTCTACGATGTCGGCCATGGTCGCCGCCAGCGTGTCCACGGCGGCGTTATAGTCGTCCTTCAGCTTGCGGCTGCGCTCGGCGAAGTCTGCGGTGATCCGATGGCTCAGATCTCCGCGCGCCAGGGCCGCCAGACCTTGTCCGAGCGCCTCCGCCACCAGGGCGTTTTCCTCGGCCAGACGGTCCCGTTCCGCTTCTCCCGCCTCTTGCGTCACACGGGCGGCCTCACGCATGGCCTCGGTCTCGGCTTCCGCAGCCTTCTGGCGCACCGCAGCGTCGCGGAAGGCGGCGACGGCGCGGGCCATCTGGCCGATGTCGTCTTCACGCATGGCCCAGGGCGTGTCGAAGTCGGTTCGGCCCTGGCGCAGGGCCTCCATCCGCTCGCACAGGGCCTTGAGAGGCGAAAACATCCGGCGGGAAACGATCAGACACAGCCCTACCCCCAGCAGGGCGGCGGCCAAGCCGCACACGAACAGGGCGATCATCACCTGGTTCACCGAGGCCATGAAGTCCGCCTTGGGAATGCCGACATACAGCACGCCGATGGTCTGGCCGGCCCTGGTCTTGATCGGGTCGTAGGCGACGAAATAAGGCTTGCCCAGAATGTCGGCCTGGCCTCGATAGGGTCGGCCCGCCTTCAGCACCGCATCATAGACGGGACCGGGCTTCAACCGAGTGCCGACGGCGCGCGAGCCGTCGTCCTTGACCACATTGGTGGTCACGCGCAGATCGTTCAGAAAGACGGTGGCCGTACCCCCGACCAGGGTCTTGATCCGGTCCACCGGCTCGACGAAGTCGTTCATCGGCGTCGATCCGACATACAGCCTGCCGTCGCGCGCCGTGAAGCCGTCGCCGTAATCGGCCAGCACGTCCCAGGCGACCCGCATATTGGCCTCCTGACGCTCGGCGGCCTGGGCCTCAGCGTCGCGGGTCAGCAGGACCGCAGCGACGGCCGTCAGCACCAGGGTCAGGACGCCGAGGGCCGTAATGACCATCAAGGCCGTCTTGCCGGAAAGGGAAAGCGCGCTGGGCTTCATGGCCGATCCTCAGCGATTCGGTCTGGCGGACCACGACTGTTACCGAACAGGGTCTGGATTTCTATCCCTGGCAAGGGCCGACCTTCTCAATCAGCCAGGCTCTTCAACCTGTAGAGCGTCTCCAGAGCCTCGCGCGGCGTCAGGGCGTCGGGGTCCACCGCCTGCAAGGCCGCCTCCAGCTTGGAAGGCGCGCGCGGCGGCTCCGGTTCGGCCACGGCGAACAGCGGCAGATCGTCCAGGCGGGCCGCTGCCGCCTTCTCCCCTTCCAGCCGCTCCAGCACCGCCTTGGCCCGCGCGACCACCGCGGCCGGCGCCCCGGCCAGCTTGGCCACCTGAACGCCGTAGGACCGGTCCGCCGCGCCCGGCGCCGCCTCGTGCAGAAAGACCAGGTCGCCGTTCCATTCCTTGGCCGTCATGGACAGGTTGCAGACGTGGTCCAGCCGCGTCTCCAGCTGGGCCAGCTCGTGATAGTGGGTGGCGAACAGGGTGCGGGCGCGGTTGACGTCGTGCAGGGCCTCGGCCGTGGCCCAGGCGATCGCCAGGCCGTCATAGGTCGCCGTGCCCCGGCCGATCTCGTCCAGAACCACGAAGCTGCGCGGCGTGGCCTGGGTCAGGATGGCGGCGGTCTCGACCATCTCCATCATGAAGGTGGAGCGGCCGCGCGCCAGGTCGTCGCCGGCGCCGACGCGGCTGAACAGCCGGTCCACCACGCCCAGACGCATCGCCCGCGCCGGCACGAAGGCCCCGGCCTGGGCCAGGATCACCAAAAGCGCGTTCTGGCGCAGGAAGGTCGACTTACCGGCCATGTTCGGCCCGGTGACGATAGCCAGCCGGGCGCAGTCCGATCCAGACCCGTCCAGCCGGGCGTTGTTGGGCGTATAGGGATCGCCGGCCGCCTTGACCGCCGCCTCGACCACCGGATGCCGCCCGGCCTCGACCGAGAAGACCAGACTGTCGTCCACCACCGGCCGAGTCGCCCCGGCCTCCTGGGCCCATTCCGCCAGGGCCGCATGGGCGTCCAGCTCGGCCAGAGCCTCCGCGACCGCCTGCAGCGGCTGGGCCAGGCGGGCGACCTCGCGCCGCCAGCCCTCGAAGGTCTCGGCCTCGATGGCCAGGGCGCGGTGACCGGCCTGGCTGATCCGGGCGTCCAGCTCCGACAGTTCGACCGTGGTGAACCGTACCTGGCTGGCCAGGGTCTGACGGTGGATGAAGGGACTGTCCGGCCCGGCCCGCAACAGACCCTCCGCCGCCTTGGCCGAGGTTTCCAGGAAATAGCCCAGGACGGCGTTGTGCTTGACCTTGAAGGGCACGCCGGACTCGGCGACCGCCCGCGCCTCCAGATCGGCCACCACCCGGCGGCTGTCGTCGCGCAGGGTGCGGGCGGCGTCCAGTTCAGGCCGATAGTCGGGGCGCACGAAACCGCCGTCGCGGGCCAGATGGGACGGTTCGTCCACCAGGCCGTCGATCAGATCGGCCTTCAGCCGCGACACCTCGGGCGACAGGTTCAGTCGGTCCAGGGCCAGGGCGATGCGGCGCGGCCGGCCGGTGAGCGGGTCCACCTGGCCGATGAACAGGCCCGCGATCCCCTCGGCGACGGACAGGCCGACGCGCACGGCGGCCAGATCGCGCGGACCGCCGCGCCCCAGGGCCAGCCGTCCGACCGCCCGCGCCACATCGGCCGAGGCCTTCAGACCGTCGCGAAGGGCGCGCCGCAGATCGCGCCGCTCCAGCAGCCATTCGACCGCATCGAGCTGTTCATTGATCGCCAGGGGGTCGCGCAGCGGCCGGGCGATCCGTTCCGCCAGGGCCCGGGCCCCGCCCGAGGTGACGGTGCGGTCGATACAGGCCAAGAGCGAGCCTTCGCGTTCGCCCCTCTGCGTCCGGTCGATCTCCAGACTGGCCCGGGTCGCCGGGTCGATGGCCAGAAACCCGCTCTCGCCCAGACGGCGGGGCGGGGCCAGGGCCGGAACCTTGCCGGCCTGGGTCGTCTCCAGATAGGCGGCGATCAGGCCGAGCGCCGAGACCTCGGCCTCCTCGAAGGCGCCGAACCCGTCCAGGGCCGCAACCCCGTACAGCCGCTCGACCCGCGTCCGCGCCGCCTGGGGCTCGGCGATGGCCGAGGCCAGGGCCTGAACCACGCCGCCGGACCCGTCCAGGGCGTCCCGCGTCGTCGGGTCGGAATAGATGCGGTCAGTGACCAGGACCTCGGACGGGCGGAAGGCGGCCAGGGTCGCCCCGAGATCCTCCAGCGCACAGGCGACGCTGTCCACCGCGCCGGAAGACAGTTCGACCACCGCCACGGCCGCGCGACCCTTGCGCATCGCTGCGGCGGCCAGCCGGTTGGCGCCGCGCGCATCCAGCAGACTGTCCTCGGTCAGGGTGCCGGGCGTCACCACCCGCACCACGCCGCGCTGGACCACGGCCTTGCCGCCGCGCTTCTTGGCCTCGGCCGGGTCTTCCAGCTGTTCGCAGATGGCCACCTTGTGGCCCAGGCGGATCAGCCGGGCCAGATAGCCCTCCATGGCGTGGACCGGCACCCCGGCCATGGGGATGTCCTCGCCCTGGTGCTTGCCCCGCTTGGTCAGGGTGATGCCCAGAGCCGCCGCCGCCACCTCGGCGTCCTTGAAGAACAGCTCGTAGAAGTCGCCCATGCGGAAGAACAGGATGGCGTCCGGCTGACCGGCCTTGGCCGTCAGATACTGGGCCATGAAGGGCGTGGCGCCCTCCAGAGCGGCGGCGATGTCAGGCGGGTGAGAGACAGGGGCGTTCATGTTGCGACAGGGTGACGGATCGCGTCCTGGCGCTCAAGCCCGTTGACCGGCTCTTGCACAGGCTTGTCGCCCCTGCGATAGGCCGGATCAGGCGGTTAAGGGAACACGGTGAGACACCGTGGCTGTGCCCGCAACTGTAGGCGGCGAGAGCGTCGTCCGTCCGGGGTCTCGACCTCGGCGCCACTGGGTGACTGGGAAGGCGAGGACGGCGGTTTATGACCCGCAAGCCAGGAGACCTGGCCGCCGACGTCGCTCGCTCCTGTCCGGGACCAGACAGAGGCGCGGTTTCTCCGTGGAAGCGACCCGATCTTGCGTCGTCCCGGCCTCGCGGCCGGGCGGATCGGCTCGCTGGTCACGACCCTGCGCGCGCATTCGCCGGGCCGATACGGGGACATCGCTCACAATGAAGCGCTCCATTCTTTCATCGACGGCGGCCATAGCCGCCGTCATCGCCGCACCCGCTTTCGCCGATGAGGCGACCCAGCTGGACGAGGTCGTGGTCACCGCCACCCGCCTTCCCGCCATCGTCGCCGAGACGCCCGGCGCCCGGGTCATCGATTCCAGGATCATTGAGCAACGCGGCGCCGTCTTCGCCGCCGACATCCTGTCCGACGTGCCTGGCCTGTCGGTGACGCGAACAGGGGCCTTCGGCGGGATCGCCCAGGTCCGCATGCGCGGCGCGACGCCGGGCAAGACCCTGGTGCTGGTGGACGGCGCGCCGGTCAATGATGCGGCCGAACCGAACGGCGCCTATGACTTCTCCAGCTTCGAACTGGCCGACATCGACCGGATCGAGGTGCTCAGCGGTCCGCAGTCGTCCCTGTGGGGATCGGACGCTATCGGCGGGGGGGTTTCCTTCCCCACGCGCGAAATCGACGGCGTTCGCGCCGAGGCCGAGGCGGGCAGCTTCGACACGGCGCGCGGTCGTCTGTCGGCCGGCGTCGCCAATGAGACCTACGCCTTCAGCGCCTATGTCTCGCGCTTCCAGACCGACGGGATTTCGGCGGCGGACAAGGCGGACGGCAATCCCGAGACCGACGGCTTTCGCAGCACGACCCTGGGCGCCAAGGGCCGCTATGTCCTGTCCGACGCCGTCAAGGTCGAAGGCGCGGCGCGCTGGAACGACAGCCACGCCGACATCGACGGCTTCCCCGCGCCTGACTATGTGCTGGCCGACACCGACGACGCCCAGGACAGCGAACAGTGGTCGGGCTTCGGTCGGGTGACGGCCCAGGCTTTCGGTCTTGATCATCAGTTCAGCATCTCGGCGTCCGATCTGGAGCGCACCTCCTACAGCGACGGCTTCGGCTCGACCTTCAGCGGCGACCGTCAGGCCTACCGCTGGCAGGCGGACGGTCAGGCGCAAGGCGTGGACTACGCCTTCGGCGTCGAACGCAACGAGGCCTCGGCGGCCCTGTCGTCAGGTCTGTCGCGCGACCTGTCGATAACCTCGGTGTTCGGCGTGGCCCGGTATGACGCCGGCCCGCTGAACCTGAGCGGCGGATTGCGGTACGACGACACGGACGATTTCGGCTCAAAGACCACGGGGCGGATTTCGGCGGCCTATGATCTGGCCGGCGGCTTCATCCTGTCGGGCGCCTATGGCACAGGCTTCAAGGCCCCGACCGTCAGCCAGGCGGTGTGCGACTATTGTTTCGCGCCCCAGCCGTGGCCCGCGCTGAAGCCGGAGACGGCCGACAGCGTCGAGATCGCCCTGGGCTGGGCCTCCGCCGGCGGTCGGTTCGAGGGACGCGCGACCCTGTATCGGCTGAACGTCGAGGACCAAATCACCTATTCCGCCGGCCGCTACGTCAACGTCGCCAAGACGCGGTCGGACGGGCTCGAGCTGGAAGGCCGCGCGCGCCTCGGCGCCGGTTTCGACCTGACCTTGGCCTACGCCTGGACCGACGCTGCGGACCGCACCACGGGCGCCCGACTGCTCCGCGTGCCCGAACACGCCGGTTCGGCGACCCTGGGCTGGACGGGGGATCGACTGTCGGGCGCCCTGACCGTGCGGGCGGAAGGCGATCAGGACGATTCCGGCGGCTTCTCGACCGTGGTCCGCAAGGGTTTCGTCACCGCCAATCTGAACGCGGCCTACGCCTTGACGGACAAGGTCGCCCTGACGGCGCGGATCGAGAACCTGGGCGACGAACACTATCAGCAGGTGTTCGGCTATGGAGAGCCCGGCCGGTCGGCCTATGTCGGGATCAGGCTGCGCTACTGATCAGGTTGCGGGCGTCGGCGGCGAAGGCCGCCGGCGCCTCCAGCGCCAGCTCCGACCAGTCCAGGTCGGGGCCCGGCGCATGGGCGGCCGCCAATATGGCGCGCAGCTCGGCGGCGGAGGCCACGCTGGCCACCACCCGGTCCACCGCCTCCAGAGAAAAGGCGTAGGCCAGGGCGGCCTGCATCGGATCGCAGCGGCGTTCCGCCAGGCGCCGTCGGATGCGCGACAGGGCCTGATCATATCCGGTCAAATGGGCCGGAAGATCGTCGCCGGGGGCGAACAACAGGCCGCCGGCGAAGACCGAAGACAGGTGGACCTGGGCCCCCAAGGCCTTGATCTCATCCAGAATTCCCTCGGCCGCCGCGCGCTGATCCAGAAGATTGCAGGCCACCTGAACCACATCGGCCTCCAGGCGTCGCGCCAGCAGGACCGGCCCATCCTCGACCGTGGCGCAAAAGCCGATGCTGCGAAACAGGCCGCGGGCCTTCAAGGCCTGCAGCCGGTCCCAAAGGGCCCGCCCCTCGGCGCCGGCCAGGTCGGCGGGATTGTTGACCAGCAGGGCCTCGCCCCGCGGCAGGCCCAGACGTTCCAAGGAGCGGCGCGCCCGCGCCTCAACCCGATCCAGTCCTTCGCCCAGGCCGACGGTGCGAACCGTGACGCGGAAGGGGGAGGGGAAGGGCCAGGCCTGGCCCAACAGCCGTTCGCCGTCGCCCGTCGGCTTGGTCGCGATCACCTTGACCCCCGCGTCCGCTCCCGTCTGCAACAGGAAACGCATCGCGTCCTCGCGGGCGCCCGACGGGGCGGCCATGAGGGGCTTGGCGGCGCGCTCGGGCTCGGTCACCACGGCCAAGGCCAGGCGATCGACCGGCGACGGCGCCGAGGGAGAGGGTGGGGACTGCGTCACCCCCCGATCATGCCCCCCAAAGCTTAAGGGAGGTTGATCAAGACCTTACGCGAGTCTTACTCATCGACCGCCGATATGGGTCGGGCGCGCTCAGCCGTCGGCGTCGGGCTGCCGGTCCGGGTGGGCCGCCTGAAAGGCCGGATGGGCCTGGGCGGCGGCCTCGACCGCCAGAAGGCGCGGCCAGGGCGTCAGGGCCAGATTGAACCGCCGCGCCGAATAGAGCTGTGGAATCAGATAGCAGTCCGCCAGTCCGGGACGATCGCCGAAACTCCAACCCGCACCGTGGCGCGCGACCAGGACCTCCAGGGCGTCGAAGCCCGGCGTAATCCAGCGCCCCGCCCAGGCGTCGACCGTCGCCTGATCGGCGCCGAACTCCTGACGCAGGGCGGTCAGGACGCGAAGATTGTTCAGCGGATGGATGTCGCAGCCGATCAGGGCCGCCATGGCCCGGACCTGGGCGCGGTCCTGGGCGTCCTTCGGCAACAGGGGCGGCTCGGGATGGGTCTCCTCCAGCCATTCCAGGATCGCCGGGCTTTGGGTCAGGACCGTCTCCCCCTGCTGCAAGGCGGGGGTCATGCCCTGGGGATTGATCGCCAGAAAGGCGGGGGCCTTCTGTTCGCCCTTGCGCAGATCAAGGGCCGCAGTCTGATAAGCCAGTCCCTTCAGCCCCAGGCCGATGCGGACCCGATAGCTGGCGCCGGACCGCCAATAGCCGTGCAGGATCATCAGACGATCTCGAAGCTCAGGGGCGCCAGACCCTCGATGGCGACCGCCACCTTGTCGCCGCGCACGATCGGCCCGACGCCGGACGGGGTTCCGGTGAAGATCAGGTCGCCCGGCTGAAGCGTCCAGAGCCCGCCCGCCGCCGCGACGATCTGGTCCGGGTTCAGGATCATGTCGCTGAGGACGCTGGATTGGCGGGTTTCGCCATTGACGGTCAGGACGATGGACCCGTCCGGGTTCGGCAGGGCGCCAAGGGTTATGGCGCCGCAGGGCGCCGACTGATCAAACCCCTTGGCGGCGTCCCAGGGGCGACCGGCCGCCTTGGCCTGGGCCTGCAGATCGCGTCGGGTCAGATCGCACCCGGCGGCCCAGCCGACGATCCGCCCGCCTTCGCCGATGGCCGCCACCAGCTCGGCCTCATAGTGCAGCTGGGCCGTCGCGGACGGGTAGGCCGGATCGGCGCTGTCGGTCACCACGGCGTCGGCCGGCTTCGAAAAGAAGAAGGGCGTCTGCTTCTCCGGATCCGACCCCATTTCTCGCGCATGGGCGGCGTAGTTCTGGCCCACGCACAGAATCCGCCGCACGGGAAACCGTCGCGCATCGCCGATGATCGGCAGGCTGGGCTGGGGTCGGGGCTCGAACAGAAAGGCGGTCATGGCGCCAATCTAGGGCGCCGGGACGGAGGTGACGAGGCCTTCACCGACATTGGCGACGACGGAACCTCGACAGGGGTGTGGCGTTGGCAGACGGGGTTCCCTATTCTAATGCCAAGCTTGAAACTGGAGCGCGCATCATGGCCACCACCAAGGCTCGAGAAGACATCAAGGCCGATCTGAAGACCCTGAAGGAGGATCTGAAGGCCGGCGCTCGCGAAGAAACCCAGCGCCTGCGCGAAAAGGCCGAGGAGGCCGAGGCCCGCCTGCGCGCCAAGAGCGAGGAAGTGCGCGAACAGGCCCGCACCTATTACGACGCCGCCCGCGTTCGGGGCCGCGAATATTACGACGACGCCGCCGAGCGCCTGGACGAAGCCCAGCGCTATGTCGTCGAACGGGTGCAGGAGCGTCCACTCCAGTCCACGGCCATCGCCCTGGGCGTCGGTCTGGTGCTGGGCATGCTGCTGGCCGGTCGCCGCCGCTGATGTTCAAGGGCATCCTCAAGCGCGCCGTGGCGACCGCCGTGGTCGCCGCCAGCGTCTTCCTGGCCGTCATCTTCCTGGGCGTCGCTGTGTTCTACGCCCTCCAATTGATGACCACGCCCTTGGGCGCGGCCGCCATCACCTTCGGCCTGTTCGCCTTGACGGCCCTGATCGTCGCCCTCGTCTTCCTGAAGCGCGCCGACGGGGGCGATGAGGACGAGGAGGACGAGCCGGAGGGTCTGGCCGGCAAGATCCTGCATATGGTGCGCGAGCGCCCCGTCATCGGGGTGGTCGGCGGACTGGGGGCCGCCTTCCTGCTGCTGCGCAATCCCGCCCTGGCCGCGATCGTGGCCGGCATGGTGGCGGACCGCAAGATGGAGCATCGCGGCTACGGCCGACGCCGCCGGCGATAGTCTTTCCTTTCTCTGTCGCGGGCGGAACGCCCCGCGACCGGGAACGTTGATCCACCGACGGACGAACGGCTGCGAGGCCGCCGTCGGAAACATCAACGCAGGAGAGCTAAACCCATGATTCGCTGGGCAATTATCTTCCTGGTCGTGGCTTTGATCGCAGCCGTTCTCGGCTTCGGCGGCATCGCGAACTTCTCGTTCGAGATCGCCAAATTCATCGCCGTGATCGCCATCATCCTGTTCGTCATCGCCCTTGTGGCCGGCGGACTTCGCGGACGCGGCGCGCCTCGATTGTAAAGGGCGTCGAGCTTCAAAACGGAAAGGGCCGGAACGCGAGTTCCGGCCCTTTCTTCATGCCGAGGTCCTTATGGGCCGTGGCCGAGATGGAAAGGCGGCGTCAGACCGCCGCCTTTTCCAGCATGCCCGGCGCGTTCGGATCGGGCGCCGTCGCCGCGCGGCGGGTGTCTTGGCGACGCGGAAGCCTCCACACCTGATGCGGCCTGTAGGCCGCGCCGTCCCAGGCCAGGGCGGTGACCGTGATGGTCTTGGCGTCCCACTCCACCTGATTGAAGCCGGGCGGCGATCCCCGCTCCCGATGCGACAAGGTTCCGCAACCCACCGCATAGGAACAGCGATCCGCCAGGTCGATCGCCAGGGCGAAGGGCACATGGACATGGCCCGTCATGATCAGATCCACGCCCGCCTCGGCGAAGATCAGCGCCGCCTCGTCCCCGCGCTTGACCTCACCGGTCATCGGCGCCCCGATCATCTCGATCAGCGGATGGTGACAGGCGAGGATGCGCAGCGCCCCGATCGGCGCCTGCCGCAGGGCCTCGGCCGCGCGCCGGGTCTGGTCCAGATCGATGACCCCCTTTGACCAGTTGGGCCGAGCTTGCCAGCCGCGCGCCGTGACGACGCCGCGCACCATGACGGTCTCATTGCAGAACTGGCCGTCGTGGGCCGGAAACCCGGTCGCCGTCTCGAACGCTTTCCAGGGATGGAACAGCCTTGCGACCGCGTCCCAGTAGGGGACGTCGTGGTTGCCGACGATGACGAAGCGCGGCTCGGGCATGGCGCGCATCCAGCGACCCGCCGCCGCGAACTCCTTGGGATAGCCCTTCTGGGTGATGTCGCCTGTGATCAGGACCAGGTCGTTGGGCGTGGCGTGGGCGTATTCCAGGGCGGCGGCGACCGCCCCCTTGTGCTCACATCCGAAATGAACATCGGAAAACTGGAGAATACGCCCCATTACAGACTGTCCTCGGCGGCGGGGGGTTTGGGCGCCAGGGCGCGAAACGCCTTGGGAATGAACCGCACCGTCGCCTCGGGGCTCAGAAGAAGGGGTTCGCCGTCGATCACGGCGGGAATCTTGGACCGGGCGCGGACGTCGATCCGCTTGGCGGGGCGGGTCGAGACCGCGGGATCATGGCGCCAGTCGCTGAACAGGGCCGTCGCCGCCAGACGGAAGGCCTGGGTGGCGTCCGACGGATCCAGCGCCGCCGCCTCCAGCCCCGTCGGCTCCTCCATCGCCTTGGAGATCATCGGACTGATCAACACCAGGGCTTCGGCGCGGCGACGGCCGCCGCCGTCCAGGCTGAACCTCAATCGGCCGGAAAAGGCTCGCTTCAGCGCCCGTCGAGCATAGGCCCAGGCCAGTCTCAGCTTTCCGGTCCGCATCGCCTCCCGCGCCGGGGCCCACAGGGCCGGCGACCCCAGGATGGCCGCGCAGTAGAAATATTCCCCGCCGACCTCGCCGCCGGACACCGTCTGGGGCTCGCCCTCCTCCAGGGCGTGGCGCAAGGCCGCCTTCCAATCGCCGGTGCCGTAAAGCGCCTTGGGCAACATGTTCATGGTGCCGCCGGGCAGGGGGGCGATCATCGGACCGTCCGGCCTGGCCTTGGCCGCCACCGAACGGGCCGTGCCGTCCCCGGCAAGAACGAAGATGACGTCGGGCGTTGCGGCGAAGGCGTCGGCGATGGCCTGGTCGAAGCCGCCGCCTTGCAACAGCACGACCTGGCTCTCCACCTCATAGTCGGCCAGGATCGCCTCGACCTCTGCGACGGCGCGCGGTCCGACGCCGCCTGACAGCGGATTCACCAGAATGACCAACCGCTTCAGCGACGCATGAGGCGTCAGGACGCGGCCCGCGTCCGGGCGCTGCCCGCCCGCCCCTGTGTCGGGCTCAGAGCTCAGGATGTCGGTCATGTCGGGCCGAACGCCTGCCAAGCCGAGCCGTTCCCCTCAGTGTGGTGCGGACGTCGCTTTGACGCTTCAGCGGCTGGGGCTGGGCGTTCGGTCGATCAAGGCCTGCCCGTGGGCCCAGGCGGTCGCGATCCATCCGTCCATGGTCCGGCCGGCGGTCTCGACTGAACCCGCCCTGATCGACAGAACCAGCGTCAGGGCGCCGATCAGGGCCAGCAGAACCAGAAGGGTGTTGACCAGGGACGCCGCCGAGACTCTGCGTTTGCGTTTGCGAGGCCGCGACCAGATCGGTCCCTCGGCGCCGGTCGAAGCCCGCGTGAGTGTGGAAAATCGCATCGTCCTGCCCCCATAAGCTTGACTGCCGTGCGGCGATTTTAGCCGCTTCAGCGGAACAGTGATAGACAAGGGAACCGGTGCGGGAGTCCAGCGTTCTCGTATTCGGGGCGAACCCAGGATAAAGGAATTCACCATGAACAAGGCCATCATCGCCATAGCCGGCGCCGGTCTTCTGGCTTCGGCCTGCGCCAGCGATCCTTACGGCGGCACCAACCAGACGGTGCGCCAGGGCGCCATCGGCGCGGGCCTCGGCGCCGTGGCGGGCGCGGTCATCGGCAACAATGTCGGCGGCGGCAATGCGGCCACCGGCGCCCTGATCGGCGGCGCCCTGGGCGGTGCGGCCGGCGCGGTGCGCGGCTCTCAGGCGGACCGCAACAACCAGCAGCGTTATCGCGACAGCCAAGGTCGCTACTACTACTGCTACGACAACCGCCAGGACGAATGCTACTGGGACAATGGCCAACGGCGCTATTGAGCCTCTGGGTTTCTGAACGGACGTGAGACGGTTCGCGTCCGTTCAACCGGGCGGCTCGTCGGCGACGGGCCGCCCTTTTTGCGTCTGCAGACGCACAACCGAGGGGGACGGTATGAGATATCTGACGATTTCGGCATTGGGTTTGGCTGCGGCCGTGTCGGCCTGCGCCACCGCGCCTTCGCGAGACGCAATCGTGACGGGGGAATCTCCGTGCGCGCCGGTGCGGTTCGACATCTATTTCCGTGAAGGCGAGGCTCGGCTTACGCCTGCGGCCGATCAGGCGATCACGGCGGCGGCGAATGTGCTGAAGACCTGCGACGTTCGGCGGGTCCAGGTGCTGGGCCTCGCGGACGCCACGGGCGGGTCTGCGGCCAACCTCAGCCTCTCTCAACAGAGGGCGCGGTCCGTGGCCCAGGCCTTGAACACCGCCGGCCTGCCCGCCCCCGTCTTCGATGTCGCAGCCGCGGGGGACGCCGGGGCGATCACCGCCGGAGGCGCAGCCGAGCCCCTGCGCCGACGCACCGAGGTGGTGATCGACGCCCGTCCCCGCTGATACCGCAAAGGCGCCCTGACAGCGGCGGTCTCCCGGCCTAAAAGGCCGATCATGCGCCTTCTTTTCTCCATCCTGTTCAAGGCCGGCCGGCCCCGCGACGGCTTCCAGGTCGCCATGCGCCTGCTGCTGGTCTTGAACCTCGGCCTGCTGCTGGGCCTGGCCGGTCCGGCCCTGGCCCAGGTCCGAAGCCAAGCCCCCGTCGAGACGGGCGCTCAGGGCGCGCAGAACATCCGGGCGGAACTCATTCCTCTGACGCGCTGGGCGGCGCCGGGCTCCACCGCCGTGGTGGCGGTGCGACAGCAGATCGCCGAGGGGTGGCACACCTATTGGCGCAACCCCGGCGATTCCGGGGGCCCCACCACCCTGAACTGGCGCCTTCCGCCGGGGGTCGAGGCCGGCGAGATCGTCTGGCCCCTGCCGACCCGCCAGCGGCTGATGAGCCTGGTCAACTACGGCTATTCGGACGAGGTCTATCTGCCCGTGCCGATCGAGATCCCCGCCTCGGCCCGACCCGGGACCACCCTGCCCCTGGTCGCCGACGCCCTGTTCCTGGTGTGCAGCGACCAGATGTGCGTGCCGGTGCAGATGAGCCTGAGGCTGGACCTGCCGATCCGCGAGGGCGCGCCGCCGCTGGACCCGGATCACGGCCGGGCGCTCCAGGCCGTGCTCGAGGCCGCGCCCCGCCCCGCCGGGATCGAGGCCCGCGCCGCGCTCGAGAACGGCGTCCTGACCCTGTCGGCGGCGGGCGGACCGCTGGCGGAGATCATGGCTGGAAAGCCGGGCGTGACCCAGGCCTATTTCTATCCCTACGACAGCAGCGTGATCGACCATGCGGCGGCCCAGTCGGGCCAGGCCGGCCCCCGGGGGCTGAGCCTGACCCTGACTCCCGGCGCCGGTCTGAAGGCCCAGGGACTGACCCGGCCGGTGTCCGGCGTCCTGGCCACCGACGCCGGCGCCTGGGAGATCACGGCCCGGCCCGGTCCCCCCCTGCCCGGAACGGCCGGCGGCGCGGCCCTCAGCGGCGAGGTCGTCCCCCCCGCCGAAGGGACCGGCGCGGGCCTGATCCTGCAGTCGATCCTGTTCGCCTTAGTCGGCGGACTGATCCTGAACCTGATGCCCTGCGTCTTCCCCATACTGGCGATGAAGGCCGCCGCCCTGGCCGCCTCGGCCCATCAGGCCGGCGAGGCCCGGCGCGACGGCCTGCTGTTCCTGGCCGGGGTCCTGTCCAGCTTCCTGGTTCTGGCGGGCGCCCTGCTGATCCTGCGCGCGGGCGGCGAGGCCATAGGCTGGGGCTTCCAGCTTCAGTCGCCGGCGGTGATCGCGGGCCTGGCCCTGCTGATGCTGGGCGTCGGCCTGAACCTGTCGGGCGTCTTCCATGTCGGGGCGGGGCTGCAGGGGGCCGGCGCCGGTCCCCTGTCGCGGCTGCCCGGCGGCGTGGGGGCCTTCTTCACCGGGGTGCTGGCCGTGGTCGTCGCCGCCCCCTGCACCGCCCCCTTCATGGCCGCCGCCCTGGGCGCAGCCCTCCTGGCGCCCTGGCCCGCGGCCCTGGCGATCTTCCTGATGCTGGGCCTGGGCCTGGGCCTGCCCTATGTGGCGATCAGCCTGTCGCCCGGCCTGTTGCGACGCTTCCCCCGGCCGGGGCCGTGGATGGAGCGGCTGAAGGCCCTGCTGGCCTTCCCCATGTACGGCGCGGCCCTATGGCTGGTCTGGGTCTTTTCGCGCCAGACGGGGCCCGACGCCCTGGCCCTGGTCCTCGCTGCGGGCCTGACGCTGGCCTTCGGCCTGTGGCTGTCCGGCGTGAACCAGGCGCGCCGGGCCCAGGGCGGGACCGCCCTGGTCAGCGCCGTCGCCGCCGCCCTGGCCCTGCTCCTCGCCGTCGGTTTCGCCGCTCTGGCCGCCACCCGGCCGCCTTCTGCGGCGGCGGCCGAGACCGGTTCCCTCACAGCCGCCCCCTGGTCGGCCGAGGCCATCCGCGCCGCCCAGGCGGCCGGCCGCCCGGTCCTGGTGAACTTCACCGCCGACTGGTGCGTCACCTGCAAGATCAACGAGCGCGCCGCCCTGTCCTCGCCCCGCGTCGCCGAGGCCCTGAAGGCGTCGAACGCCCTCTATCTGGTCGGCGACTGGACCCGCCGCGACGACGCCATCAGCCGTGAACTGGAGCGTCACGGCCGCTCGGGCGTGCCCCTGTATCTGTTCTATCCCGCCGCCGGCGGCGAACCCCGCATCCTGCCGCAGTTGTTGACCGAGGGTGTGGTGGTCGAAGCGCTGACGGGACGGTGAAGACGCGGCGAGCGTCGGATGCGGCGGCTCAGTGGCGGATGACCAGCGTCCTCCGGATCTCGACCGCCTCCAGGCGGTCGATGCCCTTCAGCACCACGATCCACGACTGGCCGTCCGGAGGCGTGCTGTCGAAATGGACCTCGGCCTCGGGCCAGCGGTCGTCGACGACCGGCTGCATCTTTCGAACCCGCACCCGGCCCTCGGTCGGCTCTTCCTGATAGACGGTGTTCTTCAGCCGAACGCCCAGCAGCCGATCCAGCGGCAGGTCGGCCAGGGCGCGTCGCGGATCAGCGCAATCTTCCGGCTTGTCCGAACGACACGACAGGGCGAACCCCAGTTCGTCGGGGCCGGCGGCCCGCGCCATCGCCCGCGTCAGCCGGTCGAGCATTCGCAGGGTCGGTTCAAGCTCGCGCTCCGGGGCGCCGATCCAGCCGCCCTCTGACAGACACCCCGCATCAGAGGCGAGGTTCGGATAGGTCGGGGCGTAAAAGACGACGGTCTGAAAAGGCGTCAGCGCCAGCGGCGTGTCGTCGGCCGCCTCCTCCTCGCCCACGCGCGGCGCCCCGGCCGAGGCGACGTGGGAGGTGCGGCGGCACAGGCCGTCCGAATGGACGCTCGGGCGCTCGTCGAAGCGAATGAAATAGCTCTGACCCGGAAGCCACTGTCGCCGGACGAAGCCGCCCTCGATCCGCGCCGCCGTCTCCGGCGGCAGTATCCGCTGCGCCAGGGCGACCGGCTCGGCCCCGCGCACCGCGCCGAGCGGAACGGTCGCGGATTCGACCATTGACGCGGCCATTGATGCGGCAACGGCGATCAGGGGCGCAAGACCAGCCATGGGGACTCCGGAAACGGTTTCCCCCAGCCTGCACCCGCACCGTCACCCCCGCAACCCGCAACCCGCAGAGGTCGGGGTTTCGCTCGCTAGACCTCAGGCTGAGGCGGGGCGGTGATCACTTCGACATTGTCGTTCAGCAGATAGGACAGGTCCGACAGGGCTTCGGCGCGGGCGGCGGGGGGGGCGGCGGCCTGAACCGCCTCAACCTTTTTCGGCATGTCCTCGGAAATGCCGCGCAGGATGCATTTCAGGTCCCCGTCCGTGCCGCGTTCCTTCAGGATCAGATGGCCCTGCATGTCCAGGGCCGCCAGCTGTTCGGCCTGGGCCTTGAAGCCGGCGAAGGCCTGGCTGGTGAAGAAGCCGGCCTCGTCCGCAGCCTTTGACGCCGCCCAGCCGTCGACCATCGCCTTCAGCCTCCCGGACCGGGCCACGATATCGGCGAACAGGGGCTCGGCCGCCACGGACACGGGGGCGCCGGCGGCCGCAGGGGGCTGATCGGCCGCCAGGGCCACGGCGGGATTGGACAGGGTCAGGGCGATCGTGAGAGCAAGGCCGCAGGACATGGGTGACTTCCTGTTTCAGCGTCGGCTAGGACGTTGAACCGGCATACGCTCGACCCGTAAACGAGTGTTTACCTTCCTTGTCTTCCCAAGACTTCCGCTCCCCAGACTTCGCCTCCCGAGGACGACCGATGACCCGCAAAGACGCCTGGACCGCCTTCGACGCCGCCGCCGCAACGGCGGGCAAAGCCCGTATCGTGGACCAGTTCGCCGCCGATCCCGGTCGTCTGGCGCGAATGTCGGTCGAGGCGGCGGGTCTCTATCTGGATCTGTCGAAACAGAGCTGGACCGGGGAAGCCTTCGAGGCCTGTCTCAACCTGGCCCGCGCCTGCGACGTCGAGGGCCGTCGCGCCCCCCTGTTCGCCGGCGAGGCGGTGAACCTGACCGAGGGCCGGGCCGTGCTGCATCCGGCCCTGCGGGCCCCGGCCGGCGCGGACTTCAAGGCCCTGGGCGAGCCGGTCTCGGCCGAGGTGGACGCGGTGCGCGCCGACATGAAGACCTATGCCGAGGCCGTGCGCTCGGGCGCCGAGGCAGGGGCGACGGGCCGCAAGTTCGAGGCCATCGTCCATGTCGGCATCGGCGGCTCGGACCTGGGTCCGCGCCTGGTTTGGGACGCCCTGCGGCCGCTGGAGCCGTCCATCGACCTGCGTTTCGTCGCCAATATCGACCCGCGCGACATGGCCGAGGCCCTGACCGGGCTCGATCCCGAGACCACCCTGGTCGTGGTGGTGTCCAAGACCTTCACCACCCAGGAAACCCTGGCCAACGCCGAGGCGGCCAAGGCCTGGCTGGCGGCCGCCCTGCCGGCCGAAGGCATGACGAAACACTTCATCGGGGTGACGGCGGCGCCGGACAAGGCGGCGGCCTTCGGCTGCGGCCGCACCTTCGCGTTCCGGGACTGGGTCGGCGGGCGCTATTCGCTGTGGTCGGCGGTCAGCCTGTCGTGCGCCATCGCCCTGGGCTGGGAGGTGTTCGAGGCCATGCTGGCCGGGGCTGCGGCCATGGACGATCACTTCGTCTCGGCCCCGCTGGAGCAGAACGCCCCTATCCTTCTGGCCCTGGCCCAGGTGTTCAACGTCGACGGCCTGAACCGGCCCGCCCGCACCGTGGCCCCCTACGCCCACGCCCTGCGTCGCCTGCCGTCGTTCCTCCAGCAGCTGGAGATGGAGTCGAACGGCAAGCGGGTGCATCGCGACGGCGCGCCCGTGACGCGCCAGACCTGCCCCGTCGTCTTCGGCGAGCCCGGCACCAACGGCCAGCACGCCTTCTTCCAGCAGATCCACCAGGGTCCCCAGATCGTCCCGGCCGAGTTCGTCATCGTGGCCAAGACCCATGGAGACGCGCCGGAATCGCCGCTCTGGTCCAACGCCCTGGCCCAGGGTCAGGCCCTGATGCTGGGCAAGACCACCGAAGCCGCCAAGGCGGAAGGCCTGGCCCAGGGCCTGTCGGAAGAAGAGGCGACCCGTTTGGCGACCCACCGGACCTTCACCGGAAACCGCCCCTCGACCGCCATACTGATGGACCGTCTGACGCCCCAGACCCTGGGCGCCCTTCTGGCCCTCTATGAGCACAAGACCTTCGTCGAGGGCGTGATCTGGGACATCAACAGCTTCGACCAATGGGGCGTGGAGCTGGGCAAGGTCCTGGCCAAGGCGATCCTGAAGGACGTCCACGCCGGCGGCCCCTCCGCCGATCTGGACCCTTCGACCGCCGGCCTGATGACGCGGTTGATGGGCTGACGCTCACGCCGGCGCGGCGTCGATCGTCAGGACGCGCCGGGGGGTGCGTCTCCCGGCCGGCGGCGAGCGGTGCAGGACCACCGGCAAGTCCGGCCAGGCCTCCCAGCCCGGCGCCGTGCCCTTCATGACGGCGACGTCGCCAGGGTGAAGGGTGCGGACCCGACGACGCGTGCCGATCAGGCGCCCGTCCAGATCCTCACCGATCTCGCCGGCGAAGGCCCATTCCGGCCCCGGCCCCTCATAGGCGACGATCAGGCGCACCGGCACGGCGTCCTGATGAAACCGCGGACAGGCGCGGCGGGTCACGGTCTCACAACGCGCCCGCCAGGCCTCGCATCCGCTGATCGTCGCCACGATCTCCGCCAATCGTTCGATGTCCTGGAGAAACCACTCGGGCGCCGCGCCCGATAGGGCGATCCAGCGCCCGTCGCAGTCGGCGGTGAAGTCCGGCGGGGGCAAGGCGTCCGGCGGCATGGGACTGGGCCGCGACCAGATCGCCATCCGCACCTGCGGCTCGAACAGGGTGGTGAAGACCGTGGGCGCCTGCCCCTGGACGACTGCGCCGACCGCCATGGAAAACCTTGCTGACTATGCATGTTATAATATAACGTAACTCTCACAGTCGCCGGGCTGTGGTCAAGCTCGGCGCAGCAGCCGTGGAGCGCCGTCATGTCCGAGTTCAAGACCCTGCCCGTCACCGTCCTGTCCGGCTTCCTCGGAGCCGGCAAGACGACCCTGCTGAACCACGTCCTGGCGAACCGCGACGGGCTGCGGGTCGCGGTCATCGTCAACGACATGAGCGAGGTGAACATAGACGCCGCCCTGGTGCGCGACGGGGGCGGGGCGGACCTGTCGCGGACCGAGGAACGGCTGGTGGAGATGTCCAACGGCTGTATCTGCTGCACCCTGCGCGAGGATCTGCTGATCGAGGTCGGCAAGCTGGCGCGCGAGGGGCGGTTCGACTGTCTGCTGATCGAGTCGACCGGAATCTCCGAACCCATGCCGGTCGCCGCCACCTTCGACTTCCGCGACGAGGACGGTTTCAGCCTGTCGGACCTGGCCCGGATCGACACCATGGTGACGGTGGTGGACGCCTTCAACTTCCACCGCGACTATCCCTCGACCGACCGGCTGAAGACTCGCGGCGAACATCTGGGCGAGGACGACGAACGCACGATCGCCAATCTGCTGATCGACCAGATCGAGTTCGCCGACGTCATCGTGCTGAACAAGTGCGATCTGCTCGATGCGACCCAACTCGGGACGCTGAAGGCGATGATGGCCCAGTTCAATCCGCGCGCCCGGATCATCCAGGCAGTGCGCGGCGCCGTGCCCCTGGATCAGGTCGTCGGCACGGGCCTGTTCGACATGGAAAGGGCGGAACAGGCGGCCGGCTGGTCCCAGGCCCTGCGCGGCGAGGTGACGCCCGAGACCGAGGAATACGGCGTCTCAACCTTCGTCTATCGGGCGCGCAGACCCTTTCATCCCCGACGCTTCTACGACCTGCTGCAGCGCGAATGGCCCGGCGTCTGGCGCTCCAAGGGCTTCTTCTGGCTGGCCAGCCGGATGGACTATGTCGGTTCCTGGAGCCAGGCCGGGGCCGTGACCGAACATGAATGGGGCGGACTGTGGTGGGCTTCGGCGCCGCGCGAGCGCTGGCCCGACGACAACGCCGAATGGCTGAAGGCGATCGAGGCCGTCTGGCGACAACCCTATGGCGACCGTCGTCAGGAGATCGTCCTGATCGGCAAGGACATGAACCGCGATCTGCTGACCTCGATGTTCGACGCCGCCCTCTTGACCCGGTTCGAGATGGAGCGCGGGCCCAAGGGCTGGGCCAGGCTGGAGGATCCCTTCCCGCATTGGGGCCCGCGTCGGGACGCGGCATGACAAAAGGGGCGTCTTGATAAGGCGCCCCTTCTGCATTTCACGTCCGCAGTCTACCAGCGGCGATCGTAGCGATAGTCGCGGCGCTCGTCGCGCCGGTCATAGCGCTGGTCGCGGCGCCAGTCGCGATAATCACGGCGCTGCTCCCAGCGCGGATCGCGGCTGTTGATGCCGTGTTCGCGCTCCCAGTGACCCTGGTTCCGGTAGCAGCGGCCGCCGCGGTAATAGCCGCAGTCCGATCCGCGATTGGACGAGGCTGCCGCGCCCAGGGCCGCGCCGGCCAAGGCGCCGCCCGCAATATAGGTTCCGTCGCCATTGCCGTAGACGGCGCCCGCCAGTCCGCCGACGGCGGCGCCGATCAGGGCGTTGCGGGCGGTGTCGTCGCGGTCACGCGACTGGGCCGAAGCCGGGGCGGCGGTCAAGGCCAGGGCGGCGGCGGGGGCGACGACGGCGGCGGTGATTTTCAACAGCTTGGACATGGTCCGTCTCCTCTGAATCGCCTCGCGTCTTCCGGGGATCGCGAGCGTTGAGGTGGTTTTAGCGCGCGCCGTTTGAACGGGTTCGGAGGCCGTGGTTCATCGCGCGTTCATCCGTCGCGGAAGTTTCACACGCGGCGGCGCTTGACGCCCCGCCGCCCTCTGACTAACTCCCGCTCGCGTTAGCACTCTCCGTGGTCGGCTGCTAAAACGGCGGTCGCGGAGAGGCTGACCCATTGTTCAAATCGCCCCATTCGGGGGATCAAGGGAGACAACCGATGGCGTTTCGTCCGCTCGGCGACCGCGTGCTGGTCAAGCGCGTTGAAGAAGAATCCAAGACCAAGGGCGGGATCATCATCCCCGACACCGCCAAGGAAAAGCCCCAGGAAGGCGAAGTCGTCGCCGTCGGCCCCGGCGCCCGCGACGACTCGGGCAAGGTCAACGCCCTGGAGCTGAAGGCCGGCGACCGCATCCTGTTCGGCAAGTGGTCGGGCACGGAAGTGAAGATCGACGGCGAAGACCTGATCATCATGAAAGAGTCGGACGTGCTTGGAGTGCTGAGCTAAGGCTCAGCCCTCAGTGGCGAGTGATCAGTGGCGAGTGGCGAGCAGGTTTCCGGACGAAACCGCCGTCGTCGCCTCAATCTCAGATCCTCGCCACTCGCCACTAACCACTCGCCACTCACACAAAAGGAGCTGCCCGCATGGCCGCTAAAATCGTACAGTTCAACACCGACGCGCGCGACAAGATGCTGCGCGGCGTCAACGTCCTCGCCAACGCCGTCAAGGTGACCCTGGGTCCGAAGGGCCGCAACGTCGTGATCCAGAAGTCCTTCGGCGCCCCGCGCTCGACCAAGGACGGCGTCTCGGTCGCCAAGGAAATCGAGCTGGAAGACGCCTTCGAGAACATGGGCGCCCAGATGATCCGCGAAGTCGCTTCGAAGACGAACGACAAGGCGGGCGACGGCACCACCACCGCGACCGTTCTGGCTCAAGCCATCGTGCAAGAGGGCCTGAAGGCCGTCGCCGCCGGCATGAACCCGATGGATCTGAAGCGCGGCATCGACAAGGCCGTCGGCCTGGTCCTGGAAGAGGTCAAGACCAACTCCAAGCCCGTCTCCAACAACTCGGAAATCGCCCAGGTCGGCACCATTTCGGCCAACGGCGACTCCGAAATCGGCGAGCTGATCGCCCAGGCCATGGCCAAGGTCGGAAATGAAGGCGTGATCACCGTCGAAGAAGCCAAGACCGCCGACACCACCGTCGACGTCGTCGAAGGCATGCAGTTCGACCGCGGCTATCTGAGCCCCTACTTCATCACCAACGCCGACAAGATGGAGGCCGTTCTCGAAGAGCCGCTGATCCTGCTGTTCGAGAAGAAGCTGACCTCGCTGCAGGCCATGCTGCCGATCCTGGAAGCCGTGGTGCAGTCGGGCCGTCCGCTGCTGATCATCGCCGAGGACATCGAAGGCGAAGCCCTGGCCACCCTGGTGGTCAACAAGCTGCGCGGCGGCCTGCGCGTCGCCGCCGTCAAGGCGCCGGGCTTCGGCGACCGCCGCAAGGCCATGCTGGAAGACATCGCCATCCTGACGGGCGGCCAAGTCATCTCGGAAGACCTGGGCATCAAGCTGGAGAGCGTCACGCTCGACATGCTCGGCAAGGCCAAGAAGGTCTCGATCACCAAGGACGACACCACCATCGTCGAAGGCGTGGGTGAGAAGGCCGACATCGAAGCCCGCGTGGCCCAGATCAAGCGCCAGATCGAAGACACCACCTCCGACTACGACAAGGAAAAGCTGCAGGAACGTCTGGCCAAGCTGGCCGGCGGCGTCGCGGTTCTCCGCGTCGGCGGCTCGACCGAAGTCGAAGTGAAGGAAAAGAAGGACCGCGTCGACGACGCCCTGAACGCCACCCGCGCTGCGGCTGACGAAGGCATCGTTCCCGGCGGCGGCATCGCCCTGTTGAAGGCCTCCAAGATCCTGGCCGACGTCAAGGGCGACAACGCCGACCAGAACGCCGGCATCGCCATCATCCGTCGCGCCCTGCAGGCCCCGATCCGTCAGATCGCCGAAAACGCCGGCGTCGAAGGCTCGATCGTGGTCGGCAAGGTGCTGGAGAACAACGACGCCTCCTTCGGCTTCAACGCCCAGACGGAAGAGTACGGCGACCTGGTCAAGATGGGCGTCATCGACCCCGCCAAGGTCGTCCGCACGGCCCTGCAAGACGCCGCTTCGGTGGCCGGCATCCTGATCACCACGGAAGCCGCCGTCGCCGACGCCCCCAAGAAGTCGGGCGGCGCCGCCGCTCCTGACATGGGCGGCATGGGCGGCATGGGTGGCATGGACTTCTAAGTCCAAGCCTTCCGACGCTGAAATGCAGAAGGGCGGGACCGCGAGGTCCCGCCCTTTTCTATTGTCGCGCCCGTTCTGTGAGCGTCTGGATTATCGCGCTCAGAATTCGGAGATCGCCCCCGGCCGGCGCGACCGGCTCTTCAGCCACATGACGCCCAAGAGATCGGCGAAGGCGACCTTCAGCCGGCCCCAGTTGGTGTATTTCGACCGGCCGGTTTCGCGGTGGCGGTGATCGACGTCCAGATACTGGTTTCGGTAACCCTCGCGGATCATCAGGGCCGGCAGATAGCGGTGGATGTGATCGAAATAGGGAAGCCGCAGGAAGACGTCGCGGCGAAAGGCCTTCAGCCCGCAGCCGGTGTCGTCGGCGTCGTCGCCCAGCAGCCGACGACGGATGCGGTTCGCCCAGACCGAGGCCTGGCGTTTGGCGGCGCTGTCCTGGCGCTTGGCCCGTCGCCCGCCGATCAGACCGACGTCTGCGGGGGCCGCAAGCAGGGCGTCCACCAGCCGGGGCGCATCGGCCGGCGGGTTCTGACCGTCGCCGTCCATCGTCACCACCACCGATCCCCGCGCCGCCAGCACCCCGGTGCGCACCGCCCGGCTCTGGCCCGCATTGGTTCCGTGGGCCAGAACCCGCAAGGTCGGCAGTTCGGCCATGGCCGCCTTCAGCTCGGCCAAGGTCGCGTCCCTGGAGGCGTCGTCGACGAAGATCATTTCATAGGACCGGCCGGCGAAGGCGGCCGCGATTTCACGCGCCAGGGGCACGGCGGCGCCGGCCTCGTCGTGAACGGGAACCACGACGGAGATCTGGGGCGCGTCAGGAGCGATTTGGGCGGTCATGCCGCTCCATAGACGAGATCGACGGCTTAGGGGAGACGGCTGACGCCGGCCCGGTCCCCGTGTAAGGAGTCTCTCATGAAGAGCTTCGATCTGGATCGCCGCATCGCCGGCTGGAGAGGCCCCCTGCTGGCGGCCCTGTTGACGCTGGTCGCCGGCCTGCCGGGCCTGCTGCTCCTGCCGCCGCTGGATCGGGACGAAAGCCGCTTCGCCCAGGCCACCGTCCAGATGCTGGAGAGCGGCGACTATGTGGACATCCGCTTCCAAGACGAGCCGCGCTGGAAGAAGCCGGTCGGCATCTATTGGCTGCAGGCCGCCGCCGTCGCCCTGACCTCGGACCCCGAGGATCGCGAGATCGCCCCCTATCGGATCCCCTCTCTCCTGGGGGCCATGCTGGCCGCCTGGGCTGTCGCCTGGGCGGGTTCGGCCCTGCTGGGCGCGCGCGTCGGCTTCTTCGGCGGCGCGATCATGGGGGCGACCTTCCTTCTGTCCACCGAGGCCGGGATCGCCAAGACGGACGCCATGCTGTGCGGCGCCACCACCCTGGCCATGGCCGCCCTGGCGCGAATCTATATGGCGACCCGAGCCGGGGAACGACCGATCCGGCCCCACAAGCTTCTGTTCTGGCTGGGCCTGGGGCTGTCGATCCTGATCAAGGGGCCGATCGGCCTTCTGGTCGTGGCCCTGGCGATCCTGGCCCTGTCGATCTGGGACCGCGACGTCCGCTGGCTGGGCCGGCTGGGCTGGGGCTGGGGCCTGCCGCTGGTGGCCCTGATGGTCGGCCCCTGGGCGATCGCCATCACCATCGCCACCGACGGGGGCTTCTGGCGGGAAGCCATCGGCGGCGACCTGGCGCCCAAGATCGCCGGGGCCCATGAAAGCCATTCCGGCTTCCGGGGGATGTATGTGCTTCTCGCGCCCCTGCTGTTCTTCCCCTCCACCCTGCTGCTGCCTGCCGCCGTCGCGACCGGCTGGTCCCGTCGGGCCGAGCCGGCCATTCGCTTCCTGGTCTGCTGGCTGGTTCCCGGCTGGCTGATGTTCGAACTGGCCCCGACCAAGCTGTGGCACTACACCCTGCCGACCTTCGGCGCCCTGGCCCTGTTGGCCGCCGCCGCCCTGGCCCGGCCGATCGGCAAGGTCTCGCGGATCACCGGCGCGGCCCTGGCGGTATTCGCCGCCGTCCTGATCTGCGGCATCACCGTCTATGGCTTGACCGTCTACGGCACCTCGACGGCCCAGACCTGGGCGGCTCTGACGGTCGGATCGACCCTGGCGGCGGCGGCTGTCGGCGGCTTCCTGCTGTTGAACCGGGCGCCGGCGGCGGCGCTGGTCGCGTCCCTGGCCTTTGGAATCGTGGCCCACGCCGCCTTGTCGGGCACCATCCGCCAACTGCGCCCCCTGGCCATCGCACCGAGACTGGAGAAAACCCTTGAGGCGGCGGACCTGCATCCCCGCCAGGGCCGCACCCCTGGACCGGTCGCCATCACCGGCTTCCATGAGCCGAGCTTCGTCTTCCTGACGGGCCGCGACACTGAACTGACCGACGCCCAAGGCGCGGCCGACGCCCTGGCCGAAGGACGGCCGGCCATCGTCGAGGGACGCGACGCCGACGCCTTCCGCGCCGCCGCCGGGCGGCTGGGTGTGGCGGGCCGGGCGGTCGGCGTGGTGCGGGGCTACAACTATTCCGCCGGAGACGAGGTGAGCCTGACCGTCTATGCGCCTCCGCCCCGCACGGCGGAGCCTGCGACGCAAGCCGCCCCCGCGACGGCGGCGACGCGATGAGCCGCCTCATCCAGATCGTCGAGGTCGGGCCCCGTGACGGGCTTCAAAACGAAAAGGCCGTGCTGGACCCCGCCGTCCGCGCCGAGCTGGTGCGGCGGCTGGAGGCGGCCGGAGCCCGGCGGATCGAGGCCGTCTCCTTCGTCCATCCTAAATATGTGCCGCAGATGGCCGGGGCGGAAACGGTGATGGCGGCCCTGCCTCACGAAGCCGGACGCAGCCGCATCGGTCTGGTGCTGAACGGCCGAGGCTATGATCGCGCCCTGACCACGGCCGTGGACGAGGTCAATGTCTCGCTTTCCGCCACCGACGGCTTCGGCCTGAAGAACCAGGGCCTGGCCGTCAAGGACCAGCTGGCTATGCTGGGCGAGATCGTCGCCCGCCGTCACAACAGCCAGACGTCCGACGTTGTCCCCTCTCTGTCGGCGACCCTGTCATGCGTCTGGGGCTGTCCGTTTGACGGAGAAGTCTCGGTTCAGCAGGTCGGCGACCTTGTGGGGGCGATCGGCGCCTTGGGCGTCGGTGAAATCGCCCTGGCCGACACCATCGGCGCCGGAGATCCCTGGGCGGTGACGCGCAAGGTCGAGGCCGCCCGCCGGGCGGCGCCGGAGGCGCGCCTGCGCCTGCATTTCCACGACACGCGCAACACCGGCCTGGCCAACGCCTATGCCGGCGTGGAGGCGGGGGTGGACGTGTTGGACGCCTCGGTCGGCGGCATCGGCGGCTGTCCCTTCGCGCCCGGCGCCACCGGAAACATCGCCACCGAAGATCTGGTCTATATGCTGGAGCGCGCGGGTTTTCAGACCGGCTATGATCTGGACGCCCTGATCGAAACGGCGCGCTGGATCGGTGCGGTGCTCGGCCGCCCCGCCCCGTCCGCCCTTAGCCGGGCAGGCGGCTTTCCCCGCAGGTGACGAACGGAGGCAATAGGGTTAATCAGACTTAAGAAGCGCAGCCGTTGCGCCGGGGAGAGGAGCCGCCATGCTGATCGCCATACCCCTGCTGCTGATCCCGGTGGTCCTCTACAATATCGTCGTGCTGTTCGGCGCAGACGGAAACGGCGGCATGAGCCAGGCCGACGCCCTGCTGCGTGATCCGCTGTTCTCCATTCCCATGGCGTCAGGGGCCCAGTGGAATGTGGGCTCGGGCGACCTGATCCTGTTCGTCGGCCTGATCCTGCTGTTCTTCGAACTGGTGAAATCGACGTCGAGCCAGAGGGTGGCCATCGTCAATCACGCCCTGTCGATGGTCCTGTTCATCATCGTCCTGGTCGAATTCCTGCTGATCCGCGGCTTCGCCACCTCGACCTTCTTCCTGATCGTGGTGATGATCCTGCTGGACGTGCTGGCCGGCTTCATCGTGACCATCATCGCGTCGCGCAAGGATTTCGACCTAGCCAACTGACGGCCGGTGCGCGGGGCGGCGAAAAGACGATTTAGGAAAAGGCGGTGAAGATCAGCGCCACGACGGCGACGTCGAAGACCTTGGCGGCGAGGCTGAGGGCGGCGGGCATGGCGTGTCCTGGCGGAGGCGTTTCGATACGCCTTCAGCAAGTTCCGTGCCGCCCGACGCCTAACGCCCGATCAGACGTCGGTCTTGGACGCGCGCCCGACCGGCGGCCGTCGCTCGGCCTCGCCCGAATACTCAGCCCCCAAATAGGCGGCGCGCGCGGCGTTCAGAACCGGAGGACCGCCCTTCAGGCCGCGCCTTTGCCCCTTCTGGCCCATCTGCTGGGCCACAAAGGCCGCCGCGCCGGGTTCGCCGGCCGTATGGACGGCAGGTCTTGCCGAGGACCCCGTTGCAGTCTCGGTCAGCGGCGCCGGGACCAGGGCCTTCGCCGCCGCCTGCTGAGCGCGCCGTTCACGCTCGCGCCTTTCGCCTTCGCGGCGATCCACGCGCTCAGGTCCGCTGACCGCCTGGATCCGATCGGTCATTTCGGCTTGGACCCGGCGAGACGGTCGATCTGGGCGCGCATTTCGTCCATCTGGCGGCGCATCTCCTCCAGGGCGTCGCTGTCTGCGGCCGCCTTGGTTTCCGCCGCCGGCGGGGCGGCCGGCTCGCTTCGGCCATAGCCGAAGCCGGGGAACATCTGCATCGCCCGTTCGAACACGGCCATATTGGTCTTGGCCGCCTCCTCGATCAGGGTCGCGCCGGCGCCGGCGCCGAAGGCCCGGCTCATCTGACTGGCGAACTGCTCCTGCTGACGGCTGAAGTTGGTCAGGGACATTTCCAGATAGGAGGGCAGAACGCCCTGCATCGAGCCGCCGTAGAAGCCGATCAGCTGACGCAGGAACTGGACCGGCAGCAGGGCCTCGCCCCGGCTTTCCTCTTCGAAGATGATCTGCGTCAGGATCTGGCGCGTCAGGTCGTCGTTGGTCTTGGCGTCATAGACGACGAACTCGGTCCCCTCGCGCACCATGGCGGCAAGGTCGTCCAAGGTCACGTAGGTGCTGCTGCGCGTATTGTAGAGACGCCGGTTCGCATACTTTTTGATGACGACCTGATCGCCTTCGCCGGTCTTTCCGCCCTTGGTGTTTTCGTCAGCCACGCTTGTTCTCGCGATTTTGCAACGCACCACTATCGTCCGTTGCGGCGCGAAGCGCTAGAGGCTGATCTCAAGGGCGACGGAAGGCCTCAGTGGCTCATGGCCGGAGCCAGGACGACGCCGACCAGGACGGCCGTCCAATGCACCGTCGCCCCGGTGACGACGAAACCGTGCCAGATGGCGCGGCGGAACCGCACCTTCGGGCTGATGAAGACCAGAACCCCCGCCGTATAGATCAACCCGCCCAGAACCAGCAGGGCCAGGGCGACGGGGTGGACCGTCTCCACCATCGGCTTCAGAGCCGCGACGGCCAGCCAGCCGAAAACGACATAGACCGCGCTCCAGAACCGGTCGGATATGCGCGGCGCGAACAGCTTCACCCCGGCGCCCACGAAGGCCAGGGTCCAGATCAGGGCGGTGAAGCCGATCGACCAGAGACCTTCGAACCTCTGGGTGGTGAAGGGGGTGTAGCTGCCGGCGATCATCAGGAAGATGGCCGCCTCGTCCAGGCGACGCAGCACCGGACGGGCCGCGCACGGGTTGGTCCAGTTATACAGGGTCGAGGCGGTCAGCATGCCGATCAGGCACAGGGCGTAGATGGCCGTGGCCAGAACGCCTCCAACCCCCGTATAGACGCCCGCCAGACCCGCTAGAACGACGCCGCCGACGGCCGCCAGCATCAGACCCACCGCATGGACCCAGAGGTCCGCCAGCCTTTCGGCGCGGGTCTGATAGTGCTCGATCATGTCCAGCTCGTCCGGCGTGCAGACATGGGTGACAAGGCGTTTCAGCGTTCCCAGCATGGCCAATCAAATCCAAGATCGTCCCTATCGTTCCGACACAATGCGCCGTCAGGATGACGAAGGACTGAATCCGAGGCGGTGTTTCCTCCGACAGGTGACGAAGCCGCCCATATGCGGCAAAAGAGCCACTCGATAATTCCGCAGAGAGTGAAATCCCATGACCGAGGTCGTCATCGTCTCCGCCGCCCGCACCCCCGTCGGGTCGTTCCTCGGCGCCCTGTCGTCCTTGCCCGCCTCCAAGCTGGGCGAGATCGCCATCAAGGCGGCGCTGGAGCGGGCCGGGGTCGCGGGTGATGAGGTGGACGAGGTGATCCTGGGCCATGTGCTTCAGGCTGCGGCCGGCCAGGGCCCGGCGCGTCAGGCGGCGGTCGGCGCCGGCGTGCGCCAGTCCGCCCCGGCATGGAGCCTGAACCAGATCTGCGGTTCCGGCCTGCGGGCCGTCGCCGTCGCCGCCCAGCAGATCGCCCTGGGCGACGCCGGGATCGTGGTCGCCGGCGGACAGGAGAGCATGAGCCAGGCGCCCCACGCCCAGCAGCTGCGCACGGGCCACAAGATGGGCGACGTCGCCCTGATCGACACCATGATCAAGGACGGGCTGTGGGACGCCTTCAACGGCTATCACATGGGCCAGACCGCCGAGAACATCGCCGACAAATGGGGCATCACCCGCGAGGCCCAGGACGAGTTCGCCCTGGCCAGCCAGCACAAGGCCGAGGCGGCGCAGAAGGCCGGCAGGTTCGCGGAGGAGATCACCCCGGTCGTCATCCCCGGCAAGAAGGGCGACGTGGTCGTGGACCAGGACGAATACATCCGCCAAGGCGCCACCCTGGAGCTGATGCAGAAGCTGCGGCCCGCCTTCGCCAAGGACGGCAGCGTCACCGCCGCCCACGCCTCAGGCCTGAACGACGGCGCCGCCGCCCTGGTGCTGATGAGCGCCGAAGAGGCGAAGGCGCGCGGGCTTGAGCCCCTGGCCCGCATCGCCGCCTCCGCCACCGCCGGGGTCGACCCGTCGATCATGGGCACGGGGCCGATCCCCGCCTCGAAGAAGGCGCTGGAAAAGGCGGGTTGGACGGTCGCGGATTTGGACCTGATCGAATCCAACGAGGCCTTCGCCGCCCAGAGCCTGTGCGTGGTCAAGGAGCTGGGCCTCGACCCGGCCAAGGTCAACGTCAACGGCGGCGCCATCGCCATCGGCCATCCCATCGGCGCCTCGGGCGCCCGCATCCTGACCACGCTTCTGTTCGAGATGAAGCGGTCCGGCGCGAAGAAGGGCCTCGCCACCCTGTGCATCGGCGGGGGAATGGGCGTGGCGATGTGCGTGGAGCGGGCGTGACCTGAAACTTCCTTCTCCCGTTGGGAGAAGGTGGCCGCGAAGCGGACGGATGAGGGCCGGACGGTGGGACAGTCGCACCGCCGCAACCCTCTCCCTTTCGCGCGAGACCGATCGCTACGCTCTCGGGCGCTCAAGCCCTCTCCCAATGGGAGAGGGGATCCGCTTATCAGTCCGCCGGATATTCGTACGGGTCCGTCGGCGTCGGCTCGGTCGGCAGGGGCATGCGCGGCAGGGGCTCGTCGCGGTTGGCCGCGTTCAGCAGGAAGCTGGCCAGGATAATCGCCGCCTGACGCATGTCCTCCGGCTTCAGGTGGTCATAGCTGTCGATACTGGTGTGGTGCAGGCGACTGGAATAGTCGAGCGGATCCTGAATGAACTGATACCCCGGCACGCCGACCGTCTGCATATAGACGTGGTCGGTGCCGCCCGAAGGGCGCAGGGACACGGTGGTCGCCCCCATGCTGGCGAAGGGCGCAAGCCATTCCTGGAAGATCGGGACTGCGGCCACATTGCCCTCGGCGTTGATGCCCCGGATCTTGCCCGAGCCGTTGTCCAGGTTGAAATAGGCGACCAGATCCCGATAGCCTTCGCGCGGCTGGATCGGCCAGCGGCTGCGCCAGGTTCGGTTGTTCGGCAGGTTCGCCAACGCTGGATCGTTCGAGGGCGCGCGAGTGGCCAGATGCCTGTCGACATAGGCCAAAGAGCCCAGGATGCCCTGTTCCTCGCCGCTCCACAGGGCGAAACGGATGGTGCGTTTGGGCCTCACGTTCAGGGTCTTCAGGATGCGTGCGGCCTCCATGACCACTGCGCTGCCGGCGGCGTTGTCCACCGCTCCGTCCGAAGCGACCCAGCTGTCCAGATGGGCGCCCGCCATGACGTATTCGCTGGTTCCCCCGCTGCCGGGGATGTCGGCCAGGATGTTGTAGGCGTTGACGTCCTCGTCATGGAACTGGACCTCGCTCATCAGTTCCAGCGTGGGCGGCGTATCGGTCAGGGCCAGCCGCGCCAGACGACGATAGTCCTCAGCCGCCAGCTCCATGCCCGCCAGCTTGGGCGTCGCGCCGACCTGATAGGTATAGCCCGTGCCGTGCAGCAGGCCGCCGTCCCGCTGGGAAATCCTCACCCAGGCCAGGGCGCCCTGTTCGACCAGGAAGGCGTCGAGCCGCGCCGCGAAATCGGCCGTCTTCAGCTGACGCTCGATCGCAGCGGGCGAATACTGGGGTTGGACATAGGTGTTGCGCTCGGCCAGCTCGGCGCTGGTCCAGCGTTTGAAGGCCGGCTCGGTCGGTTCGGACCCCGTGCCGGGCTGGGACAGCATGACGATCTTGCCCGACAGCTTGCCCCGCCATTTGTCGAAATCCTCGACCTTGGAGATCGGCGCCACGATGACGCCGCCGCTGATCACCCCGTTGGTCGAAGGGGTCCAGGCCACCGGAATGGCCCGCAGGTCCAGCGGTCGCGGCGCCGTCATGCGGGCGCTGGAGCGGACGATGGACCAGCCCCGCCCGAACTCGAACCCTTCGGCCCGGACGTTCGACAGGCCCCAGTCGCGGAACTGCTGTTGGGTCCAGCGTTCCGCCTCGCGCATCTGCGGCGAATTGGTCATTCGCCCGCCGATCCGATCCGTCAAATAGGCGGCCGTCTGCATCACCTGGCTGTGGTTCAGCCCCTGGTCGATGATGCCGTTGACGGTGGTCCGGTTGACGGACTGGGCCGCGACCGGCGTGGCCAGAAGAGCGGCGGCGGAAACGAAGGCGAGCAGACGCGACATAGGACCCCCTGATTGGCTTAGTTTGCTATCTGACGGAATCCTCGACTGAAGTGCAAATCCAAAAGGCCCGGCGCGACGCTCAACCCCAGGGACCGCGCGGTTCGGCCGGCGTGGCGGGCACGCCTGTCGTCAGGCGCCGATGCGTCGCGGGGACCGCCGAGATCGGAACCGCCGGGGCGGACGCGGGCGCCGCCTGGCGCGGCCGCATCCCCATCTTCGCGCCCAGTTCCACCAGAGCCCGAACGCGATTTCCGGTCGCCGGGTGGGTCGAGAACAGATTGTCCGCCCCGCGCCCGGCCAGGGGGTTGATGATGAACAGCTGTCCGGAGGCGGGATTGCGCTCGGCCGTCGGATTGTGGATCCGCTTGGCGTAGGCCTCGATCTTCTGCAGGGCGGAGGCCAGGGCGTGAGGGTCATTGGCGATCTCCGCCCCGACGCGATCGGCCTCATATTCGCGGCTGCGCGAGATCGCCATCTGCACCAGGCCGGCGGCCATGGGCGCCAGGATCATCAGGGCCAGGGTTCCGATAAGGCCGCCCGAACCGCTTTCCTGGCGCTCGCGGTCGTCGCCGCCCTGGAAGAACAGGGCGAAATTGGCCAGGGCGGCGATGGCCCCGGCGATGGTGGCCGTCACCGTCATGATCAGGGTGTCGCGGTTCTTCACATGGGCCAGCTCGTGCGCCATCACGCCGCGCACCTCGTCGCGGGTCAGCATGTCCAGAAGACCGGTGGTGGCGCAGACGGCGGCGCGTTCAGGGTTCCGGCCGGTGGCGAAGGCGTTGGGCTGGTCGCTGGGGATGATCGCGACCTGGGGCTGGGGCAGGCCGGCGTCGCGCGCCATCTGGCGCACGTCGGCGACATAGTTGCGGACCACCGCATTGGGATGCTGCTCATCGACCGGCTGGGCCCGGTACATCTTCATGACGATCTTGTCGGCGTTCCAATAGCTGAACAGATTCATGCCGCCGGCGAAGACCAGGGCGATCGCCATGCCGGTCGCGCCGCCGATCAGATAGCCGAGCCCCGCGAAAAGGGCGGTGAGGGCGGCCAGAAGAATGAAGGTCTTCAGATGGTTCATCGTCGTTCCGGGACCGTCGGCGGCTTTTTGTGGCGTCGCGGCTTTGATCGACTATTTGAGGCCATGAGCCGCCGTCCTCAAGGGAGCCGACCTGTGACCGAACATCCCACCCCCGATCCGGCCGAAGCTGCGGCGGAGGATGGGGAAACCCCCGCCTTCAACCAGGACGTCCCCCACGCCACGCCCGAAAGACCGCTGAGCACGGTCGCCCGCCGCGCCCTGCTGGAGGCGGCCGAACGCCGCATGGCCGAGGAGGGCGCGGCGGCCGCAACCGAATACGGCGGTCCGACGGGGCCTGAACCGACCCGCTACGGCGATTGGGAGAAAAAGGGTCTGGCCGTCGATTTCTGACGGGCGCCGACGGCGCGACAATTGCCGAGACAAGACTCAAGTCAAGGAGTCTGTCCCGCAATGACACAGCCCATCATCGCCGCCGCGTCTGCGGTCCTCCTGCTTTCCGCCGCACCCGCTCTGGCGGGCGGTCCTTCAGGCGCTCACGGCGGCGGCTGTGGAGGCTGCGGCGGCGGGCATCAGGGCGGACACCCCGGCGGCGGTCATTACGGCGGCGGCCACAACAGCAACGTCAATGTGAACGTGAATGCGAATGCGGGGGCCAACGCCTCGGCCTACGCCGGAGCTTCGGCCTATTCGGCGATCAACGCCCGCGCCTATTCCCAGTCGTCCAGCTTCAGCCGTCACGGCGGAGGCGGGGGCGGGGTTGTCTATGTCGGCGGCGGCTATGCCGAGGGCGGCGCCGTCGGCGGGAGCTATGCGTCCGCCCCGGCGGTGGTCTTCGTGGGGCCTGCGCCCGTCAGCGCCCCTGTCGGCTATCCGGTCTATGGCTTCGGTCGCGACTATATCGGCTGGCGCCCCTATCGGCCTCAGCCGCCGATCGACTGCGGCTGCCGCCCGCCGTATCCCGGTCACCACCGCGAGATGCGCTACGAGGATCGGCGCGACCTGAGCCGCCGAGACGCCTATGAGGCGCACGTCTACGAAGAGCGCGCCTATGAAGAGCGGGCCTATGAGGCGGGCGGCTATTATAGGGAGGAAGGGTCCGTTCCGGCGCCGACGCCCTATGTCGAACACCCGCCGATCTACAGGGAGCCTGAACCCCTGCCGCCGCCGCCGCCGCCGCCGCCGACGGACTATTACGGCGACCTGCCGCCGCCCGGCAATGTTCCGCCGCAAGCCCCGCCCCGCCAGTATTACGCCCAGGAACCGGGCGAGCGCGGCTGATCAGATCAGGGCGATGCTTTCGGCGACGGCCAGGGCGGCGGCGCGGGGGTCGGCCGCCGCCGTGATCGGCCGGCCGATCACCAGATGGGTGGCGCCGGCCTGAAGCGCAGCCTCGGGCGTGGCGGCGCGGGCTTGATCGTCCAGGGCCGACCCCGCAGGCCGCACGCCGGGCGTCACGATCAGAAAGTCGGGCCGGCCGGCGGCCTGTGCGACCTCGCGCACCCGGGCCGCCTCCTGCGGGCTGGAGACCACCCCGTCGATCCCCGCCTCGAGCGCCTGCCGCACACGCAGCTCCACCAGTTCGGCCGGCGACAGACTGTGGTCGTCCGCCGCCAGATCCTCGGCCGTCAGGCTGGTCAGAACGGTCACGCCCAAAACCTTGAGCCCTGATCCGGCCACGCCCCGCGCCGCCGCCGCCATGACCTGGGGCCGGGCGTGGACGGTCAGGAGGTCGCAACCCGAGGCCGCCAGATTGGCCGCCGCCTTTTCGACCGTCGCGCCGATGTCGTGCAGCTTCCAGTCCAGAAACACCTTGCGGCCCTCGGCCTTCAGGTCGCGCGCCAGCTCCATGCCGCCGACGGCGAACAGCTGCAGCCCGATCTTGTAGAAGCCCGCCGCATCCTGAACCCGCCCGACCAGGGCGGCGGCCTCTGCGACCGTCGGCACGTCCAGGGCGCAGATGATCCGTTCGTCGGGACCGCGATTGGGGGCGACGGTTTGGACCTGGGTCATCGACGGACTCGCGCTGAGCGGCTATGCCGGGACGCTGAAGGTGCGTCGGCGCGGCCGGCGTGTTGAATTTCAAGAGCGAGGCGAGGCGATGAACGCGGTCGATCTGGGTGTCAACCTGTTCGTGACCCTGTTCGCCCTGTTGGACCCGATCGGCAATCTGCCGATCTTCGCCGCCGCCACCGCCGGGGCCACCCTGCGTCAGCGGATCTCGGTCTCGGCCCTGATCTGCCTGTTCGCCATGCTGTTCCTCAGCTTCTTCCTGTTCACGGGCTTGGGCCTGCTGCAGTTCTTCGGCATTTCCCTGGCGGCCTTCCGCATCGCCGGGGGCATTTTGCTGCTGTTCCTGGGGCTGGACATGGCGCGCGGGGACTTCCTGGCGATGTTCGCCGACAAGGACGCCTTGAGCGACAGCAAGGATGTGCGCGGCTACGCCCGCCGGCGGTTCCAGCGTCTGGTCGTGCCCTTCGCCATCCCGCTGATGATCGGTCCGGGCGCCATCTCGGCCGTGATCATCAATGCGGGCGAGGCCGCTCAACTGGGTTACGCCGGCATGGCGGGCTCGGTCGTCGCCATCGCCGCCGCCTGCGTCGTCTCCTGCATCTGTTTCGCCCTCACCGGCTATCTGAGCCGGGTGCTGGGCGAGGTCGGCATGGCCATCATCGTCAAGGTGCTGGGCCTGATCCTGTGCGCCCTGGCCATCCAGTTCATCCTGCTGGGCCTGGGCGAAGCCATCCCCGGCATGATCTCCGGCGCCGTGACCACCCCCTATCCCGCCGCCTCCTGAAGCTTCAGTCGGCGGCGTCCTCGATGGCGTGGATGTCGTCGTCGGACAGGCCGAAATGGTGGCCGATCTCGTGGATCAGGACATGGGCGATCAGCTCGGCCAGGCCCACGTCGCCGCGCTCGCACCATTCGTCCAGTATGGGGCGGCGATACAGGAAGATCCGCGAGGGCTCGGGCGCCGGCCCCAGGCTGTCGCGCCGCCCGATGTCCACCCCGTAGTAGAGGCCGGTCAGTTCGAAGGGGTCTTCGATCTCCATCTCGGCCAGGGTCTGTTCGTCGGCGAAGTCGTCGATGCGGAACACCACCTCCCCCGCCGCCGCCCTGAACTCGGCCGGCAGGGCGTCGAAGGCCTGACGGGCCAGACGCGCGAAATCGTCCAGGGAGGGGGCGAAAAGGTCGGGAGCGGGCTCTGTCATCCGTCCGCTATCGCCGCGGTCGGCGGGGCGCGCAACGGGGCGCGATGACGCGATCGGAGAGTCTGACTTTTTCGTGCTGCATTGAGGTATGGTAAAGGCGAATCAGGGCGCGGGACTCAAGGACAAGAATGGCCGAGGCCGACATCGCCTATGTCGCCACTGCAGGCGCAGCCGGACTGGCCTTGGGCGTCAGCGCCTGGGCCTTGCGGCTGCGCGCGCGTCTGAGCGCCGCCGTCGCCGCCGCCGAGCGGGACCGTGACGCCGCCCAGGCCGATCTAAGCCGCCACGACAGCATGTTGCGCGCCTTCGACGACGTGAGCCTGGCCTTGACGGCCGAAGGCGAGGCGAGCGGCGCGCCCATCGGCCCCGCCGAACTGATCGCCCGACTGACCGCCTCGGACGCCGCCGCGGGGTCGGGCATGGATCAAGGCGAGGCGGGCGAGGCCATACTGACGCGGCTGAGGTTGAGCCATGCGGTTTCGATCGACGCCCTGGTCGAGGCCGGAAAGGCGTTCGAGAGCTTGATCGATCTCGGCGACGTCGAGCCTTGGCGCGTCGAAGGCCGGGTCGCCGGCGGGGTGGCCTGGCTGCGCCTATCGCCGGCGTCGCGCGTGGTCCTGACCGGAGCCGATGCGACCGAGAGCGGCCTGTCTCTGCTGGGCGACGCCTCGCCGATTCCGACCTGGATCGTGGACGGCGCCGGACGACTGGCCTGGGCCAACCGCGCCTGGTTGAGCGAGATCGGCGCCCAGACGGTGGATGAGGCGCTGGACAAGGGCCTGTCGTTCGACCGCGGGGCCGACGCCCTGATCGCCGAGGCGGGCCGGCTGGGGCTGCGTCAGGAAGGGTTCCGCTGGACGACCGGCGGCGGTCATCGCCGGGCCTGGCGGATCATCGCCGAACCGGCGGCGGGCGGCGCCGTGACCGCCTTCGCCATCGAGGTGACGGAAGCCGAAGAGACCCGCGACACCCTGCGTCGCCATGTCGACGCCCACGACGAGACGCTGAACCACCTCGCCGACGCGGTCGCCATCTTCGGACCCTCCAAGCGGTTGGCCTTTCACAACACCGCCTTCCAGACCCTGTTCGATCTGGACCCGGCCTGGCTGGACGAACGGCCGACCCATGCCGAGCTGCTGGACCGGCTGCGCCAGCGCCGCCGCCTGCCGGAGGTGGTGGACTACGCCGGATGGAAGGCCCGCGAACTGGAATTCTACGGCGCGTCCCAGGCCGCGCCGGACGACAGCTGGTCCCTGCCCGACGGGCGGACGCTCCGGGTCGTGCGCCAGCCCCATCCGCTGGGCGGCATATTGCTGATCTTCTCGGACATCACCGACGAACTGAATCTGCGCAGCCGGTTCAACGCCCAGATCCAGGTGCAAAGGGCGACGCTCGACAAGCTGAACGACGCCGTCGCCGTCTTCGGCTCGGACGGGCGGCTGCGGCTGCACAATGAAGCCTTCGAGACCTTCTGGCGCCTGCCCAGCGATCGGATCGCCGCCTCGATCGACTTCGACGCCCTGGCCGAACTGTGCAAGGCCGTCCTGCCGGACCCGGCCCTGTGGCTGGGACTGAAGGCCCGGGTCGCCGATCCGGACCCCGAAAGCCGCATCGCCATCTCGGGCGAGGGACGCACGATCGACGGCCGCATCGCCGCCTGGCAGACCCGCCCCCTGCCGGACGGCGCCACCCTGGTCGCCTTTTCCGACGTCACGGCCCGTCGGGGCCTGGAACAGGCCCTGGTTCAGCGCGAACAGGCCTTGGAGGAAAGCCAGGCCTTGAAGCGCGAGTTCGTGGGCAATGTCTCCTATGAACTCCGCACGCCTTTGACGACGATCGTCGGCTATTCCGAACTGCTGGAGACGATGGGCGATCTGCCCGAGCGCAGCCGCCAGCATGCGGGCGCCATCCGCGTCGCCGCCGTCCAGCTGGCCCGCTCGATCGACGACGTTCTGGACATGGCCCAGATCGACGCCGGCGAGATGGAGCTGTCGCTGGGCGACGTCCGGGTCTGCGACCTGCTGAACGAGGCGGCCGAAAAGGTCCGGCCCAAGGTCGAGGGGCGCGGCGCCGTCCTGACCGTCGCCTGCGCCGCCGATCTCAGCCCCATTCGGGCCGACGAGCACCGGATCGGCCAGGCCCTGGATCATCTGCTGGAAAACGCCGCCCGCGCCGTTTCCGAAGGCGGGGCCGTCACCCTGACGGCCGAGGCCGGCGCGTCGGAGGTACGGCTGACCGTCTCCGATACGGGGCGCGGCATCCCCTATCATTTGCAAGCCCATGTGTTCGATCGCTTCGTCCGGCGCGAGCGGGGCGGACCGGGCGTCGGCCTGGCCCTGGTCAAGGCCCTGGTCGAACTGCACGGCGGCTGGGCCGAGGTGGAAAGCGAACCCGGAAAGGGCGCCGCCTTCATCCTGCATCTGCCCTATGGCGCGGCCACCACCGCCGCCCCGCCCGAACTGCAGCTGGATCAGCCCCAAGCCGCCGAGGCGGCCGGCTGAGCCGGAGCCGTCTCTCAGCCCTTCGACCCCAACCAGTCGAGCAGGCCGCGCGCCGCCGCGACGCCTGAGGCGAAACTGGCCTGAAGCAGATAGCCGCCGGTCGGCGCCTCCCAGTCCAGCATCTCGCCCGCGACGAAGACGCCCGGCCTGGCGATCAACATCGAGCGGGCGTCCACCACCTCCAGCGCCACCCCGCCCGCCGTGGAGATGGCCCGGTCCAGCCCTTGGAACCCTGTCAACCGAACGGGCGCGGCCTTGATGCGCTGGGCCAGGCTGAGCGGATCGGCCGGCAGGGAACCGGTCTCGCGCAGGAGGGCGACGGCCGATGGGTCCAGTTTCACCGTCTTACGCAGGTGGGTGGCCAGACTGGCCTTGAACCGGGGCCGCGCCAGACGCTCCGTCAGCTGTTCGACCGTCAGGCCGGGCTTCAGATCAAGGTGGATGTCGACCTGACCGTCGGCCTCGATCGCCTCACGCAGGGCCGCGGACAGGGCGTAGATCGCCCCGCCTTCCAGTCCATAGCGCGTGAGCATGACCTCGCCCGGGACCGTCCGATCCTTCAGGCGGACCGAGACAGGCTTCAGGGGCCGCCCGGCGAACCGCGCGCGAAAGGCGACGGACCAATCCACGTCAAAGCCGACATTGGCGGGGCGGAAGGGGGCGACGGTCACACCCTCGGCCTCCAGCCAAGGCTTCCAGTCGCCGTCCGACCCCAGGCGCGGCCAGCTGGCGCCGCCCAGGGCCAGGACGACGGCGTCAGGCCGCTCTCGCCGCTCGCCGTCAGGCGTTTCGAACACTAGATCCGCCCCCGACCAGCCGATCCAGCGCGACCGGGTGCGGATTTCGACGCCCAGCCCTTCCAGACGCGCCAGCCAGGCGCGGAGCAGGGGCGAGGCCTTCATGGCGCGCGGGAAGACGCGCCCGCTGGAGCCGACGAAGGTCGGCTGGCCCAGGCCCTCGACCCAGGCGATCAGATCATCCGGCCCGAAGTCGGCGATCCAGGCCCTCGCTGTTTCAGCCGCCGGGCCGTACCGGCCCAGAAAACGCTCCATCGGCTCCGAATGGGTCAGGTTCAGACCGCCGCGCCCCGCCATCAGCAGTTTTCGCGCCGGAGACGGCCTCTGTTCATGCACCACCACCTTCAATCCCGCCTGGGCCAGGCGTTCGGCGGCCGTCAGGCCGGCCGGTCCGGCGCCGACCACATGGATCGCGGGCTCGGCTTGACGGTCGGATTGGGTCATCGCCCCGCTTTGCCCGCTCGCCGCGACGCTGGCTATAGGGGACGGGATGGTTATGTTCGGCCGATGAGCGTCGCCTTCACCCGAGAAGAAGATCTGGAAGCCACCGCCGCCGACCTGGCGGACCGGCCGATCTCGCCCCACCCCAATCTGGTCACGGCCGAAGGCCTGGCCCAAATCGAGGCCGAACTGGCCTCCGCGCGCGCCGCCTACGCCGCAGCCCAGATCAAGGGGTCGATCGAAAGCGATCGGACCGCCATGGCCCGCGCCACCCGCGATCTGCGCTACTGGTCGGCCCGCAGGGCGTCGGCCCAGCTGGTGGAGCCGGGCGAGACCGACGGGCGCGTTCGTTTCGGCGGTTCGGTCTGCATCGAGCGCGACGACGGGCGATCCCAGACCTGGCGCATCGTCGGCGAGGACGAGGCCGATCCCGCGAAGGGTTCGGTCAGCCATGTGTCGCCGCTGGCCCGCGCCGTTCTGGGCCGGCGCATCGGCGACGAGGTGGTGGTGGCGGGCCGGACGGTGGAGATCACGGCCGTCGGCTGACCGCCTTCAGCTCGGCTTTTCGGCGGCGTCTCCCAGCATCTCGCGGATCATGTCCAGGATCAGCTTCTGATTTCGCAGGGGCAGATGCGGCGCCAGACGGGCGATTTCGACACTGTGTTTGGTCATCCGGGGCTCGTGGTCGAAGGCGGGCGCCTCCTCCTCGCCCACGCCGGCCTGGGCCACGCGAAAGCCCGAAAAGAAGTAGGGAATCTCCACCTTCATGAAGTCGGCCATTTCGAACAGTTTCGAGGCCGAGACGCGGTTCGTGCCCTTCTCGTACTTCTGAACCTGCTGGAAACTGACGCCCAAGGCGCGCGCCAGGGCGCTTTGGGTCAAACCCAGGCCCAGACGCTTCTCCTGAACGCGGCGGCCGACGTGGATATCGACGGGATGGGGCTCCTCGAGTTTTTCGCGCGCCATCCCGATTCCCCTCGTCCCGCTGTCAGCCCCTAAGGCGAAGCCTAGTGGGAGAGGTCAACGGCCACAAGCCGGGACGGCGGCCGGCGAAAAGGGAAATCGCCAGGGCGGCCAGAAGACCCGCGAAAAAGAACGCGTCGCCCCATCGGCCGTAGGGGGTCACCGCCGTCGGGCGCGGCAAGGGCGCATCGATCACCCCGGCGACACCGGGATCAAGCCTTTGATTCTGAACGATCCGGCCCCAGGGATCGATCATGGCCGAGATTCCCGTCGGCGTGGCTCGCGCGATGGGCAGGCCGGTCTCGATGGCGCGATAGCTGGCCAGGTTCAAATGCTGGCGCGGCCCGGAGGTCGCGCCGAACCAGGCGTCGTTCGAGGCGTTGACGATCCAGTCGGGACGCCCGACCGCCCCCGGCGTGAAACCGGGATAAAGGCTTTCATAACAGATCAGCGGCTGGACCGGCGGAACGCCCGGGATGTGGATGGGCGCAGGGATGGGCCCGGCGGAGAAATCGCTCGGCATGTGAACGAGGCTGCGAAGCCCGACCGCCGTCATGATCGAACCCAGCGGCAGATATTCGCCGAACGGCACCAGCCGATGCTTGTCATAGACGGCGGCGATCCGCAGGCCCGGCCCGGCTTCGTCCACCAGGGCGAACAGGCTGTTGTAATAGCGGGCGCCCTCTGGGGCCGTTGGATCAGGTTCGCCCCGCGCCAGCCCCATCATCAAGGTTTGCCCCGGCCGCACGGCGCCGGCGATGGCGGCCGCATCCGCCGAGGCGAAGACGTCATTGGCCGAGGCCGGCAGGGCGCCCTCAGGCCAGACCACCACGTCGGGCGTTCGGGCGGCCGGCTGTCCCGTCAGGGCGACATAGCGATCGACGATGGAGCGATAGGCCTCGGGCGACCACTTGGTTTCCTGTTTAACGTCGGCCTGGACCAGGCGAACCACGGTGTCGGTGACCCGCAACTCGGCCTGGGCCAGCCGCACGGCGCCGAAGAGGCCGACGGCGGCCAGAACCAGAAGGCCCGACCCTGCCGAGATCAGGCGGCCGCGCGCCGCGCCGGGTCCGATCAAGGGCGCCAGGGCGGCGGTCGAGGCCACTGTGATCAGACTCAATCCATAGACCCCGACCACCGAGGCGAACTGGGACATGCCCCCGCCCGCCCGCCAGGTCGCGCCCGCCGGGTTCCAGGGAAAGCCGGTCAGCACATGGCCGCGCAACCACTCGGCGGCGCAGAACAGGGCGGCGAACAACAGAACCCGCACGACGCCTATGGGTGCGAACCGGCGATAGAGGGCGCAGGCGACGCCCCAGAAGAGCCCCAGGCCCGCCGGCAGCAGGCTGGCGGCGAAGGGCGCCATCCAGGCCTGTTCCGGATTGACGAAGAAGGCCTCCGCCACCCACCAGCAGCCGATGAAGAAATAGGCGAAGCCCGCCAGCCACCCCATCCAGAAGGCGCCGCGCGGGGTGTCCGACCGTTCCGACAGGATCATCAGCAGCGGATAGCCCAGGAGGCCGACCAGCACCCCGAACGGCGGATGGGCCAGGGCCGTCCCCGCCCCGGCCGACAAGGCCAGACCGATGCGGATCAGACGCCAGGTCCAGGCGCGACGCTTCTCGGAAAGGGCGCGAACGCGGGCGGCGAAACGGTCGAGCGCGGCGTCGGGAAACATAGTGTCAGTCCTGCCCCTCTACAGAGACATCAGCGGCATAGGGGTCAGCGACGCCCAGTTCGGCCAGGATCTCGCGCTCCTCGGCCTCCATCGCCTCGGCCTCGGCCTCGTCCTCGTGATCGCGGCCCAACAGGTGCAGCACCCCATGGACGACCAGATGGCTCAGATGGTCCGACAGGCTCTTGCCCTGAACGTTCGCCTCGGTCGCGCAGACGCCATAGGCCAGGACGATGTCGCCCAGGTGGGGCGCGGCGTTCTCGGGCGCGGGAAAGGACAGGACATTGGTCGGCTTGTCCTTGTCTCGGAATCGGGCGTTCAGCGCCCGCACAGCCTCGTCGTCGGTCAGCAGGACGACGACGTCGCCCGCCACGGCGCCCAGGGCCGCCGCTGCGGCCCGTTCCGCCACGGCTTCCGCGTCAGGCAGGGCGGCGCTCCAGGCCTCGGCCTCGATTTCGATGTCGATCATTCGGCGTCTTCAAGGTCCGGGGTCGGTCGGGACCGGGCGGCGTCGGCGTCATAGGCGCGCACGATCCGCTCGACCATGGCGTGGCGCACCACGTCCTCGGCCGCGAACCTCAGGATGCCGACGCCCTGGACCCCGTCCAGGATCCGCAGGGCATGGGCCAGGCCGGAATCGCGGGGGTTCAGCAGGTCGATCTGGGACGGGTCGCCCGTCACCACCATCCGCGCCCCCTCGCCGAGACGCGTCAGGACCATCTTCATCTGCAGACGCGAGGTGTTCTGGGCCTCGTCGACGATGACGAAGGCGTGGCTGAGGGTGCGGCCGCGCATGAAGGCGATGGGGGCGGCCTCGATCTCGCCCTTGTCGCGACGGCGCTGCACGTCCTCGGCGCCGAGAATGTCGTTCAGCGCCTCCCAGATCGGAGCCAGATAGGGATCGACCTTTTCGTTCAGGTCTCCGGGCAGAAAGCCCAGCTTCTCGCCCGCCTCGACCGCCGGGCGGGTGATGACCAGCCGGTCCACCTGGCCCCGTCGCAGCAGGGAGGCGCCGTAGGCGGCTGCCAGGAAGGTCTTGCCCGTGCCGGCCGGACCGACCCCGAAGCTGAGCTCGCAACGGCCCAGCATGTCGACATAGGCGGCCTGGGCCTTGGTCTTGGGCACGATGGGGCCGCGCTTGCCGCCCGGCAGGGAGACGCCCGCCGCCGCCAGACCCGGCGCGCCCTTGCCGCCCCGCGCCTGACCCAGGGCGGCGCGCACATCGGCCTCGGTGACCTCGGCGCCGAGGGCGGCGCGCTTGGCCAGATCCTCAATGACGCGGCGGGCGTCGGCCCGGTCGCGCGTACCCCCGTTGACGGAGACCCCGCCGCCGGGCGCCTCGACCAGAACCTTGAAGGCGTCCTCGATCAGGGCGACGTGACGGCTGTTGGGTCCGATCACCGCCCTCAGTTCGGCGTCATTCAGGGGAACGAACTCGGACTCTCTCGCCACTAGGCCGCCTTTTCCTTTTCCGCCGCCCCTGGGGCGACAAGCCGGCCCGTCAGACTGTTCTGCTGACCGGAAATGATTTCGACCGGAACGATCTGGCCGATCAGATGATCCGCGTCGTCGACATGGACCGACTGGAGATAGGGCGAGCGACCGATGGCCTGGCGGCGATCGGGATGGCGGCCCTTGCGGTCGAACAGGACATTCAGGGTCCGGCCCGCCTGGGCCTTGTTGAAGGCCGTCTGCTGTTCGGTCACCAGTTCGATCAGCCGGTGCAGCCGTTCCTTGGCCACTTCGGGCTCGATCTGTCGGCCCATGCCGGCGGCCGGCGTGCCGGGCCGGGGCGAATACATGAAGGCGAAGGCCGAGGCGTATCGGACCTGGCGCACCAGATCGAGCGTCTCCTCGAACTCGCGATCCGTCTCTCCGGGGAAGCCGACGATGAAGTCGCCCGACAGGGCCATGTCGGGCCGGGCTTCACGGATGCGGGCGATCAGATCGAGGTAGGTCTGGCGGCCGTGCTTACGGTTCATCAGCCGCAGGATGCGGTCCGAGCCCGCCTGAACCGGCAGGTGGAGATAGGGCATCAGGGCGTCCAGATCGCCGTGGGCGGCGATCAGCGCGTCCGACATGTCGTTGGGGTGGCTGGTCGTATAGCGGATCCGGTCTAGTCCGGGGATCTCCGCCAGGGCGTAGGCCAGTTCGGCCCGGCTGGACTTGCGCCCGTCCGGCCGTTCGCCGTCATAGGCGTTGACGTTCTGGCCCAGCAGGGTGACCTCGCGCACGCCGCGCCCGGCCAAGGCCCGCGCCTCGTCCAGCACCGCGGCCAGGGGCCGCGACCATTCTGCGCCGCGCGTATAGGGCACCACGCAGAAGGTGCAGAACTTGTCGCAGCCTTCCTGCACCGTCAGGAAGGCGGTCGGCCCCTCGGTGAAACGGGCGGCCGGCAGGGCGTCGAACTTGTCGTCCGGGGCGAAGTCGGCGCCGATCCGTTCGCCCCGGGCCCGGGCCGTGCGGGTCAGAAGCTCGGGCAGCTGGTGATAGGCCTGGGGGCCGACGACGATGTCGACCGCCGGCTGGCGTTTGATGATCTCCTCGCCCTCGGCCTGGGCGACGCAACCGGCGACGGCGATGGTCATGTCGCCGCCCGTCTGGCGCTTGAGGTCGCGCAGTTCGCGGATCTTGCCGAGCTCGGAATAGATCTTCTCGGCCGCCTTCTCGCGGATGTGGCAGGTGTTCAGGATGACGAAGTCGGCCGCCTCGACCTCCTCCGTCACGGCATAGCCCAGCGGCCGCAGCACATCGGCCATGCGCTCGCTGTCATAGACATTCATCTGACAGCCGTAGGTCTTGATGAACAGCCGCTTGGACGGCGTGTTCTGCGCGGCCTCGGCTTTGGGAACCAGGGTCTCGGTCATGTCGGGCTTATGATCGCCCGAACCGGCGAGAACAAGACCGGGTTTCAGCCCGCATCCACGTCTTCGGGCGCCACGCGCGCGGCATGGCGTTTGAAGATGAGCCCTTCACGCTTGGACGGTTCGGCGCCGTCGATCGGCACGCCGTACAGTTCCAGCTTGTGGCCGATCAGTTCGAAGCCCAGCCGTTCGGCGATCTCGGACTTCAGCTTTTCGATCTCGGCGTCGAAGAATTCGATCACCTCGCCGGTCTTGGTGTCGATCAAGTGATCGTGATGGTCGTCGCCGGCCTCTTCATAGCGGCTGCGGCCGTCCCCGAAGTCGTGCTTCTCGACCACGCCCGCCTCTTCGAACAGGCGCACGGTGCGATAGACGGTGGCGATCGAAATATGCGGGTCGATCGAGGAGGCGCGGCGGTACAGCTCCTCCACATCGGGGTGGTCTTCCGCCGAGGAGAGCACCCGGGCGATCACCCGGCGCTGTTCGGTCATACGCATGCCGCGGTCGGCGCAGAGTTTTTCAATCCGGTCCATAGGCCTAGAATAGGGGCTCAGGCCGCTTCAGGGAAGCGGCGCCGTGTCCGGATTCATCGCAAGATCGCGTCCCAGCACCAGGGCGTCGGTTCGACCGCCGTCGGGCCGCGCATAATAGGCCTTGCGTCGCCCGATCGGGCGGAAGCCGGCGCGGTCGTAAAGGGCGCGGGCGGCCGCATTGTCCTCGGCCACCTCCAGAAACAGGCGCACGGCCCCGGCCTGGGCGGCGGCGACGGCCGCCTGACCGACCAGTCTCCCGCCTAGGCCGGCCCGCCGCGCCTCGGGCCGCACCGCCAGGGTCAGGATCTCGGCCTCATCCAGCACGACCCGGATCAGGATGAAGCCGTCCGGTTCGACCACCGCTAAGACGCCGGGCTGGGCCAGCAGGGCGGCGAACTCGTCCCGGCTCCAGGGCGCCGGAAAGGCTCGCGCATGGACGGCGGCCAAGGCGGCGGGATCGGGACGGATCATGGCGCGGTCTGGCGGGGCTGTCCCGGCAGACGGGTGGGCGGCGCCGCATCGGGCGCGCGCAGATACAGGGGCCGGGGCGGATGGGCGGCGGGATCGACTGACCGGGTCAGCCGAGCCAGGGCCGTCGGCGCGGGGGCGACGACGGGATCGGCCGAGGCCAGGCTCAGCTCAGGATAGGCTTCGCTCAGAAGACCGGCCCCGCTGCCGACGGCCTGAACCTTCGTCCCAAGAGCGGCGATGCGGTCGGCGGCCGCCTCCAAGGGCAGGGCCTCTTCCGGGCCGAGGGTCCGGCCGTCCGAGAAGAATTTGGCGTAGACCTGACCCCGCCGGGCGTCGATCAGGGCCGCGACCGGGACGCCCGCCGTCGCCAGGGAATCAGCCAGGGGATCAGCCAGGGCGTCCAGCGTGGACACCCCCACGACCGGCCGCCCCAGGGCGGCGCCCAGACCCTGGGCGAAGGCCAGGCCCACTCTCAAACCAGTGAAGGAGCCCGGCCCGACCGTGACGCCGATCCGATCAAGACGATCGAAACCGCCCCCCGCCTCGGTCATGACGTCGCGCACCAGACCGCCCAGCCGTTCCTGGTGGCCCTTGGCCATCGGTTCGAACCGCACCGACAGGGGCCGGTCGTCCTCAAAAACCGCCGCCGTACAGGCGCCCAGCGCCGTATCAATGACCAAGAGTCTCATGCCGGCCTTCTAGAGGCTGACAGGCGGATGGGAAATCGCTTTGCGGCCTCAACCCGCCCTCAGCCGCCGCTCAGACCGTGCGTCAGGCCGCGCGCGACAGAACCTCGACCAGCTGCGTCAGGGCCTGTCTTACGGAACGGTCCTCAATGGCGGCGAAGCCGGCGGCCATGGCCAGGCCTTCCGGCGTGGCGGCGAGGGTTCGCATGATCGAGAGGTCGGTCGGCTCGCCGGCCTCCGCCCGCGCCGGAAAGAAGGCGCTGATCGGCATGGACAGGGCGATCGCCAGATTGTGCAGCCGGGCGGCCGATATCCGGTTCTGCCCGCCTTCGTACTTCTGCACCTGCTGGCAGCTGACCCCCACCATCTCGCCCAGCGCCGTCTGAGACAGCCCCAGGGCCTGACGCCGAGCGGCGATCCGCGCCCCCACATGCAGGTCCACAGCCTCGACTGAGCGGGCGTTCCGACGGGGAGCGGCGGGGCGGCTGTTCATGGCTCGAAGATGGCGCAACCTGTCCGGGTATGCAACCTTTTCGTTTCATGGCTCGTGGCGCGCCGTGACGAGGCAGAGCTGCGCCACCCGGCTAGGGTCGATGACTTCCTTCCCTTCCAGACGGCCGGCGCCCCGCACGTGCAGGCCGTCGGCGGCCGAGCGATCAAAAATGCGCGCCAGCCGCCGGCCGTCGGTCGTCAGGATTACGCAGCCCTGCCCCGGTCGCGGGCGACCTGGCCGATATTCCAGAACGACGCCGCGATCCGCCCAGGGCGACAGGGCGTCGTCGGCCACTTCAAGCCGATGGGTCCGGGGAATGGACGCGCCGGAGAAGGCGCGACCCCGCGCTTCGAGACCGGCCGCCGGACCGGTCGCCGCCGCGTCCGGACCGCCGGCCGCCAGCAGAGCCAGGGCCTCGGGCGTGGAATCCAGGGCGCCGGTCAAACGCCTCTGGACATCCGGCCGAAACAGGCCCGGCCGACGACCGGCCTCGTACAGGCCCCAACCCTGGCTGGTCATCTCCAGTCGAGCGCCGGCCTCGGCCTGGGACAGGCCGCGTTGGCGACGCAGGGCGGCGAGCGCCTCGCCGAGACGAAGAACATGAGGATCAGGGACGAAGCGCGCCATCAGAAGTTAAAGATGGCGCCTCCTTGCACGTCTGGCGATAATTTAAAGCGGGATCGCCCTAGATCGTCTGCTCGACCCGCGTCACCTCAGGCACATAGTGGCGCATCATCTGTTCGACCCCCGCCTTCAGGGTGGCGGAGGACGACGGACAACCCGAACAGGCGCCGCGCATCCGCAAGGACAGGACGCCGGTGGCCTCGTCGAAGGAATCGAACAGGATGTCGCCGCCGTCCTGGGCCACCGCCGGGCGGATGCGGCTGTCCAGCAGGGCCTTGATCTCGGCGACGATCTCGCTGTCGGCCTCGGCGTTCTGATCGGCTTCGCCAGCCTGACCGCGCGTCAGGGGCGCGCCCGAGACGAAATGGTCCATGATGACGCCCAGGATCGGCGCCTTCATCTCCGACCAGTCCGGCCCCGAGACGCTGCGAACGACGGAAATATGGTCCGCGCCGAACAGGACGGCCTCCACCCCCTCCAGCTCGAACAGGGCTTCGGCGAGCGGCGAGGCGGTCGCCTCGTCGATCGTCCGGTATTCCAGCGTGGCCGACGGCGAGACCTCCCGGCCGGGCAGGAACTTCAACGCATTGGGATTGGGCGTGGGCTCGGTCTGGATGAACATGGGCCGGAGATGCGCATGACGCCGACGGCTTGCAAGTCTTAAACGCTAACGCCGACGCAGGCTTCCCAGAACGCCGCGCAGCAGTTCGCGGGTCAGGGTCGATCCGGCCGTGCGCAGCACGGACTTGGTCAGGGCCTCCATCGGGGTCTGCCGATTGGATGTTCGCTTGCGCGGCGCCGATCGGACGCCGTCCCCGTCGCGGTCCTGGTCGGCCCCTGCTTCCCGCTTGACCCGGCCTTGCGGCTTCGAATTCGCCTGCGCCTGAGCCTGCCGTTCGGCGGCGGCGTGGCGGGCGGCGAGGACTTCTTCAGCGGATTCGCGGTCCAGGACCGGCTCATACCGGCCCTGGACCGGGCTGGCGGCGATTACGGCGGCGCGTTCGGCCTCGGTCGCCGGCCCCAGCCGCGAGGCGGGCGGCCGGATCCTTGTGCGGGCCACGACCGTGGGCGCGCCCTTGTCGTCCAGAACCGACACCAGGGCCTCGCCGACCCCCAGGGCCTGGATGGCTTCGGCCGTGTCGAAGGCGGGGTTGGGGCGGAAACTCTGGGCCGCAGCCTTCAGCCCCTTCTGTTCGGACGGCGTATAGGCGCGCAGGGCGTGCTGGATGCGATTGCCCAGCTGCGCCAGGACGCTGTCGGGAATATCGGCCGGATTCTGGGTGACGAAATAGACGCCGACCCCCTTGGACCGGATCAGCCGCACCACCTGTTCGACCTTCTCCAGCAGGGCGCGCGGCGCGTCGTTGAACAACAGGTGGGCCTCATCGAAGAAGAAGACCAGACGCGGCTTCTCCGGATCCCCGACCTCCGGCAGCTGTTCGAACAGTTCCGACAGCAGCCACAGCAGGAAGGCCGCATACAGACGCGGACTGTTCATCAGCCGGGTGGAATCCAGCACATTGACCTGGCCCCGGCCGTCCAGGCCGACGCGGATGACGTCCTCCAGCTTCAAGGCCGGCTCGCCGAAGAAGGCCGCGCCCCCCTGCTGTTCCAGCTGAAGAATCGCCCGTTGAACGGCGGCGATCGAGGCTGGGGCGACATGGCCGACCTCGCGTCCGATCCGCTCGGCGTTCTCCCCGACATAGGCCAGAAGGCTGCGCAGATCGTCGATGTCCAGAAGCAGCAGCCCCTCCTGATCGGCGACGTGGAAGACCACCGTCAGCACGCCCTCCTGGACCTCGTTCAGGTCCAGCATCCGCGCCATAAGCACCGGGCCGATCTCGGAGACCGTCGTGCGGATCGGATGGCCCTTTTGACCATAAAGATCCCAGAACACCGTGGGCGCCGCGGACGGGGTCAGGGCCAGGCCCATGTCGGCGGCGCGGGCCAGCAGCTTTTCGTTCGGCGTCCCGATCTGGGAAATCCCCGACAGGTCGCCCTTCACATCGGCGCAGAAGACCGGGACGCCCGCGTCCGAAAAGCCCTGGGCCAGGATCTGCAGCGTCACCGTCTTGCCGGTTCCCGTCGCCCCGGCGACCACGCCGTGGCGGTTCGCCCGATGGAACAGAAGGGCCTGGTCCTGGCCTTCGTCGGACTGGCCAAGGAAAAGACCGGCGGGGGTGTCGGACATCGAAAGGTCTCCAGAAGCGGGACGAAGGTCTAGCGCAGTCGCGAGCGGGTCGGAACCGCCGCCTTCAAGGCCGGTTGACGGCGTTCTTCGCCCCACCGACAAGGGTGGCCATGAAGAGCCCCATCACCATGCAGTCTTCGGCCGTCTCGCGAAACGCCCTGGTCTTGATCGCCACCGTCGCGGCCGGTGCGGCCCTCTACTGGCTGCGCGACATACTGACGCCCCTGGCCATGGCCGTTTTCCTGTTGATCATGATAGACGGGGTCAAGCGGTCCGTGGCGGCGCGCACTCCTTTGAACGACCGCTGGGCGGGGACAGCGGCCCTGCTGCTGGTGGTCCTGGCCTTCTTCGCCTCCATCGCCATCATCGTGAACGGCGCCGCCGGATTCTTCGGCGAGGCGTCGGGCGTGTCGCAGAACATCGGGCCGCGCATCGACCAGATCATCCGCGACGTCTACGCCCTGATCCGGCTGAACAATCCCCCCACGGCCCAGGACCTGATCAACGGCGTCGATCTGCGCGGCTATCTGACCTCCGTGGCCTTTCAGGTGCAGGGCATCGCCTCGGGCGCCTTCTTCGTCCTGGTCTATCTCGGTTTTCTTCTGGCCTCGCAGATCGGCTTCCGGCGCAAGATCATCGCCATGTTCCCCCACCGGCATCAGCGCGACGAAGCGATCGCCGTGTTCAACCGCGTCCGCGGCGGGGTCGAGGGCTATCTGTGGGTCCAGACCGTGACCGGGGCCCTGATCTGCGCCGCCGCCTGGATATTGATGCGGGCCGTCGGGCTTCAGAACGCGGAGTTCTGGACCTTCGTCATCTTCATCGTCGGCTTCATCCCGGTTCTGGGCGGGGCTGTGGCGGGTCTGGCCCCGCCCCTGTTCGCCCTGGTGCAGTTCCCCAGCTATTGGCCGGCGCTGATCCTGCTGGTGGGGCTTCAGACCATTCTGTTCATCGTGGGCAATCTGGTCCAGCCGCGCATGCAGGGCGACAACCAGAACATCGACCCGGTGGTGGTCCTGCTGGCCCTGGCCTTCTGGGGCAAGCTGTGGGGCGTGGTCGGCATGTTCCTGTCGACCCCGCTGGCCGTGATGGCCATGGCGATCCTGGCCGAGTTCAAGGGTTCGCGCTGGATGGCCGTCCTGCTGTCGGGCGACGGCGAACCCTATGCGGACGAACACAAGACGGCGCATCACAGGCGGGGCTCATTCTCCAAGGACGACGCTGACGAAGCCTGAAGCCGCCGTGCGGCGTCAGGCCGCAGAGAAACCTGTGACGCCGGCCTCTTGAAACCCGCCCCGGACCGCCCATCTCAGCCTCAACGCCGCGGCCATCCCCCCTCCGACCGCGGCCGAGCGAGGCCGACGCCCCTCCCCTCCCCATGCGTCGGTCCGCGCAGGCCGCCGAGTTCCCCCACTCGGCGGCCTTCTCGTTTGCGGCGCCGCACAACCGTTCCAACGTGAACGCTGTTCATGAGAATCTTCGCCCCTCAGGGGCTTCCCGAGCGATCAGTCCTGGCCTAGTCAGCGGTGTGGCGCTGCGTCGCGCCAGCCCCCAGCGGCCCCGGCCGCGTCGCCCGAGACTGGAAGTCCATGACCGCCCTCGATCCGCGCTCTGCAACGGTTCAGCCGATCACCCCGGCCCTGCTGGAAGCTTCATTCGCGCGGATTCTGGGAACCAGCCCGGGCGAGGCGGAGCGCTCCTTCCTGGCTCAGGCGCACGAGGACTACGCCGCCGACGAAACGCCGGAGCTGGACGGCGAGGATCTGGCCGCCCTGCTCGCCGCCTCCTGGCGCGCCGCCGGCGACTATCCGGCCGGCTCCCCGCCCCTGATCACCGTGGGGCCGTTGTCGGGCGCCGACGGCCAGGCCCTGGACTATGACCTGGTCCGCATCGTCCAGAACGACGCCCCCTTCCTGGTGGACAGCGTCATGGGCGTCCTGGCCGAGGCCGGGGTCTCTGTGCGCGCCCTCTTCCACCCCGTCGTCGCGCTGGACGGACGCCGACTGTCGGTCATCATCCTGGTCATCGATCCCGTGCCCCAGGAACGCCGCGACGCCCTGGGCGAGGGCCTGGCCCAGAGCCTGAGCGACGTCCACGCCGCGGTCGAGGACCACGAGGCGATGGCCGCCCTGATGCGCCAGGCCGTGCAGAGGTTGGAAACCACTCCGCCCGCGGTCGATCCGGCCATACTGGAAGAAAACATCGCCTTCCTGAAATGGCTGAAGAGCGACCATTTCGTCTTCCTGGGCGCACGCGACTACGACTATCCGCGCGGGGCCGACGGCGACTATGAGGCCGAGGCCCCCCTGAGCCAGTCGGGCGCTGGCCTGGGCATTCTGGCCGATCCGGAACGCACCGTTCTGCGCCGCGCCTCCGAACCGGCCGTCCTGACGCGCCAGATGCGCCGCCAGCTGGACTTCAGCGACCCCGTCACCGTGGCCAAGGCCAACGCCCGTTCGCGGGTCCACCGCCGGGCCTATATGGATTATGTCGGGGTCAAGCGGTACGGGCCGGACGGCAAGGCGACCGGCGAAACCCGGTTCGTGGGCCTGTTCACCTCTGAGGCCTATGACCGTCTGGCGACCGAGACCCCGCTGATCCGCCGCAAGGTGGCCAATGTCCTGTCGCGCGCCGACAAGGCGCCGGGCAGCCACAATGAGAAGCGGCTGAAGAACATCCTCGACAACTATCCGCGCGACGAGCTGTTCCAGATCAGCGAGGACGAGCTGCTGTCGATCGCCCTGGGCATCCTGCACCTGTACGACCGCCCCCGCATCCGCCTGTTCACGCGCCAGGATCCGTTCGACCGCTTCGTCTCAGTGCTGTGCTTCATTCCGCGCGAGAAGTTCGACGCCTCCGTGCGCGAGCGGATCGGCCAGATCGTCGCCCGCGCCTGGGGCGGGCGCGTCTCCGCCTGGTATCCTCAGCTTTCGGACGCGCCCCTGGTTCGGGTCCATTTCATCATCGGCGTGACGCCCGGCGAACATCCGGTTCCCGACGCGGCCCAGCTGGAACAGGATGTGGCCGAGGCCGGTCGCAGCTGGATCGAACGGTTCGAAGCCGCCCTGCGGCGGGCCGAGGTGGCTGATGTCGAGGTCGGCCCGCTCAGCGCACGCTGGGCTCGCGCCTTCGGGGCCGCCTATCGCGACCGCTATGACGCCGATGAGGCGGCGGTCGATCTGCGTGAGATGGATCGGCTGAACGCCACCGGCCAGGTCGGCGCCGGCGAGCCCGTGGCGGTCCGGGCCTTCCGCAATCTCGACGACAGCCCGCTTCAGTTCCGTTTCAAACTCTACCGCCGGGGCCCCTCCGTCCCCCTGTCCGACGTCCTGCCGATCATGACAGACATGGGTCTGAAGACGCTGGAGGAATACGGCTATTCCATCCGGCCGATGGGCGAGGAAGAGATTCACGTCCATGAATTCCTGATGGAGGATCCGCGCGGCGAGGATCTGGTCTTTGCGGACGTCAAGGGGCCGTTCGAGCGCGCCTTCGCCGCCGTCTGGAGCGGCCTGACCGAGAGCGACGGCTTCAACCGACTGGTGATCGAACTGGGGATGGAGTGGCGCGAGGCCGCCCTGATCCGCACCCTGGCCCGTTATCGTCAGCAGACGGGTCTGGACCCGTCCCAGGCCGTGCAGGAAGAGGCCCTGCGCGAATATCCCGAGGTGTCGCGCGCCCTGCTGGCCCTGTTCAAGGCCAAGTTCGAGCCGAACGGCGCCGCCGTGGAGACGCGCCAGGAGACCGTCGACGCCTTGGCGGCCCAGATCACCGCCCTTCTTCAGGCGGTGAAGAGCCTGGACCACGACCGCGCCCTGCGTCGCATCGCCGCCCTGATCGGCGCGATCAAGCGCACCAACTACTTCCAGCAGGACGCTGACGGCCTGCCCAAGCGGCACATCTCGATCAAGATCGCCTCCAGCGAGCTGGAAGACCTGCCCCTGCCCAAGCCCTATCGCGAAATCTTCGTCTGGGCGCCGCACGTCGAGGGCGTGCACCTGCGCTTCGGCCCGGTCGCGCGCGGGGGCCTGCGCTGGTCGGACCGTCGCGACGACTTCCGCACCGAGGTCCTGGGCCTGGTCAAGGCGCAGCAGGTCAAGAACGCCGTCATCGTGCCGGTCGGCTCCAAGGGCGGCTTCTATCCGAAGCAACTGCCCCGCACGACCGACCGAGAGGCTGTTCAGGGCGAGGCCATCCGCGCCTATCGCACCTTCCTGTCGGGCCTTCTGGACATCACCGACAACATCGCCGCCGACGGCGCGGTGACCCGTCCGGCCCATGTGGTCGCCTGGGAGCAGGACGATCCCTATCTGGTCGTCGCGGCCGACAAGGGCACGGCGACCTTCTCGGACATCGCCAACGGCGTCTCGGCGTCCTACGGCTTCTGGCTGGGCGACGCCTTCGCCAGCGGCGGTTCGATCGGCTATGACCACAAGGCCATGGGCATCACCGCCCGCGGCGCCTGGGAGGCGGTGAAGCGCCACTTCCGCGAACTGGGCAAGGACATCCAGACCCAGCCCTTCACAATGGTCGGCGTCGGCGACATGTCCGGCGACGTCTTCGGCAACGGGGCCCTGCTGTCGAAGGCGACCAAGCTGGTCGCCGCCTTCGACCATCGCGACATCTTCATCGACCCGGATCCGAACCCCGAAGTCAGCTGGGCGGAGCGCAAACGCCTGTTCGACCTGCCGCGCTCGTCCTGGCAGGACTATGACAAGGGCCTGATCTCGGCCGGCGGCGGCGTCTTCTCCCGCTCGGCCAAGTCGATCCAGCTGACGCCTGAGATCAAGGCGGTTCTGGACATCGCCGAGGACGCGCTGGACCCGGTCAGCCTGATCCGCGCCATACTGAAGGCGCCGGCCGAGCTGCTGTATCTGGGCGGGATCGGCACCTATGTGAAGTCCGCCGCCGAGACCGACGCCCAGGTGGGGGACAAGGGCACCGACGCCCTGCGGATCAACGCCGACGAACTCAGGGTCAAGGTGGTGGGCGAGGGGGCCAATCTGGGCTTCACCCAGGCCGGGCGGATCGTCTTCGGTCAGAACGGCGGGCGCATCAACACCGACGCCATCGACAATTCGGCGGGCGTGGACACCTCGGACCATGAGGTCAACATCAAGATCCTGGTCGGCTCGGCCGTGACCAACGGCGTCCTTCCGGCCGAGGAGCGGACCCCGCTGCTCGCCTCCATGACCGAAGAGGTCGGGCGCAAGGTTCTGGCCCACAACTACGACCAGACCCTGGCCCTGACCCTGCAACAGGCGGAAGGGGCCGGCGCCCTGGACGCCCAGCAGCGGTTCATGCAGAGCCTGTCGGCGCGCGGCAAGCTGGACCGCAAGGTCGAGGGCCTGCCCTCCGACGCCCGCATCAAGGAGATGATGGCCTCGGGGATTCCTCTGGCGCGGCCCGAGCTGGCGGTCCTGACCGCCTACGCCAAGCTGGAACTGTCCGAAGAGATCGTGGCGTCCCAGGCGCCCGAGGATCCCTTCTTCGAGCAGATTCTGGTGCGCTACTTCCCCGACGCCCTGGCCCGGTTCGAACCGCAGATGAAGAGCCACCGTCTGCGGCGCGAGATCATCGCCACGGTCCTGTCGAACGAAGTGGTCAATATGTGCGGCCCGACCTTCCCGGACCGCCTGCGCGGCTCGGCGGAATGCGACACCACCGCCCTGATCATCGCCTTCGAGGCGGCGCGGCGCATCTTCCGGCTGGATGAGGCCTGGGACGCCGTCTCGAACCTGGATCTCAAGATTTCCGCCGAGGCGCAGACGGCCCTCTATCGTGAGATCGCCGTGGTCCTGCGCCGCCAGACCTTCTGGCTGGCGCGCCGCGCCAAGAACGGCGCTTCGGTCCAGGCGCTGATCGACCGCTATCGCCCCGTCGCCGACGCGCTCCAGGCCGAGGGCGCGCCGGTCCTGTCCCGTTTCGAACAGGGACGACTGGACGAACGGGTCAAGACCTTCGCCGACCACGGGGCGCCGGAGGATCTGACCCGGCGGATCGGCGTGATGCGGCCCCTGGTCGCCGCCGCCGACATCGGCGACATCGCTCAGGAGACGGGCTGGCCGGTCGCCGCCATGGCCCGGCTCTACCACCAGGTGGGCGCCGCCTTCGATTTCGACCGGCTGCGCGCGGCCGCCGGCTCGATCCCGTCGGTCGATCATTTCGATCGCCTGGCCGTTCGCCGCCTGATCGAGGATCTGATGACCGAACAGGCGACGCTGACGCGCGCCGTGGCGCGGGCGTCGGACGCTTCGGTGGGGATCAGCGAAGACGCCGCCGAGGGGGCCGTCGACGCGTGGATCGGCTCGAAACTGGCGGTGGTCGAGGGGGTTCGCGCCTCGGTGGACGAGATCGAACAGTCGGGCGCAGGCTGGACCTTCGCCAAGCTGACGATCGCCAACGCCACCATTCGCGACCTGGCCTCTGCGGCCGGCAAGGGCTGAACCGGCTGCGGCCGAGACTTGACGAGGGGGCCGCATCCCGGCCTCCTCCGTCAGGGAAAACCGGCTGGGGAGGCCGTCATGCCGAGAAAGTTCCTGGTCGTCGTCGACGACAGTCCTGAGTTCGAAGCCGCCCTGCGCTTCGCCTGCCGGCGGGCCAAATCCACCGGCGGGCGAGTGGTCATGCTGCGTGTCCTGGCGTCCCACAGCGACGCCCACTGGTCCGGCGCGCGCGAGGAGATCGAGCGCCAGCAGCGCGAAGAGGCCGAGGCCCTGCTGAACCGGCTGGGCGAGGAGGCGATGGAGCGATCGGGCGCGCCGCCGGTCTTCCTGATCGAGAAGGGCGAGCCCCAGGCGGCGATCAAGAAGGTCGTGGGCGACGATCCGGACATCAAGATCCTGGTCCTGGCGGCGGGATCGGGCTCGCGCGGGCCCGGCCCCCTGGTCTCCGCCATATTGAAACAGGGCGCCCATGTGGGGGGCCGCAAACTGCCCGTCACCATCGTCCCCGGCGAACTGACCGAGGCGGAGATCGAGGACCTAGCCTAGCGCCAATCTTGGAGAAGCGCCTCGGACGTTGAAGACTATTCCATTGAGTGTCGGTCTTCGTTCCCGCGTCAGCGGAAGGGACACGTCTGGCGGCGGAACGCCGATTGAGGGCGGGTTCATCACAACGTGCACGACGAGGTCACGGCGGTCACGGCGAGTTCCGACGGCGTCGTGACCGCTGTGAATCCGCCGTGCTCGCCGTGATGAACCCGGTCGCCGCATTAAGGCCCTCTGACGCGGGAAGAGCGGCCTGACCGCAGTAGGCTGAATGTCGATTGAACCTGGAGCCTGATCGGCGCGATTTCCGCCTCAAGGCCGCACCAATTCAGAGACTTGCAGATCCGATCGAGGATCTGCCTGGCGCCCCTTCAGCCGCGCCTATAATGGCGCGTCGGTCTTTGACATCGCCAAGAGGGCAGAGCGCGTCCGACGCCGGACAGTCCGGTCGGTGTCCGACAGTTTCTTCATGGAAATCAAAGGCCGTCGGACAGATCGGACACATCGGACACCTTTTTTCGACCCGACGGACCGCCCAGGCCGAAGCGCGGCGTCCTCAGCCCTTGGGGATCAGCCGCCACATATGCAGGGGATGGCGCACCGTCCCGGCCTCGGCGCCGGCGGCGTCTCCACGACCCATATAGAGGTCGGCCCGCACCGGGCCGCGAATGGCCGACCCCGTATCCAGGGCCATGGCCAGACCGCGATAGGAGGTCGTGGCGCCGCGCAGATTTCCGCCGTCCGCCTCCAGCCAAACCAGGTCGCCGTAGCGCCACTGGGACGGATCGACCGCCACCGCCCGGCGCTCGATCAGGGGCAGGCCCGCCGCCCCGGCGGGATGGCCGTCGTCGTCAGGGTTCAGCCGGAAGAAGATGTAGCGGGGGTTCAGGGCCATGACGGCCTGGGCCTCGGGCCCGCGATGGACGGCCAGCCAGGCGCGGATCGCCTCTCCGGACGTGCCGTTCTCCGGCAGCAGGCCTTGACGCGCCATCGGCCGGGCGATGCCGACGAAGGGCCGGCCGTTGTCGCCGGCGTAGGCCGCGCGGGCGCGGGTTCCGTCCTCGAAGGTCAGATAGCCGGAGCCCTGGATCTGGAGGAAGAAGAGGTCCTCGGCCCGCATCCAGGCCAGGGCCTGGTCGGGGCGGGCGTCGGCCTCGACGGCCGCCCGGTCGCCGGCGGCGCGGGGATCGGCCGGCTTGGGCAGGACAGGCGCCGAGAACTCCGCGTCCGGGGCGCGGCGCGCCGAATATTCCGGAGCGAAATAGGCGGTCAAAAGGCCGGGACGCCCGTCTGAGGTCTGAGCCGGGACCGCGCTGAAATGGGCTTCGAAAAAGGCTCGCGCGTCGGACGGAGTGACGGGAGCGGCCGCCATGGCCTGAGCGCGGCTGCAGACGGCGCGACCGGCCACATCCCGCGCGGCGGCGCAGCCGCCGACATAGGCGCGAAAGGCCGCCAGATGATCCTCGTCGTTCCAGCCGGGCAGCACCGCCGGGCTGACGCCGTCGGCGGGACTGGGCGTGGGCAGATAGGGGCGGGGGGCCGCCTCGGTATCGGGGGGCCGGGGCGCCGGCGGCGTCTGAGGAAGAGGCGGGGTGATCGCCGGCCCCGTGGAGCAGGCGGCCACCGCCAGCAGGGGCCACAGACGCGCCGTCCGCCGGCCGAGCCGGCGCGACACCAACATCAGGCGCTGGCCGGCTCGACGCGGGCCAGGACCCAGTTCGGATCGGCGGCGCCCAGGCTGCGTTCGAAGGTCCAGTGTTCGGCGGTGCGGCGTTCCTCGACCAGGGGCTCGCCGGTCACGGAATCGGCGGTCTCGCCCGAGGCCTTGGTCACGCGGCTGCGCAGTTCGGCCAGGAAACGGACCTTGGCCACGGCCTTGTCGCCCTGGACCGTGGCGCCTTCAAGATCGGCGCGGGGCGGGAAGAGGAATTCGACCGTCTCCGTCTCGCCCCGGGTTTCCCGCGCCGCGATGCCGGCCTCGAACGAGGCCATGACGGTCGGCGTCAGAAGGGGCTTCAAGGCGGCGCGATCGCCGGCGGCGTAGCCGCGCACGATGGTCTCATACGCTTGACGCGCCCCTTCCAGGAACCGGTGCGGATCGAAGGCGGGATCGCGCGCCTTCAAACCCGCGATCGACGCCAGAAGGGCGGCGTCCAGGGCCGGCGTCTTCGAGGCCTCGGGGGCAGTCGGGCTGGGCGTGGCCAAGGTCTTGGCGTCCTCCTGCGGCTGTCGCCCCACCTTCTTGCCCAGCACATTGTAGAGCTGGAACAGGACGAAGGCCGCGATGACGGCGAAGATCACGATCTGGAACTGGACCGGCAAGGGGACTTCCTGAATGTCGGCGCGCGAAGGAGAAGGCGCGAGGAAGACGATTAGGGGCTGATATAGGAGGAAGCAAGGCGCGGCGCGCCCCCCGGCGCAGGTGCGACATTGCGGCCGGCCGCCCCGACGTGTTAGTCGCGGCGCCTTATTCCGGCCCTATCGGCCCTTTTTCGCAATCGAACACGCCCATGACCGACGCCGCTCCGCCCGCCGACACCCCCGCACCGGCCCAGCCTCAGCAGGGTCAACCCGCAGGCCCCGGCTTCCGCATCCTGGCCCAGTATGTGCGGGACTTTTCGTTCGAAAACCCGCGCGCCCCGGAATCCCTGCGTATCGACGGCAAGCCGGCGATCGACCTGGGCGTCGAAATGTCGGCCCAAGGCCGCCCCGACGGTCTGTTCGAACTGGACCTGAAGCTGTCGGTCAAGGCGACCCACGAGAACCAGGCCGTCTTCCACGTCGAACTGGTCTATGGCGGTCTGTTCCAGCTGGCGAACGTCCAGGAGCAGGACATTGAGCCCTTGCTGCTGATCGAATGCCCCCGTTATCTCTTCCCGTTCGCCCGCGAAATCATCGCCCGCGCCACGGCCGACGGCGGCTTCTATCCGCCCTTCATGCTGGACCCGATCGACTTCGCCGCCATCTATATCGCGCGCCAGCAGCAGATCGCCCAGCAGCCGGTCGAGACCGGCCAGGCCTGAGCCGAACCCAAATTGACGAGGGAAGGGCGGTCCTCAGAGGGGCCGCCTTTTTCGTTTCGGCCGAGGCGCGTGGAATCAGGCCGCCGCCTCTTCGTCGGCCCCGACGCCGTAGGCCGCCCAGAGCGACCGGTCCTTCAGGGTCTCGGCCAGGAAGGCTAGATGGTCCGCCTGCTCCTCCGGCGTCGAACGCGGAGCCAGGGGGCGGGGGCGGGGGCCGTAAGCAGCCGCTTGAACAGCGCCGGTCGCGCCGCGGCTCGCCGCCGGGGTCGACGACAGGTCCAGCACCCGCTCCTTGCCGCCGCGCAGCTCCAGATAGACCTCGGCCAGCAGACGGGCGTCGATCAGGGCGCCGTGCAGGGTCCGCTCGACCAGGGACACCTTGAAGCGCTTGCACAGGGCGTCCAGCGAGTTGGGCATGCCCGGGAACCGGGTCTGGGCCAGTTTCAGGGTGTCGATCCACCGCGCCTCGCCGGTGATCGGACGGCCGCAGCGCGCATATTCGAAGTCGATGAAGTTCCGGTCGAAGGCGGCGTTATGGGCGATCATCGGGGCGTCGCCGATGAATTCGATCAGATCGTCGACGATCTCGTGGAATTTGGGAGCGTCCTTGACCTTCTCGTCGGTAATGCCGTGGACGCGGATCGCGTCCGGCGGGATCAGCCGCTCGGGATTGACGAACCGGTGGAAGGTGCGGCCCGTCGGCAGCAGGTCCAGCAGTTCGATACAGCCGACCTCGATCAGCCGGTCGCCCGTCTTGGGGTCGAAGCCGGTGGTTTCGGTGTCCAGAACGATCTCGCGCGCCATCGCGCCTTAATGGCCCCGTTCGTCAGACGGTGAAAGAGCCCCCGCGCGGCGACGGGGAGATATCCACGCCGGATCCAGCACAGTCTGAACCACAGCGGCGACCTCGGCTCGGGCAGGCTCCAGGCCGTGGCCGGTGTCGATAACGAAGTCGGCGCGGGCGCGTTTTTCCGCGTCGGGCAGCTGGCGGGCCAGAACGGCCTCGAACCGGTCGCGGGTCATGCCGGGGCGGGCCAGAACCCGTTCGGCCTGGACCTCCGGATCGGCGGTGACCACGACCACGGCGTCGACATGGGCGTCGCCGCCGGTTTCAAACAGCAGAGGAATGTCCAGGACCGCCAGCCTTACCCCCATGGCCCTGGCCGCCGCCAGATCGCCCGCCCGGCCCTGGGCCACCAGGGGATGGACGATGGCTTCCAGCCGCCGGAAGGCGGTTTCGTCCCGCCCCAGGGCCTCGGCCAGGCGGACGCGGTCCACGGCGCCGTCCACGACCACGCCGGGAAAGGCCGCGCCGACCGGCTCGACCGCCGCGCCGCCGGGGGCGTAGAGGCGGTGCACGGCGTCATCGGCGTTCCAGACCACGGCGCCCAGGTCGGCGAACATGGCGGTCGTCGTCGACTTGCCCATGCCGATGGAGCCCGTCAGGCCGAGCAGGATCATGCCGTCTGATCCATATGGGCGGTCAGCAGGGCGCGCAGATCCAGCGGCGGGGGCGGTCGGCGGAACAGGGCCCGGAACGAGGGCGCCGCCTGGCCGATCAGCATGGCCAGGCCGTCGACGGTCGGCAGGCCCCGCACCCGCGCCGCCGCCAGGAAGGGGGTGGTCAGGGGCTTGTAGGTCATGTCCATCATCACCGTGCCGGGGGCGACGGCGTCGAAATCGAAATCCGGCTGGACGCTGAGGGCGTTGATGACCAGGGCGGCGCCGTCCAGGGCCTCAGACACGGCCATGACGCGGACCGAGGCGCCGAGATCGGCCGCCAGGGCCTCGGCCCGGTCGCGCGAGCGGTTGACGATCCGAACCTGGGCGCCCGCCTCGACCAGGGCGCCGGCCCCGGCCCGCGCCGCGCCGCCCGCGCCCAGGAGGACGACCGGACGGCCCGTCAGCGCCAGATCCGGCGCCTGTTCCTTCAGCCCCAGCATCAGGCCGACGCCGTCCGAACTGTCGGCCGAGACCCGGCCGTCCTCGAAGGTCAGGATGTTGGCGGAGGCGGTCAGCCGGGCCGCCGCCGTGGCCTGGTCGGCCAGGGCGAAGGCCTGTTCCTTGAACGGGGCGGTGACGTTCAGGCCCTGGATCAGACCGGCCCGGCCGGCGGCGACCAGGGCCTCGACCCCCGCCGCATCGGCGGGGGCGAAGGGGACATAGGCGCCGTCGATGTCCCCGGCCGCCAGCCAGGCGTTGTGGATGACGGGGCTGAGGGAATGGGCCACCGGCTTGCCGGCGATCCCGGCGACCAGGGCGGCGCCGGTAATGCGATGACGGCTCATGCGGACAGGACCCCGACGCGACGCAGCTCAGTCAGGACCGGCCAGAGCGGCAGGCCCAGAACGGTGAAATAGTCGCCGTCCACCGCCTCGAACAGCTGGGCGCCCAGTCCCTCCAGCCGGTAGGAGCCGACACAGGCCAGCAGGGCTTCGCCCTCGGCGGCCAGATAGGCGTCCAGAAAGGCGTCGGAGAAGTCGCGCATCCGCATCTCGACCGTGTCCACGCCCGACCAGACGATCTCGCCCTTGACCGCCAGGGCGGCGCCAGAATGGAGATGGTGGGTGCGCCCGCGCATGGATTCCAGCCGCGCGCGGGCGGCCTCGAGCGATTGGGCCTTGGAGACCAGCCCCCCGTCGAAGGCCAGGGTCTGGTCCGAGCCCAGAACCCAGGCGGTCGGATCGTCGCGCGAGACCGCCAGGGCCTTGGCCTCAGCCAGACGCACCGCGAGGGCGGCGGGGTCCAGCTCGGTCGAGACGGCCTTGATCGCCTCCTCGTCCACATCGGCGATGCGGATGTCGAAAGGCACGCCGGCGTTTTCCAGCATGGCGCGGCGGGCGGCGCTCTTGGACGCCAGGATCAGGGTTTCGGCCGTCACCAGCTGGTTCCGATCTTGTGGGTGCGGTGCTCGCTGAGCAGATTGGTGATGGCGGCCGCCGTCTCCTCCACCGAACGCCGGGTGACGTCGATGGTGGGCCAGCCCCGCCGAGCGAAGGCGCGCTTGGCCTTGATCGTCTCCTCTCGGACCGCGTCCTGATCCGTATAGCTGGACGACTGGCTGGCGTTCAGGTTTTCGATCCGGTTGCGGCGGATCTGGACCAGCCGGTCGGGCGAGACGGTAAGGCCGATGACCAGGGGATTCTTCAGCTGGGTCAGGCGCTCGCCGTCCTCCTGGCCCGGCACCAGGGGCACGTTGGCGGCGCGGATGCCGCGATGGGCCAGATAGATGCAGGTCGGAGTCTTGGACGTTCGGCTGACGCCGCACAGCACGACGTCCGCGCCCTCCAACTGCTCCAGGGTGCCCTGACCGTCGTCATAGGCCATGGCGAAATCGAGCGCGGCGATCCGATTGAAATAGTCGTGATCCAGAGCATGCTGGGCCCCGACGCGGGTCGAGAGGGCCGCCGCGCCGAGATAGCGGGACATGGCCCCGACGAGGGGGTCAAGGGCGCCGATCTGGGGCATTTCCAGCCGGCGACATCCCTCCTCCAACTGTTCGCGCAGCTGGCGGTCGACCAGGGTATGCAGCACCACCCCCGGCGCGGCCTCCACCTCCTGCAGAACCCGGTCCATCTGCTTTTCCGAGCGGACCAGGGCGTAGATATGTTCGATCGGAATGACGCCGTCGAACCGCGCCGTCACCGCCTTGGCCATCGCATTCAGGGTCTCGCCGGTCGAGTCCGACACCAGATGCACGTGAAAATAGGTGGCCAGGCGGGCAGGGCCGGGGCGGGCGGCGGCGGGTCGCGCAGGACTCATTCGGGGATCGTCTCTCTGTTGAAGGACGGGTCTCGCCCTGGGGATGGCTGGGGACCGTCCGGGCGCTTTTCTCCTTAGACCCAGACGGCGACGGCGGCGAGCGGGGATGAGGGTGGACGACGAAAACCCTCCGGCCCCGGTTCATCCCAAGGCGGAAAACCGTTTTCAGCTCCTTTGTGGAAAATCCTAATGAAGGGTTAACGCCGATTTACCTCGTTCACAGGCCGAAGGCCCCGCAAAGCCTTTGCCGTTAAGGTTTCATTAGGGATTGTCCACCGGCCGTATAATCCTGTTCCGCATCCCCGACGGCGCCAGGAGGCGGGTGGATATCCGCTTTTGTTCCGCCACAGCCGCCGCATTCATCCCCGCCGTTCCACCGCCCTACCTGCCACTACGAATCTTTTAATTCTTAACTTGATTAGGGATTGAGAGCGGGGGGCTGTGACCTTAATCGTCCGGCATGACCGATCCGACCCAGAACGCTGTTCAGACGCCCCAAGAGGCGCCGATGATGATCCGGGCTCTCCGAGGAGAGACGCTGGATCGACCGCCGGTCTGGTTCATGCGTCAGGCGGGACGGTATCTGCCCGAGTATCGCCGACTGAGGGCCGAGGCGCCGGATTTCATCAGTTTTTGCCTGAACCCTGAAATGGCCGCCGAGGCGACGCTCCAGCCGATGCGTCGGTTCGGCTTCGATGCGGCCATCGTCTTTGCGGACATCCTGCTGATCCCGCAGGCCCTGGGTCAGGACGTGTGGTTCGAGACGGGGGAGGGACCGCGTCTGGGCGCCATGCCCATTCCGGGCCGGATGATGGAGTTGGCCGCCGGAGCGGGCGAGCACCTGTCCGCCGTGGGCGAAACCCTGTCGATCGTGCGCGCGGCGCTCGAGCCGGAGCGGGCCCTGATCGGTTTCGCCGGCGCGCCCTGGACCGTGGCCACCTATATGCTGGACGGCGAAGCCCGGACTATCGGCAAGGGCGAGCGGGCGGCGGCGCGGACCTACGCCTATGCCGATCCCAGGCGGGTGGATGAGACGCTGGAGGTCCTGGTCGAGGCGACGGCCCGGTATCTGAAGATGCAGGCCGACTCTGGCGCCCAGGTGCTGAAGATCTTCGAGAGCTGGGCCGAGGGCCTGCCCGACGATCTGTTCGAAAGGCTGGTCCTGAATCCCCACCAGGCGCTTGTGAAGCGCACGCGGGAGTTGGGCGTCACCGTGCCCCTGATCGGCTTCCCACGGGGCTCTGCAGCCCTGGCGGAGCGGTATGCCCAGGCGGTCGAGGTCGATGCGGTCGCCCTGGACACCGCCTGTCCGCTGGAAGTCGGCAGACGGGTGCAGCAGATCAAGCCGATCCAGGGCGCGCTGGACCCCCTGCTGCTGCGCGCCGGGGGCGAACTGTTGGACCGCCGGGTGGATCAGCTGATGGAGGCCTGGGGCCAGGGGCCGTGGGTGTTCAACCTGGGTCATGGCATATTGCCCGACGTGCCCATCGACCATGTCGAACGGGTTCTGAAAAGGATCGGCGCCCAATGACCCAAACCCTGCCGGGCCGCCGCATCGCGGTGGTGCTGTTCAATCTGGGCGGACCCGACGATCAGGCTTCGGTGAAGCCCTTCCTGTTCAACCTGTTCAATGATCCGGCCATCATCGGCCTGCCGGGGATCGTGCGCACGCCCTTGGCGAAGCTGATCGCCAGCCGGCGCGAGGCGAGCGCCCAGGCCAACTACGCCTTGATGGGAGGCGGGTCGCCCCTGCTGCCTGGAACCCGGCTGCAGGCTGAGGCCCTGGAGGCGGTGCTGAACGCCCGGTTGGCCGGGGACGAGGTCCGGGTCTTTATCGCCATGCGCTATTGGCGGCCGCTGACCGATCAGACGGCGGTCGAGGTGGCGGCCTTCGCCCCCGACGAGGTGGTGCTGCTGCCCCTCTATCCGCAGTTCTCGACGACGACGACCCAGTCCTCGCTGAAGATCTGGAACGAGACCTATGCCGGGTCGGGCGTCAGCCGGACGGTCTGCTGTTATCCTCGCGCCGACGGCTGGGTCGAGGCCCAGGCCCAGGCGATCGCATCCAAGCTTGATGAGGCGGGCGAGGGGCCGGTGCGGGTGCTGTTCTCGGCCCACGGCATCCCGGAGAAGTTGGTCAGCGGCAAGGGCGACCCCTATCAGGAACAGGTCGAGACGACCGTCGCCGCCGTGGTCGCCGCCATCGAGCGCGACCGGGGCCCCATCGACCATGCCCTCTGCTACCAGAGCCGCGTCGGACCGATGAAATGGCTGGGGCCGTCCACGCCTGAGGCGATCGAACAGGCCGGCCGCGACGGGGTCGGGGTGGTCATCACCCCCATCGCCTTTGTCTCCGAACACATCGAGACCCTGGTCGAGCTGGACATCGAATACGGCGAACTGGCCCATGATAAGGGGGTCAGTCCCTATCTGCGCGCGCCGGCGGTCGGCACTGCGCCCGTGTTCATCGAGGCCCTGGTGGCGGCGACGATCGACGCCCTGGGCCGCACGGGGGTCGCTCCCTTCGGTCTGGGCTGTCAGACGGACTGGAAGGCCTGTCCCTGTCGTAACGAAAGGAGCGCAGCGTGAACCTGTACGATCTGGCCCGGGGCCTGCACATACTGGCGGTGATCGCCTGGATGGCGGGTCTGCTGTTCCTGCCGCGGCTCTATGCTTATGACGTCGAGCAGAACGCCAAGCCCGAGCCCCTGCGCGGCGAGATGCAGGCCCTGCTGAGGCTGTGGCAGACGCGGCTGCTGCGCATCATCCTGAACCCGGCCATGATCCTGGCTTGGGGCTTCGGCCTGTGGCTGATCCATATCGACGTCTCGGCGCGGGGGGCGGCGCTTCTGGCCGAGCCGTGGATGGTGGCCAAACTGATCGGCGTCCTGCTGTTGAGCGGCTGGCACGGCTTCCTGGCGGCGCAGCGCAAGAAGATCGCGGCGGGGACGTCGAAATATTCCGGCAAGTTCTGGCGGATGACGAACGAGGTCCCGTTCGTCCTGGCCATCATCATGGTGCTGTCGGTCACCACGGAGTGGACGTTCGGGTGAGCGGCTCCGCTTGACCTGACCTCTCGCCTGTGGTTCCGCTGGTGGTGAACCGTTCGGTCCGTCCAGCGGTCCCTCTCTTTTCGCGACGCCCGCCGGTTCGACCAGCGGGAGACCGTCGTGCCCCCCTTCGGCCGAAAGGCCAGACATTTCCAGAGACCTGACGCCGTGCGGTTCCGTGCGCGCGTCCGCGAGCCTGTATCATGACCGACGTCACCGACACTCCCGAGACCGAAATCGAGGCCGAAGCCCCGACCCATCACGGCGCCGCGCATGAGGCCGGCGAGGCGGCGGGCGCAGACTCGGGCGTGGACACTACGGCGGACGAGGATGAGGACGGCGAGCCCGTGGTGCCGAACGGCCGGATCACCCTGGCCGAGTTGAATGAGAAGACCCCGGCCGACCTGGTCGCCTTCGCCGAACAGCTGGAGGTCGAGAACGCCTCCAACCTGCGCAAACAGGATCTGCTCTTCGCCATCCTGAAGGCCCTGGCTGAGGAAGAGGTCGAGATCATCGCCGACGGCGTGTTGGAAATCCTTCCCGACGGGTTCGGCTTCCTGCGCAGCCCGGACGCCAACTATCTGCCCGGCCCGGACGACGTCTATGTGTCGCCGTCCCAGATCCGCCGCTTCGGCCTGCGCTCGGGCGATACGGTCCACGGCGCCGTGCGGGCGCCGCGCGAGGGCGAGCGCTATTTCGCCCTGCTGAAGGTCGACACCATCAATCTCGAAGACCCTGAGATGGTGAAGACCAAGGTTCTGTTCGACAACCTGACGCCCCTCTATCCGGAGGAGCGGCTGCACATGGAAATCCAGGATCCGACCCTGAAGGACCGTTCGGGTCGGGTCATCGACATCGTCGCCCCCCTGGGCAAGGGCCAGCGCTGCCTGATCGTGGCGCCGCCAAGGGTCGGCAAGACGGTGATGCTGCAGAACATCGCCAAGTCGATCGAGCGGAACCACCCGGAGGTCTTCCTGATCGTCCTGCTGATCGACGAACGGCCGGAAGAGGTCACGGACATGCAGAGGACGGTGAAGGGCGAGGTCGTGGCCTCCACCTTCGACGAGCCGGCCACGCGCCACGTCGCCGTCGCCGAGATGGTGATCGAAAAGGCCAAGCGCCTGGTCGAGCACAAGAAGGATGTGGTGATCCTGCTGGACTCCATCACCCGCCTGGGCCGGGCCTATAACGCCACCGTCCCGTCGTCGGGCAAGGTTCTGACCGGCGGCGTCGACGCCAACGCCCTGCAACGGCCCAAGCGCTTCTTCGGCGCGGCGCGGAATGTGGAGCAGGGCGGGTCCCTGACCATCATCGCTACGGCCCTGATCGACACCGGCAGCCGGATGGACGAGGTGATCTTCGAAGAGTTCAAGGGCACCGGCAACTCGGAAATCGTGCTGGACCGCAAGGTGGCCGACAAGCGCATCTTCCCCGCCATCGACGTGTTGAAGTCCGGCACCCGCAAGGAAGACCTGATCACGCCGAAGGACCAGCTGGCCAAGACCTATGTGCTGCGCCGCATCCTGAATCCGATGGGTCCGCAGGACGCGATCGAATTCCTGCTCGACAAGCTGCGTCAGTCGAAGAACAACGCGGACTTCTTCCAGTCGATGAACACCTGATCCGTCATCTGATGGTTTCACGTGAAACAGTAGGCACGGCGGCATGAAGGTTCAAATCGAGATCGATTGCACTCCGGCGGAGGCGCGCGCCTTTCTGGGACTGCCTGACGTCGCCCCGCTGAACGAGGCCATGGTGGCCGAGATGACCAAGCGGATGGAAGCCAATGTCGCCGCCATGCAGCCGGACGAACTGCTGAAGACCTGGACCAGTTTCGGCCTTCAGGCGCAGGATCAGTTTCGGCGGTTGATGGAAGCGGCGGTGAAGTGAGCGACAGGTTTCTCCGCAGTTGGAGAAGCCCCTGAGACCATGACCCAGGACACTATCTTCGCCCTCGCCACCGCACCCGGCCGAGGCGCCATCGCCGTCTTGCGTCTTTCGGGGCCGGCCGTCGCGCCGACGCTGAAAGCCCTGGGCGCGGGGGGGCTGAAGCCGCGGCTGGCTGCGGTCCGGGAGCTGAATCATGATGGCGTCCCCATTGATCAGGCCCTGGTCCTTCGGTTCGTCGCACCCCATTCCTATACGGGCGAGGACGCTGCCGAGCTTCATCTGCACGGCGGCCGTGCGGTGGTCGAGGCGGCTAGTCGCGCCCTGATCGCCTTGGGACTGCGGCCCGCCGAGCCGGGTGAGTTCACCCGCCGCGCCTTTCAGAACGGCCGGATGGATTTGGCCCAGGCAGAGGCGGTGGCCGATCTGATTGATGCTGAGACGGCGGCCCAGGCGAGACAGGCTCTGGGTCAGCTGGACGGGAAGCTCAGCGAGACCTACGCCGGTTTCCGTCGCGACTTGCTGAAGGCCCTGGCCCTGGTCGAGGCCGAGATCGACTTTCCCGACGAGGAGGTGCCGGACAATCTGGCGCGGACGGCGGGGCCTGTGCTCGAGCAGCTGGCGCGCGATCTGCACCGCGCCGTCGAGGACGGGGCGCGAGGAGAGCGCGTTCGGGACGGCTATCGCATCGTGCTGATTGGTGAGACCAACGCCGGTAAGTCGTCGCTGTTCAACGCCCTGATCCAGCGCGAGGCGGCGATCGTCACGCCGATCGCCGGAACGACGCGCGATGTTCTGGACGCCGAACTGGTGATCGGCGGCTATGCCGTCACCCTGTCGGACACGGCCGGATTGAGAGACAGCGACGACCCGGTGGAGGCGGAAGGGGTGCGGCGCGCGCGGGCGCGCGCAGAGGGGGCGGATCTGAGGCTATGGGTTCGAGCGCCCGGCGATGTGGAAGGCGTGGCCGCCGGCTATGTTCGGCCGGGTGATCTGATCGTGGCCAATAAGAGCGACCTGGGATCGGCCGATGCGGGCTCTGAAGGCTGGGACCAGATCGCCGTAAGCAGTCATACCGGCGCGGGCCTGGGCGAGCTTCATGACTGGATCGCCGCGCGATTGGAGCGGGATCTGTCGGGGGCGGACTTCCCAGCGATCACGCGCGAACGTCATCGGCTGCGGCTGAGCGAGGCTCTGTCGGGCGTACGGACGGGCCTGGCGGCGCTGGAGGTCTCTCCCGAAATGGCGGGCGACGATCTGCGCCGCGCCGCGCAAGCCCTTTCACGCGTCACCGGCGAGATCGGTGTCGAAGAGGTGTTGGGCGAGGTGTTCTCGACCTTCTGCATCGGCAAGTAATACCGGTGTTTCACGTGAAACACCGTAAGTAGGACTACGTTCAGCGAACCCTGTCGTCACCGTCGCACGCTCTCGCCTCTGGCGAAATCTGCTGTTTTGGCCTATGTGGCGCGCATGATCCCCACAAGCGACTATTCGTTCGACGTCGTTGTCATCGGCGGCGGCCACGCCGGCTGTGAAGCCGCCGCCGCCTCTGCGCGCGCGGGAGCCCGAACCCTGCTTCTGACCCAGAAGTTGGAGACCATCGGCGAAATGTCCTGCAACCCCGCCATCGGCGGCCTGGGCAAGGGGCATCTCGTGCGTGAGATCGACGCCATGGACGGGATCATGGGCCGTCTGGCGGACGTCTCTGGCATTCAATTCCGACTGCTGAACCGGTCCAAGGGCGCCGCCGTTCGGGGACCACGCAGCCAGATCGACCGACGCCTGTATCGGGAAGCCATGCAGGCGGAACTGGCTCAAACGGCGAACCTGACGCTGATGGCCGGCACTGCGGAGCGGCTGATCTTGGACGGCGACCGCGTTACGGGCGTCATTACCGGCGTGGGGGAGGGGATTCGGGCCGCTGCTGTCGTCCTGACGACCGGCACCTTCCTGAACGGCGTCATTCATCGGGGCGAGGAGCGTATTCCGGCAGGCCGGCACGGCGAGGCGCCGTCGACGGGTCTGGCCGTTGATCTGCACGCCGCGGGCCTGGCCATGGGCCGGTTAAAGACCGGCACGCCCGCGCGACTGGATGGGCGGACCATCGCCTGGGACCGGCTGGAGATGCAGGAGGCCGACGAAACCCCCAGCGCCTTCTCCTTTCTGACGGATCGGATCACCGTTCCTCAGATCGCCTGCGGTGTCACCCACACGACCGAACAGACCCATCGCCTCATCGCTGAGAACCTGAGCGAGAGCGCAGTCTATGGCGGGCGTCTGTCGGGGCGCGGCCCCCGCTACTGCCCTTCGATCGAGGACAAGGTCGTGCGGTTCGCTGACAAGACCAGCCACCAGATCTTCCTTGAACCGGAAGGTCTGGATGATCCGACCGTCTATCCCAACGGGATTTCGACCTCCGTATCCGAAGCCACCCAGCAGGCCTTCCTGCGGACCATCCCCGGTTTGGAGACTGTTGAGGTCTTCCGTTACGGCTATGCGATCGAATACGACTATGTCGATCCACGCGAACTGACGGCCGCTCTCGAGGTCAAGAAGAGACCGGGTCTCTATCTGGCCGGCCAGATCAATGGGACGACCGGATATGAGGAGGCGGCGGCCCAGGGCTTGATGGCCGGGCTGAACGCCGCTCGGGCGGCGACGGGTCAAGACGCTGTGATCCTGGGTCGTGACCAAGCCTATATCGGCGTCATGGTCGATGACCTGGTGACGCGGGGCGTCACCGAACCCTATCGCATGTTCACCAGCCGGGCCGAATACCGTCTGACGCTGCGGGCCGACAATGCGGATCAGCGGCTGACGCCGCTGGCGATGAAGCTGGGGATCGTCGGCTCCGACAGGGCCGCGCGCTTCTCGGACAAGGCCGACGCCATGGCCTTGGCGAGCCGTGTTTCACGTGAAACGCTTTTTACGCCGAAAGAGGCCAACGCCCTGGGCATTCCCGTGAACGCCGACGGCCGTCGCCGCTCCATGCGTGAACTGCTCGCCTTTCCGGGCGTCACTCTGCAACAGTTCATGCCGACCATTCCGGCCATCGCGGACTGGACGCCTGAAGTCCGCGAGCAGATCGAAATCGACGCCGGCTACGCCAACTATCTCGATCGCCAGGCGATCGACGCCCAGGCCCTGCGCTCCGAGGAGGATCTGATCCTGCCACCCGATCTCGACTATGGCGGCGTCGGCAGCCTGTCCAATGAGGTGCGCGAGAAGCTCAGCCGCATCAGGCCCCGCACTCTCGGCCAGGCGGGGCGTATCGAGGGCATGACGCCGGGCGCCCTGACGGCCCTGCTGGCCCATGTCAAAAAGTCGCCCAAGGTCGAGGCGGTCGCCTGATGCTGGAAGGGGAGATGGCCGCCTTCCAGCGCAAGGCCGGTGCTTCAGAGGAGCAGATGGCCGATCTGGAGGCCTTTCGCCTGCGGTTGGGCGAGGCGAACGCGGTGATGAATCTCGTTGGGCCGGACAGCCTTCCGGATTTTTGGAACCGCCATGCCTGGGACAGCGCGCAACTGCTGCAAATGGCCCCTACGGCGCGCAGTTGGGCGGACCTCGGCGCCGGCGCGGGTTTTCCCGGCGTGGTCCTGGCGATCTTGCTGAAAGGACGATCGGACGCCCGGGTCTGGTTGATCGACAGCCTGGGCAAACGCTGCCGGTTTCTGCAGGAGGCGGTCGATGCTCTGGCCTTGCCCGCCACGGTGATCAACGGTCGCGTCGAAGATCAGACCATAAAATGCGACGTGGTGACCGCTCGCGCCGTGGCCCCAATGGAGCGGCTGCTGGGTTATGCACAGCCCTACTTTGAAAGGGGTGCACAAGGTCTGTTCCTCAAGGGGGAAAGGGTCGAATCCGAGTTGATCGAGGCCCGTAAATCCTGGCATTTCGAGGCTGAACTGGCCCCGTCGCAAAGCGACCCGCGCGGCCGCATCGTGACCGTCCGGAGTGTTCGTCGTGCCCGTTCCAAGCACTAACAAACTGCCTGCCCGTGTTCTCGCCGTCTCCAACCAGAAGGGCGGCGTGGGCAAGACCACGACGGCGATCAATCTGGGAACCGCCCTGGCCGCTATCGGAAAGCGGGTGCTGATCGTCGACATGGACCCTCAGGGCAATGCCTCGACCGGTTTGGGCGTTCCACGTGAAACACGACGGGTCACCATCTATGATGTGGTGGTGGATCAGCGCTCTATCGAAGACGCCGCCGTCCAGACCACTGTTCCGGGGCTCTGGATCGTCCCTGCCGATGCGGACATGTCTGGGGTCGAGATCGAGTTGAGCCAGGCGGATCGGCGATCCTATCGCTTGAGGGACGCTCTTCGGCAGCATGACGACGGCCCTACCGCGTATGACTATGTGCTGATCGACTGTCCGCCGTCGCTGAACCTGCTGACCCTAAACGCCATGGCGGCAGCGGATGCGGTTCTTGTGCCGCTCCAATGCGAGTTCTTTGCGCTTGAAGGGCTCAGCCAGTTGATGCGGACCATCGACATGGTCAAACAGAGCCTGAACCCGTCTCTCGAAATCCAGGGGCTGGTGCTGACGATGTTCGATCGGCGGAGCGCCCTGTCGGGCCAGGTCGCCAATGACGTGCGCGCCCATTTTGGCGACAAGGTCTACGACAGCGTCATCCCGAGAAATGTTCGGGTCGCCGAGGCGCCGTCGTTCGGAAAGCCCGCCCTGATCTATGATCTCAAATGCGCCGGCAGTCAGGCCTATCTGCGCCTGGCCAAGGAAGTGGTGAAGCGCGAACGCCAGCGCCAGAAGCTGGCCGCCTGAACGGCCGCTACACGCCTGATTAGAAGAAGAAACGGAACAGTATTTTGGCTGAACGACAAAGAGGTCTGGGCCGCGGCCTGTCGGCCCTGATGGGCGAGAACATCGAGGCGCCGACGGCGCCCAACGCCGCCATGCCTTCGGGCGTGCAGCGCGTGCCGATCGAGAGTTTGAAGCCCAATCCCGATCAGCCGCGGAAAATCTTCACCCAGGAACAGCTGGATGAATTGACGGCCTCCATCCGTGACAAGGGGGTGCTTCAGCCGATTCTGGTCCGCACCCATCCGAAGGAGGAGGGGGTCTGGCAGATTATCGCCGGTGAGCGCCGCTGGCGCGCTTCCCAGGCGGCCCGGCTGACGGAGGTGCCGATCGTCGTCCATGAAATGGATGACGTCGAGGTTTACGAAGTCGCCATCATCGAGAACGTCCAGCGCGCCGATCTGAATCCGCTGGAAGAAGCCGACGCCTATCGGATGCTGATGGAGCGGTTCGGCCGCACCCAGGATCAGGTCGCCGGCATCGTCGGCAAGAGCCGCAGCCATGTGGCCAACACCCTGCGTCTGCTGCAACTGCCTGAAGAAGTGCTGTGGTACGTACGGAACGGCAAGTTGACGGCCGGCCATGCCCGCGCCCTGGTGACGGCGCCCAACGCCGGCGCCCTGGCCGAGCAGGCCTATAATGAGGGGCTGAACGTTCGCCAGGTCGAGGCCCTGGCTCGCCGCGCCGCCGAGGGCCCCAAACCGGTTAAGGCCAAGCCTGCGCCCAGCAAGGAAGGAACGGCCGACGTCGCCGCCCTGCAACAGGATTTGGCCGACGCCCTGGGCCTGTCCGTTCAGTTGAACGACCGCGCAGGCAAGGGCGAGCTGACCATTCGCTACGGCTCCCTGGAACAGCTCGACGACCTGTGCCGTCGATTGATGCGCGGCTGAGCCCCGCGATGTGCTAGACAGGTGGAATGACCGATAATGTTCCGCCGCCAACCGCCGCCGAAAATCTGAAACAGGCGCTGGCCGCCAAAAAGGCGCGCCGGCAGGGCGGAGCGGGCCAGGGTTTCGCCGGTCCAGCCGGCGCTCCGTCCACCGGCGACGAGCGCAGCGTGGCCGCCCGCAACATGGCCCTGGCCAAGCCCGCCTTCCGCAAGGCGTCAAAGCGAGGCTGAGCCGCAGCAGCCCCGCTCAAAGCCCCAGACGCTTAGCCCGTCCGGCGATCTCCAGCAGCAGGCGTTCGGCGATCAGCTGGTCGGGCATGCCGGTCGTCTTGGTGGCGACGTCGGCGGTGTTGACGCTGTCGAGCACCTCGTCCAGCGCCTCCAGACGCCAGGCGCGGGCCTGACGCAGCATCTCCGCCTCCTGTTTCCAGAAGACGCCCGCCGCCTTGGCCGCCTCCTTGGCGCCGGCCCCGTTGGCCTGAAGAATATTGATCCGCCGCAGCCGCCCCAGATGCAGGGCAGCGGATCGGACGGCCAGGACCGAGGATTCCCCCTCTGCGAAGGCGCGACGCAGACCCGCTTGAGCTGGGCCGGGCCGCCCGCCGAAGGCCTGGAGCGCGGCGTCGGACAGGGAGGCGTCCGGCTCGACCCCAAGATGCTGGTCCAGAAGCTCGCTGTCGATCGTCCGCCCGGAACCGGGACCGATGAACAGGGCCAGGCGTTCGATCTCCTGGCGCATCAGACCCCGCTCACGCGGCAGGCGAGCCACGAAACGATCGAGGGCGTCGGCGGTCAGCCCCACCTTGTCGGCCGCCAAGGCCTCGCGGGTCATTCGGGCCACGTCGCCAGTCTCATCCTCATAGCAGACGATGCCGACGGCCCCATTCTCCTTTTCGGCGGTCTTGCGCAGGGCTGAGTCGCGGCCCAGCTGGTCGGCCTCGACCACCAGCATGGCCTCGGGATTATAGCCGCCCTCGGCATGGATCTTGACGGCGGCGGCCACCGCCTTGTCCACCCCGGGCTTCAGCGCCGACAGCCGAATCCGCACCAGACGGCGCCCGCCCATCAGGGACATGGCCGTCAGCGCCTCTTCCAGCCTGCTTTCGTCGCTGTCGATGTCGCTGTCGGTCAGGACGGTGACGTTGAAGGGGTCGCTCAGGTCCGGGGTGATCGCCCTGCACAGGATCTCGGCCCGTTCGGCGACGCCCGACCGATCCTTGCCGTGGATCACCGCCGCCCGGATCGCCGGATCGGGCGCCTTCAGAAAGCGGTCGATCTCGGGGCGTTTGGCCAGAATCACCGGTTCGACAGGGCCTGCATCAGGTCCAGCCGAATCAGACGCGCCAATTCGGCGGCCGCGCGTTCTTCACCGTCCTGCTGGGCGGCGATGGCGGCATAGGGCTGGTCGTCGGCGGCGTAGGTGGTGGTGACGGTCTCCACCCCGGTCGCGGGTGCGCCTCCAGCGATGGGCGTCAAGGTCCAGGTCGCCTTGACCGTCAGCTCATAGCGGGTGGCGGTGTCGTCGATCCGGCGCCCCAGGGGCCGCCGGTCCTGTTCGACACGGGTCGTCAGCCGGTAAAGCGGCGCCGCAGACCGGTCCCAGGCCAGGGCGTCCTCCAGCTGTTCACGCAGGCGATAGCCCAGTCGGTCGTCCTGGGCCGTCACCGCGATCCGGCGCAGGGGCGAGCCCATGCCCGGCTCGGCGTACATAGGCGTAAAGCCGCAGGCGGCGAGCGCCAGGACGCTTAGTAGGGCAAGACTGGTTGGGACGCGCATCAGCCGGCCACCAGATTGACGATCCGGTCCTTGACCACGACGATCTTCTTCACGCTCAGACTCTCCAGACGCGCCTTAACCGTCTCGTCGGCCAGAACCAGGGCCTCGACCTCGGCCGGCTCCATGCCGCGCGCGACGCGGATTTCCGCCCGACGCTTGCCGTTGATCTGGATGGGCAGAACCACCTCGTCGTCGGCCGCGAGCGCAGCGTCCCACACCGGCCAGGGCGCGTCCAGAACCATCCCGTCCTCTCCCAACCGGGTCCAGCACTCCTCGGCCAGGTGGGGGGTGAAGGGGGCGATCAGGCGCGCCAGGGCCGAGAGGGCCTGACGCTTGGCCTCGCCGCCCGCCTGGGCGCTGTCACGCACCGCGGCGACGAAGGCGTAGAGCTTGGCGATGGCCGAGTTGAAGCGGAAGCCTTCGACCCCCTCGGACACGGCCTTGATCGCCTTGTGGGTCTCTCGCAGCAGTTCGGCGTTGGCCTTGTCCTCGCCGGCGAAGCCGGGGTCATAGGCGTCGAACAGGCTCCAGGTCCGCTGCACGAACCGGCTGGCGCCCTCGACCCCGCCCGGCGTCCATTGCACGTCCCGCTCGGGCGGGCTGTCGGACAGGACGAACAGGCGGCCGGCGTCCACCCCGTGGCTTTCCAGGATTTCCTGAGGCGCGACGACGTTCTTCTTGGACTTGGACATCTTCTCGATGTCGCCGATCGACAGGCGGGCGCCGTTCGACAGGCGGGTGGCGACCCGCTGGCCGTCGACGGTCTCGATGCGGACGTCGGTGGGTTCGACCCAGCGCGGCTTTCCGACCTCGTCCTGGCCTTCGAAATAGGTCTCGTGGACCACCATCCCCTGGGTGAACAGGCCCGCGAACGGCTCCTTCACCGCCAGCATGCCGGCGTCCGAAAGGGCGCGGGTGATGAACCGTGCGTACAGCAGGTGCAGGACCGCGTGCTCGACCCCGCCTATATACTGATCCACCGCCAGCCAGCGGTTCGCCGCCTCGGTATTGATCGGCTCGGCCGCCTTCGGATCGGTGAAGCGGGCGAAATACCAGCTGGAGTCGACGAAGGTGTCGAGCGTGTCGGTCTCGCGCGTCGCATCCTGGCCGCACGACGGGCATTTGACGTGTTTCCAGGTCGGATGACGATCCAGTGGATTGCCGGGCACGTCGAAGGTCACGTCCTCGGGCAGTTCGACCGGCAGCTGATCCGCCGGAACCTCCACTGGCCCGCAGGACGGGCAGTGGATGATCGGGATGGGGCAGCCCCAGTAGCGCTGGCGTGACACGCCCCAGTCGCGCAGCCGATAGATGGTCGCGCCCTGGCCCGTCCCGGCCGCCTCGACGCGGCGGATCGCCTCGGCCTTGGCGGTTTCGATGTCCAGTCCGTCCAGGAAGTCGGAATGGAAGATGGAGCCGGGGCCCGTATAGGCCTCGTCGCCCACGGCGAAGTCGTCACCGGCGCCCTCGGGGCGGACCACCGGGATCACCGGCAGGTCGTATTTGCGGGCGAAGTCCAGGTCGCGCTGGTCATGGGCCGGGCAGGCGAAGATGGCGCCCGTGCCGTATTCCGACAGGATGAAGTTGGCGATCCAGACGGGGATTTCGGCGCCGGTGAAGGGATGCAGAACCTTCAGACTCGTGTCCCAGCCGATCTTTTCGGCCTGTTCGATCTCGGCCTGGGAGGCGCCGCCCTTGCGGCATTCGGCGATGAAGTCGGCGACGCGCGGATCGGCCTCGGCCAGTTGCTTCGAAATGGGGTGATCCGGGGCCAGGCCCAGGAAGCTGGCGCCGAACAGGGTGTCGGGCCGGGTGGTGTAGATTTCGACGCCGGTCTCGTAACCGGCGGGGGCTTGGCCGGAGAAGGCCCAGGTCATCTGCAAACCCTTGGAGCGGCCGATCCAGTTCTCCTGCATCAGCCGGACCTTCTCGGGCCAGCGATCCAGGGTCTTCAGCCCGTCGATCAGGTCGTCGGCATAGTCGGTGATGCGCAGGAACCACTGGTTCAGCTTGCGCTTCTCCACCACGGCGCCGGAACGCCAGCCGCGCCCGTCGATCACCTGCTCATTGGCCAGGACTGTGTTGTCGATCGGGTCCCAGTTGACCACCCCGTCCTTGCGATAGACCAGACCGCGCCGATACAGCTCCAGGAACCAGGCCTGCTGCTTGCCGTAGTATTCCGGGTCGCAGGTGGCGAATTCGCGCGACCAGTCCAGCGACAGGCCCAGCAGCTTCAACTGGTCCCGCATCTGGGCGATATTGTCGTAGGTCCAGCCCTTGGGGTGGATGCCGCGTTCCATGGCCGCATTCTCGGCCGGCATGCCGAAGGCGTCCCAGCCCATCGGGTGCAGGACGTCGTAGCCTTGCGCGCGCTTGGACCGCGCCACCACGTCGCCCATCACATAGTTGCGGGCGTGGCCCATGTGGATGTTGCCCGAAGGATAGGGGAACATCTCCAGCACATAGTACTTCGGCCGGCCGGTATCCTTGGTCACAAAGGCGGCGGCTTCGGCCCAGCGGGCCTGCTGGCGGGGTTCGGCGGTCTTGGGTTCGTAACGGGCCACGGTCGTCCTGAAGTCAAAAGGGCGCTGCCGCCCTCCCGGCTCACTAGCCCGAAGGACGACAGCGCCCAAGCAGATTTGCGCTCAAACCGCCCTCTGAGCGGCGCCAGGCGCAAAAGGGTGCTCAAGTAGCCCGAAGGGCGGTAGCACCAAAAAAGCGCTCAAACAGCCCGAAGGGCGGTAGAACCTACAGGGAAAGCTAAAGCAGGCGTTAGCCTGCTTTAGCCCGCATTAGACAGGTTCAGCTGGCGCGCCTTGGTCAGGATGGCGTTTTCCAGGTCCGCCTCGGTCTGGGCGGCGACCGGAGCGGCGGTCCACTGACCGTCGGCGCCCTTGATCTCCTTGGTCACGGTCACGTTCAGCGCATCGGCGCGCAGGCGAGTGTCCAGGATGAAGACGGTGGCCTTGAAACGCTCGTTCGGCGTCTGGGGGTTGATGTACCAGTCATAGTTGATGACCCCGCCCCACGGATCGGCGGTCAGCAGGGGCATGAAGCTGAGGGTGTCCAGCGAGGCGCGCCAAAGATAGCCGTTGACGCCGATGCCCTGCTGGACGTCCGTCTTGGCCTTCTTCTTGCCGTTTCCGACAAAGGGGAGGCTGGAACAGGCGCTCAGGGCCAAGCCTGAGACCAAGGCGACAGCGACGCCGCGAACCAGGGCCTTGTTGAGGCTCATCAAGGAAGTCTCCGTAAACTCAGGGACGTGAAGGCCCTCGCCCCCACGCGCGCGCGGCGTCGCTCTGACGGTCTGCGCCGTTGCGCTGTTCTATAACACGGGCAAAAGGGGCGATGACAAGGCGAACTCGGCCGTGAGACGTCGCGGGAGCGGTCTCGCGGCGGAGGAGAGGACGGTTTTGGCCAGAATCTCGTGACGCTTGAGCCACATCGCGGTGCAACAATGCGGAGGAACCCCGCCCCGGAGCCAACGTTGCGTTGACCGGAAGCGCCCCCGGTGTCTAATCGCGGCGTTCACGGCCCAAAGCGCCGGGGCAGGGTTGAAGGCGTCGCCGTCGGCGGCGTTCGAAGGGTTTGGAATGCGTTTCGGCGGTTTCTCGGCTGGACTGGTTGCGGCGACGGCTGTGCTTGCCGCCACGCCTGTGCTTGCGCAGAGCGCAGCGTCACGCAGTTCGAGCCTGTCCCTGTCGGAAGCCCAGTCGGCTCAGCGCCACGCCCCCGCGCAGCAGCGTCGCGGCCTGCGTCTGAACGACAGCGGACGCTGGGCCCTGGATTTCAATCTGAACCAGCCTGTGGGCCGCGAGACGGACTGGGGAGACGTCGAAGCCGGCGCCTATTACCGGCTCAACGACCGTCTGCGCGTCGGCGCCGCTGCGGCTGTGGCCTCGCCGGAGGCTGATCCTGCCCGAGCGCCGGAAACCAGCGCCCGCACCCAGCCCCGCGTCCGTCTGGAAACAATCTTTAAGTTCTGACGCCGCCGAAGGCGGACTGGATCGTCTCCACCGCCGCCAGGCCGCAGGCGCCCGATCCCGTCAGCAGCGCAACCCGGTCCGGACGCAATCCACCCAGGGCGTAAACCGGAACCCCGGCGCGTTCGACCAAGGTTTTGAACGCCGCCGCCCCCAGGGCCGGCTTGGTCGCCGACGCGCCCCCAGCCGGAAAGATCGGCGACAGGATCAGGGCCTCCACCCCTGAAGCCGGCGGTTCGGCCCCGTGCCAGGCCGCCGTCAGCCGCCAATCCGGGCGCCGTCTTCGCTCATCGGCGGCGCGATCAGCTTCTCTCTCCGGCAGATGCAGGCCGTCGGCCGATACGGCGTCGGCGAGATCGGCGTCCTTTCCGACCAGAAGTTCAACCCCGGCCTCACGCGTCACGGCGCGCAGACGAAGGCCGATCTCGAGCGCCTGATCGGCGCCGAAGGCGCGATAGACGACGGCCGATCCCGGCGGCAGGCGGGCCGCCGTTTCCCAGGGGCGGGGGGTGCGCGCCGGGTCGGTGAAGAACAGCAGCGGGGGCAGACGCGCCGCCGCCGGGCTGACAGCGGCGGCGGCGCGGTTTAGAGCGGTGGCCGCATCCCAGATCATGCGCGCATCGTCGCTGTAACCGGCCGGCAGGATCATGACCTCTTCTTCTCCCGCTTCGGCGTCTCCGTCCACCGATCCCGCCGCAATCTCCGACAGGCTGGCCGTCGTCCGCGCCCGTATCGCAGAGGCCTGCCGGGACGTCGGGCGCGATCCCGAAACCGTCGTTCTGACCGCCGTCTCCAAGACCCAGCCGCCGGAGGCCATCGCGGCCATGAGGGCGGCGGGCCAGAGGGTGTTCGGCGAAAACCGAGTGCAGGAGGCCCAGGGACGTTGGGCCGAGGGCCTGTACGGCCGCCCCGGCGGGGCGGAGCTGGAGCTGCGTCTGATCGGGCCGCTCCAGACCAACAAGGCCGAAGACGCCGTGGCCCTGTTTGACGTCATCGAGACCCTGGACCGGGTGAAGCTGGCGCGGACCCTGGCCGAGGCTGCGGCGAAACGGGGCCGATCGCCTCGTCTGCTGATCCAGGTCAATACGGGGGCCGAGCCGCAGAAGGCCGGCGTCCTGCCCGACGCCGCCGAGTCTCTGATCGCGACGGCGCAGAAGACCTATGGGCTGACGGTCGAGGGGTTGATGTGTATTCCGCCCGCCGATGAGCCGCCTGAACCCCATTTCCGGCTTCTGGCGCGGTTGGCCGAGGACAATGGCCTGTCGGTCCTGTCCATGGGGATGAGCGGCGATTACGAGACGGCGATCCGCTGCGGCGCGACCCATGTCCGGGTGGGAACGGCGTTGTTCGGGGAACGAAAACCATCCGAAACAGTCTCTAGGCCGTAACTCGACGTGAATTCGCACCCCCAAGCCTTGGCGCGGGGGCCAAGCCTCGCCATTGTCTGTCCATGCCCACGCCCAAGACCATCCTGATCATCGATGACGACGACGACCTGCGCGAGGCCTTGGCCGAGCAGTTGAATCTGCACGAAGAGTTCAAGACCCAGCAGGCCTCGACCGCCGCGGACGGCGTTCGTATGGGGCGCGAGATCCGCGCAGACCTGATCCTGCTGGACGTCGACCTGCCCGACATGGACGGCCGCGAGGCCTGCCGCCTGCTGCGCAAGGACGGGGTCTCCACCCCGGTCATCATGCTGACCGCCCAGTCCGCCGACGCCGACGCCATTCTGGGCCTGGACGCGGGCGCCAACGACTATGTCACCAAGCCCTTCCGGTTCGCGGTCCTGCTGGCCCGCATCCGCGCCCATCTGCGCAGCCACGAACAGTCGGAAGACGCCGTCTTCTCCATCGGCCCCTATGAGTTCCGGCCCGCCGCCAAGGTTCTGATGGACGCCAAGGGCAAAAAGGTGCGGCTGACGGAAAAAGAGACGAACATCCTGAAGTATCTCTACCGCGCCGGCGCCAAGCCCGTGTCGCGCGAGGAGCTGCTGACCGAGGTCTGGGGCTATAACGCCGGCGTCACCACCCACACCCTGGAAACCCACATCTATCGCCTGCGCCAGAAGATCGAGCCAGAGCCGGGCCAGGCCAGGCTTCTGCTGACCGACGCGGGCGGTTATCGGCTGCAGCCCTGAGGGGTTCCGAACAAGGCGCCGTTAGGCTGGACGCGTCGGTTTTCCGCCAGGAAGCGTTTTCCGCCCGTCCTCCTTTCCGACCGTGAACGCCGGAAGGAAGATCTGGACCAGCGGGCCGATGGCGAGGGCGTAGAGGATCGTCCCGACCCCGACCGAGCCGCCCAGGGCCCAGCCGGCGGAGACGACGGTCAGTTCGATGGCGGTCCGCACGGCCTTGATCGGCCAGCCGGTGCGGGCGACCAGACCTGTCATCAGGCCGTCGCGCGGTCCTGGACCCAGGCCCGCCCCGATATAGGCGCCGCTCGCTACGCCATTCAGCACGATCCCCGTCGCCAGGAACAGGCTCCGAACCGGTAGGACCGGGTCCGCCGGAATGTATCTCCGCGCCAGGCCGGCGACCGAGCCGATGACCAGAACATTGGCGATCGTGCCTATTCCCGGCTTCTGGCGCAGCGGAATCCACAGCAGCAGCACGGCCATACCGATCAGATTGACCACCATGCCGAAGTCGAGACCGGCCGGTTCGGCGAATCGTTCGAAAATGCCCTGGCTCAGGACGTCCCAAGGGTCGAGACCCAGATCCGTCCTGACGATCAGGCCGATGGACAGGCCGTAAAGGCTCAGGCCCAGGAAGAGTTGGATCAGGCGGCGGGTCATGAGCGGCGTTTCGCCTAAACTGGCTTTGGAAAAAAGGTCCAGTTCTGTCATTCTGGCCCCATGTCCTCGCGGTCTATCGGTACAGCCTCTCTGATCCGCCACCTGGGCGCTTGGCGCGCGCCGGGCGCCGGCCCGGCCTACCGTCAGTTGGCCGGAGCGGTCAGACTTTTGATCCTGGACGGACGGCTTCCTCTGGCGGCGCGACTGCCGGGAGAGCGCGAAGCGGCGCAGGCGCTGGGTTTGAGCCGTACGACCGTGTCGGCCGCCTATGGACGACTGCGGGATGACGGGTTTCTTACAGGGGGACGCGGCGCCTCGGCGCGGACCAGCCTGCCGGGTGAGGCGCCGACGGGCGGCTCGCGCGGCCTTACTGAAGCCAGAACCTCTTCCCGCGCGGACGAGGTCCTCGACCTGACCGCCGCCGTCCTGCCGGCCGATCCCAGCGTTCACGCCGCCTATGTCCGGGCTTTGGAGAGGCTGCCGACCCGTTTGCCGGGCCACGGCTATGAGGCCTCGGGGGTTGAGGCCCTGCGCGAGGCGGTGGCGGCCGCCTATCGGCGGCGCGGCTTGCCGACCTCGCCCGCCCAGATCCTGATCACCCACGGGGCTCACAATGGACTGGTTCATCTGCTGCGGCTGATGGTCAGGCCGGGTCAGCCGGTCGTCTTCGACCATCCCACCTATCCGCAGGCGCTGGACGCCATTCTCGCGGCCGGCGCGCGTCCCACGCCGGTCGCCCTGCCGGACGACGCCGGGGCGGGAGCGGGGACTGAGGGGTGGGATGTGGAGGGTCTGATCGCCGCCTGTCGGACCAGTGGCGCGCCCCTGGCCTATCTGGTCCTCGACCATCACAATCCCACCGGGCGGATGATGCGGGCGGCGGATCGGCTGCGGCTTCTGGCGGGGCTGAAAGGGTGCGAGACTCTGCTGGTGCTGGATGAGACCTTGGTGGAGCTGACCCTCAGCGGCCCGCCCGCCCTGACGGCCTCGGCGGTCGATGCGCCGCGTGTCGTGCGCCTGGGCTCCCTGTCCAAGAGTGTCTGGGGCGGGGTGCGCATCGGCTGGGTTCGAGCGGACCGGGCGGGGATTCAGCGGCTCGCCCAAAGCCGCGCCAGTTTCGACCTGGGCGCCCCGATCTTGGAGCAGCTGGCGGCGGTCGAACTGCTGGGCGACGGCGGCGCCGGTCTGGCGGCGCGACGGCCTCTGCTGCGAGCGCAACGCGACCATCTGCGGATGCGGCTGGCGGAACGGCTGCCGCAGTGGGTCTGTCCCCGGCCGGCGGGCGGCCTGTCCGTCTGGGCGCAACTGCCGGCGCCGATCAGCTCGGCCCTGGCGGTCCAGGCGGCCGAGCGCGGCTTGAGATTGGCGTCCGGTCCGCGCTTCGGCGTGGACGGCGCCTTCGAACATCGGCTGCGGCTGCCCTACACTCTGCCGGAGCCTGTTTTGGACGTGGCGGTCGAGCGATTGGCTCAGGCGGCCGAGGCGCTGGAGCGCAAGGCCAAGCCGATGTCCGCAGCCCCATCCCGTCGCGTCGCTGTCTACTGAAGGCCGGGTTCGGCTTTCCCGAAACGATAGAGGGCGGCGGATTTGCTCCGCCGCCCTCCTGAGCGTCAATCGACTGGGCCCGAAGGATCAGAAGGTGGCGTTGACGCTGACCTGGAAGACCCGGCCGGTTTCCAGATAGCCGCCCTTGCGGTCGGGCGAGACATAGCGTTCGCCCGCCCCGACGGTCGACCAACGGGTCGGTTCGTCGGTCAGGTTGCGGACCGCAGCCCCCACTTCCAGTCCCGGCGCCAGGGTCAGGGCGACGCCCAGGTTCAGCTCCTTGGACGGCTGAACATAGATGTCGGGCTGGCTGTCCTGAACCGTGTCCAGGCGACGACCGGTATAGTTGTACCAAAGGCTGGCCCGCACCGGCCCGTGCTCATAGCCGGCCTCCAGATTGTACATCAGCTCGGGCGCCTGGGGCAGGTCGCTCTTGCGGGTCAGGGTCGAGGAGAGGCGGTATTCGGCCTCCGTCTGCTGATAGGTCAGGTTCCCGCCCAGCGACAGGCCGTCCATCCAGCCGTCGACCGGCAGGACATAACGACCGCCCATTTCGATCCCGGTGGCGGAGCCGCCCAGGCCGTTGAACGGCTTGATCAGGATGACGCCGTCGCTGGTCTTGCTCGTGCCCGTCCGCAGGGCGGTCGGCACGACGATATTGTCCAGATCCTTGTGGTAGACGGCCAGTTGCAGGTTGGAGCCGACGGCGTACCATTCCAGACCCAGATCATAGCTCCAGCCCTCGACCGGTTTCAGATCGGGGTTGGGCTGGCTGATGCTGATGACGGCGTTGGTGACGGGGTCGCGGCTGACGATGGTCGGCCCGGCCAGCTGGCTGCCCGCAGGCCGGCTGTAGCTGGAACGCGCGGCCGCCCGCACCACCAGGGCGTCGCTGGGACGCCAGGCGGCGATGACGCTGGGATCGACGTGGTCATAGTCCCGGTCTGCGGTGGCGAAACGGGCGCCGTCGGCGTCCTTGACGAAGAAGCGGGCTTCGAAGTGATTGTCTTCGTAGCGGACCCCCGGCGTGATCTCCAGGGCGCCGCCGGCCAGTTTCAGGGTGGCGGCGGCGAAGGCGGCCGTCCGGTCTTCCCGGCTGTCCGACAGGCCCTGGTTCAGCTTCTCTTGCGAAACCACCACGGTCGAGCCGTACAGATCGCGTTCGTTTTCGACGAAGCGGCGATCGACCAGCTTCACCGGGCGCACCGTGCCGTGGTCCATGAAGTCGGGGATCAGGCGGCCGGGCGTCGCGCCGATCGACGGGCCGTCCACGGTTCCAGCCTGCAAGGACGTGCGGAAACGGTAGCGGGTGTCGTCCGGGGCCAGGCTGCGGCCGTCCTGATCGGCCGTCTCGTACAAGCCGCCGACCGAGGCGCTGGCGAGCACGCCGGAACCGGCCCAGGTCAGGTCGCCCTTCACCGTCTTCTTCACCTCCGACAGATAGCCGTAGCCCTGCTGGACATAGATCTGGCTGGGACGGTCCTGGCTGGCGACATAGGCGGTCGCGCCGGCCGACAGCACCGGCATGGGCCAGCGAGGGTCCGACAGGTCCAGCTTCAGCCCTTCGGTCGAGGCGCCGGTATTGCCCGTCGCGCCGTTATAGGCGACGCCTCGCCAGGCGGCCTCGATCGTATTGGGCGAGTCCAGACGGCCGTCGGCATAGGCGGCTTCCAGCGAGGCGGTGAAGTCGCCGAAGCGCAGCTTGCCCCCCGTCTGGACCGACAGCAGCTCCTGTTCGACGTCCTCGACGCGGAAATAGTTGGCCGGATTGATGCCGTAGGGCGTGTAGTCGCCGGCGGCGTTGTAGTTGGCGCCGCCCGGATTGGGATTGGTCTGGCCCGAGGTCCGCTCGCTGCGAAGCCCCGTCTGGTTCATCGTATTGGTGTTGGTGTAGGTCGCATAGTTGACCCGGGCGAACAGGTCCAAGGGCTGGGTGCGATAGTCCAGAGAGGCCGTGGCGCCGTAGCGTTCCACCGTGGAGTTGAAGAAGTTCCACTGAAGACCGTCCGCCGACAGGGCGTTCTCATTCTCGCGGGCCGAGCCGACATTGGCCCTGGAAGTCTTGTAGTCGTTCTGAACAGCGACGCTTTCGGCGGCGCTGTCCTTCTGCTCGTAATAGGCGGAAGCATAGACGCCCAGGCGACCGTCGGCGAAGCGACGCGCCATGTCCACGCCGACTGCGCCGCCCAGGCTGTCCTGACCGCGATCCTGGGCCAGTTCGGCCATCTGGCCGACGGCGCGCAGGCGCAGCATCTGGTCACCGAAGTCGAAGGCGGTCGGCGTGACCAGATTGACGATACCGGCGATGGCGTCGGCGTCGAGCGTCGCATCCGGCGTCTTTTCGATGCCGATGGTCTGGATGGCGAAGGGGCTGAACAGGTTCAGCGAGATCGAGCGGCCGCCGGCCGTCTGGGGCAGGCGCAGGCCGTCCAGCGTATAGGCGTTGAAGCTGGTGTCGAAGCCGCGGATGGCGACGTATTGGGCTTCGCCGGTGGCCGACTGGTTGCGGCCCTGGTCCTGACTGACCGACACGCCGGGCAGGCGCTTGGCCAGGTCGGCGATGGTGGTTTGGGGGTTCAGGCTGACGTCGCCGACGGCGACGGCGTCCACGACGCCGGTCGCCTGGCGTTCCTCGACCAGAACCGTCTGGGCGCGCCGGGTGCCGGTCACGACGATCTCTTGCAAGGTGGCTGGGCCGGTAGCGGTCTCGGACTGGGCCCAGGCCGAACCGCCGGCGCAGAGCGCGGCGAGGCTGCAGGAAACGCCGAGAAGGGCGCGCCGAGTGGACGAACCTGAAATGGTCATTGGAAATCCGATTAATGAGGCCGCGCCCCCATGGGCGGCGCGGGCTCCTTAGTGCGGGTCAATGACAGGCTGCCTAAAGCTATGCGCCTGAAAGGCTAAGCTTGTGCGACGCTTGTGGGACAGTTGTCGGGGTCAGACGGACAAATCGACCGTCACCGGCGCATGGTCGGACGGCCGGTCCCACTCGCGGACGTCATCATGAATCCGGGCCGTGTCCTTGATGACGGCCGGGGTCAGGCCGGGCGAGGTCCAGATATGATCCAGGCGCAGGCCGCGGTTCGACTTGCGGAAGTCGGCGGCTCGATAACTCCACCAGCTGGCCAGCTTCTGCGGTTCGGGGAAACGGTCGCGCAGCACGTCGGCGAAGCCGCCTGTGGCCTGAAGTCGGTTCAGCACCTCCACCTCGATCGGCGTGTGGCTGACGATCTTGGACATGTAGCGGTGGTTCCACACGTCGCCCTCGCCCGGTGCGATGTTGAAATCGCCGGCCATGACCAGGGGGCGAGACCGATCCTGTCGGGCGACGATCTCGGTCAGCTGTTCGTAGAAGTCGAGCTTGTGATCGAACTTGGGGTTCAGCGTCCGGTCGGGCACGTCGCCGCCGGCGGGAATGTAGAAGTTCTGAACGTCGATCCCGGCGACCCGGGCCGAGACGCAACGGGCGTGGCCCAGTTTGCAGACCTGGAAGGTCTCGCTGTCCTCAAGCGGCAGGCGGCTGGCGATCGCCACCCCGTGCCAACCCTTCTGGCCGGCGACACGCATATGAGGCAGGCCCATCTCTTCGAAGGCGGCGCGCGGGAACTGATCCGTCGTGCATTTGATCTCTTGCAGCATCAAGACGTCTGGGGCCCGATCGGTGACGAAACGGGCGACCTGATCGATGCGCAGGCGGACGGAGTTGATGTTCCAGGTGGCGAGGCGAAGGGTCATGCTCCGCTTTAACAGGCCAGGCTCTGGAAGAACCACCCAGAAAAAAGGCCCGACCTCTGCGGGCCGGGCCGATCCAGTTTCGTCTCTCTCGCCGCCGGGGAGGGGGATGCATCCGTGGCGGTAGAGCGGCCGCCGCCGCTCTGTGTTCTAGATGTCACGACCGAAGGAAAAGGTCAAATTGTCACATTTCCCGCTTGGCCGTGATTCTCCGGCAACGGATGGATACCGGTGATTCGCGAATTCCGCGCGTGCAGGCCTTAGTTCCGACCGGGGCGCCGGGTCGGATCTCGCAGTTGGAACAGGCTGGCCGCCAAGCTGGAGGCAGGCTGAAGCGAGGTCAGCTGAGTGCGGGTCCGCGATCCCTGGGCGTCCGAAATGGTCCATTCGTGCAGACGGATCGGATTGCCCGCAAAGGCCAGCACCACCTGGCCGTCGTTGGGCCGATTGGCGTCTCGGGCGGTGATGGCGAAGGCGCCGGACTGCATCCGGGTGACGCGGTCGATCCGGACGCCCTGGTCCAGCCGCACATTGCGCGCGAGGAAGGTCGAAAGAGGCGTCCGTCCCAGAGGAACCTGCTGGAAGTTGTTCAGTCGCGGGTCGTAGCGTTTGACGTTGTAGCCGTCCGATACGACCAGCAGGCCGGCCGGATTGGTGTATTCGAACCGCATCTTGCCGGGCCGCTGCAGATAGAAGCGGCCCTCGCGGCGCTGTCCGCCCGGACCCGTCTCGACGAACGTGCCCTGGGCCGAGGTCAGGCCTTGGAGATAGGTCTGGGCCCTTTGAACCACCGCCCGATCCTCGGCCGATAGATTGGATTGGGCCTGGGCCGCGTCGAACATCCCCAGGGCGGCGAAGCCCGTCACAAGTCCGGCGCCCAGCAGCAGGGCGCGGCGTTGGGAATCGACGGGGGCGTCGATCGGGGCGGCGAGGCTCTCGGCGACGGCGGGGGTGGTCATGAAGTCAGTCTCCCGTTCGGGATGGTCAGCGATGCCGCCGTCTTGCCCGATCGGCTTGGCGTCGGAATGACGCGAGCCTGACCATATTCCGGCGCTCCGATGAAGCCCTGTTCATCGAAATGCTGAAGCTTGGATGCGACGGCGGGGAGGGTAACGCGCCGAAGCTTGATCCGTTGCCTACATCCGGCGCTGTGCGTCATGGTGCGCCCTTATGAGCGCTGATCCTGAACTTCTGGCCCTTTGGACCCGTGGATGGGCGCTGACACGCGGCGTGTCGCCGCCCGTATGGGACGATGGGGGTTGGAGAATCGAAGTGGGCGCGCCTGATCAGGTGCGCCGCTTCGTCCATGCCGAGGCGGACGCCGCCGTCCTTCGGCGGGCTGATCGGATCACCGAACCCAATGTGTTCCTAAAGGTCTGCGAGGATGAGGCGACGACCATGGCCTGCTTGCCTTGCGGTTGGTCAGTAAAGCCGCCCGGCTTCATGATGACCCTGTCGGGCGCGATGACGGCCTCTTCTCCAGATGCCGAAGGCTATAAGGTCTCGTTGGAACAGCTAGGGGCTGTGCTTCATTGCCGTCTCCTCGCCGATGACGTCGAGGTCGCGAGGGGGCGCATTGTGGTGATTGATGGCGCGATCGCCGTTTATGATCGAATTTCCGTTGACCCCGGTCACAGACGGCGGGGTCTCGGTCGTCGTGTGATGCGCACTCTTGAAGGGGAAGTCTCCACCAGAACCGGCGTTCTGGTGGCCACCGCAGAGGGGCGAGCGCTCTATACCTCTCTCGGCTGGACGCTTCATTCTCGCTACACGACCGCCGCCTTTGATGGCTGAGACATCTCCTCCCCCGATCACACCATCGGCGGCGGGCCGGCCAGGACGTCGCGCTTGCCGGCGTGGTTGGCGGGGCTGACCACGCCCTCCTGCTCCATCCGTTCGATCAGGGAGGCGGCGCGGTTGTAGCCGATCTGCAGCCGGCGCTGGACGTAGGAGGTCGAGGCCTTGCGATCGCGGGTGACCACGGCCACGGCCCGGTCGTAGAGATCGTCACCGGAGCCGCCGTTCCCGCCCTCGTCGAAGCCGCCGTCCCCGTCGCCGTCCGGTTCGTCGGTGATCAGGTCGAGGTAGTCGGGCTCGGCCTGGGCCTTCAGGTGTTTGCAGACGTCCTCGACCTCCTTGTCGTCGACGAAGGGGCCGTGCAGGCGGGTGATGCGGCCGCCGCCGGCCATATAGAGCATGTCGCCCTGGCCCAGCAGCTGTTCGCCGCCCTGTTCGCCAAGTATGGTGCGGCTGTCGATCTTGGAGGTGACCTGGAAGGAGATCCGGGTCGGGAAGTTGGCCTTGATGGTGCCGGTGATGACGTCCACCGACGGGCGCTGGGTCGCCATGATCAGGTGGATGCCGGCGGCGCGGGCCATCTGGGCCAGACGCTGGACGGCGCCTTCCACATCCTTGCCGGCGACCAGCATCAGGTCGGCCATCTCGTCCATGACCACCACCAGATAGGGCATGGGCTCGGGACGGATCTTCTCGGATTCGTAGACGGGGCGGCCCTGCTCATCGAAGCCGGTCTGGACCGTGCGCTCGAAATGCTCGCCCTTGGCCTGGGCCTCGCGGGCGCGCTCGTTGTAGCTGGCGACATTGCGCACGCCCAGTTTGGACATGCGGCGATAGCGGTCCTCCATCTCGCGCACCGTCCATTTCAGGGCGACGACGGCCTTCTTCGGATCGGTGACGACGGGGGCCAGCAGGTGCGGGATGCCGTCATAGACCGACAGCTCCAGCATCTTGGGGTCGATCATGATGAAGCGACACTCGGCCGGGCTGTGCCGATACAGGATCGACAGGATCATGGCGTTGACCCCGACCGACTTGCCCGAGCCGGTGGTGCCGGCGATCAAGAGGTGGGGCATGCGGGCCAGGTCGGCGACATAGGGCTCGCCGCCGATGGTCTCGCCGAGCGCCAGAGGCAGCAGGTGGCCCTTCTTGTCGTATTCGGCGCTGGACAGAAGGTCGCGCAGATAGACGGTCTCGCGCTTGGCGTTGGGCAGTTCGATGCCGATGGCGTTCCTACCCTGGACCACCGAGATGCGGCAGGCGCGGGCGGACATCGACCGGGCGATGTCGTCGGCCAGGGCGACCACGCGGCCGTGTTTCACGCCGGGGGCCGGGACCAGCTCGTACAGTGTGACCACGGGGCCGGGGCGGATCTGGTCGATCACGCCACGCACGCCGAATTCTTGCAGCACGCCTTCCAGCATCTTGGCGTTCTGCTTCAGGGAGTCCTCATCCACCGAACCGACGCGCTGGGCCGGCTTGGTGAGGATGCCCAGCGGCGGCAGGTCGAAGGCGCCTTCGGGACGGTCGAAGACGAAGGCCTGCTGATCGACGTCTTCCTTGCGCGGCTTTGGCGCCTTGACCGCGGCCACGCGGGGTTCGACCGCCCGCGGCGCGGCGCGGGCGGCGGGGGCGGGTTCGTCCTCCCAGGGCGGCAGGTCGTCATAGGCCGTCTGGGGACCGTCGGCCTCCTGATCCGGCGCGACGGCGGCGTCCGTGACGGGGGCGGGCGTGCGAACCTCGGGCTTGGGCGCCGCCTTTTCGCGTGCGGGGGCGCGCGGCTTTTTGGCAGCGACGGCAGGCGGGGGCGCGGCGGGGGCGCGCAGCGAGCGGCCCCAGTGCAGGGCGTCGATGAAGTCCATGGCGCGCAAGCCGATGGCGAAGCCCGTCAGCCACAGGCCGCCGCCCAGGAACAGCAATCCGGCGATGATCCGCCCGCCGGGAATCCTCAGGGCGGCCAGGCCCTGGGCGGTCAGGCCGGTCAGGGCGTCGCCCCACAGACCGCCCAGGCCGGCGGCTAAGGGCCAGGCGGCGGGGGCGGCCAGGGCCGCGAGGGCCCCGGACAACAGCAGGGTTCCGGCCGTGGCCGACAGGGCCTTGATCGGGCTGGGTTTCAGACGTTGCTGGATGGCGTCGCCGATGGCGCGGGCCAGGCCGAAGGCGATCGCCAGCAGGGCGGCGGGCCAGGCGGCCAGGCCCAGGGACTGCATGAACAGGTCCGCAAACAGGGCGCCGTTCGCCCCCAGCCAGTTGGTGGTCGGCAGGCTGGAGGCGGCGTTCAGACTGGCGTCCGCCGGATTCCAGGAGATCAGGGCGATCAGCAGCAGGGTCGCCAGCAGGGCCTGAAGCACACCCCGGAAACGCACGACAAAGGGCGCCTCCCAAAGGATACGGGCGCTGATCCAGGCCTGGCGGCCGACGGCGAGGGCGGTGGACATGAAAGGCGAGACCTTCCGGGCGGCTGACGTTCGACCCGCCTTGTCGCATCCCCAGGGTTAAGGGCTCATTTACCAGGCGCCGGAGACAAACCGTCCTCTGGACCTTTTGAGCGTGCGGCGCGACAAGCCTGCCATGGCAGAAACCGAACGCTACGACATCATCATCGCCGGCGCGGGCCTGGCCGGGGCGAGTTTCGCCCTGGCGGCGGCGCAGGGCGGGCTGAAGGTGGTGCTGGTCGATCCCCAGCCGTTCAGCGCCCAGCTGGCGCCGACCTTTGACGGGCGTTCGACGGCGATCGCCTTTTCGACCTTCCGGATGTTGGACGCCCTGGGCCTGGGCGAGACCCTGCGGCCGCACGCCTGCCGGATGGATCACATTCTCGTCACGGACGGCCGTCGGCCAGGCGCGGCCAGCAAGTCGCCCTCGCCGGCCTTCCTGCGCTTCGACGCCGAGGAGATCGGCGGGCGGACCGGGGGCGAGCCCCTGGGCTATATGGTCGAGAACCGGCGGATCCGGGCAGCCCTGGCCGAGGCGGTGACGGCGGCGGGGATCGAGGTGCGGGCGCCGGCCTCGGTGGTCTCGGTCGAGCGGGATGCGGGCAAGGCGACCGTGACCCTGGCCGACGGCTCGATCCTGACCGCCGCCCTGGTGGTGGGGGCGGAAGGTCGGGGCTCGATCGTGCGCCGCGCCGCCGGGATAGAGACGGTCGGCTGGGCCTATGGCCAGAGCGGGGTGGTGGCCACGGTCCGGCTGGGCCGCGACCACGGCAATGTCGCCCACGAATATTTCCTGCCCAGCGGCCCCTTCGCCATCCTGCCCCTGACCGACCAGCGGGCCAGCCTGGTGTGGACCGAGACGACCCGGCGGGCCGAGGCCCTGCGCGGCGCCTCGGACGCGGCCTTCCAGTCGCATCTGATGCGGCGGTTCGGGGCCTTTCTGGACGGGGTTTCGGTCGAGGGGCCGCGCTTCGTCTATCCGCTGTCGCTCAGCCTGGCCGAAAAACTGGTCGCGCCGCGTCTCGCCCTGATCGGCGACGCCGCCCATGGGGTGCATCCGGTGGCGGGCCAGGGGCTGAATATGGGGCTGAAGGACGCCGCCGCCTTAGCCGAGGTTCTTGCCGAGGCCGCGCGCCTGGGCGAGGACCTGGGGGCCGAGACGGTTCTGGAGCGTTACGCCCGCTGGCGCCGGTTCGACAACGCCGCCCTGGCGGCCGGTTTCGACGCCTTCGTGCGGCTGTTCTCCAACGACATCGGCCCGGTCCGGCTGATGCGGGATCTGGGGATGGCGGCGGTGAACCGGATCGGGCCGCTGCGCCGGGCCTTCATGCAGGAGGCGGGCGGGGCGACCGGCGACCTGCCGCGGCTGCTGCGCGGCGAACCGGTCTAATTCAGCCGCAGTCGGACGCGCTCGAAGGTCGTCGATCGACGCGCTTCTTCGACGCCGTCCAGGCCGCGCGCCCGCGACAGGGCCTCCAGTGAACCGGTCAGGGCGCCCTGTTTCTCGCGGGCGGCGGCGACGTCCAGCCAGGGCCGGTGGTCTTCCGGGTCCAGCAGGGCCCGGCGCAGGGCCGAGCGTTCGGCCGCCTCATAGTCGTGGCTGCGGATGGCGCGGCTGAACAGCAGGTTCTGCAGCCGGATCAAGGCCTGACGATCGCTGACCGGGGCCATCAACAGGTCCAGCCGGTCGGCGACGTGCGGCGTCAGACCGGCCCGAAGCGCCCGCCGGGTCAGTTCGCTGGGCAGGACCAGCCGACCCTGGCTGAAGGGATCGAGCGCCACCGGACCCTCGGCCGTCTCGACCCGGACCAGGAAATGGCCGGGGAAGTCCACCCCCGCCGCCTTCAGCCCCGCCGCACGGGCGGCGTGGAGATAGAAGACCGCCAGGGCGGCGGACAGGCCGCGGCGGCGCTCGGCCACCTCGATCAGATCCGTGTTGGCGGGATGGTCGTAATGGAGCAGGTCGCCGTTCAGACGCAGGTCGGCGGCCATGGTTTCCGACAGGGCCTCGTCCGGGCTTTCGCCCCCGACCCGCTCCTTCAGCCTTTCGCAGGCGCTGCGGGCCAGGGTGCGGACGGGTTGGGGATCGCGGAAGGGATGATCGTGGATGGCGCAGGCGATCGCAGCCTCCAGCAGGGGGAAGCCCTCGTCGCCGCCGTCACCGGCCGACGTCAGGATGGCCTCGGCCTCTTCCCGGGTCATGCGATCCCTTCAGTTCCCGCGCCTCTGAACGCCGCGAAGATGACGCGGAAATCGACCGGGAGCCAGCGCCACCATATCAATTCTCAATTCAAGCGGTTGCAGGGCCGGGCGATTGCGCCGGACCGCCTCGCCCGCTGCAACCAGCCGATCATGCTGGGCGGGCTTCAGCGCCAGGACGGCGAGATCGAGCCGGGCGCGGCGCTTGACCTCCACCACGGCAAGGGTTCGCCCGCGACGGGCCAGCAGGTCGATCTCGCCGGAGCGGGTCCTCAGCCGAAACCCCAGGATCTGATAGCCCTTCAGCATCAGCCAGAGGGCGGCGATCCATTCCGCCGCATGGCCGGCCTTGAAGGCGGCGCCCCCCTTGGCCTGACGCCAGGCCGCCTTCGGACGTCGCTCTGGCGTCGGGCGGGGCAGGCGGGGGCTCACTTGCCCTGAAGCTCCAGGGCGCGGCGGTACAGGGTCTTGCGGTTCAGGCCCAGCGCGCGGGCGACTTCTGAGGCGGCTTCTCCGGTCGAAAGCCGGGTCAGGGCGTCGGTCAGGGCCGCGTCGGCGTCGGCCTGGGTCGCCTCCTCCGCCTCGCCGGGGCCGATGACCACGACGATCTCCCCCTTGGGCGCATCCAGTCGGGGATCGACCGCCAGTTCGTCCAGCGATCCCCGCACGCATTCTTCGTACAGCTTGGTCAATTCACGCGCCACGGCGGCCGGGCGAGGGCCGAGAACGGCCGCCATGTCGGTCAGGCTGTCGCGCAGGCGCGGCCCGCTTTCGAAGAAGACCAGGGTCTGGCGCTGGCCTTTCAGCCCTTCCAGGGCGGCGGTCCGCCCGGCGGTCTTGGGCGGCAGGAAGCCGGCGAACAGGACGCGGTCAGCGGGCAGGCCGGCGATGCACAGGGCGGCCAGCAGGCTGGACGGGCCGGGAATGGGGTGGACCGGCAGGCCCTCGGCGATGACGGCGCGGGCGACGACGAAGCCGGGATCGGACACCAGGGGCGTGCCGGCGTCGGAGACCAAGGCCACCACCTCGCCGTTCCAGAGGCGCTCGATGGCCTGTTCGGCCGCACGACCGGAGGCGTGGTCGTCGCAGCGTTCCAGCCTCGCCTTCAACCCATAGGCGGACAGGAGTTTGGCGGTGACGCGGGTGTCCTCGGCCAGGACCAGCTCGGCGGCGGCCAACACGTCGAGGGCCCTGAGCGTCATGTCGCGCAGGTTCCCGATCGGCGTCGCCACCAGATAGAGACCCGGCTCCACCCGCCGGGGCGGGGGGGCGGTGGGCGGGAAGAGGCCGGGTTCGCTCATGATCAGACGGTGGGCGGCACCGCGGTGCTCGGCTTTTCGACCACGGCCGCCGGCGGGCGCGGCGCCGAGGTCAGGCCCGAGCCCTGGAAGGCGGGGCCGGCGTCATAGGCGGCGAAGGTGGCGGCGGTGATGATCTCGCTGACCGAAGCGCCCAGGGAGACGATCTGGACCGGCTTCTCCAGCCCGACCAGCAGCGGTCCGATGACGGTCGCGCCGCCCAAGGCCTGGACCAGCTTGGTCGAGATGGCGGCCGAGTGGATGGCCGGCATGACCAGGACGTTGGCCGGCTTGGTCAGGCGGTTGAAGGCGTAGGCGGGATGGCCCTTCGGATCCAGGGCGACCTCGGGGGGCATTTCGCCCTCGTATTCGAAGTCGACGCCCTTCTTGTCCAGGATGCGGATCGCCTCACGGACCTTTTCGGCCCGGTCGCCGGGCGGATTGCCGAAGGTGGAATAGCTGAGGAAGGCCACGCGCGGATTGCGGCCGAGTTTGCGCACCGTCTCGGCGGCCTTGATCGCGATGTCCGCCAGCTCAGCGGCGTCCGGCAGTTCGTGAATGGTGGTGTCGGCGACGAACAGGGTCCGGCCCTTGGCCAGCAGGATCGACAGGCCGATCAGGGTGTCGTCCACGTCCAGGACGCGCTGGACCTCTTTCAGGGCCATGTTGAAGTTGCGGGTGACGCCGGCGACCATGGCGTCGGCCCGGCCCTTGGCGACCAGGGTGGCGGCGAAATAGTTGCGGTCCTGGTTGATCATCCGCTGAACGTCGCGGCGCAGATAGCCGCGACGCTGCAGCTTCTCGTACAGCCAGTCGGTGTCCTCGACATTGTGGCCGGAGACGCGGGCGTTGGTGATCTCTATGCCCAGATCGTCGAAATTCAGCCCGGCCTCGGCGGCGTTCTGGCGGATCAGATCCTCGCGTCCGACCAGGATGGGGGTGCCCAGATCGGCCTGTTTGAAGCCCCAGGCGGCGCGGATGACGGCCGGCTCCTCGCCCTCGGCGAAAACGATGCGCTTGTTGGGTCCGCCGCGCACGGCCGAGTTGATCTTCTGCATCAGGGCGGCGGACGGATCGACGCGCGAGCGCAGGGCGTTGCGATAGGCGTCCATGTCGTCGATCTGGACGCGGGCCACGCCCGAATCCATCGCCGCCTGGGCGACGAAGGGCGGGATGTACCAGATCAGCCGAGGATCAAAGGGGGTCGGGATAATGTAGTCCGGGCCGAACTTCAGCTTGCGGCCGCGATAGGCGGCGGCGACCTCGTCCGGCACGTCCTCGCGCGCCAGGGCGGCCAGGGCCTGGGCGCAGGCCACCTTCATCTCATGGTTCACCCGGCGCGCCCGCACGTCCAGGGCGCCCCGGAACAGATAGGGGAAGGCCAGGACGTTGTTGACCTGGTTCACATAGTCCGAGCGGCCGGTGGCGATGATGGCGTCCGACCGTACCGACTTGACGTCTTCCGGCGTGATCTCGGGATCGGGGTTGGCCATGGCGAAGATGATCGGATTGGGGGCCATGGAGGCCACCATCTCCTTGGTGATCGCGCCCTTGGCGGACAGGCCCAGCACCACGTCGGCGCCGACCATGGCCTCGGCCAGGGTGCGCAGCGGGGTGTCGGTGGCGTGGGCCGCCTTCCACTGGTCCATGCCGTGTTCGCGGCCCTTGTAGACGACGCCGTCCTTGTCGCAGATGACCGTGTTCTCGGCCTTGACCCCGGCGGCCTTCATCAGGGCGATGGAGGACAGGCCTGCGGCGCCGGCGCCGGCCAGAACCACCTTGACCTCGTCCAGCCGCTTGCCGGCGACATGACAGGCGTTGATCAGGCCGGCGGTGGAGATGATGGCGGTGCCGTGCTGGTCGTCATGGAAGACGGGGATGTCCAGCAGGTCCTGAAGTTCGCTCTCGATGACGAAACATTCGGGGGACTTGATGTCCTCCAGATTGATGCCGCCCCAGGTGTCGCCGATGTTCTTCACCACGGTGATGAACTCGTCCGGATCGGTGGTCTTCACCTGGACGTCGAAGCTGTCCACATCGGCGAAGCGTTTGAACAGGACCGACTTGCCCTCCATCACCGGCTTGGAGGCCATGTGGCCCAGATTGCCCAGGCCCAGAATGGCGGTGCCGTTCGAGATGACGGCGACCAGATTGCCCTTGGAGGTGTATTCGTAAGCCTTGTCCGCATCCTGGGCGATGGCCAGGACCGGCACGGCCACGCCCGGCGAATAGGCCAGCGACAGGTCGCGCTGGGTCGCCATCGGCTTGGTCGGGGCCATCGAGATCTTCCCCGGCGTGGGGATGCGGTGGAAATCCAGCGCCTCCTGGTCGGAGAAGGTCTGTTTTTCTGTCAGATCGGGCATCGGGACGTCCAGGGTTCGGCGCGGCTGTAACCGTTCGTGTCCTAGAGCTTGGGACGCGCCGCGCCAAGCCTTGACGCTCCGGAAGGGGCACACGCCTCAGCGCAAGCTTCCCTTCACGTCAGCGTCACCCCCATCGTGTCAGAAGGGCAGGGCGCCGGTGCGCTCGACCTCGACCGGGCCGGTCATCAGCACATGGTCCGTCGCCGGATCCCAGTCGATCGTCAGCTCGCCGCCGTCGACGACCACGGTGGCCTTGCGGTCGGTCAGGCCGCGCCGGACCGCCGCGACCTGGGCCGCGCAGGCGCCGGTGCCGCAGGCCTTGGTCAGGCCGGCGCCCCGCTCCCAGACCCGAAGCCGGATATGGCCGCGGTCCAGCACATGGGCGAAGCCGACATTGACCCCTTCGGGAAACAGGGGGTGGTGTTCGACCAGGGAGCCGGAGCCGGTCACGAAGGCGTCATCCTGCCGGTCGGTGAAGAAGACGACGTGCGGATTGCCCATGGAGACGGCGCCCGGCGTGTGCAGGATCGGCGCGTCGATGGGGCCGAGCTGAAGCTCGATCCCGCGGGTGTCCATCTCTTCGGCCAGGGGGACTTCGGTCCAGTCCAGCCGGGGCCGGCCCATATCGACCGTCACCCTGTGGTCGCCGGCGCGGGACGCCGTGGTCGGGCCTGCGGCGGTGTCGATGACGACCCGGTCGGAGCCCTTGGCCTCCATCAGCAGCCAGCCCACGCAGCGCAGGGCGTTGCCGCAGGTCTCGACCATGGAGCCGTCGGCGTTCCAGACCCGCATGAAGGCGTCTGCCGTGTCGGACGGTTCGATGGCGATCAGCTGGTCGAACCCTTCCCCCGAGGCGCGGTCGGCCAGGGTCGTGATCTGATCCTGCGTCGGCCGGAAGGGCGCACCCAGGGCGTCGATAACGACGAAGTCGTTGCCGGCGCCGTTCATCTTGACGAAGGATCGGGTCATGGCCGGAATATAGGCCGGCTCCGGCCGTGAGGAAACGGCTCGGCTCTCGGAACCGTTGGACATGGACGGCGGTTCGCGATTGATTGGCCCGCTGCGGCCCGCCCCCTGACACGCGCCGCCGGATGAAAGGCGTCTGAGATCGAACTCGAACCGACGGTCGTTGAAGGCAAGCCCGACAGCCTGCGTCTGCGCGCCCGGCTGCGCTATCTGTATCACGGCAGCCAGCCGCCGGCGGTGCGGTTCCGACTGACCGTCATCGCCGTCGATTTCACCATCATCGCCTTCTTTTTGGCCTCGCCCATACTGAAGAACATGGGGTGGGCCTTTTATGTGCTGGACTATCTGATCGCCGCCCTGCTCGCGGCCGATCTGGCGGCGCGGGCTTATGCCTATTCGGACATTCGCGACTGGCTGAAGAAGCCGATCGTCTGGCTGGACCTGTTCGTCCTGGCGACCCTGCTGTTCCCGATCTGGCTGTTCAACCTGGGCTTCCTGCGGCTGCTGCGGCTGTGGACCCTGCTGAATTCGGACTTCTTCTGGCGGACCGTCGGCTCCCGCTATGACGATACGCGGGTGGAGGCGGTGGTGCGGGCCCTGTCCGGTCTCGTGACCTTCGTCTTCGTCGTGACCGGTTTCGTCTACGCCACCTTCCTGGGGCATGACGGGATCAGCGGCTATGTGGACGCCCTCTATTTCACCGTGGCGACCCTGACGACCACCGGCTTCGGCGACGTCACCCTGCCGGGGTCCGCAGGCCGGCTTCTGTCCATCGCCATCATGCTGGTGGGGATCACCCTGTTCCTGCGGCTGGCCCAGGCCATCATCAAGCCGCACAAGGTCCGCCACCCCTGCGACCGCTGCGGCCTTCAGACGCATGAACCGGTCGCCGTCCACTGCAAGGCCTGCGGCAATCTGCTTTGCATTCCCGACGAGGGCTGAGCGAAGATGACAAAACCGTAAGGGTCGGCCGCCTCGCCTTGCCGCCGGGCGGGCCGTCGTTAAGGTGCCGGTCGTCATTTCGGGGACTGTCCATGATCCGCTCATCCGCCGCCGTGCTCGCGGCCCTTCTCGCCTCCACCAGCCTGACCTCGGTATCCATGGCCCAGACCGCCTCCTCCGCCCCCGCCTTCGCGACCAGCGAGGCGAGCGACCCCTATGTCTGGCTGGAGGAGGTCGAGGGCGAGCGGGCCATGGAATGGGTCAAGGCGCACAACGCCCATTCCCTGGGCGTGCTGCAGGGCGATCCCCGCTATGAAACCCTGCACCAGCAGGCGCTGGAGATCGTCCAGTCGCGCGACCGCATCCCCGCGCCGGGCTTCACCCACGACGGCCATATCGACAACTTCTGGCAGGACGCCCAGCATGTGCGCGGCGTCTGGCGGCGCACGACCCTGGACTCCTACAAGACCGCCGAGCCCCAGTGGGAGACGGTTCTGGACATCGACGCCCTGGCCGAGGCCGAGAGCGCCAACTGGGTCTATAAGGGCTCGACCTGCCTGGCCCCCGAAGAGCGCTACTGCCTGATCAGCCTGTCCAACGGCGGCAAGGACGCGGTGACCCTGCGCGAGTTCGACAGCGTGACCCGCAGCTTCGTCGAAGGCGGGATCTATCTGCCGGAATCCAAGGGCGGGGCGAGCTGGATCAACAAGGACACCCTTTTGGTCGCCCGCGACTTCGGCCCCGGCACCCTGACCAACTCGGGCTATCCGATGGTGGTCAAGCGGATGCGGCGCGGCGAGAACCTGGATCAGGCCGACGTCCTGTTCATGGGTGAGCCGACCGACGTCTCGGTGTCCGGCTATACGCTGCGGGACGCCGACGGGGAGCTGAAGGCGACCCTGATCAACCGGTCGATCGACTTCTATTCGTCCGAGACCTATCGCGTCACCGACGACGGGGCGGTGGTCAAACTGGCCCTGCCGGCGAAGTCGGACATCACCGGCTTGGTGGACGGCCGGCTGGTGGTGTCGCTGAAACAGGACTGGACCGCGCCGTCGGGCCAGGACTTCAAGAGCGGCGACCTGATCGCCTGGCCGCTGGACGCCTGGCTGGAAGACCCCGCCACCCCCGCCGTCCTGGTGCTGCGGCCCACGGAACGTCAGGCGGTCGAGGGGGTGAACGCCACCCGCAACACCCTGGTCGTGGCCCTGTACGACAATGTGCGCGGTTCGGTGCGGGTCTATCGGCCCGGCGAGACGGAATGGACCTATTCGACCCTGGACCTGCCGCAGAACGTCTCCGTCGGCGTCGGTTCGGCCTCGGAGACCGACGACAAGGTCTTCGTCAGCGTCACCGGCTATCTGAACCCGTCCAGCCTGTGGCTGGCGGACGCCGCGACCGGGGCGGTCGATCAGGTCAAGTCCATGCCGGCCAAGTTCGACGCGACCGGCATGACGGTCGATCAGCACGAGGCCCGTTCGGCCGACGGGACCATGATCCCCTATTTCGTGGTCCATAAGGCGGACATGCCGCTGGACGGCTCCAATCCGACGCTGCTGTACGGGTATGGGGGGTTCGAAAGCTCGCTGCTGCCCGGCTATTCGGCGACGGTCGGCAAGCTGTGGCTGGAGCGGGGCGGGGTCTATGTCATCGCCAACACCCGCGGCGGCGGCGAGTTCGGCCCGCGCTGGCACGAGGCGGCCCTGCAGCAGAACCGCCAGCGCGCGCACGAGGACTTCCAGGCCGTGGCCCTGGACCTGATCGCGCGCGACATCACCAGCCAGCCGAAGCTGGGGATCATGGGCGGCTCGCAGGGCGGCCTGTTCATGGGGGCGATGCTGACCCAGCGCCCGGACCTGATCAATGCGGCCGTCATTCAGGTGCCCCTGTTCGACATGCTGCGCTTCCACAAGCTCTTAGCCGGGGCCAGCTGGATCGGCGAGTACGGCGATCCCGAGATTCCGGAGCAGCGCGCCTGGATCCAGCAGTATTCGCCCTATCAAAACCTGCGGGCGGGCCAGCCCTATCCGGAGGTCTTCATCCACACCTCGACCAAGGACGACCGGGTCCATCCGGGCCACGCCCGCAAGGCGGCGGCGCGCCTGGAAGAGCTTGGCTATCCGGTGCTCTTCTATGAGAACACCGACGGCGGCCATGCGGCGGGGGCCAACCTGCAAGAGACGGCGCGGCGGTTGGCGCTGGAATACACCTATCTGTCGCGCCGGCTGATGGACACGCCGGCGAAGGAATAGGGTCTTTTCTTTCCGCTCATCCCGGCGAAAGCCGGGACCCAGTGCTTTCGCGAGGTTCGGCGGCTGGGATCGAGTTCAGTACGAATGGGCGGCGCCGAACGCCCAAAGATCTGGGTCCCGGCTTTCGCCGGGATGAGCGGAGTTTTTAGATGCGTCAACTGATCCTGTCCGCCGCCATTCCGGCGCTTCTGATGGGGGCCTGTGCGGGCACGCCCGTTGAGATCGGTTCAGATGAAGTCGTCGTATCGACCAACGACGCTCCCCCGCCCCACTTCCCGCGCGACCTGACCCCGGCCGGCGTGGCGGCGGCCGACGATCACCTGGCGCTGGAGCAGGTGGACGGGGCCGAGGCCATGGCCTTCGTGGCCGAGGAGAACCGCAAGTCCCTGGCCGTCCTGACCGGCGACCCGCGCTATGAGACCTTCCGGGCCGAGGCCCAGGCGATCCTGACCGCCACGGACCGGATTCCCAGCCCGTCCTTCCTCGGCGACGGCGTCGGCAACTTCTGGCAGGACGCGACCAATCCCAAGGGCGTCTGGCGTCGCACGACGCTAGAGAGCTACCGCACCGCGACCCCGCAGTGGGAGACCCTGCTGGACATCGACGCCCTGTCGAAAGCCGAGGGCAAGGACTGGGTGTTCAAGGGCGCCGATTGCCTGGCGCCGGACGAGACCCGCTGCCTGATCAATCTGTCGGACGGCGGCAAGGATGCGGTGGTGGTGCGCGAGTTCGACCTGACCACGAAACGGTTCGTCGACGGCGGCTTCAACCTGCCCGAGGGCAAGCACCGGATCGAATGGCTGGACCGCGACACGCTTCTGGTCGCCACCGACTTCGGTCCGGGCAGTCTGACGGAGTCGGGCTATCCCTTCATCGTCAAGACCTTGAAGCGCAGCCAGACCCTGGCCCAGGCGGTCGAAGACTATCGCGGCGACGCCTCGGACGGCGGCTACGGCGTCAGCCCGGCCGTCTATCGCGACAAGAACGGACGGGTCACGGCGGTGATCATCACCCGCCCGTTGGACACCTTCCGCTCCGAAACCTGGATGATGGCCCATGACGGATCGACGGTGAAACTGGCCCTGCCGGACCGGGTCAGCGTCTTCGGAGCGCAGGGGGGCCTGCTGATCGTCTCGAATGACGAGGCCTGGACCTTCAACGGCCTCGCCTACAAGCCCGGTTCCCTGCTTTCCATACCCTTGAACCATCTGCGGTCCGACCGCGACGATCTGAGCGTCAGCAACCAGGCCCTTCTGATCTATGAGCCGGCCGCCCGTCAGTCGTTGGGCGACGTGCGGGTGCTGGATCGCCAGGTCGTCGCCTCCCTGTCCGACAATGTGGCCGGGCGGCTGGCGATCTTCGAGAACCGGGGCGAATTCGGCTGGCGCCGCCAGGATGTGGCGACGCCAGAAAACATCGCGGTGGGGCTGGGCGACTCCTCCAAGTCCAAGGGCCAGGTCTTCGTCTCGACCCAGGGCTTCCTGACCCCGCCGACCCTGAGCCTCGCCTCGGTCGGCTCCACCACCCTGACCGAGCTGAAATCCGCTCCGGCCAAGTTCGACGCCTCGACCCATGTGGTGGAGCAGTACGAGGCGACCTCGACCGACGGGACCAGGATCCCCTATTTCATCACCCGCCCGCGCGACATGAGGCTGGACGGGTCGAACCCGACGATCCTGTTCGGCTACGGCGGGTTCCAGGTCAGTCTGAACCCGGCCTACAAGCCCGAGATGGGCAAGCTGTGGCTGGAGCGGGGCGGGGTCTTCGTTCAGGCCAATATCCGCGGCGGCGGCGAGTTCGGGCCCGACTGGCACCAGGCGGCCCTGGACGGAAACCGCCAGAAGGCCTTCGACGACTTCGCCGCCGTGGCGCGCGACCTGGAGCGGCGCGGGATCACCAGCCCGCGTCGTCTGGGCATCTATGGCCGGTCGAACGGCGGGGTGCTGACCTCGGTGTCGATCACCCAGCACCCGGAGCTGTTCAACGCCGCAGTGATCGAGAGCCCGCTGATCGACATGCTGCGCTATCACGAGCTGCCGGCCGGCGCCTCCTGGATCGGCGAATACGGCGATCCGCGCATTCCTGAGGAGGCGGAATGGATCGCCCGATATTCGGCCTATCAGCAGCTGCGGCCGGACGTGGACTATCCGCGCGTCTACATCACCACCAACACCCGCGACGACCGGGTGCATCCGGGCCATGCGCGCAAGTTCGCCGCCCGGCTGGGCGACCAGGGCCACGACCATCTCTATTATGAGGACACGGCCGGCGGTCACTCGAACGACGCCGACCCGGTGGCCAACGCGCGGCGCTGGGCCCGCCACTATGTCTATCTCGCCCAGCAACTGATGGACTGAAGGCCGCCGCAGGCGAGGGTCACGCACTTATGACCCCCGCCTGCGCGCCCGCCGGTTAAGAACGTCGCCATGAGACACAGGATCGGGATCATTGCAGCGACGATCACGGCGGGCGCCGTCCTATGCGCTGGATCGGTCGCCCCGCCCCCCGCCCCGCGGCCGGGGCGGCACGTCGTCCCCGCCGGACCGCCGGTCGTGGTCGAACTGTTCACCGCCCAGGGGTGCGGCGCCTGTCTGGAGGCCAATGCGACGGTCGAGCGGGCGGCGGCGGAGCCGCGCGTCATCGCCCTGACCTATGGCGTCGACTATTGGGACTATCTGGGCTGGACCGACACCTTCGCCAAGCCTGAGTTTTCTCAGCGCCAGCGGGCCTATCGCGCCGCCCTGCGTCAGCGCGGCGTCTCCACGCCCCAGGTGGTCATCGACGGCCGCCGACAGGTCTCGGGCGTGCGCGGACCTGAGCTTGAGACCGCCATCCTCGAGGCGGCGGGCCGCCGCGCTTGGCCGCCCGAGATCGAGTTCCGCCAAGGCGGCGGTCAGGTCGGCGTCGGCTCGGGCCGCGTCCCGGCGGGCGGGGCCGAGGTTCTGGCCGTCACCTATACGCCGGGGGTCCAGGTGGTCGAGGTCGGTCGCGGCGAAAACCGCGGCCGCGAGGTGCGCCAGCTGAATGTGGTCCGCGACGTCACGCGCCTGGGCGACTGGCGGGGCCGGCCGATGTTGTACCCTCTGCCTCAGACGCGGGACGAGGACGCTGTGGTCGTGATGATTCAGGACAAGGCGGATCGGCGTATTCTGGGCGCCGCCGTCCGCAGGCCGACCTCCGGGTTTGGCGGGGCGGATCGAGACGGCTGAAGCCGAGGCGGATCAGGCCCCCGCCTTCTTGGCAAACGTCCAGGCCGCCTCGCTGAGCGGCCCGACCTGGGCGGCCATGCTGCGAGCGTGGGCGCTGGCCGCCGTGCCGTCGCGGACACGGCCGGCGATGCCCTGGCAGATGGCGGCGAGACGGAACAGATTATAGGCGTAGAGCCACTCGAGATCGGCAGGTCGCATCCCAGTGGCGGCGGCGTAGCGGTCCACCGTTTCCTCGACCGAGGGAATGCCCAGGGCCTCCAGATCCGAGCCGGCCAAGCCGTTCCGCAGGCTGGCCGGAATGGCCCAGGCGATCAGCAGATAGGAGAAGTCGGCCATGGGATCGCCCAGGGTCGACAGCTCCCAGTCCAGAACGGCGCGGACGTCCGCCCGATCTTCAGCCAGGATCATATTGTCCAGGCGGAAGTCGCCGTGGACGATGCGGCAGGGACCCTCCGGCGGCAGGCTGGTCGGCAGGAAATCGATCAGTCGGTCCATGGCGGGGACGGCCTCGGTCTCCGAGGCGCGATACTGTTTGGTCCAGCGGCCGACCTGACGGGCGAAATAGTTGCCGGCCTTGCCATAGTCGGCCAGGCCGATGGCGGCGGGATCGAAGGCATGAAGCCGGGCCAGGGCGTCGGTCTGGGCGTGATAGATCGCCCGGCGTTCGGCGGCGCTGAGGCCGGGCAGTTTCAGATCCCAGAAGATCCGCCCCTCGACCTTGTCCATCACATAGAAGATCGAGCCGATGACGCCCTCGTCCAGGCAGAGGGCGTGGGGCCTGGCCACGGGAAAACCCTGAGCGGCCAGGGCGGAGATGACCTGGAATTCGCGATCGACGGCGTGGGCGCTGGGCAACAGCAGGCCCGGCGGCTTACGGCGCAGCACATAGGCGGCGGTCGGGGTGGTCAGCTCATAGGTGGGATTGGACTGACCGCCCTTGAACTGGCGCACCGTCAGAGGGCCGGCGTAGCCCGCGACGTTTTCGGTCATCCAGGCGTCCAGCCCCGCCTCGTCCAGCCGGTAGCGGGGATCGACCTCGCGCGTGCCGGAAAAGGCGGTTTGAGCATCCTGCAGAGGCGCGTCGGCGGCGGAGGCGTCGGTCATGTACAGCCCAGTCGGTTCTTTCAGCGTTTCCCTAGAGCCGCCCGCGTCTTAGGCGCGCTCCGGCGCGGCGATGATGGCGGCCTTGACCGCGCGACGCCAGCCCGAAAGCAGACGGTCGCGTTCGTCGGGCTTCATCCGGGGCTTCCAGCAGGCCGGGGCCTCAACCGGACGGGCTTCGAGATCGGAAATCAGACCCACGCCCAGGGCCGCCAGACGCGCGGCGCCCAGGGCCGTCATCTCCTGGAAGGCCGGACGTTCGACCTCGACCTCGCAGATGTCGGCGACGAACTGCATGGCGAAACTGTTGGCGGTGACGCCGCCGTCCACCTTCAGGGTCTTCAGGGGCGGGGCGCCGTCCTGGGCCAGGGCGTCGAGCAGATCCCGGGTCTGATAGGCCAGGGCCTCCAGCGCCGCGCGGACGAAATGGGCCGGGCCGGAATCCCGCGTCAGCCCGACCACGGTTCCGCGCGCCTCCGGCTCCCACCAGGGGGCGCCCAGGCCGGTGAAGCCGGGGACCAGATAGACCCCGCCGTTGTCGGCTAGGCTCTGGGCCAGGGCTTCGGACTGGCGGGATTCAGAGATCAGCTTGACCCCGTCCCTCAGCCACTGGATCGCCGAACCGGCCGAGAAGATCGACCCCTCCAGCGCATAGGCGGTGCGGCCCTCGGCCTGGTAGCCGAGCGTGCCGAGGAGACGGCGGGTCGAGGCCACCGGCTCGGCGCCGACATTGGCCACCAGAAAGGCGCCGGTGCCGTAGGTGATCTTGGCGTCGCCCGGCGTGAGAGCGCCGTGGCCGACGAGGGCGGCCTGCTGATCGCCCGCCGATCCGGCGATGGGCAGGGGGCGGCCGAACAGCGCCGGATCGGTCTCGCCGATCCGGCCGGCGCAGGGGACGATGGCGGGGAGGGCCTGGCGCGGCACGTCGAACAGGGCGCACAGGTCGGCGCGCCATTCCACCGTCTTCAGGTCCATCAGGGCGGTGCGTGACGCATTTGCGGCGTCGGTGGCGTGAACCCGGCCGCCGGTCAGTTTCCAGATCAGCCAGGCGTCGATCGTGCCCAGCTTGACCTCGCCCCGCGCCGCCCGATCGCGCGACCCGGGCGCGGCGTCCAGCAGCCAGGCGAACTTGGTCGCCGAGAAATAGGGATCGAGGATCAGGCCGGTGGCGGACTGGACACCCGGCTCACGCCCCTCGGCGATCAGGCGGGCGGTCACCTCGGCGGTGCGGCGGTCCTGCCAGACAATGGCGCGGTGCAGGGGCTCCCCCGTCGCGGCGTCCCAGATCACCGACGTCTCGCGCTGGTTGGTCAGGCCCACGGCGGCGAACCGGTCGACCCCGCCCGCCTGGCGCACCACTTCGCGGCAGGTCTGGAGGGTGGCGGACCAGATTTCGCCCGCGTCATGCTCGACCCAGCCGGAGTGCGGGAAATGCTGGGCGAGTTCGATCTGGCTGACGGCGACCGGGCGCAAGTCGTGGCCCCGGACCTCGAAGGCGATGGCCCGGGTCGAGGTGGTGCCCTGGTCGATGGCGAGGATCAGGCTCATTGTCTTTCTCTCCCTGCGCCGTCTTGGGCGACGCCTGCGGTCGGGCTAAGGGGAGCATATGACGACGCACCTGCCCAGCTATGAAGGCGTTCTCGACGCCGCCCGCCAGATCGACGGTGTCGCCGTCCGCACGCCCCTGATCGAGAGCCCCGCCCTGAACGCCGTGGTCGGCGGCCGGGTTCTGATGAAGGCGGAGAACCTGCAAAGGGCCGGGGCCTTCAAGTTTCGCGGCGCCTATAACCGCATCAGCCGGCTGAATGCCGAGGAGAAGAGACGCGGGGTGGTGGCCTTTTCGTCCGGCAACCACGCCCAGGGGGTGGCCGCCGCCGCCGCCCTGGTGGGGACGCCGGCGATCATCGTCATGCCGTCCGATTCCCCAAAGGTTAAGGTCGAGGGGGTGATCGGCTTCGGCGGGGAGGTGCGGCTGTATGATCGCTGGACCGAGAGCCGCGAGGAAATCGGCGCCGCCATAGCCTCAGAGCGGGGCTGCGTCCTGGTGCCGCCGTTCGACGATCCCTTCATCATCGAGGGCCAGGGGACGACGGCGCTGGAGATGATGGACCAGGCCGACGCGCCGATGGATCAGCTGTTGTGCGGCGCCTCGGGCGGCGGGCTGATGGCCGGGATCAATCTGGTCATGGCCGAGCGCAGCCCCGAGACCCGCGTCCTGGTGGTCGAGCCCGACGCCTATGACGACATGGCCCGGTCGCTGGCGGCCGGGGAACGGGTCGGGCGCCCGGCGGGGCCTCCCTCGATCTGCGACGCCCTGATGGCGCCCATGCCCGGCGTCCTGACCTGGCCGATCAACCGCCGCCTGGCCGGCGCCCTGACCGTGTCCGACGCCGAGGTCGCCGAGGCGGTGCGGTTCGCCTTCCGCCATCTGAAACTGGTGGTGGAGCCCGGCGGGGCGGTGTCCCTGGCGGCCCTGCTGGCCGGAAAGGTCGAGGGCGCGGGCCGGACGACAGGCCTGATCCTGTCCGGCGGCAATGTCGATCCCGGGCTTTACGCCGCGATCATCGAGGGGCGGTTCGAGGGTTGACCCTTTTCACTGCTCCGGAGCTGGGTCAAGGTCTTGGAAAATAGAGAGACGGAGGAGAAGACGGCCATGACCCGGACCCAGGATCTTCACGCCTTGATCGGTCAGGAAGTCGGGGTGTCCCGATGGTTCGAGATTGGTCAGGATCGGATCGACGCCTTTGCGGACTGCACCGAGGACCATCAGTTCATCCACGTCGATGCCGAGGCGGCGAGGGCGACGCCCTTCGGCGGAACCATCGCTCACGGTTTTCTGACCCTGAGTCTGGCGTCCGCCATGAGCTATGACGCCGTGGCGCCGCTGGATGGTCTGACCATGGGCGTCAACTACGGTTTCGACCGGCTGAGGTTTCTGGCGCCCGTCCCGGCGGGATCTCGCGTGCGGGGCCGGTTCCGCCTGTTGGATGCAACCGACAAGGGCGAGGGGCGCTGGCTTCTTAAACATGAATTGACGATCGAGATCGAGGGCGCCGACAAGCCGGCTCTGGTGGGCGAATGGCTCGGGATGCAGATCGTTTCCGCAGCGAGCTGAAGGTTGGGCCGGCCCTCGGCGGAAGACGGAAAAACGACGGAACTCGGACGAATCTGCGTGTGAAGGCCAATTTCATCTGTAGCATCAATGGCACGGCGCCTCATTTCAGAGCTTGCGTCGTCAAGTTTCAGCCTCGACCTTCCACGGCAACGCTGATAAGAGCCGCCTAGGCGGTAAGATCCGCCCTAGGTTCTAACAGGCGGAGGGCTATACCCTATGCGTATGAAGACTATCGTGCTGGCCTCCAGCGCAGCGGCCGCCCTGGCCCTGTCGGCTGGCGCGGCCTCGGCAGATCCCAACGGTTGGTATGGCGCGATCGACGCCGGCTACCACATCATCGACGACATCAACGCCGAGTCGTCGACCACCGGCGCGAACTGGAACTATGAAGTGAACAACGGCTGGGCGGCCTTTGCTCGCCTCGGCTATCGCTTCAACCCCAACTGGCGCGTCGAGCTCGAAGGCGGCTACCGCTCGGGCGACATCGGCACGGTGCGCGCCGTTTCGGGCACCCAGGGTCTGTGCAACCTGACCCCGGCGACGGGCGGCTGCTATTCGCCGGAAGGCGACATCGAGTCCGCCACCCTGATGGCCAACGTCATCTATGACTTCGGCTATGAAGCCTGGGGCGTGCGTCCCTTCGTCGGCCTGGGCGCCGGCGTGAACCGCGTCAACGTCGACACCATCGGCAATCTTCGCGCCAACCGCGGCGCCGCGTTCGCCATTGACGACAGCTCGACCAAGTTCGCCGCTCAGGCGATCGCCGGTCTGGCCTGGGCCATTGGCGACCGCGCCAACATCGACCTGACCTACCGCTATCTGACGGGCGACGCCTCGTGGGAATCGACCACGGCCGGCACGGGCGCCGGCGCCACCGCCTTCGGCGAATGGGACGGCGACTACGATCAGTCGCACACCGTGACCCTGGGCCTGCGCTACAGCTTCGGCGCCGAAGAAGCGGCCCCGCCGCCTCCGCCGCCNGGTCCGAGCGATCCCAGTCGAAATAGACCACGAACTGACGCTCGGCCGGTTCCGCAAAAGCCGGCCGAGCGTCAGTTCGTGGTCTATTTCGACTGGGATCGCTCGGACCTGACGGCTGAGGCTCGCTCGGTGGTCGCTCAGGCCGCCAACTACGCCAAGTCGGGCCGTCCGACCCGCGTCCTGATCGTCGGCTACACCGACACCTCGGGCTCGGCCGCCTATAACCTCGGCCTGTCGAACCGTCGTTCGCGCACCGTCGCGGACGCTCTGGTCGCCCAAGGCGTCAACGGCGGCGTCATCGCCCTGGACGGCAAGGGTGAAACCGCCCTGGCCAAGCCCACCGCCGACGGCGTGCGCGAACCGCTCAACCGTCGCGCCACCATCGACATCAACTTCTAAGACAGGCGAAGGATCGACCCGGTTTCACCGGGTCGATCCCGCCGATCTCGAAGCTGAAGAGCTGAACGCCGTCTCCGAAAGGGGGCGGCGTTTCTGTTTGCGGAGGGGGTGTCTGCGACAGGTCGCCCCCCGTGCCGTGTCTTCCAGCATGTGGCGGCGGAAGAGGACGGAGGGGCGGCGCGGCGTCTCAGCCGGCTGTATTGGTCAGAGCCGGAGCTTGCGCGGCGGATGTAGGCAGAGAGGGGGCGAGAAGGGCCTCGCCGGCCGTGATCACGAGGGTGGCGCTCAGGACGGCGCAGATCACAGCGACTGCTGCGAGTGTCAGACTCTTGGCCAGGTCCCGGTCATCCGGCGTCATGGTTCCTCCCCCGACGTCCTTCTGGGAGGATCACGACGCGCGCGGGGATGCAAGTCACGGAACGGTGTCGGGCGGACAAAAGGCGGCGTCGCGAGACGCCGCCTTCCGGATTGCGGATTGTTCTGAAAGCCTCAGCCGGTAAAAGGCCGGATCAGAATCTCGACGCGGCGGTTCTGGGCCTTGCCTTCGGGAGTCGCATTGGACGCCACGGGGTTCCGAGAGCTGGCGCCGGCGACATAAAGGCGCTCGGCCAGGACGCCGCGACGCACGAGTTCCGCCGCCACGCTGCTGGCGCGGCGCTCCGACAGGGGCTGGTTGATCGCATCGCCACCCGAGGAATCCGTATGACCGATCACGTCGATGGTGGAGCGATCATATTCCTGCAGCACCCGGGCGACGTCATCGAGCACGGGCAGGAAGCGCGGGTCGATCGAATACTGGTTGGTGGCGAAGGTGACGTCGGACGGCATGCGGAGCACCAGATTGTCGCCCTGGCGCGCCACGCCGACGCCGGTGCCGGAGAGCTGAGCCTCCATGGCGCGTTGCTGGCGGTCCATATACTGACCGACCGCAGCACCGCCCAGCGCGCCGACGCCCGCGCCGATCAGGGCGTTCTTACGACCCTGTTCCCCGTTGGATGTATTGGTCAGATAGCCGAGCAGGGCTCCGCCCAGGGCGCCCGCGATGGCGCCGGTTCCGGTGTTGTTGCGGACGGGGGTCGAGCGATAGGGGTCGGTGGTGGTGCAGGCCGCCGCGCCCAGTAGGGCGGCGATGGAGACACCGGCGACGAAAATCTTGGCGCGCATGGATTGGTCCTTCCGATTGGCAGTCTGGCGCGAGAAACGCCCCCCTACTGTCTAGGTTCCAAGCTGTACCTTAGGTGAACGGGCGAGCGGTTCTTGCGGGACCGACGGCTTGAACCTGACAGGGGCGCGGAATGGGGGTAAGGAACCGCCGCACATTGTCTGAACAAGGACGACGCCCGTGAGCGCGATCTCGGCCCCAACCGCCGCCTCAACCATCACCCCTGTCTCCATGACCTTGTATGACGAGGATTTTCAGGCGTTCAGCGATGAGCTGGGCGCCTCCTTCACCCGGTTCGGCTTTGGGGTTGTGGCCGACCATGGTCTGGACGAGGCGCGTATCGCCGCCGCGATCGACGCCGCCAAGACCTTCTTCGCCCTGCCGGAAGCCACCAAACGCCAGTACCACCAGCCGGGAACCGGCGGGGCGCGGGGCCTGACCCCTTTCGGGGTCGAGGCGGCCAAGGGGGCGACCGCCGTGGATCTGAAGGAATTCTGGCACGTTGGTCGCGAACTGCCGCAGGACCATTCTTATCGCCGCTTCATGCGCGACAACCTTTGGCCCGAGGAGGTGCCCGGTTTCCGCGACCATCTTTACGGCATGTATGAGGATCTCGACGCGCTGGGGCGGCGCATTCTCCGGGCCATCGCGCGGTACCTCAAGCTGAGCGACGACTATTTTGACGACAAGGTCGAGATGGGCAACAGCGTCCTTCGCATGTTGCACTATCCGCCGGTGCCCGCCGATGCGCCGGGCGTGCGGGCCGGCGCGCACGAGGACATCAACGTCATCACCCTGCTGCTGGGCGCCGAAGAGGCTGGGCTGCAGCTGAAGGAGAAGGACGGCAGCTGGCTGGACATTGCGCCGCCGGCGGGCGCCCTGGTGGTCAATATCGGCGACATGCTGCAACGGTTAACCAACCACGTCCTGCCGTCGACGACGCACCGGGTGGTCAATCCCGCGCCCGAACGTCGGGGCTTCGCCCGCTATTCGACGCCCTTCTTCCTGCATTTCAACCCGGACTTCCCGATTGAGACGCTGCCGAGCACGATCACGCCGGACAATCCCGATCGCTATGCCGGCAAGACCATTCTGGCAGAGGACTATCTGACCGAACGTCTGCGCGAAATCCGCCTGCTCTGAGGCGAGTCGTCCCTAGCGGGAGATGCGCAGCCGGGTGATGTCCCGTCCGATGTCTCGGAAGGCGTCGGAAAGGTCGGTGGAGCTGGACGCCTGGAAAGCCCGGTCGGGGTTGGTGGCGCACCGCGCCATCAGCTCGCCGGCGGAATCGATCGGACCGGTCATATTCTGGGCTGCGCCGATATCGAAGCCGACCGTATAGACGATGACGCCGGCGGCCTTCATGTTTTGACAGAGCCGATAGGCTTGGTCGAAGGAAGAGCCGTTGGTGGCGGGCTGGTTGATATGGGTGTCCGCCCCGCCGCTGCCGACCCCTGCGTCTCCGGCGATCACGCCCCGGAAATAGGGGGTGTTGAACTCCCCGTCGGTCATCAGCACGACGGCCTTCAAGGTCTTGGTCGAGTCATAGGCGGCGGGCGCGCCTGCGCCTGACCACAGGCCGAAGGTCGGCGAAACCAGATACCAGCCCCAAGCCAAACCGATATGGCCCGCCGTCGATCCGACCGCCGACATTCCGTTGATGGCGTCGGTCAGGGTCTTCTTGACGTTGGTCAGGGGGACGATTCGGGAGGCCGGGCAGGCGTTGCCGGTTCCGGCGTAGCTTCGTCCAACCCAGGACGAGGTGGACGGGGCCGCATCCGTATAGGCCTGCGCCCCGGCTCTTTCCGACACGCAGGTCGTTCCGGGAAAGCGCGTCCAGGTTCCTGCCGCATTGACGAAATCTCGGTTCGAACAGCCGTCCACGCCGCAGACCAGCTGGCCGCCCGACGTATAGGCGGCTCCGCCCATGGGGGCGTTCGCCAATTGGGCTTGAGAGGCGTCGAGCGCCAAGGTCGCCGTGGTCGCGCTGACGCCGGCGACGCGGAAACCGATGTCATTCAACTGGCTGAGGCCGCCCATGCCGCTCAGGACAGCGGCGTCCCCATCGGGCGAGAGGCCGTGGCGGGCCATTGTAATGACGATGTTGCAGTCCGCCCGGGCGCATTTGGCGACATAGGCCCGGCCTGAGAAGGCGGAATAGTAGCGGGTGTCCCTGTCGACGAGGCTGAAGGTGTTTGTCGTGGCGTTGCCAACTGTAAGAGCTATGCCGTTCAGGCCCCCCATCGTCTCCGCGCTCCAGATCGTCACGATGTCGCCGTTTTTGAACCCGTGCTTCGAAGCGGTGACCACCGGGGTGTAGGCGCGGGTGATGCTGGTGATCGTCTTGACCGAGCCCGTCAGCCAGGTCGCCGCGGTGATGGATTGGGTGCTGGAGGCGAGCGCTCCGCGCGCCCTATCAGCATAGGTGTCGCCTACATTGACGCCCATGGAATAGGGAGCCAGGGCCACCTTGGAATAGAAGGGCGACTGGTTGTCTTGGACGACGATGTCGATCAGCTCCTTGGCCGCCGACTTCAGATTGTCGATCTTGCGGCCGCTGGAGCAACTGGCGGCGCAGTCGTTCATCGAGCCGGTAATGTCCAGGACCAGGGCCACCTCCACATCGCGCGAGGAGCGGTTGACCTCGGATCGCACCGAGACGGGCAGGGTGTCGTCCAGCAGTTGGCCGTAGGGCGGAAGCACGATGTTGGCGACCAGGGTCTTTACCCGCCCCTGAGCGGTGGCGATGACGACGCTCTTGTCGTTCATGGCGACCTGAACGTCGCCGTCCTGAACCGGCTCGAGCTCAATCCCCTTCAGATTGGCGCGAAGATTGACCAGGGTGATGCTCTTCAGCTCTTCCGGCGTCGTATAGGGAGACCGCGCGGCGGCCAGGGCGGCGGCGTCCAGGGCGTCCTGAAACTGGGCCTTGGCCGTGGTTATGCGGTGAATGTCGACGCCGCCCAGGGCCAGCATGACGATGACGGGCAGGCTGAGAGCGAAGATGATCGCCACATTGCCGCGCCGGTCGCCGCCCAGCCGGAAGGCCAGGGCCCGAAGGCCGCTGAGGACCTTATGGATCGGTTGTGGCGCCAATGTCGTCGCTTCCTTACAGGCGCGCGCCGCCCGCATGAGGCCACAATGGCCTCATGCGGTTAAAGGAAGGCTGACGGATCGCGGTTAACAGACCCGGCCTAAGGACCGTCTTCAGGCCTGCGACCAGCCGCAGTCATGGCCGCGGTTTTGGACCGTCAGCCATTGATTCAAAGGGGCGAAATAGTCGGCGACCGCCGAGGCGTCGTTCCGCGTCTCGCCGGTGAAAGCCTCGAGCGCCTCGGGCCAGGGCTTGGACTGGCCCATTTCCAGCATGGCGTTGAAACGGGCGCCGACGTCCTTGTTCCCGTAAACCGAGCAGCGGTGCAGGGGGCCGGTCCAGCCGGCCTGTTTGCAGGCCGCGCGCTGGAACTGGAACTGGTAGATGTGGGCCAGGAAGTAGCGGGTGTAAGGGGTGTTGCCCGGCACATGGTATTTGGCGCCCGGGTCGAAGGCATTGGCCGGTCGCGGGCCCGGCGGAACCAGGCCCTGGTATTTCAGCATGTCGGCGGTCCAGGCGGCGTTGTACTGGTCCGGCGTGGTCTCGCCCGAGAAAACGCCCCAGCGCCAGCGGTCGACCATCAGGCCGAAGGGCAGGAAGGCGATCTTGTCCAGCGCCATCTTCAGCAGGAAGGGAATGTCCTCTTCCGCCCCCGGCGTCGTCTTCAAAAGGCCGATCTGGTTCAGATAGGTGGGGGTCAGGGCCGACAGGCCGACGAAGTCGCCGATGGCCTCGTGGAAGCCGTCATTCGCGCCGTTGCGGAACAGCATCGGCTGGTTCTTGTAGGCGCGCTGGTAGTAGTTGTGACCCAGCTCGTGGTGGACGGTGTAGAAGTCGTCGCCGTTGACGTTGGTGCACATCTTGATGCGGATGTCGTCGGCGTTGTCGAGATCCCAGGCCGAGGCGTGGCAGACGACCTCACGGTCGCGGGGGCGCACGATCTGGCTGCGTTCCCAGAAGGTCTGGGGCAGAGGATCGAGGCCCAGCGAAACGTAGAAGCCTTCGCCCGTCCTGACCATTTTCACCGGGTCGTAGTCGGCGGATTTAAGCAATTCGGTCAGGTCGTAGCTGGAGGCGCCGCCGCTGGTCGGGGCCACGACATCATAGATATTGCCCCATTGCTGCGACCACATATTGCCCAGCAGATCAGCGCGGATCGGGCCGTGGTCGGGTTGAACGGCGTCGCCATATTTGGCGTTCAGCCGGGCGCGGACATAGCAGTGAAGGTTCTCGTAGAAGGGCTTGACCTGGGCCCAGAGCCGATCGGTCTCCTCGGCGAAGTCGTCGGCGGGCATGTCGTAGCCCGAGCGCCACAGGGCGCCGGTGTCGGAAAAGCCCAGTTCGCGCGCCCCCTCGTTGGCGATCTCGACCATGCGGGCGTAGTCGTTCTTCATCACCGGCGAGATGGTGCGCCAGCCCTCGTACAGGGCCTTGGTTTCGTTCGGGTCGCGGCTGTCGGCCAGGATCAGCGAGGCCTCGTCCAGGGTAATCTGCCGTCCCTTGAAGTCGAACTTGCCGGTCGAATAGGTCGAATCCAGACGGGTGGCGATCTGCGACAGCTCCTCGGCGGCGCCGCGGCGGTTCGGGGCGGGCAGGACGATGCCGAGCCGCAGCAGGTTCAGCTTGCGGCGGACCACCGGATCGACTGCGACGTCGTTGAACTTGGCCGCCTGGTTGGCGAACTGGACCTGGAGCTCGGTCGCCTCGGCGTTGACCTTGGATTCCAGCCACATGGTGTCGAAGGTGATGTTGGTGGCGCGGGCCCACTGCACCCGGGCGGCGTATTCGCCGAAGGTCAGCATCTTGGCCTCGGCGTCGGCGACGAACTGGGTCGCGCCTTCGGCGGTCGTGGGATAGTCGGCCCTCAGGCCCGTGGCCGTGACGGGGGCGGGGGTGAAGGTCTGGGCGCCGGCTTCGGCCTGAAGCGGCAGAGCCTTGTCCGGGGTTGGGGCGGCGGCGCAGCCGGCGGCGAAGGCGAGGGCGCAGACCGCAGCGGCGGTCGTCATCTGACGCTTCATGATGGATCTCCTGAACAGCGGGCGCAGGAGAGGTCAGGGGCGGCGCCGCGTCAAGCGGGGCGGTTGAGCCGGAATCGTTCTGGGCTATCGGCCTTCGGCCTACTTGAGCCGTCGCCGGGCTACCGACCTTCGGCCTGCTTGAGCCGGACGCAGTTATCCAGGCCGTCATTACGCACCGTTCCCATGGCGGCCTGGATGCGGCCGGCGCGGCGACGGACGTAGGGGCCGGGGGCCGCGGCCTGATAGCGGCGCGGCGCCGGCAGGATGGCGGCCAGGCGAGCCGCCTCGCGCCGGCTCAGGTCGGCGGCGTCCTTGCCGAACCAGTGTTGCGCCGCCGCCTGGGCGCCATAGACGCCCGGCGCCCATTCGACGACGTTCAGATAGACCTCCATGATCCGCCGCTTGGACCAGACGGTCTCGATCAGGACGGTGTATCCGGCCTCAAAGCCTTTGCGGACCCAGTCGCGGCCGGGCCACAGGAAGACGTTCTTGGCCGTCTGCTGGCTGATGGTGGAGCCGCCCCGGATGCGCCCGCCCTCGGCGTTGTGGTCCAGGGCCTTCTGGATGGCCTCCATGTCGAAGCCGTGGTGGCTGCAGAAGCGGGCGTCCTCGGCGGCGATGGCGGCGTCGACCAGATGGGGCGAAATCTGCTTCAGCCCGCGCCACTGGTAGTCCAGCCCCTCGCCGCGCACGGCTTGGCGCAGCATCAGGATGGTGGGCAGGGGCGGGAAGAGGGCGACCCAGAGGACGCCGCCGACCGGCACGGTGGTCAGGATGGCGGCGGCGATGACGACCGCCCGGAGCCAGGATGGACGAGGCCACCTCGCCATCAGAGGATCGCCACCCCGGCGGCCCCGTCCTCGTCGGCCCAGGCGACCGCATCAGCCGCCGGGCTGAGGCAGAGGGCGACGATGACCGGGCCCTTGTTGGCCTTGACGAAGTTCAGGCCCTGGGCGGCCGGATGGGCGACCCAGACCCGGCCGTCGGTCAGGCCGGCGGCCAGCAGGCCGTGGTTCACGCGGGCCGAGACCAGATTGATCAGGCTGGCCTCGTCATAGCCGATCTCGGTCGCCTCGCGGCCCATCGGGCCGTTGGAGCCGATGAAGGGCCAAAGCACGGCGCCCTGGGCGCCCGAGGTGGCCAGCAGCTGGCCGTTCGCCAGGAAGGCCAGGGAGCGGACCTTGGATGGATAGCCGCCCATCCGCAGATTCTTGGCGTCCTTCAGCCGCCAGCCGTGAAGCTGATTATCCTGCATGGTGGTGACGACGAAGGCGCCGTCGGGCGAGAAGGCCACGCCGGTGTGCGACCCGGCCCAGCTCAGCCTGGTCGGCTGCTGCTTCTCGATCCGGGCGTACCAGAGGGCCGCGCCGCCGTAGGTCGAGGCGGCGATGCGCCGTCCCTTGGGTTCGAAGGCCACGCCGGAGACGGTGCGTTCATGCTGGAAGTCGCGCCGGAAACCCGGTTCGGACGGATCGATCACCGACAGGGTGCGCCCCCAGGAAAAGGCGATCAGGCCCGACGCTGGCGAGGCGTCCACGGCGTCGATCCACTGGTTCTTCGCCTCGGCCAAGACCGCAGGCTCGACGCCGGGGCGGCTCCAGACCAGCCGACCGTCGTCGCCGCCGGTCACCACCCCTTCGCCGGACGGATGAACCGCGGCGCACAGGACGGCGCCGTCATGCGCCTGGACCGTCGCGCCGTCGGCGAACCGGACCGAGCCGTCGCCGAGGGCGAAGACGGCGCCGGTGTTGTCGAACAGGGCGGCGGTGACCTGGGCGTCGAATGCGAAGTTCATGCGCGAGGCGTTAGCCGGTTGCAGGGGCGGGGGCAAATGGGGGAGAACAAGTCATCCGTTTCTCCCCCCCCCCGGAACGGGGAGAGAGAATGCGGGTGCGCCCTCAGACCGGATCTGTCGGCTTGGGTTCGACCGGGGCCGGGGCGGCCTGGGCTTGGACCGGCTCCTCCGGAAGGGGGATGAACTCCAGATCGTCCTCGCTCGGGAGTTTCATCCGACCGGCCTTCCAGTCGGCCTTGGCCTGGTCGATGCGGGCCTGGCTGGAGGCGACGAAGTTCCACCAGATCAGGCGTTCGCCCACCGGCTCACCCCCCAGGACCATGACGCTGGCCTGGGTCAGGGCCTTGACCGTCGGCTCGGCCGTCGGCTCCAGCACGATCATCTGGCCTTCATGGAAGGTGCGGTCGCCCACTTCGATCGCCCCCTTGGCCACGAACAGGGCCCGCTCGCTCATGCCGTCGGCGCCCTTGCCCGGAGGCGGGGCGGTGCGGACGCCGGGCTGAAGCTCCCAGTGCACATAGAAGAGGGGCGAGGACACCGGCGCGCTCGCCTTGGCGCCATAGGCTTCTCCGGCCACCAGACGCGCGAACAGGCCGCCGTTCTCATAGGAAGGCTGGGCGTCCTCGCCCAGATGATGAAAGGAGGGGTCGATTTCCTCGGCCTCGTCGGGCAGGGCGACCCAGGCCTGCATGCCGTGCATCGGCCCGCCGCGGCTCTTCTTCAGTGGATCGGTGCGCTCGGAATGGACGATGCCCTTGCCGGCCGTCATCCAGTTCACCTCGCCGGGGCGGATGGGCTGGTTATAGCCGAGATTGTCGTGGTGCAGGATCTCGCCCTCGAACAGATAGGTGAGGGTCGACAGGCCGATGTGGGGGTGCGGCCGCACATCAATGGCGGCGGCGCCCGGCGCAAACTCGGCCGGGCCCATCTGATCCAGGAAGATGAAGGGCCCGACCATCCGGCGCGAATGGAAGGGCAGGACGCGGCCGACCTCGAACCCGCCCAGGTCCTTACGGCGCGCGTCGATCACCAGTTCGATCATGTTCGGCATCCCCTCGGCGGAAGACGCCGCCGAACGGTCTTATCCGACGTGAGGGGTCACTATGCCAAGAGGCAGGGCGGTCACATTCTTCACGCCGCGGGTGACGATATGGCTCTCGCAGTCTGAGACGATGCCCAGGGCCAGCAGCTTTTCGCGCAGGAACTTGTCGAAGGCGTGCATGTCGGAGGTGATGATTCGCAGCACATAGTCCTCGCGGCCCGTGATGGTGGCGCACTGGACCACTTCCGGCCATTTGGCGACCGCCGCCTCGAAGATGTCGAGGTTCTCGGCCGAGGGCAGCATCAGTTTGACGATGGCGTAGACCTCGAAATCCAGGCCCAGCAGCTTGGCGTTCAGCAGGGTGACGCGCTTGGTGATCAGGCCGGAATCTTCCAGCCGTTTGATGCGCCGCCAGCAGGGCGAGGCCGACAAGCCGACCCGATCCGCCACTTCGGCGACCGACAGTCCGGCGTCTTGTTGCAGGATATCCAGGATCCGGGCGTCGATGGGGTCGAGTTCGTCCGCCAATGCGTTTCTCCGATTGTGGTTATGGCGCAATAAAATACCCTAAATAGGGATTTTGCAAGGTCAATTTGAGCGAGCGCCTGCTTAGGGGCCGTGTTATCACACGTCCAGAGGAAACACGGCCGCATCCTCCGAACGGAACCGGACGCCCGCATGAACGACAAAATGAGCCAAAAGAACAGTCGCCCCCTTTCTTTGCGCGTGCCTGAACCCTCGGGTCGGCCGGGCGACGCGCCGGATTTCAGCCATCTGACGATGGACCCCGCCGGAGCCGTGGCTCGGCCGGAGGTTTCGACGGCGCCCTATGAGATGCGCGATCACGCCTTTCGACTGATCCGGGTGCTTGACGAGGATGGAAACGCCGTCGGGCCGTGGAATCCGCGCCTGGACCCCGAGACACTTCGTCGCGGCCTGAAGGCCATGATCCTGACCCGCGCCTTCGACGACCGGATGCACCGCGCCCACCGTCAGGGCAAGACCAGCTTCTATATGAAGTGCACCGGCGAGGAGGCCATCGCAGTCGCCCAAGGCATGATCCTGAGCCGCGAGGACATGGGCTTCCCCACCTATCGCCAGCAGGGTCTGCTGATCGCGCGCGGCTATCCGCTGACGGCGATGATGAACCAGATCTATTCCAACGCCGAAGACCCGATCAAAGGCCGCCAGCTGCCGATCATGTATTCGGCCAAGGACTACGGCTTCTTCACCATCAGCGGCAATCTGGGCACCCAAGTCCCCCAGGCGGTCGGCTGGGCCATGGCCAGCGCCTACAAGGGCGACGACAAGATCGCCATCAGCTGGATCGGCGACGGCGCCACGGCCGAGGGCGACTTCCACAACGCCCTGACCTTCGCCAGCGTCTATCGCGCCCCGGTCATCCTGAACATCGTCAACAACCAGTGGGCTATTTCGTCCTTCCAGGGCATCGCCGGCGGGCTGGAGACCACCTTCGCCTCCAAGGCCATCGGCTACGGCCTGCCGGCCCTGCGGGTGGACGGCAACGACTTTCTTGCGGTGTGGGCCGCGACCCAGTGGGCCGAGGAGCGCGCCCGCTCGAACCAAGGGGCGACGGTGATCGAGCTGTTCACCTATCGCGGCGCCCCGCATTCGACCTCGGACGACCCCAGCCGCTATCGCCCCGGCGACGAGCACGAGAAATGGCCGCTGGGCGATCCGATCGAGCGGCTGCGCCAGCATCTGACGCTGATCGGCGAATGGGATGATGAGCGCCACACGGCGGCGCTCAAGGAGGCGGTCGAACAGGTTCGCGCCGCCGGCAAGGAGTCCGAGGCCATCGGCACCCTGGGCCAGTCGCGTCCCAGCGTGAAGACCATGTTCGAGGAGGTCTATGCGACCGAGGACTGGCGCCTGGTCGAACAGCGTCGCGAGGTGGGGGTCTGATCATGAGCGAGCAAACCACCTTTATCGAAGCGGATCGTACTGACGGAGTCGAACCGGACATGGTCGATCAGAACGCCGCTCCCGCTTCGGAAGCGACCGGCGCCGGCGTCGTTCCGATGAACATGATCCAGGCCCTGAACTCGGCCCTGGACGTCAAGATGGCCGAGGATCCGAACGTCCTGTCGTTCGGCGAGGACGCCGGCTATTTCGGCGGGGTCTTCCGCGTCACCGACAAGCTGCAGCAGAAGCACGGCCTGACCCGCAGCTTCGACGCCCCGATCAGCGAATGCGGCATCGTCGCCGCCGCCATCGGCATGGGCGCCTATGGCCTGCGCCCGGTCGTGGAGATCCAGTTCGCCGACTACATCTATCCGGCCTATGACCAGATCGTCTCCGAAGCGGCCAAGATGCGCTATCGCTCGGGCGGTCAGTTCACCAGCCCGATTACGATTCGCAGCCCCTACGGCGGCGGCATCTTCGGCGGTCAGACCCACAGCCAGTCGCCGGAAAGCCTGTTCACCCATATCGCGGGGCTGAAGGTCGTCATTCCGTCCAACCCCTATGACGCCAAGGGCCTGTTGATCGCCGCCGTCGAGGATGACGACCCGGTCGTCTTCTTCGAGCCGAAACGTCTGTACAACGGCCCGTTCGACGGCTGGCACGAGAAGCCGGTCTCGCCGTGGAAGGCGCAAGAATTGGCGCAGGTTCCGACGGGCAAATATGTCGAGCCGATCGGCAAGGCGCGCGTGATGCGCGAAGGAAACGACGTCACCATCCTGGCCTATGGCACAATGGTCTGGGTGGCGCTGGCGGGAGCCGAACACGCCGGCGTGGACGCCGAGGTGATCGACCTGCGCTCGCTCGTGCCGCTGGACATCGAGACCATCGAGGCCAGCGTGAAAAAGACCGGCCGATGCGTCATCGTGCACGAGGCGCCCAAGACCTCGGGCTTCGGCGGCGAACTGTCGGCCCTGGTTCAGGAGCGCTGCTTCTATCACCTGGAGGCGCCGATCGCCCGCGTCACCGGCTGGGACACGCCCTATCCCCATGCTTTCGAATGGGAATATTTCCCCGGACCGCAACGGGTTTCAGACGCCCTGAAGAGCGTCATGTCGGGAGGTCGTTAAGATGGGTCGTTTCGTCTTCAAACTGCCCGACGTGGGCGAAGGCACCGCCGAGGCCGAACTGGTCGGCTGGCACGTCAAGGTCGGCGATACGGTCGCCGAGGACCAGATCGTCGCCGATGTCATGACCGACAAGGCCACCGTCGAGATCACCGCCCCGGTCAGCGGCAAGGTCGTTGCCCTGCACGGCGAACCCGGCGCCATGGTGCCGGTGCGCGGGCCCTTGGTCGAGTTCGAGGTCGAGGGAGCGGGGAATGCGGAAGAGAGCCCCTCCGTCTCTCCGCTGCGCTCCGAGCCACCTCCCCCCGCTTCGCGCGGGGAGGAGACAGTAGCGGCATCGTCTCCTCCCCACGCCAGTGGGGAGGGGGACCGCGCGAAGCGGGGTGGAGGGGCTCTTGACGCCCCCCAGGCCTCCACCGGCAACTATGTCTTCAAACTGCCCGACGTCGGCGAAGGCACGGCCGAGGCCGAGCTGGTCGGCTGGCATGTCCAGGTCGGGGATGCGGTCGAGGAAGACCAGATCCTGGCCGACGTCATGACCGACAAGGCCACGGTCGAGATCACCTCGCCGGTCGCCGGAACGGTCGTCGCCCTGTACGGCGAGGCGGGCAAGGCCGTGCCGGTCGGCGGGCCGCTGGTGGCCTTCGATGTGGCCGGGGCCGGCAATGTCGCCAAGAGCCCCGTTCAGGCCCCTCCGTCGCCTCCGGCGCTGCTTCCCCCAAGGGGGGAGGATCGACGCCGGCAGCTACACCAAATCTCCCCCCCCTGCGGGGAGCACCCGCGCAGCGGGGGAGGGGGGCAAACCGGCCCCCGCCCTGACCGGCCGGGCCCCCGGCGAACGCCCCCTGGCCTCGCCCGCCGTGCGCAACCGCGCGCGCGATCTGGGCGTCGATCTGACCTTCGTGTCCGGAACCGGCCCGGCCGGACGGATCACCCACGAGGATCTGGACGGCTTCATCGCCCGCAGCGGTCAGGTTCCGGCGTCCGCCGCTCCGGCCGGCGGCTCGCCCTTCGCCCGCGCCGAAGGGACTACCGAGGTCCGGATCATCGGCCTGCGCCGCAAGATCGCGGAGAAAATGGCCGAGAGCGTGCGCCGCATTCCCCACATCACCTATGTCGAGGAAATCGACATGACGGCGCTGGAGGAGTTGCGGGCCCATCTGAACGCGACCAAGGCGAAGGATCAGCCCAAGCTGAACGTCCTGCCCTTCATCGCCCGCGCCATAGTGGTGGCCCTGCGCGACCAGCCCCAGATCAACGCCACCTATGACGACGAGGCGGGCGTCCTGACCCAGCACGCCCCGGTCCATCTGGGCATCGCCGCCCAGACGCCGAACGGCCTGATGGTGCCGGTGGTCCGCCACGCCGAGGCCCGCGACGCCTGGGACACGGCGCTGGAGATCGCGCGGGTTTCGGGCGCGGCCAAGGACGGTTCGGCCAAGCGCGAGGAACTGTCGGGCTCGACCATCACAATCACCTCGCTGGGGACCCTGGGCGGGGTGGTCCACACCCCGATCATCAACCACCCCGAGGTCGCCATTGTCGGTCCCAACAAGATCGCCGACCGGGTCGTGGTCAAGGACGGCCAGATGGTCGTGCGCAAGATGATGAACCTGTCGTCCAGTTTCGATCACCGGATCGTCGACGGCCATGATGCGGCGGTGTTCGTGCAGCGGATCAAGGGCCTGCTGGAACAGCCCGCGACCTTGTGGATGTGAGCGCGCAGACATGATATACACATCATATATCATGGAGGCTTGAGATGCGTATTCTCGTGGACGCCAATGAGGCCCAGGTCGCCGCCTTGGACGAGCTCGCCAAGCGCGAGCAGCGGCCTCGCGCCGCCGTGATCCGCGCCGCCATCGACGACTATGTCGCGCGGAACGGTCGGAAAGCGACCCTCGAAGAGTCTTTCGGGATATGGGGCAAGGACGGTGAAGACGGCCTCGCCTACCAAGAGCGGCTCCGCAGCGAATGGTAGCGGCCCTGCTGGATTCCAATATTCTCGTCGATCACCTGAAGGGCTACCCACAGGCGACCGCCGAGATCGGACGCTACGAGAATCCGGCCATCAGCATCGTGACCTGGATCGAAGTCATGGTCGGTGCGGCGGATGAGTCCTCCAACCATACCCGACAGTTTTTGGACGGCTTCATAGTCATAGGCCTCGACGACGCTGTGGCCGAGCGAGCGGTCGTTCTGCGTCAGACCTACCGATTGAAATTCCCCGACGCCGTCATTTGGGCAGCCGCCCAGACGACGGGGCGGCTGTTGGTCACCCGCAACACCAAGGACTTTCCGGCCGATGAGCCGGGGGTTCGTGCGCCCTACCAACTCTGATGAAGGTCGTGCGCAAGATGATGAACCTGTCGTCCAGCTTCGATCACCGGATCGTCGACGGGCATGACGCGGCGGTGTTCGTGCAGCGGATCAAGGGGTTGCTGGAGCAGCCCGCGACACTGTGGATGGGGTGAGCTAGATGCAGGGTTTGGTTAGCAGATTGGGAACGCCAGAAGCGGTAAGAGTGGCGGGCGTGTTTTTGATGGTTTCTCTCGCGATCTCTGCGGCAGTGTCCGCTTGTTCGAATGTGACGAAGATCGTTCCAGTTGCAGATGGGTTCTATCGCATGAATGCCCTGACCGGCCGAGTAGAAGTTTGTCGTTCAGCCGGATGCTTCGAGGCCCAACAGTTCTCCATATCGACTCAATCGCTGCGTTCTTCCGGCGATAAACGGCGCTTTGACTTTGGGACAGACTCTCAGTGACCCAGACCCTGAAAACCAAAGTTCTCATCATCGGCGCGGGCACCGGCGGCTATGTCGCGGGCATCCGTTGCGGGCAGCTGGGCCTCGATACTGTGCTGGTGGACGGTGGCGACGGCCTCGGCGGGACCTGCCTGAACATCGGCTGTATTCCGTCTAAGGCTATCATCCATGCGGCGGGCAAGTTCGAGACCGTGGCCAAGGCGGCCGGGGGCGGGACCCTGGGCATCACGGCGGCCAAGCCGGCGATCGACCTGAAACAGACGGTCGCGTGGAAGGACGGGATCGTCCGCAAGCTGAACGCCGGGGTCGCGGCCCTGCTGAAGAAGGCCAAGGTCAAGGTCATCAAGGGCTGGGCCGAGTTCGCCGACGCCAAGACCTGCGTGGTGAAAACCGACGAAGGCGATATCCGCATCACCGCCGAACACGTCATATTGGCGACGGGGTCCGAGCCGGTCGAACTGCCCTTCCTGCCGTTCGGCGGCGACGTCATCTCCTCGACGGAGGCGCTGAGCCTGTCGGAGGTCCCGAAGAAGCTGGTCGTCGTCGGCGGCGGCTATATCGGGCTGGAGCTGGGCATCGCCTATCGGAAGCTGGGCGCCGAAGTCGCCATCGTCGAAATGGCCGACCGGATCCTGCCCCTGTATGACAAGGCCCTGACCGATCCGGTCGCCAAATGGCTGGAGAAGCACGGGGTCGAGCTACACCTGGGCGCGCGCGCCGGCGGGTTCGGCCCAGATGCTCAAGGTGGGGGGAAGCTGTCGATCACGACCAAGGACGGCGAACCGCTGCAGCTGGAGGCCGACAAGGTGCTGGTCACGGTCGGCCGTCGTCCGCGCACGCAAGGCTGGGGGCTGGAAAACATGGGCGTGGCCATGGCCGGTCCGTTCGTGAAGATCGACAACCGCTGCGCCACCAGCATGAAGAACGTCTGGGCCGTCGGCGACCTGACCGGCGAACCCATGCTGGCGCACAAGGGATCGGCCCAAGGCGAGGTGGTCGCCGAGATCATCGCCGGCCACGACCGGGTGTTCGATCCCACGACCATCGCCGCCGTCTGTTTCACCGAGCCGGAGATTGTTTCGGCGGGTCTGGGTCCCAGCGATGTCGAGGGCCGCGACGATGTGATCACCGCCGTCTTCCCCTTCGCCGCCATCGGCCGGGCCCTGGCCATCGAGGCCGGCGAGGACGGCGGCTTCGTGCGCGTGATCGCCTCCAAGGCCGACCACCGGCTGCTGGGGATCCAGGCCGTGGGCCAGCATGTGTCGGAACTGTCCAACAGCTTCGCCCAGATGCTGGAGATGGGGGCGGTGCTGGAAGACGTGGCCGGGACCATCCACGTCCACCCGACCCTGGGCGAAGCCTTCCACGAGGCGTCCCTGCGGGCCCTGGGCCACGCGATCCATATCTGACCTCGGCCTGGAGCGGTCCTACAGCCGCTCCAGCCGCCTGGCGTGGTTCGCCACCATCTTCAGGGCCAGACCGTCGGGCAGGACGCGCGCCAGGCCCGCCATGACATTGTTCATGACGCCGGGCGTCACGCTGGCCCGGTTCGCCTCGCAGGCGTCGTAGCCGATGCGCGCCACGCGCCCGGCGTCCATCCACATCCAGGCGGGATAGGCGCTGGATACCTGATCGCGAGACCCATTGACGTCGTGGAACTCGGTCAGGGTGTAGCCGGGGCTCAGGACCGTGACGTGGACCCCCGTCCCCAGGGTCTCCAGATGCAGGCCCTGGGAGGCCTTGATCAGGAAGCTCTTGATCGGACCATACAGGGTGTCGCCGCCCGTCGCCGGCATCTGGCCCGCCAGGGAGGCGACGTTCAGCACCCGGCCGAAGCCCCGCTGGACCATGCCGGGCAGGACCAGGCGCGACAGCTCCACCGGCGCGGTCAGCATGACCTGGATCATGGCCCGGTGGGCCGCGAGGTCGGTGTCGAGGAAGCCGGTGACCCGGCTGAAGCCCGCATTGTTGACGAGGCCGTCAACCGTCAGGCCCCGCGCCGCAACGGCCGCGATCAACCGTTCAGGGGCGGCCGGATCGGACAGATCCTCGGGAACCACGGTCGCAGTCACCCCGTGGGCGGCGGTCAACTCGTCCGCCAGCCTCGTCAGCGGCCCCTCGCGGCGCGCGGTCAGGATCAGGTTCCAGCCCTTGGCCGCATAGGTCCGGGCCAGGGCGGCGCCGATGCCAGCCGAGGCGCCGGTGATCAGGACCGTTCGGCTCATCGGCGCGTCAAGCCGCGACAGGGCAGAACTTGTGCGGCGTAAAGGCCGCCAGGGACGTAGGATTTTCCGCCAGCAGATCGGCGATGGTGATCTTGGACAGGGCCTCGGTCGCGGCCTCGTCGGCGGCGGTCAGGGCCTTGGCCACCTGGCGCGGGATATGTTCGCTGATCGGGCAGCCCTTGGCGCCGGACGGTGGGGAGCCGATGTGGGCGCAACCGTTGACGGCCTTCAACACCTCGTCCAGCCGGATGTCCTGCGGCTGGCGCAGCAGCCAGGAGCCGCCGGTCGCGCCGGGGCGGGTGGCGATCAGACCGGCCTTGGCCAGCAGGGCCGTGACCCGGCGCACCACAACAGGATTGGTCGGTATGGAGGAGGCCAGAACGCCGCTGGGCGCCGCCCGATCAGGCGAAAACGCCCCCTTGTGGGCCATATAGGCCAGGGCGTGGGCGGCGACGGGGAAGCGCTGGCTGTCTGACATGATCGTGTTCCTGAAGGGAAAATAGGCGCTCGCGCGCCGAATCACAAATCTCCGCCTGTCCGGAGAAACCGAATCCCGCGCGCCGCGATTGAAGCGGACGCGGAATGAGCCTAAAGGCTCGCCGCTTTGAAGGGCTCGACCTGTCGTCGACGACCCGGAGGATACGCATGGCCGGGGACACTCCCCACGACGCGGGCGCTCTCCCCGCCGCGTCGAACACGCCGAACAAGTCCACCCACGCCACGGGACCCGAGTCCCAAGCTCCAGCAGGCCAGATCGCCAAACACGGCGGCTTCTGGGCCCTGACGGTCGGCGCGATCGGCGTGGTGTTCGGCGACATCGGCACCAGCCCGCTCTACGCCCTGCGCGAGGCGATCGATCACGCCCGCTCGGGCGTGGGCGGCGACCTGGCCGTGGTCGGCGTGGTCTCCCTGGCCTTCTGGGCCCTGATGGTGGTGGTGACGTTCAAATACGTCTTCTTCCTGATGCGGGCGGACAACAAGGGCGAGGGCGGCACCCTGTCCCTGATGGCCCTGGCCCAGCACGCGGTCGGACGGCGCAGCGCCTGGATCTTCATCCTGGGCGTCTGCGGCGCAGCCCTCTTCTATGGCGACGGCATCATCACCCCGGCCATTTCGGTGCTGTCGGCCGTCGAGGGCCTTCAGGACGCGCCGGGCCTGGCCGGACGTCTGGATCCCTTCATCGTGCCGATCTCCGCCGGGATTCTGGTGGCCCTGTTCATGGCTCAGTCGGGCGGCACCGCCAGCCTGGCCAAATATTTCGGCCCGATCACCGCCGTCTGGTTCCTCAGCCTCGGGGGGCTGGGTCTTTATCACATCTTCGACGACGTCAGCATTCTGCGGGCTCTCTCGCCCCACTACGGCGTCATGCTGCTGATCAATGACGGCTTCCTGGGCTTCGTCATCCTGGGCAGCGTCTTCCTGGCCGTGACCGGCGCCGAGGCCCTGTATGCGGACATGGGCCATTTCGGAAAGGCGCCGATCCGCATGGGATGGCTGGCCTTCGTCCTGCCCTGCCTGACCCTGAACTATCTGGGCCAGGGCGCCCTGATCCTGGACAATCCGGCCGCGTCGGAGAACCCCTTCTGGAACATGGTGCCGGAGATGGCCTATTGGCCGATGCTGATCCTGGCCACCGCCGCCACCGTCATCGCCTCCCAGGCCGTGATCACCGGAGCCTTCTCGGTCACCCAGCAGGCGGTGCAGCTGGGCCTGCTGCCCCGGATCGACATTCGCAACACCTCCGAAACCCAGGCGGGCCAGATCTTTGTGCCGGCGGTCAACACCTTCCTGATGATCGGGGTCCTGCTGCTGCTGGTGGTCTTCCAGAGCTCGCACAATCTGACCGCCGCCTATGGTGTGGCCGTCACCGGGACCATGCTGGTCAACACCCTGATGAGCTATTCGGTGATCACCAAGGGCTGGAAATGGCCGATGTGGGCGGTCGCCGGAACCCTGATCCCCTTCGCCTTCATCGACAGCGTCTTCCTGACCTCCAACCTGCTGAAGATTCCCGACGGCGCCTGGATGCCCCTGGTTCTGGGGGCGATGCTGGTCCTGATCATGTGGACCTGGGTGCGCGGCACCCAGATACTGACGACCAAGACCCGCAAGGACAGCCTGCCTCTGACCGACCTGATCGAGATGCTTCAGGCGCGGCCGCCGCACCGCGCGCCCGGCACGGCCATCTTCCTGACCAGCGATCCCGACGTCGCCCCGGTCGCCCTGATGCACAATCTCAAGCACAACAAGGTCCTGCACGAGAAGAACGTCATCCTGACCGTGCGCACCTCCGAGCGGCCCCGCGTCAAGGAGGCGGATCGGGTGCGGATGGAGCCGATCAATGACGACTTCAAGAAGCTGACCATCACCTATGGCTTCATGGAGACGCCGAACGTGCCGCGCGCCCTGGGTCTGTGCCGCAAACAGGGACTGAAGTTCGACATCATGTCGACCAGCTTCTTCCTGGGCCGCCGGTCGCTTATCCCGTCGGCGCGCCAGGGCATGCCCCTGTGGCAGGACCGGCTGTTCATCTTCCTGATGCGCAACGCCGCCAATCCGACCGACTTCTTCCACATCCCGCCCGGCCGCGTGGTCGAGCTGGGCGCCCAGGTGGCGGTTTGAGGCCGGGCGCCCGGCCGGGCCAAAACTCCGAGGCGCGGGGCCGCCGGATGGCGACCAAGGGCAGGCCGCGTCCCGCTTCTGCCTCGGAAGCCTTGTCTGAAACCCCGCACCATGACGATATCGGGGTGGAGGCCCGCCTCGTCGCCGGCCTGTTGCTGAACGCGGCGCTGGAGCGACGCAACGGACTGGACGAAGCCCTGTCCCAGCCGGCCGCCCGCGCCCTGGCGCCGGTCGATCGCGCCTTCGCCCGGGCGGTGGCCATGGCGGCCCTACGGCGTCTGGGCGAGATCGACCAGATCCTGGATCGCCGCCTGCAGAAGTCGCCGCCCGAGGCCGTGCGCACCTTGATGCGCATCGCCCTGGCCCAGACCCTGGTGCTGGAGACCCCGGCCTTCGCCGCCGTCTCCACGGCCGTGAAACTGGCCGAGCGCGATCCCAAGACCCGGCCGTACAAGAACCTGGTCAACGCCGTGCTGCGCGGCGTGGGCCGCGACGGCCCCGGCCTGACCACGGCCGAGAGCAATCTGCCCGACTGGATCGCCGCCCGCTGGCGGGCGACCTATGGCGAGGCGGCCCTGACCGGCCTGGCCCTGGCCGCGCGCGAGGAGCCGCCGACCGATCTCAGCCTAAAGCCCGGCGTCGATCCCGCCGCCGTCGCCGAGGCGGTGGAGGGCGAGGTTCTGGACGGGGGTACGGTCCGCACCGGCCGTCGCGGCGATGTCGCCGCCTGGCCCGGCTTCGAGACCGGCGATTGGTGGGTTCAGGACGCCGCCGCCGCCGTCCCCGGCCGCCTGCTGGACGTCAAGCCCGGCGAGACCGCCCTGGATATGTGCGCCGCCCCCGGCGGCAAGACCCTGCAACTGGCCGCCGCCGGCGCTTCGGTGGTCGCCCTGGACCGGTCGGCCCCGCGCCTGAAACGTCTGACCCAGAACCTGGAGCGCACCGGCCTCGCCGCCGAGGTGGTCGCCGTCCCGGCCGAGGACTGGGAGGACGACCGCACATTCGACGCCGTGCTGCTGGACGCCCCCTGCACGGCCACCGGCACCTTCCGCCGCAATCCGGAAGTCCTGCGCGCCACCAAGCCGGCCGAGGTCGCCAAACTGGCCGACGTCCAGCACCGGCTGCTCGACGCCGCCGCCGAACGGGTCAAGGCGGGCGGCCGTCTGGTCTATTGCACCTGTTCGCTGGAGCGCGAGGAGGGCGAGACCCAGGTGATCGCCTTCCTGCGCCGCAACCCCGGTTTCCGCACGGTTCCGGCCGACCCCGCCGCCGTCGGCGCCCCGGCCGAGGCCCTGACGCCGGAAGGCTGGCTGCGCATTCTGCCTTCCCAATGGGCCGAACGCGGCGGCCTGGACGGCTTCTTCGCCGCACGGCTGGAGCGGATTTCCTGACGGTCGGCGGCTTGCCCCCGTGGGCAAGCCGTCCTATCCGAGGGGCCATGGCCGCACCCCTGATCTGCCCATCCATCCTCGCCAGCGATTTCGCGCGCCTGGGTGAAGAAGTCCGCGCTCTGGAAGCCGCCGGCGCCGACTGGATCCACATCGATGTGATGGACGGCCATTTCGTGCCCAACATCACCCTGGGTCCCGACATCGTGAAGGCGCTCCGACCGCACACCCGTCTGCCGTTCGACGTCCATCTGATGGTCGCGCCGGTCGATCCGTGGCTGGAGGCCTATCGCGAGGCCGGGGCCGATCTGCTGACGGTCCATCCCGAAAGCGGGCCGCACGTCCACCGCACCCTGGGCCGGATCCGCCAGCTGGGCGCCAAGGCGGGCCTGGTCTTCAATCCGGGCACGCCCCTGTCGATCCTGGAGGAGGTGGTCGATCTGGTGGACCTGGTGCTGATCATGTCGGTCAATCCCGGCTTCGGCGGGCAGAAGTTCATCGACGGTTCGCTGCGTAAGATCGAAAGGGCGCGCGCCATTCTGGATCGCGCCGGATCGCCGGCCCATCTACAGGTGGACGGCGGCGTGACCTCGGCCAATGCGGGCGCCTGCGTCGGCGCAGGGGCCGACGCCCTGGTCGCGGGCTCCTTCGTCTTCAAGGGCGATTATGCGGCCAATATCGCCGCCCTGAAGTCCGCCCCGAACGCTTCGACCGCCGGGTGAGCCCCTTGGGTCCCTTCGCTCCGCGGCGCGAGGCCGAGACGCCGGACGTCGCCTCGGGCCAGATCCCGGGCCTTCCGGGCGCGCCGGTCCGCACGCCCGTCCGGGCGGGGCAGGCGGCGACCAGCGCCGGTCTTTGGCCCGCCATCGCCGGGCGTCTGATCACCCGTCAACTGTGGATCGAGCTTTACGGCCTTCCCGGCTATGGTCTGACCCTGAGCCCCGTGCTGAGCGGGGGCAAGGTCACGGCCTTCGCCGCGACGCCGCGGGATTTCCGGCCGCACGATCCCGCCCCGGGCAAGAACCTGCTGGTCGGGCGCTTTATCCTGGCCGGCGCCTCCATGGAGGTGGAGCCCCCGTCCGATCCATGGAACCGACCCAGTCCGTCGCGGCCCTTCGCCGTCGAATTGCACGCCTTCAACTGGCTGCCGGCCCTGATGGCCCAGGGCGAGCGCGGCGCGCGCGAGGCCCTGCGCCTGGCCCTGGCCTGGGCTGACGCCTTCGCCCGCTGGTCGCCCTTCGCCTGGGGGCCGGAGATTCTGCCGCGCCGGGTGATCAACCTGGCCTGCGCCGCCCGCCGCATGGGGGCGGTGGCGACCGAGGCGGAACGGTTGAGGCTGGCCGACAGTCTGGCGCGCCAGACGCGCCAGCTGTTGCGTCCGCCGGGCGGCCTGGCCACGCGGGCGGAGCGTCTGACCGCCGCCGCCATCGGGGGCTGCGTCCTGGCCGGCGCGCCGGGGCAGGGCCTGCGTCGCCGCGCCCTGGGCGGTCTGGCGGGGGCGCTGCGCGTCACGGTTCACGACGACGGTTCGCATGCGTCACGCAGTCCCGAGGCGGGGCTGGAGCTGCTCTTGGACCTCCTGACCCTCGACGACGCCCTGGCCCAGCTGTCCGAACCGACGCCGCAGCCGGTGTCGGAGGCGATCGACCGCCTGACCCAGGGCTTGCGCCTTCTGACCCTCCCCGACGGGCGGCTGGCCGGTTTTCAAGGCGGTGGTCCCTCATCGGCCGCCCGTGTGGCCGCCGCCCGCGCCCATGACGAGGCCGCGACGGCGAGCCGTGCGGCCGATCCCACCCATCCGCCGGTCGGCCGGATCGGCGGACTGGTGCGGATCGCCAGCCCCCTGTTGTCCATCGTCGCCGACGCCGCCTCGCCCGCGCGCGGCGCCTGGGGCGCCACGGCCTGCGCCCAGCCGCTGGCGCTGGAGATCGCCTGCGGCAAGGACCGTCTGGTCACCGGCTCCGGCTGGACCCCCGCAGCCACCGATCGTCAGGCCCTGCGCCTGACCCCCGGCCATTCGACCCTGACCCTGGGCGAGCGGTCGCTGAACGAACCCTTGGGCGGCTGGAAGGGAGAGCTTCTGGGACCGCGCCTGGTCGGGCCGCCGATCCATGTGACCACCGACCAGAGGGAAGCCGAGGGGGCGGTCTGGCTGGAGATGGAGCATGACGGCTGGAACGAAGCCTTCGGCCTGAACCACCAGCGGCGCCTGTATCTGGACCAGAGGCTGGACGAGTTGCGAGCGGAGGAGAAGCTGTTCCCGACGCCCGGCCGCAAGGAGGTGATCCGCCAGATCGCGGCCCCCTACGCCATCCGCTTCCATCTGGAGCCGGGGGTTCAGGCCTCGCTGGCGCGCGACCGGCGCTCGATCCTGCTGCGCGGCGCCTCGGGCCGGGGCTGGTGGTTCCGGACCGACGGGCCCGACGTGGCCATCGAACCCAGCGTCCATATCGACGCCGGCCTGACCCGCCGCAGCTTGCAGATCGTCGTGCGCGGCTCGGCCCGGACCGACAGCGAGAGCCGGATCCGCTGGAAGCTGAGCCCGGCGGGCGCGAGCGGCGATCCGAGCTGATCCTCGTCAGAAACCGTCCGTGGGGTGACGAGGCGGCCGTTTGGCGCTAGAGGGCGCCCCATCCTCCCCCAAGCCTTCACGGACGCCGCCATGCCCGCCGCTCCCGACTTCCCCCCCGCCCCTGACCGGGTCAAGCCGCAACGCGCCCTGATCTCCCTGTCCGACAAGGCCGGGCTGGAGGACGTCGCCCGCACCTTGAACGACCTGGGCGTCGAACTGGTCTCGACCGGGGGCACCAAGGCGGCGATCGCCAAACTGGGCCTGCCGGTCAAGGATGTGGCCGATCTGACCGGCTTCCCCGAGATGATGGACGGCCGGGTCAAGACCCTGCACCCCGTGGTCCACGGCGGCCTCCTGGGCGTGCGCGACGCCGCCGACCATGCCCAGTCCATGATCGACCACGGCATCGGCGCCATCGATATCGTCTGGATCAACCTGTACCCGTTTGAATCAACCGTTGCGGCGGGCGGCTCGTTCGAGGCGGCGGTCGAGAATATCGACATCGGCGGCCCGGCCATGATCCGTTCGGGCTCCAAGAACCACGGCTATGTCGCCGTCGCCGTCGACGGCGAGAGCATCGGCCTGATTCTGGAGGCGCTGAAGGCCGAGGGTTCGACCGATCTGGCCCTGAGGAAGCACCTGGCCGCCCGCGCCTTCGCCCGCACCGCCGCCTATGACGCCGCCGTCTCCGCCTGGTTCGCAAGCCAGATCGAGGACGCCCCTCCGGCCCGCAAGTCCGTCGCCGGATCGCTGGCCCAGACCCTGCGCTATGGCGAAAACCCGCACCAGACCGGCGCCTTCTACCGCACCGGCGAGCGCCGTCCGGGCGTGGCCTATGCGACCCAGGTCCAGGGCAAGGAGCTGGGTTACAACAATATCGCCGACGCCGACGCCGCCTATGAGCTGGTCGCCGAGTTCGAGGCCCCGGCCTGCGTCATCGTCAAACACGCCAACCCCTGCGGCGTGGCTGTGGGCAAGGATCTGTCCGAAGCCTATGCCCGCGCCCTGGAATGCGACGCCGTCTCGGCATTCGGCGGCGTGATCGCCGTCAACCGGCCGCTGAACGGCGACGACGCCCGCGCCATCACCGGAATCTTCACCGAGGTGGTCATAGCCCCCGGCGCCGACGACGAGGCCAAGGCCGTCTTCGCCGCCAAGAAGAACCTGCGCCTGCTGATCACCGACGGCCTGCCCGATCCGCACGGGCCGGGCGAGGTGTTCCGTTCGGTCGCCGGCGGCTTCCTGGTCCAGAGCCGCGACCGGTCGCTGATCAAGCCTTCGGATCTGAAGATCGTGACGAAGCGCCAGCCGACCCCGACCGAGATCCAGGACATGCTGTTCGCCTTCACCGTGACCAAACACGTCAAGTCCAACGCCATCGTCTACGCCAAGGACGGCCAGACCGCCGGCATCGGCGCGGGCCAGATGAACCGCCGCGACAGCGCCCGCATCGCCGCCATCCGCGCCAAGGAGGCCGGCGAGGCCAAGGGTCTGACCACTTCGCTGGCCGAGGGGTCGGCCTGCGCCTCGGAAGCCTTCTTCCCCTTCGCCGACGGCCTCTTGGAAGCCGTCGCGGCCGGGGCCACGGCGGTGATCCAGCCCGGCGGCTCGATGCGCGACGCCGAAGTCATCGCCGCCGCCGACGAGAAGGGGATCGCCATGGCCTTCACGGGCGTGCGGGTCTTCCGGCACTGACCTCTTGGGGAAGAAGGGCGCTATCGCTCGCGACGCGGTGAGCGGCCTTCTTTCCATCGTTGACGTCCTCGCGTTCGTGACTGGACGCCCCCCGCGCGCCGTGATGGTCTGGCGGTTCCCCCGTTTCTGGAGCCGTCCCATGACCACCCTGATCCGTCCCGAAGGCCAGACCGCCGATGATCTGAAGCTCAGCCGCAGGGCGGTGGGGGCGCTTGGGGGGCTGTTCTTTTCCGGCTATGCGGTCGCCGCCCTGGCCAGGGAGGCCAAGCCGATCACCACCGACGCCGCCGGATTGGAGAGGGCGGAGGTCGCCTATCCGGCGCCGGACGGGTTTCAACTGCCGGCCTATGTGGCGCGTCCGGCCGGAGACGGCCCCTTCCCCGTCGTGATCGTGGTGTCCGAGATCTTCGGGGTTCACGACTATATCAAGGACGTCTGCCGCCGCCTGGCCAAACAGGGCTACGCCGCCATCGCCCCGGCCTTCTTCGTCCGGGTCGAAGATCCGGCGCCCCTGTCCGACATGGGCCGGATCATGCAGATCGTGGGCGCGGCGAACTATGAACAGGTGATGGGCGACCTGTCGGCCACCCTGGAATGGGCCAGCCAGCAGCTGTGGGCGCGCGACGGCAAGGTCGGGATCACCGGCTTCTGCTGGGGCGGCAAGGTGGTGTGGCAGGCGGCGGCGCGCTTCGCCGCCATCGGCGCGGGCGTGGCCTGGTACGGGCGTCTGGCCCCCGCCCCCGACGCGACGCCGGTTCAGGTCTCGTCCGGCCAGCCCTGGCCGGTGGATCTGGCCGACGATCTGAAGGCGCCGGTCCTGGGTCTGTACGGCGGTCAGGACCAGGGCATTCCCCTGGCCAGCGTCGAACGGATGCGCCAGGCCCTGGCCCGCGCCGGTCAGACCCAGAGCCGGATCGACGTCTATCCCGACGCCCCGCACGGCTTCCACGCCGACTACCGCGCCAGCTACGCCGAGGCGGACGCCAAGGACGGTTGGGCCAAACTGCTGGCGGTTTTCGATAAAGCGTTAAAGAATTAGGCGGTTACTGGGTGAAGGCGCGGCGACCGACCGCGCGGCTGGGGAGGAACGACGTGGTCGGAAAACAGTTGAAGCGGGCGATTCTGCTGAGCGCCGGTCTTCTGGCCTGCCGCTGGCGGCCTGCGGAGGGGGCGGCGGAGGAGGCGGTTCCGGTTCGGTGACGCCGGTGATTCCTCCCCCGCCTCCACCGCCTCCTCCTTCCACCACCCCCGCCGCCTCCCCCAGCGCCGCCGTCCACCACGTCACGAGAGTATGAGCGCAACTATGGTCTGGCCAATGTGAAGGCCGAGGCCGCCTGGCGGGCCGGCGCCACCGGAAGCGGGGTCACCGTCGCCGTGGTCGATTCCGGCGTCAGTCGAGACCAGGCGGACCTCATCGGACGGATCTCCGCCGCCTCGACCGACGTGGTTCCCGGCCGTAATGCGCCCTATGTCGCCGAAAGCAGCCACGGGACGCGGGTCTCCGGCGTGATCGCCTCCAACTTCAACGGCCAAGGCACGATCGGCGTCGCCTATGAATCGACGATCTTGTCGATCCGCACTGACATCTCCGACTGCGAGGAGAAGAACACCGACGTCTGTTTCAGCAGTTCGGACCTGGTCCGGGCCCTGGACTACGCCGTGGCCAATGGGGTCAAGATCATCAACATGTCCCTGGGCGGCGACGGCCGTCTGGGCTCGGCCTTCGAGGCGGCGCTTCTGCGGGCGGTCAATGCGGGGGCGGTGATCGTGGCCTCGTCCGGAAACGACGGCGAGGCCAATCCCGGCTGGCCGGCGCGTTACGCCGTCGATCCCCGCTTCGCCGGGGCCGTGATCGCGGTCGGATCGCACAACGCCGCCAACGCCATGTCCAGCTTTTCGAACAGGGCCGGGGTGGCCGCGGCGGGCTATATCTCGGCGCCGGGTGAACTCATCGTCACCGGCTGTGACGAGTCGTTCTGCCGACAGGTGCGCGGCACCTCCTTCTCGGCGCCGCACGTCGCCGGCGCCCTGGCCCTGTTGATGGACGCCTTTCCCAATCTGACGGGGCGCCAAGCCCTGTCCCTGCTGACCGAGACCGCGCGGGACGCCGGGGACGCCGGGACCGACGTCGTCTATGGCCGCGGCCTTCTGGACCTGGCGCGCGCCTTCCAGCCGGCGGGGGCCACCTCTGTGCCCCTGGCGGACGGCGCGACCCTGGTCGCCGCGACGGAGCCCGGCAGTTTCGTCGGCTCGGCCTTCGGCGACGCCTTTGCGCGCCAGACGGCGCTCGAAACGGTGCTGTTTGACAGTTACGACCGAATGTTCGCGGTCCAGCTGGGCGGCGCCTATCCGACGGCGCCCAGCCGTTCGTACCAGGCCGCGCCGTTCGAACCCAGCCGCACCGCCACCACCAGCCTCAGCCTGCCCCGCGGCGGGCGGCTGAGCCTGACCGCCGCCCAGTCGGACCAGCCTTTCGAGGCGGGAATCGCACGCCGCGACCTGACCGACGCTCCCTGGCTGGGCGAGGAACCCCGCCAGGAGGCCCTGCTGGATCTGGAGATCGGCCGCCTGAACTTTGCGACCTGGCAGGGCCGCGGCGGCGCCGTCTCTCCGTTCAAGGGCGCGGCGGGCGACGGTTTCGCCGCCCTGGCCCAGGCCGATCATGCGGCGCGCGGTCAGGTCCGCCTGGGGGCCTTCACCCTGGCGGCCGAGAGCGGCGGGGCCGACCGCCGCATGCCGCTGCGTCGGGTCGAAGAAGACGCCTCCACCTACAGCCGCGCCACCCTGGCCTGGCGCGGCGCCGACGGCGGCCTGTCGCTGAGCCTGGGCGCCCTTGACGAGCGTCTGGGACCGCTGGGGGCCTTCATCCCGGGCGGTTCGGACTTCGCCCTGCCGTCGCGGACCCGCTTCTATGCCGTGGGCGGGGACTGGACCCTGCGGCCGGGTCTGGCCCTGCTCGGCGAAGCGGGCCTGGGCGCGACCGAGACGCAAGGCCGCTTCCTATCGACGGACCAGGCGGCGATCAGCTCCAACTGGTGGCTGGCCCTGCTGACGGGCTGCACCGCCCTGTGCGACCGGATCAGCTTCACCGTCTCACAGCCGCTGCGGATCGAGCGCGGAACCTTTTCGGCCTGGCTGGCGGATGTGCCGGTCGACTATTTCGACCCCCTGACCTATTCGCGTCGCCGCTTCTCGGCCGCGCCCAGCGGGCGTCAGATCGACTTCATCCTGGGCGGCGAACGCAGTCTGCGGGACGGCTCCAGCCTGTCGCTGCAAGCCGTGGCCAGCCGCGAACCGCGCCATACGGCCGACGCGGATCCGGAGTTCGCCCTGATCGGGGCCTGGCGGCGCCGGTTCTGAGGGCGTGCTGGTGACTAGTGCCAGTGAGCGAGAATTGAGCGGCCTTGAACGTCGTGCCGAACGCCTCGCTCACCTGCCGCCCACCAGCACTATTCACTAGCACCAACCCTCCTCAGAGGAGGGCGGTGATCAAGCCTTGCCGTCGAAGGCGTGAGTCTGGGGTTCGCCGCCGCCGCCGCCATAGGGGTTCGACGGCTGGGCGCCCGAGCCCTTGGCGGCCACCACCACCATGGCCGGGCGGATGGTGCGACCGAACAGTTCGAAACCGGACTGCATGGTCTGGACCACGGCTCCGCCCGGCACCGTGTCCGACGGCTGTTCAATCATGGCCTGGTGCAGATGGGGATTGAAGGCCTCGCCGGCCTCGGGCGCGACCCGCTTCAGACCGTTGGTCTCGAACGCCTGCAGCAGGGCCTTCTGCGTCATTTCCAGACCCGTCACCAGACCGGCCGTGGCGCCTTCGGCGTCCTTGGGCGCGGCCATCAGGGCGCGCTCAAGATTGTCGGCCACGCCCAGCAGATCCTTGGCGAAGCGCTGGATGGCGTAGGCGCGGGCGTCGTTCTGCTGGGCCTCTGAACGGCGCTTCAGATTCTCCATCTCGGCGGCGACGCGCAGGGCGCGGTCCTTCCACTCGTCCCGCTCGGCGATCACGGCGTCCAGCGGCGCCAGATTGTCCGACGGCTCGGCGTCCAGTCCGTGTTCGGCGTTCAGTTCCGCCTCTTCCATTCCGTTCAGCTCATCGTTCTGGGGTTTGTCGCTCACGTTTCTTTCCCGTCCAGCATCCGGCCCAGCACCCGGGCGGTATAGTCCACCAACGGAATGACACGGGCGTAGTTCAGTCGCGCCGGTCCTATGACGCCTATGGCGCCCAGAACCCGCTGTCGGCCGCTCATATAGGGCGCCGCGATCACGGCGGAACCCGAAAGTGAAAACAGACGGGTTTCGGCGCCGATGAAAATCCGCACCCCCTGCGCCGCATCCACACCGTCCAGCAGGCCGATCAGCTGTTCCTTCTGCTCCAGGTCGTCGAACAGGACCCGCACCCGCTCCAGATCGGCCAGGCCTTCGCCGTCCTGCAGCAGATTGGCCCGACCCCGCACGATCAGGGCCCGCTCGCGGTCCGGCCCGCCGGACCAGGCGGCCAGGCCGTCCTCGACCAGCCGGGCGGCGGCCTGGTCCAGCTCGCGCCGGGCGATCTCCAGCTCCTGGGTCATTTCCCGCTTGGCCTCGGCGAAGGGCCGGCCGCGCAGCCGGGCGTTCAGGAAGTTGGAGGCCTCCGTCAGGGTCGAGGGGGTGACCCCCGCCGCCAGGCTCATGATCCGATTCTCCACCGTGCCGTCGTCGGCGACGATGACCGCCAGGGCCTGATCCCCGCCCAGGGCGACGAACTCCACATGCTTGACCCCGGCGTCGCGCACCGGGCTGGAGACCACGCCTGCGCCCCCCGCCAGGCCCGACAACAGATTGGACGCCTCGTCCAGGGCGGCCTCGAAATTGCGGCCCCGGCCGGCCAGGCGGGCGTCGATCTCGCGCCGCTCCTCCTTGGTGAGGTCGCCGATCTCCAAGAGGCCGTCGACGAACAGGCGCAGACCCGCATGGGTGGGAATCCGCCCCGCCGAGGCGTGGGGCGAGGCCAGAAGGCCCGCCAGGGTCAGGTCCTGCATCGTATTGCGGATCGAGGCCGGCGACAGGGCGATCCCGCCCAGCGACAGGGTCCGCGACCCGACCGGTTCGCCCGTCTCGAGATAGCTCTCGACGATGCGCCGGAAGATGTCGCGCGCGCGCGCGTCCAGCCCGGCCAGCCCCGCCAGAGACTGGCCCGTCGCCGGACCGCCGTCGAACGGCGGGGTTTTGGGGGCATACAGGCTCACGTTTTCAGGATAATCACCGCCGCCCCAGCTTCCAAGGACTCATCTCATGCGCCATTCGCAACGCACCGACGCCCAGCTGCGTCCCGTGACCATCGAGACCGGCGTCAATCGCTACGCCGAAGGCTCGTGCCTGATCAGCTTCGGCCACACCAAGGTTCTGGTGACGGCCTCGGTCGAGGAGACCATCCCCGGCTGGATGCGCGGCAAGGGCCAGGGCTGGGTCACGGCCGAATACGGCATGCTGCCCCGCGCCACCCACACCCGCGGCCGCCGCGAGGCCGCCGCCGGCAAACAGACGGGCCGCACCCAGGAAATCCAGCGCCTGATCGGTCGCAGCTTGCGCGCCGTCGTCGATCTGAAGGCGTTGGGCGAGCGTCAGGTGGTGCTGGACTGCGACGTGATCCAGGCCGACGGCGGCACCCGCACCGCCGCCATCACCGGCGCCTGGGTCGCCATGGCCTCGGCCCTCAACTATCTGCGCGACGAAGGCGTGCTGAAGTCCGACCCGATCCTGGACCAGGTGGCCGCCGTCTCCTGCGGCGTCTGCGACGGGGTTCCGGTGCTGGACCTCGACTATGAAGAGGATTCCGAGGCCGAGGCCGATTCCAACTTCGTCCTGACCGGCGCGGGCCAGATCGTCGAGATCCAGGCCACGGGCGAAAAGCGCGGATTCACCCGCGCCGAATTCGACCGCCTGTTCGCCCTGGCCGAGACCGGCTGCACTGAGCTGTTCGCCCTGCAGAAGGCGGCGCTGGAGGCGGTGCGCTCTTAAGGGGTTTCGCGCGTTCAACAGGCGGGTCATCGTGGCTATGACCCTCAGCCCGGAGATGTCGATGCGCCCTTTCCTGTCCGCCTGTTTCGCCCTGTCGGCCGTCCTCGCGGTCGCCGCCTGCCAGTCCGGGGAGGACAGGACCGCGCCCGCTGCGGACCCCGGTTCGGGGGCGCAGACCGCAGCAGAGGCGGTTCCGGGTCCGGCGTCTTCGGATCAGCCCGATACGGGCGCTGAACAAGGCCTCGCAGCCCAGACCGCATGCCGAGCGGATATCGGCGAGGCGGCGGCGGCGCGTCTGGTCGAGCGCTGCATCCAGGTGAGTCCGGCCACCCATCCGCCCTGTAACGCCGACAATCCCTGCGCCCTGATCCAGGGCGAGATCGACCGGTCCTGCAAGCTTTGGGACAAGGACCCGCCCCCCGAATGCCGCTCTTGAGACAGCCGCCAGAGCCTGATCGTTCTGGACGGAACCGCTGCGCGACGCCGCCAAAGCCGTGAATCAGGCCCTATGAAAAAGGCCCCGCCGTCGCCGGCGGGGCCTTCGTCATTCAAACCTCAAGCGAGGCTCAGTCGCGACGGCGACGGCCGCGATCGCCGCCTTCGCGCTTGGGACGGCCGCCGGTGTCTTCCGACAGGGGCTCTTCGCCGCGTTCGGCGCGTTCGGCGTTGATCTTGTCGGTGATGTCTTCGCCGGTGGTCTGATCCACGACCTTCATCGACAGCTTGGTCTTGCCGCGGTCGTCGAAGCCCAGGAACTTGACCTTGACCTCCTGGCCTTCGGACAGGACGTCGGCCGGGTTGGCGACGCGTTCCAGAGCGATCTGGGACACGTGGACCAGGCCGTCCTTGGCGCCGAAGAAGTTCACGAAGGCGCCGAAGTCGACGACCTTGACCACCTTGCCGGAGTAGATGGCGCCCACTTCCGGTTCCGAGGCGATGGACTGGATCCAGGCCTTGGCGGCGTCGATCTTCTCCTGGTCGTTGGCGGCGATCTTGATCGTGCCGTCGTCGGCGATGTCGACCTTGGCGCCGGTCTTCTCGACGATCTCGCGGATCACCTTGCCGCCCGAACCGATCACTTCACGGATCTTGTCGACCGCGATCTTGATGGTTTCGATCTTGGGGGCGTGCTCGCCCAGCGAGGCGCGCGGGGCGTCCATGGCCTTGGACATCTCGTCGAGGATGTGCAGACGGCCGGCCGAGGCCTGGGTCAGGGCCTGTTTCATGATCTCCTCGGTGATGCCGGGGACCTTGATGTCCATCTGCAGCGAGGTGATGCCTTCCGAGGTGCCGGCGACCTTGAAGTCCATGTCGCCCAGGTGGTCTTCGTCGCCCAGGATGTCCGACAGGATTGCGAACTCGCCCGACGGCTCCAGGATTAGACCCATGGCGATGCCCGAGACCGGACGGACCAGCGGAACGCCGGCGTCCATCAGGGCCAGGGACGAACCGCAGACCGTGGCCATCGAGGACGAGCCGTTCGACTCGGTGATCTCGGAGACCAGGCGGATGGTGTAGGGGAAGTCTTCCTTCTTGGGCAGCATCGGACGGATGGCGCGCCAGGCCAGCTTGCCGTGACCGATTTCGCGACGACCGGGCGAACCCATGCGGCCGGCTTCACCCACCGAATAGGGGGGGAAGTTGTAGTGCAGCAGGAAGCTTTCCTTATAGGTGCCCTGCAGGCTGTCGATGTACTGCTCGTCCTCGCCGGTGCCCAGGGTGGCGACGACCAGGGCCTGGGTTTCGCCGCGGGTGAACAGGGCCGAACCGTGGGTGCGCGGCAGGACGCCGACTTCCGAGACGATGGCGCGGACCTTGTCCAGGGCGCGGCCGTCGACGCGGTGAGCGTTCTCGATGATGTCGCGACGCAGGACGTCGGCTTCGCATTCCTTGAAGGCGGCCGAGAATTTGGAGCTGTCGACGCCCTCGGGGTTCTCGTCGGTCTTCACCAGGGCCTCGGCGGCCTTCTTCTTGGCGGCGTCGACGCCCGAGCGGCGCTCGTACTTGCCCGGATGGGCGTAGGCGGCCTTGATCTCCTCGCCGACCAACTTCTTGATCGCGGCGACGACGTCGGAATGGTCTTCGGCCTGGAAGTCGAACGGCTCCTTGGCGGCGTGTTCGGCCAGGTCGATGATGGCGTCGATCACCGGCTGCATGCCGGCGTGGGCGAACATCAGGGCCTTCAGCATGGTCTCTTCCGACAGCTCCTTGGCCTCGGATTCCACCATCATCAGGGCGTCCTGGGTGCCGGCGACCACCAGATCCAGGTCGGAGCCTTCCATCTGGTCCACGGTCGGGTTCAGCACGAGCTCGCCGTCGATGAAGCCCACGCGGGCGGCGCCGATCGGACCCATGAAGGGCACGCCCGAAATGGTCAGGGCGGCGGAGGCGGCGACCATGCCCAGGACGTCCGGATCATTCTCCAGGTCGTGCTGCAGCACGGTGACGACGACCTGGGTCTCGTTCTTGAAGCCCTTGACGAACAGGGGGCGGATCGGGCGGTCGATCAGGCGGGAAACCAGGGTTTCCTTCTCGGTCGGACGGCCTTCACGCTTGAAGTAGCCGCCCGGGATCTTGCCGGCGGCGAAGGTCTTTTCCTGATAGTTGACCGTCAGGGGGAAGAAATCCAGGCCCGGCTTGGGCGAACGGCCGTAGACGACGGTGGCCAGAACCACGGTCTCGCCGTAGGTCGCCAGCACGGCGCCGTCGGCCTGGCGGGCGATGCGGCCCGTCTCCAGAGTCAGGGGGCGTCCGGCCCACTCGATCGTCTTGCGTTTGATATCGAACATATTTCGTCTTTCGTATCCCGGACGGCGTATTCCGTGCGGGGTCCCATCATTGGGCGGATGCGTCGGCGTTCAGTCCTTCGATCCAAAGGTCGCCGCGCCATCGCGGAGACCCGGGTGAGGACCGGCTCGGCCCTCGCGTCTGCGCCGTTAAAGTCCTGCGGCGCGCAGGTCGGTTCTAATCGCACAACGAGGCGCGGACGTGACCGCCCGCGCCTCGTCATACAGTCTTACACGGAGCCGCGCCCTTAGCGACGCAGGCCCAGCTTGGCGATGAGCGCCTGATAACGGTCGGCGTCGACCTTGTTCAGGTGGTCGAGCAGACGGCGGCGTTGCGACACCATCTTCAGAAGGCCACGGCGAGAGTGGTTGTCCTTCTTGTGCGTCTTGAAGTGTTCGGTGAGGTTGGCGATGCGCTCCGACAGGATCGCGACCTGAACCTCGGCCGAGCCGGTGTCGCCGGCGGTGCGGGCGTTGTCGGCGATGATTTCGTTCTTGCGTTCAGCAGTGATCGACATCGAAGGAGTCCTTTCGTGGCCCTACCGCGCTTCGCGCTGCTTGAGGGCCGCTGGGTCCCTGGTTCTTACGAACCTTGGAGATTGAAAACGCGGTCGGGTTCTAACCGGCCGGCCCGCAACTGACAGAGTGCGATGAGGGTCTGGCCCTGGAAGGCTGAAACCGTTCGCGAGCCGTCCGACAGACGGGTCTTGAGGGTTTCCACCTGACGGGGGAGCAGAACGATCGGTCGTCCCTGCCGAAGCGAGAAGGCGTCCTGTTCCGTCACGGCCAGATCCGGGATGTCGTCCAGAGCGGTCGCGACGGGAAGCAAGCCTTCCGAGGCGGCGCCCCTATGCACCATTTCCTCCAGAGAATCCAGAGTGACGGCGTTTTCCGTGCTGAACGGCCCCACGCGCTCGCGCCGCAGGGCTGACACATGACCCTCCGCGCCCAGGGCCAGGGCCAGGTCGCGCGCCAGCGAACGGACATAGACGCCCTTGCCCGTAAGGATGCGGATCTCGACATGATCGGCGTCCGGCGCGGCCGTCGCCTCGGCCGAATGGATGACCACCCGCCGGGACGGCAGTTCGAAATCCACCCCGTCGCGGGCCAGATCATAGGCGCGGGCGCCGTCCACCTTGATGGCGGAAAAGCGCGGCGGGGTCTGGTCGATCTCGCCGACGAAGGCGGGCAGGGCGGCCTTCACCTGGTCCAGGGTCGGGCGCACGTCGGAGCGGCCGATGATCTCGCCCTCGCGGTCCACGCTGTCGGTCGAGACGCCCCAGTTGATCGTGAAGCGATAGACCTTCTTCGCCTCCATCATCATCGGCACGGTCTTGGTCGCCTCGCCCAGGGCGATCGGCAAGATTCCGCTGGCCAGGGGATCCAGCGTCCCGGCGTGACCGGCCTTCTGGGCGTTGAACAGGCGGCGGATGCGACTGACCGCCTCGGTCGATCCCATTTCGAACGGCTTGTCCAGGCAGACCCAGCCGTCGACGAAGTCGCCCTTCTTCTTGCGGGCCATCTAAATCCTCCCCCGTCGGGGGAGGATCGCCGGCATCAGTCTTCAACCTCGTCGCGGCGCTCCAGGTCGGCGCGGACGCGGGGGTCGTCGAACAGACGGTCAATGTGGCTGGCGGCGTCGAAGCTCTCGTCGTGGCGGAACTTCAGGTCGGGAGTAAACTTCATGTCCAGCCGGCGGCCCAGCTGGCCGCGCAGGAACTTGGCGTGGACGTTCAGCGCCTTGATGATCTCGCTCTCGTGGCCGGCGACCGGGGCGGTCTCCACGCCCGCGCCCAGGGGCTCGACGAAACAGGTGGCGTGTTTCAGGTCCGGCGACAGGCGGACCTCGGTCACGGTGACCGAGACCCCGGCCAGGGCCTCGTCGTGGATGTCCTCCTCGCGCAGGATGTCGACCAGGGCGTGGCGGATCAGTTCGCCGGCGCGCAGCTGGCGCTGGCTGGGGCCGGCGGGGCCGGATGCGTTGCGTGTGTGTTGTTTACGGGCCATCGGCCGCTCCTTCTTGATCGCCCGCCGGGGCTCGGACCCGGCCGGATAAGCGAAAGGCGGGCGGTCTAGGCGCGTGGAGCCGCCGTGTCCAGTTCCGCCGCCCGGACGGCCCGTATCACCTCGCCGGAAAAGATCGACCGCGCGGGGCGGATCGTCACGCCGCCGGCGTTCAGGACGCCGGCCGTCCAGTGGTTGCAAAGATGCAGGATGGAAAAGGTTTCACGGCTGGCGAAGAAGCGGGCGTCGTCGCCGGGGCGGGCGGCGGCGACGCGGGGCGCGCCGCTCGACAGGTCCAGCGACGCCTCGATCCGATCCGCCAGCCGGTCCAAGGCGGCGGGCGTCAGATGAAGGGCGGCCCGCCGATCGGGGGCGTGTCGCGCGCGCGGGTCGCCCGCTTCGGGATCCAGCATGACGACGGACGGATTGCCGGGCCGGAAGAAGGCGCGCGCGCCGTCGGGCAGGCGATCCGAAATCGGGCTCTGATCGACATAGAATCGGGCGTCGCCCCAGCCGACCAGAATCCAGTCGCCGGGCGCCAGGGTGGCCACCGCCCGTCCCAGGGCGCCGCCTCGTCGTTCAAGCGCGGCGCGGGGCAGGGCCAGATCGGAATGAAAGCCGTTGTCCAGCAAATAGACCACGATCGGGGCGTCGGTCGCCGGCGGCGCGGCCGAACCGGGCCGGGTCCAGGTCAGAAGGGCGGCGACAAGGCCGACTAAAACAACCAGGGGCAGGGCCCATCGCATCGCCGTCATCTCCGAAGGTTCGGTCGATCGCCAGACTAGGCGATCAAGCGGTGCGGTTGGAAGGCGGGTTCGCCGGATCAGGCGCCGGGGGCGTCGGCGAACGGCGAGGTCGGCGCCGTCTGCCATTCTCCGCGCCATTCATAGGTCAGGGTCACGCAATGGCGGTGGGTTCCGTCGGCCCAGCGACCGACCGCATTCAGGGTCAGGGGGCGCGGCGCGCGAATGCGGCTTGCCGCCAGCCAGACCTGGTCGGCCCCCGGACACAGGGCGCGGGCCAGACCGCGCCCGTCGCCGACCTGCTGGACTTCATAGAGGTCCGCGCCTTTGGCCCCCTCCGGCAGAAGCCGGCGGGCCGCATCAGGGCCGCCGCGCGACAGGTCGGCCGATCCACGGGCGGTGGTCGAGAACAGCCGCTCTATGGCGACGGCGCCGAACAGGCCGCGCCTCACCTGAAGGGTGATCCCCTTGGTCAGGGCCTGGGTGATCCGATCCGAGGCGTTGTAGGAGAAGTAGCGGGTGTCGGCCTGGGCCGGGGCGGCGGCCGACACGGTCAACAGGGCGACGGACAGGGCGGCGAGGGGCGTGCGCATGCCTCTTTCCTTCCTCTCCATTGCGGCGACTTTAGGCCTCGCCCCGATCAGTGTTCACCCAGGCAGCGCAGGGCGACCTCCAGATTGCGCAGGCCGTCCTCGCCGGTCACCGCCGGGGTCTCGCCGGTATGGATGGCGCGGGCGAAGGCCTCAAGCTCCTTCTTCAGCGGTTCGGCGGGCCAGCTGTTCAGCATTTTCGTCGAATAGGAGCCGTCGGGCTGCTGGCCGAAATATTCGGTCACCTGGCGGGTGATCAGGTCGGCGACGATGAACTTGGTCTTGGTGGCCACTTGCAGGGTGCGGGTCTTGTAGGGGGTGACCCAGTTGGTGGTGATGTGGGCGATGACGCCGTTGTCCAGCCGGAACTGCAGCAGGGCCGTGTCCTCGCGCTCGGCGCGGGTGCGGGCCAGCTGAGGCTGGACCTCGACGATCTCGGACCCGGTCAGGTGGCGGATGATGTCGATGTCGTGAACCGCCAGGTCGATGACCACCCCGACCTCGCCCATGCGGGGCGGGAAGGGGCCGACGCGGGTGATCTGGATGGAGATGATCTCGTCGTCGGCGACGGCTCGCTTGACCGTCTCGACGGCCGGATTGAACCGCTCGACCTGGCCGACCATCAGGACGCGGTCATTGGCCTTGGCGGCGTCGATCATCCGCTGGGCGTCGGCCACGGTGGCGGCGATGGGCTTTTCGACCAGGACGTGGACGCCCTTTTCCAGCAGGGCCACGCCGACCTCGGCGTGGAAGCGGTTGGGGGTGGCCACGACGGCGGCGTCCAGGCCGGCGTCGACGAAGGCCTGGGCCGTCGTGACCGGGGTCGCCTCATAGGCGGCCGCAACGCCCTCGGCGACGACCGCATCGGGATCGAAGACCGTGGTCAGGTCGAACTCGCGCATCTCGGCCGCGACACGCGCATGGTTGCGGCCCATGACGCCGACGCCGGCGACGCCGAACTTGAGGACGGGGGTGTTCGGCATGGTTCAGCCCTTGTAGCCGGCGACGGCGGCGATGATCCGGTCCTGGGTCGCCTCATCCAGGTCCGAGTGCATGGGCAGGCTGAGGACTGCATCCTTCAGCCGCTCGGTGACCGGCAGGCCGCCGGCGCCCTGGGGGAACCGCTGGTAGGCCGGCTGCAGGTGCATGGGCACCGGATAGTAGACGGCGGTGGGCACGCCCTGTTCCTTCAGATGGGCGGCCAGGCCGTCGCGGTCCGCATGCTCGATCGTGTACTGGGCCCAGACGGACACGCCGCCGTCGATGACATGGGGCACGGCCCAGACATGGGGGGCCAGACGTTCATTGTAGCGGGCGGCGATCCGGTTGCGCCATTCGATCTCCTGACCGAACACCTTCAGCTTCTCGATCAGGACGGCGGCCTGGATGGTGTCCAGCCGGCTGTTCATGCCGATGCGCATGGCCAGATATTTAGGGTCATGGGCGAAGGCGGCCGCCCCGGCCTCCAGGTCCTTGGCCACGACCTTCCCGTGGACGCGTAGGGAGTCCATCTCCTGGGCCAGGTCGTCGTCGTTGGTCAGCACGGCTCCGCCGTCGCCGTAACAACCCAGCGGCTTGGCCGGGAAGAAGCTGGTCGTGGTGACGTCGGCCCAGTTCAGGGGATGAGCGCCGTTCAGGGTGCAGCCGAAGCCTTGGGCCGAGTCCGAAATCAGCTTCAGACCGTGGCGGTCGCAGATGGCCCGGATGGCGGGATAGTCGGCCGGCTGGCCGAACAGATCGACGGCGATGACCACCTTGGGCGTCAGGCGCCCCTCCGCCTCGACCGCCTCGATGGCGGCCTCGAGCTTGGCCGGGTCCATATTGTAGGTGCGGGCGTCGACGTCGACGAAGACCGGCGAGGCGCCCAGCCAGGGCACGACCTCGGCCGTGGCGGTGAAGGTGAAGCTGGGGCAGAAGACAGCGTCGCCGGTGCGGATGCCCCAGGCGATCAGCGGCAGGATCAGGGCGTCGGTGCCGTTGGCGCAGCCGAGCGCATGCTTGGCCTGGCCGAAGGCGGCCAGGTCGGCCTCGAACTGACGGACCTGGGGCCCCATGACCCAGGCGCCGCCGACGACGGCCTCCTGGACGGCGGCCTCGATCTTGCCGGAGAGGCGCAGGCGCTGGGCCTGGAGGTCAATGAAGGGGATCATGCGGGCGCTCTCCACGGTGATTCGGGGGCGGCGGACCGACGGATCGGCCGCGAGGATGGCCGCCCTCCTAGCAAGATCAGTCCCAGGGGCCAAACGGGGCTGCGTCACTTCGCGTTGCCCTTTGCAACGTTAGAGCCTGATCCGTTGAGGAGGAACCGCCTCGCGGCTCCGCCTGAAACGATCATGCTCTAGGGCGGTGTTCGACCGCTCTTGGCGCCGGCTTGTCCTCATCCTAAGCCAGGTTCCTTTTCTAACCGTCCCTTCGCGCCGCGCCTTGCGGCGTCGATACGGCTACGTTCGAGACAAGACGCATGACTGGTGTTCCCGCGGTTTTTCTGGATCGCGACGGGGTTCTGATCGAGGATTCGGGCTATCCGCATCTGCCTGAGCATCTGAGACTGATTCCCGGCGCCTCGGCGGCGGTGCGCCGGCTGAATCGGCTGGGCTATCTGGCGGTGATCGTCACCAACCAGTCGGGCGTCGCGCGCGGTCTGTTCAGCGAAGATCAGATGCATGCGTTCAACGGTTTGCTGACCAGACGGCTGGCCCAGGACGGGGCGGTGATCCACGCCGTCTACGCCTGTCCCTTCCATGCCGACGCCCAGGACGAACGCTATCGCCATCCGGATCACCCTGACCGAAAGCCCAACCCCGGCATGCTGCTGAGGGCGATCGCGGACCATCAGATCGACCCTGCGCGGTCCTTCATGATCGGCGACCAGCAGACCGACATGGCGGCGGCCCGCGCCGCCGGGGTCTCGGGTTTTCTGTTCGAGGGCGGCGACCTGGACGTCTTTGTGAAGGAGTTGCTCGGCGCCTGACGCCATCGCAATTCTTCGCGCGGTGAATTACTGTGGCGGCTTCTCGGTTCAAGGAGACCGCCCGTGACTATGGCCGCCGCCTATGTCGAACGTCGCTGGAAATCGCCGGACGGCCTGGATCTGTTCGCCCGCGACTATGCGCCCGGTCCCGGCCCGGCGCGGCCGCCGGTCATCGCCATCCACGGGCTGACGCGAAACAGCGCCGACTTCGAAGCGATAGCCCCGCTTCTGGCCCAGAGCGGGCGGCGGGTCCTGGCGGTCGATGTGCGCGGACGCGGACTGTCGGACCGCGCGCCCGATCCGATGACCTATCGACCGGACGTCTATGCGGCCGACGTGCTGGCGCTGATGGACCAGGCGGCCGTGGGCCGGGCGGTCTTCATGGGCACCTCCATGGGCGGGTTGATCACCATGGCCCTGACCGCCCTGCGGCCCAAGGCGGTGGTCGCCGCCATATTGAACGACATCGGCCCGGAAGTGGCGCCCGAGGGTCTGGCGCGCATCGCCGCCTACAGCGGTCAGCCGGTCGAGATCGACAGCTGGGCGGACGCGGCGGCCTATGCGAAGCGGATCAACGCCGTCGCCTTCCCCCACTATTCGGATGCGGACTGGGACGCCTTCGCGCGACGCATCTTCCGCCAGGGGCCGGACGGCGAGATCGGCCTGGACTATGATCCCGACATCTCCGTGCCCATCCGGGCGGCGGGCGCCAAGGCCCTGGTTCCCAATCTGTGGCCCATGTTCCGGCGGCTGGCCCGCAACCGGCCGACCCTGCTGGTGCGCGGCGGCGTCTCGGACCTGCTCAGCGCCGACATCGCCGCGCGCATGCGTAAGGCGGCGCCAGACATGGCCTATGTCGAGGTTCCCCAGATCGGCCACGCCCCCATGCTGGACGAGCCGGAGGCCAAGGCGGCCATTTTCGAATTTCTGGCTGAGCTGAACTAGTATCTGAACAATGCGCCGGCATAGAAGGCGCGGCCGTTGTCGAGCTCCTCGCGCAAGAGGCCGAAGTCGGGGCCGAACATTCTGCGGCGGCGTTCGTTGGTCAGGTTCTTGGCCTGGGCGACGAGCGTGAGGTTCCGGCTCAGGCGATACCGGGCCTGGGCGTCGAACCTGTCATTGGCTTCAACGATCCGGTCCTGCAGCGGGTCGCTGCTGGACACCGAATAGAGCATGTCGCCGACATGATTCCAGGCGCCCTGCACCGTGAAGGGGCCTGAGATGTAGAAGACCTTGAGGTTGCCGACCCGGTCGGCGCTTTCAAACAGCCCCGGCAGGCGACGTTGCGTGAAGTCGCTCATGGCGACACTGGGCGGCGTCCCGTCCAACAACGTCAGATTGGCGGACACCCCTAACCCTTGGAACGGGGTCGGCAGGAAGTCCATGCGCGAAACCACCAGGTTGAACTCGATCCCCTGGACCTTGAAGTCGCCAGCGTTGACGGGACGTACGCGAGTGACGGATTCCAGCGAGCCGTCGATGATTTCGTCTGCCGTGGACCGCAGGACGATGATCTCGTCCGAAACATCCTTCTCGAAAACGCCGACCGAGGCCATGGTGTCACGGCCCGCGTAATATTCCAGGCTCAGATCCGCGTTATTCGACCGGCGCGGTTTGAGAAAGGGATTGCCGCCCTGAATGGTGTAGTCGCCCTCGGTGTTGACCGTCCGCACTTCGCGCGCAGCGAGGTCGTCATAGTTGGCCCGCCCAATGGTCCGGCTCCAGGCGGCGCGGACTTTCAGGTTTTCGGTCAGATCATAGTTGGCCTGGAATGACGGAAGCCAGTCGTCATAGTCTGTCTCCTGAACGCCATAAAGGTAGGCGCCGGCGGTCAGGGCGGCGGAACCGGACCGGAGTTTCGTGTGCTCGTAGCGCAGGCCGCCTGAGACGGTGAGGCGATCGGCGCCGAACCGCGCCATGGCGTAGCCCGCGTCAATATCCTCGTCGATGTCATAGTCGGCGGAGATGCTGCCGGCCGCATTCGTCGGGGTCGCCGCGAAACCCGCTCGGTTGGCTTCGAAGAACGCCCGGGCCAGGCCTGGATCAACGATCAGAATTCGTGTCCCCCGCGCATTGAAGGGCGAGTAGTCGGACAACCGGCCTACTGCGGACAGGCGATAGTCGCTGGAGCTCAGCGGCCGGTAGTTGTCAACGCCCCTATCGTAGCTGCGCTCAAGGCGACGCGCATAGGCCCCTGTCTGCAGACCCAGGCCGCGGTCGCTTCGATCGACGTTGAACCCCCAGTCGAGATGCGCGGTTTTGGCCTGTTCGCGGGCGTCGTCCAGCGTGGTGCCGTATTCAAACTGCCGGTAGTTGGCGGGATCGAAGGCGAAGGCCGGGTTGGCCACGTCGAAATAAGGAAACGCGCCCCGCTCGATCTCATAGGTGAAGGCGAGGTTCGTCGTATTGGCGATGCGATAAGTCGCCAGATGCGCGTCCTGGCGGTAGGTGGCCACGGCGTCGTTCAAGCCGAAGTCGACGAACTGACGCGCGCCGGGCGCCCAGCGCACCCGGAAATCGACATATCGGATGCCGCGCGCCTGGTCATATTGGACCAGATCGACTTGGGCGTTGGCGGAAGTCACGCTTCCCCCCGTGGCGGAAATGCTGGCCGATACCGGATTGCCGTTCGCGATCAGGATGTTGCTCTGGCGGTCCTCATCGTTGGTATGGGTGAAGTCCGCCGCCGTGAGGCGCGCCTCCAGGCCGCCGTGACGGTATTCGAACTTGCCGAACACGCCCTCTCGCTTACGCACGTTGTCGTAGGCCAGCCAACGACGACGCTGAGGCGCGACGTCCGCCGTATCCAGACCCGGCGCCGTCACAGCCAGTCGCGCATGGGTGACCGGATCAAAGAAACTATAGTTGTCGACGGCCGAGTTCAGTGACGAAGAATCGCGGATATAGCGGCTCGCCGACACGACGAAGCCAAATCGGTTGTTGGGACCGAAGGTGTTGGAGACCACGACCTCGCCTTGACCGGACGGTCCGCCGTCTCTGAAATGCCGTTCGTTGTCCCAAACGCCAATATCGAACCGTCCAGCGATGAACAGATCGCCGCGTCCGTCAAAGGCGCTGCGGGTCACGAGGTCGGCCGCGCCGCCGATGGCGTTTCCGTTCATGTTCGGGGTCACGGACTTGGAGACATCGACCCGCCGCGCCAGCGACGAGGGGATGACGTCGAGCGAAACGTTGCGGCGCCCGAGTTCGTTGGCCGGAAGGGCGACCCCATCGACCTGGACCAGATTGTAATCGGCGTTCAAGCCGCGAATGGACAAGAACTGCGCTTCGCCGCGGTCATTGTTCTGAACCGTCGAGACCCCTGGAACCCGTTCGAGCGCCTCGCCCAGACCAAAGTCCGGCAAGCTGCCGATTTCGTCCGAACTGATCGAATCCGAGATGATCGCGGCCGTGCGTTTCGTCGAGATTTCGTTCTGCGCCTGTAGTCGAACCCCGGTGACGACGATCTCATCCAACTGGGCGGCGGGAGCGGTCGGGACCGTCTGGGCCACCGTCGGCGTTGCGAAGAGAACGGTGGACGCCAACCAGAGTTGACGAAGCGAAGAGTGGCGAACCGACATGTGGGCCTCCGTGATCGGGATGCGCTCCATTTACTCACTCATAGTGAGATATTTATGACATGATCCGTCGTTATAGGTTCCGGGTCACTTTCAGGAGCCTCCATGATCCTCTCCGCCCTCTTCACCCTCGCATCGGCGCTCTCCGCTTCGCCCGCCCTTCTGGCCTGTGGAGATGATCAGGTCCGGCGCTATGAACTCGCCGCCGAAGGACCGCGCGAGACCTGGCGCTGGGACGCCTCGGAGGCCGAAAACCTGCCGCAGGGGTTTCGCGCGGGGCTCCTGGAAAAGATCGATGAGTGCAAGCCCGTCGCCGATGGTCGTGTGCTGATCACAGCCTCAACGGGGGGCGTGGTACTGCTGGACGGTGCGTCTGGAGACGTGCTTTTTCGCGCTGAAGCGCCCATGGCGCATTCGGCCGCCGTCCTGCCCGGCGATCGCATCGCCGTGGCGCTCTCGATTCACGACAGGGGTGATCGACTGAACGTTTACGATCTCACGGACGGCGAAAAGCCGGTTCTCAGCCTGCCATTGCCGTCGGGTCATGGGGCGGTTTGGGACGCAGAGCGTCAACGTCTCTTCGCCCTATCGCACGACACCATCCAGGCCTTCGCCCTGGTGGATTGGGAGGGTGACGAGCCGCGACTTCAGGAGACGGCGCGGTGGACGCTGCCCGGCGCCCGCGACGGACATGATCTGTCCAGGGCAGCCGACGGATCGGATTATCTGGTCACGACCCACGACGGAGCCTGGCGCTTCGATCCCGAAGCCAACGCCTTCAAGGCTCTGGAGCCGCTGAATTCCGCTCTGCAGGTCAAATCCGTCGACATCGACGCCGAGGGTCGTCTGGCCTGGGTCAAGGCTGAGGAACGTTGGTGGGCGTTCGGCTTCTCGGTCATGCAAGACGGCCGCGTCGTCCGTGTCTCGACCAACGACATGCATTTGTACAAGGTGCGGTGGATTCCTGCGCCGCCCCGACCATAAGGTAGGTGCTTGGCTGGCCGTTTCCGCTATGCATCCCTCTATGGTGGGAGTCGGTTACGGATCAATCGCGCCGCGTTTCCTGCGTGAGGACGGCGTACGCACGGCGACGGCCAACGAACGTCGGCTGCTGTCCCTGCTGCGCCGGGACGGGCCGATGACGCGCGCGCAACTGGCGCGCGCCACTGAGCTTACGGAACAGTCGATCGCTCGGTTGGTCGAATCTCTTTTGCAGCGCGACCTACTGATCGAAGGCGCGCCCGTCGTGGCGGGTCGTGGGAAGCCGGGTCTTCCCGTGAGCCTCAATTCAAAGGCGCTTCACGCGGTCGGCGTCTCCGTCATGACCGACGCCGTCGCCGCAGCCGTCATGGATCTGAGCGGCTCGATCCTGGCCCGTCGCCAGATCCCGATCCGCGACGTGTCCCTGACGGCCGCCATCGCCGAGATGCAGAAGCTCGTCAGAGATCTGGAAACCCAGGCGGGCGTGTCCGCCTCTCAAAGGATCGGCGTCGGCGCCGCCGTGACGGGATATTTCATCGGCGACGGGGCCCGCCTCAACCCGCCGCCTGCGCTGGACGCCTGGGCCCTTCAACCTTTGGACGGGATTCTCTCCAAGGCCTTCGACGGCCCGGTGTGGATCGAGAACGACGGCACGGCGGCGGCCATCGGCGAGGCCATGTTCGGCGTCGGGCGCCGGTTGGACAATTTCGCCTATCTGTACTTCTCGGCAGGATTCGGCGGTGGCGTCGTCGTGCGAGGCGAACCCCTGCGCGGCGACAACGGCAATGCAGGCGAGTTCGCCTCTGTCATACCCGTTGACTGGTTCCAACCCAATCTGACCGCCCTGCTCCGGATGATGCAGGCTGGCGACGGCGACCGGTGGGCGTCGCTCGGCGACCTTCTGGCCGACTTCCCCGCCGATCATCCGATCATCGACCAGTGGCTGGACGCGGCGGAACAGCCGCTAAACCTGGTGCTTTCCGCCATATCGGGCGTGCTGGATCCCGGCGGGATCGTCCTGGGCGGGCGGCTGCCTCACGCCCTGGCTCTTCGCCTGATCGAACGGCTGCGCTTCACCAACCCGCAACGTCGCGGGCATTGCCGCCCTGTCCCGAAGGTCGAGGCGTCGCCGATCCTTGGCGACGCCTCGGCGGCGGGGGCCGCCGCACTCCCTTTGCGAGCCGCCTTTTTCTCGCTCGCGTCGCACGAATCCGCCGGTTCTTGACCTCTAACCGGCCCCCTTCATGAGCGGGCCGTTCGGCGCCGTCGTCTGATTGTCTTCGCCCCCTTCTAGTCCCTGGTCGGATCGACCTGACTGGCGTCCCCATAGGTCAGGGCCAGGAAGACGTCCTCCAGGTCGGGATCCTCGGTGGTGATGTCGGCGATGGTGACGCCTGCGGCGCGGACCGCATTGATCACCTGCTCCACCGACGACTGCCCCTTCTTATAGGTTACGGCGAAGGCTCCGCCCGCGCGCGGCGCGACCTGGAAGCCGTTCAGGACCGGGGGGGTCTCCTGCGGCGTCTCGGGCGTGACCACCACATTGCGGCTGTCCAGCCGGCGCAGCAGCTGGGGCGTGGGCTCACAGGCCACCACCCGGCCCCGATTGACGATGGCGATCGTGTCGCACAGCTCCTGGGCCTCCTCCAGATAGTGGGTGGTCAGGACGATGGTCACGCCCTCGGCGTTGATCTGGCGCACATAGGCCCAGAGCTGACGGCGCAGTTCGACGTCCACCCCCGCCGTCGGTTCGTCCAGGATCAGAATAGGCGGATTATGGACCAGGGCCTTGGCCACCATCAGGCGACGCTTCATGCCGCCGGACAGGGCGCGGACATAGGCGTTGGCCTTGTCCGACAGGCCCAGGGCCGCCAGGAGCTCGTCGGAACGGTGTTCGTTCTTGGGCACGCCGTAGAAGCCCGCCTGAACCTCCAGCGACTCGCGCGGGGTGAAGAAGACGTCGGCGACGATCTCCTGAGGCACCACGCCCAAGGCGGCGGCGGCGTCACGCGGCTCCTTGTCGATGTCGCGGCCCCAGATGGTCACGGTCCCTTCGGACTTCTTGACCACCCCCGCCAGGATGTTGATCAGGGTCGATTTGCCGGCGCCGTTCGGACCCAGGAGTCCGAAGACGGACCCGCGTTTCACCGCCAGGTCCACGCCGTGCAGGGCGGTCTTGGGGGAGGCCTTCTTGGAGCCGGCGTAGGTCTTTTTGAGCCCCCGCACCTCAATGGCGTTGTCGGGCAGGGTGGTGGCGTCGGTCATTCGGTCGGGCTTTGATCGGACAGGAAGGGGCGCGGCGGTTTGACGCCGCCGAATGGGCCGCATAGGTATGCGTCCGACGCCTCCTCGCCAAGATACGAGCCGAATAATGCCGCCCCGTCACCCCGATGCGATCATTCCGCCCCCCGAAGAGATCGTGGTCTCGACAAAGCGTGTCGCCTGCGACGGCGGCGGCGGCGCCCTGGGCCATCCGCTGGTCTATATGGACATGGGCGAGGATGATTTCGTCGAATGCGGCTATTGCGACCGTCGCTTCGTCCTGTCGGCCCAGCCGCATGACGAAAGCGAATATCTGAGCCCCGCGGCCCGTGCGGCCGAGGCGCACTGAGGCTGCGGTTTGGCCGCTCAGCCGCTGTAAGAGACGCTCGACCCCGCCTTTGAACTGAAAAGAGACAGAGTTGCGCTATCTGCACACCATGGTCCGCGTTCGCGACCTCGACGCCTCTCTGCATTTCTACTGCGATCTGCTGGGACTTCAGGAGGTGCGTCGCACCGAGAATGAAGCAGGACGTTTCACCCTGGTCTTTCTGGCGGCGCCCAAAAATCTGGAGCAGTCGGCGGCGGAACGGTCGCCTGAGCTGGAACTGACCTATAATTGGGACCCGGAAACCTATCAGGGCGGCCGCAATTTCGGACATCTGGCCTATAAGGTCGATGACATCTATGCCGCCTGTCAGCGGCTGATGGACGGGGGCGTGGTGATCAACCGACCGCCGCGCGACGGCAATATGGCCTTCGTCCGCTCACCGGACGGTATTTCGATCGAACTGCTTCAGGACGGTCCGCCCCTGACGCCGGCCGAGCCCTGGGCGTCCATGCCCAATACGGGGAGCTGGTGATGGGCGGATTTCGCGCGACGTCGGCGCGCCTCGTCGCCGCCCTTTCGATGACAGCCCTTCTGGCCTCGGCCTGCGCCTCAACCACGGAATCCAACATCGGCCGCACGGCGACCGAAAACCTGCTGCTGGCCCGGGCCGCAGACAAGGCGGTGGAGGGCCTGTCCCTGCCGCTTCCGACCGGCGCGACCGTGTTTGTCGATGAGACCTATTTCCAGACCGAAAACTCCCGCTACGCCATCAGCGCAATCCGCGGGGCCCTGTCGGACGCCGGTTATCGGCTGACCCGCACCCGGGAGGACGCCGACGCCGTGTTCGAAATCCGCACCGGCGCCCTGGCGCTGGAGCAGATGCGCCGCGTCTTCGGCATTCCCGAAATGCGGATTCCGATCAACGAGAACTTCAACGTCGTCTCGCTGCCGGAGCTGTCGGTTTACAGCAATCGCGACCGGGCGGGCGTGGCCGAATTCTCCGGCTTTCTCTATGAGGCCAAGACCGGAGCGCCCTTGGGCGCGGTTCTGCCGATGATCGGACAGTACCGGATTCGCAGCCACAAGCTGTTCATGATCGTGACCTGGGGCCAGCAACAGGCGCAGCCGGGTCAGCGCGATCCGGGATCGAGCTGGACGGAATTCTGACGGCTGACGCGGCGGCTCGGGCCGCCTATGTTCCGGCCATGACCGACGCTTCCGCTTCCGACGCCGCCCCCTCCCAGGACCGCCCGCTCACCCAGGACGGACCCGCCCTGCGGCTGTGGATGATTGACGCCTCGGCCTATATCTTCCGCGCCTATCACGCCCTTCCGCCCCTGACGCGAAAGTCGGACGGCCTGCCCGTGGGGGCGGTCCAGGGCTACTGCAACATGTTGTGGAAGCTGCTGAAGGACATGAAGGGCGCCGACGGCCCCACCCATCTGGTCGCCATCTTCGACCATTCGGAAAAGACCTTCCGCAACGACCTGTACGACCAGTACAAGGCCCACCGCCCGCCGGCGCCCGAGGATCTGGTGCCGCAGTTTCCTCTGGTGCGCGAGGCGACGGCGGCCTTCGGCGTCCATTGCGTCGAGCTGCCCGGCTATGAGGCCGACGATCTGATCGCCACCTATGCCTGCAAGGCCCGCGACGCCGGAGGCGAGGCGGTGATCGTCAGCTCCGATAAGGATCTGATGCAGCTGATCGGCGGCGGCGTCGTCATGTGGGATCCGATGAAGGATCGGCGTCTGGCCGAGCCCGAGGTGTTCGAAAAGTTCGGCGTCGGGCCGGGAAAGATGGTCGATCTTCAGGCCCTGATCGGCGACAGCGTCGACAATGTGCCGGGCGCGCCCGGCATCGGCCCGAAGACGGCGGCGCAGTTGCTGGACGAATACGGCGACCTGGACACCCTGCTGGCGCGGGCTGGGGAGATCAAACAGCCTAAACGCCGCGAGACCCTGATCAATTTCGCCGACCAGATCCGCCTGTCGCGCGAACTGGTCCGCCTGACCTGCGATGCGCCGGCGCCGGAGCCGATCGAGGATTTCGCCGTGCGCGATCCCGATCCTGAGACCCTGTCGGCCTTTCTGGACAAGATGGAGTTCCGGTCGCTGCAGCGTCGGGTCGGAGACGGCAAGGCGGGGCCCAGCGAAACCTCCGCCTTCGCGCCCAAACGCACGCCCAATCTGAACGCCCCGGTGGCGGCGCCCCGCTATGGCCAGACGGCGGACGGGCCGGTCGAGGCGCAGTCCTTCGATCTCGACGCTTATGAATGCGTCCAGACCGAAGAGGCTTTGGACCGCTGGATCGCGCGGGCGACTGAGGCGGGTGTGGTCGGCTTCGACACCGAGACCGACGCCCTGTCAGCGACCCATGCGGGCCTGTGCGGCGTATCCCTGGCGGTCGGGCCGAACCAGGCCTGCTACATCCCCCTGACCCATGAGCATGAGCCCCAGGCGGGCGAGGGCGGGCTGTTCGGGGAAGCGGGCGAGCCGCGCGAGCCTATTCAGCAACTGGACAAGGCGACGGCCCTGACGAAGCTGAAGTCGCTGCTGGAAGACCCGTCGGTCCTGAAGGTGCTGCAGAACGCCAAATATGATCTGGCGGTCATGGCGCGGCGCGGAATCCGGGTCGCGCCTTATGACGACACCCTGCTGCTCTCCTATGTGCTGGAAGGCGGATTGCACGGTCACGGGATGGACGAGCTGGCGCGGCTCCACCTCGGCCACGAGCCGATACCCTTCAAGAGCGTGGCGGGGACCGGCAAGAGCCAGAAATCCTTCAAGCACGTCGCTCTGAAGTCGGCCACCACCTACGCCGCCGAGGATGCGGACGTCACCCTGCGTCTGTGGCGCATTCTAAAGCCCCGGCTGGCGCGCGAGGGCCTGTCCACCGTCTATGAGACCCTTGAACGGCCCATGCCCGCCGTCCTGGCCGAGATGGAGACCGCCGGCGTCCGCATCGATCCCGACCGCCTCAAGCGTTTGTCGAGCGAATTCGGCTTGCGCATGGCCGAGTTGGAGACCCAGGCCCATGAGATTGCGGGCCGTCCCTTCAACATCGGCTCTCCCCGCCAGATCGGCGACATCCTGTTCGGCGAGCTGAATCTGCCGGGCGGGAAGAAGACCGCCTCCGGCCAGTGGGGCACCGACGCCAGCGTTCTGGAGGACCTGGCCCAGACCCACGCCCTGCCGCGTGTCCTTCTGGACTGGCGACAGCTGTCCAAGCTGAAAGGCACCTATACCGACGCCCTGATCGCCGCCGCCGACCCCCGGACCGACCGCGTCCACACCTCCTATCAGCTGGCCGCCGCCTCGACCGGCCGTCTGGCCTCCAGCGATCCCAACCTCCAGAACATCCCCATACGCACCGAGACAGGCCGCGAAATCCGTCAGGCCTTCATCGCCGCCCCCGGCCATCTTCTGATCAGCGCAGACTACAGCCAGATCGAACTGCGCCTTCTGGCCCATATCGGCGACATCCCCGAGCTGAAACGCGCCTTCAAGGCCGGGCTGGACATCCACGCCGCCACCGCCAGCGAAATGTTCGGCGTCCCCGTCGAGGGCATGCCGTCCGAGACCCGCCGCCGCGCCAAGGCCATCAATTTCGGCATCGTCTACGGCATCTCGGCCTTTGGTCTGGCCGCCCAGCTGGGCATCGATCAGGGCGAGGCCGGCGCCTATATCAAGACCTATTTCGACCGCTTCCCCGGCATCCGGACCTATATGGACAGGACCAAGGCCGAGGTCCGCCAGGCCGGCTTCGTCTCCACCGTCTTCGGGCGTCGGATCCATATCCCCGCCATTCACTCGAAATCGGGCGCCGAACGCCAGTTCGGCGAGCGCGCCGCCATCAACGCCCCCATCCAGGGCGCGGCCGCCGACATCATCCGCCGCGCCATGATCCGCATGCCCGCGGCCCTGGCCGAGGCGGGACTGAAGACCCGCATGCTGCTGCAGGTCCATGACGAACTGGTGTTCGAGGCTCCAGAAGCGGAGGCTGAGCGCGCCATTCCCGTCATCAAGCGGGTCATGGAAACCGCTTCGGACCCCGCCGTCGCCCTGACCGTGCCCCTGGTCGTCGACGCCCGCGCCGCCCCCAACTGGGACGAGGCGCACTGAGACGCCGGCGCGGCGGCGTTCAGGCCGCCAGGACGATGATGTCGTCGGGGCTTTCGCCGCGCCCCAGAAGGCCGGTTTCAAAGTCCATGAAGATGTCCATAAGCTCGGCCACCCCCGCCGGATGGGCGCCGGCGCCGAAGCGGAAACGCCAATAGCTGACGATGTGCTGGACCGCGCCCAGCTGGTCGCCCAGGCGGGCGAACATCGACGGGGCGTCCAGCAGGAAGTCGCGGAAGGCGATGGGTTTGCCCTCGCGCGTCAGCCGGGCGTAGGCGTCGTCATAGACGCTGAGGGTGCGGCTGACCTCGTCGCAGGTGCGAATGATGCGGCCCCGCAGGACGGCGCGGCTGCGGTCCAGATATTCGCGGGCCTGTCGATCGACCTTACCGACCGGCTTGATGGTGCGCACCGCCTCGGCGACGGCCGCCACCTCGCCCAGCAGGGTCGACAGGGTCCATTTGTAGTAGAGGAAGCCTTTCCAGCAGAAGACCCCTTCCTGATACTGTTCCGGGGCCAGACGCAGGGTCTCGCGCAGGGCCTCCAGCTGGTCGCCAGGGGTGTTGGACAGGATCTTGGCCGTCATCCGCGCCGCTGAATCGGCGGCTTCGCTGTTGCCTGCGCCCAGGCTGAGGCTGACCAGGGGTTCGATCTCGCCCCGGACGAAGGTGGTCATCCGCTGAAGATCGCTCTCGCTGATCGAGAAATAGCAGGGCGCCGGCTCCAGGCCGCACCGGCGCAGCTGTTCGCGAAGCAAAAAGGGGTCGAGCGACGGCAGGCGGTCGATCTGGCGCAGGGTGACGATGTCCGCGTGGGTCGCGGGGACGCCGAACGATTCCATCATCATCCGTTCGAAGCCGATCTGATTGACGAAGACATAGCGGCCGCCGGTCTTCAGATCCTCGTCGTCGATCGGAATGATCACCTTGGTCGCCACATGGCGACGGCCGGTGAACAGGTCCGTCTCGTTGCGTCGGAGCCGGTGTTTGATGATCAGGGATCGGTTCAGCACCGGGGTGCGGAAGATCGGGCGTGCGGCCCAGTCGGGATTGCGCAGGGCGCCGTCTGCCCGGCTGTCGCCGTTCTCTTCCCACACCTTCAGCAGGTTCAGCACGCGGGCGGTGGAGGCCGAGCCCCTCAAATGGTCGAGATTTCGGACGGCGCGATCAGTCATGAGCGGCACCTTGCACCACAAATCGTCACCAATGGCTTAGCTGGGCGGCCAAATCGCGCCGTGCTGGCGCCGGAAGCGCGACGCGCCTAAAAGGACGTCATGCAGATGTTGGACATTCTGATCCTCCTCGCCATCGCCGCCGTGACGGTGACGCTCGGCCTGGGGCTGTATTCGCTGTTTCGCGGGGGCGCCTACGCCCGCAGCCATTCCAACCGGCTGATGCGCTGGCGGGTCGGGTTGCAGGCCCTGGCGGTCCTGCTTCTGGTGATCGGCATGCTGTGGAAGGCGACGGCGTCTTGACCGGAGGTCGTCCATGGTGACGCTGAACAAGATCTACACCAAGACTGGGGACGAGGGCCTGACGCGGCTGGCCTCGGGCGCGCCGGTGTCTAAGACCGATCTGCGGGTCCAGGCCTATGGGGCGGTGGATGAACTGAACGCCGTCCTGGGGGTGGCCCGGCTCAGCAGCGGCCAGAACGACCGGATCGACGCCATGCTGGGGCGGATTCAGAACGAACTGTTCGACCTGGGGGCCGATCTGGCCACGCCGCTGGACCCGCCCCCGGCCTGGGAGGCGCTGCGAATTCTGGACAGCCAGGTCGAGCGGCTGGAACAGGAGATCGACTGGATGAACGAGAGCCTGAAACCGCTGGACAGTTTCATCCTGCCCGGCGGTTCGCCCTTGTCGGCCCATCTGCATGTGGCGCGCACCGTGTGCCGTCGCGCCGAGCGGGACGCCGTGCGTCTGGTTGAGGCGGGGCAGGCGGTCAACGGCGCGGCCCTGCGCTATCTGAACCGGCTGTCGGACCATCTGTTCGTCGCCGGGCGCCGCGCCAACGCCAACGGCGCCAATGACGTCAAGTGGAAGCCGGGCGCCACGCGCTGAGGCGTCGCTTATGGACGCCGGGGTTCCGGACGGCTAACGGCAGGCGGATGAAGACCGACCTGCCCCCCGAGGACGACAATCCGCATCTGGAGCGGCCGCTGCGGTCGTTCGGCCGCATCAAGGCTCGCCCGATCAAGCCGCGTCAGGCCGCCCTGATGGAGACGCTGCTCCCACGGATCGCCGTGCCGGACCCGAAGGCGGGACCGGTGAACCCGCAGACTCTGATGCCCAACGCCGCCGAGGTCTGGCTGGAGATCGGATTCGGCGGGGGCGAACATATGGCGGCCCAGGCGGCGCGGCGGCCGGACGTTCTGGTGATCGGCTGCGAACCCTTTCTGAACGGGGTCGCCTCGGCCCTGCGCCACGTCGAGGAAGGCGGGCTGGAGAACGTCCGCATCCACGCCGACGACGCGCGCGACCTGGTCGAGGTCCTTCCCGACGCCTCGGTCGATCGGGTGCTGATCCTGTTTCCCGATCCCTGGCACAAGGCCCGGCACAACAAGCGCCGCCTGTTGCAGGACGAGACGGCCCAGGCCTTCGCCCGCATTCTGAAGCCCGGCGGGACGCTGCGGTTCGTCACCGATTGGCGCGACTATGCGGAATGGACGCTGGAGCGATTGGAGAGGGCGCCGGGGCTGAAACGGATCGGAGCGGCCGAGGCCGACTGGCATGTCGCCCCGTCGGACCATGTGATCACCCGCTATGAGGAAAAGCGACTGGGCGACACCGCGCCGATCTTCCTGGAATATCAGAAGGCGGCCTGAGGGAACTTGTGCGGGGCTGATTGTCGCATAAGGGTATCTACCTAGCCCCCTCATAGGCCCCCGTTTAACCTCGTTCTTTAGGCATGGTCCGATGCTTAGGGAAACAACCATGAAGGCTTTGACGATCGGCGGGCGGATTAATCTGCTGGCGCTTGTGACGGTGGTCGGCCTTCTGGTGGTGACGGCCTTGGCCCTTTTCCGGCTGGATGCGGTCATGCGTGACGACATCGCCGACCGCACTAAAAAGTCCGTCGAGATCGCCCACAGCGTGGTCGCCTATTACCAGGGTGAGGAGGCGGCCGGACGGATGAGCCGGGATCAGGCCCAGACGGCGGCCAAGGCGGCGGTCGGGGCCATGCGGTACGGCCAGGACGACTATTTCTGGATCAACGACATGCATCCCACCATGGTGATGCACCCGATGAAGCCGGCGCTGAACGGCAAGGATCTGAGCGAGAACAAGGACGCTGACGGCGTGCTGATGTTCAAGGAATTCGTCGCCGTGGTGCAGAAGGACGGCGAGGGCTTCGTCGAGTATCAGTGGGCCAAGCCGAACCAGGACGAGGCCTCGCCGAAGATCTCCTATGTGAAGGGCTTTGCGCCCTGGGGCTGGGTGATCGGTTCAGGCGTCTATACCGACCAGATCGCGGCGGCCGTGGGCAAGTCGGCCCTGGCCTTGGGCTCCATGGCCCTGCTGGTTTTGCTGGTGGTCGGGGCGGCGGGCTGGTTCATCGGCCGGTCGGTGTCGGGGCCCGTGGTGGCGCTCGAGCGGCGGATGCGCGGCCTGGCGGAGGGGGATACGGCCTCCGAGATTCCGGGCGTCGCGCGCGGCGACGAGATCGGCAAGATGGCCTTGGCGCTCGCGACCTTCCGCGACGCGGCCATTGAGAAGGCGCGTCTGGCGGCGGAGGCGCTTTCGCAGCGCTCGATGAGCGAGCAGGAGCGGGCCGCCCGCGAGGCCGAGAAGGCAGCGGAGGCCGAGGCCGACCGGGTGACGATCGAGGCCTTGGGCCGGGGTCTGGCGGCCATGGCGGACGGCGACCTGACCTATCGGATCGAGACCGAATTCGCGCCCAAGGCGGCGCAGCTGAAGACGGACTTCAACGCCGCCATCGCTCAGCTCCAGCAGGCCCTGTCGGTGGTGGTGGGCAATATCGCCGGCATCCGCTCCGGCGCCGGCGAGATCAGCCAGGCCGCCGACGACCTGTCGCGGCGCACCGAACAACAGGCTGCGGGGCTGGAGGAGACGGCGGCGGCTCTGGACGAGATCACCGCCACGGTGAACAAGACGGCGTCGGGCGCGCGCCAGGCCTCGGACGTGGTCCAGGCCGCCAAGGGCGACGCCGAGACCTCGGGCGTCATCGTTCGCGACGCCGTCCAGGCCATGCAGGCCATAGAGGGCTCGTCGGACCAGATCAGCCAGATCATCGGCGTCATCGACGAAATCGCCTTCCAGACCAACCTCCTGGCCCTGAACGCCGGGGTCGAGGCGGCCCGTGCGGGCGAGGCCGGTCGCGGCTTTGCGGTGGTGGCCTCCGAGGTCCGCGCCCTGGCCCAGCGGTCGGCGGAAGCCGCCAAGGAGATCAAGACCCTGATCTCGACCTCCAGCACCCAGGTCGGTTCGGGGGTGAAACTGGTCGGCCAGACCGGCGAGGCCCTGCAGCGGATCGTCGATCGGGTGGCCGAGATCGACGGACTGGTGTCGGAAATCGCGGCCTCGGCCCAGGAACAGGCCATCGGCCTGGCCGAGGTCAATACGGCCGTCAACCAGATGGACCAGGTCACCCAGCAGAACGCCGCCATGGTCGAACAGTCGACCGCCGCCAGCCACTCTCTGGCCCAGGAGGCCCAGTCGCTCCAGGCCTCGGTGGCCCGGTTCAAGGTCGGCTCAGCGGCCCAGGTCGCCGCCGCCCCCGCCCCGACCCGCGCCACCGCGCCGGCCCTCAATCCGGCCAAGCCCGCCCACCGCATGGTCCAGGCCCTAAAGACCCTGGGCCGCGGCGGCGCCGCGCCCGCCCAACAGGCCGCTCCCGCCGAAGACGGCTGGGAGGAATTCTAGGCGGCTTCGTCGAGGACGGTCTGGCGCGGCGGCGATGAACCGACCAGCTTAGGCCGTCTTCACCGGAGCCCTTGAATGACCCTCTCGATCTACGACTTCGCCACGCCCGTTCTGGCGCGCGGCCTCACCAATCTGTCCGGTTTCCTGGACAAGGCCCTGGCGGAGGGCTTCGACGAGACAATCCTGATCCAGGCCCGGCTGCACGACGACATGCGCCCCCTGGCCGCCCAGGTGCAGCTGGCCTCGGACACGGCCAAGGGCGCCGTGGCGCGGCTGGCCGGCGTGGACAATCCGTCCATGGCCGATACGGAGACGACCTTCGCCGAACTGAAGGACCGGATCGCCCGCACCCTGGCCTTCATCGAGGGCGTGGACCCGGCCGCCTTCGCCGGCGCCGAGACCCGGTCGATCAGCCTGAAGACGCCGAGCCGGGAACTGAACTTCGACGGCCTGGGCTATCTGACCAGTTTCGTCCTGCCCAACTTCCATTTCCACGTCACGACCGCCTACGCCGTCCTGCGCAAGGAGGGCGTGCCGCTGGGCAAGATGGATTATCTGGGGCGGCTGGCGCTGGTTTGAACGAAGAGGGCTGACAAGCGAATGTGAAAGGCCTATATGGCGCTCCACATCGTTAGACCGGCGTCCAACGGCGTCGTTCAAAGCGGCGGCCCGGACGGACCGCCGCTTTTGTTTTGGATATTCGCCGCTTGCGCGCAAAGACCGCCCAGGACCGCCAACTGCTGGAGCTGATCGACCCGATCGCGGAGTCGCTCGGCCTTGACGTCGTGCGCGTTCGTCTGATGAGCGGCTCCAAGCGCCAGCGCCTGCAGATCATGGCCGAGCGCCCGTCCGACCACGACATCTCGGTGGAGCAATGCGCCAAGCTGAGCCGGGCCGTGTCGGAGGTGTTCGACGCCGCCGACCCGATCTCCGGCGAATATCTGCTGGAGGTGTCCTCGCCCGGCATCGACCGGCCCCTGACCCGTCCCATCGACTTCGACCTGTTCGAGGGCGAGGAGGCGCGGCTGGAGACGGACCGGATGATCGAGGGCCGCAAACGCTTCAAGGGCGTGCTGGCCGGGTTCGAGGACGGCAATGTCCTGATCGACCTGGAGGGCGAGGAGGACACCGCCCTGATCCCCTTCGACTGGCTGGCCGACGCCAAGCTGGTCCTGACCGACGCCCTGATGAAACGGGGCGCCGCCATCCGCGCCGCTCGCGGCGAACCTGAAGACGACGGCCTGCCCGAAGGGGAAGCCGACGACGCTGACACCGACACCACGACCCCTTCTGAGGACAAAGCCTGATGGCCGTCACCGGTATTTCCGCCAACCGCCTCGAACTGCTGCAGATCGCCGAGGCCGTGGCTAGAGAGAAGAACATCGACCGCGAGATCGTCATCGAGGCGATCGAGGAGGCGATCCAGAAGGGCGCCAAGTCGCGTTACGGCGCCCATCACGACATCCGCGCCAAGATCGACCACAAGACCGGCGAACTGTCCCTGACCCGTCACGTCACCATCGTCGAGGACGACTGGCAGCCGGAAGACGAGCTGGAGGAGTTCAACGACAGCGCCATGGTGCGTCTGCGTGACGCCCTGAAGCGCGACCCCGAGGCCGAGGTCGGCAAGGAATATGTCGAACAGCTGCCGCCGTTCGAGTTCGGCCGCGTTCAGACCCAGATGGCCCGCCAGGTGGTGACCGGCAAGGTCCGCGAGGCCGAGCGCGCCAACCAGTATGAAGAGTTCAAGGATCGCGTCGGCGAGATCGTCAACGGCACGGTCAAGCGCGTCGAATACGGCAACACCATCGTCGACCTGGGCCGGGGCGAGGGCGTGATGCGCCGCGACCAGTCCATCCCGCGCGAAGTGTTCAACATCGGCGACCGGATCCGCACCTACATCTACGACGTCCGGCCCGAGGCCAAGGGGCCGCAGGTCATGCTGAGCCGCGCCCACCCCGGCTTCATGGCCAAGCTGTTCGCCCAGGAAGTGCCGGAAGTCTATGACGGGGTGATCGAGATCCGCGCCGCCGCCCGCGACGCCGGCTCGCGCGCCAAGATGGCCGTCCTGTCGAACGACAGCTCCATCGATCCCGTGGGCGCCTGCGTCGGCATGCGCGGCTCGCGGGTTCAGGCGGTCGTCGCCGAACTGCAGGGCGAAAAGATTGACATCATCCAGTGGAACCCGGACGAGCCCACCTTCATCGTCAACGCCCTGGCCCCGGCCGAGGTGTCCAAGGTGGTGCTGGACGAGGAAGCCGGGCGGGTGGAAGTGGTCGTGCCTGACGAGCAGCTGTCGCTGGCCATCGGCCGCCGCGGCCAGAACGTGCGTCTGGCCAGCCAGCTGACCGGCTGGCAGATCGACATCATCACCGAGAGCCAGGACTCCGAGCGCCGCCAGCGCGAGTTCGGCGAGCGCACCGCCCTGTTCCAGGAAGCCCTGGACGTGGACGAGGTCATCGCCCAGCTGCTGGTCACCGAAGGCTTCGCCACGGTGGAAGACCTGGCCTATGTCGACCCCTATGAGGTCTCCGAGATCGAGGGCTTCGACGAGGAGACCGCCGAAGAGCTGCAGACCCGCGCCCGCGAATATCTGGACCGCAAGGCCGCCGAGCTGGACGCCAAGCGCGTCGAACTGGGCGTCGAGGACGCGGTTCTGGACGTGCCGGGCGTGACCCTGGCCATGGCGGTCGCCTTGGGCGAAGGCGGGGTCAAGACCGTCGAGGACCTGGCCGATCTGGCGACCGACGAAATTCGCGGCGGCTACGAGGTGAAGAACGGCGAACGGGTCAAGGTCCCGGGCGTTCTGGAAAGCTTCAACCTGGCCCAGGAAGAGGCCGAGCTGCTGATCCTGCAGGCCCGTGTGGCCGCCGGCTGGATCGACGCCTCGGAACTGCCGCAGCCCGAGCCGGAGTATGAGGACGAGGGCGACTACGCCGAGGGCGAGTACGATCCCGACCAGGTGTTCGGCGAGGCCGGTGGCGAAGGCCAGGCGTCCGACGACGCCGAACCGTCGAACACGTGATGGGAGACCTGGCCCTTCATGAGCTTGCGCGACGCGACGATCGATAGGGAACGCCGGGACCTGGTCAGCCACCAGGTCATGGACGAATCTCGTCTGATCCGTTTCGTCGCCGGGCCCGAGGGTCAGGTGGTTCCCGACCTGGGGCGCAAACTGCCCGGTCGCGGCCTGTGGGTCGAAGCCAGTCGCGCCTCGGTCGAGGCGGCGGTCAAGAAGAACGGCTTCACGCGCGCCGCAAAGACGAAGCTGACCGCGCCGGCCGATCTGGCGGATCTGGTCGAGCGGCTGCTGGTCCGGCGTTGTTTGGACCAGCTGGGTCTTGCCCGGCGCGAAGGCGTGCTTATCTCAGGCTTCGAAAAGTCCGCTGCGGCCCTGCGGTCCGGCAAGGCCGCCTGGGTGATCGAGGCCTCTGACGGGGCCATCGACGGCCGTGGCAAAATCCTCGCATTGGCCCGCCATCAGACCGCCAAGGTCTGCGGCGCCTTTACGGCGGACGATTTGAGTTTGGCCCTTGGGCTGGAAAATGCGATACACGCCGTCCTGCTTGCGGGCGGACGCGCCGATCGGTGGACCCTAGAGGTCGAACGACTGGCTGGATTTCGGCCGCTTCGCCCCCCTCACTGGGAGATTTCCGGTGTCGAGGACGGACCGGCGGGCGCACCCCCGACTGATTTTGATCACGGTGGGGCGAGCTGAGGATTTTGGCGGCCGAGGGCCTGTCTCCAGGGGCGGAGACGGGCTCACGGCCGTTTATGGGTATTGAGACGACGGCGGGCTTTTCCGCCCCAAGTAAAGCGACCGGATGAGCGACGAAAACGACAAGACCAACCAAGGCCAGGGTTCGAACACCGGCGGAACGCCGTCCCAAACGGGGCCGCGGGCGCCGCTGAGCCTGAAGCCGCGCGCCGCGGGATCGGTTTCGACCGGCACCGTGAAGCAGAGCTTCAGCCATGGCCGATCCAAGACGGTGGTGGTCGAGACCAAGCGCCGCCCGGGCGCCGGCGGGCCGCAACGCCCGCAAGGCTTCGACGTCGCTCGCCCGCAGCAGGCGGGACAGGCGCCGCGTCCGCAAGGCCAGCGGCCGTCCCAGCCCGCCGGCGGGGGGCTGTCGCCTGAGGAGCAGGAGGCCCGTCGCCGCGCCATCGCCCTGGCCACCCAGGCCAACGCCGAACGCGAACGCGCCGCCGCCGCCGAAAAGGCCGCCCGCGAAGCCGCCGAGCGTGAGCGCGCCGCCGCCAGCGAACGCGCCGCCCAGGCCGCGCGTGAAGAGGCCGCCGCCGCCAAGGCCGCAGCCGAGGCCGCCCGCGCCGAGGCCGCGAAACTGGCCGCCGCCGCGCCTCAGCCGGCCAAGCCTGCGCCCAAGCCGACCCCGGCTCCGACGCCTGCTGCGGCCGCGCCCGCCCCTGCGCCGGTCGTTCCGACGCCGGCGCCCGCCCGTCCCGCCGCCCCGGCGCGTCCGACCGTCAACTTCGGCCAACGCGCGCCCAAGCCCGGCAATCCGCAGCGTGCGGCGCCGGAACGCCCCGCCTTCGGCGGCCGTTCGGCCCGCGAACAGGCGATGGGCGGCGGCGATCGGTCCTATTCGGATCGTCCGCAGTCGTCCGAGCGTCCGCAAGGCGAACGTCCCCAGGGCGGTCGTCCCGGCGGCCCCGGCCAGCGTCCGCAGGGCGCCAAGCCGGCTGAGCCGGTCCGCTATTCGGCCCTGAACCCCCGCCCGGCCCCCGGCGCCGCCCGTCCCGGCGGCCCGCGCACGGGCCCCGGCGGCCGCGCCGCACCCAACGCCCCGCCGGCGACCCCGGAAGTGGCGCGTCCCAGCCGCGCGCCCGGCGCCGGCTTCGGCCGCCCGGTCGGTCGCGACGATGATCGTGAGAAGCGTTTCTCCGACGCCGGCAAGGCGGTCAGCCGCACCCGCGGCGAACCCAAGCGCCGCGAAGGCCGGATGACCATCCAGTCCGTGGTCGGCGACGGCGACGCCGCCGAGCGGATGCGCTCGCTGGCCTCGGTCCGCCGCGCCCGTGAACGCGAGAAGGAAAAGCGCAAGGGCGGATCGACCGATGCGCCGAACCGTCCGCGTGAAGTGGTCATCCCCGACGTCATCACCGTGCAGGAGCTGTCCAACCGGATGGCCGTGCGCGGCGTCGACATCATCAAGTTCCTGATGAAGCAGGGCATGATGATGAAGATCAACGACGTGATCGATTCCGACACCGCCGAACTGGTGGCCGAGGAGTTCGGCATGGCGGTCAAGCGCGTGTCCGAATCCGACGTCGAGACCGGCTTCATCGCCGAGGCGGACGACGAGGGCGCCACCGAGACCCGCGCCCCGGTCGTGGCCATCATGGGCCACGTCGACCACGGCAAGACCTCGCTGCTGGACGCGCTGCGCACCACCGATGTGGCGGGCGGCGAAGCCGGCGGCATCACCCAGCATATCGGCGCCTATCAGGTGCGTCTGGAAGACGGCCAGAAGGTCACCTTCCTGGACACCCCCGGCCACGCCGCCTTCTCGGCCATGCGGGCGCGCGGCGCCAATGTGACCGACATCGTGGTTCTGGTCGTGGCCGCCGACGACGGCGTCATGCCCCAGACGATCGAGGCCATCCAGCACGCCAAGGCGGCCGAGGCCCCCCTGATCGTCGCCGTCAACAAGATGGACAAGCCCGGCGCTACTTCGCAGAAGGTCGTCAACGAACTGCTGCAGTACGAAGTCATCGCCGAGAGCCTGGGCGGCGACACCCAGATCATCGAGGTCTCCGCCAAGGAGCGGATGAACCTGGACGGCCTCCTGGAGGCCATCCTGGTCCAGGCCGAGGTCATGGACCTGCGCGCCAACCCCGACCGTTCGGCCGAGGGCGTGGTCATTGAGGCCAAGCTGGACAAGGGCCGCGGCCCCGTCGGCACCGTCCTGGTCAAGCGCGGCACGCTGAAGCGCGGCGACATCGTCGTGGCCGGCGGCGCCTGGGGCAAGGTTCGCGCCCTGCTGAACGAACGCAACGAGCAGCTGGCCGACGCCGGCCCCTCCGTCCCGGTCGAGATCCTGGGTCTGGACGAGGCGCCGTCGCCGGGCGACGTCTTCGCCGTGGTGGATTCCGAGGCCCGCGCCCGCGAGCTGACCGAATATCGTCAGCGGGTGAAACGCGAGAAGGCCCAGGTTTCGGGCGGCTCGGTCTCGCTGGTCGACATGATGGCCAAGCTGGGCTCCAAGAAGATCAACGAGCTGCCGGTCGTCATCAAGTCCGACGTCCAGGGTTCGGGCGAAGCCATCGCCGCCTCGCTGGAGAAGATGGGCAACGACGAGGTCCGCGCCCGCATCGTCTATTCCGGCGCCGGCGGCATCACCGAGAGCGACGTCAACCTGGCCAAGTCGGCCGGGGCGCCGATCCTGGGCTTCAACGTGCGGGCCTCGAAACAGGCGCGCGATCTGGCCGAGCGCGAAGGGGTCGAGATCCGCTACTATTCGATCATCTACGACCTGCTGGACGACATGAAGGGCGTGCTCTCGGGCATGCTGGCGCCGCTGCAACGCGAAACCTTCCTGGGCAACGCCCAGGTGCTTCAGGTCTTCGACATCTCCAAGGTCGGCAAGATCGCCGGCTGCCGCGTCACCGAAGGCGTCGTGCGCAAGGGCGCCCGCGTCCGCATCATCCGCGACGACGTGGTGGTGCTGGAGCTGGGCGTGCTCAACACGCTCAAACGCTTCAAGGACGAGGTCAACGAGGTGCCCTCGGGCCAGGAGTGCGGCATGCAGTTCCAGGGCTTCCAGGACATCAAGGAAGGCGACTACATCGAGTGCTTCACGGTCGAAGAGATCAAGCGCACCCTGGACTAGGTCCGGCGTTCGCAGGCGCACAGAGAGACAGGCCCGGAACCCAGGTTCCGGGCCTTTTTCTTTGCGCGGCGGATCCGACACGGGCGTTCACGCTTCGCCGGCGGCGGCGCACGGTCACTGGCGAAAACGGACTGTCCAGCGCCGCAAGTCCGCTGGCGGCGGCTGCGGACGGGCGGCACGGTCCGGTCATCGAGAGCCGGCCGTCGGTTCTCACCCAACAGGATCGCCGCCGTGAAGTTCTCCGCCCTCATCCTTTCCGCCGCCGTCGCCGCTCTCGCCGCCGCGCCAGCCTTCGCCGCCGACCTGACCATCGTCTTTCCGGACGCGGCCGCAGAAGGCCGGATCATGGTCGCCGTCTTCGACAGCGCCGAGGCCTATCAGGCGGGCCGACCGGTCAAGGCGGCCCAGCTGGACGCCGCAGCAGGCGAGACCCGCGTCACCTTCGACGACCTGCCCGACGGCGATTATGCGGTGCGCGCCTTCCACGATCTGAACGCCGACGGGCGGATGAACACCAATCCCTTCGGCATGCCGACCGAGCCCTTCGCCTTCTCCAACAATGCGGTCGGCAATATGGGCCCGGCCTCCTGGGACCGCGCCCGCTTCCAGGCGGCCGGGTCGGTCGAACAGACGATTACCCTGAAATAGATCCCGCCGCCGACCTGCCGTTTTCAACTTCAAGAGCCTGATCATGATCCCCTCCCGCCGCGCCTTTCTGATGGGCGCCGCCGCCCTGTCCGCCGCCGTGGCCACGCCCGAAATGACGCGCGCGGCCGCCGCCTTGAACGCCGTCGCCGAAATGAAGGCCGACTGGGCCCTGGCGACGCGCGATGTCGCCGCCGACGCGCCCCGTCACGCCCTGCGCCTGATCCACGGCCGCGCGCCGTCGGGTCTGGAGGGCGTTCTTTATCGCAACGGGCCGGGGCGCTTCCGTCGGCCGGGCGGATCGGCGACCCACTGGTTCGACGGCGACGGCCTGATGCGGGCCTTTAGGATTCAGGACGGTCAGGCCACGCTGGAGGCCCGTTTCGCCGATACGCCCAAGCGCCGAACCGAGACGGAGCTGGACGCCGTCGTCACCCCCGGCTTCGGCACACGCGGCGACGCCCGCGCGCGAGTCGGCTCCAATGACGACGCCAACGCCGCCAATACGGGGATCATGCCGTCGGGCGATCGGGTCTGGGCCCTGTGGGAGGGCGGGTCGCCCCTGGCCATGGACGCCGCCGACCTGTCCACCCAGGCGTTCGTCACCCTGCGGAGCGATCTGAAGGGCATGCCCTTCCAGGCCCACCCGCGTCGAGGACCGGACGGCTCGATCTGGAACGTCGGCGCGGCAGGCGATCGGGCGGTGATCTGGCGGCTAAATCCCGACGGGGGACTGAATCAGGCGGAGGTGCTGCGTCTGCCGCGCGCCAGCTACATGCACGACTTCACGGCGACTGACCGGCATCTGATCCTGGTGATGCAGCCCTGGCTGTTCGAGACCCAGGCGACGCCGATCATCAACGGCCTGGTCTGGCGGCCTGAGGCGGGAACCCAGGTCATGGTGCTGGACAAGGACGATCTGAGCCGGCGGAGGATCTATGAACTGCCCGGCTTCTTCCACTTCCACCTGGGCGACGCCTGGGTGGAGGCGGACGGGACCATTCGCTTCGACGTCGCCGCAGCCGAGGATCCGCGCTTCGCCGTCGATGGGGCGAGGGTGCTGGTGGAGGGGCAGGGAACAGTTCCAGGGGATCCGGCGACCCTGGCCTTGATCACCCTTCGACCTGACGGGCGGGCCGAAATGACGCGCTCCAACGCCGTCGGGGAGTTTCCGCAGAGCGATCCGCGTCGTCGGGGGCTTAAGCGACGCCTGACCGTCCATACGGGCGGAGAAACGCGCGGCCGGCCTCTGCCCACCGGCCTGGCCTTGCAGGACTGGGAGACGGGTCGATCCGAGGGCTTCACCTTCGGCCGCCATCAGGTCGTTGAAGAGGTGCTGTTCGCGCCCAAGCCCGGCGCGACGGCCGAGCGGGACGCCTGGCTGATCGGCCCCTCCATCAATCTGGACGCCGGTCGCACCGAACTGCATGTGTTCGACGCCGCCCGGATCGAGGACGGGCCGGTCGTCAGCTGGGCTGCGGACTTCGCCCTGCCCGCCGGCTTCCACGGGGCCTGGGTCGGTTAGTGCTCCGGTCGGGCCAAAAGGCGGCAGGCGCCGTTCTTGCGGCCTTCATGGTTCGCAAAGCCTGACGTGCCAAGGTGAGACCATGACCCCCGTTCAAACGCCGGCCGATCTTCGCCCCTTGACCGCCCTGCGGTTCGCCGCGGCCCTGTGGGTCGCCGTCTACACCTTCTGGCCCAATCTGGCCGGGGCGCCGCAGACGACCGTGGTCGCCAAAGGCTATCTGGGCGTTGAACTGTTCTTCGTCCTGTCCGGCTTCATTCTGAGCCACGTCTATCTTCAGGCGGCGGGCGAGAAGCGGTTTTCCTATCGCGGCTTCCTGTGGGCGCGGATCGCCAGGGTCTATCCGCTGCATCTCGCCACCCTGATCGGGGTCGGAGGGCTGGCGGCGGCGGCTCTGATCGCGGGAATGAGCGTGGACGCCAACGTCCTGTCCTGGTCGTCGCTTCCCGCCAATCTGCTGATGCTCCACGCCTGGGGTCTGGCGCCGGTGGCCGGTTGGAACCATCCGTCCTGGTCGATCTCGGCGGAATGGTTCGCCTATCTGTGCTTTCCCCTGTTCGCCTTCGTCTTCTGGCGTCTGCGCGACAAGCCGGTCGCGGCCGTGGTGGGAACGGCGGCCTTTCTGACGGTGCTCTATTTCGTGTTCGAACAGACGGCGGGCTTTCCCCTGACGGAGGCCACCATTCGCTGGGGCGCGCTTCGGATCGTCCCCTGTTTCGCCCTGGGGTGCGCCCTCTATCTGGTCTATCGCAAGGCCGGGCCGCAGCTGTCCGCCCCGGCGGCGGGCGCAGGCGCGGCGATCGCCTTCGTCCTGATGATGGGCAGTGCGGCCCTTGGTCTCTGGGACGGCGTCACCGTCCTGTGCGCCGGCGCTCTGATCCTCGCCCTGGCCGCCTTGCCCAATGCGAGGGCCGGCTGGCTGGCCTCGCGCCCGGCCGTCTATCTGGGGGAGATCAGCTATTCGGTCTATATGGTTTGCGTGCCGTGGAATCTGCTGGCCGTCGGCCTGGCGGCGAAGCTGACGGGCGCCGCTGACAAGCAACTTCAAATTTTCGTGTGGCTGGCGATTCTGGCCCTTTTGCCCGTCGTGGCGGCGGTCTCCTATCACCTGGTCGAACGCCCGGCGCGACAGGCTTTGAGGGGGTTGGCCGAGCGGCCGAAATCCGTGTCAAGCGCTACAGAAGACCGTCCGTCGCCTGACGGCGGTATGTCGAAAACGGTTGTCGAATCCTGAGGGCCTGTGTTCTAAAAACACCATCGGCAGTCGGGATACGGCCTCAGCATGACAAAACGGCTCAAAGCCGCCGCGGTTGCGGCGACCCTCGGTTTTTTTGCACTGGGCGCAGTTCCCTCCAATGCAAAGGCTGACGAGCCGTACTGGCAGTGCGTGACCTTCGCCCGCATGTTCTCGGGCATCAACATCTTCGGCGACGCCTGGACCTGGTGGCGTCAGGCCGCCGAGAAGTTCCGCACGGGCAAGGCGCCCGAGACCGGTTCGGTCCTGGTCTTCCGCCCGGAAGGCCGGATGAGCCGCGGCCATGTCGCCGTCGTTTCCGACATTCTGACCGACCGGGTGGTGCGCGTGACCCACGCCAACTGGGGCGGCAGCCGCGGCAAGGTCGAGGAAAACGTCACCGTCGTGGACGTCTCGCCCGCCAACGACTGGTCCCAGGTCAAGGTCTGGTACAATCCGATCAACGGCCTGGGCACGACCGTCTATCCGACCTACGGCTTCATCTATAAGGGCGCGCGCGACGCCTTCGACGCCGGCCGCCAGATGGCCGCCAATGTGTCGGGCCAGGGTCAGCAATAGGCGGACTTGCGCCTTTCCCGGCCGCGGGCGATAGCGGCGCATGACCCAATCCCGCGACATGACCTACGCCGGCTATCTGGCGTTGGACGATCTGCTTTCGACCCAGCATCCGCTGTCGGATCAGCACGACGAAATGCTCTTCGTCGTCATCCACCAGACCAAGGAGTTGTGGCTGAAGCAGATGCTGCACGAAGTGGCCCTGGCCCAGACCCTGGTGCGGGCCGGCGACCTGGTCCCCGCCTATAAGAGCCTGGCGCGGGTCAGCCGCATCCAGGCGGTGATGACCCAGAGCTGGGACATTCTGGCGACCATGACCCCGGCCGACTATCTGCGGTTCCGGGGCGTGCTGGGCGCGTCCTCCGGTTTCCAGAGCGACCAGTTCCGTCGCTTCGAGGCCATGCTGGGGCTGAAGGACCCCGCCTTCCTGAAGTTCCATGTGGACCGACCCCAGGCCCATGCGGCGCTGGAGGCGGCGATCGCGTCGCCCAGTCTGTATGACGACGCCCTGGCCCAGTTGGCCAAGGCCGGCCTGTCGGTGCCCGAGGCCGTGCTGAACCGCGACGTGACCCAGCCCTATGAACCGTCCGAGGCGGTAGAGGCGGCTTGGCTCGAGGTCTATCGGGACACGGAGCGCTGGTGGGCCCTGTATCAGCTGGCCGAGAAGCTGGTCGACCTGGACGACGCCCTGCTGACCTGGCGACATAAGCACGTCGTCACGGTCGAGCGCATCATCGGCCGGCGCCGTGGGACGGGCGGAACGGAAGGGGCGGCCTATCTGGCCACGACCCTGACCAAGCGGTGCTTTCCTGAGCTGTGGTCGCTGCGGACCGCCCTCTGACGGCCTGTTGATCGGGCGCGGCGCCGCATCCGGCAACCTTCGCCGCGTCCGGCCATTGTCCGCTTGACCGCCTAAGCGGAGGAGCCGACGCAATGAGCAATCCCAACGCCCATGACATCAAGGTCTTAAACGGCCTGATCGAGACCACCCTGGACAGCGCCGACGGCTACGCCCAGGCGGCCGAAGAGACGAACGACCCCCATTTCCGCAGCCTGTTCGAACGCCGCAGCGAGGAGCGCCGCCAGGTGGTCGAGGACCTGTCGGCCGCCGTGCGCGGTCTGGGCGGCGACCCTGAGGCTCACGGCTCCATCCTGGCCAAGGCCCACCGCGCCTTTCTGGACGTCAAACACGCCCTGCTGAGGAATGACGACAGCGTGGTGGGGTCGATCAACAGCGGCGAGGGGTTCATCGCCGCAAAGTTCGACAAGGCTCTGGATGACACGGCCATCTCGGCCACCACCCGCGAAACCATTCGCCGCGCCTACGCCTCCATCAAGACGGGCCATGATCAGATGGAAGGCCTGAAACACAGTCTGGAAGGCCAGAGGGATGCGTCCAATCCGCTGTTTCCGCAATAGGGGCGCGCCGGACAAAGAAAAAGGCCCCGGCGTCGCCGCCGGGGCCCTTATCGTTTCGCAAAGGCCTGGGATCAGGCTTCGTCGCCCTTGTCGGCGGCGCCGGTTTCCGGGACCACCACGCCCTTGGCGGGACGAACCGTCTGACGCTCGGCGATCCGGGCCGACTTGCCGCGACGGTCACGCAGATAATAGAGCTTGGCGCGACGCACGACGCCGCGGCGCTTCACCTCGATCGACTCGACGTTCGGCGACAGAATGGGGAATTTACGTTCGACGCCTTCGCCGAACGAGATCTTGCGGACGGTGAAGGTCTCGTTCACGCCGCCGCCGTCGCGGGCGATGCAGACGCCTTCGAAGGCCTGGACGCGCTCGCGCTCGCCTTCCTTGATCTTCACATTGACGCGCAGGGTGTCGCCCGGCTGGAAGTCCGGGATCTTGCGGTCGCCCAAGACGCGGGCTTTTTCTTCAGCTTCCAGCTGTTGAACGATGTTCATGTCATTTCTCCTCGAGCTTGGCGCTCTTTACCTGTCATTTGGCGGGCGGGGCCCGCTGGTCCGCAAGGTCAAGCCTTGCGGGGGTGAGCGAGATGCGCCTGCCAGAGATCCGGCCGCCGCTCCCGCGTGGTCTGCTCCCGCTGCGCCTGACGCCATTCGGCGACCTTCTTATGGTCGCCCGACAGCAGCACCTCGGGAATCTCAAGCCCCTCGAACGTCCGCGGTCGCGTGTACTGCGGATGCTCCAGAAGCCCGTCCTCGAAACTTTCGGACGACAGGCTGTCGCCTGAGCCGAGCACTCCGGGGATCAGTCTTACGCACGCCTCGATCACGACCATGGCCGCCGCCTCGCCGCCGGCGAGGACCGCGTCTCCGACCGAGACCTCCTCGAACCCCCGGGCGTCCAGCACCCGTTGATCCACCCCCTCGAAACGGCCGCACAGCACGACGATCCCGTCCGCTGTCGCCCATTCCTTGACGCGCGCCTGGGTCAGGGGCCGACCCCGGGCGCTCATGTACAAAAGCGGCCGTTTCGGCCCCGGCAGGCTATCGACCGCCCTGGCCACCACGTCCGCCTTAAGCACGGCTCCCGGACCGCCGCCCGCAGGGGTGTCGTCCAGGAAGCCGCGCGTATCTGTGGAAAAGGCGCGGATGTCAACCGTATCCAGGCTCCACAGCCCCTTCTCGCGCCAGGCCGTGCCGATCAGGGACACGCCGAGCGGGCCCGGAAAGGCTTCGGGGAACATGGTCAGGACGGTGGCCAGAAAAGGGGGGGCAGTGAAGGACATGGCGGCCCTTTAGCCCCGAACGACGGCGAAAATCCATTGTTTGCGACAGGGATGCGCAACCAAGGCCAAGCTTGAGCGTTCCAGCCGAGCTTGACCATATACGAGGTTCGCCATGCGCAAGATCATCACCCTGTCGCTCGTCGCCGCCGCCCTGGCCGTCTCGGCCTGCAACACCATCGCCGGCGTCGGCCGGGACGTTTCGGCCGCCGGATCGGCCGTCAGCTCGGGCGCGGAACGGGCGAAACACTGAGCGGATGATCCGCAAGGCCCGCCCGTACCGGCGGGCCTTCGCATTTCAGGACGGCTGGCCCTCGGTCGCCGCCACGGCGGGATCCACGTCTTCGGCCGTCTGACGGGCCTGAAGCGCGGTCTGTTTTCCGGCCACGACGAAGGCCAGGACGATGCCGAACAGGCCGATGACGAAGGAATAGAGGAAGAAGGCCACATAGCCGGCGCCCAGGGCCGCAGGCGTCACGCCGCTGGCCGCCGCGCCGGTGGTCAAAACGCCCTCCTGTAGATTGGCGAACAGGCCGCGCAGGCCCGCGAAGGGGCCGTTCCCTTCCGCCGCCCGGGCCGAGGCCTCCACGATCCGACCCGACTGCGAGGCGATCAGCTTGCCCGGCAGGGCGTACAGCGAGGTGAAGAGGGCGTACTGGGTGGCCGTAAAGCCGATCGAGGTCAGGCTGGACATATAGGCGATCAGGGCCGTCCCGGCGTAGCCGCCAGAGACGTTGTCGACGCCGATGGCCACCGTTAGGGCCGACAGACTGTGTCCCTGGGTCGCCAGCCAGGCGAAGACCAGGTTGGAGACCGGGCTCATGAAGGCGCCGATGACCATGGTGCGGATCAGGCCCAGCCTGGCCACCGACCAGCCGCCGATGAAGACGCCGAGCGTCGTCATGACCACGCCGAACACTTTGCGCACCTCGGCCAGCTCGGTCTTGGTGAAGCCCAGGTCGATATAGAAGGGCGGCATGATGTTCAGCACGAAGTCGGCCAGGCGATAGACGCAGATCAGGGCCAGGATCAGGGTCGCGACGCCGGCGAACCGCTTGTAGAAGTCGGCCACCGGCTGGCCGAAGGATCCGGCCAGATAGGCGCCGGGGCGGGTCTTCAGTCCCGGCAGAGGCCAGCAGGCCAGAACCATGACGCCCAGGCCCAGGAAGACCGAGACGAACTGCAGATAGACGCCTTCGGGCTTAGCCGACAACGCCGCCTTCACCGCAGCCTGGCCCTCCGCCCCCAGGCCGAAGAGACCGAACAGGGCGTTCAGCGGCGCGGACTGGCCTGTCAGGCCCGAGCCGAGGAACATGGCGGCGACGCCGATGATCGCCAGACGGGCGACCCACTCCAGCACCTCCAACCTGGGCCGCGACGGCACGTCGCCGACGGGGATGGGGCGGATCGAATGGGCCTTTTCGCGGGGCGCGAACAGGACGCCGGCGATGCCGAGACCCATCAGGGCGGCCATGACGGCGTAGGACAGGTTCCAGTTGTAGAGATCGGCCAGGACCAGGGGCACGGCGCCCGCGACGATCATGGCGACGCGGTATCCCATCTGGTAGGCGGCGGCCATGGCGCCGTGGCGGCGGTCGTCGGCCGCCTCGATCCGCCAGGCGTCGATGACGATGTCCTGGGTGGCGCCGAAGAATCCGACCAGGGCGGCGAAACCGGCGACGGCGATCAGGGCGTCGGCCGGGTTCAGCGTGGAGATCGACCACAGGCCGAAGACGATCACGCCCTGGGTGACCAGCATCCAGGCGCGACAGTGACCCAGGAGGGGCGTCAGAAGAGGGACGGCGGTCCGGTCGATCAGGGGCGCCCAGACGAACTTCAGCGAATAGGACAGGGTCGCCAGGGCGAAGAAGCCGATCACCTCCAGCGTCAGGCCGCTTTCCCGCAGCCAGGCTGTCAGGGTGTCGAAGATCAGCAGATTGGGCAGACCGGCCGAAAAACCCAGAAGCAGCATGATGAAGACGCGCCGCTCGCCATAGACGGCCAGGCCGCCGAAACGGCTTGCGGGTTTGGCGGGTGTGGTCTGGTCGGTCATGCACGGCTCCGGCGGCGGCCGGAGACGGACGCCGTTAACTCAGCCGACCTTGGCGCGGATGTCGCGCTTCGTCCAGCGGGCCAGGGCGGCGCGCAGCCCCTCGGCGTCCAGCGGCTTGACCAGATGGTCGTCCATCCCGGCCTCCAGGCACAGGCGGCGGTCCTCGGCGAAGGCGTTGGCGGTCAGGGCCAGTATGGGGGTGGCGTCGCCTGTGGCGCGGATGGCGCGGGTGGCGGCGGGGCCGTCCATGCCCGGCATCCGCATGTCCATCAAGACCAGATCATAGCGGGCGCGTGCCAGGGCGGCGACGGCCTCCTGACCGCTGGCGGCGGTTTCGACGATGCAGCCCTCGCGCTGCAACAGGGTGCGGGCCAGCAGGGCGCCGACCGGATTGTCCTCGGCCAGCAGGACCCGCGTCCCGGCGAAGCGGGCAGGGACGACCCGGTCGTCCTCAGCCGCCGGAGAGGCGGCGCCGGCCTCGCGCATGGGATCGTCCTGGGCCGCGACGGCCAGCACCCGTTCGGCGAGGGAGGCGCGGCGCAGAGGCTTGATCAGATAGCCGTGGAAGCCCTGGGCGCGGTAGCGCGCGATCAGATCGCGCTCGGACGGTTTCAGCAGGATCACGCCCCGGCCGTCCGACGGCGGAAGCGCCAAGTCGCCGGACAAGGCGCCGACGTGATCGACCAGAACGACCGGCGCCGATGCGGCGAACCGCCCACCGGACGCCTCGATCTGGGCGACGGCGGCGGCCTGGACGAAGGGGTCGGGCGAGCGGACGGCGACGGTCAGGCCCGCCAGAGGCTGGTCTCGCGTACCGGGAACGACATCGAAGGCGGCCTCGAAACAGAAGCGGGCGCCGCCGCCCGGGCGGTCTGCGACCTGGACAGACCCGCCCATGGCCCGCGCCAGTTTTCGGACGACGGCAAGCCCCAGGCCCGCCCCGTCGTGTCGCACGGCGTCGGAAACGTCGGCGTGTCCGAACTCTTCGAAGATGCGCGTGCGGGCTTCGTGCGGCACGCCGGGGCCCGTGTCATCGACGATGAAGGCCAGGTGCGCCGCCCCGCCGGCGCCGTTTCGCCGTTCGACCGCGATGTAGACGCCGCCGGTCTCGGTGAACTTGACCGCATTGCCGGCCAGGTTGAACAGAACCTGCTTCAGCCGGCCCTCGTCGGCCCTGATGTCGGGGACGTCGGCGCCGACGGACCAGACGATCTCCAGCCCCTTGTCATGGGCGCGCGGGCTCAGCAGTTCGGCGACGCTGCGGACCAGGGGTTCCACATCGACCGGCGCCAGGTCGAACTCCAGCGCCCCGGCCTCAAGCCGCGCATAGTCCAGAAGGTCGTTGACCAGTCCCAAAAGATGTTCGGCCGACTGGCGGGCGTTCTCGGCATAGGCGCGCTGGGCGCCGTCCAATCGGGTCCGCTGCAACAGATGGATCATGCCCAGCACCCCGTTCAGGGGGGTGCGCATCTCGTGACTCATCAGGCGCAGGAACTGCTGGGCCGGATCGGCCGTCGTCGCCGAGCCTTCGGTTCGTTTCGTCGCCGCCCGCCGCGCCATGGTCTGTTCCGTCTCCGCGAGGGACGACCTCTAAGCCGAACGGAGTTAAGGACGCTTCAAGAGGCCCTGGATCAATCATGGATGAAGGCCGCCCGACCGGCGGCCTCGGCCAGGCTGGAGCGGGCGGCGACGCGGCGGTCGAAATCGGCCTCGGCGCCGACCGTGTTGCGGCGATAGATCAGGGCCTCGGCGACATGGCGTCGCAAGACCCCGTCGCAGCCGTCCAGGTCGGCGATGGTGCGGGCCAGCCTCAGGGTGCGGGTCCAGCCCCGCGCCGTCAGACCCCCGGCCTCGCCCGCCCGCATCAGCAGCATCCGCCCCGCCTCGTCCGGCGTGGCGAACCGGTCCAGCGCCTCGCCGGAGGCCCGGGCGTTCAGCCCCTGGGCGGGATCCAGGCCGGCGGCCCGCGCCCGGTCTTCCTGTAGGGCGCGTGCAGCGGCGACGCGCGCCTTGGCCTCGGCCGTGCCTTCGGACGGGGGCGGCAGGATCATGTCGGCGGCGGTGACGGGCGGGGTCTCGACCGTCAGGTCGATCCGGTCGAACATCGGACCGGACACCCGGTTCTGATAATCCCGCTGGCAGCGGGGCGCCTTGCCGCAGGCGCCGCGCCCGGCGCCGCCGATGCCGCAGCGACAGGGGTTCATCGCCGCCACCAGCTGGAACCGGGCCGGATAGCGGATATGGGCGTTGGCCCGGGCCACGACGATCTCGCCCGTCTCCAGGGGCGCCCGCAGCGAGTCCAGGGCCTGGGCGCTGTATTCGGGCAGTTCATCAAGGAAGAGGACGCCGTTATGGGCCAGCGACGCCTCGCCCGGCTTGGCCCGCAGACCCCCGCCGGTCAGGGCGGCCATCGAGGCGGAATGATGCGGGCTGCGGAACGGGCGATCCCTTGTCAGGGCCCCGCGCTCGATCAGGCCGGCGACCGACCAGACCATGGAGGTCTCCAGCAGCTCCTGGGAGGTCAGGGGCGGCAGCAGGCCGGGCAGGCGCTGGGCCATCATCGACTTGCCTGATCCGGGCGGGCCGATGAACAGCAGATTGTGGCCCCCGGCGGCCGCGATCTCCAGCGCCCGCTTGGCGCCTTCCTGGCCCTTGACCTCGCGCAGGTCGGGCACGGCCTTGCCGCCGGCCAGGGGACCGGGCTCAGGCGCGCGCAGCACCTGGCTTCCCTTGAAATGATTGATCAGGGCGATCAGGGACCGCGGCGCCAGAATACGCGCCCCGCCGGCCCAGGCGGCTTCCGGCCCCGTTGATTCCGGGCAGATCAGGCCCAGGCCCAGAGCGTCGGCGGCCACGGCGGCGGGCAGGGCGCCCCCGACCCGGGCGATCTGCCCGTCCAGCCCCAGTTCGCCGATGGCGGCCCAGCCGTCCAGGGCGTCCGGCCCGATCACCCCCATGGCCGCCATCAGGGCCAGGGCGATGGGCAGGTCGAAATGGCTGCCCTCCTTGGGCAGGTCGGCGGGGGCCAGATTGGCGATGATCCGCCGCGAGGGCAGGGCCAGACCGATCCCGGCGAAGGCGCCGCGCACCCGCTCGCGGCTTTCAGCCACCGCCTTGTCCGGCAGGCCGACGATGTTGAACACCGTCTGCTGATCCTGGCCGACCAGCTGGACCTCGACGTCCACGCGCCGCGCCTCGACCCCGTCAAAAGCGACCGTAACGACTCGCGCGACCATGGCTCCGCCCCCCTTTTTGGAGCGAGGAACGAACCATGAACTTGGCTCTAATTCAAGTAGCGATTACGCAACCTGTGCGGCGCGTTTCGCTTCTATGACCTCCCACATCCGCGCCGTGGCGTCGACGCCGGTGAAGGTCTTCAGCTGCTGGGCCCCCGTGGGAGAGGTGACGTTGATCTCGGTCAGCCAGTCGCCGATCACGTCTATGCCGACGAAGATCAGGCCGCGTTCCTTCAGGGTCGGACCAATGGCGGCGCAGATTTCGAGATCGCGCGGCGTCAGCTCGACCGGCGCGGCCGTGCCTCCGACCCGCAGGTTGGACCGGACCTGGTCCTTGGCGGGAATTCGGTTGATGGCGCCCACCGGCTCGCCGTCCACCAGCAGAATCCGCTTGTCGCCCTTGGACACGGCGGGAATGAATTTCTGGATCACCAGAGGATCGCGCGATCCCATGGCGTGGATTTCGATCAGAGCATCCAGATTGGGATCATCCGCCTTCAGCCGGACCACGCCCGAGCCTGCGGCCCCATGCAGGGGCTTCAGCACCACCTCGCCGTGGCGCCGGTGGAAGTCGCCCAGCTGGACGGGGTCGGAACTGATCAGGGTCGGCGGGGTCAGGTCGGGGAAGCGTGTCACGAGCAGCTTCTCCGGCGCCGAACGCACCTCGGCCGGATCGTTGACCACCAGGGTCGAAGGGTGGATCGTTTCCAGGAGATAGGTGGCCGTCACATAGGCCATGTCGAACGGCGGGTCCTGACGCATCAGAACCACATCGACGTCCTGTCCCAGATCCAGCCGAACGGGGTCGCCGAAATCGACATGATCGCCGGCCTTGCGACGAACGGCGACCGGACGGGCGCGGCAGTAGAGCCGCCCCTCCTCAAGGGCCAAGGTGCGGAAATCATAGACCCACAGCCGGTGCCCGCGCGCCTGGGCCGTTTCCGCCATCAGAAAGGTGGTGTCGGACTCAATATTGACGGCCTCGATCGGGTCCATCTGGATGGCGACTTTGAGGGTCATGGTGTCTGGGGCCTATCGCGCCTTGCGCTGCTTGGGCCCGATCGGCGCGAGGCGCCCGAGCCGAGGGTTCGTCTTCGTCTGTTGCGGTTCAGTCCAGCGGCCTGGCTTCTTCGGCCAGCATGATCGGCACGCCTTCCCGGATCGGATAGGCCAGTTTGGCGCCCGGCGAGATCAGCTCCCCGGCCTCGCGGTCATAGGTCAGGCGGCCCCGCGTCACCGGACAGACCAGCACCTCTAGCAGGCGAGGGTCGACGGAAACCGGCGTCTGGAAGGCGTCGCTCATGAGGGCTCCTGTCGTCTGCGAAAACCAGGTCGGAAAGGCTGTTTAGGGTCACGGCGCGCTTTGCGCCATATGGGCGGGCCTTATTGGATCGACGATGCGGCGTCGTCGCCCCCGTCGGCGGCGTCGATCCGCAACAGGGCGGTCAGGGCCTCGGCGCGCGACATCAGGCTCATCGACTCCAGCAGGGCCTGTTTTTCGGCGGGTTCGAACGGCAGGGCCATGGCCAGGCTGTTGACCAGGGCCTCCATAGGCGCGGTCTCGGCCGTGTCCCAGTCGATTTCCAGGGCGCGGTGAGCCATGTAGTCCCGCAAGGCGTCCAGAAAGGCGTGGCGGTCGAAATCCGGCTCCTCGGGCGGGGGCGCCAGATCGTCCTCATAGGCGTCGAACGCCGCCCGCACCTGTCGATACGGCGTCTTGGTCGGCAGTTCGGCCGCGACGCGGAACCGCGACACGCCCGTCAGGGTGATCAGATAGCGCCCGTCCGACGTCTCGGCGAAGCCGGTGATCCGTCCGGCGCAGCCGACCGAAGACAGGCCGGGCAGGGCCGGCGTCCCGCCCTTGGGCTGAATCAGGCCGATGATCCGGTCGCCCGCCATGGCGTCGTCCACCATGTTCAGATAGCGCGGCTCGAAGATGTTCAGCGGCAGCTGTCCGCGCGGCAACAGGATGGCGCCGCCCAGCGGAAACACCGGAATGACCTGGGGCAGGTCCAAAGCGCGCACATAGCCCTGGGGCATGGAGGTGTCCGCCCTAGGAGAAGAGGATGGAGGACAGGCGGCGGCGCCCGTCCTTGGAGACGTCCGACCCCAGGCCGGCCGCCTCGAAGATGACCAGAAGCTGTTTGCGCGCGGCCTGATCGTTCCATTCGCGATCGGCCTGGACGATGGACAGAAGATTGTCGATCGCCCCCTTGAAGTCGCCGGCCGCGCTCTGGGCTTCGGCCAGATCGAAGCGCGCCTGATGATCGTTCGGATCGGCCGCGACCTTGGCTTCCAGCTCGGCCGATGCGCCGGCGGGCGCCTTGGCCGCCAGGGCCAGCTGGGCCCGCACGCTCTGAACCGCCGGTTCCTTGGACTCGGCCGGCGCCATGGCGATGGTCTGGGCCGCCTGTTCGACGTCGCCGCCCGCCATATAGACGCGCGCCAGGCCGGCGATGGCCTTTTCGTTCTCCGGCTCGATCGACAGGACGTGGGCGAAGGCCTGGGCCGCCCCGCCGAAGTCGTTCAGGCCCAGCGATTCTTCGCCCAGCTCCAGCAGCTGGGCCGTCTCGGCGGAGCCGCCCTGGCCGCCGGTCAGCTTGTCGATGAAGGCCTTGATCTGGCTTTCGGGAATGGCGCCCTGGAAGCCGTCCACCGGCTGGCCGTTGACGAAGGCGTAGACGGTCGGGATCGATTGCACGCGCAGCTGGCCCGCATAGGCCGGGTTGGCGTCGACGTCGATCTTGACCATCTTGACCGCCCCCTTGGCGGCGCGCACCGCCTTCTCAAGCGCCGGGCCCAGGGTCCGGCAGGGGCCGCACCAGGTGGCCCAGAAGTCGACGATCACCGGCTGGGTCTTCGACGCCTCGATCACGTCCTTCATGAAGGAGGCGTCCGTGCCTTCCTTGATCAGGTCGCCGGATGGGCGCGGGTCCAGGGTCGGGTCGGCGAAGGTCATGGGGAAGTCCGTGTATCGAAGAGCCTTAGAACCCCAGATGGTCGCCTTACCGGCCCAACACAACTCCCCCGGCCGTGCGAGCATGGCGCGATCGAGAAAGAACGTCGAAATCTTTTGACGGCCGGGCGGCGAGCCCCTTCTATGACAGCTGCAAGACACGCCGGGGCTGGCGTGTCGTCGGGAGAGGGATCTGATGATCAGACATCATCTGCGGGGCGTCGGCCTCGCGGCCTTGGCGTGCGCCTTGGGCCTGTCGGCCTGCGCCACGACGGAGCCAGACCAGGGCGGGACCGCCCCGGCCAAGGACAGGAGCCTGGCGGCCGGGCTGGACCCGGCGACGAGGTCGGACCCCTATCCTTCGACCTATCAACCGTTGCCGCGCGAGAATTTCGCCGTGGTCGGGGCTACGGTCCTGACCGGGACGGACCGCAAGATCGAAAACGGCGTGGTCGTGGTCACTGATGGCAAGATCGCCGCCGTCGGCGACGCCTCGACCCCCGTCCCTGCGGGCTATCGGCTGATCGAGGCGCGCGGCCGCTATGTCACGCCGGGGATCATCGACGTCCACAGCCACCTGGGCGTCTATCCGTCCCCCGGGGTCCAGGGCATGAGCGACGGCAATGAGGCGACCAGCCCGAACACCGCCCAGGTCTGGGCCGAACATTCGCTTTGGCCCCAGGATCCGGGCTTCAACACCGCCCGCGCCGGCGGGGTGACCACGCTCCACATCCTGCCCGGCTCGGCCAATCTGTTCGGCGGCCGGGGCGTCACCATCCGCAATACGCCCTCCATCACCATGCAGGGCATGAAGTTTCCGCAAGCCCCCTATACGCTCAAGATGGCTTGCGGCGAGAACCCGTCGCGGGTCTATGGCGGCCGCAACCAGAGCCCGGCGACCGGCATGGGCAATATGGCCGGCTATCGCGCCGCCTTCATCGCCGCGCGCGAATACAAGGCCAAGTGGGACAAGTGGCAGGCGGATCACGAGGGTTCGCCCCCGACCCGTAACCTGCAGAACGAGACCCTGGCCGGGGTGCTGGACGGCTCGATCCTGATCCAGAACCACTGCTACCGCGCCGACGAAATGGCGCTGATGATGGATATGGCCAAGGAGTTCGGCTACCGCATCACCACCTTCCACCACGCCACCGAGGCCTATAAGCTGGCCCCCCAACTGGCCCAGAACGGCATCTGCGCCGCCATGTGGACCGGCTGGTGGGGCTTCAAGATGGAGGCGCTCGACGCCATCGAGGAGAACGCCGCCCTGGTGGACGCGCCCGAAGGCTCCTGCGCCGTCATCCATTCCGACGACGCCGAACTGACTCAACGGTTGAACCAGGAAGCCGCCGCCGCCCTGTCGGCCGGTCGCCGCGCCGGGCTGAACATTTCGGAAGAACACGCCATCAGCTGGATCACCTCCAACGCCGCCAAGGCCATCGGCGTCGCCGACCAGACCGGCTCGCTGGAGCCCGGCAAGCGCGCCGACGTGGTGATCTGGAGCGCCGATCCCTTCTCGATCTACGCCCGCGCGGATCAGGTCTTCATCGACGGCGCCCTGACCTTCGACCGGACTGACCCCGCCTATCAGCCGACCAGCGATTTCGAGCTGGGCCAGCCCGGCTATGGCCTGACCGCCGCCAACGTCGCCGAAGGAGCCCGCTGATGCGTCTGCCTCACATCCTTGCGGCCGCAGTGGCCGCCCTGTCTGTCGCCGCGCCTGCAGTCGCCCAGGACACCGTGGCGATCACGGGCGGCCGGGTTCTGACCGGAACCTCCGTCATCGAACGCGGCACGGTGGTGATCCGCGACGGCAAGATCGTCTCGGTCGGAACGGCCGCCGCCCCCGCCGGCGCCCGCGTCATCGACGCGACCGGCAAGACGGTCGCCCCCGGCTTCGTCGCCGTCGATTCCGGCCTGGCCGGGACCGAGGTCGGCGCCGTCGGCGGCACCAACGAGCTGCGTAATGCGTCCAACACCCTCAGCGCGGCCTTCGACATCTCCTACGGCCTGGACCCCTGGTCCTTCACCCTGCCGGTGGCGCGTCTGGGCGGCATCACCCGCGCCGTGGTCGTGCCCCAGCACCCCGGTTCGTCCGGCGGCCATGTCCATGAGGACGAGACGGCCGGCGCCGGCGACGGCGGCTATCAGACGCCCGGCCTGTTCGCGGGCCAGGCGGCGGTCATCGACCTGGGTCAGGACGCCAACATCCTGGTCAAGCCGCGCGTGGCCATGGTCGCCCCCTTCGGCGAGGCCGGGGCCGACATCGCCGGCGGCGCGCGCGGCGCCCAGTTCGTCCTGTTCAAGGAGACGATGGCCGAGGTCCGTCTCTACGCCCGCAACAAATCGGCCTATGAGCGGGCGGGCCTGCGCGACCTCAGCCTGTCGCGCGCCGACCTGGAGGCCCTGATCCCGGTCGCCAACGGCTCCATGCCCCTGATCGTCACCGTCCACCGGGCGTCCGACATCCAGCAGGTGCTGCGTCTGGCGCGCGAGGAAGGGATCAAGTTGATCCTGGACGGCGCCGAGGAAGGCTGGCTGGTCGCCGGCGAGATCGCTTCGGCCGGCGTGCCCGTCTTGCTGAACCCCATCTCCAACCTGCCCGCCGACTTCGAGATGCGGGCGGCGCGGATGGAGAATGCGGCGGCCCTGAACGCGGCCGGCGTCGTCATCGCCATCAAGGGCAACGAGGGTTCGACCCACCGCGCCCGCGAGGCCCGCTACAACGCCGGCAACGCCGTCTCGCACGGCCTGCCTTACGGCGCCGCCATCGCCGCCCTGACGGTCAATCCGGCCAAGATCTTCGGCATGGCCGGACAGTTCGGCCAGATCGCGCCGGGCGCCGCCGCCGACGTCGTGGTCTGGTCCGGCGACCCGCTGGAGCCGCTCAGCCAGCCTTCGTCCGTCTTCATCGACGGGGTCGAGCAACCCTTGACCAGCCGCGCCCTGCTGCTGCGCGACCGTTATCGTCAACAGACGCCGATGCCGCCGGCCTATCGCAACTGACGGCCTTTCAGGTCTGAACGGAAGGGTGGGATCGCAGGGTTCCGCCCTTTTTCGTTTTGGCCTAGCGGGCCAGAAACCGCAGGGCCGCGCGCGCCAGCCGGCCCGCCGCCCCGTCCCACGGCGGCCCCAGCCGTTCAAAGGCGTTCACCGGCCCCACGTCATAGACCGCCCGCGCATGGCTGAAGCGCTTGAAGCCCTGAGGCCCGTGATAGGCGCCCAGGCCGCTGGGGCCGACCCCGCCGAACGGCAGGTCGTTCTGGGCGATATGGAGCATGGTCCCGTTCAGGGTCACGCCGCCCGACAGGCCGGAACCCAGAATCCGATCCCGCGTCCGCGCCTGGTTGGTGAAGCCGTACAGGGCCAGGGGCCGGGGCCGGGCGGCCACGAAGGCCAGGGCTTCATCCAGGCTGTCATAGCCGATCACCGGCAGGACCGGGCCGAAGATCTCCTCCTGCATCAGCAGGCCGTCGGTCGGCGGGTTCAGCACCAGGGTCGGGGCGATCTTGCCGTTGTTCCCGTCGCCCGCATCCGGGTGCTCCAGCACCTCGGCCCCCGCCGCCTTCGCCGCCGCCACCGCCTCGCGCAGCCGGACCCGGTGGCGTTCGCTGATCACCCCGCTGTAGTCGGGATTGTCCTGAAGGGTCGGATAGGCCCGCTGCGCCTGATCCAGCACCGCCTCGGCGAAGGCCCGGACCTGACCGGCCGGGACCAGGGCGTAGTCGGGGGCGATACAGGTCTGGCCCGCGTTCAGGAACTTGCCGAAGGCGATCGACCGCGCCGCCTTGTCCAGCGGATAGTCGGGCGCCACCACGGCCGGCGACTTGCCGCCCAGCTCCAGCGTCACCGGCGTCAGGTTTTCCGCCGCCGCCCGCATCACCTCGCGCCCCACCCGGGTCGAACCGGTGAAGACCAGATGGTCGAAGGCCAGGCGCGAAAAGGCCTGGGCTGTATCGACGCCGCCGTTGACCACGGTCAGCACCGCCGGATCGAACCGTTCGGCCACGGCGGCTTCCAGCAGGGCGCCGAAGGCGGGGGTCAGCTCGGACGGCTTGATCATCACCCGATTGCCCGCCGCCAGGGCGTCCACCGTCGGCCCGAGCGCCAGCAGCAGGGGATAGTTCCACGGCGCAATCACCCCGACCACGCCCAGGGGCTCATGCCGGATCCAGGCCCGCGACGGCTGGAACATCAGGTCCACCGGACGCCGCTCGTCGCGCATCCACCGCCCCAGACGGGCGCGCGCATGGTCCAGGCTGCGGATCAGGGGCGTGACCTCCAGCAGCCCCGTCTCCATCGCCGACCGCGCCCCGAAATCCGCATCTATGGCCCGCGCAAAGGCCTCGCGCCGCTCCAGCACCAGGGCCTTCAGCGTCTCCAGCCGCCCGCGCCGCTCCTGGGCCGACGCAGCCCCCTCCGCCCGCGAGGCTGCGTGCTGAAGCCGGAACCGGTCCGAGAGCTGAGCCTGGGTCATCTGGTCGATCCTTCGCGCCGGACGACCGCCGCCGGCCCCCGCTTCTCAGACCGGGTCCGGCCGGGGTCAAGCTCCGCTTGAGGGCGCCTCTCCGGGCCGATGCTGATTTTCCCCGCATAATCAAAATCATTGCCAGAGAGAGGCGGCTTATCTAGGTTCGTCGAACCATCGGAGGCAGGCGCGGGGCATGACCAAATCCATCGCGGTGACCAGCGAGCGCCTGGGGCGGATCGTTGAGGGGGCCGCGAGCGAGGTCTATGTCTTCGGCGTCGAGGACTTCTATTTTCGGCTGGTCAACAAGGGCGCCCGGGATAATCTGGGCTACAGCGCGGACGAACTGTCCCGCCTGACGCCCTGGGATCTGAAGCCCCGCATCCGTCGCGACGACTTCCTGGCTCTGATCCGGCCGCTCCTCGCCGGCGAAGTCGATCGGCTCGACTTCGACACCGTCCATCGGCGCAAGGACGGGTCCGAATACGACGTCTCCGTCAAGCTCCAGCTGTTCGACGACGGCGACGACCCGGTCTTCTACGCCGCCATCCAGGACACGACCCAATACCGGCAGGTGGAGCAGCGGCTGCGCGACACAGCCCAGCGGCTGGACGTCATCCTGGACAATACGACCATGGCGGTCTTCCTGATGGACGACCGGCAGCACTGCGTCTTCATGAACCGGGCGGCGGAAAAACTGACCGGCTACGCCTTCGAGGAGACCACCGGGCGACCGCTGCACGACGTCATCCACCACACCCGTCCGGACGGATCCCACTTCCCCCTGTCCGAATGCGCCATCGACCGCGCCTTCCCCGAGCGGGCCGGCGTCCAGGGGGAGGAGGTCTTCGTCCACAAGGACGGCGGCTTCTATCCCGTCGCCTTCATCGCCAGCCCCATCCATGGCGAGGGCGCCCAGGTGATCGGGACCGTGATCGAGGCGCGCGACATCAGCGAGGAGAAGCGCAACGCCGAGGTCCGCAACCTCTTGATGCACGAGGTGGACCACCGGGCGCGCAATCTTCTGGCCATCGTCCAGTCCCTGGTGCGCCTGACCCGCGCCGACGAATTGGAAAACTACAAGTCGATCCTGGCTGGGCGGATCGGCGCCCTGGCCCGCGCCCAGACCTCCCTGGCCAGCCGGCGCTGGGAGGGCGGGCGGCTGGAGGACGTCGTCTGGGAAGAACTGGACGCCCTGTGTCCGAAAGAGGCGGTGGAGGTCGAGGGGCCGCCGGTCGATCTGTCCCCCGAACAGGTGCAGCCCCTCAGCATGCTGCTGCATGAGCTCGCCACCAACGCCAGCAAATATGGAGCCTGCAGCCGCAGCGGCGGTCGCATCTGCGTGGACTGGGCGATCAAGGACGGTCAGGCGACCCTGAGATGGCGCGAGGTTGGCGGCCCGCCTGTCAGTGCGCCGACGCGCCAAGGTTTCGGCTCTTCGCTGCAAACCAATATGGCCCGGCAACTGGGCGGCGCCTTGAGCCGCAACTGGGCGAGTGAAGGATTGGAGGTGGAGATCGTCTTCCCTCTGGAGCCCCCGTCGCCGGTCGCATGAGGGAGGGTGTGGCGCCCCACCCCCGTCCGCGCTAGGTCAGGCCCATGCCGACCGCCCTCTACATCGACGCCGACGCCTGCCCGGTGAAGGAGGAGGTCTATCGCGTGGCGCGGCGCTATGGGCTGAAGACCTATGTGGTCTCCAACGGCTGGATGCAGGTGCCGCGCGAGGCCCTGATCGAACAGGTGGTGGTGGACGCAGGCCCCGACGTGGCCGACGACTGGATCGCCGAACGGGCGGGTGTGGGCGATGTGGTGATCACGGCCGACATTCCCCTGGCCGACCGCTGCCTGAAGGCCGGGGCCCAGGCGCTGAAATCGAACGGCCAGGCCTTCACCCCGGACTCCATCGGCTCGGCCCTGGCCGGGCGGATGGTGGGCGAGCATCTGCGGTCGATGGGGGTGGCCACCTCCGGCCCGCCGCCCTTCTCGGCCGCCGACCGGTCGCGCTTCCTCCAGGCCCTGGACCAGGCCGTGGTCAAGGCGCGCAAGGCCGCTCCATGAGCACCGTCATTCCCGAGGAGGAGCTGGAGTTCCGCTTCTATCGCGCCGGCGGCCCCGGCGGGCAGAACGTCAACAAGGTCTCGACCGCCGTCCAGATGCGGTTCGACGTGAAGAACTCCTCCAGCCTGACCGAACCGGTCAAGGCGCGGCTGATGAAGCTGGCCGGCAGTCGGCTGACGCTCGACGGGGTGATCCTGATCAACGCCGTCCGTTTCCGCACCCAGGAGCGCAACCGCGCCGATGCGATCCAACGGCTGCAGGCCCTGGTGGACGAGGCCTCGATCAAGCCGGTCTTCCGCGTCCCGACCCGGCCCACCAGGGCGTCGAAGGAGCGCCGGCTGAAGGCCAAGACCAGCCGCGCCTCGATCAAGTCGGGGCGGGGCCGACCGTCGCTCGACTAGGCTCGGATCACTCTTCGACCGGGCGGAAACGCAGGCCCGCGATCCGATCTTCGGGATCGAACAGGATCATCCATTCGGTCACCTTGTTGTCGAAAGTAATGCGGAACAACTGGGCGTCGCCTTCGGCCGCCACGAAATCGACGGAGCGGACCTCCCCGAAGCTCTTGATCAGGGGGATCAGCTGGGGCGCCAGCTGGCGCATGCGCCCGCCCAGGTCGGGGGTGAAGACGGCGTAGTTGAAACCGGCGCCTTGGGCCGAGGCGATGACGTTGCGCAGCGCGTCTTCCGCACGAGCGATGTCGGGCGCCTGGGCTGGGGTCTGAGGTTCGGCTTGGGCCTGGGTGGGCGTTTGAACGGGGGGGACCTGGGCCGCCGGGGCTGCGCCGTCGAAGGTGTTGGCCACGGCGCCGGCCGCGACCTGGCTGAGGGCGGCGTGCGGCGCGGCGACAGCGGTCAATGCCAGGGCCACGATCAGGATGGTCTTCATGCGAAGGCTCCGGTCAGTGCAGATAGGGCCAGAGCGAAAGGCCCAGGGCCGTCAGGGCCGCGACGACCGCGACCGTCAATGAAGCCGCGACCCAAGCCGGAGTTCTCGGCTTTTCGATGACCATCGCCGTCGGGGCGGGCGGATCCTGGATCAGGCGCGAAAGGGCCCGCGCCGCCGCGATCACCTCGTTCAGGGCGTCGCGCGCCTGGGCCTGGGGCCCCAGTTCGCGGCGGATCCAGCGTTCGACCGCCGGCTGGGCGGCCTTCCACAGGTCGTGGTCGGGCTGAAGCCGGCGGGCCACCCCCTCGACCGAGACCATGGTCTTCTGCAGCAGGATCAGTTCGGGCCTCAGCCGCATGTCGAACAGGGCGGTGATCTCGAACAGCTGGCCCAGCAGTCGGCCCATCGACACCTGGCTGGCGGCGCGGCCGATCACCGGCTCGCCCACGGCGCGCAGGGCCTGGGCGAAGGTCTCGACCGAATGGTGCGGCGGCACATAGCCGGCCTCGAAATGGACCCGGGCGATCCGGTCGTAATCCCGGCTGATGAAGCCCCACAGGATCTCGGCCAGATAGCGTCGCTCGGCCGGACCCAGCCGCCCGACGATGCCGAAGTCGATGGCCGTCAGATGGGCCGGGGCGCTGGCGAACAGATTGCCCTCGTGCAGGTCAGCGTGGAAAACTCCGTGATCCAGGGCCTGAACGAGGAAGGCGCGCACCACATTGTCAGCCAGGAGGTCGGTGTCCAGCCCCGGCAGCTCGGCCAGGGTCGGGTCGGTCATGGGCAGACCTGGCGCCCATTCCAGGGTCAACACCCGCTTGCCGACCCCGTCCCAGACGACGGCTGGGGCGGACATATAGCCGTCCTTGGCCAGGACGTCGGCCATTTCGCTGGCCGCCGCCGCCTCCAGCCGCATGTCCAGCTCCAGCTCCAGCGAATTGGCGATGGTCTCGACGAAGGCCTGGGGCTCCAGCCGGCGCGACAGGGGAACCAATCGGTACACCAGGGCGGCGCCCAGCCGCATGGCGTCCAGACCGTCGGCGACGCGCCGCTCGACCCCCGGCCGCAGCACCTTGACCGCCACGGCCCGACCGTCCGCCAAGGTCGCCCGGTGCGCCTGGGCCAGGGAGGCGGCGGCGACCGGCGGGCTCAGGTCGATGAACAGGCTCTCGACCGAGCGACCCAGGGATTTCTCGATCTCGCGCCGCGCCTCTTCCAGCGAAAAGGGCGGCAGGGCGTCCTTCAGCCGGCCCAGGTCGCGGGCGAACTGGATGCCGAAGATGTCGGCCCGCGTGGCCAGGACCTGGCCCAGTTTGATCGCCACCGGCCCCAGATGCTCGAAGGCCTTGCCCAGCCTCTGGCCCGGCCGACCCTCGCGCCCGTCACGGCCCGACAGCATCTGCACGAACCGGGCGAAGGGCCGGGTCCAGACCGGCAGAAGGGGGGTGACCTCGCGCGGGATCAGGGCGTCGTGGCGCGCCAGCACCCACAGCCAGCCGACCAGGCGCAGGAAGGCGGCCACGGGGTTGCGCACCGCCACGGCGGCGGGCGGCGGCGGAGCCGTGCGATAGATCCGGCCGGTCAGATCGCCCACCCGTGGTGGATGGCGGCGATCCCGCCCGACAGATTGGTCACCGACACCCGCTTGAAGCCGGCGTCCTCGATCAGGGCCTTGAAGGCCGCCTGGTCGGGGAAGCGGCGGATGCTCTCGACCAGATACTGATAGCTGTCGCGATCCTTGGCCACCCAGCCGCCGATGCGCGGAATGGCGTGGAAGGACCAGGCGTCATAGAGCTTGCGCACCGGCCCCGCCGTGGGGCGCGAGAACTCCAGGCACAGGAACCGCCCGCCGGGTTTCAGCACCCGCCGCGCCTCGGCCAGGGCCTTGTCGATATGGGCCACGTTGCGGATGCCGAAACTGATCGAATAGGCGTCGACCGATGCGTCCGGCAGGGGCAGGTTCATCGCGTCCCCGACCGACCAGCTCATCTCCGGCTCGCCGCCCTTGGCCACGCCCGCCAGGATCATCTCGACGTTATAGTCCAGCACGATGACCGAGGCGTCCGCCCCGCCGCGACGCTCCTGGGCCGCGCGCGCCATCTTGGAATAGCGCCGCGCCATGTCGCCGGTGCCGCCGGCCACGTCCAGGATGGTCTCGCCGGGGCGCGGGTTCAGCTTGGCGGCGGCGATGTCCTTCCACACCCGATGGACGCCGACGCTCATCAGGTCGTTCATCACATCGTAGTTCGAGGCGACGGAGTCGAAGACCCCGCGCACCATCTTCACCTTTTCGCGCGCGTCGACGTCGCGGAAACCGAAGGAGGAACGGTCGCCCGACGAATGCGGGCCGTGGGAGGAGGCGTCGGTCATAATCGGGGGTCTAGCGCGTCACGAGCCGCCCGTCACGCGATCAGGCCGCCTCGGATCCGGCTTCAGGCCCGGCTTCCGGCTGGGGCAGGGCCAGATCCTTCATCACCTGGCGCATCAGGCCGTAGCAGCCGCAGGACGCCGCCTCCAGACCGTCGCGGTCCCGCACCCGCACCCAGCCGCGGCCGCGCTGGATCAGCTTCCTGTCCTCCAGCACCGTGCCCACTTCGGATACGGTGGCGCGCCGCACGCCCAGCATGCCGGCGATGTCGGCCTGGGTCAGGTCGATCCGGTCGTCCTCGGCCCGGTCGTGCAGGGTCAGCAGCCAGCGCGCCAGCCGCTCGTCCAGCCGGTGCTGGGCGTTGCAGGCGGCGACCTGCTGCACCTGGGCCATCAGGCCTTCGGTGAAGCGCGACAGGGCCTGGCGCAGGGTTTCGCTGGCGTCCAGCGCCGCGCCGAACACCTCGGCCGAGCAGCAGGCGGCGACGCCGTCGCCCTGGGATATGGCGCGGCTGGCGGCCCGGGCGTTGAACGGGCCGCAGGTCACCCCGACCAGGCCCTCGCGGCCGATGGCGGCCGTCTCCACCGTCTTGTCGTCAGGCAGGACGGTCATCAACGACACCACCCCCTTGATCGGGAACCAGACCTGATCGACCGCCTCGCCGGCGTCGTACAGCATCTGGCCACGCGCGACCTGGCGTTCCTCCAGATGGGGTTCGATCCGCTCGCGGTCCGACGGATCGAGGGCGGCGATCCACAGATTGTCCATCATCCTCTTTCCTCTACATCCGACGTCAGCAGCAACGCTTTTCGTCCACGCCCAACGCCCAAGCTTCATCCCGCGTTCCGCGACCCTTTCGGGGGTCATGTTGCGGCGTCGCCTGTATGCTTGCGGCGCTCTCCCGAACGCCTTACGCCTTGGAAAAAAGAGGAAGCCCCATGACCGACGTCCGCATCGAGGTCGCGAAAGCGCTCGAAACCTTGCCCGCCTGGCGCGCCGACGACGGCGACCGCCCCGCGATCGCGCGCTCACTCAGGTTCGCCGATTTCAACGCCGCCTTCGGCTTCATGACCCGCGTCGCCCTGATGGCCGACAAGATGGACCATCATCCGGAATGGTCGAACGTCTACGACCGCGTCGAGGTGCTGCTGACCACCCATGACGCCGACGGGGTGACGGACAAGGACGTCGCCCTGGCCCGGTTCATCGATCGCGCCGCCGCCGAAACGGGGGCGAACTCGTGAGCGCTCCCCACGCCCGCCCCGGCCGCGTCGCCGGCAAGACCGTCCTGATCACCGGCGCCGCCGGCGGCCTGGGCGAGGCCATGGCCTTCATGATGGCCCGCGAGGGCGCCCGCCTGGCCCTGACCGACATCGACGGCGACCGCGCCGCCGCCCTGGCCGCCCGCATCAACGCCGAAATCCCCGGCGCCGCCTTCGCCTACGCCCACGACGTGGCCGACGAAGCCCAGTGGGAACAGGTGATCGCCGCCGCCGTGGCCGACCTCGGCGGCCTGTCGGTCCTGGTCAACAACGCCGGCGTCGGCGGCCCCCTGGCCTTCGTCGAACAGGACACGGTCGACAACTGGCAACGTCAGTACGAGATCAATCTGCGCTCGATCATGCTGGGCGCCAAATACGCCATGCCGCACCTGCGCGCCGCCGCACCGGCCTCGATCATCAACATCTCGTCGATCGCCGGCCTGGTCGCCGCCCCCGGCATGGGCGCCTATAACGCCACCAAGGCCGCCGTCTGGATGTACACCAAGACCCTGGCGCTCGAGGCGGCCAAGGCCGACTGGAACGTGCGCTGCAACTCTGTCCACCCGGTCTTCATCAAGACCCCGATCCTGGATCCCTTCATCGCCATGGCCGGCGGCGACGAGGCCAAGGCCCACGAACGCCTGACCCGCGGCATTCCCCTGAAGCGGATCGGCGACCCGGACGACGTGGCGTACTGCGTCCTCTATCTCGCCTCCGACGAATCCAGGTTCGTCACAGGGTCCGAATTCAAGATCGACGGCGGCATGACCGCGCAATAGGGCGCAGGCGCCCTATTGCTTTCTTTGGGGCCTACCGCGCTTCGCGCTGCTTGAGGCCCAGGCTTAGGGACCTATCGCGCGTCCCGCGTCTTGAGGCCGTTGGCGCCCGGCGCGGCGGTTGGAAAACCGCCATCCGACCGCCTTGCGCGTATTCGGGGATTGAGGCCGCCCGCCGCTTGCTGTAAGCGGCCTCTTCCGGCCTTCTCGCCGACCACGCACCCGTAGCTCAGCTGGATAGAGCGTTGCCCTCCGAAGGCAAAGGTCACACGTTCGAATCGTGTCGGGTGCGCCACTTCGGTTTAAAATCGAGAACTCCGCCAGCGGCGGCTTGACGCCCTCGTCGCGTGCCGAAGGTCCGGGCAAGCTCGGTCTGGGAAGCGGATCACCTCTGACCTCAAGCCGATCCGATCAGGACCCTCAGCCGATAGGCGGCGACGATCCGGGCGGTCCTGGCCTGGGCGGCGGCGGCGGCGGCGGCCGTGGCTTCGCGTTCGGCGTTCAGCAGGTCGATCTGCGGCTTCAGACCGACGCGGACCTCGTGCCGGACGCTGGTCAGGGCCTGGTCTGCGGCCGTGCTCTGTTCGTCGGAGGCCTGGGCCACCAGTTCGGCGGTGTGGATGTCCTGCCAGGCGGAGAGAACCTGTTCCTCCAGGCCCATGCGGGCGGCGCGCAGGCGGGCAAGGGCGGCGCGGACATCGGCGGCAGTCTCGGCGATCCTGCCCGACGTCAGGCCGCCGCTGGACAGGGTCCAGCGTCCACGGATCCCCACGGTCGCGCTGTCGGCGCGATAGTCGGGGAAAAACTGATCCCGAACCGATCCCGCCTCGACGAAGGCGCTGACGGTGGGCCGGCGTTCGCCGCGCGCGGCGCGGGCGCCGGCCTCGGCCGCCTCGACATCGGCCTGCGCCCGCCGCAGGGCGGGACTGGCGCCGAGCGCAGTCGCCATCGCGTCCTCAAGGGAGGCGGGCAGGGGCGGATTGGGCGGAATCGGCTGCAGATCCACCGGCTCCAGGCCGGTCAGATTGCGATAACGGGCGCGGGCGGACACCTGCATTCCCTCCGCCCGGGCCAGATCGGCGCGGGCCTCGGCGGCGCGCGACGCGGCCTGGGCGACGTCCGTGCTCGGGGTTTCTCCCGCCCGGAAGCGCTCGCGCGCCTGTCGCTCGATTTCCGTCATCTGGGCCGCCAGCGCGCGATACAGCCTCAGCACTTCATCGGCCGCGAGCATGTCGCCATAGGCCTGAACCACCGCCGTGACGACCTGGCCTTGAACGGCCTCGCCGCCGGCCTCGGCTGCGGCCATGTCGGCGCGGGCCCGAGCGATTCCCGCCGCCGCACGCCCGCCGGTGAACAGGGGCTGTTCCAGCGTCAGCTGGGCCGCCCGAGGCGTGACGTCCGCCGCGTCCAGGCCGAAGAAGGCCTTCGGATCAAGCCAGCCCTGGCCGACCGTGCCGTTGAGGCTGAGGGAGGGGGCGCGCGCCGAGCGGGCCTGCTGCAACCGGCCTTCCGCGGCCTCGGCCTCGGCCTCGGCGGCGGCGATCTCGGGCGCGTGGGCGAGGGCGGCGGCGATCGCCTCCTCCAGCGTCGTCGCCTGGGCCAGACCCGGCGAAGCGAGGATTAGGGCCAAGGCCCAGGGGGCGGCGCGTCTCAGGCTCATCGGAAGGCGTTCCCGGGGCGCAGGCCGATGGCCTTGAAGACCATGGCCGCCGGACAGAAGCCCGTGAACCCGGCCTGGATCATGTTCAACCCCGCGAAGACGGTCAGGGCGATCCACCACGGATGGACGGCGTAGGACAGGCCCACGCCCGCCAGCACGACGCATCCGGCGAAGATCATGACGGCGCGATCGAGGTTCATCGGTAGGCTCCAGATCTAGAGGAAGGGTCACATGCGAAGCTTGCGGATGCCCATGATGTGCATCGCCAGCCGCTCGTAGGAGGGTTCGCTCTCGCCCTTGCGCACCTTGCGCAGGAAGTATTTTTCGAAGCCCACCTTGGCCAGATGGACCCATTTGCCGCTGGCGGCCCAGTTGACGTTGCGGGGCGGAATCTGCGGCTGGGCGACGAAGGCGACGCCGCCGTCGCCGAAATCCGCCAGACAGACGGCGTTCCAGGTCGCCTCCGCAGCCGGCGTCTCGCCGGCGACGAGGGCGGCCAGATTGGCGGCCACCGCCGTCACCATGCTCTCGATCATGAAGCCGGTCTTGGGCGCCCCCACCGGCACAGGCGTCGGACCGGTGGGGGCGATGGCGACGCAGACGCCCAAGGCGAAGATTTCCGGAAAGGCTGGGTTGCGCTGGTGCTCATCGACCAGGATGAAGCCCCGCGGATTGGTCAGTCCGGGGATGTCGCGGACAGCCGGCACGCCGCGGAACGCCGGCAGCATCATCGAATAGCCGAAGGGGAGCTGGTGGGTCTTGGCGACGGCCCCGTCCTCGGCCACCTCCTCCACATGCATCAGGCCGGGCTCGACCTTGGCGACGCGTGCGTTGGTGATCCATTTGATGTGTCGATCACGCAGCTTGCTTTCCAGCAGCGACTTGGTGTCCCCCACCCCGTCCAGGCCCAGATGGCCGATATAGGGTTCGGCGGTGACGAAGGTTATCGGCGCCCGGTCCCGGATCTTTCGCCTCCGCAGCTCGGTGTCCAGGATCAGGGCGAATTCGTAGGCGGGGCCGTAGCAGGAGGCGCCCTGGACCGCCCCGACCACGATCGGGCCGGGGTTCTCCAGATAGGCGTCGAACAGGGTCGCGGCGTGGGAGGCGTGAGCCGTCTGACAGACCGAGGCCGTATAACCGCCTGGACCGAGCCCCTCGATCTCATCGAAGGCCAGATCCGGCCCTGTCGCAATTACAAGATAATCGTAATCAACGCTCTCGCCGTCATTGAGCTCGACCCGCTTCTCCGAGGCGTGAAGCCGTTTCGCGCCGATGGCGGTGAAGCCGATCTTCTTGCGGGCGAAGATCGGCGGCAGATGAACCTGGATTGCTTCGGGCTCCCGCCACCGGACGGCGACCCAAGGGTTTGAAGGGACGAACGAATATGTCTCAGACTCGGCGATCATAAGGACGTCGGCGCGCCCCTTGAGCGCCGCCTTGATCTCATAGGCGGCGATCGTTCCGCCCAACCCCGCCCCGATGATCACAATCCTGGGTTTGGCCATGTCTTCCTCCAGCAGGCGTTTCCATCACCCTTATGCGCTTGACTGGATATAATGATTACATGATATATACAATCATAAAAGTATAAGGCTGCTGCCTGCGGACCTCGGGAGATTGGAATGTTCGGATTTGGAAAAAGCGCAAAGCATCGCGAGATCGGCCCGGCCGAGCTGAAGGCCCTGCTCGATCAAGGCGAGGCGCTGGTGATCGATGTGCGCGAGCCGGGAGAGTTCGCAGCCGAACACATCGCCGGCGCCGTCAACCTGCCCCTCTCCTCGTTCGATCCGGCCCGCCTGCCTGCGGCGGACGGAAAGACCGTCATCCTCCAGTGCGCCGGCGGAAAGCGATCCGGCATGGCGCTGGACCGCTGCGCCGAGGCTCAGGCCGCGATCGACACCCATCTGGCCGGCGGCCTGGGCGCCTGGAAGTCGGCGGGCCTCCCGGTCGAGCGCGGTTGATCGGCGAGAAAGACGGAAGGACGACGGCGATGAAGAAGTGGACCCTCATGGCTGCGGTCGCCCTGACCCTGTCCGCCTGCGGCGGCTCGGAAGAGAACAGGACGACGCCCGCCCGAACCGCGCCTGCCGGCGAGCAGCTCGTTCTGACGTCGAACGCCCTTGCCGACACCAAGACGGTGGCGGGCGAGATCACTACCCGCGACCAGTCGCAAGCCCGGGCGCGCATCCCCGGCCTCCTCGTCGTCCTGTCGGTGCGTGAAGGGGATAGGGTCAGTAGGGGCCAGCAGATCGGCCGGGTCGTCGATGACCGGATCGGCTTCGAGACTCGGGCCTATGACGCCCAGGTCGCCGCCGCCGAGGCCGAGGCGACCCGCGCCCGCGCCGACCTGACGCGGATTCAGGATCTGTACGACCACAATATCTACGCCAGGGCGCGTCTGGACCAGGCCGTCGCCGCCGCCCGCGCCGCCGACGCCCAGGCCGCCGCCGCTCGCGCGCAACGGGGCGCCAGCGCCAGTATGGCGGGGCAGGGGGCGATCCTGGCGCCGGCCGCCGGGCGCGTGCTGAAGGTCGAGGTTACGGCGGGGTCGGCGGTCAGCCCCGGCATGTCCATCGCGACCATCACCGCCGGCCCGCCCGTCCTGCGTCTTGAACTGCCCGAATCCCTCGCCGGTCAGGTCAAGCCCGGCGCCCGCGTCCTGCTGGCGGCCGATGATCTTCCGGCCGAAGCGCGCCAGGGACAGGTGACCCAGGTCTATCCCGCCGTCGTCGGCGGGCGGGTTCAGGTCGACGCCGCCGTTCCGGGCCTGACCACCGAACTGGTCGGTCGTCGCGTCGCCGCCTCGATCGAGATCGGTCAAAGGCAGGCCCTGACCGTGCCCCGCCGCTTTGTCACGACCCGCTATGGCCTGGATTATGTCGAGGTCGTCTCTCCTGACCGCAAACGCAGCGCCGTTCCGGTCCAGACCGCGCCGACGGACGATCCCGACACGCTTGAAATCCTGAGCGGCGTCAGAGCCGGCGACCGGCTGGTCGCGACGAGGACGCAGGGATGAAACTGGGCCTGTCCGGGCGCCTGACGCGCTTCACCATCGCCTCGCCTCTGACGCCGCTGTTCCTGCTGGCGGCCATAGCCGTCGGCCTCCTGGCCCTGTTCTCGATCCCGCGCGAGGAGGAGCCGCAGATCAGCGTGCCCATGGTCGACATCCAGGTGGCGGCGCCCGGCCTGGCGGCCGCCGACGCCGTCGAACTGATCGGGATTCCGCTCGAGACCATCGTCAAGAGCGTGAACGGGGTCGAGCACGTCTACACCCAGGCCGAAGACAACGGGGTGCTGGTGACGGCGCGCTTCCTGGTGGGATCAAACCCCGAGGACGCCGCCATACGGATCGAAGAAAAGCTCCGCGCCAACCAGGACCGGATTCCCGTGGGCGTCCCCGATCCCAAGGTGACGGTGCGCGGCATCGACGACGTGCCGGCCATCGTCCTGACCCTCACGCCCAAGCCGGGCGCGGCGGGCCAGTGGACCGATCAGGCCCTCTATGACCTGGCGCACAAGCTGCGCACCGAGATCGCCAAGGTCGACGACGTGGGCCTGACCTTCATCACCGGCGGCCGACCTGACGAGATCCGCATCGCCCCCGATCCGGCCAAGCTCAACCTGTACGGCGTGCCCCTGGGCCAGGTGATGGAGGCGGCGTCCCAGGCCAACCGCAGCTTCCCCGTCGGCAATATCCGCGAGGACGGTCAGGCCGTCGCCGTCACCTCCGGCCGCACCCTGGCCTCGGCCCAGGAGGTCGGGCTGCTGACCGTCCGATCCGTCACCGGCGCGCCGGTCTATCTGCGCGACGTCGCAGACGTGGCCCAGGGACCCCGCGAAGACCAGGCTCGCGTCTGGCGCTGGGCCCGACATGACGGTCAGTGGGCCGGCGCGCCCGCCGTCAGCCTCGCCATCGCCAAACGCGCTGGCGCCAATGCGGTGGTGGTGTCCGAGGCCGTGCGTCAGCGCGTCGAAAACCTGAAAGGCAAGCTGATCCCCGAGGGGGTCGAGGTCGCCGTCAGCCGCGACTACGGCGAGACGGCGAACGAAAAGGCCAACGAACTGCTGTTCCACCTGGCCCTGGCGACCGTTTCGATCGTGGTGCTGATCGGCTTCGCCATCGGCTGGCGCGAGGCCGCCGTCACCGCCGTGGTCATTCCCACCACCATCCTGCTGACCCTCTTCGCCTCCTATGTCATGGGCTATACGATCAATCGCGTCAGCCTGTTCGCCCTGATCTTCTCCATCGGCATACTGGTCGACGACGCCATCGTCATGATCGAGAACATCGCCCGTCACTGGGGGATGCGCGACGGCCGCAGCCGAACGGAGGCGGCTGTCGAGGCGGTGGCGGAGGTCGGCAACCCCACCGTCGTGGCGACCCTGACCGTGGTGGCGGCCCTGCTGCCCATGCTGTTCGTTTCGGGGCTGATGGGCCCCTATATGGCGCCGATCCCGGTCAACGCCTCGGCGGCGATGATCTTCTCCTTCTTCGTCGCCGTGGTGATCGCGCCCTGGCTGATGATCCGGTTCGCGCGAAAGACCCTGGCCCACGGCGGGCCCGATCACGCCCATGAAGAGGGCGGCGGCAAGCTGGGGCGGCTGTACGCGCGCGTGGCCCATCGCGTGATCGGCACGCGCGCCTCGGCCCGCAACTTCCTGATCGGGGTCGGCGTGGCCACCCTGCTGGCCTGTTCGATGTTCTATTTCAAGGCGGTGACGGTGAAGCTGCTGCCCTTCGACAACAAGTCGGAGATCCAGGTGGTGGTCGACATGCCCGAAGGGACCAGCCTGGAAGCCACCGCCCGCACCCTGGACGAGGCTGCGGCCCAGATCCGCGCCCTGCCGGAGGCCGAGGCCATGGAGGTCTATGCCGGCGCCTCGGCGCCGTTCAACTTCAACGGCCTGGTGCGGCACTATTTCCTGCGCGACCGGCCCGAGATGGGCGATCTGATGATCTCCCTCCTGCCCAAGGACGCGCGCAGCCGGTCCAGCCATGCCGTCGCCCTGGATCTGCGCGCCCGGCTGAAGGCCCTGTCCCTGCCCGCCGGGGCCTCGATCAAGGTGGTGGAGACGCCGCCCGGACCGCCCGTCCTGGCGACGCTGCTGGCGGAGATCTACGGACCCGATGCCGAGACCCGTCGCAAGACCGCCCTGGAGGTCGAGAAGCTCTTCCGTTCCGTTCCCTATGTCGTCGACGTCGACAACAGCTTCGGCCAGGAACGGCCGCGGCTGCGGCTGATCCCCATCCGGGACCGTATGGACTATTACGGCCTGTCCGAACGCGAGTTGCAGGATTCCATAGGCGCGATCCTGGGCGGCTCCACGGTCGGTTACGCCCCGCGCGGGGACGGTCGCGCCCCCCTGCCGATCACCGTCGCCCTGCCCCAGTCGGCGCGCAGCTGGAGCCGCACCCTGGCCACGACGCCGGTCGCCGTGACGGCCGGTCCCGCCGGTCCGCGCCTGATCGAACTGGGCGAGGTCGTGGACAGCCGGCGCGAGACCGGCAGCTACGCCGTCTTCCGCCGCGACGGACGACCGGTCGACATGGTGACCGCCGAACTGGCGGGCCAGTACGAGGCGCCCGTCTACGGCATGCAGGCGGTGAATCGCGCCATTCAGGCCCACGACTGGGACGCCCTGGGCCTGCAAAAGCCGGCGATCCGTCTCAACGGCCAGCCGGAGGACGAGTCCGTCCCCTCGCTGCTGTGGGACGGCGAGTGGGAGATCACCTGGGTCACCTTCCGCGACATGGGCGCCGCCTTCATGGTCGCCCTGCTGGGCATCTATGTGCTGGTCGTGGCCCAGTTCCGCAGTTTCAGACTGCCCCTGGTCATCCTGACCCCCATCCCCCTGACCTTGATCGGCATCGTCATCGGCCACATGCTGTTCGGCGCGCCGTTCACGGCCACCTCGATGATCGGCTTCATCGCCCTGGCCGGCATCATCGTGCGCAATTCGATCCTGCTGGTGGACTTCATCCGGCACACGGCTTCGCCCGACAAACCCTTGCGCGACGTGCTGATCGAGGCGGGCGCCATCCGGTTCAAGCCGATCCTGCTGACCGCCCTGGCGGCCATGATCGGGGCGGCTGTGATCCTGACGGACCCGATCTTCCAGGGTCTGGCGATCTCGCTGCTGTTCGGCCTGGCCTCCTCGACCCTGCTGACCGTCCTGGTCATTCCCGCCATCTATGTCGTGTTGCGGGATGACGGAAAACCGGCGACCCGATGACGCCGTGCTGCGAGCGGCGGGGACGCAGAGGGGCCGCTCAGATTGAAGCGTGGATCATTCTCTAGCGGCGGAGAACGGGCGCTACGCGGGCGAACTGGGCCGCATCCCCGCGTGGACGCGCCGGCGTTTCCACGCGGGGGGCCTTGGCGCGCGTGGAAGCCGGCTGTCCGTCGCCGCAGAAGATGTCGTACAACATGTCCATCACCGCCTGGGCTCGATCATCGGCGATGGAATAGTAGATCGCGACTGCCGCCGGGTCTTCACCAGGCCGTACTGGCGCAGCTCGGCCAACTGCTGCGACAGAGCCGGCTGTCTGATGCCCAGATCCGTCTCGAGCTGTCCGACCGATCGTTCCTCGGCCGCGATATGGCAGAGGATCAACAGCCGATTGGCGTTGGCCAGCTGACGCAACAGTTCGGCGGCCTGGGGGGCCTTGTCCTTCAGCCGCTCCATGGCGGCGATCGAGTCGTCGCTCATGCGCTGCGCTCGCGATAATACCAGGGCGTCTCGCCCTCGCCGTCGGCAAGGGCCGCGTCCAGGGTGGTGGCGGCCGGCTCCAGCAGGGGCTCGCCCGGGGACCATCCCGCCGGGGTCGACGCCTGTTCGCGGTCGGCGGTCTGCAGCGCCGTCACCAGCCGCAGCAGTTCATCGACCGAACGGCCGATGTTCATCGGATACCAGCTGACCGCCCGCACGATTCCGTCCGGATCGATGACGAAGCTCGCCCTCACCGTGGCGCTGTCGCTGGAGCCCGCATCCACCATGCCGAAGGCGTGACCGATGGCCATGGAAGGATCTTCGATGATCGGAAAGGCCACCTTGACGCCGAAGCGGCGATAGATGTCCTTCAGCCAGGCCAGGTGGGAATACAGACTGTCCACCGACAGGGCCATCAGGTCGCAGCCCAGGGCCTCAAACGCATCCGCCTGCTTGGCCAGGGCGATGAACTCGCTTGTGCAGACCGGGGTGAAATCGGCCGGATGAGAAAACAGCACCAGCCAGCGCCCCCGGTAGTCGCTGAGCCGTTTTTCCCCCTGGGTCGTGCGCGCGATAAAGTCCGGCGCCGGATCATTGATGCGAAGGGGGCGCAGGGCTTCGGCGCTGGAGGAGGGGGCGATTTCTGTCGAATTCATGGCCCCTACGCTAGCGATTTCCAGCCCCTCTCGCCACCCTGCAATACATAGTTTCATCAACTATAAAGGTATCAATATGGCGCCTGTCGAACAGCGGCCTGCGCCGTTTCCGAACCCAAGACCTCGGCCGAACGCGGCTGGTTGGCCGAAGACGGCAGACTGTCGGCGATCGACCTAGGGGACGACCCCGGTCTGCGGACCGACGCCCGCGTCGTCTTCAGCCGGCTTGGGCAGGACGCCGTCGTCTTCAGCCCGCTCTTCCAGGCGGTTGGCCTCGTCGCCAACGGCGTCGATGTCTTCGGGGCGGGGCGCCTCGGGCGCAGGGGTGTCGGCGGGCTGCATGCCAAGGCAACCCGCGAGCCGCCGCTCCGTTCCGTCCGAGGTCGGTCTCTGAACCCGCCCGAAGCGAAGCCTCACTCGCCGGACGAGGGCGTCCAGCCGAAGGCCTTCATCATGACGTCGAACAGGTGGGTGTTGGGGAAATAGCCCCGCACCCGCTCGGCGCCGACGCCGACGGCCAGGGCCGGGACTTCCTCGGCCGTATGGGTGCGGTTGACCGTCACATTCTCCAGCCGCACCACGCGGTCGTTGGAGTCGCGCGCCTTCCAGGCCTCATAGCCTTCCAGCAGGGGCTCCCCGCGCCGCCCGCCGTCGACCTGCAGGCCGAAGGAGTGGTCGGCGGTGAAGATCATCAGGGTCTCGTCCAGATCGACCCGCGCCTGCACCTCGGCGATCAGCCGGTCCAGATTCGCGATGTTCTGCAGACCCTCGCGCGGATCGTCGGTATGGGCGTCCCATTCCACCACCAGCAGATAGCCCTTGTCCCCGGCCTGCAGCAGGTCCAGCGCCCTCAGGGTCGCCGCCCGCACGTCGATCTCGTCGGCCACGACCACAGGCCGCCGGTTGCCCGCCGGCGCCGCCTCCAGGGTTTCATAGATCGGCCGGTCGTGCGCCCGGGCCAGGCTGTCGAAGCTCACGCCGTTCGCCGCCATCTGTTCGGCGATCTCCGTCCGGCCCGAGCCGATCAGAACGTCCACCCCGTCGCCGAAGCGCGGCGAAAAGGCCTGGGGGAAGATCTCGCCCCATTTGCCGCGATCATTGGAATGGGCGTAGGTCGCCGCCGGGGTCGCATCGGTGATCGGACGGTCGGTCACCACTCCGGTCAGCAGGCCGTGCTCCTCGGCGTATTCCAGCACCGTCTTGGTCGGCGTCCCGTCGCGCCGGCCGCGTTCGCCGTCCGGCCCCTGACTGATCACCCCGTTGTGGGTCTTCACCCCGGTGACGATGGCGCTCATGCCGTTGGCCGAGTCCGAGACGAAGGCGTCGACCGGCGAGGTCTCGCTCAGCCCCAGGTTCGGCCACTGCTGGACGTGCAGCCTCAGCGGCTCGCCATAGGCCATCACGCTGGCGGCATGGACCGAGGCCACGCCCCCGGCGTCGGCCAGGAACAGGATCACATTCTTCGCACGGGGCTGGCTCTGGGCCTGTTCGACAGGCGGACGGGCCGCCGTCTGGGCCGAGGCGCCCCCAGAGGCCCCCCCCGAAGCACAAAGACCGATCGCAAGCGCGAGGGCGGAAACCAGGCGGAGAGAGGCAGGGGTCATGGGCGTCGGTCCAGCAAATCAGACAAGGCCGCCCGCGTCCCCCGAACCGCCCCCGCCTGTCTACCGCGAACCTGTGACAGCCGCCGTCGCCCGCCACGGCTCCGGACGGCTCAGCCCGCCTCGCCCGTGGCCGCGTCGATCCGCGCCTTCAGCCCGGCCTCGTCCAGCCCCTCGACCATGATCATCTTCAGCCGCGACTGCCCGCCCCGCTCCAGCACGACCGAGGACCGCGACACCCCCAGCGCCTTGGCCAGGAATTTCACCAGGGCGGCGTTGGCCTCGCCGTCCACCGGCCGGGCGCGCACCCGCACCTTCAGCACGGGCCGGCCTTCGGGATCGGCGTCCCAGCCGTCGATCCGGTCGCCGGAGGCGCCGGGCTGCAGTTTGATGGGTAGTCGGGCCAGGGGATCAACCGGCGGCGCGTCGATCCGGGGCGCGATGATCGGCGGCGCGCCAGACCACTTCGACATCTTCGGCGCTCAGGGTCGGGGTCGCCCGTTCCACGCCTCTCTCGTCGGCGAACTCCGCCAGGAAGCGGGTCGGGCCGAACATCATCACCACCGTGCCGCGCTCGCCCTTCTTCAGGCCCAGGTCCGGAAGATCGGCCCTGAGGGCCACGACGTCGAGTTCCTCAATCATGGTCGTCACTCCACCATCGCGGTCGTCAGGCGGGGAACCCCGTCCGATCCTACGATCCAGCCGCTGCGGATCAAGGCCGAGCGACCGCCGAACTCTAACACGAAGCGGACAAGGTACAGAGTCCCGAACGGGGTCGTCCTGACGACCTCGGCCTCGGCCTCCTTGGCCGCTTCCAGAAGCCGGCGTTTCAGATAGGAAGCGTCCGCCCGAGTCAGCCCCAGGGCGGACGCAAAGACCCGGGCCTTGTGACGGCCCTCCGGGTGGTCCGCCGACAGGCAGTAGGCTTCGATCTTTCCATCCGGAACGACCGCCTGCCTGCCGCCTGGCAGCTTCATTCGAGCCTCAGCCCAGGGCGGACATCAGTTCCGGCACGGCGGTCTTGTAATCGGCGACCAGGCCGAAGTCCGCGACCTGGAAGATCGGGGCGTCCGGATCCTTGTTGATGGCGACGATGGTCTTGGAGTCCTTCATCCCGGCCAGGTGCTGGATGGCGCCCGAGATGCCGATGGCGATGTACAGCATGGGGGCGACCACCTTGCCGGTCTGGCCGACCTGATAGTCGTTGGGGGCGTAACCCGCATCGACCGCCGCGCGGCTTGCGCCGATGGCGGCGCCCAGCTTGTCGGCCAGGGGCTCCATCACGGCGTGGAACTCTTCGGCCGAGCCCAGGGCGCGGCCGCCCGAGACGATGATCTTGGCGGCGCCCAATTCCGGACGGTCCGACTTGACCATTTCCTCGGCGACGAAGGTCGTCTTGGGCGCATCGGCGCCCGCCACGCTCTCGACCGGGGCCGAGCCGCCTTCGCCCGCCGCCGCGAAGGCGGTGGGGCGCACGGTGATCACCTTTTTGGCGTCGCCCGACTGGATCGTCTCAAGCGCATTGCCGGCGTAGATCGGCCGCACGAAGGTGTCGGCCGACACCACTTCGACGATGTCCGAAATCGGGGCTACGTCCAGCTTGGCGGCGATCCGGGGGGCGAAATTCTTCCCGTCCGTGGTCGCGGGCGTCAGAATGGCGTCGTAGCCGCCGGCCAGCGGCAGGACGGTGGCCTCAACGGCCTCGGCCAGGACCTTGCCCAGGCCGGCGCTCTCGGCCAGCAGCACCTTGCGGACCCCGGCGATCTTGGCGGCGCCGTCGGCGACGGCCTTGGCCCCCTGGCCCACGACCAGAACGTCCACCTCGGACGACAGGGCCAGGGCGGCGGTCACGGTCTTGTGGGTGGTGTCGCGGACGGCCGAGCCGTCGTGATCGGCGATGACGAGGACGGCCATCTTACAGCACTCCTGCGGACTTGAGGGATTCGACCAGCTGGGCGGCGCTCTCGACCTTGACCCCGGCGGCGCGCTTGGGCGGCTCGGTGACCTTGAGCACCTTCAGACGGTCGGCGACATCGACGCCGTAGTCGGCGACCGCCTTCATGGCGATCTCCTTCTTCTTGGCCTTCATGATATTGGGCAGGGAGGCGTAGCGCGGCGTGTTCAGCCGCAGGTCCACCGTCACCACCGCCGGCAGTTCGGCGGCGATGGTCTGCAGACCGCCGTCGACCTCGCGCGTTACCGTGGCCTTGCCGCCGTCGATCACCAGCTTGCCGGCGAAGGTCGCCTGGGGCCAGTCCAGCAGGGCGGCCAGCATCTGGCCGACCGCGTTGTTGTCGCCGTCGATCGACTGTTTGCCCATCAGCACCAGGTCGGGCTTCTCCTCCTCGACCACGGCCTTCAGCAGCTTGGCGACCGCCAGCGGCTCCAGATCCGTATCCGACTGGATCAGCACGCCCCGATCCGCGCCCATGGCCAGGGCGGTGCGGATCGTCTCCTGGGCCTGGGTCACGCCGATGGAGACCACGACGATCTCGGTGGCCGTGCCGGCGGCGTGATGATCCTTGCCTTCCTTCAGACGCACCGCCTCTTCGACGGCGATTTCGTCGAAGGGATTCATGCTCATCTTGACGTTGGCCAGATCGACGCCGGACTGGTCGGCCTTGACGCGGGCCTTGACGTTATAGTCGATCACCCGTTTGACGGGGACGAGAACCTTCATGGGTCTATCCGTGAATTCGCCTGAATGTAGGGGCAGGACATGGAGCGGTCGCGAAGGCCTGTCAACGTAACGCCGGGTCAAGCTCCCGTGCAAAACCCGCCTAACGGATGCTGAGATGAAGCGTTTTCTGACCTTTCCCCGCCTTTCGATGATCTTTCTGGGCCTGTTCGGCATCGCCGTGGCGGGGGTTTTCGCGGTCCAGGCCTATTGGGTCACGCCGGGCGAACGCTGCGAGGCGGCGGGCAAATGGTACGATATGGACAGCCGCATCTGCGCCCAGCCCATCTCCATCGCCCAGATCACCGGCCGGCCCAACGGCGTCTCCCGCGCCCAGGCCTCGGCCGAAAAGAATCGCGAACTGGTCCGCATCGAACACGAACTCGCCGCACAGGACCGCGCCCGCGACGCTGAAATCGCCCGTCAGAAGGCCGCCCTGGCCGCGGCCCGTCCGGCGAACTGACGACCTAGGTCAGGGCGTCGAAGTCCACCACCAGGGGCTCGCGCTCCAGCAGGGCGAGGATGCGGCGAAAGGCCGCCTGATCCAGCGCCGTGGTGGCGGTGTTGGTCAGGGGGTGGAAGTTGACGATCTCGGCCTCCCACAGCCTCTGGTCCAGGACGAAGGTCACGCGCCGCTCGGCGTCGTTGATCAGCGCCAGCGCCGTGACCGAGCCGGGGCGGACCCCGAGGGTTTCGAACATCAGGGTTTCGTTTCCGAACGAGAGCCGGCCTGATCCCATGGCGGCGGCGGCGCGTTTCAGGTCGATCATCGTGTCCTGACGGGCCGAGATCAGCCACAGCCGGCCCCTATGATCCTTCAGGAACAGGTTCTTGGTGTGGGCGCCGGGCAGGGCGGCCTTCAGTTCGAGCCCCTCCTCGACGCGGAAGACGGCCGGATGGTCGTGGGTCCGGTGGTCTACGCCCTTTTCGGCGAACCAGGTCAGAAGGCGGTCGCGGTCGAAAGCCGGTTCGCTCATGCCGGTCGTTCTCATGGTTGAGTGGTCGCACATCGGGCGTTAGGAACAGGTCATGGTCGATACAGCGCCCGCCCGCCAACTGGAACTGGAATGCTATCCGATGACGGCGCGGCCGCCGGACCTCGTGCCCGGTCGCCAGTCGCGCAACTGGATGGACGCCTTCATCAGCCGCCACCCCTATCGGTGCCTGCCGCTGAACATGGCCAACACCACGGGCTGGGAGATCCTGTGCCCCTTCGGCTTCTCCGCCGAATGGAACGGCGGGCCGCGTCAGGAAGACATCGTCATCACGCCCGATCGGCCCCAGCACGACCTGGACCATTTCGTCACCTCCCACTTCTCGCGGGGGGTTCTGACCATGCATCCCCAGTATCTGTTCCGCACTCCGCCGGGCTGGGGCATGATGTGTTCGGGTTCGCCCAACCATGTGAAGGACGGCATCCAACCCCTGGTCGGGCTGATCGAAACCGACTGGCTGCCCTTCCCCTTCACGATGAACTGGATCTTCACCCGGCCGGGCCGCGTGACCTTCGAGCGGGGCGAACCCTTCTGCTTCATCAATCTGATCGAGCACAAGAAGGTCGAGCAGTTCCAGCCGGTGATCCGGACCCTGCAGTCCAATCCCGTCATGAAGGGTCAGTTCGAGGCCTGGAACCGCGCCCGGACGGACTTCAACCAGCGTCTGGCCAGCGGCGACCCGGACGCGGCCAAGGAGGCGTGGCAGCGCTATTATTTCAAGGGCGAGGTGCCCGAGGATCTGGGCGCGGCGCCGGCCACCCATTCCAACAAGCGCCGGCTCAAATCGCCCCGCGTCGGCTGACCGAAAGGCCCGCCCCATCCGCGCGGCGGACGGGGCGGTTCGACGTCAGGCGCCGGGCCGGGTGACGCGCGAGCCCAGGTTCTGGATCACCTCGCGGGCGTCGAAGGCGTTGGGATCGCCGGCGGGCTTGGGACCGCGACCCATGATGATTTCGGCGCTGGCCTCGTAGCGGTCGATCTGGCGGGTGTCGATGTCCTGCGGACCCCAGGGGCCCCAGCGATCCCAGGGGCTCCAGAAACCGCTCCGGTAATAGCGCCAGGACGGACCCCAGTAGGGGCCGTAGAAGCGGGAATAGGGGCCGTAGAAGGGGTCGGGCGTCGAGACGAAGCGGGTGTCGCGTTCGGTCGCGCGGTTGACGGTGGCGAACCAGTCATAGCCGCTTTCGACCGTCAGCTCGGCCGAGCGCAGCAGCAGGGACATTTCCACCTGTTCGCGCGAGGTCACCGAATTGCCTGCAAAGGTCACGCGATAGCGGTTGCTCTCGACGCGCTGTTCGGAATAGCCGCCGCGCTGACCGTTGTAGCCGGCGGGCTGATAGGGGGTGGCGGTGGCGCAGGCGGCCAGGACGAGGCCGGCGACGGCCGTCGTCGCCAGCACCTTGAGCGCGGACGTCGTTCTTGAGGGGGCTTTCATGAAATCAACTCCTTGATCGCCCATTCGGGCGCGCTGCCGGCTGAACGGGGCATGAACGAGCCTGTTCCCTCGGCACTCTAGATCGAAGCTCGACCGCGTCCAGACCTGCAGGAGCTAGGCTTGCAGGCGCGAAACGATCAGGACCGCGGCGGTCAGCAGCAAGAGGCCGACGAAGAGGCCGAAGCCGCGGCGGAACCGGGGCGTCTGCATCCGCCGCGACAGGGCGGCGCCGGACAGGGCGTAGGCGCTCATCGACGTCAGGTCCATGCCGATCACGGCCAGGGCGAACAGGGCCAGCTGCGGCGCCACAGGGCGGGAGATGTCCAGAAACGGCGGCAGGACGGCGGTGAAGAACAGAATGGCCTTGGGATTGGCGATCTGGACCATGAAACCGTCCAGAAAGGCGTTGCGGCTCTTGTGGATTTCGACGGCCTCGGGCTCGGCGGCCGTGGCGAAGGCCCCGCGCAGGGCCTTCAGCCCCAGCCAGGCCACATAGAGGGCGCCCAGGACGGCGATCAGGTGAAAGACCTGGGGGAAGGCCTTGACCAGGGCGCCCAGACCCAGGGCCGCCGCGCCGAACCAGACCAGGGTCGCCGTATTCATCCCGACCACGCCGATCAGGGCCGGGACGCGCCCCCGCTCCACCCCGGCGGCGACGGCGAACAGATTGGCGGGGCCGGGCGGGATCGCCATCACCACCATCACCCCCCGAAAGGGCAGATAGAGGGGCGGGGCGACGGGCAGGGCGGACATGCGGCGTCGTGTCGCTGCATCGGCCCCCGTGGTCAAGGCCTGTGAGGCGCGCCTTGCGTCCTATCGTGCGCGAGGCGCCTTGGGCGGGGCGGGCGGTTCAGGCGCCTCGGGGGCCTCGGGCGCTTCGGCCTCTTCCGGCGCTTCGTCCGCCTCGGTCAGCACGGCGTCTTGGGCCTGGTCCAGCGCATATTGGGCGATCAGCCCATAGGTCTCCATCTGTTCGGGATCGGGATTGGTCCAGGCGCTGTTGCGGGCGATGCCGGTTCCGGCCGCCAGACCCTGCTCCATCGCCTGTTTCACCTCGGGATCGTTCAGCGCCTCCTGAACCAGGGCGTCGACGTCGATGTCCTTCAAGGCCTCGGCCGCCGCCTCGGAGGCGTGGCGCGTGGCCTCGGCGGTGAAGGCGGCCACGTCTGGCGCATATTCGGACCAGAGGGCGGCGATCCTTTGGCCGCGCACGGCCTCGTCCAGGCTCTCGTCTTCGGAAATCGCTTCGGCGCGCTTGCCGAAGGCCTCCATCCGCGCCTCGAAGGCGGCGGCCGCCGTCTCCAGACGGGCTTCAGCCTTCGACTCGGCGGCCTCGGCCCGGTCTTCCTGAGGGGAGGCCAAGGCGCCGGCGAATGCGCAGGACAGGGGCGACAGGGCCAGGGCGGCGGTTAGGCTGAGCAGGCGGATCATGGGAAATCTCCCTTTGAATGACCCGCGCAAACTCCGCCGTCAGCCGCCCCGTCTCAAGTGAAATCGCGGTAAGGCGACTATTGGGCCGCAGGCGCCGGCTCGGTCTTACCGGCTACGGCTTGCTGGACACCCTCGCGGAACTGTTCGGGAATGGCGCGGATCGACTGGCCGGCCGCCGTCGACGCCGTGAGAAGCTCCGTCTTGCGCGCGGCGTTTTCGGGCTTTTCGGCCTCGGCCTTGAAAAAGGCCTCCACCTCTGCGGCGAAGGCGTTCATCCCCGGCGCGTGCCGGTCGATCACGGCGTAGGCGGCGGCCGTCTTGGCGGCGGCGTCCTTCGTGGCGTCGCCCAGAATCGCCTCGAGCTCGGTGTTCATCTGCTCCAGATCGGCCTCAAAGGCCTCAGCCTTGGCCTCCAGGGCCGCCTCTTCCGGGCTCTGGGCCTCCGCTTGGGTCTCCGCTTGGGCCTGTGCAGGGGCAGGCGCAGCGGCTTGGGCGGCGGCCAGCGCCGGGGCGGCGAGGGTCAAAACGGCCAGGGCCGCGACGGAGGACAGAAGACGCATGGCCATGGACCTTTGGGCTGGAGGCGGCGGGATCGCCGCAGGGACGAGGCCGTCGCCTGTGAGGCTCAGACTTCAAACACCCGATACGGCTTTTCCCCCAGAGACCGCAACACCGGCAGAGCCACGTTATAGACGGGCACGCCCCGATTGGTGCGCCCCTCCGGCCCGCCGCGATGGGCGTGGCCGTGCGCCACCAGGCTGATGTTGTCGTATCGGTCGATGGTTTCGGCCAGGCGCGACGAGCCCAGGAAGGCGTGGATTTCGGGCGGCTCGCCCATCACCGTCTCGACCACGGGCGCATAGTGCAGCAGGACGACCGACCGCTCGGTGCGCAGCATGCGGATGGAGTTTTCGATCAGATTGGCGTCCTCGACCGCCTCCTGGACGAAGGTCTTGACCGCCGCCTCGCCGAAGGCGCTCAACATATAGCGGCCGAAGCCGCCGACGAACCCCTTCCCCCCGGCGAAGCCCACTCCGTCGATCTCATAGGCCTGGCCGGTCAGCATGCGGACCCCGGCGTCCGCCAGCATCCTGGCGACCTGATCGGGCTGGCCGCATTCGTGTTCGTGATTGCCCAGAACGCCCACCATCGGAATACGACACAGCCGCAGATCCTCCAGCAGCCGCTCCACCTCGGCCGTCTTGCCGTAGTTGACCAGGTCGCCGCACAGGCACAGCACGTCGGCCTCGTCCGACACCCGTTCGAACAGGTCGCGATAGGGGCGGCGCGCGTCCTCGCCGACGTGCAGATCGCCCACGGCGGCGACCCGCATCTTCTTGGCCGGTCCCGGCTCCAGCCCCGGCTGGGGCGTCTGTCCAGAGGCGAGGGAAGGCGCGGAGGAAGGGGGTTGGGGGGCGTCGGTCATGGGTCGCTCTCCGGCGGGGGCTCAGGTCACGGGATCGTGGCGTTCTTCCAGCCCCTTGCCGACCACGTCGCCGAAGCCCCATTCGGCGACGTCGATCACATAGTCGCGCGGGCTCAGAAGACGGCCGCGGCACACCTTTACCCGCGGGGGCGGCAGGTCGATCTGGGCCGCCAGCCGTTCGGTCAACTCCTCCATCAGCCAGCGCGGCACCCGATCGCGCTCGGTCGGATAGGCGAAGCGGAAGTTCAGCAGATGGGCGGCCAGCACCTCCCAATAGAGGTCCATCTGGTCCAGCAGGCTCTTCCAGTCCACGGCGTCGGACTGTTTCAGAATGACGTGGTTCACATCCGCCCCGTCATAACGATAGCGATCCTGAATGAAGACCTTGGACAGGATCAGGGCCGTGGGCGGGGTGATCCGCACCTCATGGCCATAGACCCGGATCACATCTCCGCCGAACCAGCTGTCCGACACGGCGATGGCGCCGTTCGACATGGCGAAGATGACGTCGAAGAAATGCCGGTCGTCCTTCCAGACCTTGGCGATCCAGCGTTCGTCCTCGACGTCGGTGCGATAGCCGCGCTTCTGGAAATAGGCGAGAATGCGGGGATAGTCGCCGGGCTTGCAGAAGACGTCCAGATCCTTGGTCGGGCGGCGCACCCCCGTATAGGCGGTGACGGCGTAGGTGCCCGAGAGCAGGAAGGGTATGCCGCTCTCCTTCAGCAACCCCAGGCTTTCCTCATAGAAGGCCAGGGCGTCCGGCGGCGGCTCGAAGGTCGGTTCGGCGATGACGTCGGACATGGCGGGCCCTGGATTGGCGAGGGCAGTGGAACGACGGCCCGCATCGGCGGTTCCTGCGCCCCTTCTCCGCAATTCTACCTAGGCGTCGCAAAACCGTATTCTTAGGATATTCATTCACGGGTGAAGCATGGTCGGTCTGACGACATCCATGCGGCGCGGGCGCTGGCGGTTCTTCCGCCATGACGCCGGACAGGAGGCGGGTCCCCCGCCCTCCGTCTATCTGCTTTTGTTCGTCGCCTCCCAGCTTCTGGGGCTGTGGAGCGTGGCCGCGCTGGACGCCAAGGTGATGTGGCCGGCTAATGCGGTGTTGCTGGCCGCCGTCCTGCAGTTGTCGCGTTACAAGGCCCTGGGGGTTCTGGTCGGGTGCGCCCTGATCAATCTGGTCAGCAATGTCATACGCGGCGACGCCGCCGTGATCGCGGTCACCAACGTCGCCTTCAACATGACCCAGGTGATCGTCGCCACCCTGCTGATCCGTCGCTTCTGCGGCGCCGCCCTGGACATGCGTCGTCCGAAACGGCTGCTGCGGTTCGCCCTGATCGCTGCGGCGCCCTCCGTCGCCTTCACCACCCTCCTGGCCGGCCTTGTCGCCGTCGTCGTCAGCGGACCGCCGTTGGAAAGCCTAGGCTTTCGGATGCGGCACCTCTTCGACATGGAATTGCTGGCGATGATGATCGTCACGCCGACCCTGTTGCTGGTGGCGCGCAGTCACCGCTTCCGCTCCGACGCCCAGGCCCGACCCGCTGAATTCGTGCTCCTGATGGTTCTTGTGACCGCCGCCGTGGTCTGGGCCTTCGGCCAGAACCAGGCGCCGATCCTGTTCATGATCCTGCCGCCTCTGATCCTGCTGGCCTTCCGACTGTCTCCGCCCTGGACCGCAGGGGCGGTTCTGTGGGTTACGGTCATCGCCGTGGGCGCCACCGTGACGGGTCACGGCCCCGTTACCCTGACGCGCCTTCAGCCTGACCCGGTTCTGGACACGGTCCCGACCGTCATGCGGCAGATGAGCGTCCTGCATCTGTTTCTTCTGACTCTGGTCGTCACCGCCCTGCCGATCACCACATTATCGACCGAGCGGCGGCGGCTGATGACGCGATTGGGCGTGCGCACCGAGGCCGCCCTAGCCGCCGTCAAACGGGCCGAGACGGCCGATCAGGCCAAGTCCCGCTTCCTGGCCATGATGAGCCACGAGATGCGCACGCCTCTGACCGGCGTCACCGGCTATGCCGACCTTCTGGCCCGACGTCCTGGGCTGGACGACGAGGGGCGCCGTCAGGTCGAGGCGATCAAACAGTGCGGCGAGGCCATGCTGCGCCTGATTGAGGATCTGCTGGAGGTGTCCCACGGCGGGGCCGAGGTGGCGCTGAAACCGACCGACATCCCCGCCTTGATCGAAGAGGCGGTCGCGCCGTCGCGGGAGTGGGCGAATGTTCGCGGCCTGGACTTCACCGTCAGCATCGCCCCCGAGGCCCAGGGCGCGGTCTGGACCGACGGCCGGCGTCTGCGCCAGATTCTGCACCATCTCAGCGCCAACGCCGTGAAATTCACCGGCCTGGGCGGCGTGCGGGTCGTGGCGGACCGACGGGGCGATCATCTCCGCGTGCAAATTCACGACACCGGCTGCGGCATGACGGATGAGGTGCTCTGCGGCGTCTTCTCCCTGTTCCAGCAGGCGGACGCCACCACCAGCCGGGCGCATCAGGGCGCGGGAGTGGGTCTGGCCCTGGCCAAGAGCCATGTGGACCGACTGGGCGGAACCATTTCGGTGGAGAGCGCGCCCGGCATGGGAACGACCTTCACCGTCGAAATCCCAGCCGAGCCGGTCGAAATCGTTCAGAGCGACGCCCCCCAGCCGTTGGAGGCGCGGCGCATGCGGATCCTCGTCGTGGACGACCATCCCCTGAACCGCAATCTGATGCGAGTCATGCTGGAGGCGGCCGACTGCGACACGGCCGAGGCGTGTGACGGCGCCGAGGCGGTGGAGGCCGTCGCGGCCGGCGCCTTCGACCTAGTCCTGATGGACGTCCGCATGCCGGTCATGGACGGGATCGCCGCCACCCGCGCCATCCGCAGTCTGATTGGACCGGCCGCCGACGTCGCCGTCCTGGCCGTCACCGCCGAGGCCATGCCCGAAGACGCCGCCCGCTGCCTGGCCGCCGGCATGGACGGTCATCTGGCCAAGCCCATCACCCAGGCGGCCCTCTATGCGGCGATCGACGCCGCCCTGGCTGCGGCGTCTGACCGTCGGGACGACGCCCAGGCCGCCTGAGGCGGGGCGCCCATCCCCAGGGCCGTCCCCAGCTTCTTAACCGCCGCACACAAGATGTAGCGGTAGGACAAAATGTGATCGCAACATAGATGATTTCCGACTTGGCGCCGGGCGCGCCGAGTCGCATGGTGCAGGCCTCTCCGGAATCGCTCCTTCAGGTCCAGTTCGATGAACGCCATCACCCCGATCATCCGCCCCGACCGCGCCGGTCTTCTGACGCCCTCCGTGGCCTACAAGCCTTTCCGCTATCCGTGGGCCTTCGACATGTGGAAGAAGCAGCAGCAGGTCCACTGGATGCCCGAAGAGGTGCCGCTGGGCGAGGACGTCAAGGACTGGGCCTCGACCCTGAACGACAATGAACGCAATCTGCTGACCCAGATCTTCCGCTTCTTCACCCAGGCGGACATCGAGGTTCAGGACAACTACATGGAACGCTACGGCCGGGTGTTCAAACCGACCGAGGTGAAGATGATGCTGGCCGCCTTCGGCAATATGGAGACCATCCATATCGCGGCCTACGCCCTGCTGCTCGAGACCATCGGCATGCCCGAGAGCGAGTTCGGCGCCTTCATGGAATATGAGGCCATGCGGGACAAGCACGACTATATGGGCCAGTTCGGCGTGGATTCGGACGCCGACATCTGCCGGACCCTCGCCATGTTCGGCGGCTTCTCCGAAGGGGTTCAGCTGTTCGCGTCGTTTGCGATGCTGATGAACTTCCCGCGCATGAACAAGATGAAGGGGATGGGCCAGATCGTCTCCTGGTCGGTTCGCGACGAGAGCCTGCACTGCGAGGGCATCATCAAGCTGTATCACGCCTTCAACAAGGAGACGGGCGCCGTCACCCAGGCCGTGGCCGACGACATCGTCGACTGCTGCAAGACGGTGGTGAAGATGGAGGACAAGTTCATCGACCTGGCCTTCGAAATGGGCGCGGTCGAGGGCATGACCCCCGACGACATCAAGCAGTACATTCGCTTCATCGCCGACTGGCGCCTGCGTCAGCTGAAGCTGCCTGAGGTCTATGGGGTCAAGGAAAACCCGCTGCCCTGGCTGCAGGCCCTGCTGTCGGGCGTCGAGCACGCCAACTTCTTCGAGGCCCGCGCCACCGAATATTCGAAGGCGGCGACGCAAGGCAGCTGGCACGGCGCCGACGGCGTCTGGACCGAGTTCGACCGGATGATGGCCCGGCGCGACATGAGCCTGGTCGCCGGCTGATTCCGACTACTGCTGCGGCCTGACCCAGGCGGGGCGGGCCGTGCAGGCTTCGCGGAAGCCCGACTGGCACAGGCGCACCTGTTCGCGCCAGGCGGCGTAGTCGCGGTCGTACTGCTCCTGGGCCGCGCGAGTCGCCTCGGCGGCCGCTCGCGCCTCCTCTTCGATCCGCCGGATCTCGATCTGGCGCCGGGCCACGGCGGCGTCATATTCCAGCCGAGCGGCCTCGTCGGCCTTGTCGGCCAGGGCGTTCTGGGCGGCGATCTCGGCGTTCAGGGCGCGGGTGGTGCGCAGTTCCTCCTCGGTCTGTTTGGAGTCATCGGCCCGGTGATAGGCCTCGCCCCGCGCCCGCTCCAGGGCCTCGCGCGCCTTGGGGTCGTTGGGATCGGGCAGGACACGCTGATCGCCATAGGGGTCCGACGCCTGCTGGGCGGCCGCCGAAAGGGGCGCCGCGACGGCTGTCGCCGCCAGCAAGGCGGACATCAGGGACGTGCGAATGGTCATGGACATCTCCTGGTTCAGACCCTGTCGGCCAACCTTGGCCGTAAAGGGCGGTTGCGGCAACAACGCTGTCATGACGAAAAGGTGGCGCCCGGCCGCGCTTCGCGTCATGGTTCCCCTCTCCACTGACGCACAATCGACGCCGAGCCGCCTTCATGATCCTGAGCACCTCGTCCGGAGACTTCCCCATTCCCGCCGATGTGGCGCGTCAACTGCCCAACGTCCCGGCCCTGCCGGACCCGGCCGCCCCCAACGCCCGTCTGCAGATCGAGGACTTCCGCCATTGGCTGGACGCCTCGCCCGAACACGCCATCAGCTATGAACGCCTGCGTCGCTGGCACCTGGTGCAGGAAGAGCTGGCGGCCCAGGCCAAGGCCGCTGACCGACCCTTCGTCGTCACCGACGACGGGCTGGAATAGCTGTCAGGCGGGCAGCTGCAGCTCGAACACCGCCCCGCTTCCGTCGCCGGGAACCAGTCTCAGCTCGCCGCCGTGCAGGGCCGCCAGTTCGCGCGATATGGTCAGGCCCAGGCCCGATCCGTCCGAACTCTTGGAGCTGACGAAGGGTTCGAACAGACGTTCGGCCAGGCGCGGCGGAATGCCCGGCCCGTCGTCGGCTATGCGGACGACGCAGACCCCGTCCTGACCGAAGGCGCTGACGGTGACGGCCCCCTTGCCGCGCCGCTCGGGGGAGCGGCCCGGATCGGCCTCTATGGCCTGGCGGGCGTTGCGCATCAGATTGACCAGGATGCGGTACAGCTGATCCGGATCGGCCTCGACCGCGAACCGGGCCGGCACCTGTTTGATCAGCCGCACCCCCTCCGGCTCCAGGCCGGCGTCCTCGGCCGCCAGGGTCAGGGCCTTGGTCAGGACCACGCGGGTCTTCTGGGGCGCGGGCTCCTCGCTGCGGCCGTATTCCAGCACATTGCGTGACAGGCTTGCGGCTCGGCTCAGCGCCCGCTCCAGCCGGGGCAGGGCCTTGGCCACCTGGGGGTCGGCCGAGGTCGCCAGCCGCTCCGACGCCATCTGGGCCGAGGTCAGCATGTTGCGCAGGTCGTGGTTGATCTTGGCCACCGCCTCGCCCAGGGCCACCAGACGGGCGCGGGAGCGCAGGGACTGGCGCACCTCCTCCTGCATCCGGGCCAGTTCGCGCTCGACCCGGCCGATCTCGTCATGCCGGTCCGACGGGGTCTCGGCCTCGCTCTCGGGATCGGCGGCGAACCGCTCCATCGAGCGGGTGACGCGCTGGAGCGGCCGCAGCACCAGAAGCGCCAGACCGCCGTACAGCAGGGCGCCCGCCGTCAGGGACACCAGCAGGCTGACCAGCAGACTGTTCAGAAGGAAGGCCTTCAGCTCCAGTTTCAACGGCTGGGCCGGGGTGACGATCTCGATGAAGTCGCCCGAGCGATAGCGGGGCTTGGCCTGGACCCGCAGCGACCGGTCCGGATGGCCGAACAGGGTGCGCCAGGGATCGGTCAGCCGCGCCCAGCTGTTCTGCTGACGCAGGTCGATCAGCTCGGGCGCGCGCGGCAGGTTGGGCGCCTGGAGCAGCAGCCGCCGCACCCCCTGTTCGGTCAGGGCCACGGCCTGGACCCCGCCGATCCGCATCAGCTCGGCGGCCGTGTCGTCCTCGACCGCGCTGTAGGGCAGGGCCTCCACCCCGACCGAGGCCAGTTCGGCGGCCTGGAGCCGGTCGCGCAGCCAGCGCTCGTGGAAGGCGGCCAGGTTCGGCCCCATGATCAGGGCCTCGACCGCCAGGGTGAAGGCGAAGGTCAGCAGCAGCAGCCGGGCCGACAGGCCGTCGGGCGCCCGGGGCCGCAGCCGTTCGCGCCAGGTCTCCGCCGTCTGGGGCGACAGCTTCAGCGCCGTCGCGAGCCGATCGAACAGGGGGATCATGCCGGGGCCGCCCCTCCCTGGCTTCGGGCGCGTCGGGCGCGGATCATCTGGACCAGTTTGATGCCGATCGGCAGCAGCAGGGACAGGAAGGCCACCCCCATCAGCGGCCAGAAGAACTGGCGCAGCAGCATGGGCAGGTCCGGCTGCACCCCGGCCCGCAGCAGGTCGCCCAGCTGCGATCCGATCCAGGTGTAGATGAAGGTGGACGGCAACAGGCCGATGAAGGTGGCGACCACATAGGGGCGCAGCGGCACCGCCATCATGCCCGCGGTGGCGTTGACCAGGACGAAGGGCACGCTGGGAATGACGCGCAGGGTGAACAGGGTGGTGAAGGCGTTTCGGTCGATCCCCTTGGCCAGCCGGTCCATGAAGCCGGCGTCCGCCTCGAACTTGGCGCGCAGCCAGGTCCCGATCGAGGTGCGATAGACCATATAGATCACGACCGAACCCAGGGTCGCTCCGCTGGCCTGGGCCAGGGCGCCGACATAGGGGCCGAACATCATCCCGCCCAGCAGGGTCAGAAAGACCGGCCCCGGAATGGTGGAGGCGGTGGCGACGGCGTAGACGGCGACGAAGGCGACCAGGGCGGTCCACCAATGGGCCTGGGCGTAGGCTTGCAGGTTCAGCCCATGCTCGCGGATCAGGTCCATCGACAGATAGCGGTTCCAGCCCAGGGCGAAGAAGGCGGCCACCAGGCCGGCGATGACCGCCAGCGGCGCCAGCCGCAGGCCCCATTCCTTCGCCGTTCGTTTCGCCATACGCGCTTCATTCCCGAATTGCCGGCCGAGCGTTGACTCGCGCGACCATGCGACTTATACGCCCGCCCTTCCTGCGGCGGACGCCTTCTGCCCCGTCGCCCAACCTTTTAACGTCAGGAGCCGACCGTGAAGCGGACCTATCAGCCGTCGCGACTCGTGCGCAAGCGCCGTCACGGCTTCCGCAGCCGGATGGCCACCAAGAACGGCCAGAAGATCGTTGCGCGCCGTCGCGCCAAGGGCCGCAAGCGCCTGACGGCGTAAGCGGCTCTCGCGTCCGAAAGCCAAGGACGCATGAGCGACCCTTTACAGATCAAGCGTCTGTTGCGGCGGCCCCAGTTCCTGGCGGCCGCCAAAGGCGTTTCCGAGGCGCGCGGCGGGGTGGTGATCCAGAGGCTGGATCGCGGCGACGGTTCGCCGCACGTCGGCCTGGGCTTCACCGCCACGCGCAAGATCGGCGGGGCGGTGGTCAGGAACCGCGCCAAACGCCGCCTGCGCGAGGCCGCGCGGGCCATGCTGCCCCAATATGGCGTGCCCGGTAGCGACTATGTCTTCATCGCCCGCATGGGCACCACCGAGCGGGCGTGGGACCGTCTGCTTGACGATGTGAAATCGACGCTTACAAGGCTGGCGACACCGAGAAACGATCGGGGGGCCGACCGGCCTTCGCCCGCCCCCGCCCCCTCCGGCCAGGACCGCCCGAATCCATGAAAAACGAGAACTCGCGCAACACGATCCTCTTCATCGTGTGCTCGGCCCTGATCCTGGGGGTCTATTGGTTCGCCGTGCTGCGGCCCCAGGCCGAGCGCCGCGCCGTCCAGCAGCAGGCCCAGGCCGAACAGTCTCAGACGGCCAGGAACGCCGCTCGCACGGCGCTGAGCCCCCAGGGGCCGGTCTTCGTCACCGATCGCCGCCAGGCGCTGAGCACCGCCGCGCGCGTGCCGATCCAGTCCGGCACCCTGAAGGGCTCGCTGTCGCTCCAGGGCGGTCGGATCGACGACCTGTTCCTGACCGACTACAAGGAGGTCCAGGACAAGCCTGAGCCGGTCGAACTGTTCCGCCCCCAGGGGATGCAGAACGCCTATTTCGCCCAGTTCGGCTGGACCGGCCCCGATGTGGCCGGCGGCGTGCCTGGTCCCAACACCGTCTGGCGCCTGACGGCCGGTTCGACCTTGACCCCCACCTCGCCGATCACCCTGACCTGGGACAATGGGCAGGGTCTGCGCTTCACCCGCGTGGTCTCGGTCGATGACCGCTACGTCTTCTCGATCAAGGACACGGTCCAGAACCTGGGAACCCAGGCCATCACCATCGCCCCCTACGGCAGCGTCCAGCGCCAGGGCGTCCCGCCCCTGGCCGGTTCGTCCCACATCGTCCACGAAGGCGCCATCGGCGCCTTCGGCAAGCCGGGCGAGTACCGGACCGAGCAGAAGAAGTACAAGGACTGGCTGAAGGAGCCGCGGATCGAGAACGCCTCGATCGGCGGCTGGCTGGGCATCACCGACAAATACTGGCTGGCGGCCCTGCTGCCGCAGCAGGACGAGGCGGTCGAGACCGAATTCCGGGTCCGCGAGGTTCCGGGCGGCCAGCCGCAGCTGGAAGCCAACGTCCTGGGCGCGACCCGCACCATCCAGCCCGGCGGAACCGCCACCGAGACCCAGCGCCTGTTCGCCGGCGTCAAGCGGGCCGAGGTGCTGAAGACCTATGAGCAGTCCCTCAATCTGCCGCGCTTCGTCTATGCGATCGACTGGGGCATGTTCTGGTTCCTGACGCGGCCGATCTTCTGGATCCTTGAGAATGTCTACGGCCTGGTCGGCAGCTTCGGCGTCGCCATCCTGGCCCTGACCGTCATCGTCAAACTGGTCATGTTCCCCCTGGCCAACAACGCCTACGCCTCGATGTCCAAGATGCGGAACCTCCAGCCCAAGATGGAGGAGATCAAGAAGAAGTTCAAAGACGATCCGCAGAAGCAGCAACAGGAGACCATGGCCCTGTACCAGAAGGAGAAGATCAATCCGGTCGCCGGCTGTCTTCCGCTTCTGCTCCAGATCCCGGTCTTCTACGCCCTGTACAAGGTGCTGACGGTCACCATCGAAATGCGCCACCAGCCCTTCCTGGGCTTCATCCACGACCTGTCGGCGCGCGATCCCTCGGTGGTGTGGAACCTGTTCGGCCTGATCCCCTGGGATCCGGCGACCCTGCCGCTCCTGGGGGGGCTGCTGGTCGGGCCTCTAGGCATCGGTCTGCTGGCGGTCGCCTACGGCCTGACCATGTGGCTGCAGACGGCGATGAACCCGCCTGCGGCCGATCCGGTCCAGCGCCAGATCTTCCAGTTCATGCCCCTGGTCTTCACCTTCATCATGGCGCCCTTTGCGGCGGGCCTGCTGGTCTATTGGGCCTGGTCGAACATCCTGACCATCCTGCAGCAGTACGTCATCATGCACCGCTACAAGGCCGAGAATCCGATCGACGACTTCATCGCCCGCTTTAAGAAAAAGCCCGCGTGATCGAGGAAACCGACTTCAGCCCTGAAGAGATCGAGGCCGCGCGGATTCTGTTCGCGCGGCCGGCGACCTTCGTCATGGGGGCGGCCAAGATCGAGCAACTGCCCGATCCGGACCTGCCCGAGATCGCCTTTGCGGGCCGCTCCAACGTCGGCAAGTCCAGCCTGATCAACGGCCTGGTCGGCATGCACAAGCTGGCCAGAGCCTCCAACGAGCCGGGCCGGACGCGCGAGGTCAACTTCTTCGATCTGGACGGTCGGCTGCGGCTGGTCGACCTGCCCGGCTACGGCTGGGCCAAGGCGTCCAAGACCACGGTCAAGAAGTTCCAGGACCTGGGGCGCGATTACCTGCGCGGCCGGGTCACCCTGAAACGGGTCTATCTGCTGATCGACAGCCGCCATGGGCTGAAGAGCGTGGACGCCGAGGCGCTGGACGCCCTGGATCTGGCCGCCGTCTCCTATCAGATCGTCCTGACCAAGGCCGACAAGCTGAAGAAGGGCGAGGGCGAGCGGATGCAGGAGGCCACGCTTAAGGCCATCTCCAAACGCCCCGCCGCCTTCCCCGTGGTGGCCCTGACCTCGTCCGAAAAGGGGCTGGGCCTGCCCGAGCTGCGGGCCGAGATCATGCGCACCACCGGCGCGACCCTGGACTGAGGCGCGACCTCAGGTCAGCAGGGCCTTCAGCACCCCGTCCAGCACCGGTCGCCCGCGCGGGGTGGCGACCAGCCGCCCGCCCGTGACCGTCAGAAAGCCGTCGGCGATCAGGTCCGCGGTCGGTTCCGCCTCGGGCGACAGGCCCAGGTCCCCCAATACGCCGACCGGCGCCCCCTCCACCGTCCTCAACCCCAGCAGCAGCCGCTCCTCCGCCGCCCCGGCGGCGTCCAGCCGTTCGACCTCGGCCCAGGGGGCGCCCGCCTGCACCCCTGCCGCATAGTCGCCGATGCGGCGATGGGCGACGGTTGCGGTGCGAACGCCGTCCAGGGTCAGTCGCCCATGCGCCCCCGGCCCCAGGCCCAGATAGTCCCCGCCACGCCAGACGTGCAGATTATGGGCCGACCGGGCCGCCACGCCCCGCGCATGGTTGGACACCTCATAGGCGTCGAAACCGGCGGCCTCCAGCACGGTCTGGGTGGTCTCGTACAGGGCCGCAGCCTGGTCCTCGTCCGGCGGGACCAGGGTTCCGCGCGCCAGGGCCCGGCCGAAGGCCGTCGTCGGCTCGAGCGTCAGCTGATAGGGCGAGACATGCTCGAACCCCATGTCCAGGGCCGCGCCCAGCTCCGTCGCCCAGTCGGCGGGCGTCTGGCCCGGCCGGGCGTAGATCAGGTCGATGGACAGCCGGTCGAAGGCGCGTCCGGCCAGGGCGACCGCGCGCCGCGCCTCGGCCGCCGAATGGTCGCGCCCCAGAAACCGCAGGGCGGCGTCGTCCAGGGCCTGCACCCCCATGGACAGCCGATTGATCCCGGCCTGGGCCAGGGCGTCGAACCGGGCCGCCTCCGCATCGGTCGGATTGGCCTCCAGCGAAATCTCGATCGGTCCTGACGGCGGGAACAGGTCGCGGGCCTGGTCGATGATCCGCGCCACGGCCTCCGGCGCCATCAGCGACGGCGTCCCCCCGCCGAAGAAGACCGAGGCCAGCCGGCGCGGCCCGGTCAGGGCGCGCTGGGCCCGCATGTCGGCCAGGATCGCCTCGACCAGCCGCCCCTGTTCCTCGACCCGCCCCCGGTCGCGCACCACGTTGAAGTCACAATAGGGGCAGATGCGCGCACAATAGGGCCAGTGGACATAGAGTCCGAGGTCCGTTCCGGGATCGACCCAGGTCTGGGCGGGATCAGTCAATCAGGGCGGCTCTCAGCTTGGCGAAGGCGCGGGTGCGGTGGCTGATCGTCTCCTTGGCCTCAGGTTCCATCTCCCCGAAGGTCAGGCCGCTCGCCTCATCCGGAATGAAAATCGGATCATAGCCGAAGCCCCGGTCGCCGCGCGGCGGAAAGCTCAGCCGACCCCGCACCACCCCCTCGACCACCACGCTGGGCCCGTCCGGCCAGGCCACCGCCAGGGCCGAGGTGAACCAGGCGCTCATGTCCGCAGCCTCGATCTCCTCCAGCCGCGCCTCCACCTTCTTCATGGCCACGGCGAAATCCTTGCCCGGACCGGCCCAGCGGGCGGAATAGATGCCCGGCGCCCCGTCCAGGGCCGCGACCGACAGGCCCGAATCGTCGGCCAAGGCGACCTCGCCCGACCGATCGGCCGCATGGCGCGCCTTCAGCAGGGCGTTGCCGGCGAAGGTGGTCTCGGTCTCCTCGGGTTCAGGCAGATTCAGCTGCCCCGCCGTGAGGATCTCGTAATCTTCGCCCAGCAGAGCGGCGATCTCGGGAACCTTGCCTGGATTGTGGGTGGCGAGGACGATACGCATCCCCTTGAAAAGCTTGAGACTCATTGCCGATCACGGTCCTGAAACAGTCTATTGCCAAAGTTTAATATCGTTAAACGATATGTAACGTGATTTTCCGCAGGACACGGCCTATCTATTGATCGTCAGGAACGGGGCCGCAACGTTCAAGACGCCGGGCATAACCGGAAGGATCATGCGGAAAAAACTTAAAATGGGCGATGATCGCCCAACAGGAAAAACGGAGACACATTATGCATACGATGAACCTCTCGCTGCTGCTGGACAAGGTCGGCGCCGCCTTCGTCAACACGGTTCTGATCGCCGCCCTGCCGACCGCCCTGGTCGCCATCCTGGTCCAAGCCTTCTGATCGACCTCAAGTCCAGTCCTTATCGATCACGAGAGCTTTGACGGCCTTGACGAAGATCGCGATGTATAGGGCTGCGTGCGGGTTCGCCGGACCCCGCGCAGCCGCCGCGTCCTTCCTTCCGGCCTGAGCACCGACCGACCATGCGCCTGCCCCTGCCCCATCTGCTGAAGCGAGGCGAGGGGCGCACGCCGCAGCGGTGGGCCCCGATCACCGCCCCGTTTCGCGCCCTGGGACCGGGTTCGGTCTCCAGCGTGCTGAAGGTGGCCCTGGACGTGGCCTATGTCCTGCTCTGGCTGGTCACCGGCCTTCTTCTTCTGCTGCTGATCGCGGCCGTCTTCATCCCGCTGGACAATGTGAACATCACCGTCAGCGGCGAGACCGGCGGCCGCCAACTGCCCCTGACCCGGCTGCTTCTGCTGTTCGGCCTGGGGGCGGCCACCGCCTATTTCGGCGGCTTCATGCTGATTCTGCGCAGCCTGCGCCTCATCTTCCGTACTCTGATCATGGGCGACCCCTTTCATCCGGCCAATGTGCGTCGCCTGCGCCAGATCGGCCTGATCCTGGCCCTGGTCACCGGCGGGGTCTGGCTGGCCCAGGGCTTCGTCGCCGCCCGCCTGGCGCCCGGCGTCATGGACCCGCAAGGGCTGGGCGAACTGCTGACCCCGGTGTTTTCCGTCCTGATCGTCTTCGTCCTTGCGGAGGTCTTTCGCGAGGGCGCGCGGCTGCGCCGCGAATCCGAACTGACGATCTGAACCGTTTCCGCTAGGATTTCCTCATGGCCATCCGCGTCCAGCTTGATCGCGTCCTTGTCGAACGCCGCATGTCGCTGACCGAGCTGGCCGACCGGGTGGGGGTCACGGTGGCCAATCTGTCGGTCCTGAAGACGGGCAAGGCGCGGGCGGTGCGGTTTTCGACCCTGGACGCCCTGTGCCGTGAACTGAACTGCCAGCCGGGCGATCTCCTCGCCCATGAACCCGGTCCCGCCGACCCTATCGAGGACGACGAAGCGGCATGAGGCGCAAGGGTTCCGGCCGGGACGAGAACGGCCTGACGCCCGAGGACCGTCGCATCTGGAACCGCATCACCGGCACGGTCTCGCCGCCCCGAACGCGCAAGGCCGCGCGGGTCACGCCCGGCGCCGAGGCGCCGGCCCATCTGATCGCCCCGATCCCGGACCGCCCTCTGTCGCGCGCGGAAAAGCCGCCGGCCAAGACCGCTCCGGCGCGGTTCGCCCGCACCGAACCGACGTCCGAGCCGCGCCCCCCCGTTCGCCCCACGCCCTCTCGCCTCCGGCCCGCGCCTGAGGATCTGGAGCCCCGCCGCAAACAGCGGCTGTCGCGCGAGCGCGATCCGATCGAGGCCCGGATCGACCTGCACGGCTTCGGCCGGTTCGAGGCCGAGGACCAGCTTCGGGCCTTCCTGACCGGCTGCCAGGCGCGGGGCCTGCGGGCGGTCCTGGTCATCACCGGCCAGGGGCGGCTGGGCGGCGGGGTCATCCGCGCCTCCTTCGCCGAATGGATGCAGTCGCCGGCCCTGCGCGGCGTGGTCTCGGGCTTCACCTCGGCCCATCGGCGCCACGGCGGCGACGGCGCCTTCTACGTCACCCTGAAACGCCGCGACTGAGGCCGATCCTCGCAAGTTCAAAGACAAGGTCCTGACTTTTCAAGGGGCAGGCGCTCACGTGCGGCTTCGACCCGGCGCCTCTCGAAACCGTGTTAGGCTTGCGGCCCGGTCTTTGACATTGTGCGGCTCTGAACGTCTCTCCGCCTCCCGCCCGCCGGACGCCGATCGGACTGTCCGACACGATGCGCCAAAAATCCACTTTTAAAACAAAGGGCGTCGGACACATCGGACACATCGGACAGTCTTTTTCGATGTCCGAAACCCCGATCACGGCGTCGGACCGATGGGACTCATCGGACTGTTTTTTCACGGTCCGATGCGAGGCCCGGCCCCAGACGGACGAAGGCCCGCCGGCGACGGGCGCGGGCGGGCCTGAAGGGCGCTCTGACAAGGTAAAGGCGGCCTATTTGGCCGACAGGGCCCCGGCCAGGATGACGTCGATCTGCTTGCCCATATGGTCCGACAGGGCGGCTGCGTCCCATTCGTCATAGGCGGCGCGGCGATAGTTGGACAGATAGGCGTCCCAGATCAGCTCGACCAACAGGCGCAGATCGGCGTCCTGGCGCAGCTCGCCCTTGGCGACCGCCTCCTGAAGAATATCGCCGATGGTCAGCAGCAGCTTCTTGGTCGCGGCCCGGGCGCGCATCTCGGCCGCCAGGGGCTGGAACCAGGATCGGGCGACGATGGCCTGGAACAGGGGCAGATGCTCCAGCGACGAATGATAGCCGGCGCTCAGCGCGCCCAGCAGACGCTGGCGGACCGGCTCGCCCTCGGGCGCCCCGGCCTCGACCACCTCGGCCAGGCGCGACATGTCCTCGGTCAGGACCGCCTCGAACAGCTCGGCCTTGTCCTGGAAGTTGGCGAAGACCGCGCCGGTCGACATGCCCGCGCCCTTGGCGATGTCGCGGATGGTGGCGGGTTCATAGCCCCGCTCAGCGAACAGGGAGCGGGCGGCGTCCAAAACCTTCTGGCGGGTCCGCACCTTGGCCGCCTGACGACGGTTCAGGCGGGGCGCAGCTTCGGTCGATAGGGCGGATTCGGTCATGAAATCAGGTTGAACTCTACGCGATTTCGGATGCGCCTAGGCGGTCCGAGTTGACTTTGGGTGAAGCGCCTTGAGCTGACGAGAGAGGCGTTGCCGCCCGGACCTCGTCATCGGCGCGATACTGAGGAACGGCTTGCATCACGGAACCATGACGAAAATGGGTCGGCCGATTTTTCTCCTGTGAGGCGAGAAAATATTCAAGGTTAACTTTCAAGCTTGGCTGTATTGATTTGGGACATTCTCAACGCGCGGGTGGTTCTACTGCGTCCTCCTGCGGGCATGGCGGCCTGGAAGGCTTTGCGGAATTGTTCGCGCTTCTCATGGATGGAGACCAGGACGCGGCCCATGGGCACGCCCAGATCGACCAGGGTGTTCTCGGCCAGCTGCAAACTGGCCTCGGTCGTCTCCGGCACGGCGTCCGTAACTCCCAGGGCGTAAAGGCGCGCCGCATGCTGATCGTCGCGCGCTCGGGCGATCAGGATCAGATCCTCGCGCAGGGCGCGGGCCGCCGTCACCACCTCATCGACCTTGCCCGGCGCGTCCATGGTGACGATCAGGGCGCGGGTGGTCTGAACCCCGCAATGGGACAGCATTTCGGGCCGGCCGGCGTCGCCGTAGAAGACGTCGAACCCGTCCCGACGCCCCGCCGCCACGGCCGCAGCGTCCGTGTCCAGGGCGATGAAGGGCTGGTCGTGCGCCTTCAGCAATTCGCCGATCAGGCGGCCGACGCGGCCGAAGCCGACGACGATCACCGCCCCGTCCGCCTGTTCCGGCGGCGCGGCGCCCTCTGGCGTGGTCGGGCGGTCGGGGGCCTTGGCGCGCGACAGCCTCTGGCCCAGCAGGGCCAGAAGCGGGATGGAGAAGATGCTCAGGGTCGCCGACAGGGCCACTGTGCTGGTCAGGGCGGGCGGGGCGATCCCCTCCACCATGCCGGTGGCGAAGACGACGAAGGCGAACTCGCCCGCCGGCGCCAGCACCAGGGCCGTCTCCAGGGCGGGCCGGGCGCCCATGCCCCACAGCCGGGCCAGGGCGAAGATGACGCCGGTCTTGACCACTGTGACGGCCAGGGCCAGGCCGAACAGCAGGACCGGATCGGCCGCCACCGCGCCCAGGTCCAGCCCCAGCCCCACCCCGACGAAGAAGACCCCCAGCAGCAGGCCCTTGAAGGGCTCGATCGACACCTCCACCTCGCGCCGGAACTCGGTTTCGGCCAGCAGCACCCCGGCGACCAGGGCGCCGATGCTCATCGACAGGCCGACCGCCTGGGCCGCCAGGCCGGCGCCCACCACCACCAGCAGGCTGGCGGCGACGAACAGCTCCCCGCCCTGGGCCGCCTTGCGCGCCCGCGCCACCGACCGGAACATGGGCCGCAGCACCACCCGGCCCAGCAGCACCAGAAGGCCCAGGCCCATCGCCGCCGGGACCAGGGTGAACAGGGCGCGGCCCAGGACGGCGGGGTCCAGCGTTCCCCCGCCCTGGGCCAGGGCCGCCATCACGCTGACGGTGATCAGAATGGGGGCCACGGCCAGGTCCTGAGCCAGCAGGACGGCGAAGGTGGATCGGCCGACACTGGTCTTCAACCGTCCGCCCTCGGCCAGAACCGGCATCACCACCGCCGTCGACGACAGGGCCAGGCCCATGCCCAGGACGGCCGCGCTGACCAGGCTTTGGCCGAGCAGCATGAACAGGCCCGCCAGCACCAGGGTGCAGGCCGCCACCTGCATCAGCCCCAGGCCGAACACCAGCCGTCGCAGGGCCCGCAGCCGTTCCCACGACAGCTCCAGCCCGATCATGAACAGCAGGAAGGCGACTCCCAGCTCCGACAGCTGGGCCAGCTGGCCGGGGTCGCTGATGGTGAAATAGGACAGCCAGGGCAGCCGGTCGGCGAAGCGCGCCAGGCCGTCGGGGCCCAGCACCACCCCTGCGGCCAGGAAACCCAGGACGGGGCTGATCTTCAGACGATTGACCAGGGGCACCATGACCCCGGCGGCCGCCAGAAACACCACCAGATCCTTATAGTCGCCGCCGTGCGTCTGCATTCGCCCTCCGAGCTCTGCCGGCATGTGACCCGGAACCGGCGCCTGTGGCGAGAGGTCGCGGCGCTTTCATGAACTTTTTTTAAGGCGACAGGCCCCGCGTCGGGTCTAGGGTCCGCTCCGACCCGCCCGTGGGGGGTGGAACCGAGGATAGAGTGATGAAAAGACTGCTTATCGGGGCCGCGGTCGGCGCCCTTCTGCTGCCGGCCGCCGCCCTGGCCCAGGACGTCGATCACGACCACGCCTGCCTGGACGAAACCTGCTCGATCGTCTCGCTCTTTTCGGGCGAAGAGACGGCCGCCGGCTGGCAGGGGACCGAGGCGCCCCGCTATGGGACCTGGGGCTTTGACATGGCCGGCCGCGACACCTCGGTGAAGCCGGGCGACGACTTCTTCCGCTACGCCAACGGCGCGGCCGTCGACAAACTGGTCATCCCCTCGGACCGCACCAGCTACGGCTCCTTCGCCCTGCTGCGCGAACTGTCCGACAACCGGATGAAGGAACTGGTGCTGGGCCTGGCCGCGCGCACCGATCTGACCCCCGGCTCCGACGAGGCCAAGGTGGCCGACGCCTATCGCTCCTACATCGACGAAGCCCGGATCGAGCAGCTCGACGCCCAGCCGCTGCAACCCTATCTGGCCGCCATCCGCGCCGCCGACAGCCATGAGAAGATGGCCGTCTATATGGGCCAGACGGTCGGCCGTTTCGGCGGCTCCTTCTTCGGCAGCGGCATCACCATCGATGCGAAACAGCCGACCCGCTACGTCGTCTCCACCGGCCAGTCGGGCATCGGCCTGCCGAACCGCGACTATTATCTGGACGCCCGCTACGCCGACAAGAAAGAGAAGTACCAGGCCTATGTCGCCGACATGCTGGGCATGATCGGCTGGGCCAATCCGGCCGAGACCGCCGCCCAGATCGTCGCCCTGGAGACCAAGATCGCCGAGGCCCACTGGAGCCCGGTCGAGAACCGCAACCGCGACCGCACCTACAACGAATACACCATCGCTCGCTTGGCTGAAGACGCGCCGGGCTTCGCCTGGCAGTCCTATTTCGACGCGGCCAAGCTGGGCGGCGTTCCGCGCCTGATCGTGCGTCAGGACACGGCCATGCCGAAGATCGCAGCCATCTACGCCGAGACCCCGGTCGAGCTTCTGCAGGCGTGGGAAGCCTTCCATACCGCCGACGACATGGCGCCCCTGCTGTCCAAGCGGTTCTCGGACGCCCAGTGGGCCTTCCGCGCCCGCGACCTGTCGGGCCAGCCCGAGCAGCGCACCCGCGAGAAGCGGGCCATCTCCTTCGCCGAGGGTTCGCTGGGCGAGGCGACGGGCCGGCTCTATGTCGCCCAGTACTTCCCGGCCGAATCCAAGGCCAAGATGGAAGAGCTGGTCGCAAATCTGCGCACGGCCCTGTCGCACCGGATCGACAACCTGACCTGGATGGGCGACGAGACCAAGGCGGCCGCGCAGGAGAAGCTGCGCAAATTCACCGTCAAGATCGGCTATCCCGACAAATGGCGCGACTATTCGGGTCTCGAGATCCGCGCCGACGACCTGGTCGGCAACGCCGAGCGTCGCGGCCTGTTCGAATGGAACTACGATCTGGCCCGCCTGGACGAGCCGGTCGACAAGTCCGAGTGGGGCATGACCCCCCAGACGGTCAACGCCTACTATAACTCGGCCAATAACGAGATCGTCTTCCCGGCCGCCATCCTGCAGCCGCCCTTCTTCGATCCGAACGGCGATCCGGCGGTCAACTACGGCGGCATCGGCGGGGTGATCGGCCACGAGATCGGCCACGGCTTCGACGACCAGGGCTCCAAGTCCGACGGCGACGGCGTGCTGCGCAACTGGTGGACGGCCGAGGACAAGGCCAATTTCGAAGCCCTGACCGCCCGTCTGGGCGCCCAGTACGCCACCTATGAGCCGATCGCCGGCTATAAGATCAATCCGGGCCTGACAATGGGCGAGAACATCGGCGACGCCTCGGGCGTGGCCGTGGGTCTTGAAGCCTATCACCTGTCGCTGAACGGCCAGCCGGCCCCGGTGCTGGACGGCACAACCGGGGACCAGCGCTTCTTCTACGGCTGGGCCCAGGTCTGGCAGTCGAAATATCGCGACGAGGCCCTGAAGCAGCAGGTCGCCACCGATCCCCACTCGGCCGCCCAGTTCCGGGTCATCGGCCCGCTGCGCAACGTCGACGCCTGGTACGACGCCTTCGACGTCCAGCCGGGGACGAAATACTATCTGACGCCGGAAGAGCGCGTCCGCATCTGGTAGGCCACCTGATCGCAAAACGGGAAAAGGCCGGGGTTCGCCCCGGCCTTTTTTCATGAGCCCTTGGACACATCAGACTGAAAATTGGTCGATGGCCGCGACAGTTTCTCCGAATTTCGATGTCGGCCTGGACTCCAGACGCGAAAAAGCCCGCTGCGGGGGATACATCGCAGCGGGCTTTCGCGCTCTTTAAAGAGCGGACGTTTCCTCCCCGAAACGCCTTCGAGTGCTGCGCGCTTGAGCAACGCTTGCCCTCGAGTGAGTTCATTTGACGCAACCCCGCCGAGGTCGTCAACGGGCTTCTCGGACGGAATCGAACTTTCTTCGACTTATCGTCGATAACTAACCCTGCCCAGAGTTATTTATCGAAGCTTATTCGATAATGGCCCGAAGGGCGCCGACCAGCCCCGTTCGGGCGACACGCATTTGCCCCGGCCGTTGCGCCTTCCAGGCGTCATTGTCGGCGATGGCGGCGGCGGCGGCGCGCCCGGCGTCCAGATCCTTGATCGTGACCTCGCCGGCGGCGATCTCGTCCCCGCCCAGGATGACGACCGCAGGCGATCCGCGGCGGTCGGCGTATTTCATCTGGGCCTTCATCCCGGCCCGTCCCAGATAGAGTTCGGCCGCGATCCCCGCGCCGCGCAGTTCGGCGACGGCCGTCAGATAGTGGGCCATGTCCTCTTCAGAGAAGACGATGACCACGACCGGCCCGCGCACGGCGTCCTCCGCGCCGCGTCCGGCCGCGCGCAGGGCGGAGGCGAGGCGCGAGACACCGAAGGAGAAGCCGGTCGCCGGGGTGCTCTGGCCGGTGAAGCGCGCCACCAGATCGTCATAGCGGCCGCCGCCGCCGATGGAGCCGAACCGCACCGGGCGGCCCTTGTCGTCGGTGGTCTCCAGCAACAGCTCCGCCTCGAAGACGGCGCCGGTGTAATATTCAAGGCCCCGCACGATGGTGGGGTCGAACTTCACGGCGTCCTGGCCCACCGACATGGCGTTCAGCGCCCGGTCGATCGCCGCCAGCTCGTTCAGCGCCGCCTCGCCCGCCGCCCCCAGGTCGCCGGACCGGGCCACCGCCTCCAAGGTCTCTGCCCGGGACAGGCCGGGCGTGTTGGCGGACGCCAGGAAGGCCTCGATTGCGCCCGTCACCTTTGCGGGCAGATTGGCGCCCTTGGTGTAGTCGCCGGACTCGTCCAGTCGCCCTTCGCCCAGCAGCTGGACCACGCCTTCCCAGCCCAGTCGGTCGAACTTGTCGATGGCGCGCAGGGCCGTCAAACGCTGACCCGCGTCGGTCACGCCCCCCGCATCGAACAGGCCGTCGAACAGTTTGCGGTTCGAGACGCGGATCTGGGCCTGGCCCGCGTCCAGACCGGCGGCGCCCAGGCCTTCGCAGGCCATGGCGATGATCTCGGCGTCGGCCTCGGGCCGGTCCGAGCCGACGGTGTCGGCGTCGCACTGCCAGAACTCCCGGAACCGGCCCGGACCCGGCTTTTCGTTGCGCCAGACCGGCCCATAGGCGTAGCGGCGGAACGGCTTGGGCAGGGTCTCCCAGGTCTGGGCGGCGAACCGGGCCAGGGGGGCGGTGTGGTCGTAACGCAGGGCCATCCATTCGCCCGGCTCGTCCGAACCCGCATCGTCCTGCAGGGCGAACACCCCCTCATTGGGCCGGTCGGCGTCAGGCAGGAACTTGCCCAAGGCGTCGGCGTATTCGAAGGCCGGCGTCTCCAGCGGCTCGAAGCCCCAGCGCTCATAGACTTCGGACACGCGCGCCACTAAGCGGCGTTCGGCGGTCAGGTCGCGGCCGCGCTTGTCGGCGAAACCGCGTGGATTGCGGGCGAGGGGGCGAGGAGGGGCGGCGTCGGTCATGCCGGGCGCTTAAGCCAAGGGGCGGCGCGGCGCAAATGGTCCGGCGCCGAGCGGCGGCGCCCTCTTCGCGTCAGTCTGTGCAATGCACTGACCCTAAAGGAAAAACACCCACACAGACGGAACGGGCGTGGGCCGTCGCCGTTTCAGCGCCATGATCCCCCACGCCCTCGTCTTCACGCGGACCTGCAGAACCTCCGACCGGCGAACCATCCGGTGGTATGAGTGCGAACTGATCGACGACCAGGGCGCGCGCCGTCTGCGAAACCGGGCCTTCTTCTCGCTGGACGAGGCCAAGTCCTGGGCCTCGTCCGAAGGCTATCCGGTGGACGACGCCGACATCCAGGACGCGCGATGATCGGCGCCGCCCCCTCGGGTCCGCTCGACGCCTCGGCCTTCGACACCCCGCGCATCCTTCTGGCCGGCGCCGTAGACTACGCCATGTACGACCGGTTCCGCGACCGACTGACCCAGGCGCCCGACAGCGGTCTGGTGGTGATCGAACTGTCCACCCTGGGCGGCGATCCGGAGGTGGCGCGGATGATGGGCGAGGACGTGCGGTTTCAGAGCGACATCAACCCCGCGCGCCGGCTGGTCTTTCTGGGCAAGGCCGCCATCTATTCGGCCGGCGCGACCTTCATGAGCTTTTTTGCGGTGGAAAACCGCTATCTGACGCGCGGCGCTCGGGTGATGATCCATGAGCGAAAGATGGACAAGACGCTCCACATCGCCGGGCCGCTGACCACCTGCATCGCCTCGGTCAAGGCGATGCTGAACGAACTTGAGCACTCCATCGCCATCCAGAACGAAGGGTTCGAGAACCTGGTGCGCGGCAGCGCCGTCACCATGGACGAGGTGCTTCGGCGCGCGCCGGAGAACTGGTACATCGAGGCTCAGGAGGCGAAGGCCCTCGGCCTGGTCGCCGGCGTGCTGTGACCCCGCGGCGTCAGTCCCCCAGGGTCTCCACCGTCAGATTGCCGTTGGTGTAGACGCAGATTTCGGCGGCGATCTTCATGGCCTTGCGGGCGATCGCCTCCGCGTCCAGATCGGTTTCCTCGATCAGGGCGCGGGCCGCCGACAGGGCGTAGTTGCCGCCCGAACCGACGGCCGCGACCCCATGCTCCGGCTCCAGCACGTCGCCCACGCCGGTGACGGTGAAGATCGACGTCTTGTCCGCCACCAGCAGCATGGCCTCCAGCCGCCGCAGATAGCGGTCTGTGCGCCAGTCCTTGGCCAGATCGACGCAGGCGCGGGCCAACTGGTCCGGATACTGCTCCAGCTTGGCCTCCAGGCGTTCGATCAGGGTGAAGGCGTCGGCCGTCGCCCCGGCGAACCCCGCCAGAACCTTGCCGCCGGCCAGGGTCCGCACCTTTCGCGCCGCGCCCTTGACGATGGTCGGTCCCATCGAGACCTGACCGTCGCCGGCGATCACCGTGCGGCCGTTTTTGCGAACCGCCAGTATCGTGGTGCCGTGCCAGTCGGGAAAATTGGATTGGGTCATGGTCCGCAGATGGAGCGGCGGCCCGTCGCGATCAAGCCTCGCTCGCCTGTTGAGGGGTGTGTCACATTTCCTTGGCCTTACCTGGCTACCGCAGAGGTTCCGGCGTCCGTCAGCCTTAACCTAAGCGAGAGCGGCGCCGGCCGCAGTGTGCGATGGGTCGAACCAAGGGGGCTTCGTTAACCCTCTCGCTCCTAGAGCCTTTTTCGTCGGTCGAGTTGTTAAGCGTATGAGTACCCTATGAGTTTGTTTCGCATCTTCTATGTCAGCGACGCCGTGGGCGACGCGGGCGCGGGGCTTCTGCCCTTGATCGACATCATCGGGGCCTCGGATCGGAACAACCGGCGCGACCACGTGACCGGTTTCCTGCTGCGGCATCAGGACCGATTCTTCCAGCTGCTGGAAGGCGGGCGGGTTGATCTGGAGCGGTTGATGGGCCGGCTGGCGGCCGACCGCCGTCATCAGAATATTCGGGTCCTGGTCGATACGCCGGTGGACCGGCGTCTCTTTCCGCAATGGGCCATGGCCCAGATCGACCCCCTGCCCAGTCTTGAACCGATCTTGACCCGTTTGGCCGGGACGCGGCTCCTGTCGGAAGTGACCTTCGAAGTGGATCAGGTGATCGCCGACGCCCGTCTGGCCCTCGACGGGACGCGCTGACGGGGCCGCACGCGCCATTCCACCGCCCTCGCCGACGGTCTAGAGACGGGCATGGCCTTTTCTGACGATGAAGTCGAACGCTACGCCCGCCATCTGGTGCTGGCCGAGGTCGGAGGGCCGGGGCAGCAGGCGCTGAAGCGCGCCCGCGTCCTGGTCGTCGGCGCGGGCGGGGTCGGAGCGCCGGCCGCCCTCTATCTGGCGGCGGCGGGCGTCGGGACGTTGGGCCTGATCGACGACGACGTCGTGGCCCTGTCCAATCTTCAGCGTCAGATCCTTTTCGCCACCGCCGACGCGGGTCGGGCCAAGGTGGAGGCGGCGCGGGACCGATTGGCCGGCCTAAATCCGCATGTCGCGATCCAGACCTTCGCCGAACGTCTGACGCCCGAAAACGCAGCGCGCCTGATCGCCGACTTCGATCTGGTTCTGGACGGGACCGACGACTTCGCCACGCGCCATACGGTCAACGCCGCCTGTGTGGCGGCGGGCAAGCCCCTGGTCTCGGGCGCCCTGGGTCGGTGGAGCGGTCAGGTGGGGGTGTTTGCGGGTCGGCCCTGCTATCAGTGCCTGACGCCCGAGGTTCCGCCGGATGCGGAGACCTGCGCGCGCGTGGGGGTCGTCGGCGCCCTGGCGGGGGTGATCGGTTCGATGGCCGCCCTGGAGACGATCAAATGGATCGCAGGCGCGGGTCAGAGCCTTCAGGGGCGGCTGCTGATCTATGACGGCCTGGCGGGAACGGCCCGAACGGTGCGGATCGCGCCTGATCCCGCATGCCCGGTCTGCGGCGGCTGATCCGCCCGTCTCAGTCTTCGCGGCCTCAGGCGGCGGTTTCGAATCGCACGTCGTCCAGGGCCAACTCGGGCAGGGGAGCGGCGAAGCCCAGGGCAGGATTGCTGAGCACCGTCACCAGCCGCTCGCCGCAATAGAGGCAAAGAGTTTCGAATCCCGGCCAAGTCGCCGCCACATCGGCCAGGGCCCGGTCGGCGGCGCGATCGTCCTCGGCCTTCAGAACGCAGATGTCACGCACCGGAACACCCGGCAGGTTGACGATACAATAGTAGGAGTCCAACGCACGCTTCCCTTACAGGCCGCCGAAACGATCCCTGATCGCGGCGGTTCCTCCAGTGATCGGCGTTTTCGACAGGGGTGTGAGGCCCCCCCGACAGTCCTGTGAAATCGGTCCTAAAGCATCGCCGGAATGACCCGGTCGGGCGGGCGATGGCCGTTCTGGAAGGTCATAACATTGGCGATGACCCGGTCGCCCATGTCCTGGCGCGCCTCCAGCGTCGCCGAACCGAGGTGGGGCAGGAGGACGACGTTGGGATGGCCCATCAGGCCCGGATGGATGGCCGGCTCATGTTCGAACACATCCAGGCCCACGCCGGCGATCGCCCGCGCCGCCACCGCCTGGGCCAGAGCCGCCTCTTCGATCAGTTCGCCGCGCGCGGTGTTGATCAGGATGGCATGGGGCTGCAGCCGCGCCAGGCGTTCGGCCGACAGAAGATGATGGGTCTCCCGTGTGGCTGGACAGTTCAAGGAGACGATGTCCATCCGCGCCAGCATCTGGTCCAGGTCGTCCCAATAGGTGGCGCCCAGCTCCTCGGCGATCAGGTCCGAGACGGGCTTGCGATTGTGGTAATGCACCTGCAGGCCGAAGGCCTTGGCGCGACGGGCCAGGGCCTGGCCGATCCGGCCCATGCCGACGATCCCCAGCCGCTTGCCCCACAGCTTGCGCCCGCACATCCAGGTCGGGGTCCAGCCCTCGAAACGGCCTTCGGCTACCACCTGGGCCCCTTCGACGATGCGGCGGCTGACGGCCAGGATCAGGCTCATGGCCAGGTCGGCCGTATCCTCGGTCAGGACGCCGGGCGTATTGGTGACGATGATGCCGCGCGCCACGGCCGCCTCGACGTCGATATGGTCGACCCCGGCGCCGAAGTTGGCGATCATCTTCAGCTGTTCGCCGGCGCCGTTGATCAGGTCTGCGTCAATGAGGTCGGTGATGGTGGGCGCCAGGACCTCCGCCCGCTGAACCGCCGCCTCCAGCGCCGCCCGGTCCATCGGCTGGTCCTTAAGGTTCAGCTCGGCGTCGAACAGTTCGCGCATCCGCGTTTCGACCGCGTCCGGCAGGCGTCTGGTTAATACGACCTTAAGCTTGCGAACGGACATTGCGGGCCTTGGTTAGCGGGCGATGGTTCAGGATCGAAGCCCGCGCGACGGGTCGTTCCAACTGTGTCTAGCAAAGCCGCCGCCATCTTCCAAAGCCTGCGACGCCGCACCGCCGTCGCCCTGGCCGTTCTGGGCCTGGGGGTGATGGCCGGCGCCGGCGCGACCATGCCCGATGGGCGCCCCACCCCGACGGGGCTGGAGGTGCCGCGCTGGATCTCGCTGAAGTCCTCCCACGTCCGCGCCCGCCAGGGGCCGGGGCTGGATTATCCGATCCTGTGGGAGTATCGCGCCGCCGGCCTGCCGGTCCAGGTGATCGCCGAGACGACCGAATGGCGAAAGATCTGCGATCCGGACGGGGCCGTAGCCTGGATTCACCGCACCGTCTCTTCCGGCCGCCGCTATGTCTTCAACACCTCGGCCGAAGAGGTGATGATCCACGCCGGCAAGTCCCAGGCCTCGGCGGTCCGTGCGCGACTGTCGCCCCGGTCCCTGGTGTCGCTGGACGAATGCGAGGACGGCTGGTGCCGGGTGCGGGCGCGCCGCCTGCGCGGCTGGATCCAGGAAAGGGCCGTCTTCGGCGTCCAGCAACGCGCGCTATGCAACGCCAACCGGCCTGCGGGAACCGGTCGAGGCTGAAGGGTCGATGACCGCCGCTGTTGAGCGAAGCGGCGCGGTCGTGTAACCCGCAGGCAACAGCAGACCTGACGGAATCGCCTTGACCCAGTCCCAATATCCCTCGTCCTTCGATCACGAGGCCCTTCTCGCCTCCGGGCGCGGCGAACTGTTCGGTCCCGGCAACGCCCAACTGCCTGCGCCGCCCATGTTGATGTTCGATCGGATCACCCAGATCACGGCCGACGGCGGCGCCCACGGCAAGGGCTATGTGGAGGCCGAGCTGGATATCCATCCCGACCTCTGGTTTTTCCAGTGTCACTTCATCGGCGATCCGGTCATGCCCGGCTGCCTGGGTCTGGACGCCATGTGGCAGCTGGTCGGCTTCTATCTGGGCTGGATCGGCGGGCCCGGCCGCGGCCGAGCGCTCGGCGTCGGCGAAGTCAAGTTCACCGGCCAGGTGACGCCGGACATCAAGAAGGTCGTGTACAAGATCGACCTGAAACGGGTGATCAATCGCAAACTGGTCATGGGCATAGCCGACGGCGTGCTGGAGGCCGACGGCGAGGTCATCTACACCTGCAATGACATGCGGGTGGGACTCTTCGGCGCCGCCAAGGACGAGCAGGCGGGCGCCTGAACACCTATATAACCGCGGACAGCGCGGAAGACCCCCAGGGTCGAGAAGCTAGAGTAAGGAAACACCATGCGTCGTGTCGTCGTCACCGGCCTGGGCATCGTCTCTTCCATCGGCCACGGCGCCGAAGAGGTGACCCAGTCCCTGCGCGAAGCCCGTTCGGGCGTCGTCCATGCGCCTGATCACGCCAAATACGGCTTCCGCAGCCAGGTCTGGGCCCCGCCCAAGATCGGCCCGTGGGAGGAACTGGTGGACCGCCGCGCCGCCCGCTTCCTGGCCAACGGCACGGCCTGGGCCCACATCGCCTTCGAAGAAGCGCTGAAATCTTCGGGCATGACGGCCGACGAGATCAAGGACGACCGCATCGGCCTGATCGTCGGCGAGGGCGGCCCCTCGACCCAGGTCATTCTTCAGGCCGCCGCCACCACCATCGAAAAGACCTCGCCCAAGCGCATCGGGCCGTTCGCGGTGCCGAAGGCCATGGCGTCCGGCCCCTCGGCCGTGCTGTCGACCTGGTTCCAGATGCGCGGCGTCAACTATTCGATCAGCTCAGCCTGCGCGACCTCCGCCCACTGCATCGGCGCCGGGGTCGAACAGATCCAGTGGGGCAAGCAGGACGTGGTCTTCGCCGGCGGCTGCGAGGACATCGACTGGTCCATGTCGAACATGTTCGACGCCATGGGCGCCATGTCGTCGAACTTCAACGACACCCCCTCGGTCGCCTCGCGCGCCTATGACGTCAACCGCGACGGCTTCGTCATCGCCGGCGGCGCCGGCATAGTGGTGCTGGAGGAATACGAGCGGGCCAAGGCGCGCGGCGCGACCATCTATGCCGAGGTCACCGGCTATGGCGCCAATTCCGACGGCTATGACATGGTCGCCCCCTCGGGCGAGGGCGCCCAGCGCTGCATGAGGATCGCGCTGGAACAGGCCGGCAACCCGAAGATCGACTATCTGAACCCGCACGGCACCTCGACCCCGGTCGGGGATTCGAAGGAAATGGAGGCCGTGCGCGCCGTCTTCGGCGATCAGATGCCGATGATCTCCTCGACCAAGTCCCTGACGGGCCACTCGCTCGGCGCGGCGGGCGCTCAAGAGGCCATCTACTGCCTCTTGATGATGCAGAACGGTTTCGCCGCCGAGAGCGCCCATATCGAGACCCTTGATCCGGCCTTCGAGGGCATGCCGATCCTGCGTCAGCGCCACGAGGGCGAGCTGACCCACGTCATGTCCAACAGCTTCGGCTTCGGCGGCACCAACGGGACCCTGATCCTGTCGAAGGTGTGAGACGCGCAGGGGCGACCCTCCGACCCTAGGTAGTGTCCCTCGGCCCGGCGAAAGCCGCGGTTAGGGAATCCCGTGCATGCTGCAGGCCGGGAGAAACACAAGAATGCACGCGCGTTACGCACGGATCGCCGAGGCCAGGCAACGCGAGATTAAGGTCAGGGTCGGCTTCGCCGTCTTCATCGCCTGCACCGTCTGGGCGCTAGCGCCGTCGAAATGGCCGGCGATCTGGCTGGCGCTGGTCTTCGCCGGACAGTCGGCCGACTGGATCGTCTTCGGCGCCATCCGCAGGCTGGGAGGGGGAACGCCCTCGCGGGGGCTCAGGATCGCCGCCTGCATCAGCCTGTTCGTAAACAGCATCTTCTATTCCGCCATCGCCGCCTATCTGTGGGCGGACGGGGGTGGGTCCCAGATGGTGTTCGGCAGCATCCTAATCGCAGGGGCGCTGCTTCATGTGACCATACACCTCTATCATGAGCGTGAAATCCTCATCAGCGCCGCCACGCCGCCCGTCGTCTACTTTCTGGCCCTGCCCGTCATCCACGGCTATGTCCTGGGCCAGCCGACCGATCTTCTCGTGGCCGTGGGTTGCGTCCTGTACATGACCCATCTGCTGGTCGCGGTGCGGCAGAGTTCACAGACCAACCGCGCCATTCAGATCGCCAACGACCGAGCTCAGGAGGAGCGCCGCAGGGCCGAGGTGGCCAGCGCCGCCAAATCCGACTTCCTCGCCGTGGTCAGCCACGAAATCCGCACCCCCATGAATGCGGTGGTCACTTCGGCCAATCTGTTGGAACGGTCCCAGCTCGATCCGGCGCAGAAAGAGCACGTGGTGATGCTCAAGGACGCCAGCGAGGTTCTGATCGGCCTGTTGAACGACGTTCTCGACTTTTCGAAGATCGAGGCCGGAAAGATGGAGCTGGAAGAGGCGCCCGTCGATCTGGCGGACAAGCTGAAGGCTCTCGAACGGATGTGGGCGCCCAAGGCGCAGGCCGCCGGCGTCGCCTTTGAGGTCTCCCTGCCTGACGACCTGCCGCGCCACGTGCGGACCGATCCGCTGCGGCTGCAACAGATTCTGTTCAATCTCGTCTCGAACGCCGTCAAGTTCACGGCGACGGGACGGATCGAGGTCCGGGCCCGCTGGAACGCCGCCCTGGGCCGGTTGACCGTCGCGGTGACCGATACCGGATGCGGTATTCCCGACGACCGCCTGCCCTATGTCTTCGACGTGTTCGAACAGGTCGATGCGGGGGTGACGCGCCGGCACGGGGGCTCAGGCCTCGGCCTGGCCATCACCTGCAAACTGGCCCAGCTGATGGGCGGGTCCGTGTCGGTCGAAAGTCGATTGGGAGAAGGCTCTATCTTCACGGTCGATCTGCCGATGGGGATCGCCGCCGCCCCCTCGGCGACCCTGGCGGTCAGCGCACCCTCGACCTTCGCACACGGGCTGGACATTCTGGCGGTGGACGATCACCCCGTGAATCGTCGGATCGTGGCCCTGCTGCTCGAGCCCATGGGGTGTGTCCTGACCTTCGCCGAAAACGGTCAGGAGGCTGTGGAGGCGGCGGCCCTGCGCCGGTTCGACGCCATTCTGATGGACATGCAGATGCCGGTTATGGACGGATTGACGGCGACGCGGGCCATTCGCTCGGACGGGCCCAATGCCGGCACGCCGGTCATCGCCCTGACGGCCAACGCCCTGGAGACCCATCGCGCGGCCTGGGCGACGGTGGGGGTGGACGACTTCGTCACCAAGCCGATCGACCCGGCGCGCCTCGCCTCGGCGCTGGAGGCGGCCGTGCGAGGCGAGGCCGCCTTGGCCGCGACGGCCTGAGCGGCGCGCAATCGGATCAGCGCGCCGGGGCGGCGCCGTCTCCGACAAGGCCGGCCTGAGGCCGTGGTCCCGCCTTCAGGTGAGCCCTACCGCCCCGTCGATCCGAACCCCCCCGCGCCCCGCGCGGTGTCGTCCAGGGTCTCGACTTCGATCCAGTCCGCCCGTTCGTGTTTGGCGATCACCAGCTGGGCGATGCGTTCGCCCCGGCGAATGACGAAGTCTTCATCGCCGATATTGGCCAGGATGACGCCGCACTCGCCGCGATAGTCGCTGTCGATCGTGCCCGGCGCATTGGGGCAGATGATCCCGTGCTTCAGGGCCAGGCCCGAGCGGGCGCGGACCTGGGCCTCATAGCCCAAAGGCAGGGCGATCTTCAGCCCCGTGGGCACCAGGGCGCGCCGGCCCGGCGCCAGGGTCAGGGGCTGATCCTCGGGCACGGCGGCGCGCAGGTCCATGCCCGCCGACCCGGCCGTCTCATAGGCGGGCAGGGGCAGGCCCTCTGCGTGGGGCAGGCGCAGGATCTGAACGGAGACGGCGTCGGTCATTGGGCGCTCTTGAAGTGGTCGGCGATACGGTCGGCCAGGGCGGCGGCGACGGCGGTCTTGGATTGGCGGGGCCAGGCCTCGGCGCCCTTGGCCGTGACCAGCAGAACGGCGTTGCCGTCGGATCCGAACACCTCGTCCGAGACGTCGTTACCGACGATCCAGTCGCAGCCCTTCCTCGACAATTTGGCGCGGGCGTTGGCCTCGAGATCGGTGGTCTCGGCGGCGAAGCCGATCACCAGGGCGGGCCGGTTCGGTCCCGGCGCGGCGACCCCGGCCAGAATGTCCGGGTTCTCGATCAGGGCCAGGGTCGGCGGTCCGCCCGGCCCCTTCTTGATCTTGCCCCCGGCGACGGTGTCCACCCGCCAGTCGGCGACGGCGGCGGACAGGACGGCGATGTCGGCCGGCAGGGCGGCTTGCGTCGCCGCCTGCATCTCCAGGGCGCTTTCGACGTCGATCCGGGTGACGCCGGGCGGAGCGGACAGGGCCGTGGGGCCGGACACCAGCGTCACCTCCGCCCCCCGCTGGGCCAGGGCGACGGCGACGGCGTAGCCCTGTTTGCCGCTGGAGCGATTGGTCAGGCCGCGCACCGGGTCGATCGGCTCGAAGGTGGGGCCGGCCGTGACCACCGCCCTTCGTCCGGCCAAAGGTCTGGGGCCCGTCAGCAGGTTCTGGATCGCCTCCACTATGGCCGCCGGCTCAGCCATTCGGCCGGGTCCGTACTCGCCGCAGGCCATCTCGCCCTCATCCGGTCCGACCACGGCCGCGCCGTGGAAGCCGGGGAAGCTTTTCAGCCGTTCCATATTGGCCTGGACCGCCGGATGCTCCCACATCCGCACATTCATGGCCGGCGCCAGCAGCACCCGCTTGTCCGTGGCGATCAATGTGGTGGAGGCCAGGTCGTCGGCGATCCCATTGGCCGCCTTGGCGATCAGCCCGGCCGTCGCCGGCGCCACGACCACCAGATCGGCCCAGCGCGACAGCTCGATATGGCCCATGCTGGTCTCGTCGTCCGGATGGAACAGGCCGGACCGCACCGGATGGCCGCTGAGCGCCGCCAGGGACAAAGGCGTGACGAACTCGGCCCCCGCTTCGGTCAGGATCACCCGGGTTTCGCCGCCCGCCTTGGCGATCAGACGCACCAGCTCCAGCGCCTTATAGGCCGCTATGCCGCCGCCGACGATCAGCAGCACCTTTCGGTCGGTAAGCGCGCGCATGTCCATGGCCCCGCTCTAGCGGTCTCAGGCGACGGCGTCGAGGCGATCAAAAAGAACATTGTGCGAACAATAGAGTTGTGCTTACGTCGCCTTAAGCGAGTGTCGGAGGGGAAGATGATCGCGCTGAGGATAAGAGGGGCCGTTCCGGTCTCGTTTGGCTTGATGCTGTGCGGCCTCATGGGTCTGGCGGCTTGCGACAACAGTTCGGCGGTGCAGACGCGCGATCGGACGGCGTCGGCGCCCGTCGGGGCCGGCGACCCGTCCTCCGCGCCGGTCGAGGCGACTGCGGCGGAAACGGCCAAGCCGGTTTTGACCGCCAGCCGGCGGGAAACGGTGGGCGCCAAGATCGCCCGCCTCTATGCGCGCAACGGCGCCGATTTCGGCGCGGCCTCGGCCGAAGCCTATCTGGACAAGGTGACCGCCTTCACCACCCGGCCGCCCGGCGACGCCGAGACGGTGAAACGGCCGAACGGCGACACCCTGATCTATCAGGCCTCGACCAACACCTTCGCCGTGGTGGCCAAGGACGGCACGCCCCGCACCATGTTCAAACCGACCACCGGGGCCGACTATTGGGCCGAGCAGAAGGCGGCGGCCCCGACCTTCGGCCAGAGGCGGAGATCGACGCAGGAGGCCGGCTGATATAGAGGGCGGGGTTCCCTGCCGCTCTTCCGGACCTCGCCCATGGCCGACGCCCCCTCTGCCGCGCCCCCGCTCAAGACCGCCCTGATCTATGATTTCGACGGCACCCTGGCGCGCGGCAACATGCAGGAGGTCAGCTTCATCCCTTCGGTGGGCATGGACGTCGGCGCCTTCTGGGGCGAGGCCGAGGCCCTGACCAAGGACGCCGACGGCGACGGCATACTGATGTACATGCAGCTGATGTTGCACCATGCGCGCCAGAACGGCGCCCCTGTGACGCGCGAGACCCTGCGTCGCCACGGCGAGGCGGTGGCCCTGTTCGAAGGTCTGAAGGACCTCAGCTGGTTCGACCGGATGAACGCCTTCGGCGCCCGATACGGGCTGGAGATCGAACACTATATCGTCTCGGCCGGGCTGGAGGAGATGATCGACGGCACGCCGATCCGGCCCGCCCTGACACACGTCTTCGCCTCCCACTATGTCTATGACGAAAAGGGCGAGGCGGCCTGGCCGGCGGTCGGCGTCAACTACACCACCAAGACCCAGTATCTGTTCCGCATCAACAAGGGGGTGAAGAACCACTGGGAGCACGAGCGGATCAACCACTTCATCCCCGACGACCAGCGGCCGGTGCCCTTCGACCGGATGATCTTCATCGGCGACGGCGACACGGACGTGCCGACCATGAAGATGATGCACACCAAGGGCGGCTTTTCGATCGCCGTCTATGACCCGCGCTCGAACGAGAAGGACCAGAAGAAGGTCTATTCCCTGATCTCGGAGGATCGGGTCAATTTCGTCGCCGCTGCCGACTATCGCGAGGGCTCGGCTCTGGACCTGATCGTCAAGGGGCTGATCGGCCGGATCGCCATCAACGCCGGGGCCATGCCGGCGGGGATGTAGGCCTAGCGGCCCCCGGCCCTCACCCAGGCGTCGCGCGCCCCGGCCAGCCGGGCGGGCGCCAGGCCGCGCAGGGATTTGGCGCCCGTCTGTTTCAGACCCGCCTCCTGCCCCTTTTGCCAGACCAGGGTCGCCTCATAGGCCAGGCCCTCGGCCACATCGATCACCACCACCTGGGCCGGCAGGGCCGCGCTGCGGTCCAGCCTCAGCCGCATTCCCGTGTCCGACAGATCGACGATGACGCAGACCGTCTCCAGCCCCGCCGCGCTGACCACGCCGCGCGCATTGACGGTGCGACGAGCCTCGCCGCGTCGATCGGCGGGCAGGGCGGGCTTGGATCCGAACAGACGCATGGGGAAACTCGGCCTTGGAAACACTGCCGTCCTGCAACGCGCACCGACGACAAAGGCGCCGGGCGGCCTGACCTCAGTACGGGGTCTTGGGGCGGGTTCTTAGGGCGGGTTCTCAGTGCTGGTTCTGCGGCAAGCGCACGACCAGGCCGTCCAGCGCCTCCGACACCCGGATCTGGCACGACAGCCGGCTGTTGGGCTCGACCTCCTCGGCGAAGTCCAGCATCGACTCCTCCATGGCCGAGGGTTTGCCCGTCGCCTCGCGCCAGGCCTCATCGACATAGACATGGCAGGTGGCGCAGGCGCAGGCCCCGCCGCAATCCGCATCGATCCCCGGCACATTGTTCCGGATCGCGCCCTCCATGACGGACAGTCCCGGTTTCACGTCGACCACGTGCTCGGTTCCGTCATGCTCGATATAGGTGATGCTGGCCATGCGCCGCTCATATCAAGCCGGGGGGATGGTGCAAGGGCGGATGGGAGGCGGGGGGTGGTTGATGCGTGGTGTAGGGGCCTAAGGCTGAAGCTGACTCATATTAGGACGTTGGGAAGGTCTGCTTTCAGGTGTCTAAATCTTTAGCGTCGCCTTTAAATTTTGATTAGAGAATACTTGTATGACAATTTCTAAGAGAAGGGGTTCTGCAAAATTCACAATGAATTCCTCGTCGCTGTCGAGAAATAAAAATTCGCCAACCTTGCTGTGCGCGATAGAGCTACGAATGCGATAAATGAAATAAGCACTTAGATTTGTCGCAAGTTTGTCACGACTTCCTTGATCTGTTGCTAGCCTCTCATGTTTCAACTTAGCTTCAGTCAACTGCTCTTCTGCGCAGAGTTTCATGAATTTCTGCCACGACGGCTCGTCCGGCAAGGGATTGCCACTTTTCGAATATACGCGAAAGATTTCTGCCGACTTTTCCTCATGACAAGACAAAGGGTAAAATCTTGGGAAAATTGCGAGCTTGTCGTCGCAATAGTTTGCAATCAAATGCTTTAGTCTCTCTATTTCATTTACGCCATACAAGCTAATTATTCTGCCGAACCCTGCCAGATCATCCCCAACAGCCTTCATTTGTTTTAGTATAACGTAATCGAATAGCAGTTCCAGGCAGTGGTACAGTTTAAGAAATCTTTCGAATGCGCTCCTCGCCTGTACGTACCGGCTGAATGCCTGCCGATGGTGCGCGGTGGGCAGCGTGATTGACGAGTGTCCGATTACGACGTCGCTCGGCGGCTGCATCGCCAGAGGGGGCGTCGGGACGTGACTAAACTTGCCCCAAAGTGGAGCGCTGTCCATGTACCGGGCCGCGTAGTCCGCGAGATACGGCTCATCCAGCACTAGGTAGTCGCTCTGAAATGTATATGGCTGATCCAGAGCTCCCGGCGACACATCGGCGAGATACGCGACGTATTGCCAGCGCGTCAGCGTGGACGGATCAACCTCGATTAGCCGCCGGGAGAAGCAGATGGTCCCGAGCTGCGCTCCGCCCTCGTCACGGAACTCAAGATCTTCCTCCGTCCGCACCGATGCATTCACGTGCGTGATGGGGATCGCCACCAACCCGCTGACGGCGAGATACTCGCCGGCGCTGGCGGCGGTAGAGGGGTCGACCCCTTCCACGACCGGAAGGACGTCGCTAGCCGCGCGGACATTCTCGGGAGACATTGGTCAGTCCGCCGCGATGGGCCAGCATTGCTCTAATGGGATTTCGCCGGATTCTCGAAAAAATTCCTTGAAGCCGTTGGTTAGCAGGCGGCGTGTCGCCAGACCAACGTTAATGCGGCGGGGGTTGGTGCCGACGCGCAACTTCTCAAAAATCTCCAGTCCTAGAGGGTCGTCTCCCTCGCCTGCATCCGTCAGCATCTGAAGCAACACGTTTAAGGCCTGTTGAACCCTGTCTTTCTTCTTCGGATCCGAGCCGCCGTATTGAGCCACGGCAGCGAAGAATGCCATGATGACATTTTCCGTCGCGAGCCAGTTTGCGTACGCGCCGCCGTGGATGCGGGGGGCCTTCGTGGGTTCTGCGTCTTCTGGCGGCACATCCTCCAATGGGACGTTTGCGGACTTGTAGACGCGCGTCACACACTCATCGAGACCTGCATAGCTTGTGAGCCAGCGCGTGAACTCCTCGAACTGACTAGTAATCTCCTCCTCGGTGGCGTCGAGGGCGTTTGCTTCCAGCAGCTGGTTGGCGATTACGTTGCCTTTCTGCAGCTCCGCTGAGCCTGTGATGAAGGCCTGGTAGGCAGATACAATAGCGGCCAACGCGAACTTCTTCGCTTTTGTTCTTCTGGAGTTATCGCGCTCTGTATATATGTCTAGGTCTGGAATCTGCTTCTCTATAGATGTCTTCAATGACATAAATAGGAGTTCTATTTGATGTCGAATGGACATCGGCTTTTGGCCAGCATTAAGGATAATTATCCTGTAAATAAGCTTATCTATATCTGCTTCAAGCCAAAACTCGACATGAATGTTCTGACCTTTGACGAAATCGACCCCCTCTTTCTTAAGGTCGGTGATTATATACGTGCGTTGAAGGCCATCCAAAATATCCACCTGCCCATGTGTGGACAGCGCCGTCGCTAGTTTTTCATATAGAGAGCGATCCGCTTCAGCCTCTTCGAACAGCGGAATAATCGTGCTGACCTTGTCCGGCTTAACCGCCAACGTAATAGACGGCAGCAAGGCTCCACCAGCGATATCCACCTTTAGGCGCTGATATGCCTTGTGGTTTTCGCGACGACGCTGAATCGTGAAGTTCTCAAACTCATCGCCGACAACTTCGAGGTAATCCTCGATAGGCAACTGCGCGTATACAACTGGAGTATTTGTACGCAGGTCCCGCGCCAATCCAAGAACCCGAATGTCCATTGCCCACCTTCTGAAAAACGGCTCGCTACCGTGGCCTCTGGAGCCAACTTTTACAAGTTGGCCGTAGCTTCAGAGGTTTGCCGCGGAAACGGCCTATTGTTGCTGGCCGGGTAGGGTGTGGCTATGGCGCGGACGAGATGCTGCCTTTGTCGCTTCCCCGAACGGCCAGCTTCTGGAGATGAGCCAGGGTCAATAATTGGCGCTGTGCCGACAAGACCCTCGGACCCAAAGCGACCGAACAAGCAGCAAGCGTCTCGGCAACCACCCTTGGAATCATGAGGCCGGGTCCGGCACTTCAGGTAACGCCTCGCCGCCGGTCTCTGGCAGGTTCCCAAGCTCCTCTTCCCAGAACACGTCCTTAAACATCAGCCAGCCTGGCTCGCTTATTGCGGTCGCGTTGATCTCGGCGATGTCTTCGGCGTCGAGCCGCGATCGCCGGAGCTTAAACGTCTCTTCTTTGGGGCTAATGGTGTAGAGCTTGATCTGGGGCTGGTCGTTCAACAGCCGCACCATGCTGCTGATCACCGCATGGTCGCAGCGTAGCCCGAAGTGGATCGCGCTAATTCGAAACGGAAGCTCCTTGACGCCATTGTCTTCACGAACGTCGCGCCACTCCCTCTCGTACTTCCACTCCGAGGACTTCGCATAGAAATAGGTCTGGAGAACACGATCCCTGGCAGCAGCGTCGTCTGAGCCTTTCCACCGCGCAAGATCGCTCGCTTTGACGGCCCGAGGCGCGCGATAGCTGACGGGCCCTAGGTTCGGATGCTCTTGGTCAGTCGTGTCGTACTCGACGCAGATCCCGCGATGCTCGTCGGCGTAGTGGCTCCACATTAATGCGGAGGACCAGGTGGCGGACAACGATAGGACACCATGCTGCGAGAATTCGTCGTCGAGCTCGTCCTTGATGTCGCGCGCGAGCATCCGAACGAGGTAAGCCTCAACATCCTTGTCTGTCTCGAAGTCCCCGTACTCCGTCGACATATAGCGAAGGTAGCCCACTCGGTCGGCGGCCTGCTTCTTCTCCAGCCGCCGCAAGAGCATTCTGTAAAGAAGCTTCTCCAGCGTCGCCCGACCTACATCCACGTCAAAAGTCGGGTCGCAATCCAAAGGGTCGTTGAAAGTCCTCGGCCGAGAGTAGTGGACTTCGGCCTCAGTCACGCTGCGTAGAGCTCGAACGCCGAAAGCGCGATATTTATAGAGCTTGTTTGGCATCATGCTCCCCCGGGGCCAGATTGCCGACTTCAGTCTGAAGGGCAATGCCGGCGGCGCACGGGGGCGTGCTCATGGGCGGCGAATGCACCACTCGCTCCTTTTGCGAATGTCGCCTTCCTTGAACGGGGCCGATGGCAGCTTCTGGCGCAAGCCAGGCCCTCACCCCTCCGCCGCCACATACACCCACGCCCCCACGCCCGCCTCCGTCGTCACGCGCACCCGGCGATAGGCCTCGCCCTCATAGGCGTCGGCGGCGGTCAGGTCGGCGGGGGTCACAGGATAGAGGCGGCCGGGGACGGGCGGGGCGGCGTCCGGCGTCGGGATCAGGATCGGATAGTGGGTCAGGCCGGTCTCGGCCGTGATCTGGGGGTCGTCGATGGCGGGATCTTCGACGGGGATGTGCGACAGGCGAAAACCGCTCAGTCGGTCGGGGGCGCCGGGCCCCAGGTCGCGGCCGAAGACGGCCGTCTGGACCGCCGGGTCCTGCAGCGTGCCATAGGCGAACAGCAGGCTCCCGGCGGTCATTGAGGCGTCAGGCCCAGGCGGCGGTCAGGCCGCCTGTTTCTTGCGGCCGGGGGCGACCATCAGCTTCTTGGTTTCGGCGATGGCCTTGGCCGGGTTCAGGCCCTTGGGGCAGACCTGGGCGCAGTTCATGATGGTGTGGCAGCGGTACAGTTTGAACGGGTCTTCCAGGTCGTCCAGACGTTTCTGGGTGGCGTCGTCGCGGCTGTCGGCGATCCAGCGATAGGATTGCAGCAGGGCCGCCGGGCCCAGATATTCCTCCTGGTTCCACCAGTAGCTGGGGCAGGAGGTGGAGCAGCAGGCGCACAGGATGCACTCGTACAGGCCGTCCAGTTTTTCGCGCTCGGCCGGGGTCTGGAGCCGTTCCTTCTCCGGGTCGGGCTCGTCCGACTGGAGATAGGGCTGGATGGAGTCGTACTGGGCGTAGAACAGGCTCAGGTCCGTCACCAGGTCCTTGACCACCGGCTGGTGCGGCAGGGGGGAGATGGTGATGTTGTGCGAGGCGCACTCGTCCCAGCCCTTGGTGCAGGCCAGGGCGTTGCGCCCGTCGATGTTCATCGAGCAGGAGCCGCAGATGCCTTCGCGGCACGAGCGCCGGAACGACAGGGTCGGGTCGATTGTGTTCTTGATGTGGATCAGGGCGTCCAGCAGCATCGGCCCGTGATCGTCGGACGAGACCTCATAGACGTCCCAGCGCGGGTCGGCGTCGACCTCGGGGTCGTAGCGGTAGACCTTGTAGGTCTTGACGTTCTTGGCGCCGGCCGGGGCCTTGTGGACCTTGCCCTTCGTGGGCTTGGAGCCGCGGGGGAGGGAGAGTTGAACCATCTGCGTTCGACCTCAGTAAACCCGAGCCTTGGGCTCGATGTACGCGATGTCGTCGGACATCGTGTAATTGTGCACGGGGCGGTAGTCGATCTGGACCTGTTCGCCCGGGCGCTTCCACGCCAGGGTGTGTTTCATCCAGTTCGCATCGTCCCGGTCCGGATAGTCCTCGCGGGCGTGGGCGCCGCGCGATTCCGTGCGGTTCAGGGCGCTCTCGATGGTGACGACGGCCTGGGCGATCAGATTGTCGTACTCCAGCGTCTCCATCAGATCCGTGTTCCAGATCAGTCCGCGGTCCGTGGTCTTGATGTCGGAACCGGCGGCGTCGATGGCGCGCAGCTTGTCCGTGCCCTGTTGCAGGGTGTCGCCGGTGCGGAACACCGCCGCATCGGCCTGCATCGCCTTCTGCATCGCCAGGCGCAGCTCAGCCGTCGGGGTGGAGCCGTCAGCGTTGCGGAAGCGGTCCAGCCGGGCCAGGTGGGCGTCGGTCTGGGCCTTGGAGGCGGACGGCACGGCCGAGGCCTTGTCCACCACCTCGCCGCAGCGCAGGCCGACGGCGCGGCCGAACACCACCAGGTCGGTCAGGGAGTTGGACCCCAGGCGGTTGGCGCCGTGCACCGAGACGCAGGCCGCCTCGCCCACGGCCATCAGGCCGGGCACGACGCTGTCGGGGTTTCCATCACGAAGGGTCAGCACCTCGCCGTGATAGTTCGTGGGAATGCCGCCCATATTGTAGTGGACGGTCGGCAGGACCGGGATCGGCGCCTTGGTGACGTCCACGCCGGCGAAGATCTTGGCGCTTTCGGAAATGCCCGGCAGGCGCTGGTGCAGGATCTTGGGATCCAGGTGGTCCAGGTGCAGGAAGATGTGGTCCTTGTTCGGGCCCACGCCGCGGCCTTCACGGATTTCGATGGTCATGGAGCGCGAAACCATGTCGCGCGGGGCCAGGTCCTTCACGGTCGGGGCGTAACGCTCCATGAAGCGCTCGCCTTCCGAGTTGGTCAGATAACCGCCCTCGCCGCGCGCGCCCTCGGTGATCAGGCAGCCCGCGCCGTAGATGCCGGTCGGGTGGAACTGGACGAACTCCATGTCCTGCAGCGGCAGGCCGGCGCGCAGCACCATCGCATTGCCGTCGCCGGTGCAGGTGTGGGCCGAGGTGGCGCTGAAATAGGCCCGGCCGTATCCACCGGTCGCCAGAACCACCATCTTGGCGCGGAACTGGTGAAGCTGACCGTTGTCCAGTTGCAGCGCCGTCACGCCGGTGCAGGCGCCGTCCTGCATGATCAGGTCCAGCGCGAAATATTCGATGAAGAACTTCACCTCGCGGCGCACCGACTGGCCGTACAGGGTGTGCAGGATGGCGTGGCCGGTCCGGTCGGCGGCGGCGCAGGTGCGCTGCACCGGGCCTTCGCCGAAGTTGCGGGTCATGCCGCCGAAGGCGCGCTGATAGATCTTGCCTTCCTCGGTGCGCGAGAAGGGCACGCCCCAGTGTTCCAGCTCATAGACGGCCTTGGGCGCGTTGCGGACCAGATATTCGATCGAGTCCTGGTCGCCCAGCCAGTCCGACCCCTTGACGGTGTCGTACATGTGCCACTGCCAGCTGTCCTCGCCCATATTGCCGAGCGAGGCGGAGATGCCGCCCTGGGCCGCCACGGTGTGGGAGCGGGTCGGGAAGACCTTGGTGACGCAGGCGACCTTCAGCCCCTGCTGGGCGGCGCCGAGGGCCGCGCGAAGGCCCGAGCCCCCGGCGCCGACGACGACGACGTCATATTCGTGATCGATCAGTTCGTAAGCGGCCATCTGGGGATCAGGCTCCGAAACCGGCGGGCAGGGGCGCAGAACCCAGCGCCAGCCGCACGATGAAGAAGACGCTGGCGGCCGCCAGCACGAGAAGGACCAGGTTCAGCAGGCCCGTCAGGGCCTTGCGGGCGCCGACCTGGGGCACATAGTCCTCGAGGATGACCTTCCAGGCCAGGCTGAGGTAGCCGAACAGCAGCACCGCCGTGACCGCCGTCAGGCCGGCGTTCAGCGGCCTGGCGAACCAGGTCATGACGGCGTCATAAGAGGCGCCCGCCAGGGTGAAGCCGGTCGAGGCGACCCAGACGCCCAGCGGCAGCAGCGCCGTCAGCAGCACCCGCTCGGCCAGCCATTCGCCGGCGCCGTGGCGCTCGGAAATCTTGACGTTGTTCTTGAACTTGGCGGCGCCGCTCACAGCGAAACCCTCCCGACAGCGAACAGGACGACCCAGAACAGGATCGCCAGGGGAACGGGCGCCCAGACCGCGATGTTCGACAGCGCAGTCGCCGACTTGATGGTCAGACCGTTGCCCGTGTCGTTGATCGTGTGGCGGGCGCCGTTCAGGATGAAGGAGAACAGGACCACCGTCAGGCCGAAGCCGACGAACAGGCCCAGCGGCGAGCCCGCCAAGGCCAGGGCCGTCTCATAGGCCTCGGGCCCGAACGCCAAGGCGCCCAGCCAGGCGACGACGAAGACCAGGCCGACGGTGCCGGCGATCAGGGTCGCGCGGAACAGGATCGAGGCGGCCATGGTCACGTGCCAGCGCCAGATTCCCATATGGGGCGAGAGCGGGGTCAGATGGCCGTTGGGCTGGATGACGAAACGACCGGTTCGGTCGCCCGATGCAACCCCCGGGTTCGGCTTGGGCTGAGTCATGCGAATGCTTCTCAAAAGCGAATGAATTCAATCGCCGTGTGCGGTTGCGAAGGCTTTTGTGATCCTAGAGGGACGGTGTCAACGGACCGTTGATCACTTAGCGGATTCTAGCGTCGCTCAGGCCGATGCGTGTCGAAATCGCGATATTCAAGGCATGATCGATCCACGCTCCGCCTGAGATGCAGGTTTTACGCGGCGCCCTGGGTTTTGGATCGCGGCGCGCCGCCAAGCTCGCCAAAGCCGCGCCTGCCCCTATATGGGGCCCATGACCGAGACCACGCCCCGCCCCGTTCTTCGGCTGCATCCGGCCCACCGCGACGACATCGGCGACCTGACCACGCGTCGGCCGGTGCCCGGTCCGGGCCTGGATCAGGTCGATCCCTTCCTGTTCCTGAACCATCACGGCCCCCAGACCTATCCGCCGAACAACGCCGGCCTGCCCTTCGGCCCCCACCCGCACCGGGGGTTCGAGACCGTCACCTTCATTCTGGACGGCGAGCTGGCCCACAACGACTCCGGCGGCGGCGAGAGCATCATCAAGGCGGGCGGGATCCAGTGGATGACCGCCGGCTCGGGCCTGATCCACGCCGAACTGTCGCCGGCCGACTTCAAGCGCGACGGCGGGCCGATGGAGATCCTGCAGCTGTGGGTGAACCTGCCGTCCCGGCTGAAGATGACCCGGCCCGCCTATGTGGGGCTTCAGGCCGCCGACATCCCCACCTTCACCACCGAGGGCGGCGTGGTGGTCGAGCCGGTCTCCGGCGAATGGCTGGGGGTCAAGGCGCCGATCCAGTCGCTGATCGACATCCATCTGGCCATCGTCCGCCTGCCCGCCGGCGCCCGGTTCGAAGTCCCGGTCGCGCCCGGCCGCACCGTCTTCTTCTATGCGATCAAGGGCCAGGTGTCGGTCGCCGGAACCCCCGTGCCCGAATGGAGCCTGGCCGCCCTGGGCGACGGCGACGCGGTCGAGATCACGGCCAGCAGGGACGCCGTCGTCCTGCTGGGCCACGCCGAACCGATCAAGGAGCCGGTCTTCAGCCACGGCCCCTTCGTCATGACCACCCGCGAAGAAATCATCCAGGCCATTGAGGACTACCAGTCCGGAAAGTTCGGCCCGCCGCCGCGGGGGTGAGGCGCATGAAACAGGGGCGGTTCACCGAACCGCCCCTTGCCGATCAGTAAGGCCAGTCGGGCGGCAGATACGGGCCCATGCCAGAGCACACAAAGGCAGGTGTCTCATCGTAATAGGGCGTCGGAATATAGGGCTTAAGCACATACACGTTGCCGCCGCCTTCGCCGCACGTATCCCAAGCGTAGCCAAGCACTTCCGTCTTTGCTGCGTCAGCATAGTAGACATAGGAATAGGCTACGAGGCTGGGATCCCAGGATTCCCGAACCAAGGCTTCGGCGGGGCCGAACGCCACCGTGGTCGCCCCGACGGCAGCGATGGCGATTGCGAGGTTTTGAACGCGTTTCATTTCAGTCCTCTCCAGAGGCGCGAAATTGCGCACGCTAAATATGCGTACAGATCAACCTCTAGTTCAATCTGTATATTGCCGCCGAAGCATCCCTTTCGGAGCCGCCACACAGCGCGCGGATGATGCGTTCCCCGACAAAACCCTATATGACGCCGGTTCCTTAGCGACCGCCGAGCCGAAGACACGCCCAAATGCCCAGCCTGAACGAGATCCGCGCCACCTATCTGAACTTCTTCGCGGCCGACGGTCACGAGAAGGTTCACTCGGCGCCGCTGGTGCCGCAGAACGATCCGTCCCTGCTGTTCGTCAATGCGGGCATGGTGCCGTTCAAGGACTATTTCACCGGCGCGTCCAAGCCGCCCTATCCGCGCGCCACCAGTTCGCAGAAATGCGTGCGCGCCGGGGGCAAGCACAATGACCTGGACAATGTCGGCTACACCGCCCGCCACCTGACCTTCTTTGAAATGCTGGGGAACTTCTCCTTCGGCGACTATTTCAAGGAACACGCCATCGACCGGGCGTGGAAACTGGTGACCCAGGACTTCGATCTGGATCCCAAGCGCCTCCTGGTCACCGTCTATATCGACGACGACGAGGCCGCCGCCATCTGGAAGAAGGTCACGGGCTTCTCCGACGACAAGATCATCCGCATCGCCGGCTCGGACAATTTCTGGGCCATGGGCGACTCAGGGCCTTGCGGTCCCTGCACCGAAATCTTCTGGGACCACGGCGACAAGGTCGCCGGCGGCCCTCCCGGCTCGCCGGATGAGGACGGCGACCGCTTCGTGGAGATCTGGAACAACGTCTTCATGCAGTTCGAGAAGGAGAACGACCAGATCGTTCGCAGCCTTCCCAAGCCCAGCGTCGACACCGGCATGGGTCTGGAGCGGATGACCACCGTGCTCCAGGGCGTGCATTCGGTGTTCGAGACCGACCTGTTCAAAACCCTGATCGCGGCGTCGGAAGACGCCACCTCGACCAAGGCCGCCGGCGACCAGGCCGCCAGCCACCGGGTCATCGCCGACCATCTGCGCTCCTCCTCCTTCCTGATCGCCGACGGCGTGACCCCGTCGAACGAAGGCCGGGGCTATGTGCTGCGCCGGATCATGCGGCGCGCCATGCGCCACGCCCACCTGCTGGGCGCCGCCGACCCGCTGATGCACCGTCTGGTCCCGACCCTGGTCGATCAGATGGGCGACGCCTATCCCGAACTGGCCCGCGCCCAGGCCTTCATCGAGGACACGCTGAAACAGGAAGAGGTCCGCTTCCGCACCACTCTGGGCCGAGGCATGGCCCTGTTCGACACGGCGGTTCAGGGCTTCAAGCCGGGCGACATGCTGGACGGCCAGACCGCCTTCACCCTGTCCGACACCTACGGCTTCCCGCTGGACCTGACCCAGGACGAGGCGCGTCGTCGCGGCTTCTCGGTCAATGTCGACGGGTTCGAGGCCGCCATGGCCGAACAGCGCCAGCGCTCGCGCGAGAACTGGAAGGGCTCGGGCCAGTCGGCCAACGCCGGCGAATGGCTGGCCGTGCGCGACCGCATGGGGCCGACCGTCTTCACCGGCTATGACTCCATCGACGGCTCGGGCGAAGTCCTGGCCCTCATGAACGGCGGCGCGCCGGTCGAGGCGGCCGAGGCGGGCGAGATCGTCGAGGTCTTGTTCGACACGACCCCCTTCTACGCCGAAAGCGGGGGTCAGACCGGCGACCAGGGCACGCTGGAATGGCCGGGCGGGGAGGCCGAGGTGCTGGACGTCAAGAAGCACGCCGGCGACCTGCACGTCCTGTCTGTCCAGATCACGGCCGGCCGGCTGGAGACGGGCGCCCGTGTCGCCCAACAGGTGGACGCCGACAAGCGTATGACCACCCGCGCCAACCACTCGGCCGCCCACCTGCTGCACACGGCGCTGAAGAATGTGCTCGGCGCGGCGGTCGCCCAGAAGGGCCAGCTGGTCGATTCTGAGCGCGCCCGCTTCGACTTCAGCCACGGCGCCCCCGTGACCGAGGACGAGCTGGCCGCCATCGAGGCCGAGGTCAACGCCGTCATCCGCCAGAACGTCCCGGCGGAGACGAAGCTGATGGCCCCCGCTGAGGCCATCGCCGCCGGCGCCATCGCCCTGTTCGGCGAGAAATACGGCGACGAGGTCCGGGTGCTGACGCTGGGCCGGTCGCTGACCAGCGACAATGCTCCCTACTCAGTCGAACTGTGCGGCGGCACCCATGTGGCTCGCACCGGCGACATCGGCCTGTTCAAGATCGTTCAGGAGACCGGCGTCGCCGCCGGCGTCCGCCGTATCGAGGCCCTGACCGGCGAGGCGGCCCGCCTCTATCTGGAAGGTCAGGCCGGCGTGACCCGCAAGCTGGCCCGCGACTTCAAGATTCAGACCCCCGACGTGCTCCCTCGGGTCGAGGCCCTGCAAGGCTCGGTCAAGGCGCTGGAGAAACAGGTCGCCGAGCTGAAGAAGCAGCTGGCCCTGGGCGGCGGCTCGGGCGCGGCGTCTGCGCCGGAAGAGATCGGCGGGATCAAGCTGATGGCCCGCGTCCTGGACGGGGTGGACGCCAAGGGGCTGCGCGGCGTGGCCGAGGACTTCAGGAAACAGGTCGGAACCGGCGTCGTCGCCCTGATCGGCGTGACCGAGGGCAAGGCCGCCGTCACCGTCGCCGTGACCTCGGACCTGACGGACCGCGTCAACGCCGCCGCCCTGGCCCGCGCCGCCGTCCTCGCCATGGGCGGCCAGGGCGCCGGCGGCAAGCCCGACTTCGCCCAGGGCGGCGCTCCCGACGGCTCCAAGGCCGAAGACGGCCTGGCCGCCGTCCGCGAGGCGCTGAAGGGCTGAGCACACCCCGACCCTCTCCCGCCTGCGGGAGAGGTGTTGCGTCGATCGCGAAGCGATCCAGCGACGGAGAGGGAAGTTCTCAGGAAATGAGACTTCCCCCATCGTCAGCCGTCTTGCTCCGCGCGAGCGATCGCCGCGCCTAGCCCATCGGGTCCGGCGTCAGATCCACCCCCGCCAGTTTCCAGCTCAACGGCCCCCGCCGCTCCATGATCAGCACCAGGGGGTCGTCGGGTCGGTCGTCGCGGGTCAGGGTGACGGCGAACCGGTTGACGCCGCGATAGGCCCAGGATTGGTGAATCCGCTCCTTCGGCGTCGCCGGCGTGTCGGCCGACGGGACCGGTTTCTCGGGCCGGGGCTTGTCGCCCGACCGGACCATGGCGGCTACGCCCTCCGGCGTGACCAAGCCGTCCACGGCGCCCTCGACCAGGGACGGGGCCAGCATCATGCCCAGGGCGGCCAGGGCCCGGTTCTCGCCGGTCCGGTCGCGAATCTCCATCGCCGCCCGGGCGTTCAGCTCGGCCTTCAGACTGGCCCTGAAGGCCGGGAAGTCCACCGTCTGCTCCAGGCCGGCCACATCCCCCATCCGCGCAGCCCGGATCAGCCTTTGGGCCGCCACGAAGGGCGAGATGAAACAGGCGACCAGGGCCAGTCCCAGAACGGCCGCGACCAGACCAATGGCGATCTTCTTCATGGGTGCTCCTTCAGTCGAAACGTCGAGACGGGCGGGATGTTGCGTCTAGGGTTTCGACGAGGGCTCGGCCGGCCTGGGCGCGGCGGGCGCCGCCCCGTCGGGCAGGCCGATCTGGACCAACACCCATTCGAACGGCCCCCGCCGTTCAAAGGTGAAGACGGTGCGCGATCCGCCCTGGTCCTGAACCGCCATCCGCGCCCGGTTAACGCTCCAGAACACCGGCTGAGGCCAGGGCTTGGGTGTGTCCGCCGCCGCCGGGTGCGCAACCGCTCCGGACCAGTGGCTGGCGTAGCGCCCCTCGCCCCGCGTCAGGGCCGACAGGGCCGGGGGCGTCAGATAGGCGTCCACGTCTGGGGCGTTCAGCACCGGGGTCCGTTCCATCTGGCGCCTTACCGCCCCGATCGGGTCTTCGAGGAAGGAGGGCGCCGGCGCCTGAACCCCGCCGCTCAGCTGCGGCCGCAACGAGTGGCGAACGGCCTGGAAGTCGATCAGCCGGGTCAGGCCCTGGACGTCGCCCGCCTCCGCCGCCGACCGGATGGCGAAAAAGCCCACGGCCGGCGCCGCAAAAAAGGCCGCGACCGCCGTCACGAGCGCCAGAACCACCAGATTGCCGAACAGCCGTTTCACGTCGCTTCCCCCACCCTGGGCCCGATCATGCACGGCCCACCGGAGGACGCAACGAAAAGCCCCGCCGGACGGATCCGGCGGGGCTGTCTCTCTCTCTCTCTCTCTCTCTTGGTGTCCTACCGCGCTTCGCTCTGCTTGAGGACGGCTGTTGTCCTGCCGCGCTTTGCGCGGCTTCAGGATGCTCGCTGTCCTGCCGCGCTGACGGCTTGAGGACGGGCTCAGCCGACGTCCGGCAGGGCGGCCTTCAGGTTTTCGGCGACCTTGTCGAGGAAGCCCTCGGTGGTCAGCCAGCCCTGTTGATCGCCGACCAGCAGGGCCAGGTCCTTGGTCATGTCGCCCGACTCCACGGTCTCGACGACCACCTTCTCCAGGGTGTCGGCGAAGACGCCCAGGGCCTCGTTGCCGTCCAGCTTGGCGCGGTGTTTGAAGCCGCGGGTCCAGGCGAAGATCGAGGCGATCGAGTTGGTCGAGGTGGCCTCGCCCTTCTGGTGCTGGCGATAGTGACGGGTCACGGTGCCGTGGGCGGCTTCCGTCTCCAGCACCTTGCCGTCCGGCGTCATCAGGACCGAGGTCATCAGGCCCAGCGAGCCGAAGCCCTGGGCCACGACGTCCGATTGGACGTCGCCGTCGTAGTTCTTGCACGCCCAGACGAAGCCGCCCGACCACTTGATCGCGGCCGCGACCATGTCGTCGATCAGGCGGTGCTCATAGGTCAGGCCGCGCTTCTTGAACTCCTCGGCGTATTCGGCGTCGAACACCTCCTGGAAGATGTCCTTGAAGCGGCCGTCATAGGCTTTCAGGATCGTGTTCTTGGTCGACAGATAGACCGGATAGTTGCGCGCCAGGCCGTAGGCGAAGGAGGCGTGGGCGAAGTCGCGGATCGAGGCGTCCAGGTTGTACATGCCCATGGCGACGCCGGCGCCCGGCGACTTGAACACCTCATGCTCGATCACCTGGCCGTCGTCGCCGACGAACTTGATCGACAGGGTGCCGGCGCCCGGCATCAGGAAGTCGGTGGCCTTGTACTGGTCGCCGAAGGCGTGACGGCCGACGACGATGGGCTGGGTCCAGCCCGGCACCAGGCGGGGCACGTTCGAGCAGATGATCGGCTCGCGGAAGACCACGCCGCCCAGGATGTTGCGGATGGTGCCGTTCGGCGACTTCCACATCTTCTTCAGGCCGAACTCCTTCACCCGGGCCTCGTCCGGGGTGATGGTGGCGCACTTCACGCCGACGCCGTGCTTCTGGATCGCGTGGGCGGCGTCGATCGTCACCTGATCGTCGGTGGCGTCGCGGTTCTCCATGCCCAGGTCGTAATAGTCCAGCTCGAGATCCAGGAACGGGAAGACCAGCTTGTCCTTGATCATCTGCCAGATGATGCGGGTCATTTCGTCGCCGTCGATGTCGACGATGGGGTTTTCGACCTTGATCTTGGCCATGCGTGCGGTCCGCCTGTGACTGTGGGGAAGGGAATGTCGTGGCGGCGGTATAGCGAGGCCAAGCGCCCGCGCAAACCCCGCCGCCCATCGTGGCCGCGCGGAATAACGCAGATCCCGCCTGAACCCTTTGGCGCGCCCGGACTTCTCTTTGGCTCAGCAACAGACACGGACGTCAGGATGACGGAGGAAGAGCGCCGACTGGTGGATCAGTGGATCGTCACCTTCTGCGAGGCGCCGCCGGTGGTCGATGCGGAACTGATGCGCAGGCTGATTGCTGAGCAGGAAACGACGCAGCAGGAAGCGAAACCATGTCGGACAAGACATTCAAGGCCGGCGACAAGGTGAAATGGGACCACAGCCAGGGCGTGACGGCCGGCAAGGTGGTCAAGAAGGTGACCTCCGAAACAAGGGTCAAGGGCCACAAGGTTGCGGCCTCCGAGGACAATCCGGAGTATATCGTCGAAAGCGCCAAGACCGGCGCACGCGCGGCGCACAGGCCGTCGGAGTTGAAGAAGGCATGAAGCTGAACGCACTGTCGCGCGGCGTCCCCCTGTCCTCTCTTGTTCTGGCTGCGTTCGCCGTCGCCGGATGCGGCGATAAGGATGCGGCCGAGACCCCTGCTGCGCCTAAGGCCGCCAGTACGGCGGCGCCCGCCGTCGCCGCGCCGGTGCTGCAAATTCGCCCCGAGACCAAGACCTTCCGCGACTGGCGCGCCACCTGCGGCAATGACGGAACCTGCTGGGCCTTCGGCTTCGCGCCCGACTTCGCCGCCGGCTGGGTCCGTATCGCCCTGGCGCCCGGACCGGACGCCCAGCCGCAAATCCTGTTTGGCTACTGGCCCGACGGCGACGCCAAGGGCGCCAACCCCCTCGGCTTGACCATCGACGGCCGCGCTTATCCGGCCGCGCTCAGCGAGGCGAGCAACGCTGACGCGCCCATCGGCGAAATCCGCACTGGGGTCCGCGGCGCCCTTGACGCCCTTGCCCAGGGAAAGGTCATGACCATTCGCGGGGCTTCCACCCAGGAAGTCTCGCTGCACGGCGCCGCCGCCGCCCTGTTGTGGATCGACGAGAAACAGGGCCGTCTGGACACGCCCACCGCCCTGATCCGACGCGGCTCCCGTCCGGCCGCCCTCGTTCCGGTCGCGCCGCCGCTGCCGACCGTCACCCCCGCTCCGGCCGTGGACCAGTCGGGGTTCGGTGATCAGAACCAGCGCGTGCCCGCCGCGCTGCGCGCTCGCACCGAGGTCGGAAACTGCCTGAAGGCGTCCGCCATGCCCGCCGTCAGCGACATGGTCATGTCCGCCCGACTGGACGCGCGGACCGAGCTGTGGGGCGTGCCCTGCGGCGCAGGCGCCTATAACGTCACTCACAACTGGTATCTGACGGGGCCGGGCGGTCGCGATCCTCGTCCTGCGATCCTCGCCGGAACGGAAGGCCCAGGCTCCGATCCGGTCATGCCCGACAATGCGACCGTCAACGGCGCCTATGATCCCAAGACCCGCACCCTGTCGGCCTTCGCCAAGGGGCGCGGCATCGGCGACTGCGGCGCGGCCCAGACCTGGGCCTGGACGGGGCAGGGCTTCACACTGACGCAGGAAAGCGTCATGGGCGAATGCGCTGGCGTGCCGTCCGATCTGTGGCCCGTCGCCTGGCGCACGCGGTGAACGACCCGGAGGTTCTGATCATCGGCGCCGGTCCGGCCGGCCTGACGGCGGCGACCTATCTGGGCCGGTTTCGCCGGCGGACCCTGGTGGCGGACGGCGGCGCGCCTCGCGCCAGCTGGATTCCGCTCAGCCACAATATGCCGGGCTTTCCGGCGGGCGTCACTGGCGCGGGTATTCTGAAGCGGATGCGCGAACAGGCTGAAGAATACGGCGCCGTCATCACGCCGGGTCTTATCGATCGCCTGACCCTCGACGGCGAGCGTTTCATCGCAGAGAGGGATGGCCGATCTGTTCGCGCCCGCGCCGTTCTTCTGGCGACGGGAGTCGTCGATCATCATCCTGACTTGCCGGGCGTCGAAGCGGCGGTGCGCAGGGCGCTGGTCCGCATCTGTCCGATCTGCGACGGCTATGAGGCCGTCGGCAAGGCCGTCGCGATCATCGGCCAAAGCGACAAGGGCGCCCGTGAAGCCGCCTTCATGCGCACCTATTCCGATCGGGTGACACTGATCCACATCGGGCCGCCTCACGCGCTCAGCCGTCCTGACGAGCTGGAACGGCTCGGCGTCGAACTGATCCTGGCGCCGTTGGACTCGATCGACATCGAAAACGACCGGGTGACGGCCCTGAGCTATGGCGGCCAGAGCCGCGCCTTCGACCTCGTCTACTCCGCCTTGGGCGCGTCGCCCAACGCCGATCTGGCGAGGGGGCTCGGCGCCCGGCTGGCCGCCGACGGCCGGCTGGAAGTCGATCTGCATCAGGCCGCCAGCGTGCCCGGCCTCTACGCCGCCGGCGACGTGGTGCGCGGCCTCAACCAGATCGCCGTGGCCACGGCGGAGGCGGCCGTCGCCGCCACCGACATCCACAACCGCCTGCGTCGGCTCGACGGACAGACCGTCTCCGACGGTTAGGGCCCAACACTAGGCTTGGGTGGCGATCCAGCCGTCCACGATCCGCTCCAGCACCGACAGGGGCACGCCCCCGGCGGCCAAGGCCGTGTCGTGGAAGCCCTTCAGGTCGAACTTGGCGCCGAGGCTGGTCCTGGCCTTTTCGCGCAACCGCACCCATTCGTTATGGCCGACCTTGTAGGCGCAGGCCTGGCCCGGCCAGCCGCAATAGCGCTCGACCTCGGACACGGCGGCCCCTTCCTGATCGCCGTAGGACTCCATCATGTACTGGATGCCCTGTTCGCGGCTCCAGCCCTTGGAATGGATGCCGGTGTCCACCACCAGACGGGCGGAGCGGAACATCAGCGACTGGATATAGCCGATCTGGCCCACCGGATCGTTCTCATAGGCGCCCAGTTCGTCGGCCAGCTGTTCGGCGTACAGACCCCAGCCTTCCACATAGCTGGAGAAGCCCAGCAGGTTCATATATTTGGGCGCCGCCTCGCTCTCCTGCTGCAGACTGATCTGCAGATGGTGGCCCGGCGCGGCCTCGTGATAGGTAAGGGTCGGCAGGGTCCAGGACGGCCATTCCGCCGTGTCCTTCAGATTGATCCAGTAGATGCCCGGCCGCGACCCATCCAGACTCGGCGAGTTGTAGTAGCCCATGGGCGCGCCAGCCTCGACCGCAGGCGGGACGCGCTTGATCTGGACCGAAGCCTTGGGCAGGCGGCCGAAGGCGCCGGGCAGACGGGCCTGCATGTCGGCCATCTGGGCGTTCAGCTTCTCGATCAGCTCGGCCTTTCCGGCGTCGGTGTTCGGATAGACGTATTTCGGGTCCTGGCCGAGCGCGCGGATCCGTTCCGCCACGGCGCCCTGGGTCAGCCCCTGGGCCTTCAGCAGGGTGTCCGCGCGGGCGGTCAGCTCGGCCATCTGGGCGCGGCCGGTGCGATGAATCTCGTCCGCCGTCAGCCGGGTGGTGGTGATGAAGCGCAGGCTGTTGGCGTAATACTGCTGGCCCTGCGGCAGGCGGCGGACCGAGGCCTCGTGCCCGGCGCGCGGCAGGGCGGCCTTCAGCAGGGCGTTCTGGGCCGACAGGGCGGGATAGACCTTTTGGGTCAGCAGGGCCTCGACCTGGGCGCCCCAGTCCCCCGACAGGCCCTTGGCCCGCGTGCGGTCCACGACCGAGGCGACCATGGGCGAGGCGGCGGCGGCGGTGGCCAGAATCCCGTCCTGCTGGGCGATGGCCTTGGCCAGGATGAAGTCCGGCGGGATCACGCCCAGGGCGTAGTCCTCGCGCAGACGTTCGGTCTCGGCGGTCAGGACGTCGGCGAAGGCGGCGACGCGGGCCACATAGGCGTCGGCGTCCTCGGCCGTCTGGATCGTATGCTGGTTGGCCAGGAAGTCCGGCGTCGACTGATAGGCCCCGCCCTGCTGGCTGACGCGGTAGGGGTTGGGCCATCCGCCCTGGCCGTAGGGGATGGCGAAGGTGGCGATCACCCCGTCCAGATTGTCGGCGATGGTGTCGTAAGAGATGCCGTCCTGGGCGTCCATGGACGACCGATCCAGAGCGCCGAGCGCGGTCCGCTGGGCTCTGGTGAAGGCGCGGAACTTCTCCTCGTTCTCGGCAGTCGGAACGGTCAACTGCGACTTGGCGGCCGCGCGCGCGCCGGCGTCCAGGCCGAAGGCGGTCACGGTTTCGGGACTGAGGTCCAGGGTCTTTTCGAACGCCTGGTCCATGAAGGCGGCCAGGGCGGCCTTGGACTGGGCGGCGTCGCCGGCCGGGGCGTTCAGCGCAAACGCCTGGCCGTGGGCGGCGGCGAGACCCGCGCCCGCAGCGGCGGACAGAAGAAGGCGGCGACGGTCGATCATGGAAGGCCCCAGCGAGTATGTCTGACCCCAATGGAGCGCCGGTCGTCTCGACCCGCAAGTGAAATCGCGGACAGGCGCAGACCACCTTCCCCCGCTTGCGGGGGAAGTGTCAGCTCGTAGAGAGCAGCGAGACGGCTGACGATGGGGGAAGTTCCGCCTCTTAAAGAAAGAAGACTTCCCCCTCCGACCCTGGTTCGCTTCGCGAACGCCGGGCCTCCTCCCCCGCAAGCGGGAGAGGGTCTTGAAAGTCACCCCGCCGCCTTCACCGCCGCCGAAACCTCCGACACCACCCGTTTGACCAGGGCCGCATCGTCGCCTTCCGCCATGACCCGGATCAGCTTCTCCGTGCCCGAGGGCCGCACCAGCAGCCGCCCCGAGCCGTTCAGCGCCGCCTCGGCCTCGGCGATGGCCGCCTTGACCTTTTCGTTCTCAAGCGGTTTCGCGGCGGTGAAGCGGACATTCTCCAGCTTCTGCGGCACCGGGTCGAACTGGCGGGCCAGTTCGCTCATCGGCTTGCCGGACTCGACCAGGACCGCCAGCACCTGCAGCGCCGCCATCAGGCCGTCGCCGGTGGTGGCGTGGTCGTGCAGGATGATGTGCCCCGACTGTTCGCCGCCGATGTTGAAACCACCCTCGCGCATCCGCTCCATCACATAGCGGTCGCCGACCTTGGTCCGCTCCAGCGTCAGGCCTTGCGACTTCAGTTTGCGCTCCAGCCCCAGGTTCGACATGACGGTGGCGACCACCCCGCCGCCCGCCAGCCGGCCGCGCCGGGCCCAGTCCAGGCCGACCAGGGCCATGATCTGGTCGCCGTCCACCACCTGGCCCTTCTCGTCGCAGATGATGACCCGGTCGGCGTCCCCGTCCAGGGCGATGCCGATGTCGGCGCGGTAGCGTTTGACCGCCTCGACCAGGGTTTGCGGGTGGGTGGAGCCGCATTCGGCGTTGATATTGGTCCCGTTCGGGGCCACCCCCACGGGGAAGACCTCGGCCCCCAGTTCGAACAGGGTGGTGGGCGCGACCTTGTAGCCGGCGCCGTTGGCGCAATCGACGGCGATCCGCAGCCCCTGCAGGCTCAGCCGCTTGGGGAAGGCCTGTTTGGCGATCTCGATGTAACGGGCCTGGGCGTCGTCGATCCGCTTGACCCGACCCAGCTTGTTCGACGGCGCCAGCCCCTGGTCCAGACCGTCGTCCATCAGGGCTTCGATCTTCAGCTCGATCTCGTCCGACAGCTTGTAGCCGTCCGGCCCGAACAGCTTGATCCCGTTATCGGCATAGTCATTGTGCGAGGCTGAGATCATCACCCCCAGGTCGGCGCGCATCGACCGGGTCAGCATGGCCACCCCCGGCGTCGGCACCGGGCCGAAGGTGCGCACGTCCATGCCCACTGAGGCGAAACCGGCGACCAGGGCCGGCTCGATCGTATAACCCGACAGGCGCGTGTCCTTGCCGATCACCACCAGATGGCGACGGTCGTCGCCGGTGCGGAACAGTTTCCCGGCGGCCAGCCCCACGCGCAGCGCGACCTCGGCCGTCATCGGATAGGTGTTGGCGCGCCCGCGAATGCCGTCGGTGCCGAAATATTTCCTGTCGCCCAAGGCGTCGTCCTTCGTTTCGGGTAACGTTCCGAAACCCCATTTTTGATGCAGTCCGCCTTAAGATTGCCTAGACGGCCGGTGGGGCTCGATGCGTGGCTTAGCCCCGGATCGCCGCCAGTGCAAAGCGGCGCCCTTCTGTTTCCTTCCTCTTCGGAGTTCCCAGCGCATGTGCGGCATCATCGGCGTCACCGGCAATGGACCCGTCGTTCCCCGGCTGATCGACAGCCTGAAACGGCTGGAATACCGAGGCTATGACTCCGCCGGAGTCGCCGCCGTTGTGGACGGCGCGGTCGAGCGCCGGCGCGCCCAGGGCAAGATCCGCAATCTGGAAGCCGTCCTGGCCGAAGCGCCGCTGAAGGCCACGGTCGGCATCGGCCACACCCGCTGGGCCACCCACGGCGCGCCCACCACCGCCAACGCCCACCCGCACAAGGCCGGCCGCGTCACCCTGGTCCACAACGGCATCATCGAGAACTTCGCCGAGCTGAAGGCGGAACTGGCCGCAGAGGGCCATGTCTTCGAAAGCCAGACCGACACCGAGGTCATCGCCCACCTGCTGGACGCCGAGCTCAACACTGGTCGTAGCCCCCTGGAGGCGTTCAAGATCACTCTGGACCGTCTGACCGGCGCCTACGCCCTCGCGGTGCTGATCGACGGCGAGGACGATCTGATCCTGGGCGCCCGCCGCGGCAGCCCCCTGGTCGTCGGCTGGGGCGAGGATGAAATGTATCTGGGCTCTGACGCCCTGGCCGTGGGGCCCTTCACCCAGAAGATCTCCTACCTGGAAGAGGGCGACTATGTCGCCGTCACCCGAACCGGCGCCCAGATGTTCGACGTCGCCGGCAAGCCGGTCGAACGCGCCGTCGTCCAGGTCTCGGCCTCCTCGGCCATGGTCGAGAAGGGCGAATACCGCCACTTCATGGAGAAGGAAATCCATGAACAGCCCGACAGCGTCCAGCACACCCTGTCGGAATACCTCGATCTGGTGACCGGAAAGGCCAAGACGAACGCCATCGACTTCGCCGCCGTCGAGCGGATTCAGATCGTGGCCTGCGGCACCGCCTTCTACGCCGGCCAGATCGGTCGCTATGCCTTTGAAAGGCTGGCGGGCCTGCCCTGCGACGTCGAGATCGCCTCCGAGTTCCGCTACCGCTCGCCGGCGGTGTCGCCCAAGACCTTGGCCGTCGCCGTCAGCCAGTCGGGGGAGACCGCCGACACCCTGGCCAGCCTGACCTGGTGCAAGGCCCAGGGACTGAAGACGGCCGCGGTGGTCAACGTCCACTCCTCCTCCATGGCGCGTGAGGCCGAGGTGCTGTGGCCCACCCATGCCGGGCCGGAGATCGGCGTCGCCTCGACCAAGGCCTTCACCGCCCAGGTCGCGGCCCTGCTGGCCCTGGCCGTCGCGGCCGGCGTGGCGCGTGGTCGGATCGACGCGGCCCAGGAGGCGGAACTGGTCAAGGCCCTGTTCGAAAGCCCTCGCCTGATCGCCGAAGCCCTGCGCATGGACGCCAGCATCCGCTCCGTGGTCCAGGATCTGGCCAAGGCCGACGACATCCTGTTCCTGGGCCGGGGCGCCATGTTCCCCCTGGCCATGGAGGGCGCTCTGAAGCTGAAGGAGATCAGCTATATCCACGCTGAGGGTTACGCCGCCGGCGAGCTGAAGCACGGCCCGATCGCCCTGATCGACGAGGAAACCCCGACCATCGCCCTGGCCCCCCTGGACGATGTGTTCGAAAAGACCGCCTCAAACCTGCAGGAAGTCGCCGCGCGCGGCGGCCCCGTAATCATGATCGCCCCGGAAAACGCCCCCGACCCGCACGGCGCCGGCATTCGCCGTATCCACGCCCCGGACTGCCACCCCCTGATCGCGCCCTTGGTTTACGCCGTGCCGATGCAGCTTCTGGCCTACTACACGGCCGTTCAGAAAGGCACGGACGTCGATCAGCCCCGCAATCTGGCCAAGTCCGTCACGGTGGAGTGACGCGCGGGTGATCAAAAAGCATACTTAGAATTAAACTATAGGTCGCGATTCAGCCTGAAATATCGTCAAGGGCTCGGCGGCAATCGGGATTGCATCCTTATTGATGAGTGCCCATCCGGCAAATTTATTGCATGGGCAGCTCGTTAAATTTCGCGGCTCAGGGCTAGTTTTCTATTTGATCGACAGCGGCGTTAGCTCGCCACGCAAAGTGTGACCGAGGTAAGCGCTGCCTCCTTTACCACGAAACAAGGCGCTCTGTGAAACGTCCTCAGCTCGCCAGTAATGAACGACCAAGCTATTACGGGTTCGGGCGAAGTCTTTGATCGGCGATCCGCCGTGGATTAGTTGACCGTGCCAGATTAGAACATCTCCCGGCTGCCCCTTGTAAAGCGTAACTTCGAGATTTCGCTTTTCGATTTCTCCTCGAATGTAATCGTGGCAGGCTGCCATCTCTGCTTCGATCGCGTTCAGTCGTCCATCCGAAAAACGGTATGGTGGAATTTGATGGCTTCCCGGGTAGAAGAAGATCGGGCCATTTTGGTCGTCAACTGGATCTAAGGTGATGCTTGCCGCCACCATGCCTTCGTCTTTCGGAGGGGGCATGTACCAGCTGTCTATGTGTGCATCCTGTTGGCTGCCCCGTTCGAAATTGAGAGAGTTGCATATCATGGGTTCGCCATTGAGCAGCTCAGCTAGGACAGGCTTAAGTCTCCTTGACAGCGCAACATTGCGGATTTGTTCGCTGTAAAGGAATAGATTGTTCAGCTTGTAGGCTTCGGATCTCACTGACGGCGGGGCCTCATTCATCGAAAAGCAGCGACCCGCGTGCGGTCCAGTGATGACATCTACTTGGTGTGGGTTGCCCATGGGGTTCGCCCACTGCCAATCAACAGCCTTTCTTACGGCCGCCATCTCCGTCGGGCTTATGGCCTTCTTGAGATGCAGATAACCCTGATCTTTCCATATTTTCTGCTGTGCTGCAGAAAGCGATCGAAACGCGTTGAACATTGAGTGGCTCCCGAGAAGGCATATTAACGAGCGCGGGATTTCCGTTCAACCGTATCTGCAGCAGTTGTCTCATGCCGCAAGGCATCTAAAAGGGATGAGCAATGACAGGGACCCGTAGACAGGTGTTGAGTTACAAAATCGCTGGCGGGTGGGCCAAGGCACTGGAGAGGCTCAGGAAGTCCAACAATACCGTTCATCGTGACGAGGGGGTGGCTGCTTTGAGGGCGGGGCGTCCTCTGGAAGCTATAGATGCGCTTCGCAGGCATCTCGCTGTGCGCCCTCATGATGGTCACAGTTGGGTGCGCTTGGGAAATGCGCTGAAGGACACCGGCCGCTACGACGAGGCGGAGGCAGCCTATGAAAGAGGCTGCAAGCTCAAGCCGCGCTCGTCCAATGCTTGGCTGAGGCGCGCTTATCTCGCAAAATTTTCCGGCCACAATGAACGAGCTGCGGCTTTCTTCCGTCGGAGCTTCGAGCTTGACGGCAATTCGGAAGCTGGGCGGGAGCTTCTTAGAATGGGTGAGCACGGCGCGTCAGTCCGAGATGCGCCGGATATCGTCGGGTGCATCGACGGTCTCGTCGCGAATTCGATTTTCGGCTGGTGTGTGGACCCCGATGGGCCCGAAGGTCCGGCCGAGTTGGAATTTCTCCAAAACGGCTTGGTTGTCGGGGAGGGCAGGACATCGTTGCCGCGGCCAGACGTGGTGGCCGCCGGCTTTAGCAACACTCATGCTGGGTTTAGGATCGCGCTCAGCTCTGACTACCGAGCGGAGGCTGGCGCGGTGGTGGCTAGGTTGGCGCGCAGCAAACGGACCTTGGTAAACTCGCCGTACCAGCCTTCTGCAGACGATCATGTAGCCATATGGCTCAAGCGGTGGGACGGCTTGGCCAGCCATGAGCTAGAAGAGCTTTGCGATTCAATGGATCGTGAAACAGCTGGAAGTTTATTGTCCATTGTAATGCCCGTCTACAATACGCCCGTTGATTGGCTCAGACGGGCAATAAACAGCGTAATTTCACAGTTCTGTAGCAGGTGGGAGCTGCTGTGTGTAGATGATGCCTCCACAGAACCTCTGGTGCAACAAGTGTTGACTGAGTTTTCTGCTGTTGATTCCAGGATTAAGGTGATAAGAAGAGAGAAGAATGGCGGTGTGTCTGCGGCTGTGAATGATGGCATTCGACATGCGCGAGGAAAATATGTCGCCTTTCTCGACCATGATGATGCCCTAGAGCCGGAGGCTGTGTATAGGGTACTGAAAGAATCACTGTCAGGTCACGATATTATATATACTGACGAAGTCATATGTGGTGAGGACATAGATGTTATATCTCAAGTTGTAGCTCGCCCCAGTTTTTCCTACGATTACTACATATCGCATCCATATTTTGTTCACTTTGTTTCTGTAAAAAGATCATTAGCTAAGAAGGTGGGCGGGTATGATCTAAAAATGAACATCTCTATGGACGTTGATTTTGTCCTGCGCATCTTGGAAAATTCGAAATCCGTGTCGCACATTCCTGTTCCGCTTTATCGGTGGAGGACGCACGATGGCAGTGCTGGTCATGAGAAAATCGACGCCGTAATGGACGCAACGCGACGTTCTTTAGAGCGACATCATGCCCGAACAAATAGTAGGGCTGAAGTGTCGAATGGACTAACGTTCAATACATTCCGCCATGATTTTCCTTCTAGCGCCAAATCTCTGATCATAATTCCGACAAAGAATCGCGTTGACCTGCTGAAGCCCTGCGTAGATTCTTTGTTGCTAACGACAGAATCTGACGTATTGATCGTCGATCATGATTCGAACGATCAGTCGACTTTGGATTACATGTCTCAACTTCCGAATCGTGTAAAAGTAATAAGGTATTCCGGACCGTTCAATTTTTCTGCAATGAATAACAGGGCAGTCGAAGAGGCGGGGAGTGGTTATGATCTCTACTTGTTTGCCAATAATGACGTCGAAGCGATCGAAGCTGGTTGGATTGAGCACATGCAGGGGCTTTGCCTTCGTGAGGATGTTGGGGCTGTAGGAGCGCTTCTCCTCTATTCTGATGGATCCGTTCAGCACGGCGGCGTTGTGCTGAATGTGGGTGGGCCTGCAGAGCACGTGTACAAGAATGCGCCCTCGAACCTTGGTGAAAGAAGGAACCCAGGGTATATAAGCGGCTTGGTTTCCGTGCGTGATTTTTCGGCTGTTACCGGTGCCTGTATGATGGTGCGCGCCGACATATTTAAGACGGTGGGCGGTTTTGATCCTCTCCTCGCAGTTGGATTTAATGACATAGATTTATGTCTGAGGATAAGAGAGGCGGGGTATAAGGTTCTCTTTGATGGTCATGCCGTGCTATACCATCATGAGTCTGCAACACGTATGACATCCAAGCAGCTGAGTCATCCTAAAGACACCAGCTTAATGAGCGCGAGGTGGTCAGATCTAATGGGTAGGCATGATCCGTACTTTAGTCCGCTGTTTAGTGACGAGGCTCCAGCACTCCACGAAGTCAGGAAGACTATAGACCCGTTTCGCCCTGCGCATGTGAGCTACCTGCGTAGGAAGCCCTCGGTCAGGCGGGGCAGCAGCAAGATTCCGCCCTCTATAGTAGTGAATTGAGTGCTATGCGGGTCACACCGGTTCTCGCTGCAGACGCAGATAGGCGGGATCGAATTCCGCGATCGCGGCCAGACGCGGCCAATCCAGGATTTCGACTTGGCCGCCGGTCCAGTTGACCAGGCCCTGGGCGCGCAACTCGGCGACCAGACGATTGATATGGACCGTCGACAGGCCCAGCATATCGCCTAGTACGGATTGCGTCAGTGGAAGCCTGAAGCTTCGGTCTTCCGCCTGTCCCACGACCTCAAGGCGCAAATAGAGTTCGCACAACAGATGGGCCAGGCCGCCGAGGCCGCTGCGGCGGCCGATGACGGCCAGCCACTGCCGGTGGATCGCCGCGTCGATCAAGGTGTCCAGCCACAGCAGTCGGGCCAGATGCGGGTGATTTTCCGTAAGGGCGATCAGTTCCGCGTGCGGCGCCTGGGCGATGACGCAGTCCGTCAGGGCCTGCACGCCGTGATCCATCTGCTTCATCAGCAGGCTGTGCAGATCGACGAAGTCGCCATCGACATTGATCTCGGTGATCTGCCGGCCGCCGTCGGCGAGGGACACATGGCGCGCTGCGAACCCGCTGATCAGAAGGGTGCTGTGGGTCGGATGGCCGTGGCGCTGGACGAAGTCCGCCCCGCTGCGGACCTCCTTCGGCGGACCGAGCACCTTGTCCAGGGCGGCGATCTCCTCGGGCGACAGCCGGTCGCGAAGCGCCAGCTTATCGACCAGGGTTCTTATGGTCGGATCGGTTGGGACGGCGTTCATTCGTCGGCGTCCGCCAAGGCCCAACCCTGGGGGGCCTCTTGGGACGCCTTGGCCGTAACGCTGACCACCGTCACGCCCTCTGCATCGGTGACGATGACGCTGAAGACGCCCGTGTCCCAAAATCCGGCGCTGCGATAGCGCAGAATTTCCCCCAGGATCGTGACCGCCTCCTCTCGTGCGGCGTCGACGTTCGGCAGGTCCTCGCCCTGGTCGTCGCGAATGCGGTCCCCATTCTGGGTATGAAAGAAATAGCGCGGCAACCCCACCTCCAGCAGCAGACCTGCAAGAAGCGACGATCGGCCGGATTGGTTCAGCCTTTTTAGATTTCCTGATTAAAGGCGCCGATCTCGGAATAGGCGGCCAGGCGCGGCTTGATCTCCTTGCGGAACAGGTCGCGCATGTCGTCTTCTGAGCGCATGCTCTCGACCACCACGACCAGCTCCGGCTTGTTGGACGAGGCGCGGACCAGGACCCAGGAGCCGTCCTCCAGGTGCACCCGCACCCCGTTGACGGTGATGGCCTCGACGATCTTGCGCCCCAGGATCTCGCCGCCCGCTGCGGCCAGATCGGCGTATTCCTTCACGATCCGCTCCAGCACCCCGTACTTCAGCTCGTCGTCGCAATGGGGCGACATGGTCAGGCTGGTCCAGGCGTCGGGCAGGGCGGCCTTCAGCTCGCTGAGCTTCTTGCCGGGATTGCGGTCCAGCATGGCCAGGACTGCGCCTGCCGCCACCAGGCCGTCGTCATAGCCGTAGCCCAGGTCGCCGGCCATGAAGAAGTGGCCCGACTTCTCGAACCCGGCCAGGGCGCCCAGTTCGGCCGTCTTGCGCTTGATGTAGGAATGGCCGGTCTTCCAATAGACCACCTCGGCGCGGTTGGCCTTGAGGATCTCGTCGGTCTTGTAGAGGCCGGTCGACTTCACATCGACGACGAAGGTGCTGTTCGGGTGGACCTTGGACAGGTCGCGCGCCAGCATCAGGCCGATCTTGTCGGCGAAGATCTCCTCGCCCGTGTCATCGACCACGCCGCAGCGATCCCCGTCGCCGTCGAAGCCCAGGGCCAGGTCGGCGCCGGTCTCCTTCACCCGCTCAGCCATCTGCACCAGCATGGCGTGGTCTTCCGGGTTCGGATTGTATTTGGGGAAGGTGTAGTCGAGGTCTGTGTCCATCTCGATCACCTCGACGCCCATCCGGCGCAGGGCGTCGGGCGCGAAGGCGCCGGCCGTGCCGTTGCCGCAGGCGCACACCACCTTCAGCGGCCGCTTGATCTGAACCTTGGAGGCCACGTCGGCCACATAGGTCTCCCGGAAGTCCTCGACCCGGACCAGCTTCCCGCCCGGCCGCGCCACGCCCTCGCCGTTCAGCACGATCTCCTTCAGCCGGCCCATCTCCTCGGGGCCGAAGGTCAGAGGCTTGTTCGCCCCCATCTTGACCCCGGTCCAGCCGTTCTCGTTGTGGCTGGCGGTGACCATGGCCACGCAGGGCGCGTCCAGTTCGAACTGACCGAAATAGGCCATGGGCGACAGGGCCAGGCCGACGTCTAGCACCTCCATCCCGCCTTCCAGAAGGCCCAGGATCAGAGCCTGTTTGACGCTGAGGCTGTAGCCGCGAAAGTCGTGGCCGACGACGATCTTCGGCGCCACGCCGATCTCATGGACATAGGTCGCCAGCCCCAGCCCCAGGGCCTGAACGCCCAGGAGGTTGATTTCTTTTTCCAAGATCCAGCGCGCGTCATATTCGCGAAACCCCGTCGGCTTGACCAGGGGCTCTGTCTCATAGGCGGCCGTGTTCGGCTTCAGGTCCTGGCGGGGCTTGAGCATGGCGGATCCTTGAAGGCGGTCGGCGGTGGGCGGGAGAGGAACCGGCAGCGGCGACGGCGCTAGGCGGCCGCGCGTTTGCGGATGCGGGCGATGCGACGCAGGCGTCGCCAGAAGCGGCCCCGTTCAGGCTCGGGATAGGGCTGCAGATTCTCCACGAACTGCTCGGCCGACGCCCGCCAGCTGAACTTCTCCGCATAGGCCCGGACCGTCCCCCGATCCAGATCGAGGCATTTCAGGCAGGCGGTCTTCAGATCGTCGTCGATCACCCCGGCGCCGGATCCCGGGATGATGTCGATCGGTCCGTGGGCGGGATAGGCGGCCACCGGCGTGCCCGCCGCCATGGCCTCAAGGATCACCAGGCCGAAGGTGTCGGTCCAGCTGGGGAAGACGAAGACGTCGGCGTCCCGGAAGCACCGAGCCAGTTCGCCGCCGAAGCGCGCGCCCAGGAATTTGGCCTCGGAGTATTTTTCCTGAAGTTCCGCCCGCGCGGGGCCGTCGCCGACGATGATCTTGGTGCCGGGCAGATCCAGCTCCAGGAAGGCCTCGATATTTTTCTCCACCGCGACCCGGCCGACGTTCAGGAAGAAGGGACGGGGCCAGTCCTTGGCGCCCATCTCGTCATAGATGGGCTCGAGATCGGGCCGGAACACTTCGGTGTCCACGCCGCGCGACCAGGGGGAGACGTTCTTGAAGCCGTGTTCGACCAGTTCGTCCCGCAGGGTCGGGGTCGCCACCATCAGCCGGCCGGACGGCTTGTGGAACCACTTCATATAGGCGTAGCCGACCTGGACAGGGATCGGGAAACGCGCCGAGACATATTCCGGGAATTTGGTGTGATAGCTGGTGGTGAAGGGCAGTTTCCATTCCACGCAGATGCGCCGCGTGGCGATGCCGATCGGCCCCTCGGTGGCGATGTGGACGGCCTCCGGCTCGAAGGCCCGCAGCATTTCGCGAATCTCTTCCTCGGCCCCCAGCGCCAGCCGAATCTCCGGATAGGTGGGGCAGGGGATGGTCTTGAACAGGCTGGGCTCGATGACCTCCACCTCATGGCCCATGTCGCGGCATTCCGCGACCGTGCGGGTCAGGGTGCGGACGACGCCATTGACCTGAGGTTCCCAGGCGTCGGTGGCCAGAACGATGCGCATGGAGGCGGGCGGACCCTGAGCCGTTGAGTAAGAGCGGAACTTCTAGACGCTTCGAATGACGATGGCGAGATGGATATGGAGGAACCTCATGCCAGCTCCAGAGCCCAGCTGATGTCGGGCCGAAGCGCGCCGAGGGTGGCCCTCGTCTGAACGAAAGCCGCCATGATATGGTAAAAGGAACTGGCGGGCGCCGGCTCGTCAATAAAGTCCCCGCTTTCCAGCATCTGGTCTCGCCAGAGACCGACAGGGATGAGGTATCGCCACAAGGCTCTTTGCGCTCTCGCGGCCTGCATCAGGCAAAGATCGCGCCGTCCGTCGTCGGTCAGAGACGCCAGAAGCAGCGCCGCCTTCAACCATTCCGTCTGGGGCCACAAACGCGCGCGGGCGCTGCGGATCGAGCCGTCCAAATTCATTGCGTCGATCGCCACGCCCCGCCCTCGATCGACCCCTTTTAACCCGGCTTCGAAAAGATTCCAGGCGACCTCCACCCCCTCGGCGTCGGCACGACGCTTCGCATGATGAGCGAGAAGCCATGCCCATTCGAACTGATGCCCAGGTTCCACGAGCGTCCCATCCGGCCCCTCGGCCGGGGACCAGTCGGGCGAAAAGAACTCTCTGAGCATTCCTGTCTTGGGGTCGATGAAACGGCTGCGTGCCAGGACGACGATCCGATCCGCTAATTCCGCCCAAGATGGGTCGCCCTCAGCCTCCTCCCAAGCCAAGGCGGCCTCGAGCAGATGCATATGCGCATTGGCCTGATATGGATGCGCCCCAGCCTCCACCAAACCGCCGCCCTTGTCCATCGCAGTCATCAACTGATCCCGCAGGTTGGCGGCCTGGAACTGATGTGCAGCTTCAGGATCCAAACGCGAGACGGAGGCAAGGGCGAACAGAAGGAAGGCTTGGTCGTAAAGGGTGGTCGTATCGTCTTCAGGCGCGCCGCCTGTGGTTATGCGTGTCCGCAGACGTCCGCCGCCCGTCATCAAGCGCTGATTCATCCAGTCCAAACCGGCCGCGACCGCTGGGCGCCAAGGGCCGGGCCATCCAAGGTGTCCGGCCTGGGCGTAAACTTGAATCTGGCGCGCTTGGACGACGGCGCGGCGAGACGCATGAAGTCTGCGACCGTCCTGGGTCAGTAATTCTTCAAAGCCGCCCTGGGCGTTCTGTCCCAGGGTGCACCAGGTCGGCAGGGCCGACTGGCGCATCCAGGCCGCAAACCGTACAGCGCCTTCATCCAGTGTTTCCTGCACGGGCTGCGGGAAATCCAGATGACGCGGCGACAGGCTCTGTAGCCGTTTGACGATTTTCCGCACGTCCTGGCTCTTCGCCAAATCTGCGACCAGAACGGCGTCCTGCTCCACCACGATGGCGAGATTGGATACCCCCACAGCGGCGACCATCACGCCGTCGCAGGCTCGCACCAGACAGTTTTCCGCATCTTCCAAGATGTGCAGACCGACGTCGCCCTCACCGGACTTCTGGACGGCGTCCCACGCGCCCAGATCGGACCAGTCGAAAGCGACAGGAAGCACTGAGGCCCGCTCCGTCTTCTCCAGCACAGCATAGTCGATTGATATGCGAGGCGCATCGCTGAAGCGGCGCCCCAACAGGATCACGCCGCCATCGACGACGGCGGCCTCCATGGAGTCCGTCACCGCCTCGACCAGACCTGCGGTGACTTGACCTAGCTCGGCCTTCAGTATGTCGGCGCGCACGACGAAGTTGCCGCTGTTCCACAGATAACCGTCGGCGATGTAGCGTTCGGCCGTGGCCAGGTCCGGCTTTTCGACGAACGCCCGAACCTCGGCTAAGCCTTCGCCGCGCGGCGCTATGTAGCCATAGGCCGACGACGGGCCGGAGGGTATGACGCCGAACGTCACGATTCGGCCTGCCAAGGCGGCGTCGCTGGCCGATGCCACGGCCTTGCGGAACGCCGCGCCATCCGGAATGTGGTGGTCGGACGCGACGAACAGATTCACGGCGTCCGGGTTCTGCCGTTCGGTCCAGATCGCCGCTGCGGCCATGGCGGCCGCCGAATCCCGCGCTGTTGGTTCAAGTAGGACGACGGCGTCCCGCTCCAACTCCTTCAGCTGGTCGCAGATCGCTTGCCGGTGCGACACGCCGCCTATGATGATCAATCGACCGTGCTCCCCTGCAAGGTCGGCGACACGCTCAACCGTATCCTGAAACAGGGACCGATTGCCGGCTAGCGGAATGAACTGCTTAGGCCGAGAGGGGCGGGACGCAGGCCAAAGCCGCGTGCCCGAGCCGCCGCACATGATGACAGGAAAGATGACCGGCATCGGCGCGGCGTTGACCCTCATTGTTTGGGCTTCAGGCTTAGGCGAATTGGGAGCGCGCGTCATCCCATGCCGTAACCAAGGGGCGACGGCGGCGAGACCAGAAGCTGCACCGATCCGCTCAAATCGGCAGTACGGTTGTCGACTTCACCTCTTCCAGCACCGCATAGGTCCGGGTTTCGCGGACCCCCGGCATGCGCACCAGCACGTCTCCTAGAAAGGCGCGATAGGCATCCATGTCGCCGACGCGGGCCTTGATCAGATAGTCGAAGCCGCCGGCGACCATATGGCATTCCAGCACCTCGGGCTGTGTGCGCACCGCAGCGGCGAAGGCTTCGAAGACGTCGCCGGTGGTTCGGTCCAACAGGACCTCGACGAAGATCAAGAGGTCGCGGCCGACCTGGGCGGGATCGACCATGGCGGCGTAGCCGGTGATGACCTGCCGGTCGCGCAACCGCTTGACCCGCTCGAAACAGGCGGCGGGCGAGAGGTGGCATCGGCGCGCCAGTTCGGCGTTGGAGATGCGACCGTCGGCCTGCAGCACGCGCAGGATGCGCCGGTCTACCGGATCCAAATCCGTCATTGGAAATCACGCCTTTTCACGAACGATCTTCGGCTTTGGCGCATATCATACGAAGCACCTTCAACGAACTCCGGCATATACGGCTAAAATCCACAGGATTTGTCGCCGATGACCCCGCCCGCCTTCTCACCCTCGTCCCTGGCCCTCTGGGACGAGCTGGACCATCACAAGTTCCGCGATGAAAAGGCCGTGGTCGCCGACAATCTGGCCCGCGTTCCGCTGGACGCCGCCGAACGCGCCGCGGTCGTCGCCGAAGCCGTGGCCTTGGTCGAACAGGCCCGCCGGAGCCAGAAGAAGCAGGGGGTGGTCGAAAGCTTCCTGCAGCAATTCAGCCTGGGCACCCGCGAAGGCCTGGCCCTGATGTGCCTGGCCGAGGCCCTGCTGCGCGTGCCGGACGAGGAGACGCGCGATCGGCTGATCGCCGAAAAGATCGGCTCGGCCGACTGGGCCGCGCACCTGGGCCAGTCGGACAGTCTCTTCGTCAACGCCTCCACCTGGGGGCTGATGCTGACCGGCAAGCTGGTGGATGTGGACGACCAGGCGCGCAGCGACCTGCCGGGCTTTCTGAAGCGGATCGCCGGTCGTCTGGGCGAGCCGGTGATCCGTCAGGCGGTGGCCACCGCCGTCAAGATCATGGGCGAGCAGTTCGTCGTCGGCCGCACGATCCAGAGCGCGCTGAAACGCTCGAATAGGGAAGGCTGGCTGTGCAGCTTCGACATGCTGGGCGAAGGCGCCCGGACCCTGGCCGACGCCGACCGCTATGAACGCATCTACGCCGACGCCATCGAGGCGGTGGGCAGGACGGCCAAGGGCCAAGGGCCGGAGCACGGCCATGGCGTGTCGGTCAAATTGTCGGCCCTCTCGCCCCGCTACGAGGCCACGCATGAGGACGAGGTCTGGACGAGCCTCTACCCCCGCATTCTCCACCTGGCCCAGATCGCGGCGAAGTACGACATCAACTTCACCATGGACGCCGAGGAGGCGGACCGTCTGGCCCTGTCGCTGAAACTGCTCGACCGGCTGGCGCACGAGCCGTCGCTCGGCGGCTGGACGGGGCTGGGCCTGGCGGTTCAGGCCTATCAGAAGCGCGGGCTGGAGACGATCGAGCGGGTCGCCGACCTGGCCCGCCGCTCGGGTCGCCGCTTGATGGTGCGCCTCGTCAAGGGCGCCTATTGGGACACGGAGATCAAGCGGGCCCAGGTCTTCGGCCGCACCGACTATCCGGTCTTCACCACAAAGGCGGCGACCGATCTGAACTATCTGGTCTGCGCCCGGGCCATGATCGAGGCGGCGCCGGCCCTCTATTCCCAGTTCGCCAGCCACAACGCCCATACCCTGGCCGCCGTCCGCCGCATGGCGCGGGATCGCGGCGTCGCCGTCGAGCATCAACGGCTGCACGGCATGGGCGAGGCTCTTTACGACGCGGCGCAGGAGGCGTGGAAGGACGAGACCGTCATCGTTCGCGCCTATGCTCCGGTCGGCGGACATGAGGAGCTTCTACCCTATCTGGTGCGGCGCCTGCTGGAAAACGGCGCCAACTCCTCCTTCGTCCACGCCCTGCTCGACGAGCGGGTGCCCGCCTCGGCCGTCGCGGCCGATCCCATCTCCCTGGTCGAGCAGGCGCCCGACCGCCACCCCAAGATTCCGGTTCCCAAAGACATGTACGGCGATCGTCAGAACTCCCTCGGCCGCGACTATTCCCAGGCCGCCGACCGCGAAGCCCATGCCAAGGCGCTGGAGACGGTCGACCGCGAGAAGCTGACCTCCGGCCCGATCATCGGCGGCAAGCTGCGCGCCGGGATCGACCCTCAGGCGGTGACCAATCCGTTCGACCGGTCCCAGGTGCTGGGCCATGTTTCGGAAGCGACGAGCACAGACATAGACGCCGCCGTCGAAGCCGCCGGCCGCGCCCAGATCGATTGGGACCGCCAAGGCGGAGCCAAACGCGCCGTCGTCCTTCGCGCCATGGCCGACGCCTTGGAGGCCGATCTGGACCGATTGGTCGCCCTGCTCAGCCGCGAAGCCGGCAAGACCCTGAACGACGGCGTCGCCGAGGTGCGCGAGGCCGCCGACTTCTGCCGATACTACGCCCTGCTGGCCGAGCGCGACTTCGCCGCGCCCCAGACCCTGAAGGGACCGACCGGCGAGACCAACCAGCTGATCCTGCACGGGCGCGGCGTCTTCGCCTGTATCAGCCCGTGGAACTTCCCCCTGGCCATCTTCACCGGCCAGATCGCCGCCGCCCTGGCCGCCGGCAACGCCGTCCTGGCCAAGCCGGCCGAACAGACGCCCCTGATCGCGGCGGAGGCGGTGCGCCTGTATCACAAGGCCGGCCTGAACCCCGATCTTCTGGCCCTGGTTCCCGGACGCGGCGAGACGGTCGGCGCGGCCCTGGTCGCCCATCCGGGCGTCGACGGCGTCGCCTTCACCGGCGGCACCGACACGGCCGGCGCCATCAACCGGTCGATCGCCGCCCGCCCCGGCGCCATCATTCCCTTCATCGCCGAGACCGGCGGACTGAACGGCATGTTCATCGACACCACGGCCCTAAAGGAGCAGGTGATCGACGACGTGATCCAGTCCGCCTTCGGCTCGGCCGGCCAGCGTTGCTCGGCCCTGCGCATCCTCTATGCGCCCAAGGAGTCGGCCGACGCCCTGATCGAGGGGCTGAAGGGCGCCCTGGCGGTCCAGACCGTCGGCGACCCCGCCGATCCCAAGACCGACATCGGCCCCGTCATCGACTCTGAATCGCGCCGCGCCCTGGAGGCCCACGTCGAACGTCTGGCCCGCGAAGCCAAGGTGATCGCCCGCGCCGCCCTGCCGCTGGGTTCGGAAAAGGGCGATCTGTTCGCCCCCACCATCGCCGAGATCCCCACGCCTGACTTCCTGGAGCGCGAGGTGTTCGGCCCGATCCTGCACATCTACCGCTACGAGCCGTCCGAGCTGCAATCGGTCGCCTCGCGCCTAGCCGCGCGCGGCTATGGCCTGACCCTGGGCGTCCACAGCCGTATCGAAGCCTTCGCCGCCGAGGTGACGGCCCTGGTCCCCGCCGGCAACGTCTACGTCAACCGCTCCATCACCGGCGCCGTCGTCGGCGTCCAGCCCTTCGGCGGCGAGGGCCTGTCGGGCACCGGCCCCAAGGCCGGAGGGCCGAACAGCCTGATCCGCTATGCGGCGGAAAAGGCCATCAGCGTGAACATCGCGGCCCAGGGCGGGGATCCGGCGCTGTTGAATTTGTAGGGGCGGGTTCCGGTGCTTTTCACCTTTAACCGTTCGGTTGAGCTTGTTATGGGCTGAAGCTGCTTACGCCAAAAGGATTTGGAATGTTCGGATTTTCCAGAAAGAAAGCCAGAGCCTCGGCCGGTTTCAAAAATAAAGAACATGCGGACTTAATAGCGGAAGTTAATCGGCTGAAGGCCGAGTTGGCTTTGCGTGAGCAGCAGCCTCACTTCGTTTCAGATTATACGGCCTATGTTCGCGACCTCATTCAGAAGCATCCGCTGGATGAGGCGATGTCCTATGCCGTTGGAGGCTCCTATGATGTGACCGGTTCGCTCCTGGTTGAGGTGATGGAACGGTGCGGCCTGAAGGATGGCATGTCCATCATCGACCTTGGCTGCGGTAGCGGGCGTCTCGCCAAGCACCTTGGAATAAGGTACCCAAATATTCAGTATTTGGGCATTGATATCGTGCAAGAGCTGTTGGATTATGCGGAACGGCAGTCACCAGATCATTTTCGTTTTATTCTCAATCAAACCTTGAAGCTCCCGGTCGAGGATTCGTCGGTTGATATGGTGGCGATTTTTAGCGTCATAACTCACTTGCTTCACCAAGAGAGTTTCATTTATCTCAAAGAAGCGCGTCGATCCTTGAAGCCTGGTGGGCGGATTGTTTTTTCCTTTTTGGAAAGCGATTTTAACTGGCCTATCTTCCAAGGAATGGTGGATCGTGCTGAGGCGGGGGTTCGGGACGATCAACTCAATATGATTACCGAACGCTCCCAAATCGAATCCTGGGCGCGCCATCTCCAGATGGACGTGATCAGCTACGATCTCGGCCTGCCGCATCAGGGGGACGGCCAGACGGTTGCCGTGCTCGCTGACAGGCGAGATTTCTGACCCTCGTCGAGGCTCTTGCTCTCTCCAATCGCAAGCCTATGGTGCGCCCCGCGGCGTAGTCCACGTCGTCGCATCAGCGCAGGGTCATGAGCGTTTCCAGTTTCACACGCCGTCAAGGCCGGATCATTGGCGCATTGATGATGCGCGAAATCGTGACCCGCTTTGGGCGGGAGGGGTTCGGCTTCCTGTGGCTTATTGGCGAACCTTTGCTGTTCTGCATGGGCGTGATTGTGATGTGGTCGATCATCAAGCCAGAATACGAGCACGGCATTCGCATTGCCCCATTCGTGATGACTGGGTATATGTGCCTGCTCTTGCTGCGGCATCAGATTTCGTACTCTCAGGGTGCAGTTCAAGGAAACGTAGGACTTCTTTTTCACAAGCAAATAGCAGTAATACATCTTTTTATAGCGCGTAATTTTTTGGAGTTTCTTGGTTCTACAGCCGCCTTTATTGTCGTTTACTTTGTGCTGGTGTGCCTTGGCCAGGTTTCTCCCCCGCAGAACGTTCTCTTGCTATATGCCGGGTGGGTAGTGCTCACACTCAACAGTGTCGGCCTCGCCACCGTGATGGCGGCTTTGGCGATCAGGTGGGACGTGATGGAGAGGATTGTGCCCTTGGTCACATATCTCTTAATCCCGCTGTCCGGAGCATTCTTCATGGTGTCTTGGCTGCCGAAGCAGTTCCAAGAACTCTATCTGCTGGTGCCCATACCTCATGGCATCGAGATGGTCCGTGCCGGCATATTCGGACCTTTTGTCGAGACGCATTACCATGCGCCCTATGCTTTGATATGGGCTGGGGTGCTGAATTTTATCGGCCTAACTTTGCTTGCTGACGCCCGTGATCGGGTTGATGTGGAGTAGCGTCGCTTCCTGGCCTGGAACAAGATATGACTGAGCCGAAACTCAATTACGTGGGCCCGCCGCCCGAAGCTCTGACCTACGAGCGTAGAACACCCCTGTGGAAACGCATACCATTGGCGTTCTTGCTCGTGGTCGTTGCGCCGACGGCCTTGGCGGCGGTGTATTTTCTGTTGATTGCGTCGCCTCTGTACGTATCGGAGGCACGTTTTGTTGTTCGTTCGGCCGGTCAGACGCCCAGTTCTCTAGGGCTGGCGCTTCAAGGTGTCGGATTGGGGCAGACGCATAGCGACGCATTCGCAGTTCACGAGTACATGACTTCCGCCGATGGATTGAAGGACCTCCAGAAGCGAATAGATGTGTCGTCCGTGTTGAGTCGCCCAGGTGCCGACCTGTTTTCGCGCTACCCAAGAATAGGGGAGGTTCCAAGCGAAGAAGGGCTGCTCAAGGCTTTGAACCGCTTTGTCGTAGTCGGTTACGATTCTTCGACGGGGATCAGCACTCTCGAAGTCAAGGCGTTTCGTCCCAAAGACGCTCAAAACATCGCCACTATACTGCTGGATGGCGGTGAAGGGCTGGTCAATCGGCTGAACGAGCGATCAGTAAATGATGCTGTTCGCCAAGCGCGACTGACGCGGGAGAACGCTATAAATAACCTGGCGCGCGCTCAGGCCGAGTTGACCGGCTTTCGTAACCGCCAAGCGTTCGTTGATCCGCAAACTCTTGTCACCGAGAACGCCGAACTGGTGGGTCAACTGAACGCGCGTATTGCGGAGCTCCAGGCCGAACGCAGTCAGGTAGCGTCTCAAACCCCTGAAAGTCCGCAACTTCCGGCCATTGACGCACGCATCGCCGCTTATCGCAGACAGGCGGACGCAGAGCGTTCTAAGGTGACCGGGGGGGCTGCTTCCTTGGCTCCTCAGGTCGGTGTCTATGAGGAGTTGTCATTCAACAGGGAACTCGCTACGCGCGAGGTGGCTACCGCGACCACAGCGTTGCTGGCTGCTGAACAGGAGGCGCGGCGGCAACAGGCATACCTTGAACGCGTCGTGTCGCCGAACCTGCCGCAAACCGCCCAAGAGCCCCGTCGATGGCTTTCGCTGCTGGCGGTATTCTCCACCGCAATGCTCCTCTATGGATTGGGCTGGCTGATCTGGGCTGGTGTGCGTGAACATAGGCAGGGCTGATGAGGGACTTGACCTCTTCTGTCGGTTTGTCGGTCCAAAACCTGAGCTTGACGTACCGGACTGCGATCAGTCCCGTGTTCAGTGACTTGAACTTCACCCTAGGTCGCCAAGATAGGTTGGCCATCCTGGGGCGGAATGGTCAGGGCAAATCCACCTTGATCAAACTCCTCGGCGGCGTCATGTCCCCGACGGGTGGGCGGGTCGATTGGCATATGAGCCAGTCGTGGCCTATCGGCTTCCACGGTGGTTTCCAAGGAAGCTTGTCGGGCCTCGACAACATCCGCTTCCTCGCGCGCATCTATGGGCGCCCCTTTAGGGAAGTGCGGGATAGGGTAGATGATTTTGCGGAGTTGGGCCGCTCATTGCGTCAGCCCGTGAAGCACTACTCCTCCGGTATGAGGGCGCGCTTAGCCTTCGGTTTATCTCTAGCGATCGAATTTGAATGTTATCTTATCGATGAACTGGTCGCGGTTGGCGATGCCCGCTTCCAACGCAAATGTCAGCACGAGCTTTTTGAGCGACGTGCAGAAAGAGCCTTTCTGCTTGCCTCCCACAATACAGATCTGATCTCCGGCTATTGTGATCGAGCGCTTCTGGTCGAAAGCGGCAAAACTAAGATATTTGAAGATATCGGTGAAGCTGTCGAAATCTATAAGTGGCTGAGGACTGCGTGATGCCTGAAGAGGACACTGCAGGCTGGATGCGGCGTTGTATACTGATCGGCGCTGCACGGCAGTCGGACAGATGGATATCGACACTGCAAGCTGCTGCGCTGAAAAGTGGACAAGATGTTGTTTTGCTCGATGATATACCAACCCGATCTGATTTCGGAGATGATTCGCGCATCTATCTATCTCGAGAACATCGACATTTCGCTCCGACAGAGAATGCTGATCGTGTAGTTGTGTTGGACGGCATAGACCGTTTCTCCGGAATGGGGGATATTCCTGAAGATCACGCTCGTATTCACTTGATCGAAGTTTCGCGCCAAGCAGTTGAAGCTTTATTGTGGGCGAAAACTGACGCTATTATAACCACTGCAACGGCCGATGCCGCCCGCAACGGTGAGCCGCTTGTCTTGCTAGGGTTATCGGTTGTTCCTCCGAGGTTGGAGGAATTTGGCGACGACCCGCGAGATCGCCGAGCTATTGCGGCTATAGCCTACCTTACCGGCGAGGCCCGAGAGGCTTATTGGTGTCCTGTTCATTTCATCTATGATCGCCAGCCCTTGAAGGCTAGCGAAGTCGCCGTCACTCTAGACATGACTGGGCCGCCTCGCGCTCTGTTGCGCGGGCCCTATCTTTGGGCCCCTATTGGACGCTGGAAAATTGTCGCTCGGTTTTCCATCGATGTCGATGGAGCCCGCCAAGAACTGCAGTTTCGCTGGGGGCCGCCGTTGAAACCGACCACCTTGAAAACGAGCGCAGAAAAACCTGGCATATACGAGGTAGAACTCGAAGCCGAGTGGGATGAGATTGACGGCATGGAGTTTACGATTGCTCTCGTCCACGGTTGCGTTTCTGGCGAATTAGTTTTTCTGGGGGCAACAGTATCAAGCGTATAGGGCTCGACGTCGCAAGGTTAGATGCGTCTCGCGCCTAGTTTAATTTGGCTGTACGGCCTGTATTATTTTCACCTCCGCAGTCGTTGTGTGTCTTAGGGATTTTTGAGAACTCGCCGACTCGTCGCCTTGCAGCTGCTGTTTGGATTATCTTTCGCCATGTTCTCATCGCCGATCGTTCCTCTCCAGGCGCGCCGCTTCGGCGATGCGCGAGGATGGTTCATGGAGACATACTCGGAGGCTGCCGCGTTGGCGGCAGGGATCGAGGTACGTTTCGTTCAGGACAATCAATCGTTTTCAGCCGCCGTTGGCACAATCCGCGGCTTGCACTTCCAGCGACCGCCACGCGCTCAAGCTAAGTTGGTGCGCTGCGTGCGGGGGTCGATCATGGACTATGCGGTGGATATCCGCCGAGGATCGCCGACCTATGGCCGGCATGTAGCGGCCAAGCTGACCGCCGAGGGCGGGGAGCAGTTGTTCGTGCCGGTGGGCTTCGCACACGCCTTTGTCACCCTCGAGCCGGATGTGGAGGTCGCCTACAAGGTGAGTGACGTCTATGCGCCCGATTGCGATGGCGGTATCGTCTGGAACGATCCGACCATCGGCATCGACTGGCCCCTCCCAGAAACTGGTGCGGTCCTGTCCGACAAGGACAGGCTTTTGCCGAACCTGGTCGATTTCGACAGTCCCTTTGAGTATGACGGCAGGCCGCTCGAACCCCTGCCCACGCGCTAACCTGAACACTGACTGAGAGACAATCGATGCGTATCCTGGTCACCGGCGGCGCCGGTTTCATCGGCTCGGCCCTGGTGCGGCGGCTGATCGCGCATACGGACCATGAGGTCCTGGTCTATGACAAGCTTACCTATGCGGGCGTGCTCAGTTCTCTGGAGCCGGTGGCGTCCAGCAACCGCTATTCCTTCGTCCAGGCCGACGTCTGCGACGCCGAGGCCGTGGCCAAGGCCCTGAGGGAGTTCAAGCCGGACGTGGTCGCCCACCTGGCGGCCGAGAGCCATGTGGATCGCTCGATCGACGGGCCGGGTGAGTTCATCCAGACCAATATGGTCGGGACTTTCGTCATGCTGAACCAGGCCCTGGGCTATTGGCGCGGCCTGGACGAGGCCGCCAAGGCGCGCTTCCGCTTTCACCACATCTCGACCGACGAGGTGTTCGGCTCGCTGGGCGAAGAGGGCTTCTTTACGGAAACCACCCCCTATGATCCCCGCTCGCCCTATTCGGCGTCCAAGGCGGGATCGGACCATCTGGTGCGGGCCTGGGGCCACACCTACGGCCTGCCGGTGCTGGTGACCAACTGCTCCAACAACTACGGCCCCTATCACTTCCCCGAGAAGCTGATCCCGCTGATCATCATTCGGGCCCTGAACGGCGAGCCCCTGCCGGTCTATGGCGACGGGTCGAACGTGCGCGACTGGCTGTTCGTCGATGACCACGCCCGCGCCCTTCAGGCCGTGTTCGAGACCGGAACCCCGGGCGAAACCTATAATGTCGGCGGCAACGCCGAGCGGAAGAATATTGAGGTGGTCACCGCCATCTGTTCGATCCTGGACCGGCTGCGGCCCAAGGCCGAGGGGAAGTACGCCGACCAGATCACCTATGTGACCGACCGGCCCGGCCATGATCACCGCTACGCCATCGACGCCTCGAAGATCCGCGCCGACCTGGGCTGGACCCCGTCGGTGACCTTCGAGGAGGGGATCGAGCGGACCGTGGTCTGGTATCTGGAGAACCAGGCCTGGTGGCAGGCCATTCTGGACGCTCGCTATGCGACCCAGCGACTCGGGGTCGCCCATGGCTGATCCGGTCCATATCCTGATCACGGGCGGGGCCGGTCAGGTGGGACTGGAGCTCCAGGCCGCCGCCTGGCCGGAAGGCGTCGTGCTGCACGCCCCGACGCGGGCCGAGCTGGACCTGGGCGACGCCGCCTCGGTGCGGGCCGCCTTCGCCGCCACCCCCTTCGCCGCCGTGATCAACTCCGGCGCCCATACGGCGGTCGATAAGGCCGAGGCCGAGGTCGCCGCCGCCTTCGCCGCCAACGCCATGGGCCCGGCGGTCCTGGCCGACGCCACGCGCGAGGCGGGGATCCCGCTGATCCAGGTCTCGACCGACTATGTGTTCGACGGGTCCAAGGACGGTCTCTATGTCGAGACCGATCCGGTCGGGCCTCTGGGCGTCTATGGCGCCTCCAAGCTGGCGGGCGAACTGGCGGTGCGGGCCGGCAATCCGCGCTCGGTCGTGCTGCGCACCGCCTGGGTGCTGAGCGTCCACCGCGCCAACTTCCTCAAGACCATGCTGCGGCTCGCCGCCGACCGGCCGACGTTGCGGGTGGTGGGCGACCAACACGGCTGCCCCACCTCGGCGCGCGACATCGCCCAAACGCTCCAGATCATCGCCCTGAAGATGATCGCCGACCCGGGCGCCCCGACCGGCGTCTATCAGTTCGTCAACGCCGGCGAGACCAGCTGGGCCGGACTGGCCAGCGAGATCTTCGCCCTCAGCGCCGCGACCGGCGGTCCGTCCGCCACGGTCGAGGCCATCCCTTCGTCCGAATACCCGACCCCGGCCCGGCGCCCGTCGAACTCTCGCCTGTCCACCGCCAAATTGACCCGACACTACGGAATCGCGCCCCGCCCCTGGCAGGTCGCCGTCGCCGAGATCGTCCACGAACTGCACGCCGAAAGGACCGCGCCATGAAGGGCATCATCCTGGCCGGAGGATCCGGCACCCGCCTGCATCCGATGACTCTGGTCACCTCCAAACAGCTGATGCCGGTCTACGACAAGCCGATGATCTATTATCCGCTGTCGACCCTAATGCTGGCCGGCATCCGTGAGGTGCTGATCATCTCCACCCCGCGCGACACGCCCAGTTTCCAGGCTCTGCTGGGCGACGGCTCGCAATGGGGCATGGAAATCCAGTATGCGGTCCAGCCCAGCCCCGACGGCTTGGCACAAGCCTATGTCATAGGCGCGGACTTCGTCGGCGACAGCCCCTCGGCCCTGATCTTGGGCGACAACATCTTCTACGGCCACGGCATCACCGATCTGTTCACCAGCGCCATGGCCCGGCCCGACGGGGCGACCGTCTTCGCCTATCATGTCAATGATCCGGAGCGGTACGGCGTGGTCGAGTTCGACGACCGCATGCGCGCCCTGTCGATTGAGGAGAAGCCAGCCGAACCCAAGTCGAACTGGGCGGTCACCGGCCTCTACTTCTACGACAAGGACGTGGTCGAGATCGCCCGCAGCCTGACGCCCTCAACACGGGGCGAGCTGGAGATCACTGACGTCAACCGGATCTATCTGGAGCGCGGCAAGCTTTCGGTCGAGATCATGGGGCGGGGCTACGCCTGGCTGGATACGGGCACCCCGGACAGCTTGCTGGAGGCGGCCGAGTTCGTACGTGTCCTCGAAAAGCGCCAGGGTTTCAAGATCGCCTGTCCCGAAGAGGTGGCCTTCCAGAAGGGCTTCATCGATGCCGCCAAGCTCGAAGAAATCGCAGCGAAACTAGGAAAAAGCTCATATGGCGCGTATCTAAAAAGCCTCGCTCTTCGGGCTTGAATAGATTCATGCAGCGTGGGACTACCTCGGCGTCTTGGGAATCTTCGGACAAGATATCGCCCGGCAGCTGCGGGTTTTGCATTCATTCTGAACGTATATTTATCTGCGGGCGGTCAATTTCATGGCGTTGTATGTCGTAACGGGCGGATACGGATTTATAGGTCGCGCCTTGGTGTCTCGCCTCAAAAAAGACGGTCACAGTGTCGTTATAGCATCTCGAGCGCACCATCGCGGCGATTCAAATGATGACTGGGTGGAATTTAACTTCAACGACCGCTCTACGGCCAATAACGTAACCAATGTCCGCCCAGACGGCGTTTTCCATCTTGCTTGGTCGACGACGCCGGGCACGGCGGAATCGGATCCGGTCGCCGACATCACCATCAATCTTGCCGGAACAATCGCATTGCTAGAAAGCCTTAGTGGTTTTTCAAGCATACCCATCGTTCTGATCTCTTCCGGCGGAGCAGTCTACGGTCGAACTGATGTAGAACGAATCCCAGAAGTACACCCGCTGAATCCGATTAGCATCTACGGAACAACCAAGCTCGCCATGGAGCGCTACGCACTCTCGTGCCAGAGAATGCAAGCGCTCGACATTCGCATAGCACGTATTAGCAATCCTTTTGGCCCAGGGCAGGCCCACGCCCGGCAGCAGGGAGCTGCGACTATATTCGCGCGCAAGATCCTACGCGGAGAGAAAATCGAGATCTGGGGCGACGGGAGCGTAGTTCGAGATTACATCGACGTCGACGATGTCGCTTCTGGCCTATCGGCGATCATGGCGTTGAAGGCAGAAAATCTGGATCCATACCCGGTCTTCAATGTCGGGGCGGGGCAGGGTTTGTCCTTAATGGGCTTGATTGGGCGCCTCGAGCTCGCTGCGGGCGTCAAAGCGAACCTGGCGTTTTCTGATCGTAGAGATTTTGATATTCCGAACAACGTCTTGAACGTCGAAAAGCTTCAGCTTAACGCCAAATGGAGACCTCGTGACGTGCAAGAGCGACTCGTTGCGCTTGTTAACTCGTTGCGCGATACTGACCAGCCCGAGCGCCCCACGGGCCGCTAGTGACATGGTAATTCGCCCTTCGTTTTTATGACAGTTGAATGGGAAAGCAATGAGAACTCTATTCGGTCGCGTTGCAGCTGAAGATCAAGGCGTAGATTACACGTGGTTTCGAAATAACGATTACGATCCGCCTTTTCTTCACGTGATCGACCAGGCGGATCATGAGGTCTTGGTGGCTTGGCGCGAACAGACCGCTGCTGAATGGCCTAACTCGGGATCGTCCGGCGTCGAGATGATGTCGATGCTGTCTGGCTTAATCATGTCGGCTGGGCTTTCCCGCATAGTTCAATGTGGACATTACGTCGGATTCTCGACGCTGGTGCTGGGCTTTATCTGCCGGAAAATGAATAGGAAAAAATTCCTTTACACGGTGGATTTGGATCCGAAACCTTCTGCCTACACACAGGAATGGGTAAATAGGGCGTCGTTAAACGACGACATCAAGATCGCAGTTCGCGATTCTGCGGACCCACAAAACGTCATCGAGGCGATCGAGCATTTGGGAGGACCACCCCAGCTGGTCTACATCGAGTCGTCTCATCAATACGAACATACGATGCAGGAGTTGAATTTGTGGTGGGGCGCCCTGCCACCTGGAGGCCTGATCGTCATGGACGACATCTCTCAATGGGCGGCGGAGTATGACCGAACGGGATTGGGTGGATCTCATCGTGCGGCTCTGGAATTTTGCCAGACCACGGCCGCTAACAGCGTCCTCATCAACGGGAATTTTGGGAGGGCGACCACCTACCCTATGATTTATACGGACGTTTGTGGGTTTGGATTGCTGCAGAAGCCTTATTGACCCATCATCGTATATGAACGCATGGCGAACATGCGTTAGGCAAGAGATGGCAGAGGCCGTAGTTGCCGCGCATAGAATTAAACATCGAGCAAATTTATGAGAAAAGTTGCGTTCTATGCGCCCGGTCCGATGAGAGGTTCCGGAGGGGTTGGTCGAATATACAATTTCGCCAAAGCGCTGAGTAAATCAAATTATGAATGCCATGTGTTCGTAACGAACAGCAATGGCAGGGACGCTGCGCAACTCGCACGGGAAGCAAACGACTTTTACGGAGCAACCGGATTCATCTGCCACCCGAGCACGGACGTCCCTTCCGGGGTGTTCGATCTTGCGATCGCCACGCAATGGGAAACTGCCATTTTGGTCCAGCGTATGGTCAGCCATGCAAAGGCTTACCTGATCCAAGACTTCGAAGCCTATTTCAATCCAGTTGGCGACGGCAGCGTTTTTGCGGAAAACTCATATATTCACGGTTTGAGGCCACTTACCTACGGTCGCTGGCTTGCACACAAACTGGAGACCGAGTTTGGTAGCGAGCCGTTCTTCTTCGAGTTCGCCTCCAATAACCAGGTCTTTCGATGCCAACGTCCTATGAAAGAGCGTCTGGAAGGGCCTGCTAGGATCGCCTTCGTCTTTCAAGGTGACAAGGCGCGCCGTTGTCCGCGCCTTGGCATCGAGGCGCTGGGTATCGTGAAGCATTACCGGCCCGATGCGGAAATCCTTTTTGTCGGGTCGGCCGAGCCCCCTCACCTTTGGTACGATTTCCAAAACTTGGGCAATCTGACGATTCAGGAACTGAACAGAGTTTATAATGAATGCTGCGTCGGCCTGAGTCTAAGTTCTACCAATCCCTCATGCAATCCATTCGATATGATGGCTGCGGGGCTGCCGTCGGTCGATCTTTATCGCCAGAATAATCTGTTCGACACGCCCTCGAAAGGCGTTCTGTTGGCGCTCCAGACTCCGGAATCGGTCGCGGAAGCAATACTGCATCTCCTCAATAATCCGAAAGAACTTCTCAAAAGATCAGAGTTCGGCATCAAATTTATGAAATCCAGGCCGCAAGAGCGGGAGGTCAAAAGCTTCCTCGCGGCGGTTGACGCCATTATGCGTGGTCAAGGCCACGGCGGTTCAAGGGCGGTCATCACCTCCTTGTTCTACGACAACCCTCCCGTTGTCGCGAAAGTAGACCGCAATGCATATTCGGCTAGCTTCCTTCAGAGGCAAGCGAGCGCCGGGGGCGGGTCTCGCGTGAAATCGCTGGCGCATTTCCAGTATTATCCTACTGACGAGCTAAGGTTCGAGGCGCCCGCACCGCTTGAAACGGAACAACATCTTGCACGCCAAGCTGCAATAGAGGTGGCGCCTGGAGTGCGCAGACGTCATGTGCGGATCCTGAATGCGCTAGTCCGAAAATACAATCTCGACAAACGACTTTCGCTCGACCTGTTTGACCGTGCCTACTATCTGGATGTGAACCATGATGTGATGGAGGCGGGTATGGACCCGTTCATCCATTTCGTGCGCTATGGTCATGCCGAGGGTCGTTCGCCATCGCCGTACTTCGATGCGAAGTGGTACGAAGACACTTACGCAGCGGCCTTGGCGCCCAAACTATCTGCCGTTGACCACTATCTGACAGAGGGCTCCGCGCTCAACCGTTCACCGAACGCGTTGTTCGACGCAACCTGGTATCTTGCCCGAAATCGTGACGTGGCCGAGGCTGGGCTGCATCCGCTGTTCCATTTCATACGGTATGGAGAAGCCGAGAATCGCGACCCGTCCGAGAAGTTCTCAACGGCGTGGTATCGTACGAACAATCTGGATGTCGTCGCTGCTAAACACCCGCTTTTGCTTCACTACATGCACCATGGAGAGCGGGAAGGCAGGCTACCCGTTCCTCGGACGGAGGTGCGGGGGGCGCTGCAGCGAAGCGCGCGTGAGGCGGCCCTAACGTTCGAAAACCTGTTCGATGCTGAAGTGTCGCCTAGAGATTTAGAGCCATCGACCGACCGCTCTTACGTTAATCTCTTTGAGAAAGGACCACCTTCCGGGCAGGTGTCCTTCGATATCTGGAGCACGATATTGCATCGTCGTTGCCATCCGGATGAGATCAAGCTCCGCTCCGCACGTTTTCTGCTGCTCCAGGCTTGGACCGACATCATTCCCGGGATGCGTGATGTCGTGACGCTGATGAATGCGAGGATGCGAGCCGAGAATGCGTCAGCGCCCAATGGGGATTACGAATACTCGTTCAACGTAGCTGTCCACTCTTGGCTTCAAAACGTTCTGAATACCTCATGCTCGCCGGAACGGCGCGCGCGATTAGCCAAATCCATAATCGCACACGAATTCGACGCCGAACGGGACGCTATTGAAGTCGATCCCAACACTGAGCGCACAATTCGCTCTTTGGAACAGCCAGCAATATTTATTTCCGACTTCTATATGTCGGCGCCCTTTTTAGAGAACCTTCTGCACAGCGTACAGTTGGGATCGGCTTTCTTCAGAGGCTACGTTTCCTGCGACGGCTATCAAAATAAGCGATCGGGCGCCCTTTTTGGCAAGGTGTTGAAGGACCTCAACCTTGCGCCGCATGAATTGACGCACGTAGGGGATAACCCGTTCTCGGACAAGGAACGCCCCGCATCGCTCGGCATCAACACCATCAGCTATGTGTCTTCCTCTGATGAGGAGCGCCTCAAGTGGTATGAGCAGGCCTTCCATGCCCTCTGTCTGGGCGATGTTTCCCAACACGAGCGACGCCTCCTGGCCTTGGCTAAAAGGCAATCCGCAGAGGCGTCTGGAGAGATGGAGGGGGAGGCTTTTGATCTCTACGCCGCCGGTTGTCACATCGGCCTCCTTGCATTCGGCTATTGCCTTAATGTCATGCAGGACGCGATAGTTCGACAGTCCAAGGAGGTGGTTTTCTTCACTCGAGAAGGCATTCTCTTTAAAAAGATCTATGATCTCATTGCAGAGCACAATCCATTCACGACCCCTCCGCCTCCCTCAAAGTTGCTGAGCGTAAGCCGCAGAGCCACTTTCGCGGCCTCGCTTCGATCCTTCGATACCGAAGAGCTCATGCGTCTTTGGACCATGTATTGGAAGCAGTCGCCGCTGACGTTTTCCGCCTCGCTCAACCTCGATCCAGCGATAACAGCGGCGGCGGCTAAGCGGGCGGGTCTGGATCCCCATCAGGTGGTGAAGGCGCCTTGGACAGACGCACGATTCAATAATTTGCTTTCGGACGAGAGCTTCCGCCGCCACGCCGAAGCTGAACTGGCGGCTCAGCGTGACCTGCTTCAACGCTATTTGGCGCAAGAGTTGGCTCCCGATCAGGATGAACTCCTGATCTGCGACATCGGCTGGCGCGGCACGATCCAAGACAATCTCGCGCACACGATCGGCAAGCCCGTCCGTGGCCACTACTTGGCCTTGCTCGGCTACCTCAACGAGCAGCCTGCATTTTCTAGCAAGGTCGGGTGGCTGAGCGACCTGAACAGAGGAACCGACTATCAAATCCCCGACCAGCTCGCTGTGATCGAGATGATCTTCAATGGGCTGGGCGGATCCACGGTCGGTTATGACGTGGACTCTGAAGGACAGGTCTTCCCGGTCAAGGAGATATTCGATGGTGAAGAGGCGGTGGTTCGAGCTCTAGAACCGTGCCGCGCCGGAATGACGGCGGTCGTGCGTGAACTTGCTCGCTACGTCAATCTTCACGGTCTTGTCGCCGAGAACCTCCAGAATCTCGGTCGCAAGATAGTCGACGACCTGATCGCCAGCCCTCCCTCGGCCATCGCCAACATGTTCGCGAAGCTGGAACACAACGAAACATTCGGCGCCGGCACTCTGGACGTCATGCAGAAATCGAGCTTCGAAGCGGCGATTGCGGAGCAACCAGGCGGCAGGATGCACGCTGCTTTGACGTCTTGGTTGGGGGGTCGTTGGCCAGAGGGTCTCAGTCGACAGGACATAGTGCAACAATGGTGGAAAGGCGCAACGCCTCAGGAGCGCGCGTCGGCGCCGCTTGCGATCACCAAGAGCGCGGCGCCGGCGATCATCCGATCGACCGGTTCCCGGCTTGCACTCTACCTTTCAGAAGACGGCCTTGCCCCTGAACGGCTGGACTCTGTTCTACGAACCACGCAGGGATTAGTTGATGCTGGTTTCCAAGCGGAAATCTATTGGCAAGGCGATGACGACATTACGGCCCGCCTAGACGCCAGTCTGGGGGACATGCCTGCCAGTGTAATCACCTCGTGGAGCAGCCATCGAAACGCCGGTTTGGCGTTAGCCACAGACGCTAGTTCTGCATCCTACGTCCATTCAAACGTGATTGCACAATCTCGCGGTTATCTTGTTCAAGATCACGACGGCTTGGCTGGCACGGTCGATGGATTGGTCCTTACCGAAAACAGCTACATCTACGGCCTCAGTCATTTCACCCTGGGAAATTGGCTGACCCACATGATCAGCAGCCGCTATTTCTCGCGCGCGTTTCCCGCAGGCCACGGCGTGGACACAGCAGTCTATAAATGTCGGTCGGACGTGAAGCGTGAATTGGCCGTCTGCATGCATTATCCGGCAGGACAGTCCGGCCCGTTGGCCCGGTTGGCTTTGGACGCCTTGGCTTTGCTTAAGAAAAGTCGCCCGGACGTGAGAATCATTCTTTTCGGAGCCGAAACGGGACCTCGGTTGAGTTTTGAATATGAGAATTTGGGGATGCTGCGCGACCCGAAGTTAATCAGTGATTTGTTCAACCAATGCGCAGCGGGACTGGCATTGGGGATGTCCAATCCCTCACGTATGGCTTTCGAGATGGCGGCTGCCGGATGCACTCCAGTGAGTCTTTATCGCTATAATAACGTTATGGATCTCGGTGATCGTTTCAGTGTACTAGCTTTCCAGAGCTCCCGTTCTATTGCTCAGGCGTTGTCTGATGTTCTTGAAAAGTCTCACGATGATCAAAGCTATGCGTCTTCGGTCGCAAGTCAGCTTAATGACAGAACGCTGATTTGGGAGCGGGATGCGGCGGTGGCCAACATCATTGGTGTGCTTGACGGAAAGCTCTGCGCAAGCTGGAATCCGCCAATTCTATATAAAGCAGAGCCAGTTATCGCTCCGGCAGATGACAACGCGGCCGTTCGTGCGTTTTGCCGTCAACAGCTTCCTTCTGAGGATAGGAACCTCTGGTGACGCCGAAGGCGCTTCAGCTCATTTTCGTCAGATGCAGCGCGTTTGACAAATTGCTGAATAAACTTCCGATCGCATCGTGAACATCTGAAACGCAAAATATATCCAGGCCACTGCTCGGGTGGTCTGGATTAGACAGCACAAAAGAAACAAACCGTTCCTCGGAGTGTGAATCAAGGAAAAGTAACTTCATGCCGAGTTGATTGGCTATCCATCCAATATTAGATTCTGAATGGAGGAATCTGTGTTCGGGGAATATGTAATTTTTGTCCAGCAAAGGTCCCTGTGCAATGATTATACCATCAGGCTTCATCAGGGCCTTTAATGATTCTAGGAGTGCGATTGGATCTTCTAGATGTTCTATTACATGCCACAGGAATATAGCTCCAACTTGGTGCGCGAGGGATGGTCTGTAGCTTTCAACAAAGCTGGCAATATCTTGGTTGACATAGACGTGATCTGGAAGGTCAAGGTGGGATCGGCCGATCTGAACGAGCTCGGCGCTTGCATCACATCCCATGGCTTCGTATCCGCAATCCAAAAGTGCTTTGGTGAGCAGGCCTCTACCACCTCCCAGATCAAGAACTGGCGATTCAACCCCGAAATAATCTAAATAATTTTTATAGAAATTCACCGTATTATTCATCGCCAAAGATTCACGTATTACATCTGTCTTTGTCGAGTTAGACCAATAATTGGCGTGAAAATCAGCTTGATGGCTGATTATCCCACCCTGACCTGGGGCGTAGTCGGGAACGAGCGCGCAGCAATTGGAGCAATGAAATATGGTTACAACCTTGTCCTGCTGATCCTGCGTTCGTAGGGCGACGACGAGACCCGTAAGGCCGCAGCACGGGCAGTTGTTCACTTCGGGCATTCTGAAATCACGCGCTCGGGTTTATCTGCACCGTCTAGCATCAACCTGAAAACGTTCATCTTGTCCACTTGACGTCGAAGGCGGGCTTCGCAGTCTGCAGCAATCGCACGTCAGTGGCGATATCGGGAAGCATACCAGATGATGGTCGCTTCCTTAAACGTCCTCGTCCCAGCGGTGCTTGTAGAAGCTATATTTCGCTCGTGCATTTGAAGTGGAGTAATTCGTTTCGCTCGAATAGCGTCGTCGGCCGAATCCGCCGCTTGCCCTCGGTTATATTAGAGATGCCTCGTTATCGCAGATAGACGCCCACCTTGCTGTACAGCGCTCTGAGGCGAGCATCGTAAGCATCATCGTTGAACTGCGCCGCCTGGGCTCGTCCGCGTAACGAGGCTTCCGCGCGCCAGCCGGCGTCCGCGTCGATCATCCTTATCGCTGTCGATAGGGCCTGCACGTCATAGGGATCGACCTGAATGGCGGCGTCGCCGGCGACCTCGGGCAGCGCCCCCTGGGTGGAAGTCAGCACGGGGGTGCCAAGGCTCATCGCTTCGAGAACGGGCAGGCCGAAACCCTCGTAGAGCGAGGGAAACAGTACGGCCCTGGCTCCTCGGATCAGACTGATCAGGGTGGCGAAGGACATGTATTCGTAGACGTGGATCCGATCTGAGCTTGGGCCTCCAATCGCCTTAACGTGGCTAAGCAGAGCGGTTTCAGGTTCGCTCAGCCAGCCTCGGCCGCCGACAATCACGAGAGGTGTTTTCACGCCGGACGCCAGATAGGCCTCGACCACACGTCCGAGGTTCTTTTTCGGCTCCACAGCGCCGAAATGCAGGAAATAGTCTCCCCATCCCAGCCGGAAGGTGGCCTCCAGTTCGATGACGACGTCGCGCTCCGATCGTTCGATCAGTGCCTTGGGCAGGCTAACGGCCTGATAGGTGTTGCTAACGCGATCTTCTGGAACGCCGAGCATCCGGATGACGTCCCGGCGAGTCGCTTCCGATACGACCGCGATATGATCGGCGCGCCGGGCAACCTCGCGACACAGGGCCATGAATACCGGCTTATTGTGCAGCGTCGTATGAGGAAGGCGCAACGGGATCAGATCGTGGATGGTGTAGATGTTCGGAACGTTTAGGGCCCTGAGCGGCAGCAGGGTGGTCCAGTGCATCACGCTAGGCGCCGGGGCGTCGCGAGTGGAGAAAAAACGCACCGGGGTGCTGCGGCCGTGTTTCTTGAAGGCGCGGTTGGCGTAGAAATAGAGTCGGTCGCCCGCCCAGAAACGGCTTGCGTTCGGTCGAGCCGCTTCGCCGCCGGGCCAGATGACGTCGGTGGACGGGCGCACGGGGAAGGCGGTTCGACCCGTCGGGCCGAGAAGTGTCCGAACGTCACGCTCGATCTTCTGCATAAAGCGGAGCGGTTCAGCGGGACGCTCTGGATCCAGGATGGCGACGTCGCCGAACGGCTTGACCGAGCCTATCGGGAGCGTCGGCCCGAATAGAGCCTCGGTTCTGAAGCCCAAGCGGCTCGCAGCGTCGAGCAGGTTGCGGCTGTAGGTCGCGATTCCTGTGCCTTGGGCGGCCGCCAGGTTGAAGCCGTCAATACAGATCGAGGGGCGGTCCGATCGATCAGGCGGGATTTGGGGCATTCAGTCGGGTCTCGAGCGGCGTGAGCTTGACGATCATCCCGCCTATCATGGGGCAAGACTGACTGACCAGCGATGCCTCTCCGTCTGAGCGCCCACGGCGGGACCGCTCCCTTTCCCAGTGACACCGCCGCCATCCCCCGCTATCTCGCGCCGGTGATGAACGAAACCGAGCGCCAATCCGAGGAACGCAGCTGGGAAACGGCGAAGACGCTCGCCGAGGCCCTGCCCTATATTCAGGTGTATGACCGCGAGACCGTGGTCATCAAATACGGCGGTCACGCCATGGGCGAGAGCGCCGTGGCGAAACAGTTCGCGGCCGATGTGGTGCTGCTGAAGCTGATGGGGGTGAACCCCGTGGTGGTGCACGGCGGCGGGCCGCAGATCAGCGCCATGCTGGACAAGGCGGGGGTCAAGTCGGCCTTTGTCGATGGTCTTCGCGTCACCGATCCGGCGACGATGGAGGTGGCCGAAATGGTCCTGTCCGGGGCGGTCAATAAGGAGATCGCCCACTGGATCACCATGGCGGGCAAGGAGGCGGACGTGCGCGGCGTCGGCCTGTCGGGCAAGGACGCCGGCCTGCTGACGGTCGAGAAGACCCGCCGGACCAAGCGCGATCCCGACAGTATGATCGAGCATGAGGTCGATCTGGGCTTCGTCGGGGAACCGACCAAGGTGGACCCCAAGCTGATCAAGGGGCTGATCGCCTCGGAGACCGAGGACTGGGTTCCGGTCATCGCCCCCATCGGGGTGGCCGAGGACGGCCAGACCTACAACGTCAACGCCGATACGGTGGCGGGCGCCGTGGCCGGTTCGCTGAACGCCAAGCGGATGCTGCTGCTGACCGACGTGCCGGGGGTCAAGGGGGCGGACGGCGAGATCATTCGCCAGATGACCCTGGAGGAGGCGCAAGGCCTGATCGACACCGGCGTCGCCTCGGGCGGCATGATCCCCAAGCTGGAGACGGCCATGGCGGCCGTGCGGGCCGGGGTGGAAGCCGTGGTGATTCTGGACGGCCGCCGGCCCCATGCGATGCTGGTGGAGCTGTTCACCGAATTCGGCGCCGGCACCCTGGTGAAGGCGTCTTGATCGACCTGTCGCACGTCAAGGCCTGGGTGTTCGACATGGACGACACCCTGTATCCACGCGAACAGGGGCTGATGTCCCTGGTTCAGGCGCGGATCAACGCCTATGTGGTCGAGGCCGTCGGCCTGGCGCCCCAGGAGGCGCGGCTGTTGCAGCGCCAGTTCCTGGACGAGCACGGCACCACCCTGGCCGGGCTGATGGCCAACTACACCATCGATCCCGAGGACTTTCTGAGGGTGGTGCATGAGGTGCCCCTGGACGGGGTGGAGCGAAATCCCCGTCTGGCCGAGCGGCTGAAGATTCTGCCCGGGCGCCGGTTCGTCTTCACCAATGGGGCCAGGGACTACGCCCACCGCGTTCTGGACCGGATCGGGATCGCCGACTGTTTCGACGGGGTCTTCGCCATCGAGGACGGCGATCTGACGCCCAAGCCGGCCCCGTCGGCCTTTCGTCGCATGATCGAGCGGTTCGACTTCGAGCCGCGCTGCGCCGCCTTCTTCGAGGACACGCCTAGGAATTTGGAGCCGGCCAAGGCCCTGGGGATGGCGACCGTCTTGATCGGCGACGGCCATGGAAAGCCCCTGGGCGATCATATCGACCATATCGCCCCCGATCTTCTCGACTTTCTCAACGCCCTGACTTTCAAGGACGCCGCATGACCGACCTGTCGCATCTCGAATCCGTCGTCGAGGCCGCCTGGGACAACCGGGCCGAGGTGTCGCCCGCCACAGGAGGCGAGGTCCGGGACGCGGTCGAGACCGCGCTCAACCTGCTCGATTCCGGCCAGGCCCGTGTGGCGTCGCGGGGGGCGGACGGCGCCTGGACCACGCACCAGTGGCTGAAGAAGGCGGTGCTGCTGTCCTTCCGCCTGAACGACAACCAGATCATGCGGGCCGGCCACGCCTCCACCATCCCTCTGTCGGCCGATCATCCGGCCGCCCTCGGCCCGTTCTGGGACAAGGTTGCGAACAAGTTCGGCGACTGGAGCGCGGGCGACTATCAGGCGGCCGGCTTCCGCTCGGTTCCCGGCGCCGTCGTCCGGCGGGGCGCGCACATCGCCAGGAACGTCGTCCTGATGCCGTCCTTCGTGAACATCGGCGCCTTCGTTGACGAGGGGTCGATGGTCGACGCCTGGGCCACGGTCGGCTCCTGCGCCCAGATCGGCAAGAACGTGCACCTGTCGGGCGGCGCCGGCATCGGCGGGGTTCTTGAACCGCTCCAGGCCAATCCGACCATCATCGAGGACGGCTGTTTCATCGGCGCCCGAGCCGAGGTGGCCGAGGGCGTGATCGTGCGCGAAGGCGCGGTGCTGGCCATGGGGGTCTATCTGTCCGCCTCGACCAAGATCGTCGATCGGGCGACCGGTCAGGTCTTCCGGGGCGAGGTGCCCGCCTATTCGGTGGTGGTGCCCGGCGCCCTGCCGGACGCCGACGGCGGGCCTTCGCTCTATTGCGCCGTCATCGTCAAACGGGTGGACGCCCAGACCCGCGCCAAGACCGGCGTCAATGAGCTACTGCGCGACTGATCGTCCGCCGCCCGCCTGGGCTTTGACGCCGCGGCGTCCGAGGGCGCACACTGCGTCGCGCCCGCCGTTCTGACCCCGCCTTCCGTTGAGACCTGCAATGACCGATCGGACTTCGCCGCTGGACCGTTTCACCAGTTTCGAGGGCGTGACGGTTGTGGTGATCGGCGACGTGATGCTCGACGCCTATCTCCAGGGCCACGTCAGCCGCATCTCGCCCGAGGCGCCGGTGCCGGTGGTGAAACATGCGCGGGACCGGTTCACGGCCGGCGGCGCGGCCAATGTGGCCTTGAACGCCGTGGCGCTCGGCGCTTCGGCGCGTTTGATCGGGGTGGTGGGCGATGACCAGGCCGCCGATCAGCTGCGCGCGATCGCCGAACAGGCGGGCGTCTCCTGCCGGCTGCTGGGACTGAAGGGCGGAGAGACCACGACCAAGACCCGGGTCCTGGCGGGCGCCCACCAGGTGGTCCGGATCGACCGCGAAGGCTCAAACGCCCTGTCGGCCGAGGATGAGGCCGCCCTGATCGCCCTGTTCGAACAGGCGCTGGATCAGGCGGATGCGGTGATCGTGTCGGATTACGCCAAGGGATGTCTGACCGATGCGGTTCTGGCGGCCGTGTTCGATCGGGCGCGCGAGGTCGGGGTTCCCGTCTTCGTCGATCCCAAACGTCCCGATTTTTCCGCCTATCGCGGCGCGGCCTATATCAAGCCGAACCGGTCGGAGCTGGCGGGCGCGACCGGTCGGCGCTGCGACGACGACGCGGCCGTGGGCGAGGCGGCCCGGCAGGTGGTGGACCAGACCGGCGCCAATCTGTTGGTGACCCGCTCCGAACAGGGCATGGCCTTCTATGGCGTGGACGGGGAGGCGATCCTGCTGGAGACGGAGGCGGCGGAGGTGTTCGACGTCTCGGGCGCCGGCGACACCGTCATGGCCGCCTTCGCCCTGGGTGTGGCCTCGGGCCTGCCGGTCGTGCGGGCGATGCGCCTGGCCAATACGGCGGCCAGCATCGTGGTGTCCAAGGCCGGGACGGCGGTGGTGTCCGCCGCGGAGCTGCGCACCGTGCTGAATCACCAGGATCAGCGCGACGACCATCGCGACGGACTGATCCTGTCGCGCGCAGACGCCCGGGCCGTCCGCGGCGCCTGGCGGGATCAGGGGCTTTCGGTCGGCTTCACCAACGGCTGTTTCGACCTGCTGCATCCTGGCCATGTGGCCCTGCTGCGTGAGGCCGCGAGCCATTGCGACCGGCTGATCGTCGGGCTGAACAGCGACGCCTCGGTGCGGCGGTTGAAGGGCGAGACTCGGCCGATCCAAAGCGAGGGGGCGCGCGCCGAGGTGATGGCCGCCATCCGACATGTGGACGCGGTGGTCCTGTTCGAAGAGGACACCCCCTATGAACTCATCGCCGCCCTGGAGCCCGATGTCCTGGTCAAGGGCGCGGACTATCAGGAGCATCAGATCGTCGGCGCCGGTCTGGTCAGGGCCAAGGGCGGGATCATCATCCGGGTCGAGCTGAGGGCCGGCCATTCCACCACCGGCCTGGTGGACCGCAGCCGCACGCCTTCGGCCTAGATATGAGCCCCGATCCCAGCACCGAGCTGAAGGCCGCGTCGCGCCAGGCGACGGCCTGGCTTTATGAGACGGCCCTGCCGCTGTGGCTGGAACACGGCGTCGATCGTCGGCGCGGGGGCTTCTATGAGGCCCTGTCTCACCACGACCTCAGCCCGGTCCACGACTATAAGCGGCTGCGGGTGTTGAGCCGCCAGATCTATGTCTTTTCCCAGGGGGCGCAGCGCGGCGTCTCGGACGCCGGCGCGGCGGTTGAGCATGGTCTGGATTTTTTGCTGAACCGCGCCCGCCATCCGGACGGCGGCTTCATCAGTCGACTGGACTTGGACGGGGAGGGCCTGGATCAGACGCGCGATCTGTACGACCTGGCCTTTGTCCTCTTCGCCCTGGCCCATGCCTATAGGCTGACGAGGGACGGTCGGTTGAAGGCCGAGGCCCTGGCGCTCTTGGACTTCATCCAAACGTCCATGCGCCATCCTGCAGGCGGCTATGTCGAGGCCCTGCCGCCGCGCGCCCCGCGTCGGCAGAATCCGCACATGCATCTGCTGGAGGCGGCCCTGGCCTGTGTCGAACATATGCCGGACCCTGCCTTCTCCGCCCTGGCGGCGGAACTGGTCGGCCTGTGTCGGCGACGGTTCATGGACGGGGCGCGGGGGCTTCTGTTTGAGTATTTTCAGGACGATCTGACGGCCCCGCTGCGGCCGAAAGGGCGGGCCGTGGTCGAGCCGGGTCATCAGATGGAATGGGCCTGGCTGTTGCGGGAGGCGCAGCGGCTGGGCATGGACACGAGCGCAGGCGCCGACGGCGAGGCCGAGCGGCTGGGGCGGTTCGCCCTTGCGCACGGCCTGGACCCGGCGTCGGGCCTGTTGCGGGGCGAGGTGTTCGAGGACGGCGCGATGGCCGTCGCGGGCGTCCGGCTTTGGCCGCACGGTGAATGGCTGAAGGCGGCTCTGCGTGTCCCGGCCTTGGCGCCAAGCTGGCCTGACGCCTGGGGGGCGCTGAGCCGGTTCCTGAACACCCCGACGCCCGGTCTCTGGTTCGAACAATGGGATCCGGGGGCGGGCGGCTTTTTGGACACGCCGGTTCCGGCCAGTTCGCTCTATCACATCGCCACGGCCGTGGCCGAGCTGGAGCGGGCGGACCTTTAGGACGAAGGGCGGGAGGGGGCGCAGTCCCGCCTCCCGCCTCGCTTCAAGGGTCTCAGGCGGCGCTCTTCATCGCATCCTTGTTGACGGCGGCGTCGGCGATGCCGGTCAGGTCTTCGTCGGTTTGGGATTCTTCCTGCAGGGTCTCGTCCAGCAGGGCGACGGCGTCCTTCAGACCCAGGACATTGGCCCAGCGCTTCAGCGTGCCGTAGCGGGTGATCTCATAGTGCTCCACCGCCTGGGCGGCGGCCAAGAGGCCGGCGTCGAGGGCCGGGTTGTCCTTGTATTCTTCCATGATCTCATCGCCCTCGGCCAGTATGCCTTCGATGGCGTCGCAGGTCTTGCCGCGCGGGGCCTTGCCGATGATTTCGAACACCTGCTGCAGGCGTTCGATCTGGCCTTCGGTCTGGTCCTTGTGCTTTTCGAAGGCCGCCTTCAGCTCGGGCGACTGGGCGGCGCGGGCCATCTTGGGCAGGGACTTCAGGATTTTGCGCTCGGCGTAATAGATGTCGCGAAGCGTGTCGTGGAACAGGGTGTCGAGGGTCTTCTCGGCCATGGGTCGTCTTTCGCAATGGTGATGGGGCGCGGGGGCGCACCCCATCACAAGCGATAAGGCCGGCTTATGTTCCTGTGTCGGACTCCGGGCTTAGGCGGCCGTCGCCCGCTTCAGATCCGGCGGCGTGGCCTCATCGGTCAGGATGCGAATGGCCTCCTCGACCGTCACTACCGTCTGCTCCTGGGAGCCCAGGCGGCGGATGGCGACCTTGCCCTCTTCGGCCTCCTTGCGGCCGACGACGGCGATGACCGGAACCTTGCCGACCGAGTGTTCGCGGACCTTGTAGCCGACCTTTTCGTTGCGCAGGTCGATCTCGGTGCGCAGGCCCGCCGCCTTGAATCGGTCCATGACCTCGCGGGCGTAGTCGTCGGCGTCCGAGGTGATGGTGGCCACCACCGCCTGGACCGGCGCCAGCCAGAGGGGGAAGGCGCCGGCGTAGTTTTCGATCATGATGCCGATGAACCGCTCGAACGATCCCAGGATCGCCCGGTGCAGCATGACCGGACGGTGCTTCTGGCCGTCCTCGGCGATATAGGTCGCATCCAGGCGTTCCGGCAGGACATAGTCCAGCTGGATCGTGCCGCAGGTCCATTCGCGGCCGATGGCGTCCTTGACGATGAAGTCCAGCTTGGGCGCGTAGAAGGCGCCGTCGCCCGGGGTTATGACCGGCTCGGAGCCGGCGGCGCGGGCGGCCTCCAGCATCTGGGCCTCGGCCTTGTCCCAGAACTCGTCGGTGCCGGCGCGCTGCTCGGGCCGTGTGCCCAGGCTGATGTAGGCCGTCTCCATGCCCAGATCCGCATGGACGCTGCGGCACAGTTTGATGAACTCGGCCGTCTCCTCGACGATCTGGTCCTCGCGGCAGAAGATGTGGGCGTCGTCCTGGGTAAAGCCGCGCACCCGCATCAGACCGTGCAGCGAGCCCGATGGCTCATAGCGGTGGCAGGCGCCGAACTCGGCCATGCGTAGCGGCAGTTCGCGATAGGAGCGCTGGCCCTGGTCGAAGATCTGGACGTGGCCGGGGCAGTTCATCGGCTTCAGGCTCAGGGTCTCGCCCTCGACCGTTTCGCAGACGAACATATTGGGCCGGTACTTGTCCCAGTGGCCCGAGGCCTCCCAGAATTTGCGGTCCAGAACCTGGGGCGTCTTGACCTCGACATAGCCGGCGGCGTCCAGGCGGCGGCGCATATAGGCCTCGAGCACCCGCCACAGCACCCAGCCCTTGGGATGCCAGAAGACCATGCCCCGGCCCTCTTCCTGCATGTGGAAGAGCTCCATCGCCTTGCCGACCTTGCGGTGGTCGCGCTTTTCGGCCTCTTCGAGCCGTTGCAGATAGGCGTCCAGGTCCTCCTTGGTCGCCCAGGCGGTGCCGTAGATGCGCTGAAGCTGTTCGCGCTTGGAGTCGCCGCGCCAGTAGGCGCCGGCCAGCTTGGTCAGTTTGAAGGCCTTGCCGACGTGGCGCGTCGAGGGAAAGTGCGGGCCCCGGCACAGGTCGATCCAGTCGCCCTGCTTGTACAGGGTGATGGTCTCGTTCTCGGGCAGGTCCTTGATCAGCTCGGCCTTGAACTTCTCGCCCCGCGCCTCGAAGAAGACGATGGCCTCGTCGCGGTCCCAGACCTCGCGCTCGAACTTGGCGTCGCGATCGACGATCCGGGCCATCTCCTTCTCGATGGCGGCGAAGTCGTCGGTCGAGAAGGGCTCTTCGCGGTAGAAGTCATAATAGAAGCCGTCCTCGATGGCCGGGCCGATGGTGACCTGGGTGCCGGGGAACAGGGTCTGGACCGCCTCGGCCAGGACGTGGGCCGTGTCGTGGCGGATGGTGTAGAGGGCCTCGGGATCGTCGCGCATGATCAGGCGGAAGTCGCCGCCCGTCTCCAGCACCCGGCCCATGTCGCGCTGCTCGCCGTTCAGCTCGGCCAGCACGGCCTTCTTGGCCAGGGACGGCGAGATCGAAGTCGCCACGTCCCGCGCCGTCGAACCGGCCGGATACTGACGCACCGCGCCGTCGGGGAATTTCAGATCGATCATGACTGTTCTTTTTCGTCGGTCTTCAAGGGCGGGACCGGGTCATAGCCCGAGCCGCCGAAGGGATGGCATTTACAGAGGCGGCGCACGGTGAGCCATCCCCCCTTGAGCGGTCCGTGCCGGATCAGGGCGTCGCGCCCATAGTCCGAACAGGTCGGCAGGAACCGGCACTGCTGGCCGATCAGGGGAGACAGCGTCAACTTGTAGCCTCGATGGGCCGCGCGGACGCCGCGTTCATAGAGAGACATTTGTCCCTTCGCCGGGGGCTGGATGGGTTCGCCGCGCTTATCCCCTGTCACAGCAGGGGGATCAACCGGTCAGAGCCCGTCAGGCCGCGCCGGCGAGACGAGTTCGCCCCGCCAGGGCCTGATCGACCGCCTCCAGCGTCGCCTCGATCGCCACCAGGGTCGAGGCGTGACGGGCGGGGTAGTCGGCGACCTGTTTCAGTACGCGGAGCCCTTCGAAACGACCGTCGGGGCCTTCGCCGCCGGACTTCAGCATGGCGGTCATGGCGTCGCGGGCCTCCCTGATCTCATCCGCCGAGGCGCCGAGGACGGACTGGCCCAGGACGCCGGCGGCCGCCTGGCCCAGGGCGCAGGCCTTCACGTCCTGGGCGAAGTCCATGACCCGTCCCTGGTCGTCCAGGCTCACATCGACGATCGCCCGCGAGCCGCACAATTTGGCGACCCGCTCGCCGGTCCCTTCCGGCGACGCCAGCCGACCGGCATGGGGCAGGTTGGCCGCCAGGGTCAGGATGCGCGCGCTGTAGAGGTCGTCGATCATGGCTGGAAGATAGGGGGCTGAAGGAGCGAGTGGAAGGCGTGAAACGTCCGCTAGACGCTCAGCGTCAGACCGCCGTCCGCCTCGACCACCAGGGTCGCGGTTCCATAGTCGGACAGCTGCGGGTGGTCCGTCTCCAGCGGGTGGGTCCAGGCGGCGGTCACCACCAGAACCTCCGCCCCGGCCGCCTCGCCGGCCGCGATGCCGGCCGGGGCGTCCTCGAACACCAGACAGTCGGCGACGTCCACGCCCAGCCTCTGCGCCGCCAGCCGATAGCCGGCGGGATCGGGCTTGCCGCGTTCCACGTCCTCGGCCGTGATCAGCACGGCGGGCGGTTCGACCCCTGCGGCCTTCAGCCGGGCCTGGGCCAGGGGCGCCGTAGCCGAGGTGACGACGGCCCAGCGGTCGGGCGGCAGGCGTTTGACGAAGTCGATCGCGCCGGGAATGGGGGCGACGCCCTCGACATCCTCGATCTCGCCCCGTTCGACCCAGGCGACCTCGGCCGCCAGGTCGACGCCCGGCAGGTTCTGGCGGCGGATGGTGTCGGCGGTGCGCACCCCGTGGATCGTGGGGATGAAGGCGACCGGGTCGATCCCGTGCCGTTCGGCCCAGCGGGTCCAGACGCGCTCGGCCGCCGCGGTGGAGGTGATCAGGGTGCCGTCCATGTCGAACAGGAAGGCGCGATAGGCGCGGGGGGCGGACCCGGGGGAGACGGTCATGCCCCTATCGAGCACGGCGCCGGCCGGGCGGCAAGCCGAGGTTCCTGCCGATCAGCCGCCTTTCAAGGAGGACCAGGTGCGGGCGGTGTCGCTGGTCGATGGGGCGGAGGCGACCTCCGGCTGGGGCGCGGCCGGCGTATTGCGCGCCGCCAGCCAAGCCAGGTTCTGATCGGCCAGCTCGGGGGGCAGTTCGCGGCGCAGGATCTGTTCGGCCTCGCCCATCTTGCCTTGCAGGCCCAGGGTCATGGCCAGGGTCTGGCGCACCTTGCTGGAGGCCGTCGGCTGGGCCGCAGCCCGTCGCAGCAGGGCCTCGGCGCCGGGGGCGTCGCCGTGGGTCAGGGCCGCCGTGGCGGCGTTGGTCAGGACGTCGGGATTGTCGGGCGACAGGACCAGGGCCTGGTTCCAGGCCGCGCGCGCGTCGTCGAACCGGCGCACCTGCTCATAGGCCACGCCCAGCAGGGAATAGGGCCGCCAGTCGCGGGGCGCCAGGTCGCGGGCCTTTTCCAGCGGGGCGATGCCGTAGAAGGCCTGGCCCCGGCCGATGTGGGCGCGGCCCAGCTCCAGCAGGGCGTCCAGATTGGCGGGCTGGAGGGCCAGCAGGGTCTCGGCCGTCTGGGCGGCCTGATCATAGCGGCCCAGTTCGCGCAGGGCCTGGGCCAGCTTGACCGCCGCCACGGGATCGGCCGGGTTCAGGTCGTGCTCGCCCGACCAGAAGACCGAGCGCGCCAGGGCGTCCATCCGGTCATAGGCGGCGCGGACCTCGGCCGAGGCGGGCGCGCGGGTCGCGCTTTGGACGGCGTTCTGGGGCGCGCCCTGGGTCTGAACCGGGGCGGCCGCGAGGGCGGGGCCCGCCGACAGGCTGAGAAGGGCGACGGTTGCGAGAAGGGCGGGCATGGGCGACATGGGGGGAGTCCTGACGGTTCCTCGGTCCGCCTCAGAATCGCCGGTTCGCGTCAACTCTTGGTTAAGAAGGTTCGCCATGCTCGCCCCCCATCCCCTGCTGGTCGCCGCGAACGCCGGAGAGCGGGCCGTTCCGATCCGCCTGTCGGCGCCGGGTGCGGTTCTGGACGGGGCGGCGAAGTCCTGGGCCGAACGGCACGGCTTTGCCGGCAAGGCCGGGGAACTGCTGATCGTGCCGGAGGGCGATGGGATCGGTCAGGTGCTGTTGGGGAGCGGCGCGGCCTTCGATCCGGTCCTGGCGCGCGGCCTGTCGGCGCGGCTGCCCGGCGGCTTGTACCGGCTGGAGGCCGAGCCTGAGACGGCGCGGGCGGCGGCCCTGGCCTTCCTCCTGGGGGCCTATGTCTTTGACCGCTACAAGGCCCGGCCGGATCGTCCGCCGGTTCGGCTGGTCGCGCCCGAGGGGCTGGACCTGGATGAGACGACGCGGATCGTCGCCGCCTGCGCCCTGGCGCGTGAGATGGTCGACACCCCGGCCGCCGACATGGGGCCCTTGCAGATCGAGACCATCGCCCGCGAGATCGCCGAGAGCGCCGGGGCGACCCTCACCGTGACCGAGGGCGAGGCCCTGCTGGACGAGAACTACCCCGCCGTCCACGCGGTCGGTCGGGCGGCGGCCCCGCACCGGGCGCCGCGGCTGATCGAGATCGGCTGGAAGCTGGACCAGACCGACCTGCCTCTGGTCGCCCTGGTCGGCAAGGGGGTGGTGTTCGACACCGGGGGGCTGGACCTGAAGCCCGCCGCCGGCATGCGCAACATGAAGAAGGACATGGGCGGGGCCGCCCACGCCCTGGCCCTGGGGCGGCTGGTCATGCAGGCCGATCTGCCGGTGCGGCTGGCGGTCATCGTGGCGGCGGGGGAGAATGCGGGTTCGGGCGACGCCTTCCGGCCGGGGGACATACTGAACAGCCGAAAAGGTCTGACGATCGAGATCGGCAATACGGATGCGGAGGGGCGGCTGATCCTAGCCGACGCCCTGACGCGGGCGGGGGAGCATTCCCCCGACCTGACCCTGGACTTCGCCACCCTGACGGGGGCGGCGCGGATCGCCCTGGGGCCGGAGCTGCCGCCCCTCTATACGGACGACGAGGCCCTGGCCGCCGATCTGCTGGCGGCGGGAGCCGAGGTGGGCGATCCCCTGTGGCGCATGCCCCTGTGGCCGGGCTATCGGGCGGCCCTGGACACCGAGATCGCCGACATCAAGAATGACGCCTCGGCCTGGGCGCAAGCCGGGTCGGTCACGGCCGCCCTGTTCCTGCAAAGGTTCGCCCCCGCCAGCGGCGCCTGGGCCCATATGGACATCTTCGCCTGGAATCCCCGCGCCCGGCCCGGCTTCCCCGAAGGGGGAGAGGCCCAGGCCATAAGGGCCTGCTACGCCGTGCTGAAGGCGCGCTACGGCGGTTGAGGTCAGGCCGGGCTCAGCCCGAAGGTCCACGCCCCCTGAGGCGCATCGTCGGGCGAGCCGGGGCGTAGACTGGGGGAAACGACGGGGCGCAGACAAGAATTCCACAGGAAGGCGACGCCCATTAACGGCCGATTCGGCTTCCGGGAATAAGACTGCCGCTTCAGCCAATGCGAGCCCAGGTTTGACTGACCGCCTCGATCTTCTTCCGCCCGGCGATCGTCTCGCCCGCCCGGACCTGGCCGAACAGGCGCTGGAGGGTCTGGTGCGGGCGACCGCCTATCGGGCGACCGAGGCCATGTCCTGTCGCGTGGCCGTCGCCGACGTCTGGTCGGACGGGGGCGAGCGGATCGACCAGCTTCTGCATGGCGAGATTTTCGACGTCCTGGATCGGGCGGACGGCCGGGCCTGGGGTCGGGCGCGCCGCGACGGCGTGGTCGGCTGGGTGGTTCTGGACAGTCTGTCGGCCGGCGCGGCCTTGCCGACGCGAAGGGTGGCTGCGGTCGATGCGGCCCTGCCGCTGAACGCCCTGGTGGTCGAGACGGCGGAGGGCGTTGCGGACGCCGACCTGGCGCCGATCGGAACCTTTGAGCGGGATCCTGTCTCCGTGGCCGAACGCCTGCTGGGCCGGCCGCATGAACTGGGCGCCCGGTCCTCGGTCTCGACCGACTGTTCGGGTCTGGTGCAGCAGGCCCTGCTGGCCTGCGGCCTGCCGGGGCCGCGCCGGTCCGACGCCCAGGCGGAGCTGGGCCGGGCCGTGTCGGCCGAGGCCCCGGCGCGCGGCGACCTGGTGATCTGGCTGGCGCCCGGCGGCGACCACGACTGGACCGGCCATTCGGCCCTGATGATCGACGCCGAACGGATCATCCACGCCACGGGCGGCAAGGGGGTCTTGATCGAACCCCTCGCAGAGGTCGAGGCCCGGCTGACCGCCGAAGGCTTTGCGACGGCGATCTTCCGCCGCCTCTGAGACCGGGCGGGACCGTCGGGGTTGTGACGCCCCTAAAAAGACTGTCCGATGTGTCCGATGTGTCCGATGTGTCCGATGTGTCCGATGTGTCCGATGTGTCCGGCGCCGGCCTCGGCCGGTCCTCTCGTTACTGAACTTTCAGCGCCGCTTGGAGCGATCGGAGCAGGGCCGCGCCGCCTCGGTCGGTCGGCGATGTCAAAGACCGGATCGCCAGCCTAGCCCCGGCTGCGCCCCGGTCGCGTCGAACCGCCGGCCTGTTTCGCAACCGATTGAATCGGCGGGGGACTCCTTGCGAAACTAGGGGCGTTCGTCGCGGAAGGTCCGCAGGGCGCCCAGGCGGGCGAAGGCCAGTGTCAGGGCCTTGCGTCGGGCCGGCGCCAGGGGGGTGGCCGGCGCCTCGCGCACCACCGCCCCGCCGAAGCCGTCGGCGACGATCAGCCCCGGCGCCTCGGGCAGAATCTCCTGGGGAAACTCGGGCGCCACGGCGAAATAGAAGGCGTCGCAGAAGGGGCCGTACGCCTGCCATTTGCGATCGACGCGATAGTCGTCGACGCCGGACTTCACCTCGCAGATGACGACGTCGCCGCGCGGCCCCAGGGCCATGACGTCGGCGCGTCGCCCATTGGGCAGGCCGACCTCCAGCAAGGGCGCATAGCCCAGGTCCAGCATCAGCCGCGCCGCCCCGCGCGTGACCGAAAGCGTGGTTTCCGGCCGGCTGAAGACCAGTTCGAGATGAAGGGCGGCGGCGGCCATGCCGACTTTATGTTCCGGCTATGTTCCGAACGCAAGCGGCAGATCATTCATGCCGCGCGCAGGGCGTCGCGGGCCTGGGACGGCAGTCGGGCGATGACCGACAGATAGGCGCTGGCGGTCGCATCCGGCTGACGGCGGCCCTGTTCCCAGCCCTTCAACGTCGCCAAGGGAATGCGATAGGCGGTCGCGAACGCCTGTTGCGACAGGCCCAGTCCCTCGCGGATCGCGCGCACGTCGGGAACGTCGATCGTGTGGAGGCCGGCCGGCTCGCCGGCGCCGCGCGCATGGTCGGCGGCCTCCTGCATCGCTGCGATCAGATCCTGTCCAAAGGTGCTCATTGCCTGTCTCCTTCTCTGTCCGCAGCGGCCTTGATGGCGCCGGCCAATGCGGACACCGTCCTTTTCTCATCCGACGTCAGATCGGTCGCCTGCGCCTTGGCGTAGGCCAGCAACAGGTACAGCGGGCAGTCGGGGCGATAATAGAAATAGATCACCCTGGCGCCGCCGCGCTTGCCGCTGCCCGATCGTCCCCAGCGCAGCTTGCGCACGCCGCCCGTGCCGGGGATCAGGTCGCCTGTTTCCGGATTGCGCGCCACGTAATCAATGAGCGCAGCCCGTTCCTCATCGCTCCAAATCGTTCCGGCCGAGCGCACGAAGGCCTGCGTCTCGGCGACGGTGATCGGGCGCGTCTGCATCGACCGAGATATACGTCAATGACGCCCACACTTCAATCCGGCGGCGACACTGAATCGGACCGAGAAGGACGGGGTGCGAGATTGCGCCCCGTCTTAGGCGATCTCCGCCTTACGCGATTTCCTCGACGTGGCCGTCCAGGTCCATCAGGGCCAGTTCGACCTCCAGATGGGGGTGGCGCTGTTTGATGGCGTCGCGCAGGGCGTGAAGCTCCTGCGTATGGACCGCCAGTTCCTTTTCGGGAGTGTCCACCGTCTCGGCGCCCAGGATGACCTTGTAGGCGCCGCAGTCGCGGTGGTCGATCACCACGACCTTGTGGATGTGATGCAGGTCGATGGCGACGTCCAGATGGCTCCAGAAGGTCTGGCCCCAGCTGGGGAATTTGTCGGTCAGGGCGCCCAGGGAGGCGCCGGCCAGAACGACGTGGTCGTATTTGTCGTGCAGACCGTGGCCTTCCATATAGGCGACGGTGTCGTCGGTGAGGCGGTAGTCCATGCAGGTCAGCAGCAGGATTTCCGTATGGCCCCGCGCCCGGGCTACGCCCGGCGCCAGGGTGGACAGAAGGCTGACCCCGCCGGCCATGGCCAAGAGGCCGAAGGCGCTGCGGCGGGACAGGGACGGGGTGTGGGCGCAGCAGTCGGGCATGGCGATCGCTCCGGATTGATCAGGCGATCACGGGTATCGGCGTTCGTTCAGTGCGCATAGTTCGTACCCTTCCGGAGCCGGTTGACAACCTGTCGTTAACGATCGCGCATCGGGTCCGCCTCAACCGATCAGGCTTAACGGCCGGTGCTGACGACCCGGCTCATGTCCAGCCCCAGGGCCCGGGCGCGGGCCAGCAGGCGGGCGCGATCCGCCGCCGAGGCGTTCTGGTCGCGATGCCAGATCCACCAGTCCGACTTGTTCGGGAGGGCCAGGATGGCCCAGTCGTAGTTCGGATCGTGATCCCAGACCCAGTAGTTCTGACCCGCCAGGCCGCCGAAGCTGAGCAGGCCTGGCAGGGTGAAGCGGAATTTGGCGTTGGTGGTCGTGTCGGTGATCCGGGCGTCGGCGCGCAGGGTTTCGTTGCGGCCGTCGGCGAGACGGGTGCAGGTGACGACCAGGCCGTACCGGTCGGGTCGGTCCAGGGGCGTGAAGTCGATCTGGGCCCGGCTGCAGTCCTTCTGGACGTCGTTGTGGCTGCGCTCGATCTCGAACCATCGGCCGTCGAACCGGTCCAGATCGACGGCGCGCGACTGGGCCAGGGCTGCGGACGGCGCAATGATGAGCGAGGCGGCGATTAGGGTGGCGCGAAGCATTGGGCGTTGTTCTCGTTGATCTCGCCTTGATACGCCCGACGGCGCGGCGCGGTTGCCCTCCACCCACAGCGACGCCTCAGCCGGGCGAAATCCGCAGCGAGGCGCCGGCCCGGGCCTGAAATCGAAAAATCCCGACACCTGTCGCAGTTCTGAGACAGGGGCGCTCCGCCATCTCGAACCTTGGTCTGCGGGGCAGGATGAAGTTCACGCCTCGTTAAGAGCGCCGATTGCCTCAGTAAATCGAAATAGAGACGCGAATATCGCATATGCTTAGGCCCAAAAGCATTTAGAAAGGCGAGACGAAATGTCTGACATCAGCGAGAAAATCGTCACCTGGAACGCGCAGCAGCGTGAAGTGGGCGAGGTGGTCTACAAGCGTGCAGGCAAACATCTCGAACAGGCCCTGCTGGACGCCTATCGCGTAATCGACCCGACGCTGGACGCCCTGCCTCGTGACGTGTGGGAGAACGAGAAGCGGAAGTTCGCCTTCATTTCGCGCGGCGACTTTCCGCCCGAATATTTCGAACAGCAGGCGGTGATTACCGAGAACATCTCGAGCAGCCTCGATTACGCGACCTATTTGAGCAAGACCTATGCGGCCTACGCCGCCGGCCTGGCCTCGGGGCTGATGAAGGAAAAGCCCTGGAACGAGAAGGCCGACCATGCCCTGATGCTCAGCCTGATGCGGTCGGTCTTTTCTGACGCCAGCGTCGTCATGTTCAACTATTTTCAGATCCTGAACGCCAAGGCCGACGAGGAGCGCGCCCTGGTCGAGGCGGAGCGGCGTCGCGTCGCCGAGGAGCAGGATGCGGTGGTCGCCGCCCTGGCCGACAGTCTGAACCGGCTGGCGCGCGGCGATCTGACGGCGGTGATCACCGCGCCCTTCAACGGGCGCTATCAGCAGATCAAGGACGATTTCAACGCGGCGATCGACAGTCTGCGCGAGGCCATGAGCGCGATTTCGACCTCCACCAGCGGGCTGCGGGCCGGCTCGGACGAGATCGCCTCGGCCTCGGACGACCTGTCGCGCCGCACCGAACAGCAGGCGGCCAGTCTGGAACAGACCGCCGCCGCCCTGGACCAGATCACCGCCACCGTGAAACGCAGCGCCGAGGGCGCAAAACAGGCCTCCGCCGCCGCCTCCGACGCCACCGTCGGCGCCGCCCGCTCAGGCGAGGAGATGCGCGAGGCGGTCGCCGCCATGGGCGAGATCGAGGAAAGCTCCAAACAGATCACCAACATCATCGGGGTGATCGACGAAATCGCCTTCCAGACTAATCTTCTGGCCCTGAACGCAGGCGTGGAGGCGGCGCGCGCCGGGGACGCCGGGCGCGGCTTCGCCGTGGTGGCCCAGGAGGTCCGGGCCCTGGCCCAGCGCTCGGCCGAGGCGGCGCGCGAGATCAAGGCCCTAATCGCCAACAGCACGGCCCAGGTCGAGCGCGGCGTCAAACTGGTCGGAGAGACAGGCAAGGCCCTGGGGGGGATCGTCAAGCGGATCGCCGACATCGACGGGCTGGTGTCCGAAATCGCCCAGTCGTCGCAGGAACAGTCCACGGGGCTGAACGAGGTCAACACCGCCGTCAATCAGATGGACCAGGTCACCCAGCAGAACGCGGCCATGGTGGAGGAGACCACCGCCGCCGCCGCCAATCTGCGCAACGAGGCGGGCGAGCTGGAGCGGCTGGTGGCGCGGTTCCAGACCGGAGAGGCCGCGAACCGGCCTCAGCCGGCCCAGGCCGGCCGCCACGCCCCGGCCGACAATCCGGTCGGCAAGGCCCAAAGACGGCTCGCGCTCGCCGTCGGGGCGACCCAGGGCAATGCTGCGCTCAAGGACTGGGAAGAGTTCTGACGGCGCCCCCGGGCGCCTGATCGGCTCTAGCCCGCCAGGGCGAGGCGGTTCCTGGCCCAGTCGGCGCGCGTCTGGCCCCACAGATGGACAGGCAGGTCGGCGAAGGGTTCTGGCAGGCGGGTGGGGCCGCGCGCCGTGGAGCTCAGCCGTTCAGCCAGCCGGATCGAGGCCGTATTGTCCAGGTCGATCGTGTGCACCACCTCGTCCCAGCCCAGGACGTCGAAGGCGTAGTCGATGGCTGCGGCGGCGGCTTCGAGCGCATAGCCCCGTCCCGTGGCGTCAGGGTGCAGGGACCAACCGACCTCCGGCCCCGGCCAGCCGTGGGGTCGCCACGGCCCGATCCGTCCGAGCCACCGGCCGGTGGTTTTCTCAAGCACCGAGAAGAAGCTTTCGCCGGTCAGGCTCCAGGCGCCGGCGACGGTCGCCATGATCCGCCAGGTTTCGGCCGGCGTCTTGGGGCCGCCGATGAAGCGCGTCGCATCGGGATCGGCCTGGAACTCGGCCCAACGCGGAAAGTCCTCCATCCTCGGGGGACGCAGGGTCAACCGTTCGGTCTCGATGCGGATCTCGGTCACAGCAGATACTCCCGCTCCAGCTCATAGTGACTGCCGTCGTCGGTCAGGACGCTGGAATAGAGGCCGAAACGGTCGATGCGGATCGGCGGCGAATGCAGCAGATTGTGGCCCGCCATCCAGGCGCCGATCCGGTCCGGATTGGTCTGGGGCTTAAGATAGGCCAGGGTGACGTGGGGGCGATAGTCGCGCTTCTCCAGGACGATGTTCGCCCGCTCGCCCGCCTTCCTGCAGCGACCGGCCAGGACCGACAGGGGTTCGTTGGGCGTCTCGACGCCGGCCCAAATCGTGTGGCTGCGATGGTTGTCGCCGAAGGCACCGACCCCCTTCAGCACGATCTCGAAGGGGGCGCCGGCCACGCGGGCCAGTTCGGACGCCAGGTCGTCGGCCCGCCGCTCGTCGGTCTCGCCGTAGAAGGCCAGGGTGACGTGAAGCGCCTCCAGCGGCCGCCAGCGGGCGCCGGGTAGGCCGGACTGACGCCGTTGCAGGGTCTCGCCGACGTCCGGCGGCAGGGTCAGGGCGGTAAACAGACGCAACATGCGACTGTTGGTAGCGGTCGGAACCGCCGCTTCCAAGTCCGGTTTTCCTTGCACTGGGAGCCTCGGCTTCCGATATTCAAGGCCTGTGACCGGGGAAGTCTCCCCGGCCGACTCGGAGAAGGTTCGTCGCCATGAGCGATTTCAACAACGGCTACGCCCGCCCGTTTCCGCAGACGGCCGACATGTCGGTCGACGCCGGCCTGCGCAGCTTCATGCTGGGCGTCTACAACAAGCTGGCTCTGGGCCTCGTTGTCGCGGCGGCCCTGGCCTATGTCACCGGCAATGTGCCGGCGGTGCAGCAACTGCTGTTCGGCGTGACGCCGGACGGCCGCGTCGGCCTGACGGTCCTGGGCATGGCGGTCCAGTTCTCGCCCCTGGTTCTGCTGTTCGGTTCGATGTTCTTCATGAAGAACCCCACGGCCAAGGGGGTGAACCTGCTCTATTGGGCCGTTGTCGCCTCGATCGGCGCGGGCCTGGGCATTCTGTTCCTGCGCTATACGGGCGCCTCGCTGGCCTCGACCTTCCTGGTCACGGCGGCGGCCTTCGGCGGTCTGAGCCTGGTGGGCTACACCACCAAGAAAGACCTGTCGGGCATGGGCACCTTCCTGATCATGGGCGTGATCGGCCTGATCATCGCCATGATCGTCAACATGTTCCTGCAATCCGGGACCTTCTATCTGATCATCTCGGGCCTGGGCGTGCTGATCTTCGCGGGCCTGATCGCCTATGACACCCAGCGTCTGAAGATGACCTATTACGCCCTGGGCGGTGACCAGAACGCCATGGGCGTGGCCACGGGCTTCGGCGCGCTGAGCCTGTTCATCAACTTCGTGAACCTGTTCCAGTTCCTGCTGGCCTTCATGGGCGGCAACCGGAACTGAGGTCGGTCGCAAGACGGATGCGGAAAGGGCCCCTCGCGGGGCCCTTTTTTGGTCAGTCCACCACCTGAAACTTCCGCCCGTCGAACACCTTGAGGGCCTGGGCCAGGTCGCGGCCGCGTTTCAGGATCTGGCCGCCCTCGCCGATGACGGCCCACTGGCCCTGGCGGGTCTGGAGCGCCGGGCGTTTTTCGATGCGGTACAGGGGGGCGTCGCCCGAGCGGCGGAAGACGGCGAATTCGGCGAAATCCTTGTGGCCGACCATGGCGTAGTCGCGCCAGTCGCCCTGGGCCACCATCCGGCCGTAGACCCGCAGGATCAGGTCCAACTCGCGCCGTTCGAAGAAGACCGGGCCGGCCTGTGGAGAGGGGGGCGGCGGCTCGTGCGGGGTCAGGCTCATGATCTGAACTTAGGCGCATCGGCGCGGGACGCCAGAGGGGGTGGAAAAAGCGCTTCAGACACCAAATGGCCCCGTTTCGGTCCTTCGCCCGCCCGTTTGGGCGGCGAAATAACGATCATCGGCTCGTCGGAGTTCGGAAGCGTCCGGATCCTGAACAGCCCCCCCAGCCCCCTGGATGTTTCCAACAAGGGCTCCGGCGGCCGATGCTTCCTCCAAGCGAGCGCCCGCCCTGCCGATCCCCTCCCCCTCCCAGGCAAGGCGGGCGTTTCGCTGTCTGGAGCCCGGCTGGAGCCGCTCAGGCGGGCGTCTTCTCCTCAGCCGTCTTCTCCCGGGGCGTCTTCTCCAATGTGATCGTTTGGGTGTCGCCGCCGCGCCGCACCTCCAGGGCGACGGAGCCGGCTGCGGCCTCCAGCGCCCGAGCCGCCGCGCGGATGTCCGCCGTCGCAACGCCGTCGATGGCGAGGACCAGGTCGCCGGCCAGCAGTCCGCCCTGGGCGGCGGGCGTGCCGGCCTCGACGGCCGAAACCTGAACCTCGCCCTCCACGTCCCGCAGGATGGCGCCATAGGCAAGGACGCGGTCCACGCCGACCTGGACCGGGGCCTCGACCGGCGGCTCGACGGCGAGGGCGGTCGTGGCCTCGCGCCCTCCGCGCAGATAGACGACGTTCAGGCTGGAGCCCGGCGCGGCGACGCCGACGGTGGCGTTGACGGAGCCGGCGTTGGCGACCGGTCGCCCCTGGAGGCGCAGTATGACGTCATCCTCGCGCAGGCCCGCGCGTTCGGCGGGCGAGCCGGGGGCCACATCGGCCACCACGGCGCCGCGCACGATGCCCAGCCGCATCCGGCGCGCCTGCTCGGGCGTCAGGGAGGCGAAGATGGCGCCGGTCTCGCCGCGCTTGACCTCGCCCTGGGTGCGCAGCTGGTCGGCGACATAGAGCATGATGCGGGTGGGGACGGCGAAGGCGATGCCGTCATTGCCCCCGCCCATGCCGCCCGACAGGATGGCGGTGTTGATGCCGATCAGCCGGCCCCGGCTGTCCAGCAGCGGCCCGCCCGAATTGCCCGAGTTCACGGCCGCATCGGTCTGGATATAGTCCTCCACCGCATCGCCCAGGCCCGATCGGTTCAGACCCGAGATCACCCCCATGGTCAGGGTCTGGTCCAGGCCCAGGGGGTAGCCCACGGCGAAGGCCAGGTCGCCGGTCCGCAGGGTGTCGGAATCCACCGTCTGCACCTGTTTCAGGTTCAGCGGCCGCCCGTCGGGCGTGATCCGCAGCACGGCGATGTCGGTGGCCTTGTCCGCCCCGACCAGGACGGCGTCGAACAGCCGGCCGTCGATCAGATCGACGGTGAATTTCCGCCCGTTCTCGACCACATGGTTGTTGGTGATCACCAGGCCCTGGGCCGCGTCGATGACGACGCCGGAGCCGGAGGCGTAGGGTTTGGGATCGTCCGCATCGGAACTGGGGCCGCGCGACTGGCCCAGGGTCGTCACCTTGACCACGGCCGGCAGCGAGCTTTCCAGACCTGCGGCGAAGCTGAAGACGCCGCGGCGCGCGTCATAGGGCAGGACGGTGGGCGCCGACTGGGCCAGGACGGGGCCGGCAGCGGCCAAAAGGGCGGTCGCAACAGTCAGGGAGGCGGCGGCCGAAAAGCGAAGCGTCATAGAATGTCCCTTGATCGAGCCGCGACCTTAGCCCGACTTGATCGACCTGACGATGGGCGCCGTCCCGATCGAAGGCCGTCGCGTCGGATGCGCGAAACAGGGCTTGCGCGGCGACCGTTCCCGCGTGACCATCGTCGGGCGAACACCGGGAGCCGCCGCATGAGCCAGACGACGATCGACCGCGCCCGCCGGGGCTCGACGGCGTTCGACCGCCTGTTCCGCGACCATCCGCGCGAGGTGGGCGAGACCTATCTCCAGCACATGGCCGCCTCGACCGCCTTCGCCTTTCGCCTGCTGCGGCTGGCGGGCGCCGCCTTCGCCCACGCCCTGATCCCCGGTGTGCACAAGACCACCGTCTCCACCGCCATCCGGGGCATGGCCCAGGAGATGGGCGGCCGGGCGGAGGAGGCGAAACAGAGTCGGATGCGCGACGCCGGGGTCTGGGACGTGGGGCTTTAGGGCGCTCCGACCGGCCCGGTCATGCAATTGCCGGGGTTTGTGCTATAGAGGCGGGCTAAACCGCATCCAGGATCGCCGCCTTGAGCATTACGCTCGATCTTTCCCGTGTCTCGAACGCGCCGGCCGTAAAGGCCCCCGTCAACCTGTCCGGTCTGACGCGCGCCGGCCTGCGCCAGGCCCTGATCGATGCGGGCGTCTGCCCGCCTGAAAAGGCCAAGATGCGCGCCAGCCAGGTGTGGAGCTGGATCCACCACTACGGCGTCACCGACTTCGCGGCCATGTCGAACGTCGCCAAGGACATGCAGGCCAGGCTGGCCGAGCATTTCACCCTGGCCCGGCCCGAGATCGTGGAACGCCAGGTGTCGAAGGACGGCACCCGCAAATGGCTGATCCGCACGGCGCCGGGCATAGAGATCGAGACCGTCTACATCCCCGACGTGGGTCGGGCCGGGGCGCTTTGCGTCTCGTCCCAGGTCGGCTGCACCCTGAACTGCACCTTCTGCCACACCGGCACCCAGAAGCTGGTCCGCAACCTGACCGCCGCCGAGATCGTGGCCCAGGTCCAGGTGGCCCGCGACGACCTGGAGGAATGGCCGTCGCCCAAGGAAGACCGCCGCCTGTCCAACATCGTCTTCATGGGCATGGGCGAGCCGCTCTACAATTTGGACAATGTCTCGGACGCGATCGACATCATCTCGGACAATGAGGGGATCGCCATTTCGCGGCGGCGGATCACCGTCTCGACCTCGGGCGTGGTGCCGATGATCCCCGAGCTGGGCGAGCGGACCGGGACCATGCTGGCCATCAGCCTGCACGCCACCAACGACCCGCTGCGCGACGTCCTGGTGCCGCTGAACAAGAAATATCCGCTGGACCAGCTGATGGCCGCCATCCGCGCCTATCCGGGCCTGGGCAACGCCAAGCGGGTGACGTTCGAATATGTCATGCTGAAGGGCGTCAACGACAGCCCGGATGAGGCGCGCGCCCTGGTCAAGCTGATCCAGGGCATACCGGCCAAGGTGAACCTGATCCCGTTCAACCCCTGGCCCGGCACGGACTACCAGTGCTCGGACTGGAAGACGATCGAGGCCTTCGCCGCCATCCTGAACCGCGCCGGCTACGCCAGCCCCATCCGCACCCCCCGCGGCCGCGACATCCTGGCCGCCTGCGGCCAGCTGAAGTCCGAGAGCGAGAAGCTGCGGGCGAGCGCAATCAGGAAGGCGGAGCAGGCGGCGGCGTAAGCGGCGTTTCAATCTTCCCCCGCTTGCGGGGGAAGTGTCAGTTCGTCGAGCGTAGCGAGACGGCTGACGATGGGGGAAGTCTATTTGCTTTAAGCAAGACTTCCCTCTCCGACCCTGGTCCGCTTGCGCGGACGCCGGGCCACCTCTCCCGCAAGCGGGAGAGGGTCTATGGACCGTCTCCGACACATAATGTCACCCAGTGTGTCTCAGTCGCGCTTGCGGATTAGGGCGGCAATCGGGCAAGGCGTGTGGACATGGACCCCTCACTGACGAACGTCCTGTCGAGCGCCGAGGTGCAGGCTTTCGCCTCGGGCTTTCCGGTCATGGTCACGCACCTGATCGTGACCCTGCTGCTGCTGGCGGCGGGGGCGACGGTCTACGCCCTGCTGACGCCGTGGAAGGAGATCGCCCTGATCCGCGAGGGCAATCCGGCCGCCGCCGTGGCCTTCGCGGGCATTCTGGTGGGTCTGGCCATTCCCTTGGCGGTGTCCCTGTCGGTCTCGACCTCGGTGCGGGACGTGGCCATCTGGGGCGTGGCGACCCTGGTGCTGCAGCTGCTGGCCTTCCGGATCGTGGACCTGATGCTGCACGGCCTGCCGCAGCGGATCAAGGACGGCGAGGTTGCGGCCTCGGTGGTCCTGGTCGGGGCCAAGCTGGCGACCGCCCTGATCCTGTCGGCCGCCCTGACCGGCTGAGCGGCGAACGGATCGCGTCATGCAATTTCCCCGCCTGCCGGACTGGGCCATCTACGGAGCGGTGGCGGGCGTGCTGCTGGCGGTGTCGCTGGGCCGGCGCGAGAACGCCGACGCCCCGCCCGCCCCGCCGCCGCCCGACGAGATCGAGGGCGCCCTGCTGGGCCCCATCACCCCCTTCGACACGGCCGTCACCCTGGACGCGCCGGACACGCCCTTTACGCCGAAATCCGGCACCGCCTTTTCGATCGCCGGGCGCGGTCGCTGGGTCACGGCCCGCCATGTGGTCGAGGGCTGTCGTCGGCCGGCCCTGGTGGTGGGCGGCGGCCGGGCGGTGGCGGCCGATGTGCGCCTGGCTCCCCGGGCCGACGTGGCCCTGCTGCTCACGGAAGGCGGGCCGCCCGCCCTGCCGGTCGCGGTCCAGGCCCCGCTGCGCAAGGGCCAGCGCGCCTTTCACCCCGGCTTTCCCCAGGGGCGGGCGGGCGAGGTGACCTCGCGCCTGCTGGGGCGCGAGACCCTGAAGGTGTTCGGCCGCGGCGCCCATGACGAACCGGTTCTGGCCTGGGCCGAGGTCGGGCGCACCGACGGGCTGGAGGGGACCCTGTCGGGACTGTCGGGCGCGCCGGTGATGGACGGGCGCGGGCGGGTGCTGGGCGTCACCATCGCCGAGGCGCCGCGCCGGGGCCGGATCTACACCACGGCCCCTGAATCCTTCGCCCCCGCCATTCGCGGCGAACAGCGGGCGGACGAGGCGGCGCTGGGCGAGCCGGTGACGATCGACAACTACGGCCGGGTGGCGGACGCCCTGCGCCGCGACCTGCGCGTGGCCCAGGTGGTGTGTCTGTCGGTTTGAGGCCTTCGTCTCCTCCCCATGAAATGGGGAGGGGGACCGCGCGAAGCGTGGTGGAGGGGTTGTCAACGCCGCACCGACCGTAGTGATGCGGAAAGAACCCCTCCGTCACGACGCGAAGAGCGTCGCGCCACCTCCCCGCAGAGCGGGGAGGAGACATGATGGCTGCGCCTACTTCAGCGAACCGCTGTTGAGGTTCAGTTCGCTCGCCTCGATGACCTCCAGGTTCGGGTGTTTGGTCCGCAGGGCGTCGAGGAACAGCGACCCGTCGCCGACGATCACCAAGCTGGCGCGATTGACCGGCAGGTGTTCGGCGAAGGCGGCCTGGACCTGTTCCGGCGTCACGGCGCGGACGCGGCCGGCGTAGTCGGCCAGATCGCTCATCGGCAGGTCGTAGAGGGCCAGGTTGGCGACCAGGGCGCCCAGGCCGTCGACCGTCTCCAGCGAGCGGCCGAAGCCGCCGATCAGGGTGGCCCGGCGCGGCGCCAGGTCGGCCTGGGTCGGGGTTTCCGCGCCCAGTTTGGCGATCTCGGCCAGGATCAGATCGGCCACCTCATCGGCGGTCTCGTTCTTGGTCTGGGTCGAGGCGGTGAACAGGCCCGCATCGGCGCGCGCGCCCAGGGAGGAGCCGGCGCCGTAGGACAGGCCGCGCTTGATGCGGATCTCCTGGTTCAGCCGCGACGAGAAGCCCCCGCCCAGCAGGGTATTGCCTAGAGTGAGCGGGAAATAGTCGGCGTCGGTGCGCGACACGCCGCTAATGGCGGCGACAACCGCAGCCTGACCCGCGCCGGGCTGGTTCACCACGACGATGCGCGGGGCCAGGGCCTGACCGGCCGGGGCGGCGACGGGCGCGGCCGCCTGACCCGCCGGGCGCCAGTCGCCGAACGCCTGTTGCGCCAGGGCGCGGGCGGCCGCCGGGGTGATGTCGCCGGAGAAGACCAGGGTGGCGTCCGAGGGGCGATAGCGGGCGGCGTGGAAGGCCGCGACGTCCGCCGGGGTGATGGCGGGCACCGACTGGACCGTGCCCGAGCCCGGCGCCCCGTAGGGGGCGTCGCCATAGACGACCCGGCCCACGGCCTGGCCGGCGATGGAGCCCGGCTGGCTGAGGGCGACGCGAAGATTGTCCAGGGTCTGAGCCTGCTGCCGCTCAAGCTCCTCGGCGGCGAAGGTCGGGTTCTTCACCAGATCGGCCATCAGGGCGACCGTCTGGGGGAAGGCGTTGGCCGGGGCGTTGGCGTAGACATTGGTGAAGTCCACGCCCGCGCCGGCGCCGATGGAGGCGCCCAGCTGTTCGATCTCGGTCGCGATCTCGGGCGCCGACTTGGTCTTGGTGCCCTGGGTCAGCAGGGCGGCGGTCATGGAGGCGATTCCGGCCTTGCCCGCCGGGTCGTCAGACGAGCCGGCGTCGAAGCTGAGGCGGGCCGAGACCAGCGGCACCCCGTCGGTCGGGGCGACCAGGACGCGAAGGCCGTTGTCCAGGCGGAAGTCGGCGACGGCGGGGGTGGCCGGGGCCACTTCCGCGCCGGGCTGCGGCAGAGGCGTGCGCTGGGCCTCCGGCAGCAGGACCGCCGGGGTTCCGGCCGGCGCCAGGTCGGCGACCTTGACGGGGGCGTCGACGTTCATCTTCTGAACCGAGGGCGGGTTCTGTTCGTCGGCGGGCAGATAGCGGATCGTCGACTGGCGCTGGGGCGTCAGATATTTGCGGGCGACGCGCTGGACGTCGGCGACGGTGACGGCCTGGATCTGGGCGATCTCGCGGTCGGCCGAGGCGGCGTCGCCGGTGTTGATCAGGGCGAAGCCCAGCGCCGAGGCGCGATCGTCCACTGTCTCGCGATTGCGCAGCGCGTCGGCGACGATCTCGTTCTTGGCCTCGGTCAGTTCGGCGGCGGTGACGGGGGCGTCGCGCAGCTTGGCGATCTCGGCGTTCAAGGCGGCGATCCCTTCGTCCGCCGTATGACCCTGGGCCATGATGGCCAGGGCGGTCAGATTGCCGGCCTGCTGGGCGAAGTCGGGGGTGGAGCCGATCTGGGCGGCGATCTGCTGATCATAGACCAGCGAACGGTACAGGCGGCTGCTTTCGCCGGTGGACAATATGCCGTCCAGCACGGTCAGGGCGGCGCGGTCGGCGTCGGCGTATTTGACCGTCGGCCAGCCGATCACCACGGCCGGCAGGGGGACGTTGGGGGCGTAGTAGGTGACGTCGCGCGGACCGGTCGGCTCGGGCTCGGCCACATTGTTGGCCGGCAGCGGCGTGGTCGGGTTCTTCAGCGGAACGAAATACTGATCGATCCAGCGGTCCAGCTGGGCCTGGTCGAAGTTGCCGGCGACGATCAGATAGGCGTTGTCGGGCCGGTAGTAGGTGGCGTGGAAGCGCAGGACGTCGTCCAGGGACGAGGCGTTCAACTCCTCGATCGAACCGATGCCGGGACGGCGATAGGGGCTTTCCTGATACAGGGTCTCGGGCACAAACAGGCCGAACAGACGGCCATAGGGGTTGGCCAGGACGCGCTGGCGATATTCTTCCTTCACCACGTCGCGCTCGGCGACGAAGGTCGGCTCGTCCACGACCAGGGAGCCCATCCGCTCGGCCTCGGCGAACAGCATCCGCTGCAGGTGGTTGGCGGGGACGGTCTCGAAATAGGCGGTGGTGTCGTCGGCGGTGAAGGCGTTGTTCGAACCGCCCACATCCTCGGTCAGCCGGTCGAAGGTTTCAGGCGGCAGGTTCCTGGTCGCCTTGAACATCAGATGTTCGAACAGGTGGGCGAAGCCCGAGCGGCCGGCCGGATCGTCCTTGGACCCGACCTTGTACCAGACCTGGACCGTCACGTTCGAGGTGTCGGCGTCGCGGGCGGTGTAGACCTCCAGCCCGTTCGGCAGGACCCGCTTGGTGAAGCCCAGCGGCGGGACGACCACGCCCTGCTGGGCCTGGGCCTGGGCCTGGGCCGTGGCAGGCGCAGGCGCGAGTGCGGCGGCCGGCGCCGCGAAGGCGGGCGCGGCGAGGCCCAGCAGCAGGGCCGAGGCGGCGACGGTGACGGTGAGGCGGACTTTCATCGAGATCTCCAGGCCCGGAACGCCGGGCGATGGGACCGTATCAGCCCTCGGCTGACATGCACCTTACCGAGCTGTAATTATCGTCGTTCAAACACCTCAACGCCGATCTCGCCGTCCGGCGTCAGCCAGGCGTGTTTCATTCCCTGGCTGTTGAAGGGGGCGGCGATGTTTCCGGCGGCGTCCAGGGCGATCAGGCCGCCGTCGCCGCCCATTTCGCCGATCTCGTCGATGACCGCCTGGGTCGCGGCGGCCAGGGTCTGACCCGCCGCGACGCGCCAGGCGACCTGGGCGGCGGCGGCGACGCGGATGAAATATTCGCCCTGGCCGGTGCAGGAGGTCGCGGCGTGACCGTCGGCCCAGGTTCCGGCGGCGGGGATGGGGGTGTCGCCGGCGCGGCCCGGCATCTTGCCGAAGACCCCGGCGGTCGAGGTGGCGGCGGCCAGGCGGCCGGCGGCGTCCAGCACGCAAGCGCCGACGGTGCCGTGGCTCAGGGTTCCGGGCGGATGATTGTCCTCGCCCTGACCGGCGCCCGTATACCAGGCGGCCTCGTCGGCGATCGGCTCCAGCCCCTGATCCTGGGCGAACAGGGCCGCGCCCTCGCCCACCAGCATGACGTGGGGGGTGCGCTCCATCACGGCGCGGGCCGCGACGACAGGGTTGCGAAAGCCCTGGAGGGCGGCGACGGACCCGGCCCGTTTCGTCGATCCGTCCATCAGGCTGGCGTCCAGCTCATAGGCGCCGGCCAGATTGGGCGAGGCGCCCTTGCCGGCGACATAGAGGCCGGAATCCTCCAGCATGACGACGGCGGCCGTGGCGACGTCCAGGGCGCTTTCGCCTGCGTCCAGACGCGGCTTCATGGCCTCGACCACCTGGCGCATGTGGGCGACTTCGGCGTCATAGTTGCGTTCGCGCCGGGCGCCGGCGCCGCCGTGGAGGATGAGGGCGGTCATGGTCTGTCTTTCCGAACCTGCTTTTCGTCGCCTCTTTCAATCGGGCGTGGCGCTCTTTAGCGTCGCGATGAAGGCCGCGCCATGTCGGTCGAAGACAAGCGGGCCTCAAGTCGCGCTAAGCGCGGTAGGCCCAAGGGAGGAATGATGCGTGCAGTTCTGTCCAAGGCCGCCGGCGGTCCCGAAACTCTCGTGGTCGAAGACGTGCTCGATCCGACGCCCAAGGCGGGGGAGGTGGTCATCGAGGTCAAGGCCGTGGGGATCAACTATCCCGATACGCTGATCATCGAGGACAAATACCAGTTCCGGCCCGAACGGCCCTTTTCGCCCGGCGCTGAGGTCGCGGGCGTGGTCGAGGCGGTGGGCGAGGGCGTCAAGGGCGTGGCCAAGGGCGACCGGGTTATCGCCGTGCCCGGCTGGGGCGGGCTGGTCGAACGGCTGGCGGTCCGGGCCGAGACGGTCATTCCCATGCCCGAGGCGATGAGCTTCGAGGAGGCGGCGGCCCTGATCATGACCTACGGCACCAGCTATTACGCCCTGAAGGACCGGGCGCAGCTGAAGCCGGGCGAGACCCTGCTGGTGCTGGGCGCCGCAGGCGGCGTCGGCGCCGCCGCCGTGGAGCTGGGCAAGGCCATGGGCGCCCGCGTGGTCGCCGCCGCCTCGACCAATGACAAGGTCGAGTTCGCCCTGGCGCTGGGGGCCGACAACGGCCTGATCTATCCGACGGGGCCGATGGACAAGGCGGCGCAGAAGGCGCTGTCGGGCGAGTTCAAACTGGCGACCGGCCGCGACGGCGCGGACGTCGTTTATGACGCGGTCGGCGGCGACTACGCCGATCCGGCGCTCAGGGCCATGGACTGGAACGGGCGCTATCTGGTCGTCGGCTTCCCGGCGGGCATCCCGGCCCTGCCGCTGAACCTGACCCTGCTGAAGTCGGTGTCGGTGATCGGGGTCTTCTGGGGCGCGGCCGTGGCGCGCGATCCCAAGGGCCACGCCGCCAACATGGCCGAACTGATGCAGATGTACGCCGAGGGCAAGATCAAGCCGCGCGTGTCCAAGACCTTCCCGCTGGAGAAGGCGGGGGCGGCGATCGCGGCCCTGGGCGACCGGCAGGCCCTGGGCAAGATCGTGGTGACGGTGGGGGATTAGATCAGACCCTCTCCCGCCTGCGGGAGAGGTGTCGCGGCGTCCGCGTAGCGGACCAGCGACGGAGAGGGGAGTTTCGCCGAAAGGAAGACTTGCCCCATCGTCAGGCGTGTCGCTTCGCGCCACGGCCTGACACTTGGAGCGGGGGAAGGTCGGTCATCCGCCCCTCAGCCGCTCCACCGCCTCTTCCGCCTGGTCGCGGTGGCGGCGCTTGATGTTGGCGCCCAGGGTGGCGATCAGGGCGGCGATGACGGCGGCGTCGTCGGTGTAGCCTATGCCGGCGAACAGGTCGGGAATGGCGTCCACCGGCATGACGAAATAGGCCAGGGCGGCGAAGATCATCCCCTTGGCCGGAAGCGGAGTCTGGGGATCGCGGGCGGCGTACCAGGCGGCCAGGGCCTGATCCGCGAAGGGGATGCGTGCCGCCGTGCGCTGGATCTTGGGCCAGAAGCCGCGCGTCACCCGCGCCTCATTGACCTTCACCACGGTCGGGACCAGGGCCTTTTTCGGGTCCAGGGCGTCTTCGGGCGAGACGGGTTTGGCTTTGGCGGTCATGGCCGCTAAATCCTCAAACGAAACTCAGGTTCATTACAACATAGGAAAGACCGGGATGAAACTCGACAGCAGCATCGCCGCCGTGGTCACGGGCGGGGCGTCCGGCCTCGGCGAAGGCACGGCCCGCGCCATCGCCGCCACGGGCGCCAAGGTGGCCCTGTTCGATCTGAACGCCGAAAAGGGCGAGGCCATTGCCGCCGAGATCGGCGGCGTCTTCTGCCAGGTGGACGTGACCGACGACGCCTCGGTGGCCGCCGCCTTCGAAAAGGCGCGCGCCGCCCACGGCCAGGAGCGGCTGACCGTCAACTGCGCCGGCATCGCCACCGGCATGAAGACCGTCTCGCGCAAGAAGGACACCGGCGAGATCAAGGCCCACGACATGGCCCAGTTCGAGCGCACCGTGCGGGTCAATCTGTTCGGCACCTTCCGCGTCCTGTCGCAGTCGGCGGCGGGCATGGTGACGCTGGAGCCCATGGCGGACGGCGAGCGCGGCCTGATCGTCAATACGGCCTCGGTGGCGGCCCAGGACGGCCAGATCGGCCAGGCGGCCTATTCGGCCTCCAAGGGCGGGGTCTACGCCATGACCCTGCCGATCGCGCGGGACCTGGCCCAGGAAGGGGTGCGCTGCAACACCATCCTGCCCGGCATCATGTGGACGCCGATGATGGCCGGCATGGATCAGAAGATCCAGGACAGCCTGGCCGCCGCCATTCCCTTCCCCAGCCGACTGGGCACGCCCGCCGACTACGCCTCCCTGGTGCTGGAACTGGCGCGCAACGTCTATATCAACGGCGAGTGCATCCGTCTGGACGGGGCCATACGTTTGGCGCCGCGCTGAGGCGCGGAAGGGCGCTACGCTCGCGACGCGGTCGCTCGCTGCTTGAGCGCCAAAGCACTCATGCGGCGAGCGTGGGGGCGTCCCGGCTTCGGCCGTTTAGGCGTGAATCCGGCTCAAGCAGCGCGAAGCGCGATAGCCGCAAAAAAGAGCTTGCGGTCCGCCGCAACCCTCCGCTATACGCCCCCTCCTCGACGGGGCGCACACGCGGCGCCTTACGGATTGCGGGCGTAGCTCAGGGGTAGAGCACAACCTTGCCAAGGTTGGGGTCGGGCGTTCGAATCGCCTCGCCCGCTCCATGTCGGGATGCAAAATCAGGGGCCTGTCGTTCTCGGCAGGCCCCGATTTTTTGCCTGAAACCCAGCGATGTCTCAGAGCAGGGCGGCCGCCAGCGTCAGGGCGCCGAGGCCCAGAGACAAGGGTAGCCGCAGCCCCAGCCAGCCCTGGGGCGTCAGGCCTAAGGCCTTCAGCCGGACATCGACCAGGACGCTGAGGGCGATGAAGCCGCCCAGCAGGCCCAGCGACAGTCGGAGATCGCTCTCGCCCGCCGCGAGGGGCCAGGCCGCAGCCAGGGCCAGCAGCGACGGAAGCACCGCCACGCTCCAGACCCAGGCCGGGGCCTTGCCGCGCGCGGCCGTCGCCAGGCCCCACCAGACCCCGCCCAGGAAGCTGAAGATCAGGGCGGCGTAACCAAAGGCCAAACCCAGGGCCAGGGGGCGCAGTTCGGCCCCGCCGCCGACCAGCAGGGCGACCGCCGCCGCCTGGGGCAGCAGGCCCGAGAAGCCCAGCAGGCGGGCGAGGGAGGGAAGGCGGGCGGGGGCGTTCGTGTCCATCTCGATCCGGCGTCTGTGCGGGGAGGCAAATCCGATCCCCGGCGCCGGTTCGTATATCACGATCACCGCGCGCCGCGCCTTCCGGAAGCTCTCCTCCCCGATGATCCGACGTTCAGCCCGCCCCGCGCCCTGTTCTGAACCAAGCCGATGAGCCGGCTGGTCGTCTGGCACGACGGGGCCTGCCCCCTGTGCCGCCGCGAGATCGCCCTGATGCGACGGCTGGACCGGCGCGGCGCCATCGAATTCGTCGATGTGGCGGGCGACGGGGATGTCGCCTGCCCGCTGGATCGCGAAACCTTGCTGGCCCGGTTTCATGCGCGCGAGGACGGGCGGATCCTGTCGGGGGCGGCGGCCTTTGCGGCCATGTGGCGGGCCATTCCCTTGTTGCGGCCCCTGGGCCTCGCGGCGCGGTCGCCGATTGTGCTGGCGGGGCTGGAGGCGGCCTATCGCCTGTTTCTGAAGGTGCGGCCCCGGCTTCAGGCCCTGGCGCGAAGGGCGGGGTGAGCCATGGCGGTGCTGAGACTGGTGCTGGGCGATCAGCTGTCGGACAGGCTGACCGCCCTGGAGGGGCTGGATCCCGCCGCCGATACGGTGCTGATGGCCGAGGTGCGCGCCGAGGCGACCTACGTCCGCCATCACAAGCAGAAGATCGCCCTGGTCTTCGCCGCCATGCGCAACCACGCCGAACGGCTGAGGGCCCGGGGCGTGCGGGTGCGCTATGTGGCGATCGACGACCCGGACAACAGCGGCTCCATCACCGGCGAACTGGCGCGGGCCCTGGATGCGGGTCCCTATGGCCGGGTCGTCCTGACCGAATGCGGGGAATGGCGCCTGGCCGAACATCTGGCGGCCTTCGCCGAAGGGGCGGGCCTGCCGGTGGAGATCCGCGAGGACCGGCGGTTCATCTGTTCCCACGACCGGTTCCGACGCTGGGCCTCGGGCAAGTCGCAGCTGCGGATGGAGTTCTTCTATCGCGAGATGCGGCGCGCGACCGGTCTGCTGATGGACGGCGATCAGCCGGAGGGCGGGCGCTGGAACTATGACGCCGAGAACCGCAAGAAGGCGCCGCGCGGGGTGAAGCCGCCCCAACGGCTGCGCATCACGCCCAACGCCATAGCCCAGGGGGCCATGGCGGACGTCGCCTGCCTGTTTCCCGATCATTTCGGCGCCCTGCACGACTTCGGCTGGCCGACGACGGCCGAGGAGGCCGAGACGGTTCTGGAGGATTTCCTGGCGAACATCCTGCCCGGCTTCGGCGACTGGCAGGACGCCATGGCGGAGGATCAGCCGTGGATGTGGCACGGGCTGATCTCGACGTCGTTGAACCTGGGCCTGCTTGATCCGGTGGACGTCTGCCGCCGGGCCGAGGCGGTCTATCGCGCCGGACGGGCGCCGTTGAACGCGGTCGAGGGCTTCATCCGCCAGATCCTGGGCTGGCGGGAGTTCGTGCGCGGAATCTACTGGCTGAAGGCGCCCGAATATCGGGCAAGGAACTTCCTGGACGCGGACCGGAATCTGCCCTGGTTCTACTGGTCGGGCGAAACCGACATGGCCTGCGTGGCCGATGTGGTGAGGACGACGCGGGAGAACGCCTATGCCCATCATATCCAGCGGCTGATGGTGACGGGCAATCTGGCCTTGCTGCTGGGCGTGCATCCGGATGCGGTCGATGACTGGTATATGGCCGTCTACGCCGACGCCTATGAGTGGGTGGAGATGCCCAATACGCGGGGCATGGCCCTGTTCGCGGACGGCGGGATCGTGGGGTCCAAGCCCTATGCGGCGTCGGGGGCCTATATCGACCGGATGAGCGACTACTGCGGCGGCTGCCGCTATGACGTGAAGAGCAAGAGCGGCGACGCGGCCTGCCCGTTCAACCGGCTGTACTGGGGCTTTCTGGAGCGGAATCGGGGCCGGCTCAGGGACAATCCGCGCCTGGCCATGCCCTACCGAACCCTGGACGGGTTCGGCGAGGCGAAACGGGCGGCCCTGGCGGCGGAAGCCGAGGCGTGTCGCACCCTGCTGGGCGCGACGCCCAGGGATTGAGCGCGAGCTTGGCTGGAACCTCGACGGGAGCTGCGGGATTTGCTTGGCTGTTTCCCCGTTCGAGCCAGAGAGGTCGCCTCCATGATCGCCCTTCGCCGCCCCGCCTCCCGTCTTCCTGTCCGTCTGCTGGCCGCCGCCGTCGCGGCCTCGGCCCTGTCGGCCTGCGCCTATAATGAGGCGCTCGGTCGCAACCAGCTGCTGCTGGTCGATAACGCCTCTCTGGCTCAGCAATCGAACGCCGCCTGGCGCGAGGCGATCAGCAAGCCGGGCGTCCAGACCTCGGGCGCCCAGGTCGATCGCATCCGTCGCGTCGGCAACCGTCTGGTCCAGGCGGCGGGCCTCGGCGACCGGACCTGGGACTATGCGGTCTTCAGCGAGAAGAGCCCGAACGCCTTCGTCCTGCCGTCCGGCCAGATCGGCGTGACCGACAGCCTGCTGGCCCTGGTCCAGAACGACGACCAGTTGGCGACCGTGATCGGCCATGAGATCGGCCATGTCGTCGCCAACCACGCCGCCGAGCGGGCGTCGAGCCAGGCGGCGACCTCCATCGGCCTGGCGGCCGTCGGCGGGGCGGCGGGGCGTTACGGCGACGCGGTCAACGCCTATGGCGGTCTGGCGGCCCAGTACGGTCTGCTGCTGCCCTATTCACGGCGCGACGAGCTGGAGGCCGACCGGCTGGGCGTGGACTATATGCAGGCCGCCGGTTTCCGCCCGTCCCAGGCCGTGGCCCTGTGGCGGCTGATGGCGGCCCAGCGTCAGGCCAGCATTCCGCAGTTCGCCTCGACCCACCCGTCGGACGCGACCCGGATCGACCTGCTGCAGCAATATATCGCCGGCAAGGGCTGGAGCTGATCAGACCTTGATGTCGAGATAGGTCCCCGGACGCATGATCCGGGGCGGCTGTCCGTCGGTCGATGGCGAGGGCGGGGTCGGAGGCGTCGGGCTTGCGGCGGGCGTCTGAGGCTGGATCGGAGCAGCCTGGATCGGATTGGCCTGGACCTGGTTCAGGGCCGCGCGGAAGAAGGCGGCCTGGGCGTTGCGCGCCGACGAGGTCTCGCCGCCGGACGGCGGAAGGGTCTGGGGCAAACCTGGACGAATCGCGCTCATAGCCAACCGTTAACGCATCGCGGGGCGCCAATCGTTAACAACGATCTCAGGAAAGAAGGTTAATCCCGGCTTAACGGCTGCTTTTTGAAGGCGGGGCGCGGGCCGGCGTCTGCATGGAGGCGACCAGCCGCTCGATATCGGCGTCGTTCAGCAGGGGGCCGGACTGTTTGGCGGTGATCCGGCCCATGGCGTCGACGGCGAAGGTCTCGGGCACGCCGGATATGCCCAGGTCCAGCCCGGCCCGACCTTCGCGATCGACCAGGACCATCGCATAGGGATCGCCCAGTTCGTCCAGGAAGGCGCGGGTGGCGACCGGCTCGTCCTTATAGGCCACGCCGACGACGGCGATCCCGCGCGCCTTCAGCGCCAGAAGTTTCGGATGTTCAATCCGGCAGGGGGCGCACCAGGAGGCGAAGACATTCACCAGCATGGGTCGGCCGACCCCGGCCGTCTTGAGGTCCAGATTGCCCGGGCCGGCGGTGTCGCCGGTCAGCATGGGCAGGACGGTCTCGGGGATGGGCTGGCCGACCAGGGCGTCAGGCTTGAAGGCCGGGTCGCGCTTCAGAGACCAGCCGGCGAACAGGGCGAACAGGGCGACCGCCACGACGAGCGGCAGCAGGGCCAGCCAGCGGTTCATTTTAAGGGCCCTATCGCGCTTTGCGCTGCTTGAGGACGCAGGGAGACAGCCGCGTCTGATGTCGCGCTCTGGTCTTTTTCCAGACGCTCGAGTTCCCGCTTCCATTTGCGCGAGGCGATCACGGCGCGGACCGTCAGGGCGGCCAGGACCAGGGCGCTGACGCCCCAGGCAGGCCAGACGAAGGCGGCGTAGGGCGCCATGTCGAGGTCGAGCATCTTAGGCCTCCAGCGCCTTTCGCGCGCGCAGGGTCAGGACGCGGCGGCGGCGGATCTCGGTGCGGATCGCCGTCAGCCACAGGGCCGCGAACAACACCCCATAGGCCGCCAGCATGGTCAGGAAGGGGGGCAGATAGACGGGATCCAGGCCCGAGGCGCCCGGCGTCAGGAAGCTGGCCGGCTGGTGCAGGGTGTTCCACCAGTCGACCGAGAATTTGACGATGGGCAGGTTGATCAGCCCGACCAGGCCCAGGACGGCGGCGGCGCGGGCGCCCTTCTGCTCGTCGTCGATCGAGGCCCGAAGCGCCATATAGCCGAGATAGAAGAGGAACAGCACCAGGACGCTGGTCAGGCGCGCGTCCCAGACCCACCAGGTTCCCCACATGGGCTGGCCCCACAGCGAGCCGGTGAAAAGAGCCAGGGCGGTGAAGGCGGCGCCGGGCAGGGCGGCGGCCCGGGCGGCGGCGTCGGCCAGGGCGTGGCGGAAGACCAGGGCGAAGAAGCTGGAGACCCCGAGCGCCGCATAGGCCCCCAGGCCCAGGCTGGCGGCGGGCACATGGACGAACATGATCCGCACCGTGTCGCCCTGCTGATAGTCGGCGGGCACGGTGAAGCTGAGCCAGGTTCCAACCGCCAGCAGGACGGCGGCGGCCGTCCACAGCACCGGCGTCAGCGGGCCGGTGAAGCGCATGAACCGCTGCGGATTGGACAGGCCGAACATGGTGTCAGCGATTACGCGGCGGGACGGCGGCGGGCAAGCGGCGTGTCACGGCGTCCCCTAGAGCCTGATCCGTTGAGGAGGAACCGCTTCGCGGTTCCGCTGAAACGGTGAATCAGGCTCCAGATTTAAAGCGAGAGCATGATTCACGCTTCTGTCGGAACCGCGAAGCGGTTCCGTCCGAAACGATCATGCTCTAGCCTTGGGCGTTCCTGACCGCCGCCGCCCCGGCGAAGGCGGCGACGACCCCGGCGAAGAGGACGTAGGCGGTGAGGAAGGCCAGGGCCGGGGCGGGCGACTGGCCGGACGCCGCCCGCTCCAGCGCGCCGGCGCCGAACACCACGGGCGGGATGAACAGGGGCAGCACCACGACGGCGATCAGCAGGCCGCCCCGCTTGGCGCCCAGGGCCAGGGCGGCGCCCAGGGCGCCGGTCAAGGCGAAGCCCGCCCCGCCGATCAGGGCCGACAGGGCGGCCAGGGGCGCCAGAGAAACCGGCAGGCCCAGGGCCAGGGCGGCGACCGGCGCGGTCAGGGCCAGGGGCAGGCCGACGGCGATCCACTGGGCCAGGGCCTTGATCAGAACCACCGATTCCAGCGGCAGATGGCCGATCGCCAACAGGTCCAGCGCCCCGTCCTCCAGGTCCCGTTCGAACAGCCGCTCCAGCGACAGCAGCGAGGCTAGCGCCAGGGCCAGCCAGGCGATCCCGCCCGCCACCGGCGAAAGCGTGCGCGGATCGCCCCCCGCCGCCAAGGGCAGGACGGCGGTCAGGCAGGCGAAGAAGCCGCAGGCCAGAAGCGGGCCCCCCCCGCCGCTCCAGGCCAGGTCCAGCTCCCGTTCCAGCAAGACGCGCGTCGCGCCCCGCAGGCCGGGCGGGCGGGGTTCGGCGTCCACCGGCCGGCTCACGCCAGACCTCCCAGGTCCAGGGTGCGGGCCGGGATGGGCAGGGGGTCGTGGACGGCGGCGAGGATCAGGCCGTCGGCGTCGAGATGGCGGCGCATCTGGTCGGCGAAGACCGCGCGCCAGCGGACGTCCAGCGGGGCCATGGGCTCGTCCAGCAGCCACAGGGCGCGGGGCGATCCGACCAGCCGGCCCATGGCCAGACGACGGCGCTGGCCGGCGGACAGGCGCCGAACCTCAAGGTCCAGCAGGGGCTCAAGGCCGAACGCCTCGACGGCGTGATCGAAGCCGGTCTGGGTGTGGCCCAGCCAGTCGCACTGGAAGCCCAGCTCCCGGCGCGCCGTGCGCCCGGTCTTCAGTCCGTCCTGGTGGCCGAGGAAATGCACTTCGCGCCCGCGCGCCAGATGGTCGTCCAGCCGATTGCCGTCGCCGTCGTGAAAGGCGATCTCGCCCGCGTCGGGGCGCAGCAGGCCGGCGACGGTCCGCAGCAGACTGGTCTTGCCCGCCCCGTTGGCGCCGGTCAGCGCCACGGCCTCTCCGGCCTGCAGGCGCAGGTCCAGGCCGGTGAACAACCGCCGTCCGCCGCGCGAGACGGTCAGGTCGGAGAGGGAGAGGGCGTGGATCATTGCGACATTCTCCCTCCCCCGCCGGGGGAGGGAGAGCCAGGCCGCTGTTTTGAGAACCTTTCTCAATGTCCACGTCGGGGGTGTGGACACATGGACGGTGCGATCGAGCGGGTCTATAGGCACGCTTGCCGCAGCAGGCTTTCGCCGCGCGCGCAGGGGCCCTGTGAGCCGCTGCGTCTGCCGCGCGAAGGCGCAACCGGATTGTCGGGCGGCGCTGACCAGAGGAAAACTCTCCATGCCGTCGATCGACAGCTTCAACACCCGCCAGGACCTTTCCGTCGGGCGCAAGAAATACGCCTATTACAGCCTTCCGGCCGCCGAGGAAGCGGGTCTGGCCGGGATTTCCCGCCTGCCGCGCTCGATGAAGGTGCTGCTGGAGAACCTGCTGCGCAACGAGGACGGCGTCTCGGTGACGCAGGACGACCTGAAGGCCATCGCCGCCTGGGTCGAGAACAAGGGTTCGGTCGAGCACGAGATCGCCTTCCGCCCCGCCCGCGTCCTGATGCAGGACTTCACGGGCGTGCCCGCCGTGGTCGATCTGGCCGCCATGCGCGACGCCATGAGCGCCCTGGGCGCCGACGCCGCCAAGATCAACCCGCTGGTGCCGGTCGATCTGGTCATCGACCACTCGGTCATGGTCGACCACTTCGGCACGCCCAAGGCCTTCGGCCAGAACGTCGAGCGCGAATATGAGCGCAACATCGAGCGCTACAACTTCCTGCGCTGGGGTTCGTCGGCCTTCAACAACTTCCGCGTCGTGCCCCCCGGCACCGGCATCTGCCACCAGGTGAACCTGGAGAACCTGGCCCAGACCGTCTGGACCCTGGAAGAGGGCAAGAAGACCGTCGCCTATCCCGACACCGTCGTCGGCACCGACAGCCACACCACCATGATCAACGGCCTGGCCGTTCTGGGCTGGGGCGTCGGCGGCATCGAGGCCGAGGCGGCCATGCTGGGCCAGCCGATCCCGATGCTGATCCCGGAAGTCATCGGCTTCAAACTGACCGGCCGTCTGCCGGAAGGCACGACCGCCACCGACCTGGTGCTGACCGTCACCCAGATGCTGCGCAAGAAGGGCGTGGTCGGCAAGTTCGTCGAATTCTTCGGCGACGCCCTGCCGAACATGACGATCGAAGACCAGGCGACCATCGCCAACATGGCCCCGGAATACGGCGCCACCTGCGGCTTCTTCCCCGTCTCGGCCGCCACCATCGGCTATCTGACCGCCACGGGCCGCGACAAGGCGCGCGTCGCCCTGGTCGAAGCCTACGCCAAGGCGCAAGGCCTGTGGATCGACGAGACCTCGGAAGACCCGGTCTTCACTGACGTGCTGGAGCTGGACCTGGCCACGGTCGTGCCGTCGCTGGCCGGCCCCAAGCGTCCCCAGGACCGCGTCGAACTGACCGCGGCCGCCCCGGCCTTCGAGACCGCCCTGACCGAGGTCTTCAACCGTCCCGCCGACGCTCCGCGCGCGGCCGTCGAGGGTGAAGGCTTCACCGTCGGCGACGGCGATGTGGTGATCGCCGCCATCACCTCCTGCACCAACACCTCCAACCCCTCGGTCCTGATCGCCGCCGGCCTGGTGGCGCGCAAGGCCAACGCCCTGGGCCTGAAGGCCAAGCCCTGGGTCAAGACCTCGCTGGCCCCCGGCTCGCAGGTCGTCACCGACTATCTGACCGACGCCGGCCTGCAGAAGGACCTGGACGCCCTGGGCTTCAACCTGGTCGGCTACGGCTGCACCACCTGCATCGGCAACTCGGGTCCGCTGGACCCGGCGATCTCCAAGGCGATCAACGACAACGCCCTGGTCGCCACCTCGGTCCTGTCGGGCAACCGCAACTTCGAAGGCCGGGTGAACCCCGACGTCCAGGCCAACTATCTGGCCTCGCCGCCTCTGGTCGTCGCCTACGCCATCGCCGGCTCGATGCGGATCGACATCACCAAGGATCCGATCGGTCAGGACAAGAACGGCAATGACGTCTTCCTGAAGGACATCTGGCCCACCACCCAGGAAATCGCCGACATTCAGCGCAAGTCGGTCACCCCGGCCATGTTCGCCAAACGTTACAAGGACGTGTTCAAGGGCGACAAGCACTGGCAGGCGATCAAGGTCGCCGGCGGCCAGACCTATGAGTGGGACGACGCCTCCACCTATGTGGCCAACCCGCCCTATTTCGACGGCCTGTCGATGGAGCTGACCCCGGTTCAGGACGTGGTCGAAGCCCGCGTCCTGGCCATCTTCGGCGACTCGATCACCACCGACCACATCTCCCCGGCCGGTTCGATCAAGAAGACCTCGCCCGCCGGCGTCTATCTGACGAACCACGGCGTCGAGGCGGCCGAGTTCAACAGCTACGGCGCCCGCCGCGGCAACCACGAAGTCATGATGCGCGGCACCTTCGCCAATATCCGCATCAAGAACCGAATCACGCCCGAGATCGAGGGCGGCGTGACCAAACACTTCCCGTCGGGCGACACCATGTCGATCTACGACGCCGCCATGCGGTATCAGTCGGAAGGCCGGCCGCTGGTCGTCTTCGCCGGCAAGGAATACGGCACCGGCTCGTCGCGCGACTGGGCGGCCAAGGGCACCCGCCTCTTGGGCGTTCGCGCCGTCATCGCCGAAAGCTTCGAACGCATCCACCGCTCGAACCTGGTCGGCATGGGCGTGGTGCCGCTGCAGTTCAAACAGGACGGCTGGCAGAAGCTGGGCCTGACCGGCGAGGAGATCGTCACCATCCGCGGCCTGTCCGACGCCAATGTCGGCAAGCTGCGCCCGCGTCAGGATCTGTGGGTCGAGCTGTTCCGCCCGTCGGACGGCAAGATGGCCCGCTTCCCGGTCCGCTGCCGCATCGATAACCAGACCGAGATGGACTATCTGCTGGCCGGCGGCGTCATGCCCTACGTCCTGCGCAACCTCGCGCGCGGCCCGGAAACCGAGGCGCCGATCGCGGCCGAATAGTCGGCGGCGCGCTGAGATAGAAAGAGGGCCGGCGGAGCGATCCGCCGGCCCTTTTTGTTGGGCGCCGTGCCGCGCCGGTTCTGCCTTGACGTCACGCGAACGGACCTCGCCTTACCGGACGGTCGATCCGAAGATTTGAGCACACAGGCCATGCCCGGTACGGGCGCCTGCGTCGCTTTGGTTCGGGGCTCCTGTGTAAAGCACCAGCGGCGCAACCTCGTCGATCCCAATGCGATAGCGGCCCACCACGCGATCATTGTCTGCTGGATCGGTCAACTCGAACGTGGTGACGAGATGGGCGCGATCCGGCTGTTCGATATGCGCTCTGAGGTCGAGTTCGCGATCCCCGGTGGCGCAATGGTTCAACGCCGCTCGCAGATCCTCGCTGAAATGGGGCAGGGGCATGTTGTAAAGGCTGGTCGAGGTTATGTTCATGTTGCGTACGCGCGCCTGGGCGGCGAGGTCGGAAGAAAGAGCGAATTCAGCGCCGCCGGAAATCGCTTTCGGCGTGGCGGCGCAGCCTGCGGCGCCGATAGCTAGCCCAAACATCAGCGCAACCCGATAGGCCGCCATCGCTGTCTCCGTGTGCAACCTCACCATGAAGATGTTGTAGCTCAAGCGCGAATGGCGCGCTACCGGTCTCAATCCAGCTTCAGCGCCTCGGCCAGCAGCCGGGCCTCGGCGGCGCGGCTGGAGCCGGAGCGCCAGGCGACGACGATTTCGCGGTGGGGCGGGGCGCCGTCGGCCTGGTTCTCGAACGGACGGATGGCGACGGCGGGGGTGTCGGCCAAGCCCGCCTGGACCGCCATCTTCGGCAGGAAGCTTACCCCGAGGCCCGAGCCGACCATCTGGACCAGGGTGTGCAGGCTGGTGGCGGCGAAGACGTCGTCGCCGCGCGGCGCCTCTATGTCCAGGGCCGCCAGGGCGTGGTCGCGCAGGCAATGGCCGTCCTCCAGCAGGATCAGGTCTTGGGATTTCAGCGAACCGGGACGGATCGGGCCGGGGGCCGCCAGGGCGTGGTCGGCCGGGGCGGCGGCCAGGATCTCGTCGTCGCCGATTCGGGCGTGTTCGATGCCCGGCGCCTCATAGGGCAGGGCGATGACGGCGGCGTCGATCTGACCCGCCTTGAGCGCGGCGATCAGACGCGGCGTCAGATCCTCGCGGATGAAGAGCTTCAGGTTCGGATAGGCCGTCTTCAGCGACGGTAATTTGGCGGGCAGCAGGAAGGGGGCGACGGTCGGGATGACGCCCAGCCGGAACCGCCCCGACAGCGGACGGCCGGCGTTCTGGGCAGCCTCGACCAGATCTTCGGTCCGGGCCAGGACGTCCTCGGCCCGGCGCACGGCCTCGGCGCCGACGGCGGTCATGATGACGGCGCCGCGCGCCCGCTCGACCACGGGTGCGCCCAGGATCCGCTCCAGCTCCTGCACCCCGGCGCTGAGGGCGGGCTGGCTGACGTGGGCGGCCTCGGCGGCGCGGGAGAAACTGCCGTGTTCGGCCAGAAGCTTCAGATACTGGAGTTGGCGCAGGGTGGGGAGCATGGCGCGATACATAGGCTTGGCCTATGCAAAATACAAAGACAATCGATTGGAGTTATTCTCGGCCGCGTGTCCAATATCCCTCACATCACAGGGGCCATTGAGGCGCGCCGCCCGGCGCCGTCTCGAAGCAGAAGGACACGCCGCATGACCACCGAAGCCAAATGCCCCTTTTCGGGCCGTACGACGGAGTCCGTCGCGGGCGGCGGCGTCCAAAACCGCGACTGGTGGCCAGGCCAGCTGCGCGTGGACCTGCTGAACCAGCATTCGTCCCGCTCCAATCCCCTGGGCGAGACGTTCAACTATCGCGAGGCCTTCGCCAAGCTGGACTATGAGGCGCTGAAGGCCGATCTGCGCGCCCTGATGACGGACTCCCAGGACTGGTGGCCGGCCGACTTCGGCCATTACGGGCCCCAGTTCATCCGCATGGCCTGGCACAGCGCCGGCACCTATCGCGTCGGCGACGGCCGGGGCGGCGGCGGACGCGGCCAGCAGAGGTTCGCCCCGCTGAACTCCTGGCCGGACAACGTCAATATCGACAAGTCGCGCCGTCTGCTGTGGCCGATCAAGCAGAAGTACGGCCAGGCCATCTCCTGGGCCGACCTGTTCATTCTGACCGGCAATGTGGCGCTGGAGACCATGGGCTTCCGCACCTTCGGCTTCTCCGGCGGGCGCGAGGACACCTGGGAGCCGGACCAGGACGTCTACTGGGGTCGCGAGACCACCTGGCTGGGCGGCGACGAACGCTATGCCCGCGGCTCGCACGGGGTGGACAAGCCGGCCGACGAGGCGGTTCTGGTCGCCGACGACACGGCCGACGGGGTCCAGCATACGCGCGATCTGGAGAACCCGCTGGCGGCGGTCCAGATGGGCCTGATCTACGTCAACCCGGAAGGCCCGGACGGCAATCCCGATCCGATCGCCGCCGCGCGCGACATCCGCGACACCTTCGCCCGCATGGCGATGAACGACGAGGAGACCGTCGCCCTGATCGCCGGGGGCCACACCTTCGGCAAGACCCACGGCGCCGGCCCGGCTGACCATGTCGGCCCCGAGCCCGAGGCCGACGAACTGGAGGCGCAAGGCTTGGGCTGGACCTCCAGCTACGGCAGCGGCAAGGCCGGCGACGCCATCACCAGCGGCCTGGAAGTCACCTGGACCCAGACCCCGGCCCAGTGGAGCAACTTCTTCTTCGAAAACCTGTTCGGCTTCGAATGGGAGCTGGAGAAGTCGCCGGCCGGCGCCCACCAGTGGGTGGCCAAGGACGCGGGCGAAATCATTCCCGACGCCCATGACCCGTCCAAGAAGCGTCGGCCGACCATGCTGACCACGGACCTGTCGCTGCGGTTCGATCCCGAATACGAGAAGATTTCGCGCCGTTTCCTGAACAATCCCCAGGCTTTCGCCGACGCCTTCGCCCGCGCCTGGTTCAAACTGACCCACCGCGATCTGGGCCCGCGCTCGCGCTACATCGGGCCGGAAGTCCCCAAGGAGGAGCTGGTCTGGCAGGACCCGGTTCCGGCCGTCGACCATCCGCTGATCGACGCCGCCGACGCGGCCGCCCTGAAGACGCAGATTCTGGCCACGGGTCTGAGCGTGTCCGAACTGGTCGGCGTCGCCTGGGCCTCGGCCTCGACCTTCCGGGGCGGGGACAAGCGCGGCGGCGCCAACGGCGCCCGCATCCGCCTGGCGCCGCAGAAGGACTGGGACGTCAACCAGCCTGAACAGCTCGACCGCGTCCTGAAGACCCTGGAGGGCGTCCAGTCCGCCTTCAACCAGGCCCAGGTCGGCGGCAAGAAGGTCTCGTTGGCCGATCTGATCGTCCTGGCCGGAAACGCCGGGGTCGAGGCGGCGGCGCGCGCGGCAGGCCATGAGACGACCGTCCCCTTCAATCCGGGTCGGACCGACGCCCGCCAGGACCAGACCGACGTCGAATCCTTCGCCTATCTGGAACCGGTGGCCGACGGCTTCCGCAACTATCAGAAGGCCCGCTACAGCGTCCCGGCCGAGGCCCTGCTGATCGACCAGGCCCAGCGGCTGACCCTGACGGCGCCGGAGATGACGGTGCTGATCGGGGGCCTGCGCGCCATCAACATCAATGTGCGCGGCTCGACCCACGGGGTGCTGACCGAACGGCCCGGCGTCCTGACCAACGACGTCTTCGTCAATCTGCTGGACATGGGGGTGAAGTGGACCCCGACCAGCCCGGCGCGCGACGTCTTCGAAGGCCGCGACCGCAACACCGGCGCCCTGCGCTGGACCGGGACGCGCGTGGATCTGGTGTTCGGTTCGAACGCCGTGTTGCGGGCCTTAGCCGAGGTCTACGCCGCCGCCGACGCCCAGAAGAAGTTCGTCGAGGATTTCGTGGCGGCCTGGACCAAGGTCATGGAACTGGACCGGTTCGACCTGCAAGCCTGATCGGGCGCAGAAGCAGAGGCGAAGGGGGCGGGCGTCGCAAGGCGTCCGCCCTTTTCCCTGTTCGATGAACTGTCACGCGGCGCCTCTAGACTGGGCGATAAAAGGAGGACGCCATGACCACCCTCGTAACGCTTCTGACGCCGGACTATGCGGATTGGGAGACCGCCCTGATCATGGCGGGGGCGCGCAGCCATTATGGGTTTGAGACCCTCTTCGCCTCGCCCGATGGGGAGGAGGTGGTGTCGGCCGGCGGCCTGTTGGTCGTTCCAAATCTCTCGATCGAAGACATCGAGGTGGACGAGATCGACGCCGTCCTGGTGAACGGCGGCTCCATCTGGCGCCAGCCCGGCGCGCCGGACGTCTCCGACCTGTTGCGCCGGGCGCATGAAGCCGGAAAGACGGTGGGCGGCATCTGCGACGGAACCCTGGCCCTGGCGCGCGCGGGCCTGCTGGACGACCGGCCCCATACCGCCAACGGGCCAGACAGCCTCTCCGTCACCGGCTACGGCGGGGCGGCCCATTACCGCGACCAGCCTCACGCCGTTCTGGCCGACCGGGTCGTCACGGCGGCGGGCACGGCGCCGGTCAGCTTCATGGGGGCGGTGCTGGACTCGCTGGGGCTGAAGAGCGCCGAGCTGGACGCCTATCTCAGCCTGTTCGGCGCGGAACACCTCGCCCCGGTCAGCGCAGCCTGATCTCGTACAGCTGGGGCCAGCGCTTGCCGGTGACGAACAGCCGCTTGCCCGCGGCGTCCCAGGCGATGCCGTTCAGGACGTCGTCGTTCGGGTCCAGGCCCGCGTCCTTGGGGACCAGGTCCGTCAGGTCGATGAAGGCCTTCACCACCCCGGTCTCCGGGTCGATGCGGGCGATGCGGTTGTCCTGCCACAGATTGGCGAAGACCTCGCCGTCGATCCATTCCAGCTCATTGATCTGGTCCAGCGGCCGGCCGTCGGCGGTGACGGAGATCCGGCCGGTCTCGGCCAGGGTGTCGGGATCGAGGAAGCGGATCTGATCGGTGCCGTCGCTCATGATCAGTCGGCGTCCGTCGGTGGTCAGCCCCCAACCCTCGCCCGGATAGGAGAAGCCGCCCAGGGGCGAGAAGTCCTCCAGCTTGAAGATGAAGCCGATGTGGTTGCGCCAGGTCAGATTATAGAGCTTGCCGTTCAGGGCGGCCAAACCCTCGCCGAAATAGACGGTGGGCAGGTCGTGGCGGCGCAGGATTTCGCCGTCCTCCAACCGCACCTGGCGCACCGACGACGGATAGAGGCCCGTGCTCTCGTAAAGGGCGCCGGCGTGGAAGAAGAGGCCCTCGGTGAAGGCCGTCCGGTCATGCGGATAGGCGTGCACCACCTGATAGGCCTGGGTCGGAACCTCGGCCCGAACGGGCAGGGTCGCGCCCGCCGCCAGCAGCAGGCCGACGATCAGGCCGGCGAAGCGCAGGGGCGGGCGCGGCATGGTCAGGCGCCTTCGGCGGCGGCTTCCGCCTCGGCCTTGCGGGCGCGGGCCTCGGCGCGTTCGGCTTCGGCGCGGGCGGCCTCGGCCTTTTCCTTCTTGGAGGCGGAGCGACGGCCCAGCATGTTCAGGGCCTCGACCCCGGCCGAGAAGGCCATGGCGGCGTAGATATAGCCCTTGGGCACATGATAGCCGAAGCCGTCGGCGATCAGCACCATGCCGATCATCAGCAGGAAGCCCAAGGCCAGCATGACGACGCTGGGGTTGTCGTTGATGAAGTTCGCCAGCGGGTCGGCGGCCAGCAGCATCACCGTCACGGCGACCAGGACGGCGACGACCATGATGGGCAGGTGCTCGGTCATGCCCACGGCGGTCAGGATGGAGTCGATCGAGAAGACCAGGTCCAGCAGGATGATCTGGAAGATGGCCGCCCCGGCGTTGGTGATCATCACGTCCTTCTTGTCCATGACGTCATGGGTGGGCGTGGGATCGACCGTGTGGTGGATCTCCTTGGTGGCTTTCCAGACCAGGAACAGGCCGCCCGCGATCAGGATCAGATCCTTCCACGAGAATTCGTTGCCCGCGACGGTGAAGACCGGCTGAACTAGGCCCACCAGCCAGGCGATGATCGACAGCAGGGCCAGGCGCATGACCAGGGCCAGGCCGATGCCGATGCGCCGCACCTTCTGGCGCTGATGCTCGGGCAGTTTGTTCGACAGGATCGAGATGAAGATCAGGTTGTCGATGCCGAGCACGACCTCCATCACCACCAGGGTCACCAGGGCCGCCCAGGCGGCCGGGTCGGAGAGAAGGGGCAGGATGCTGTCGAGCATGGAATGTCCAGGAGGGGAAAGGCGTCGGCGGGAACAGCTAGGCCCGGCTCAGGTTCCGATCAAGCGCGGGGGTGCGGCGCAATGGTCGCACCCTGGCTCACCGCGCGGCGAAGGTCACGTCGACCACCAAGGGGAAGTGGTCCGAGATCACCTGGCCCGAAAAGGAGTCCGTCAGGACGCCGAACCTTTCCACCGCCAGGCGGCGATCGACGAAGACATGGTCGATGGGCGCCCCGTCCGCGGCCTTGGCGAGGTCGAAGCCGTTATAGGTGGTCGAAGGGCCGAAGACGACGGGGCTGACGGTGCGGGCGTCACGCAGGCCGGCCGACACGATCCGGCGATAGGGGGCGCTGTCGGGCCCGGTGTTGAAGTCGCCCAGCAAGACCACGGCCGCCGTTTCGCCCTCGGCGGTCGCAGGCGGCAGGTCCGCAGCCAGGGCGGCGCACTGTTCACGGGCGACCACGCCGACATGGTCGAAATGGGCGTTGCGGACGTCCAGCAGACGACCGTCGGAACGGTCGCGCAGCACCACCCGCGTCAGGGTGCGGGGCAGGGCCGCGTCCCAGCCCTTCGAAGGGCGATCCGGGGTCGGCGAACACCAGAGAGTCTGTTTGCGGACGACCTCGAATCGGTCGCGTCGCCAGAACAGGGTGGTGGTCTCGCCCCCCTCGGCCCCGTCGTCGCGACCCAGGCCGTAGTGGTCGTAGTCCGGCGCTTGTTCGGCCAGATAGGCGACCATGGGAATCAGGGCCTCCTGAACGCCCAGCACGTCCGGGGCGAAGAAGGCGATCTGACGCGCCATGTGCGGGCGCCGTTCGGGCCAGTTCGGCCGATCGTCAGGGGCGTCGTAGCGGATGTTGTAGCTCATCAGCCGGATCGGCTGTGGCTCGGGCGCTGCGAAAGGCTCGGCGCGGGCGGCGGCCGTTCCCGTCAGGACGGTGACGAGAGCGATCATCAGGACGCGGAACTTCATGGCGAATCTCTAAGACGACGAGAAGAAAGACGAATGTCGCACGGGGCTATGACCGAGGTGCGACGCCGGGTGCGGCTTCTTCACCCTTCACGCAATGTTGCGAGCGGCAAAACCCCGTGCTATCAGGCGCCCGGCTTGAAGGGGGCGTATTCACCAATACGGCCTCTGTCGTGCTTTCCGCAAGCATTTCAAGCTTTTGACCGTTGCGACCCTCGCAGTCGGTCGCGACCCTGACACAACGACCTCGGACCCTAATCAGTGGCTGATGATTTCAGAACGACGGAAGTCGGCGATCGCTACGCACAGGCGCTGTTTGATCTGGCGCTGGAGACGGGGCGTCTGGACGCCGTTCGCGCCGACATCGTCTCGCTGAAGACCGCCTGGACGGAGAGCGCGGATCTGCGCCGCCTGGCGACCTCGCCGGTCATTTCGGCCGACGACCAGGTCAAGGGCCTGACCGCCGTCGCCGCCCAGGCCAGGTTCGAGCAGAACACCGTCACCTTCCTGGGCCTGCTGGCGCAGAACGGCCGCGCGCGTGATCTGGCCGCCGTGATCGCCGGTTTCGAGCGCCTTTACGCCAAACACGCCGGGATCGTGGCCGCCGAAGTGGTCTCGGCGCAGCCTCTGGACGCCAAACAGCTGGCCGCGATCAAGACCGCGCTGAACAAGAGCCTGGGCAAGGCGCCGGAACTGACCACGCGGGTCGATCCGGCCATCCTGGGCGGCCTGAAGGTCAAGGTCGGCTCGAAACTGTTCGACGCCTCGCTGAAGACCAAGCTCGACCAGATGAAGTTCGCCCTCAAGCGGGCGTAAGCCCGCTCCCGCCCAACGAATGCGCGCCTGAACGGCGCAACCGCAAAAAGACTGAAGAACAGAGAGCCCGTCATGGACATCCGCGCCGCTGAAATCTCGGCCATCCTCAAGTCGCAGATCGCCAACTTCGGCGTCGAAGCCGACGTTTCCGACGTCGGCAGCGTGCTGTCGGTCGGCGACGGCATCGCCCGCATCCACGGTCTGGACAATGTCCAGGCCGGCGAAATGGTCGAGTTCACCAAGGCCGGCGTGAAGGGCATGGCCCTGAACCTGGAACGCGACAACGTCGGCGCCGTGATCTTCGGCGCTGACGCCGCCATCGCCGAGGGCGACGACGTGCGTCGCCTGGGCGAGATCGTGGACGTGCCGGTCGGCAAGGGCCTCTTGGGCCGCGTCGTCAACCCGCTGGGCGAGCCGATCGACGGCAAGGGTCCGATCCAGTTCACCGAGCGCCGCCGCGTCGACGTCAAGGCTCCGGGCATCATCCCCCGCAAGTCGGTCCACGAGCCGATGCAGACCGGCCTGAAGGCCATCGACACCCTGATCCCCGTCGGCCGCGGCCAGCGCGAGCTGATCATCGGCGACCGTCAGGTCGGCAAGACCGCCGTCGCCGTCGACACCATCCTGAACCAGAAGAACGTCAACAAGTCCGACGACGAGAGCGCCAAGCTCTATTGCATCTACGTCGCCATCGGTCAGAAGCGTTCGACCGTCGCCCAGATCGTCAAGACCCTCGAAGAGTCGGGCGCGCTGGAATACACCATCGTCGTCGCCGCCACCGCCTCGGAACCGGCCCCGCTTCAGTTCCTGGCGCCCTTCGCCGGCACCGCCATGGGCGAGTTCTTCCGCGACAACGGCATGCACGCCCTGATCGTCTATGACGACCTGTCCAAACAGGCTGTTGCGTATCGTCAGATGTCGCTGCTGCTGCGCCGTCCGCCGGGCCGCGAAGCCTATCCGGGCGACGTCTTCTATCTGCACAGCCGTCTGCTGGAGCGTTCGGCCAAGCTGAACGAGGACTACGGTTCGGGCTCCATGACCGCCCTGCCGATCATCGAAACCCAGGCCAACGACGTCTCGGCCTATATTCCGACCAACGTGATCTCCATCACCGACGGCCAAATCTTCCTTGAGTCGGACCTGTTCTACCAAGGCATCCGTCCGGCCGTGAACGTCGGCATCTCGGTGTCGCGCGTCGGCTCCTCGGCCCAGACCAAGGCGATGAAGAAGGTCGCCGGCACCATCAAGGGCGAACTGGCCCAGTATCGCGAGATGGCCGCCTTCGCCAAGTTCGGCTCGGACCTGGACGCCTCGACCCAGAAGCTTCTGGCCCGCGGCGCCCGCCTGACCGAGCTGCTGAAGCAGCCCCAGTATTCGCCCCTGTCGATGGAAGAACAGGTCGTCTCGGTCTACGCCGGCACGCGCGGCTATATCGACGGCATCGCGGTCAGCGACGTCGGCCGGTTCGAGAAGGAGCTGCTGGCGCGCATCCACGCCAACCACGCCTCGCTGCTGGACGGCATTCGCACCAAGAAGGACCTGACCGCCGACCTCGAGGCCGAGCTGAAGGACATCCTGGCCGCCTTCGTCAAGACCTTCGCCTGAGTTCAACCGGATAAGCTGAGAGAGTAGCGCCGGATGGCCAGCCTCAAGGAAATGCGCAATCGGATCGGAAGCGTGAAAGCCACGCAGAAGATCACGAAAGCCATGCAGATGGTCGCCGCGGCCAAGCTGAAACGCGCCCAGGACCAGGCCGAAAGCGCCCGGCCCTATGCGAAGAAGATGGCCTCGGTCATCGCCAACCTGGCCGCCGGCGTCTCGGGCGCCGATGCGCCGCGCTTGCTGGCCGGCACGGGTCAGGACCAGCGTCACCTGATCGTGGTGGCGACGGCGGACAAGGGTCTGGCGGGCGGTTTCTCGACCAACGTCATCCGCGCCGCGCGCGAACGGATCAACAGCCTGATCGCGAACGGCAAGGACGTCCGGATCATCGCCGTCGGCCGCAAGTCGCGCGATCAGCTGTCGCGCCTGTACGGCGACAAGCTGGTCCGCACCTTCGAACTGAGCGAGCACAAGACGGTGGGCCTGCCCTCGGCCCAGCCCATCGCCGAGATGATCGCCACGGCTTTCGAGGACGGTCAGGCCGATGTGGTCACCCTGTTCTACAGCCAGTTCAAGTCGGTCATCTCCCAGGTTCCGACCGCCAAACAGCTGATCCCGGCGGTGGTCGAGGGCGACGCCGCCCCGATCGATCTGAACGGCGCGGTCTATGAATACGAGCCCTCGGAAGAGGAAATCCTCGAGACCCTGCTGCCGCGCAACCTGACGACCCAGATCCTGGCCGCCCTTTACGAGAACCAGGCGGGCTTCTTCGGATCGCAGATGGCGGCGATGGACAATGCGACGCGCAACGCCGGCGACCTCATCAACGCCCTGACGCTGCAGTACAACCGCAAGCGCCAAGCCCAGATCACCACCGAGCTGATCGAGATCATCGCCGGCGCCGAAGCCCTCTGATCCCGACCGAACAGACATTCCGATACGGACCCCAGCCATGACCGACACCGTCGCCCCCAAAAAGCCCGCCGCCCGCAAGCCGGCCGCCAAGAAGGTCGCTCCCGCAGCGGCCCCCGTCTCCGCCGCCGCCACGGGCCGCATCGCCCAGGTCATCGGCGCCGTCGTCGACGTCGAGTTTGACGGCCATCTGCCGGCCATCCTCAGCGCCCTGCACACCCAGAACGTCGATCAGAAGACGGGCGAGCCCTTCACCCTGGTTCTGGAAGTCGCCCAGCACCTGGGTGAGAACATGGTCCGCGCCATCGCCATGGACACGACCGAGGGCCTGACCCGCGGCCAGCCCGTCACCGACACAGGCTCCTCGATCCAGGCGCCGGTCGGCCCCGGCACCCTGGGCCGCATCATGAACGTCGTCGGCCAGCCGATCGACGAAGCCGGCCCGATCAAGACCGAGCTTTACCGTCCGATCCACAAGGAAGCCCCGAGCTTCGACGAGCAGTCGACCTCGGCCGAGATCCTGGTCACCGGCATCAAGGTCATCGACCTGATGTGCCCCTACACCAAGGGCGGCAAGATCGGCCTGTTCGGCGGCGCCGGCGTGGGCAAGACCGTGACCATGCAGGAACTGATCAACAATATCGCCAAGGCGTACGGCGGTTATTCGGTTCTGGCCGGCGTGGGCGAGCGCACCCGCGAAGGCAACGACCTGTATCACGAGATGATCGAGTCCAACGTGAACGTGGACCCGGCCAAGAACGGCGGTTCGACCGAGGGCTCCAAATGCGCCCTGGTCTACGGCCAGATGAACGAGCCCCCCGGCGCCCGCGCCCGCGTCGCCCTGACCGGCCTGTCGATCGCGGAATACTTCCGTGACGAGGAAGGCAAGGACGTGCTGCTGTTCGTCGACAACATCTTCCGCTTCACCCAGGCCGGCTCCGAAGTGTCGGCGCTTCTGGGCCGCATCCCCTCGGCCGTGGGCTATCAGCCGACGCTGGCGACCGAGATGGGCAACCTGCAAGAGCGGATCACCTCGACCAAGAAGGGTTCGATCACCTCGGTCCAGGCCATCTACGTCCCCGCCGACGACCTGACCGACCCGGCGCCCGCCGCCTCCTTCGCCCACCTGGACGCGACGACCGTTCTGAGCCGCGACATCGCCGCCCAGGCCATCTTCCCGGCCGTGGACCCGCTGGACTCCACCTCGCGGATCATGGACCCGCTGGTGATCGGCGAGGAGCACTATCAGGTCGCCCGTTCGGTTCAGGAAGTCCTGCAGCAGTACAAGGGCCTGAAGGACATCATCGCCATCCTGGGCATGGACGAGCTGTCGGAAGAGGACAAGCTGATCGTGGCCCGCGCCCGCAAGATCCAGCGCTTCCTTTCCCAGCCCTTCCACGTGGCTGAACAGTTCACCAACACCCCCGGCGCCTTCGTCGACCTGAAGGACACGATCCGCTCGTTCAAGGGCATCGTGGCCGGCGAGTACGACCACCTGCCGGAAGCGGCCTTCTACATGGTCGGCCCGATCGAAGAGGCCGTCGCCAAGGCCGAGAAGATGGCGGCGGAAGCCTGAACATGGCCGGCAAGCTGAACTTCTCCCTCGTCTCGCCGGAACGCGAGGTCTTTTCGGGCCTCGTGGACCAGGTGGATGCGCCGGGCGTCGAGGGCGACTTCGGCGTCCTGCCGGCCCACGCCCCCTTCATGACGGCCCTGCGCGAGGGCCTGGTGACCGTCTATGTCGGCGGGACCAGGACCCAGTACGACGTCAAGGGCGGCTTCGCCGACGTCAACGGCGAAGGCCTGACCATCCTGGCCGAACAGGCGACTGAGGTCGTCGCGGCCTGATCCTTTCTCAGGGTCGTAAAGAGTGAGGCCTCCCGTTTCGGCGGGGGGCCTTTTTCTTTGCCCTCTCCCGCTTGCGGGGGAGGTGTCGCGTCGATCGCGAAGCGATCCAGCGACGGAGGGGGAGGTTTCACTCCGGAAGAAGACTTCCCCCATCGTCAGCCGCCTCGCTCCGCTCGACGAGCTGACACTTCCCCCGCAAGCGGGGGAAGGGCTAGAACGCCTCCATGACCGAAGCTCTCGACATCCACGGCGTCTGCGATCCGCGTTTCGCATCGGTGAAGGACGCCTTCGCCGCCAACTTCACCGATGCGCCCGAGGGGCTGAACGAGGTGGGGGCGCGGTTCTGCTTGATGATCGAGGGGGCGCCGGTCGTCGATCTGTGGGCGGGGCACGCCGATACGGCCAAGACGACGCCCTTCGCCGAGGACACCCTGACCCCGGTCTTCTCGACCGGCAAGGCGGTGATGGCCCTGCTGATGGCCACGGCGGTCGAGGCGGGCAAGGTGGCCTATGACGAGAAGGTCTCCCATATCTGGCCCACCTTCGGCCAGGCCGGCAAGGACAAGGTCACCGTCGCCCAGCTGATGAGCCACCAGTCGGGCCTGCCCGGCTTCTCGGAGCCGGTGGAGCCGTCGCTGTGGTTCGATCCGGCGGCGGTCAACGCCCGGCTGTCGGCCCAGGCGCCCATGTGGGAACCGGGCACGGCCTCGGGCTATCATCCGGTCACGGTCGGCTATCTGGCCAATGAGGTGTTCCGCCTGACGACCGGCCGGACCATGGGCCAGGCCCTGCGCGCCGACTTCGCCGACCTGGACCTGTGGATCGGCCTGCCGGAGGACCAGCACGGGCGGGTGGCCCAGATGCGCAAACCCTCGGCCGCGCCCAGCCTGGGGACCATAGATCCGATCAAACAGGCGGCCTTCCTGGACCGGGGCTCGGCGCCGGGCGGGCGCGGCTCGGCCGAATGGCGCAAGATGGAGATCCCTTCGGCCAATATGCATGCCACGGCGGCGGGCCTGGCGCGGATGCTGGGCGTCGTGGCCAATGAGGGGATGCTGGGCGGGCGAAGGGTGCTGTCCAAGGGGGTGCTGCGCGACCTGACGCGCGAGCGGATCCACGGTCAGGACAAGGTGCTGCCCTATGTGATCAGCTGGGCGGCGGGCCTGATGCGAAACGACGGGCTGAACGTCTTCGGGCCGGGCGAGTCCCTGGGCCACTACGGCTGGGGCGGATCCATGGCCATGGCCGATCCGTCGCGGCGCCTGTCGGCCGCCTATGTGATGACGCGCCAGTCGCCGCACCTGATCGGCGACCCGCGCCCCCGGCGCCTGCTGGACGCCCTCTACGCCGCGGTCTAGACGGTTTCCGACAGGACGACTGCGCGTCGGGCGGCGCGCGACCGCTGCGCCGCGCCCAGGGCGAAGACGCCCGCTCCGGCCCAGATGAAGCCGAAGGAGACGATCCGCAGCGGGGTCAGGGGCTCGCCCGCCCAGACGCCGCAGGCGAACTGCAGCGTCGGCGCCAGAAACTGGATGAAGCCGACGGTGGACAGGGGCAGACGCCGCGCCGACCAGGCGAACAGCACCAGAGGAATGACCGTCGCCGGTCCGTTGACCAGGGCCCAGGCCAGTCCGGCGGGCGAGGAAAAGCCCATGGGCCGCCAGCCAGGCCAGGAACAGGCCGCCGAACGGCATCAGCACCAGACATTCGACGAACAGGCCGGTCTGGGCCGAGGCGGGCACGCGCTTTCTGATCACCGCATAGGCGCAGAAGGTGACGGCGAGCGTCAGTCCGATGATCGGCACATGGCCCAGGGCGACGGTCTGGACGGCCACCCCCACGGCGGCCAGGGCGATGGCGACGCCGCTCCAGCGGTCGATCTTCTCGCGGAACAGCAGGGCCCCTGCGGCCATGTTCAAGAGCGGGTTGATGTAATAGCCGAGGCTGGCCTCCAGCGTCGCATGATGGGTGGTGGCGAAGACATAGAGGCTCCAGTTGACCGCGATCATCGCCGCCGACAGGGCCAGCCAGCCGAAGACGCGCGGCGTCGCCAGCGCCTGTTTCGCCTCGTTCCACTGTCCCGCCAGCAGCAGGCCCAGCCCCGCCACGAAGACCGACCAGACCGCCCGGTGAGCCAGGATCTCGGGCGCGCTGAAGCCGTGGGCCGCCAGGGCCATGAACAGCAGGGGCAGAAGACCCCACAGGGTGTAGCAGGCGATGGCCGTGCCGACCGCGCGGGGATCGTTGGGGGAGGGGGAGGCGGTCATGGGGGAGCGCACGTGTTTTACTTTCGTCATCCTCCGGGCCGCGAAGCGGAACCGGGGGACCCAGCGGCGCGCGCGAGCGCGAACCTGTCGCAGAAGAGGTCTTTCGTATCCAGCGGCGGATGGATTTCGCCTTCGGCGCCGCTGGGTCCCCCGGTCTGCGCCGCGAAGACGCGGCTTGCCGGAGGATGACGAAAGCTAAGCGGAGCGGTTTAGACCGTGATCGAACGATACCCCGACGACGGCTTGATCGTGCCCGTCTCGTCCAGCAGTTGGGCGATCTGGACGGCGTTCAGGGCCGCGCCCTTGCGCAGATTGTCCGACACCACCCAGAAGCTCAGGCCGTTCTCGACCGTCGGATCCTTGCGGATGCGGCTGACGTAGACGGCGAACTCGCCGGCGGCGTCGACCGGAGTGATGTAGCCGTCGTGCTCCTGCTTATCGACGACCAGCACGCCCGGCGCCTCGCGCAGGACGGCGCGGGCCTCGTCCGGTTCGATGGGGCGATCGAACTCGACCGTCACCGCTTCCGAATGGCCGACGAAGACCGGCACCCGCACGCAGGTGACCGTCAGCTTGATGTTCGGATCCAGCATCTTGTGGGTCTCGTCCCACATCTTCTGCTCTTCGTCGGTATAGCCGTCCTCGTTGAAGGCGCCGATGAAGGGGATGACGTTGAAGGCGATCTGTTTGGGGAACTTCTTGGGCGTGGCGTCGCCCAGGCCGTAGATGGCCTTGGTCTGGTTCCACAGCTCGTCCATGCCTTCCTTGCCGGCGCCGGACACCGACTGATAGGTCGAGACCACCACCCGCTTGATTTTGGCCGCGTCATGCAGGGGCTTCAGCGCCACGACCAGCTGGGCGGTCGAGCAGTTGGGGTTGGCGATGATGTTCTTCTTCTTGGCGTCCTTGACCGCGTCGGGGTTCACCTCGGGCACGATCAGCGGCACGTCCGGGTCCTTGCGGAAGGCCGAGGAGTTGTCGATCACGATGGGGCCGGCCTTGCCGATCCTTTCGGACCATTCCCGCGACACCGCGCCGCCCGCCGACATCAGGACGATGTCGACCTTGGAAAAGTCGAACTGCTCGATGTCCTGGCATTTGACGGTCCGGTCGCCGAACGAGACCTCGACCCCCTTGGACTTGCGCGAGGCGATGGCGTGGATTTCATCGACGGGGAAGTTCAGCTCCTCGAGGATGTTCAGCATTTCGCGGCCCACATTGCCCGTGGCCCCGACGATCGCGACGCGATAACCCATGATGCTTGGTCCTTCGGACGCGCTACCGCTCGGCTCGGCGGAGCCTCGCTGCTTGAGCGCGATTTTGGTGATTGCGAAGTGCATTTAGGCGTTCGCAGCCGCGAAGCAATCGCTTTTCGGCGCCTGGGGCTTTAAGCAGGGCTCTCATGACCTCCCGCATCCGAAACGCCTACGACATCCGCGTGGAAGAGGGCGTTCTGACGCCCGATCCGGCCCAGGCCGAAGTCCTGGTCGCCCTTGAGCGGCTGGAGCGCGATCTGGCCCGGCGCGGCCTGTTCGGTCGCCCGCCCGAGGTGAAGGGGATCTACCTCTACGGCCCGCCGGGGCGGGGCAAGTCCATGCTGATGGACCTCTTCTATTCGGCCACGCCCGAGCCGCGTAAAAAGCGCGCCCATTTCCACGCCTTCATGGCCCGGATCCACGACCTGGTGCGCCAGTGGCGCGAGGGGGACTCCAAAAGCCGCAAGGCCGTGTTCGGAACCCACAAGGGCGACGATCCCATTCCGCCGATCGCCAAGCTGATCGCCTCCGAAGCCCGGCTGCTGTGTTTCGACGAGCTTCAGGTGACCGACATCGCCGACGCCATGATCCTGGGCCGGCTGTTCGAGGCCCTGTTCGAGGACAAGGTGGTGCTGGCCGTCACCTCGAACCGGGCGCCCGAGGACCTCTATAAGAACGGCATCAACCGCCAGCTCTTCACCCCCTTCATCGACATCATCCGCGACCGCTGCGACGTGGTGCAGACGGCGGGGGCGCGCGACTGGCGGCTGGACCGGCTCAGTTCGGCCCAGGTCTGGCACACGCCGGACGACCGCGCCGGGTTCGAGGCCCTGTGGCGCGAACTGAAGGGGGGCGAGCCGGAAGAGTCGGCGCACCTGACCGTCCTGGGGCGGGATGTCGTGGTGGAGCGGACCGTGGGGGCCATGGCGCGGGCCAGCTTTGCGGACCTGTGCGGCCGGCCGCTGGGGCCGCAGGACTATCTGGCGATCGCCGAGCGATTCCACACCCTGTTCCTGGAGGATGTGCCGATCCTGGGGCCCGCCAACCACCATGAGGCGCGCCGTCTGGTGACCCTGGTGGACGCGCTTTACGAGGCCAAGACCAAGCTGATCGTCCTGGCCGCCGCCCGGCCCGAGGCCCTCTATACCGAAGGCGTGGGGGCGTTCGAGTTCGAACGCACCGTGTCGCGGTTCAACGAGATGCAGAGCAGGGACTGGCTGGCCCACGTGCGGGAGTGACAGAAGACCCTCTCCCGCTTGCGGGAGAGGTGGGCCGGCGTCCGCGCAGCGGACCAGGGTCGGAGAGGGGAGTCTTGTTTCAACGAGAAGATTTCCCCCATCGTCAGGCGTGTCGCTGCGCGCCACGACCTGCTGCTTCCCCCGCAAGCGGGGGAAGGTCTGAGCATCCCAAAGAAAAGGGCCGCAGATCGCTCTGCGGCCCTTCGTCATCGAAATCAAGATGTGGCTTTAGCCAGCGAGGAATCGATGTCCTTGCACGCCTGGATCAGGCCCTGGACCGAGGCGACCGACTTGGCCAGCATCGCCTTTTCGTCGTCATTGGTGGTGAACTCGACCACCTTCTCGACGCCGTTCGCGCCGATCAGGGCCGGAACGCCGACGTAGAGGTCGGACAGGCCGTATTCGCCCGACAGCCAGACGGCGCAGGGCAGGACGCGCTTTTCGTCCTTCAGATAGGACTTGGCCATGGCGATGGCCGATTCAGCCGGGGCGTAGAAGGCCGAACCGGTCTTCAACAGGGCGACGATCTCGCCGCCGCCCTTGCGGGTGCGCTCGACGATGGCGTCCAGTTCGTCTTGGCTCAGGAAGCCGGCCGAGACGGCGTCGGGCAGGGGCAGGCCGCCGACGGTCGAGTGGCGCACCATCGGCACCATGTCGTCGCCGTGACCGCCCAGGGTCCAGGCGTGGATGTCCTGAACCGAGACGCCGGTCTTTTCAGCCAGGAAGTAGGCGAAGCGCGCCGAGTCGAGCACGCCGGCCATGCCGACGACCTTCTCCTTGGGGAGCCCTGAGAACTTCTGCAGCGCCCAGACCATGGCGTCCAGCGGGTTGGTGATGCAGATGACGAAGGCGTTGGGGGCGTGGGCCTTGATGCCCTCGCCGACGGCCTTCATGACCTTCAGATTGATGCCGATCAGGTCGTCGCGGCTCATGCCCGGCTTGCGCGGCACGCCGGCGGTGACGATGCAGACGTCGGCGCCCGCGATGTCGGCGTAGTCGTTCGCGCCCTTCAGGGCCACGTCCGAGCCGAAGACGGCGGTGGCCTCGGCGATGTCCAGCGCCTTGCCCTGGGGGGTGCCTTCGGCGATGTCGAACAGGATCACGTCGCCCAGCGCTTCGCGGGCGGCCACATGGGCCAGGGTGCCGCCGATCATGCCGGCGCCGATAAGGGCGATCTTCGCGCGAGCCATGGATGTCTCCGGTTATTGCGTGTGCGAAAGGGGATTAATCGTGCGGGCGGTCTAGACCCGCAAGGGCGGCGCTGCAAGGCTGGCCGACGTTCGATCAGGAGCCCCGATGACCGACTTTCGTCCAGACCCCGCCTTCGCCGCCGGCTCCATCGCCGCCGCTGAATGGCCGCTGTGTCATGTGCGGCTTCAGGACGACGCCCGCTTCCCCTGGCTGATCCTGATCCCGCGCGTCGAAGGCGCGGTGGAGCTGGAGGATCTGAGCGTCGAACAGCGGGCCGTGCTGATGGAGGAGACCGTGCGGGCCGGCGCCCTGCTGCGCCGACTGGGAGCGGTGCAGAAGCTGAACGTCGGGGCCATCGGCAATGTCACGGCCCAGCTGCACGTCCATGTGGTGGGCCGCCGCCGCGACGACGACCTGTGGCCCGATCCCGTCTGGGGGCGGGGACCGGCGGTCCCATATGCCGCTGACGAGCGGGCGCGCTTGTCGGCGTTAATCGCGGGCGGGTAGCCCACCGTCTGTTCCTTATAAGCCCCAAGTAATGGAGTTTCACCCGTTCCGATAAGCTCGGCGCTGGCGCTTGAGAGGGTACGTCCACCGATCCGGAAGGGTCACTAAAACTCCCGCTGAAGGCGGGTCCATGCCCGTAGAGAAGACGCTTCAGCTGCGCTCTCCACGAGGTTGATTAGGTGTTCCCATACGCCGACGAGATCGGCGAACTTTGCCACGGCCTCCTCCCGATTTTCGACCATTGCTAAGCCGTGGAGGAATGCCCTGGCAACGTCGGTCTTCCCCTGAACTTCGCCTTGATAAGCGTCGGCACCGGCGACGTATCCTGTCCAGCGCACCGGCCGCAATTCGTCGTTGAGGCTCAATGCTTCTGCGCCAAGGTAGAGCTCAATGCCGGCGGCAAGACCGTTGACGTTCATCGAGTGCCGGCCCTGCGGTCCGACAGTTGGATAATGACGAGCCGTTTCGCAGTCCGGCAGGCGCGTCACGATAATGTTCGGTGGCAGGGCGAGTGCCGACGCCTGTTTGAAGGAATGAACGCCAACAGTATCGTTGTCGAAGACCGCGATCATGCGGTTGGTGATGTTAGCGGCCGCGAACGCCTTTAGGAACTTCACTAGATAAACGGCACCGCCATCGACGGATAGTTCAGCATGATTGAAGAACGAGAAGTAATCGACGAGTTCCGGATATAGGATGGGAAGGGTCGCGCGGAAAATTGCAATGTCGGTGCTGCCCTCAGCGAGTATCAGGGTGGGCGTCAGCGGGTTGTAGGACTCGAAAACGCTGCGCCGTGCTTCCAATGCCAGCGGACTTTCGCTGTCATAGTATCCCGCGTCCACTAAGTCGGTCATGTCCAGCGTTACCCACTGAACATCTACGCAAGCCTCAAGCATTGCTCTTAGCGAGTAGAGAGACCCGTAGCCGTCAAAGTTCAGCCAGCCCTCGCCGCTATCATCACGAAGCTGTCTGTCGATTTCGTCGATGGGCTCTCGGTCAAAGTCGTCCTTTGCAAATCGGGTAGCCAGCACTTCAGGTACGCGGCGAATCCATTCCGCCGGCGTCAGCTGCTGCGCAGCGTTAGCGACGTCATGGCCCCAGCCATCCTTTGCATAGTCCCCCCAAGTTTCCCGCAATTCCTTCAGCCATCGGTCGAACGATTCAACGACAACTTCGCGAGTCGCGCCGAGAAGCGAAAGCCTGCGCAGGATCGTTTCGCGGGACGCTTTGTAGCGGAAGGTCGCCCGAGCCTCTCCGTTAGGTTCGTCGTCAGAGCGGTGAGACCGGTCGCGGTCGCCCTCCTGGAACAGGGCTGCGTAGTCGTCCGGCACGTAAGATTTCGCTGTGACGATCTCCATGTCATCAAACTGGATGGCGCAATAGCTCCCCATGGGCCTTCGGTCGTCCTAGCGTCTCAGTCATTCCGGAAAATTTGTACCCTAAGCCGAAGCTATGCGCTGGGTAAGTCTCCGCGCGCCCGTCAGATGATGTCCAGCGGCGTCACCCGCGTCGGCGGGGGGAAGGCGGCGTCCAGCCGCTCCAGGTCCTCGGCGTCGAACTGGATCTCCAGGGCGTCGGCGTTGGCCTCCACGTGCTCGACCGAGCTCGCCTTGGGAATGGCGATGACGCCGTCCTGGCGCAGGACGGCGGCCAGGGCCACCTGGGCCGGGTCGGCGTCGTGGCGGTTGGCGATGTCGCGGATCAGCGGATGGTCCAGCAGGCCGCCCCGCCCCAGGGGCGAATAGGCCATCATCGGCATGTCGCGCGCCTGCATCCAGGGCAACAGGTCGAACTCCACCCCGCGCGACCCCAGATGATAGAGGAGCTGATTGACGGCGCAGTCCTCGCCGCCTTCGATCTCCATCAGCCGCTCCATGGCCCGCAGGTCCAGATTGGACACGCCCCAGCGGACGATCATCCCTTCATCGACCAGTTCCTGGAAGGCGGCGACCGTCTCCTCCAGCGGGACGCGGCCCTCCCAGTGCAGCAGATAGAGGTCCAGACGGTCCGTCCCCAGCCGCTCCAGCGACTTTTCGCAAGCCAGCATCATCTTCAGTTCGGAGGCGTTCTCGGGTCGGACCTTGGACACCAGAAAGACCTCCTCGCGGCGGCCGGCGATCACCTCGCCCACCAGCCGTTCGGAGCGGCCGTCGCCGTACAGTTCGGCCGTGTCGATCAGGGTCAGGCCCAGGTCGATGCCGCGCGCCAGGGCCTGCTGTTCGGCGTCGCGCCGGGCGGGATGGTCGCCGATCTCCCACGTCCCTTGGCCCAGGGCGGGAACGGTCGTACCGTCTGCAAAGGTGACGAGGCGGGTCATGTCGGTCCTGTTCCATTCGCGGCGAAAGGCCGCCTTGGCTTGGGTATGGAGAGGTTGAGATGCGTACCCGGCTTATCAAGACCGACGGCCTTGTCCAACAGGTGCTGGAGGCGGGATATGATCAGCCTAACGCGCCCCTGGTCCTGCTGATCCACGGCTTCCCCGAACTGGGCGTCAGCTGGCGCGCCCAGGTCGAGGCCCTGTCCCTGGCGGGATACCATGTCGCGGCGCCGGACATGCGCGGTTACGGCGGCACGGACAAGCCCCAGGGCGCCGCCGCCTATTCGATCCTGCATCTGGTCGGGGACATGGTCGATCTGGTGCGGGCCCTGGGCGAACAGAGCGCCGTCGTCGTGGGCCACGACTGGGGCGCCCCGGTCGCCTGGCACTGCGCCCTGCTGCGGCCCGATCTTTTCACGGCTGTGGCCGGCCTGTCCGTGCCCTTCCAGCCGCGCCGACCCCAGGGACCGCCGACGACCGTCATGGCGGTTCTGTCCGAACGGGCCGGTATGGGCGACCTCTATATCAACCGGTTCCAGGCGGCCGACGCCCATCGGGCGCTGGAGGCCGATCCGGCGACGACGCTGAGGAAGCTGTTCTGGGCCTATGACGGGGCCACTCCGGCGTCGAAACGGGCTACCGGCTTCATGGCGCGGGGCGTCGGCCTGCTGGACAGTATCGATGACGCCGCCGACCTGCCGCCGTGGATGAGCCCGGCCCATTTCGCCGAATATGTGGAGGCCTTTTCGGCCGGCGGCTTTGACGCCCCGCTGAACTGGTACCGCGCCATCGACCTGAACTGGTCGCTGACGGCCTTTGCGCAGGAGCAGCGAATCCTCCAGCCGGCCCTGTTCATCGTCGGCGAGGACGACCCGGTGCGCCACTACGCCGGGTCGGCCGAGGCGGGGCTGAAGGACTGGGTTCCGAACCTGAGCCGGTCGGTGGTCGTGCCCGGCGCCGGTCACTGGATTCAGCAGGAAAAGGCCGAGGCGGTGAACGCCCTGCTGCTGGCCTTTCTGAAGGATCTGCCGGACGCGGACGGGGGCCAGACGTAAGCCTGCGTTAACCTTGAAGCCGCAAGTCTGCCGTAAAGGTCGGGGACGGTGCCGCGAACCTCGGCGGACCCGCCGACCCGTCTTCTCGCCGTTCTCGGAGCCCCCCATGCATCGCCGCCAAATGATCCTGTCCGGCCTGGCCACCGCCGCAGGGGCCTCGTCTCTGGGCGCCTGCGCCTCGGCGCCGGCCAATCCCAACTATCCGATCAGCTCCGACAATTCGGCGCCCGCCTACACCTTCGACGAACTGGTCGCGGCCGGGTCCAAGGAGCTGGGCATCGCCGCCGAGGTGGTGGGCGGGGCGATCGAGCGGGTCTTCGCCGACCAGGGCGATCGCCCCACCGCCTATATCGCGGGTGAGGAAGGCTCCGGGGCCGTGGTCGTCGGCGCCCGCTACGGGCGCGGCGCCCTGCACATGAAGGATCTGTCGGCGTCTCAGGAAGTGTTCTGGCAGGGGGCGTCTGTGGGTTGGGACTGGGGCGGCAACGCCAGCCGCGTCTTCACCCTGGTCTATGGCCTGTACCATCCGGACATGATCTATCGCCGCTTTCCGGGCGTCGAAGGTTCGGCCTATCTGATCGCGGGCCTGGGCGTAAACTATCAGCGGGCCGACGGCATCACCCTGGCCCCGATCCGCACCGGCGTGGGCCTGCGCCTGGGCGCCAATGTCGGCACCATGAGCTACAGCCGCCAGCGCAATCTTCTGCCCTTCTGAACCGGTTGAGGCCGACCCTATTCCTGCGGAATGGGGTTGGTGCGGGGGTCGGGGCCGTTGGTGACGACGCGGTCGCGGTCGCCCAGATCCTTGACGATCTTGACGTCCGCAAAGCCTTCCGCCTCGAACAGGGCCTTGACCTGCGGGCCCTGGTCCCAGCCGATCTCGACCGCGAAGACGCCGCCGGGCTTCAGGATGCGCCGGATCTCGGGGGCTAGGTCGCGATAGGCCTGCAAGCCATCGGGGCCGCCGTCCAGGGCCAGGTGCGGGTCGTGATCGCGCACCTCCGGGTCCAGGCCAGGGATATGGTCGGTCGGGATATAGGGCGGGTTGGACAGCACCAGGTCAAAGCTCGCGTCGCCGAAACCGGCCGCCCATTCCGTGCGCAGGAAGGTGGCGCGCTCGTTCAGATCCAGATTGGCGGCGTTCTCCTTGGCGACCGCCAGGGCCTCGGTGGAGATGTCGGTGCCCACCCCCTTGGCCGCCGTCCGCTCGGCCAGCAGGGCCAGCAGAATGGCGCCCGAGCCCGTGCCCAGGTCGACGGCGGTGAAGGCTTCGTGCCGGGCGAAGGCCAGGAGGGCGACGTCCAACAGGGTCTCGGTGTCGGGCCGGGGGCTGAGGACGTCGGGGGTGACGTTCAGCATGATCTTCCAAAAACCCTTCTTGCCGACGATGCGCGAGACCGGCTCGCGGCGCAGGCGGCGGTCGATCATGGCCGTATAGGCGGCCTGCTGCTCGGGGGTGACGATCCGATAGGGGTCGGTCAGTATGTCGGTGCGGCTGGCGCCGGCGGCGGCCTCCAGCAGCAGGCGGGCGTCGATGGCCGGGCTGTCGATGCGGCCGTCCTTCAGTCGGGCCTGGGCGGCCTTCCACACGGTCAACAGGGTCGCGGCGCCGTCGGCGGGCTTGGGGGAGAGGGGCTCGAGGGTCATGACGGCTGATTGGCCCTTCGCACAGGGGATTTCAAGCGCGACCGGGCGCCGTGGCCTGGGAACGCGGGGGGCGGCTTTCCCGTTCGCCTGCTGATGTTCAGGTTCAGATCTTCGCCGCAGCCCCGTCGTCGTCCCTGGTGGAGGTTCGTCGCCGCCGCCCTGGGCGGCCTGACCGCCGGGGCGGGCGCGGCCCATCTGCTCTACACCCAGGGGCACAAGGTGGGGGTGGAGCTGCGCCCCAAACGCCCCGAGCCCCTGCCGCCCAAGCCGCCGACGCCCGAAGACTATGAGGCCAGGGAGCCGGGCCGGGGCCGGCTGGCCAGACGGCCGGAACAGATTCCGCACAAGGGCTGGATCGACATACTGTGGCGGACGGGCGGCTCCTATTTCGGCGACCGGGTCGGTTTCGTCGCGGGGGGCGTGACCTTCTTCACCCTCTTGTCCCTGTTTCCGCTGCTGGGGAGTTTCGTCACCCTTTACGGCCTGTTCGCCGATCCGGCCGACGCCTGGAGCCGGTTGCGGTTCCTCTACGCCGTCATGCCCGACAGCATCGCCCAGTTCCTGGGCGGAGAGATGGAGCGGCTGGCCCGGAACTCCAGCGGCCAGCTGACCTTCACCCTCATCTGGACCCTGGCCCTGTCGCTGTGGACCGCCAACGGGGCGGTCAAGGTGCTGTTCTACGGGCTGAACGTCGCCTATCACGAGGTCGAGCGGCGCAACATCGTCCGCTATAATCTGCTGTGCATGGGCTTCACCATCGGGGCCATTCTGGCCCTGTTGCTGACCTCGGCCCTGGTGGTGGGGGCGCCGGTGGTGATCCGGCTGTTCGGCCTTCAGGAGGAGTGGGGCCTGTTCGCCCTTTTGCGCTGGCCCCTGCTGCTGGTCGGCTATGTCGCGGCCCTGACTCTGATCTATCGGTTCGGCCCCTGTCGGCAGAAGGCGCGCTGGCGCTGGTTGACGCCGGGCGCCCTCTTCGCCGCCTTGCTCAGCCTGACCGTCTCCTTCCTCTTCAGCTGGTATCTGACCAACTTCGTCCGCACCGACTCCTACGGCCCCCTGGCGGCCATTATGGGCTTTCTGCTGTGGACCTGGCTGTCGGTGCAGGTGATCCTGATGGGGGCGGAGCTGAACGCCGAGATCGAGCACCAGACGGCCATGGACACCACGACCGGAAAGCCTCAGCCGATCGGGGACCGGGGCGCCAAGGTCGCCGATACGGTGGGCGCGCGCCGGGGCAATCCGGCCGCCCTGGCCTTCACCCAGCGCCACGCCGAGGCCATGGCCGACCGGCTGACGCGCCGCCGCAGCCGCCGCGAGCGGGACGGGACCGCTACAGAATGAAGCGGCTCAGGTCGACGTCCTTGGTCAGCAGACTCAGCTTGTCGCGCACCGCCGCCCCGTCGAAAGTCACCGTCTGGCCCGCCAGGTCGGAGGCCTTGAAACTGGTCTCCTCCAGCACTCGCTCCAGCACGGTCTGAAGCCGCCGGGCGCCGATGTTCTCCACCGCCGAATTGGCCGCCACCGCCGCATCGGCCAGGGCCTCGATCGCGTCCTCGGTGAAGGTCAGGGTCACGTCCTCGGTCGCCAGCAGGGCCTGGTTCTGACGGATCAGATTGGCCTCGGGCTCGGTCAGGATCCGCTTGAAGTCGTCGCGCGTCAGGGCCTTCAGCTCGACCCGGATCGGCAGCCGCCCCTGCAATTCGGGCAGCAGGTCCGACGGCTTGGCCACATGGAAGGCGCCCGAGGCGATGAACAGCACATGGTCCGTCTTCACCGGCCCATACTTGGTCGAGACGGTGGTCCCCTCGATCAGGGGCAGAAGATCGCGTTGGACGCCCTCGCGGCTGACGTCGGCGCCCGAGGCCCCCTGGCGCGCCGCCACCTTGTCGATCTCGTCCAGGAAGACGATGCCCTCGTTCTCGGCCAGGATCAGGGCCTCCTTGGTCAGGCTGTCCTGATCCAAGAGCTTGTCGCCCTCTTCGGCGATCAGGGGGGCGACGGCGTCGCGGACCGTCAGCTTGACCGTCTTGGTCCGGCCGCCGCCCATCTTGCCCAGCATCTCCGACAGGTTCAGCAGGCCCACGGCCCCGCCGCCGGGGATGTCCAGCCCCTGGATCGGCGACCCCGTGTCGGCCAAGGCGATCTCGATCTCCTTGTCGTCCAGTTCCCCGGCCCGCAGCTTCTTCCTGAAGCTGTCGCGCGTCGCAGGCCCCGCGCCGGGCCCGACCAGGGCGTCCAGGATCCGGTCCTCGGCCGCCCCCTCGGCGCGGGCCCGCACCTCGCCGCGCCGCCGCTCGCGCACCATGACCAGGGCGCTCTCGACCAGGTCGCGCATGATCTGATCGACGTCGCGGCCGACATAGCCGACCTCGGTGAACTTGGTCGCCTCGACCTTCAGGAAGGGCGAACCGGCCAGTCGCGCCAGCCGCCGGGCGATCTCGGTCTTGCCGACGCCGGTCGGGCCGATCATCAGGATGTTCTTGGGCGTCACCTCGTCGCGCAGGTCCTCCGGGACCCGCTTGCGACGCCAGCGGTTGCGCAGGGCCACGGCCACGGCGCGCTTGGCGTCGTCCTGGCCGACGATATAGCGATCCAGTTCGGAGACGATTTCGCGGGGGGAAAGGTCAGTCATGGCGCTCACATAGGAGGCCGAGAACCGTTGCGGGAGAGGGCAGGGCGTCGCGGCGCTGTTTCGCTAGACCGCCAGCCTCAACGCCAGGGCGGTCAGGGTGACGGCGAGGACGGGGAGGGTCAGGATCAGGCCGATCTTGATGTAATAGACCCAGCCGATGCGGACGCCCTTTCGGGCCAGGACGTGCAGCCACAGCAGTGTGGCCAGGGAGCCGATGGGGGTCATCTTGGGGCCCAGGTCGCTGCCGATGACATTGGCGTAGATCATGGCCTCCCTCACCGGGCCGGTCGCCGAGGAGGCGTCGATGGACAGGGCGGCGATCAGGACCGTGGGCAGGTTGTTGGCGACGGCCGACAGGGCGGCGGTCAGGAAGCCGGTTCCGAAGGTCGCCCCCCAGACGCCGCCTTCGGCGAAGCCGTCCATCAACTGGGCCAGATGGCGCGTCAGCCCGGCGTTCCCCAGTCCATAGACCACCAGATACATGCCCAGCGAGAAGATCACGACCTGCCACGGCGCCTCGCGCAGGACCTTGGTCGTGCTGATCTTCGAGCCGCGCCCGGCGACGATCAGCAGCACGACGGCGCCGGCGGCGGCGATGGCCGAGACGGGAAGACCCCGAGGCTCCAGAACGAAGAAGCCCAGCAGCAGCAGACCCAGCACCAGCCAGCCGGCGATGAAGGTCGCCCGGTCCTTGATCGCAGTTCCCGGCCGGGGCAGGCGGTCCACCTCATAGGCCTTGGGGATGTCGCGCCCGAAGACGGCGAACAGGACCGCCAGGGTGGCGGCGACCGAGGCCAGGTTCACCGGAACCATGACCGCCGCATAGCGATCAAAGCCGATGTCGAAGAAGTCGGCCGAGACGATATTGACCAGATTAGAGACGACCAGCGGCAGGCTGGCCGTGTCGGCGATGAAGCCCGCCGCCATGACGAAGGCCAGGGTCGCCTTGGGCCCATAGCCCAGGGCCAGCAGCATGGCGATGACGATGGGCGTCAGGATCAGGGCCGCCCCGTCATTGGCGAACAGGGCCGAGACCGCCGCGCCGAGCAGGACCACCAGGCCGAACAGCCGCCGCCCGTGACCTGCGCCCCAGCGGCCGACATGCAGGGCCGCCCATTCGAAGAAGCCGGCCTCGTCCAGCAGCAGGCTGATGACGATGATGGCGACGAAGGCCGCCGTCGCATTCCAGACGATCCCCCAGACCACGGGGATGTCGTTCAGGGTCACCACGCCCAGCAGCAAAGCGGCCGCCGCCCCGCCCAGGGCGCTCCAGCCGATCTGCAGGCCCTTCGGCTGCCACAGCACCAGGACGATGGTGACGGCGAAGATCAGAAGGGCGACGATCATGGGGCGGATCCTAGCGCGGACCGGCGTCCGCAGCGAACCTGTAGCTTGCGCCGCGTCATATTTCTAGTATCTTGGAATAATGGAATTCGAACCCGCCATTCTCGCCCTCGCGGCCCTGGCCCAGCCCACGCGGCTGGAGGCCTTTCGCCTGCTGGTTCGCAGCGCGCCGGAGGGCCTGGCGGCCGGCGCGGTGGCGGATCGGCTGGCGGTGCCGGCCAATACGATGTCGGCCCATCTGGGCGTGCTGTCGCGGGCGGGGCTGATCCGCGCCCAGAGACGCAGCCGCTCGATCGTCTATCGCGCCGATCTGGATCGGCTGGGCGACCTGGTGCTGTTCCTGCTGAAGGACTGCTGTCAGGGCCGCGCCGAACTTTGCCAACCCCTGCTGGCCGAACTGGCCCCCTGCTGCGACTGAGGCCCCCATGGACGTCGTCATCTATCACAATCCCGCCTGCGGGACGTCTCGCAACACCCTGGCCCTGATCCGCCACGTCGGGATCGAGCCCCATGTGATCGACTATCTGAAGACCCCGCCCAGCCGGGCCCTGGTGGCGCAGATGGTCGAGCGGACGGGCGGATCGGTGCGCGACATCCTGCGCGAAAAGGGCACGCCCTATGCGGAGCTGGGCCTGGGCGACCCCGGCCTGTCGGACGATCAGCTGCTGGACGCGATCGAGGCTCATCCGATCCTGATGAACCGGCCCATCGTGGTCTCGCCCCGCGGCGTGAAACTGTGCCGGCCGTCCGAGGCGGTGCTGGACCTGCTGCCCCAGGAGGGGCTGAAACCCTTCACCAAGGAGGACGGCGAAGTGGTGATCGACGCCGACGGCCGCCGGGTCAGGGCCCCGGTCGCGGGATGAGCCGCCTTCGCCGCCTGCCCGACCCCGACCATCTTCCGGCGCTCGATCCGGCCTATCTGTCGGCGGCCCCGGCGGCGGGGCTGGGGCCGGGCGAGCCGCCGCCGCGCGTGCTGCTGCTGTACGGCTCGCTGCGCGAACGGTCCTTCTCGCGCCTGTGCGTGGAGGAGGCGGCGCGGCTGCTGCGGCGGATGGGGTGCGAGACCCGCATCTTCGACCCCTCCGACCTGCCCCTGACCGATCAGGTCGCCGGCGACGACCATCCCGCCGTCCACGAACTGCGCGAACACGCCATGTGGTCCGAGGCCATGGTCTGGTGCAGCCCGGAGCGGCACGGCCAGATCTCGGGGATCATGAAGCTGCAGATCGACCACCTGCCGCTGAACATCGGCGGACTGCGCCCGACCCAGGGCCGCACCCTGGCGGTGATGCAGGTGTCGGGCGGCTCCCAGAGCTTCAACGCCGTCAACACCCTGCGTCTGCTGGGCCGCTGGATGCGGATGATCACCATCCCCAACCAGTCCAGCGTCGCCAAGGCCTTCATGGAGTTCGACGACAACGACCGGATGAAGCCGTCGGCCTATTACGACCGTATCGTCGATGTGATGGAGGAACTGGTCCGGTTCACCGTCCTGACCCGCCCCCACGCCGCCCAACTGGTGGACCGCTATTCGGAACGCAAGGCGGCCGGCGTTCCGCTCGACCCCTCGACCGACCTGTCCGCCGTCGCCGGGCGTCGCTGACGTATCGCCCAGCAAAAAGGCGCCCTCCGGGGTCGGAGGGCGCCTGAATGCGTCTGTCTTAGTCGCCGCCCGATCAGGCGGCCTTGCCGGCCTTCTTGGCGGCCAGCTTGTCCTTGTGGGCCTTCATGCCGGCCGAGATCAGTTCGGCGGCCTCGCCGGCGTCGCCCCAGCCCTTGACCGTGACCGACTTGCCCTTCTCCAGATCCTTGTAGCGGGTGAAGAAGTGTTCGATCTGCTCGATCAGGATGGCCGGCAGCTGACGATAGCTGGCGATCTCGGTGTAGTAGGGGTTCAGCTTGTCGACCGGCACCGCCAGGATCTTTTCGTCGCCGCCGGCCTCGTCCACCATCTTCAGCACGCCGATCGGGCGCGAGCGGATGACGCAGCCGGGAACGACCGGCGTCGGGTTCAGAACGATCACGTCGCAGGGGTCGCCGTCGTCCGACAGGGTATGGGGAACGAAGCCGTAGTTGCCGGGATAGTACATGGCCGTGTGCAGGAAGCGGTCGACGAACAGGGCGCCGGACTCCTTGTCCATCTCATACTTCACCGGCAGACCGCCTTGCGGGATCTCGATGATGACATTGATGTCCCAGGGAGCGTTCGGGCCGACCGGAATGGCGTCGAGGTTCATGGCGGGTCTTTGCTGCGACTGCGAAAATCTTGAAAGCGAGGGGTGATAGGACGGGCGGGCCGCCTGGGCAAGGGCGACGTGCGTTCAGGCTCTTGCGCCCGGCGTCGGAGCGGGTTCACTAGGCGCCATGACCTGGATCGACTGGACCGCCCTGACCCTCTTTTTCGTCTGCTGGCTGGGCTATGGGCCGATCCTGAGATTCATCGCCCGGCACGGCGGCGCCCTGAACGAGGACATGGTCCATGTCCGCAATCGGTGGATGGCGGCCATGACCCACCGCGAGATCCGGCTGGTGGACAGCCAGCTGATGGGCCATTCGATCAATTCGGCCTCGTTTTTCGCCTCGACCAATCTGCTGCTGATCGCGGCGGTGGGGGGGATTCTGTTCGGCGGGGAGAGCAAGCTGGAAGGCTTCGCCGCCGTGGGGGCCGAAAACGTGCCGATCCGCATTCTGGAGGCCAAGCTGGCCCTGGTGCTGATGTGCCTGGCGCGCGGCTTTTTGGACTTCATCTGGGCCCTGCGTCAGATGAACTACGCCCTGGCCCTGATCGGGGCGGCGCCCGAGATCCAGTCCGAAACGGACCGCAAGGCCTATGGCCAGGCGGCGGGGGAGTTGCTGAACCCCGCGCTCAGCGCCTTCAGCCAGGGGGTTAGGGGCTATTATTTCGCCCTGGCGGCGGCGGCCTGGCTGTTCGGCCCGATGTGGCTGGCCCTGGGCGTGGCTTCGGCCTTCGGCCTTCTGATCTATCGCCAGGAGGCGTCGCCGGCCGCGCGCGCCATTCGCAACGCCCGCCGTCTGCTGGGAGAAGGCTGATCATTGTGCAGGCGCACAACGGGCTTCCCGCGCGGTGTGGCGCCTATGAGGCGAATTAGGACCGTAACCGCCGTAATTGCGTAACATCCTGTGACCGTCAGGACGCGCAGAGCCCTTGACCGTTTGTGCGTTGCAACCTAAGTTCTCCTCTGACGCCTCCGGGCGTCTTGCCCTTCCTGGGCGTTTCCTCCCTATAGACTTTCATGCCGCGCCTCCGGGCGCGGCTTTTTTTTTGGCTGATCGCCGATAAGTCGCGCCGGCCTAAACGCCCCAGGGCTCAGAGCACAGGGCGGCGATGACGCGGGTCAGGGCCTTGCGCGTCTTCTGATAGGCGGCGTTGGGCGCCTGGCGGCCCTCGTCCAGATACAGACGGCGGTTCAGTTCGATCTGGACGGCGTGAAACCCCTCCTGCGGCCGGCCCCAGACCTGGGTGGACCAGCCCCCGGCGTAGGGGTGGTTCAGGCCCACCCGCCAGCCCAGCCCCTGGAACAGGTCGCGCAGCCGCCGCGTCAGCCGCGGATCGCAGGCGGCGCCGTGTCGGTCGCCCAGCACCACCTCCACCCCGGCGGCCCGCGCCGGCATCGAATGCCAGTCGATCAGCAGGGCGCGCCCCTGGCGGGCCAGGGTCTGACGCATCAGGCCCTCCAGCGCCTGATGATAGGGCCGGTGGACCGCCGCGATCCGGGCCTCCGCCTCGGCCCGCGACAGGCGCCGGTCATAAAGCGGCAGGCCGTCGCCGCTGCGGCGGGGGATGACGCCGTATCCGGCTCGGGTCTTGGCCCCGACCGCACCGTCAGCCCCTTCGATCAGTTCGGGGTCCAGTTCGGCGGGGTCGCGGTTCAGATCCACATAGGCGCGGCCGATCCGGCCCTCGATCAGGGGCGCCCCGCACGCCGGCCCCGCCTGCACCAGGGCGTTGACCCGGGCGTCCTCCGCGCTCTTCAGACTGGCGTTCGCCAGGCCGGGGGCGGGCGCCATGTCCGCCGGATAGAGATCGCCCGAATGGGGCGAGGCGAAGACCAGGGCCGTCTGGGGCGCGTCCGCAGGCGGCGTCGTGATCGCGAAATTGGCGCCGGCCGGGGTCATGTCCACCGCATAGCGCGTTTCGCTGTGGAAGGAAGTCGTGCGACCGGCGAATTTCATCGCCGGTTTACCGTTGTGGGCCTAGCGTCGCTCCTCTGAATTCAAGGGGCCTTTTCGAATGGCGCGCATCCTCCTGGCCGAAGACGACAGTTCGCTGCGCGGGTTCCTGACCCGCGCCCTGGAGCGGGCGGGCCATCAGGTCATCGACTGCGAAAACGGCGACGACGCCATCGACGCCCTGGAGCACGGCCCCTACGACCTGCTGCTGACTGACATCGTCATGCCCGGCGCCGACGGGATCGAGGTGGCCCGCGTCGCCGCCGCCCGCCAGCCCGGCCTGCGCATCATGTTCATCACCGGCTTCGCCGCCGTCGCCCTGACCGCCGCCCAGGCTTCGCCCCAGGCCAAGGTCCTGTCCAAACCCGTCCATCTGCGCGACCTGGTCAATGAGGTCGAACGGATGGTGGCGGCCTGAGCGTTGAAATCGCGACGGTTTTCCAGAAATCTCGTTGCGGCGGTCAAAGCCGCTTGATGCGGGCCGGTCGTGCCGCTATACGACCGCCCTTCCCGCTCTCGAACCGATCGAGAGCCGCCACGGCGGACGCGTAGCTCAGCGGGAGAGCACTACGTTGACATCGTAGGGGTCACAGGTTCAATCCCTGTCGCGTCCACCATTCCTCCCCAAGACAATCGAAGACTTGTCGAGCCCTGCGGATGCGCCGCTCAGAGCTCCGGCTGTTATGCTGGTCGCAGCAGGGTCAGGTCGTAGCCCGGATCGCGGGCGCGGTTGATCAGGGCGTCGCGGACCTGGGGCGAAGGGTGGGGCGTGCCGACAGCAGCCACAGACAGCGGCCCGAAAGCTCGCTCACGATCGACCAGGAAGCGAAAACGACCGCTCCACGGCCCCGGCTCCGCCCTCGCCCCTTACCGCGGCGCGCGTTTCGCCAGGATGCGTTGCAGGGTGCGGCGGTGCATGCCAAGGCGGCGGGCGGTTTCCGAGACATTGTGGTCGCACAGCTCATAGACCCGCTGGATATGCTCCCAGCGCACCCGGTCGGCGCTCATCGGGTTTTCGGGCGGCTCGGGGGCCGCGTCGCCGCTCGCCAGCAGGGCCTTGACCACGTCGTCGGCGTCGGCGGGCTTGGACAGATAATCGACGGCGCCGGCCTTGACCGCCGCAACCGCCGTGGCGATGGCGCCGTAGCCGGTCAGCATCACGATCCGGGCGTCCTCGCGCCGCTCGCGCACCGCCTCGACGATCTTCAGCCCGTTGCCGTCCTCCAGCCGCATGTCCAGGACGGCGAAGGCCGGGGCCTTTTCGTTCAGCCGCAGCTGAGCCTCGGCGACCGAGGCGGCGGTGGTCACCTCGAAGCCGCGCGCCTCCAGCGCCCGCCCCATCCGGGTGCGCAGGGCCTGGTCGTCGTCCAGCAGCAGCAGGGACTTGTCGGGCAGGGCGGCGATGCGGGTCTCAAGCTCGGGCATTCTGTTCTCCTGCTGAATCAAGTCGGGGCCGGAAGTCGTTCGGTCAAGGGCGAGCGGCCGCCTGCGACGCTTCGACCCAATACGGGCGGGGACGGGGTTTGGACGCGCTCAGGCCGCCACCTCCAGCGCCGGACGGGCCCATCGCACCGCCACACGCGCGCCGCGCAGGGGGGCGCGGCCGTCGGGGGCGGCGCCCGGCCGCGGCAGGCCCTGGCCCACGCTGACCACCCCGCCGGTCCGCTCCAGCAGGGTGCGGGCGATGAAGAAGCCCAGGCCCATGCCGCCCTGGCTGGGGGCGACCGTGGTCTCCGGCCCGCCGCGCCCGGCGCCGGAGGCCGCAGCGGCGATCTGGGCCGCCAGGGCCAGGCGCGCCTTGCCGTGCGGGCGGCTGGTCACATAGGGCTCGCCCAGCCGGGGCAGGATGTCGCTGGGAAAGCCCGGCCCGTCGTCCAGAATGGCGATCTCGATCCAGCCGGCGTCGACCTGGGCCTGGACCCGCACGGTGGAGGCGGCGAAGTCGGCGGCGTTCTCGACCAGGGTCGACAGGCCGTGCACCACCTCGGGCAGGCGACGCACGCGCGGGGCCGGCTGGCCGGGCGGGGTCTTGACCAGGACCTCAAAGGCCAGGTCGAAGCCCCGGTGCGGCTCGACCACCTCCTCCAGCAGGGCCTTCAGGGCCACGTCGGCGTATAGGGCGTCGTCCCCCTCCGGCCGGCGCGACAGCTGGGCCAGTATGCCCCGGCACCGTTCGGCCTGTTGCAGGATCAGGGCCGCGTCCTCGGCGGCGTCGCTGTCGGGCGCCGAGGCGCGCTGAAGTTCCTTGGCTACGACCTGGATGGTGGCCAGCGGCGTGCCCAACTCATGGGCCGCGGCCGCCGCCAGACCGCCCAGGGCCGCCAGTCTCTGTTCGCGCTGCAGCACGTCCTGGGTCGTGGCCAGGGCCAGCTCCAGCTTCTCGGCGTCGGCCGCCACCCGCCAGGCGTAGCCGGCGGTGAAGACCACACCGGTCACCAGGGCCATGGCCATCCCCAGCCGATAGAGCAGGGGCAGGTGAAAATTCTCTCCCGGACGCCAGGGCAGGGGCTCGGACCAGAAGAACAGCACCCCCACGGCGATCAGGGCCAGAAGGCCCAGCGCCACGGCCTGGCGCGCGGGCAGGGCGGCGGCGGCGATCGTCACCGGCGCCACCAGCAGCAGGCAGAAGGGGTTCTCCAGCCCGCCGGTCAGGCCCAGCAGAAGGCTGAGCTGAAAAATGTCGAACCCCAGGTGCAGGGCCGTGGTGCGTCCGTCTGGCAGGCTGGCCTCCAGCCGCCGCACCCGCGCCATGGCGCCCACGTTCACCGCAGCGCTGACGGCGATGACGATCAGACAGGGCCACAGCGGCAGGGGGAAATGCAGCCCCTGAGACGCCGTCAGGATCGCCGCGCTCTGCCCCAATATGGTCAGCCAGCGCAGGACGATCAAAGTCCGCAGGGAAAAGCCGCGTCCCCGACGGGCGCCGTCGCCGGGGCCGGGCTGCGACAGGGCGCTGTCGACGGCCGCCGCCTCTGAAAGGGACGGCCGCCCGTGCGGCGCGATGTGGTCTTCTGTCGAGGTCACGGGCCTTCTATAGACCGGGGCCGAAGTTTTCGTCAGAGGTCGTCATGCCGCGTCGTTCCATCCTGCTGTTCGCCGGCGCCTGTCTCGCCATCGCCGCCGCCCTGGCCATCGTCACCGTGGTGGTGGTCGGCAATCGGCCCAGCGCGACCCGGGGCGAGATCGGCGCGACCGGCCAGCCCCTGGTCGGCGGCGACTTCCAACTGGTGAACCAGGACGGGCGTCCGGTGGATCAGACCATGCTGAACGGCAAATGGAGCCTTGTCTTCTTCGGCTTCACCTACTGCCCCGAATTCTGCCCCACCACCCTGGCCGAACTGGCCGCGGTGCAGCAGCGGCTGGGCGACAAGGCCGACGATCTCCAGATCGTCTTCGTCAGCGTCGATCCCGAGCGCGACACGCCTCAGCAGCTGAAGGACTATCTGTCCTCAGACGGCTTCCCCAAGGGGACCATCGGCCTGACCGGAACGCCGGACCAGGTGGCCCAGGCGGCCAAGGCCTACCGCGCCTATTATGAAAAGGTCGGCGAGGGGGAGGGCTATACGATGAACCACTCCCTGACCGTCTATCTGATGGGGCCCGACGGCCGGTTCCGCACCGCCGTCGCCTATGGCCTGGGGCCTGACAAGGCGACAAAGATCATCGAAGACGCCATGGCGCGGGGCTAACCCCGCTCCTTCGTCTTGGTGAAGGCCACCTTGGGGAAGCGTTCGCCGACATAGCCGGTCTCCCAGCTGGACTTGGCCAGGAAGACGGGGGCCTGGTCGATGTCGCGGGCCATCTGGGGGCGGTATTTGCCCATGAAGTCCTCCAGATCGGCGTCGGACGCGTCGGAGGTCGGGGCGATCCAGCGGGCCTCGGCATAGGGGCTGGGTTCGAAGACGACGTCCAGGCCGTATTCCTCGCCCAGCCGGTCGGCCATGACCTCGAACTGCAGCTGGCCCACGGCGCCGACGATGAAGTCGGCCCCGATCTCCGGGCGGAACAGCTGGGTCACGCCTTCCTCGGCCAGACCCTCCAGCGCCTTCTTCAGGTGTTTGGCCTTCAGCGGATCTTTCACCCGGACCCGTTGCAGGATTTCCGGCGCGAAATTGGGCAGGCCGGCGAACCGCACCACCCCGCTCTCCGACAGGCTGTCGCCGACCCGCAGCACCCCGTGGTTCGGAATGCCGATCACGTCGCCGGCGAAGGCGTCCTCGGCCAGTTCCCGGTCCGAGGCGAAGAACATGATCGGCGCATTGACCGACAGGGACTTGCCGGTGTTCTGCACCTTCAGCTTCATGCCGCGCTTGAAGGCGCCCGAGGCCATGCGGAACATGGCGATCCGGTCGCGGTGGTTGGGGTCCATATTGGCCTGGACCTTGAAGACGAAGCCGGTGACTTCGTCGGCGCCGGGCTCCACCGTCGTCTCCACCGGCGCCGGGGCGTTGCGGGTCTCGGGCGGGGCTTCTTTCCGGGCCTTCATGACCTTGGGCGCCGGCGCCCAGTCGCCGATCGCCTTCAGCAGTTCGTCTATGCCGAAATGGCGCAGGGCCGAACCCCACAGGACCGGGGTCATATGGCCCTCCAGGAAGGCCTGACGGTCAAAGGCCGGATAGCCGCCTTCGACCAGCTCCACCGCCTCGCTCAGGGCCTCCTGCTCGCCCGCCTCGAAATAGTGCGCCGCCTGGTCCAGGGGCAGGGCCGGGGGATGGTCGGGGTCTTCGGCGGCGCCGGCGGCCTTGCGGGCATAGGGCTGGAACCGGCCGGTCCCGACCTCGACCATGCCGCGCAGACGATTGCCGCTCTCGGCCGGCCACCAGATGGGCGCCGGGTCCAGTTGCAGCCGCGAGGCGATGTCGTCCAGCAGGGCCATCGGGTCCTGGGCCTCGCGGTCCAGCTTGTTGATGAAGGTGATGATCGGAATGTCCCGAAGACGACAGACCTCGAACAGTTTCAGCGTCTGCGGCTCGATCCCCTTGGCGGCGTCCAGCACCATGATGGCGCAGTCGGCGGCGGTCAGGGTGCGATAGGTGTCTTCCGAGAAGTCCTCGTGCCCGGGCGTATCGAGCAGGTTGAACATCTTGCCGTCGTGCTCGAACGTCATGACCGAGGCGCTGACGGAAATGCCCCGCTCCTTCTCGATCTTCATCCAGTCAGAGCGGGTGCGGCGGTTCTCGCCCCGCGCCCGCACGGCGCCGGCCGCCCGGATGGCGCCCCCGGCCAGCAGGATGTGTTCGGTCAGGGTCGTCTTGCCCGCATCCGGGTGGGCGATGATGGCGAAGGTCCGCCGGCGCGCGGCTTCTTCAGGCAGGGTCAGTGAGGACATGGCGCGCGACTAGCGCGCCCGGCGCAGAAAGTCACTCGCCGGCGGGCGCCGGGGGCGATTCCGGTTCGTCTTCCGGCGAAGGCTCGGGCTCGACGGCGGCGGCGTCCTCCGTAAGGCCGTCGAGGGTCGGCACGGCCTCGCCGTTGTTGAGCGCCGCGATCATCTGCGCCGCCCGGTCAGACGCCGCCCCGCCGTGGGGATTGTTCGCCAGGGGTTTCAGCACGGCGATCGCTTCATCCTTTTGATCCCGTTGGATCAGGGCGTCGGCATAGTTCAGACGAACCCCCGCCAACTGCGGCGCCCGCTCAAAGGCCAGACCGAGCGTGAGCATGTCGTTGTCGTTGGGATAGCCCGGCTCGCCGTGTCTCATCTCGGCGATCAGCATCAGGGTTCGATAATCGTTGTCCGTCGCGGCGTAGGCTCGACCCAGATAGACCCTGGCCTCTCGCTTCAGTGACACACGTTCCGCCTCATCCTCCGCTGCTTCCGCCAGGCGCAACCGTTCCTCGGCCAGGAATTGCAGGGCTTCGACATTGTCGGGCTCCAGTTCGACGAGCCGCTGCAGCGCCCGTTCGCCCGCCACCGTGTCGCCGAAATGCAGGCCGGCGTGACCGGCGGCCAAGAGGGCCAGGGGGTCATCGCCGTGACGCGCGGCGATCCGCGCCACCTCCTGGCCCAGGGCCGCACGATCCTCGTCCTTCACCCCGATCTTCAGTCTCTGATTGATGAGCAGCAGATCATTGGCGGATCGGGGCAGGCGCGTGACGACGATGTCGGCCGCCGGAAAGTCGCTCTTGATCACCCGCCCCATCAGCCGGCGGCTCATCAGATATTGGCGAAGCTCGGAGCGAAGCTGGGCCAGGCTCAGGCCAGTGGCGCTCTCCATGGCCTCAACCGGATCTTCACCGTCCGACACGGCCATCAGATAGGCGCTCAGCTGTCGCAGGCGGTCGGGGTCGCTGAAGAACCAGTGGGTCAGCAGCCAGGCGACCGGATAATAGGTCTCACGATAGCTGCTGCGCCTGACCTCGCCGGGACGAGAGCGCAACAGAACCTCAAGCGGCAGCCATGTGCCGTTGACCAGCCAATAGGCCCGATTCTCGCTGTAACCGCCCAGCTGAACCTCATCCGCCTCGATTTCCGCGGTCATATAGTATTCGGCGAAGCCTTCGACGAACCAACCCGGATAGGCGGCGGGGGCGCTTTCGAGCATGAAATGGTGCACATATTCGTGCAGCAGTATCTCGTTGTTTTCGCCTCGGATCGCGACGGCGAAGATGTCTTCCGAAGTGGGGAAATAGGTGCCCACGACATTCTGCGGCGTGGCGGGATTGACCCGAAGCATGCCGGAGCGTGAGCCGACCAGATAGATCGGCAGTTTGCGCAGCGGCGCCTGGTCCATGGGCAGGCCGGACCGATAGCGCATCACACGGTCGAAGGTCTCCAGCTTCTGGACATAGTCCCGGAGCGACCGTTCGCTGCCTTCGCTATGGACGATGAATCGCTCGCTTTCGGCCTTCAGCCAATCGGCGCGCGCCGCCGTCGCCGTCAGACTCAGCGTCGCTAAGGCGGCGGCCAATACGGCGACCAGTCCCGATCGTTTCATGGCTTGTTCCCCGTCCCCGCCGAATGGGACTGACGTCCATCCCGTCTCCCCCGACAACCTGAGTTGTCGCAAAGGTTGTGCGGGATCGTAAAGAGCCGCGTGCAGATTACGCGAAGAATCCTGCCCGTCGCTGCGCCTTTGCGCCACATCAAATAACCCCTCGCCATCAGCGGCTATTGGAGTCATGCTCGGCTCTGAGGAAGAGATCAGGCCGTCAGAGCCGGGCGTTCCTCTCCCGGAGCGATCCGGGTTCATAGGGAAAGGAAAAGACGATGGCTGTGATCCATCCACAAGACCGCGTTTCCGGCCTCGATCGCTCGTCCTACGAGCGCCCGCACAAGATGCACCCGGCCGTAGGGCTGGCGATGGGCTTCGGCTTCATCTTCGCCGTGGCCGCCGTCGTGCACATCCTGTTCACGGCGCTCTGACGCGGGTTTGAAGGCCGCCGCGTCAAGCGGCCAGACGGTTCCAGACGGCGCGATCGGCGGCGATCGCGTCGAGGCGACGGCCCTTGTCGTGCAGCTGTCCCATGACGGCGTCGGGCAGGGTGCAGAAGCGCGGCTCGACCAGATCGGGATTGCACCCGGCCTCGGGCGCGGCGAACAGGGCGGCGTTGACGTCCGGGCTGCGCTCGGCGATCAGCCAGGCCAGGCGGCGCGCCCGTGAGGGATCGTTGCGGTGCAGCAGCGGATCCTCGGCGAACAGCTCGCAACCCAGCTCCAGCACATAGTCGAAGCCCAGCTTCTCGAACCGGCGCGCGTCGGCGGGCGTGACCGGGCAGGCCTCGTCCAGGTCGAACACGACGTCGTTCAGAAGAAACAGCATGGGCGCGACGCCTTCGGCGATCCGGACGCGATGTCGTCCGTGATCCCCCTTCTAGCCGCCTGGGCTTGCAGTCCCGTTCACGGACGCGGTTAAGCCTTTGTGACCGGCGGGCTCAGTCCGCGCCCGTCACCCCGCCCCATCACCCCGCACCCAGGGCGCCCACCGCCAGATTGACCGCCAGGGCCACGATCACGGTGTTGAAGACGAAGGCGGTCAGGCTGTGGACGCTGGACAGCCGACGGACCCCCCGGTCGCTGATCTGCACATCAGCCGTCTGGCAGGCTACGCCGATGATCAGGGCGAAATGCAGAAAATCCCAATAGTCGGGCTGGGTCTCGCCGGGAAACATCAGGCCGCCGCGGTCCCCGCCCTCGTGGTCCCGCTGATAGAAGGCGTGGGCGTAGTGCAGGGCGAACATCAGATGGATGAAGGTCCAGGACAGGGCGACCGTCCCGAGGGCCAGCAGGCCGCCCGTCAGGGGAGAGCCGTGGCTCCGGGCCTCGCCGACCACCACGACGACGCTGGCCGCCGCCGCCAGAAGGCTGAGCGGCAGGACGGCCGCGCCGGTCTGATCCAGGGCGGCGGCGCGCCGGCGGATCGCATCGGCGTCCTGGGCCCGTGCCATCCGCGCCAGGGTGGCGGCGATGAAGACCGCGACCCCGGCGATCCAGCCATAGGCCGTCCGGGTCAAGGCGTCGTCGGCCACAGGGGTGAAGAGGGCGACGGCGATCACCACCCCCAGGCTGGCGAGGAGGACGCCGTAGAGGCGAAGGGGGCGAAACAGGCTCATGACCGCCGATCATGACGCCCGACGCGCCCTCGGCAAGGGGCCACCGAGCCCCCGCGCGCCCCTAGACGAAAAGCGAAGGGGCTGACGCGACGTGACCCTTGCGAAGCCCGGCGTGGTCGGCTTACGTGATCACGCATTGTTACAGCCTGGCCGCCGCCGGAAAGGGTTCCCCATGACCGTTTATGAAGATCGCGCTGGATTGCAGGTCGCGGCCGAACTCGCGGGCCTGATCGAACAGGAGGTCTTGCCGGGCCTGGGTCTGGACCCGGCGGGCTTCTGGTCGGGAACGGCGGCCGTCTTCGCCCGGTTCGCCCCGGAAAACCGCGCCCTTCTGGCCCATCGCGACGCCCTTCAGGCCCGGATCGACGACTGGCACGACGGGCGTCGAGGCCGGCCCTATGACGTCGCCGCCTCCCAGACCTTCCTGCGCGAGATCGGCTATCTGGTTGAAGAGCCTGAGCCCTTCACCATCGGCACGACCGGGGTGGACGCCGAGATCGCCCGGATGGCGGGGCCGCAGCTGGTGGTCCCGATTCTAAACGCCCGTTTCCTGCTGAACGCGGCCAACGCCCGCTGGGGCAGTCTGTATGACGCCCTTTACGGGACGGACGCCCTGGGCGACCTGCCGAAAGGCGGCGGCTATGATCCCGAACGCGGCGCCCGGGTCGTGGCCCGCGCCAAGGCGTTTCTGGACGAGGCCGTGCCTCTGGCCCAAGGCTCATGGTCCGATCTGACCGAGGCGGACGCCGTCGTGCTGAAGGATGCAGCCCAGTTCGTGGGACGGACGGAAGGCTCGCGCCTGTTCCGCCACAACGGCCTCCATATCGAGGTGATCGTCGATCGCGCCCATCCGGTCGGGCGCACCGATCCGGCCGGAATCGCCGATGTTGTGCTGGAATCGGCCCTGACCACCATCTGCGACCTGGAGGATTCGGTGGCCGCCGTCGATGCGGCGGACAAGGTCTGCGCCTATCGCAACTGGCTGGGTCTGATGAAGGGCGACCTGGTCGAGACCTTCGACAAGGGCGGCAAGACCCTGACCCGCCGCCTGAACCCGGACCGGGCCTTCATCGCGCCGGACGGTTCGACCCTGACGCTGAAGGGGCGTTCGCTGCTGTTCGTGCGCAACGTCGGCCATCTGATGACCACCCCCGCCGTCCGGCTGCCGGACGGGTCCGAGGCGCCGGAAGGGATTTTGGACGCCGTCGTCACCAGCCTGATCGCGCTCTACGACATCAAGGGGCTGGGCGGGCTGTCCAACAGCGCGACCGGCTCGGTCTATATCGTCAAGCCCAAGATGCACGGGCCGGACGAGTGCGGCTTCACCAACCGTCTGTTCGACGCGGTCGAGGATCTGCTGGCCCTGCCGCGCCACACGATCAAGGTCGGGGTGATGGACGAGGAGCGCCGCACCTCGGCCAATCTGGCCGCCTGCATCCATGCGGTGAGGGACCGGATCGTCTTCATCAACACCGGCTTCCTCGACCGCACCGGAGACGAGATCCACACCGCCATGCGGGCCGGCCCGGTGGTGCGAAAGGGCGACGTCAAGTCCAGCGCCTGGATCGCCGCCTATGAGGCGCGCAACGTCGCCATCGGCCTGAAATGCGGCCTGTCGGGCAAGGCCCAGATCGGCAAGGGCATGTGGGCCGCCCCCGACCGGATGGCCGACATGCTGGAGCAGAAGATCGGCCACCCCAGGACCGGCGCCAACACCGCCTGGACGCCCAGCCCGACGGCCGCGACCCTGCACGCGCTCCACTATCACGCGGTCGATGTCTTCGCCGTCCAGGCCGAGGTCGCGACGCGGCCGACGCCGGGGCTGGACGATCTGCTGACCCCGCCCCTGGCGAACGGCGTCAACTGGTCCGAGGAGGAGGTGAAGGCCGAGCTGGACAACAACGCCCAGGGCATTCTGGGCTATGTCGTCCGCTGGATCGACCAGGGGGTCGGCTGCTCCAAGGTGCCCGACATTCACGACATCGGCCTGATGGAGGACCGCGCCACCCTGCGGATCAGCTCCCAGCATATCGCCAACTGGCTGTTGCACGGCGTCTGCACCGCCGAACAGGTGGACGCGGCCCTTCTGAGAATGGCCGACAAGGTGGACGCCCAGAACGCCGGCGACCCGCTGTATCGTCCCATGGCGCCCGATCCGGACGCCAGCCCCGATACAAACCTGGCCTATCAGGCGGCCCGCGCCCTGGTGTTCCAAGGGGTGGAGCAGCCGAACGGCTATACCGAGCCCCTGCTTCACGCCTATCGACTTAAGGCGAAGGCCGCACACTGACGCCAATCAGCGTCCGTCGCCCTCGGGTGAGCGCCGGGTGTCGGGACGGAAAAGCCTTCAGCCCCCCGTTCGCCCCGGTGGGAGGTCGGGCGCGCGCTCCAGCGGCCCGTCCTCGTCTTCGGCCAGCATCAGGTCCTCGGCGGCGTCATTGTTGGCGCCGGAGGTCTGACCCTGGGCCGGACCGGGCGGCGGGGCGGGGCGGTTCGTCGCCGACCACGCACGATCGCCGTAGCCGAACCGGCCCAGCGCCTCGTCGCCCTCCAGGCCGAAGGCGCTGCGAATCCGCAGGTCGGTCTGGGGAAAGGGGACTTCGATGCCGGCGCCGTCCAGGGCGTCGGCGATCAGCCAAGTATAGGCGGCGTGCATGGCCGCCGGTCGCTTGACCGCCTCGCGCGTCGGCCAGACCAGCAGCTCGAACTCCAGCCCCTTGTCGCCGAACCCCACCAGCCAGACCTGGCTCTTGCGCGCCTCGGTCTCGGGCAGGGTGAAGGGGCTGGACCGGGCGCAGGCCAGCACCGCCTCGCGCACCCTGCCCCGATCCGATCCATAGGCGACGGCGAAGGGGACATGGATCCGCCGGGTGTCGCCCTTCAGCGTCCAGTTGGTGACCGGCTGTTCGATCAGCCGCGAATTGGGCACCAGGACATTGACGTTGTCATTGGTCCTGACCCGCGTCGCGCGCGGCCCGATCTCCATGATGGCGCCGCGAATGCCGATGTCCTCGATCTCGATATAGTCGCCGACAGAGACCATCCGGTCGAATATCAGGAACAGGCCCGAGACGAACTCCTTGACCACCCCTTGCAGGCCCAGACCCACGCCTATGCCCAGGGCGCCGGCGAAGACCGCCAGGGACGACAGGTTCAGCCCCGCCGTCGACAGGGCCGCCATGACGCCCAGTATGATCACCGCATAGCCGGACAGCCGCTCCAGCAGATACAGGGCCTGACGGCTGCGTTCGGCCCGTTCGCGCACGCGCCGCAGGGCGCGGGTGATCAGCCAGCTGACGCAGAAGGCGGCGATCAGGATCACGCCTGCGCCGACCAGACCGCCGACGGTCAGGCTGGCCCCGGCGATCCGCAGGACCGGCGACTGTTCGATCGCCTCCAGGTTCAGCTTCTCGATCGTAGAGACCATCCGCCTCAAGCGCGCGGCGAAAGGCCAAGGTTCCGCCCGCGATGACGCGCGTTTCCGTCAGTGACCCATGACGGCCTGGATTTCGCCGAACAGCCCGGCGGAGGTGAAGGGCTTGCCCAGGTGACGGTTCGCCCCGGCCTCCCGACAGGCGGCCACATGCTCCGCCTGGGTATTGGCCGTCAGCATGATGATGGGCGCCGGCGGCCGACCCGCAGCCTGTTCCCGGTCGCGAATGCGAGCGACCGCCGTGATTCCGTCCATCCGAGGCATCTGGATGTCCATCAGGATCAGGTCGAACCGTTCGCGCTCCACGGCCTCCACCGCCTCCACCCCGTCCTCCGCCATGACCACGTCGGCGACGCCGTCCAGCATCATCTCGACGATCCGCCGGTTGGTGGGGTGATCGTCGACGACCAGGACGTTCATTCGCCCTTGCGCCGCCGCAGCCCCCGGGTCGTCGCAGACGGCGGCGAGGGGGATGTCCAGCCAGAAGACCGAGCCCCCGCCCTCGCGCGGTTCGCCGTCCACCTCGCCGCCCATAGCCCTTGCCTGCTCGCGCGCCAGGGCCAGACCCAGCCCCATGCCGCCGAAGCGCCGCGTCAGGGCGTCGTCGCTCTGATGGAAGGGGGTGAACAGGGCGTCCTTCTTTTCAGGCGCGAAGCCGACGCCCGTATCCAGACAGGCGAAACGGATCACGCCGTTCTCGCGGCCTTCGATCCTCAGGCGGATCTCGCCCCGGTCGGTGAACTTCAGTCCATTCTGCAACAGGGGCGTCAGGATGCGCCCCAGGGCCTCCGCGTCGCCCAACAGCCGGGCCGGGAGGTCGGGCGAAATCTCGAGATGCAGGGCCAGACCCTTGGCCTCCGCCGCCGCGCGGTGGGGCGCGACAAGCTGTTCGGCGAAGGCGGTCGGCTCGAACGGCTCGGCCTTGGGCGCGCTGGGCGCAGCGCCCATGCGCGACACGGCCATCAGATCCTCGAAACGGTGCTGAAGCGACGTCGCCGAGGCCCGAATCATGGCGGCGATCTCGCGGATGTCGACGGTGTCGGCGCGACTGTCCAGAAGGTCGGCGCCGGCGATCACCCCGTTCAGCGGGGTGCGGATCTCGTGGGTGATGTTCGATATGAAGGCGCTGCGGGCGTGATTGGCGCGTTCGGCCTGCTCCAGGGCGGATCGCAGGGCGTCTGCGTCTCGCTGTCTCTGGGTCACGTCTTCCGCCAGGCCGATCAGATGGCGCAGACCGTCGTCGTCATAGGTGGCGACCTTGGTCGCCTCCAGATAGCGGACGCCGCCGCGGCCGTGATCCTCATGCACGGCGGTCTCTCGGCCTCTGGTCATGGCGGCGGCCGTCCATTCGGCCAGGCTCGAAGGCAGGACCTCGGCGGGCTTCAGCCCCGCCAGGCCCCCCACCCGGTCGAACAGGGTCTCTGCGGCCCTGTTGGCCAGGATGAAGCGTCCGGTTCGGGCGTCCTTGACCGTCAGGGCCAGGGGCAGGACATCGATGACCGTATTCAGAAAGGCGCTCGATTCCGTCTCGGCCGTCACGTCCTCCGACTTGGCCAACAGCCGCACGATCCGGCCTTGATCGTCGCGGACCGCGCTGACCAGGGTGTTCAGATAGAGGCCCGCGCCGTCCTCAGCGCCTTCGGACCTGGAAAGCCGGGCGCGGAAGGAGAAGGCGCGACCGGCCCGCGCCTCCCTGACCGCAAGATCCACCGAGGCGCGGCAGGCGGACGGCCATATGTCGCGCCAATCCTGGGCGGGGTCGTTCGGAGCGGAAGTTCGAAGTCGCCGCGCCGCGCTGTTGACGTAGACTATTCGCCCCGAGGGGTTAAGCAGCCATACATTCGCTGGACAAGCTTCTGCGAGTTGGGCGTGAAAAGCATCGCCTTCGTAAGCCGTCTCGGCTTGAGGAGCGAACCTGTTCAACATTGAACTCCTAAACACTCAACACGATTCAGCTCCTCAGTATGCCGCACGGAGATGAAGTCGGAGTAAATCGGGCCGGTGAAATATTGCCCGCGCAAGTCTAGGTACATCTGCGTATGGCAAGCTTGAGCGGCATTTAACCATCCACGTCAATGATGCTTCCAGTTGTAGCGCCATAGCCGTGCGGGGGATGGATGAGACGAGTGTTGGTGGATGCGGCCCTGGTGGTTCGCAATGTCGCGGGTCTGCGCCAGTCCATCCTGGACGCCTTCGAAGAGGACGACGCCGTCACCCTGGACCTGGTCGAGGATCAGGCCGTCGATCTGTGCGGCGTCCAGCTGATCGAGGCGGCGCGCCGTCAGGCCCAGGCCGTCGGCAAGACCTTGAGCCTGGCGCATCCGGGCGAGGCGTTTCGCCCGGTGCTGGAAGCGGCGGGTTTTCTGACCGAGGCGTCCGAGGACGACCTGCGGTTCTGGTTTCATGAAGGATCGGTTCAATGACGGCTTCCATCCTGACCGTTGACGACTCGCCCAGCATCCGCATGGCCTTGAAGATCGCCCTGACCGGCGCCGGCTATTCGGTCGCCGAGGCCGGCGACGGCGCCGAGGGCATCGCCAAGGCCAAGGCCAGCGCCTTCGACCTGATCATCACCGATCTGAACATGCCGGTCATGGACGGCCTGACCATGATCGAAGAGATGCGCCGCATGCCCGAACAGATGGGCGTGCCGATCGTCTTCCTGACCACCGAGTCCGACGAGGGCATGAAGGCGCGGGCCAAGGCCGCGGGCGCCACGGGCTGGCTGACCAAACCGTTCGATCCCGACCAGCTGGTGCGGATCGCTAAGAAGGTGCTGGGCCGATGAACGAAGCCATCGCCATCTTCCAGGTTGAGGCGCGCGAGAACCTGGAACTGATCGAACAGGGCCTGCTGGACCTGCTGGATCGTCCCGAAGACCGGGATCTGGTCGACGCCGTCTTCCGCGGCCTGCACACGCTGAAGGGGTCGGGGGCCATGTTCGGCTTCGACGCCTTGGCCGGCTTCACCCACCATTGCGAAACCGCCTTCGACCGGGTCCGCAAGGGCGAGGTGGCGGCGACCACGGATCTGGTCTCTGCGGTTCTGGCCGCCCGCGACCACATGCGACAGCTGCTGGAGGATCCGTCGGGCGATCACGGCGCCGCAGGCGACGCCCTGCTGGCCGATCTGGAGCGCGCAGTGCGCGAGGCTGACGGCGCCGCCGCGCCGGAGACCCCGAAGGCCGGCGCGACGACCTGGCGCGTGAAGTTCGAACTGCCCGCCGACGCCTTCCGCAACGGCGCCAACCCCCTGGCCCTGCTGAACGAGCTGCGCGACCTGGGCGAGGCCCAGGTGGTGGTCGATACCTCGCGGGTGCCGCCGCTCAGCCGGATGGAGCCGACCGACCTCCATCTGGGCTGGACCGTCACCCTGACGACCGAGCACGGCCGCTCGGCGATCGAGGACGTCTTCATCTTCGTCATGGACGAGATGACCCTGAGCATCGAAGCGGTGGACGCCGAAGCCGCCGCCCCGCAAGAGGCTCTCCAAGACGCCCCCCAAGACGCCCCGGTCCAGGCCGCCGCCGAGCCGGCTCAGGCTCCGGTTTCGGCGGCCAAGCCCGCCGCCGTCGCCCCTGCTGCGCCCGCCGCCGAACCGGCTGAAGCAGGCGGCGCCAAGGCCGCCAAGGCTGCCGAGAGCGTGCGCGTTCCGGCCGACCGCCTGGATGAGCTGATGGACCGGGTCGGCGAACTGGTCATCGCCCAGTCCCGCCTGAGCCAGATCGCCGCCGGCGGGACCGACGTGGCCCTGCGCGCCGTGTCGGAAGAAATCGAGCGCCTGTCCGGCGAACTGCGCGACACCATGATGGTGCTGCGGATGGTGCCCGTCTCGACCCTGTTCGGCCGTTTCCGCCGCCTGGTCCACGACCTGGCGCGCGAGACGGGCAAGGCGATCGAACTGTCGACCGACGGCGAGAGCACCGAGATCGACAAGACCGTCATCGAGCGTCTGGCCGACCCCCTGGTCCACCTGATCCGCAACGCCGCCGACCACGGTCTGGAGACGGCCGAGGATCGCGCCGCCGCCGGCAAGCCGGCTACGGGTCGCATCCGCCTGTCGGCCCATCAGTCGGGCGGCGAAGTGGTCATCACCATTCGCGACGACGGCCGCGGCATCGACCGCGACCGCGTCCGCGCCAAGGCCGAGAGCCAGGGGCTGATCGAGCCCGGCGCGGCGATCAGCGACCATGACCTGCTGCAGATGATCTTCCACCCCGGCTTCTCGACGGCGGCGGCGGTGACCAATCTGTCGGGTCGCGGCGTCGGCATGGATGTGGTCAAACGCACCATTGAGGGCCTGCGCGGCTCCATCGACATCGCCAGCCGGCCCGGAGAGGGGTCGGAGGTGTCGCTGCGCATCCCCCTGACCCTGGCCATCATCGACGGCCTTCTGGTTCGCGTCGGCCACGGCCGCTACGTCATTCCGCTCGACGCGGTCGAGGAGTGTCTGGAGCTGTCGCTGGACGAGGATCTGCGTTCGCGCGGCCGCAGCTTCATCTCCCTGCGCAACAGCCTGGTGCCCTTCCTGCGCCTGCGCGAGATGTTCGATACCGGCACCCCGCCCGAACTGCATCAGAAGGTGGTGGTCGTCTCGACCGGCGCCGAGCGGATCGGCCTGGTCGTCGATCAGATCATCGGCGACCACCAGACGGTGATCAAGTCGATGTCCAAGCTTCATTCCGGCCTGCCGACCTTCTCGGGGGCCACCATCCTGGGCGACGGCGGCGTCGCCCTGATCCTGGACGTGGGCCACCTGGTCGCCAAGGGCCAGCAGCAGGAGGCGCAGATGCGTGAGGCGGTATGAGCGAGACGGCTGAAACCACCGGCTGGACCGGCGCGGAGCAGATCGAGGTCCTGACCTTCGAGCTGAACGGCGAACTGTTCGCCCTGGAGGCCGTCGCGGTTCAGGAGATCATGGACCTGGCGCCAGAGACGGTGGTGCCGGGGGCCGGCGCCTTCGCCGGCGCCGTGATCAACTTCCGCGGCAAGGTCATTCCCTTGTCGGACCTGCGCGTCGCCTTCGCCATGGAGCGGGGCGAGCCCACCATCGACAGCCGCATCGTCGTCATTGAGATCGACCTGGACGGAGAGCCGACCCTGGTCGGCCTACGCACCGACAAGGTCCATGAGGTCACCACCCTGGCCCGCGCCGACGCCGAGGCTCCGCCCAGCGTCGGCATGCGCTGGCGGCCCGAGTTCATCCAATGCCTGGTCAAGCGCGACGGCGAATTCATCGTCGTCCCCGCCCTCCAGACCCTCTTCAACCAACAGCACGACGCTCGCCAGTCGACCGCGTCCGCCACCCGTCATTGACCGGTCCAGAAAGGACTCCCGCCATGCGCTTCACCATCAAGGCCAAACTGGCCGCCGGCTTCGGACTGATGATCGCCCTGCTTATCGGCGTGGCCGTTCTGGGGATGCACAGCCTGGGGCGGCTCGATGAGACGATGCATGAGGTGATCTCGGGCCCGGCCAAACGGCTGGAGACGTCGCAGTCGGCCAATATCCGTCTGCTGGAATCGATCCGGGCCGAAAAGAACCTGATCCTTTCCACAACCACGGAAGAGATGCGCCGGCATGTCGAGGCGGGCGATGCGGCGCGCAAGTCGATGGCCGAGCTTCTCGCCGTCGGCGAGGAAAAGGCGGCTGAGGCCAACAAGCCCGATTGGCAGAGGCTGAAAACTCTTTTGGCGCAAATGGGCGCTATGGAAGGCCGCATGGCCGATCTGGTCCGCGCCGGCCAGAACAGCCAGGCCGTGGCCCTGTCCAATGGTGAAGGCCGCGAGATCGCGGTCGAGATGAGCGAAATTTTCGACAAGATCGTCACGCGCAATGAGGCCGCCATGGTCAAGGCGGACGAGGACGCCAAGGCGCAATACGCCGAAACCCGCAACCTGGTCATCGGTCTGACGATCGCGGCCCTGGCCATGGCCGTCGCCTTCGCCCTGTGGATCGCCCTGGGCGTCAGCGCCGGCCTCAGCCGTCTGATGACGGTCGCCGACGCCGTCGCCATCGGCGATCTGGATCAGCGGATCGAAATTAAGTCGAACGATGAGATCAAGGATCTGGTCGAGGTGTTCAACACCATGACCGACAATCTGCGGGCCACGGCCGCCATGGCCGATCAGATCGCCATGGGCGACCTGAGCGTCGAGCCCAAGCCCCTGTCGGACAAGGACACCCTAGGTCTCTCGCTGCAAGGCATGACCCGGAACCTGCGCGCCACGGCCGCCATGGCCGATCAGATCGCCGTGGGCGACCTGAGCGTCGAGCCCAAGCCCCTGTCGGACAAGGACATCCTGGGCCAGGCCCTGCAACGGATGACGCTGAACCTGCGCACGACGGCGGCGATCGCCGACGAGATCGCCCAGGGCGATCTGACGGTTCAGCCCAAGCCGCTGTCGGACAAGGACACCCTGGGCCTGTCGCTGCAGTCGATGGTGGAGCGTCTGCGCGGCGTGGTCGCCGACGCCCTGTCGGCCGCCGACAACGTCTCCTCGGGCAGCCAGGAACTGTCGGCCACCTCCGAACAGATGAGCCAGGGCGCGACCGAACAGGCCGCCGCCGCCGAACAGGCCTCGGCCTCGATGGAGCAGATGGCCGCCAACATCAAACAGAACGCCGACAACGCCGCCCAGACCGAGAAGATCTCGCGTCAGTCGTCGAGGGACGCTGAGGCCAGCGGCGAGGCGGTCAACCGCGCCGTGGACGCCATGCGCACCATCGCCGACAAGATCGGCATCGTGCAGGAGATCGCGCGCCAGACCGACCTGCTGGCCCTGAACGCGGCGGTCGAGGCCGCCCGCGCCGGGGAACACGGCAAGGGCTTCGCGGTCGTGGCTTCGGAAGTGCGCAAACTGGCCGAACGCAGCCAGACGGCCGCCGCCGAGATCAGCGCGGTCTCGGGCGACACGGTCAAGGCCGCCCAGGAAGCGGGCGAGATGCTGCAACGTCTGGTGCCGGACATCCGCAAGACCGCCGAACTGGTCTCGGAAATCTCCGCCGCCTGCCGTGAACAGGACGTCGGCGCCAGCCAGATCAACGAGGCCATCCAGCAGCTGGACAAGGTGACGCAACAGAATGCGGGCGCCTCGGAAGAGATGTCGGCCACCTCGGAAGAACTGGCGGCCCAGGCCGAAGAGCTTCAGACCTCGATCGCCTTCTTCCGCACCGACTCGGCCGGCGGTCGCGGCGGACGGGCTCCGGCCCGCGCCCCCGCCCGCACCTCGACCTTCAAGGCGCCCGCCAAGTCCGCCGCCCGTCCGGTCGGCAAGTCGGCGTCCCCTGCGAAATCCCCGGTCCACGCCCAACAGGCCCGGGCCAAGGGCTTCGCCCTGGACCTGACCAGCGGCGGCGCCGACGCCGAGGACATGGACTTCCGGGAGAGCGCCTGATGGCAGGCCCATCGCCTTCGCCCGGTTCACGCGATCCGCGCCTGTGCCTTGCAACCACGACCGGACGAACGTCGTCCGCATCCACCTTCGGACCTTCACCGGCCTGACATCAGAAAAAGGGGCTATGAAATGCGCTTAACGATCAAAGCAAAACTGGCCGGCGCCTTCGCCGCCGTCCTGGCGATCTCCCTCATTCTCGGCGTCGTCGGCGTCATGAAGATGAGCGCGGTCAACGACCAGTCGACCGTCATCACCGAAAACTGGATGCCGAGCATCGACGCCATCCACAGCATCAATACGGCGACTTCGGACCTGCGGGCCCAGCAGTACGCCCACATCACCTCGACCGATCCGGCGCGCATGGCCGAGGTCGAAAAGGACATCGCCGCCACGCTCGACACGATCAAGAGCGAACGGGCGAAGTATGAGACCCTCATCTCCTCGGACGACGAGCGGGCGCTCTACAATCAGTTCGCCGGCAAGTTCGAAAACTATCTGCGGGACGGCGAGCGGATGCTGACCTTCTCGCGCGTCAATCAGAACGAGGCCGCCGCCCAGGCCATGCTTTCCAGCAAGCCGCTGTATGACGACATGTCGGCCGACCTGCTGAAGCTCGTGAACCTGAACGTCGACGGCGGCAAGGCCGCCAGCGTCGAAGGCGACAAGGTCTTCGCCGAAGCCCGGACGATGTTCATCGCCCTGGTGGTCGCCGGACTGGTCATCGGCGTGGTCGCCGCCCTGTGGATTTCGCGCACCGTCACCCTGGGCCTGCGCAAGGTCTCCACGGCCATTGAGGCGGTCGCCATCGGCGACCTGGATCAGGACATCAAGGTCACGACCAATGACGAGATCAAGGATCTGGTCGATACGGTCGATCGCATGACGGCCAATCTGCGCGCCACCGCCGCCATGGCCGACGAGATCGCCCAAGGCGACCTGACGGTCCAGCCCAAGCCCCTGTCGGACAAGGACACCCTGGGCCTGTCGCTGCAGTCGATGGTGGAACGCCTGCGCGGCGTGGTCGCCGACGCCCTGTCGGCCGCCGACAACGTCTCCTCGGGCAGCCAGGAACTGTCGGCCACCTCCGAGCAGATGAGCCAGGGCGCGACCGAACAGGCCGCCGCCGCCGAACAGGCCTCGGCCTCGATGGAGGAGATGGCTGCCAACATCAAACAGAACGCCGACAACGCCGCCCAGACCGAAAAGATCTCGCGCCAGTCGGCCAAGGACGCCGAACTGAGCGGCGAGGCCGTGACCCGCGCGGTGGACGCCATGCGCACCATCGCCGACAAGATCGGCATCGTGCAGGAGATCGCGCGTCAGACCGATCTGCTGGCCCTGAACGCGGCGGTCGAGGCCGCCCGCGCCGGGGAACACGGCAAGGGCTTCGCGGTCGTGGCTTCGGAAGTGCGCAAACTGGCCGAACGCAGCCAGACGGCCGCCGCCGAGATCAGCGCGGTCTCGGGCGACACGGTCAAGGCCGCTCAAGAGGCCGGCGACATGCTGCAGCGCCTGGTGCCGGACATCCGCAAGACCGCCGAACTGGTCTCGGAAATCTCCGCCGCCTGCCGCGAACAGGACGTCGGCGCCAACCAGATCAACGAGGCCATTCAGCAGCTCGACAAGGTGACGCAACAGAATGCGGGCGCCTCGGAAGAGATGTCGGCGACCTCGGAAGAACTGGCGGCCCAGGCCGAAGAGCTTCAGGCCTCCATCGCCTTCTTCCGCACCGACTCGGCCGGCGGCCGCAGCGGACGGGCTCCGGCCCGAGCTCCCGCCCGCGCCTCGACCTTCAAGTCGCCGCCCAAGCCCGCCGCCCGTCCGGTCGCCAAATCGGCGGCCCCGTCTTCGGCCAAGTCTCCGGTCCACGCCCAGCAGGCCCGGGCCCAGGGCTTCGCCCTGGACCTGACCAGCGGCGGCGCCGACGCCGAGGACATGGACTTCCGGGAGAGCGCCTGATGTCCGGCCCCGTGGAAAAAGCGGGTGCGGCTGAAGGTCAATACGTCACCTTCGGCCTGGGCGAGGAGGTCTTCGCCGCCCCGGTCGGGCTGGTGCGGGAGATCCTGACCTATCAGCCCCCGTCGCGCATCCCCAACAGCCCCGCCTATCTGATGGGTCTGACCGATGTGCGCGGCCAGGGCGTTCCCACGGCGGATCTGCGGATCCGCCTGGGGATGGCGCCGGTCGAACCGACCCTGAACACCCGGATCCTGGTCCTGGACATCCCGCTGGAGGACCGGACCCTGAGCCTGGGTCTGGTCGCCGACCGGGTGTTCGAGGTGACCAGCTTCGCCGCCGACCAGATCGAGCCCTCGCCCGACATCGGCATCAAATGGCGCTCGGACTATATCTCCGGCGTGGTGCGGCGCGACGACGGCTTCGTCGTCCTGATCGACCTGCCTCGCCTCCTGTCCACCACTGGCGATGCGGCCGATCTCGCCGCCTTCGCCCCTGTCGAACGCGCCGCCTGAGGGCGGCGCGAACGGCCCATAAAAAAGAAGAGAGAAACGCCTTGTCCCAAGCGGCGCTAGAACGGTCCGCCCCCACGCTTGATCAGATCAGCGCCCGCAACTTCGAACGGTTGGCGCGCTACATCTACGACTACAGCGGCATCAAGATGCCCTCGTCCAAACGCACCATGCTGGAGGGACGGCTGCGTCGCCGGCTGCGCGTCACCGGCCATGAGACCTTCGACCGCTATTGCGACTATCTGTTCAAGGACGGCGGTCTGGAGACCGAGTCCGTCTTCCTGATCGACGCGGTCACGACCAACAAGACCGACTTCTTCCGCGAGCCGCGCCATTTCGACTATATGGCCAGCCACGTCCTGCCCGAGTTCAAGGCCGCCGGGCAGCGTCGCATCCGCGCCTGGAGCGCGGCCTGTTCCACGGGCGCCGAGCCCTATACGATGGCCATGGTCCTGCAGAAGTTCGCCGACGAAGAGGGCGGGCCGGACTATCAGATCCTGGGCACCGATCTGTCGACCGAGGTGCTGGAGACGGCCCTGCGCGGCGTCTATCCCGACGAAATGCTGACGCCCGTGCCGGCGGACATGAAGCGCTGGGTGATGAGGGCGCGCGACGCCAGCCGCCGCGAAAGCCGCATTCATCCGTCCCTGCGGTCCAAGCTGTCGCTGGCGCGGCTGAACCTGATGGACGAGGCCTATTCGGTCGGCGATCCTTTCGACATGATCATGTGCCGCAACGTCATGATCTATTTCGACAAACAGACCCAGGCCAAGGTTCTGAACCGTCTGTGCGCCCGTCTGCGGCCCGGCGGCTATCTGTTCATCGGCCATTCGGAAAGCATCACCGGCATCGAACTGCCGCTGGTCACCGTCGCCAACACCATCTTCCGGAAGACCTGACCTCATGCCCAAGGTTCGTGTTCTGGTGATCGACGATTCCGCCAGCGTGCGCCAGACCCTGGTGGACGTGCTGTCGGCGGATCCGCAGATCGAAGTCATGGGGGTGGCGTCCGATCCCTTCGTCGCCGCCCGCCGCATCGCCGAGGACGTGCCCGACGTCATCACCCTGGATGTGGAAATGCCGCGCATGGACGGCATCACCTTCCTTCGGAAACTGATGTCTCAGCGCCCGATCCCGGTGGTCATGTGCTCCTCCCTGACCGAGGCGGGCTCCGAGACCCTGATGCAGGCGCTCGAAGCCGGCGCCGTCGACATCATCCTGAAGCCGCGGATCGGGGCGGCGGACCATCTGGCCGAGAGCGGCGACCGCATCCGCGACGTGGTCAAGGCCGCCGCCCGCGCCCGCGTCGGCGCCCGCCGCCCGACCGCCCGGACGCTGGATCCCGGCACCAAGCTGACGGCCGACGCCATGCTGCCGCCGCCCAGCGGCGCGGCCATGGCCCGCACCACCGAAATGGTCGCCTGTCTGGGCGCCTCGACCGGCGGCACCGAAGCCCTCCGCGAAGTCCTGCAGGCCCTGCCGGCCAATGCGCCGGGGATCGTCATCGTCCAGCACATGCCGGCCGGCTTCACCGCCGCCTTCTCCAAACGGCTGAACAGCCTGTGCGAGGTCGAGGTCAAGGAGGCCCAGCACGGCGATCCCGTCCTGCGCGGCCACGTCCTGATCGCGCCGGGCGACAAACACATGCTGCTGGAACGCCAGGGCGCCCGCTATCAGGTGGCGATCAAGGACGGTCCGCCCGTGTCGCGTCACCGGCCCTCGGTGGACGTCCTGTTCCGCTCGGCAGCCCGCGCCGCCGGCCGCAACGCCATGGGGGTCATCATGACCGGCATGGGCGACGACGGGGCGCGCGGCCTGCTGGAGATGAAGGAGGCCGGCGCCGTGACCGTGGCCCAGGACGAGGCCAGCTCGATCGTCTTCGGCATGCCCAAGGAGGCCATCGCCCGGGGCGCCGCCCAAAAGATCATGGCGCTGGAACATATCGCGCGCGAAATCATGGCGGTCGATCGGTCGCGCTGAACCAGGCCTGGTCTTCGGCCTGTTCGACAGTTGACGCCGCGCCGACGGAGACGTCGGCGCGGCGTTCTCATTTCAGGGCTGCGTGATCTTCAGAACAGCAGGTCGGCGAACTCGTCCGCCTCGGCCGGCGCCGCTTCGACGGCCGCCGTCTCGGCCTGAGCCTCTTCGCCTTCCGGCGCAGCGTCCTTGGGAACGGCGTATTCGGCATGGATCAGCCGTTCGCGCGCCATCGTATAGCAGCGCCCGATCTCGTTCATCGCCTCGTCCAGGGCGGCTTCGATCTGGGACAGGTCGTCCACCTCGGGCCCTGCGGCCTCGACCAGGGCGGCGGCGGCGGCGTGAAGGGCGTCGCCCATGTCGGCCTTCAGCCCCAGCTGTTCGGCGGCGACGGTCAGGGACCGCGCCGTGGCGGCGCCCTGGTCGCTGAGGCCGCTCAGGTCGTGCTCGACCACGTCGGCGGCCTGGCGCAGACGGCTGCGCACCCCGTTCAGGCGACCGGCGTCCACCCGCCCGTCCTGATCGCCGCCCGCCTGCCTGTCATTGGCGACGCCCGCCAGGGCGTTCAGGGAGCTGAGCGTCAGATCGGCCTCTTCCTCCAGCTGGCCGGCGTGGCTGCTCAGCTCGATGGCGATCACGCTCAAAGGCTTGCCGATGTCGCCCAGGCGGTTGGAGCGCAGGCTGCTGTTGATGGCCATCTGCTGGATGTCACGCTTGACGCCCTGGATGGCGCCGACCCGGCGCGACAGGGCCTCGACCGCCGAGACGGTTTCGTTGCTGATCCTGTGGGCGTTGGCCATGGCCGCAGTCACGTCGCCGACCAGAAGGCCCGCGTGTCCCAGGCTCTCTTCCAGTTCGCGCAATCCGCCCTTGCCGCCTCGGCCGCCCAGGGCGTTGACCGCCAGGATCTGGGCCGTGTCCGCCGCCATGCCGTTCAGGCTCTGGGTCACCTTGACCGCTTCGGCCTCGAAATCGGCCGCGATGTCGCACATTTGGGCGGCCAGCATGTGCAACAGCCGACGTTCGGCGCGGTCGCGCGCCTCCTCGGCCAGGTCCGACTGGGCCGCCAGGCGGCTGGCGACGCGCAGACCCAGCTGGACGTGTTCGATGCGCTGACGGGTGATGTCGCCGATCTGAAGGGCCATCAGGGCCTTGCTGACCTTGGTCTGGATGTCGCGGGCGATGGCCGCGATCGAACGGGCGACGTCGGCGATCTGGGTGTGCTGTTGCTGAAGGGCGCGGGCGTCGCCCGCCAGCCGGTCCGGCACGGCGGGGATCAGGGCGGCGTATTTGCCGCTCAGGGTCTGTTCGAACTCCAGGGCCTGTTGCAGGCGGGTCGACAGATCCGTCAGCTGATCGGCCAGTTCGTCCAGCTGGCCGACGCCCAGGTCCAGCTGGCTGCACATGCGCTCGGCGAAGCCGGCGAACTCGTCCGACGCGCGGATGGTGGACCCGGCCGTGATCTTGACGTTCAGCGCAAAGGCCCGGAGGTAGCGCAGCGTTGTGCGCATCGACTCGATATTGGCCTGAAGCTGGGCGCCGGCGACCTTGATGTTGGCGAAATAGGCGATCCGGTCGCGTTGCGCCTCGGGCAGGGCGTTCAGTCCCTCGGCCGTGGACAACAGGTCCTGGGTCGTGTCCGACACGGATTTGGCGTCCAGGGTGACCTCAAGCCGATCCAGGGATTCGATCAGTCGTCCCACCATTTCCAACGACCCCGCCAGCCGGCCCCCGGCGTCGGAGAAGCGGCTTTCGATCAGCGCACGCGCTGTTTCGAGCTGGTCGATGATGGCTGTCGGTTGGACGGGGAGACCGGCCGTGACGGCGAAGTCATGATGCTGGATGTTCACTAACCGTCTCGTTCTGAGCGTCGTTCGGTGAAACATAGGCCGCAACTTACCAACTGAGGGTAAACGCCGTTGCGGCGGGCGGGCGGAGTCGATCAGGGTCCGGAAAATCAAAAGGGGCCGGCTGCGTCGCAGCCGGCCCCTTGGAAACTGGTGGAGCTTAGCGGAGTCGAACCGCTGACCTCTTGCATGCCATGCAAGCGCTCTACCAACTGAGCTAAAGCCCCGGACCTTGCGGTCTGGTTCGCCCGGTTCATCTTGCGATGGCCCCCGGCGAGGCGGCGGAACCTATGTCAGAGCTTTTTTAGGATCAAGCCCGTTTCGACATTTATTTTCACATCGGTTCCGGATGTGAAAAAAGGCAGGGATTTCAAACCGCAAGGGTCCGAAAGCCTGTCCGCCCGCCGCGTCTCCCTAAAGGGAAATACGGCGGGCGCAACAAAAAAGATCAGTCGTCGTCGTCGCGCGACGGCTTGGCGATTTCGTCGTCCAGGTCGTCGTCGTCTTCGTCCTCGATGAAGGGCACCGAGTCGTCGTCATCGTCGCCCAGGTCGTCATCGTCGCCGTCGGTCGAACCCATGCCCGGCTCGTCCGCGGCGTCGGCGGGGGAATCGTCGTCGTCGTCAGGCGTCAGGATCGGCTCGTGGCCTTCCTCGTCGATTTCCGGGGCGCGGATCTCTTCGTCCTCGTCCTCTTCGCCGTCGGCCGCCTTGTCCTTGACCTGATCTTCGGCGTCCTCGTCGTCGGTCGGATAGCCGGGACGGGCGCGGCGGCTGCGCAGCTTCAGGGCTTCTTCGGGATCGAAGTCCGTGCCGCATTTGGGGCAGTGGGCGGGGCGGCGGTTCAGGTCGTAGAACTTAGCCTGGCAGTTCGGGCAAACCTGTTTGGCGCCCAGTTCGGGATTGGCCACGTTTGGAACCTTCAACGGGTTGAATTCGGGGCGGTCCCTTGCCACCCCTCGGAGCCGCTGTCAAAAGCTGTCTTTCGCGCCGCCCGCGCGGCCCTTTCGACAAGCCAGCCTGAAGCGGGTGAAAATGCCGTCCCAACTGACCGCCAGCCGTTCGAACGCTCTCGCCGGAACGGTGCGGGCGCCGGGCGACAAGTCCATGTCCCACCGTTCGATGATCCTGGGCGGCATGGCCTCGGGCGTGACCGAGGTCGAGGGCCTTTTGGAGGGCGACGACGTCCTGGCCACCGCCCGGGCGGTCCAGGCCTTCGGCGCCAAGGTCGAACGGATCGGCGAGGGGCGCTGGCGGATCGAAGGGGCGGGGGGCTTCAAGACGCCCGCCTCGGTGATCGACTGCGGCAACGCCGGCACCGGTGTTCGCCTGCTGATGGGGGCGGCGGCGGGCTATCCGCTGACGGCGACCTTCGACGGCGACGCCTCCCTGAGAAGGCGGCCGATGAAGCGCGTCACCGGCCCGCTGGCCGACATGGGCGCCCGGTTCGACTGGCGGGCCGCCGAGGATCGGCTGCCGGTCGCCCTGACCGGCGGGACGCTGACGGCGATCGACTATGTGCAGACCGTGGCCTCGGCCCAGATCAAGTCGGCCATACTGCTGGCCGGACTGAACGCCCAGGGCGTCACCTCGGTGACCGAGCCGGAAAAGAGCCGCGACCACACCGAGCGGATGCTGCGCGCCTTCGGCGCCGAAGTCGGGGTGCAAGACCTTCACGAGTCTGGGGGCGAGGGCTGGGTCGTCACCCTGAAGGGCGGTCAGGCCCTGACCGGAACCTTCGTCGCCGTGCCGGGCGATCCGTCGTCCGCCGCCTTCCCCCTGGCCGCCGGCCTGATCGTTCCGGGTTCGGCGGTGACGGTCGAGGGGGTCATGCTGAATCCCCTCCGCACCGGCCTGTTCGCTGCCTGGCGCGACATGGGCGCCGACCTGACGATATCGAACCGGCGCGAGGCCGGCGGGGAAGCGGTCGGCGACGTCACCGCCCGGCATTCGGCGCTCAAGGGCGTGGTCGTGCCCGAAGACCGCGCCGCCTCGATGATCGACGAATATCCGATCCTGGCCGCCACGGCCGCCTTTGCGGAAGGCGTCACCGTCATGCGCGGGGTGGGCGAAATGCGGGTCAAGGAAAGCGACCGGATCTCGCTGATGGTCGAGGGCCTGCGCGCCTGCGGCGTCCAGGTGGAGGAGGAGCCGGAGGGCTTCATCGTCACGGGCGCCGGGGAGGGCGGGTCGGTGCGCGGCGGCGGCCTTGTCCACACCGCCCACGACCACCGCATCGCCATGAGCCATCTGATCCTGGGCTTGGCTTCGGATCAGCCCGTCTCGGTCGATGAGCCCGGCATGATCGCCACCAGCTTCCCTGGCTTTGTCGAGATGATGAACGGGCTGGGCGGGCGGATCGCTTGACGAAATGTCGCCTATAGACGACAGTGGGGATGTTGAGATTGAACTGACGCCGCAGTTCGTCGCTTGGCGCGCTAGGCTGCGGGACGCACGGGCGTTGGCGAAGATCGCCGATCGGCTGACAAGGCTTCAGTTCGGGCACTGGGGCGACGTCAAACCCATCGGGGAGGGCGTCAGCGAACTGCGGATCGACGTCGGTCCCGGCTACCGCGTGTACGCGTTCCAACGGAACCGCACCTGGGTCGTCGTGCCTGGCGGAGGCGACAAGTCGTCCCAAAGGCGGGACATAGAGGCGGCCTTGCTTCTGGCGAGAGAGTTGAGAAATGCCGATTGAGACTGTCCCCTTCGACGCCGCCGACTTTCTCGACACGCCGGAGGCGGTTGAAGAGTTTCTGGTGGCGTCGTTTGAATCCGCCGCCGAACTGGGCGATCCGCGCCTGATCACAAATGCGCTCGGCGTGGTCGCCCGCGCCAAAGGCATGAGCCAGATGGCGCGCGACGCCGAACTGTCGCGCACCGCCCTCTATCGCGCCCTCAGCGAAGAAGGACGGCCCGAGCTTTCGACCATCTTCAAGGTGATGCAGGCCCTGGGTCTTCGCCTCGCCCCGGTTCGCGTGGACTCCGCCGCCTGATGTCCCTGATCATCGCCGTCGACGGCCCGGCCGCCTCGGGCAAGGGCACCATCGCCGCGCGTCTGGCGCGGACCTATGGCCTGCCGCATCTGGACACGGGCCTGCTGTACCGCGCCGTGGGCGTGAAACTGCTGGAGGCCGGCCGGTCTCTCGATGACGAGGCGGCCGCGACCGAGGCTGCGCGGTCCCTGGATGTCGCCGGCCTGTCCGACGATCCCCGCCTGACGACCGGCGAGGCGGGCGAGGCGGCCAGCCGCGTGGCGGGCCATCCCGGCGTCCGCGCCGCCCTGTTGGACCTGCAGCAGGCCTTTGCGGCCCAGGCGGGCGGGGCGGTTCTGGACGGGCGCGACATCGGCACGGTCATCGCGCCCGACGCCCCCGCCAAACTGTTCGTCACCGCGACGCCCGAGGTGCGCGCGACGCGCCGCTGGAGACAGCTGACGGCGCGCGGCTTCGACATCGGCTTCGAAGAGATGCTGGCCGATATCCAGCGTCGGGACGCGCGCGACGCCGGCCGGGGCGCGGCCCCCATGGTCCAGGCCGAAGACGCGGTCTTGCTGGACACGACCGATATGGATATAGAGGCCGCCTTCGATGCGGCCCGCCGTATCGTCGAGACGGCGCGCGCGAAACACGGTCTCTGACCGGTTTTGCAAATCCAACGCTTCGTCCTCGGCTTCCGCGGGCGTTCTGACCGATCCGGCCTCGCATCCTGACGACCTGCCTATCCTTTTTGACGTCCACCTCGCGCGGGGCCGTTCGGCCGCGCGCCACAGCCCCTACGGAACGCTTTTCAGCTCCATGACTGACACCCTCACCCCCACCCGCGACGATTTCGCCGCCCTGCTTGACGAACAACTGTCGGGCCGCGACTTCGGCGAAGGCCAGGTCGTTCACGGCCGCGTCGTCGGCATCGAAAAAGACATCGTCATCATCGACGTCGGTCTGAAGACCGAAGGCCGCATCGCCATGCGCGAATTCGGCCAGGGCGAAGACGGCGCCCTGCCCAAGGTCGGCGACAATGTCGAAGTCTATCTGGAGCGCGTCGAAAACGCCCTGGGCGAGGCGGTCATCAGCCGCGACAAGGCCCGCCGCGAAGAAGCCTGGACCCGTCTGGAAGCCGTGTTCGCCGAAGGTCATCCGGTCAACGGCGCCATCGTCGGCCGCGTCAAGGGCGGCTTCACCGTCGACCTGGGCGGCGCCTCGGCCTTCCTGCCGGGCTCGCAGGTCGACATCCGTCCGGTCCGCGACGTCGGCCCGCTGATGGGCAAGGAACAGCCGTTCCAGATCCTGAAGATGGACCGCCCGCGCGGCAATATCGTCGTCTCGCGTCGCGCCATCCTGGAAGAGGCCCGCGCCGAACAGCGCACCGAGCTGGTCGGCCAGCTGCAAGAGGGCGAAGTCCGCGACGGCGTCGTCAAGAACATCACCGACTACGGCGCCTTCGTGGATCTGGGCGGCATCGACGGCCTGCTGCACGTCACCGACATGTCGTGGAAGCGCGTCTCGCACCCGTCGCAGGTTCTCGCCGTCGGCGACACCGTCAAGGTCCAGATCGTCAAGATCAACCCGGACACACAACGTATCTCGCTGGGCATGAAGCAGCTGCAGTCGGACCCCTGGGACGGCGTGGAAGCCAAATATCCGGTCGGCGCCAAATACACGGGCCGCATCACCAACATCACCGACTACGGCGCCTTCGTGGAGCTGGAAGCCGGGGTCGAGGGCCTGGTGCACGTCTCGGAAATGTCCTGGACCAAGAAGAACGTCCATCCGGGCAAGATCGTCTCCACCTCTCAGGAAGTGGACGTGGTCGTCCTGGACGTCGACGCCTCCAAGCGCCGCATCTCGCTGGGCCTGAAACAGGCTCAGGACAATCCGTGGGACGCCTTCGTCGCCAACCACCCGATCGGCTCGACCGTCGAGGGCGAGGTCAAGAACGCCACCGAGTTCGGCCTGTTCATCGGCCTGGACAACGACATCGACGGCATGGTCCACCTGTCCGACCTCGACTGGTCGGTCTCGGGTGAAGAAGCCATCCAGCGTTACCGCAAGGGCGAGATGGTCAAGGCCAAGGTCCTGGACGTCGACGTCGAGAAGGAGCGCGTCTCCCTGGGCATCAAACAGCTGGGCGGCGATCCGATCGGCGAGGGCGATGCGTACCGTCGCGGCCAGCAGATCACCGTCACCGTGACGGCGATCGAATCTGGCGGCATCGAGGTCAAGTTCGGTGAAGACGACGCCCCGGTCACCGCCTTCATCCGCAAGTCGGACCTGTCGCGCGACCGCAACGAGCAACGTCCGGAACGCTTCGCCGTCGGCGACCGCGCCGACGCCATGATCACCGCCGTGGACAAGGCCTCGCGCCGCATCTCGGTCTCGATCAAGGCGCTGGAAATGAAGGACGAACAGGAAGCGATCGAACAGTTCGGCTCGTCCGACTCGGGCGCTTCCCTGGGCGACATCCTGGGCGCCGCGCTGAAGAACGCCGGCTCCAAGGAGTAAGGCGCTCGCCGCAAGGCGTCAGGCGCTTCGCTCAAGCAGCGGAGCGCCGCGCGCTTCGCGATAGCGGACCTCGCTCAAGCAGCGGAGCGCCGCGCGCTTCGCGATAGCGGACCTCGCTCAAGCAGCGAAGCGCCGCGCGCTTCGCGGTAGCGACGAAAAAAGACCAAGGCGGCGGGAGCGATCCCGCCGCCTTTTTCCTGTGCGGCGGCGGCCAATGACCGGAACCGGACATAATTCATGCAAATCCGAGGGCTCGGGGCCCGATAGGGGCTTTTTAGAGGGGCGGGCGGCGGTTAGGGTGCCGTACAGTGGATCATCGGCGGGCGCGGCCTGCCGATCATGAGCTGGCAGGGGCCCTGATGATCAAATCCGAGCTGATCGAGAAGCTTGCGGCGGAAAACACCCACCTGACCCATGCGGAGGTGGAGCGGCTGGTCAATGTCATCCTGGGCGAAATGACCGGCGCCCTGGCCGACGGCGGCCGGGTCGAACTGCGCGGCTTCGGGGCCTTTTCCGTCCGTTCGCGACCGGCCCGCGTCGGTCGCAATCCCCGCACCGGCGAGACCGTGGACGTTCCCGCCAAGGCCGTGCCCTTCTTCAAGAGCGGCAAGGAACTGCGCGAACGTCTGAACGCTTCTGGGGACGCCTAAGCCTAACGACCGAAAGACCCCGCATGAGCCTTCTGTCCGAGTTCCGCGAGTTCGCGATCAAGGGTAACGTCGTCGATCTGGCGGTCGGCGTCATCATCGGCGCCGCCTTCAACGGCATCGTCAAAAGCCTGGTGGATCAGGTGGTGATGCCCCCGATCGGTCTGCTGACCGGCGGGGTCGATTTTTCCGAGCTGGAATGGGTGCTGCGGCCTGAAAACCCGGCGACCGAAGAGGTCGAGAAGGTGGCGATCCAATACGGCGCCTTCGCCAATACGGTGATCCAGTTCCTGATCGTGGCCTTCGTCGTCTTCCTGCTGGTCAAGGGGATCAACAGCCTGCGCCGCCAGGAAGCCGCCAAGCCGGATCCGGCGCCCTCGGCCCCGACCCCGACCGAGGCCCTGCTGACCGAGATCCGCGACACGCTGAAGGCCCGGCCTTAAGGTCTGATCGGCTGAGCGACGCCGCGACCGGCTCCGCGCTTCGCCTTCGAACCGACGTCCCTATAGATTCGGGCGAGAAGCTCTCTATTTTTCAACGCCTTGCGGATTGAGCCGCCCAATCGGCCGTCGGTCCTTCCGACGCGCCTAGACTGGCGTTTCGGTCTTTGACATCGCAAGGGACAGCGCGACGGTTCGCCGACGGACTGTCCGATCGACGGCGGATTATTCTTCAGTAAAATCAAAGGGCGTCGGACAGATCGGACACATCGGACACCTTTTTTCGTGTCCGATCGCCGGCCCGACCCGGAGCAAGACCGGTCGGCTCAGACGGCGGCCGTCTCGCCTGGTTTCGCGCCGGATCGACGATCGGCGGGCGCCGGCACGGGGCGCAGGCAGACGGCGTAGTCGCCGTCGAACGGGGTGGGGCTCCATTCCTCGGCGGAGACGGGATCGCGGAAGACGGCGTGGCAGTGGCCCCATCCGCCCTCGCGCCGGGCCTTGGCGGTCAGGGCGCCCAGACGCTCAAGCATCTCTGGCGTCGTCACCTGCAGCCTGACCTTGGCCGCGCCCAGGCCCCGCGCATTGTCGATCAGGGTCCGCGCCAGGATTTCGATCGCATCGCCTGCCCCGTCCAGCGCCGCCAGATCCAGTATGTCCAGACAGGGCGGATCGATCAGACGGGTCTTGTTCATCTGGGCCAGGGCGAAGCCTTGCAGCCGGCCCTGGCGGAAAAGGCCCAGAACCACGGGCGCCAGGGTCATGTCCGGGTCGGTCATGCGCCAGGCCATGATCTCGGGGCTGCGATCGGCGATCAGCCGGCCTTCGGCGACCAGGGCCCGCCAGAAGTCGTCATAGGGCGAACCCTCGCCCAGGTCGGTCAGCACCCGGACCCCGTCCGGCAGCTTCAGGCGGCGGGGTTTGAACAGGCGGCGGTTCATCAGCCGGTCGCCCAACCGCCGGGCCGTCTCCGCCGACACTCCGCCCAGCAGTCCGCGCAGCAGCCGGCCCTTCGCACAGGTCAGGGGATCGACCCTCCAGGCCAGCTTCAGGGCGTGGGTCTGGGCCGGCGCTGGCTTGAAGCCGAACAGGGGATAGAGCGGCGCCGACCGGGCGTTGGCGTTCAGCGTGTAGCAGGCGAACAGGCCCGACTGGGCCAATATGGCCTTGATCAGGGGCCGGCTGGCGCCCCGTCGTTCGGGCGGAACGATGATGGAAAAACCGGTGGCGGCGTAAAGAACCTCGGGGCCGCGCCGAAACCTCTGGACCAGATTGCCCAGCATGGCCCGGGGCGCATCGGCCTCATCGACGACGACCCAGCCGGTCGGGGCGTCCAGGTCCCGTCGCGCCGGATTGGCCTCCAGCCACCGCCACCCCGCCTCGGACCGCTCGGGCCAGCCGACCTGGCGGTGCAGGGCGTTCAGCGCCGCATAGTCGGATCGGCGGATCGGCCGCACAGCCATTCAACACTCCCTCCCGTCCTCGACCGGGCCATATTGGCGCCCCGGCGGCGGGATGCGGGAACCTCTGCATATCGGGCGCCAGTTCGGCGCATCGCCGGGTGCGGCGAGGGGGCGCATAACCTTAACTCTTGTTCGGGTTTGCTCCCTGTGCTGGGTATGCGCCTTTCGCGCGCCCCGTTGAGGCGCGGCAGTTGGGAGTGAGCCGTTGACAGTGACGGATGGGGGGGCGCTCGCGCCTCGTAAGACTTTCCTAGGGCACCCGCGGGGGCTGGTGATCCTGTTCTTCACGGAAATGTGGGAGCGTTTTTCCTACTATGGCATGCGGGCCCTGCTGGTCCTCTATCTGACCCAGCACTTCCTGTTCGGCCCGGCCGAGGCCCAAGGCATCTACGCCGCCTACGCCGCCCTCGTTTATCTGATGCCGGTCCTCGGCGGCCTGATCGCCGACCGCTATCTCGGATCGCGCAAGGCCGTCATCATCGGCGCCGTTCTGCTGGTCCTGGGGCACTTCACCATGGCTTTCGAAGGCACGGGCGGTCGCGAGCGCCTGACCATCGGTGACACCACCTATGAGCTGCAGGTCGAGGGCCGCGACCAGAACCGCCGCATCTTCGCCGTCAACGGCGATGAACGGGTCCAGGTCGCCATATCGCCCGAAGGCGTCTCCGCCGTCGGCGCCGAGCCCTCCGCCGCCAACGCCTCCGATGTGGCGGCCGTCGCCACGGGAGCGGCGATCAACGCCCAGCCGACCGGAGCGCTGGATCCGGCGACCGCGGCCGCGCCCGAGGCCGCCGCCAAGGCCGGCTTCCCCGCCTTCACCGCGACCGGCGCCTATACGCTGGAGACCACGCGGGATTTGGCGCTCGGCGAGCCGGTTCTTTTCCTGGCCCTGTCCCTGATCATCGTGGGCGTCGGCTTCCTGAAAGCCAACATCTCAACCGTCGTCGGCGCTCTCTATGAAGAGAACGACCCGCGTCGCGACGGCGGCTTCACCATCTTCTACGTGGGGATCAACCTCGGTTCCTTCCTGGCGACCATCGCCTGCTCCTATCTGGGCATCAAATACGGCTGGGCCTACGGCTTCGGCCTGGCCGGCATCGGCATGCTGTTCGGCCTGCTGACCTTCGTCCTGGGCCAGTCCTGGCTCGAAGGCCGCGGCGCGCCGCCGGTCCCCGTTCAGGGCCGTTCCATCCTGGGCGTGCCGCTGGTGCCTTTCTTCTGGATCGCCGGCATCGTCGCCGTCATCCCGACCTGGCTGCTGATGCAGCGCCACGAGATCATCGAGACGGCCCTGCCGTGGATCGCGGGCGTCATCTTCGCCGCCGTGGTGGGCTTCACGGTCTTCCGGCTCAAGGGCGCCGAGCGGTCGCGCATGCTGGTCGCCCAGGTGCTGATCTTCTTCTCGGTCCTGTTCTGGGCCCTGTTCGAACAGGCAGGGTCGTCCCTGACCCTGTTCGCAGACCAGTCCACCCAGATGCCGTCATGGTTCAACGCCGCCATGACCCAGACCTTCAACCCCGGCATCATCGTGCTGGGCGGGCCGATCATCGCCGCCCTCTGGGTCTGGCTGGCCAAGCGCAAGCTGGAGCCTTCGACCCCGGTCAAATTCTCCTTCGGCCTGGTCTTCGTCGGTCTGGGCTTCCTGGTGCTGACCTGGGCTGCCGCGACCCAGGCCAACGACGCCTTCCGGGTGCCGCTGATCTTCCTGTTCCTGACCTACTTCTTCCACACGATCGGCGAGCTGTGCCTGTCGCCGGTCGGCCTGTCGATGATCACCAAATTGTCGGTGGCGCGGGTGGTCGGGATGATGATGGGCGTCTGGTTCCTGTCCAGCTCCGTCGCCCATATCGTCGCCGGCATCATCGCCAAGGCGACGGCGACCGACACCGTCGCCGGCGTCGTCACCAGCCCCGAGCTGGCGCTTCAGACCTATGGGTCGATCTTCGGCACCATCGGCTGGACGGGCGTCGGCGTCGGCGTCTTCCTGCTGCTGATGTCGCCCCTGCTCAAGAAGGGCATGGCCGGGATCCACTAAAGCCTGCCTGTTCGACGCAAGAAGCCCCGGCGGAGCGATCCGCCGGGGCTTTTCGTTGGCGTCAGCCGCCTCAGAAGGTCTTGCGGACCCGGATGGAGGCGAAGGTGCGCGGGTCGACGACGCTGTCCTCGACGAAGGCCACCGCGCGGGTGTCGCGGTCGGCGAAGACGGTGCGGCTTTGGGTGAAGTCGTCCCACAGGTTCAGCTGGGCCCGGATCGCCAGGGTCGGGCTGGGCTTGTATTCGGCGAACAGCTCGAAATAGTCGGTTCCGCGCCAGCGCGAGACCTGATCGGGCGAATAGCTGGGCTGGCCCAGATAGGGCAGCCAGTTCACCCCCCATTGCAGCTTCAGGCGCGTGATGTCCTGCTCGAGGCCGACATTGGCCTGGGTCGGACGAACGCCGGAGATGGGCCGCGTCTCGCCCGTGGTCGGATCGGTGACCTCGGTCTTGTTCCAGTCGTTTCTGAAGGTGAAGCGGGCGCCCGTGACGCCCAGCTTGTCCAGCGGCACGGTCACGTTCAGCGACAGCCGGTCCAGCGTCCCCTCGCCGATATTGCCCACCGCCGACAGGCCGCCGGCCAGGGGGATGCGGTCGATGGCGTCGATGATCTCGTCGTGGCGATAGCCGATGGAGACCACGCCCTCGCCCCAGAAGCGGCGCTCATAGGTCAGCTCGGAGATCCAGCGCTGCTCGGGCTCCAGATCGACGTTGCCGCCGTAGACGTTCTGTTCCTCCAGGTCGGCCGAGGCGGCGAAGTCGGAGAAGTCGAGCTGGCCCAGTTCACGCTCGAAGCGGAAGCGCAGCTGGTTGTTCGGCATCGGCGTCCAGGTGGCCATGAAGCGGGGCTTGGCGAAGAAGAAGCTCTTCTCCTGATCGGCGTCGCCCGACTGGCTGATGGTCGAGGCTTCCAGGCGCAGCCCCGCCTCCAGCGTCAGGTCCGGGTGCAGCCGCCAGGTGCCCTTGGAGAAGACCTCGCCCCGCGTCTCCTCCACCTTGACCGAGGCGCTGGGCAGGGCCACCGGGGCGCCGCCCACGCTATAGGCCTGATCGGTCTGGCGCATGTTGTAGGCCACCTCGCCGCCGGTCTCGATCGTCAGCTTGGGCGACCGCTCGTGACGGATCAGGGCCCGCAGGATGGTCTCGGACCGCTCGCCCGAATAGACGAACCGCTCTTCCGGGGCGTCCAGACCGTTGCTGAGGACGTTGTAGGTCGAGACCCCGTCCCAGCTGCCGAACTCATGCATCAGCCGGGTTTCCAGCTTGAACCGGTCGTTCAGCGGGCGCTCCCAGGTGACGCCGAACTCGCCGCTCTTGTTGTCCTCCTGGTCGAGGCTTTCACGGAAGGCGGTCGCTGACCGGCTGTTGTAGTAGCCGTTCCAGTCGTTGATCCCATAGCGGGCGGTCAGGTCGATCTTGCCGCCGGCGATCGGACCCGCATAGGTCCCGCGGATCGAATTGCCGCCGCCGTAGCCGTCAGTGTCGGTAACCTCGTCGCGCAGCACATCGCCTGCGGCGTTGCGGCGGACGGTTCGGCCGGGGCCGTTGGAATCGCTCATACTGATGCCGTCGGACAGGGTCACGCCCCAGCTGCGGTCGCCGTCTCGGGCGGTGAACTGATAGCTGCCGCCGTAGAGATCCTGGCCCGCGCCTTCGAACTGGGTCGTGTTCCACGTCAGGATCGACTGGCGGCTGGCCTCGGTCTTCAGGATGACGTTCACCACCACCGAGAAGCCCTGCATGTCGATGCCGGGAGCGCCGCCGCGGATCAGCTCGATCCGTTCCACCTGACGCGCCGGGGTGCGGCTCAGCACATTGGAGCCGCCGTCGTTCTTGGAGGCCGGACGGGCGTTGTTGATCAGCACATTGCCGACCGCCCCTTCAAAGCCCCGCGCCCCGGAACCGTCGTCGACCTCGAAGCCCGGCACGCGATTGACCATGTCGAGCGCCGTATTGGGGCGCTGGGACGCGAAGAAGTCGGGCGTGAAGACCAGAACGCCGCGCTGGGTCGCGTCGGCCAGCGGCGCCTGGCTCGCCGGGCCGGTCGGAACCGGCGCCTGGGCCACCTGGGGTTCGTCCCCCGCGAAGGCCGATGCGGCCGACAGGAACAGGGCGGTGCTGGCCAGCAGCAAGGTCTTCGTCATCGGTCTTCCCCTCGAATGTTGTCGAGGGATGTGCCGTCAGCGGACGTTCATCTCCAGTTACAAGGCGGAAAGGTGGATTAAATCGCCGCCATCATTACAGACATTTCATTACGAAACCGAAAGGCGCGCGAATACAGTGAAGTCATGAACCGTATCCCCGCTCTTCTCTGTTCTATTCTGCTTGCCGCAAGCGCAGGCTGGCGGGCGACAGCCCAGGAGGCGGACCCGCCGGCCGATGCGGTGGAGGACATCGTCGTCACCGCCCGTCGGATCGAGGGGCCGATGTGGGAGATCCGGCGCGGGGACGCGACCCTGATCCTGGTCGGGTCGATCGACGGCCTGTCGCGCGACATGGATTGGCGGACCGAAGCCCTGACGACGGCGGTGGAGCGGGCGGATCGGGTGCTGTTCCCGGTGCAGGGGCGGGCGTCCCTGGCCGATCTGGGGCGAGTCATCTGGCGGGCGCGGACCCTGACCCGCCTGCCCGAGGGCCGGACCACGGCCGACTATCTGCCGCCGGAGCTGGAGGCGCGGCTGGAGCGGGTCACGGGCGAGGGGCCCAGCCGCACCAGCCTGCTGCTGCTGTCAGCCGAGCTGATGGAGCGGGGCGGCTACGCCCGGCGCGAGCGGCCGGTCTCGGACGTGGTGCGGCGGGCGGCGCGGACCAACCGCAAGCCGGCCGAGCCGGTCGGCACCCTGCGGGGGGACGAGATCATCGACCGGGTGCTGACGACCCCGCCCGAGCGCTATCTCGACTGTATGACGCGGGCGGTGACGGCGGCCGAGCTGGGCGAGGCGGAGGGCGAGCGGCGGGCCGAGGCCTGGCGCCGGCGCCGCGTCGCCGAGGTGCTGGCCTCGCCCCTGGATCAGGCGGTCAGCGCCTGCTCCTACTGGGCGGTTATGGATCAGGGGGCGGCGCTGGAGACCCTGTGGGGCCAGGCCGTGGACGACGCCCTGGCCGAGGGCGGGACGACGGTCGCCATCGCCCCGCTTCGCCTGCTGGCCCAGCCGGGCGGCCTGTTGGACCGGCTGGAGGCCCAGGGGCTGGAGCCTCTGGGCCCCGACTGGCGGCCGCAGCCGCCGGCCGAGGCCCCAGGCGGCGCGCCTATTTCGTAAGCATTATCAATGGGTTAGTTGGCGGGCGTCGCACGTTCCGGCACGGCGTCGCGGGCGGCCTCGCCGATGTTGTCGGCGGCGTTGCCGACGCTTTCGGCCGCCCCGGCCACGGCGTTGGACTCGATGGCGTCATTGCGGTTCATGTTCATCAGGAACCAGCCGATGACCAGGACCAGGGCCAGGCCGATGATCAGGGCCACGATCCCGCCCATGCCGCCGCCGCTGCGGCGCTCGACGATGGTGGGGGCGGGGGCGCGGTCGTTTTCGGTGATCCGTTCGACCCGGCCGTCGGGATGTTCGACAGTGCGTTCAGTGGACATGGTGTTTCCTCTCCTGTGTGGCGGGGAAACACCCGTTCGTCCGATCCGGTTCCTTTCCCCTAGACCGCCGTTCCGCCGACGGTCAGGCCGCCGATCTTGAGGCTGGGCTGGCCGATGCCGACGGGCACGCCCTGTCCGGCCTTGCCGCAGACGCCGACGCCGGGGTCGAAGGCGAAGTCGTCGCCGATCATCTGAATCCGGGTCAGGGCCGTGGCCCCGTCGCCGATCAGGGTGGCGCCGCGCACGGGGGCGGTGATCACCCCGTCCTCGATCAGATAGGCCTCATTGCACTGGAAGACGAACTTGCCGTTGGTGATGTCGACCTGACCGCCCGAGAAGTTGGCGGCGTAGAGGCCGCGCTTCGTATTGGCGATCATGTCGGCCTTGGAATCCCGCCCCCCCTCCATGAAGGTGTTGGTCATGCGCGGCATGGGCATGTGGGCGAAGGACTGGCGCCGGCCGTTGCCGGTGGCCGCGACCCCCAGCTGACGCGCCGACAGCCGGTCGTGCATCAGCCCGACCATGATCCCGTCCTCGATCAGGACGGTGCGGCCCGTGGGCGTGCCCTCGTCATCCACCGACAGGGAGCCGCGCCGCCCGGCGATGGAGCCGTCGTCGACCACGGTCACGCCCGGCGCCGCCACCCGCTTGCCCATCATGCCGTTGAAGACGGATGAGCCCTTGCGGTGAAAGTCGCCCTCGAAGCCGTGGCCGATGGCCTCGTGCAGCAAAACGCCGGGCCAGCCGGCGCCCAGGACCACGTCCATCTCGCCCGCCGGACAGTCGACTGCGTCGAGGTTGACCAGGGCCTGGCGCAGGGCCTCGTCCACCTGGGCCTGCCAGCGTTCGGGCGCCACCCAGGCCTCGAAGCCCGCCCGGCCCCCGGCGCCGGAGGAGGCGCTCTCGCGTCGGCCGTTCTGCTCGACCGTGACCGAGACGTTCAGCCGCACCAGGGGCCGCACGTCCCGCACCGCCCGGTCGTCGGCCCTCAGGATCTCGATCGCGCGCCGCTCGCCGACCAGGGAGGCCGAGACCTGGACCACGCGCGGATCGCGAGCCCGGGCCCAGGCGTCGATCTCGGCCAACAGGGCGATCTTGTCGGAAAAGGCGGGCGAGGCCAGGGGATCGACCTCGCCGTACAGTTTCTGATTGGTGGCGCGCGGCCCCTCGGCGACGCGGGCCTCATGCCCCGCCTTGGCCAGGGCGGCGCTGTCGGCGGCGCGGCCCAGGGCGGCGGCCGAAATCTCATGGGCGTGGGCATAGCCGGCGGTCTCGCCCGCCACGACCCGCAGGCCGAACCCCTCGGTGGCGTCATAGGCGGCCGATTTCAGCCGCCCGTCGTCGAACACCAGGCTCTCGCTCTCGGAGCGTTCCAGAAACAGCTCCCCGTCGTCCGCCCCGGCTAAGGCGGACTTCAGGATCGACAGGGCGTCGTCGGTCGAAACGCCGGCGGCGTCGAGGAGGGGCGGCGGGGCGGCATGAAGGGTCATGACGCCTAGGTAGGGGGTGAAGGGCCCTTCGTCACCTGTTCAGGACCGGATCGGAACCGTCAGGAGGGGACGGGCGTGGAAAAAACAGTGTCCGATGTGTCCGGTGTGTCCGGTTGGTCCGGCGCCGGATCGACCGGATCGGGTCCGCCCATCAGGGCGACCGCCTCCAGCCCCTTTTCCAGCAGGCGGCGATAGACGGGATCGCTCAGGTCCAGGCCGGCGAAGGACCGCTCCAGGTCGTTCAGGGCCTGGGTCTGGCGTTCCAGCACCTCGAACGGATCGCAGTCCGACAGGGGTTTGGGGCCGGAGCGGCGCCTGGGCGCGGGCGGTTGGGGCGCAGGCGGTTTGGGCGCAAGAGCAGGGGCGGGGGCGGTCGCGGCCTGGGCCGACGGCGGATTGAGGGTCTGGGCCTCCGCCTCCGCCTTCGCCGCCGCTTCCGCCTGGGCCATGGCCGTCAACTGGGCGTGCAGCCGCATCCAGCGCCCGGCCTCCACCCCTCGGCCCGCCAGAATCGCCCGCTGCATCCGCACCCGGGCGTGACCCGCCAACAGGCCGTAGTCGCACAGGCCCGCCGCCGTCTCGGCCTCCAGGTCCACGGGCGCGTCCGCCCCGTCCGCCTCGAAGCCATGGTCCAGAGGTTCGGTCTGATCCTGATCTTGGCGCAGCCACCCCTCGTCGCGGGCGCGGGCGTAAAGGGTCGATCGCGCCAGGCCGAACCGCCGACAGACCGAGGCCCCCGGCTCGCCCGCCGCATAGGCCCGCTGGATCGCGTCCCACCGGTCCTCCGATATCCGGCTGTACCCCCCGCCCCTCTGATAGGGATCGCGCACCCGCCGCCCGTCATACAGGGGCCGGTCGTTCAGGGGTTCATCGTCCCAGGCCCGCTCGGCGCCCGGCTCCGGACCCTCCGGGCGCCAGTCCTCGTCCCAGCCGCCTGCCGTCGCCTCCATCCGTCCCTCCCAACCTATCCGCCCCGATGCGGAGCCGCGCCAGTATGATGTCGGGGGAAAGGGGTGATGGGTCGATTGTCGGAAAGCGCCGAAAAGCCGTGGGGAATCAGAGGGCGGTGTGGCGGGCAGGGTGGGGGCAGGGGAATTCGCACCCGACTTTCGTCATCCTCCGGGCCGCGCAGCGGAACCGGGGGACCCAGCGGCGCGCGAGAGCGCGAACCTGTCGCGGACCAGGTCTTCCCGCAGCGTGCGGCGGGCGGATTTCGCCTGACGGCGCCGCTGGGTCCCCCGGTCTGCGCCGCGAAGACGCGGCTTGCCGGAGGATGACGAAAGGGAGGGTTAGGCCGTCTTCTTTTTCCGGGGCGCGGCCGGAACGTCGGCGGCCGTGACCAGACGCCCCTTCCAGCCGGGCGGCGGCAGGAACTTGCCGGACTTCTCCTCGCGCGTGCCTTCGCGCGCGATCCGGGCGGCGTCGCGCAGGGCCTTCAGGGTGGTTTCGCGGTCGAAGATGCTGCTCATTTCGGTCCCCAATCTAACAGATCGGGCTCGCCGTCGCTAACCCCATAGACCTCCCATTGGTCCACCAGGGGCTTATAGACCGTCTCCAGATAGTCGAGGCTGAGCTGAAAGCGGCGGCGCAGCGTGTCTTCGGGAATGCCGTGCCCGCCCCATTCTGAAGTCCGCGAAGGCGAAGCCTTCGCTGGGGGCCACCCGCCGCGCCACCCGCATGACCGAGAAGTCGGCCGAGGGCGGGCGCAGATAGACCAGTTCGACCCGGTATCCCGCCGCCCGCCAGCGACGGATGCGCCCGGCGTGAGATCGGGTCGCCAAGGTGGTCTCCAGAACCACATCGGCCCGTTCCGCAAACAGGGCCTCCAGCCGCTCCAGCACCAATCGTCCGGCCGCCAGATCGCGCGAAGCGCCGTCCCCCTCCAGATCGCGCGCCACCTCGTCCGGATTCACGAACCGAAACGCCTCCGCCCGCTGACGCAGGAAGCGGTTGATGAAGGTGGTCTTGCCGGCGCCGTTGGGTCCGGCGAGGAGGACGAGGGTGGGCGGTTTCACAGCGTTCTGGTCCAGTGAGTGTCAAAATATTCGACGATATTTGCATCGAAATATGCGGGCGTATTTACAACGAGATTTATGGTTGATAGAACGCTGAGATGGAGAAAAATACAACCAAACACATCAAGTTCAGGGAGCTCGCTGAGAGCCGGACCAACAAGGCTATCGATGCGATTGCTCGGATCGGCAACCTGTCCAATCGGCAAGTCTACGACTTTGACGAGGCCGAGGTGCGTAAGGTGATCAAGGCTCTGAGAGACGCTGTTTCGTCGGTCGAAGCTCGGTTTGACGCGCCCAAGTCGCGTGCCGAGCGCTCATTCAAACTCTGAGGTCCGTATGCAGTCCGATCAAATCTCGCCGCTGAAGATTGGTGACACAGACTTCCTCGTCGCGAGCACGATCGAGCGGTGTCCGAAGATAATGATGATCCGCGAGCTTGTGCGAAACGCTATTGAAGCGGCAGAGCATGACGAAACTGGCCACGGCCTCGTCGAGTTTTCCGCCGTCCAGGAACTCGGAGCGACTAAGCTCGTGATCTGGAACAACGGCCCCGGTATGTCGGCCGACGAACTCTACAACATGTGCGACCTAGCTTCCTCCATAGGCAAGGAAAAAGGTTTGGATGCCAACTTCGGCATGGGGGCAAAAGTCGCATCGCTACCCTCAAACAAGCTCGGGCTGCGTTATAGGTCCTGTAAGGCGGGGCGCGTCTCTCAGGTTGTCATTGGCTACCGTGAAGGAGTGTATGGCCGCCTTAAGATCGAGCTTGCTGACGGCACCACTCAAGAGGTGCTTGACGTAACAGAAGACGCCGTTTTGACCGGCAGAAATGCCCAGTCCGACTGGACTGAAGTGACGCTGTTTGGCAACCGGCCAGATCAAGATACCGTTCGTGATCCCTATGACGGCGATCCTCCAGTCGATATTCAATGGCTGGCCAGCTACCTCTATCATCGGTTCTACCGCGTTCCTGCAAACGTGCGCCTGCGCATGGTGGACGGTACGCACAAGCTGAATGGTAACCGGCATTTCGAGACGCTTAGCAGTCGGATATCTGCAAACGTATTTGGTCGGTATGAAGCAGTGGATGCCGGAAATGGCGTAGTAATCCACTATCTTTTCGATCCGCCTTACGAGAAGGCACCTAGCCACAATCAGTCTATCAGTGGCTCCTTACAGACAGCAGTAAGTACCTCGGGCATCGTCTACAAAGATGAACTATATGATCTGAAGTCGGGTCGTGCTTGGACGATCAACGCCCCGCTCTTTGGCATCCCGTTCGGTGCTCGCCATATCTCGATCCATGTCGAGCTTCCGGACGATGCTCGTGTCCGCCCTGAAGGATATCGGCAATTCCTTCGCTATATGGGAGCCGAGCAGGATCAAGTGGCGACACAGCATTTCGCTGATCGCGTTGCTGCGCTTCGACCGCAGTGGCTGATTGACGCCATTCGCTCCTTCGCGCCCGATACCCGATCCAATGACGATGTCCGCGACGAGCTTCAGAAGTTGCTCAACGATCTACGCGTTCGAAAAACCGCACCGCGGATTGCAGTCGATGGTTCAGAGTTGGTCACGGCCGATGCCGGGGTTGGCTTTACAAGCACACGAGACGGCTCCGGGTCGAACAGCGGGTCTACCCCCCGGACGGGCCATACAAACATCTCGTTTGCTCCGACCGGAGCAAAGGCGGCCGATCTCTGGCAAGGCAGAGAGAGGGCACCAGAAATCATGTTGGTAACGACCAAAGAAGAGGTCGAAGAGAAAAGCCTCAAAGGCCGGGCTGCGCGCTACTACGATACCGGCCAGCTTTTCGTGAATATGCTCTACCCGGCTATCGAGGAGATGCGGACCAAGCTGATCGACGAGTATGCCTCGGCTCAAGACATCGAAAGCATGAGGGATCATGCCCAACAAGCGGCTGAACAGAGCATGATCCTGCGCGTTGGACGTGCGGTAGTCTATGCCCTCGCGAAACAGCTCAACCACGAGTGGGACGCTGAGGCTGTAGGCATCGCTCTCCGTCCGGAAAGCCTAAGTCTGGCTGCTGACGACTATCTCTCGTCACTCCAGCCTGCTCGCCGAAGCATGGGGCGTTTGTTCAGACCGAATCGCGAGGACAATGAAGACGAAGCGGAGATCGAACTCGTCGCCTAGTTCTCACACCTTCACCTCCACCACCCCGCCGCCGGCGCGGAACTTCGCGCTCATCTCCGCCATCCCGGCCTCCGCCTCCGCCAGGCTCGCCCCCGCGTCGTTCTGCGCCGCCGCCGCATCCCGGATGTCCTGGCTGATCTTCATCGAGCAGAATTTCGGGCCGCACATGGAGCAGAAGTGGGCGGTCTTGTGGGCTTCCTTGGGCAGGGTGGCGTCGTGGTATTTGCGGGCGGTTTCGGGGTCCAGCCCCAGGTTGAACTGGTCCTCCCAGCGGAACTCGAACCGGGCGCGTGACAGGGCGTCGTCATGTAACCGGGCGGCGGGGTGGCCCTTGGCCAGGTCGGCGGCGTGGGCGGCGATCTTGTAGGTGATGACGCCGTCCTTGACGTCCTGACGGTCCGGCAGGCCCAGATGCTCCTTGGGCGTGACGTAGCAGAGCATGGCCGTGCCGAACCAGCCGATCATGGCCGCCCCGATGGCCGAGGTGATGTGGTCATAGCCCGGCGCGATGTCGGTGGTCAGCGGCCCCAGCGTATAGAAGGGCGCCTCGTGGCAGTGCTTCAGCTGCTCGTCCATATTCTGTTTGATCTTGTGCATCGGCACATGGCCGGGGCCTTCGATCATCACCTGGCAGCCCTTGGACCAGGCGATCTGGGTCAGTTCGCCCAGCGTCCGCAGCTCGGCGAACTGGGCCTCGTCATTGGCGTCGGCGATGGAGCCGGGGCGCAGACCGTCGCCCAGGCTGAAGGAGACGTCATAGGCCCGCATGATGTCGCAGATGTCTTCGAAATGCTCATACAGGAAGCTCTCCCTGTGGTGGGCCAGGCACCATTTGGCCATGATGGAGCCGCCGCGCGAGACGATGCCGGTGACGCGTTTCGCCGTCATCGGCACGAAGGGCAGGCGCACCCCGGCGTGGATGGTGAAATAGTCGACGCCCTGTTCCGCCTGTTCGATCAATGTGTCGCGGAACACCTCCCACGTCAGGTCCTCGGCAATGCCGCCGACCTTCTCCAGCGCCTGATAGATGGGGACGGTGCCGATCGGGACGGACGAGTTCCTGATGATCCAGTCGCGGATGTTGTGGATGTTCCTGCCCGTCGACAGGTCCATGACATTGTCCGCGCCCCAGCGGGTGGCCCAGACCAGCTTGTCGACCTCGTCGTCCACCGACGACAGGACCGCGCTGTTGCCGATGTTGGCGTTGATCTTCACCAGGAAGTTGCGGCCGATGATCATCGGCTCGACCTCGGGGTGGTTGATGTTGTGCGGGATGATGGCGCGGCCGCGGGCGATCTCGGAGCGCACGAACTCGGGCGTCACATAGTCGGGGATGCTGGCGCCGAAGGATTCGCCGTCGCGCTCCAGTGGCGAGTGGCGAGTGGCGAGTGGCGAGGTCGATGCGGGAAGCGGCACGGTCGAACCGTCGGCCAGGGTGACGGCCTGTCCCTCGCTCGCCACTCGCCACTCGCCACTCGCCACTGCCTCCCGCCGCAGATTCTCCCGGATCGCCACATATTCCATCTCGGGCGTGATGATCCCGGCCTTGGCGTATTCGTACTGCGTCACCGGGCGGCCCTCGACGCCCTTGAAGACGCGGTGGTTGGAGGTGTCGAAGCGGGGGGCCAGGTGGCGGCCCGAGGCATGGCCGTTGTCCTCGGGCTTGACCTCGCGCGGGTTCAGGACGGGGGCGATGTCGCCGCGGTCCAGCTGCCAGCGGGATTTGACGTGGGGCAGGCCCTTCTTGATGTCGATGACCACGTTCGGGTCGGTGTAGGGGCCCGAGGAGTCATAGACCGTCACCGGCGGCTCGTTCGCCGACGGATGCAGGGCGATCTCGCGGAAGGGGACGCGGATATCCGGATAGAGGACGCCCTGGACATAGACCTTGCGGCTGCCGGCCCGTTCGCCGGTCGGGATACGGCCGGTCTCAGCCTCGACCGCCTTGCGCGCCTCGGCCAGGGCCAGATCCACATTGGGCTCTTCGGGCAGGACGGGCGGGGTGACTTGGATGTTCATGGCGGCCTCAAACGGTTTGAGGTCCGCCGACGTCGGGCGCGAGGGTCCTGTGGCGCATGGACCTAAAGCGTACTCATCCCTTCGCCGGCATGACCCGGATCAGGTTCGACGGGTCAGAGGAGGAACCTCTATCTCAGCCGCTCGATTGCGACACCCCGGAGAACGGCCTCAGGGTGACGCCGGGGGAGGCGGACGTCAAGCCGGGCGCGCGGCGCCGGAAAAAGACGCCCCTTCCCACAGGCTTAGCCATGAAACGGACTTGCCCCCCGGCGTCGGGACGGCCAAACCACGGGGGTGACTGTCCAATCCCTGATCATCGACTGCGACCCCGGCGTGGATGACGCCGCAGCGCTCTTCCTGGCCTTCGCCGCCCCCGAGCTGGAGCTGCTGGCCGTCACCACCGTGGGCGGCAACGTCCCCGCCCATCTGACCCAGCGCAATGCGCGCATGCTGCGCCAGATCGCCGGCCGAGAGGACGTGCCCGTCTTCGGCGGGGCCGAACGGCCGCTGAAACGCCCGCCCGCCGGCGCCGGCGACTTCCACGGGCCGGAGGGTCTGGGCGACCTGGAGCCGTTCGAGCCCCAGGGCATCATCGGCGACGGACCGGCGGCCAACGCCATCGTCGACCTGGTGATGAAGCGCCCGGCCGGATCGGTGGCGATCGCCGTCCTGGGACCGATGACCAATCTGGCCCTGGCGATGAAGCGCGAACGGCGGCTGGCCGACCACCTTGGCCCGGTCGTGGTCATGGGCGGGGCGCGGTCGGAGGGCGGCAACATCACGGCTTCCGCCGAGTTCAACATCTGGGCCGACCCGGACGCGGCGGCGGTCGTCTTCGGCTCGGGCTGTCAGGTGATCGCCTTCGGTCTGGATGCGACGCATCAGGTGCGGGCGACCGAGGCCCGCATCCGCGCCATAGAGACGATCCGCACCGAACCGGCCCGCACCATGGCCGCCCTGCTGCGCTTTTCCCAGAGGACTGAACGGACCCTGGTCGGCTGGCCCAGCCCGGACTGGGGCGCCCCCCTGCACGACCCCTGTCCGATCGCCTGGCTGATGAAGCCCGACCTGTTCAGCCTGAAGCCCTGCCGGATCGAGGTCGAGACCGGATCGGACCTGACGCGCGGCCATACGGCGGTGGAGTTCCGGGTCGATCCGGAGACGGCCCGCCATCGCTGGGCGGTCGCGGCGGACGCTCAAGGGGTGTTCGACCTGATCGCCGAAACCTTGAAGGGCGCTGAAAGGGCGCGAGGGGGATGAGGATCACCGTCGTCGGCTCGATCAATCTGGACCTGGTGGCGACGGCGCCGCGCCTGCCGGCGCCGGGCGAGACGGTGACGGGGGCGACGCTCGCCCGCTATCCCGGCGGCAAGGGCGCCAACCAGGCCTATGCCGCCGAAAAGCTGGGGGCCGAGGTCAGCCTGATCGGCCGGGTCGGAAACGACGCCATGGCCGGCGAGGCCCTGGCCCTCATGTCGGAGCTGGGGGTCGATCTGGCGGGGGTGGAGGTCGATGTGGCGGCGCCCACGGGGGTGGCCCTGATCGCCGTCGATCCGACGGGCGAGAACCAGATCGTGGTGGCGGCCGGGGCCAATCATCGGGTCACGCCCGAACAGCTGCCCCAGCGGATCGAGGGCGCCTTGATCGTGCAACTGGAGCTGCCGGTCGAGACGGTCGAGGCGGCGGTCGGCCGGGCCACGGGCTTCGTCTGCGCCAATCTGGCGCCCGCCCAGCCCGTTTCAGAGGCCCTGCTGCGCCGCGCCGATCTGATCGTGGTCAATGAGACCGAGGCCGCCTTCTATGGGGAGGCCCTGCACCGGGGCGGCGGCCGGGTGGTGGTGACGAAGGGGGCTCAAGGCGCGGCCATGTATCAGCGCGGGGTGGAGACGGCCTGGGCCAGGCCGCCCGCAGTCGAGGCTGTGGATGCGACCGGCGCCGGCGACGCCTTCGTGGCGGCGATCACCATGGCCCTGCTGGAGGAGACGGCGCCGGACGAGGCCCTGCGGTTCGCCTGTGCGGCGGGGGCCTTTGCGGCGACCCGGCCGGGCGCCCAGCCCTCGGCGCCGGAACGGGATCAGGTCGAGGCCCTGCTGGGGGGCTAGGGGCGGCCCCCTCCGTCGCCTTCGGCGCCACCTCCCCCAGAGGGGGAGGATTTCAGTCATCGCAAAGGGAACTGCGAACCGGTGGAGGCGCGCGCCTGGACTGGCGGCGGGCCCGCGGGCGCAGGGAAGGCGTGGGCGCCAAGGCGCAATGCGTCCCTGGCTGTCGTCGCCCCGCGGCCGAGTCCCCACACGGGGCCGCCAGCACTAAGGCCGCCGCTTTGTTGCTCAGCTAAGGTTGTGTAGGAAAGTGTGTGTCGTTGAAACATCGCGACGAAAAAATGACAATTTTGACTATTGCAGCAAGGATTTATTGCGTCACGGTAACGTCCTCATCTGGAGGGGATGATTATGGCATATCCGATAAATATCGCGCACAAGTTGTTCATGGCCTCGGCGTCTGTCCTGGGCCTCATGGCGTGGGGGGGCGCGGCTTTGGCCGAGGTTCCGAACGACAACTACAATCCCAATCGACCGCCTATCCTTGCGGACCCGAATGCGGTCAACGGAATCGGCGCCGTCATCACCGACACGGGGGGCGGCTATGTGGGGGTCTGCACCGGCAGTCTGATCAATCCGCGCACGGTCCTGTTCGCCGCCCACTGCGTCAATATGCGACGGGCCACCGACTACGGCTCGCTGGGGGGCGGGACGCCGATCAGCGTCGGCTTCAAGGGCAATGCATTTACGGGCATGCGCGGCTGGTTCAACAGCGACTACGCCACCAGCTATGTGAATCAACATTATAATATGAGCCGGGTCTTTTATGATCCGCTGTCGCTTCAGGACGTGCGCAAGGCCGGCTTCTATGAGGCGGATATGGCCATCGGGGTGCTGGATTCTCCGGCCAAGAACGTGCCGACCTGGGCCATGCTGTTTTCCCCCCTGACGGGGGCGGAGAACCGCCATGTCACCACCGGCGGCTATGGGCGCAGCGGCATCGGCTCCCTGGGCCAGGTCCAGGGGATCGACTTCCGTCGCCGCGCGGCCGAGAACATGATCGGCGCCCTGGCCTCGCTGGACGATATTGCGCTGTGGTTCTACGGCGAGGAAGACGTCGCCGGTCTGAGCCAGAACCTCTATATGGTCGATTTCGACGACCCGAAGGGCAAGGCGGTCTATGACATCAACGTCTTCGGCGACGACCTGGCCCTGCCGCGAGAGGGGATGACGGCGCCGGGCGATTCCGGCGGGCCGCTGATTCTGGACCAGGCGTTCGACACGCCCGTGATCGCCGGCGTCCTGTCGCTGGACTCCTGGTATTTCCGCGACCAGCCGCGCGGCAGCTACGGCGCCACGGCCGGCTATCAGCCCCTTTATCTGTTCACCGACTGGATCGTCGCCAACAACCCCTACAAATATGTGGCGGCCAAGGGGGGGACGGCGACTGGTTCGACCCCGCCCACTGGGTCCAGATGATGGACCCCAATTACAAGATCATCGGACCGGACGGGAAGCTGATGACGGGCCTGCCCGACACCCCTTCCGAGGGCGTGGGCTCGCGCGGCGGCGAATGGGGCAGCATCTGCTGGCGCGGCGACTGCGCCTCGGCCAAGGAATTGGCCGATTACAATCACGCGCGTGAGGACCGGCTGGCCCAGGGCGGCAGCCGGCGTTCCTCGGACGAGCAGCACGCCAACAACGCCCTGATCGTTGACGTCCATGAGCTGGTCGGTGCGGCCTCGGGCCGGTCGCGGTCGGAGGCGGGCGCGGCCGGCGACGAAGGCGGCGGGGTCGAGGCGGCCGCCGTCGGCACGGCGCCGGGCGCGACCCGGTCGTTCGAACTCCTGCCCGGCGGGCCGGGCTCGACCAACTTCGTACCCTACAACGTCAACGGCGACGTCCGCGCCAGTGAAAATCCGCTGTTCTATGACGTCAATCTGACCTCGGCGGGCGTGACGACCCTGAAGCAGAAGGCCGTCATCGATCGTTTGACGGTGGGCGCGACGGGCGCGGTTCTGGACATCGCCAAGAGCGGCATGCTGTACGCCGAAAACGACGTCAGCGTCTGGGGCGGCCGACTGAATGTGGACGGGGCGCTGGCGACCTATGAGATGCTGCTGGCCGGCGGGATGCTGAGCGGTTCCGGGGTGGTGGATTCCACTGTCCTGACCTCCGTTCTGGGTTCGATCGCGCCGGGCGGCCAGGGTCAGGTCGGGCAGTTGACCCTGCTCAGCGATCTGGTGCTGGCGTCCGGCTCGCGCCTGTTCATCGACATCGGCGGAGACGGGGCCGATCGCTTGGTGGTGCGGGCCGACGCCCTGGAGAACACGACCGGCGCGGCGTCGCTGGGCGGCCTTCTGGGGTTGAGCCTGATCAGCGCCCCCCAGTATGGCCGGACCTATACGGTGCTGACGGCCGAAGGCGGGGTGCAGGGCCGGTTCTCTTCGGTGACGGACGTGCCGGGGGTTCTGTATCCGGTGCTGAACTATAGGGCCAACGCCGTCGACGTGCAGATGAAGGCGGCCTCCTATCTGGACTTCATCAATCCCGCCTCGCCCGCCCAGCGGACCGTCGGCGGCCTGTTGGACGCGGCCCGCGACACCCGCTACGCCGCCCTGGGCGATGTTTACGCCCAGACGGACGTGCTGGAAGGCGAGGTTCTGGGCGCCGGGCTGGAAAGCCTGTCGCCCTATGGCGCCCATTCCGGCGTGACCCTGATGAGCGCCCAGACCGAGGCCCTGCGCGCGGTGGTGGACGGACGGATCACGCGCGACCGTTCGCAGCCGGCCGCAGAAGGGCTGGCCCTGATCGGCTCGGGCGTTCAGGTGGCCGCGCTGAACCCGGCGGCGACGGCGGAGGCGGCCGCACTGGCGGTGCGCCAGGCCGAGGCCCAGGCGGAACGGGCCCGCTGGAGCGGATGGAAGCCGGGCGTCTCGGCCTATTTCGGCGTCGGCGCCATAGAGGGTGAGGCGGCCCAACTGCGCGGAACCCTGGGCGACGGCCGCAGCGACGACCAGAACGCCTGGTATGTGGTCGGGGGGCTGGAGCGGACTGTGGACGCCCTGACCCTGGGGGCCGGCCTGGCCTATGCCGAGGGGGAATCCGACTTCGCCGAAGGGGTCAGCAAGACCGACAGCCGCCAGCTCCAGGCCAATCTGTACGGGGCGCTGGATCTGTCCCACGGCGCCTATGTCGGGGCCAAACTGGGCTATGCGGTCGCGGATCTGGACACCGAAAGGACCGCGACGGTCGGAGGCGCCGCCTTCCGCGCCAAGGGCGAAACCGACGGGACGGTGGTCAGCGGCGGGGCTGAACTGGGCTTCAACCTGAAGAGCGGCCCGTTGAAGTTCCAGCCGAATATCGGGGTGGACGCCTATTCGGTCGATCTGGACGGCTACAGCGAGACCGGCGGGGCGGCCGCCCTGGCGGTCGCGGACCAGTCGTTCGAGTCCCTTCAGCATCACCTCGGCCTGCGCATCGGCGGCCAGACCAAGGTCCGGCGCTGGACGATCACCCCCGCCCTGGACCTGCGCTGGGTGCATGAACTGGCCGGCGACGACCGCTCGGTCGAGGCCGGCTTTGTTGCGGCCGACGCCTTCCGCGGCGTCTTCACCGGCGCCGCCCAGGACCAGGAATGGGCCGAGGCGGGCGGGACGGTGGCGATCCAGGGCGACCGGTTCGGCGTGGTCCTGAAGGCCGCCTCCATGATCGACCGTGAGGATCTGGACTATCAGACCTACAGCGCCACGATGACGATGCGGTTCTGATCCGTCCTTACGATCGAACGGAGAAACGGCGGCTCTGCGCGAGCCGCCGTTTTTCGTGGGCGGGGGCGGGATCGCGCCTCGGGGACGCGATTGTGACAGTGTAACGTCGAAACGGCTTGCCGCCGTCTTTGGGGCGTCGTTAGTCTGGTGCCCAGACCTGTGGGGAGTTCAGACGATGATGATGCGGATTCGCGGCGCCGGGCTTTTGCTGGCGACGGTGTTGATGAGCGGGGCGGCGGGCGCGGCCCTGGCCCAAAGCGCGGCGCCGGCCGCCGGGCCGATGGTCTATCAGCAACCGCCCCAGCCGATCGCGGACATTCTGGACGCCAAGCCTACGCCGTCGTCGATGCTGAGCCCGGACCGCAAGACCCTGGTCCTGATGGACCGGTCGAACCTGCCCAGCATCCAGGCCCTGGCCGAGCCGATGCTGCGGCTGGCGGGGTCGCGGATCAATCCGCGCAACAACGGGCCGGCCGAGAGCCGGGTCTCGTGGCTGACGGGGCTGACGCTTCAGGCCGTGGACGGAGGATCGCCCCGGGTCGTGGCCCTGCCGGCGGGGGCGCGGTTCACGGGGGCGCGCTTCTCGCCCGATGCGAAACACCTGGCCTTCGTCATGGACCGGCCGACGGGGCTGGAGCTGTGGGTCGTAGACGTGGCGAGCGCGCAGGCGCGCAAGCTGACCGAGCCGGTGGTCAATATGACGGGCGGGGCCGGCTATGACTGGCTGCCGGACAGTTCGGGCCTGCTGGTCGAGGCGGTTCCGGCCGGGCGGGGGGCTGCGCCGGACGTGACGGCGGCACCGACCGGGCCTAACATCGAGGAGACGGCCGGGCGTGCGGCGCCGGTCCGGACCTATCAGGACCTCTTGTCCAATCCGGGCGACGAGGCCCTGTTCGACCACTATTTCACCAGCCAGCTGACCCTGGTTCCGCTGAACGGCCGTGCACGGACGATCGGCGCCCCGGCCGTCTATCTGGACGCCTCGCTGTCGCCCGACGGGAAATACATTCTGCACGAGATCGCCAAACGGCCCTATTCCTACGCCGTGCCGGCGGGCCTGTTCCCGACCGAGATCGTGGTGACGGACATGGCCGGCCGGGAGGTGCGCCGGGTGGCCGACCTGCCGCTGCGCGACGACGTGCCGACCGCCTTCGACGCCGTGGCGCCGGGGCCGCGTTCGGTCGGCTGGCGCGCCGATGCGCCGGCGACCCTGACCTGGGTCGAGGCCCTGGACGGCGGGGACATCCGCCGCGAGGCCGAGTTCCGCGACCGGGTCTTCATGCAGGCCGCCCCCTTCACGGCCGAGCCGGTCAAGCTGATCGACCTGAAGGAGCGGTACGCCGGGATCGTCTGGGGCCGGGACGATCTGGCTGTGGTCAACAGCCGCTGGTTCAACACCCGGCATGAGAGCCGCTTCCTGGTTGATCCGTCCAATCCCGGCGCGGGGCGGCTGCTGCTGGAGCGGAACTATCAGGCGCGCTACGACAATCCGGGCCAGCCGGTGACCCAGCCGAATGCGGCAGGCCGGTCGGTGATCCGCTTCACCCCCGACGGCAAGATCCTGATGCAGGGGGCGGGCGCCACGCCCCAGGGCGAATTCCCCTTCCTGGCCGCCCTGGACCCGGCGACGGGCGAGAGCCGGCGCCTGTGGACCTCGGCCCAGACCGACTATGAATATGTGGTCGGCTTCCTGGATGCGGACGGCAAGCGGGTGGTGACCCAGCGCGAGACGCGGCTGGATCCGCCGAACCTGCAGATCCGCGACCTGACGACGGGCCAGACCACGGCCCTGACGAACTTCCCCGATCCGGCGCCGCAGCTGGCCGGGGCGACACGGCAGCTGGTGACCTATGAGCGGGCCGACGGGGTCAAGCTGTCGGGAACCCTGTATCTGCCGGCCGGTTACGACAAAGACCGCGACGGGCCCCTGCCGATGCTGATGTGGGCCTATCCGGCCGAGTTCACCGATGCGGCGGTGGCGGGCCAGACGGTGGATGTGCAGAACCGGTTCGTGCGGCCGGGCGGGTCCAGCCATCTGTTCCTGCTGACCCAGGGCTATGCGATCTTCGACAATCCTTCCATGCCCATCATCGGCAAGGACGGGGCCGAGCCGAACGACACCTATGTGCAGCAGCTGGTCGCCGACGCCCAGGCCGCGGTCGATGCGGTGGTCGGCATGGGGGTGGCGGACCGCGACCGGATCGCCGTCGGGGGCCACAGCTACGGCGCCTTCATGACGGCGAACCTGCTGGTTCACAGCGACCTGTTCAGGACCGGGATCGCGCGGTCGGGCGCCTATAACCGCACCCTGACCCCGTTCGGCTTCCAGTCGGAACAGCGCAACTATTGGGAGGCGACCGAGGTCTATACGGAGATGTCGCCCTTCACCTACGCCGACCGGATGAATGAGCCGATCCTGCTGATCCACGGCGAGGCCGACGACAACTCCGGCACCTTCCCGATCCAGTCCGAACGCTTCTATGCGGCGCTGAAGGGGCTGGGGGCGACGGCGCGGTACGTCACCCTGCCGCTGGAGGCGCACGGATACCGGGCGCGGGAATCGGTGGGCCATACCCTGTGGGAGATGACCCGTTGGCTGGACCAGTATGTGAAGAACGCGCCGCCGAAACCGGCGGCGAACTGAGCGATCAGGGCTTTGGCGTCGCGGCTTCGGTCGCGGCGTTGACGGCGGCGAGCCGGGCGTCCTGTTCCGCCTGGGGCGGGACGCCGAAGACCGCGCGTAGGCTGTCGGGGACAAGGGCGCGGTCGTAGGGTTCGAGGGTCGCCGGGGCGTCGCGGGTCTTGCGGGTCTGGGTGCCGTAGATCTGGGGCTTGTCCGTCATCTGCAGATAGCGGTCCAGGGTGGCGGCGGCGATCCAGGCGGCGTCCGCATCGCCCTTGGCCACCGCTGCGACGGCCAGGCTGTGGGCCAGCAGATAGTCCTCGGGCGTCGAGCCGTGCTGGAAGACGAAGGCGGCGGCGCGATAGTCGGCGCCGGTCTTCAGCGCCCCGGCGTCCAGCAGGGCGCGGGTCTGAACGCGCCGGGCGGCGTCGGCGGCGTGCATCTGCTCGACGAAGGCGCGGTCGCGAAACTTCTGGGGGTCGATGTTCTGGCGGACGGCCTGGTCGGCGGCGAAGATGGCCGCCATTTCGGCATTGTCCTGCCCCCGGGCGTTGTCGGATGGGGCGTCCTGGGCGAAGGCCGGGGCGGCGAAGGCGAGGACGACGGCCGACATGGCGGCGGCCAAGGACGGGCGGGACAGGCGCATGGTAATCTCCGCTGAAGCTTGGGCCGGGATTGGCGCTCGGCTTTGCGGCGGAAAACGGGCGCCGGAATTACCGTCTCTTCACGGGCGAACGATCAGCCGCACCACCTCCCCGGCGTGAAGCCGGTCGAAGCCGGCGTTGATCTCGTCCAGCGGGATGACGCCGCTCATCAGCCGGTCCACCGGCAGGCGGCCCTGGCGGTAGAGGGCGACATAGCGGGGGATGTCGCGGCTGGGGACGCAGGTTCCGATGTAGGAGCCCTTCAGGGTGCGTTCCTCCCCGACCAGGGAGACGATGTTGACGGCGAGCGCCGCCTCGGGCGGGGGCAGGCCGGCGGTGACGGTGGTTCCGCCGCGCCGGGTCATCTTCCAGGCGTTCTCCAGGGCGCGGGCCGAGCCGGCCATTTCGAAGGCGAAGTCGGCGCCGCCGTGGGTCAGGGCGCGGACCTGGTCGACGGCGCCGTGATCGGCGGCTTGGACGGTGTGGACGGGCCCCAGGGTGCGGGCCAGGGCCAGTTTCTCTTCCGACAGATCCACGGCGACGACGGGCGAGGCGCCGCAGGCCAGGGCGCCCAGGACGCTGGCCAGGCCCACGCCGCCCAGGCCGACGACGACGACGCTCTGGCCCGCCTTGACCCCGGCGGTGTTCACCACGGCGCCGACCCCGGTCAGGACGGCGCAGCCGAACAGGGCCGCCTCTTCGAACGACAGCTCCGGGTCGATCTTCACCAGGGACCGGCGCGACACCACGGCCCGTTCGGCGAAGGCGGAGCAGCCCAGGTGGTGGTTGACCGGCTCGCCTTCGCGAAAGAGGCGGCGGGCGCCGGACAGAAGCTCGCCCCGGCCGTTGGCGGCGGCGCCCGGCTCGCACAGGGCGGGACGGCCGCCGGCGCACGGGTCGCAATGGCCGCAGGACGGCATAAAGACCATGACGACATGATCGCCGACGGCGAGATCCGTCACCCCTTCGCCCAGGGCCTCGACCACGCCTGCGGCCTCATGCCCCAGGGCCATGGGCAGGGGGCGGGGACGGTCGCCGTTGATGACGCTGAGGTCCGAGTGGCACAGGCCGGCGGCCTTGACGGCGACCCGCACCTCGCCGGAGCCGGGCGGGTCGAGCGTCACCGTCTCGAGCGACAGGGGGCGGCTGTCGGCGTAGGGAAGGGCGGCGTCGCTCCTCGACAAAACGGCCGCGCGGGTCGTGATGCTCATAGTCAAGCTTCTCCTTGCGCTATCGCCGAGGACGCGGTCGTCAGCCGCTTGAGCGCTTGTGATCGTCCGCCTACCGATAGGCGCTTGACGCCGCGTCGTCCAAGCCCGAGCGTCACCTGGACGGCGACACGGACGATCGCCGGGGAGGATGACGACGATGCCGAAACAGGACCTGGGCCCCCTGGCCGAACGCGCGACCTATCGCGCCTTTCACATGGTCTCGACCCGCTGGGCCGACAACGACCAGTACGGCCATATCAACAACGCCAAATTCTACGAGTTCGTGGACTCGGCGGTGAACGCCCATCTGCTGATCGCCGACGCCCTGAACGAGTCCATCGGCCTGGTGGTGGACAGCGGCTGCCGATACACCTCGGCGCTGAAGTTTCCCGATGTGATCGAGGTCGGGATCAAGGTCGACCGGATCGGCACCTCCAGCGTCACCTACGGCTTTGCGGTGTTCAAGCGCAGCGTCGACATCCCCGCCGCCGTCGGCCATTTCGTCCACGTCTATGTCGACGCCGAAACCCGCCGGCCCAAGCCCCTGCCGGCGAAACTGAGGGCGGTGGTGGAGAATCTGAGGGCGGGGTGAGGCCGCGCTGACAGGTCGTATTACCGAAGCTTCATTGGCCCCGCGCGGGGCGGCGTGGTGGACTGGGGGCCTATCGGAGCAGCCAGCATGACGTTTCGCCTTCCTGTCGGTTCGGCCGGCGCCCTTGCGCTGGCCTGCGTCGCCGTCTGGACGCCGCTCGCCGCCTGTTCGGCCCAGCCTGTCCAGAGCGCGGCGACGGAGCCCTCACAGGGGACGGCGATCTTGGGCGAAGCGGCGATCCTGGCGGCGGCCGCCGCGGAGGTGACGCCGCTGATGGCGGATGGGCGCTATCAGTCCGTGTCGGGCGCCGTGGTCTATCAGGGGCGGGTCCATACCTTCCACTACGGCCGATCGCCGTCCGGGCGGGCGCCGGACGACCAAACCCTTTATGAGATCGGCTCCCTGACCAAGACCTTTACCGGCCTGCTGCTGGCCCAGGCGGTGCGCGACGGCAAGGTCGCGTTGGACGCGCCGGCCGCCCTCTATCTGCCGCAGGTCGATCCCTCGCGGCTGACCCGCAACGGCAAGCCCGTCACCGTCCGTCATCTGGCCACCCACATGTCGGGCCTGCCGATGCTTCTGGCGTGCGAAGACCAGCCAGCCGATCCGGCCCGCATCGCCTGTCTGGCGGCCCATGACGATCGGGATTTTCTGAGGCGGCTGAACGCGGTCGAGCTGCGGTCCGATCCCGGCGACACCTATCTGTACAGCAACGCCGGCGCCCGGCTGATCGGCCTGATTCTGGAAGGAGTCTACGGCGCCCCCTATCCCGAACTGGTGCGGCGGTTCCTTCAGACCCGCGACGGGGGGATCGACGTTCGATGCGGCGCTGCGGTCGAGGATCCCGCGCGTCTGGCGGTGCGCGACCGGGCCGCCGAAACCTGCGACGGGGCCGGCGGCCTGGTCGCCACGACCGCCGACATGGGGCGATATCTCGCCCTCTATTTCGACCGGCGGGACCCGATCCCTGCCCAGGCGACGACGCCCCTGTTTCAGGACGGCGACTTCGGCCGCGCCTATTTCTGGAACACCTACAGACCCGAAACCGAGGGGCAGCTGTACCATGGCGGCGGCACCTTCAACACCTCGTCCTGGATCTCGCTTTATCCGCGCCAGGGCCTGGCCGTCTTCCTGATCTCGCCAACGGTGGCTGAGGGCGCCCAGGGCGCGCTGAACGAAAGGGCCAACGCCATTGCCGACCGCGTTCGGGCGGCGGCGGGCGAGCCGCAGGCTGGGCGCTAGGCGACACGACGGCCCTAAGCTTCGGGTCGCCTGATGTGGGACTGGTGCGCCACCAAAGCCGCCCGTCTTTGAAGCTGAGAATATACGGCCGAGCTCATGCCGGAAGCGGCGAGCCTTTGTCGATCTTCTCGCTTGCTGGTTGCCGAAAGGATCACCAAATGGAGGTGAGGATCAAGGAGACGTCATCAGATGCTGAACCCGTATGAGGCCGTTCTGGCTCTTCAGAAGCTCATTCTGCTTCACCACAAGCCGCGCGACGGCGACGAACTTAGTCCCTTCATTGTCTGCTTCGACAAGGATGGTACAGCGCTGGATATCGGTGAAGTCTCAGCGGCGCATCCAAAAGAGATGGTCGGGAATTTGGAGACATGGACCCCGACGCCCGGCGCCGGCTATTACGCCCACATTCGGCAGAGTGGTTCGAATACCAATAGACACACCGGATCCGTCACGCGCTGGGAGGTCGAAGGGCCCGACTGGAACGCCTTCGTCGATGTGTATGAACCTCTGAATCAGAGCATATCGGCCGCAGTGAACATACCCTCGTTGACGGTAGGAGCCCTGACCTTTTTGGAGCGTTATCGCGCGGTTTGAGAGGAGTCGACGGTTTTCCTTGGGCTCTGAGGGGCCGTCTGCCATCGCCTCATCTCGGACAAGGCACGGCGCCAATCTGAGGCCCCCGCCCTAGCCAATCGGCCCTGCGCGTGAGAACGTTCCCATAAAAGCGCGTGGAGGAACGCCATGAGGACGGGATGGATCGCGGCCTTGGCCGCGAGCGCGGTGCTTTGCGCCGGCGGCGCGGCGGCCCAGACGGCGGCGCAGACGGGCGGGTTTTTGAGGGCGGAGGGGACGCGGATCGTCGATGAGACGGGGGCGCCGGTCATTCTGCGCGGCATGGGTCTGGGCGGCTGGGTGCTTCAGGAAGGCTATATGCTTCAGCTCGGCGCCCTGGGTCAGCAGCATGTCATCCGGGGGCGGATCGCCGATCTGATCGGCGAGGAGAAGACCGAAGCCTTCTACGCCGCCTGGCGCGCCAACCATACGACCAAGGCCGACATCGACGCCATGGGACGGTGGGGATTCAACTCGGTGCGGCTGCCGATGCATTACGACCGGCTGACCCTGCCGGTGGATCAGGAGCCGGTCGCGGGGCGGGACACCTGGAAGGAGGAGGGCTTCGCCGAGATCGACGCCCTGCTGGCCTGGGTCAAGGCCAATGGGATGTACCTGATCCTGGACCTGCACGCCGCGCCGGGCGGGCAGGGGAGCGACCTGGCCATATCGGACCGGGATCCGGCAAAGCCGTCGCTGTGGGACAGCGCGGAGAACCGCAGGAAGACCGTGGCCCTGTGGCGGCGGCTGGCCGAACGCTATGCGGACGAGCCGGCCATCGGCGCCTATGACCTGATCAACGAACCCAACTGGGATTTCGAAAAGCCCGGCGGCGGCCACGGCTGCGAGCAGACGGCCAACGTCCCGCTGCGGTCGCTGATGATGGAGATCACAGCGGCGATCCGCGAGGTCGATCAGCGGCACATGATCGTCATCGAGGGGAACTGCTGGGGCAACAACTATCGCGGCGTCACGCCTCTGTGGGACGACAATACGGTCATCAGCTTCCACAAATATTGGAACGCGACTGACCGGGCCTCGATCGCCGAGATGCTGCGGTTGAGAGAGGAGACCGGCGCGCCGCTGTGGCTGGGCGAATCCGGCGAGAACTCCAACACCTGGTTCACGCAGACCGTGGCCCTGGTCGAGGGCGAGGGGATCGGCTGGGCCTTCTGGCCGCTGAAGAAGATCGGCTTCAACCAGCCGCTGGAGATCAAACCCAATCCCGGCTGGGCTCGGCTGGTCGCCTATTGGACCGGCAAGGGAGAGCGGCCGTCGGCGGCGGAGGCGGAGGCGACCCTGATGCGGCTGGCGACCCAGGACGTCCGGTTCGAGAACACCGTCAAACATCGCGACGTGGTCGACGCCCTGCTGCGCCGGCCCCATTCGGACGCGGCGGTCCCCTTTGCCGATCACCGCATCGGGACGTCGGGGGCGACGATCCGGGCGGCGGACTATGACCTGGGCCGGGCGGGCGCGGCCTGGTCGGACGTCTATGATTCCGACATCGACGGGCCGGGTGAGCGCGTGCCCTGGTGGAACACCGGCCGGACCTTCAGGAACGACGGGGTGGACATCGCCGTGGTCGAGGGCGAGCCGGTCGTGGCCGAGTTCGAGACGGGGGAGTGGCTGCGCTATACCGTGACGGCGGAAACGGCCGGGACGCGGGCGCTTACGGTGGTCGGAACCGGCGGCCGGGTGTCGGTGTCGCTGAACGGCGGCGCGGCGACGCCGGTCGATCTTCCGGCGGGCGACGGCTGGGGCCAGGCGACGATGCCGGCCCTGTCCTTTCTGGAAGGGACCAACACCCTGATCGTGCGGGCGGAGGATTGCGAGGACTGCCGGGTAAAGGCGTTTCGCGTGGAGCCTTGAGCGTCGGTCGAGCCCGAGGATCACGGCGGGAGCGTTGCTGCGCGCCGAAAGGGCTGGTCCCGGCTTTCGCCGGGATTGGCGGAGAGGCTGACTTCAGTCGTCCAGCTGTCCCGTCAGGAACAGAACGCCGACGGCGGTCAGGGCGCCCAGGGTGAAGGCGGCGATGATGGAGCCGGCGGCGACGGCGGCGGGGACGGTGACGGGGCGGGTCTCGTACCATTCGACGATGTCGGCCTCGTGCAGGTCGTCGTCGGCGCGGCCCTCGGCTTCATAGATGTCGGTCGCGTTCATCGGGGGTTCCTTATCGGCTTGAGGGATCAATACCCCCAAATGGTTGAGGTTCCACTGCGCTTCTTCGTCCGCCGCCGCATCGTGACAGCCTGCCGCGCATCGGCTAGGAGGCGCGGCTCAGGTTTCAGACTGTCGAAGACGATCCCCATGGCCGGCCACTCGAAATTCAAGAACATCATGCACCGCAAGGGGCGCGCGGACGCGCAGCGCTCCAAGCTGTTCTCCAAACTGTCGCGCGACATCACCGTGGCGGCCAAGTCGGGCCTGCCGGACCCGGCGGCCAATCCGCGCCTGCGCCTGGCCATCAACAACGCCAAGGCCGAAAGCCTGCCCAAGGACGTGATCCAGCGGGCGATCAACAAGGCCTCGGGCGGCGACGTCGATACGATGGAAGAGGTCCGCTACGAGGGCCGGGGCCCCGGCGGCGTCGGCATCATCGTGGAAGCCCTGACCGACAACCGCAACCGCGCGGCGTCCAACATCGGCACGGCCTTCAAGAAGAACGGCGGCGCCCTGGGCGAGATGAACTCGGTCGCCTTCATGTGGGACAAGGTGGGCAAGATCGTCTATCCGGCCGAGGCGGGCACCGAGGACGCCGTGATGGAGGCCGCCATCGAGGCCGGCGCCCAGGACGTCGAGAGCGATCTGGTCAAGCCGGACATCTATGAGGACGCGCCGGGCCACACCATCTGGACCGCCTTCGAGGACCTGAACGAGGTGGCCGAGGCCATGTCCAAGGTGCTGGGCGACCCCAAGTCCACCGCCATCGTCTGGAAGCCCCAGTCGGAGGTGACGGTGACGGGCGAGGCGGTCGGAACCCTGTTCAAACTGCTGGACGCCCTGGACGCCGAGGACGACGTGTCCGCCGTCTATTCCAATGAGGATATTTCCGACGAGGATGCGGCGAAATACGCCGGCTGATCGGCGAACGCGGGTCTCGACTTGGGCGCGCCTCGCGCTTAACCTTTCGTCAACGCTTGGGGCGCGGCTGATTCGACCAGGGGTCGAGCCGGCTCGCCGGAGCGAAGACGGAGGGGCGCGATCATGAAGTTGACCAGAATAGACCGGGTTCTGTCCCGCGGCGGCAAGGCCCAGAGCAATGAGGCCCCGGCCGCGCCCGCCTCCGCCCTCGCCTCCCGGGCGGAGGAGCAGGACGTCGCCGGCCTGATCGGCGAACGGTTCGAAACCATCCAGGACAGTCTGGATCAGCTGGCCGAAATGGCCCAGCGGTTCGGGACCTTCGAGACCCTGCTGGGTCAGCTGCGCGATCCGCTGGAGGCCGAGTTCCGGTCGCGGCGCGACAACCACGTCGAACTGGTCAATCTGCGCAACGCCCATGACGAGGCGGCCCGGCAGCTGGGTCTGGCCAACGCCGAGGTCCGCCGCCTGTCCGAGGCCCTGGCGGAGGCCGAGGCCAAGGTGGACGATCTGGAGGCGCGCGGCGCCGAGAGCGCGGCCAATCTGCAGGAGGCCCGGGTCGAGATCGGCCGTCTGCGCGCCGACCTGGCCCAGTCCGCCACCCGGATCGAAGGCTTCGAGGCGGTCGATCGCGCCGCCGTCCAGCGCATTCGCGAACTGGAGCAGGACCAGGAGTCGCTGCGCATCCAGCTGACCCAGGCCGAGACGGCGCGGTCCGAGCTGGAGGCCGCCCGCGCCCAGATCCAGCGCGACCACGCCCTGGTGCTGGAAGAGAACACCGTGCTGCGCCGCCGCGTGGACGAGGTGGGGACCGAGGTGGCCGCCCTGGCGCGGGCCGCAGCGACCGGCGAGGGCCAGCTGGCGACCGAACGCGCCCGCGCCGCCTCCGAACAGGCCGAGGCCGCCCGCGCCATCCGCACTCTGGAAAGCCAGGTCGAGGCCGCCCGCGCCGAGGCCGCCTCCCTGACCGCGCGCCTGGACACGGCCACGGCCCGGGCCAACGGCCTGGAGGTGCTGAACAGCGAACTGACCTCGCGGCTGGGCGAACTTCAGACCGGGGGCCATGCGGCCGAGCGCCGGGCGGACACGCTGCAGATCAATCTGGACCGCGCCGTGGAGCGGGTGCGCGCCCTGGAGAGCGAGATCGAGGAGGCGCGTCAGCGTCAGGCCGCCATGGAGGTCGCCCGCGTGGCGGCCGTGGACCGCGCCGACGCCCTGGCCAAGGCGGCCGCCGGCCACGACAAGGCCATCGCCCGGGCCGAGGACCGGATGGTCAAGCTGCAGGCCAAGCTGAGCGCGGCCCAGGACGAGCATGAGAAGCGCGTCCAGACCCTGAACCAGCAGATCAGCGCCCTGCGCGAAGATCTGGAAAGCGTGCGGGCCGAGGCCGCCATGTCGGCCGCCGCCCTGGACGCCGCCCGTCGGGGCCGGGGCGGCCGTCCCAGCATCGCCGACGCCGCCGCCCAGCTTCAGGCCATCGTCGGCTGATCGTCCGAAATAGGACGCGCCCGGAACATTCGGGCGCTCCCGTCGCTTGATCGGCATGATGAGCGACCTGTTGAACGGCGCGCTCTGGCCGATCCTCGGGGCGGTCGTCGCCGGCGGGACGATCGGGCTGGAGCGCGAATGGCGCGGCCGCGCGGCCGGGTTCAGAACCCACATCCTGGTCAGTCTGGCCTCGGCCCTTCTGATGCTGGCGGCCATGCGTCAGGCCGACTGGGCCTTTCGCGCCCTGCCCGATGAGAACATCGTCACCGATCCGACGCGGATGGCCCATGGGGTGCTGACCGGCATCGGCTTTCTGTGCGCCGGGGTGATCTTCCGCACCGGGTTTTCAGTGCACGGCCTGACCACCGCCGCCTCCCTGTGGATCACCTCGGCCATAGGGCTGCTGTTCGGGGCGGGGCTTTACGGCCTGGGCGCCCTGGGGACCGGGGTGACGGCCCTGATCCTGGGCGGGCTGCGGCTGATCGACCTGCGCCTGCCCGACCGCAAGGTGGTGGATGTGGTCGTGGCCTGGGACCGGGCGGCGCCGTCGCCGGAGGATCAGGTCCAGGCGGCCATTCGCGCCATCGACCCCCAGGCCCATTCCGGGCGGCTGGAGCTGATCCATGACGGGCGCCGAATCCGGCGATCCTGGCGGCTGAAGGCGGCGACGGACGATGAGCTGGAGCGGCTGGCCGGCCTGTTGTGCGCCGCGCCGGGCGTCGCCGCCTACCGGCTGAATCCGCGCGACGGCTGAGCGGGGCGGGAACCGTAGCGGGCCGCGCGGATTAGCCGGTGGACCGTCAGACCCGCCATGCCCGGCGACGCTCTGGTCGAAGGATGCAGACCCGATGGACATCACCCAGCTGATCTTGGACGACCACGCCGAACAGCGCCGCCTGTTCTCGATCATCGAACAGATCGACCCGAAGGACGTGGACGCCCTGAGCGCGGTCTGGCTGAGGCTGTCGGCCTTTCTGGACGTCCATGCCGAGGCCGAGGAGCGGTTCTTCTATCCTGACCTGATCAAGCTGGGCGAAGGCGCCAACGACGCCGACGACGGGACGGTGGAGGGCGAGACCGAAGACGCCATCGAGGACCACAACAAGCTGCGCGATGCGGTCAAGGCGGTGGAACGGCATCCGGTCGGCAGTCCGGACTGGTTCGCGGCGGTGGGCCGGGCCAATGTGGTCAACTCCAAACATATGGGCGAGGAGGAGCGGCAGGGCCTGACCGACTTCCGCCTGAACGCCGACGTGGCCCTGCGCCACGACCTGGCGGTCCGGTTCGCCGCCTTCGAGGCCGAACACATCACCGGGGTGAAGCCGGTCAACAAGGATCCGGACGCCTATGTGGAGGCCCACGGCTGAGGTCGATCCGGCCGGGTTTCTGAAGCTGTTCATTGCCCGCTAACCCTCTTTGCGGCATGAGGGGAACGGATGGCGAACGAAACAGTCAGAATCATCGGCCTGGACCCCGGTCTGCGGCGCACCGGCTGGGGTGTGATCACAGCCGACGGCGCGCGCCTGCGCTGGGTGGCGCACGGGGTGGTGGCCCCGCCCGAGGCCGCGCCCTTTTCCGAACGTCTGCTGTTCCTGTTCGAAGCGCTGGGGACCATCTTGGCCGACCACGGCTGCGAGGAGGCGGCGGTGGAGGAGGTGTTCGTCAACGTCAACCCGTCCTCGACCCTGAAGCTGGGCCATGCGCGGGCGGCGGTCATGCTGGCGCCGGCCCAAAGGGGCTTAAGGGTCGCGGAATATTCGCCGAACCTGATCAAGAAGGCCGTGGTGGGCGCCGGCCACGCCGACAAGGGCCAGATCGGCTTCATGGTCAAACGACTGCTGCCGACAGCCGGGGATGTGAAGGCGGACGCCGCCGACGCCCTGGCCGTGGCGATCACCCATGCGCAACTGAGGAAACGGTCCTTGCTGGAAGCCATGCACCGGGGGGCGGCGTGATCGGGCGGTTGAGAGGCGTGCTGGCCGAGGTCGGGGAGGCGGACTGCCTGATCGACTGCGGCGGGGTGGGCTATGTAGTGTCGTGCGGGGCGCGGACCCTGGGCCGGCTGCCGGCGCCGGGGGACGAGACGACCCTGCATGTCCATTCGCAGTGGAGCGAGGACGCGGGCCCGCGCCTGTACGGATTCCTGACCCGCGACGAGCGGCGGGCCTTCACGACCCTGCTGGCCATTCAGGGCGTGGGGCCCAAGGCGGCCCTGGCGGTGCTGGACGTGTTGCCGCCCGGCGAACTGGCGTCGGCTGTGGCGCGCGAAGACAAGGCGGCGGTGGCGCGGGCCAACGGCGTGGGGCCGAAACTGGCGCTGCGGATCGTCACCGAGCTGAAGGGTAAGCCCCTAAGCAGTATAGTGGGTGACGTCAGCTTTGCGCCGGCCGCACCCGGCATGCACGTCGAGATCGCACCGCCGGTTCCGTCCATCACCGGCGAGGCCGTGTCGGCCCTGCTCGGGCTGGGCGTCGCCGAGGTCAATGCGCGCCGCGCCGTGGATCAGGCGTTGATCCGTTTGGGCGAAGAGGCCGAACTGTCGGCGGTGATCCGCGCGGCCCTGCAGGAGCTGGGGCGGTGATTGGAAGGGAGTGGCGAGTGGCGAGTGGCGAGTGGCGAGCGCTGTCGTGTGGCCTCACCGGACTGTACGCCGCTTTTGCCGATGATGGGCCGAAAGCGGGGAGGCTTTCTCGCCACTCGCCACTCGCCACTCGTCACTCGAGCCAATTATGACGCGCATCATCTCCCCCGAGGCCGAAACGGGCGAAGCTTTCGACCGCGCCCTGCGGCCCCAGACCCTGGCGGAGTTCGTCGGTCAGTCTCAGGCCAAGGGCAATCTGAAGGTCTTCATCGACGCCGCGCGCGGCCGGGCCGAGGCCCTGGATCATGTGCTGCTGTTCGGCCCGCCCGGTCTGGGCAAGACGACTTTGGCGCAGATCGTGGCGCGCGAGCTGGGGGTGGGCTTTCGGGCCACGTCCGGACCGATCCTGGCCAAGGCGGGCGACCTGGCGGCGATCCTGACCAATCTGGAGCCGCGCGACGTCCTGTTCATCGACGAAATCCACCGCTTAAGCCCCCAGGTCGAGGAGATCCTGTATCCGGCCATGGAGGACCATGTGCTGGACCTGATCATCGGCGAGGGGCCGTCGGCGCGGTCGGTGCGGATCGACCTGGCGCCCTTCACCCTGGTGGGAGCCACGACCCGGGCGGGCCTCCTGGCCACGCCGCTGCGGGACCGGTTCGGCATTCCGCTGAGGCTGGAGTTCTATACCCCCGACGAACTGACGGCGGTGGTGCGCGGCACGGCGCGCAAGATGGGCGCCGGGATCGACGAGGGCGGGGCGCGCGAGATCGCCTCTCGCGCGCGGGGCACGCCCCGGATCGCCGGGCGGCTGCTGCGCCGGGTGCGCGACTTCGCCTCGGCCGAAGGGGCGGAGACCATCTCGAAGTTGGTGGCGGCGCGGGCCCTGGCGCGGCTGGAGGTGGACGAGGCCGGGCTGGACAGTCTGGACCGGCGGTTCCTGAAGGCCCTGATCGAAAACTACGGCGGCGGGCCGGTGGGAATGGACACCTTGGCGGCGGCCATCGCCGAGGCGCGCGACGCGGTCGAGGACGTGATCGAACCCTATCTGCTGCAACAGGGCTTCATCATGCGCACCCCGCGCGGCCGCATGGCCTGCGCCAAGGCCTATGCCCACCTGGGGCTGACCCCGCCGCCGAACCCGAGCGCCGGACCCGTGCCGGGCGACCTGTTTGAATGACGATCGCCTTCGATCCGGGCAAGGATGGGATCAACCGCGAGAAACACGGGCTGTCTTTGGCGCGCGCCAGCGAAATCGATCTCCGCACCGCTTATGTGCTGGTGGATGACCGTCAGGATTACGGCGAGCCACGCTGGCGCGCCTATGGTATGTTGGACGGACGGCTGCATATGCTGGCCTTCACCGTCCGCGACGGCGTAATAAGGGCCATCAGTCTGCGGCGCGCGAACGTCAAGGAGGTCCGACGCTATGGCTGATCCCGAATTCAGCCTCGATCCGAACGACTATGAGGATGGCGAGATCGACGATCCCCAGAATCCGGAGTGGACGGATGAGGATTTCGCCAGGGCGCGGCCTTTGCGGGAAGCCTTGCCTGAGCTTTACGCCCAGATCGTCGCCGAGCGCGAAGTCGGTCTGAAACTGCCTGCCGACACCATTCGCGCCTTCGCCGAAGAGGGCGAAGACTGGAAGGAGCGGATGGCCCAGACCCTGACCGAGGCGGCGCGCAAGAAACACGCGGCCTGATCGTCGATAGGCGTTGCCAAGCGAGGCGGGCGGGGGTTTGCTGGGACGAACCGGAGCCCTCGACCCATGATCCTGCGCACCCTGGCCTTAGTGGCGTTTGCGGCCGGCCTGACCAGTCTGGCGCCGCCTGCGAAAGCAGCCGCCCCCGTCTTCACCGAAAAGGCCTGTCCGGCCGATTGGCCGACCGAGGTGCGCCAGGTGAGGTGCGGAAGCCTGACGGTGGACGAGGCGCGCGACGGGACGGGCAGCGACCGGCGCATCGACCTGGCCCTGGTCATCATCAAGGCCGCCGCCCCCTATAGGGACGCCTCGGGTCAGGCCCTGCCGACGGTGGTGATGTTCCACGGCGGGCCGGGCGGGGCCATGGTCGGCGGGGCCGGGCGGATGCTGACGGCCCTGCGTCGCAATCCGGAAGCCTTTGCGGTGGATCAGGACGTGATCCTGTTCGATCAGCGCGGCGGCGGGGCCGGCGCCCCGTCGATGGACTGTCCGGGGGTGCAGCTGACCGATGCGGGGCCGCCGTCGGATGCGGATCGCGACGGACTGATCGCCTGTCTGAAGGGGTATCAGGCCCAAGGCGTCGATCTGAACCAGTACAACGCCGCCGCCACCGCCGCCGACGTCAAGGACATGGTCCAGGCCCTGGGCCTGTCGAAGATCGACCTGTGGGGCGGCTCCTACGGCCCGCGCATCGAGGCGGCGGTCATCACCCACCAGCCTCAGATCGTCCGCGCCGCCGTGATGGACAGCCCCTGGCCGCCCGAGGGCAACTGGGCGGTTGGAACCCCGGAACAGGTGTCGACGGCGGTCAAGATCATCCTGGGCAAATGCCAGGCCCAGGCGGACTGCGCGGCGCGCCATCCGGACCTTCAGGCGCGGTTCGAGGCCGAGGCGCGCAAATGGCTGGCCGGCCCCGTGACGGGCAAGGACGGTAAGACCTTCACCGTCGACGACCTGTCGGCCTTTCTGATGGACACCACCTACAGCGCGCGGGGCGTGCGCAGCCTGCCGGCCGATCTGGAGAAGATCATCGCCGGGGACCTGAGCCCGGTCGCAGAGATCGCCGAGGACCGGACCTATTATTTCGAGGGTCAGCACATGGCCCATCTGTGCAAGGAAGAACTGCCGTTCGAATCCAAGGCGCGGCTGGCGGCGGGCGCCGCAGGCGATCCGGTCGCCGAGGTGCTGGTCCCCTCGCTGTCGCGGCTGTTCGACGTCTGCGCGGCGGTAGGGGAACGGCCCGCGCTGCCGATCGAGAACCTGCCGGTCCAGACCGACGTCCCGACCCTGTTCGTCGCCGCCGAGATCGATCCGGGCTGCCCGCCGCCCCTGACCGAGGCGGCGGCCAAGGGCTACTCCAACAGCCAGGTGGTGATCGTGACCAATGCGACCCACGGCGTCATCAACGCCAGCCCCTGCACCCGCAAGATGGCGCGCGACTTCCTGCGCGATCCATCGGCGCCGGTGGATCGCAGCTGCCTGCCACCGGCGGACACGCCGCTGAACTTCATCGAGGCCGCGACGGCGGGCTGAGACATGGGGCGGGCCTGGGTCTTTCCGTCCTCTTCCCGTGCGGTCGCCGCCCTGTTCGTCGCGGCGGCGCTGGCGGCGGCCGGGGCGGGACTGTGGATGATGACCCACCGGTCGCGGATTGCGCCGCCCGAGACGCCGTCGCATCGGGTCGTGCGCCAGATCGGCGAACAGCTGGGGCCCGGAGCCGAGCTGCGCTACGCCGAGGCGGGCGAGAAGCGGGCCGTCTGCGGCTATGTGGGCCGGTCCAGGGGCGGGGCGGCGGTGGGTTTCATCTCCGTGCCCAACCGCATCCTGTTCAGCGACGATCCCCTGCCGACCGAGTTCCGCGAGATGCGCCGACGCTATTGCCCCGGCTTCCTGACGCCGCCGCCCAGCGTTAGGCTGGGGACATGACCGATCTTCCAAGCGATCTTCCGACGGCGGGCCGTTTCGACGGGCGCGACCACCTGCTGCCGGTGCGGGTCTATTATGAGGACACCGACTTCACCGGCCTGGTCTATCACGCCAACTATGTCCGCTATTTCGAGCGGGGGCGGTCCGACTTTCTGCGCGCCGTCGGGGTGGGGCACGCCGACCTGCTGGAGGAGGATCAACCCCTGGCCTTCGTCGTGGCCGAGCTGAACATCCGCTATCTGAAGCCGGCGCGGATCGACGACGCCCTGGTGGTGCGGACCCAGTATGAGGCGATCCGGGGGCCGCGGCTGATCATTCGACAGACGGTGGAGCGCGGGGGCGAGGTGCTGTGCCGGGCCGAGGTGACGGCGGTCTGCATCCATCTGGACGGACGGCCGCGTCGCCCGACGAAGGGGCTGGTCGAGAAGGTGACGCCGTGGCTGGCGAAAGCCACGGGCGCCGATTAGGATTGGATGAACTCGGGGGAGGCTAGACCATGGAAAATCAGGGAATCACCGCCAGCGCGGTCATCGTGAGCTTCCTGCTGCTGGTTCTTGTGATCGGCGGCGGTCTGGTCGGCTGTCCCTATTACAAGGTCTGGGAGCGCAAGATGGCGGGCCAGGCCGAGCTGCAATATCAGCAGGGGGCGCGTCAGGCCCTGATCGCCCAGGCCGCCGCAGAAGACGAGGCGGCGATCAAACGGGCCGAGGCGGCGACGCGCCGGGTCCTGGGCTGGACCGATGCGGCCAAGCGCGGCTGCGAGGCCCTGGGCCGTCCGGGCGACCGCCAGTGCGAGGAACAGCTGCTGAAGGACGCCGCCACCTATTCCATCGCCAAGGAAGGCCATGAGGGCGTCATCATCAGCGTCGGCGCCCCCGTGTCGGTCGCTGTCGATCCGAACCGGCGGCCGAGCGCCGAGTGAGGCGCTGAGGCGAGCGATCGGCCCAAGGCAAGGCCATGATCATCGACCAGTTGGACGTCGCCGTCCGGGCCGCGGCGGCGTCGACCCTGCTTTTGCCCGCCGCCCTGCTGCTGCGGCAATGGCGGCGGATCGGCCTGCCCGCCCTGCTGTTGGCGCCCCTGGCCCTGTGTCTGACGGGCTTCGTCCTGGGCAATACGCCCCTGACGCTCAAACCCGACGGACCGGTCGGCGCCGCAGCTCGGGTGCTGAGCGGCTTTACGGTCATCTTCCTGTGGTGGTTCTGTCTGTCATGTTTCGACCGGCGGTTCCGGGTGCGGGGGCCGGTCCTTGTGGTCGGCTTGATCTGGGGGCTGATCGCCGCCCTGGATCGGGGCCTGTTCGGTGCGGCCCTGGGACAGTGGGAATGGTCGCGGCTGCTGTTGCCGCTGGGGTTCGCCATCGTCGGCCATCTGGTCTGGCGGCTTCTGGCCGAACGGGAGGACGACCTGATCCAGCAGAGGCACGACGCCCGCGTCCTGACCGCAGTCGGGCTGGGCGGGATGTTGTTCGTCGATCTGTCGGCCGACCTGCTGTTCGGCTTCGACTGGCGGCCGCTGGCCTTCGCCCTGAGCCAAAATCTGATGATCCTGATCTTCGGCCTTTGGCTGGCCGGGCGGCTGCTGACCGTGCGGCCCGAGGCCCTGACCTTCGGCGTGACGAACGCCGAGCGGGCGCCGGCCGAAGCGCCCGACCCGGGGGTAAGGGATGCGGCCCTTCATCGCCGTCTGACCGATCTGATGGAGGGCGAACGGGTCTTTCTGGATCCCGAACTGACCTTCGCCGCCTTTGTGGCCCGCATGGGGGCGTCGGAGCGGGCCGTGCGGACCCTGATCAACCACGAACTGGGCCATGACCATTTCCGCAGCTTCCTGAACCATTATCGGGTGGCCGAGGCGCGGCGGCGGCTGAGCGCGCCGTCGCACGCCGAAGACAAGCTGATCGCCGTCGCCCTGGACAGCGGCTTCGCCTCCCTGGCCAGTTTCAACCGGGCCTTCCGCGCGGTCGAGGGCTGCGCTCCGAGCCGCTACAGGGCGACCGCCCGCGCCGCCTTCTCGACAAAGGCAGGTTCTGAGGAGCCGAAAGCCGGGTTCTGAGGAGACGGCGCCGTCCCTGGGGCCCTAGTGCGGGCGGGTCTGACACAAGGGGACTAAAGTGAACGGATTGATCGGTTTGGCGGGGGTTCTGGCGCTTCTGCTGGGGCTGGGGACCGCGATCGGCTTGATGGACCGGCGCGGCTTTTCGTTTCGGTGGCTGCTGATCGCGGCCGGGCTGGTGGCGGTGAACGACGCCCTGCTCACCAATCTCTACGGCCTCTTGCCCGATGTGATCGGCGGGTCGTGGAACTGGCAGGGCAAGATATTGGCCCTGGCCGCCACCCTGGCGATCGCGGCCTGCCCCGGCTTCGGCCGGCGCCGCAGCGGCCTGACCCTGGTCCAGGCGCCGGGCAGTCTGAAAGCGGCCCTGCCGGTCGGCCTGCTCTATTGCGCCTTCTTCCTGGTCCTGGCCCTGGCCTTTTCGGGGGAGAGGGCCACGGGCGAAGAGATCGCCTTCCAGCTGACGATGCCGGGCCTGGAGGAGGAGCCCTTCTATCGCGGCGTGCTGTTGCTGGCGCTTTGCCAGGCCTTCACCGGGACCAAGCGCGTCCTGGGCGTGGATTGGAGCTGGGGGGCGGTTCTGTCGTGCCTGTTGTTCGGCCTGGCGCACGCCTTCGGCTTTTCGAAGGGCAGCTTTTCCTTCGATCCGCTGACGATGGCCATGACCGCCCTGCCCGCCTTCATCGCCGTCTGGCTGCGTCTGCGCACCGGAAGCCTGCTGGCGCCTGTCCTGCTGCACAATTTCGGAAACGCCGTGTCCCTGTTCCTCTGACGGGGCGCGCCTTTCTGGTGACGGCGGCGCGTGGGGCGGCTAAACGGGCGGGACGCCACACAATGGTCACGGCCGCTGGGTCGAAGAGGACGTGACCGATCCTGATCTCGCCCGGAGCGCCTGAATGACTACGCCCGTCGACGCCTCGATGATGAACCCCGTCGAGCTGTTCATGACCGCCGACTGGGTGGTGAAGTCGGTGATGGTGGGGCTGGCGGCGGCCTCGATCTGGTCCTGGACCATCATCATCGACAAGGCCTTCCGCTTCACCGCCCTGAACCGCCAGGCCGACGACTTCGACAAGGCGGTGCAGTCGGGCCGGTCGCTGGAGGATGTGGCGGCCCAGGCGGGACCGCAGCCGGAACACGCCCTGCCGCGCATGCTGGTGATCGCCTTGTCCGACTGGCGCGAGGCGCGTCAGAAGGGGGCGCTGAACGAACACCAGGGCGACCTGCTGATGACCCGGATCGACCGGGCCATGAACAGCCTGATCCAGCGCGAGGGCCAGAGGATCGAAAACGGCCTGGGCGTGCTGTCGGTCGTGGCGACGGCCTCGCCCTTCATCGGCCTGTTCGGCACGGTCTGGGGCATTATGAACGCCTTCGGCCGCATCGCCGCGGCGGGCAACACCAATCTGACCACGGTGGCGCCGGCAATCGCCGAGGCCCTGTTCGCCACGGCCATCGGCCTGGGCGCGGCCATTCCGGCCTATATCGCCTACAACAAGTTCTCGATCGACGCGGGCAAGTTCACCGGCCGGCTGGAAGCCTTCGCCGACGATCTTCAGGCGGCGGTGGCGCGGCGTCTGGGGGCTCCGTCCGCCCCGCCGCCCCCTCCGGTCGAGCCCGCCTCGGGCCTGAACCTGAAGCGGGGCGTCTGAGCCATGGCCTTGGGAGGCGGTTCGAGCGGCGGCGGGTCGCGTCGCGGGCGGCGGGGGCGCAAAGGCCCCCTGACCGAGATCAACGTCACGCCCCTGGTGGACGTGATGCTGGTGCTGCTGATCATCTTCATGATCTCGGCGCCGCTTCTGACCGTGGGCGTGCCGGTGGAGCTGCCCAAGACCGAGGCTAGCGCGGTCGAGACGAATAACGAACCCCTGTCGGTCAGCATCGACCAGCAGGGGGCGATCTTCATCGGCGACAGCGAGACGTCGTTCGACGATCTGGCGGTGCGTCTGCTGACCGAGGCCGGCGGATCGGACAAGGCGTCCGAGCGGCCGGTCTTCGTGCGGGCCGACGGCCGGGCGCCCTATCAGGCGGTGGCGCGGGTGATGGCGCGGCTGAGCGCCTCGGGCTTCACCAAGCTGAACCTGATCACCGACACGGCCCCGGAGGCCTGATTGCGCCGTCCGAGCCCCGCGATCCTCGGCTCCATCGCCCTGCACGCCGGGGTGGTCGCGCTCGCCTTCGTGTCGTTCTCGCAGAAGGCCGAGGAGGCGCCGCCGCTGGTGAACTCCGTGCCGGTGTCGATCGTGTCCGAGACCGTGATCGCGGCGGCAGCCGCCGACAATCCGCAGCCCGAGCCCTCGCCTGACGACGCCGCCACCGCCCCGGTCAGCGCGCCGGAAGAGCCGCCCCCGCCGGTCCCTGAGCCGACCCCGCCGCCGCCGACGCCTGCGCCCGCATTGAGACCCGCGCCCAAGCCCACGCCGACCCCGACGCCCCGGCCGACCCCGCGGCCTGCGCCCCCGACGCCGGAAAAGGCCCGGCCGACGCCGCCGCGACCGACCCCGCCGACCCCGACCCGACCGGCGCCGAAGCGCGAGGAGCCGAGCCTGGACTTGGACGCCCTGGCGGGCCCGACGCGCCCGACCAACAATCGCGGCCGCCCGGCGACCGGTCAGCAGGGGTCGGGAACCGCCTCCCAGGCCACGGGGCCGCAGGTCACGGCCATCTTCAACCAGGTCTATCCGAACTGGATTCTGCCCTGCGACATCCCCGGGGCGGACCAGTTGCGCATTCAGGTCGAACTGACCCTGTCGGCCGACGGGCGGATTACGCGCGGCCCGACCCTGGTCAATCCGCAGTCGTCCTCGGTCTATCGGGCGGCGGCGGACGGGGCGCTGCGGGCCCTGCGCCAGACCGCCCCCTTCGACGTGCCCCAGGGCTTTCCCGGCGGCGCCTATCGCCCGACCTTCAACACCGAACGGGCCTGCCGGAACCGGTGAGGCTCAGGTGTCCGTGATCAGGTGAAGGGCCGATCGTCCGCCTTTGACGGCGTCTGGGGACAGTCGGCGATCGAAGGTCGCAAGCCGGCCCCCGTTCGAGACCGCCAGAGCCAGGAGATAGGCGTCTGTGATCTGTTCCGGCTTGGTCAGGGCCGAGGGCTCGAACAGGCGTTCGTCGGCCAGGCTGACGGCATCCGGCCAAAAGACGTGACCAGCCATGTCTCGCAGCAGAGCGAGAATCCGAACGACATCGGAAGGCGGGCCGACCGGATTGCGATAGCGGCTGCTGCCGACGATGCGGACCAAACCGTTCTCGGTTATCGGACAGGTGGCCCAGGACGGAGCGGCTTCGCGTTGGAACCAGGTATTGGCAGGATGGTGAAAGACGTGGCGGGGATCGACGAGGGCGATCAGCACGTTCACGTCCAACAGATAGGTCAAGGCAGCTCGTCACGCAGGGCGTTGACGTCTTCCAGCGTGACCATGGGCCCAGGCCGATCTGGCAGAAGAGGAACCCCGTTGCGGAAGCGCACCGTGCTCTCACGCTTTTGCAGCGCCTGACGAGCGAGTTCAGACATCACCTCACCCACCGTGCGGTCCTGGTGGGCGGCAAGGGCGCGAGCCGCATTCAGCACGTCGTCGTCTATGGCGAGGGTGGTGCGCATGCCGCCGAAGATAATGCATCACGCATCACGCATCAATGTGAGGCGCGCCTCCTCAAAGTCGCCCCATTCGCCGTGAGAAGCTGGCGATTGTCATACGAACCGGCGATAAGGTCGGCGATCTTTCGAGATTTACGGGAGCATTTGATGCGTCTGAACCTCCTTCTGGCCTCGGTCGCCGCCGTGGCGACGACCGTCTCTTCCGCCCAGGCCCAGAACGTCGCAGCCGCGCCCCAGCAGAGCCAGCCGGTCGAGGTCGAGATCGACCAGGGGGTGCTGCGCCCGCTCCAGATCGCCATAGTGCCCTTCAGCGGCGATCATGGGGCCGACATCTCCAGCGTGATCAGCGGCAATCTGAAACGGTCGGGCTTCTTCGAACCGCTGAACCCGGCCGGCTTCATCGAGACCGGCCTGACCCTGGCCAATGCGCCCAACTTCCCCCAGTGGACCCAGATCGGCGCCCAGGCGGTGCTGTATGGGGCGGTGACGCCGCGGGCCGACAATCGGGTGGACGTGGGCTTCCGCCTCTATGACCCGTACCGCCAGTGCCAGCTGGTCAGCTATCAGTTCACCGCCACGGCCGAGCAGTGGCGCCGGATCGCGCACAAGATTTCCGACGTCATCTATCAGCGGATGACCGGCGAGGCCGGCTTCTTCGATTCCCGCGTCATCTTCGTCTCCGAAGAGGGGACGCAGCTGAACCGGATCAACCGCCTGACCATCGCCGACCAGGACGGGTTCAACCCGGTCTATCTGACCCAGGGCGACGAGGTGATCATGTCGCCGCGCTTTTCGGCCTCCCAGCCGGACGAGATCACCTATGTGGCGCTGGGCAAGGATTACAGCCGGATCTATCTGTACAATCTGACCACGGGGCGGCGCGAAAGCCTGGGTCAGTTCGACGGCCAGGTGCTGGCGCCGCGCTTCTCCAACGACGGCAACAAGATCGCCTTTTCGATCATCCGGGGCGGCAATACCGACATCTATGTGATGGACCTGCGCAGCCGCCAGCTGTCGCGGCTGACGTCGGACCCCGGCATCGACACCTCGCCCTCCTTCAGCCCGGACGGCAGCCAGATCGTGTTCAACTCGGACCGGTCGGGGACGGCGCGCCTCTATGTCATGCGGGCCGACGGCTCGGGCCAGCGGCCGATCTCGCGCGGCGGCGGCGTCTATACGGCGCCGTCCTGGAGCCCCACCGGCGACCTGATCGCCTTCACCAAACAGTCGGGCGGCCGGTTCTCGACGGGGGTGATGAACTCTGACGGCTCGGGCGAGCGCATCCTGTCGTCCAGCTATTTCGAAGAGGGGCCCAACTGGGCGCCCAACGGCCGCTATGTGATGTTCGCCCGCCAGACGCGGGGCGGGGACACCCGGCTGTGGACGGTGGACCTGTCGGGTCGGGTGGTGGCCCAGGCGGGCTACAACGGCCGCGGCACCGACCCGGCCTGGTCGCCGCTGTTGGATGCGCCGCCGTCGAACCTGGGCTTCGGCCAGGGCCCCGACAGCTGCCCGGCCTGAGGTCGGCCGGCGTCGCGTGACGCCGTTCGCCGTCAGACGGAGCCATTCGGCTCAACACTGCGTTATCGCCCCTGGCGCCCAAAATCCGCCAAGGGCAGAACTTAAGGCCAAGCTTGAGGCCGCCGTCCTCATAATCCTTCAGGAGACGACCCGATGAAAAAATCCCGCATCATGACCGTGGCCATGGTCGGCTGCGCCGTCGCCGCCATGGCCGCCTGCGCCCGCAAGCCGGTCGAGGGCGTCGTGCCGACCGAACCCGCGACCACCGCCCCGACCGGCCCGGCCTATCCGACCGCCCCGACCGGCCCGGTGTCCGGCGGCAATATGGGCGCCGCCGCCCCCGGCACGGAACAGGACTTCGTCGTCAATGTCGGCGACCGGATCTATTTCGACCTGGATTCCTATGAGGTCCGGCCCGAGGCCATGCCGCGCCTGGACGCCCAGGCCCAGTGGCTGCAACGCTATCCGTCGGTCACGGTGCGGATCGAGGGCAACGCCGACGAACGCGGCACCCGCGAATACAACCTGGCCCTGGGCGCCCGCCGCGCCGAGGCCGTCCGCACCTATCTGATCAATCGCGGCGTGCCCGCCGGCCGGATCGACACCATCAGCTTCGGCAAGGAGCGCCCGATCGCCGAAGGCTCGAACGAAGAGGCCTGGGCCCGCAACCGCAACGCCCACACCGCCATCGTCTCGGGCGCCGCGCGCTAAGGGGCGAGAGCCGAAATCGAGACCGGAGAGGCGTCGGCGAAGGCCGGCGCCTCTTTTCTTTTCCGCCCGCCCTCCGCAAGGTGGCCTTCGCAAGACGACGGGGGATCAAGGGCGTGGATATCGAAGGAGCCGGCGGGGCCATCACCGGCGGGCTGATCGCGGGGGCGATCGAGAAACCGGCGGGCCAGGCGGGCGAGGCCGGCCACGGCGTCTGTTCGGACTGCGGGGCCGAGACCAGCGGAAACTTCTGCGCCCACTGCGGCCAGCCGACCCATGTCCACCGCACCTTGCTGCATCTGGGCGAGGAGCTGCTGCACGGAGTCATGCATTTCGACGCCCGGGTCTGGCGCACCCTGCCGCTGTTGGCCTTGAACCCCGGCCGTCTCACGCGCGAATGGGTTCAGGGCAAACGCACCCGCTATGTCTCGCCCCTGGCGATCTTTCTGTGCACCCTCTTCATCATGTTCTTCGCCCTCAGCTTCATGCCCCAGCCGGGGGCGCATGAGGGTGAGGCGGAACGCACCGCCCGTCTCCAGGCCGAGGTCGCCGAACAGCGGCTGGGTCTGGTCGAGGCGGAAAAGACCGTCGCCGAACTGCGCGCCGACCCCGAAGTGAACGACAGTCCGATCGCCGCCCAGACCCTGAAGACCGCCGAGGGGGTGGTGGAGAACCGCCGCCAGTCGCTGAACCGGCTGGAGACCGAGCTGCGCGACGGCCGGTCCGACGGCCTGGCCCCCGGCACCTGGCAGGCCCAGGTCAAGGACTTGGCCGCCGACGGCAAGGTCAAGGGCCACGGCCTGGGCGCCGTGCTGCTGAAGAAGCTCCAGAACCCGGACCTGGCCCTCTATAAGCTGCAGCAGACCCTCTATAAGTTCGCCTTCCTGCTGGTGCCCTTCTCCCTGCCGTTCGTGGCCCTGCTGTTCCTGTGGAAGCGGGGCTTCACCCTGTACGACCACGGCGTCTTCATCCTGTATTCCCTGACCTTCATGGCCCTGCTGCTGATGGTCATGGTCCTGGCCGGGACGATCAACGGCGTCCTGGGCGGCTTCGTCGGCCTGATCGGGCTGGCGGTCATACCGGCGCATATGTTCGCCCAGTTGAAGGGCGCCTATGGTCTGTCGATCTTTTCGGCCCTGTGGCGGACGGCGGCCCTGCTGTTCTTCTGCAACATCGTCATCGGCCTGTTCGTCACGGCCATCGTCTATCTGGGTCTGGGTCATTAGGTCCGCCTTGCGGCGGCCCCAAATCGGTGAAAGCTAGAAGCCATGATCAAGCTGTCCTTCCCCCGTCTCCTGGCCCTGACGGCCGTCGGCCTGGTTCTGGCCGGGGGCGGCGTCGCCGTCGCCCAGCAGGCCGCGCCCAACATCATGCAGCCCATTGAATGGGACAAGCGCCGGCTGGACCAGCTGGACCGCAATGTGCGTCGGCTGGAACGCGCCCTGACCCAGAGGAACGCCGCCGGTCAGCCGGTGCTGGTCGAGCCCGACCCCGAGGTGGTCACCCTCCAGGGCCAGTTCGGCCTGTTGAGCCAGAGGCTGGAGGATCTGGAGGCCACGGTGCGCCGGATCAACGGCGACAATGAGCGGCTGACCTTCCAGCTGGACGAGGCCCAGCGCGACAATGCGGCGCTGAGAACCCGGATCGTGGACGCCGAGGGCCGGATCGAGAAGCTGGAGCGGGCGGCCGAGCTGAACGCCCCGATCGAGGCCAATTCCCCGACCGGCGACGCCGGGCAGGACCTGGCGGCGGCCGTGCGGCTGATGGGCGAGGACCGGGCGCGCGGCGCGCGGGCGCTGGAGACGGTGGTCGTGACCTGGCCCGACACCCCCCAGGCGCGCGAGGCCAACTCCCGCCTGGGCGACATCCGCGTCTCGGCCAATGACAAGGCGGGGGCCGTGGCCTTCTACGCGGCGGCCCTGAAGGACTGGCCGCGCATCGGCTGGGCGGCCGATACGACGCTGAAACTGGCCGACGCCCTGTTCGCCCCCGACCGCAAGACTCAGGGTTGTGCGGCCCTGGCGGAGTTCACACGCCGCTACGCCCCCTCGGCCTCGGATCCGCAGAAGGCCCGCGCCGCCCAGATGAAGACCGCCGGCGGGTGCAGCTGACGATCCCGCCGGACGGCGGGACCGGAGGTCTCCAGTCCCGGCTGTTCGCGCGGCTGGACGATCGGCTGACGGTCGATGACGACCGACCCGTCGCCCTGGCCCTGTCCGGGGGCGGGGATTCCATCGCCCTGATGCGGATGACGGCGGCCTGGGCCCAGAAGCGGGGCCGGCCGGTTCTGGCCCTGACGGTGGATCACGGACTGAACCCCGACAGCCCCGCCTGGACCCGGTTCGCGGGCGAGGCGGCCCAGGCTGCGGGCTGCGCCTGGCGGGGTCTGGTCTGGACCGGGGACAAGCCTGTTGCGGGCCTGACGGCGGCGGCGCGGGCGGCCCGGCACCGGCTGATCGCCGAGGCCGCGCGGGCCGCCGGGGCGCGGGTCGTGCTGATGGCCCACACCGCCGACGACGCAGCCGAGGCCGATCTGATGCGGGCCGAGGGCTCGACCCTGGGGCGGGTGCGCGAATGGGCGCCCTCGCCGGCCTGGCCCGAGGGGCGGGGGCTGATGCTGCTGCGGCCCCTCTTGGACGAACGGCGCGAGACCCTGCGGGCCTGGCTGAGAGATCAGGGCGCCGGCTGGATCGAAGACCCCGCCAACGCCGATCCGCGTTTCGGCCGCAGCCGGGCGCGGCAAGCCTTGGCCGATCGGGCCGTAGCGGACCTCCCTGCCGAAGCCCCCCCGGCCACAGCTCCCAGAAAGTCCGGCGCCGTCCAGCCTGTGCGTTTTTCTTCGGAGGGCTTGATCCAGACCTCGCGCGACATCGAGCCTCGCGTCCTGGCCACGGCCCTGGTCTGTATCGGGGGCGGATCGACCCCGCCGCGGGGCGAGCGGCTGGCGCGGCTGATCAGGCGATTGCGCGCGGGCGAGGATTTCGCCGTCGTCCTGTGCGGGACGCGGGTCGAGGCCGAGGGGCGGACGGTCCTGATGATGCGCGAAGCCGGAGAACTGGCGCGGACGGCGCGGGCCGACCTGGCCCTGGTCCCAGGGGCGGAGACGGTCTGGGACGGCCGGTTCGCCTTTGAGGCCCTGGCGCCGGGCTGGCGCGTGGGCGCCGCGCGGGGGCGTCTGGCGCAACTGCCCGCGTCGGATCGGGCGGCCCTGGGGCGGCTGCCGCCTGCGGCGCGGGGGGCGCAGCCTGTGCTGTTCCGGCCGGACGGGACCGGGCCGGTTCTTGCAAGCCCGGCCGTGCGACGACGCGATCTGGCGCCCGAACGGCTCAGACTGGCGCTGGGCGAAACGACGCATGAGGACGATCTGATCGCGCCGCCATGGCGTAACGCGGCGGAAGCGCCTATTTTCCGAGACTGACAATCCAGCCGTCGGGCCAGAGGGCGCCGGCGGACGACCGAGGACCTCAATGAACCTGCGTAATCTGGCGATCACGGGCGTCATCATCCTGGCCCTGCTGGCGGTCTATGCGGCGGTGTCGCAGGGCGGCGCCATGACCGGCATGGCGGCCCAGGGCGGCCCCGGCGCCGGCCGGCCCGAGACCATCACCTATTCCCAGCTGGTGCAGCGGGTCGAGGCCGGCGACATCAAGGAAGCCACCGTGCGCGGCGACCAGGTGACCGGCGTCTATAAGAACGACGGCCGCTTCTCCGCCACCACCCCCTATCCGAACGAGCAGCTGGTCAACTCCATGCTGGCCAACGGCGTCAACGTCGACGCCAAGACCACGCGCCAGTCGATCTGGATGAGCCTGTTGATGGGCATCCTGCCCATCGCCCTGCTGGTCGGGGTGTGGATCTTCTTCATGCGCCAGATGCAGGGCGGGGCGCGCGGCGCCATGGGCTTCGGCAAGTCCAAGGCCAAGCTGCTGACCGAGCACAAGGGGCGCAAGACCTTTGACGACGTCGCCGGCGTGGACGAGGCCAAGGAAGAACTGACCGAGGTGGTCGAATTCCTGAAGGATCCGGGCAAGTTCCAGCGCCTGGGCGGCAAGATTCCCAAGGGCGCCCTGCTGGTCGGCCCTCCCGGCACCGGCAAGACGCTTCTGGCCCGTGCGGTCGCGGGCGAGGCGGGCGTGCCCTTCTTCTCCATCTCGGGCTCCGACTTCGTCGAGATGTTCGTCGGCGTCGGCGCGTCGCGGGTCCGCGACATGTTCGAACAGGCCAAGAAGAACGCCCCCTGCATCATCTTCATCGACGAGATCGACGCGGTGGGTCGCCATCGCGGCGCCGGCCTGGGCGGCGGCAATGACGAGCGCGAACAGACGCTGAACCAGCTGCTGGTCGAGATGGACGGTTTTGAAGCCTCCGAGAACATCATCCTGATCGCCGCCACCAACCGTCCGGACGTGCTGGACCCGGCCCTGCTGCGCCCCGGCCGGTTCGACCGTCAGGTGGTGGTGCCCAACCCCGACGTCTCGGGGCGCGAGCGTATTCTGCGCGTGCACATGAAGGACGTGCCCCTGGCCGCCGACGTCAACGTCAAGACCATCGCACGCGGCACGCCGGGCTTCTCGGGCGCCGACCTGGCCAATCTGGTCAATGAGGCGGCCCTGATGGCGGCGCGCAAGGACCGTCGCATGGTCACGCACCGCGATTTCGAAGACGCCAAGGACAAGGTGCTGATGGGCTCGGAACGTCGCTCCATGGCGATGAACGAGGAAGAAAAGCGCCTGACCGCCTATCACGAGGCCGGTCACGCCATCGTCGCCATGAACGTCAAGATGGCCGACCCCGTGCACAAGGCCACCATCGTGCCGCGCGGCCGGGCCCTGGGCATGGTCATGCAGCTGCCGGAAGGCGACCGTTATTCGATGAAGTACCAGCAGATGATCGACCGGATCGCCATCATGGCCGGCGGTCGGGTGGCGGAAGAGCTGATCTTCGGCAAGGAGAACATCACCTCCGGCGCCTCGTCCGACATCGAACAGGCGACCAAGCTTGCAAGGGCGATGGTCACCCGCTGGGGCTTTTCCGAAAAGCTGGGCACCGTGGCCTATGGCGAGAACCAGGAGGAGGTCTTCCTGGGCCATTCGGTCGCGCGCAGCCAAAACGTGTCCGAGGAGACGGCCCGCACCATCGACGAGGAGGTCCGCCGTCTGGTCGCCTCGGGCTGGGACGAGGCGCGCAAGATACTGACCGAAAAGGCCGAGCATCACGAGAAACTGTCGCAGGCCCTGCTGGAGTACGAGACCCTGTCGGGCGAAGAGATCAAGGACCTGCTGGAGAAGGGGGTCGCGCCGAACCGCGACGAGAACAACTTCCCCAACGCCGGGCCTTCGGTCTCGGTGCCGGTGACGCCGGTGTCGGACGGGACCGAGATCGAGATCCCGGTCGAAAAGCCCGCCGTGACCAGTGTGCCGACGGTCCACTGAGGCTCAGGCGCAGACAAAGAAGAAGGGGCGGCCTGCGAAGGCCGCCCCTTTTTTTTTGACGTCGGGCAGGGCTCAGAGAATCTGCGCCGCCTGGTCGAAGCTCAGGCGCGGCGAGCGGGGGAACAGGTTCTCGTCCGTGCCGTAACCCAGGTTCAGAATGTAGTTGGGTTCGACATGGCTGTCGGGGAAGAACTCGGCCTTCACCCCCGCGGCGTCGAAGCCCGACATGGGGCCGACGTCCAGACCCAGGGCGCGAGCCGCGATGGTCAGATAGCCGCCCTGGAGCGAGGCGTTGCGGAAGGCGGTCTCGCGCCGTCCGGCCTCGTCGGCGAACCAGTCGCGGGCGCCCGGCGCATGGGGAAACAGGGTCGGCAGATGGTCGTGGAAGTCCAGATCCTGAGCCAGGATCAGATTGACCGGCGCCTGCTGGGTCTTGGCGCGATTGCCCTCGCTCATCAGCGGGATCAGCCGGGCCTTGGCCTCGGGCGAGGTGACGAAGACGAACCGGGCCGGGCCGGCGTTGACGGCCGTAGGGCCGAACTTGGTCAGGTCGTAAAGTTTCTTCAGCAGCTCGGGCGCGACCGGCCGGTCGCTCCAGGCGTTGCGGGTGCGCGCCTCGGTGAAGAGTTGCGCCAGGGCGGCGTCCGACAGAGGGAGGTCGCGGGGGGAGAGAGCGTCATAGGCCATGGGAGGGCGTCCTGATCTGCAAAAGCAACAAAGTCTGGTGCTTATTTAGGCCCTTCAGCAACTGTCACAAGTGCAAATACGGCAATCCATCGTTTCTGAATCTGGACCGGCGCGCCCGCCGCCCCCTGTCGCAAGACGCGGCTTCGTCCTATCTAGGCAGGATGAAAGACCTGACCCAACTGATGCAGCAGGCCCAGGCGATGCAGCAAAAGCTGCAGGACGCCCAGGCCAAGATGGCCGAAACCACCGCCGAGGGCTCCTCCGGCGGCGGGCTGGTGAGCGTGGCCCTGAGGGGCGCGGGCGAGATCACGGCGATCAAGATCGACGACAGCCTGCTTACCCCCGGCGAGGGCGAGATCCTGGCCGATCTGATCGTGGCGGCCCATGCCGACGCCAAGCGCAAGCTGGACGAGGTGAACGCCGCCCTGATGCGCGAGGCCGCCGGCCCCATGGCCGGGATGAATATTCCCGGAATGCCGAAACTGTTCTGATGGCCGCCTCCGCCGGGCCGGAGATCGAGCGGCTCATCTCCCTTCTCGCCAAGCTTCCGGGCCTGGGACCGCGCTCGGCCCGGCGCGCGGCCCTGGCCCTGCTGAAGCGGCGCGAGCAGCTGCTCGTGCCGCTGGCGGCGTCTCTGGCCGAGACGGCCGACAAGGTGGTCTCCTGCTCGGTCTGCGGCGCGCCCGATACGCGCGACCCCTGCGCCGTCTGTTCGGACGGGGCCCGCGACAACGGCCTGATCTGCGTGGTCGAGGAGGCCGGCGCCCTGTGGGCCATGGAGCGGTCCGGCGCCTTCCGCGGCAAATATCATGTGCTGGGCGGCCTGCTGTCCGCCCTTGACGGCGTCGGCCCCGAACATCTGCGCATCGCCGAACTGGTCGGCCGTGTGAAGGGCGGCCATGTGCGCGAGGTCGTCCTGGCCCTGCCCGCTACCGTCGACGGCCAGACCACAGCCCACTATGTCGCCGAGCGGATCGCCGGCCCGGACGTCCAGGTCACCTCCCTGGCGCGCGGCGTGCCGGTGGGCGGCGAACTGGACTGGCTGGACGACGGCACCATTGTTCAAGCGCTGCGGGCGCGGCGGCCGGCCTAGGCTCGCGTCTTCCCCGAGCCGCCGACTCCGGCTAGGAACGGAGCATGAACATGTTCGTGCTGATCCTCGCCGTCGTCGCTCTTGCCTTCGGGGGCGGTTTTCTGTGGGCCTTTATGGGGTGGCAGAGGGCGCGGGGAGAGCTGGCGGCGGCCCAGGCTCGGATCGACCTGGTCGAGGAGAGCCGCGTCACGATGGGCGAGCTGCTGAAGGCCCAGGCGGCCCAGTCGGCCCAGGCGGTGGCGGATCAGATGGTCAGCCGCGCCACCGAGACCTTCCGGGCCCAGGACCAGCTGGCGCGCGAGCGGATGGCGGCCCAGCTGAAGCCGGTGGCCGACACCCTGACGAAGTTTCAGGAACATGTGGCGGCGCTGGAAAAGGCCCGGGCCGAGGAGACCGGCGGCCTGAAGGAACAGCTGACCCAGCTGATGGCCGCCTCCTCGGCCACGCGGGACGAGGCGCGCAAACTGACCGAGGCCCTGCGCGGCAATACCGGGCGGCGCGGCCGCTGGGGCGAACAGACCTGCCGCAATGTGCTGGAGGCCGCGGGCATGGCCGGGCGGTTCGACTTCACCGAACAGACCTCGAGCGCCGACGACGAGGGGCGCCAGAACCGGCCCGACTTCCTGGTGCGGTTGCCCGGCGGCGGCCTGTTCGTGATCGACGCCAAGGTGCCCCTGGCCTTTGACGAGGAGGAGGGGGACGAGGAGACGCGCGCCCGGTCGATGGGCCTGCGGATCGCCGCCAGCCTGAAGACCCATGTGCGCCAGCTGTCGTCCAAGGCCTATCAGGACCAGTTCAAGCCCAGCCCCGACTTCGTCGTCCTGTTCGTGCCGGGCGACAGCTTTCTGTCCACCGCGCTCGACCATGCGCCGAACCTGCTGTCGGACGCGATGGAATCGCGGGTGGTGATCGCCACCCCCTCCACCCTGTTCGCCCTGTGCAAGGCCGTCGCCTACGGCTGGCGGGCCGAGGAACAGGCGGCCAACGCCGACAAGGTCGCGGCCCTGGGGCGCGAACTCTACAAGCGTCTGTCGGTCATGGGCGGCCATGCCTCGGCGGTCGGCCGGGCGCTGGATCAGGCGGTCGGGAAATACAACCAGTTCGTCGGCTCGCTGGAGAGCCAGGTCATGGTCTCCGCCCGCCGGTTCGAGGATCTGCACGTCGACCACGAGGGCAAGGAAATCCCCGCCCTGGCCCAGGTCGAAACCCAGCCCCGCACCATCACCCGGCCCGAGCTGACGGCGCCGTCAGACAACTGAACTTGTCTCTTTGACAAGGGGGCTTGACATGTCGCTCGCTCTGGTGAGACAAGTATCCTTGTCATAACGACAAGGGAGATTGTCATGGCCAAAGGCCTCTGGAAAATCCTCGCCCTGTCCCTCGCGGGGATTCTGGCGATCATGGTGCTGGTCGTGATCGGCGCTGCGGCGGCCGTCCTGGCCTCGGAGCGCGGTCTGGTCCAGAAGGACGCCGCCCTACTGGCCGTGGTCGCGACGATGGCGGTTCTGATGATGGCCCTGTCCCTGTGGCTGGGCGTCGCCTGGATGGTCCGCATCGACGAGGCCGCGCGCGAGGCGCACAAGGCCGCCTGGTTCTACGGCGGTTCGGGCGGTCTGGCGGTGGGCGGGGTCTTCATCATCCTGGCCTCAACGCCGACGGCCGGCCGGTTGCAGCTTCCCGCCTGGTTCGCCGGGCGGGCCGACCCGGCCGCCTACGCGGCAAGCGGCGCCGTGGGTCTGATGACCCTGATGCTGATCGGCTATGGCGTCGTCTGGGGCTGGTGGTGGCTGGCGCGGCGGTGAGGAGCTGAACCATGAACAACCGCCTCAAGGTGCTGCGGGCCGAGCGCGACTGGTCCCAGGCCCATCTCGCCGAACTGCTGGGCGTGTCGCGTCAGACGGTCAATGCACTGGAGACGGGGCGTTACGACCCCTCCCTGCCGTTGGCCTTCAAGATCGCCCGCATCTTCGAACAACCCATCGAATCCATCTTTTCGGAACCGGAGACCCACGGATGACCGTCTCTTCTCCCAAGACTTCCCGTATCCCGCGTCGCATCCTGGTCGCCTTCGGCATCGGGGCGGTGCTGGGCGCGGCCGGCTATGTCTTCGGCCGCTCCGTCCTGCCGCAGCTTATCGGGCCGGACGCCCTGGAGGGCGTGGAGCTTCGCTGGTCCGACGCCATGGCCGCCCTGACCGGGGTCGCCCTGATGGTCGGCGCCGCCGCCGTCATCCTGATCAGCTTCGACCTGCGTCGTCTGGCGCAGATGTACGGGATGGAGGAGCCGGCCTCGGCCGAGGAGGGCCGGCAGGCGCGGCTGCAGGCGGCGGTTATGGGCTTCTCCGGCTTCATCCTGCTGCTGCCCATGGTCTTCGCCGTCATCGGACTGGCGCCGGCGATCGCCCTGGGCCTGATCGTCCTGCTGTTCGCCGCCCACACGGCCCTGAACCTCAAGGTCTGGGGCAGCGTCGACGAACTGCTGCGCCGCGCCACCCTTGAGGCTGCGACGGCCACCTTCTTCCTGGGCCAGGGGCTGCTGTTCCTGTGGGCGGCGGGCGAACGGCTGGGTCTGCTGGCGCCCATCACCGCCTGGGACGTCTACGCCGTCCTGATGACCCTCTATCTTTTCGTCTCCGCCGTCGTGTCCACCCGACGCGGCCTGGCCTGACCCCCCTGTCCACCCCTGTCTTTTTAAACGAAGGAAACACCCATGACTCTCGCCAAACGCCTGAAATCCTCCGTCTCCAACCTGGCCCAGGGCGCCGTCGGCGTCGCCGCCGGACTGGCCCTGGTCTTCGCCATCGCCGGCGCCCCGACCCAGGTTCTGGCCCAGGCCGCCCCGGCGCCCGCCGCCCCGGCCGCCGCGCCCGCCATCCAGGGGCAGGGCCCGGCCCTGTGGGTGATCAAGGACGCGGACTCGACCCTGTATCTGTTCGGCTCGGTCCATGTGCTGCGCCCGACCACCGGCTGGGCCAGCCCCCGCGTCAACGCCGCCTTCGACAGCGCCTCGGACATCTGGTTCGAGATCACCAATCCGGAAGACCAGGCGGCCATGATGCCCCTGATCCAGCAGTACGGCCTGTCGCCCCAGACGCCCCTGTCCAGCCGTCTGACGCCGGAAGAAGTGGCCCAGCTGGACGTCGCCGCCAAGACCATCGGCGCCTCGGCCGCTCAGCTGGATCCGCTGAAACCCTGGCTGGCCGCCCTGTCCCTCTCGGTCGCGCCTCTGGTCAAGGCAGGTTATGATCCTCAGTCGGGCGTCGAACTGGCCCTGAAGGCCCGCGCCCAGGCCGCCGGCAAGCGCCTGCACGGCTTCGAGACCCTGGAGAAACAGGTCGGCATGCTGGCCACACTGCCGGACGACGTCCAACTGGAGTTCCTGCGCGAAACCCTGAAGGACTTCGACGAGGCGGTGGAGATGCTCGACTCCATGGTCGAGGCCTGGGCCAAGGGCGACGTCCAGGCTCTGGACCGCATCGTGGTCGAAGAAATGAAGACCGATGCGCCGGAACTGTACAAGGTGCTGCTGGTCGACCGGAACACCGACTGGGCCAATCAGATCCAGACCCTGCTGCAAGGCTCCGGCACCGCCTTCATCGCCGTGGGCGCCGCCCACCTGACCGGCGACGACAGCGTCCAGTCCATCCTGCAATCGCGCGGCGTGGCGGTCGAAACGGTCGAATAGGGCGACAGGCGGCGGCGCTCAGGCCTGGTTGACGTCCCAGACGAAGACCACCCACAGCGCCGCCGCCGCCGCTGCGGCCGTCAGGGCCGCCGCCAGACAGCCGAAGGCCAGGCCCTGCGGCCCCTGTCCGTCACCCTGGTTCATGCTCTGGCGCTCCCCTGCGCGCCCATACTGCCCCAAGCCCTTGAGCCCCGCCACCGCCCCGTCTATGGAAACAGGCGCGCGGGCGTAGTTCAGAGGTAGAACGTCAGCTTCCCAAGCTGAATGTCGTGGGTTCGATTCCCATCGCCCGCTCCAACACTTAGCTGATTTTCGGATCAGCTTTTTTCCGCAGTTTTTTCCGAATCCGTTCTGCGGTCGTTCCGGTCCATGCGGCGGATCATGTCGCGCAGCAGGGCGTCGCGCTGCACATAACGGCGGATAATCCGGTCCACGCTGTCTTCGTCCCAGGCCAGGGCTTCGGCGATTTCGCGGTTGGTCCAGCCGGCCAGGTGCATGCGCGTGGCGGCCGTGCCCCGGAAGTCGTGATAGTGCAGATCCTCGCCCTGCAGCCCGGCCGCGATCAGGGCCTTGTTCCAGCTGGACCCGAATCCGGACTTCCACGGCAGGCCGTCGCTGTTGTTCAGAACAAGGGTCGAGGCTGTGCGGGGGATTTCCTTCAGCAGGGCCTTCAGCTCGCCGTACAGCGGGATCAACGCGCCCGTGCCGGTCTTGCCGGTCGACGGCAGTTCGATGGCCAGCTTGCCCACATGGCTCCAGGACAGGCGCAGCAGATCCCCGCGCCGCAGGCCGGTCAGGGCCGCGAGGCGCGCGGCCAGCATGATCTGCGGCGGGGCCTTGGCGGCGAGGCGCGCCATGTCCGCCTCGGTCCAGATGCGGTCGGCGCGGTCGCTGCTGTAGCGGTTCTTCATGCCGAGGCAGGGATTGGACGCCAGAAGATCCTGGTCGACGGCGAACGACAGCATGGCCGACAGCACCTGTTTGGCCATGTCGGCCTGCCGTGGGTGATCTTTCCATCGCCTGTCCAGCCAGCGCTTGATGATCGGCCGGATCACCGTGGCGCGGTCGAACTGGATGATGCGCAGGGCGCCGAAGTCGGTCTGGATCGCCTTCACGAAGGGCTTCCAGTTCTTCTTGGTGCTGTCGGCCATGCCGCCCTGGCCGCGCGGCTTCGTCCAGGCGTCCGACGCAAGCCACAGATGGGTTAGGCCCAGCATCTTTGATCGGTCGCCGTTGCGGCGGGTGGCCAATGCGGCGGCCAATTCCTCGACGAAGGCGGCCGAGCCGGGCTCCGCCTTCAGGCGCGGCGCGCCCTTGCCCTTCCAGGCGTAGTAGTAGGCGATCCCGCTCTTGGCGACGACGCGATAGACCGAATCCAGATTGACGGTGGCGGCCATGCCCAGCCCGGATGTGGTCAGCCCCATTGGCGTTCCTGCCATTCCCCCAACTCTCGATCGAGGTCCGCGTCAAGGTCGGCGGCCGGATCCGTCGGGCGCACGACGTTCGCAGCGGGCCCGGCGCCAGGCAGGATCAACAGGTCGCCCGTCGCCCGATCGATCCGCACATGCCATTCGCCCACGGCCTTGGCCGCCGCGCGCAAGGCGCGGGCGACGTCGGTCTGTTTGAAGGCGAGAGGACCGGAGGGCATGGCGTCAGGCGCCGCCCTTCATGAAGACGATCCAGTGGCTCTTCGCCGCCTTGCCGCAGCGGTTGCCGAAGAGCGGGCGCTCAGGCGTCAGGGCGAGGATCTCGGCGACCCGGACCTCTTGCTCGTTCCATTTGAAGATCAGGGCGCCATGTGGCCGCAGGACGCGGAAGCACTCGGCGAAACCCGCGCGGATATCCTCGCGCCAGTCCTGGCCCAGCTTGCCGTACTTCTTGGCCAGCCAGCCCGCGCGGCCGTTCTGGATCAGGTGCGGAGGATCGAAGACGACCAGGTGGAAACTGGCGTCGCCATAGGGCAGGGCGCGAAAGTCCATCTGGACGTCCGGCGCGATGATCAGCTCGCGCGCTCCGCCGGCCGACGAGCGGTCGGTCAGCTTGTGGGTCTCGCGCCGGATGTCGCCGAAGACGGCGCGGGGGTCGTTCCGGTCGAACCAGAACATCCGACTGCCGCAGCAGGGATCGAGGACGGCGGTCATGCCCGCACCTCCGGATAGGCGTCGTGCAGGACGCCGTCGAGGCGGCGGCCGGCGACCTTCTTGCCGATGCGGATGCTGGCGAAGCCCTGGGGTTCCCAGTCATAGTTGCGCGGGTCCGAATGGCCCGCGACCCATTCCAGGCCGGAAGCGTCGGTCTGATCCTGGGGCAGGTAGTCGCCCCACTGTTTGAACAGGAAAGGGACCTCTGCGCCCGCGCACAGGTCCCGCAGGGCTCGCGCCCAGTCGGGGTGCATGGGGCGGGCGCCGGGGCCGCTTTCGCCGCCGGCGACGACCCAGTCGATCGAGGCGTCCAGGTTGGCGGCAGGGTCGCCCTCGCCCGCCCACATGGCGTCGCGGATGGTCACCGGCCCCAGCAGCGGCTCGGCCGAGATCCAGCGGACGGCGGCGGGCGTGTCCAAGAGGACCGGAATCCGTTCATCGGCGCGGGCCTGGTCCTCGACGCTGACGCCCAGCCAGACGTTGGGGAGGGGCCACCAGGGCGAGCCGGGGGCCACATGGGCGAGCGGGGCCAGGACCATGTCCCGATCGCCGCGCGCGCGGCGCATGGCGATGATGCGGTCGGCGATACGGCCACAGGCCTGGGTCAGGTAGTCGCGCATCCGCTCGGGCCGCTTGGTCAGGATCTGGAAGGCGTGCTGGGGGCACAGGGCCATGACGGCGAAGATCTGATCCAGCCAGTCGTCGGAGACGCCGTCATGGAACAGGTCGCCGTGGGCGCAGACGAAGATCTTGCGCGGCTTGGTCCAGCGCAGGGGCTGGTCCAGCCATTGGGCGTTGAACCGCACCTGGCCGTTCCAGACCGGCCCGGCCTTGCTGTCGTCCGTCAGGCCCTGGCGGGACGGGTGGTCGCGCAGCCGCGTGCCCGCCAGCTTCATCGCATAGCAGTTCGTGCAGCCCGGCGAGACGAGGCTGCAGCCCGTGACGATGTTCCAGGTGGCGTCGGTCCATTCGATGGGAGTGTGGTCAGCCATGGCCGGCGGCCTCCCCGTCTTTTGGAGCGGCGGTCGATTTCAGGGCGCCGAGGACCTCCTCGGCGAGCGAAGAGACGTCGATGGTCAGGAACGCCTTTGGCGTCGGGATCGCCAGGGTCGCGTTGCCGTCTTCCTCAACGGACGCATCGGGGTTCTGACGCAGCAGGTCGCCGTGGATCGCGTCCATGATGGCGGTGTGCAGGTCGCCAGGTCGCACCCTGTCAGTATGGGCGACTGGGGTCGGACGGATTTCGCCGCCAACCGTGCTCTCGTTGAACGACCGCTGGAACCGCTCCACGGAGATGCCGAAGGTGTGGGGCGTCCCGCTGTCGTCAGCCCACGGGAAGCTGATCGCGTCTGAAATCGCGTTGAGGGTGCGCTGGTACGGGAGGTCGAACGCCACAGGGGCGGGCGCCGCCCCTTCGTCGAAGGCGGGGGCGGTGGAAAGAGAAATCTCGGAGAGCGCCCCATGGATCGCGTCGATCAGGAGGGCGCGTTCCTTATCGGTCGGCGTGTAGCAGCCGCCTTCGCCGTCGGCGCGGAACTCGTATTCGGCTACATAGGCTTCGACGTCGAAGCTGTTCGCCCTGGCTGTTTCGAGAGGCTGCGGCGGGGCGGTAAGCCGTGTCTGCAGTCCGTGGTTCTCCGACGTCAGGTTGAACTTGCGGGCGATGGCCTGGTCAAGGTCGATGCCTACGGCCATGGCGATCAGGTCGGCGCAAATGACGACGTCGGCCAGTTCCTCGGCCAGGTCCTGGATCGTGGCGCGCGAGCCTCTGATGCCCAGGCGTTCCCGCTCCAGCTTTTTGATGACGTTCTGCGCCTCGCCGCACTCGCCGCCCATTTCATTGCCGCGATAGGCGAGGGTGATCCGGTCGTCGGGGTCCCATTCGGCCTGACGGGCGAGGTTGGCGGCGCGGAGGGTGGGGAAGGTCTGGGTCATCACGCGGCGTCCTGCATGGCGGCGGGCAGGACCAGGCGGTTGCGGCGCAGGGCGGCCTGGAGCGTCTCGCGGCCCCGGCCGTCGAGGTAGGCGTGGCCGATCAGGCGGTCGCGGTCGTTGGCGGCGTCCAGGGTGAAGACGGTGACGGCGCGGCGGGGCTGGGGATCGTCCTGGATCTCCAGATCCTCGGTCTCGACCAGCTCCAGGGCCTGAAGGCCGCGTTCGCGCTGGATGTGGCGGGCCAGGGCCTCCAGGTCGGGGAAGACCCTGGGCTTGGCGGCGGGGTCGGCGAACAGAATGGCGTAGCGGGCGTCGGCGGGCATGACGGGTCTCCGGCGATAAAGGTCGGCTGGGATGGCGGCGGGGTGGTGATGGGCCGCCAGCAGGGCGGCGGCCTCGGTCCAGGGCGGGCGCATCAGGCGGCCTCGTCCTGAGTGTCGTCGTCCTGGTCGGGGTCGCCCTGGTTCAGGTCGGCGTTCTCGGCTGCGCGCTGCTGAGGGGTGGGTTCGGCCATCCACAGGTTCAGCCGGTTGCGGCAGGCGGCCGGCGCCGGGCGGGCGGCCAGTTCGGCCAGAACCTCGGACGCGCCCTGGGCCAGGGCGGCCAGGCGTCGGGCGCGCGGGCCCAGCCGGGCGTCGGCGGCATGGCGGCGGGCCAGGCGGCGCTGGCGTTCGGCCTCGGCCCGCGCCCAGTCGATCTGGCGTTGAAGCCGTGAGGGGCGGGCGGTCACAGCAGGCGCTCCCTGTGGGTGAGGGCGAGGATCAGCCGATGAGCCGTGATCAGGACCTGGGCGAGGGCGAGGGCGGCGGTCATTGGCGGCCCCGCAGCGACACGCCCATCTGGCGGGCCAGATCCTCGCGCGCCTTGGCGTAGTTGGGGGCGACCATCGGATAGTCGGCGGGCAGGCCCCATTTGGCGCGGTATTCGTCGGGCGACATGTCGTAGCGGGTGCGCAGGTGGCGCTTCAGCGACTTGAACTTCCGGCCGTCGAACAGGCAGACGACATAGTCGGGGTGGATGCTCTGGCGGATCGGCACGGCGGGGGAGCCGATGTCGGGGCGGGCGATCTCTTCGCCCGGCAGGGGGTCGAAGGCGCCGACGACGGCCAAGGCGTCCTCGCCCCAGCGCACAGCCTCGGTCAGCTGGTCGTGGAAATAATCGGCGTCGTCGGCCGTGATCGTCACATCTCCGTCGCCGTTCAGGGCGGTCAACACCGGCTCCAGACGTTCGATCAGCACCTCCAGCGCGGCGCGCAGGCCTTGGCGTTTCTGGTCGGCCGCTTCATCGGCCAATCCCTTCAGATGGGCGCTCATCAAGGTGGGCGGCGGCGCAGGGAGGGGCCGGGGCTCGGCGCCGACGATGACGGCCGCGTCCGCCGTCTTCTGCGGATCGTCCGTGCCGCGCGCGGCGCCGCCGTAGTTGGGCGCGGGCAGGGGCGGGAGGATGCCCAGCGCACGGCGCGCCTCGTTGGCGCGGGTGGCGTTGCCGTAGTCGACGCCGTTGACGACGTGGGGGCCGACCGGCGGCTCGGACGTAGCGCCGGACGGGGTTTCGCCGGTGATCTGCTGCAGCCACGCCTCGACATCCTTGGGCAGCCCATTGCGGAGATTTCCTCCCGCGCTCTCCCTGATGCGCTGGGCGGCGGCGGCCAGGGCTGAGGAGCGGCCGGGGTAGGCCGCAGTTTGGCCGGAGTAGACTCCTTCGAGCGTCGCGTGGTGGCCAATGTCGCCCAGGCTGTAGCCGGACTGTTCGACCCAGCCGTTGGAGCCCTTGATCCGAGCGATTTCGATCTGGGCGCGAGGGTAGCCGTAGTTTCGCGCGCCGGGGGGCAGCGGGAGGACGAAGCGCTCCTTGGTGGCGAGATCCAGCCACTCCGCCGCCCGATGATGACCTTCCTGCGGCGAGATGTCGCGGCCGTGGGCCCTGAAGTCGGAGGGGACGCCGAAGTCGGAAGCCTTCATGGGTCCGGCGGTCTGCGGTCTGAGCACCGCCGGGCCGTGGTCGGCGATCTGATCGGACAGGGTCGGCGCCTTGGGCGTCGTGACGCTGGCGCGCAGGGCGTCCCAGCTGCCGGTGCGTTCGTAGTCGGCGATCGCCTGGGGCGTGGCCTCGCGGGCGATCTTCAGCTTTTGCTGGACGTCGCGCAGGCCGGAGGTCTCGCCCTCTTTCACCCGCCCGATCTGGCGGGCCAGTTCGGCGGCGCTCCAGTCCGTGGCCTGTTGCAGTTTCAGCAGCTGCTGGGCGTCTTCCCAGGGCGACATGTCGGCGCGGCGGGCGTTGGCGACCAGGGTGATGACCAGGGCGGTGGCGGGGTCGGCCCGGCCCTCTTCGAAGGGCAGACCCTCGGCCAGCCAGTCGGGCAGGTCGGCGCCTTCCTCGAACGCCTGGTTCAGCAGCAGTTTGGCGGCCTCCCATCGGTGTTCGCCGTCGATCAGCATGCGCACGCCGTTCGCGTCCGGCTCCGTGGCGATGACGCGCTGGACCAGGCCGGCCGGGCCGCGCATGGAGGCGGCCATGTCGGCCAGAACCTCGCGGCGGACGGGGCGGTTCAGCGGGTTGGGGCGGAACTTGTCGATCGGCCACTGGCCCCGCGCGCGGCGCTTTTCGCCGCCGTGCTGGGCGCGGCGATAGGCGGCCAGCTGGTCGCGGCCGGCGTCGGTCAGGCCGTTGGCCAGGGGTTCGGGCTTGATCAGGTCTTCGTCGGTCAGGCGTTTCAAGGTCTTGCGCAGGTTCGACGGGTCGCGCCCGGCGGCGGCGGCCAGGCCGTCGGTGGTGGTGATCCGGCGTTCGTCGGCGTCGTCGATCAGGGCCAGAAGGTCGGCGTTCTGAAAGGCCAGGATGTTGGGCTCGGTCATTGGTCGGCGCCCTCCTGGTTCAGGCCGGGAGCGGCGACGGGCGCGCGCGTGCGCCAGTCGGGATCCAGCCGGTTCAGCAGGGTCAGGCCGTGGTTCAGTCGGGCGGCGGCGACGTCGCCATCGACGATCAGGCCCTGGATGATCCAGGCCAGGGCGACCACGGCCGCCCGGCCCTGTTCCGGCGTCAAGGGATCATGGCCGTGCGCCTCGCGGTACAGGGCCGCCTTGTCCGGCCAGTTGCCGAAGACGCTGCCGGTGGACAGGCCCGCGGCCGCCGCGATGGCGCGGAGCGTGGCCTGTTCATAGCCGACCTGGGCGAACAGTTTGGTCGCGGCGGCCAGGACGCGGGCGCGGGTGACGGTCTTGTTCTGCTGGCGGCGGCAGTCGGGCGAATGGCGGCGGCGCGCACGCGACTCCGGCGGATTGGCCAAGGCGGCGTTGAGAGCGGCGAGAGGGGACATGGTTCGATCTCCGAGGGTGTCAGGCGCCGCCGAACAGGCGGGCGCAGATCAGGGCGACGACGGCGCAGACGATCAGGGCGCCCAGGCCGTGGGGCGTCAGGGTGCGGGCGAAGCGGGGGCGGCGGGCCGGCGACCAACGGCGGCGCATCACAGCCTCCCCCCGGCCTCTGGCGCCGGTTGGTACAGGCCGTCCTTGACCAGGGCGGCGATGCGGGCGGCGCGGCGGTCGGGCCGGTCCAGCACGGCGACGCTGAGAACCGCGTCGATGAAGGCGTCCAGGGTGACGCCATAGACGCGGGCGATGCGCCGTTCCTGATGGAGGACGTAGAAGACGTGGGGGTTGTCGGTCGTGGTGTCGGGTTCGGCGTCCAGCCGGGCGGCGGCGACGCCCGCGTGACGGGCGATGGAGCGGACCGCGTCGCCGGCGCGCGGGCCGACGACGCCGTTCAGAATCTCGGCCCGCTGAATCCGGCCGACGCCGGGGGCGAAGTCGATCAGGATGCAGGGGCCGGCCAGCTGGTCCGCCAGGGACAGCAGGCGGTCGCGGGCGTCGGCGAGGTTGGCGGAGGGCATCATTCGACGTCCTGGGTCGGGCGGACGCCGGCGGACCAGTCGTGCAGGGCGGTCAGCCGGTCCTCGGCCTTGCGCCCCGCCAGGGTGAAGACGTCGGCGAACAGGTCGGCTGCGCGCAGGTTCGGCTCCAGCCGGATGCGCAGAGCCAGAAGCGCCGCCTCCAGCGTCGGCAGGCTCCAGCTCTGTCCGTCCATGCGGACCACCACGATCGGCTGCATGACCGAACCGGTGATGACCACGGTTCCGTCGATGTCGAAGCTGCGGGCCGGGCCTTGGTGCAGGGCCTGGATGATCTGATCCGCCGCCAGATCATGGGCGTCGCCGGGGTCGGGGATGAAGCCCAGGCGCGAGAAGAGGGACGGGCGCGAGAAGACGGACGGGGCGCGAACGCCGTGCGCGTCCGGAACTGACGTAGGCGGGGGCGAGAAAGGCGTGACGGCCATGGGGCGCTCCTGTGAAGAGGGCGCCCGCACCGGCGGGTGGAGGGATGGCGACCGTCAGACTATACGCGGCGTGTCGCGCCCCGCCGGTGCGGGAGCGTCGTCGCGCGCATCGCGACAACAGCGCGACAATGTCGCGCGATTCGCGATACGTCAACCGTGTTGTTGAGTGCGATGCTGTGACCGTAAACATGGCGGGGGTCGCGAATGGCGCGATTTGTCAAGTTCGGAGACCGGATCCCGGAGACGAAGGAGGATGAGCTGGTGGGGCCCCGCTCGGCCGATGGTCTCAGTTGCCCCATGACCTTCGATTATGATGACGGTCGCCGTCGCACGGTCATGATCGCAGCACTCTATGGGCCGCTCGAGGGTCCAGAGTATTTCCGAGGGGAGGTGCAGGGGCTGGGCGAGGACCGCACTTTCAAGGTGTCTCGGGTGCAGTGTCTGTGGTTGGATGGACAGGCGCATACGGCGCAGATCGGGTGGCGGATCGGGCATGCCATTCGCCAGGCGCATGGTCTTCCGACGATTGCCGCCCCATACAGCATCGAGCTAGCGGACGTGCCGATCTTCCTGCGGTTCAGCGAGACGGTTTACGACTTCGATGAAGCCGATCTCAATCATGTCCAGGAGCGCCAAATGGTCCGTGAGTATGAAGGCGTGGCGAAGCGGTTGACCCTGGAGTATCGCTGGGACGGGCCGCGCCATGTTCTGACCGTCAGCGGACGCCCGCTGGACGGTTCAAAGCGAAAATCGACATTCAGAGTCGCGACTTATGGCTCTAGGGTAGTGGAAAGCATTCAGTCCAAGATTTCGGGCGAGTGGGTCGCAGACTGGGTGACCTGGCTAGAGCAGTGTCAGCGCCGATAGGCGACCGCATGGATCGCCTTGACCGTTGAGGCATCCACGCGGACCTCTTTGTCGGGATTGTACTGGTGCAGAAAGACGACGCCGTCGCGCTGACCCTTGTACTGTTTCACGATCCCCGTTCCGTCGTGGAACTCGACCACACAGTCGCGATCACGCTGGGGCGACATGTTCAAGCCGATGATTACGGTTTCGCCGCTGTAGAGGCGAGGCTCCATGCTGTCGCCGGCGACGCGAACGCCGATCGCGCGGCCCCGAACCAGACCGGCCGGAACCTCGATCCGATCGATCACCTGGTCTGACGCCAGGCCGATGCGATCCTCTCCGCCCGCCTGGGCGTAGCCATAGACGTCGATCAACTCGAACGCGGGCCCGGCGGGTTCATCGCCCGCAAAGAAGCTTTCGATCTTTTCAGCCTCTTCCGCCGTCATGCGGCGTCCGCCCTTGGTGTCGGGGCCTTTCATCAAGCGGCTGATGGAGTCTTTCGACACGCCGAGGTGCCGCGCCAGATCAGACTGGCGGCGTCCGGACGTCCTTAGGCGGCGATGCACGTCTTCAACCTTCATACGCGAAGGTGTCGCGAAAAAAGCGACGCGCTGGTATTGCAGATTTTCGCGAATCACGCGCGACATATATCGCGATTAACGCGACACTGACAAGAAGCTGCGCAATGAACGCGACCCATCCCACGCCGGCGGCCCGATTCATCGCCCGTTATGGCGTCCAGAGACTGTCGAAATGGTCCCGTCGGGACCGGTCCCGCATCCATGCCTGGACGTGGCCCAAAAGCCGGGGCGGCACAGGCGGGGTCATTCCTCATGCCGTGCGTGATCCGATCATTACGGGGGCGAGGGACGACCTGAACGAGGAGATCGCCTTCTCGGACTTCGAGCCTCGAGAGGGCGAATCCTACCTATCGGAGTGCGGGGCGTCCCAGGAGCCCCAGCCATGAGCCGCCCTCTGTCCGTTATTTTCGGCCGCGTGCTCTGCGCCGCCGGCCCCCACGGGACCGTGACCTTCGACCTGCCCGACGATCCGTCGGTTCGCGCCCTATGCCTGAAGGTGCTTCAAGCCCTGAGCGATGTAGTCGCGCAGCAGGGCGGCCTGACGGGCGGGCAGGATGAAGACGCCCCGGCCGTCAGCGGTCGTGAAGGTGATCTCCATGCGGGGCTCGCGGTCCCCGTCGCGGCCGACGGCGCGCAGGCCCTCGACGGCGGTGATGAGGGTTTCGCCGATGAACTTCATTCGTCTGTCTCTCCTGTTTCGCGTTTCTTCCGATCCCTGGCGCGCGCCCTAGAACTTGAAGCTCTTGGCGAGGTCCGCGACCGCCTTGTCCACCTCCTTAAGGTCCCGGAGAAGCTGTTTCGCGTCGACGTCGAAGTCGTGCCCGGCGCGGCATCGCAGTGTCGGGCTTCGCTTCAGCTTTCCGATGCGGGCCATGGTCTTGAGGCCGCACTCGGGGCAGGGGACGTCGATCTTCTGGTCGTCAAACAGGCCCTGGGCCATCCGTCTTTCTCCTGTGTGTTGGAACCGGGAGTTGAGGGCGAGTCGTCGGCGGACGCGAGTCCGCCGACGACGGACCGCTCTGCGGAGCCCCAGCCATGAACCGCTACGGCAATCTGAAGGCCGGGCCGGACAACCGTATGACCGACGACGACGAACGGTGCTGGCGCGATCTGATCGCGGCGGCGGAAGGCGCGGCCCAGGGCGCGCCGTCGGCGGCGGTTCCCGAGCTGAAGCGGGTGGCGGACGCGGCCCGCAACGCCTGCGCCCCCGGCGTGGTGACGCGGGACAATCCGTGCGTCGTCCTGGCCAAGCTGTCCCGCCGCTATGTCGGGGAGACGACGGCCGGGCGGCGCGCACTGCAGACCCCGCTGGCGACGGCGGCGGAGGCCGCGCGCGAGGCGCTGAACGCCGGCGGGCGGCGCGAACGCAGGGACATCGACGGATGAGCGGCGCGGTTGGAAGCGCGGGCCGGGTGACGTCGGCCCTGGGCCGGTCGGCGAACCGACCCCAGCCCAGCGCGGCGCAGTTGGCCCTGGCCCTGGCAGCGGCGGCGCGGATCATGGGGGTGGCGCCGGAGGCGGTGTTCGACGGACGACAGTCGGCGCGGCGGGCGCGGATCTTGGCCGGGGCGGCGCTGAAAGCCTCCACCGGCTGTGTCGCCCATACGCTGGCGGCGGCGCTGCGTCTGTCGGGACCGGAACTGTCGCCGTCGATGGTGGCGCGGGCCGGGGTGACGACGGACATGATGCTGGAGGTGGTCGAGGCGGTGAACGGCGTGACGCCGACCGCCGCCGTCAGGCCCGCCCGCGACGGCGAGGCGCGCCCTCTTCCTGCGGCGGCGGGGGCGGAAAGCCCTGCGCGTAAGGCCGCGTCGAAGCCGGCGGCTGTTGCGGAGCGCCGCGAAGTTCGGCCTGGTCCGGCGCCTGAGGCGCGTCCGGCGGCGTCTGGCCCGGCGTCTGGACCAACGTCAGTCTCGACCACAGGACCGGCTGCACGCCGGGCGCGGCGGTCGGAGGCGGTTCAAAGGTTGAGGCCGATGACGGCCGCGCGCCTGCGGTTCGCGCGCTGGTTCGTTCAGGCGGGCTGGGCGATCGAGGAGGTCGCGGATCTGTTCGACGCCCACCCGGACGCCCTGGCCGATGCGCTCGAGTTCGGGGTGGCGGCATGAGCGAACGTCCCGCCGGCTTCACCGCCGTCATGGCGCAGCGCGCGCCAATCGACCCCGACAGCCTGGATTATTTCCCCACGCCGCCCTGGGCCGCGCGGGCCGGAGGGGAGATCGTGCGGCGTCTCGATCCCTTGGCGCAGACGTGCTGGGAGCCGGCGGCGGGCGGCGGTCATATGGCCTGGGGCCTGTCAGACTATTTCGCCGAAGTCAGCATCAGCGACATCCATGACCACGGCGGCGCGATGTCGCCCCGGTTCCTGCTGGGCGATTTCCTGGACCCGACGTTCGCGCCGGCCATCCGGCCCGACTGGATCATCACCAACCCGCCGTTCGTGAAGGGCGAGGCCTTTGTGCGCCAAGCCTGGAGGCGGGCGCGGCGCGGCGTCGCCATGCTGCTGCGCCTGCAGTTCCTGGAAGGGGCGGCGCGGTATCGGCTGTTCCACGAACTGCCGCTGCACGCCTGTGCGCCGTTCGCCGAGCGCGTGCCGATGGTGAAGGGCCGTTGGGATCCGACCGCGTCCAGTGCGACGGCCTATGCCTGGTTCATCTGGCTGAAGCCGGGGGTGGACGGCTACGGGTCCGGTCCCGGCCTGTCGTTCATCGCGCCTGGGACGAAGGCGCGGCTGACGAAGGCTGACGACGCGGCTCGGTTCGGCGTCGTCGAGAAGGATCCGCGACAGTCGGAGCTGGTGGCGGAGCGGCCGGGTTGATGGCGAAGTGGCCTATCAAAATTGCGCCGGGGCAGGACCTGACGCCGTTCAAGGCGAAGGTGCTGAAGATCGTCGGAGACGCCGGCGAGGCCGGTATGGCCGCGACGCCGATGACGCCGGGCGGGACCCTGGGCGCGCTGGCGCAGTTCGGCCTGTTGGAGCGGGCGCCGGCACCTGCCGGCGACGTGCTGGGCGGCAGCCGGTATCGGGCGACCGAGGCGGGTCGGACGATGCTGACGCGGCTGAAGGGGCGGGTTTGATGGCCCGCCGCAAGCCGAAGATCTATTGCGCGGACTGGGCCTGCCCTTCGCATCAGGTCTGCGCGCGGTCGTGGTTCCGAGCCGAGGAATACTGGAACTTCAACCAGGACGACTTCGACCAGGGACGGGTCGAGACGCGCGTGTTCGCGCGGCGCGCCGGCGTCGATTCCTGCGACGACTATGAGCGTGACGTGGCCCGCGAATGGCTGAAAGACGCCTTCACCGCCCAATTCCCGATGACGCCGCCGCCGCGCGGCTATCCGCTGCACCTGGTCAAGTGTGAGGTGCGGGCCTGATGGACGACCGTCTGTTCGACCAGGCCCGTGAGCGCGTCCGCTGCGAAGAGGTGGCGGGGCGTCGGGTGAAGCTGGCCAAGGTGGGGGCCGGGTGGCGCGGGGTGTGCCCGCTGAAGGATTGCGGATCCAAGAGCAAGGCTGCGCCCTTCGCCGTGTTCGGCGACGGCCGGAAGTGGAAATGCTGGAGCTGCGACCCGCGCGGCGGGGACGTGGTGGATCTGGAGCACCGGCTGTTCGGCCGGGGCGATGAGACGGTGCGCGATGCGGCGCTGCGCCTGGTCGGCGGGATCGTGGCGGAAGAGACCGAGGAATCGCGCGAACGGCGTGCGCAGGCGGCCGAGGCGCGCGAACGCCAGGCCAAGGCCGATGCGGCGTGGAAGGCCGAGCTGGCGGCGCGGCTGTGGCGCGAGGCGGGGCCGTCTGGAGGCACCCTGGTTCAGACCTATCTGGAATCCCGGGCGATCCGGGGGCCGGTGCTGGCCCGGGCGCTGAAGATCCTGAGGTTTCACCCGGCGGCCTATCACAGCGGGGATCCGGAGGCGGGGGTTCGCCTGCCGGCCATGATCAACATCTGCATGACCGAGCTGGGGCCGACCGGCGGGATCCACGCGACCTATCTGAGCCCCAACGGCCGGAGCAAGACGCACCGGGCGCCGGCGAAGCGGATGTGGGGGCCGCAGGGCCTGTTCCTGTCGGCCCGCCGCGACGGGGGGTATGGACCGCCGGTCCGGGTGCGGGGCGAGCCGATCGAGGGCTATGTGCTGCGCGGCGGATATTGGCTGAGCCGCCCGGACGCGGCGGGGCCGCTGGCCGTGGCGGAAGGGCAGGAGAACGCCCTGAGCCGGGCCATGATGCTGGCCGGGGAGCTGAGCCTGCCGGTGCGGGCCGTGGCGGCGGGGTCGCTGAATTCGCTGCAGGGCTATGAGCTGACGGACGGCGAAGGGGTGTTGGTCGACGTCTGGGGCGGGACCGGCGACCCGATGCGGCCGCCCTTCACCTGGCCCGAGGACCCCCGCGCCCCCTGGGGCGTCGTGGACATCGCCTGCGACAGCGACATGAGCCCGATCACCGTCCAGGGGCGCAGCGGCAAGAACCGGGTGGGGCGCAGCCGCGCGATCGGCGTGCGGCGGGAGGCGGCCGGCCGGGCGCGGGTGTGCGGACGGCTGGCCGTCGCGGCGTGGAAGCGGCGGCTGGCGCCGGGATCGGAGACCGGGGTGAGGGCCAGCGCCCCGCCGCCGGGTCTGGACTTCAACGACATGATCAGAGCGGCCGAAGCCGCCGGGGACGAGGCGGCGGCGTGAGCGACGATTTCGTGATTTCAGAGAGCGACGCCGAGGGCGCGGACAAGGGGACGACGGCCTACGTCAACCCCAAGGTCGAGGACTGTCCGGTGATTCCGCTGGGCTTCCTGGGGGGCGACGTCGTCTTCGCCCTGCCCGAAGGTTCGATCCGGCGCGAGAAGGCGGCGCGGATCGCCCAGATGTTGAGGACCGACATCTACGCCAGCGTGGCGGGGGCGATGTTCCTCGGAAACTGGCGCGACGAAGAGGGCAAGATCCAGCTGCAGGAGGCGGCGCGGTGGCTGGTTCGGCAGTGCCGCGAGCGCGGGGTCTGGGACGAGAACCGGCAGGAACGCGGATACGGCGTCTGGGCCGGGGACGACGGGCCGATCGTCCATTGCGGCGACGCCGTGGGACGGTGGCCGTTCGGGCCCGACGACTGGCGTCCGGTGGCCGCGGCCCTGCGCGAGGATATCGACGGGCCTCTGTGGCTGCTGAGGCCCCGGACGGCGCGGCCGGCGAAACCCGCCACGGTCAAGGACGCCAAGAACCTGAGAGCCGCGCTGAACCTGTGGTCGTTCAGCCCCCTGGACCCCCGCGCCCCCGAGGGGTTGAGCCAGGCCGACGCCCTGTTCGGCTGGCTGGGGGTGCAGCTGCTGGGGGCGTGGCCGCGCTTCCGTCCGACCGTGAACGTCAGCGGCGGGGCGGGGACCGGCAAGACGACCCTGTCGCGCCTGATGCAGGCGGCCGGGAGTGCGAACGCCGGAGATCTGCTGGACAGTTTCTCGGAAGCGGGGCTGAAAAACAGCCTGTCGGGCGAGGCGCGGGGCCTGTTCCTGGACGAGGCCGAACCCAGCACGGACGGCCAGCCGGGGCCGGTGGAGAAGGCGCTGGAAGTCTTGCGCCGGATGGCGACCGGCGAGGGCAGTTCGGGGCGCAAGGGCTCGATCAACGGCGGGACGGTTTCGACCTCGGCCGTCGGGTGCGCCTATCTGGCCAGCATCTTCCCCGTGCCCCTGGGGGACGCCATGGCGACGCGGACGCTGGAGATCCGCATGGGGCGGCTGGACGGTCGGAAGGGGACGACGGACGACGACCTGGAGGCCGCCATCGAGGCGGCGCGGGCCGCGTCACCCGGCCTGCTGGCGCGGGCGTTGAGGGAGGCGAAGCGGTTCAGGGCCGACGTGGCCGCGATCAAGGCGGCCCTGGTCGAGACGAAGCAGGCGCCACGGGCGGCGGACCTGATCGCCAGTCTGGCGGCGGGGCGAAGGCTGCTGCTGCACGATACGGCCCTGACCGAAGAGGAGGCGCGGGAGGAGGCCCGGATCTGGATGGGCCTGGCCCAGGCGCGGGACGAACGGTCGTCGGCGCTGAACCCTGGGCAGGGGTGTCTGCAATACATCTGGGCGCTGAACTCGGGCCACCTGGGGCATGACAGGGCGCTGACCATAGGCGAGCTGATCCAGGAGGAGTTGGAGAGCCCCGGCGCACGGGCGGGAAAGGTGCTGAAAGCCTGGGGCCTGATCGTCGAGAACGGGCATGCGGGGACCGACAGGCCAGGGCCTTGGCTGTTGGTCGCCAACAATCACCCGGCCCTGGAGAAGGCTCTGCACGGGACGCAGTACGCCAACTGGCGCGGGGTGCTGGAGCATCTGGCGGACCTCGGCCCGTCGGTGGCGCCCAGGCCCGGCGACGGGCCGAAGCGGTTCGGCATGCACCAGAGCCGCGTGCTGTGCGTCCCCCTCACCCCCTGGTTGGACAGGCCCGTCGCGGTCGGGGCGGACCCCAGAGAGCCGCACCCCTTCGAGCCGCCGCGTTGGGGCAGGAGCGAGCCCGCGTCCCATGATTCGTCCCACCCTGCGTCCCACGGGGAAACCCATGACTGACGGGGCTTTGAGGGGGCGTTGGGACGCTGGGACGCTTGGGACGCTCAGTCCGCCTCATGTGTGCGTGCGTAGGCGTAGGCGCATGACGCCACAGGTGCGTCCCATGCGTCCCGCGCGTCCCATGAGTTATTTTTACGAGATTAAACAAAAGAATAGATGGGACGCCCCGATGGTACGGCTTGGGACGGCCCGCTCAGCAGAGAAGGGGCTCTACCAGTGACCGCGTCCGCCGTTCAAACCTCCGGCCAGGGTCGGGCCTGGTACGTGGTGGTGACCCACGTCCACCAGGAAAAGCACGCCCGCTATCAGCTGGAGCAGCAGGGGTTCACCGTCTATCTGCCGATGGTCCCGCCGCCTGTTCGGGCGCGCGCCCGGAACGGCGTGGCGCCCGGTCCGCGCCCGATGATCCCGCGCTATCTGTTCATCGAGATGGATCTGGACCAGGACCGTTGGCGCGCCGTGTTCTCGACCATGGGCGTGACCGAGGTGATCATGCGCGGTTCGGGCGAGGCCGCTCGGCCCAGCCCGATTCCGAGCCGCTTCATCGAAGAGCTGAAAAAGCGCGAGATCAACGGCCTGGTCGTGTTGCAGCATGCCCGCAATGACAACGGAAAGGGCGGGCAGGCGTCCGCTCGGTTCAAGCGTGGCGACAAGCTGCGGGTCGCGGGGCAGACCGCCGACTACGACGTCATCTTCGAAGAGATGGTTGACGGCGACAGGGCTGCGGTCATATTCACGCTCCTAGGCCGCGATTCGCGCCAGATCATTTCACTGCCGTCAGAAGACTGACGCGCAGTGCGGTAGCCATCCAGAGCCCCGCCATCCCAAGCACCCGCCCAGGCATCGCGCCGGGCGGGTTTTTCGTTCCCGCTCAATGACTTAGGTCGGCCGCCCGCGATCGCGGGTCCTTCCCCCCGACCCCAACGCTATACGGTGCGGCAGAGCGTTTTCGTTCCCTAGTGAGCGATGTTGCGAGGGGTGCAACGGGTGTTGCTAGGCAACGCGGAGTGCAACGGCATGGAACAGCCCTTCCTCCTCGAACAATCGGGCCGCCGGTGGGTGAGCGTCAGCGAGGCGGCGGCGCTGGAGACCCAGGCGGGCCGGCCGATCAACAAATCTTCGATCTCGCGATTCATCGCGCGGAACGAGGATCTGCCCGTGAAGCGGGACGGGCAGGGGCGGGTGAAAGAGGTCGATTACGACGCCCTGATCAAGGCGCGCGGCGAGTCGCTATCGGTGCTGGACAGTCGCGAGGCTGCGCCGGCGGCGCCGAAGGCGGCGGCTGCGCCGGCGGGGTCCCGAAAGCGTCAGCTCGAGGAAGAGAAACTTGAGCTGGATCTTGCGGACCGAAAGCGCGAGCTGCTGTCGAAGGCGGCGGTGACGATGGCGGTGGAGGCCATGGGCGTGGCTTTCACTCAGGCGCTGGAGCGCCGGCGTCGAACGCTGGCGACGGAGATCGCCGGGTTAGGAGACGTCCGCCAGGCCGAGCTGGCGCTGAAGACGGCGGATCGGAAGCTGCTGAACAATCTGGTCGCCGAACTGACCAAGCTGGCCGGCGGCTTCGAAGAGCCGGAGCAGGCGGCGGCCTGAAATGAGCCTGTTCTCCGCGCAGGAGATCGCGCGCCAGGCGGCGACGCTGGTCTTGGCCATGGCGGCCGCCGTGACGCCGGCGCCGGATCAGACGATCAGCGCCTGGGCTGAAGGCCGGATCAATATTCCGGGCGAGACCGGCACGACCCGCGAGGGCGAGCTGTCCTGGGACGGGTTCGAATATCTGATCGAGCCTCTGGACCGGCTGCATCCAGACGATCCGGCCCGGACGGTCACCTTCGTCGGGTCGGCGCAGATCGCCAAGACGACGGTCGGCGTGATCGCGACCCTGTACTATTCGACGGTGATCGCCCGGCCTTGGGGCGTGGCGCTGCCGAGCGGCGACGAGGCCCTGAAGTACAACCGCACCAAGTGGCAGCCGCTGGTGGATGCGACGCCGGAACTGCGGCGCAAGATCCGGGCGGTCACTTCGCGGGACGAGCAGGGCTCGACCAACACCTACAAGCGGTTCCCCGGCGGCTACGGCCAGTTCTTCGGAACGACCAGCGCCAAGCCGCTGCAGATGGTCACCTTCTGCCTGGTCGTGAAGGAGGAGACGCCGAACTGGAGCCTTTCGGTCGGCGACCGGGGCGACCCGCACAAACAGATCGAGGTGCGCCAGCTGCAGTGGGAGTTGGCGGGCGCGAAAACCTTCCACAATTCGACGCCGGGACTTGTCCGCCGATCCGAGGAAGGGACAGGCGAGGCGACCGGATGCCCGGTGACCGCCGACTTCCTGGCGGGAGATCAGCGCCGGCTCTATCTGCCCTGCCCGCATTGCGCCCACCTGCCCGGCGGGGTGCTGATCCGGCTGGATCGGGAGGCGATGCTGGGGGTGGAGAAGGGCGAGACGCCGCACTTCTGCTGCCCGTCCTGCGGCGGGGTGATCGAACACCGGCACAAGCGCGGCATGGTCGCCGCCTGCCGTCCGGACCGCCAGCCCGCGAACGGCGTGCGCGGCGGCTGGATCCCGTGCTTCCCCTCGGAAGACCCGACCAATCCAGCGCCGGGGAGCTTCATCCCGGCCGCAGAGTACGAGGCCTGGCGCGCGAGGCCCCTGGAAGGGCGTCAGCCCAGCTATCACGCCTGGCAGGTGGTCTCAGACGCGGTCGACTGGGCCTATATCGCCAAACAGATCCAGGACGCCGACGACGAAGAGGCCAAGATCGCGCTGCACCAGCAGATCTTCGGCGAGGCCTATGAGGTCACGGTCCAGCAGGCGGACGTCGATAAGCTGCTGGAGCGGCGGGACAACCGGCTGACCAAGGGCGTCGTGCCGTCGGGCTATGAGATCGTCACCGTGGCGGTCGACCTGAACGGCGACTGGGCGCAATGGACGGCCTACGCCTGGGGCCCCGAGGCGGAACACGTCATGGTGGACAAGGGCAGGATCGACGGCGGGCCGTCCGAACCGCAGATTTGGGCCGAACTGGCGGAGCTGGAGCGGCGGCGTTGGCCGCATGAGGATGGCGGGTTCGTCTCGACTGAAGTCCAGGGCGTCGACTCCGGATACGGGACCTATCACGTCTACGCCTTCTGTTCGTCGCACGCGAAGTCGAAGGCCCTGGATGGGGCCAAGGGCTGGGGACTGACGCCGCTTCGCCGCAGCACCGGCAAGCCCCAGAAGCTGGAGGGGCCTGAAGGTCGGGTCGTGACCTGCCGCACTTGGCGGGTCGGGACGTGGGATCTGAAGCGGACCCTGATGAACGAGGCCATTCCCCTGAGTCTGGAAGGCGAGAAGGGGGCGCGGGCGCCGCGTCGTCCGCATTGGCCGGGCTGGATTGAGCGGGATTTCTTCGAGGAGCTGACGGGCGAAGCCCTGGTCTCTGTTCAGGACAGCAAGACGGGCGTCGTCAAGGACGAGGCCTGGGTGCGGGTCCGCCGGCGGAACGAGGAACTGGACCTCTGGGTCTACAACAAGGCCCTGGCGGCCTCTCTGGGCATCGGGGTTCCCGGCGCCGAACCCGATTGGCTGGAGCTGGCGCGTCGTCGCCAAGCGCAGCAGGCGGGCCTCGAGGCGCTGTGGGAGCGTCCGCCGTCTGCGGGCGCCCGCTCGGGGTCCGCGCCGCCCGCCACCGCCAACACGGCGCCTGCCTCGCCCGACGTCGAGGCCGCGAAGAGGAAGTGGAGCTTCTGACATGGCCCTGACGCCCCAACAGCAGACGTTGCTGAACGACTATCGCGCCGCCTACGGCCGATTGAGCACCGGCGGTCAGGTGACCGAGATCACCAGCAACGGCCGCACGGTCAAATACGCCAAGGGCGACATCGCCCGGCTGGAGCGCGACATCGCCGAACTGGAAGCCCTGGCCGCCCGACCCTCGGATCTGCCGATCCGCCGTCGCGGCGCGCTGAGCATCCGCCTGTAAGTCTTCTCCGCGCCGTTCCCCACGCCCTGCCCCGGGTTCGAGGGCGCCGGCGATCCTGCGATCCCTGATCGTCAACACCGGGCGCGGACGTCGGCATGCCGGCGGTTCTGAGCGGTGAAGGTCGTCACACCCGGACATCATTCACCAAGGAGGCCCTCATGAGCCGATCCCCCAAGACACCCGCCGCCGAACCGACCCCGCCGACTGAGGCTCCGACCGAGGGCCTGCCTGTGGCGACCCTCAACCTGGGCGAGGTTCCCGCCGTCGCCGCCCTGGTCGGCCTGATCGGCGCCGTCGCGGCCCTGGCCGGCTTTCCCAGCCGCCCTGTTCCGGACTCGCTGCTGCAGAACCTGTCCAAGGCCCGTGAAGCCTTCATGGACGCCCTGGCTGAACCACTGGCCTTTCCGGCCGTGGCGGTCGATGGCGCTTCTCCCGATGACGCCTCTCCCGCCGGGGCCGCTCCAGCCTATGACGACACCTGGATCAAGGCCGCGTTCGAGAGCCTGAACGAACAGCTGAAGGCCCGCTTCGAAGGCCTGGAAGCGTCGCTTCAGAAACTCGCTGACTTCGAAGCCTCGACCCGCGCGCCTCTGGCCGAACGGCTCTCTGCGCTTGAAGCGGCCCAGTCGGCGGCCCAGGCGGTGGAAACGGCCGTCGCCGATCCTCAGGCCGCCGCCGAAGCCTGATCATGCGCACGCCGTTCGCCCCTTCCGGTCTGGTCGCGCCCTCGGGCCGGTCGATCTCGCGTCTCGAGGTCGCCCGCGTCCGCGCCGGCGCGATGACGGCCGAGCCCGTTTCGGCGGGCTATCCCCTGGCCTATGAGGGGGCGAGCGGTTCGGGCACCTATTTTGCCGAATGGCCGGCGGCCCTGCGCTCAGCAGACAAGGACTGGCTGCCCAACCGCGCGCCGGTGACGGCGCGGGTGCGCGAGCGGGTCCGCAACGATCCGGTCGCCGCCTCGGCCCGGTCGCGAAAGGTCAACGCCGCCGTCGGACGGGGCTGGCGGGTCAAGTTCCGCCCCAACGCGCGGGCTCTGGGCATCGACATCGAGACCGCGCGCCAGCTGGGCGCCGATCTCAGCACCGAGTTTCAGCTGTACGCCTATGGCCACGCCTTCGCCTCGGACGCCGAACGGCGGCTGACCTGGGGCCAGCAGCTGCGCCTGGCGGTTTCGCACATCGTCGTGGACGGCGAGGCCCTGGGCCTGGCCGAATGGGCCGAAGACGAGGCCACCCGCTACAAGACCCGCCTGCGCCTGGTCGATCCTGACCGTCTGTGCAATCCGAACGGCCGCCCGGATCGTGACGATCTGAAGGGCGGGGTCGAGTTCGACAGCTGGGGCGCGCCGTCGGCCTACCACATCCGCGAGCGGCACCCGACCGACTACGGCGGTCCCGGCCAGTTCGCCTGGACGCGGTTCGAGCGCTGGACCGAATGGGGCCGGCCTCAGGTGTTCCACGCCTTCGAGCCTGAGCGGGCTGGTCAGACGCGGGGCATCAGCCGTTTCGCCGCCTCGCTGAAGAGTTTCCGCGCCCTGTCGCGCTTCACCGACGCCACCCTGCAGAGCGCCACGGTCAACGCCTTGATCGTGGCCTTCATGAAGTCGAACGCCGGGCCCGGTGCGGTCAGCGAGAACTTCGAAGCCAAGGACGTCCGCGAGTTCGAGACCTGGCGCCAGGACCATTACAAGGAACACCCGGTCAATCTGGCCAACGGCGCGCAGATCCCCGTCCTGCCCTATGGCGACGAACTGACGCTGCAGACGGCGTCCAAGGACGTCGGCAGTTTCGACGCCTTCGTCCGGTCCATCCTGCGGCTGATCGCAGCCTCGCTGGGCGTGACCTACGAAGAATTGTCAATGGACTATTCGCAGACGAACTATTCGTCCGCGCGGGCCGCGATGATCCATGCCTGGTCCGAAACCGTCGCCTTGATGGGTCTGTTGGAGGATCAGCTGGTCCGACCCTTCGTCGTGGCCTGGGCGGAAGAGGCCTTCGACCGGGGCTATGTGCAGATCCCGGACGGCGCGCCTGACTTCTACGACGCCGTCGACGCCTTCTGTCAGATCCACTGCATCGGTCCGGGGCGTGGGTTCATCGATCCGACCAAGGAAATCGACGCCGCCGCCGCTCGTGTAGAGGCCGACGTCAGCACCCTGGAAGACGAGTGCGACGACCAGGGCAAGGACTGGGAAGAGGTTCTGGAGCAGCGGGCCCGCGAACGGGCCAAGTACCAAGAGCTGGGCCTGCCCCTGCCCGAAGGCGCCCTGGCCCAAGCAGCCCGCACCAGCCGCGATCCTGCGCACCAGACGGCTCTGGACCAGCGCCCCGCCGCCTGACGCACGTCAGGCCTCATCCCCTGAGGTTCCATGCGAAATCCCGCCCAACTGGCGGCCGCCCTGTCCGGCCGTCCCCTTCTGATGCGCGAAGCCTCGGTTCCCGCCCTGGCGCGGGAGCTGGGCATCGCCGGCGGCGAGCGGGGTTCGCCCCTGACCGCCTTCTTCGGCCGGGCGCGGCGCGCCATCGCCGGCCGTGGCGAGGCCGAAATGCGGACCGAGCCCCTGGCCACGGCGCCGCGCTTCGTCGGCGAACCCGACGCGGTCGGCTACGGCTGGGTGCTGAAGGACGGGGTCGGGATTCTGGAGATCGACGGCCCGTTGATGGCCGAAGGCTTCGGCTGGGGCGACACCTGGTACCACGGCTACGACACCCTGCACGTCGCCTATGAGGAGATGATCGCCGACGCCCGCGTGGGCGCCATCTGGGAGGTGGTTCGGTCGCCCGGAGGCGTGGTCGATCAGGGTCTGCCCGAACTGGCGGCCCTGAAGCGCGACCATCGGGCCGCCAGCGGCGGCAAGCCGATTCACAGCTTCATCCGCGACGGCTACAGCGCCGCCTATTGGGCGACCAGCGCGTCGGACCAGATCACGGCCGCCCGCGAAAGCGGCGTCGGCTCGATCGGGGCGGTGGTGACCCACTGCGATTTCTCGGGCGCCTTCGCCAAGGACGGGATCGTCATCACCCCGTTCAAGTTCGGCAAGCGCAAGACGGACGGCAGCTGGATGGAGCCCCTGTCGGAAACCGCCAGCGCCTCGCTGCAGGCCGAGATCGACCAGTGCGGCCGGTGGTTCGTGTCCGATGTCCTGGAAGGCCGAGCGAACCTGACGGAAGAGGCCGTGCTGGCGACCGAGGCCGGCTGTTACTTCGGCGATTCCGACGATCCGGAGCTGTCCGGCCTGGCCAAGGGCCTGATCGACACGGTGGCGACCGAGCGCACGGCGTTCGCAACCATCCGCGAGTTGGCGCGCGAGCGTCTGGCGTCTTCCGCAGCGGGCCCGGCGCCGTCCGCATCCAAACCCGCATCCACCCAGGAGAGTGAAATGAAGCGTTCCGCCGTACTCGCGGCCGCCAAGAAGGCCGGCCTGCCCGAAAACCACATCAAGGCCCTGTCCGAGGCCCTGCCCAAGGCCGAGGCGGCCGAGGACACGCCGTCCGACAAGGACGACGACGAAGAGGACGTCCCCGCCGACGAAGCCGAAGGCGACGACGCGGCCGAAGGCGCATCCCAGGACAATAAGGACGACGACGACAAGGCCGAGGGCGAGGCCTCGGCCATCGCCGCCTCGCCCGAGGCCAAGAAGCACCCGGCGCTGGCCCTGGCGGCCATTCAGTCGGGTCAGACCCTGGCCCAGTTCCGCGCCTCGGCGGCCGTCGCCGCGCCCGCCCGGACCAGCCGCCTGGATCAGGTCATGGCCGGCGCCAACCGTCTGAAGCCGGACGCCGCCAAGGCGACGAAGGGCCTGTCCGGCGCCGTCCAGGCGCGGATCGAGAAGAATCGGGGCGCCCAGGCCTAGGCCCGGATCCCGCCAGCCCGCCGGAGCTGGTCGCGATCCGGCCCCATCCACCTTTCTGAGCAGAGGAGGCCGTCATGAAGGCCTATACTTTCGAGACCGGCCTGCCCGGCCTCAGCGATCTGATCCATTCGGAGTATGATCCGACCTATACGACCGACAAGCGCGTCGGACGGGGCGGCGTCGGCACGGCGCGCACCTTCCCCGCCTTCGCCCTTACCGCCACGGTCCTGATCGGCGCGGCGACCGTCACGTCCGCTGCGGTCGTCGGCACGGGCAACGGCGCCATCGGCGCGGTGACGGCCGACGCCGGGGCGGCGGCCGGCGTCTATCAGGTCGTCATCATCGAACCGGCGGCGAACGGCGGGACCTTCCAGGTCATCCGTCCGGACGGCGTGCTGGACGGGACCGGCGTGATCGGGACCGCCTACAACGGTACGATCAACTTCACCCTGGCGGACGGTTCGACCGATTTCGTCGCCGGGGACCGGATCGGGGTCACCGTGGCCTATGGATCGGGCGTCGTCGCTAAGGACGTGCCCTGGGCGCCGGCGGGAACCGACGGTTCGCAGACGATCACCGGCATCAACCTGGTCGAGGCGGAAGCCCCGGTCGGGGTCGATATCGAACTGACCGTCCTGGCGCGCGGCCCGGTGATCATCCGCCGCGAAGCCATCGCCTGGCCCGCGGGCGTCACCGACGCCCAGAAGGCCGCCGCCTACGCTCGCCTCGCCGAACTGGGCATCCAGCCGCGCATCAGCGGCTGACGTCCAAACCCACGGGCCGCTCTCCGGGGGCCCTCTTCTGCAAAACCTGAATGAAAAGGAGGGCTCCCTATGGATCCCGAAGAACTGGCCTCCGGCGCCTCGCTGCTGCCGCTGACCGCCGCCGAACACACCGGCCTGATCAACTCCGTCCCCGATCAGTTCGGCCAGCTGAACGCCGACGGCATGTTTCCGACCGAAGGCCTCGACACCCCTTACGTTCGCATCGACATCGACGACGGCGTCATCACCGCCCTGCCGGTGACCGAGAATGGCCGTCCCTCGACCATCGCCCGGCACGGGAAGGGCAAGGGCGTCATTTTCGAGGTCCCGAACGTCAGCCATGAAGACTCGGTTCTCGCCGGCGACATCCGCAAATGGCTGGCCTACGCCAAGCGGACGCGCACGCCGGACGAAGCGCTGATCAACAAGATCGAGACGCGCCACAAGCGGAACCGGCTGAAATTCTCGATCACCCTCGAGATCATGAAGCTGTCATCGCTGAAGGGCCTGATCGTCGATGGCGCCAACACCCTGATCTATGACCTTTACGACGCGTTCGGGGTGACCAAGCGTACCGTCTATTTCGACTTGGACGATCCCGATTTCGACGTTCCCGAAGCGATCGAAGCCGTTCTGTCCGGCACCGAGGAAAATCTGGTCAACGACACCATGACCGGCCTCGAGGTCCGGATGGCACCGGAGTTCTATACCAAGCTCATCCGCCACCCGTCGGTCGAAAAGTACTTCGCCAATACCCCCGCCATGCTGCAGTTGCTGAACCAGCAGCGCGAGAAGACCGTCAACAGCTTCCGGCGGGTTATCGAGATCGCCGGCGTCACGATCCGCGAATATCGGGCGCGGGTGAAGCTGTGGGGGGAGGAGGGCACGACCAGACTGCTGTCGGCGACTGAAGGGGTATCCTATCCGACCGGCACCATCGAATCGCACGTGACCTATGCGGCGCCGCCGCTGGACATCCGCGAACTCGACGGTTCGGAGGCCTCGTCTTCAGACGAAGACCTGATTCACTTCTCGGAGGAGGTGATGAAGCATGGAGCCGGTTTGGAATGGAAGTACCAGATGAACGCCCTGCCGATCTGGCGGAAGCCCGCGCTGACGACCGAATGGGTCTACGGCGCAGCGCCGTAAGGGCAGGGAGGATGGGCTTCGACAAACATCTGTCGGCCCTGGTCGCCGAGGTGGATGACCACCTCGGCGACCGCGCCCGTTGGAGCGGGGTGGAGGGCGAGGTGCGCATCCATCCTTTCGACGGGGACGAGACGGCGCGCCTGGGCGCGACCGAAATATTCATTACGGGGCGGATGATCCAGGTGCATCGGCGCTGGGTCGCGGATCCGCGCCCAAACGACATCATCGAGCGGCTGGATGACGACGGCGTCACGGTCGAGACGCTGAGAGTGACGGCTGAGCCCGAAATCGACGGCGACGGCTATTGGCGCTGCGTCGTGACGGGCGCCTAGGGTCGAGGGTCTGACATGCGGCATTCGGTCGGGGGGCGGGAGAGCCTGGACGGGCTGGAGCGCGGGCTGGAGGATGAGATCGCCGGTTTCGTGACCAAGGCGATCCGCGAGGGGGCGGACGAGGTCAAACAGGACTGGCGCGACCAGATCATGGATGCGGGCCTGGGGCAGAGGCTGGCCAACACCATTCGAACCGAGATTTATCCTCGCGCCCAGAACAGCCTGGACGCCGCCGGCCTGATCTCGACGAAGGCGCCCAAGATCATCGATTCCTATGCGCGGGGCGCGACGATCCGCCCGGCGAACGGCGGGCGCTATCTGTGGATCCCGACCGACGAGGTCCCGAAGATGCGGAACGGGCGGGCGCTGGACCCGCGCGAGGTCGAGGCCCGTTTCGGCAAGCGCTTCGTGATCATCAATCCGCAGGACTGGCGGATGCGGACGTCCAGCACCGCGGTGAAGCGGGGCGTGGCCTATGCCGGGTTCACCGGTCTGGCGATCCGAAGGGCCTCGGGCCGCTGGCGCACCGCGACGCGGAATCAGATGACGCCGGGCCACCGGTCCTACCGCGAAACCACCCGCCAGTTCGTGATCATGTTCACCCTGGTGCCGATGGTGAAGGTCAGCAAGCGGCTGGACCTGGACGCCATCGCCGCCGCCGCCGACGCCCGGTTCGACGGGCTGCTGAGCAAGCACTGGAGATAGGATGGCCAGTCGGCGCGAGGAGGTCGTTCAGGCCGTGCTGCAGCTGGTGCGGGACGCCCTGCCGAATGCGGAGGTGGAGCGCGACGCGCCCTGGCCCCAGAGGGCCCAGCCCGGCGGGCTGGTGATCGTTCGCGACGGCGATCCCGGCCCGGCGGAAGAGTGTTTCTCGCCCCGCAGCTACACCTATCGCCATGAGATCGAGGTGGAGGTCTTCGGCCCGGAGGGCGCGGCGGACCGCCACGAGGTTCTGGACTCCATGCTGGTCGCCCTGGGCGTCGCCGTCGCGGCCGATCCGAGCCTGGGCGGCCTGTGCGACTGGTTCGAAGTGGCCGGCGCGCCGTCGCCCGACGATGTGACGACCCAGAACGGTCAACCGGTGCGGGCCGCCACCGTGGCCCTGACGGCTGAATATACGACGACGAACCCTCTCGCCTGAGAGCTTCCGCTGAGACTTTCCGCCTGAGATCGGCCGCCTGAGACTTCGCGTCTGAGGCGGCGGTCGGGCGACCCCCTTCACATGGAGAACTGACATGGCGCGCGCACGCGGCTCCAACGCCCTCATGGCCCTGGGCCTTGAGGCTTCTTACGGCTCGGCCGCCTCGGTCGAGACCTGGTTTCAGATGCCGTTCGTCAGCGCCAATCTGGGCGACGAACAGGGTCTGGTCGAAAGCGACGTTCTGGGCCAGGGGCGCAACGCCCAGCAGCCGGGCCGGGACGCGGTCAACAACGCCGGCGACGTGGTCACGCCCCTGTGCGCTCGGAATGTCGGCCTGATGCTGACCCTGCTGCTGGGCGCGCCGACCACGACCCAGGGGCTGGCGGCGCAAGGGTCGATCAGCTTTTCGGCCCAGCCGGCGAACAACGCCACGATCACCCTCGCGGGCCAGGCCTTCACCTTCGTTTCCGGCACGCCGACGACGAACCAGATCAAGATCGGCCCCACCCTGGCCCAGACGGTCGCGAACGCCGTTCGCGTGCTGAACACCAGCGCGGTGACGGCGGTCGCCGCCGCCACCTATTGGGGCGACGCGGACGGCAAGACGATCCGCATCGCCCATGACGCCCTGGGCGTGTCGGGCAACAGTTTCGCCCTGGCGGCCGGATCCTCGCCTGCGTCAAACGCCGTCGTCTCCGGATCGACGCTGGCGGGCGGGGCGGCCAGCGGCGGCTATCGCCACGTCTGGACTTCGGGCGGCCTGACCCTGCCCAGCGCCTCGGCCGAAATCGGCATGCCCGAGGTGCCCAGCTTCTCGACCAACTATGGGCTGAAGGCCAACACCCTGGGTCTGCCCCTGCAGCGCAGTGGCAATCTGAACGCCACCTGGGGACTGATCGGCCAAGGCGAGACGCCGGTCTCGGCGACGACGGCGACGGAGGACGTTCAGACCCTGGGCTTGCGCAAGTTCAGCAGCTTCTCGGGCGTTGCGCGCCGCAACGGCGCGGCCTTCGGCGCGGATCTGGTGTCCGGCCAGTTCAACTATTCCAATGGGCTGGAAGCGGTGCCGACGGTCGGGCGCGGCGACGGCCGGGTGGGGGGCGTCGACGAAGGCATGGTCAGCGTCAGCGGAACCCTGGGCATCCGCTATTCCAGCACCGAAATGCAGACCCAGGCGGAGAACGGCGAGGCCTGCGAACTGACCTTCGCCTGGGCCATCCCGGCGACCCTGTTCGCGCTGCGGGCGACGGTGGCCAATGTCTATCTGCCGAAGGTCAAGCGGCCGGTCACCGGCCCCGGCGCGGTCCAGGCCGACTATAACTGGCAAGGGGCGGGCGCCGTGACCTTCGTCCTGGACAACGACGTCGCCGAATACGTCGTGCCGGAGCCCGCCTGATGCTGAGGCTCGAACATCCCCGCGCGCCCGAGTGGATCGACCTGGCGCCGGGCGTCCGGGGCCGTTTCCGCTATGGACCTTCCGAAGCCCTCGTCTTCGCGCGCCGCTTCATGCGCCAGGCATTGGAGGCTGATGATCGAACCGATCCCCACTTCGCTTTCGTCGTGGGCTGCACGGTCTGGGGATTGTTGGAGTGGGACGGGGTTGGGGCGCCGGCGCCGGTCCCGCCCGACGACGTCCTGAACGGCCCTGCCGAGGCTTTGGCGGCCTGGCGGGACGCCAATCCACCGCCGGAGGGTAATGCGCCCGTCACCGCCGACTACATCGCCGCCCTGCTGCGGCACAATCCGGCGATCTATGCAGAAGTCGATGATCGTTACGTCACGTCGATCTTCCTGGCGGGTGAGGAAAAAAAAGGATCAGGGCCCTCGCCGAATGGCATTTCGGCGGAGGCCCCGCCTTCTGCGACGCCTGCGGCGACTGCGCCGAATGCCCCTATCGCGAGCACGAGCCCCGCACCGAAGCGGGCCAGGCGGTCTGGCGCATCGTTCAAAGCTGCGCCGGCCAGCTGAGGGTCGGGATGAACGGGGTGATCGGGCTGGATTACCCAGCCTGGATCGCCTTCGCCCAGCTCACGCCGCTGCCGGCGGGGGCGGCGGACCTGTTGTCGGCCTGTCTGCCTGAAGTTGAGGTCGAGGTCCTGAAGGGCTTCAGAAGGGATGACGAGGAATGAGCACCCGCAACGTCGGGGTCCGCATCCAGGTAGACGGCAGGACAGAGGTCATGCGTGCCGTCAAAGAACTGGGCGATGGGCTACAGTCTGCTTATGGGCGGGGGGAGAAGGCCGCCGCTGCGGCCACGGCCGCCGCTGAAACCCATGCGCGCAAGCTGAAGTCTCAGACTGCCGAGATGACGGCGATGCAGCGGCAGATTGAGGCTCTTGCCGGATCATCGACCCGTCTGTCGCTTCAGGATCAGGGTGGCCTGCCGTCAGACCGCCGCGCCAAACAGTCGGCGATGATCTTCATTGCTCAGGACAAGGCTTACACGGAGCGTGCCGAAAAGCTGCGTGACGTCCTAGATCCTGTGGCAGCGGCGCAGAACAAGCTGAACCACGAGCTGCGCGAGTATCAGACCCTGGCCAACGCCGGTAAGATCACGACCGGCGAACTGGCCCAGCTGCAGGCGCAGGCCAAGACCCGGTTCGACGAGACGGCGGCGGCCATCAAGCGGAACGAGCAGGGCCTGACCCGGCTGGCCTTGGCTTCGCGGCTGAACCTGGGTCGCCAGGGCGCCGACGTCCTGGTGACGGCGGCCATGGGGATGAACCCGGCCATGATCGCGCTGCAGCAGGGGCCGCAGATCCTGGACGCCCTGGCGACCAGCGGGATCAAGGCGCGGGGTTCGCTCGTTCTGCTGGGCGGCGCCCTCGCGGCTGCGGGGGCGGCGGCCGCGACGGCGGTTGCGGCCTGGTCTGAAGGCGAAAAGGCGGCGGGTCGGTTGGAAAGCGCCGCCAGCGGTCTGGGCCGGGCGTCCGGCGTCACGGCGGCGCAGTTGGCCCGTGTCGCTGACGCCAACAATGAAGCCGGGCGCGTGACGGTCGGCGCGGCCGAAGACATGGCTGCCGCCTATGTCCGCCTGGCGGGCACGAACGAAGCCGAAATCGGCCGGATGATCAGCCTGACGCGCGGTTTCGCTGAGCTGACGGGCGTGGACGCCAAACAGGCCGTCGAGGCGCTGACTAAGGCGGTCGGTGATCCGTTGAAGACGGCGACGGACCTGACGCGCTCCTCTCTGGGTCTGTTCACTCAGGCCGAGTTGGACAATATCGAGGCCTTGCAGGAATCCGGCGACCTGCTGGCGGCGCGAGGCGCGCTGCTGGACGGCCTGAAGGGCGCGATCGACAGCCATGTCCGTGACGCGGGCGCCATTGAAAGCGCCTGGGACGCGGTGGCCCTGTCGATCAAGGGCGCCTGGGAGTGGCTGGGTCGCTATCTCTATCGGGATGAGTCGGAGCGTCTTCAGGACGTGATCGACCGGCGTCGCGACATCGAGCAGGGGCAGAGGGCCAACGGCCGTCCGTTGGATGCCCGCACCCAGGGCATCTACGATACGCTGGGCCGCGAGGGCCAGGCGATCCTGGACGCCCGCGAGACTCGCGCCCGCGAGGCCGAGCGCGCCGCCGCCAACCAGCGCGCCCAACTGGATGAGGATCGGCGCGAGCGAAGCCAGACTCGTCGAAGCAGCGGGGCAGGGCCTTCTTCCAGCGGCCGAGATGAATCGGCGGCCCAAGCGCGGCGCGACGCGGCGGAGGCGGATCGGGTCATGGCGGATCTGGCGAAAGAGGAAGTGAACGTCCGTCGCGATCGTCTGAACCGCTGGCTGGAGGGCGGCCCCTCGCCTGAAACCCGCGCCACGCTGGAGCGGGAACTCTATCGGATCGACGTCGAGGCCAGGGACGCGGCCCTGGCGGCCCAGGAAGCCACCTTGGAAAAGGCGGGCCGCCTCGATGAAGAGGCTCGGCTGGCGCTGGACCGGCTGCGTTCGGCCTATGCCGAAACCGACGCGGCTAAGGACGCGGAGATCGCCACGCGCGAGCGAGCCGATCTGGAGCGACAGCGCCGCGAGGCCGCGCAAAAGGTGCTGGATCGCGAGGTCGCGGCTCTGACACGACAGGCCGACTTGGCGCGCCTGCGCGGCGACCGTGCGGCCTATGACACGGCGGACCGCGCCGTAAGGGTTGCGGAAGAGCGTCAGCGGCTGATGGGCGATCCGAACTTCAAGGGCGGCGCCTTGGCGGCGCAGGCTCTGGCTGAAGCCAAGGTGGCGGAAGAAATCCGGGCGCAGACGGTCGGCGCGTTTCGCGAGGGGCTCGGCGATTTCATCGACGATTTTCGTCGCAGCGGCAGTCTGCGCGAGGCCGTGGTGGAGCAGCTGTTCGACGCCGGCGAACGTTGGCTGGATCGGCTGTTCGACCGGATGAGCAAGGTGGACTGGTCGCAGTTCTTCAAGGGCGGATCGGACGGCGAGGGCGGCAGCAACCTCATCGCCAAGGGGCTGAACTTCCTGTTCGGTCGCCAGAACGCCCATGGCACGGACTTCTGGACCGGGGGGCCGACCTGGGTCGGAGAGCGGGGGCCGGAGCTGCTGGACCTGCCGCGCGGATCGCGGGTGATCGAAAACGCGCGGTCCCTGGACATGATGCGCCGGGCGGCGAGCGTCGCCGGATCGGCGGCGGGGTCGGCGCCGGTGAGCCTGGTCTATGCGCCGGCGCACACGATCAGCGGGGTCGATACGGCCCGGATCGAAGAGATCCTGCGCCAGGACCGCGAAGAGTTCCGGTCCAAGGTGGTGTCCGTGGTCAAGGACGCCTCGGCCCGTTTCGAACTGTCGGAGTAGGCGGCGATGGCCCTGGTCTTTCCGCGCGCCATGCCCCTGGTCGGGCCGTCCAGCCAGTATTTCGAGATCGAACGGTTCGACGCCCTGTCGCCGACCTCGGACGGACGGGTGGACGGGGTGACGATGGGGGCGCCCCGCTGGACCGCACGCTGGACGTTGAGCGAAAAACTGATGCTGGCCCAGTCGGACGAATGGCGGGCCTTCGTCGACAGCCTGAGGGGCGCGCAACGGACCTTTCTGGCGCGGGATTACGACCGGCCCTATCCGCGTTCCACGCCGAACGGTTTCGGCGGGCTGAGCCGGGCGGGCGGCGGCGCCTTCGACGGCTCGGCCGCCAGCTGGTCCGTCAACGCCGATCGGGACACGCCGACCTTGAGCGGCCTGTCTGCGGGCCTGGTTCTGAGCCCGACCGACTATGTGATGTGGCGCTGGACGTCCGGAGGAATCCAGCGGCGATCGCTGCATCGGGTAATCGAGCCCGCCGCCGCCACCGGATCGGGCGTCGTCGCCGTCGTCGTCGAACCGCCCCTGCCGACCCTGATCCCCAGCGACGCCGTGGCCGACCTGAACCGGCCCGAATGCGTGATGAAGCTGGACGTCAGCCAGACCAAGCTGGGCGAACGGACCCGCGCCGGCCGCGTCGGCGGGGTGATCGCGGGCGTGCAGGATCTGCGCGCCTGAAGGCGTGCGAACGCCGTTCGCATCGGAGGCTCCATGAAGATCTACAGTGCGGAGGCCGTCGCCGAGATCGAGGCGGGGACGGCCCTGGTTTCGGGCGCGGCCTGGTTCGGCGGCGATGATCAGATCGGCCTTTGGAGCGGCGACGGTCCCTTGGCCTTTTCGGTCAACGGCGTGAGCCGGGCCTTCATCGGCATCGGCGAACGCGCCCTGGCGGGGGTGGCGGCCGGGGCGCTGGGGGGCGCCGAACAGGGGATCAGTCTGACGCTGTCCGGCATCGATGCGGATGTGGCCGGACAGCTGGACCTGGACAGTCTGCGCGGCCTGCCGGTCATCCTGTGGCGGCTGGTGTTCAACAGCACGGGCGCGCGTCTGCTGGACGCACGGGTGCACCTGAGAGGCCGAGTGGACACCGCCCCTCTGGAGGATCAGATCGGCGGCGCATCGACGCTGACGATCAATATCGAGGGCGCCGCGCGCGGACAGGGTCGCCGTTCGGAACGGATGCGGACCGATGCGGACCAGCGGCTGATCAGCGCGACCGACACCGGGCTGAGCCGCGTCTCCTACGCCGGCGAAAAGACCATCTATGCCGGCGGCAAGCCGCCTGAGCGGGCGGGAACGGCCCTGGGCGGCGTCAGCGCCAGCCAGGCCGCCGCCCTGTCGCTGATGACCAAGGGGGTGTTCCGTGTCGCGTGATCCGCATGCCCTGATCGCGTTCCTGGAGGCGCGCGCCGACTGGACCTTCGGCTATGGGGCGGAGCCCCGGACGCATGACTGCGCCCGCTTCTTCTCGGCCGGCGTCGCGGCCGTCACCGGGGTGGCGCCGCTGGATCGGTTCGCCGGGCGCTGGACGACGGAACTGGGGGCGGCGCGGGTGCTGCGGCGGGCCGGCGGGCTGGACGCGGCGGTCAGCCGCATCATGACCGAAATCCCGATCACCCTAGCCCAGCGCGGCGACGGCGGGCTAACGTCCGGCGACGCCCTGGTCCTGATCGAAGGCGAGACGGTCGTGGGTCTGAGCGAGCGGGGCTATTACCGCCTGCCGCGCCACGCCCTGCTGAAGGCCTGGACCATCGCCTGATGTCCAAGGTCGCGAAGTGGATTTTCCCCGCCGCCGGCGGCAAGGACGGCATCGTCGGCACGGCCAAGGCGGTGGTCGGCTTCATGACCGGCAACGCCGGCCTGGTCATGGACGGTTTTCGCCAGGTGGCGGGCATGGGCCGCAAGGGCGACGCCCAGGCCCGGCAGGCCAGCATTCTGACGCTCACGCTGGGGGAGACGCCGCGTGAAGCGGTGCTGGGACGGGTCTGCACGGCGGGGTCGCTGATCGACGTCTTCAACTTCGGCGGTCAGTACGGCACGGACAAGGTCACGCGCTGCGTCGCCCTGGCGGACCACGCCATCGACGGGATCGAGGGCTTCTACGTCAATGAGGTCTATTACCCCTGGGTCGGGGAAGGGCAGCAGGCGGCGTTCAGCAACAAGCTGAGCTTTCACTTCCGCAATGCTTCGCCCGACGGCTATGAGCCGCCGCTGCACGTGCAGCAGAACGGCGGCTGGACCGCGACCGACCGCCTGTGCGGCGTCACCCACATCTGGATCGACTGGTATGTGGACGACAAGGTCTGGCCCCAGGGGCATCCGGAGTTCCGGTTCGTGCTGCGGGGCCTGCGCGTCTATGATCCCCGTTTCGACCCCCAGTTCGGCTATACGGGGCCCAACCCCCAGACCTGGGCGGATCGGTCCAGCCACCGGTTCAGCCGCAACGCCAAACTGCTGCGCTACGCCTATACGCGCGGGATCTTCGCCGAAGGCCACCACGGCGATCCGGCATATCTGCTGATCGGGCGCGGTCTGAGCGAGGAAGAGGCGCCGGCCGACCGGGTGATCGCCGACGCCAATCTGTGCGACGAATTGGTGGACGGGGTGGCCCGATACTGCGCCGACGGCGTGATCTCGGCGTCCCAGCCCTTCATCGAAGTTGACGGCATGTTCGCCGCCGCCATGGCCGGGCAGATCGTCCAGCGCGAGGGCACGGTGGACGTGGAGGCGGGGCAGGCCAAGGCCGTCGTCGCCACCATAACCGACGCGGACCTGGTGACGGGCGAGAAGGTCGGTTTCTCGCGCTTCCTGGGCGACCAGGACGGGGGGCGGCTGAACACCTTCATCGGCCGCTATATCGAGCCCCTGCTGGGGTGGAAGGATCACAGCGCGCCGGTCCTGCGCGATCTGAGCGACATACAGGCGGACGGCGGGCCGCGCCCATCGACCCTGTCTTTGGCGCTGGTGACCGAGGTCAAGCAGTCGCTGCGGGTGACCGAGATCGCCCGTCGTCTGGCCCGGCTGGAGCGGCGCGGCAACATCGTCCTGCCGCCCCGGTTCGCGGGGTTGGAAGAAGGCGACTGGATCGCCTGGCAGAGCGCCCGCCGGCACAAGGGGGCGACGGTCCGTTACCGGATCGAAGCCTATCGCCAGCCCGAAAACTGGCGGCTGTATCTGACGCTGCGCGAGATCGCCTCGTCCGCATACGGCGTGCCCGATCCGGTCGAGGCCGTGGTGACGCCACCCCCGGCGCCGGTCCCCATCGACGCTCTGGCGCTGAGCGGCGTCACGGCGGAGGCGATCACCCTGCCGGGCGAGGACAGCGCCCTGCCGGCGGTTCGGCTGCGCTGGGACGCGCCGGTCGATGCGGCGGTTCTTGCCATTCGGGCCGAGGTTCGCCGGGTCGGAGAGACGGAAATCGCCCCGACCCGGACCGAGGCGGTCAACGACGGGATCATGGTGGCGACGAACGGGGTGGCGCCGAAGGCGTCGCTGGAGTGTCGCCTGGTTCCCATCGGCGATCCCTCGCGGCCCGTCCTGCCGTCGAACTGGATCACGGTCTCGACGTCCGGCGTCGTGGCGGGGGATCTGGGGCCGGGCAGTCCGGTCGTGAAGCGCATCGATGACATTGTGGTCGATGTGCAGGGGTTGATCGCCACCTATGGCCAGACCTCGGCGGCGGCCGTGAGCGCGGCGGCGGCGGACACGGCACGCGCCCTGGCTGAGACCGCGAAACAGGGGGCAATCGACGCCAAGAACGAGAGCGCCGCCCAGGCCGTGGCCTCTCAGACCGCGCGTCAGGGCAGCGAGACGGCGGCGGCGGCCTCTCAGTCCTCGGCCCAGACCGCCAGCGCCAAGGCCGATGAGGCGGGTCAAAAGGCGTCGGCGGCTGAGGTGGCGCGGGCGGCGGCGGCGACCGAACGCGCTTTGGCGGAAGCGGCGCGTACGACGGCCGTGGGCGCCGCCGACACGGCGACTGGGGCCAGCGCCTCGGCGGGCGCATCGGCCGCCCTGTCCGCGCGCCTGGGCTTCGGTCAGGCCATGAACCTGAACCCGGTCTTTTCGCAAGGCTGGACCAACGGTCAACTGCCGCCGGGCTGGCAGGACTGGTTCGGCGCCGCCAACGGGGGCGACAACAAGCGGGCGGGCATAGAGAGCGACAACGGTCTGTTTCTGACGGTGGCCGGCGGCGGCTCGGCCGAGAGCGCGAACAGAGGCGTTTATCAGCCGTCCGGCGTTGGGGCGCTGGGCACGGTGCAGGGCGACGGCTGGTATGTCCAGGAGCTGACGGTGCGCCTCGACAGCGGCTCGCTGATCGGCGCGGGCATGCACCTGCAGCATATCGACGGCGCCGGGAACATTATCGGTTCCACAAACATCAACTGCGCAGGCGACCAGACCGTGACCGGCGGCGCGGCCGGCGCCGGTGTGGTCGGGCAGGTCTATCGATACGCCGTCCTGATCAAGGCGACGGCCGGGACCAAGATCTTCGTGCCCTTCGCCATGGCCTTCTGGAACGGCTACTCCGCCGCCGCCGTGGCGAAGTCGGTCACCTTTACAAAATGCCTGGTCAGGCCCGCGACGGCCGGCGAGATCGAGACCGGCGTCGCGCGCAACGGTTACGGCACGATCCACGCCCGGATGACGAATGAGGAGATGGTGCGCGCCTCGGAGACGGCGGCCCTGTCCGTGCGGCAAGGCGTCCTTGAGGCCAAGGCCACGGTGCTACCGAACCTGCTTCGGAACTCCGATTTCAGCCAGGGCATGCGGTACTGGACCTCCGGCGGCGCCGCTGCGCTGTGGACCACCTTTTACGACCCGGCGTACGGCTCACTGGCCGGGGCTCTTGGTGGGAACGACGGCCAAGCCTACTATCTGATTTCGGACCTGGTCCGGGTCTACGGCAACGCGACCTACACCCTCTCCTGGAACGGCGACGGCGGTGCAGCGCCGGGGGCGGTCGGATTCTACTGTTCGCAGTTCGACGTGAATGGAAACTACATCGCCGAGGGCGACGGCCTGGGATTCACCAACTTCACCAGCGTCGATTGGGTGACGCGAAAGTCGACCACCTTCACCACGCGAAGCGACTGCGTCTATCTCAAGGTCGTCGTCGTCAAGCCCGGATACGCCAACGGCAATCCTCTGAACGCCTTCGTCAGCCGGATCATGCTGAACACGGGCTCGGTCGCCGCCGGTTGGACCGATGGCGCGACGGCGCGAGATCTGGCCGCCCGCGTCATCAGCAGCGAAGGGGCCCTGGCGACCGTTCAGGGGCGCCAGACGGCTTGGGCGCAGAAGCGCGTCATCGCAGGAAGCGCCGAGGCCTTCGCCGAAATGATGGCGTTGGATGACAACGGAAACGTCACCTCGGCCGTCAACCTGGGCGGCAAGCGGATCGGTGTGTGGAACCCGGTGGACGGGGGTTGGATCGAGGTCGTCAGCGTCGCGGACGGTCGCGCGAAGATCGACGGCGCCGTGGATATCAACGTCGGGTCAAACGCGGTGACGATCCGCTCCGCCGCCTCTGGCGCACGGATCGAGATGACCGGCTCGCGACTGTCGATGTACGATGGTTAAGCGCAACGCAATCGGCCTGTTGAGCACCGGCGCCTGGGGGATCGACATCAGCCTGCCCGGCGTGGATGTCGATTCCGCCGCCCTCAATCAGATGGCCTTTTCGTCGCGCTGGGCCAACGGTTGCGTCATCCACCAGACCGGCATCGTGACCAGTGTTTTCGACGGCGGCGGCAAGACGGTTTCGTTTCCGGCCCTGCCCTATGTGCCCATGGTCTATCTGGTGGCCCGGCGGGACGACAACGGGACGATCCGATCGTCGGTTCAGTACATGAACCTGAACTACAACGATCTGCGGTTCATGTTTCACCCCTTCTGCCGAGTGACGGCCTCCAGCCTGTTCTTCGACGCCCAGCAGAACGGGCGGCTGCCGGGCATCAACTACGACTGCCGCTATGTGGTCTTCAAGACGCCTGGGGCTTGAGAGGGGGGAGCTTGAGTATGACGCGGCGACTCGTGATGGGCGATCTGGGGTCAGGGCAGTGGGCCGCCCGCATCAGCAAGCCGGGGGTGGACGCTCTGACCGGCGACCGCGCCCAGATGATGTTCGATTCCGATCTCGCCAGCACCCGCATCCTGATGGCCGGATCGGTGACCTCGTTCTTTTCTTCGTCCAACTCGCGGACACGGGTCGAGAACCAGACGGTGCAGCTGCCGGCCATCGACTATGAGCCGATCATCTTCTGCGGCTTCATCAATCGGGTGTCGGACCAGGCGGGCAATGGAGTAGTCGATCCGCTGTCGGGGCAGAGGGTCGGGTCTCTGTGGTTCAGCGGCGTCACAAACGCCAATCCCAAGGACTATGCCGACTGGGCCTGGAACCCATCGACCTATCAGCTGACGTTCAACGCCGAGTGCATCAACACCTGGTGGCCCTTCGCCCGTCCCGGCAGTCAGCCGATGATCTTTCGCTACATCGTCTTTTCGTCGCGGAGCAACTGAGGTGGTGGAGCGTATCAGGGTCGAGCCGGGCGTCTTTCGCATCAGCAAGCCGGGGGTGGACGTCGGCTCGGCCTCCGCGACCAGTCCGGACAACTTCATCCTGCATGAGGGCTATCAGAACCTCGGCGTCTTCATGACGGGGACGGCGACCCTGGCCGCCTACGCCGAGGACGGCAACGGCTCCTATAACGGGCAGACCATCCTCTATCCCTACGACCTGGGCTACATTCCACTGGTCATCGCCCATTGGTTGCTGCTGCCGGGCGAGGCTTTCGCCTCCTACGCCAACTCCGAAAGCTGGCGGTACATGGAGCCCGACGTCGAGACGACCGACCGGGGCTTCTATGTCTGGCCCATGCGCGACCGGCTGAGGTGCACTCGCTGGGGCAACTCAAGCCTTGGGGACGTGACGATCCGCTACACCGTTTTCTTCGCCAAGATGGGAGACGCCTGATGATCGTGGTCTATGACCAGCAGGGCCGCATCCAGTACACCGTCGACGACCCCTATCCGCCCGAACTGGAAGAGACCTATTCGGCGCTGGAGGCCGAGCAGGCGGATTTCAACTATCACGACGAGCCCCAGGCCGACGTCATCGGCTGCTATGTGGACATGGTTGGGCGGGTGGTCACGCCGCGCCCTGAGATGGATGTGGCGGTGACGGGCGCTACGCTTTCGAACCTGCCGGCAGGCGCAACGGTGGCGGTGGATTCGGTTTTTGTGGTCGAGGACGCCCCGTTAGCGGTGACGCTGGAGGCCGTCGACGCAGGCGCCTATTCCGTCCGGGTCTCCAAATGGCCCTACTTGGATTTCGAGACGACGATGGAGCTGACGCCATGAAGCTGATTGTCAGCAAGCGCACGGACCATCACTGGGCGCCGGTGCGCGCTGAACGCGACCGCCTGTTGGCCCTGACCGACGCCTATCTGACCGGCGACCGGCTGGATGAGACGCAGACGGAGACGCTGAAAACCTATCGCGCGAGGCTGCGGGATTTGCCGCAGAGCCAGGTATCGGCCGCCGATGTCGTCTGGCCCGACCTGCCGCCCTTCGTCAAAGAACCGCCAGGGCCATCGAGGGTGTGAGCCCGCCCTGACACATTTTCCGTCGATTGGAGACAGACCATGACCCCGACCAAAACTGATGAAGAACTGGCGACCGAGGCGCAAGCCGCTCTTGACCAGGCTGCAGCCATCAAGCGCGAGATCGCCGGCCGTCAACTGGCGAAGGTTCAGGCATTCGCCGACGCCATAGCGGCGGGCGACGTGGCGGCGGCGCGGATCGCCGCCGAGGGGTTGCCGGACCCGGCCGCCAGTCACGCCCGAAACTGGCTGACCGTCACGGAGGGCGTGCCGAGCCTGATCGCCGCCGAGATCGACCGGCTGAAGACGGCGGCGGCAGAGCCCAGTTCGCCGTCTGATATGTCCCCAGCCTGACCGCCCGAACGGCGTCGAGGGGCTAGAGGTCCTTCGCCGGGCCGTCGGGTTCGTCGGGCTCGCCGTCGGCGTCCTTGTCGGTGAAGTGAGCGGGCTTGCCCCATCCCTCGATCCGTCCGGACACCGCAAACAGGGCGCCCGCCAAGATCACCGCGCCTATGCCGAGCCAGATCAGTTCCATGTCATGTCCATGACCGGGAAGCGCCCGCCCGTCCCGATCGGTTCCCTACCGCCTGATCCTTTGGAGGCAAGATGCCCGAACGCGCCCGCGACATCGTGGAACTGTTGGTCGCGGCCGGCGGCGGCGCCGGGATCACCGGCTTCTGGGCCTGGCTGAACGGTCGCCGGCCGGGCCAGGCCGCCATCCTGGGCGCGGCGGCCCAGCTTCAGGAGGCGCTGAACAAGGCGGCGGAGAACACCGTCGCGGGCCTGCGCGAAGAGGTGGACGGCCTGCGCCAGGAGATCCAGCGGCTGGAGGGCGAACTGCGTCAGGAGCAGCAACGGTCGCTGAGCCTGGAGAGCATTCTGCGCAAGAACGGCTACGACCTGTCGGACGCGACGCAGCCGGGCGCCTTCACCGCCATAGACCCAGCCGCCGGGACCGCCTCCGTCGTCCCGCCCCGCCGCAGGAGAAAGCCATGACCGACCCGGAAGCCGCCAAGGCCATGGAGGCCGTCGCCGCCGCGACCAAGGGGGCCGACACGCCCGAGGCCGCCTCGGTCGTCGCCCGGCCGCCGGAAGCGGCGGTCAAGATGCTGGCCTGGGCCGGGCCGGCCCTGTCGGTCATGATCATGTCGATCGTGGCGGCCCTGGCGTCGGCCCCGGCCTGGCGCTGGCTGGGCCTGCCTGAATGGCCCGATGAGGTCGCCGCCGTCCGGGTTCAGGCTCTGGCCTGGATCGCCGGGGCTCTGGTCGCCATCCTGGGCGTCGTCGTCTTCCGGCTGGCGTCCGGCGGGCTGAAGCGGGTCGAGGCCAAGGCCGGTCCGGCCGGGCTGACGGTCGAGACGGGCGACTGACGAACCCCGTTCGCGAACGGCGTGCGCGTCAGGCGAGGATTCGGGCGATGGCGAAGGCGCCGATGGCGATCGCCAGCCACAGAGCCGCGCCGCCCAGGACGGCAGCCCAGGTCCGTGACCGCCTGTTGTCGTTCTGAGGCTTCATGAGAGGCGCCTCAGCCGCTCGGCGGCGGCGCGATCGATGATCCGGCTCAGGATCGACGTCAGCTCAGGGTCGTGCGCCAGGTCGCAGTTGTAGAGAAGCTCGCGCGCGGTCCGCAGCACGGCCATGGGGTCGGGGCCGCTATCGAGCGCCTCCAGCGCCGCATCCAGGTCGATCGACGGCGTCGCTCCGCCGGGGTGACGGTTGGGATATCGGTCGCTCCAAGCGCTGAGGTTCGCCAGTCGCAGACCCTGAACCAGTTCGTCGGGCGTCACGTGGTCAGGAAGTGCGCCGAAAGCGTGAGCGAAGGCGGCGAGGCGAGCCAAATCCAGGTTGACGACAAGCAGAACCGACATCGTAGAACCCCCGTCTTTCGCGACAACCATAGATGCGGCACATCACGACCACAAGTCACGCCTGACACGGCGTCACTAGGCGGCGTGGGGCGGTTTGGAAGACGAAACGCCGTTCATCTACGACTGGCCGAAAGGGCGCCGGCAGCGGTTCAAGCCGCTGGACAGCGAGGCGCTGAACATCTGGGCGCACGGGCGGACCTGGTGCCCGCGCGCCTTCTATCCCCCGCCACTGAACCCCTTCTGGTGCAGGCTGCGTCCCTGCCCGGCCGGATGGCCGGACGGCGAGAACGCGGTCTGCCCGCTGATGCCTTCATCTGAAACCGGAGAGTCCACCATGGCCTTTGTCCTAGGCGCGAAGTCGCGCGCCGAATTGAACGGGGTTCACCCCGACGTCGTGCGGTTCGTCGAGTTGACGCTCAAATATTCGACGCAGGATTTCAGCGTCCACGACGGGCTGAGAACCGAGGCCGAACAACGGGAATATGTCCGCACCGGCGCGTCTCAGACCATGAACAGCCTGCACCGCAAGCAAGCTGACGGCTGGGGCCATGCCGTGGACCTGGTGCCGTTCATCAACGGAAAGCTGCGTTGGGAATGGGGGCCAATCTATGTGATCGCGGCGGCCGCGAAGCGCGCGGCGGCGGATCTGAACGTGCGCATCCGGTGGGGCGGCTGCTGGCAGGAACTGTCGCAGATCAAGGGCGCCGCGCCTGACGACATGGAACGGGCGGTGGCCGCCTATGGCGCCGAGCGGCGCAGGGCCGGAAAGAAGGCCTTCACCGATGGTCCGCACTTCGAGTTGGTCCGATGATCCGCGCGGCTCTCACCGTCGTCGCCCCCTGGGCGCTCGCCGCCGTCGTCGGCGCCCTGCTTTGGACCTGGACGCCGCTCGTCGGCCCGGCCGCCCGCTACGCCCGTCTGGAGTCCGACCGCGACGCCAAGGCCGCCGCCGCCAAGGCGTGGGAGGCCCATGCGCGCGGCTGGATGGCCAGCTTCCTCGCCGCCGAGGGCATCCGTCGCGACGAACGCCAGAACAGCCGCATGGCGACCGATCAACTGGCCGCCCAGTGCGACGCCCGCGTGGCCCAGGCCCGTCAATCCTCCCGCGTCATCGAACGCATCGTCACCAAGGAGCCGACCTATGATGAGACCCGTTGTCCTGTGCGCAGCCTCGTTGATCCTGGCGAGCTGCGGCGGGCGCTCCAGCCTGCCGACTGAGCCGATCGTCCCGCGGGCGGCGAGGGCGACGGACCCGCGCCTGTGCGCGCCGCTGAAGGCGGAGCCGCCGGTGGAAGGTTCGATCGTCCAGCCGGTGACGGCGGCCGAGGCGGACGCCATCCGCGATCACCTGACCAGCGACGCCGAGGCGCGGGCCTGGGGCCGTGAGGGATGGGAGCGGGCGGCGGTCGCGGCGGAGCGATGTGAGCCGCCTCCCCAGCCGCCGCCCCGGCCGGGCTAGACTCAACGAGCGCCGTCGCCCGCAGGGGCGGCGGCGCTCTTCAGCGTTCAGGGCAGATATTCGTCCAGGGCTTCCATCAGGGCCTTGCGCCCCGCGCTGAAGCGGGGCTGGGAAAGATAGTCGAGGCAGTCGCCCGGCGTCCCGTCCGGAAAGTCGGGGTCGGCCTTGGCGTCCCGCGCCAGGTCGCCGACCGGATCGTCTCGGTCGGCTTGGTCGAAAAGCCAGCGGGTGAAGCTGGCGGGCGACGGGGCGGCGTCGGTGATCAGCCGCGCCAAGGCGAGCGCATCGCGCCGCGCCGACGGAAGGGCAAGGCTGATATCGCCGCGTTCCACCGCCAGCGACAGAGACGCGCGTTCCAACGCCAGCTGGTGCCGATGCTTGAACTTCTTCCAGTCGTCGTCGCCCAGTTCCAGGTCGACATAGGCGGTCTTGCCCAGGCCCATGCGCTCGGCCATCTGGGCCTGGGTCAGGCGGGCGCGCTCCCGAAGGTCTTTCATTTCCTGAACGCTCATAGTCCACTCCTTCAGCGGCTGAGGATCAGGGCCGCCCCCTTTCGGAGGCGACCCCTTTCCGCTACATTCGGAACTTGACGGTCAGTCTAAGTCCGATCCAGCGGAGGACCAGTTTGAGGTGCAAGCTCATCTGGTTCTCCCTGCTTTCGTCAGCGGGATTGCTGACACGCTCTGTATGACCGGTTTCCGGTATTCATTCAAGCATTTTGACCGTTTTCCGGTATTTATTTCGCTTTCGACGCTGGACTGTGGTCGCGAGCGGAGCGATGGTCGGCTCATGGAAAACGCACAAACCATCGAGTTCTGGATCACCCGCAACGGTCGGCTGACGGCCGACGGCGAAGTGATCGGCCAGTTCGGCAGCGAGGCCGCCGCCGCCGACGTCGCCATCCGTTTCTCCCAGGATGCGGGGGTGTTCTACCGGATCTATTATTCGTTGTGAGCGGGTAGGGGCGAACCCCCGCCTTGTCCTCGGCTCGCGGCATGGCTTTACGAGGCCGTCGGTTCAATCCTTGCGGTTGGACTAAAGGGATTGATGGGTTATCAACCCACAATCTTCCTTGAGTCGTGTGGAGTCGATTTGCCGAGAGCCAGATGCGGCGCCTGAGCCCGACGCAGAAACTATATCACCAGCGCCGCGCTCGTAGGAATCTACGGTGGAAGCATCGGCTTAATCTGCCGAAAGTACTTCCCACACCAGACGGCCAGCGCTTTCTCAACAACGCAATGGAGGCGGGGTGGGTCATCCTTCCTGCTCCACGCGATCTGTCGTGGGCAGATACCAATCTGCACCGGCTATGCACCTATCTAGCGAAGATACGGCGTGAGGTCAGCCTACGCGGTCGGAAGGTCATCGTAGATCTCAGTCCTTGTTCGAAGATTTCGTCTCTAGCTTGTATGATGTTGGCCGCAGAGATTGAGCGGTGTCAGCAACTGCATCCTGACTCGATCAACGGGTTAGATCCCTTGAACAAGAAAGCGAGGGCGATGCTCTATGCGATGGGATTCTATGAGCATCTGAAGATGAACCGGCCGCCTGTGACGGAGAGGGCACCACAGGCGATTCAAATACGCTCGGGATTAGGGTCTGACGAAACCATCGCTGCCGACGCTCACGAGGTCGCCGAGCTCGCGAACAAGGTTTTCGAGGACGACAATTTTGCAAAGCGAGTTCACTCGGCTCTCAACGAGGCGCTGGGCAATGTGCAGATGCATGCTTACGCCAACGAGGCAGGGGTTTCGCCTCTTGCAGGGCGATGGTGGATCGCCGGCCTGGTCGATCACAAGAACCACGAAGCCTACTTCTTCGCTCTGGATCACGGCGTCGGAATCCCCGCTACGGCCCCAAAGAGCATGGGGGAAGCACTGGCAAGCCGCTTGTCGGCGGTCGTCGGTACCGCCGTGGCTCGCGATCACCAGATTCTTCAAGCGGTAGTAGACGAGCGCCGAACCCGCACAAAGAAGGCCCAGCACGGCAAAGGCATCGCCTCTATGATCAGCCTAATCGAGCTGGCTGGTGAGGGCGAGTTTCGGATTTTCAGCGGGAAGGGGCTCTATCTCCTCGATTTTGTGAAGGGTGGAGCAACGGAACCTCAAGCTTTCGCGCTGCCTTTGGGCTATACATTCCCAGGTACGCTCATTATCTGGCGTGTAGCTGGGCCGGCTGAGAATGCGGAGTCCACGGGAGATGATGGCCAAAGTGATCAAAGTCGCGAGTGATTTCACGCGCTTCCCTTATGGGCGGTATCGGTCGCAAGGAAAATTCAGCGGCGAGGCCTTCCGAGACGATGTGCTTCTGCCTCTGCTGAAAGCGGGCCAATCTGTTGAGGTGGATCTTGATGGGACGAGCGGCCTGTCCCCCTCGTTCCTAGAAGAAGCCTTCGGAGGGTTGGTGCGCGCCGGCCTCGAGGTGGAGCGGATCTTGCAGCAGGTCAAAATCAAGTCCGACGATGATCCGTCCTACATCGATGAGGTGAAGGAGTACGTGCGCGACGCAGGCTTGGTGCACTGAAAGTTGGCCGATAGCCTGGGTGGAGCACTGACTGGCGCGCTGACGGGAGGCACGGTCAGTCTCTTGATGGGCATTGGACACGCCTACGCCAGACGCTTCATGGTGGCGGTAGACGCAGAACTCGGCCGTTTGGACGACTTAATCGACAGCGCCGTGGGCCTTGCAAAGGTTCGGGGCGGCGGGTTGGAGGCCGGGTCCACCGACACTGCCTCCCTCTTTGAACGTCGGTACAGGCTGGGGCGAAATTTGAAGCGCCTTATGGGAACTCGGCCGGGGTACGCAAACGTTGCCACCTGCCTTGCGCTGTTCTCTCGTCATCTGGCCAAGTTTGACCCGTGTGAGGGCGACGCCTCTCTCGCGTCTCCCGATGAGATCGAGGCTGACGGGCAAGCGCTCAGGCGAGCCGTATGCGCTGTTGCAGGAAAGAATTGGTACTGGCGATATTTCAGGTCTCTTTAGGTTTTTATCTTAGCGCCGCCAGCGCTCCGTCCGGCAGCGCCCGCTGAAGCCGCTGCGCCTGTGACCACGGCGCCGTCATCCACGCCTCGATCTCATCCGGCTGCGTCAGGATCACCGGCATTGCCTTGGGGTGAACCGACTTCACCGGCTCGCTGGGATCGGTCGTCAGGAAGGCGAAGAGGTCGGCGGATTCCCAGCCGGTCTTGATCTTGCGCACCCCCTGCCATCCCTGAAGGTGGATGCCGGCGAAGAAGGCCAGGGGCTCTGGGTCTTCGACCGCCAGCTTGAACCAGATCGGCCGGTATTTGCCGGCGGCGTCGCGGCCGGGCTCGCTGAAGGCGGTGAAGGGGACAAGGCAGCGGTGGGCCGGCTCCAGCCAGCGTTTCCAATGGGCCGAGGCAGTGTTGCGGACATTGGTCGTGCCGCTGTCCGGCTCCCTCTTCAGCAGCTCCTGAAAGTCGAACTCGGCGCCCTTGGCGCGCAGCTTGTCCGCGCGCTTGGTCGCCGCCTCATAGACGGCCCTGGACGACGACGGCATGCCCCAGCGGGCCAGGGCCAGTTCGCGCACGCCGTTCGCATCATTCCGGACGATCGGCGCGGCGTAATCAGGATAGACGTCGCCCGGCGCCAGGTTGCCGACCGAGGACGTCATGGCCTTTGCCATGTCCATGATGGCCTGGGGGCCGGTGCGCTGGCGATAGAGGTTGCACATGGGCGAACGCTGACACGGCGCGTCAGGTTTGTGGAGTCCGTCGCGCCGCTCTCTGGGCCGCGCGGCGGCTTTGGACCTGTCGATAGGTGAACAGCCAGTCGCTGTGCGCCTGAAACCGCGCGGCCCCTTCTGGGGTCAGCAGCCATTGGGCGCGAAGGCCCCGGTGGATCTGAAACCGGATCATGCCCAAACAATCGCCGTTGGTGCAGAACGGCAGGCGATCGGCCAGGGAGAAGTCGCGCCCCTTAACGGCGGCGATGCGCTGCAGATCGACGTCGGCGAAGTCGCCGCAGCACTCACAGTGGCGCGTGGTCCGGATTCCCTCATCTATCAGCTCGCCGACGGTGCATCGCGGGATCACGTCGCCGGCGACAGCAGACCCAGCCTGGCGGCGTCAGCGATCAGGCGGGCGTTCTCGGCCGGGTGCAGATAGACCACGTTCGACCCCGGCGCCGGCGTCGGCGGCAAATCCGGATGCGGCGGCGGGCAGCCGGTGCGCGCGTCCAGTTCGGCGATCAGCTGCAGGCGCTCGTAGAGAGAAAGGGTTCGAGGCGAACCCGGTTCGTCGGTCTTCATCCGTTCCTCCTCCATTCATTCCGCTCCACGTCCGGGGCGGGATCGGCGCGTTGCCGCGCGCCGATCTGCGGGCCGAACCCCGCACGACCAGGACCGATCGGCCGCCCGGTCGATCGCCGCCCCCGCTCACGCGAGCCGGGGACTCCTAACCGTGCGAAAGGCGACTCCGCAAATGAATTGTTCTCGTAATGTTCTCATCGTCACCCAGCGGCCCGTGGCGCCGTGCGAGCCGCCGGCCGCCTGGCTGGGCGGCAAGCGGAACCTGGCTCGCCGCATCTGTCAGGTGCTGGCCGCCACGCCGCACGACGCCTATGCCGAGCCCTTCATCGGCATGGGCGGGGTGTTTCTGCGGCGGCGGGTTCGGCCGCCCGTCGAGGTGATCAACGACCTGAGCGGCGACGTCGTCACCCTGTTTCGCGTGGCGCAGCGCTTCCCCGAGGCCCTGATCCGCGAACTGGCCTGGCGGCCGGCGGCGCGGGCCGAGTTCGAAAGGCTGCGCGAGACGCCCGACGCGGATTTGCTGGACATCGAACGGGCCGCCCGGTTCCTGTATCTCCAGACCCTGGGCTTCGGCGGTAGGGTGGCGGGGCGGTCGTTCGGGGTCAGCCCCAGCAGCCCCCACAACTTCGACCTGACCAAGATCGAGCCCCGGATTCGCCAGCTGCACGACCGCATGGCCGGGGTGGTGATCGAGAACCTGGACTGGCTGGCCTTCATCACCCGGTACGACCGGCCGGGGACGCTGTTCTATCTCGATCCGCCGTACTGGGGCGGGGAGGGCGACTACGGCGCCGGCATGTTCTCGCGCGACGATTTCCAGCGGATGGCGGACAAGCTGCAGGGGATCGCCGGTCGGTTCCTGCTGTCGATCAACGACCGGCCGGAGATCCGCGAGATGTACGCCTGGGCGGAGGTAGAGGCGGTGAAGACGACGTACTCGGTCGCCGGCGGGGACAAGGCGTCAACGGCGGCGGAGTTGTTGATCGGGAAGGGCGTGGAGTTGGCGCCGGCGGCGGCGCAGCTGGGGCTATTCTAGGCACGCGTCACGCCTTGCCAACGAACGCGGCGCAGATCACAACAGGGGAAGTCACGTACGTGACGAAGGTGGAGGGGAGAAGGTTTCCTTTGGCTGGTACCGTGGAACCGTCTCTCCCTCCGTTCGTCAGGCCCGCTGCATATCGCTAGCGGCCCTTCCGACCCGCGAAGGGCTTACTTGCCCTTCTTGGGGCCCGGCTTCACCGTTTCAACCACGTGGGTCGAGGGCTTCCGCCGGGCGACATCGACCGGAACGAAACGTCCGGTCCTGGCGCTGCGTCCGATTTTGCTCATCGGGCAACTCCTGTGCTCAAGCGCGACGAACAACCGTCACCGTCGCTCAAGGCCCGAGCAGCCTCGAGCCGGGCGACTATGACACGGGTCGAGTGATTCGAAACCAAACACAGTTACGCGCTTCTTACGCGCAAGCGGTTTTCGTCGGATAGGTCAGGCTAGCCTGGGGAAAAGTGTCGCCCGGGATTGCTTGCGGATTTTTCCAGGTGCCGATAAGCCTTTGATCTCAATAAGGGAGCGATGGGGCGGTTTTTCCCGCATCGTATTGAACGGCAAGGGTAGCGGCCCGCTTCCCAAGCTGAATGTCGTGGGTTCGATTCCCATCGCCCGCTCCAGTTTCCCGCCCATCCTCCGATCGCGCCCCTGGACCCCGACGCCTCTGCACGACGCGCCGTCCGCCCGTCGTGAGGCGCCCGGCACGCCGTGTGCGGGCGGCGTCCCCAGGGCGGAAAAGGATTTAGCACCGCAACTCAGAATTTTTTTAAGTTGAAGCGCCCGTAGGTTGTGCCTGCTAAGGGTTTTTGCATCGACATCTGAGCTTTTAGAATCCCTCAGGTTGTGGCTGTACTTGGCCGACGGAGCTGATCCGTCTGCAATGCGGATGTCGTCACATGCGTCGTTTGCTTGTTTCAGGCGCCGCCCTGATCGCCGGCCGGCCGTCGCGGGGCCGCCTCGGCCCAGGGCCAGGGAAAGCGGGCCCTCGATGCAACACCTTCACCACCACGATGACCCTGTCGTCCAAGGGCGTCTGGTCGTTCCGCTTCACCGCCACCCCCTATGGCGAGAACACCACGGCGGTCTGCACCTTCGAGCCCACATCGACCAATGCGTCGACCGGCCGATACTACGCCGACGCCAAGGTCTCCGGTCTCTGATCGGTTTACGTCTTAAAAGGGAAGAGATCGCAATCTGCGATCGCTTTCTCCTTCAGGGAAGCCCGCCATGACCGACGCCCTCAATCCCAAACCGCCTTCGGCTGCGGCCTCGGCCGCCGCGCCCAAATCCGACGCCGCGCCAAATCTCGCGCAGAACATGGAGCGGCTGCGGACCCTCGCCGCGATCATTACGGATGAGAGCGGGAACGTCACCACACAGGCCAAGCATGCGGCGGCTCTGGAGGAGCGCCGGATGTTTCTCGACGGAAAGTTCAAGGGGTCAGGTACGGAGACGACGCCGATATATCTTAAGATCAGCAACAGCGAGTTCAGAAAGAAAATAGATTCTATAAGAACTGAAATGATGAACTTAGACCTCAGTCCTGCGGACGAGGTGAAATTCGTTAATTCATACTCATCAGAAGACCAGCAGATCATATTCGATTTCATTTTAAGTCCCACATACGGAGACGGCTCTCGGCAGTACGCCGACCTCGACAGCTGGAAGAAGAATATGGAGGCCCTGTCCAAGGTTCAGGACTTCATGGCGAAGGCCAAGACGGACCCGGCGGTCAAGGCCGATCCCAAGTACGCCGAGGTGGAGAAGCTGTGGATGATGGCCGACACCTCCGCGCCGTCCTGGACCGCCCTGGTGCTGCAACTGTTCGGCGAGACGCCCAGTTCGAAACTGGACCTGTCGGACAAGGCCAGGACCGTCGTCGGCGACGTCAAGCCCAACACCCAGCCCGCCCCCTATGAGCCGGGCGCAGTGGCGTCAAAGCGCGTCTGATCCCTTCCTCCGACATCAAGAGCCGCTCCAATGACCGACGCCCTCAATCCTGCCTCGACCCCCGCCGCCGGCGCCTCCTCAACGGCGGCGCCTCCGATGACGCCGAAGCTGGCGGAGAATCTGGAGAAGCTGCGCGGTTTGGCGGCGATCATCGCCGACGGCGACGGCAAGACCAATGTGGAGGCGAAACAGAAGGCTTATGTTGCGGTGCGGCGCATGATCATCGACGGCGCCTTTGCAGGTCCGGCGAGCAACAACCAGTTGGTGTCGCCCATCCTGGATATCGTGGATCAAAGCGCATACGGAAAGCGCGTCGATACATTGTCGAAGAACTATCACGATGAGGTCATCGCCCTCAATCAAGACGGCCGACTGGGTGAGGCTCAGGTCGAAGTTCTGAGCAAATACTCTGAAGAAGATCAGAGGCTGATATATGACAACGACATCAACCCGGTTTTCTCGGGGGGGATGAGACGGTACGGCGACGTCGAGAGTTGGAAGAGCAACATCTCTGCTGTTTCCAAGGTCCGGGACTTCATGGCGAAGGCCAAGACGGACCCGGCGGTCAAGGCCGATCCCAAGTACGCCGAGGTGGAGAAGCTGTGGATGATGGCCGACACCTCGGCGCCGTCCTGGACCGCCCTGGTGCTTCAGCTGTTCGGCGAGACGCCCAGTTCGAAACTGGACCTGTCGGACAAGGCCAGGACCGTCGTCGGCGACGTCAAGCCCAACGCCCAGCCCGCCCCCTATGAGCCGGGCGCTGTGGCGTCAAAGCGCGTCTGATCATCGACCGACCGCGCTAGAGCATGATCGTTTCGGACGGAACCGCTTCGCGGTTCCGACAGAAGCGTGAATCATGCTCTCGCTTTAAATCTGGAGCCTGATTCACCGTTTCAGCGGAACCGCGAAGCGGTTCCTCCTCAACGGATCAGGCTCTAAAGCACCAGAACCCCCGGCTCGGGCGCCGGCTTGCGGGTCAGGGGGGTGCGTTTCAGCCACAGTTTCAGCGCCTCCCAATGGATGGCGGCGACGACCTTCAGCGTCAGCAGCGGCATGGACAGGGCGGCGGCCACCAGGGCGCGGTCGGTCAGGGGGTGACGGCGGCCGGTCATGGCGGTGGCGATCAACAGGCCCTGGGCGTCGCGGCCGTCGATCGCCAGGCTCAGGGTCTCGCCGGGCGGGCGGCCCCGGAAGACATAGTCCATCTCCATCCCCATGAAGGGCGAGACATAGAGGCGTTTGTCGGCCTGCTGGCGGAACCGGTCGTCGTCGGCCTCGGCCGCAGGGACCGGCAGGACATAGGACCGGCGCTCGCCGAAGGTGCTGGTGACCTCATAGACCATGGCCGCCAGCCGCCCGTCGGGCCGATGGCAGTAGTAGAGGCTGATCGGGTTGAAGACGAAGCCCAGCACGCGGGGCATGGTCAGGAGGCGGATCGCGCCGGAACCGACGTCGATCCCCGCCTCGGCCAGGCGGGCGACGATCTGGGCGCGAAGCGGGGCGCCCGAGCCGTCGCCGTGGTCGCGGTCGTAAAAGCCCATCAGGTTGAATCGGCCGCGCGAAAAGGTCTTGAGCCGCCGGTGCAGGACGTCGATCTCGTCCAGGTCCAGCATCAGCCAGAAGACGCGGTATTTCAGCCGATGCCGCCGGGGCCTCAGACGGGTGTGAAAGACCCCGCCGACATAGAGGGCCGAGGCCCCCGTCACGCGACGCGCGCCAGGGAGGCGGCGCCAGAGGTCAGATGGATGCGACCGCTCTCATTCTCGACCGTCCAGGGGCGGCGCACCCCGCCCAGCTGTTCGGCGACGGCGAGGCCCGACTGAAGCCCGTCCTCATGGAAGCCGGCGCCGAAATGGGCCCCGCAGAACCAGACGCCGCCGTGACCTTGCAGGCTCCACAGGTCTTTTTGCGCCCGGACGGCGGCCGGGTCGAAGATCGGATGTTCGTACAGTTCGCTGCGCAGCAGCGTCCCGGCCGCAGGCGGGCGGGGCGGGTTCAGGGTGACGAACAGGTCCTGGCCCGGCAGGCCCTGAAGCCGGTTCATCCAATAGGTGACGCAAAGGCCGTCGTCGGCCCCGATATAGTTCCACGAGGCCCAGGCCCGGCGCCGACGCGGCATCAGGCCGGGGTCGGTGTGCAATATGGTCAGGTTGCGGCTGTAGCGGAAGGCGCCCAGCAGCTCGCGTTCGCGCGCCGTCGGCTGGGCCAGCATGGCCAGGGCCTGGTCTGCGTGGGCGCCGATGACGACATGGTCGAACCGTTCGGTCGCCCCGGTCGCGTCCTGAACCAGAACCCCGCCCTCGATCCGTCGGACTTGGCTCACGGCCCGGCCCAGGCGCGACCCCTCGCCGCCGCGGCCGGCGGCGGCCGGGTTGGCCGCGATCTGGTTGGCCGAAATCTGGCGCGCCAGTTCCTGGACATAGACCCGGCTGCCCCCGACCACGGTGCGCCACAGCGGCCGGCCGACCAGTTTCAGCAGGCCGTGATTGCCGCAGAACCTCAGGAAAGACTCAGCCGGATAGTCCAGCAGCGTATGGGCCGGAGACGACCAGATGGCGGCGGCCATGGGCAGAAGGTGATCGTCGCGGAAGGCTTCGCTGAAACCCTCGCGCTTCAGATAGTCGCCCAGGGTCACGTCGCTGTCGGCCAGGGCCGCCAGCCCTTCCGGCGCCGAGCGATAGAAGCGCAGAATCTCGCTCAGCATGGACCAGAAGCGCGGGCGCAGCATGTTGCGGCGCTGGGCGAACAGGCCGGGCGCCGCATATTCGAACCGCCCCTGATCCAGGGAGACGGCGAAGGACATGTCGGTGGCCTGGGTCTTCAGCCCCAGATGGGCGAACAGGGCGATCAGGTTCGGATAGGTGGCGTCGTTGAAGACGATGAAGCCGGTGTCCACCGCCGTCTCGCCCTCCGCCGAACGGACGTCGACCGTGTTCGAATGGCCGCCCAGCCGATCCTCGCGCTCATAAAGGGTCACGTCGTGACGGCCCGACAGCAGCCAGGCGCAGGACAGGGCCGAGACGCCGGAGCCCACGACGGCGATCCGCAGGCGGGGACCAGTCTGTACGGCGGCTGAAGGGGGCATTGGGTTTCCAGAAGGGCGGATGTTTGCGACGATACGCCGCCCGCTCTGCAGCGGATCACGAAATGATCCAGACTTCGACCTGAACCGTATTAGGGTCGATGCATGAGCAGATTTCCATCCTTCGGCCGATTCGGACGCCCGTGATCCCGGCGGGCGATGATTTCGACCGCCTGATCGAGGCGGTGGCGATGCGACGCGATCGGGACGCCTTCGCGCGCCTGTTCGACCATTTCGCCCCGCGGCTGAAGGCCTATCTGATGAAGGCGGGGGCCACGGCCGGCGCGGCCGAGGACTTCGCCCAGGACGCCATGCTGACCGTCTGGCGCAAGGCCGAGCTGTTCGACCGCACCAAGGCCCATGCCGCGACCTGGATCTTCACCATCGCCCGCAACCGGCGGCTGGACGTGCTGCGCCAGGACGCGCGGCGTCTGCCCCTGCCCGAGATCGACCTGGTTCAGGACGAGCCGGAACAGCCCGACACGGTCGTTCTGGCCGCCGAAAACGCCGCCCGGCTGAAGGCCGCCATGGCGCGGCTTTCGCCCGATCAGATCGAGGTGCTGCGCCTGGCCTTCTTTCAGGACAACCCCCATTCGGAAATCGCCCGGCGGCTGGAACTGCCCCTGGGCACGGTGAAGTCGCGTATTCGCAAGGCCATGATCAAGCTGAGAACCCTGCTGGACGACGAACAGGGAGGGGCGGCGTGACCGGCGTGCACAATCCCTCCGAAGAGCGGCTGTTGGCCTATGCGGCCGGGACCCTGAGCCCGCCCGAGGCGGTGGTGGTCGCCGCCCATCTGGCGATGCGGCCCCAGAACGAGGCCTGGGTCAGGACGCTTCAGGCCGTAGGCGGCCGTCTGCTGGACGAGCTGGAGCCTCAGGCCCTGGCCGAGGACGCCCTGGCGCGGGTGATGGCGCGCGCCGAGACCGACGCCGGAGAGGTTCTGGCCTCCACGCCGCTGAATGACATGGCCGGCCTGCCCGAGCCGTTGCGCCGCTACGCCTTGGGGCCGTGGCGCTGGCTGGGACCGGGCATGCGCGCCCGCGACGTCCATGCGCCGCGCGACGGCGATTGCCGCGTCATCCTGCTGGAGATCGGGCCGGGGCGGGAGACGCCCAAACACACCCACGGCGGGATCGAGCTGACCTGCGTCATCCACGGCGCCTACGCCACCGAGACGGCGCTGTTCGAGCCGGGCGATTTCGAAGAGGCGGACGGCGAGGTGCTGCACCAGCCGCGCGTGGTCTCGCCCGACCCCTGCCTGTGCGTCGTGGCCCTGGACGGCCAGATCCAGCTGGACGGCTGGCTGGGCAAGCTGATGCAGCCCTTCATCAAACTGTAGGCCCACAAGGAAAGACGCCCGGTCCGCAGGGACCGGGCGTCTTGGTTTTCAGGCCGGGAGAGGGCGATCAGCCGCGACGATTGTCCCAGTCGCGGCGCTCATAGCGGACCTGGGCCGCCAGGCGATCCAGGCGGCGGTCCAGATCGGCGCGCTCCCAACCGCTGAGGCCGCCCCGGCGGTAGCCGGCTTCCAGACGCTGGACGCTGTTGAGTTCGGCGCGCAGACGGCCGGCTTCGCGGCGGCTCAGCTGGCCGGTGCGCAGGCCCTGGTCGATGCGGCGGTCGAGTTGGTCGATGCGGACGTTGACCGAGGGGCCGTAGCCGTAGCCGGCGGGCTGGGCGTGATGCGGACGACCATGAGGGCCGTAGGATTGGGCGGCGGCGGGCAGGGCGGCCGAGGCCGCGGCGGCCAGGACCAGGGCGGGGATGAGGGCTTTCTTGTTCAGCATCGGATCAATCCTTGCGTTGGGGACGCTCCGAGGGGGAGCGCCGATGAAGCCAAGAGACCACGCCCCGCCTGAGCCCGATCTGAACGGCGCGTTTCAGGCGCCGTTCATCTGTTCGCCCCCGTCGTTCGCCCCCGTCAAACGAGCGAACGGGGCGCACTCCGCCGTCTTTGGCGCGGGCCGTCTTTGGTGTAAGGGCGGTTGACGGGGATTTTCATCAGTCTGGCCCCTTTCCGACACCCTCGTTCAGCGGCTGTTCAGAGCCGTCCGCCTAGAACCACCCCATGACCCGCACCCGCGCCCTCCTCATCGCCGCCGTCCTGGCCCTGGTCCCTGCGACCCTGGTTCCCGCGACCCAGGTCTCGGCCCAGTCGCGCGAGGCGTCGCGGGATCAGGATCGCGAGGCCGCCCAGGACCGTCGGGGTCCGCCCCCGCGCGACAGCCGGGCCATGGACGCGCCCCGCGCCGACCTGGGGGCCGTGGTGCGCCGGGTCGGCGCCGGTCGCGAGGGCCGGATGCTGGGCGTCAGCCCGCGCGGCGACACAGTGGTGGTGCGCTGGGAATATCCTGGCGGCCGGGTGGCGGATATTCGCGTCGACGCCCGTTCGGGCCGCGTGATGGGAGAAGACTGAAGATGCGTGTCCTGCTGGTCGAAGACGACGCCGATCTGTCGCGGCAGCTGAAGGGCGCCCTGGCCGACGCCGGCTATGCGGTGGATCACGCCGCCGACGGCGAGGAGGCCTGGTTCCTGGGCGACACCGAACCCTATGACGTGATCGTTCTGGACCTGGGCCTGCCCAAGATCGACGGGGTGTCGGTGCTGGAGCGCTGGCGGCGCGAGGGCAAGGCCACGCCGGTCCTGATCCTGACGGCGCGCGGCGCCTGGTCGGACAAGGTCTCGGGCTTCGACGCCGGGGCCGACGACTATCTGACCAAACCCTTCCATACCGAAGAGCTGCTGGCGCGGCTGCGGGCCCTGCTGCGCCGCTCGGCCGGCATCGCCTCGGCCACCCTGTCGTGCGGCGGCCTGCGGCTGGACCCGCGCGCGGCCCGCGCCAACGTCAACGGCGAGCCGCTGCGCCTGACCTCGCTGGAGTACCGGCTGCTGCACTATATGATGATGCATCAGGGCCGGGTGATCAGCCGCACCGAACTGGTCGAACATCTGTACGACCAGGACTTCGACCGGGATTCAAACACGATCGAGGTCTTCATCGGCCGACTGCGCAAGAAGATCGGCTCGGACCGGATCGAGACGGTGCGGGGCCTGGGCTATAGGCTGGCCCCCCTGGCCGGCGAGTCCGAGGCGGCGTGACCCTGAGTCGATGAACCGGGACGGGGGGACGAGGCGCGCCGGCTGGGGCCGATGGTTCGGCCGGCCGGGGCGGTCGCTGACGCGGCGGCTGATCTGGCTGGCCTCCGGCTGGATCCTGCTGGCTCTGGTCGCCACGGGCCTGGTCCTGACCAATCAGTTCAAGGAATCGGCTCTGCGCCGCCTGGGCAACGTCCTGGCCGAGACGACCGACGAACTGGTGGTGCGGACCGTCACCGCCAGCGGAACGGTGATGACGCCCCAGATCATGGACGCCCCGACCTTGCGGGTCTTTTCCGGCAAATACTGGATGACGGCCGAGCCGACCCTGGCGGGGGGCCTGCGCATCCTGACCCGGTCGGACTCCCTGTATGGCGAAGACCTGGTCGCGCCGCCGGACCTGCCGGCGCGGCTGGACGACGCCTATGGCCAGACCATCACCTATAACGCCGTCGGTCCGGCGGGCGAGCCGCTTCGGATCGCCGCCAGTATGAAGTCCCTGCCGGGGCGGGCCGCGCCGGTGGTCTTCTTCGTCGGAATCGACCGCTCCAATGTCGAGGCGGATGCGCGCCAGTTCGCCACCGTGACCTGGGTCGCCCTGTTGCTGCTGGGCTTCGGCCTGGTCTCGGCGGTCTTCATCCAGGTCCAGGTGGGTCTGCGGCCCCTCTATGATCTGAGGAATGAGATCGCGGCGGTCCGCAAGGGCCAGGCGGCCCGGATCGAACGCGCCTATCCGCTGGAGATCCAGCCCCTGGCCGAACAGGTCAACAATCTGCTGGACCACAATCAGGAGGTCGTGGACCGTCAGCGCACCCATGTCGGCAACCTGGCCCACGCGCTGAAGACGCCCATCTCCGTCATGCTGGCCGAGGCCGGGACGGCGCAAGGGGCCCTGCCGGAACTGGTGCGTCGCCAGACCCAGATCATGCAGGGCCAGGTCGATCACCATCTGCGCCGCGCCCGCGCCGCCGCCCGCGCCGCCCACGGCCTGGGCGAGACCACGCCGGTGCCCGAGGTGCTGGACGAGCTGGCGGTCATGATCGAACAGGTGTTCCGCGACAAGGGGGCCGAGATCGACTGGCGCGCGCCCGACGACCTGGCCTTTCTGGGCGAGCGTCAGGATCTGCAGGAGATTCTGGGCAATCTTATCGAGAATGCGGCCAAGTTCTCGCGGCGGCGGGTGCGGGTCTCGGCCGGGGGCAACGGCCTGGGCCAGATGATCGTCGTGGTCGAGGACGACGGACCGGGCCTGCCGGCCGATCAGCGCGAGGCGGTGATGAAGCGCGGCGCCCGGCTGGACGAAAGCGCGCCCGGATCGGGCCTGGGTCTGTCGATCGTCGAAGACCTGACCCGCGCCTATGGCGGGCGGCTGACGCTCAGCGACAGCGACATGGGCGGGCTGAAGGCGGTGCTGGAGCTTCCCGCCGCCCACGGAGCCTGAGGCGGCGGGCGGGGCGGGAGCCATAGGCGGCCGGGCACGTTGAACGGCTCCGCCTCTTCAGGAGCCCGCATGGCTGTCGCCCGCCTTCGTCACGCCGCCGCCGCCCTGGGCCGAACCGTGCGCGACCGGCTTGCCGCCGCGCGCCGGACGCCGCCGCTCCATGTCCTGATCGAACAGGCGGCGCGGATCGGCTATGGGGCGCGGGGCTTCGTCTATCTGTCGGCCGGCGCCCTGACCCTGCTGGCGGCCCTGGACCGGATCGGCGACGCGGTCGGCACGGGCGGGGCGGCGGGCTGGCTGGCGGAACAGCCGTTCGGTCGGGTCTGGCTGGTGGCCCTCGGCCTGGGATTGTGGGCCTTCGTCGGCTGGCGCGTCCTGCAGGCCGTCTTCGATGCGGACCATGCGGGGCGCGATCTGAAGGGCTGGGCGACGCGGGCGGGCCAGGCGGCCAGCGGCCTGTTCTACGGCCTGCTGGCGGCGGGGGGGTTCGAATATCTGGACGAGGCGGGCGGCGCGACCAGCCAGGCGGCGGACCAGGCCGAAAGCATCGCCGAAAACCAGGAGAAGGCGGCCATGGTCCTGGACCTGCCGTTCGGCGACCTGCTGCTTATGTCGGCGGGGCTGGTGGTGCTGGGGGTCGGGATCGGCAACATCGTGCGGGCCTTCCGCGACGACTTCGACGCCGCCCTGGCCTGTCCTGACGGCCTGCGCCGTCCGGCCTCGATCCTGGCGCGGATCGGCTATGGGGCGCGGGGCTTCGCCTATCTGCCGCTGGGGGTCTTCGTCGTTCTGGCCGGTCTGCACACCCGATCGGGCGAGGTCACCAATACGGCGGCCGCCCTGGAGACGCTGGAAAGCCAGCCCGGCGGCTCATGGATCCTGGGGCTGACGGCTGTGGGTCTGATGGCGTTCGGCGCCTTCGCCTTCGTCGAGGCCCGCTGGCGACGGATACGTCCGCCGCGCGATCTGAAGCTGGGGTGAGTGAAGCGCGCGGGTGCGGGTGAACAAGCGGTGCGCGGGGTCTGCGGCGGCAGACCCGCCCCGCTCACCTCCTGCTCACTGGCGCCAGGGCAGCGGCCCTCCCATATGATCCGAAACCAAGGCTGTTTCAGAAGGCGCGCCATGTCCCAAATCGCTTCCAAGACCCTGAAGATCGACTTCGTCTCCGACGTGGTCTGCCCCTGGTGCGTGGTGGGGCTGGGCGGCCTGGAGGCGGCGCTGGACCGGCTGAAGGATGAAGGCGTTCTGGCCGACATCACCTTTCACCCGTTCGAGCTGAACCCGCAGATGGCGCCGGAGGGCGAGAACATCGTCGAACACATCGGCCGCAAATACGGGGCGAGCCCGGAACAGTCGGCCGCCAACCGCGCCATGATCCGCGAGCGGGCAGGGGAGGTCGGCTTCGACATGCGGATGACCGACGAAAGTCGGATCTGGAACACCTTCGACGCCCACCGGCTGTTGCACTGGGCCCACGAGACCGCGCCTGAAAAGCAAAAGGCGCTGAAACAGGCCCTGTTTACCGCCCATTTCACCGAAAACCGCAACCTGACCGACGCCGGGGTTCTGACGGCCGCCGCCGAGGCGGCAGGGCTCGACCGGGCCGAGGCGGGCGAGGTCCTGGCCTCGGGCCGCTACGCCCAGGCGGTGCGCGCCGAGGAGGATCTGTGGCGCGCGCGGGGGATCAACTCGGTTCCGGCCGTGGTGGTCGAGAACAAATATATGATCAGCGGCGGCCAGCCCGCCGAGGTGTTCGAACAGGCCCTGCGCCAGATCGCCGGCGAAGCCTGACCTCTTTTAGCGCGCCAGCCGGCCCTTGGCTTCGGCGGCGGTCAAGACCACTTCGTCGTCCGGTGCGGCGATCTCCTCGCCGCAATGGTCCAGCACCTTCAATATGTGCCGGATCAGGTTCAGCCGGGCGGTCTTCTTGTCGTCGGTGGCGATGACGGTCCAGGGGGCGTAGGCGCGGTCGGTCTCGTCCAGCATCCGGTCGCGGGCGGCGGAATAGGCGTCGAACCGGGCCTCGGCCTCGGCGTCCAGGGACGACAGTTTGAACTGTTTCAGCGGATCGACCCGGCGCTCCTTCAGCCGCTGAGCCTGCTCCTTGCGCGAAATGTCCAGCCAGATCTTGATCAGAATGATCCCGTCCTCGGTCAGCATCCGCTCGAACCGGGGGGCGTCGGTCAGGAACTGGGCGTATTGTTCCGGGGTGCAATAGCCCATGACCGGCTCCACCCCGGCGCGATTGTACCAGGAGCGGTTGAAGATGACGGTCTCGCCCGCCGCCGGCAGGTGCGGGACATAGCGCTGGAAATACCACTGGGTGGTTTCGCGATCGCTGGGCTTGGGCAGGGCGACCACACGGGTCTGGCGCGGCGACATATGTTCGGTCAGCCGTTTGATGGCGCCGTCCTTGCCCGCCGTGTCGCGCCCCTCCAGCACGATCACCACGCGCAGCCCGTGTTCGATCGTCCAGGCCTGGGTCTTCACAACGGCGAGCTGGAGCCGTTCCAGTTCGGCGTCATAGGCGTCGGTCTTTTTTCCCATCGGGGCATGGTGAAGGGTCCGGCGCGTCGGGACAAGCGGAGCTTTAATGAGGGTGTCGCCGATTACGGCTGTATACTTAGGAAGACAACCGTCGGCTACATGGTAGGCGGCCAATTGTCTATGCAATTCCAGCAATTTAACTTGAAAATAAGGAGCAATACCGACCTATCCTATACTGTTTATACACCCAGAGCGCTCATGGTCGGCGGATCAGTCAAACGGGTTCGCAGATGTTGATCGGCAATTTCTCAGTGGTGAACAGGGACCCCCTCGGGAAGGGGCGTCGGTTCTCCCTGGGACAGGGCGAATACGGGGTGTCGGACGAGTCGGATCTGGCCCTGACCACGGTCCTGGGCTCGTGCGTGGCCGCCTGCATCCATGATCCGGTCGCCGGCGTGGGCGGGATGAACCATTTCGTGCTGGCCCGCCGCAACCGCGGCGCCAGCGGCGATCCGGCCCGCTACGGCGACCATCTGATGCCGCTTTTGATCGAGGGGCTGTTGCAGGCCGGGGCGAAGCTGAACCGGCTGGAGGCCCAGGTGTTCGGCGGGGCCAGCCCCGGCAATTTCGTCAACTCCATCGGTCAGGACAATCTCGCCTTCGCCTGCGGCTTTCTGGAAGAACTGGGCGTGCCCGTCGGCGTGGGTGAACAGAGCGGCCCGGCGGGATGCCGGATCGTGTTCTGGCCCGCCAGCGGCCATGTGACGCACAAGCCCCTGACGCGCGTCAAAGAGACCAAGGTGCGGCGCATTATCCTGCCGCTTGTGAAACCGCTGAACCTGACGCCGGCCGCCGCCTGAGACTCCCTCGGCGTTGAACGTGCAGCCCTGCGCGGCGTTTGCCAGCAGGGCCGTTGGCGGTCCATGCTGGGACCGTATGAAGCGCGACTTCGCCGATTTCTGGAATCTGATGTGGGAGGTCGGGCTGTTGGCCTGCGCCGCCTTCGCCCTGCTGAACGCCTATGCGCCGCCGCAGGATCTGCCCTGGAAACCGCTGGACTTGAACCAGCCGGTCGGGCGGGCGACGGCGGCCAAGGTGGCGGACTTCGACCTTTCCCCCACCGCCGCGCCTGAAGAGGTGCAGGGCGCGACCGAGGCCTGTATGCAGGTGCTGCGCGAGGCGGGGGTCGAGGTCGAGCGCGCCGCCGATCGCGACGACGGCGGCTTCTGCGTCGTGCGCGGCGCGGTGCGGATCACCGGCGGCGCGGCGACGCCCCTGGCCCCGGCTGATGTGGTGATGCAGTGCCCCCTGGCCGTGCGTTACGTCATCTGGGACCGTCAGGTGCTGCAGCCCGCCGCCCGCGACATCCTGGGCTCCGCCCCGGCTCGGGTCGAAAACTATGGGACCTATTCCTGCCGCCGCATCTACGGCTCTAAGGACGTCAGCGAACGGCCCAGCGAACACGCCCGCGCCAACGCCCTGGACGTCGCGGGCGTGACCCTGGCGGACGGGCGCACCGTGACCGTGCTGGACGACTGGCGCGGCGAGGGGCGGGCGGGACCGGCGGGGTCTCGCTTCCTGCACGCCCTGCGTGACGGCGCCTGCGGCCTGTTCGCCACGGTTCTGACGCCCGACTATAACGCCGCCCACGAGAACCATCTGCACCTCGACGCCGGCGACCGGGGCGTCTGCCGTTAAGCGCGATAGGCGAAAAGGCCCGCCGCTTTGCTGTTGACCGTCTGGAAAAGCCGGGTGACAACAGAGGCGCAGTCCGGATTTTGCGTGGGGTCCACACCCGCGTCTCGCTCCTTCGCCTGAACGAGCTGTCCAGATGGATTGTCGGGTCCTCCCGAGGGAGATCCGCCTGGAAAAGCGCGTTTACGGAGACGCAGACATGGCGACCGGTACGGTCAAGTGGTTCAACCCCACCAAGGGCTATGGTTTCATCCAGCCCGACAGCGGCGGCTCTGACGTGTTCGTTCACGTCACCGCCGTTCAGAAGGCCGGCCTTCAGGGCCTCGATGAAAACGCCAAGGTCGAATACGAGCTGGAAAATCAGCGCGGCAAGACCTCGGCCATCGACCTGAAGCTGCTTTAAGTCGAAGAATGGAAACGGGCGCGGAGATGATCTCCGCGCCCGTTTTTCCTGTTGACTGCGGCCTTCGCCGCGAAGCTTGTTTGACGCGGCGTCCGCCGCAGGGCCTGGCTTCAGGCCGGCGCCTCGATGCGCGTGCGCAGGGCGACCTCCAGTCCCGGCTTCTGATCGCGATAGTCGATCTGACCGCCAAGCTGGGCCACCAGACTGCCGATCATCATCGAACCGAAGCCCTTGCCGGCCTTGTGGCCGCCCTTGCCGTCGTCGGACACCACCAGACGCAGGCTGTCGTCCGCCTCGGTCAGGCCGATGCGCAGCGGACCCGGCGCCCCGTCATAGGCGTATTTCTGAGCATTGATGATCAGTTCGGTCAGGATCAGGCCGATGGTCACCGCCCGGTCGGCCCCGACGCAGACCGGCGCCAGATCGGTCTCGATCGCCGACACCCATTCCGGCCCCATGCTGGAGCCCAGATCCTCTACCAGTTCGCCGATGTAGCGCGACAGGTCGATGGCGGCGTCATGATCCCCGCGATAGAGGCGGGTGTGGACGCTCGAGACGGCCCGCACGCGGCGGCGCGCCTCCTGCAAGGCGACCCCGGCCGGGCTGTCGCCCAGGTCGCGCGCCTGAAGCCCCAGAAAGCTGGACACCAGGGTCAGGCTGTTCTGGACCCGGTGATTGACCTCGCGCATCAGGAACTCCTGCTGCTCCAGCCGCAGGTCGCGCTCGGACAGGCGGGCCTGAAGCGACTGGTTCAGGCTGCGAAGCTGGGTGACGGAGGTGAAGTCCGACAGGGCGTCGCGCAGGCGGGCGGCGGATTCGACGGCGGCGGCGCCCCAGCGACGGGCGCGGCCCGACACGGTCTCGCGCCATTCGGCGAAGGAGGCGCGCGGCGTCAGAGCGCCGCCCCCGTCCGTCGATTTGACGGCGGTCGACGGATCGCCGGCCCAGCGCACCGTCTCCAGAATCTCGGCGCGGAACCATAGCAGGCTGAGCGGCTGCGGCCCCGGCAGGCGCACGGCCAGAAGGCCGCTGGCGTGGGTCCGCCAGGCCTCGGCCTCGGGCAGGAGGGTGGACAGGGCGTTGGTGGCGACCGGACGAAGCCCCGGCTGCGCCTCCAGCCAGTCCGCGATCTGACGCTGGGCCTCCGGCGGCGGGACATGGCCGAACCCCTCGATCCGGTCGCCCTGGACGATCGCCACGCCGTCGGCGCCGACCAGGTCCTTGAGCGCGCCCGCCTGATCCCCCAGGCCCGAGGCCAGGTCGCGGTCGCGCGACAGACCGATGATCAGCTCATCCTCCAGCCGACGCAGCCGGACCCGTTCGCGATACAGTTCGGCGTCCGCCTTGGTCTTCAGCTGGCGGGCCAGGGTGCGGGCCAGGGTGGTGCAGGCCACGCGCAGTTCATAGGACAGCAGCAGGGGCGTGCTGCTGTGGCAGGCGACCAGGCCCCACAGAACATCATCGACGATGATGGAGACCGAGGCCGAAGCCCGCACCCCCATATTGTGCAGATACTGGATATGGATCGGCGACACGGAGCGCAGGCCGCTGTCGCTCATGTCCAGCGGAGGCTCGTCCGGATACGGCGGCCGCAGCGGCTGGGGCGTGTAGCGGGTGTCGGGAATGACCCGCACCGGATTGCGCAGATAAAGGGCCCGCGCCTGGCGGGGAATGTCGGTCGCCGGGAAATGGTGGTTCAGGAAGGAGGTCGCCTCGCCCGCGCGCGATTCCGCCACCACCTGGCCCGCCTCGTCGTCCAGGAAGCGATAGATCATGACCCGCTCAAAGCCGGTCAGGCTTCGGAAGGCGTCGGCGGCGCGTTCGCAGACGCCTTGGACCGTGGCGCTGCGTTCCAGGGCCGCGCCGGCCGTATCGAGCCGGGTGATCAGTTCGACGCCCAGCCGGGCCTGTTGCGAGCTCTGCTCGACCTCGACCACCATCCGCAGGGCGGGGGCGGTCTCCGTCGCGGCCGCCTTTCCGGCGGGCGCATAATAGACGACGACGTCGTATTCCAGCCGGTTGGCCGCGCGCCAGCGGCCCGCGAAGCCCGCCTCGCGGATGGCCGCCATGTCGCGCAGACGACGCCCCACCACCTCGCCCAGAAGATCGGCGATCGGCAGGCCGATCCAGCGGGTCTGGCCGGTCAGATCCTCGATCGCCCCGGCTCCCTGTTCCAGAGTCAGGGCGTCTGGATTCAGCACCAGCAGCAGGCCGTGGCCCTGGATCGCCTGGGGGATGTGGATCGGCTCCCGGTCGCAGTCGTTCAGGGCGACCTGGGCGCGGACGTCGTAGTCCGTCATGATTTCGTCTTCCCGTTGCGGCGGCTTCGCCCCCAGCGGAAGGTCGCAAGTCCGACCTGCGAGGCAGACGGCAGGTCAGATAGGGAGAGGTCCATAGGGCTCACACCGTAACACATTGGCGAGGCTTGTCTATTTAAGCCTTCCGTGTACGGCGGCGTACAGTCTGGAGGGGCTGGACATGGAACGGCCGCAGTCGCATGGCGTTAGCCCCATTCCCTTCCACCGGTCAGACCCCATGAAATTGCGCGTTCGCGCCGAGCTCGTTTACAGCTTTGATCCGCCCACGGACGCCATCTACAAGATTCAGGTCGCCCACTGGCCCGGCCAGGAGATTCTGGAGGAGCGACTGACCTTCGATCCGCCGGTCCAGTTCCAGGAAGACGAGGATGTCGATTTCGGCGCCCGGACCCTGCGTTGCCACGTCCAAGGCGAGGTCGCCCTGGTCTATGAGGCGGTCGTGGACAATGGGGTGCTTAAGGGGCTGCCGCCCAGCGTGTCGCAGCATGACTGGGGCGATCTGCCGGCCGAGGTCCTGCCCTATCTCCAGCCCAGCCGCTATTGCCCGTCCGACCAGTTCGGCCGGTTCGTGACGCGCCAGTTCGGCGAGACGGCGGGCGGGGCCCGGGTTCTGGCCATTCTGAACTGGATCGCCGAGAACATCGACTATGAGCACGGGGTCTCGGACACCGAGACGACGGCGGCCCGCACCTTCATTGATCGGGCGGGCGTGTGCCGCGACTTCACCCACCTGGGCATGACCTTTTGCCGGGCCTCGGGCATTCCGGCCCGCGCCGTCAGCGCCTTCGCCCATCAGCTGACCCCGCCCGATTTCCACGCGATCTTCGAGGTCTGGCTGGACGGGGGCTGGTGGCTGGTCGATCCGACGGGCCTGGCCCCGGTCGAGGGGCTGGTGCGGATCGCCTGCGGCCGCGACGCCGCCGACATCGCCTTTCTGACCACCCAGGAACGCTGCCGGATGGTGCGCCAGTCAGTGACGGTGGAGGCGGCTTAGGAGGCCATCAGCCTCTAGGGCTTGGCCGCCGCCCTCTGCTCGGCCTTATAGGCCTGAAGCCGGTCGATGACGTCCATCTGGCGCAGCACCTTGTTCTGCGGGTCGATCAGGACATGGGCGCCGGCCGGGACCGCGATCTCGCCCCGGCCGCCCGTCATGGCCACGGTCCGAACGCGGCCGTCGATCTCGACCTCGACCGGCATGGGGAAGACGCCGCCGTCGCCGGTGGTCCATTGCAGGCTCAGCCGGCCGTCACGCCGGGTCTGGGTCAGGACCGGCAGGGCGGCGTTGTACAGATAGCCGCGGAAGAACCAGCCATAGTCTTCGCCCGTCACCGCATTGACGATCTGCAGATAGTCCTGGGTCGAACGGTACAGGGGCGTAAAGGCGCCGGGGCGAGGATCGTCGGTCCCATAGACCAGCCGCGTCAGGGACCGATGGAAGGCGTCGTCGCCGATCAGCATCCGCAGCGAATGGGCGATCAGCGAACCCTTGGAATAGATGTCGCCGCCGGGACCCACGTCGCCCTTATAGACCTCGTCCTCAGTCTTGGGCGTGCCGGACACCACGGGGTATTTATTGACCAGCCCCTCGCGCTGATTGGCCAGTTCCCGCTGCATGTAGCGGTCGCCCAGCAGCCAGCGGGCGTACAGCGGCTGCATATAGCTGCCCAGTCCCTCATGCAGCCACATGTCGTCGGCGTTGGCGTTGGTCAGCTGGTTGCCGAACCATTCGTGGGCGAATTCGTGCTGCAACAGCCAGTCATAGCCCCGGCCGTCGATCTTGTAGCCGTTGCCGTAGGCGTTGATGGTCTGGTGCTCCATGCCCAGGTGCGGGGTCTCGACCACGCCCATCTTCTCGTCGCCGAAGGGGAAGGGGCCGACGTTGGCTTCGAAGAAGTCCAGCATCTGGGGGAATTCGGCGAACAGGGCCTGGACCTTCTCGGGCGCGTCCGACTTCAGATGCCAGTAGTGCAGCGGGATCGTATTGCCGAACCGGCTCTGATACTGGCCGCTGACCTCCTCATAGGGGCCGACGTTCAGGGCGATGGCGTAGGTGTTGGGGCTCTTGGCCGACCAGTTCCAGGTGGTCCAGCCGTCGCCGTGATCGACCTTGCCCAGGAAGCGGCCGTTGGACGGAGCCGACAGGTCGGACGGGACGGTGATGTGCAGATCGACCCGGCCGGGCTCGCCGTGCGGGCTGTCGATACAGGGCCAGAAGATGTCGCAGCCCTCGCCCTGGACGGCCGTGGCGATCCAGGGCTCGCCCGAGGGGGCGGTGGACCAGACGAAGCCGCCGTCCCAGGGCGCGCGCGGGGCGACGCGCGGCTGTCCGGCATAGGCGACCCGCAGGACGACCGACCCGCCCGCGGCCAGGGTCTGGGGCAGTTCGACCGTCAGCCGCCCCTCGGGGTTGGACCAGCGGTCGGCGGCCAGTTCGACCCCGTCGATCTGGACCGAAGAGATGGGCAGCAGCGTATCCAGATCGACCATCAGCCGCTCCAGCGGCGCCTTGGCGGTGAAGCCCAGAACGGCGACGGCGTCGATGGCCTTGTCCTGGGGAATGACCTTGATCGACAGATCGGCCGTGTCGAACCGCATCGCCTGCTGTTCGACGGTCAGGGGCTGGTCGGTCGCCAGGGTGTAGGGGGTCGATTCGCGCACCGGCGTCGCCGCCTGCGTCTCCTGCGCCTGGGCGATCGACGGCGCGACGGTCAAAGCCGACAGGCCCGAAACCGAAAGACCAAGGGCGGCGGCCGAGGCGGCCAGGGTGCGGGCGACAGTCATGCGGATTCCCCTCCAGTTGCCCGTCAGGCTTAATCCGGGCTTGGAAGGCGCGCAAAGAAAAAGGCCGGCGTCGCCGCCGGCCCTTTCCAGATCATGATGCGTCGCCCGACTTAGGCGGCGGCCTGTTCGGCCAGCTTGGCGCGGACCTGGCGCTTGATGCGCTGGGCGGCGATCGACAGCTGCTCGTCGCGGGCCTTGACGATGAAGGCGTCCAGGCCGCCCTTATAGTCCAGGGTGCGCAGGGCGGCGTTCGAGATACGCAGCGAGAAGGTCTGACCCAGGGCGTCCGAGGTGACCTTGACCGTCTTCAGCGACGGCAGGAAGCGGCGCTTGGTCTTGATGTTCGAGTGGCTCACGCTGTGGCCGACCATCGGGCCGATACCGGTGAGTTCGCAACGACGCGACATCGTCAGATCCTTAAGGTGCGGCGTCCGGCCCGAAGCGTGGGAGCGGACGCATGAAACAGTTGCGCGCGGGAACCAGCCCGCGCGAGAGGGGGCCGTATAAGGGAAGAGGCGGTCGGGCGTCAAGCCGAGTCTTGAACGCCGAGGCCAGGCGCGCCGGCGGCGGCCGAAATCCAGCCCTGCGGCTGGACGGCGGGGAACAGCCTCGTTCAGCCGTCATTCAAATGACGCGCTCTATACGCCATATCATGAAGACTTCCGCTGAACAGAAGGCCGCCATGTCCCGTCCGTCTCTTAAACTGCTGGCCGCCCTGGCGCCCGTCGCCGCCGGCGCCCTGATGCTGGCCGCCCCGGCCATGGCGCCCGCCCAGACTCCGGCCCAGTCGGAAGTGCTGCCGGGCTATTGGGAATACACCACCAGCGCCCTGGGCCAGAACGAGACCCATCAGAAATGCGTCCGTCCCAGCGAGATCAACCGCTTCTTCGGCGGCCTGTCGACCAACCGCTGGCGCTGCACCTATCCGACCCGGGTGGTCGGCGACGGCCGCGCCCGGTTCGAGGGGACGTGCCAGGACAAGAAGGGGCGGCGGATTCAGGTCCGGCTGAACGGAACCTATGAGGACACCAGCTTCAGCTTCCGCGGCGGGGCCCAGCTGCTGCGCGGCACCCCCTATATTCCGGCCAGCATCACCGCCCGGCGCATCAGCGCCCAGTGCCCCGCCAACGCCGAATATTTCTGACGCTCAGACCGGCTCGGCCCGCGCCACCACATAGGTGTGGGTCTGGTCGCCGGTCGAAAGGCTGAGGTATTCGCCGGTCTGGATCACTTCGTCGGCCAGGCGGAAGCCGTGGGCGTCGTCGGCCTCTCCGGGTTCGAAATCGAGGAACCAGCGGTCCGGCGCCGCATGGCGCAGGCGTCCGAAGGCCAGGGTAGCCCCGTGCGAGAAGCGGCGCACCCGGCATTTCTCCGGCGCCTCGCGCCAGACGGCGGCGTCCAGCCGGCGCTCGGCCGTCAGGGGCGCCAGTATGTCATAGCCCATGTCATGGTCGCCGTCGGGGTGCTGGGGTTCGCGCGCCAGCTCCAGGCGGATGTGGTGAAACCCCAGCGGGGTGGCGTCGGTCATGGTCGGCTCCTTGTCCGTCTTCATCAAGGCGAAGCGACGTGGCGCGGCATTGACCGGGATCAAACGGGTCGACTCTTAGAAGGCGGGACCGCCTGCGCCGGCCGTCCTAATCCGGCGCCTTGGCGGAGGCCGAGGCCAGGATCTGGGGGAGCAGGCCGGGAAACCGCCGCTCCAGATCGTCCCATCGCAGGGTGTTTATGTTCTCGACGCCGCGCTTGGTCGTTTCGACCAGACCGCTTTCGCGCAGAACGCGGAAGTGGTGGCTCAGCGTCGACTTCGGGACGTTGCCGAAGGGCGCGGTGCTGGCGGTGCAGTTCAGGCCGCAGTCCGCCCCCGCCAGGACCTGCACGATGTTAAGGCGCACCGGGTCCGACAGGGCCGTCAGGACGTGGGACAGCTGTAGAGTCTCTGCGGGGGGGTGAACAAAGGCGACCATGCCTTTCCTTAGCAGACCGCTTGCCATGGTTCCATTGTTCGATAATATTGAACTACCGAACATCGGGATAAGGGAACTGATATGAGCAACGTGACACGAGCGGCCTTGGTGACGGGCGGCACAGCCGGCATCGGCCTGGCGTCGGCGAGCGCCCTGGCGGATCAGGGCTACACAGTCTTCGTGACCGGCCGGTCGCGGGATCGGCTGGAGGCGGCGGCCGGGCAGGATTCCCGGCTGAAGGCCGTTGCGGCGGACGTGTCCGACCCGGAGGCCATTCAGGCGCTGTTCGACCGGTTGAAGGCCGAGGGCGTCAAGCTGGACGTTCTGGTCGCCAACGCCGGCACGGCCGAGACGACGGTCTTCGGCCAGACGGACGTCGCCGCCTTCGACCGGACCTTCGACCTCAATGTTCGAGGGGTCTTCTTCACGGTTCAGACCCTGGCGCCCCTGCTGGCGGACGGCGCCTCAGTCATCCTGATCGGCTCGATCGTCAGCATCAAGGGCATGGCCGATCTGTCAGTCTACAACGCCTCCAAGGCGGCGGTGCGGTCTTTCGCGCGGTCCTGGGCCAACGATCTGCGGGCGCGGCGGATTCGGGTGAACACCCTCAGTCCCGGCCCGGTCCGCACGCGCCTGGTGCAGAGGCTGCGAGGTCAGGCGGATGGTTCCATCGACGCCTTTGAGGCCTGGGCGGCCGAAGCCGCGCCCGCCGGCCGGATCGGCGAGCCGCAGGACATCGCCGGCGTCGTCGCCTTCCTCGCCTCGGACGCCGCCGCCTATGTCAATGGTGTGGAGCTGTTCGTCGACGGCGGTCTGGCCCAGATCTGACGGCCAAACGGTCAAAGCAAAAAGGCCCCGGATCGCTCCGGGGCCTTTTCGTCGTTCCGATACGGACGCTTAGGCGGCTTCGGCGGTCGGGACCGGCTTTTTGGCGCTGAGCGACTTGGCCAGCAGCTCGACGGCGGCGTCCTTGTCGATCTTGTTGGCGGCGGCGACTTCGCGCGCCATCCGGTCCAGAGCCGATTCATAGAGCTGGCGCTCGGAATAGGACTGTTCCGGCTGGGTGTCGGCGCGGTGCAGGTCGCGGACCACCTCGGCGATGGAGATCAGGTCGCCCGAGTTGATCTTGGCCTCGTATTCCTGGGCGCGGCGCGACCACATGGTGCGCTTGATGCGGGCGCGGCCCTTCAGGGTGGTCAGGGCCTTGGTCACGACGTCGTCGGCGGCCAGCGAACGCAGGCCGGCGGTGGCCGCCTTCTTGGTCGGGACGCGCAGGGTCATCTTCTCGTGGTCGAAGGTCACGACATAGACTTCCAGCGACATGCCCGCGACTTCCTGCGTCTCGATGGCCGCCACCTTGCCGACGCCGTGCGCCGGATAGACGACCGCGTCGCCAACCTTGAACTCCAGACCAGTCTTGCTCGTCATATTCGTCCTTTCCCGGTCAGGGCCGGGCGAAGCGAAGGCGCATCAAACGCAATGCAGTCTCGCCGCCGGAAGCTTCCGTCGGTCGATGAAATGCGGACGTCAGATGCGGAAACGGATCACCAAACCTCTGGCCGATCCCGTCTATGGGCGGGATTCTGTCGCAAACACGGGCGGCGCGAAGGTTTCGCGGACCGCCCGATCCAATGAAACAGAACCTATCACAAATTTGCGGAATTTCAAAACGTCCACACAGCCGACGCGGAATGTCGCGAAGGTTTGAACGCGCGGCCCTGCGTCGGCCGCCCCGGCTCAGGAGCCCTTGCCCGGCTTGGGGCTGAAGTATTTCTCGAACTTGCCGGTCTCGCGCTCATACTGTTCGCGGTCGGCGGGGGGCGTGCCCTTGACGGTGATGTTGGGCCAGACCTTGGCGTATTCGGCGTTGACCTGAAGCCATTTGCCGTCCGGCTCATCCTCGGTGTCCGGCACGATGGCGTCGACGGGGCATTCCGGCTCGCAGACGCCGCAGTCGATGCATTCGTCCGGGGCGATGACCAGGAAGTTCTCGCCCTCGTAGAAGCAGTCCACGGGACAGACCTCGACGCAGTCCATGAACTTACATTTCACACAGGCGTCGGTGACGATGTAGGTCATTGGGCGGCGAAGAGATCACGATTGCGAGCGGGAGGTCTGCGACATGGCGGCCGCGCAACCAACTGTCAACAGCAGGGCTTAAGGTGAGAGGCGTTCGCGGGCCTGGCTCGACCGCTTGACACAGGCCGGGCTTAATCGCAACTGTGTAGATTACATATCAACCCCTACCGGAACATGACCATGCGCGCTCCCCTGATGAAATACGCCTTCGCCAAATACGCCGTGGCCGGCGCCCTGGCCCTCAGCCTCGCCGCCGGTGGCGCCGTCGTGGCCCAGGCCGCCTTGACCCAGAACCCGGCCGAGGTTCGCGCCGGCGACTATGCGCTGGAGTCCAGCCACGGCAAGATCACCTGGTCGGTCAGCCACTTCGGCCTGTCGACCTATACGGGTCAGTTCGTGAACGTGAAGGCCGAGTTGAAGCTGGACCCAGCCAACCCCTCCGCCTCGACCCTGACCGCCACCGTCCCGCTGACCGACGTGGCGCCCAATGACGACCGGCTGAAGGCCCATCTTCAAACGGCCGACTTCTTCGACACCGCCAACCATCCGACGGCGACCTTCGTCTCGCGCTCGGTGACGGTCGACCCGTCCGATCCGAATGAGGCGACGGTGGTCGGCGACCTGACCCTGCGCGGCGTGACCAAGCCGGTGACGATCGAGGTTGAGTTCAATGCGGCCGGATCCGTCATGGGCGCCTATAAGGCCGGCTTCGACGGCGAGGCCACCATCAAACGCTCGGACTTCGGCATCAACTACGCCCTGCCGGCCGTCTCCGACGAGGTGAAGCTGCACATCGAAGGCGAGTTCGTGATCAAGTCGTAAGGCGGTTGTAAAGGGCGCGGGCCTCTTCGGCGGGTCCGCGCCGCTCGCCCAGGGCCTCGATCCTCAGGGTCGTGACCTCGCCGTTCTGGACGAAGGTCAGTAGGTCGCCGGGGTGGACGCAGCGGCTGGGCTTGTCCAGCCGGGTCTCGCGCCCCTGATGGGTCAGCCGCACCGCGCCCCGCTCCACGAGGGCGGCGGCCAAGCCCCGCGTCTTCACGAAGCGCGCCCGCCACAGCCAGACGTCGATACGACAGGCGTCGGTCTTCATCCCTTTCGTCATCCTCCGGCAAGCCGCTTGCGGCGCAGACCGGGGGACCCAGCGGCGCCGAAGGCGATGTGTCCGCCGCATAATGTCCACAGCGCCTTGTCCGCGACAGGTTCGCGCTCGCGCGCGCCGCTGGGTCCCCCGGTCTCCGCTTCGCTTCGCCGGAGGATGACGAAAGGACAGGGCCTCAAGAGGCGGCCTTTCGGCGCGGACGCCGCCGCTTGGGTCTGGCCGTCGGCGCCTCGGTCAGGGCGGCCAGGGCGGCGAAGGGGGAATCCTTGACGATCTTAGGCGCGGCGCCCGGCTTGTCGGGCCGGCGCGCGCGTTCGGTTTTCAGGGCGGCGATGAGCTGTTTCGCCTGATCGGCGCTCCACCCCAGATCGGTCAGGGCCTCGTCCGACAGTCGGCCGTGATTGGCGGCGCGCAGCTCCGCCATCTTCTCCAGAGCCTCCACCGGCGCCAGCCACCGACCGGCGTGGCGCAGACCCGAGGCCGACAAGAGGCGGGGCGAGGGCGGCTCGACCGGGGCGGGGATCAGGTCGGGGCTGGCGGGGATCAGCGGGGCCGTGACGAAGGCCTGGGCGAAATGGCGGGCGCGTGGCTTTTGCAGGCCCGGCAGCCAGACCGAATGGACGCCGACGCGGATGGCGAAGCTTTCAGGGTGCGGCGCTCCACCTGGCTCAGCGCCGCCAGATCCCGATCCACGTCGCGCCGGTCGATCAGCCCGCCGGCCTCGATCAGGCGGAAGGCGAGGCCGCGCGGCAGGCCCTTCAGCGCGCCGGATTCGACCGCCTGTTTCAGCCGCCGCAGATCGCGCAGCGCCCGACCCGCCTCGGACGCCAACCAGGCCTCGATCCGTCGGCGGGCGCGCTCGCGGGCCGGCGTCGCCCCCAGGTCGCCCAACAGACGCACCGACGGCGAAAAGGGGTCGGCCCCGGTCGGCGTCGCCTGAATCTGGGCGGTCAGCACCCCGCGCCACAGCACCGCCCCGTCCGGCGTGACGGCGAAACCCTCGTCGGCCTCGGCCGCCAACTGCCCCAGACGGCGATTGATCTCGGGCGTCACGGCCCGCACCGCCGCCTGGCGCAGGGTGCGGTCCTCCAGGGCCGAGGCGCCCTTTTCCATCTGGAAGCGGACGCCCTCGAGCTGACCCACCACCTGGCCCTCCACCGTCACCTCGCCGTCCTCGGCGACGCCCGCAAACGCATCCTCCCGGACGTTCAGCGCCCGCATCAGGGCCGTGGTGCGTCGATCGACGAAGCGGGCCGTCAGCCGTTCGTGCAGCACGTCCGACAACCGGTCCTCCAGGGCGCGGGTCCTGTCGCGCCAGCCTTGGGCGTCATGGACCCAGTCGGGGCGGTTGGCGATATAGGACAGGGTGCGCACCGCCGACAGCCGGGCGGACAGCTGGTCGATCTGGCCGTCGTCGCGGTCCACGAAGGCGAAGCGCGGCGCCATCCAGTCGTCGGTCAACCGCCCCCGCTTGCCGGTCAGGGCCTGGAACACGTCCTTGGCCAGGCGGGCGTGTTCATCCAGCGTGGTCTTCTGAAAGTCCGGCAGCTGGCAGGCTTCCCACAGCCGCATCACCGCCCCGCGCGAGCGGCCGATACGGGCGACCTCCTCATCCTTGATCAGGCGGCGCAGCAGGGTCTCGTCCAGGGCCTCGGCCGTCAGGCTGAGCCCCGCGCGGCCCGGCGTCACCGTCAGGGACCGCAGAAGGTCGGGCAGGGTGTCGAAGTCCAGCCGGGCGTTGCGCCATTCGGCCGCCTCGATCGGATCGAACCGATGCTCGACCACCTGTTCGACCAGATCCACGTCCAGATCCTCGGCCTCGGCCGTGACGCCGAAGGTTCCGTCGCGCAGGTGGCGGCCGGCCCGCCCGGCGATCTGGCCGATCTCGTGCGCATGGAGCCAGCGGGTGCGGCGGCCGTCGAACTTTCTCAGGCCCGCAAAGGCGACATGGTCGACGTCCATGTTCAGCCCCATGCCTATGGCGTCGGTGGCGACCAGGAAGTCGACCTCGCCCGACTGGTAGAGGGCCACCTGGGCGTTGCGGGTGCGCGGGCTGAGCGAGCCCATGACCACGGCGGCGCCGCCCCTCTGACGCCGGATCAGTTCGGCGATCGCATAGACCCGCTCGGTCGAGAAGGCGACGATCGCGCTGCGTCGGGGCAGGCGGGTCAGCTTCTTGGAGCCGGCGTAGGACAGGGTGGACAGCCGATCCCGGGTCACGATCTCCACATCCGGGATCAGGCGGCGGATCAGGGGCTCCATGGTCCCGGCGCCCAGGAACATGGTCTCGAAACGCCCGCGCGCATGCAGCAGCCGCTGGGTGAAGACGTGGCCGCGTTCGGGATCGGCGACCAGCTGGATTTCGTCGATGGCCAGAAACTCGACCGACCGCTCCAACGGCATGGCCTCGACCGTGCAGACGAAATAGAGGGGGCGGACCGGGACGATCTTCTCCTCGCCCGTGATCAGGGCGACGGCGGCGGCCCCGCGCTGTTTGACGATCCGCTCATAGATTTCGCGCGCCAGGAGCCGCAGGGGCAGGCCGATCATGCCTGAGGCGTGACCCAGCATCCGCTCGACCGCCAGATGGGTCTTGCCGGTATTGGTGGGCCCCAGGACCGCAGTGACGCGCGATGGGGGCAGGCCTGCGGACCGGTCGCTCATGACAGGACAAGGTGGCGACGATCGCGCCCGGGCTCAAGTGAGTCTTTTGAGCCCAGAGGCGGCGGGCGTCAGGCGTCGGCCACGCTGAGCCCCAGCCGCACCAGCATGGACAGGCTCTGGGCCTGCATCTTCTGCATCACCTTGGCGCGGAAGATCTCGACCGTGCGGGGGCTGATGTCCAGGGCCAGGGCGATCTCCTTGTTCGACTTGCCGTCGATCAGGGCGTCGAACACCTGGCGCTCGCGCGGCGTCAGGCTGGCCAGCCGGGCGGCGGTCTGTTCGCGCGCCTCGCTCTCGACGCCCTGGCGCGCCAAGGCCGACAGACAGCCGCGCACCGCCTCCAGGATGCGGTTGGGATCGAAGGGTTTTTCGATGAAGTCCACGACCCCGGCCTTCATCAGCTGGACGGCCAGGGGCACGTCCGCGTGGCCGGTGATGACGATCACAGGCCAGGCCTCGCCCTTCAGCGCCTTGAGCCGCTGGATCAGTTCGGAGCCTTCAATCTGGGGCATCCGCAGGTCGGTGATGACGCAGGCGGACTTGTCGTCCGGCAGCTGTTCCAGAAACTGCATCGCGCTGGCGAAACCCCGCGCGCGGATGCCCTCGCCCCGCAGGAGCATGAGCAAGGAATCGCGCATGGCTTGATCGTCGTCGATGACGAAGACGGAATGGTCGGTCATGCGGCTTCGAGCTCCGTGACAGGCGTGAGGCGAAAGGAGAAGGCGGCGCCGCCCAGGGCGCTGCGGCCTACGGCCAGGGCGGCGTCGTGGCTCTCTATGATGGAGCGGGTGACGGACAGGCCCAGGCCCATGCCGCCGGCCTTGGTGGTCATCATCGGTTGGAAGATCCGGTCCATCTGATCCTCGGCGATGCCGGGGCCGTTGTCCTCGATCCGGATCTCATAGCCCTCATCGGCCAGGCTGCGGCCCGTGAGCGATACGACCGCACCGGGATGGTCGCCGACGGCGTCGACGGCGTTGCGCACCAGATTGGTGATGGCCTGCTGAAACTGGATTCGGTCGGCCAAGACCCGATCCCCGGTCGTATCGACGTCGATGCGGACGGCGATACCGGTTTCCTGCCGGATCAAATCGAAGAGGGGGCGCAGGTCGTCCACCATGGAGGAGACCCGCTCTTCCGTCAGCTGGGACGCCCCGGTCGCGATCAGTTCGCGCATGCGCCGGATGATGTCCCCCGCGCGCAGAAGCTGGGTCTTGGCCAGGTCGAGGGCGCGGCCCGCGCTGTCGCCGATCGGCCCGGCGCGCGCGATGTCGGTTTGGCACGCATGGAGATAGACGGTGGCGGCCGTCAGGGGCTGGTTCAGCTCATGCGCCAGGATAGCCGCCATCTCACCCATGGAATTGAGCCGCCAACTCTTGCTGAGCTGGTCCATCAGGTCGCGCATGCGATCGTTGACGGCCAGGCTCGGACGCTGGTCCGCCAGGGACAGGACCACCCGCTCGGAGGCCATGCTGTGCGCCAGCAGCCCGCCGTGGATGATCACCGGCACGATCTCGCCGTTGGGACGTCTCACCAGCCAATAGCCGGAGGGCGGGGCGGCCAGGGGGGCGTCCTTGACGAAACTCGCCAGGATGTCCTCGCCGAAGTCCGGCGCGAACAGGCTGAAAGGGCGTTCGTGAGCATCCTCGGGCGCCACGCCCAGCAGATCGGCCGCCGGGCCGGTGATGCGGCGAATACGCCCCTCGTCGTCCAGCGTCACCACGGGCACCGAGGTCAGTATGCTGTGCAACAGGGCGGTCCGGCTGGTCAGCCGATGACCGACTTCGGCCAACAGCAGGGATACGGCGATGAAGAGGCCGGCGCCGACCGCCGCATCGAAGAGGTCGCTTCGCCCCTTCATCGCCAGATCGGCGGCGATGGAGACGCCGATGACGAAGAGGGTCGCGGTGCGGCTGCCGACCAGGGCGGTCGCCATGACGGCTCCGAACAGCGGCAGGTAGTGCACGTGATCGACGTCGCGAAGAGCCACGCTCGTCGTAACCGCCAGCGAGACGCAGACGCATGCGAGCAGAACGGCGTTCTTCGGAGATGCGTTCGCGGATTTTCCGATGACCCGCTTCAACAACTCAGTAAAGGCGTCCGCCCGCGCCCCTGTCATGTTGGATCTCGCCGTTGCGAAATCATCTGGACTTCACCGTCGCCGCTTTTCTGACGAATTTACTACAACGACAAGGGCGTGGCTGGGAAGCGATATCGTCGTCTTTTCACACGCCTCGCGACTATCGAGCGCACTTCGTCCGATGCGATTCAGGAGATCCGCCGCTTTCGCTGCGCCGGATGGCGCCGCCCCTCAGCCCGCGCCAACCTTCGCTACGCATTCCTACCTAAGCCGCAGTTCAGAAATCGTATTAATCATCCTTCCATCCTTGGTCGGACAGATGCGGGTTCATCGCAGAGGGGCGGCTGACGCGCCGCAAAGGGCCGTTTCGGCCGTGGCGGCGCGCTCAGATCGACGAAGACCGTAGGAGTTTGGGTTGCGTTTTATTGAGAACATGTCCGTCGGACGGAAGCTCGCCGTGGCTTTCGGCGTGGTCCTGGCCGCCATCGCCGTCATGGGCGTGGTGGTGGTGACGAACCTTCTGGCCTTGCAGCGCGCCGACCACGCTCGCAATCTGGAAGGTGAGATCAATCAAGTGCTCGCCGTCGCCGAGTTCCGCCTGTCCAAGCAGGAAAACTCCTATCGCGGCTATCTGCTGTCGCAGGACCCCTATTACGCCGAACGGCTGGATCTGCACCGCGCCAAGTTCAAGGAAGCGCTGGAGGAGGTGCGGGCAAAACTGCCCGCCGATCGCGCCGCGCCCGTCGACGAGGCCATCAAGGCCGCTGACGGCTGGTACGCCAACATCGTCCAGGTCGGTAAGGCGATGGTCGCCGAGGGGCGGATCGCCGAGGCCAGCCGGATGGTCGGTCAAACCGGCGTCGCCGACCAGTTCATCGCTCCAGTTGAAGAAGCGATCGACGTCCTGAGGGCTGAGAACGAGGCCGCCCGCGAGGCGACCCGCAAGGCTCAGGCCGAGGCGGCCCAGGCCGCCCTCATGGCCGTGATCGTGGGCATGGTCTGCGCCCTGCTGATGGCCCTGGCTGCAGGTCTGGTCGCCACCCGTTCGATCGTGCGGCCGACCTTCACCATGATCGGCTATATGCAGAAGCTGATGGCGGGCGACACCGCCATCCAGGTCCAGGGCGCCGACCGCAAGGATGAGTTCGGCAAGATGGCTCAGGCCATCGTCGCCTTCCGCGACGCCGCCATTGAGAAGGCGCGTCTGGCGGCGGAGGCGCTTTCGCAGCGCTCGATGAGCGAGCAGGAGCGGGCCGCCCGCGAGGCCGAGAAGGCAGCGGAGGCCGAAGCCGACCGGGTGACGATCGAGGCCTTGGGCCGGGGTCTGGCGGCCATGGCGGACGGCGACCTGACCTATCGGATCGAGACCGAATTCGCGCCCAAGGCGGCGCAGCTGAAGACGGACTTCAACGCCGCCATCGCTCAGCTCCAGCAGGCCCTGTCGGTGGTGGTGGGCAATATCGCCGGCATCCGCTCCGGCGCCGGCGAGATCAGCCAGGCGGCCGACGACCTGTCGCGGCGCACCGAACAGCAGGCTGCGGGGCTGGAGGAGACGGCGGCGGCTCTGGACGAGATCACCGCCACGGTGAACAAGACGGCGTCGGGCGCGCGCCAGGCCTCGGACGTGGTCCAGGCCGCCAAGGGCGACGCCGAGACCTCGGGCGTCATCGTCCGCGACGCGGTCCAGGCCATGCAGGCCATCGAAGGCTCCTCCGAACAGATCAGCCAGATCATCGGCGTCATCGACGAGATCGCCTTCCAGACCAACCTCCTGGCCCTGAACGCCGGGGTCGAGGCGGCCCGGGCGGGCGAGGCCGGTCGCGGCTTTGCGGTGGTGGCCTCCGAGGTCCGCGCCCTGGCCCAGCGGTCGGCAGAAGCCGCCAAGGAGATCAAGACCCTGATCTCGACCTCCAGCACCCAGGTCGGTTCGGGGGTGAAACTGGTCGGCCAGACCGGCGAGGCCCTGCAGCGGATCGTGGACCGGGTCGCCGAGATCGACGGACTGGTGTCGGAAATCGCGGCCTCGGCCCAGGAACAGGCCATCGGCCTGGCCGAGGTCAATACGGCCGTCAACCAGATGGACCAGGTCACGCAACAGAACGCCGCCATGGTCGAACAATCGACCGCCGCCAGCCACTCTCTGGCCCAGGAGGCCCAGTCGCTCCAGGCCTCGGTGGCCCGGTTCAAGGTCGGCTCAGCGGCCCAGGTCGCCGCCGCCCCCGCCCGCGCCCCTGCGCCCGCGCCTGCGTCTTCCGCACCGGCCAAGCCGGCCCATCGAATGGTCCAGGCCCTCAAGACCCTGGGCCGCGGCGGCGCCGCGCCCGCCCAACAGGCCGCTCCCGCCGAAGACGGCTGGGAAGAGTTCTAAAATGCTCCGTTCTTCAAGCGATATTTACCAACCGCGTGAGACGAAGCGGACGGGGCTGAAACAAGGAAACACCAATGGCTGAGGTCATAAGTCTCGCATCGGTCCTGGACATGAACGCAGCCGAGCCGCTGAAGGCCGAACTGTTGGCCAAGCGCGGCCAGGCCGTAACGGTGGATGCGAGCGGCGTCGAACGCCTGGGCGGTCTTTGTCTCCAAGTCCTTCTCTCCGCCCGCAAGACCTGGGCGGCCGACGGGGTCGATCTGATGATCACGCCCCAATCGACGTCTTTCGCTGAACAATGGGCCGCCTTCGGCGCGTCCGAAACCAACGCACCAGACCTCACTGAAGGAGCGCTCGCGTGAGCAAGACCGTTCTGACCATCGACGATTCCCGCACCATGCGGGACATGCTGCTGATGGCCCTGGAAGACGCCGGCTATGTCGTCATCCAAGCCGTAGACGGCGTGGACGGCCTGGAGACGCTCGCCGCCCAGGGCGCCGACGTCATCATCACCGACATCAACATGCCCCGCATGGACGGTTTCGGCGTCATCGAAGGCGTGCGCGCCGATCCGAACCACCGCACCACCCCGGTGCTGGTGCTGACGACCGAGAGCGACGCCGAGAAGAAGGCCCGCGCCCGCGCCGCCGGCGCGACCGGCTGGATCGTCAAACCCTTCGACCCGGTGAAACTGGTCGACGCCGTTCGCCGCGTGGCGGCCTAACACTTTTCCAGATCGGTCGGGCCAACAGCCATGGACGCCTTCGAAGCCATCAAAGCCACCTTCTTCCAGGAGTGCGACGAACTGCTCGCCGAACTGGAATCGAAGCTGATGCTGTTGGAGCAGGGTCAGACCGACCTGGAGACGATCAACGCCGTCTTCCGCGCCGTTCACTCGGTCAAGGGCGGGGCGGGGGCGTTCGGCCTGGAGGCTCTGGTCCGGTTCGCCCACGTCTTTGAGACATTGATGGACGAGCTGCGGGGCGGCCGCAAACCCTGCGACGCGGTCACGATCAAGACCCTGCTGCGCGCCTCCGACGTGCTGGCCGACCATATCCAGGCCGCCCAGGGCCTGGCTCCTCCGGTGGACGAAGAGCGTTCGGCCGGCCTGGTCCAGGAGCTGGAGCTTCTGACCCACGGCGGCGAGGCGCCGCCCGCCGTCGAAGAGGAGGAGGAAGACGACTTCGGCTTCACCCCCATGGCCTTCGACGCGCCGCTGGACGACCCGGCGCTGGCGGTCGAGGCTACCGCTGCGGATGCGGCGCCCGCGGGCCAGCCCGGCTGGCGCATCGTCTTCAAGCCGCACGGCCGCATGTACGGCAGCGCCAATGAGGCGGGTCTGCTGCTGCGCGAAGTGGGCCGGCTGGGCCCCATCACCGTCTCTGTGGACGAGGCCGCCCTGCCGACCCTGGACGTGCTGGTCGCCGAGGACGGCTATCTGACCTGGACGATCGACCTGGTCGCCGATGTCGACGAAAAGGCCGTGCGGGAAGTGTTCGACTTCGTCGAGGCCGACTGCGACCTGACCATCACCCCGCTGGGCGGCGCCCCGGCCCTGGTCTTCGAGGAAGAGCCGCCGGCCGTCCTGCCCGCCAGCGACGAACTGGACATCGCCGCCCTTCTGGCCAAGGCCGCTGCAGGCGCCGCGCCCGAAACGCCCGCCGCCGCTCCGGCGCCGGCCCCCGCGCCCCAGTCTGTCGCGCCCCAGTCGGTCACGCCCGAGCCGGCCGCGCCTGCGCCGGTCGCCGCCCAGGTCTCCGCGCCTGAGCCCGCACCGGCCCCGGCCGCCGCCCCCATTCCCCCCGCCCAGGTCGCCACCCCCGTGGCGCCGGCGCCGGTCACCATCCGCGTCGACCTGGATCGGGTCGATCGCCTGATCAACGTCGTCGGCGAACTGGTCATCCAGCAGGCCATGCTGTCCCAGCGCGTGCTGGAAAGCGGCCTGGCCCGCTCTTCGGGCATCGCGCTTGGGATGGAAGATCTGGAGCTTTTGACGCGCGAGATCCAGGACAGCGTCATGGCCATCCGCGCCCAGCCGGTGAAGTCGGTGTTCCAGCGCATGCCGCGCCTGGTCCGCGAAGTCGCCGACATGGTCTCCAAACAGGTCCGTCTGGTCACCTCCGGCGAAGACACCGAGGTCGACAAGACCGTGGTCGAACGCCTGGCCGAGCCGATCACCCATATGCTGCGCAACGCCATCGACCACGGGCTGGAGACGCCGGAGGAGCGGATCGCCGCCGGCAAGCCGGCCGAGGGTACGGTGCGCCTCGCGGCCCTGCACCGCTCGGGCCGGATTGTCATCGAAATCGCCGACGACGGCCGCGGCATCAATCGCGAACGGGTCAAGAAGATTGCGGTGGACAAGGGGCTGATCGCCGCCGACGCCGCCCTGACCGACGAACAGATCGACAATCTGATCTTCCTGCCCGGCTTCTCCACCGCCGCCGTGGTGTCCGACATCTCGGGTCGGGGCGTGGGGATGGACGTGGTCAGGCGGTCGATCCAGGCCCTGGGCGGCCGCATCTCGATCAGTTCGGTCCCCGGCAAGGGCTCGACCTTCACCCTCAGCCTGCCGCTGACCCTGGCGGTTCTGGACGGCATGGTGGTGACGGCCGCCGACCAGACCCTGATCGCCCCTCTGCCGGCCATCGTCGAAAGCCTGACGCCGCAGGAAAGCGACCTGCACTATGTCGGCGGGCTCGATCCGGTGATCCGCTTCCGCGATCGCTTCCTGCCGCTGATCGACGTGGCCCTGACCATGGGCTTCCGCGAGACGCCGATGGTCCCTTCCGAAGGCGTCGCCGTGGTGGTCGAGACCGAAGGCGGCCAGCAGGCGGCCCTGCTGTTCGACGCCATCCAGGGCCAGCGCCAGGTGGTGATCAAGAGCCTGGAGACCAACTACCGCCAGGTCGAGGGCGTCGCCGCCGCCACCATCCTGGGCGACGGCCGTGTGGCCCTGATCCTCGACGTCGATGTCCTCGTCACCGACATGCGCCGCAAATCTCCCCGATCCGACTTCAAGCTCGCGAGCTGACCCATGACAGAAGCCAACGACACCCAGCGCGAACTCATCGCCTTCCGCATCGGCCGGCAGGAATTCTGCGTCGACATCATGTCGGTGCGCGAAATCCGCGGCTGGACGCCCGCAACCCCCCTGCCGCGCTCGCCCGGCTATATGAAGGGGGTGATCAATCTGCGCGGCACCGTCCTGCCGATCATCGACCTGGGCGCCCGGTTCGGGCTTGAGACGTCCGAGCCGACCGCTCGCCACGTCATCATGGTGGCCCATATCGGCGGCCGCATGGTGGGGCTGCTGGTCGACGCCGTGTCCGACATCCTGGAGATGAACGACGCCGCGGTTCAGCCGACGCCCGACGTCGCCAGCGACCAGGTCAAGACCTTCGTCAAAGGCATTTTCTCGATCGACGGGCGGATGATCAGCCTGATCGAACTGGACCACATCCTGCCCCAGGTCGAGGCCGAAGCCGCATGAACCCCGCCCCGGGACGGGGGTCGATCGTCGAAGGCGAGTTCGTCTTCACCGCCGACGACTTCCGTCAGATCGCCCAGATGCTGCATGCCCACGCCGGCATCGCCCTGAACGAGGGCAAGGCCGCGTTGGTCTATTCGCGCCTGGCCAAACGGCTGCGGACCCTGGGCCTGACCAGCTTCCGGGACTATTGCGCCCTGGTCGAGGGCGCCGACGGCGTGGACGAGCGTCAGAAGATGACAGCGGCCCTGACGACCAACGTCACCCGCTTCTATCGCGAGCCGCATCATTTCGACGATCTGCGCGACCGCGTCATGCCCGATCTGGCCGCCCGCGCCCGCGCCGGGGGCCGGGTCCGGCTGTGGTCGGCCGCCTGTTCGAACGGGCAGGAGCCCTATTCGATGGCCCTGACGGTGCTGTCGGTTCTGCCGGAAGCGGCCGACCTGGACGTGCGCATCCTGGCGACGGACATCGACCCCAATATGGTGGCCCAAGGATATGACGGGGTCTATTCCGAAGAGGCGCTGGAGCCGGCGCCGGCGACCCTGTGGCGCAAATATTTCAACCGCGCGGACCGTGGAAACTGGGTGGCGGGGCCGCAGCTGAAGCGGCTGGTCACCTTCCGCGAACTGAACCTGATCGGCGACTGGCCGATGAAGGGCCGGTTCGACGTGATCTTCTGCCGCAACGTGGTCATCTATTTCGACGATCCGACGCAGGAGCGGATTTGGAGCCGGTTCACCCCGCTGATGAACCCCGGCGCCACCCTCTACATCGGTCATTCCGAGCGCGTGTCCGGCCCGGCGAGCCGCCAGCTGCAGACCGCCGGCCTGACCACCTACCGCCTGGGAGCCGCCTGATGGCCGATCGCGTCAAAGTCCTGGTCGTGGACGACAGCCTGACCATGCGCGGCCTGATCTCGGCCGCCCTGAAGTCGGACCCCGAAATCGAAGTCGTCGGCACCGCCGCCGATCCGCTGGAGGCCCGCACGGCCATCAAGGAGCTGAATCCCGACGTCCTGACCCTGGACGTCGAAATGCCCAATATGAACGGGCTGGAGTTCCTGGATAAGATCATGCGGCTGCGCCCCATGCCGGTGGTCATGGTCTCGACCCTGACCGCAGCGGGCACGGACGTGACCCTGGCGGCGCTGGAGATCGGCGCGGTGGACGCGGTCGCCAAGCCGGCCGTGGCCAGCGCCGAGGCCTTCCACGAACTGATCGGCAAGGTGAAGACGGCGGCCCGGTCGCGGGTTCGCGCCCGCGGCGACGTGCCCGCCGCCGCCGCCGCCCCCAGCGCCTATCGCCCCGCGCCCAATCACGTCCTGGCCATCGGCTCCTCCACCGGCGGGGTCGAGGCCCTGCTGACGGTCTTGAGCGGCTTTCCCGCCAACTGCCCGGCGACGGTCATCACCCAGCACATGCCGGCGACCTTCACCTCCAGCTTCGCGGCGCGCCTGGACCGGGTCTGCGCCCCGGCGGTCAGCGAGGCCGTGGACGGCGCGCCGCTGAAGCCCGGCCACATCTATCTGGCGCCCGGCGGCGCCGCGCACCTGGAGCTGACGCCGGGCCTGTCGCCGCGCTGCCGCCTGGTGAACAGCGAACCCGTCAACGGCCACCGTCCGTCTGTGGACGTGATGTTCGATTCGGTCGTCCGTCTGAAACGGCCCATGACCGGCGTGATCCTGACCGGCATGGGCAAGGACGGCGCCAAGGGGCTGAAGGCCATCCGCGATGCGGGCGGCCGCACCCTGGGTCAGGACGAAACCACCTCGGTCGTCTATGGCATGCCCAAGGCCGCCTTCGAACTGGGCGCTGTGGAGCGGCAACTGCCGCTGCACCGCCTGGCCCCAGCCATCCTTGATCTGTGCGCCGATCCGGCCGCACGGTCCGTCGCCTGACACCGGGAGCCTTACTCATGCCCGCCGCCGCCTCACTTCACTGCCTGGTCGTCGACGATCAGATGACGATGCGCTCTCTGGTCCGCACCAGCCTGCAACAGCTCGGCGTGCGCGAGATCCGCGAAGCCGCCGACGGCGAAATCGCCCTGCGCGACATCATCGCCAAGCCGGCCCATCTGATCATCTCCGACTACAACATGCCCAATCTGGACGGCCTGGGCCTGCTGCGCGCCGTGCGCGCCCACCCCCCGACCTCCAAGACCGCCTTCATCATGCTGACGGGTCGGGCAGATCGCGAGCTGGTCCAGCGCGCGGTCCAGTTCGGCGTCAACAATTACCTGGTTAAGCCTTTCACCGTGGCCCAGCTGAAGGGCAAGATGGAAGCCGTCTTCGGCGCCCTGACATGACCTTTTCCGCCCTGAAGGACACGCAAGAAAAGCGTCTGCACGTCGGACAGGGCGAACACCATGTCACGCGCGATCCCAATGTGGTGCTCAGCACCATTCTGGGCTCCTGCGTCGCCATGTGTCTGCGCGATCCGGTCGCCGGGGTGGGCGGCATGAACCACTTCCTGCTGCCCGAAGGGTCCGGCGCCGGCACCGACGCGGGCCGCCGCTACGGCGCCTACGCCATGGAACTGCTGATCAACGACGTGCTGAAGGCGGGCGGCCGGCGCGATCGGCTGGAGGCCAAGCTGTTCGGCGGCGGCCGCATGTTCGACTCCCTGCGCGACGTGGGTCGCTCCAACGCCGATTTCGCCGAGAAATTCCTGCGTGACGAAGGCATTCCGGTCGTCGGCGGCAGCCTGCGCGGAGACGGCGGGCGCCGGGTCCACTACTGGCCCGTGACCGGCAAGGCTCTGCAACGCGCCGTGACCGACACTGTGGCGCCGCGGCCCGCGCCCGTCGCCCCGCCTCCGGTCGATACCGGCGCCCTGGAGCTGTTCTGATGCACGCCCCTCCCGAACACGCCGAACTGCTGGTCGCCGTCGCCGACGAGCTGACACGGGTGCGCGAGGGGATCGACCATGTCGAGGCCCTGGTCAGCCGTCTGGTGCGCCGCGCCCCGGCCGAGGATCGGGCCGAGGCCCTGACCGAGGCCCAGGCCCTGGACGCCCTGACCCAGCGGCTGGAGGCCCTGTCCGGCGTCCTGCGTATGCTGGGCGACGGGGCCACCCCGGCCGAGTCCGTCAGCCGCATCTCCCTGGCCGACATGGCGGTGCGGCTGCGGCCCGCCGCCGGCGTCAAGGTCTCGGCTCCGCCCGATTCGGGCGATCTGACCCTATTCTAACGCCGTGACCAAGGCGCCCGATAAGGTCAATCTGGCGCATTCCACCCTGCTGCTGGTCGATGACCAGCCGACGTCGCTGGATCTGCTCAGCTCGATCGTCCAGGGGTTCGGAGTGCGCGAACAGCTGAAATGTCCGTCCGCCAAGGAGGCGGTCGAACTGCTGCGTCGTCGGGCGGTGGACCTGATCCTGGTCGATTGCGCCATGCCGGAGATGGACGGCTACGACTTCGTCACCTGGCTGAGGCGCGAGGCGCCCGAGCCGGCCCGTTTCACACCCGTGATCATGATCCTGGGCCACGCCGCCCAGGCGCGAGTCGCGCGCGGCCGCGACTGCGGCGCCAGCTTCATCGTCGCCAAACCCCTGACGCCGTCGGTCCTCCTGCGCCGCATCGTCTGGCTGGGCGCCCAGAACCGCCAGTTCATCGAGGCCGAAAACTATGTCGGGCCGGATCGGCGCGTCCACAACTACGGCCCGCCGCCCGGCGAGGATGGCCGCCGCAGCACCGACCTGTCGGGCGAGGTCGGCGAGGCGGTCGGCGAAAACATGAACCAGGACGATATCGACATGCTGTTGAAGCCGATGAAGGTGAACCTGTGACCGCCGCCTCCAAAGCCGTTTCTCAGGATGTCTCAAAGCCCGCCGTGCGGATTCGCGACATCACCACCTCGCTTCAGCGGCAGATGGCGCGCCCCGGCGGCATAGATATCGAGGCCGCCGTCGCCGCCGCCGAACAGGGACTGGAGGGGCGCCGGGAGGAAACCCTGCGGGTGATCCAGGACAAGGTCCAGGCCTTGGCGGCCTTCTGCGCCGGTCGGCCCGCCGCCCCGGAGGCCGAGCTCTACGCCATCGCCTCCGTCCTGGTGGATACGGCGGGCTTTCTCGACATGCCCGCCTTCTATGAGGCCGCCTACAGCCTGTGCGAGGTCGTCAGCCGGATGTCGGCGGCCGAGGCCTGGTCCTGGCCCTCGATCGACGTCCATGTCCACGCCCTGTCGCTGATCCTCGGCGAGGGGGGCGGCGCCTCGGACGCCAATTCGACCCTGCTGGCCGGTCTGCGCGCCGTCGTGGACCGCACGCCCGCGCCCGGTTAAGCGCGATCCGCAGCCGGCGGAACAGGGACGAAACGAATCAGGACCGAATCACGGACTCGCGCCGATTCAGCCTTTGTTCACCCCAAGATATTGTATCTTAAGACAGATTAACCACAATCGAGTTCGGGCGGCGCCGACCACGCGGCCAAGAAAATGCAGTTCGCCGCACCCACCGTCTTCCCCCCTCCGCCCCGACCCGCTAGTTCACCCCTGCGGGCCCCGTAGCTCAGCTGCATAGAGCAAGGCTTTCCTAAAGCCGAGGTCGCAGGTTGGAGTCCTGCCGGGGTCGCCATGAAGTCGGGCAATGGGAGTTCATCTGGACAGCATCAGCCGCGAGCACCCCGCCTTCCGCCGCGAGCAAGACGGGGAAGGCTTATCCTTGTCCGCAAGGAGGGGCAGGATTCAGCCTTCAACGAGATAGCACGAGACTTGATCAACTCTGCCGGCGAGGAGTTTCTGGTCTTCCCCACCACAGATGGTCAGACAGGATATGAACGGGTTTTCGTCCTTCCTGTTTGAGAAGGTCTCGGGCTCTCGACGCCCAGAGCCCGTCTCGACGCCCTTTGCCGATACTGACCCTGTTACTCTTAGGCATCATGGCGACTTCGCGGATGTGAAGGGCGCCGTGATCCGTCAATCTGGCTATTGACGGGCGCTCAAGACCTTGCGGAGCGAAGCCTCGATATTTCCGCCGCTCCAGGTGTCCCCGTAATCTGACCGCGCCTTATTGGCCAAGTCGGCCAAGGGCGAGAGGGCGGCCACCCTGCTGGACAGGGCCGCTGTCATCGGTGCGGCATCCCTGATCAAGTCCTCAAGGGGCTGGAACCGGTCGGCCAGGGTGGCCCAGAGCGTCGCTGTCACAAGATCCGCCATCTGTGGTTTTGCGCTGCCGAGCAAGAAGCCGGAGGTCCCCGTTAGGCCGTGACGTCGGCCGGTCTCCTCCCAGAGGGACATCCATTTTCTCAGACGCGGCTCGAAGTCGGCCCATCGCGGGTTTGTCCACATCTGACGGCCGCCGTCGAGCGTGAGTTCGTCGATCACATCATTGGCGTCATTGATGATCTTGAGCGTCAAAGCCCGAGCCCCGGGCGTTGCCGGCAGCAAATCGAGAGTTTCGCCGAGATAGAGGAGAATGGCCGGCATTTGGGATAGCGCGACCTTATTCTGTTCGTCGATAAGAACCGGCGGCGCCATGAAGGGCACTGGCATGGCGCGGACCGGCCCCTCCATCAAGCGGGAAATCTCTCTGTCGTCGGGCTCCCGCCAAGTCTTGCCGGAATAGGCCAGAACCGCGCGAACGAACTGCCCCCGAAAGGGCAGGGACCAATAATAGAGGGTGTAGTCCGTCATAGCGAACCTTTGATCCTGAAGCTCACTGACGAACGCGGGCGGGCGTCAGGCGTTCACGGCGCCACGCGCGGGGCTTCAGAACAGCCAGTCGCAACGGATCGCCAGCGCGGTCGCGATCCGGCGCTCCGACTTCGCCGGTCGCCAGGATGGGGATGCCGACATAGTCGTCGTCATTAAAGTCGCGCCAGAAGCGCCACGAGTTCCAGTTGGCTCCGCACGCCGCATTTCTCGAATATGCGGCGTACATGTGTGCGTACCGTTCCGACGGCGACGCCGTTGGCTTCGGCGATTGCTTGGGGCCCCATTCCGGCGGCTAGTTTGGCGGCGACTTCCGCCTCTGCCCTGGTCAGGTGAAACAGGCTGCGTGTTGCGGCGACAAGGCGCGCCTCCTCCTGTCGCGGCGGGCGAATGACCACCAGGGCGGCGGCCCCGAACCTCAGGGCATAGTCTCCAGGTGCGGCACAGACTTCGGCAAGGGTCGGCCGGTCTCCTCTGGCGTCGCGCAGCACGACGGGTCGGGGCGGCGGCCGGAGGCCGCCGGTGCTCGCCGCCGCTGCAGCGATCGCGGTGCGAAGGGCGGCGGTGTCCGCATCGCGAGCGCCGGCCGCCATGCCGCGCGTCACGCGCAGGATCTCGCCCGAAGTCGCCATCGCCTCAGCGGCGGGGGAGAGCGCCAGGACTCGACCGTGCCCGTCACAGATGAGGATGGCGTTTGAAAGCGTATCTAGAAGGCCCAGGGCGAGGTTCAATCCTCGCGCGTCCAGGGCGATCTGGGTCCGGACGGCGGCGCGGACGTGAGGAACGACGGTTGCGAAGGCCCGACGCTGTTCCACTGTCACATTGCCCTGAGACTCGCTCCGCATCAGCGCCAGACCCACCAGCAGGTCGTCCTGGCGCAGCAGCGGGGACAGGCAGGCGAAGGCCAGATCATGCCGACGCAACCAGGCGCCGTATTCCGGAAAGCGCGCGGCGTCCTGCGCGCTGGTGAAGGCCGTTTCGTCGAGCACCGCCATCTCGGGCGCCGCCATGCCGATTCGAACGCGCGAGTTCACGCGCGGGTCGCCGCCGCCCGCCGTCACGAACTCGGCGGAGGCTTCCGGCGGCAAGCCCGTCATCCAGTTGAACGGCACCGCCGCCTCTCGACCCAGGCCGATCAGTTCGCCGCCCTTTGAACCGGTCAGCCTGGCCAGGCCTTCCAGCGCCTCCACCCAGGTCCGGTCCCCCAAGCCCACGCCCTGGAAGGCGGCGGTCGCCGTCGCGACATCCTCTTCGGTCACGCTAGAGGCTCTGAGCCGGTGCGCGAATGCTGATTCATCACTGCGTTGTCCTTCTCTGGCGCGAGTCTCCTGGATCGACCGAAACCTCTACAAGATTGTAGATGCAGACAAGAGTGAGGGAGTCTAGTTCAGCGAACAAGGACTGGATCGCCGCCTTACGGCGGTTGGGGAGAGGGCAGGCGTGATGGGTGGTATTGCAAGGCGCGGCGCCTCTTGGCGACTTATGGGAGGCGCATCGACCCTGGCCGTCGCGCTGTTCCTGGCCCCAGGCGTCGCCTCAGCCCAGGTCGTCCCCGGCCAGACCCGCGAAGAGATCGATCCGGCGCGTCAGGCGCGCCCGCTGGCCGCACCGGTCGTTGATCCAACAACCTTGTACCAGCCCGGACAATGCCCCTTCACAGGTCAAGGTCGCACGACCCTGACGCGGATCGAGGCGCAGGGCGCCAGCCTGATCTCCGACGCCGAGATTCAAAACGCGGTGGCGGATCTGATCGGTAAGGACAGCGATCTGTCGGTGCTCTGCGTCGCTCGGGACCGCGTCGCCGCCCTGTACGGTGCTGAGGGCGAAGCCCTGGTGCGGGTGGATCTGCCCCAACAGCGGATGACGGGCGGCGTCCTGGTGATCGCCGTGACCGAAGGTCGAGTGGTCAGCGCCTCCGTGATTGACGCCGACAAACTGGGCCCTGCGGCCGCCCTTGCCGCCGACCATCTGAGCGCTCTGAAAACGGAACGGGCGACGCGCTGGCGCGAAGTCGAACGCGCCTTTCTCTTGGTTCGCGACATTCCCGGCGCCGACCCGTCTTTCAGCATCCGTCGCGCGGAGACGGGCGAAGCCAATGGTCTGGAAGCCGTGGCGGCCTTCGCCCCTCGGCGGAAGCTGGACGTCACCCTGAGCGGCCAGAACTTCGGTTCAGAAGAAGTCGGGCGCGAGGGCGCCTCGATCCGCCTTGACGCCAACAGCTTCACCGCCTTCGCCGAGCGCACCAGCCTGATCCTGTTCTCGGGTTTGGAAGGCGATCAACGAGTGGTCCAACTGCTGGAGGAATTCCGTATTGGAGCCTCCGGCCTGACCGTTCTGGGCGATGTGGCCTACAGCGAATCCGAGCCCGGCGGCGCCCTGGCGCCGCTAGAGTTGGAGGGACGCTCGACCGTCAGCCGACTCGGCGTCCAGTATCCGGTCGTCCTCACTCGGCCCCTGCGCATGGATGTGGGCGCCCGGTTGGAGTGGGTGGATCAGAAGAACGATCTGGGCGCCTTCCGCCAGCCGAACGGCGATGCGACCGCCCTGTTCGAGGAAAGCCTGCGGGTCCTTTCCGCCGAGGTCGTCGCCACCTGGCGGCCGAGGCAGACGCCGGGGCTTCAAGGCGGGTTCCAAGCCGAGTTGCGCAAAGGTCTGGAGGCTTTCGGCGCCAGCGAAGCCGGCGATCCCTTGTTGTCGCGGCCCGAAGGGCGGCCGGACTTCACCTCGGTTCGAGGTCAAGCCTCGATCCGCAAGGACGTCGTCCTGTCGCCGGGACGCGGCCTCTATGCGGCGGCGGCTTTGCTGGGGCAGTGGGCGCCGGATCCGCTGCCGGCCTATGAAGAGTTCCAGGTGGGATCCTACACCGTAGGCCGGGGCTTTGATCCGGGAGCGGCGTCCGGCGATCGGGCCCTGGCGACCCAGATCGAGGCGGGCTGGGAGGCGGCGTCCGCCCAGGCGGTCTGGACCGTCTTCGGCTTCGTCGATGCGGCCAAGCTGTGGAACCAGGACGCCTTCGGCTACGACAGCCGGCCTTGGTCCGTCGGCGCCGGGGTGCGCGCCCGCACACGCAGGGGGCAGGTCAGCCTGGTCTATGCGGCGCCGCAGAACGCGCCGTTCCCCGGCGCGGTCCGGCCGAAGGATCGGCTGCTGCTGTCGCTCTCCACCACCTTCTCGTTCCGTTGAGGCTCGCCATGAACAACGCTCACGCCGCTCGTCGTCGCGTCTCGCTTCTTCTGAGCGCCGCGGCCCCCGTCGCACTTTTGCTGGCGTTGGCGGCGCCGGCCTCGGCCCAGATCGCAGCCGGCGGTGGAAGCACGGCCGCCGGAACCGTCTCCAACACCTATAACGGATCGGGATCGGCGACCGTCTTCTCGGGCGCGGCGTCCAACACCGGCGGCGCCGACACCTCGACCATCACTTTGAGCGGCTCGCGGACGCTTTTGAACTGGAACGGTTTCAATCTGGCGCCCGGCGACACGCTGAACTTCAACCAGAGCGGCTCGACGAGCATTGCCGTCAATCGGGTTCTGGGCGGAGGCGGCACGATCATCAACGGCGCCGTCAACAGCAACGGCCAGGTCTGGTTTCTCGATTCCTCCGGCGTAGCGGTGGGAGGGACCGCGGTTCTCAACGTCGGCGGACTGTTGTTGTCGTCTCTAGGGCTGACCGACGCCGATATCTTTGACAACGACAGCAGTTTCAACTTCACCGGCGTGGGCGGCTCCGTCGCGGTGAACGGGGGCGCGGCGCTGAACGCCGCCGCCGGCGCGGTGACCGTGGTGGGCCCCGAAATCAACTTCTCAGGCAGCGCGACCGCCAGCGGCAGCATCGCCCTGATCGCCGCGCGTGACGCGACGCTCGTCTTCGACGGCGATCTCGACGCCTATCTTGCGCTCACCGTCGCAACGGGTACCGACAAGAACACCGCAATCAGCGTCGGATCCCAAGCGCGCTTCGACACCGCGTCGGCTGCCGCCGGAGGACGCACCTATCTGATCGCCGCCGGCTACAACGGCGGTCTCGGCTCCATTCTGTTGGGCGGTTCGGCGGCTGACGCAGTGGAGTTCGTCGATGGCGACGTCGTGCTTTACGCAGCGGGAGAGGAGTCCTTCAGTCGCCACTTCATCGCCGGAGGGGCGTTGCAAACACCGACGGGGGCTCCCGCAGGGGATGTGACAATCGGCGCCGCCACGGTTTCCGGGGGCGATCTGAACGTGATTGCGTCCGATGAAGTGATCATCAACGACCTTATCTCAGTCCCCACCGGAAGCGTGCGGCTGGAGTCAGGCAATTTGACCACTGTTTCCGTCTCGGTCGAGGTGGGTCAGAACTATACCCTAAAGGCGCCGGACTGGACCGGAGGCGCCGCTTTTTCGCCGGTCTTCCTCAACGCGGCTTCGGGGATCGGCAAGTTCATCATTCAGGACATGGCCTTCGGCGTAACCCTGGGCGGGCTCAGCGCGCCGGATGAACTTCGCATTACCGCCGAGAACGGCGGCGCCGTCAACGTGGTGGGGACGCTCACCGCGGGCAACGGCCTCTATCTGTCGGGGCAGTCGCTCCAGCTCGGCGGCGATCTGACCGAGACCGGAGCGGACGGGGTTCTCAGCCTGACGTCCAGCGACGGAATTTCTCAGACCGCCGGAGCCCTGACGGCGGGAGTCCTGACGATCTCGGCGATCAACGGCGTGACCTTGAATGGTGCGGCCAATGCGATCGGCGCCCTGGGCGCGTCCACCGCGAACGGTTTGAGCCTGGTCGATACAGGCGGCCTGACGGTCAGCGGCGCGCTCAACGGCGGAGCCACCGGGGTCTCGCTGACCACCACGGGCGACTTGACGGTGCAGGCGCCGATCACCGCCAGCGGAATCACCCTGTCGGCGAGCGGGGCGAGTTCGGACATCGTGCTCAACGCGGCGCTCGATGCAGGAACCTCCACGGTTTCGCTCCATGCCGGCGGAACGATCAGCCAGAGCGCCCTGGGCCGGATCACGGGTAATCTGATGGGGGGATCAGGCGGGGCCACCGATCTGACGGCGGCCGTCAACCGTGTTCGCGATCTCGACGTCTTTACGGCCAACGGCTTTTCGCTCGTTGATGAGGGTGGGCTGACGGTGACGGGCGGCGTCAACGCCGGCGCCGGCGACATCTTGGTCCGCACCACCGGAGGAGCCTTGTCGTTCAGCCCCTCGGGGATCGCAAGCGGGCGCGACATCGTCCTTTCCACCGACGGCGACTTCATCAACCAGTCGGGCTCTTCTGCGCTTGCCGCCTCGGGCAAGTGGACGATTTATGCGGCGTCTCCGAACTCCAGCACTTTCGGCGGTTTGGACAGCGGCTCCACGGCCCTCTGGAACGGAACCTTGGCGACACGAGCGCCGGCGGGTCTGAGCGGCAACCGCTACGTCTTCGCCGTCCAGCCCACATTGACGGTCACTACCCTTTCCACGAGCAAGGTTTATGGGACCGATCTGACGGGTTCGGTGGGCGCCCTTTACACCGTCAGCGGCTATCATCCGGGCGTGGCGGGGGCCTTCCTGGCCGATACGGCGGCGACGGCCTTCAGCGGGGCAGCTGCGATCAGCTCTACCGGATCAGCGGAGCGCGCCTCCGTCGCTGGCGGGCCCTATGCCGTCACCGCCGCGCAGGGCACGCTCACCAGCAACAGCGGCTACGCCTTCGCCTTCAGCAACACCGGCCAGATCACCGTCACGCCCAAGGCCCTGACGAGCGCCCTGACCGCCTCGAACAAAACCTATGACGGCACGACCGCCGGTTCCGGCTCGGTCGCCCTGTCGGGCGTCGTCAGCGGCGATACGGTCGGCACGACGGCTGGAACCTGGACCTTCGCCGACCGCAACGCCGGAACCGGCAAGACGGTGACGGTGAGCGGCGTCGGTCTGACGGGGGCGGATGCGGGTAACTACACCGTAACCATTCCCGCCACGGCCCTGGCCGACATCCTTCAGCGCAGTCTGACCGCCACCCTGACGGCCTCGAACAAGACCTATGACGGCACGACGGCGGGCTCCGGCTCGGTCGCCCTGTCGGGGGTCGTCAGCGGCGATACGGTCGGCGCGACGGGGGGAACCTGGACCTTCGCCGACCGCAACGCCGGAACCGGCAAGACGGTGACGGTGAGCGGCGTCGGTCTGACGGGGGCGGATGCGGGCAACTACACCGTAACCATTCCCGCCACGGCCCTGGCCGACATTCTTCAGCGCAGTCTGACCGTCACCCTGACCGCCTCGAACAAGACCTATGACGGCACGACCGCCGGTTCCGGCTCGGTCGCCCTGTCGGGCGTCGTCAGCGGCGATACGGTCGGCACGACGGCGGGAACCTGGACCTTCGCCGACCGCAACGCCGCAACCGGCAAGACGGTGACGGTGAGCGGCGTCGGTCTGACGGGGGCGGATGCGGGCAACTACACCGTGACCATCCCCGCTACGGCCCTGGCCGACATCCTTCAGCGTGCGATCACCGCCAATGTGTCTGCGTCTAACAAGACCTATGACGGCACGACGGCGGCCGCGGGAACGGTGACATTGAACGGCGTGCTCGGCGGTGACAGCGTCGGCGCCACCGCCGGATCCTTCGCCTTCACCGACGCCAACGCCGGAACCGGAAAGACCGTGACGGTCAGCGGCGTCGGCCTGACCGGCGCCGATGCTGGCAACTATACTCTCACCGTGCCCGCATCGACTCTTGCGACCATCCTTCGACGGTCGATCACCGTGTCCGCCGACGCGGTTTCCAAAACCCAGGGCGCGCCGGATCCCGCGCTAACCTACGCCGTCACTACCGGCAGTCTTGTAACCGGCGATGCGCTGACCGGCGCGCTTACACGGTCCCCAGGCGAGGCGCCAGGCGCCTACGCCATCACCCAGGGAAGCCTTGCGGCCTCGGCGAACTACCAACTCACATTCATCGGCAACAGCTTGACGATCACGGCGGTCCCGGTCGCTCCGACCACGCAAACAGCGACCGTTCAGGAAATCCAGGGTCTCGTCGCCTATCTCGCCTCGTATGAGACGCCAGGCAGCCGCGAGGGTGCATTGAGTGTCGTAGACGAGCGCGGCGACTGCAATGGCGACCGGGGGACAAGCGACTGCGCGATTGACCCAACACGCTGACCCTGACCGCTGAAGGGTATCCAGGTTCTGCGGGATGCCTAGTCTGTTATTTTTATAGCGTCTCATGAGCGGCGCCTGTGGTGACACCGTCATGTTGCGCGGCCTTGCGGTGGCGGCTTTAACCTGGGACAGGGTCTTGCCGATCGCCCATCATTCAGGCGTGGCCGGGCTTATCCCACGACAGCCTTAACTTGGCCCGACAATGTCTGTTGACGATTACATACCCCGCCCACTCGGGAAAATCCTTATTGCGTGCAGGGTCTTTGGGTGAAACTGTCAGGCTAGGAGGAAACCTGACATGCACGACGGCGCCCGACTCGCCGCGCCAGAAGATCGACCCCTCGTCTGTGGCGATCCCACGTCGTGCGGACGTCACCGCCCGGACGCGAACTGCGGCGACTGCGGCAAGGGCGACGCCGGCAACACCCTGGGACTGACGGTTGCGGTCCTGGCGCGGCGGTGGGCCGCCCACCTGGACGAGGTTTTGGTCGAATCCGGCTTCAGCGTCGGACAGTTGGCCGTGCTGACACTGTTGCAGAACCGGCCGGCCGGCCTGACCCAGCGCGAGGCCGCCGACCTTTTGGCTGTGTCAGAGGCGGTCATGTCCACCCGCACGGCCGCACTGCTGTCGGCGGGATTGGTGAGCCGTCAGACCCTGATCGGCGACCGACGGGCGCATCTTTTGCAGATCACCCCCGAGGGACGGGCGGCCCATGAGGTCTGGTCTAAGTGCCTGTCCTGCGTTCAGGAGCGGATTCTCGAGTCCGTCTCCGCCGAAGACTTGGCCGTGACCCAGAGAACGCTCGCCAAGATCGGTGCGGCGGTCGAACGGCTGTCTGAGCAGGAGGGACGCAAGCTCAAGCCCGCCCCGCGTCGACGCCCGCCCGCTGCGTCCGGTCCCAGGGCCTGATCGGCTGAAAATCCAAGCGAGCGCTTGACTGACGCTTTGGCCGGAACCGCTGCGCGGCGCCGGCCGAACGATCGGGTTCTAGAACTCTTCCCAGTCCGCCTCGACGCTCTGGGCGGCGGCGGTCTGACGGCCGGCGACGGCGGCCAGCTTCACCGGCGCGGGACGGGGCGGCGAGGCGGGGCGAGCGGCGGCGAGCACGTTTGATCCGGCGCCCAGGCGGAACCGCCCGATCATCGAGGCGAGGTTCTCGGTCTCCTGGCGAAGCGAATGGGAGGCGGCTGTCGACTCCTCCACCATCGCCGCATTCTGCTGGGTGACCTGGTCCATCTGGTTCACGGCGGTGTTGACCTCGGCCAGGCCGGTCGACTGTTCGCGCGCCGAGGTGGCGATTTCGGTGATCAGGCCGTCGATCTCGGCGACCCGGTCCACGATGACGGCCAGGGCCTGGCTGGTTTCGCCGACCAGTTTCACCCCCTTGCCCACCTGACTGGTGCTGCCGGCGATCAGACCCTTGATCTCTTTCGCCGCCTCAGCCGACCGCTGGGCCAGGGCTCTAACTTCAGACGCCACGACGGCGAAGCCGCGACCGGCTTCGCCCGCGCGCGCCGCCTCGACCCCGGCGTTCAGGGCCAGAAGATTGGTCTGGAAGGCGATTTCGTCGATGACGCCGATGATCTGGTTGATTTCGCCGGAGGAGCGCTCGATCTCGGCCATGGCGCCGATCGCTTCTTCCATGACGGCGCCGGACCGTTCGGCGTCGCCGCGCGCCCCGGCGGCGACGGTCGCGGCCTGCTGGGCGTTGGCGGCGCTGCGCTGGACGGTGGCGGTCAGCTGATCCAGAGCCGCGGCGGTCTCCTCCAGACTGGCGGCCTGCTGTTCGGTGCGGCGCGACAGGTCGTCGGAGGCCACGCCGATCTCGTCGGCGCCGGAACGGATGGCGCCCGCCGTCTCGCCGACGCTTTTCATCGTCGCCTGCAAGGCGTCGACGGCCGCGTTGAAGTCGGTTCTCAGCTTGTCCAGTTCCGGGATGAAGGCCGTGGTGATGCGGCGCTCCAGGTCGCCCTGGGCCAGGGCGGTCAGGGCGTCGCCGATCTGTTCCACCGCCTCGACTCGACGGGTCACGTCCACGGCGACCTTGACCACCTTGGCCACCTTGCCGTCCGGATTGACGATGGGGTTGTAGGAGCCCTGGATGATGACGGCCCCGCCGTCCTTGCGGACGCGCCGGAACTCGCCGGACTGGAACTGGCCGGACGACAGGGCGGCCCAGAACTGGCTGTACTCAGGACTGTCGCGATAGGCCGGCTCGGCGAAGATGGCGTGCTTGCGCCCGATGATCTCTTCGAGCCGATAGCCCATGGCGTCCAGGAACAGGCGGTTGGCGTTGACGATGGTCCCGTCCAGGGTGAATTCGATCATGGCCTGAGATCGGCCGATGGCCTCGATCTGGGCCGCAAAGTCCTCGCTGGCGAGCCGATAGCGGGCGTCCGCCCATTCCACGACGAAACCGGCGGCCTTGCCGCCCTGTTTCAGCGGCGTGACCAACAGGTCGAAGGCGCGACCCCCGACCCGGATGGTGGCCGAATGGGGTTCGCTCAAAGTCGCCAGCATCCGCCGCTGGTGGGCCGGGTTCTTGTGGAAGACGTCGATGTTGGAGCCGACCAGCCGATCAACGCTGAAGTTGGGCAGGTCTGACCGTAGCTCGGCTTCCGCCTCTTGCAGAAGATTGCGAACCGCCGGGTTCAGATAGGTGATGTTCAGGTCCTTGTCGGCCAACATGATGTTGGTGCGAAGAGCCTCTACAGCCGTTTCCAGCATGCCGCTCGCCGGCTTTTTCCCCTTGGCCCACATATCCGCTCTCGATGCTGCGGGCGTTCGTCGCCCTTTGGCTGCAGCGTTAGTGCTCACTCATTACTGGAAAGTGTACGGAATGTTTATCTGAACCCAACATCGCTGTGTTTTACGGGGATACTAGTACTTTTACTTATAAACGAAGTTAAACTGGCAGTGGCGTAGCGGCATCGACCAAGGTTGTAAAAGCTTCGGGCGCGAAGCATCGTATAGCGAAGCGGTAATGTGGGTCTGGGAAAAGGCGGCAAAGAAGAGAAAGCCACCCGAATGCGTAAGCTGTTCAATCGACCGCAGGCGGAAAGCGAGGAGCTCTTGGAGCTTCGCGCCGTCGTCGCGGCCGTTCATTTGTCTCAGGCGGTGATCGAGTTCGATCTCGACGGCGTGGTGCGCGACGCCAACGCCAACTTCCTTGCGGTGCTCGGCTATGACCTGTCCGAGATCAAAGGCCGTCATCACCGAATGTTCGTCGATCCGGCCGAGGCCCGCTCGCCGGCCTACGCCGAGTTCTGGAAACGGCTGAACGCCGGGGAATTCATCGCCGACAAGTTCGTCCGTTACGGCAAGAACGGCAAGCGGGCGGTGATCGAGGCGTCGTACAACCCGATCTTCGACGTCAACGGCAAGCCCTATAAGGTGGTCAAGTTCGCCATTGACGTCACCGCCGTCGAAGAGGAGCGCGAACGCCGCGCCGAGGCTGATCGTCAGGCGGCGGCCGTTCAGGCCATGGTGGTGCGAAATACGGGCCAGGGCCTGTCGGCCATGGCCTCGGGCGATCTGTCCTATCGGATCGAAGAGGATTTTCCGGGCGAGTACGCCGCTCTGCGCGAGAACTTCAACCGCGCCATGGCGGCGCTGGACCAGGCGATCGCCGTCATCGGCGGCAACGCCGAGACCATGCAGTCCGGCGCCAAGGAAATCAGTTCAGCGGCCGAAGATCTGTCCCGTCGCACTGAACGTCAGGCGGCCAGCCTGGAAGAGACGGCGGCCGCCCTGGATCAGATTACGGCCACCGTCCGCCGGACGGCCGAGAACGCCCAGGAGGCCGACAAGGTGGTCAGCCAGACCCGCGCCCAGGCCGAAACGGGCGGCGCCGTGGTCCAACGGGCGGTGGACGCCATGGGCGAGATCGAACGCTCGTCCGACCAGATCAGTCAGATTATCGGCGTCATCGACGAGATCGCCTTCCAGACCAACCTTCTGGCGCTTAACGCCGGAGTGGAGGCGGCGCGCGCCGGCGAGGCCGGGCGGGGCTTTGCGGTCGTGGCCTCGGAGGTGCGGGCCCTGGCTCAGCGGTCGGCGGACTCGGCCAAGGAGATCAAGACCCTGATCTCCGCCAGCGGCGCCCAGGTCAAATCCGGCGTCGTCCTTGTGCGTGAAACCGGCGAGGCCCTGACCGGCATCGCCGGCCGGATCGTCGAAGTCACTCAGCTGATGAGCGAGATTCGCGGATCGACCCAGGAACAGGCGGTCGGCCTGGCCGAGGTCAACACCGCCGTCAATGAAATGGACCAGGTGACCCAGCAGAATGCGGCCATGGTCGAGGAGTCGACGGCCGCCAGCGTGGCCCTGAGCCGCGAGGCCGCCGAACTGGCCCAGCTGGTCGGCCGGTTCACCACCAGCCAGGACGGCGGCTCCAGCCGACCTGCGCCGCTGCAAGAGGCCCATGGCCGGATCGCCGCCTTCGCGGCCGACCGCCCTGCGCCCCGACTGAAACTCGCCGCGGGCGGAGGCCGACAGGCCGCCGTTCACTCCGAATGGGAGGCCTTCTGATGTCCATGGCGCATACTCAAACCGACGCCTTTTCCGTCAACCGCGCCGGCGCCGGCCGTCGTGAGATGGTCGGCTTCCGGGTCGGGGACCAAGCCTTCTGCATCGACATCACCTCGGTGCTGGAGATCCGGGGCTGGACCCCCGCGACGCCCGTGCCCCAGTCGCCCCATTATATGAAGGGGGTGGTCAATCTGCGCGGCAGCGTCCTGCCGATCATCGACCTGGCCGCGCGCCTGGGCCTGCCGACGACTGAACCCTCAGCGCGTCACGCCATCATGGTCGCCAACTGCGGCGGGCGGACCGTGGGCCTGCTGGTCGAGGGAGTGTCCGACATCGTCCAACTGGACGACGCCGACCGCCAGGCGACGCCGGACATGGGCCATGGCCAGGGTGGGGTCGTCGCCGGAATCTTCGCGGTGGACGGCGCCATGCTCAGCCTGCTGGACCTGGACAATCTGCTGCCGCCGGACCGCAGCCGTCCCGCCGACGAGGCTTTCGATGCGATCGCCGCAGCTTGAGATCCCGGCCGCAGACGCCTCCTGGCCGCCGTATGGCGTGGCGGCCTGGCTGGCCGATGAGGTCGAAGAGCGCGATCTGAGCCCTGTCATGCCGGACGGCTGCGACAGGGCCGGCATGGTCTCGGCCCTGCTTCAGATGGCCCTGTCGGTGTCTGAAGAGGGCGCGCCCTGGGCCGACGACGTCTGCGTCCTTCTTCTGTCGGGATGGGGCGCCTTGCAAGCCGCCGCTTCGGCCAACGAAACCGTCTGACGGTCGCCTGAGGGCCGGGTGATCGTTTTCGCCCCACGCACGTTGTCGTCCGACCAGGGACGAAGACGGGCGAGGCGGCGGCATGGCGAACGGATTGGAAGCCTATCGGGCCAAGCGCGACTTCACCCGCACCCCCGAACCGGCGGGAAAGACCAAGGCCGGACGCAAGGGCCGGCTGACCTATCTGATCCAGCGCCATGCGGCCACCCGGCTGCACTACGACTTCCGCATCGAACATGACGGGGTCCTGAAGTCCTGGGCCGTCACCAAGGCGCCGTCGCGCGATCCGTCCGTCAAACGACTGGCAGTGGAGGTGGAGGACCACCCCCTGGCCTATGGGACGTTCGAGGGGACCATTCCTTCCGGCAACTACGGCGCCGGGACCGTCCAGCTGTGGGACCGCGGCGAATGGGAGCCGCAGGAGCCCGACATAGAGGCGGCGCTGAAGCGCGGCTCGCTGAAGATGATCCTGCACGGCGAGCGGCTGAGCGGCGGCTGGGCCCTGGTGCGGCTGAAGTCCGATCGCGGCAAGCCGTCCAAACGCAACAACTGGCTGCTGATCAAGGAGAAGGACGAGGCGGCCGTGCCCGGCGAGGGCGACGCCAATATGGAGATCGACGCCTCCGTCGCCAGCGGCCGCAGCCTGGCGGAGATCGCCGAAGGCAAGACCCAATGGACCGCCTCCCGCCCCGTCGCGCGAAAGGGGCCCAAGCCGCCCAAGGCCAAGCCGCGCGAGGCGGACCTGGCCCAGCCCCCCGCCTTCCAACCGATCCAGCTGTGCAAGGTGGCGGACCATCCGCCCGGCGGGGCCGGCTGGGTGCATGAGATCAAGTTCGACGGCTATCGCATCCAGATCGCCGTCGGCGGCGGGCGCGCGCGGCTCTACACCCGTCGGGGCCATGACTGGACCGACCGCTTTCCGGAACTGGCGGCCGATGCGGCCCAGTGGCCCGACGGGGTGGTGGACGGCGAACTGTGCGCCCTGACCGAGGACCATACGCCGGACTTTTCCGCCCTTCAGGCCGCCATAGCCGACGGAAAGACCCAGGACCTGGTCTATTTCGCCTTCGACCTGCTGAAGGAAGGGCGGGACGATCTGACGGCCCTGCCGCTGTCGCACCGGAAGGCGCGGCTCCAGGCCCTGATCGACCGGATCCCGGCCAAGGCGCGGGGGAGGGTGCGCTATGTCGATCACTTCGCCTCCACCGGCCAGGCGGTGCTGGACAGCGCCTGCCGAATGGATCTGGAGGGGGTGATCTCCAAGACGCTGAACGCCCCCTATCAGCCGGGCCGGTCCTCGACCTGGGTCAAGTCCAAATGCCGGGGCAGGGACGAGGTCGTCATCGGCGGCTGGTCGTCGGAGGGCGGGACGCGCTTTCGCTCCCTCCTGGTCGGCGTGGCGGAGGAGGAGGGGCTGCGTTACCTCGGCCGGGTCGGGACCGGCTATTCCGCCCCGCTGCTGAAGACCCTGCTGCCGGCCTTGAAGGGGGCGGCGGCGGAGACCTCGCCCTTCGTCGGAAAGGGGGCGCCGCGCGGCGGCAAGGACATCCACTGGCTGCGGCCGGTCCTGGTGGCCGAGCTGGAACACGGCGGTCTGACCGAAGGCGGCTCCCTGCGCCATGCGGCCTTCAAGGGGCTGCGCGAGGACAAGCGGGCTCAGGAGGTGGTCGATGATCCGCAACCGCCGTCGCCGAAACAGGCGGAGAAGGCCGCGCCGACGCCGCGCCGAACGGGCAAGGACAAGGTGGTCGTCGCCGGCGTCACCCTGTCCAGCCCGGACAAGGTGCTGTGGCCCGCCGCCGGGGGGCGGCCGGCCATCACCAAGACGGGCCTGGCCCGCTACTATGAACAGGCGGCCGAACGGATCCTGGCCCATGTCGCCGACCGGCCGGTGTCGATCATCCGCGCGCCCGACGGGATCGAGGGCGAGACCTTTTTCCAGCGCCACGCCATGCCGGGCTCGAACCCGCGGCTGAAGCTGATCGACGTGCATGAGCGCAAACCCTATGTCGCCGTGGTCGATGTCGGGGGGCTGGTCGCCGTCGCCCAGTCGGGCGGGCTTGAGCTGCACCCGTGGGGCTGTCGGCCCGGCGATCCGGAGACGCCCGAACAGGTCACCTTCGACCTCGATCCCGACGAGGGGTTGGATTTCGAAGCGGTCATTGCGGCGGCCAAGACGGTGCGAAAAACGCTGGAGGCCAAGGGGCTGAACCCCTTCGTCAAGACGACCGGCGGCAAGGGGCTGCATGTCGTGGTTCCGATCCGCTCGGACGGCCGCAGCCGGATCGAATGGGACCGATGCAAGGCCTTCGCCAAGGCCGTGGCCGAAGAGGTGCGCCGCGCCGATCCCGACCGGTTCACCACCACCCTGGCCAAGAAGGCGCGCGGCGGAAAGATCTTCATCGACTATCTGAGGAACGGGCGGATGGCGACGGCGGTCGCCCCCTGGTCGGTGCGGGCGCGGCCGGGCGCAGGCATCGCCTTTCCCCTGTCCTGGGGCCAGGTCAAGGCAGGCCTGGATCCCCGGGCCTTCACCCTTCACGACGCCCCGGCCCTGCTGAAGAAGTCCGATCCGTGGAAGGATTTCCGGGCCGGGGAGGTGAGTCTGAGGCCCGTGCTGAAGGCGATGGGGCTTTAAGAACGGTGCTGGTGATTAGTGCTAGTGCTAGTGAGCAAGAGGTGAGCGGACTCTGGCGGCGCCATCTCAACGGCTCACGCCTTGCTCACTAGCACTATTCACTAGCACCCGACCGACCCCTCGCCGCCTCACGCCGCCGTCTTGCGTGTCGTCGACTTCTTCTTGGCGGGGGCCTTTTTCTTCGGCTTGGCGCCGGTCGCGGAGCCCTTGAGGCTGTTGCGCAGGGCCTCCATCAGATCGATCACATTGGTGTCGTCGGGCTCGGGCGCCTCGACCACCGACTTGCCGCCCTTCTGCTTGGCCTTGACCATCTCGCGCAGGGCCTCGTCATAGCGGTCCTTGAAGTCGGTCGGGTCGAAGTCCGTCTCCTTCTGGGCGATGATCCGGCTGGCGATCTCCACCATGTCCTTGTCCGCCTTGACCGAGGGAATGTCGTCGAAATATTCCTCGGCGGGCCGCACCTCGTCATGCGCCCGCAGGGAATAGGCCACCAGGCCCTTGCCGCGCACCTCCAGGGCCAGCTGCCGTTCCCGCCCGCGCAGGACCAGGGTCCCAATGGCGATCTTGCCCGCCGACTTCATCGCGTCGCGGATCACGGCGAAGGCCTCGGCCCCCACGCCCTTTTCGGGCACCACATAGAAGGGGTCGTCCCAGTACAGGCGGTCGATCTCGTCCTCGTCCACGAAGCTGTCGATGCAGATGGTGCGGGTGGTCTCCAGCTTGACCTTGTCGAAGTCGGCGTCGTCGAACAGGACATATTCGTCCTTGGCCACCTCATAACCCTTGACCAGATCCGACCGTTCGATCGGCCCGGTGTCCGGGTCGGTCGGCACCATGCGGATGCGGTTGTGGGTCTCGGGATTGATCAGGTGGAAGCTGACGTGGGCGTTGGAGGCGGTGGCGGTGTAGAGGGCGACCGGACAGGTCACCAGCGACAGTTTCAGATGCCCCTGCCAGGTGGGTCTTGCGGCCATGGTGCGTTCCTCGCCTTGGGTTCGGTGACCTAACGCCGCAGGGCTGCGGGCGTTTCCGCGCGGAACCGGCCGGCCTGTCGCACCTTTCCGATGTGAAGCTTGCAGCAAGGGCGGGCCCATGCAGCCGACCAGACGATCCTGATGAACCCGAACCTGACCCCCGTCTTGGGCTGGACGCCCTATTGCGGCCCCGCGCCCGCCGCCGGCGACTGGCGCTGGAACCTGGACCCCGTCCTGCTTCTGATTATGGCCGGGGCCACGGCCCTGATCCTGATGCGGACGCACGGTCGGTCGCGGGGCCTGGGCCTGGCCGCCATGGCCGTGCTGGGCGTCAGCTTCGTTTCGCCCCTGTGCGCCCTCAGCTCCGCCCTGTTTTCGGCCCGGACCGTGCATCACGTCCTGCTGGTCACGGTCGCCGCCCCCCTGCTGGCCGAGATGGCGCCGAGACGGCGATACGGGTCTCTGGCTTTGGCGACCTTCGTCCAGGCGGCGGTGCTGTGGGTGTGGCATGCGCCCGCCGCCTATGGCGCCGCCCTGTCCAGCGACGCCGTCTATTGGATCATGCAGCTCAGCCTTCTGGCCTCCGCCGTCTGGTTCTGGGCGGCGGCGCGGGCGGCCAGCGCGCCTGCGGCCGTGGTCGGCCTGTTGGCGGCCATGCTGGCGATGGGGCTGTTGGGCGCGGTCTTGACCTTCGCCGGCCAGGCCGTCTATGCGCCCCACGCCTATACGACCCTGGCCTGGGGCCTGACCCCGCTGGAGGACCAGCAGGCGGCGGGGCTGATCATGTGGGCGCCGGCGGCGGGCCTCTATCTGCTGGCGGCCCTGTGGCGGCTGGGCCGGATGCTGGGGCCGGATCTTCCCGCCGAAGCCGGGGTGCGTCCGGCGTGATCGAAAAGCTCTTCACCCAACTGTTGGAATGGGCGGCGGGCCACCATGACCAGGGCCGCTATTCGCCGGTCGGCATCCTGTTTCACTGGGTCATGGCCGCCCTGGTGATCTTTCAGCTGGGCTGGGGCTGGTGGATGGGGCGTCAGCCGGTCGGCGGTCAGATGCTGGCCGCCTATGATCTGCATTTCGCCGTGGGCGTCCTGATGCTGATCCTTGTGATCGGGCGGCTGTCCTGGCGGCTGCTGGCGCCGGACCTGATCAATGACGCCGACAAGCCGGGGTGGGAGAGCTGGGCCGCCCATGTGACCCACTATGTCTTCTACATCTGCCTGTTCGGCCTGCCCCTGTCGGGCTGGGCCATGATCTCGGCGACGGACCGGACGCGCGAACTGGAGACGCTGGGCTTCATCCCCTGGCCCCTGCTGCCGTTCCAGGACCTGTCCAACAGCCAGCTATGGGCGATCGAGGCGGCGGCGGAATGGATGCATTGGGGCCTGGTGGTCACCCTGCTGCTGATGATCCCCATCCACGCCGGGGCCGCCCTCAAGCACCATCTGATCGATCGGGACGACGTGTTTCACGCGATGCTGCCGGTCGTGCCGCTGCGTCGACGGAAGCGGACCCGGTGGCAGAGGCGCTGGCGGGCGCTGGAGAAGCAGGTTGCGCGGACAGCCAAAGCCCTATGGCGCGGATTTCTGGGTCCGAAAGCGGTTTGACGGCGGCGGCCATGACGCCGCGCGGATCGTTGCGGCGTTCGCCCGACTTCCACCGCTCCATCTGTTCGACCAGATAGGGGTAGGGCTGACCCGCGATCTGAGGATTGCCGCCCAGACCGGTTCCTTCGCCGTTCAAGCCGTGACACGAAGCGCAGGCCACCACGCCGCGCGCGGGATCGCCCCTCAGATAGACCAACGGCGCCGGGGCGGCGGCGGCGTTCAGCTCCGTCGGCGGGATCGGCAGGGCGGCGTAATAGGCCGCCACCTCGCGTCGGCTTCTCTGATCCAGGGCCTTGGCGATGCGCGTCATCTGGTCGTCGGCCCGCAAGCCCGAGGCGTAGTCCTCCATCTGTTTCTGCAGATAGCCGATGTCCAGGCCCGCCAGTCGGGGCGCGGCCGCGCCGTCGCCGCCGCCGTCCAGGCCGTGACAGGTGAAACAGGCGTTGGCCGCACCGCCGGCGCCGCCGCTGAGGGCGATGACTTCGCCATTGGCCGAAAGAACGCGGTCGGTGTCGGTCGCCGCCGCCTCGCATCCGGCCAGCAGCATCAGGAGCATCAGAGGGGCAAGGGGCGCGCGCACCTGCATCCAACCCCCGCCTACGGCCCCGGTTCCGAAGGCGCCGCCCGACGGAGACGCCATGTCGCAGCCGGGGAACTTCCTCCTCCTGCGGGGATTGGTCTGGTGAAGCTTTCGAGGCCTGGCCCGAGGCGATTCAGGGCGGGGGACCGGGCGGCGATGAGATGGGGCGGACAGGGCGAGGCAGGGCGGACCGCCGCCGCGGCTCTGCTCGCGCTCGCCTCGGCGGGCCTCAGCGCCTGCGTCGACAAGGCGGATCAGCCCCGGCCGGTGGCCCAGGGCGATCCGGCGCGCGGCCTGGCGGTCATCGAGGCCGGCGGCTGCGCCGCCTGCCACACGATTCCCGGCGTCGCCTGGCCCGAAGGCCGCAGCGGCGGCGACCCGGCGGGCTTCGGGGCGCGCCCCTTCATCGCCGGGCGCCTGCCGAACCAGCCCGGCGTCCTGACCCGCTGGCTGATCGACGCGCCGTCCCTGGATCCCGGAACCGCCATGCCCCCCATGCCCCTGAACCAAGCCCAAGCCCGCGACGTCGCGGCCTATCTGTATACGCTCGATGACGACTGAACCGACGCCGGGAACCGCGGGCTGGCCCCCGCCTGTGCTGGACCCGGCCGGCCCCTTCGCCGGGCCGATCGAGGTGGTGGCCTGGGTGCTGTTCGTCATGGCGGCGGTGGTGATGACCGTGGTGCTGATCGCCCTGGGGATCGCCCTGTTCGGCCCCCGGCGGTGGAAGCGGCGGGTCAGCGGCGAGCGTCTGGTCTGGATTGGCGGCCTGGCCTTTCCGATCGTGGTTCTGACCGGCCTTCTGATCTACGGCCTGACCACGACCGCGCGGGTCGCCGAGGCGCCGCGACCGGGCGAGATGCGGGTCCGCGTCACCGGCGAGATGTGGTGGTGGCGGGTCGCCTATCTGGACGACCAGGGACGCGAAATCCTTCAGGACGCCAATGAGGTCCATATCCCCGCCGGTCAGCCCGTGGTGTTCGAGCTGGAAAGCGCCGACGTGATCCACAGCTTCTGGGTTCCGCGCCTGGGCGGCAAGACCGACATGATCCCCGGCCGGCGCAACTTCATGCGGCTTCAGGCCGATCAGCCGGGAACCTACGGCGGCCAGTGCGCCGAATACTGCGGCGGGCCGCACGCGCTGATGGGGCTGGTCGTGGTGGCCCATGCGCCTCAGGACTTCGCCGCCTGGCGCGCGCGTCAGGCCGGACCGGCCCTGATAGCGGCGGCCCAGGGCGACGCCCTGATCGCGCGCGGCCGCGACGTCTTCGCCGCCTCCGGCTGCGGCGCCTGCCACACCATTCGGGGAACCGAGGCCAATGGTTTGGCCGGTCCCGACCTGACCCATGTCGGATCGCGCCAGACGATCGGGGCGGGCATATTGCCGAACAATCAGGGCACGCTGGCGGGCTGGATTTCGGACAGCCAAGGGATCAAGCCCGGCAACCGCATGCCCTCCTATCCGGTCCTGACGGGCCAGGACCTGCGCGCCGTCTCGGCCTATCTGGACAGTCTGAAATGAGTTCGGAAACCGCGTTCGATCCCGAACTCTACAAACGCCTGCCGACCCGCGAACCCCGCCCCGAGGGCGAGCTGGAGCAGCTGGAACAGGTCTGGTGCGCCCCGCGCAAGCCGTGGGAATGGATCACGGCGATCAACAACAACTATATCGGCGTCTATTACGTCGGCGCGGCCATGCTGTTCTTCGTGCTGGCCGGGGTTCTGGCCCTGTTGATGCGCACCCAGCTGGCCCTGCCGATGACGGGCTTTTTGGCCCAGGAGACCTACAACCAGATCTTCACCATGCACGGCACGGTGATGATGTTCCTGTTCGCCGTGCCTGCGGTCGAGGCCCTGGGGGTGCTGCTGCTGCCCCAGATGCTGGGGGCGCGCGACCTGCCGTTCCCGCGTCTCAGCGCCTACGCCTTCTGGGCCTATCTGATCGGGGGGCTGTGCTTCTTCTGCTCCCTGTTCTTCGGCCTGGCGCCAAACGGGGGCTGGTTCATGTATCCGCCCCTGACCTCCATGGCCTATTCGCCGGGGATCAACGCCGACTTCTGGCTCCTGGGCATCGGCTTCATCGAGATTTCGGCCATCGCCGGCGCCATCGAGATCATCGTCGGGGTCCTGAAGACGCGGGCGCCCGGCATGACCCTGGACAAGCTGCCGATCTTCGCCTGGGCCATGCTGATCTTCGCCTGTATGATCATCATCGCCTTCCCGTCGATCATCCTGTCGACCCTGCTGCTGGAGTTGGAGCGGGCGCTGGGCTGGCCCTTCTTCGACGCGGCGAAGGGCGGCGATCCGATGCTGTGGCAGCACCTGTTCTGGTTCTTCGGCCACCCGGAGGTCTACATCATCTTCCTGCCGGCGGCGGGGGCCATGTCCACCATCATTCCGGCCGTGGCCCAGACCCGGCTGGTGGGACACAGGCTGGTGGTCCTGGCCATGCTGGCGACGGGCTTCATCAGCTTCGGCGTCTGGGCCCACCACATGTTCACCACCGGCATGCCCCAGATCTCGATCAACTATTTCAGCGCCGCCTCCATGGCGGTCAGCGTGCCCGCAGGGGTTCAGGTCTTCGCCTGGATCGCCACCCTGGCGGCGGGGAAGATGCGGTTCAACACGCCCGGTCTGTTCGCCGTCGGGGGGCTGGTCATCTTCGTCATGGGCGGGCTGACGGGGGTGATGGTCGCCATGGTCCCCTTCGACTGGCAGGCCCACGACAGCTATTTCATCGTCGCCCATCTGCACTACGTCCTGATCGGCGGCATGGTCTTTCCGCTGTTCGCCGCCATCTACTATTGGACCCCCATGTCCAGCGCCCGGCCGCTCAGCGAACGGTGGGGCAGGTGGGTGTTCTGGCTGATGTTCGTCGGCCACAACGTGACCTTCCTGCCCATGCATCTGACCGGGCTGATGGGGATGCCGCGGCGGGTCTACACCTATCTGCCGGATCGGGGCTGGGACCTGCCCAATATGATCTCGACCGTCGGCGCCTTCCTGTTCGGCCTGGCGGTGCTGATCTGGGGGGTGGACATGATCCGCAACTTCCGCCCCTTCGGGCGACGCGAGGCGGGCAATGTCTTCAATGGGCCGGGGCTGGAGTGGCTGCCGGCCGGCCTCTATTCGCTGCGCTCCATTCCGGTGATCAAGAGCCTCTATCCCGGTTGGGAGCAGAAGGGGCTGGCCGAGGACGTCGAGGCCGGCCGCTATTTCCTGCCCGGCGCCCCGCGCGGCGAACGCGAGACCATCGTCACCAGCCCGCTGAACGCCGAACCCCAGTATCTGCTGCAAATCCCCCGGCCCTCCAGCTGGCACGTCTGGGGGGCGGTGTTTACGGCGGGCTTTTTCCTGATCCTGACCATCCAGGCCTATCTGGCTTCGGTGATCAGTGGAATTCTGGCCGTATATTGCATCCTCAAATGGTGCTGGAAGCTGGACCGGCCGGACCGGCGCGAGGGCGGGGCGGCTGTGGTGGACGTCGGGGCGGGCGTGCGCCTGCCGACCTATGTCTCGGGCCCGACCAGCCACGGCTGGTGGGCCATGGTCATCACCCTGATCGTCGCCGGCATGGTCGCGGTCATGGCCGGCTTCTCCTACGTCTTCCTGTGGAGCCGTCGTCCCGATCTGTGGCAGGCGCCGCCGGAGACGGGGTCTCTGATCCAGGTCGTCGGCCTTTGCGCGGCGGCGGCGCTGCTGGCCTGGGTCTCGCTGCGGGCCCTGGCGCTGGACCGGCCGCGCAGCGGGGTGATCGCCGCCCTCCTGATGCTGCTGGCGGGCCTGGCGATCGGGGCGGGCTGGGCGGTCGAGGCGTCCGCCTGGTGGGGCTCGGGCCTGCGTCCCCAGGCCAGCGGCCAGGGGGCGACCGTCTTCGCCCTGATCGCCTGGCAGGGGCTGTTCGCGGCCATCTGCGCCATCATGGCGGTCTTCGCCCTGATGCGCTGGGTGTTCGGCCTGCTGTCGGCCCGGAGGCCGGCGACCTATCAGCTGATCGCCCTGTTCATCGGTTTTTCCGCCGCGCAAGGGGCGGCCGCCGCCCTGTTGACCCATCTGTTCCCGGGAGGCTGACATCGGACGCTGGCTGATCCTGACGGGCGGGCTGCTGATCTGGGCAGCCCATTTCCTGGGCGTCTATCTGATCTCGTCCACGGCGGACGTGGTGGCGACGGCCGAGGCGCCCCTGTGGCGCCTGATCGGCGGGGGATTCAGCCTGGCCTGTCTGGCGGGCGAGGCGGGGCTCGCCCTGTTGATCCTGAAGACCCGTCGGGGATTCGAGCCGGCCATCGGCGTCGGCGGCTGTTTCATCGGCGGCGTCGGGGTGGTGTTTCAGACCCTGCCCCTGCTGCTGATCTGAGCCCTTCAGGGCGCCGACCAGCCCTTGACCGTCACCACCGCCGCGCGCGGATCGGCGTCGAACCGCATATAGGCGGTCGCATGGCCGCGGCCGGGCACATAGTCCAGGGTGGCGGTCGCCGTCTGGTCGCCTGCCACGGCCTCGACATCGACCCCGGCGGCGGTTTCGTCGCCGTCATTGACGACCTTGATCGCGGCCACATGGCCGTGGGCGGTGGTCTCGACCCTCTCGATCCGCGCGCTCAGGGTCGCCGGGGCGGCGGGTTGCACGGCCTCCCACACGATCACTCCGACGGCGGCCAGGGTCGCCACCCCGCCCAGAGCGGCCATGGCGGTCTGCAAAAGCGGGCGGGGCGGGGCGGCTTTTCGGCGCGTGGCTCGGGTCATCGGATCAGACCAGCAGACGGGCGGCGGCGGCCCCTATGGCGGCGGGAAAGCCCAGGACGGCCGTCGCCTGAACCACGCCCGCCAGCGAATGGCCGTCGATCCGCCCGAAGACGAACAGGGCGAACAGGCTGACCCCCAGGGCGATGGCGTAGCCGGGCAGGGTAAAGTGGAAGAAGGCGTCGGCCGGTCGATCCGCCTCCTCCTGACCGGCGAAGCCTGCGCGAAAGACGATGATGTGCAACAGCAGGATCGACACCGCCATCAGCCCCAGAACGTGGATCGGTCCGGCCTTGTAGGCGATCAGGATCATCTCCTCGGTCGGGGCGACGTTCAGGGCGAAGAACAGGGCGCCGGCCGCCATCAGGAACAGCTCCCCGACATAGGAGGCCTGATCCTCCTGGGTCTCGCCGCCGTCCGCGTCGCCGCTCAGCTGGCGGCGGGCCAGCAGGGCGCCCATGGCGCCCGGAACGGCCTGAAGCGCAATCCTGCCCAGGGCTTCACGCGGGGGATCGCCCCATCGGACCACGCCGAACAGGCTCAACAGCACGCCGGCGGTCAGGAAGCCGACCGCCAGGGCGACGGCCGTGTCCATCAGATCGTTCACCAGCCCCCGCCGGTCGGAGAAGCCCGCATAATAGGCCAGGCCGTAAAGCAGGGGCAGGCCGGCGACGATGAAGGCCAGCAGCCGGCCCCGGTCCATGGCCACGCCCTGTTCCCACATCTCCATCGTCATCAGCAGGGGGATGCTGAACACCAGGGCGCCCCCGAACGCGCGGCCCAGGTCGCGCAGATAGGCGCGTTCTCGGCTCAGATCGATCAAGGCGGCGGCGCTCATCTTCCGCCAACGTCCGAAGCGGCGCCTTGGCTCCGAACGTCAGGCTTCAGCGCGCGCCCAGCCGCTCCAGCAGATCGGCGGCGAAGCTGGACAGGGTGTCGTCGCGCGCCCCCATGACCAGGACGCGGTCGCCGGGCCGGGCCATTTCGACGATGCGGTCTCCGCAGCCCGCACGGTCGGGCAGGGCCTCGGCCTGACGGCCGGCCTCGCGCACTCCTTCAGCGATGGCCTCGCTGCCGACGCTGCGGTCGGTGGTGCCGCCGTAATAGACCGGCTCAGGCATCAACAGGACGTCGTCTTCGCGCATCAGGCCGACGAAACCGTCGATGAACTCCCGCCGCATCAGTTTCAGGGGGCCGAAGCCGTGGGGCTGGAACAGGATCAGCAGGCGGCCGTCGAAGGCGTGCAGCGTCTTCAGCGTGGCGGCGATCTTGTCGGGGTTGTGGGCGAAGTCGTCGATGACGGTGACGGCGTTGACGGTCCCCACCACCTCCATTCGCCGCCGAATGCCGGCGAAGCTTTCCAGCGCCTTGACCGCCTCGGCCGTCGAGACGCCCAGGGCCTTGACCGCGCCGAGCGCCGCAAGCGCATTGGCGACATTGTGGGCGCCGGGCACGTTCAGCCTGACGTCGAACTCGCTCCAGCCCTCGATCAGGCGGAACCGCATGCCGGTCGGCTGGGGCTGAAGGTCGTGGGCGGACAGGTCGGCCGCCTCCTCGCCCAAAGCGAAGGTGATCGCCTTTCCGGGCGGCAATTCCTGCGCCAGGGCCGCCGTCTCGGGATTGTCCAGGTTCAGCACCGCCGTGGCCGCCCGCTGGACGAAGCCGCCGAACAGGTCGCGCAGCTCCTCCATCGACTTGTGGTCAAGCGAGATGTTGGAGACGACCGCCACGGTCGGGACGTAACGGGCGATCGAGCCGTCCGATTCATCGACCTCGGACACGAACAGATCCGACCCGCCGATCAGGGCGCTGGCGAACGGATGGTCGGCGTCGGCGAAATTCTTCATCACCGCCCCGTTCATGACGGTCGGATCGCGGCCGGTCTGGTGCAGGATCCAGGCGATCATGCCGGTGATGGTGGACTTGCCGCTGGTGCCCGCCACCCCGATCGAGGTGGGGGCGGCGTTGAACAGTTCGCTGAGCAGTTCGGGGCGGGTCTTGATCGTCGCCCCGACGCGGCGGGCCGCGCCGATGTCGGGCACCGTCTCCTCGACCGCGCCGGTGGCGATCACGATCTGATCGGGCCGGGTGACGCCCGATCCGTCCTGGGGGTGCAGGGTGACGCCGTGGGCGCGCAGCCAGTCGAACTTTTCAGGGGTGCGGCCCTGGTCCAGCGCCCGGTCCGAGCCTTCGATCCGGGCGCCCTGGGCCTGGACGATCAGGGCCAGGGGCAACATGCCCGACCCGCCGATGCCGCAGAAGAAATAGGAGGCGTCTTGGTTCATGCCCCCTTAGAACAGGGGATCGGGCCGATCCGCCAGAGGCGGACTGCAATTTCGACGAAGAAGACGACGTGACGAGCAACACCTTCAAGATCGGCGTGGTCTGCGCCAGTTCCCGCTTTTCAAAGGAGCGGGCCGAGGCCGTCGAACAGTGGATGGCCGAACATCACCCGGATCGCGACGTGGCTGTGGTCTTCCACCCCGCCTGCTTCTTGAAGCACGGTCACTTCGCGGGGGACGACCGGGCGCGGGCCGAGGCCTTTATCGAGTTCGCCAATGATCCGCGCATCGACGCCGTCTGGTTCGCCCGCGGCGGCTATGGCTCTTGCCGCATCGCCGAGGCGGTGATCCCCCGGCTGAACGCGGTGGCGCGCAAGAAACGCTATCTGGGCTATTCCGACGCGGGCAGTCTGTTGGCCGGGATGTACCGGGCCGGATTCGAACATCTGGCCCATGGGCCGATGGCTTCGGATTCGGTGCGGGACGATGCGACGGCGAAGGGCGCGCTGGCTTGGCTGACCATGGGCCGGACGGACTGGATCGAGCCGTCCCTGGCCGCCGACCCGCGTCCCGCCGTCGCCTTCAACCTGACCATCATCGACCAGCTCGTCGGCACGGCGCTGGAGCCGGATCTGACCGGCCATGTCCTGATGCTGGAGGAGGTGTCGGAGGCCGCCTATCGGATCGACCGGATGATGTTTCACTTGACGGGCCAGGCTTCTATCAGAGGTGTGGCCGGAATTCGCCTGGGGCGTGTTTCCGATGTCACGCCAAACGATCCTGATTTCGGCCAGACTCCGGAGGAGATCGTTCGATACTGGTGCCTGAGATCGGGCATAGACTACCTGGGCTCCGCTGATATCGGGCACGATACGGCCAATAAGGTGGTGCCCTTTGGACCTCGCCGCTGAAAAGCCGTTGCGACGCGAAAGACACAGTCCGGCCATGATCCGCATCACGCCGGTCGCCGGCCTCTCGACAGCCGACGCCGTCGAACGTCAGATGAAGGTCCGCGAGGCGTTAGGACTTCGTTAGCCAAGGCGTTGGGGGACGCTGCGGCTTACGCCTTCTGCGATGCGGCGGTTCGTTCGGCTATCGGGGGATGCCCGGACGAACCGCCTGATCGTTCTGTGTCATTATGAGTTGCGACCGATACTGGCGCAGGTGGGAGTTAATGCTCACTATTATCCACAGCGCGAATCATGGTCGGGGATGTCCCGCCCGACGCAGATTTTCCCTGTTTTATTTTGTAGTTGCTGAAGGCTTGTGCTCGTGTGCGTTTCGACGAGAGATTCATCGATGAACTGAAGGCCCGCCTTCGGCCGTCCGACGTGATCGGGCGGACGGTGAAGCTCAAGCGGCAGGGCCGCGAGTATGTCGGCCTGTCGCCCTTTTCGAAGGAGAAGTCGCCGTCCTTCTTCGTCAATGACGACAAGGGCTTCTTTCACGACTTCTCGTCCGGCAAACACGGCGACATCATCTCCTTCCTGCAGGAGACCGAGCGGCTGAGCTTCGTCGAGGCGGTGCAGCGGCTGGCGGGCGAGGCGGGCATGCAACTGCCGGCCGAAGACCCCAAGGAGGCCGAGCGCGAGCAGAAGCGCTTAGGCCTGTCCGAGTGGATGGACCTGGCCCAGAAATGGTTCGCCGCCAATCTGCGCCGCACGCCGGGCAAGGCGGCGCGCGAATATCTTGAGAAGCGCGGCCTGCCCGAGGATCAGTGGGAGCGGTTCGGCCTGGGCTATGCGCCCAATGACCGCGAGGGGCTGAAACAGGCCCTGGTCCAGCGCGGGGCGCGGCCGGCCGAACTGGTCGAGGCCGGGCTGCTGATCGCGCCGGACAGCGGCGGCCAGCCCTATGATCGGTTCCGCGACCGGCTGATCTTCCCCATTCTGGACGCGCGGGGGCGGATCGTCAGTTTCGGCGGCCGGGCCATGAACCCCGACGACCGGGCCAAATATCTGAACGGGCCGGAAAGCCCGCTGTTTCACAAGGGGGCGACGCTCTACGGCCTGCCCGAGGCGCGGCGCATTCTGGGGGCCGAGAGCCGGAACGACCAGCCGATCATCGTGGTCGAAGGCTATATGGACGTCATCGCCTGTCAGCGCGCGGGCCTGCCGGCCGTGGCCCCCATGGGCACGGCCCTGACCGAAGAACAGATGGAGCGGCTGTGGCGGGTCAGCCATGAGCCGGTGCTGTGTTTCGACGGGGATGCGGCGGGCCTGCGCGCCGCCTATCGCGCCATCGAACGGTCGCTGCCGCTGCTGAAGCCGGGGCGGTCGTTCCGTTTCGCCCTCCTCGGCGGAGGCCAGGACCCCGACGACATTCTGCGCGACAAGGGGGCGCCGGCCCTGCGCCAGGCCCTGGCCGAGACCCATGGTTTCGCCGAGGTCCTGTTCCGCCGCGAACAGGATGTGGAGCCGCTGGACACGCCCGAGCGCAAGGCCGGCTTCAAGGCGCGGCTGCGGGCGGCGGCCGGCGCCATTCAGGACAGGGATCTGGCCGAACAGTATCGCCGCGATCTGTTCGACCGGTTCGACGCCCTGTTTCCCCGCACCCCGGCTCGCGCGCCCTGGACGCCCGGACGTGGCGGGGGGCGTTTCGGTCCGCCGCCGAAGCTTGGGCAGACGGTCGAGGGCGCCCAGGCCATGCAGTCTCTGTTCCGGGCGGTCAGTCCGGTGGCGGCGGCCCTGGCCTATGCGGCCATCGACGACATCGAGCGGCTGGACGATCATCTGGAAGAGGTCAGCGTCCAGGGCTTCGGCGACCCGGCCCTGGAGGGCTTGGCGCAGGAGTTGGTGCGCTTGCGGCTGTCCGGCCAGGCGTCGGACGCAGCCGTGGTGCGGCATCGGCTGCGAGACGCCGGTTTCGACCCGCTGCTGAGAGAGATCGAGAAGGCGGCCGCGAAATCCGGCGCTTCCTTCCTGTCGTCCGATCTCCCCGTGGCCGAGGCGCGCGCCCAATGGCTGAAGGTGTTCGGCCTGATGACCCATCTCGCCGCCCTGTCGCGCGCGATAGAGACGGCGAAACAGGACCTGGGCCAGGGGACGGGCATCGAGGCTCTGATCCGGCTGAAGGCCGAGCGGGACGCCATCACCCGCTCGTTCGCGTCCCCCGACTTCTGGACGACCCTGGTCTGAGCTGCGCCGATTGGCGGGCTTGACGATCTGGAGTAGTCTCGCCCCATGGATGGCTCCCAACCCGTCAGGATCACGCGCGAAGGCGATCATCAGGTCGTCCACCTGCCGAGCGGCGTCGCCGTTCCGGCGGACGCCGTGGTGCGTCAGGAGGGCGAACGGCTGATCATCGAACGGGGACAGGCGTCGAATCGGCACAGACTGCTCGACACCCTGGCGCGCCTCGAGCCGATCGAGGAGGACTTCGCTCCTATAGACGACCTGCCTTCGAGCCCTGTCCGCTTTTGATCCTCTATCTGCTGGATACGAACGCGCTTTCGGATCTGGTGCGCAATCCGCACGTGCAAGTGGCTCAACAGTACAGTCTCCGTTTGGAAGACGCCGCGACCAGCATCATCGTTGCGGCCGAGTTGCGGTTCGGCGCTGAAAAGCGCGGGTCCGCAAGACTTTCGGGCCAGTTGGAGGCGATTTTGGCCGACATCCCGGTCCTGCCCTTCGATCCGCCGGCTGATCGCGCCTATGCGCGGACTCGCCAGGCGCTGGAAAGGTCAGGGGCGAGCATCAGCGCCAACGACCTGCTGATCGCCGCCCACGCCCTGGCGCTGGACTGCATCCTCGTCACCGACAATGAACGGGAGTTTTCCCGCGTTCCGGGTCTGCGCGTCGAAAACTGGTTGCGCGAGCCGTAGGGCGGCCTTGACTCCGCCCGCTTGCGACGCCATCTGGCGCAATCGGATCATGACGCCTTAGTGCGCGAGGTCGAGAAGGCGGCGGCGAAGTCCGGTGCGCCATTCCTGGCCGCAAATGCGCCCCTCGCCGAGGCAAGGGTCCGATGGTCGCAGGCGTTTGACGACGCCTCGGTCCCGGCGCGAGAGGCGTCGGGGCGGGATGAGGGGGTTCCGTCGGCGGCAGCTGCGCGGGATGCGCTTCGCCGTGCGATCAAAGCCGGGACGATTTGGGAAGACAGCGCGGGCGCGTAACCTTACGCCTCGCCAAGCATTGTATTTTCGCCGGGGCGGATTGATCACCCCCTCCGGCCGGAGACAGACTGACTATGAACGCACAGACCGAGACGCAGGACACCGAGGTTTCGACCGATGGCCCCCTGCTCGATCTGACCGACGCCGGCGTCAAGAAATTCATCAAACAGGCCAAGGCGCGCGGCTATGTGACGATGGAGGAGCTGAACAAGGTCCTGCCGTCCGAAGAAGTCACCCCCGACGCCATCGAAGACACCCTGGCCATGCTGTCGGAAATGGGCGTCAACGTCGTCGAGGCCGAGGAGGACGCGCAGGAGCAGCAGTCCACCGACGTCGCCGCCGCCGCCTCGACCGGGGTGGCGGAAACGCCCGCCAAGGCCGCCTATGACCGCACCGACGACCCGGTGCGGATGTATCTGCGCGAGATGGGTTCGGTCGAACTCTTGAGCCGTGAGGGCGAAATCGCCATCGCCAAGCGGATCGAGGCTGGCCGCGACGCCATGATCTCGGGTCTGTGCGAAAGCGCCCTGACCTTTGAGGCCATCATGGTCTGGCGCGACGAGCTGGAGAACAACCGCATCCTGCTGCGCGAGGTCATCGACCTGGACGCCACCTACGGCGTGCTGAACCCTTCGTCCCTGCCGGGCGCCGCCCCGGCTGAGGGCGAAGAGGAAGAAGACGTCGAAGAAAAACAAGTGGCTGAGGATAAGCCGGAGTCCGATGACGAGGACGACGACGACTTCGACGACGGCGGCGGCATGTCGATCTCGGCGCTCGAGGCCGAGCTGCGCGACGGGGTGATGGAGGTTCTGAACGCCATCGCCGCCGACTTCGGCGCCTTCCGCGCGTTGCAGGACAAGTTGGTCCAGGCCCGGCTGAAGGGCGAGACCCTGAGCGCCAAGGACGAAAAGACCTATCAGACCCTGACGACGACCATTTCGGATCGTCTGAAGACGATGAAGTTGAACAACAACCGCATCGAGGCCCTGGTCGAGCAGCTGTATGCGATCAACAAGCGCCTGATCGGTCTGGAAGGCCGGCTGCTGCGTCTGGCCGACAGCTACGGCATTTCGCGCCCCGAATTCCTGAAGGCCTATTTCGGCTCCGAGCTGGACCCCACCTGGACCGATCGGATCAAGGATCAGGGCGTGCGCTGGACCAAGTTCAGCGAGAACGAAGCCAGCCAGATCGCGACCATCCGCGCCGACGTCGCCGCCGTGGCCCTGGAGGCCGGCCTGCCGATCGACGACTATCGCCGCATCGTCCAGACGGTGCAGAAGGGCGAGCGTGAGGCCCGTCAGGCCAAGAAGGAGATGGTCGAGGCCAACCTGCGCCTGGTGATCTCCATCGCCAAGAAATACACCAACCGCGGCCTTCAGTTCCTGGACCTGATCCAGGAGGGCAACATCGGCCTGATGAAGGCGGTCGACAAGTTCGAATACCGCCGCGGCTACAAGTTCTCGACCTACGCCACCTGGTGGATTCGTCAGGCGATCACCCGCTCGATCGCCGACCAAGCGCGCACTATCCGTATTCCGGTGCATATGATCGAGACGATCAACAAGATCGTCCGCACCAGCCGCCAGATGCTGCACGAGATCGGCCGCGAGCCGACCCCGGAGGAGCTGGCCGAAAAGCTGGCCATGCCGCTGGAGAAGGTGCGCAAGGTCCTGAAGATCGCCAAGGAGCCGATCAGCCTGGAGACCCCGATCGGGGACGAAGAGGATTCGCACCTGGGCGACTTCATCGAGGACAAGAACGCCGTCCTGCCGATCGACGCCGCCATCCAGTCGAACCTGCGCGAGACCACCACCCGCGTCCTGGCCTCGCTGACGCCGCGCGAGGAACGGGTGCTGCGCATGCGCTTCGGCATCGGCATGAACACCGACCACACGCTGGAAGAGGTCGGCCAGCAGTTCTCGGTGACGCGCGAACGGATCCGTCAGATCGAGGCCAAGGCCCTGCGCAAGCTGAAACACCCCAGCCGGTCGCGGAAGCTGCGGTCCTTCCTGGACAGCTGAAGACGATCAGGGGCGGCGCCGAAAGGGCCGCCCCTTCTTCGTTCAGCGGGCGGGCTCGACCAGGGCGGCGACGATGCGCCGGACCAGGGGCAGGATCAGCAGCAGGACCGGGAAGGCGATCAGCCAGGACAGGCCCCAGGCCTGCATCCAGGCGCTGGGAAAGGCCGGGACGAAGCCTAGGGTTCGAGCGGTGGCGATGGCTGAGACCACAAAGGTCATGATCAGCGACAGGATCAGCGGCATGACCAGTCCGGCGTAGCGGGCGGGCAGGCGTCGGAACCGGACGACGGCGGGATGAGGGTGCATGGTTTGCGTCTCTCTTAAACTCAGGTCTTCGGCGCGGGCATCCGCCGGACGAACCGGCCCCGGCCGAAGACCGGGATGGATGCGTTGCCTGACGTGAGACGCTTACGGCCGCCGAGGCGACGTGCGCCCTATAGCAAGGTTGAGAGTGTTTCGCAACAATGGCGGCGCGGTCCCTCGCCCGCCGTTTCAAATAGAGGACCGGATGGGCCGCAAACACGTCAATCTGGGCACGGCGCCGGCCAAGGCCGATCTGCCGCAGAAGGTCTGCGCCGCCTGCGGCCTGCCGTTCGTCTGGCGCAAGAAATGGGCGCGGGACTGGGATCGTGTGCGGTTCTGCTCGGACCGCTGTCGGGCCAAGGGCGTGTCGGAAGAGCGGCGATAGGCAGCTCTCCGCCTCGTGACCGGCGGACCCGGCGGGAATCGGCTAGGACCGGAGCCATGTCCTCGTCGCCTCGTCTGATGCGCCTTTGCGCCGGCCTTTCGGTCCTGCTGGTCTTGGCCGGCTGCGTCCGGCGCGCGCCGGAGCCCTTGCGGCCGTCGCCCTATCCGGGCCAGACGGCGGCGCCTCTCGTCGGGGGGCTGATCGACCGGCCGATCGACGGGGGCACCCAGGCGGCGGTGGTGCGCGAAGGCTCTGAGCTGGGGCGGTGCATGGCCCAGCTGACCGCGGCGCGGGTGCGGTTCAGCCCCGTGCCGGATCGGCAGAACTCGGCCGTCTGCGGCCTGAGACAAGGCGGGGTGCTGGGGCCGGACCTGGGGACGGTGGCGCGGATGGCGCCCGGCGACGTCGAGATGACCTGCCAGACCGCCCTGGCGCTGAGCGTCTGGCGGCGTCAGTCGCTGGAACCGGCGGCGCGCGAGATCCTGGGGTCGGACGTGGTCCAGATCGACCATATGGGCGCCTACGCCTGTCGCAATGTGAACAACGGCGTGGGCTCCAGCCGGATCAGCGCCCACGCCCAGGCGGCCGCCCTGGACTTCGCCGGGGTGCGGCTGAGGGACGGGCGGCGGATCACGGTGACGAAGGATTGGAGCGGCGACGCGCCCGAGGCCCGATTCCTGCGCCGTATCCGCGACGACGCCTGCCGCATCTTCGGAACGGTGCTGAGCCCAGACTACAACGCCGTCCATTTCGACCATCTGCATCTGGAAGCGACCGACACACGTTTCTGCCGCTGAGACGGCGCCGAGTCGGGCCGTCGGCCGGGAGAGGCGCATGGCGAAACGGTTGAAGGTCTTCACCTGGTCGGACGGGTTTCACGCCTTCACGGTCGCGGTCAGCTCGCGGCCCAAGGCGCTGGAGGCCTGGGGCTCCAAACAGGATCTGTTCGCCACGGGCCTGGCCAGCGAACTGAGCGGCGGCCCCGACTATGAGGCGGCCTTAGCCGCTCCAGGCGAGGTGATCGAACGCGGCCTGGCCATCGACGTCGGCAAGATCAAGAAGGCGGCCGGACCGAAGAAGGCCGCCGGTCCGTCCAAGGCCCGGCGCGCCAAGATCCAGCGGCTGGAAGCCGAGCTTGAGACCCTGGACGCCGAACATCAGCAGGCGATGGCGGATCTGGCGGATCGGCTGAAGGCCTTGGAGGACGAACAGGCCGAGCGGGAGCGGACCCATGCAAAACGCCGCAAGGCCCTGACGGCGGCCCTGAAGGCGGCGCGCCGCTGAGCCCCTATGACTGGAAGATGGTTTCGAAACCGCCCCACATCATCCGCTTGCCGTCGAAGGGCATGTCCATCTCGGCGAAGCCGGGGTCGGTCTCCATCTGCGCCCAGCAGGCGTCGGCGGTGGCGCGGTCGGGCCAGGTGACCCAGGAGAAGACCACCACCTCGCCCGGCTCCAGCTTTACGGCCATGGGAAAGCTGGTCAGCTTGCCGTCGGGCACGTCCTCGCCCCAGGTCTCGACCTGGGACAGGGCGCCGTATTTCTGAAACAGGGGCCAGGAGGCCTGGGCGGACTTGACGTAGCGCGCCTTGTCCTCGGATTTCACGGGGGTCAGGAAGCCGGTCACATAGGTCATGGGGTCGTCCTTTGCTGAGGGTTCAGAGGTCGGCGACGGCGCGTTCCAGGGCCGCGACGTCGATCTTGATCATCTCCATCATGGCCTGCATGGCGGCCTTGGCGCGGGCGGGATCGGGGTCGGTCGTCAGTTCCACCAGGCGCCGAGGCGTTATCTGCCACGACAGGCCCCAACGGTCCTTCAACCAGCCGCAGGCGTTCTCGCGGCCGCCGTCAGCGGTCAGGGCGTCCCACAGCCGGTCGGTTTCGGCCTGATCCTCGGTCATCACCATAAAGGAGACGGCCTCGGTGAAACGGAAGTTCGGCCCTCCGTTCAGGGCCAGATACTCACGGCCCGCCAGGACGAACTGCACCGTCAGGACCGAACCGGCCGGGCCGGACGGCGTGTCGACCGGCGAGCGGTTGACGGCGGTGATACGGCTGTCGGGCAGAAGCGACACATAGAAGGCGGTGGCGGCTTCCGCCTCGCCGTCGAACCACAGGCAGGGAACGATCTTGTCGGCCATCACGCCGCTCCTTCGGCCAGTTCGGCCAGTTGATCGGCGACGGCGGCCCAGCCCTGTTCGAAGCCCATGGCTCGGTGCGCCGACATGGCCTTTTCGTCCCAATGGCGGGCGACGGCGGTGTAGAGGGTCGCATCGCCCTCGACCTCAAAGGTGTCGATGCGGACGAAGTTCATCTCGCCGGCCTGGGGAACCCAGCCCTCGGTGAAGGCGCCGGTCGAGACCAGTCTGCGGCCCGGAACCACCTCCAGGAAGACGCCGGAATAGGGATGACGCTCCCCCTCGGGCGAGGCCATTTCGACATTGGCCCGGCCGCCGACGCGCAGGTCCCAGTCCACCACCGGCGTGGTCCAGGGACGGGGGCAGAACCATTCGGCGGTGCGTCGCGTATAGACGTTCCACACCGTTTCCGGCGCGGCCCTGATCAGGCGGCTGATGCGGAGTTCGAAAATCTCGGACACGGCGACCTCCGTTTCACGCCGGCGTCAGGTCATGGGCGGCGAAGGCCTCGGGCCCGGCGGCGACGGCTGTGGGGTCCATCCACATGACCTCCCAGATATGGCCGTCGGGATCGGCGTAGCTGCGGCCGTACATGAAGCCGTAATCCTGCGGGCTGTTCGGGTCGGGCAGACCCCCGGCGCCGGCGGCCCGGGCGACCGTCGCATCCACCGCCGCCTTGTCCTCGCGCGACAGGCACAGCAGCATCTGGGCCGAGACCTGGGCGTCGGGAATGGCCCGGTCGGTGAAGCTGCGCCACTTGTCGTGGGTCAGCAGCATGACGTTGATCACGTCCGACAGGACCATGCAGGCGGCCGTCTCATCGCTGAACATCGGGTTTTTCGTCGCCCCGACGGCTTCATAAAAGGCGACCGAACGGTCAAGGTCGGCGACGGGCAGGTTGATGAAGATCAGTTGGGTCATGCGGCGGTCCTCTCCCTCTTTGCGAACCGTGCCTTTGATAGTTAGAATAGTCAATAATGAAGTTAGAAAAAGTAACTGCAAAGCCGGGGCGCCGTTATCATGACGCCTGTGGGGCCGCCCATGGGCTGGACCTGATCGGCGAACGCTGGGCCCTGCTGGTCGTGCGCGAGCTGATGCTGGGCCCGCGCCGGTTCGGCGATCTGAAGAAGGATCTGCACGGCATATCGGCCAATGTCCTCACCCAGAGGCTGGAGGGGCTGGAGGCGTCGGGAATTCTGCGGCGTCGCAAACTGCCGCCGCCCGCCTCGGTCCAGGTCTATGAGCTGACCGACTGGGGGCTGGAGATCGAGCCGGTCTTCATCGTCCTGGGGCGCTGGGCGGCGCGGTCGCCCCAGCATGATCCGACCCTGCCGATAAGCGCCGTCTCGATCATGCTGTCGTTCAAGACCATGTTCGATCCCGCCCTGGCCGGGGGCGCCGCCCTGGTCCTGGGCTTCGTCTTTGAAGACGAGACCTTCCGGGTTGAGATCCGGGACGGCGGTCTGGACGCGCGGCGGGGGCCGATCGACGACGCCGCCGTGGTCCTGACCACCCGCCCCGAACGGGTCGCGGCGGCCGTTTACGGCAAGGTTCCGACGGCGGCGCTTGAGGCCGAAGGCGGGCTGAGGATCGTCGGCGACCGGGCGGTCTTCGAACAGTTCACTGGGTATTTCCACCTACCCGAAAAGGTCGGATTGGAAGCGTCGCCTTAGAAGGTTTGGTAAGGCTTGTCCGGTAGTTGCGACGGGTTAACCGCTTTCGGAGCCGGTCGTGTTCAAGTCCTTGTCCATATCCATCAAGCTGATGATCGCGCTCGGGGCGATGATGAGCGCGTGCGGCGTGGCGACCCTGGTCGTCCTGTTCAGCCTGGTGACGCTGCAACGGTCGGACACGGCCGAACGGTCCGCCTATCAGATCAGCGAGGCGGCCACTCTGACCCTGGCCGCCGCCGTCGAACAGCAAAACGCCCTGCGCGCCTATGTGGCGACGGGCCAGGAGACGGCGCGACGGGACTATCTGGCGCGCAAGGCCGCCTTCGACCAGGCGGCCCAGGCCCTGGACGCCAGCGACGCCGATCATGTCTACGCCGCCCAGCATCAGGCGCTGAAGGCCGCCAGCGACGCCTTTCACCAGCAGTCGCAGGGGCTGATGGCCCAGGCCGCCGATCCGGCGACCCGGCTCCAGGCCGAAGCGCGGCTGTTGCAGACGGCGGACCTGAAGGACATTCGCGCCGCCGTCACCGCTGTCGATCAGGCCGCCGATGCGGTGCTGAGTCAGAGAAGCGCCGCCAAGAAGGCGGCTTTCGGACGGGGCTATGCGGCCCTGGTCGTCGGCGGGATCCTGGCCCTGCTGGTCGCCGCCGCCATGACGGTCTGGCTGGTCCGGGCGCTCAGCCAGCCGATCGTCGCCATGACCCGCGCCATGGCGCAGCTGGCCGGCGGCGATCTGAAGGTCTCCATCCCGGCCCAGGGGCGTGGCGACGAGATCGGCCGGATGGCCGCGGCCGTCGGCACCTTCCGCGACAACGCCGTCGAAAAGGCCCGGCTGGAAGCCGAGGCCCAGTCGCAGCGGGCGGTCAGCGAGGCCGAACATCGCGCCAATGAAGCCGAAAAGGCCCGGATCGCCGAGGAGGATCGGATCGCGCTTACGGCCCTGGCCGAGGGGCTGTCGGCCATGTCCAACGGCGACCTGACCTATCGGATCGAAACCGAGTTCGCGCCCAAGGCCGCCCAGCTCAAGTCCGACTTCAACGCCGCCATCGCCCAGCTGCAACAGGCGATGGGCGTCGTCCTGGGCAATGTGGCGGGCATTCGTTCGGGCGCGGCCGAGATTTCCCAGGCCGCCGACGACCTGTCGCGCCGCACCGAACAGCAGGCCGCCTCTCTGGAAGAGACGGCGGCCGCCCTGGACGAGATCACCGCCACGGTGAACAAGACCGCCGCGGGCGCGCGCCAGGCCGCTGACGTCGTCGACGCCGCCAAGGGCGACGCCGAGACCTCGGGCGTCATCGTCCGCGACGCGGTCGAAGCCATGCAGGCGATCGAGTCCTCGTCCAGCCAGATCAGCCAGATCATCGGCGTCATCGACGAGATCGCCTTCCAGACCAATCTGCTGGCTCTGAACGCGGGGGTCGAGGCGGCGCGGGCGGGCGAGGCCGGTCGCGGCTTCGCCGTCGTGGCCTCCGAGGTCCGCGCCCTGGCCCAGCGGTCGGCGGAGGCGGCGAAAGAGATCAAGACCCTGATCTCGACCTCCACCAGCCAGGTGGGCACCGGCGTGACCTTGGTCGGCCAGACCGGCGAGGCTTTGCAACGGATCGTCGACCGGGTGGCCGAGATCGACGGTCTGGTGTCGGAAATCGCCGCCTCGGCCCAGGAACAGGCCATCGGCCTGGCCCAGGTGAATACGGCCGTGAACCAGATGGACCAGGTCACCCAGCAGAATGCGGCCATGGTCGAACAGTCGACCGCCGCCAGCCACGCCCTGGATCAGGAAGCCCAGTCCCTGCAAGCCTCTGCGGCCCGGTTCAAGGTCGGGACCGTGGGGCAGGCCTCGCCCAAGCCCGCGGCGCAACGTCCGGCGGCGCCGGCTCCGGCTTCGGCGCGGGCGTCTACGCCCCATATGGCGGCGGCCTTGAAGACCCTGGGGCGCGGCGGCGCGGCCCTTGCACCCAAGGCTGCGCCCGAAGCCGACGGCTGGGAAGAGTTCTAAGCGGCGACGCGGCTCAGGCCAGGATGTCCAGCAGGGTCGCCGTCATTTCGTCGGCGGTGCGGACCACGGCGGCGTTGGCGCTGAAGGCGGTCTTGGCCTGGAGGCGTTCGAGGGTTTCCTCGGCGAGGTTGTCGAGCGGCGCGGTCGCAGTGCGGCGCGCGCTGTTTTCGAACCGCATCTGGGCGCTGGTCATTCCGGCGGCGGCGATGGAAAGCGCTTGCATGACAGGCTCCGAACGAGGCGGGTTTGATCGCCAGACTGTCGCCCTCAGGTCAACGTCGCCTGAAGGAACAGGGTGAACGGCGTTTTCCGCCCCGCTTCAGCCTTTATCCGTGTATAGAGCGCCCATCATTCGCCCGGCCTGAGGTCTGTCCTCGGCCGGGCGCGGTCGTTTCGACGACCGCCTCGTCCGTCATTCCAGGTAGCCGATGCCCTTTCCCGCCGTTCACCCCGCGCTCGACCGCGCTCTGATCAACAAGGGCTATGCCGAACCGACCCCGGTTCAGGCCGCCGTGCTGGAAGAGGGCCATGCGGACCGCGACCTGCTGGTCTCGGCCCAGACCGGATCGGGCAAGACGGTGGCCTTCGGCCTGGCGGCGGCGCCGACCCTGCTGGGCGACAGTCCCCAGTTCGGCCCCGGCGGCGCGCCCCTGTGCCTGGCCATCGCGCCCACGCGGGAGCTGGCCATGCAGGTCGCCGCCGAGCTGCAATGGCTTTACGCCGATTCCGGCGCCAAGATCGCCACCTGCGTCGGCGGCATGGACGCGCGCCGTGAAGCGCGTGCCTTAAGCTTCGGCGTCCACATCGTCGTCGGCACGCCCGGCCGTCTGAAGGACCATATCGACCGGGGCAATCTGGACCTGTCCGAGCTGAAGGTCGCGGTGCTCGACGAGGCCGACGAGATGCTGGACATGGGCTTCCGCGAGGACCTGGAGCACATTCTGGACCAGGCGCCGGAAGGCCGCCGCACCCTGCTGTTCTCGGCCACCCTGGCGCGCGAGATCGTGACCCTGGCCAAGCGCTACCAGAAGGATGCGGTGCGGATCGACGCGACCGACAAGTCGCGCCAGCACGCCGACATCGAATACAGGGCCTATCGCATCGCGCCCAATGAGATCGAACATGCGGTGGTCAACACCCTGCGCTGGTTCGAGGCGCCGCGGGCCATGGTCTTCTGCTCCACGCGCGACAGCGTGCGGCATCTGCAATCGTCGCTTCTGGAGCGGGGCTTCTCCTCGGTCAGCCTGTCGGGCGAAATGGGCCAGCGCGAGCGGACCGACGCGCTTCAGTCGCTGCGGGACGGTCGCGCCCGCGTCTGCGTCGCCACCGACGTCGCCGCGCGGGGTCTGGACCTGCCCGACCTGGGCCTGGTCATCCACGCCGAACTGCCGATGAACCGCGCCGGCCTGCTGCACCGTTCGGGCCGGACGGGCCGGGCGGGCAAGAAGGGCGTCTCGGTCATGCTGGTGCCCCACTCGCGTCGCCGCAAGGCCGAGCGTCTGATGGACGAGGCGGGGATCGAGGCCGTCTGGTCCGGCGCCCCGACCTTCGACGAAATCCGCAAGGCCGACGAGGATCGGCTGCTGTCGCCCGCCCATTTCGAGGCCGAGGTGTCGGACGAGGACATGATCGTCGCCAAGCGGATGATCGCCGAACGCACGCCGGACGAGATCGCCGCCGCCCTGGTGCGCCTGTTGCGCAAGGAACAGCCGGCGCCGGAAGAACTGTCCGATCCGGGCGCCGATCGCGGGCCGGCCAAACGCGACCGCGCCGCCCGCAACGACGACGGCACGGCCGCCCAGCCCTGGCCCGGCGAACGCCTGGGCGCCGACGAGGTGGTCTGGTTCCGCCTGGACGTGGGCCGTAACAAGAACGCCGACCCCAAATGGCTGATCCCCCTGATCTGCCGCATCGGCGGCATTTCCAAGCCCCAGATCGGCTCGATCCGCACCTTCCCCGAAGAGACCCGGTTCGAGATCGCCAAGACCCATGAAAAGGCCTTCCGCGAGGCGGTCGCCGCCTCGAAGGAAGAGGTGAAGATCACGCCGTCGGAAGCGCCCACGCCGGGGTCGATGAAGGCGTCGCGCTTCGCCGGCAAGCCGCGCGAGGACGGCGACCGCCCCTTAAAGAAGACGCCCTACAAGCGTGCCGAAGGCGGAGAGGGCGACGCCCGTCCGCCGTTCAAGAAGAAGCCCTGGGCGCCCAAGACCGACGGCGCCGCCAATCCGCGGTCGAATGCGGCGGGCGACAAGCCCTTCGCCAAGAAGCCGTTCAAGGCCAAGCCGGGCTTCAAGAAGGACGGGTTCAAGAAGGACGGCTTCAAGGGCAAGCCCAAGGGCTGAGACTTGATTGATCCTGGGCGGAGGCGCACCCTTCGCCCATGAGCACGCCGTCCGAACCCCAGGGCCGATACGCCTCGTTCGAGGCCTTCTACCCCTATTACATCCATGAGCATTCCAACCGGACCTGTCGGCGCATCCACGTCGTGGGCACCGGACTGGTGATCCTGGCCCTTCTCGCCTTCGTCGTGACCCTGAATCCCTGGTGGCTTCTGGCCATGCCCCTGGTCGGCTACGGCTTCGCCTGGGTCGGACATTTCTTCTTCGAGAAGAACAAGCCTGCCACCTTCAAATATCCGCTGTGGAGCCTGATGGGCGACTTCCGCCTGTTCTTCGAGACGGTGTCCGGCAAACGCAAATTCTGACCGCGCGCCCTCGGTTTCGGAAGCTGCGCCTTTCTGGAAAATGGGTTATGCAGAAGGTGCGGCGGGAGGCCGCAGGGAAGGGGAAACGCTTCATGAAACGCATCGCCGCCGCGGCCGTCGCCGCCCTCATGCTCACGCCGGGCGTGGCCCTGGCCCAGAAGTCGGGAAGCCGCCCGGACTTCACCCTGTCGCCCAACTATGGGGAGGTGGAGCTGGAAAGCGGCTTCACCCCCGATCCCTGGACCAAGTCCATTCTGGCCGGCGGTTCCGTGGCCGCCTCGGCCGCCCGTTCGGGCTGCGAAGGTTCGGTCAGCGCCGCGCCGGATCTGCAACTGACCTATGAGGCCGGCGAACTGGACCTGACCGTCCGGGCCACGGCCTCGGAAGACACCACGCTTCTGATCAATACGCCCGACGGTCAGTGGCTGTGCGACGATGACAGCGGCGGCGATCTGAACCCTCAGGTGCTGATCTCCGATCCGCAGAGCGGCCGCTACGACATCTGGCTGGGCACCTATAATGACAAGATGGTCCAGGCGACGCTGGAGGTCAGCGAACTGGGCGGCTCCAGCAGCGGCGGCGGCGAAAGCCCCGATACGGATAAGGAGCCGAACTACGGCTCGGTGCGCCTGCGCACCGGCTTCACCCCCGATCCCCACGAAAAGTCGATCCTGGCCGGCGGCTCGGTCCCGGCCGCCAACGCCAAGGCGGGCTGTGAAGGTTCGGTCAGCGCGGCGCCCGACTATCAGGTCTTCTTCGAGGCGGGAAATCTGGACCTGACCTTCCTGGTCGAGGCGTCGGAAGACACCACCCTGTTGATCAATACGCCGAACGGCCGCTGGTACTGCGACGACGACAGCGGCGGCAGTCTGAACCCCAAGGTCCAGATCACCAATCCGCAGAGCGGCCGCTATGACGTCTGGGTCGGCACCTATGGGGACGACATGGTCCAGTCGACGCTGAAGGTCAGCGAACTGGACTGAGCCTTCGCAAATCCCGCACATGAAAACGCCGGCCCCTGACGGAGCCGGCGTTTTTCACGTCTGGACGGTGAATTAGCGGCCGGCGCTTTCCCAGGCCGGGGGGCAGCCGTCAAAACGACCGGCGTCGGCGATGGTCAGGGTCCGCATGTTCAGACGACGCGCCTGGGCCATCGAGCCGCGGCCGTTCCCGGTATAGAGGTCGATCTTCTGACCCTTGATCGCCCCGCCGGTGTCGGAGGCGTACCAATAGCCGTCATGGATCGAACCGTCGGCCAGACGCATGCCCACGGTTTCGCGGATGAAGAGTTTGGTGCGACGCGGAATGACGCGGGGATCGACCGCCACGGTGCGCATGGCGATGGGACGGCAACCCAGGGAATCATTGCCCGTCGCCCCGCCGCCGCCCGCATGATAGAGCCGGGCCGAGGCGCGCCAGTCGGGATCGCCGGCCATAAGCTCGGCCTGTTCCTCCGTCAGGGCCGCAGCCTCCAGATCGGGGGAACCGATGTCGTCCGCCGGGGTTTCAACCCTGGCTGCATCCGCCGCGACAGCGACATTGTAAGGGACTGGCTCGCTCGAAACCGAGGACAGAGCGGTCCACAACAAGGCGAAGGCAGCGGAGGCGCCGATCATCCGATTTGCTCATAGAGGCGCCGGCTCCCAACGCCGCCGGCGCGCGTTTTGTCGCCGGGACTTGTGGCCAGAAAGGGGCGCGGCTCAAAACGCCTTGATGACGACCGATAGGGCTGTCGCCAACAGATAGACTGCAAAGGCTTTTTTCAGGACGCGCCGATCCAGCCGGTGCGCCAGCCGCGCGCCCAGCGGCGCCGACAGGGACGTCATCGTCCCCATGATCACGGCGGCGGGCAGATTGACATAGCCGAGCGACAGGGGCGGGCGGCCCGGCGCGTCCCAGCCGAAGACGACGAAACCGGCCGCCGCCGCCGCTCCGATCGCGACCCCGAAGCCCGAGGCCGTCGCCACCGCCTGGTGGATCGGCCGGCCGAACAGGCTCATGGTCATGCCGCCCAGACTGCCGCCCCCCACGCCCATCATGGCCGAGAACAGGCCGATCAGGCTTCCCAGGACGCCTCGGGTCCCGCCCGTGGGCATGTCATTCCTCAGCACGTAGCGCTCGGGCAGCAGGCCCATCTGGGCCGCCACCAGGATCAGCAGGACGCCGTAAACCAGGGCCAGCCCCTCCATGGAGGTCACGCCGGCGATGGCCGCCCCCGCCACGGCGCCCAGGGCCACCCAGGGCGTCCAGGTCCGCAGCACCTGTTCGTCCACGGCCCCGTGCTTGCGGTGGGCGGCCAGGGACCGCAGGGCCGTGACCACGATGGTCGCCAGCGAGGTGCCGATGGCGGTGTGCAGATCGCCCTCTCCCCCGACGCCCAGGACAGTGAAGGCGTAGAACAGCACCGGCACCAGAACCGTGCCGCCGCCCACCCCGAACAGGCCGGCGATGATCCCGCCGAACAGCCCCGCCCCGATCAGGGCCAGAACCAGCAGGGCGATTTCAGACAGGGGCAGGCCGAACATGCCGCGCCCTTAGCAGGCGCGGGGCGCCTTCACCATCAGAACCGGTAGTTGAGCCCGATCTGCACGACGGGCAGGACCTTGTAGTCGTCGGCGTCGGCCTGAATCTCACGCTCCTCTTCCGCCAGACGATCCTGGAAGGCCGGCTGGTCGGACAGGGTCCCGCCCGAGGCGTTCAGATCGACCTGGGGCGCATCGCCGAAGGCCGCGCCGGCCAGCAGCCGCAAGCCCCAGCGCCCGTCATGGGTGAAGGTGTTGTCGAACCCGAGGCCGACGAAGGGGGCCGTGCTTTCCAGGTCGATGCGGCCGGTCAGGGTTCCGACCTGCTCAGGCGTGAAGACCAGGCCGCCGATATTGACCGGCTCGGTCGGGGTGGCGTTCAGATCGACCTTGCGCGTGCCGAAATAGGCGCCGGCCGAGACGAAGAAGGGGTTCTTGAACGGGTGCAGATCCACGAAGGCGCCCGGCGACTTGAAGTCGATGTCGGCCTCATAGTCGATGCCGTCATAGGTGTCGTCGCGGTCCCACTGAAGCGCGTCATAGCCGCCGCGCAGCACCAGATAGTCGTTCACGGCGAACTGGGCCTGAAGCCCGGCGCCCGGCGTGCCGACCTGGGCGCCCAGGGCGAACCGGCCCCGCTCCGCACTGGAAACGGGCGTCTGGGCTGCGGCCTGGGCGGCGGGCAGGAGGGCGGCCGCGGCGGCGGCGAGGGCGATGAGCTTCATGGCGGACTCCGGTCGCGAAAAGGGTTCGACGCTGAAAGGCGCGGCGACCCGGACGGTTCCCGTCCCGGCTGGGCGTCAGGCCGCCGCGTCGCGCCGCGCCTCGGCCTCGCGCACCGCCTCGGCGGCGCGGTCCAGAACCTCCAGCCCAGCGCCCGGCCGGATGGCCTCGACGGTCAGGATGCGGCGGAAGGCCCGCGCGCCCGGCCGTCCGTGCATCAGCCCCAGCATGTGGCGCGTCATGGCCGCCAGCCGCACCCCCTCCGCCAGCCGGGCCGCCATATAGGGGCGATAACGGTCCAGGGCCGCAAAGGCGTCGACGTCGACCGTCTCGGCCCCGAACAGGCGCCGATCCGCCTGACCCAGGAGGGCCGGCTCATGATAGGCGGCCCGGCCCAGCATCACCCCGTCCAGCCGCACCCCGTCGGTGTCGTCCAGCAGGGCCTCGGCCTGATCCAGATCGGCGATCCCGCCGTTGATCGAAATGTTCAGCTGGGGCCGCTCGCGCTTCAGCCGGCGCACCAGTCCATAATCCAGGGGCGGCACGTCCCGGTTCTCCTTGGGCGACAGGCCCTGAAGCCAGGCCTTGCGCGCATGGACGATGAAGACCTCGATCCCGACGGCGGCGCAGGCGTCCACGGTGGCGAACAGGCTGACCTGGGGGTCCTGGTCATCGACGCCGATCCGGCATTTGACCGTGGCGGGCACGGACACGGCCTCCCGGATCGCCGCCATACAGTCGGCGACCAGCGCCGGCTCGCGCATCAGACAGGCGCCGAACCGGCCCGACTGAACCCGGTCCGAGGGACAGCCGACGTTCAGATTGATCTCGTCATAGCCGTAGGCTTCGCCGATCCTGGCCGCCTGGGCCAGCTCTTCAGGATCGGACCCGCCCAGTTGCAGGGCGACCGGATGTTCGACCGCATCGAACCCCAGCAGATGATCCCGATCCCCATGCAGCACCGCCGGCGCCGTCACCATCTCCGTATAGAGCAGGGCCCGCGCGCTGAGGGCGCGGTGAAACGCCCGGCAATGCCGGTCGGTCCAGTCCATCATCGGCGCAACGGCCAGCCTACGCGCTTGGGTTATAGACATTGTTCATTAATATCAAAATGTTGGTTGACGGCCTGTGCGCTCGATCTTGCGCCGGTTTGCGACGTTGTTTCCGGCTTTTCGACATCTCAGCGCACGCAGAGCGCACACGAAAATGGCGAGATATGCGAAGCTCCCGTCCGGAACATGCGAGTCCAGGAGGAAGGGTCGCTATATAGGCGAGACCGTCCTCAAACGCGATGATGCGCGGGACAGCGGCCGTCAGCGCCGCTTCGATCCCTGTCGAGCCGGACGGTCCTGATCGGACCCGCGACGCTCGTGGGGAGACAGTCGTGTGCGGTGCATGTCGCAGATGTCCTTTATCCAGGCGTGAACAGCCTTGATCCGTGCACTGCCGTGGACCTCCCGGTGGGTGCTGAGCCAGAAACGACGCTCTATCCAGAGGTCTGGAAGCACGCGTTGGAGGCCGGTCGCCATGAAGCAGGGCAGGACGCCGATTCCCCCGTTCCCGGCGATGATTTCCCTCTGCGCGCGGATGGATGAAGAGGAAAGGACGGGCTTCAAACCCGGTGAAACCTCATCGAGATACCTGAGCTCCGGCGCATAGATCAGATCCTCGACATAGCCGACGATGTCGTGCCCGGTCAGGTCATTGGCGTCCTGGGGCGTCGGGTGTCGCTCGAGATACTCCGGCGAGGCGTAGAGCCCGAGCTGATAGGGCGTCAGCGGCTCCACGACCAGGCGAGCGCTGTCGGGCGCGCTCAGGGTGACGGCCATATCCACTTCGCGACGGCTGGGAGAGAGAAAGCCCGAGCTGGCCGCCAGTTCTATCCGGAGATGAGGATGCTGCCGGCGAAGCCCGGAAAGGGCAGGCGCCAGGATGGTGGCGCCGAACCCCTCGGCGGCGCTGATCCGCACGGTGCCCGCGATGCGATCGGGATGGCCGACGCTTGCTGCGGCTTCCATCGCCACCTCGGCCTGGGCGCCCGTTTCGAGGAGGTAGGCGCCGGCGGCTGTCAGCCGAAGGCCGCTTTTGGACCTCACGAGCAAGGTGGCCTTCAGGGCCGATTCCAGCCTCGCGATCCGGCGGCCCACGGTCGCCGCGTCGATCCCGAGCCGGATGGACGCTGTCGAAAGGGAGCCGCTGCGGGCTGCGGCGAGGAACACCCGGAGATCATCCCAATCAAACATGCGAAAATGCAATCTCAAACACGCAAAAACGCAGTTCAAGTCTGTAGATGAACAGTCTAGGGCTGGGCAAGATAAAAAAGGCAGGAACGCTCATGCGCGACATCAACCATTTCATCGACGGTGCCGTTTTCGCGGGCGCGTCGGGCCGGTTCGGCGAGGTGTTCAATCCCAATACGGGGGCGGTTCAGGCGCGGGTCCAGCTGGCCACGACCGGCGAGGTCGATCGCGCCGTACAGGCGGCCCAGAACGCTTTCGAGGGCTGGTCCAGCACCAATCCCCAGCGTCGCGCCCGGGTCATGTTCGACTTCAAACGCCTGGTCGAGGCGAACATGAACGAACTGGCCGAACTGCTGTCCAGCGAGCACGGCAAGGTCATCGCCGACTCCAAGGGCGACATCCAGCGCGGGCTTGAGGTGATCGAGTTCGCCTGCGGCATCCCCCATGCGCTGAAGGGCGAATACACCCAAGGGGCCGGGCCCGGCATCGACGTCTATTCGATGCGCCAGCCTCTCGGCGTGGTGGCGGGCATCACCCCGTTCAACTTCCCCGCCATGATCCCGATGTGGATGTTCGGCGTGGCGATCGCGGTGGGCAACACCTTCGTGCTGAAGCCGTCCGAACGCGATCCGTCGGTGCCGGTGCGGCTGGCCGAACTGATGCTGGAGGCCGGGGCGCCCAACGGCGTGCTGAACGTGGTGCATGGCGACAAGGCCGCGGTCGACGCCATCCTGACCCATCCGCTGGTCCACGCCGTCAGCTTCGTCGGCTCGTCCGACATCGCCCACTATGTCTATCAGACCGGCGCGGCCAACCATAAGCGGGTCCAGGCCATGGGCGGGGCCAAGAACCACGGGATCGTCCTGCCCGACGCCGACATGGATCAGGTCATCAAGGATCTGGCGGGCGCCGCCTATGGCTCGGCCGGCGAGCGCTGCATGGCCTTGCCGGTGGTCGTGCCGGTCGGCAAGAAGACGGCGGACGAACTCCGTGAACGGATGGTCGCCGAAATCCCCTCGCTGCGGGTCGGCGTTTCGACCGACGCCGGCGCCCATTACGGCCCCGTCGTCACGGCCCAGCACCGCGAGCGCGTCGCCGGCTGGATCGAGAAGGGCGTTCAGGAAGGCGCCGAACTGGTCGTCGACGGTCGCGACTTCAGCCTGCAAGGGCATGAGAAGGGCTATTTCATCGGCCCGTCGCTGTTCGACCATGTGAAGCCCGAGATGTCGTCCTATCATGAGGAGATCTTCGGCCCGGTGCTGCAGATCGTCCGCGCTGAGACCTTCGAGGAGGCCCTGGCCCTGCCGTCGCACCACCAGTACGGCAACGGCGTCGCCATCTTCACCCAGAACGGCCGCGCGGCCCGCGACTTCGCCGCCCGGGTCAATGTCGGCATGGTCGGGATAAACGTGCCCATCCCGGTGCCGGTCGCCTATCACACCTTCGGCGGCTGGAAGCGTTCGGCCTTCGGCGACATCAACCAGCACGGCATGGAGGGCGTCCGCTTCTGGACCAAGACCAAGACCGTGACGGCCCGCTGGCCCGACAGCGCCCTTGAGCATTCGGACAGCTCGTTCGTCATTCCGACGATGCGCTGACCCTTCGCCGCCGTCACCCTCGGGCTTGACCCGAGGGCCGGATTGTCCGCGGCTTGTGCGACGACGCGGACGCGCAGACGCTCCGGCCTCCGATCCTCGGGTCAAGCCCGAGGATGACGGGGGAGGGGCGGGGAGTGATGACCTATGAACTTCGCCCTTACCGACGACCAACGCGCCATCCAGGATGCGGCCCGCGCCTTCGCCGAGGCTGAACTGGCGCCCCATTCGGCCCGCTGGGACGAGGAGAAGCAGTTCCCCGTCGAAGTGATGAAACAGGCGGCCGAGATGGGCTTCTGCGGCATCTACACGGCTGAGGAACACGGCGGCATGGCGCTCGGCCGGGTCGAGGCGGCGCTGATCTTCGAGGAGTTGTCGCGCGGCGATGTGGCGACGGCGGCCTTCATCTCGATCCACAATATGGCGACCTGGATGATCGACCGGTTCGGATCGGACGCTCTGCGCGCGCGGTTCGTGCCGTCGCTGGTCGGGATGGAGAAGATCGCTTCGTACTGCCTGACCGAGCCGGGGTCCGGCTCCGACGCGGCGGCGCTGCGGACCACGGCGGTGCGCGACGGCGACCACTATGTGCTGAACGGCTCCAAGGCCTTCATCTCGGGCGCGGGGACCAGCGACCTCTATGTCGTCATGGTTCGCACCGGCGGCGAAGGCCCCAAGGGGATCAGCGCCCTGGTGGTGGAGGCCGGCACGCCGGGCCTGTCGTTCGGGGCCCAGGAGCGGAAAATGGGCTGGAACGCCCAGCCGACCGCCATCGTCCAGTTCGACGACTGCCGCGTGCCGGTCGCCAATCTGCTGGGCGAGGAGGGGGCGGGCTTCCGCTACGCCATGGCGGGTCTGGACGGCGGGCGTCTGAACATCGCCGCCTGTTCGCTGGGCGGGGCGCGGCTGGCGCTGGAGACGGCGCAGGATTACGTCGCAACCCGCAAACAGTTCGGTCGGCCGATCGGCGAGTTCCAGGCGTTGCAGTTCCGCCTGGCCGACATGGCGACCGACCTGGAGGCGGCGCGGCTGATGGTGTTGCGCGGGGCCTGGGCCATCGACGCCGACCATCCGGAAAAGACCAAATGGTGCGCCATGGCCAAGCGAATGGCCACCGACGCCTGTTTCCACATCGCCGACGAGGCCCTGCAACTGCACGGCGGCTACGGCTATCTGAAGGACTATCCGCTGGAACGGATCGTGCGGGATCTGCGGGTCCACCGCATCCTGGAAGGGACCAATGAGATCATGCGGGTGATCATCGCACGGGAGATGGGACGGGCATGACGCCGCCTATGGCTCCAGCCCCTTGGACGGTTTATGTTCTGACCATAATGGTCAGGAGACAGAGCCATGCGTGAGATCGGAGTGCTGGAAGCCAAGACCTCGTTCACCAGCTTGATCGCTGAGGTGGAGCGAACGGGCGAAGAGGTGCTGGTCACGCGACGGGGGCGGGCGGCGGTCAAGATCGTGCCGGCGTCGCCGCAGCGCCGGACCCGGTCGCCGGAAGAACGCCGCGCCATAGCCGAGGAGATCATCGCCTGGCGCGACGCCCAACCCATAGACTCGACCCTGGCGGAGATGAGCTGGGACGAGCTTAAAAAAGTGATCCGCGATGAAGACCGTCACGATTGACGCCTCCTGCGCGATCAGCTGGCTGTTCGCCGAACAGCGCACACGGGCGGCGGATCGATTGCTGCTGGACGAGGCGATTTATCGGACGGCGCCGGATGTGTTCGCGTGGGAGATCGGCAACTTCATCTCATTGCGGGTGGGGCGAGGCCGCGCCGATCTGGACCCATTGCGCGAGAAGCTGGACCAGTTGGACATTCGCGTGACGCCTCCCAGGGACAGCGAGGCGGCGTTGGCTCTGATCGGCCCGTCCGTGACGCACGGACTCAGCCTGTTCGACACCGCCTATCTGCTTCATGCCTTGGGCAATGGGGGGGCGCTGGCCTCCCGAGACGCTGCCTTGTTGGACGCCTGCCGCGCCGTCGGCGTCGATGTTTTTGATTTGCGGGATTGAGCCGAGAATGACCACCGAAGCCGAAATCATCGCCCGCATCGAGAATGGCGTGGGCCGCATCACCCTGAACCGGCCCAAGGCCATCCACGCCCTGAACCGGCCGATGTGCGAGGTCATGACCCAGGCCCTGCTGGCCTGGCGCGACGATGCGGCGGTCACGTCGGTGCTGATCGACCATGCCGGCGAGCGCGGCTTCTGCGCCGGGGGCGACATCCGCACGCTCGCCGAGAGCGGGGCGGGCGATGCGTCGGAGGCCAGGGCCTTCTTCCTGGCGGAATACCGGCTGAACCATCTGATGTTCGACTATCCCAAGCCGATCACGGCGATCGTGGACGGGATCGTCATGGGCGGCGGCGTCGGCATATCGGAACCCGCCGCCATCCGTATCGCCACCGAGCGGACCACCTACGCCATGCCCGAGACGGGCATCGGCCTGTTCCCGGACGTCGGCGGCGGCTGGTTCCTGCCGCGCCTGCCGGGCCAGACCGGCGTCTGGCTGGCGCTGACGGGGGCGCGGCTGAAGGCGCAACAGACGATCGAACTGGGCATCCACACCCACTATGTTCCGTCCGATCAGATCGAGGCGCTGAAGGCGGACATAGTGAACGGCGGCGAGCCGATCGAGGCCGTGGGCAAGCACGACATGCCGATTCCGCCGGGCTTCACGTTCGAGCGCAAAGCCATCGACCGGCTGTTCGCCTTCGACACGGTCGAAGAGATCTTCGCAGCCCTGGAGGCGGACGGTTCGGACTGGGCACTGGCTCAGCTGGCGGTCCTGAAGACCAAGTCGCCCCAGTCGTTGAAGGTCTCGCTGCGCCAGATCCGCACCGGGGCGAGGCTGACCGCCTTCGCCGACAATATGGCGATGGAATACGCCCTGGGCGGCCGGATGGTGCGGACCCACGACTTCCAGGAAGGGGTGCGGGCCGTGATCGTCGACAAGGACAATGCGCCCCGCTGGTCCCCTGCGGACCTGTCGGGCGTTACTGAAGCGACGCTGGACGCCCTGTTCGCGCCCTTGCCGGACAACGAAAAATGGACGCCGCTGGCCTGACCGCGGCCCCCGCTTTCGCGGGGATGAGCGGCCAACAATAGGGAGAGAGACCATGACCAAGATCGCCTTTATCGGCCTGGGCAATATGGGGGGCGGCATGGCCGCCAATCAGGCCAAGGCCGGCCATGCCGTCGCCGCCTTTGACCTGAGCGCGGCGGCGCTGGAGCGGGCGCAGGGCGCCGGCTGCAAGCCCGTCGGATCCGTGGCCGAGGCGGTCAAGGACGCCGAGGTGGTGATCACCATGCTGCCCGCCGGCCCCCATGTGCATAAGGTCTATGCCGAACAGATCATTGGGGCGGCGCCGTCCAGCGCCCTGCTGCTGGACTGCTCCACCATCGACGTGGAGACGGCGCGCAAGGTGGCGGGCCTGGCCAAGGCGGCCGGCTACGCCTTCGCCGACGCGCCGGTGTCGGGCGGGACGGCGGCGGCTGATGCGGGAACCCTGGCCTTCATGGTCGGCTGCGACGAGGGCGACTTCGCCCGGGTCGAGGTGGCGCTGGAACCCATGAGCCGGATCACCATCCGCGCCGGCGATCACGGCGCGGGCCAGGCGGCCAAGATCTGCAACAACATGCTCCTGGGCATATCCATGCTGGGCGCGTGCGAGGCGATCGCCCTGGCCGAGAAGCTGGGCCTGGACCCGGAGCGCTTCTTCGAGATCGCCTCCAAATCCTCGGGCCAGTGCTGGAGCGTGACCAGCTATTACCCCTGGCCCGGCCCCGTACCCGCCGCCCCGTCGAACCGCGGCTATCAGGGCGGATTCGCCACCGCCATGATGCTGAAGGATCTGAAACTGGCCCAGGACGCGGCGGCCAAGTCCGGCGCCTCCACCCCCCTGGGCGCCCAGGCCCAGGCCCTCTACGCCCTGTTCGACGGCCTGGGCCACGGCGGCCGCGACTTCTCGGCCATGCTGCAGATGCTGCGCGGACGGCTGGACGCGCTGGAGGCCCAATGATGGCCGACACCCCGGCCCCAGGCGCTGAATGCGCTGGATTCGGCCCTGTTCGCCGGGCGAGGGGCCCCGCCAAATCAGCCGCCTGATGCGGGAAGGTTGAAACGCGGTCGCCCTTTTCCGCGCGGTTTCGCCCTCTTGGGCCGATCTTTGGTTAAAAGCCGAGGGCGGCCGTCGAGGCGTTATGAGTCTGTCAAAAGCGCCTGCTAAGCCCGGCTCCGGGTCTGGAGAGACGGGCGACAGTCTTGGACGATCACGCGCGCTTCTCCGAAGCCTTGGAAATCGACGGGCAGCGCCGGCCGTTGATGCGATTTCTGTCGCGTCATGTGCGAGATGAGAGCGTGCGCGAGGATCTGGTGCAGGAAAGCCTGGTCCGCTTGCTGCTGTTTTCCCGTCGACACGCCGTCCAGAACATCTCGGCGGCGGCCAGGACCATCGCCTGGAACGTCATGCGCGACCACTTCCGCCGCCGTCGCCGTGTCGAGGCCGAGCCCTTGAGCGACGGCCAGAGCAGCGACGCGCCCCTGCCGGACCAGATGCTGCTGCACAAACAGCGGCTTCAACAGTTCGTCCAACTGCTCGAAGAGATGCCGCCGCTGCGTCGGGAAGTCTTCATCCGGCGTCGACTGCACGGCCAGACTCATGCGGAGATTGCCGAGGCTCTGGACCTGACGCCGGATGCCGTGGAAAAACACATCGTGCGCGGCATGCGGCAGTTGTGCGAAGCGATCGACCAGAGATGACCTCCTCCCTCAAAGATCAGGCCGCGCGGTGGGTGGACCAGGGCGGCGGCGCCGAGGCGTTGAACGACTGGCTCCAGGCGTCGCCCGAACACAGGCGCGCCTATGATCAGATCGATCAGACGATGCGCGATCCCGCGCTGGTCGAGGCCATGCGGCTGCACGACGCCCGACCCAAGGTCGTCGGGTTGCGCCCCCAGGCGCGCGCAGGGGCCTTCACACGCCCGGTCCGGGGCTGGACGCCGGCCCTGGCGGCCGCCCTGGTCGCCGGCCTGCTGCTGGCCGGCGTCTTGAGCGCGCCGCCGCTGCGCGAGCGCCTCTATCCGGTCGCGGCGCCCAGGTCGCCTCTGTTGGTGGTCACAGCGCCGGGACAACTGCGGACGATCACCCTGTCGGACGGCAGCCGAATCCACCTCAACGGCGACACCCGACTGAGCCTGGCGCAGCAAGGCGGCGGACGACATGCGCGGCTGATCCGGGGCGAGGCCCTGTTCGACATCCGCCACGATCCGGAACGGCCCTTCGTCCTTGCGCTGGATCACGGCTCGCTGACCGATCTGGGAACCACCTTCAATGTCAGCATCTCCGGCGATCAGGCCGCCGTTCAGGTCTATTCCGGCACGGTTCGACTGAAGGGTGAGACGGGGGTGGCGACGCTGAACGCCAATCAACAGGCCGATTTGACCCGAGGAGTCGTCGGATCGGTCAGCGGCTTCGACGCCCAGGCCGGCGACTGGCGGGGCGGTTGGATCGAGGCGCGCGATTGGCCGCTTCACCGCGTGGTCGAGGCGCTGAGACGGCGCAGCGGCGTCGCCATCGTCGTGGCCAGCCCGGCCCTGGAGTCCAAACGCATCACGGGCCGGGTGCGGCTGGACACCCCGCGTGAGGATCTGGACGCCCTGGCCGACCTGCACGGCTTCGTCGTCCGAGAACGTTCGGACGGTCTGGTGCTGACCCAGGGCGGCTGAGGCGAAGGCGCCTTTCACAAAACCTTGTCAAAACTCCCTGTCCGGTTTCGCCGGACCCCGGCGTCGTAACTCCCGTCATCTCGGCCAGAGCGCCGGAATATCGGGGGATAGAATGACCAAACGCATCTACGACTTCCGCGCCTCGGCCCTGGCCGTGGCGATCGCCGCCGGCGCCTGCGCCGCTGTGGTCACGCCTGCGGCCGCCACCGCTCCGGCGTCGTCCGACGCCGCGGCGCCGATCGCCTTCAACATTCCCCCCGGCGCGCTGGGCGAGGCTCTGATCCGCCTGTCGCGCGCCACGGGCCTCACTGTGGTCGCCGACCCTGAGGTCGTCGCGGGGCGGACGACGCAGGGCGCGGTCGGCCGCCTGACCGTCGAGCAGGCGCTGGATCAGCTTCTGCGCGGCCAGGACCTGTCCTACCAGCGCAGGTCCAATGTCGTAGTCATTCGGCCTGGGGCGCGCGCACCCCAGGCGGCGACGGATCGCGCCGTCCGCCAAGCCGATCAGCAAGCCGCAGCGCAGCTGGAAGAGGTGGTGGTGGTCGGCACCCGCCGCGACGCCGGCTTCAGGGCGTTCCAGGCGATCCAGCCCGTGTCGATGCTGTCGGCCGCCGACCTACAGCATACCGCCACCCACAACGCCGCCGAGATTCTGGGGCTGCTGCCCAGCGTCAACGTCATGCAGAACGGCAGTTCGTTCCTGAGCGGCAGCAACGCCTATGCGATCGACGGCGCCTCGCGCGGCGAAGGCCAGTTCGTCTCGATCCGGGGCATGAACGCCGAATACAATGTGACCCTGCTGAACGGGGTGGAGGTGGCCCAGGCCCAGGCCTACTCCCGCGCGGTGCAGCTGAACCTTCTGCCGCCCGCGGCGGTGCAGACCGTGGTCTTGCGAAAGACCTCCACCCCCGACATGAACGGCGACGCCATCGGCGGGACAATTGATTTCCGCACCCCCACCGCCTTCGACTTTTCGGGACGGTCGCGCGGGTCGTTCAGCGTCAGCGGGCGTCTTGAAAGCCAGGCCCTGCGGCTGGACGCGGACGGCGCCGGTCAGGGCGTCGCCGCCGAATACGGCCGCAAGCTGGATGCGGAGGAACGGTTCGGCGTCTACGCCAGCGGCTATTATTCGGTACGAAACTACGCCAATTCGCTGATGGGCGGATTGCAGGCTGCGGCCAGCGGCGACGATTCCCGCGCCTATGCCGTGGTGGACGCCGACGGGAACAATCCCGCCGGGGTCGACCCGATCTCCAACATCCTCCTGGCGGGGATGAACATCGGCGTGTCCAGCGGCCGGACGGAGATGTGGGGGGGAACGCTTTCGCTGGATTGGCGGCCGGACGCCGACACCAGCGTCTATCTCCGGGGAACCTCCGCCCGCTATTTCACGACCCAGAACTCCAGCCTGAACCAGATCATCGGCGAACACGCCGTCAATCGCGAGGGGCGCAGTCCGTTCAAGACCGACCTGGACGGGAATTTCATCCTCGACAGGAACGGCGCCAAGATCGTCAGCGACAATGTGTACAAGACCGACGCCGCAGGCGGCTACATCCTGGATGCCGACGGCAACAAGGTCTTCCAGGGCAAGTACATCGACCTGGGCGGCGGTCGCTACGGCACCACAATTCCCTTCGTCTCGAACCGGCTCTGGTACGAGACCAACCCGGAACGGGCGGAGCTGATCACCCTGTCTCTGGGCATGGACAAACATGCGAACGGCTGGACGTTCGCTCCCAACGCCTTCTATTCACAGGGGCGCAACGATCGCCCGGACCATCTGGAGCTTTGGACCACTTCGGTGCCGATCGGCGGCGCCAGCGCCGGGGCCTCCCCGTTCGGACGGCCGACCCTGGTGAGCTATAATTCCAGCGGCTACCCCGTGCCCCAGCTGACGCCGGACATGGAAAGGGCGGCCTCCAGTCCCGGCTCCATGCCCGCCGCCTGTTGCTACGAAAAGACCACCGGCCTCAGCGAGCAGACCAAATACGGCGCCAAGCTGGACGTCAGCCGCGAAAGAGACGGCGATTTCGCCCGTCTGATCAGCGGGGGGCTTCGCTACGTGCGCAGCAGCCGCGACGTCAGCAACCGCGACTGGACGGTGAACGAACCCAATCCTTTAGCCACGATCGCCGATGACCGCCGACTGCTGAAGGGGTATTTTCCGGGCTTTCCCGGTCAGTACGACTATCCGATCCCCGATTTCGATCTGGATGAACTGTCGCGTCGCTTCGGCGCCCTGACCGACACCCAGGCCAAGCTGGACGCCGCCAGCGACATCTGCACCGGAAGCGACTCCGCCTGGAAGGTCGTCACCAACGAGAACTGCAACACCCTGAGCGGCAGCGAGGCGGTGTGGGCCGGCTATATCAGCGCCTTGTCCGTTTTCGGCGACGCCCAGGTGGTGGCGGGCCTGCGTTACGAAAAGAGCATCATCCACAACCGCTACTGGGTGCGGCAATGGAATGAGGCGGGGGACGAGGTTCTGGGCGCCTTCGACAGCAACCGATCCGCCTATTCAAAACTGCTGCCCAGCATCGCCCTGACCTATCGCCCCAGCGATCGCTCCGTCTATCGCGCCAGTCTTTGGACCAGCTACACCCGGCCGCCCTTCTTCCAACTGGGGGGATCGGCGACCCAGACCTATGATCCGGCGACGCGCGTGACCTCGATCACGCGCGGCAATCCGGACCTCAAGACGATCGACGCGATCAATTTCGACGTCAGCGGCGGGTGGACCTTCGATCAACACGGCTATCTGAACGTCGGCGCCTATTACAAGCACCTGTCCAACTACATCTACGGCAGCGGCTCGAACTATGTGAACTCCGAACGCGGCCAGGTCAGCCGAGTCATCGTCAACCAGCCCCGTAACGGCGGCGACGGGGATCTGTTCGGCGTCGAGTTCGAAGGGCAGCAGAAGCTGGGCGCGCTGAACCCTGTGCTCGACGGTTTCTCCATCGGTGGAAATCTGACGCTGCAGCATTCCGAAGTCGATATCGGCGCCGACTGGGGCCGCCATCAGCGCATGCAGAACGCGCCGAACGTGACCGGCAATATCGGCGTCTTCTATGCCGACGACCGCTTCACCCTGGATCTTCTCTATCGCTACACCAGCGACTTCCTGCAGAAGTACGATCTGTTCTCGACGGGCTCGAGCTGGAGCGACGTCTGGGTCCGCCCGACGAGGCGGGTCGATCTGCACGCGGGCTATCGTCTGGGCGCGGTCGATCTGGATCTTTCGATTGCGAACCTGACCGGAACCTACAGCTATTGGTCGCATGTCGGCCGCAACAGCTCCGCCATCTCCGACATCGTCCAGTCGGGGCGGACGGCCCTCCTGACCGCCAAATACAGCTTCTAGTTCAGCCTTTCCGGCGCGCGGCGACGCCGCGCGCCGTCCCGGCTCTGATGAAGAGGAAAGATCCTCATGAAAACGCCGCTCTGCGCGACGCTCGCCGCGCTCGTCCTTTTCGCCGCCGGCTCGGCCTTGGCCGCCGACCGCCGCGTCGATCCTCCCGAACAGGTCATCACCGGCCGTCTGACTCGCGCCGATCACCAGACCCACCGCGAAGTGGTCTTCACGGTGCCGCCCGGCGCCACCCGGGTGACCGTTCGTTTCCGCTATCTCAGGCGCACCCAGGACGCAGGGGTCGATATCGGCGTGTTCGACCCTGAGCGCTTCAGGGGGTGGAGCGGCACGACCCGCGAAGTCTTCACCCTGTCCACGGAAGAGGCGACGCCGGGCTATCTGCCCGGCCCGCTGCCGGCGGGACGTTGGCGGCTGGTTCTCAGCGCCTCGCAGATCCGACCCGGCGCCGAGATCGAGTACGAGACCCGCGTCGCCGTCGAAACCCGCCCTCGCCCGGTCGAGTTCGCAGACGCCCCGATCAATCCCGCGCCGGGCTGGTATCGCGGCGATTTCCACGTCCACACCGGCGATTCCGACGGCAGCTGCGCGGCCCACAGCGGACGGGAGACCCATTGCCCCGTCTATCGCGCCGTCGAAACAGCTGCGGGCCGAAACCTGGATTTCGTCGCCATCACCGATCACAACACCACCGCCCACTACAATGAGATGCGCGAGTTGCAGGAGCATTTCGACAAAGTGCTTCTGGCGCCGGGGCGGGAGATGACGACCTTCTTCGGCCACGCCAATGTCTTCGGCCTGACGCAGTTCCTCGAGTACCGGATGACGCAGCCCGACGCTGCGGACGCCTTGTCGTGGATTCAGGCGGCCAACGACTCCGGCGGCCTGGTGTCGGTCAACCACCCCGGCGTAGCGACCGGAGAGGAATGTATGGGCTGCGGCTGGTCCGTCGATCCCCTTCCACCCGGCTCCATCGGCGCGGTCGAGGTGGTGAACGGCGGCACCCTGGACGAGTTCGGCACGCCCGAGGGCCCTAAACAGGGGTTCGACCTGTGGGACCGACTGCTCAATCAGGGCGAACACGTCACCGGGATCGGCGGCAGCGACATCCACAATCCGGACCTTCCGACCGAACGTCTGGGCACGCTCGGCTCCCCTACCACGGCGGTCTATATGCCCGAGCTTTCGGTCAAGGGGCTGCTGGCGGGCGTCCGATCCGGTCGGGTGTTCATAGATATCGACATGCGGCCTGATCGGCTGCTGGATCTACGGGCGGAGGCGGGGCCCGCCCGGGCCGAGATGGGCGGATCGCTCCCGCTGGCTCGGGGGGCGACGGCGACCTTCTTCGTCACCGCGCGCGGCGTGCCCGGCGGGCAGATCGAGGTGATCGAGGACGCGGCTCTGGTTCCGGCCCTGGCCCGTCCGACCCCGGCGGAGGGCGAGGCGAGCTTCGCCGTATCCGGAGATGGCGCGCGCCACTGGATCCGGGTTCAGGTCCGCGACATCCACGGTCGCCTCGTCCTCATCGGCAATCCGATCTACATCACCCCCTGACGCGGGCTCCCGCTGTTGGGCCTGCACATCTAGAACCGCTTGCCCAGGGTGATCTCGATGCGGCGGCCGACGGGGTCGCGGCTGTCGCGCCCGTAGCCGGGGGCGGGTGCGCCGTCGGCGAGGCGGGCGGAGGGGCGTTCGTCGGTCAGGTTCTGGATCGACAGCTCCAGCCGCGCCCCTTCCGCCCGTCGCCCGGACACGTCCCGGAAGAGGCGATAGGTCGCCTTCAGGTCCAGGCGGGCGAAGTCGCTGATCCGCAGGTCGGCCGGGCCGTCTTCACCGATGGTCGCCCGGCTGCGATAGCCCGCCGTCCACCGGCCGGTGACGTCGATCTTCAGCGGCCCCTTCATCCGGCTGAGCGTCCATCCCAGGTCCTGGCCGGACACGCCGCCGCCGTCACCGGCCAGCCGATCCAGGACCGGCAGGCCCCGGCCCAGCTCGGTCCGGTCGGTCAGCCGCCAGGTGTGAAACAGGTTGACCGTCCAGGTCGCGGCGGAGGCCTCCGGATCGACCGGCGGGTTCAGGCTCAGACTGGTGGTCAGAGACCGGGTCTCTGAAGCCGTGGCGTTGAAGGGGCGCAGGTCGATCCGAACGAGACGGCCCGACGCATCGCGCAGGAACCGGTCAGGATAGGCGGCCTCGGTCTGTGGCGTCGGCTGAAGCGTCGACGAGATCCCGTCGCGCGTGCGGGCCAGGGACAGGCCCTGGTTGAAGCCGACGCTCCACCGGGTGAAGGGGCCCAGCGACAGGTTTAGAGCCGCGCCTTCGGACCGGGCGGCGGTCAGGTCGGGATTTCCGCCGACCAGGGTCTGGACCTCGACCGCCTCACCGGTGCGGAAGTCATAGACGACGGCGTTCGGGCCCTGGCGCGGCGGGGCGAAGCGGTCCAGGTCGCTGGGCGCGGTCAGGGTGCGGTTCCAACTGGCGCTGAGGCTGACCTTGTCACGCGGCTGCCAGGCGGCGCCCAGGTCCAGACTGTTTCCGCCCCCGGCGTCGGTGTCGCGGCCCCCCGCGCCCAGGCTGACGGACAGGCCGCCCAGGCTCACGCCCCCGATCTTGAGGGTCTTCGCCTCGTCCTCCAGACCAGGCGGCGGCGCAGGCTGGGACAGGGGGACGGTGATCTGCCCCTGCCAGGCGGAGGCCGTCGTGGCGCGCCGGTCCGCCTCTCCCCCAGCCTCCGTCCGGGTTCGGTTCCGGTTCGCATCGGCGGACAGATTGACGGCGATCGGGCCGGCGCCCAGGCCCGGCAGGCTGCGGTTCAGGGCGACCGCGCCGCTCCAGCTCATCAGGTCGGTCTGGGAAGGCGTCGGGCCTTCGGCCTTTACGACATCGGCCGTGGCGAGGAGATTGACCTGGGCGGTCCAGTCGAGAACCGAACCGCTGAGGCCGCTGCGCACCTCCCAACGGCGGGTGTCGGTGGAGAGAACCGTCAGGCCGTCGGCGTCCCGCGCGGTCGATCGGCTGGAGGTCTGGCTCGCCGAGGCGTTCAGGCTGGCGGCCCAGTCGCCCAGGCTGCGGTTGAAGGCGGCGTTGGCCGACAGAAACCGGCTCTCGGGCGTCAGGCTGACGCCCGCGCTGTCGGGGTGATCACGCAGATAGGCCTGGCGATCATCGGCGAGAAGGGCAGAGACGTCGCGCAGGGTCAGGGTCAGGTTGGTGATGTTGCGGTCCTGGAGCCCGGACTGGCGCGCCGTGGCGGAAAGCTCGCGAAAGCCCCCGGCGGTCGGGGCGGCCGCCGTCAGGGCGCCGTCGCGGCTGGCGAAACTGCGCTGAAGGACCAGGTTGAAGACCCGGCCGGAGGGAGAGCCGCCGTATTCCGCCGCCGAACCGGCCGGCAGGACCTCCAACCGCTCCAGGGCGTCGGGCGGCAGGTCCAGAAAGACGGAGGGGTCCGGCATGCGGACGCCGTTGATGATGATCACGGGCGGCTGGCCGGGGCTGAACTGACGCGCGGCCTGGCCCAGGACGTCGCCGACGCTGCCGCCGGCGAGGGCGTCGATGCGGGCGGCGTCATATTCATACTGGGGCGGGGTGCGCGCCGCTCCTCGCCGGGCGGCCACCTCCACGTCGGGCAGGACGGTCACCGGGGGCGGATCGGCCTGCGGCGCCGGCGTCGCCTGGACGGCGGCGGCGCTGAACCCGGCGAGCGTGAGACAGAGGGAGATCACAGGGACAATCTAGGAGCGAGCCGGACCGCGCGGAAAGAAAAAAGGCCGGGCGTCGCGGACGCCCGGCCAGGCTTTCAGGTTTAGGATCCGGGGACCAGCCGAGCCTAGAGGATTTGCAGACCCGGAATACGGATCGAGCCGCTGACGATGGTGCAGTTGCGACCGCCGGCGTTCACGGGGGGCAGGACGTTGTTGTTGAAGGTCGCCGTGCTGGTCGCATTGTTCCAGGCGACCACCACCGTGCCGTAGCAGGGATCGTTGGCCACGGTGTTGGCGCCGATGGTCAGGGCGATCGAGGTGGTCGATCCCGGCACCACGGCCGCGCTCCAAGCGCCGGACGGCGCAACGGCCAAGCAGGCGATGCCGCCGGGCGAGATGCTGCGAGTCGGGATGGGCGCGCTGGTCGCGCTCAGCGGGCTTGCGGTGATGGAGACGTTGCAGGTGACGCTGATCGTTTGCGACAGGGTCACAGAACCCGATCCGGATACGCTGCCCGAGCTGGGCGAGAAGGATTGGGCGAAGCTGGGGGAAGCGACGGCGACGGAAGCGAGCGCCGCAGCTGCGATGGAAAGCATCTTGATCATGGTAGTCCTCCCTTTGAGTGGGTCCTTGGTTGGACCCGTTGAGCGTGTGTTCACCCGCTAGGGGCGATGTACTTACAACGCGGAAGGTAGGTGAGAGTCAAGGAGAAATACGTATATTTTTCAATGATATAAAACGACATAAGGCCGTCCTGTCGGCGTCTCTTGACGTCGGGGACGGCCTTACAGGGTGGCCGGGAAGACCGGCCTGACGTCAGCCTCAGAACGACTTGGTCAGCCGCACGGCGAACAGCCGCGGGTCCAGGGTGAAGACATTGGTCGTCAGCCCGGTGTCGTCCGAGTTGGTGAAGGCGTCGACGATGGGCGCATCGTCGAAGACGTTCTTGACATAGGCCTGGAGCTTCAGGCCCCGCGCCTCATTGGTCAGGGACACCGACAGGTTCAGATTGTCCCAGCCCTCCAGCCGGTCGTATTCGGTGTTGTAGACGCGGAAGAAGCTCTCGCCCTGGCGATAATAGTCGCCGCGCAGCGTCAGGTCCCAATCGCCCAGGAACCAGCTGTACTGGGCCCCGATGTTGGCGGTCCAGTTGGGCGAGTTAGGAAGTTCATTGCCGCCCAGGTCGGCCTCGAAACCCCGTCCGCCGTTCGGCGCCTCGGTCAAGGGATCGTAGGTGAAGCCGTAGAGCGCCCAGAAGGGAAGGATGGAGTTGAAGTTGGGGTTGAAGGTGCCGAACCGCGACGAGCCGGCGCACAGGGCGCTCAGCGCCAGATTGGCCGCATCGGGTCCGAAAGCGCTGTTGAGGATGGTTTCAGCATAGGCGCGCGGGGCGATGCAGTTCGACGGCACCTGGATCCAGGGACGGATGGTGATCCAGTCGGGGTCGCCTTGGGTGCGGTCCATGACGTTGATGGACCGCTCGCCGTCGGCGATGCGGGACTTCAGATAGCCGAGATTGCCGTCGATCTGGAAACTGGGCGTCGGCCGGTAGACCGCTTCAAGCTCCAGACCCCAGATTTCAGCGTCGAAATTCTCATTCAATGAGATGCGATCGACGATCTGGGAAACCTGATAGTCCTTGTAATCATAGTAGAAGCCGGTCGCGTTCAGCCGCAGCGCCCCGTCCATCAGCGTATTCTTGGCGCCGATTTCGAAGGCGTTGACGTATTCGGGATCAAAGGTGCTGGCCAGGGGCTGGTACTGGACGACCCTTGGGTCCAGCTCCAGGCGAGGCGGATTGGTGCCGCCCCCCTTATAGCCGCGGGAGAAGGAGGCGTAGACCAGGGTGTCGTCGGTGAAGGACAGATCGGGTGTCCAATCCAGCACGATCCGGCCGGTGACCGCCTCCCACTTCTGTTCGATGTCCGGCAGGGCGTAATAGCCCCGACGCACGAATCCGCCCGACCCCGGACCGGACCCGCCGCCGAGCGGCGCGCCCAGCAGCAGCTGGCTGGGATAGGGTGTCGTGTCCTTGCGGTCCTCGGTATAGCGCAGGCCGGTCGTCAGCCGCAGTTCCGGCGTCAGGTCCCAGTAGCCCTCGCCGAAGACGGCCCAGGAGCGGGTGTGGACGACGTTCTTGCTGCGGAAATAGTTGTGACCTTCGCCGTTGATTTCGCTCAGCGGATTGGGGTCGACATAGACGCATTCGAACACGCGATCGTCATCGCAGGGTACGGTTTGCGAACTTCCGTCCGGACCCAGCTCGAAGTTGTAGAAATATTCGGCGAGGTAGGAGAAGGTGTTGTTGAAAACGTAGTAATCGTCCTGCGACTTGAAGTCCAAATAGTTGGCGCCGAGGCTGAAGTTGAAATCGCCCGCCATGTCGGACTGAAGGCGGAACTCCTGATACCATTGTCGATTGTCGGACTGGCTGATGTCGGCCGACAGGATCCGGTTTGACGGCCCCAGTTGCGGATCGGTGTAGACGCCGCCGGGCGCGGCCGGCGACGGAATCAGGTCGCCGAAGAAATCGAACACCTGGCTGCTGTCCGAGAAGGCGGGGTTGGAGACGTAGCGCGCATAGTCCTGCGACGCATAATAGTCGTCCTTGGCGTAGGCGGTCTGTGAGAACAGGGTCAGGGTGTCGGTCAGGTCGAATTCGAGATTGACCTGGACGACGTCGTTCTCGGCCCGGAAGACGGGATCGTAGTTGGTGGCGATCTCACGCAGGTCTCGCGACTGCACGACGCCCTCATAGGGGTCGAAGCCCTGTGGGATCGGATAGACGCTGGCGCCGTTTGCGTCGAAGCCGCCCAGGCTGAAGAAACCGGACAGCAGCCGGATCGGCCCGAAGGAACCACCGTTGGGCGCCCCATAGGCGGCGTCGGAATACAGTGAACCCGGCAGACAGCCCTGGCTCAACTGATCTTGATTGTAAGGGGTGGTGATCGTCGCCGATCCGACCTGGGTCGGACCCGGATCGGTGGTGCACAGCTGTTTGCCGGTGCGGGAGCGGTGGTCGTCTTCCTCGAAATGCTCCCAGATCGCATTGGCGCGGAACCGCGCCGTCGGCTCCCACCGGGCCGACAGACGGGTGGTGAACAGGTCGCGGTCGTTCACATGGGTGTCGTTGAAGCTGTTGTAGTCGAAGCCGTCGCGCTGGGTGAAGCCGAAGGCGCCGCGCACGGCGAAGGTGTCGCCGAAGGGGACGTTGAGCATGGCCTGGCCGCGCCGGCTGTCATAGTTGCCCAGTTCGCCCGTGGCGAAGCCCTCCGACCGGAACTTGGGCAGTTCGGGGAACATGTTGACGACGCCGCCGGTGGCGTTGCGGCCGTAAAGCGTCCCCTGCGGCCCGCGCAGCACCTCGACCCGAGCGACGTCCAGATATTCCTGCTCGAACAGCCGGTTGCGGATCAGGGGAGTGTTGTTGAAGCTGACGGCCACGGCCGGGTCGCTGGAGGCGGACACCGCCTTGGTCCCGATCCCGCGGATCGAGAAGTTGTACATGCTGAAGTTGGACTTGGAGAAGGACACGTTCGGCACGGCGCGCAGCAGTTCCGATCCCCCCTCGATCTGGCGCGATTCCAGGGCCTCGGCCGACAGGGCCGAGACGGCGATGGGCACGTCCTGAACGGACTGTTCGCGCTTCTGGGCGGTCACGATGATGTCGTCCACCACCGCGGGCGCGGCCTGCGGCGACTGACCGGCCTGCGGCGCTGGAGCTGCGGGCGGCGTCGTCTGGGCCAGGGCGGGCGCCCCGGCCATCAGCAGGGCTGTGGCGGAGACCGAGAGCGCAAGGCGCGCGCGAGTGCGGACGGCTGAAACCATGTGATCCTCCCTGAGCACGCCGGGCTGAGACGGCGTCCTGATGTGCGTTTCCTCCCGCCTGATGTTTCCGCTCGACGGGGCGGGGCCACCGGCGGTTGTCGCCAGCTTCGCACTACTCACTCTCATGTCAATACCTATTGACAATGATGTCGGTTGACGGCCATCCGCAGACGGTGCGATTTCAGACTTTCGCGAGGGCTGAGGGCGCGGATCAGGAGGGACGAAATGGACTGTGACGCCATAGTCGTCGGGGCGGGCCTGGCCGGCCTGGTCGCCGCCAATGAACTGGTCCAGGCCGGGCGCAGGGTGGCGGTGGTGGATCAGGAGAACGCCGCCAATCTGGGCGGTCAGGCCTTCTGGTCCTTCGGCGGCCTGTTTCTGGTGGACAGCCCCGAACAGCGGCGTCTGGGGGTGCGCGACAGTTTCGACCTGGCCTGGTCCGACTGGCGCGGCAGCGCCGGCTGGGACCGGCTGGACGGCGCCCTGGCCGAGGACGAATGGGCCGCCCGCTGGGGCCGGGCCTATGTCGAGTTCGCCGCCGGCGAAAAGCGCGACTGGCTGCGCCGCCATGGAATCCGCCTCACCCCCATGGTCGGCTGGGCCGAACGGGGCGACGGCCGGGCCCAGGGGCACGGCAACTCCGTCCCGCGTTTTCATGTGCCCTGGGGCACGGGGACGGGCGTCAGCGGTCCTTTCGCCGCCCGCGCCCTGGAGGCCCAGACCCAGGGGCGGCTGACCTTTCACTTCCGCAGTCGGGTGGATCAGCTGATCGTCGAGGCCGGCCGCGTGACCGGCGTGGCGGGCGTCCGCCTGGCGCCCAGCGAGGCTCCGCGGGGCGCGGCCTCCAGCCGCGAGGTCGTGGGCGATTTCACCCTGCGGGCGCCGTCGGTCCTGATCGCCACCGGCGGCATCGGCGGGAACCACGACAAGGTGCGCCGCTTCTGGCCCAAACGGCTGGGACGGCCGCCGCGGACGATGGTCACGGGCGTGCCCGCCTATGTCGACGGACGGGGGTTGGACATCGCCGAGGCGGCGGGCGCCCGCCTCGTGAACCGGGACCGGATGTGGCACTATGTCGAGGGGCTGCGGAACTGGAACCCGATCTGGCCCGGACACGGCATCCGCATCCTGCCCGGCCCCTCGTCCCTGTGGCTGGACGCCCTGGGGCGGCGACTGCCTTTCCCCGCCCTGCCGGGCTATGACACCCTGTCCACCCTGCGCTATCTGCGCACCACGCCGGACCTGGCTGAGCACGACCATTCCTGGTTCATCCTGACCCAGTCGATCATCGAAAAGGAGTTCGCCCTTTCAGGGTCGGAGCAGAACGGCGACATCACCTCGGGCGACTGGCTGCGGGTGCTGAAGACGCGGCTGGGCAAGGGCGCCTCGCCCGAGGTCGAGGCCTTCAAGGCCAAGGGGGCGGACTTCGTGGCAGCCCAGGAGCTGGAGACCCTGGTCGCGGGCATGAACGCCCTGACGCCGACGCCCCTGCTGAAGGCCGAGGCGGTGCGGCGGGTGGTGGAGGCGCGCGACGCCCAGATGGCCAACCCCTTCGCCAAGGATCTGCAGGTCCAGGGGGTCCACAACGCCCGCCGCTATCTGGGCGACCGGCTGGCGCGGGTGGCGAAACCGCACCGTCTGCTGGACCCGGCGGCCGGCCCCCTGATCGGGGTCAAGCTGAGCGTTCTGACGCGCAAGAGCCTGGGCGGGGTGCAGACGGATCTGGACAGCCGGGTGTTGCGGGCCGACGGAACGGTGCTGGAGGGTCTCTATGCGGCGGGCGAGGCGGCGGGGTTCGGCGGCGGGGGCGCCCACGGTTACAACGCCCTGGAGGGCACCTTCCTGGGCGGCTGCCTGTTCACCGGACGGGCGGCGGGACGGGCCATGGCGGGCTGATCTAACGCAGCCGGGTCCAGGTCTGGGTGCGGCACAGAAGGGGGGCGATACAGCCGCGCACCGCCAGTCGGCCGCCCTCCATCAGGGTCAGGGTTCCGCGAGAGGCGCGCTGGCCGCTGTCCGGGTCATAGAGGGGGCCGCCAGACCAGGTCGTGGGGCCGCCGGTGAAGCCGTCCAGAACGCGCAGCCCCCTGAGCGGCCGGCTCCGCAAGTCCGGGTCGCGGTTGCGCACATCGGTCTGATCGGGATTTCGACGCAGGGGGGCGGCGTCCACCACTCGGCCGCACAGGGCGGCGCCGCAGCGGTGGATTTCGACCACCCCGCCCTGGGCGGCGGTGCGCCACCGTCCAAGCAGCGGACTGTCCTGGGCCGAGGCCGGAGCGGCGGTCATCACCGCTCCGGTCAGGACCCCGCCGGCCACGGTCAGGGCGGCGGGCCAGGTCCGGCGACGCATCAGCCCCGGACCAGCAGGCGGTTGCGGACCGCGACCGGGATGCGGTCGTAGAGGGTCGGCCCTCCCAGGCCCAGCCGCGCGCGCGCCTGATCCAGCGGCTCAGACATCAGGGCCTCATAGTCCAGGGCCGGCAGCCAGGCCGCCTTCCGCCCCCGGCGCCACGCCTCGAACACGGCGCGGGCGCAGGGATAGCCGGTGCGGGCCTTGGTCATTTCGACGGCGGCGCCGATGGCGATCAGGCCGAAACCCTTGCTGCCCGTCTGAGGCAGGGACAGGGCGACCACGCAGGCCTCGCCCAGGGCGTCCGTGCGATAGCCGGCCAGGATGTGCCACAGGTCATGGATGTCGCGCAGGCGCCGGGCGTACCAGGCGTAGGGATGGGCCGCCTCAATCTCGGTGTCTGCCACCTTGCGGCTTTCGTCGGCCAGGCCGTAGGCCGACAGATTGCGTTCGTCGATGAAGTCCAGATAGGCGCGGCCCACCGATCCGGCGGGCATGGATTCCAGCCAGGGCCGGTCGTGCAGCCGGTCCGCCAGCTCGACCATCTTGAAGGCCTGGCGCGCGCCCTCGGGCGTCTCCAGCATCCGCATATAGCCGCGCCGCACCGAGTTCCCAGCCAGGGCGTTCATGATCTCGAACACCTGGGTGGTGTCTTCCTTGTTCGCGATCAGGCGGCGCAGGGCGCGAAAAGCCCGGCCGATCTCGATCCGCCGGGGGCGCCCCATGCCGTCAGCGCGGGGCCGCGCATCGACCAGGGCGTCGTCCATCATCAGTTCAGCCGTCACTTGCTCTCTCCGGGCGCTGAGCTTAACCAGTGCTATCTACATGGATGTAACTAACAACAATGTCAATAGAGCGCGTTCGTCGCCGTCGTCGCACCCCTGAAGAAGCCCGCCTGGAGGTTCTGGCCTGCGCTCGCGCGCGCCTTTTGGCGGGCGGGCCGGACTCGGTGACCCTGAAGGCCGTCGCCGACGACCTGGGCATGACCCACGCCAATCTGATCCACCATTTCGGTTCGGCCGAGGGGCTGCAGTCGGCCCTGATGGGGTCGATGGTGGCGGATCTGTCGAACGCCCTGGACGCCGCCATCGCCCGGCTGCGCACCGACGAGGGGGCGCCGCTGGAGCTGATCAACGCCGTCTTCGACGCCTTTGCGGAAGGCGGGGCGGGCAAGCTGGCCGCCTGGATCGTGCTGAAGGGCGACCTGACCCATCTGGAGCCGGTCCGGGCGGCTGTGAACGGTCTGGTCGAGGCCATCCGCGACAAGCTGGGCGATCCCCTGACCGCCTCGCCCAAACAGCTGTCCTCGGCGGTTCTGTTCATCGCCCTCAGCGCCTTCGGCGAGGCCCTGATCGGCCCGCCGCTGCGCGACATGCTGGATCAGGACGAGGACGCCAGCCGCCAGGTGGTCGCCGGCCTGCTGCCCTATTTCCTGCTGAAGGCCGAGCGGGGGGAGTAGCCGTTCAGGCGGCTCTCCACGCCTGTTCCGCCGCCGCCTGAAGCACGGCGCCGACGGTCTGCAACAGCACGGCGGCGCCGACGGGCTTGCCCAGCACCTCTGCGGCGCCGGCGGCCCGCGCCTCGGCGACTTCGGGGCGCGAGACGTTGGCGCTGACGACGATCATCGGGGGCGGGCAGGGGTGTTCGGACCGAATCGTCCGCATCGCCGTCAAACCGTCCATCACCGGCATCTGGACGTCCATCAGCACCAGGTCGAAATCCATTGTCCGGCTCAGTTCGACCGCTTCCAGCCCGTTCTCGGCGCAGGTGACTTCCGCGCCCGTAGCGGCCAGAACCGCGTTCAGCACCGCCAGATTGGCGGGATTGTCGTCCACGGCCAAGATGCGGAGGGCGGCGGGCTCCGCATCGGTCGCGGCGGACCTGCCCCCGGGCGTCGACAGCAGAACCGCCGGCGCGCGCAAGGTCACGCGGCTGCCGACGCCGATCGTGCTCTGGGCGGTCAGTTCGCCGCCAACGGCGCGGGCCAGGCCCTCGGCCAGAGCCAGGCCCAGACCCATGCCGCCGTGTTTCCGTGTCGCAGTGACGTCGCGCTGATGGAAGGGGCGGACGAGGGCGTCGAAACTGTCGATGTCGAAACCGCAGCCGGTGTCGGCGACGGTGAAGACCAGGGCGTCGTCTTCGTATTGGACATCCAGAGAAACTGCGCCGGTCTCGGTGAACTTCACCCCATTGGCGACCAGCTGGATCAGGATGCGCTTCAGGGCGTCGCCGTCGGCCGAAACCTGGACGTCGGCGCCCGTGTCCGGGCCGCTCAGGACGATCGGCCGGTCGCCGATCAGGTCGGCGCATTCCGTCAGCACCTCGTCGCACAGGGTCCGCACCGACAGGGGCGACGACTGGGGCGTGAAGCCTCCGCCTTCCAGCTGCGAGAAGTCCAGCAGGGTGGTGATGCGGCGCGTCACCTCGGCCCCGGCCTGGGCCACGGTCTCCAGCGCCTTGTGGGCCGCCTCGGGCAGGGCGTGTCCGCGCAGCAGTTCCAGCGGCGCCAGGACGCTGTTCAGCGGCGTGCGCAGTTCATGGCTCAGATTGGCCAGGAAGCGCGACTTGGCCGCGTCGGCGGCGGCGGCGGCGTCGCGCGCGCGGACCAGGGCGGAGACGTCGAAATTCATCAGCAGCAGGCCGCCGATCGCCCCTTCGGCGTCGCGCCAGGGTATGACCGCCCATTCGAACCACATGTCGACCAGGGCCGAGCGGACGGGCCCCTCGCTGCTCATCGCCTCTCCGGCGAGGGCGCGGGCGTAGACCTTGGGCCAATCGATCTGGGCCGGGCGCGCCCTGGCCGGCGAGTCCACCCTCTGTCCGACCATGTCCTGCGCCGGTCGGCCGTAGGTCTTTTCCCAGGCCTGGCTGACGCCGGTCGCCACCAGGTCGGCATCCGTCATAATCAAGGGCACAGGGCAGTGGCGCACAAAGGCGGAGATCACGTCGCGGGCGGACCGGCGTTCCGCCTCGGCGCGCTTTTCGGCCAGGGGCGCCGCCGCCTCATAGGCGCGACGAACGGGCGCGCGCGAGACGCACAGTTGAATCAGCGGCCCTTCGGTCCCCTGGGTCTGGGCGGCGCTGACCATGACCGGAATCCGATCGCCGTTAGAGGCGAGCACATCCAGGGCCAGCTCCTCCAGCCGCCCGCCCATCGCCAGCTCCTGACGAAGCCGCGTCTGAACCATGATCCGGCTGGCGGGCGTCAGATGATCGACCAGACGGCGATCCTCGGCCTGGTCTCCGGCGTGCAGGTCCAGCAGGTCGGCCAGATAGTCGTTCAGCCACAGCAACCGACCATGGGGATCGACCAGGCCCAGGCCGCCCGGCGCCTGGCTCAACAGATCCAGCAGGACGGACGGACTTTGCATCTAGGCCGCCAGGTCCAGCGGCGGCAGGTCCAGATGGCGACGCAGGGCCGCCTCGACCAGATCGGGTTCGGTCATATGGGGACAGTGGCCCTCGGTCGGCAGGACGACCCGGCGCGCCTGGGGGATGTGGCGCTCCATCCAGTCCCCGACGAAGGTCGGCGCCAGGGCGTCGTCGCGGCTGTCCAGCAACAGGGTGGGGAGAGCCAGGGCCGCAAAGGCGTCGCGGTCGTCAGCGTGGAAGGTGGTGCGGGCGAAATGGCGGGCGATGGCGGGATCGACCCGGCACACGCTCGCGCTCCAGTCGGCCTGACCCTGCGTGGCTGAAGACCCGAGGATCGCAGGCGCGACCGCCGTGGTCCATTCGGCGATGTTCTTGTCCATCAAAGCCAGGAGGTCGGCGATGTCGGCTGGGGTGAAACCGCCGCGGTAGCCTTCGGCGTCCGTGTAGCGGGGCGAACCGCACACCAGGGCCAGGGACTGGAACAGGTCGGGTCGTCGGACGGCGGCGATGACGCCGATGCTGGCGCCCACCGAATGGCCGATGAAGACGACCGGACCCAGGCCGACCGCCTCGATCACCTCGATCAGGTCGTCGGCGTAGCCGCCCAGATCGGCGTGGCGCTCAGGATCGAAACAGGCGCTGTCCGAGGCGCCGGCGCCGACATGGTCAAACAGGACGATGCGGGCCACGCCGTCGAACCGCTCGGCGACCGATCTCCACATGCCCTGGTCGCAGCCGAAGCCGTGCGAGAACAGAAGGACTGGACCCGTGTGACCCGTGACGGCGACGTTGTTGCGGCTCAGAATCGTCATGGCGTCGTCCGCTCAACTTTCATTTGCGACGGCTGTCAGGCCGACCTGAGCAGTTATTTCGAAAAAACCTTAAAAAATCCGCTTCTTGCGTTTCGCAACCACAGATCGGCGTTACGCGGGCTTCGTCAGTTGTCCGCGCTGGGCTCTGTGACGGCTTTTGATCGGAACGGGCGCGGGAGCCTCGTGTTGTTCACGCGACCCAGCCGAGAGGAGACGTCATGGCCGATCGTTTGACGATGCAGGACCCCCGCGACCAATACCCCCTCCCGCCCTTCCCCGAGCAGCCCCAGCCGGCGCCGGGCCTGGCGGTGGAGATGGATCCCAAGCCGGACCATGGGGAGACCAGCTATAAGGGCTCGGGCCGCTTGGCTGGGCGCAAGGCCCTGATCACCGGCGGCGATTCCGGCATCGGCCGCGCCGCCGCCATCGCCTACGCCCGCGAAGGGGCGGACGTCGCCCTGTCCTATCTGCCGTCCGAAGAGAAGGACGCCGCCGAGGTGGCGCAGCTGATCGAGGCCGAAGGGCGCAAGGCCGTCCGCCTGCCCGGCGACGTGACCGACGAGGCCTGGTGCCGCGACCTGGTGTCCCAGGCGGTCGAGGGTCTGGGCGGGCTGGACATCCTGGTGGTCAACGCCGGTCGCCAGCAGTACCGCGAGAGCGTCGGCGAGGTCTCGACCGAGGATTTCGACCGGACGATGAAGACCAATCTCTACGCCCTGCACTGGATCGTCCAGGCGGCGGTCCCCCACCTGCCGGCCGGGGCGGCGGTGATCACCACCGCCTCGATCCAGGCCTATGAGCCCTCGGCCATTCTGCTGGACTATGCGACCACCAAGGCGGGGATCGTCGCCTACACCAAGGCCCTGTCCAAACAGCTTTTGGAGAAGGGAATCCGCGTCAACGCCGTGGCGCCCGGCCCCTTCTGGACCGTGCTTCAGCCCTCGGGCGGCCAGCCGATGGAGAAGGTGGTCCATTTCGGCGAACAGAGCGCCTACGGCCGGCCCGGCCAGCCGGTCGAGATCGCGCCCGTCTATGTGCTTCTGGCGTCCCAGGAGGCCAGCTACGTCACCGGCGAGGTCTATGGCGTCACCGGCGGGGCGGGCATAGCCTGATGCAGACGGCGGACCGGCCCATGACCGGTCCGCCTGTCAGCGCCAGCCGTCCAGGATTTCGTCGACCGTCGCCGTCTCGATCTGCTGCGAGAAGCGGTCGTGATAGAGGCGCAGGAGATCGTCATGGGGGCCATCGGCCGAGCTGCAGACCGCATCCTGGGCGATCACCACCCGATAGCCCAGATCGACGGCCGCCAGCACGGTCGCCAGAACGCAGACGTCGGTCTCGCCCCCGGTGACGATCAGCGTATCCACCCCGCTGCGGCTCAGGACCGCGTCCAGGTCCGAGCCCACCCAGGGCGAATAGACGTGTTTGTCGATCAGCCGGCCGGGCGGGACGAACCGCTGAAGCGGCAGGGCCAGATCGACCAGGCCGGGGTCGATTCGCTCCAGGGTCATGGAGGCCCAGCGCTCCCAGTAGCGGCGCCAGGCGCCGCGACCTTCTCCCGGTCGGGCGGCGGGGATGAAGCGGGTGAAGGCGGTCCGTTCGGGCCGGCCTTCGCACAGGCGCACGATCTGGGGCATGACCCGCTCGGCCCAGTCCAGTCGCCACGCCGTCTCCTCGACAAACATCCGCTGCATGTCGATGCACAGGTGCACCGCATTCTCCGGCACGGCGTCGCGCAGACCCTCGGCCATGGTCAGGCCGCGCCTGCCGCGCCGCTTCCGGCGTTCGGAGAGGAGGGTTCGATCTCCTCGGCGTCTGGCAAGGTCTGGGTGTCGGAGTGGTGTTCGATCCGCCCCGTCTCGACCTCTTCGCGGGCGAAGACCTCCTCCTGTCCCGCCTCCAGCAGCTGATCCTCAGGCCCGCCCAGCCCGCCCTGGGCCAGACCCGAGGCGGCCGAATCGCGGCTGTGGTCGCGGTCGCTCATCGGATCAGGCGGCCTGACGCGCCGAGGCGCCGGTGTAGCGTTCATATTCCTCGCTATAGCGGTCGGTCAGCCGCGCCTGATCCTCGCCCTTCTGCTTCAGGGTGATGAACCAGCCCTTCTCCTCCTCGTACATATGGGTCAGGACGGCGCCTTCGATATGCTCCCACTTGTCCAGCCAGGCGGTGTTGGAAGGGGCGATGTTCTCCAGCTCGGCCATCTGCGCCTTGGCGGTGGTCTGTTCCAGATAGGCGTGGGCGGCGTGCATCTTCTCGCCGGCCTGTCCCAGGGCGGGGTAGAGGACCAGCTCCTCGGCGATCGAATGGCCGTTCAGCACCAGGGCCAGGGCCTTGAGGGCCGCCTGGCGGTCGGCCGCCGACTTCACCTGGCGTCCGCGGGCGAAGGCGGCGCGGATCTCGTCGTGATGGTCCAGAACCAGCGACAGCCAGTCGCCGGGCGCGGCGGCCGCGCGCGCCTGGGCTGTGGCTTCGGCGCGGGCCTCTTCGCCGGGTTGGGGGGTTACGGCGGCCAAAGCCTTGTCGATTATGGACATTCGGGTCTCCTGCGATGCGGAGACAAGGCCGGGGATCAGCAGCCGGTTCCCAATGTCGTCTTTCCAACCTGGGGCTGACCGGGCGACGAGGCGGGGGAGGGGGACCAAGGTCGGATTGACGCGGAGGCTTTGCAGGCGTCTGATCCGGGGACTGTCGATCTTTCGGAGGTCGCCCATGAGCCCGCGGTCCCAGACCGATCACGCCAGCCTGATCCAGCAGGCGCTGGACGAGGGCGCCGGCGCGCGCTCCGCCCTGGCGGCCTCCTGGCGTCGGTCCATCACCCTCTACGGCCTTGATCCGGTGCGGGCCGGGGCTGTGGAGACGATCTCCGAACAGGCGCTGCAGGACGCCCGTCAGGCGATGGAGCCGATGACCCGCGCGGCCGAGGGGGTGCTGGACCGGCTGTTTCTGGCGGTCGGCGGGGTCGGCTGTTGCGTCCTGCTGACCAATGCCGAGGGGGTGCCGGTGGAGCGGCGCGGGGCGGCGGCGGACGACGAGACCTTTCATCGCTGGGGCCTGTGGCCGGGCGCGGTCTGGTCCGAGGCGCATGAGGGCACCAACGGCATCGGCACGGCCCTGGCCGAACACCGCCCCGTCACCATCCACCGCGACCAGCATTTCCACGCCCGCAACACCGGCCTGAGCTGCGTCACCCATCCGATCCACGACCCCTTCGGCCGGCTGGCGGGGGCGCTGGACGTCTCGTCCTGCCGGGCGGATGCGACCGAGGCCATACTGGGTCTGATCTCGGCCGCCGTGGCCGACGCCGCCCGGTCGATCGAGGCCCAGGCCTTCCGTCAGACCTTCTGCGACGCCCGCATCGTCCTGGCCGGAAGCGCGGGCGAACGGAATGCGGCGGCCCTGCTGGCCGTGGATCGCGACGATCTGGTCATCGGAGCGACGCGGGCGGCGCGCCTGTCCCTGTCGATCACCGACGAACGGATCGCCGCCCAGCTGCCGGCCTCGGACCTTCTGACGCCCGGCGCGGCCGAGGCGGATCTGTTGGAGGCGGAACGGGGCGCGGTGCGCCGGGCCCTGGCGCGCAGCGGGGGCAATGTCTCGGCCGCCGCCCGCCTGTTGGGCATCAGCCGCGCCACCCTGCACCGCAAGCTGCACCGGCTGGGTCTGAACGACGCCCAGTAACAGCCTCCTGTAATCTGTCGCAAATCTGCGACAGGTTTGCGCCGCATCATGAACCGGGCTTCTGGCGCGGCGGGCCTTGCGGACCGAGTTTGCCTCAAACGACGCCGGACAATCGGCGCCCGAGGAAACCGCAAGGAGACGCACTCGTGACCAAGCCCGAATTCGCCCGCGCCGCGACGCCCAAGTTCAAGACGCGCTATGACAACTTCATCGGCGGCCGCTGGGTCGCCCCCGTCAACGGCCGGTATTTCGAGAACACCTCCCCGGTGAACGGCCGCGTCCTGTGCGAGGTCGCACGCTCGGACGCGGCCGACGTCGAGCTGGCCCTGGACGCCGCCCACGCGGCGAAGGACGCCTGGGGCAAGACCAGCGTCGCCGAACGCGCCGTGATCCTGAACAAGATCGCCGACCGGATCGAAGCCAACCTCCAGGCCGTCGCCGAGGCCGAGACCTGGGACAACGGCAAGCCGGTGCGCGAGACCCTCGCCGCCGACATTCCGCTGGCGATCGACCACTTCCGCTATTTCGCCGGCTGTATCCGGGCTCAGGAAGGCGGGATCTCGGAACTGGACCACGATACGGTGGCCTATCACTTCCATGAGCCGCTGGGCGTGGTCGGCCAGATCATCCCGTGGAACTTCCCGATCCTGATGGCCGCCTGGAAGATCGCCCCGGCCCTGGCGGCGGGCAACTGCATCGTCATGAAGCCGGCGGAACAGACCCCGGCCTCGATCCTGGTGGTCATTGAGCTGATCCAGGACCTCTTGCCCGCCGGCGTGCTGAACATCGTCTCCGGCACGGGCGCCGAGGTGGGCGAGCCCCTGGCCACCAATCCGCGCATCGCCAAGATCGCCTTCACCGGCTCGACGGCCGTCGGCCAGAAGATCATGGAATATGCGACCCGGAACATCATTCCGGTGACGCTGGAGCTGGGCGGCAAGTCGCCGAACATCTTCTTCAAGGACGTGATGGACGCCGACGACGCCTTCCTGGACAAGGCGCTGGAAGGCTTTGCGATGTTCGCCCTGAACCAGGGCGAGGTCTGCACCTGCCCCAGCCGCGCCCTGATCCACGAAGACATCTATGAGGCCTTCATCGAGAAGGCGATCGCCCGGGTCGAGGCCATCGTCCAGGGCGACCCGCTGGACCCTGCGACCATGATCGGCGCCCAGGCGTCGGACCAGCAGCTGAAGAAGATCCTGAGCTATCTGAAGATCGGCCGCGAAGAGGGCGCCCAGGTCCTGACCGGGGGCGACCAGGCCCAGCTTCAGGACGATCTGGCCGGCGGCTACTACGTCAAGCCGACGGTGTTCAAGGGCACGAACGACATGCGGATCTTCCAGGAGGAGATCTTCGGTCCCGTCCTGGCCGTGACCACCTTCAAGACCTTCGAAGAGGCGATGGAGATCGCCAACGACACCGAATACGGCCTGGGCGCCGGGGTGTGGTCGCGCGACATGAACACCGCCTATCGCGCCGGCCGCGCCATCCAGGCCGGGCGGGTCTGGACCAACTGCTATCACCAGTATCCGGCCCACGCGGCCTTCGGCGGCTACAAGAAGTCGGGCATCGGCCGTGAAAACCACCGGATGATGCTGGATCACTATCAGCAGACCAAGAACCTTCTGGTCAGCTACAGCCCGAACAAGCTGGGCTTCTTCTGATCTGCATCAAGGATGGCCGGCTCCGGATCGGCCATCCTCCGATCGCTCTCTGATCCGTCTGTCCGGAGAGCGGCTCCCAGGCGGGCGGGCCGGTGTCCTGCTTCCGGTCCGCCCGTTCCCCCTTCTGATCGAGGATTAACCATGGCCAAAACCATGAAGGCCGCCGTCGTGCGCGAATTCGGCAAGCCCCTGGTGATCGAGGACGCGCCGATCCCCACCCCCGGACCCGGCATGATCCAGGTGAAGGTCGTCGCCAGCGGCGTCTGCCACACCGATCTGCACGCCGCCGAGGGCGACTGGCCGGTCAAGCCCAATCCGCCCTTCATTCCGGGCCACGAAGGCGTCGGCTACGTCTCGGGCGTCGGCGCCGGCGTCAAACACGTCAAGGAGGGCGACCGCGTCGGGGTGCCCTGGCTCTATTCCGCCTGCGGCCATTGCAAACACTGCCTCGGCGGGTGGGAGACCCTGTGCCACGAGCAGCAGAACACCGGCTATTCGGTGAACGGCGGATTCGCCGAATATGTGGTGGCGGACCCGAACTTCGTCGGCCATCTGCCCGATAACATCGGCTTTGAAGAGATCGCGCCGATCCTTTGCGCCGGCGTCACCGTCTATAAGGGGCTGAAGGTGACGGAGACCAAGCCCGGCGACTGGGTGGTGATCTCGGGCGTCGGCGGCCTGGGCCATCTGGCGGTGCAGTACGCCAAGGCCATGGGGATGAACGTCGCGGCCGTCGACATCGACGACGCCAAGCTGGACCTGGCGCGGCGTCTGGGCGCCTCGGTGACTGTCAACGCCAAGACATCCAACGACCCCGCCGCCGAGATCAAGCGTCAGACCGACGGCGGCGCCCAGGGGGTGCTGGTCACCGCCGTCTCGCCCAAGGCGTTCGAACAGGCCCTGGGCATGACGGCGCGCGGGGCGACGGTCGCCCTGAACGGCCTGCCGCCCGGCGACTTCCCCCTGTCGATCTTCGACATGGTGCTGAACGGCACCACGGTGCGCGGCTCTATCGTCGGCACCCGGCTGGACCTTCAGGAGGCGCTGGACTTCGCCGCCCAGGGCAAGGTCAAGTCCACCATCGCCGTGGAGCCCCTGGACAACATCAACGACATCTTCACCCGGATGCACAGGGGCCAGATCGAGGGCCGGATCGTCATGTCGATCAACTGATCGGCCGGCGCGGATCAGGCGATCCGCACCTCGACCCCGCCGTCGCGCGCCGCCGCCGCGACGGCGGCGGGGGGCGGCTGGTCCGTGATGATCATGGCCACCTGGGACCAGTCCGCCGCCTGGGCGCGGCCCGCCGCCCCGAATTTGGAGGCGTCCGTCAGACAGACCGCCTTGCGCGCATTGGGCAGCACCGCCCGGGCATAGGCCGCCTCTTCCGGCTCGTGATCGAGAAAGCCGTGCGCGGCGTCGATGGCGACGATGGAGAAGAAGGCCAGGTCCGGCACGAACCGGTTGGCGTAGGCGGCGGCGTCCGCATCGAAACTGGCCCGATAGGCGGGGTTGACCGCCCCGCCCGCCAGGAAGATCCGGGCGTCCGACAGGGCCGCCAGCTCGCCCGCCGTCTCCAGACTGTTGGTCACCACCGTCAGATCGCGCACAGAGGCGATCCGGCGCGCCAGCCAGAAGACGGTGGTGCTGGAATCCAGCAGCAGGGTCATGCCTGGTTCGACCAACTCGGCCGCGCGGGCCGCGATCCGCTTCTTGGCCTCGGCGTTGATGTTCAGTCTCTGCCGCCACGGCGCCTCGGCGCGGCGATCAGGCAGGCGGACGCCGCCGTGCACCTTTCGCACCGCCCCTTCCTGCTCCAGCCGTCGGATGTCGCGGCGGATCGTCTCCTCGGACACATCAAAGGCCGTCGCCAGATCGGCGATCGAACAGGCGCCCTGATCAGCTAGGGCGGACAATAGGGCTTCGAGCCGTGCGGACTGATTCAACGCCGTGCCTTGGGTCATGCAACTCGTGTGACATGTGGCGCCTGCCTTCGTCAAAATCCACACAAAAACACAAAATGCCACAATAGTTCACATCGATGTCACAGGCCCGGCGTAGATCGTTCGAAGACGGCTCAGCGCCGTCCAAACGTCAGGGGATGTCATCATGGTTCTTTCAAACACGCGCTTTTGCGCGCGCGCCCTGCTGTGCGGCGCAGCGCTCGCAGCGATCCTGCCCGCCGCCGCCTTGGCCCAGACCGCGCCGGCGCAAGGCGGGACGGCGGACGCCGCCAACCTCGCCGACATCATCGTCACCGGTTCGCGCAGCGCCACCCGCCGCGCCGAGGCCGAGCAGCGCCAGGCCGACATCGTTTCGGAGGTCATCTCCGCCGATGAACTGCTGACCATCCCGTCCACCAGCGTGGCGGCGGCGCTGAAGCGTCTGCCGGGCGTCAGCACCGTCAACGACCGCGGCACGGGCGACGCGCGCTACGTCAGCATTCGCGGCCTGGACAGCGCCCTGAACGTCTACACGATGAACGGCGTGCGCCTGGCGACCTCGGGCCGCGACAACCGCGCCGTGGCCCTGGACCTGCTGCCGCCCGACGGCCTGGACACGGTGCGGGTGGTCAAGAGCGTGACCCCGGATCTGGACGGCGACGCGGTCGGCGGCACCATCGACTTCCGCCTGCCCAGCCCCTTCGACTTCGGCGACGGCATGGCCAGCCTTTCGGTCCGCGCCAGCCGGGAAAACATCGCGGACAAGACGGCGACCGACCTGACCGGCGCCTTCTCGACCTTCCTCGATTCCGACCGGACCCTGGGCCTTTACGGCGTGGTCTTCCATACCGAACGGACCATTACGGGCGAGCGCAACGAGAACATCAGCTACAACACCAGCTGGCGTCCGGACGGCCTCCTGCCGGATAGCGACACCGTCCTGTCGGAAGACACCCCCCTGCGGCTGGTCTCGCACGGCCTGGACCGGTTCGTGAACGACATCGACCGCACCGGCGGCAACTTCACCCTGGAATACCGCCCGACGTCGAATGACGAACTTCACCTGCGCGGCCTGTACTCCCAGTGGAAGAACGATCAGCTGCACGACTATATCGACGTCAAGACCGGTCAGGACGACAAGGGCGCCATCAACAGCTTCTCGTCCCTGATGGGCGCCGAGGTGAAGCAGGAGGACAACCGCCTGGGCGTGCTGAACCTGGGCGGCCGCCACGTCCGCAGCGCCTTCGAGCTGGACTACGACGTCGCCTACACCTACGGCCGGACCGAGACGCCGAACCAGTGGTATATGGAGTATGTCACCGACGACAGCCTGCCGATCTACAGCACCCCGATCGGCTTTGACGCCTCGGACAGCAAACATCCGACCTGGATCATGAGCGAGGCCCAGTCGTCGGCCATGCTGAACCCGGCCAATCTGAAGTTCGACTACGCCGAACTGTATCGCCGGATCTCCGAAGACTCTCAGGCCTACGCCGCCGTCAACCTGGCCTGGTCGCCGGAAGACAAGGGCGTGCTGAAGACCGTCAAGGGCGGCTTCCGCTTCCGCCGGTCGCAACGGGACTATGATCAGCAGCAGGACGTCGACAGCGGCACGCGCGCGATTCCGGAGCTGGCCAGCGGCTCGCCCCTTTCGAACCACACCGACCTGATCGCGGGCTCGATCGATCACTTCGACGATGATCACTACCACGGCCTGACGCGCTTCGGCACGATCCTTGAGATGAACCGCGTCCTAGCCGTGCTGCAAGCCGCGCCGCGTGTGACCGACGACGAATACCCCTGGAACCTGAACGACTCCTCGGGCCGCGAGACCAGCTACAGCGGCTACGCCATGGCGGTTCTGGAGCGGGGCGCCTGGTCGGCCACGGCCGGGGCGCGGGTGGAGCGGACCGACATCCACAACGAGGCCCTGGTCACGACCGAGGACCCTGCCGCCAAGAAGGTGAAACGCGAGTTCGGCGGCGCCGCCGGCACCACCGAGGCCAGCTACACCCAGGTTCTGCCCAGCCTGCACGTCGATTGGCGCCCGAACGCCGACTGGACCGTGCGCGCCGCCGTCTGGACCTCCTTCGCCCGTCCGAACTTCACCGACATCTCCAAGGGGATCAACATCGAGTCCAACGGTCCGCGGATCGTCTCGATCTCCAAGGGCAACCCCGATCTGAAGCCGGCTGAGGCGCTGAACTTCGATCTGGGCGTCCAGTACGCCGGCGACCAGGGCTTCCTGTCCGCCGGCCTGTTCCGCAAGGAGATCGACAACTTCATCTATCAGTCGGCCGGATCGCAGGTGATGGTCGGCGCCGACGGCGTGCCGATCACCACCTCGGCCAACGGCAAGGACGCCTCCATCTGGGGCGTCGAGCTTGCGGGGCACCGCGACCTGATCGCCGGCTTCTCGGCCTGGGCCAACTACACCTACCAGCCCAGCAAGGCCGATCCCGGCATCGCCTGGCGCGAAGGCGTCGAGGTGGGGCTGCCGAATGCGCCCAAGGTCCTAGGCAACGTCGGCCTGAGCTACAAGCGCGACCGCTTCGACGCCGACCTGGGCTACAGCTATCGCGGCCGCTACATCGCCACCCTGCGCGCCAATGCGCTGGATGAATACATCCAGCCCCAGGCGACGCTGGACTTCGGCGCCCGCTTCCAGCTGACCGACCAGCTGGTGCTCAGCGCCTATGGCGAGAACCTGACGGGCGAGGCCGGATACTGGGCCACGCGCGGCAAGTCGGAACGCTACACCATCGGCTATCAGACCGCGCCGCGCATGCTGGGTCTGGGCCTGACCTGGCGTCACTGAGGCGTTCGCCCTCATCGTCGCAAACCTGTCGCCCGCGCCGGTCATAAGATCGGCGCGGGCCTTGTTCGGAAACATCTGATGTCTGTCGATCGGCGATCTCTTCTCGCGGGCGGCCTTGCAGGCGGCCTAGGCGCGGTCTTGGCGGCGGGGCTTCCGGCCTCATTGGCGAGGGCCCTGTCCATTCCGGCCGACGTCCGCAAGGGCACGATCGAGGACGTGGCCCATGTGGTGATCCTGATGCAGGAGAACCGCAGCTTCGACCACTATTTCGGCGCCCTGGCCGGGGTGCGGGGCTTCGGCGATCCCCATCCCATTCCCGTCGCGTCCGGCCCCGACGGCGCCCCGCGCGACGTCTGGACTCAGGTGGACCGCACGGTCCAGCCCGCCGCCGAGGTCGGTCCCTTCCACCTGGCGACGACCGCCGACTTCGACCTGATGCGGATGGAGGGGACGCCCCACCACTGGCCCGACGCCCAGGCGGCGTGGGACCAGGGGCGTATGGCCCATTGGCCCGAGGCCAAGACCCAGCGCGCCCTGGGCTACTATCGGCGCGAGGACATCCCGTTCCAATACGCCATGGCCGAGGCCTTCACCCTGTGCGACGCCTATCACTGCTCGGTGCAGACGGGGACCAACACCAACCGCCTGTTCCTGTTCAGCGGGACGAACGACCCGCACGGCCGCGCCGGCGGCCCGGTCATCGACAATGTCGACGACGATCTGAACAAGCCCGACGCCGACCAGCCCCGCTATGACTGGACCACCTATGCCGAGCGGCTTCAGGCGGCGGGGATCGACTGGCGCCACTATCAGAATCTGGCCGACAATTTCGGCGACAACCCCGTCCAGAACTTCATGGCCTATCGACGCGCCTGGCGTGGCGAGCCGGGTTCGGACCCGGCGCTGAAGGACCGCGCCCTGTCCACCCGCGATCTGGATCAGCTGAAGGCCGACGTCCTGGCCGGCCGCCTGCCGCAGGTGTCGTGGATCATCGGCACGGCCGAGGGGTCCGAACACCCCGGCCCGTCCAGCCCGGCCCAGGGGGCGGACTATGTGTCTCGCGTCATCGACGCCCTGACAGCCGATCCCGCCGTCTGGGCGCGGACGGTGCTGTTCATCAACTTCGATGAGAACGACGGCTTCTTCGCCCCCGCCCCGCCGCCCGCCCCGCCGTCGCCCGACGCCGATGCGCCCGGCGGTTTCGCCGGCGCCTCCACCGTCTCGACCGAGGGGGAATACCACCGCCTGCCGGCGCCCGGCGCCGACGGGGACGAGGCCCAGTTCCGGGGGCGGCCCTACGGCCTGGGGCCGCGGGTGCCCATGTATGTGCTGTCGCCCTGGTCGCGCGGCGGTTTCGTCCATTCGGAGGTGGCCGACCACACCTCGGTGATCCGGTTTCTGGAGCGTCGCTTCGGGGTGATGGAGCCGAACATCTCGCCCTGGCGTCGGGCGGTGTGCAGCGACCTGACGACCGCCTTCGACTTCGCCACGCCGAACCAGACGCCTTTCGTCGATCGCCTGCCCGAGACCGCAGAGGTCCGGGCGCGGGCGGCCGCCATTCCCGAACAGCCGTCGCCGACCGCTCCGGTCCGGCCGGCGCGCCCGGTGCAGGAGCCGGGCCAGAGGCCCATGCGCCCGCATCGCTATCGGCTTCAGGCCCATTGCGACGTCGATGCGGCGGCGGCGCGCGCGGAACTCACCTTCGTGTCGCAGGGGGATCTGGCCGCGGTCTTCCATGTCTATGACCGGTTGCACCTGGATCGGCTGCCCCGGCGCTACACGGTGGGGGCGGGCGGACGGGTGACGGGCGCCTGGGACCTGTCGGCCGACGGCGGACGCTACGACCTGTGGGTGTTGGGACCGGCTGGCTTCCACGCCCATTTCGTCGGCTGAGGTTCTCAACCGACGCGCGCCGCTTTCCGGTGGGGGGCGGTCCTAACTCAGGCGGGAAAAGCCGGCGCCGGGGCCGATCGGCGCCCGGCTGCCCCCCGCGGCCCCGCCGCTGGAGGCGCGCCTCAGCAGGAGCAAGTCGTCGCTCCGGTTCGATTCGGCGGGGCGGGGCGCTTCGGTCAAGGTCTCGTCGGCCAGGTTGAAGGCGAAGGCCGCCCCACCCAAGGGGCTGGGCGTCAGGGCCAGGGTTCCGCCGTGGGCCTCCACCAGGGTGCGGCAGATCGACAAACCCAGGCCCATGCCGCCGGGCTTGCTGCTGGCCAGGGGCTCGAACAATTTGCCGGCCATGTCAGGGGCGACGCCGGGGCCGTTGTCGGCGACCGACAGCTGGTAGCCGCCGTCGACCGGGCCGCCCGCAATCTCAATGCGGCGGCGCTTGCCGTTCTCCGGGGCGTCGAGCGCATTGCGGATCAGATTGATCAGGACCTGCTGAATCTGCACGCGGTCGCACCAGGCCGTATCCGCCGGGTCCAGCCGCACCTGTATGTCCGCCCTCGTCCCCCCTGCGTGCATCCTGAGGATCGGCAGGATTTCCTTGACCACCTCCGACACATTTTCCCGAACCCGAGGACCGGATTCGTGACGCATCATCTGGCGCAGGCGGCGAATGATGGCTGTCGCCCGGTCGATCTGGCCCTTGGCGGCGATCAGCGCCTGAGGGAGGTCGTCCGCAGCCTCCGGCCGGGCCTCAGCCATCCGCCGGGCCGCCTCCAGAAAGTTCGCGGCGGCGGACAGGGGTTGGCTCAGATCATGGGCCGCCATCGAGGCCACTTCGCCCAGCGAGTTCAGCCGCCAATTGTACATGATCTGAAGCCGCAGATCCTGGACGGCGGTCTCGGCGGCGACCCGTGCGGACACGTCCTGAATGAACAGGGTGGCGCAGTCGCAGGTCTTGTGGGTGAAGCGGGTGGCCTGGATCTCGACGAAGGCGTCTTCGCCGTCTGCGCGACGCGCCTGCCAGATGGGGGTCTGGCCCGACGGATCGCGGCGGCCATTGAAGGCCTGGGCCGCCTCGGGGGTGGCGACGTCGTCCAGATTAAAGCCTTCAAACAGGGCGTCGATGCTCAGGGACGGATCGTCCAAAACGGCGCCGAACAGCTGTTGAGCCGCCGGATTATGGTTGCGGACACGGCCGGTCCGATCGACGGCCACGATCGCCATCGGCGCGCCGACAAAGACGCTGCTCGCCAGCGAATCTTCCAACAGCTTTCCTCCTCCTTCGACGCCGGCCCGCTTCTCGATGGTCGAGTCCTGGTCACCATTGAGAATAGATGCCTTGCGTCTCTGTGCAATGGATTACGACCTTGGTCGATGATCGGATTACTGATGAGAATCAGACGCAGACTTATTGACGTTTGCGGTCTTTGGTCCGACGGTATCTTTCGCTCGGCAAGAGCATGATCGTTTCGGACGGAACCGCATAGCGGTTCCGACAGAAGCGTGAATCATGCTCTCGCTTTAATCTGGAGCCTGATTCACCGTTTCAGCGGAACCGCGTAGCGGTTCCTCCTCAACGGATCAGGCTCTAGGAGCGAGGCGGTCGGCGCCGCCGAAGGCCGTCCGTCCGCTACCTGGGTCTATGGCGAACACTCAGGGCTGCATGGTTAGCCTTGCACGATCAGGGCGCGGCCCAGCCTCTTTGCGCGGTTTTCAGTATAGTTGCTGCGCTAAGTACAACCCCCTAACCCAGGGTTGAAGCCGGTTTAACCATGCAAGCTAATGATGCTTCTGGTTGTGTGGCTAAGGCTGCGGAAGGGGACTGAGATGACTGTTACTATTTCGACCAAGAGGGGGCGTTGCGCGCCCCCGGCGAGGTCTGACCTGACCGCACCTCGCCCCTTCTTCAATTTTCAGGACGCCCCATGGCCGGTCGCGTCCCTCGCCCACCCCTAACCGGCCATTGCGGAGAGAGATCATGCGTTTCACCATAAAGGCCAAGCTGGCCGTAACCTTCGGCCTGTTGATCCTGGCCCTCGTCGGCATCGTCGCCCTGTCGATCAGCCGACTGGGGACGTTAAACCAATCCATCACCGAACTGATCGAGGGGCCGGCGGCGCAGCTGAGCCGCGCCCAAAGTGTGGACGCCGAGTTCGGCGGCGTGGTGCGGCGCGAACGCGGCATGGTGCTGGCGACCGACCCCGCACAGGTCCGGACCTTTTCGGAAGAGGCGAAACAGGCTGCAGGACGCCTTGAAGATCAGCTGAACCAGGCCCTCGCCGCCGCCTCGCCCGAGGCCAAGGGCGACTGGACCAAGCTGGCCGACACCTGGGCCCAGTACAAGCTGATCAGCAACGAGGTTCATCGTCTGGCCCTGGCGAACGACAAGGCCGGCGCCGGCGCCCTGATGCTGAACGAGGCCCGGACCTTGGCGGCCGAACTGGAGAAGTCCACCCACCGCATCGTTGAAATCGACAGGGAGAAGATGAAGGAGGCCGAGGCGGCCACCACAACCGTCTTCGAAAACGCCCGACCCGGCCTGATCATCACCGCCGTTGCGGCGGTTCTGGTGGCCCCGGGCGGCTGCACCCCGGGGTCCTTCGTCATCAAGCGGGGGCTGCATCGCGCCCATGAGGCGGGCCGCGCCGTGGCCGAGGGGGATCTGACCAGGACGGTCGCCGTCACCACCCGCGATGAGATCGGCGACATGCTGGGCAATCTGAACACCATGATCGAACGGCTGCGCGGCGTGGTGTCCGACGCCCTGTCGGCCGCCGACAATGTGTCGTCCGGCAGCCAGGAACTGTCTTCGACGTCCGAACAGATGAGCCAGGGCGCCACAGAACAGGCGGCGGCGGCGGAACAGGTCTCCTCTTCGATGGAGCAGATGGCCGCCAACATCAAACAGAACGCCGACAACGCCGCCCAGACCGAGAAGATCTCGCGCCAGTCGGCCAAGGACGCTGAGGCCAGCGGCGAGGCGGTCAACCGCGCCGTGGACGCCATGCGCACCATCGCCGACAAGATCGGCATCGTGCAGGAGATCGCGCGTCAGACCGACCTGCTGGCCCTGAACGCCGCGGTCGAGGCCGCCCGCGCCGGGGAGCACGGCAAGGGCTTCGCGGTCGTCGCCTCCGAGGTCCGCAAACTGGCCGAACGCAGCCAGACGGCCGCCGCTGAAATCGGCACCGTCTCATGCGACACGGTCAAGGCCGCTCAGGAAGCCGGCGACATGCTGCAGCGTCTGGTGCCGGACATCCGCAAGACCGCCGAACTGGTCTCGGAAATCAGCGCCGCCTGCCGTGAACAGGACATCGGGGCCAACCAGATCAATGAGGCGGTCCAGCAGCTGGACAAGGTGACCCAGCAGAACGCCGGGGCCTCGGAAGAGATGTCGGCGACCTCGGAAGAACTGGCGGCCCAGGCCGAAGAGCTTCAGACCTCGATCGCCTTCTTCCGCACCGACGCCTCGGGCGAAGGGCGTTCGGCGCCGCGCGCCTCGGCCTCGCCGCGCCACCGTGCGACGGGCGCCAGGGTCACCGTGCTCAGCTCCGCGGCCCGATCGACGTCGGCCCCGTCTTCGACGGCCAAATCCCCGGTCCACGCCCAGCAGGCTCGCGCCAAGGGTTTCGCCCTGGACATGACGGTCGGCGGCGCTGACGCCGAGGACATGGACTTCCGGGAGAGCGCCTGATGTCCGGCCAAGCGGAAAGAAAGACCTCGGCCGACAGCCCCGTGAGCGGCGCCTTCGCCGGCCAGTACGTCAGCTTCGGCCTGGGCGAGGAGGTCTTCGCCGCCCCGGTCGGGCTGGTGCGGGAGATCCTGACCTATCAGCCCCCGTCGCGCATCCCCAACAGTCCCGCCTATCTGATGGGTCTGACCGATGTGCGCGGCCAGGGCGTTCCCACGGCGGATCTGCGGATCCGCCTGGGGATGGCGCCGGTCGAACCGACCCTGAACACCCGGATCCTGGTCCTGGACATCCCGCTGGAGGACCGGACCCTGAGCCTGGGTCTGGTCGCCGACCGGGTGTTCGAGGTCACCAGCTTCGCCGCCGACCAGATCGAGCCCTCGCCCGACATCGGGATCAAATGGCGTTCGGACTACATCTCCGGCGTGGTGCGGCGCGACGACGGCTTCGTCGTCCTGATCGACCTGCCTCGCCTCCTGTCCACCACCGGCGATGCGGCCGACCTCGCCGCCTTCGCCCCTGTCGAACGCGCCGCCTGAACCGGACGCCCACGTCTCGCCCGAACGACGCCGCCGCGTCAGGCTCAGTCCATATCGGAGGGACGGGGGCGGGAACCGTCAGGCGTCCTCGTTCGTTGACCGCCACTTGGGCAGTTTTTTCATCGAACCTTCAGAATCTGGTTGCGGGTTAGGAGGGTGGCCCGTATAGGGCTGCCTCGCTCGGAGACGGGCCGGCCTTTGAGGCTTTTGGGACTTTGGTTTCGGGAGTTTTGGGGGAGTTGAGGGGTTGAAAAACTTCTTGCTTTCCTGGGTTGGTTTCAATAGGTTCCGCGCTCCAATCGAATCGCCGAACGGTTAAGAGGAAGGCCTCTTGGTTTTCCTTGCGGTGGTTTTTTGTGGTTTTGAGGCCTTGGTCTTGGATCTGCAAAATCTCTGAAAAGAGCGGTTGACATGAGGTTCGGCGGTCTCTAAATCGCCGCCTCCGCCGACGACGAGGCGCTAAACAAGTCGGGCCGCTTTGGCGGTTCTGGTCTTTGACATTGTTGATATGGAAAGAGAAACGCAGGCGGCGGTGTCCTTGCGATAGTCCTAGGGGCTATCATACGACACTGACTATCTGCGGTCTTTTTGAAAAGATACCATGCGTCGGTCCTAGGATCGACGGGTGGGAACTCGTCAAACAAATACGTAGAACTAATGCCAGGACGTCCTTTCGGACGGTCCGAGTGCTTTAGGTCAGAAGTCAACTCAACCTGAGAGTTTGATCCTGGCTCAGAGCGAACGCTGGCGGCAGGCCTAACACATGCAAGTCGAACGAAGTCTTCGGACTTAGTGGCGGACGGGTGAGTAACACGTGGGAACGTGCCTTTAGGTTCGGAATAACTCAGGGAAACTTGTGCTAATACCGAATGTGCCCTTCGGGGGAAAGATTTATCGCCTTTAGAGCGGCCCGCGTCTGATTAGCTAGTTGGTGAGGTAAAGGCTCACCAAGGCGACGATCAGTAGCTGGTCTGAGAGGATGATCAGCCACATTGGGACTGAGACACGGCCCAAACTCCTACGGGAGGCAGCAGTGGGGAATCTTGCGCAATGGGCGAAAGCCTGACGCAGCCATGCCGCGTGAATGATGAAGGTCTTAGGATTGTAAAATTCTTTCACCGGGGACGATAATGACGGTACCCGGAGAAGAAGCCCCGGCTAACTTCGTGCCAGCAGCCGCGGTAATACGAAGGGGGCTAGCGTTGCTCGGAATTACTGGGCGTAAAGGGAGCGTAGGCGGACATTTAAGTCAGGGGTGAAATCCCGGGGCTCAACCTCGGAATTGCCTTTGATACTGGGTGTCTTGAGTGTGAGAGAGGTATGTGGAACTCCGAGTGTAGAGGTGAAATTCGTAGATATTCGGAAGAACACCAGTGGCGAAGGCGACATACTGGCTCATTACTGACGCTGAGGCTCGAAAGCGTGGGGAGCAAACAGGATTAGATACCCTGGTAGTCCACGCCGTAAACGATGATTGCTAGTTGTCGGGATGCATGCATTTCGGTGACGCAGCTAACGCATTAAGCAATCCGCCTGGGGAGTACGGTCGCAAGATTAAAACTCAAAGGAATTGACGGGGGCCCGCACAAGCGGTGGAGCATGTGGTTTAATTCGAAGCAACGCGCAGAACCTTACCACCTTTTGACATGCCCGGACCGCCACAGAGATGTGGCTTTCTCTTCGGAGACTGGGACACAGGTGCTGCATGGCTGTCGTCAGCTCGTGTCGTGAGATGTTGGGTTAAGTCCCGCAACGAGCGCAACCCTCGCCATTAGTTGCCATCATTCAGTTGGGAACTCTAATGGGACTGCCGGTGCTAAGCCGGAGGAAGGTGGGGATGACGTCAAGTCCTCATGGCCCTTACAGGGTGGGCTACACACGTGCTACAATGGCGACTACAGAGGGTTAATCCTTAAAAGTCGTCTCAGTTCGGATTGTCCTCTGCAACTCGAGGGCATGAAGTTGGAATCGCTAGTAATCGCGGATCAGCATGCCGCGGTGAATACGTTCCCGGGCCTTGTACACACCGCCCGTCACACCATGGGAGTTGGTTCTACCCGAAGGCGCTGCGCTGACCGCAAGGAGGCAGGCGACCACGGTAGGGTCAGCGACTGGGGTGAAGTCGTAACAAGGTAGCCGTAGGGGAACCTGCGGCTGGATCACCTCCTTTCTAAGGATGCTTCTCCAGTCTCTCACGAGGCTATTGAGGCTCCACATAGCGATGCGCTCAAGCAGCAATGCGGTAGCGCAGAGCAAAAACGGCAGGATGCCGCCGTCTCCGTTTCTCTTTCCACTTTCGTCATCGACGCTTCGGCCATACGGGCCGTCGAGTTGGTGACGCGATCGCGAGCCCGGAACTCCTGGCTGTCGCGCTGCCCTAGGCCCGTAGCTCAGGTGGTTAGAGCGTACGCCTGATAAGCGTAAGGTCGGCAGTTCGAGTCTGCCCGGGCCTACCAGCCCTCTAGGATCCATCTGGACGGTTCGTCGACAGCTCTCCTGGCTTGACCCTGAGAAGGGGCCATAGCTCAGTTGGTAGAGCGCCTGCTTTGCAAGCAGGATGTCGTCGGTTCGACTCCGTCTGGCTCCACCACTCGCCGAGCGGCGAGAGGCGAATGACCTGAGGCGCGCATCGCATACAAGTTTGCCGTTACCTGAATGGGTGATGTGCATTGATATTGTGAAGGAAGAATGAGACCGGCTCCCCTGAGCTTTTAGGTCTGGTTCGATAAGAAGACATTGTCTGACAAAAATCAGGCTTGGTCCCCCGGCGCCTTTCCAGTCGGGTGGAATAAACCAAGCATGAGTTTTGCTGAGAAACGATCAAACGTTGAAGGGCTTCTGACGGATGCCTTGGCGTAGAGAGGCGATGAAGGACGTGGCAAGCTGCGATAAGAACCGGGGAGGCGCTAGCACCCTTTGATCCGGTTATTTCCGAATGGGGGAACCCACCTTTACAGTCTTCCAACTCTGTTCCGGCTTCGGTCGGGTCAGCGATTGGCGGATTGTTGAAAGGTATAATGAGCTGAATACATAGGCTTCATTAAGCAAACGCGGGGAACTGAAACATCTCAGTACCCGTAGGAAAGGACATCAACCGAGACTCCCGTAGTAGTGGCGAGCGAACCGGGACCAGGCCAGTGCTCTTGTGAAATAAAGACGAACGATCTGGAAAGGTCGGCCATAGTGGGTGAAAGCCCCGTAGTCATCAAACAGCAAGAGACTCGAGTAGGGCGGGACACGTGAAATCCTGTCTGAACATGGGGGGACCACCCTCCAAGCCTAAGTACTCCTCTACGACCGATAGTGAACAAGTACCGTGAGGGAAAGGTGAAAAGCACCCCGACAAGGGGAGTGAAACAGATCCTGAAATCGGAAGCCTACAAGCAGTCGGAGCCCCCAAGCGGGGTGACGGCGTACCTTTTGTATAATGGGTCAGCGACTTCATGTGTCGAGCAAGCTTAAGCCGTTAGGTGTAGGCGCAGCGAAAGCGAGTCTGAATAGGGCGCTAAGTTCGACGTATGACGACCCGAAACCAAGTGATCTATCCATGAGCAGGTTGAAGGTTGGGTAACACCAACTGGAGGACCGAACCGGTGAATGTTGAAAAATTCTCGGATGACTTGTGGATAGGGGTGAAAGGCCAATCAAACTTGGACATAGCTGGTTCTCCGCGAAATCTATTTAGGTAGAGCGTCCGACGAATTCCTTAGGGGGTAGAGCACTGGATGGTTGCGGGCTGCGCGAGCGGTACCAATACTAACCAAACTCCGAATACCTAAGAGAACTATCGGGCAGACACACGGCGGGTGCTAACGTCCGTCGTGAAAAGGGAAACAACCCTAACCATCATCTAAGGCCCCCAAGTACTGGCTAAGTGGGAAACGATGTGGGATTGCTTTGACAATCAGGAGGTTGGCTTAGAAGCAGCCATCCTTTAAAGAAAGCGTAACAGCTCACTGATCAAGCGATCCTGCGCGGAAAATGTAACGGGGCTCAAGCCAGTCGCCGAAGATATGGGTTTGCACTTTGTGCAAGCGGTAGCGGAGCGTTCCGTAAGCCGGTGAAGGTCAGGCGTGAGCCTGGCTGGAGGTATCGGAAGTGAGAATGCTGACATGAGTAACGATAAGAGTGTGAGAGACACTCTCGCCGAAAGACCAAGGGTTCCTGCGTAAAGCTAATCTGCGCAGGGTTAGTCGGCCCCTAAGGCGAGGCTGAAAAGCGTAGTCGATGGGAAGCAGGTAAATATTCCTGCACCAGCTGGAAGTGACGGATGGCATAACTCGTACCCACTTATTGGATTGTGTGTGCGGGGGCGTTGTCCCAGGAAATAACTCCAGCAGAGACCGTACCCGAAACCGACACAGGTGGTCAGGTAGAGCATACCAAGGCGTTTGAGAGAACTGTGCTGAAGGAACTCGGCAAATTGCACGCGTAACTTCGGAATAAGCGTGACTCACCCTGGGCAACCAGGACTGAGTGGCACAAGCCAGGGGGTAGCGACTGTTTAGCAAAAACACAGGGCTCTGCGAAGCAGCAATGCGACGTATAGGGTCTGACGCCTGCCCGGTGCCTGAAGGTTAAAGGGAGGAGTGAAAGCTCCGAACTGAAGCCCAGGTAAACGGCGGCCGTAACTATAACGGTCCTAAGGTAGCGAAATTCCTTGTCGGGTAAGTTCCGACCTGCACGAATGGCGTAACGACTTCCCCACTGTCTCCAGCACAGGCTCAGTGAAATTGAATTCCCCGTGAAGATGCGGGGTTCCCGCGGTCAGACGGAAAGACCCTATGAACCTTTACTATAGCTTCGCCTTGGCGTTAGCGACCGTATGTGTAGGATAGGTGGGAGACTATGAAGCCGGGGCGCCAGCCTTGGTGGAGTCGTCCTTGAAATACCACCCTTACTGTCGTTGACGTCTAACCGAGGACCGTTATCCGGTCCCGGGACATGGCGTGGTGGGTAGTTTGACTGGGGCGGTCGCCTCCCAAAGTGTAACGGAGGCGCGCGATGGTGAGCTCAGAGCGGTCGGAAATCGCTCGTCGAGTGCAATGGCATAAGCTCGCCTGACTGCGAGACTGACAAGTCGAGCAGAGACGAAAGTCGGCCATAGTGATCCGGTGGTCCCGAGTGGAAGGGCCATCGCTCAACGGATAAAAGGTACTCTAGGGATAACAGGCTGATTTTGCCCAAGAGTCCATATCGACGGCAAAGTTTGGCACCTCGATGTCGGCTCATCACATCCTGGGGCTGGAGCAGGTCCCAAGGGTATGGCTGTTCGCCATTTAAAGTGGTACGTGAGCTGGGTTCAGAACGTCGTGAGACAGTTTGGTCCCTATCTGCCGTGGGTGTTCGAAGCTTGAGAGGATCTGTCCCTAGTACGAGAGGACCGGGATGGACATACCTCTGGTGTACCTGTCATGGCGCCAGCTGTGCAGCAGGGTAGCTAAGTATGGAATAGATAACCGCTGAAAGCATCTAAGCGGGAAACTAACCTCAAAACAAGGCTTCGCTGAGGATCGTGGAAGACTACCACGTTGATAGGCCAGGTGTGGAAGCGCGGCGACGCGTGAAGCTTACTGGTACTAATAATCCGATCGGTTTGATCGTTTCTCAGCAAAACTCATTTGATGATCATCAATCACCCGATGATCGTCACGACAATGTCTTCTCATCATCCGCTGTCCGCCTCGTTGACCTGGTGGCTATGTCGGAGGTTCCCCACCCGATCCCATTCCGAACTCGGTCGTTAAGCCCTCCAGAGCCAATGGTACTTCGTCTCAAGGCGCGGGAGAGTAGGTCGCCGCCGGGTCTACCAGGCGGACAGCCGATGATGAAAAATCCTTGTCGAACCCCTTCTTCCTCCACAAACCACCCCTGCCGCGGGATGGAGCAGCCCGGTAGCTCGTCAGGCTCATAACCTGAAGGTCGCAGGTTCAAATCCTGCTCCCGCACCCAAACAATCAAGCCGCTGGATCAACGATCTAGCGGCTTTTTGCTGCCTGAAACCCCAAGCCCGCACCCCCATCCCGGACCCGAACGCCAAGCGTCCCAGCAGCTGAAGTGAGGTTGTTCTCGAGCGAACCGGCTCGACGGTCCTGGACTCAGCCCCGGTCTGGACTCAACGCTGGCTTGGGCGCGCTCGATCGTTGCGGGCGGCCTTGCAGTCAGCGCCGCCATGAGCCATCCAGACACGATGCGGACACCGGAGCATGGGCGGGCGCCCAAGAAGCCCACAATCGATGATGTGGCGCGGCTGTCGGGCGTTGCGCGGACCACGGTGTCGCGCGTTCTCAACGGCGGCCCGAATGTTCGCGATCCGGTGCGACGCAAGGTGCTGGAGGCGGTGAAGGCCCTGGACTACCGCGTCAATCCTCAGGCGCGGTCGCTGGCCGGCGGCGCCAGCGGCGTTCTGGCCCTGATCCTGGCCTCGGACCTGGATGCGGAGCCCAACTCCTTCTACGCCTCTGCGCTGGAGCTTGGCGCGATACGGGAATGCCTGCTGGCGGGCTTTCAACTGATCACCCGCCACGTGCCGCAGGACGATCCTGCGGCGGTCCAGCAGTTGTTGGAGATCGCGACCAGTCAGAGGTGCCAGGGGGTGATCTTGACGCCGCCCTTTTGCGACAACGTCGATCTGATCCGGCAACTCAGGACCAGAGGCGTTCATCTAGCCGCCGTGTCGCCCGGCGGCGACGGACGGGGGCTGATCGACGCCGTCGGCATCGACGACGAGGCGGGAGGACGGGACATCGCCCGCCATCTGATCGATCTGGGGCATCGACGGCTCGCTTATCTCAGTGGGATACCGGGCCATCTGTCCGCCAAGAGCCGTTTGGACGGCGTAAGGCGCGCGATGCGAGAAGCGGGGCTGGATGAGGCGGCCTTGGTGGTGGAGCCGGGTGACTTCACCTTTCGATCGGGCGGGCTAATCGCTTCGCGCCTCCTTTCGCTCAGCCCTCGCCCCACCGCTCTGATCTGCGCCAATGACGATATGGCCGCAGGCGCCCTGTCGGTGGCCCATGCGCGCGGCCTTCAGGTGCCGGGTGATCTGTCGATTTCCGGCTTTGACGACACGCCCGTCTCGGGCATCGTCTGGCCGCCGCTCACGACGGTGCACCAACCGCTGAAGGAGATGGGCGGAGAGGCGGTCCGGCTGCTCTCGGGTCGGATCGCAGGAAGAGACGCCGGCGACTGGACCTTCCGCACCCTGCCGCACGCCGTGGTCGCGCGGGAGTCGGTGGGAAGCTGGGCGGGATAGAAGGCAGGAGGCCTTGACGCGCGCAGCCGCACCGTCATTATGGAAGCGCTTCCAATAAATCGACAGGCGCGTCAGACGTCTGCAGGGAGGAAGGCATGAAAGCTCACACGGCCGCGATTTGCGGCTTGTTTTTGGCTGCTTCAGGCGCGGCAGGATGCGCCTCGGCGCCGGATGGCGGCTGGATCACGACCGGGGACCAGTCCCGCCTCATGCAACACGAACCGCTGATGATGAGGCGGGCGGCTGTCGAGGCGACGGGCCAGGCGGTGCTTCTTGACCCGCAGACGCCGCTTCAAACCATGGTCGGCTTCGGCGCCGCCATAACGGATGCGTCGGCGTATCTTATCCAGAGCCGGATGACGCCCGCTCAACGCGACGCCCTGATGCGCGACCTGTTCGGCCGGGCGGACGGCGGGCTGGGGTTCGACTTCACGCGCGTGACGATCGGCGCGTCCGACTTTTCGCGGAGCCACTACAGCCTCGCAGATCAAGCCGATCCCTCGCTGGCGGGGTTTTCGGTCGCGCCCATGGCTGCGGAGGTGTTCCCCACGGTTCGCCAGGCCCTGGCGATCAATCCTCAGCTCAAGATCATGGCCACGCCGTGGAGCGCGCCGGGCTGGATGAAGACGACGGGCTCCTTGATCCAGGGAGAGTTGAAGCCCCAATACTATTCGACCTATGCCGAGTATCTGACGCGCTATATTGCAGAGGCTGCGGCAGAGGGCGTGCCGACCCACTATATCAGCATTCAGAACGAGCCTGACTTCGAGCCCGACTCCTATCCCGGCATGCGGTGGGGACCACAGGGGCGCGCGACGTTCATCGGGCGGGACTTGGGACCCCGACTGGAGCGGTCGGGGGTGGAGACGAAGATCCTCGACTGGGATCACAACTGGGACAAGCCGGAGCAGCCCTTGGGCGTATTGGCCGACCCTGAGGCCCGGGCCTATGTCTCCGGCGTCGCCTGGCATTGCTATGCAGGCGACGTCTCGGCCCAGTCGAAAGTGTTCGACGCCTATCCCGACAAGGACGTCTTCTTCACGGAATGCTCCGGCGGCGAGTGGGCCCCCGCCTTCAAGGACAGCTTCGTCTGGACCATGAAGAGCCTGATCATCGGCGCAGTGGAAAACCATGCGCGCGGCGTTCTGATGTGGAACATCGCCCTGGACGAAAACCATGGTCCGCACGCGGGCGGATGCAGTGACTGCCGCGGCGTGGTGACGATAGACAGCCGAACCGGCGCCGTTCAGAAGAACCAGGAATACTACGCCTTTGGGCACGCCAGCCGATTTGTACGCCAGGGCGCCAGGCGCGTGACGGTGGCGAAACCGGAGGGGCTTGAGGCGGTCGGTTTCGTCAATCCGGATGGGCGACGGGTGCTGGTGGTCCTGAATCCGGCGGACGTTGAGGCGCGCTTCGATGTCGGCGAAGCGGGCCGGCGGGCCCAGGTCCTCCTGCCGGCCTCCAGCGCCGCCACCTACGTATGGAGCAGCCCGCGCTAAGGCCTATCTTGTCAAAAATGCAAAAGGTGGTAGCGTGTTGGAAGCGCTTCCAATGAGCGCCAACAAAGAAGGACGCAGGCCCAAGGGGCGCTGCGCCGAGGAAACGTGAGGGGAGATCAAATGCGCAGCGCATTCGCTGGGGGCAGTTCCATTCGTTCAAACCAGGGTCGCCGTCGCCTCCGCGTCACGGCTTCGGCCTTGGCGCTGGCTTCCGTCCTGCCGACGGTCGCCGTCGCCCAAACCCAGACGCCGCCGTCGGGCGCCGACGCCGCTCCGACGGAGGTCGAGGAGATCGTCGTCACCGGTCTTCGGCGAGGACTGGCGGATTCGATTTCCATCAAACGGCGGGAAACTTCGATCGTCGAAGCGGTCTCGGCGGAGGATATCGGCAAGCTGCCCGATGTCTCCATCGCGGAATCCATCGCCCGTCTGCCTGGGTTGGCGGCTCAGCGCGTCAACGGCCGCGCCCAGGTGATTTCGATTCGGGGCCTGGCGCCGGATTTCACCACCACCCTGCTGAACGGGCGTCAACAGGCCAGTTCGGGCGACAACCGGGCGGTGGAATTCGACCAATACCCGTCCGAACTGCTGTCCGGCGTCGTCATCTATAAGACGCCGGACGCCGAGGTCTCGGGCATGGGGCTGTCCGGCACGGCCGATCTGCGGACCGTGCGGCCATTGACGTTCGGCGACCGCGCCGTGGCGGTCAACCTTCGCGGCGAGATGACCGAAGGCGACGCCCTCAACGATGATATCCGCAACTATGGCGGACGTTTCTCGGTCAGCTATATCGACCAGCTGGCGGACGGGACGCTTGGCATTGCGCTCGGATACGCCCACCTGGATTCCCCGTCGCAGAACAAACACTACAAGGCCTATGGTTATGAGTCGTTCGGCGGGGTCTGCGAACCCAGCGCGCCCGGATCGACCTGCACTGTCGATTCCGTCCAACCGGACAGCGCCGACACGGCCCTGCTGCTGAACGGACAGGAAATCTTCTCGACGTCACGCCTGAATCAGCGCGACGCGGTCATCGGCATTGTCGAATGGCGTCCGAACGAGCGGGTCCATTCGATCCTCGATCTCTACTATTCGAAATTCGAGCAGGAAGAGACCACGCGGGGCGCGCAGTGGTTTTCGAACGCCTGGGCTGACGACGCCTATTTTACGGGGGTCGTGACCGAGGATCGCGGCGGCTCGTCGTTCGGCCGCAGCGGCACGATCCACAACGCCGTTCCCATCATCCGCAACGACCGCAACACCCGCGAAGACGAGATTTTCTCGGTCGGCTTCAACACCCAGTACGAGCTGAACGACCGGACCCGCCTCGTCGCCGACCTGTCCTATTCGAACAATCGTCGCCGCGAGACCATTCTGGAAACCTACGCCGGCTATGGACGGGGGACGGGCGGCGTGACGCCATCGACGCCGAACGTCGGCCGCACCCTGGACGTCATTGACTTCACGGTGAACGACGACGGCTATCCGACCTATGCCGAAGGTCTGGACTATGCGGACGCCTCGCAGGTGTCGCTGGGTGACCGGGCGCCTTGGGGCGGCTGGGGCCACGACGGAGCCATTCGCTTCCCCGACGTCGAGGAGACCATCCAGTCCGCCGATCTGAAGATCGAGCGCGACATGGAGGGCTTCTTCAACACCTTCACGGCCGGCGTAAACTACGCCAAGCGCGAGAAGTCCAAGAGGGTCGATGATTATGACCTGTTCCTGAAGAATGGCCGGCAGCAGGTCTATGTTGACGCTCAGTATCTGGAAACGCCGGTGTCGCTGGACTGGGCCGGTTTCGGCAATGTCCTGGCCGTCGATCTGAGCCGTGCGCTTGACGTGTACTACGATCGCGCGCCGATCCTCGACGCCAACTATTTCGACAAGAACTGGGATATAGAAGAACAGGTCACCACGGCCTTCGTGAAGCTGGACTTCATGGGTGGTCGCTGGAGCGGCAATGTCGGCATGCAGGCCGTCGTCCAGAACCAGGAATCGACCGGCGTCGTGATCAACGGCACCGAGCCCGGCGCGCCGATCACGCCGATTTCCGTCACCAAGGGGGCGGACTATCTGGACATCCTGCCGAGCCTGAACCTGATCTATGATCTGGGCGGCGGGCATCGTCTCCGTTTCGCTGCGTCACGCACCATGGCGCGGCCGCGCATGGACGAGATGCGGGCCAATGTGACGCCGGGCTTCAACGCCCTGGTCTGCACGGGCCAGACCTGTCCGCCGGGTTCGACCGTCAACCCCTGGTCCGCCTCGGGCGGCAATCCGAACCTGGAGCCTTGGCGAGCGAACGCCTTCGACCTCGCCTATGAATGGTACGTCGACGCCACCACCTATCTGTCGATTGCCGGATTCTACAAGGATCTGGAGACTTACATCTATGTCCAGAACGGCACCTTCGACTTCACCGGCATACCCCTGCCGTCGACGGCGTCCTCTATTCCGGCGGGTGTGAACATCAGCCCGATCGGACAGATCAGCCTGCCGGCCAACGGCAATGGTGGAACGGTTCAGGGGCTTGAGGTCAGCGGCGCCTTGAACTTCGGTACGGTGTGGGCGCCGCTGGATGGACTGGGCTTGTTGGGCAGCATCTCCTTCACGGAGTCGGATCTGAATCCGGCTCCGGATGGACAGACGGTTCGCATCCCCGGCCTGTCCGGCACGGTCTACAACGTCACCGCCTACTACGAACACGGCGGCTTCCAGGCGCGGATCAGCAAGCGGTTCCGCGAAGCCTTCAAGGGCGAGGTGGTGCAGTTGTTCGCGACGCGCGGCTACACCGAAATCCTGGACGACGAGCAGATCGACGCCCAGATCGGCTACACCTTCGAGGAAGGGCCTCTGGAGGGATTGGGCGTCCTGTTCCAGGTCAACAACCTGACCAACTCGCCCTATCGGACCCGCCTGGGTCTGGACAGCGGCGGCACGACGACGGCCGACGGCGGCTCCCTGCCGGAGACCTACGAGGAGTACGGTCGCCAGTTCCTGTTCGGCGTCAACTACCGGTTCTAGGGCGCCCCTCCCACGGCCCTGGACACTGGGGCGGGGCGGCCTGTCCGTCCCGCCCTCTCTATTCGCTCATTCGGCCCCTGTAGCATCGAGAGACGGCGCATGACCCTTCGCAAGACCAAGCTTCTATCCCTGCTGCTTCTGGCCGGGTCCGCCCTTGCGCCGATGAGCGCCGTCGGCCAGCAGACCGCCCCCGGTCAAAGTCTCCCGGACTGGCCGGCTCTGACCCCCGCCCACGCGCCGGACGCCGCCATGGAGACGCGGATCGCCCGGATCGTGGCGGGCATGACCCTGGCGCAGAAGATCGGTCAGATGACCCAGCCGGACGTCCGCTACATCACGCCCGAAGAGGTGACCCAGTATTACATCGGCTCGGTCCTGAACGGCGGCGGCGCCTGGCCCGCCATGAACAAGCGCGCGACCGTCGCCGAATGGGCGGCCCTGTCGGACCGCTATCACGACGCCGCCCTCGCCACCGACATGGCGGTGAAGATCCCGCTGATCTGGGGTACGGACGCGGTGCACGGCCACAACAACGTCTCCGGCGCCACGCTTTTCCCCCACAATATCGGCCTGGGCGCCGCCCACGACTCCGATCTGATCGAGCGGATCGGCCGCGCCACCGCGCGCCAGGTGCGCGCCACCGGCATCACCTGGGTCTTCGCCCCCACCCTGGCGGTCGGCGAGAACCGCCGTTGGGGCCGCACCTATGAGAGCTATTCCAGCGATCCTCAGCAGGTCGCCGAATATGGCGAGGCCCTGGTCCGCGGGCTTCAGGGCGACCTGACCGGCGACGGCGACGTGGTCGCCACGGCCAAACACTATATGGGCGACGGCGGCACCTATAACGGTCAGGACCAGGGCGAGACCCGCGCCACCCGCGCGGAAATGATCAATCGCCACGCCGCCGGCTATTATTCGGCCATAGAGGCGGGCGTGCAGACGGTCATGGCCTCCTACAGCAGTTGGGACGACGTCGCCGCCGGCCACGACTACGGCAAGATGCACGGCAGCCGCGAGATGCTGACCGATGTGCTGAAGGACCGGCTGGGCTTCGACGGCCTGGTGGTGTCTGACTGGAACGGGATCGAACAGGTGCCCGGCTGCGCCAAGGCCGAATGCGCCCAGGCGATCAACGCCGGCATCGACATGGTCATGGTCCCCGAAGACTGGAAGGCCTTCATCGGCAACACCATCGCTGACGTGGAAGCGGGGCGCATTCCAATGTCGCGCATCGACGACGCCGTGACGCGGATCCTGCGGGTCAAGATGCGGTCGGGCCTGTTCGAGCACGCGCCGTCGGAAAGCCGCTACAACGGCCGGGCGGAGGCCGTCGCCGCCGCAGACCTGGCGCGCGAGGCGGTGCGCAAGTCGGTCGTCCTTCTGAAGAATAACGAGTCCGCCCTGCCTCTGGTCCCGGGCGAGAAGATCCTGGTCGTGGGCGACAGCGCCGACAGCCTGTCCAACCAGACCGGCGGCTGGTCCCTGACCTGGCAGGGGACAGAAAACACAAATGCCGACTTCGCCACCGGCGCCACCCTGTTGCAGGCCCTGACGGCCCAGTTCGGCGCCGAGAACATCGTCTATTCCCGCGACGCGGTCGGGGTGGACGTGACCCGGTTCGCCAAGGTGGTGGTCGTCCTGGGCGAGACGCCCTATGCCGAGTACCATGGCGACGTACGCTTCCCGGCGCCCGTCCAGTACAGCCATCGCCGCCCGAACGACCTGGCCCTGTTGCACGCCGTCTCGGGCAAGGGGGTTCCAGTGGTGTCGGTGCTCTATTCGGGCCGTCCCGCCTATGTGAACGACCTGATCAACCTGTCCGACGCCTTCGTCGCCGCCTTCCTGCCGGGCACGGAGGGGGCGGGGCTGGCCGACGTCCTGTCCGGCGGGCCCTATGACTTCACCGGTCGTCTGTCCTTCGCTTGGCCGGGATCGGCTTGCAGCACCGGCGAGCATGAGGGCGAAGTGGTGCAGTTCGCGCGCGGCTATGGCCTCAGCTATGCGCGGCCGGTCCACATGAACCCTCTGCCCCTGCCGCCGACGCCTAACGTCTGCGACCCCATCGGATGATCGCCGCCCAGTAAGCCTGCGACCTGCGGCGGGGCCTCAATGGCGCGTCAGCCGAACAAGGTCGCAGGGCCGCCTGCGGAGACGCCAACCAGGCGGCTACTTCAGCTGGCAGAGATCCAGCTTGTCCATGTCGGTATAGTCCAGGTTCTCGCCGCCCATGCCCCAGATGAAGGTGTAGTTGGAGGTGCCTGCGCCCATGTGGATGGACCAAGGCGGGCTGATCACCGCTTCGCCGTCCTGGACGATGATGTGGCGCGTCTTGTCGGGCTGGCCCATGAAGTGGAACACCCGGTCCGTCTCCCCCAGGCCGAAATAGAGATAGGCCTCCGATCGGCGGTCATGCAGATGGGGCGGCATGGTGTTCCACACCGAACCGGTCTTCAGCACCGTAACGCCGAGCAGCAGTTGGCACGACTTGACCTTGCCGGGCACGATATACTGGTAGATCGTGCGTTCGTTGGAGGTCTCCAGCGCGCCCATCTCCAGCGGCGTCGCCGCCTCGATGGGGATCCTGACCATGTCGTAGCGGGCGTGGGCGGGGGTCGAGACCAGATAGAACCGCGCCGGATCAGCCGCGTCATCGGAGGCGAGGATCACCTCGGCGGCGCCCATCGGCACATAGAGGCCGTCGCGGAAGTCAAGTCGCACGGTCTCGCCGTCGATGATCGCCGAGCCTGCGCCCCCGATGTTGACGACGCCCAGTTCCCGGGCGTGCAGGAACGGCTTGCCGGCCAGGGAGGCCGGCTCTGAATGGCGGGGCAGGGCCAGCGGCGCGTCGGTCGGCACGGCGCCGCCGATGATCAGCCGCTCATGATGCGAATAGTTGAGGCTGATCCGGCCGCGCTGGAACAGGCCGGACACCAGATAGCGGTCGCGCAGCTGCTCATTGGTGGCGCCGTCCACCATGTCCGGATGAGTGGCCTGATAAACCTTGTCGTACATCTTGTCGTACATGTCGCTCTGCCTCGGTTCGGGTGTGGGGGGGGGCGGGAGTGGGACCGGCCGCGTTCAGGGCGCCGGACGGAAGTCGAACGCTTGATCGGCGGCGAAGGCCTCCCATGAGCGGCGGTCGGAAAAGTCGAGGCCGCGGGACCAGGCCGAGCCCATATAGTAGACGAAGGGCCGGCCCGGCGTGACCCGCACCAGCATCAGATAGTTGTCCGCATCCTCGGCGAAGCCTTCGACCATGGACGGGTCGGCGACGACGGCTATGCCCAGGCTGCCGTGCTCGGGATCTTCCGGCTCCCAGAACATCATCCGCCCGGTTGCGGCGTCGCGGGTGACGAAGCCGGCGCCGTTGGCGTTCCGTCGCTTTGAGATGCCGATGCCGACGATCAACGGGGCGTCGGAGTTCGAGTTCAGCGTCGAGGTCATCCGGGTGAAGTTCGACCCCAGCGGCAGGCTGAACGCCCGCGTCTCCCAGACGTTGCGGACCACATCGACCGGCCAGGGGCGGTAGGTCACACTGAACCGGGCCTCATCGCCGCCGGTGCGGGTGATGGCGTGGGTGGAGAAGTTGCGGCTGGTCCACAGCTTGTTGTCGTACCAGACGCCCAGGCCCCCTGCGCCGCGCCCGCGGCCGACGTCGTAATAGTCCAGCCCTTCACCCCGATCGACGTGGTAGTTCGGGAACTTCAGCTGGCGGTCCATGAAGGGATAGCGGACCCGCTTGGCCCAGACGTCGATCCCCGACCCGGACGGCGGTTCACGCCCCTCCAGGGCCGGACCATAGATGCGATGCGCGACCCGGTCGTTCTCCCACAACAGATCGTCCAGCCGATCGGGCGCGAAGCGTGCGACGGCGCGCGGCGTCTGCAGATCCGCCGGCGGCGGGGCGAGCGGCGCGATGGTCGAGGGGCGGCCCAGGACGGCGGGATCATAGGACAGGGCGGCGGTGGCCCGCATCTCGGCCTCGCGGCGGCGGATCTCTTCCGGTCCCCTCACGGTGACCGGAGCGGGCGGCGTCGGCGTGGTGGCGGCGATCACCTCAGCGGTGTCCCGCGCAGGCTCCGGCTCGGGCAGGGACTGGGCCGGTCCGTTCAGATCAGCGATCTCCAGCCCTGCCAGGATGTAGGTTCCGGTGGCGTAGAGGCCGGTGTCGTCCGCCGCCGTCGAGACCGGCTGGTCCCCTGTCTTCTGGGCGGCGCCCAACAGGCCGCTGGGCAGGACATGACGGTTCAGTGCGGCCCAGCCCTTCAGCACGTGGGGCAGATAGGCCTCTCGGTCCAGCAGGCCGTGATTGACGCCCCAGGCCAGGGCGTAAACGTAGAAGACCGAGCCGGAGGTTTCAGCCTCCGGGTAGGCCGCCGGGTCCAGAAGGCTGGCGCGCCAAAGCCCGTCGTCCTGCTGCAGCTCCGCGATCCGTCCCGCCATCGCCTGAAACAGATCGACGTAGAAGGGGCGGCTCGGCAGGTCGGCGGGGACCGATTCCAGCCAGCGCGCCAACCCGCCCATGACCCAGCCATTGGCCCGCGACCAATAGATGCGGTCGCCGTCGGCATCGCGGTGGTCCTGGTCCTTGAACCGTTCGTCGCGCAGGAACAGGCGCTCCTCTGGGACCCAAAGCCGATCGGCCGTGCGCCGCCACTCCTTGTCGGCGGCGTTCAGATATTTGGGGTCGCCTGTGATGGCCGACATGCGCGCCAGAACCGGCGGCGCCATATAAAGGGCGTCGGCCCACCACCAGACCAGGGCGGGCGTCTCCTCCGCCCGCGCCAGATGGGGAATCTGCCAGTCCAGCCTCTGACGCAGAGGCATCAGAACGCCTTCCTGGCCGCGTCGCGCGTAAAGCTCTTCGTACAGATCGCCGATGGCGATGTCGTCGGCGTTCAGCAGGGTCTTGCCGGACCGGGCCCCGCGCAGGCTGTAGTTATAGTGGTCGGCGACGGCGCTGAGGAATCGCAGCGTCTTCGGATCTTCCGTCACCCGCGCCAGGCGCGCCGCCCCCACATAGAAGGTCGCAGCCACCCAGTTGGACGACATCTGCGTCAGATTGCTGCCGGTCGACAGAGCGATCGGCTCGGCGGCCATGGCGGCGATCTGGGACGAGGCGACATAGTCCACCGCCGCCATCGTATCGCGGCGGGAGGGCAGGCCAGCGGCTTCCGTATAGAGGGTCGGCCGGGGCCGCGGGCTCAGCCAGTCCGCCTCGACGCCGGGCGGCAGTGCGGCTGCGCTCGAGGCGATGGCCTCAGACGCGGCCGGGGCGGCCGGGGCCGGGGCGGGTTTGGGACGCCGTCTGGGCCAGGGCCGGGCCGGTGAGGACGAGGGCGGTGGTCAGGCCGGTGGTCAGCGCCAGACGGGTGCGCGAGGGCAGGGGCATTGGCTTTCCTCCGGCGGCGCGTGAAGGCGTCGCTCTCTTCGTTGTCGTTTGCGCCGGCGCGCGTGGTAACCGGTGTCCTTCCTGTGCGGCGCACGGCCGCACGCGCCGCTTCGGCTTGCCAGGACCATACCGTCCGCTATCGTGAGACGGAAGAGCAGAATATGGGAAGCGGCTTTCTGCGGTCAAATGGCCGCGCCCGTTTCCTCCCTCTGCAGAGTGCGAAAAGGCCCGCCATGAATCGTCGATCCCTTCTTCACCTCGGCCTGACCGGCGTCCTGACCTCGGCCGCGCCCGCCCTTCTGCCCGCCGTCGCCCGAGCGCAAGGCGGACAAATTCATGATGCGGCGGACTTCGGCGCCGTCGGAGACGGCCAGACGATCAATACGCGCCCGATCCAGGCGGCCATCGACGCTGCGGCGGCCGAGGGCGGCGGCACGGTGGTGATCAGGCCCGGCCTCTACCTGTCGGGTTCGCTGTTCGTGAAGTCGGGCGTGACCCTGATGATCGGGCGAGGGGCGACGATCCGGGGCCTCAAGGACATCGCCGCCTATCCGATGATCCGGACCCGCGTGGCGGGGATCGAGATGGATTGGCCGGCCGCGCTGCTCAACATCTATCGTCAGCAGAATGCGAAGATCACCGGCGAGGGGCTGGTGGACGGCGACGGCCAGGTCTTTTGGGACAGCTATTGGGCGTTGCGGCGCGACTATGATCCGCGCGATCTGCGCTGGGCCGCCGATTATGACTGCCGCCGCCCGCGTCTGATCCATCTTTATGAGGCGGATCAGGCGGAGGTCTCGGGCCTCAATCTGGCGCGGTCGGGCTTCTGGACCGTCCACGTCTGCTATTCGCGCGACGTCACCGTTTCGGACCTGATCATCCGCAACAACATCGGCGGGCGCGGCCCGTCCACCGACGGGGTGGACATCGATTCCTCGGAACGCGTGCTGGTCGAGCGGTGCGACATCGCCGTCAATGACGACGCCCTGTGCATCAAGGCCGGGCGCGACTGGGACGGGCTGCGCGTGGCCCGGCCCTGCCGTCAGGTGCGGGTGAAGGACTGTGTCGTGCGCGACGCCTTGGCCGGCATGACCTTCGGCAGCGAAACCTCCGGCGGGTTCGAGGACATCGAGGTCTCGGGCCTCAGGATCGAATATCCGGTGCCGCTGGGGATCTTCTTCAAATCGGGCCACACGCGCGGCGGCGTCATCTCCAACATCCGCCTGCGCGACATCCATCTGCAGGACGTGCGCACCCTGTTCCGGGTCAACCTGAACTGGTACCCCAACTACAGCTACGCTCGGATTCCGCCTGGCGTCGCGGACGTCCCGGACTATTGGCGGGCGCTGGCGACGCCGGTGCCCCGCGACCGAGGCGTGCCGCGCATCCACGACGTCCGCCTGTCCGACATCAAGGCCGCGGGGGGCAAGGTTGGATTCGAGGCCGCCGCCTATCCCGAGGCGCCGCTGAAGGACTTCCTGTTCGAGCGCCTGGACTGGGACGTCCACGACGCCGGGACCATCGCCAACGCCCAGGGCTGGCGCTTCGTCGACTGCAACATCGACACCCTGGACGGCAAGGCGCCGCGTGTGACGGATTCGGCGCGCGTCACGGGTCTGAGTGACAGGGCCTGAACCCAGCTTCCCACCGTCAGGCCAGGCGACAAAAAACGGGCCCGGAGCATTGCGCTCCGGGCCCAGTCAATTGCGCTGAAGAGGTCAGAGAGGGAAGGTCAGTACTTCCAGCGCAATCCCACGGCGATCTCTCGGCCGGTGTGACGGTAGTCGGACACGCGGTCCGCCACATCGACATAGCGATCGTTGTATTCGTCGGTCAGGTTGATCCCTTCCAGGGAGAAGGTCAGGTTGGGCGTGATGTCGTAGGACATCGATGCGTCCAGATAGACCGTGTCGTTCATGCCTTCCTCGGAGTTGCCGTTGCTGCCTGGGAAGGACATCAGATAGCTGCTGCGATAGGCGGCCGAGGTGCGCGCCTGGAAGGGGCCCTTCTCGTAATAGAGGGTGGCGTTGACCGTATTCTTGGACTGGCCCGTAAGGCGGTTCTTGCCGGCGGCGCCGTAGTCGACCTCGGAGTCCACATAGGTGAAGTTGCCGATGAAGCCGAAATTCGACCAGAAGCCAGGCAGGAAGGTGAACGGCTGCTGATACTGAATCTCCAGCCCGTGCAGCGTGCCGCCCTGGCCGTTCAGCTTGCGCGTGACCTGGAAGACGTCCGTCGGGCGCGCCGCCCCCTGCAGCAGTTCGTCCGGCAGGCCCAGGTCGCTCCACACGATCGATTCCGTCACCGAGGTGATGAAGCTGTCGATGTCCTTGTAGAAGACGGCGGCGGCCAGCAGGCCCTCGTTCTGGAAGTACCACTCGACCGACATGTCGTAGTTGGTCGCGCGGAATGGATCGAGCAGCGGATTGCCGTAGGAGACGGTGCGGGTGGTGGGCGAAACGCCGCCGCCGGGGGTCAGATCGCCCAGCGAAGGCCGCGACATCACCTTGGCCGCGCCCAGCCGGATCACCAAGTCTTCGCGCGGCTCGATCGCCAGGTTGAACGACGGCAGAACGTCGTCATAGTCATTGTTGGCGGTGACGTATTCATAGGTCGGACCGGCCGGGGTGGTGATGGTCTGCCAGCCCTTGGATTCCACCTCGGTCCGGGCGTAGCGGACCCCGACGTTGCCCCGCACCGTCACGGCGCCCAGCTGGGTGTTGAAGTCGGTCTGAACGAAGACGCCCTGATCGGTTTCGTCCACTTCCCGCTCGCTGCGGTTGGGGGTCAATGGGTCGTCATAGACGCTCAGGAAGTCGGCGATCTTGCCGATGTCAGGCACGATGAAGTTGAGGCTGGAGCCCGCCGGCACGCCGATCTTGCCGTCGATGCTGACGATCTTGCCGATGGAGTCGACCCCGGTCAGACGGTCCGCGCCGACGGTTGCGGTGTTGGCCCGCGAAACACCGAAGTTGCTGAAACCATAGGTGCGGTATTCGCCGCCGAATTTGAAGGTGACCGCGTCGGACCAGTCGTATTCCAGCGCGCCGGCCGCGACCTGGTTGTCGAAGTCGCCGCCGCTGGTGCTGCGGGTCGCCTGGATCAGGGTGAAGTCTTCGCCCGAGGTGGTGTCGAAGCCGTAGTTGATCAGCGGCAGACGGTCGTCGCCTCGGAAGTCGATGGTGTAGCCGTCCACATCCGACTGCTCGAAGGCGTAGGCGACGTTCAGCGGGGTGCGGGCCTCCGACTTGTTGGCGCCCAGCTTCAGATTGCCGCGGAACCGGTCGGTGAAGTCGTGGCGGACGTTCAGCGAGGCCTGGGCGAAGGTGCTTTCATTTCGCGTGAAGCCGTTTTCCGACCGCACCAGGACATTGTCGAACACGCCGTAGGAGAAGGCGTTCTTGGAGGCGTCGATCGCATAGTCGCGCACGACGACGCTGTTCACCGCCGCGCGGCTGAAAGACCAGGCCTCCAGGTTCGGGCTTTCGAGTTCGGAGTTCAGGCGCGACCACAAAAGGTCCAGCGCCACCTCGGTGCGGGCGCTGGGCCGCCATTGAAGGGCGGCGGTCACGCCCAGGCGGTCCTCCTGGGTGTTGCCGAAGGTGTAGCGCGGAATGCGCGGATAAAAGGCGTTCAGCACCTCGGTGCGTTGGGCCGCCGTGGTGCAAGGGATGCAGCCGCCGAGGTTCTGACCCACGCCGTAGGGCCGGCTCGCGTCGCCCTGCTGCCAGCGGGTGGTGTTGAAGCTTTCCAGGATCGGCGACCGCTCGGAATAGGCGGCTGAGATCAGGGCGCCGAAGGTGCGGTCTTCATTGGTCCAGCTCAACAGACCGGCCAGGCGCGGCACCGTCTTTTCGGACAGGTCGTTATAGGAGCCCTGGACCGACAAGGCCGAGTTGAGGCCGCTGCCGCCGAAATCCATCGGCCGGCCGGTCTGCAGATCGACCGTGGCGCCCAGGGAGCCTTCTTCGATCTCAGCCGACTGAGTCTTGCGGACCTTGATGCTGTTGAACAGCTCCGAGGCGAACATGGAGAAGTCGAAGCTGCGGTTGCGACTGCCGCCGGACGCCGCCTGGGCCTCCAGGCCGTTGATGCGGGTGCGGGTGAAGTCCGAGCTCAGGCCCCGGACCGAAATGGTCGTGCCCTGGCCGTTCACCCGGTCGATGGTCACGCCGGGCAGCCGCTGGATGGCTTCGGCCAGGTTCTGATCCGGAAAATCGGCGATGTCCTCGGCCAGGATGGCGTCCACGGCGCCGGCCTCGCTGCGCTTGATGTTCAGCGCCTGCTGAAGGCTGGAGCGGAAGCCGGTGACGACAATGTCCTCGACCTGGGCTGCTGGCTGATCGGCGACCCCTGTCGGCACGGGCTCCTGCGGCGCCGTTTGCGCGACGGCCGGCAGCGCCAAAGACAGCGCCGCCAGGGATACGCCGACGGCGCACGAATTGCGGAGGTTGATCCGTTGCATCCTGTTCTCTCCCCATCCGGCGTCTGTGGCACCGGTGTCATTTCTTGGTATGGCGTCGCACATGATCGGACGCGCAACGTACCGTTTTGTGCAACAGCTTCTCGTATTTTGCAATACGTGGCGGAGTTAGCCGGGCAAGACCGGCTTGCGCCCTCTCAATCTCGGGCGACAGAGGCCGCATAGACGTGATTGCGACCGTGCATGTTGGAGACGAACAGCACCCACCGTCCGTCCGGCGTGAAGGTGACGTTGGGCTCCAGCCGATAGTCGTGGCGGCCCATGTCCACCAGCCGCTCGGTCCGCAGATATTCGACCGAGATCAGGTCGTCCTGATCGCTTTCGGGGTCATGATCGACCACCGGTTCGGGGCGCAGAAGCACCAGCCATTTGCCGTCCGGCGCATGGGCGACCATGTCCGCGTCGCCGCCGTCGCCGGCGAAGAAGCTCCCGTCGGGCGAGCTGTTGAAGTGCACCGACCAGCTGTTCTGCTCCAGGCGGCGATAGACGCGCTTTCCGGTTTGAAGGTCCACGGACGCCACCCAGAAGACCTGACCCCGCGGCGTCTGCAGATCATACAGGACCTGGCGTCCGTCAGGACTGAACCACTCGTGGCCGAAGATTTCGAAATTCATCGTCCGCTGGTGCAGTTTGCGCAGGTCCGTGCCGTTCGTCTTGATCGTCCACATGCGATCGACCCGGTGCCAGGGCCCTTCGTGCGAGAAGATGATGCGCTCAGGGTCTGTGGGCGAGAACTGCGGATGGTTCAGCCAGTCTCTGGCCGCATGGACGACGCGGCGTTCACCGGTGCGCAGATCAATGACGAACAACTCCATCGGCACGCGCGCGGCCCAGCGCTGAAGCATCCGCACGCCCTTGGCCTTGGCGAAGTTCAGCGGACGGCCGTCGGGGCCGACGGCGGCGTACTCGGCCTGTCCTGCGCGGCGATTGCGCGGATCGGCGGCGTCGGGCTGGAGCGGCGCGTCGCCATAGGCCACCGTCCCGACCACCAGGGTCTCGTCGGCGTTGATCGAACTGAACTGGCCCTGTTCGATCCGGGCCAGACGTCGGGTGCGGCCCGTGTCGATATCGACGGCGAACAGGGTGCGCGGCCGATCGGTGGGCTGGCCTTCGCCGGCATCAGAGACAGTGTAGTAGGCGGTCCGCGTCCTGCGGCCCGTGACCATCAGGTCTGCGTCCGGGTCGGCCACCAGCACAGAGCGTCGAAAGCCGTTGTCGAGCTCGACCTTGATGATGCCCTGGGGCGAGGAGAAGAGCAGAACATCCCCCTCGGGTGTGAAGCTGTTGCGGTAGAAGTAGAGCTTGCTCCCGCCCTCGTCCCCCGACAGGCGCACAATGCGATGGCCGGTCTTGGGGTCGATCCAGTCGGTCGGAACCGGCCCCTCCCAGGTCGGCCAGGGCGGCGGCGCCTCGCTGGCCTGATGAATGGGCGGGGCGGTGTTGGGCGCGGGGAAGACCGGCGCGCCGGCCGGCCCGGCCTGGGGCGGCCCTGCCTGGGTCGTCGCGGCCTGGGCCTGGCCGGCAAGCACGCCGGCGGCGGGGGCGGCCAACAGGGCCTTGAGGGCGGAGCGTCTGGAGGTCGTCATGGGGGCGATCCTGTCTTTCGGGTTCAGGGGGCAGGCGTCAGGCCTTCGACCCGCACGGTCCAGCCCTCCTTGGGGAAGCCGGGCGCGTGGCCGCTGGACCCGTCCCATCCGGCGGCCATCAGGCCGACAGCCATGAGTAAGGAGCCGTTGGACGGGAAGTAGGCTTCCGCCGCGCGACGATAGCCGGGGCCGTCGGGATTGACCGCCATCTGGACTCCCCCGGCTCCCGCCGAGACGGGCACCAGCTCGTCGGCGTGCTCGTCCAGATGGACGCGCGGCGTCATGCCGGTGACGCCCCACTGATTGTTCTTCAGGTCCGCGAACAGCCAGTCCACGGCCTTGTCGGGTTCACCCAGGCGGGCGGCGGTCATGGCCATCATGGGGAAGTCCCATCCCCAGGTCTGGCGCACGTCCCAGTTCCGCTCCACCGCTTCGAAGGTGCGGCGCATGGCGGCCGGGTCGATGCGAGCGCCTGGGATGAAGCCGTACGCCATCAGGAAGGAGGGGTGATCGCGGTTCTTGCATTGAGCCGCCGCAGCGTGTCTGCGGCAGGCGTCGGACATGGCCGTCTCCCAGAAGTCCGGCACGTTTTCGACCGGCAGATAGAGGCCGTCCTTGATCGGCGGCGGCGCCATCTCGGCCAGGGCCTGATCCCAGTCGGCGCGACGGGCCTGGCCCTTGCGTTCGCGCCAGGCCTGCGCGGTTTCCAGCCCCCAGCGAAAATACTCGACCTCGAAGGCGGGGTTCACCGTGGTCAGGGGATCATAGTTTTCCTGCGCCGGAATCATCGGCGGTCCCAGGTTCAGCCGGCCGTCGCGTTCGATGGGCCAGGAGGCCAGGAGGTCGGCGGTGGCCTCGACCAACTCGTCGTATCGATCCAGTACGGCGGGATCCCTCTCGGCCCGCCACACCAGCTCGGCCAGCAGGATCGGATGCGGCTGCTGCCACATGATGAAGGGCGAGACGAGGCTGGGGCTGTTGCGGCCCTCGGGTCCGACCATCTTGGGCCACCAGGCGCCCTTGACCCGGTGGCGGGCGGCCTCGGCGCGGGCCTGGTCCAGATGGCCGACATACCAGGGCAGACTCCGCTCCAGCATGTCGGCATGGCCCCACATGGCCTGCCAGCCGGCGTGCCAGGGGTGCATTTCCAGGTGGAACTTGCCGTACCAGCTGTTGGAGAACAGACCCTCTTCCTGGGGCGGCAGTTCGCCGGCGCCGTTCAGGGCCGAGAGGTATTGCGACAGGACTACGCGGCGCTCCAACTCGGGTGCGCGGGGATCGGTGGAGCCGCTGAAATCCACGGCGCCGCCCTGGGTCCAGAACCCGTTCCAGTGGGCGGCCGTCGCCTGGACGCCGGCGCTGTAGGCCGGTGTCGCGGGCGCTCGGTCCTGCCGATCGAAGCGGACCATGACGGTCAGCCGGTCGCGACCGGCGGCGACCGCTCGGAAGTCGTCGGCGCCGGTTTGCTCGATTTCACCGGAAGCGGTGATGCCCGAATAATAGCGGGTGTCGTCCAGGGTGCGGCGAATGCGGACGTCGCCCGCGTCTTGGGCGACGACGGTCAGGCTTTGGGCTCCCGAGGCGTCAAACGACGTCGGATCGGGATTGATGGCGGGGGCGACGCTTGGATAGCGGACCTGAACGCCCAGGCCTCGCGTGGAGACCAAGGGGGAGACGATCTCGACCATAACCATGTCCAGGCTCGGGTGGACGCGGGTGACGACCTCGACCGGCTGGCCGTCATAGGTGAAGCGGCTGGTCAGGGCCCCGGACCACAGGTCCAGCGTCTGGCGGGTGTGAGCGACCTTGGCGAAGTCCAGCGGCCTGCTGTCGGCGAAGGTCAGGCCGATGCGACTGAGAGAGAACCGATGCGGATTGGCCCGCAGCCAGGTGTAGGCGGGCTGGGTCTCGGCCACCGCCCACGACTTCATCCAGGCATAGGGTTGTTCCCCCCGTCCCGGCACGGGCACGTCGATCAGGCCGTCCTGTTCGGTATAGCCGTTCGGATTGGGAAAGCTGTGCCAGGCCCACTGCGCCATGGTCAGCAGGGGGGACAGTTCCGAATACTGTTCCGGAAAGGTCTGCAACCCCGTGATGTCGGCGGTGAAGCCCAGGGTCCCATTGCCCAGCATGATCGGCGCATGAGGGTCTATCGAGGTCAGCGTCACATTATGGCGCGTGACCAGGGCGTGTCGGTCGATCGGCGCGACAGGCGCGACGGCGACGGGCGCGACTGTCTGGGCGCAGGCCGCGGTGGGGCCGGCCATCAGGGTGAAGGCGAGAAGGGCGGCGCGGAAACCCATTACTTCGCCTCCGCCTTCAGCCCCAAGCCCGCGCCCTTCCATCCGTACCAGGCGACGACCGCGAAACAGACCGCAGGCATCAGGAAGGCGACGTTGGCGCCGTAGAGGTCGGCGATCCTGCCCATCGGCCACGGCAGCAGCACGCCGCCGCCGATCGCCATGACCATCAGGGACGAGGCGCGCTTGGTGGCGGCGCCCAGCCCGGTCGTGCCCAATGCGAAGATGGTCGCGAACATGGTCGACATGAAGAAGAAGACGGCGATCAGGGCGACCGGCGAGACGATATTGATCCCGGCCGCCACGACCAGGGTCAGGACGACATTGATCAGGCCATAGGCCGTCAGCAGGGCGCGCGGCCTGATCTTCAGCAGCAGGGCGGTGGCGAAGAAGCGGCCGACCAGATAGCCGATGGCCGCCAGCGACAGCATGAAGGCGCCTTGCTGCGACGTCAGGCCCTGCCAGTTGTGGGTCACCAGATTGATGAAATAGGCGCCGATGCCGACCTGGGCGCCGATATAAAGGGCCTGGGTGATCACGCCGGCGACGAAGTGCGGCTGTTTCGACAGGGGCAGGGCGGGAACGTCGCCCTCGGCCGAGCCGTGGTCCGACAGGCCGGTCTCCGGCAGGCGGGCGCGCCAGACGGCCAGGGCGAACAGGATCACCCCGACGGCGATCAGGCCGTAGACAATCTGGATCGAGCGGGTCGCCCCGCCCAGAGCCTGGGTCGTCGTCGGGCTGAAGAAAACGGCGCCGCCGATCAGCGGCCCGAAGAAGACGCCCAGGGCGTTAAACGATTGGGCCAGGTTCAGCCGCTGAGACGCCTTGGCCGGATCGCCCAAGACGTTGACGTAGGTGTCGGCGCTGGTTTCCAGAATGCACAGGCCGGCGGCCAGAACGAACATGGATCCGACGAAGGGCAGGAAGGCCCCTGCGCCCGCCGCCGGGATGAACAGCAGGGCGCCGATCGCGGTGACCGCCAGGCCCGACACGATGCCGAACTTGTAGCCCCGGGCGTGCAGCAACAGGCCCGCCGGGATCGACAGCAGCAGATAGGCCCCGAAATAGGCGATCTGCAGCCAGGCGCTGTCGGCCTGGCTGATGCTGAGCGTCTCCTGGAAATGCTTGTTCAGCACGTCCAGCAGGCCATAGGCCAGGCCCCAGATCAGGAAGCAGGCGATGGCGAAGGCCAGCGGGCCCTTCAAGGAACCGGCAGGCCCCGAAACTGAGGGCTGGGCCAGACCTCCGGGGGTGTGGGCGGCGTCGGTCTCGATGACCATTGGGGCTCTCCTGGTGTTTCTCGCGGGCCTGGCCGTCTTTTCGCGGCCTCGGCGGGTGGGTGTCAGATGCGGTAGATCGCCTCGGCGTTGGCGGCGAACAGGCGGTCGCGCTCTTCGGCCGAGAAGTCGGCCGTGATCGCGTCGAAGGCGGAATAGAAGGCGTCGAAGGTTCCGTGGACCCGCTCGACCGGGAAGTCGGAGGCGAACATGGCCCGCTCGGTCCCGAAGGCGTCGATACACTCCAGGACGACGGGGCGAATGCTGTCGGGGGTCCAGGCGCGGTCGGTGATGCCGAGGCCGGAAATCTTGATCGAGACCTGGGGTTGGGCGGCCAGCAGGCGCAGACCCCGCTTCCAGCGCTCCATTCCCGCCGCGTCGCGGTCGGTCGGCAGTCCGGCGTGATTGACGATCATCGAAATGTCGGGGTGACGCGCGGCGATGATGGCGGCGGTCGCCATCTGCGACGGATAGAGCTGGAGGTCGAACGACAGGCCGTGCCGCGCCAGTTTCGCGAAGCCTGCCACCCACTGCGGATCTCGCAACAGGTCTCGGTCGGTATAGGTTTTCAGCGGATCCTCGTGCCAGCAGACGATCTGGCGCACGCCGCGTACGTTCGCGCGGGCGGCGTGAGCCTCCAGCAGGGCGTCCAGGTGTGGGTCAAGCATGTCGGCGCCGGCGACGATCGCGTGTGGATAACCGGTGTCATCGGCGAGCGATTGTAGCCAGTCTGTTTCGGCCAGTTGCCGGCCTACCGGCTGGCCGGCCTCGACGTGAACGATCTTTTCCACACGCCAGCCGGCCGTATCGGCCAGATAGTCGTCCAGCAGATAGTTCGCGTTGGCGATGGACGACATGTCCCCGGCTGGATTGTTCGGCAGGGGATCGTCCTGAAGCCAGCCGTAGCGCGCCCGTGACAGGTCCCACAGATGGACGTGGGAATCGACGATGCGGAGATCCGAGCCCACCGCGTACACTCAGTAGGTCGTGCGCCCGCCAGACGTATCGAACGTCGAGGCGGTGGTGAAGCTGCACTCTTCGGAGGCCATGAAGCAGACCATGGCGGCGCTCTCCTCGACTTCGCCCAGGCGCCCCATGGGGATTTTGGAGCGCATATAGTCGACCTGGCTCTGGGGCAGTTGCTCCAGGATCGGGCTTTCGAAGGTGGCGGGGGTCAGGCTGTTGGCGATGACGCCCTGGCCGGCCAGTTCCTTGCCCAGAGACTTGGTGAAGCCGATCACCCCCGCCTTTGACGCCGAATAGGCGCTGGCGTTGGGATTGCCTTCCTTGCCCGCGACCGAGGCGACGTTGACGATCCGGCCGTAGCCGTTCCGAAGCATGAAGGGCACGACGGCGCGGCAGCAGTAGAAGACGCCGTTCAGATTGATGTCCACGACCCGCTTCCAGCTGTCGATCGGAAACTCTTGCACCGGCGCGGTGGCGCCCGTGACGCCGGCGGAGGCGACCAGGATGTCGATGCGGCCGCCCAGCGCCGCGTTCGAGATCTCGGCCGCCGACGCGACCGCCTCGGGATCGGCCACGTCCAGGGCCACGGTCGTCACGGCGCCGACCTCAGTCGCGGCGGCCTTAAGCGTGTCCGCGTTCAGATCCCACAGCACCACCCGGCCGCCCTCGGCGACGATGCGGGCGGCGGCGGCCTTGCCCAGGCCCGAGGCGCCGCCGGTCACGACGGCGGCCCGGCCCGCAAAACGTCCTTCATAGGCGCTCATGCGACCAGATCCCTGGACCAGGCGACCACGGCCTGACGCTGGCTGCCCAGCTTGTCGATGCCCAGCTCCATCACGTCGCCGGCCTTGAGGTAGAAGGGTTCGGGCTTCTGGCCCAGGCCCACGCCGGGCGGGGTGCCGGTGGTGATCAGATCCCCCGGCTCCAGCGTCATGAACTGGCTGACGTAGGACACGATCTCGGCGACGCCGAAGATCATGGTCCGGGTGTTGCCGGTCTGCATCCGCTTGCCGTTCAGGTCCAGCCACATGTCCAGGTTCTGGACGTCGCCGACCTCGTCGGGGGTGACGATCCAGGGGCCGACCGGACCGAAGGTGTCGCACCCCTTGCCCTTGTCCCAGGTGCCGCCACGCTCGGTCTGGAAGGCGCGCTCGGACACGTCGTTGATCAGCACATAGCCGGCCACATGATCCAGGGCGTCGGCCTGTTCGACGTAAGACGCGCGCTTGCCGACGACGATGCCCAGCTCGACCTCCCAGTCGGTCTTCTCAGAGCCGCGCGGGATGACGACCGTGTCGTTCGGTCCCTGAAGGCAGGACACCGCCTTGGCGAAGACGACGGGCTCCGACGGAATGGGCAGGTTGGATTCCTCGGCATGGTCGGCGAAGTTCAGGCCGATGGCGATGAATTTACGCACGCCGTTCACCGGCACGCCGTAACGCGGCTGACCTTCGACTACCGGCAAGCCGGCGGGATCGACGGCCTTCAGCGCGGCCAGACCTTCACCCCACAGCTGGTCGGGCGTGATGTCGGCGACCACGCCGGACAGGTCTCGGATGCGGCCCTCCGCATCCAGCAGGCCGGGCTTTTCCTGGCCCCTGGGGCCGTAGCGAAGCAGTTTCATGAGACGGGGGGACTCTCGACTAGCGGGCGTAGGGGCGGTGCAGGGCGATGTCGCGGTTCAGCTCCACGCCGAAGCCTGGCGTGTCGGGAACCTTGAGCCTGCCGTTGACCGGCACGGGTTCGCCGATCAGCTGCGGATGGAACATGGGCACGACCTCGTCGGCGCCGGGAGCCATCATCAGGAACTCGGCGAACGGGCTGTTATGGCGCGTGATAACGAAGTGGTAGGAATAGACGCTGGACCCGTGCGGGATCATCAGCACGCCTCTGGAATCGGCCAGGGCGGAGATCTTCTGCAGTTCGGTGACGCCGCCGCACCAGCCGACGTCCGGCTGGATGATGTCGCAGCATTCCATTTCCAGCAGCATGCGGAAGCCCCAGCGGGTCGCCTCATGCTCGCCGGTGGTCACCAGCATCCCCTTGGGGGCGTTATTCTTCAGCGCCTGATAGCCCCAGTAGTCGTCGGGGCTCAGCGCCTCCTCGATCCACTTCAGACCCAGTTTGTGCGCTTCATGGGCCAGGCGGGTGGCGTAGTTCAGGTCCAGCGCCATCCAGCAGTCGAACATCAGCCAGAAGTCGTCGCCGCAGGCGTTCCGCATGGCCTCCAGCTCGGCGAGGTTCTTCTTGAGGCCCTCCTCGTCCTCGGCAGGGCCGTGGTGCAGGGGCATCTTGCCGCCGATGAAACCCAATTCCTTGGCTTTGTCGGGGCGCGCGCCGGTGGCGTAGAAGGTCAGTTCGTCGCGCACGGCCCCGCCCAGCATGGCGAAGACCGGCTCCTGGCGCAGTCGGCCCAACAGATCCCACAGGGCCAGATCGACGCCCGAGATGGCGTTCACCACCAGACCCTTGCGACCGTAATACTGGGTGGAGAAATACATCTGGTCCCAGATCTTCTCGACCTCGGACGGATCGCGGCCTTCCAGGAAGCGGGCCAGGTGTTTTTCGACGATATAGGCGGCGGGTTCGCCCCCGGTCGTGACCGCGAAACCGACGACGCCGTTCTCGGCCTCGATCTCGACGACCAGCGTGCCCAGCACATTGATGCCGAAGCTGCGGCGGCTCTGACGATACTCGGGATATTTCGCCATAGGCGTGGCGATATGGTCGTCGATCCAGTGGCCGTCGCCCTGATCGTGATAGTCGGCGCCGCCGCCGGTCCCGTCGTTCTTAACGACAAAGGCGCGGACATGCTTGATCCGGGGCAGGCGGCTCATTGCGGACCCGCCAAAAAGCGGCGATCCGCTCCCATATTTCGGGATTTCACTGGCTTTCCTCCCTGCGACACGCCAAGGTTCCCTGCATAGCTTTGGACGACTTGCGCGTTTTGCTACATTCTGAGAATGAGGATTACGAAATGGGACGAACGGCGTCAATCAAGACCATGCAGGTCGCAGGTGAAGACGAGGCGGGGGCCAAGGCCTCCGGCAGCCAGACCCTGCTGCGCGGTCTGGACGTCATCGACGCCTTGATCGAAGGCTCTCTGCCGCTGGCCGAACTGTCGGAAAAGCTGGATCTGACCCGCAGCACCACCCACCGTCTGGCCTCGGCCCTGGTCGAGCGTCGTCTGCTGTCGTTCCGGCCGCGCGAGGGCTATTCCCTGGGGCCGAAACTACTGGAGCTGGGGCACGCCGCCAGCCAGCAGATGCATCTGCCGCGCGTCGCCCGACCCTGGCTGGAGCAGCTGTCGGCCGCCACCGACGACACCGTGCATCTGGGCGTGCTGGACGGCCGTCATGCCCTCTATCTGGACAAGGTGGCCGGACGTCGCCGCATCAACATCGGTTCGCGCCTGGGCGAACGTCACCCCATCGCCTCGACCGGCCTGGGCAAGGCGCTGATCCTAGACAAGAGCGAGGCGGAGTGGATCGACTTCTACGCCGAGCCGGACGCCAAGTTCGACTCGGCCGCCCGCGCCGTCTGGCTGGAGCGGATGCGCGGCTATGCCCAGAAGGGCTACGCCTTCGATCTGGAGGAGAACGAAGACCAGATACGCTGCGTCGCCGCTCCGATCCGCTCAGTCGACGGCCGAATCGTCGCGGCCCTCAGCGTGTCCTCGGCCGCTCAATATATGTCCGACGCGCGGATGAGCGAACTGACCAAGACGGTGACGGAGGCCGCTGACGCCATCAGCGCCGACCTCGGCTGGTCGCCCAAAACCTGATCCAAACCCACAGAACTGCCGGAGCCCCCATGCTGCTTGAGAACAAGGTCGTCCTGATCACCGGGGCGTCGCGAGGCATCGGACGGGCGACCGCGATCGAGGTCGCGCGCCAGGGCGCCGACGTGGCGATCAACAGCTTTCGCGACGCCGAGGCGGCCGCCGAGGTCGTCGTGGAGATCGAGCGGCTGGGTCGTCGAGCGATCGCGGTCGATGGCGACGTGGCCCTGCCGGACAGCGCCGCCGACTTCATCGACCGGTCAGTCCAGGCCCTGGGTCGGGTGGACGTCTTCGTCTCCAATGCCGGCATCTGTCCCTTCCACGCTTTCCTGGACATGCCGGTCGAGACCCTGCGCCGGACCATGGAGGTCAATCTGCACGGGGCCTATTTCATGACCCAGGCCGCCGCCAACCAGATGGTGAAGCAGGGCGACGGCGGGGCCATCGTGGCGATCAGCTCCATTTCGGCCCTGGTCGGCGGCGAGATGCAGACCCACTACACCCCGACCAAGGCCGGGGTTCACAGCCTGATGCAATCCTGCGCCGTGGCCCTGGGCCGATACGGCATTCGCTGCAACTCGGTCCTGCCCGGCACCATCGCCACCGACATCAATAAGGACGACCTGTCCGATCCCGCCAAGCGGACCTATATGGAAGGGCGGATTCCGCTGGGGCGGCTGGGTCGGCCCGAGGACGTCGCCTCGGTGGTCGCCTTCCTGGCTTCGGACATGGCGGGCTATATGTCCGGCGCCGCCCTGCTGGTCGACGGCGGGGCGTTCGCGAACTTCCAGTAAGCCAAGCCCATGATCATCTCGTCGCCCAGCGATTACCGCGAGGCCGCCCGGCGCAAGCTGCCGCCCTTCCTGTTTCACTACATCGACGGCGGCGCCTATGCCGAACACACCCTGCGCCGCAACGTCGAGGACTGGAGCGACGTCGCCCTGCGCCAGCGGGTGTTGCAGGACATGTCCAGCCTCAGTCTGGAGACGCGGCTGTTCGATGAAACACTGCGCCTGCCGATCGTCCTAGCGCCGGTCGGCCTGACGGGCATGTACGCCCGGCGCGGCGAGGTGCAGGCGGCCCGGGCGGCGGCGTCGCGCGGCGTGCCCTTCACCCTGTCCACCGTCTCGGTCTGCCCCATCGAAGAGGTGGCGCCCGCCATCGACCGACCGATGTGGTTCCAGCTGTATGTGCTGCGCGATCGGGGCTTCATGAAGAACGCGCTGGAGCGGGCCAGGACGGCGGGGGTGAAGACCCTGGTCTTCACCGTCGACATGCCCACCCCCGGCGCGCGCTACCGCGACGCTCATTCGGGCATGAGCGGGCCCAACGCCGAGATGCGCCGCATGATCCAGGCCATGACCCATCCCGCCTGGGCCTGGGACGTGGGGGTGAGGGGCCGGCCGCACGACCTGGGCAATGTGTCCCGATATCTGGGCAAGGCGACGGGTCTGGCCGACTATATCGGCTGGCTGGGCGCCAATTTCGATCCGTCGATCTCGTGGAAGGACCTTCAGTGGATCCGCGACGCCTGGGAGGGCCCCATGATCATCAAGGGCGTCCTGGATCCCCAGGATGCGCGCGACGCCATGGCCTTCGGCGCCGACGGGATCGTCGTGTCCAACCATGGCGGGCGTCAGCTGGACGGCGTTCTTTCCTCGGCGCGGGCCTTGCCGGCCATCGCCGACACGGTTCAGGGCGACCTGAAGATCCTCGTGGATTCCGGCATCCGCAACGGCCTGGATGTGGTGCGGGCCCTGGCGCTCGGCGCGGACGCCGTGATGTTAGGGCGCGCCTTCATCTACGCCCTGGCGGCGCGGGGGCAGGCGGGCGTGGGCGACCTTCTCGATCTGTTCGAAAAGGAGATGCGCGTGGCCATGACCCTGACGGGAGCCAAGTCCGTCTCCGCCTTTGATCGCACTCTGATCGTGGAGTGACGGCGCAGGGGCCGCCCAACGGCGGGCGGTTGCGTCTCATGTTTCATTATGTAGAAGTGTTTCCCAAAATATTGGGAGTACGCTCGTGAGTTCTGTCTTTACCCGATCCTTCACCGCCCTGGGGGCTCTGACCCTGGTCGCCATGGCCGGAGCGCCGGCTGAGGCCGAGGTTCTTCGCCTGAACACCCCGGCCGTCGGTCTGACCATTGATCGGATCGGCGCCCTGCCGGATGGGGAGCGCGGCGCCTGGGTGGAGTATCTGGCTCGTTCCCAAGCCCAGCACCTGGCGGACCGGGCGGCTCTGGCCGCCGAACTGCCGCCGGGCGCCACTCCGCCGCCGCCGCCTCAGGCCGTGGGGTCCAGCCAGTACAACATGCCTCTGGACCGGCCGTCGGACTGGTACGGATCGGCGCAGGCTCGCCGGATCGCCGACGCCATCGTCAGCTTCCAGACGCCGGCCGGCGGGTGGAGCAAGAACCAGGATCGGACGATCGCCCGTCTGCCTGGTCAGCGGTTCTCGAACGACGCCGAGACCATGGAGCAGAATCCGGCCAATTTCGACGCCCCCGCGGACCGGTTCTGGACCTTCGTCGGCACCCTCGACAATGAGGCGACCTGGACGGAGATGCGCTTCCTGGCCAAGGTCGCGGCCCACGCCCCGGGCGCCCAGGGCGACGCCTGGCGCGCCAGTATCGAGCGCGGCGTGCGCTATCTGTTGAACGCCCAATATCCGAACGGCGGTTGGCCGCAGATCTGGCCTCTGGAAGGCGGCTTCCACGATTCCATCACCTTCAACGACAACGCTGTCGCCAACGCCGCCATGCTGCTGCGGGACGTGTCGCAGGGACGCGAGGGCTTCGACTTTGTTTCGATTGATTTGAAGTCCCGTGCAGGGGAGGCGACGCACAAGGCGGTCGAAGTCATTTTGGCGGCCCAGGGGCGTCAGGGCGATCGCCTGCTGGGCTGGCCTCAGCAGGTGGAGCCGATGCGCCTGGTTCCGACCAGCGCCCGCAACTATGAGCCTCGCTCCATCGCCAGCGGCGAAACCACCGACATCCTGATCTTCCTGATGCGCGAGCCGAATCCTTCCGCCGAGGTCAAGGCGGCCGTGCGCGGCGCGGCGGCTTGGCTTGAGGCGGTCCGGGTCTATGACAAGTCGTTCGAAATGACAGATCAGGGCCGCAAACTGATCGACAAGCCCGGCGCCGGTCCGATCTGGTCGCGCAACTATGATCTGGTGACCGGACGGCCGATCTTCGGCGACAAGGACCAGACCATCCACGACGACGTGAACGAGATTTCGATCGGGCGGCGCAACGGCTATTCCTGGTGGATCACCTCGCCGCAACGGGCGCTTGATCTGTACGCCGCCTGGTCGGCCGAGAACGGCTGATCGGGGGCGTCCGGCCGTCGAACTTTTTTCTCCCTCGTTCGGCGGCCTTTGACGGAAACGGCCGCGCCGCTCATCGTCATCGGATGGAGGGGCCTGTGGCGACCAGACTGAGCATTCCAAGCGAGGAGGCCGTGCGCTGGCTGGCGCGCGAGGTTCTGCCGCATGAGGCGGACGTCCGCCGCTGGCTCGCCCAGTCCTTGGTCGCCGCCTCCGAAACGGACGATGTGATCCAGGAGGCCTATTGCCGACTGGTCGATCTGGACGATCCAGGCCGCATCCGCAGCCCCCGCGCCTACTTCTTCCAGACCGCCCGGTCGATCGTTCTCGAACAGCTGCGTCGGCAACGCGTCGTCCGCTTCGAAACCGTGACGGAAATCGACGGTCTGAACATCGAGTGGGACGAACCGTCTCCGGAGCGTATTGCGGCCGGGCGCAAGGAACTTGAACGCGTGATGCAGATCATCAGCCGTCTGCCCGACCGATGCCGGCGCATCTTCGAGATGCGGCGCATTCTGGGTCTGTCGCAGCGGGAGATCGCACGCCGACTGGGTGTCAGCGAGAACGTGGTCGAGAACGAAGCCGCGCGTGGGCTGAAGGCGATTCTGGCCGCCCTGGCCGCCGAGGAGGCGCCGGCCATGACGAGGCGCAAGGCATGAGCGCTTCCGACCTGAATCCCATCGACGCGGAAGCGGCCGCCTGGGCGGTGAAGCTGGATCGCCCGTTGCCGGACGTCGAACGCGCGGCCTTGGAGACCTGGCTGACCCAGGATCGGCGTCACCGCGGAGCGCTGGCGCGAGCGCAGGCGGCCTATTGTTTAGCCGCCGCGCCCGCCCAGGCGGCTGAACCCGGGGCGACGACAGGTCGGCCGGCCCGGCGCTGGGTCCTGGCGGGGGCGGCCGGCTTGGCCGCCTCGCTGACGGCCGGCGGTGTTTTCGTCTCGGCCCTGCAACGCCAGCGACTGTCCACTCGTCTGGGCGAGATCCGCCGGGTGCCCCTGGAGGATGGCTCTCTGGCCGCGATCAACACCGATACGGTGGTCGAGGTCAGCCTGAAGCCGCGCCGCCGCGAGGTCGCGATCGAGCGCGGCGAGGCCTGGTTCCAGGTCGCCAAGGACGCCGCCCGCCCCTTCGTCGTCGAGGCCGGCGCGGTGCGGGTGCAGGCGGTCGGCACCGCCTTTTCCGTGCGCCGCAAGAGCATCGGCGCCCAGGTCATGGTGACCGAAGGCGTCGTCGAGGTCTGGAGCGTCGACGACCCCGGCGGCGCACGGCGGCGCGTCAAGGCGGGCGAACAGGTCTTCATCGGCGACAAGGCCGGCGCGGCGCGTCCCGTCAGCCGCCCCCTGGAGGCGGAGCGCGCCCTGGCCTGGCGCGACGGTCAGGTGGTGCTTGACGGCGACACGGTCGCCGCCGCCGCCGCCGAGTTCAATCGCTACAACAGCCGCAAGATCATCATCAGCGACCCGGCCCTGGAGGGGCGCCGCGTGGTGGGCTGGTTCCGCACGAACGAGCCCGACAGCTTCGCACGGGCGGTCGCCGTCGCGCACGGCGCATCGGTCCAGGTTTCCGACACCGTCATCGTTCTGGGCGGCTGAAGAAGAAAAATGACGGGCGCGTGACGGAAAGTGCGCGCCTGATCATCGCTTGAATGGAACCCTCGTCAGAAGGGTCCGGGAACAGGAAACAGAAAAGGGAGGGCCTGCGCATGCCATTCGCGCCACAATTCGACGCTCGCGCGTCGCTCATGATCGCCGTCAGCACCATCGCCCTGGCTTCGGCCGGAGCCGCCCACGCGCAGACGCGGCAGTTCAACGTGCCGGCGCAGCCCGCCGCGACCGGCGTGCCGGCCTTCGCCCGGCAGGCGGATCTCCAGCTCCTGGCGTCCTCCGACGCCGTGGCGGGGCAGCAGACCGGCGCGGTTCAGGGGGTGTTGAGCGTGCAGCAGGGCCTGGACCGACTGCTCGCCGGCACCAACCTCGTCGTCGCGTCCAACGACGGACGGACCGCCGTCCTCGCCCGCGACACCCGCGTCGCCCAGGGGGATGAGACGCAGGATCCGGTCTCTGAAGTCGACTCGATTGTGGTAACCGGTTTCCGCGCCTCGCTCAGCAGCGCCTTGACGACCAAGCGCCGCGCCAACGGCGTCGTGGACGTCATCAAGGCCGAGGACATGGCCGACTTCCCGGACGCAAACCTGGCGGAATCCATCCAGCGGGTGCCGGGCGTCTCCATCGCCCGCGACGCCGGCGAGGGCCGACAGATCACCGTGCGCGGCCTGGGACCGCAGTTCACCCGCGTGCGCATCAACGGCGTGGAGGGTCAGAGCACGGCCTCGGGCACCGACAGCTCGGGCGGCGCCAACCGCAACCGCGCCTTCGACTTCAACGTCTTCGCCTCGGAACTCTTCAACAGCATCACCGTGCGCAAGACGGCCTCGGCCGAGACGGAGGAAGGCTCGCTGGGCGCCACCGTCGATCTGCAGACCGGCCGGCCCTTCGACTACGCCGGCGCCAACCTGGTCCTGTCGGGTCAGTACGGCTACAATGATCTGTCGCAGGAATGGGACCCCCGGTTCGCCGCCCTGGCCAGCAACACCTGGATGGACGGCCGCCTGGGCGCCCTGGTCTCGGTCGCCTACACCAAGCGGCGTCTGCTGGAGGAAGGCCACGGGTCCGGCGGCTGGCTGAACGGAACCGAGGCGGGCGGATACAATCCGGCTTCACCCTTCGCCGATGCGCGCCGGGCGGACGTCTATTCGCCGCGCTTTCCCCGCTACGGCCGTCTGACCCATGATCAGGAGCGGTTGGGCCTGACGGGTTCGCTGCAGTTCCGCCCGCAGGAACAGACGCTGATCAACCTTGATCTCCTCTATTCCGATTTCAAGGCGACGCGGCAGGAGAACTGGCTGGAAGCCCTGTCCTTCGCCCGCAACGCCTCCCAGGGCGGCCGGCCTGAAATCATCGTTCGCGACGGCGTCATCGATGCGAACGGCGACATGGTCTATGGTCTGTTCGACGACGTCGATGTGGAGACCGAAACCCGCTTTGACGAGCTGGACACCAAATACACCCAGGCGACGCTGAGCCTGGAGCACGACTTCAGCGATCGCTTCCGGGTGAAGGGTCTGGTCGGCTACTCCAAGTCGGACTTCGACAATCCGATCCAGACCACGGTCATCCTGAACCGCGAGAATTCGGATAACTATTTCTACGACTACCGTGAGAACCGGAACGCGCCGCTGATCGGCTTCGGCTATGACGTCACCGATCCGCTGGCCTATAATTTCGGCGCCGCCCGCTCGGAAATCCGTCTGCGGCCTCAGGGCGTGACCAACACCATCAAGACAGCCCAGTTTGACGCCGGCTATGATTTCAATCCGTCCCTGACCCTGAAGGCCGGCGTCAACTACAAGGAATATGAGTTCGATTCCTGGGCCTTGGCGCGGGTCAATGAAGGCGTGGTGCCCCAGTTGCCGGCCGGGGTGACCCTGGCCAGCCTGACCGAACTGGTCAGCGGCTTCGGCCGGAACCTGGACGCGCCGGCCGGAACGGTCACCAGCTGGATCGCGCCGAACCTTCAGGCCTTCGCGGACCTGTTCGACATCTACAGCAACACGGGCCTGTTCGAGCTGAGCGGGGCGTCCAACAGCAATGCGCGCGGCAATATCCGCAGCGTGACGGAGAAGGATTCGGCCGCCTATCTGCAACTGGACTTCACCACCGAACTGGCCGGCGTGCCGATCCGCGGCGACGTGGGGGTGCGCTATGTGAAGACGGAACAGAGCTCGACCGGCTATCAGCTGGTCGCCGGAGCGGCGCAGCAGACGACGGTGGACCGCGACTATGACGACGTCCTGCCCGCCCTGAACGTCACTGCTGAAGTGACGCCGGACTTCCTGGTCCGCTTCGGCGCGGCCAAGGTCATGACCCGTCCGAACCTGGGCAGTGTCACGCCCGGGGGCAGCCTCAGCACCGTGGGCGTCTTCAGCGTCAGCTCGGGCAACCCCTATCTGGACCCCATCCGGGCCACCACCTACGACCTTTCGGCCGAGTGGTATTTCGCGCCGGAAGCCCTGCTGTCGGTCGGTCTGTTCTACAAGGACATCGACAGTTACATTCAGACGTCCAGGACCTCGCGCCCGTTCAATGAGTCGGGTCTGCCGCTCGAACTGCTGAACGGCCTGGGGGTCTCGCCCAGCGACGTCTTCCTGTTCAGCCAGCCGGTCAACACCGAGGGCGGTCCGCTGAAGGGGATCGAAGTCAGCTACCAGCAGCCGTTCAGCTTCCTGCCCGGACCCTTCGACAATCTGGGCGCCATCTTCAACGTCACCCTGGTCGATTCCAAGATCAGCTATATCTCGTCGCGGTCCCCGACCGGCTTTGTCGAGAACGACCTGATCGGCCTGTCGAAAACGGCCTATAACGCCACCCTCTATTACGAGGACGATCGGTTCAGCGCCCGCGTCTCGGCCGCCTATCGCGACCGCTATCTGACGGCCGTGCCCAGCGGGACCAGCACCAACGACATCGACGGGGTGCGCGACATCGTCACGGTGGACGCCTCGGCCTCATACGCCCTGAACGACCGCATCAAGCTGACGTTCGAAGGGCTGAACCTGACCGACGCCTTCAACGAGCAATATACGGACAGCCGTCGCGACAGCATCTACGTCTATTCGCACACCGGCCGGCAGTACAACTTCGGCGTCCGCTACAGCTTCTAGTCATCCTCTCCCCTCCCGAGGATGGGCGTCGGCCGGTTCGCCGGTCGGCGCCCGCTTTTCATTCGGAGACGCCATGAACCCGCTGCTTCATCGTCGTTCTGTCCTGGCCGCCGGCGCCGCCTTGCCGCTCGCAACGGCCGGTCCGCCCGCCTGGTCGGCGGCGCGGGCCTATGATGCGGTGGTCGCCAAACCCGCCTCGGGGCGGACCTTCGCCGCCCCGGCCTATCCCAGCCTGTCGGCCGCCATCGCCGCCGCCCCGGCGAATGGGACGCGGCCGTTCCGCATCCTGATCACGCGCGGGATCTGGACCGAACAGGTGGTGGTGGACAAGCCCTTCGTTCATCTGATCGGTGAAGACCGCAGCGGTTCAGTGATCAACCACCTAGCCGCCTCCGGACTGGCGGCGCCGGACGGGCGGCCCTGGGGCACCTTCCGCACGGCGACTCTGTTCGTCCGCGCCCCGGATTTTCACGCCGAGACCCTGACGATCAACAACGCCTTCGACGGCCTGGCGGAGATGACCAAGTCGAACGGCCTGCATTCTCACAACGGCGCCGGCCCCCAGGCGGTCGCCTTGATGATGGACAAGGGCTCCGACCGGGCGGTGGTGCGCGCCTGCGACATCCTCAGCTACCAGGACACCCTGTTCCCCGATGCGGGATCGACCCTGTTCAACCGTTGTCTGATCACGGGCAGCTATGACTTCATCTTCGGCGGCGGGCGCGCCTGGTTCGAAGGCTGCGAAATCCGATCGCGCACACGTCCGGCCGATCCGATCGAGGGTTACGTCACCGCGCCCAGCACCCCGATCGATCAGCCGTTCGGCTTCGTCTTCAAAGACTGCCGGTTGACCAAGGACGCCGATGTTCGTCCGGGCTCCGTCTTCTTGGGCCGACCATGGCGGCCGTCCAGCGCCTTTCCCGATGGGCGATACGGCGATCCCCGTTACGTCGGCGCGGCCGCCTTTCTGGGCTGCTGGATGGACGACCACATCGCCCCGGAGGGCTGGACGGAGATGTGGTACACGGGGCGCGACGGCAATCCGCGCACCATGCTTCAGCCAGAGGAGGCGCGCTTCGCGACCTTCGGCTCGACCGGACCGGGCGCCGCCGACTTCGGGCGGGGGCGCCGCCTGTCTGCAGACGAGGCCGGGCGCATCACGCGATCAGTCGTGCTGGGCTGATCGCCGCATCCTGCGGTCTGGCCGGCGCATAGCGGGCGGTCATCTCGGCGCAGAAGTCTGCGAACTCTTCGGCGACCTGCGGCGGGCTGGTGTGGTGGGGCTCCAGACCGCGATGCTCGGGCGTGAAGCAGAAGGTCACGGTCACGTCGAAGTCGGCTAAGGTCTCCATCTGCCGGTCGAACCAGTCCAGGGCGCCGTCGCGATAACGGTCCGCCCAGGACAGGCCGGTGCGCAGCCGACGTACGCCCAGGTCCTTCAGCCATCGGACCGCATCGTCCAGCCTGTGATCCTGGAAGTGAAACCACTGGCAGACCCCCATGTCGGCCGCATAGGGCCGGAAGGCCTCCAGCGCGGCCTTGGGCGAGCCGTCCTCTCGCAACAGGCCCATGTGGAAGTGCCGGTAGTAGGACGACCCCTCAGCCTCCCGATGCCGTGTCGTGGCCTCCCATGTGCGGGGCAGGTCGTACAGGCTGTACCAGTGGATGCGGGGCGCCTTGCCGATCAGCAGTTCGGCGGTCTTTTTCACGCCCCAGGCCTGGACCTCTTCGGAGCCGAAGGCGGAGACCCCGACCTCCGTCACCCAGACCGGCTTGTCGGTGACCGCCTTGATCTCGTCAATTCGCGCGGGCCATTCGTCGATGGGCCACAGGTTCCAGTCCAGGGGAAAACCATGGACGGCGACCACGTCGATCGCCTCCATCACCCCCATCTCCTCCAGTCGCCGAACGAAGGAAGGGTCGATGGGGGACATGCCGCCCAGGACGCGGGTCACCGTGGGATTCTCGGCCCGGACAGCGGCCCCGGCCAGCCGCGTCATCTCGGCGAAACGCGCCCATTCGGGGTCCAGCAGGGGGTCCCAGTGGGACTTGTTGTTCGGTTCGTTCCAGATCTTGACGGCCTCGATCATCGGCGCGGCTCCTTGGTCTTGTCATGGCCGTTGAGGGGCGAGCGGGCGGGATAGACGGCGCCGGCCTCGGTCGGCCGTTCTGTGCGGCGACACAGGAAGACTTCCTCCTCCGGTCGATCCAACACCTGGAACCCCGCGCTGCGCAGCATGGCCGCGCTGGCCGAGGCGTTGGGCGCCCACCAGTTGGTCCAGTCGCGGGCGTAGCGGTGCTCGATGAAGTGCAGCTTCGGATAGTCGGGCCGGTCGAAATGGGCCGTCTGGCTGAAGTCGTAGTCGATTTCGGGTTCAAAGATGTCGTTTGCGCCGCGTTGCATCGACTGGAACAGAAGCAGGTCGTCGGCCACGTGCTCGTGGATCAGGTCCAGCGCCAGCAGCGGGTGGCGCAGGTGGTAGAGGACGCCCATGAAGATGACGAGGTCGAACCGTTCGCCGAGTTTGGCCAGGTCGTAGACGGACAGTTTGCGGAACTCGATATCCGCCTCTTCGACCTCAGCGGCGAGCCGCGCCTGGTCCAGATAGCGGTCGTCGAAATCGACGCCCATCACCCGGTCCGCCCCCCGCCGCTTCATCTCCAGCGAGTAGAAGCCGGCGTTGCAGCCGATATCGAGCACGCTGCGGCCGCTCAGATCATCGGGGATCACATGGGCGAAGCGGGCGAACTTGTTGGCGGGATAGTCGTGGAGGAAGTGATCCGGCGCGGTGCGAACCCCCTTCAGCTCCATATTGTGAAACCAGGGGCCGAGTTCGGCCACCCGAGCGCGAACCTGCGCGGCGCTGAGTTCAGCCATGCGGAACCTCATTCAGGCGAAGAAGGGACAGGCGTTCCGGCGTCGCCGAGACGGTGGTGATCGAGCCCGGCGCGATCTCGAACCGATCGTGGTGTCGCAGCGAAAGCCCCAGAGTCAGGGCGACGACCGACTTGATCACGTCGGCGTGGCTGACCGCCGCCACGGCTCCGGCGTCGGCGGCCGCCATCGTCTCCAGCCAGCGGGACAGGCGGCCTTGGACCTCCAGCATCGACTCTCCGTTCGGCGCCCGCCCCTGGTCGCGAGCGGCGTTCCACCGGCGCCATTCGGGCAGGGCGTCCAGTTGGGCGAAATCCCGGCCGGTCCAGTCCCCGAAATCAATCTCGTTCAAGGCGGTTTCCTCTTCGAGCCGCCCAGAGTGGGCGGCGGCTATCACGGCGGCGGTCTCTCGCGTCCGGTCCAGGGGGCTGGTCAGCACCCGATCAAGTCGGGGGAGGACGCGCGCCAAAGCCTCGGCTTGACGTCTTCCTGTGTCGCTCAGACCCACGCCAGGAGTGCGTCCGCAAAGCCGTCGGGACACAAGGTCGTGGGCTCCGTGTCGGATCAGGTGGATGATCGTCACGAGACCATGCGAGCGGCGCGCGGGGCAGGGGCGGGCTCGTCGCCGCGGATAAAACGCAGCGTCCGCTCGCGCGCCTCCTCGTCCGTGAACTGTTCCGGGGGGGATTTCATGAACCAGCTGGACGGCCCGATCAGAGGCCCGGATACGCCGCGATCCATCGCCACCTTGGCGCACCGGACTGCGTCGATGACGACGCCTGCGCTGTTGGGACTGTCCCAGACCTCCAGCTTGACCTCCATGCTGATCGGCACGTCGCCGAAGGTGGTGCCCTCCAGACGGATGTGCGCCCATTTGCGGTCGGTCAGCCACGGGACGAAATCACTGGGGCCCACATGGACGTCGTCGTCGGCCAGCGGCGTCTCGAACTGGCTGGTGACCGCCTGGGTCTTGGAGATCTTCTTCGACGTCAGTCTTTCGCGCTCCAGCATGTTCTTGAAGTCGGAGTTGCCGCCGAAGTTGAGCTGATAGGTGCGATCCACGCGCACGCCCCGCTCACGCATCAGATTGGCCAGCACCCGGTGAACGATGGTGGCGCCGACCTGGCTCTTTATGTCGTCGCCGATGAGGGGCAGTCCGGCGTCGCTGAAGCGCTTCGCCCAGGCTGGGTCCGAAGCGATGAAGACGGGAATGCAGTTGACGAAGGCGCAGCCGGCCCGCAGCGCCTGTTCGGCGTAATATTCGGTGGCCTTTTGCGATCCCACGGGCAGGTAGGAAACCAGCACCTGGGTTCCACTGTCGCGTAAGGCCTGGGCCACATCGACGGAAGGAGCGGCGCTCTCTTCCAGGTCGTCGATCATGTATCGGCCGATCCCGTCTAATGTCGGTCCGCGCTGGACGGTGACGCCGGAGGGGCCGGGGGAGGCGAAGCGGAAGGTGTTGTTCGGCGGGGCGAAGATGGCGTCCGACAGGTCGCGGCCGACCTTGGCCGCATGGATGTCGAAGGCGCTGACCATCTCCATGTCTTCCATACGATAACCGCCGAGTTCGACGTTCATCAGCCCGGGCGGAGGGGCGTTGCTGGGGGCTGCCGCATAATGGGCCAAGCCCTGAACGAAAGACGAGGCGCAGTTGCCCACGCCCACGACGCCGATCCGAACGGATTTTCGCTGCATTGGCTGGTCCCTTCGCCGTTCCGCGGCCCGATCGGCCGCAGCAAAAGGAAGGATCTACAAAGCTCCCGGTTCCGTGAAATGGCCAAGTATCCGTCAGATCAAGGATCGAAGCGGACGATAGATGTTCTTGTGTCGAATTTTGAACATTGAAAGAAAAGGCGGAAAGGGAAGTGCTGGCGCAATATGTTCAAAATTGAACGCTCCGAATATCGGAACAGATGGGTAGAAGAAGCTGTTGCTCGGGTGAACCTGCCGGAGCTGCACCATGTCCGAAGCGAACCGCCTGACTGATCATGACGACATCCGCGCCTGGGCCGAGGCCCGCGGCGCCAGGCCTTCTCGCGTGGCCAGCACGGCCGACGCCGACGGCGGCGGGGTGCTGAGGTTCGACTTCGGCGACAAGGAAGAGGCGCTGGAGGAGATCTCCTGGGACGACTTCTTCCGCATCTTCGAAGACAGCGACCTGGCCTTGCTTGCGCAGGACCAGACGAGCGGCGGCGAGACGAGCCGTTTCTCCAAGTTCGTGCAGCGCTGAGCCGGAGATCCCCATGGCGAACACTGTCCTGATCACCGGCGGCGCGGGCTTCGTCGGCCGTCATCTCGCCCGATCCCTGCTTGAACAAGGCCACAGGGTGAGGGCGCTGGACAGCCTGATCGAGCAGGTTCACCCCACTGGCGCGCGGCCCGACGAACTGGACCCCGAGGTCGAACTGGTGGTCGGCGACATTCGCGACGAGGACCGGGTCCGGGCGGCGCTTCAGGGGGTGGACAAGGTCGTTCACCTCGCCGCGGAGGTCGGCGTCGGCCAGAGCATGTATGCGATCGACCGCTATACCTCGGTCAACGATTACGGCACGGCGGTGCTGTTCCAGCAGTTGATCGACCAGCCGGTGCAGCGGGTGGTCGTCGCCTCCTCAATGAGCATCTACGGCGAGGGCCTGTACCGAACTGAAGACGGCGATCTGCGTCAGGAGGTGGTGCGCGGCGCCCGCAACCCGGACGGCTCATGGGACCCCACGGACGACCAAGGGCGGGCGCTGATCCCCGTGCCGACGCCAGAGACCAAGTCGCCGGCGCTGAAGAGCGTCTATGCGATCAACAAATTCGTTCAGGAACGGCTCACCCTGACCCTGACGGCCCAATACGGGATGGAAAGCTGCGCCCTGCGGCTCTGGAACATCTACGGGCCGGGGCAGGCCCTTTCCAATCCCTACACCGGCGTCCTGGCCATCTTCGCCTCCCGCATCGCCAACGGTCAGTCGCCGATGGTGTTCGAGGACGGCCGTCAGAGACGCGACTTCGTGCATGTCTCGGACGTGGCGCGCGCCTTCCTTCTGGCGCTGGAGAAGCCGGACGCGAATGGGCAGGTCTTCAACATCGGCTCTGGGGAGGACCGCACCGTCGAGGACGTGGCGCGGCTGCAGGCGGCCTCGATGGGGCGGCCCGATATCGAGCCACTGATCACCAACAAGGCCAGGGCGGGCGACATCCGCCACAATATTCCCGATCTGACGAAGGCCCGCGAGCAACTCGGCTATGAATCACGTCAGGACTTCGCGGCAGGTCTTGAGGAACTGGCCGAATGGGTGGCGCGTCAGGAAGCCCAGGACCGGGTCGATCAGGCGCGCGGCGAGCTGGAACGTCGGGGGCTGGTGGCATGAGCCGGGTCCTGATCACGGGCGGCGCCGGTTTCATCGGCTCCAACCTCGCCGACCGCCTGGCCGGCCAGGGTCATGAGATCGTGGTGCTGGACACCCTGGCGCGGCCGGGGGTGGAGGGAAACCTCAAATGGCTGCTGCTGCGCCACGGCGCACAGGTCCGGCACCTGGCGGCTGACGTGCGCCAGACCGAGGCGGTCGAGACGGCGATCGCCCAGGCGGACGTGGTCTTTCACCTGGCCGCCCAGGTGGCGGTGACGACCAGTTTGGCTGATCCCCGCAACGACTTCGACGTCAATCTGGTCGGGACGCTGAACGTCCTGGAGGCGGCGCGCCGGCGACGCACTCCGGTCGTTTTCGCCAGCACGAACAAGGTCTACGGCGACCTGGGCGACATCGAGCTGGGCGTTCAGAACGAGGCCTGGCTGCCGACGGATGCGGCCCTGCGGACGCGGGGCGTGGACGAACGGCGGCCGCTGGACTTCCACACGCCCTACGGATGCTCCAAAGGCGCGGCCGACCAGTATGTGTTGGACTATGCCCGCAGCTACGACGTGCCGACCTGCGTGCTGCGGATGAGCTGCATCTACGGTTCCCGTCAGATGGGTACGGAGGACCAGGGCTGGGTCGCCCATTTCCTGATCCGGGCGCTGGAAGGCGCCCCGATAACCCTTTACGGCGACGGCCGGCAGGTGCGCGATATTCTGGACGTGTCCGACGCGGTCGACGCCTATGTCGCGGCCTGGGAGCGGATCGAGGCCGTGTCGGGCCGCGCCTTCAACCTGGGCGGCGGGCCTGAGAACGCCGTCAGCCTGAGGGGATTGATCGCTCATATCGACCGGCTGATCGGCCGCGCGACCGAACTGCAGTTTGAGGACTGGCGGGCCGGGGATCAGCGCTACTTCGTCGCCGACGCCTCGGCGGCCCATCGCGCCTTGGGGCTGGGCGCGGTCAAGCCCTGGCGGCCGGGCGTGTCGGACCTGGCGGGCTGGCTGCGGGCGGAACGGCGACTGGACGCCCGCATCGGCTCTGCGGCGGCATGAGTCTGGTCCCCCTTCACGTGCTGATGACCACCGACGCCGTGGGCGGCGTCTGGACCTATGCGCTGGATCTGGCGGAAGGCCTGTCGGCGCGCGGCGTCCGCATCACCCTAGCCGTGTCGGGCCCTGCGCCCCGTCCCGCCCAGCGACGAGCCGCCGAACAGATTGAGGGGCTCACGCTGGTCGATGCGGGGGGGACGCTCGACTGGCTGGCGGACGGTCCCCGCCCGCTGGACCAGACGGCGCGGGCCCTGCGCGGTTTGGCGGGCCAGAACGGCGTGGATCTGGTGCACCTCAACAGCCCCGCCTTGCGGGGCGACGAGGACTGGGGCGCGCCCGTGGTCGGGGTTTGTCACTCCTGCGTGGCGACCTGGTGGGACGCGGTGCGTGGAACGGCCTTGCCGGAGGATTTCGCCTGGCGGACGGAGCGGCTCGCCCAGGGCTACCGGCGTTGTGACCGTCTGATCGCCCCCAGTTTCGCCTTCATGCAGACGACGGCGGCGCGCTACGGCGTCCTGCCCGCTACGGTTCGAAACGGCCGCCGTCCCATTGGAACCCGCCCGGTTCCCCGGCGCCGGCAGGTTCTGACCTCGGGCCGGCTGTGGGACGAGGGCAAGAATATTGCGACCCTCGAACGGGCCGCCCGACGGATGCGGGGCCGGGTCGAGGCCGCCGGTCCGCTTGAAGGACCGAACGGTCAGTCGGTTCATCTGGACCGGATCCAGCCCCTGGGCGCGCTGGGCCCCACCGACTTGCAGCAAAGGCTTCGACTGGCGTCAATCTTCTGCGCCCCGTCGCTTTACGAGCCCTTCGGCCTGGGCGTGCTGGAGGCGGCCCAGGCGGGATGCGCCCTGGTCTTGGCCGATATTCCGACCTTCCGCGAGCTTTGGGAGGGGGCGGCGCTGTTCGTCTCTCCGCAAGACGACGCCGCGCTGGCGGTCGTTCTGGATGAACTGCTGGAAGACGCCGACCGCGCGCGCCGCCTGGGACGGCTGGCGGCCGAGCGCGCCGAACAGTTCAGCCTCGAGGCCATGGTCGAGGGAACCCTGGCCGTCTATGCCGAGGCCTTGGCCCAGCGCGTCCCCTTCGGGGAGGCGGCCGCGTGAAGATCGTCTATTTCACCCATTCGCTGGAGTCGTGCTGGAACCACGGCAATGCGCATTTCCTGCGTGGGGTGCTGCGCGAACTGATCGCCCGCGGCCATCAGGTCGAGGCGTGGGAGCCGCACGACGCCTGGAGCCGCGCCAATCTGGTCGCGGACCATGGCGAAGAAGGACTGGCGCCCTATCGGCAAGCCTATCCCGAACTGGTCAGCCGCCGCTTCCATCCGCCCCTCGATGTGGATCGGGCGCTGGACGGGGCGGACCTGGTCATCGTGCATGAATGGAACGATCCGGCGCTGGTGGCGGCCGTCGGTCGCGCGCGGGGGCGGGGCCGCTTTACTCTGTTGTTTCACGACACCCACCACCGGGCCGTCAGCGAGCCGGAGGCCATGCAGGCTTTCGACCTGTCGGAATATGACGGGGTGCTCGCCTTCGGTGAAACCCTGGCGGCGGTGTATCGCCGATGGGGCTGGGGCGATCGCGTCTTCGTCTGGCATGAGGCGGCCGACGTCCGCCTGTTCCATCCTCCGCTTGAGCAGCAGCGCCGGGAAGGACTGGTCTGGGTCGGCAACTGGGGCGACGGGGAGCGGACCGCGGAACTGGAGCGATTTCTGTTCGCCCCGGCGGCGGCGAGCGGCCTTGAACTTGATCTCTACGGCGTCCGCTATCCCGAGGCGGCGCGGCGGCTGCTGGACCGCTACGACGTCCGCTATCACGGCTGGCTGCCCAATGCGGCGGCGCCGAAAGTGTTCGCGCGCCGCCTGGCGACCGTTCACGTCCCGCGCCGTTTCTACGTCGAGACGCTTCCGGGCATTCCGACCATTCGCGTGTTCGAAGCCCTGGCCTGTGGAATCCCCCTGATCAGCGCGCCGTGGACGGACAGCGAGGGCCTGTTCGAGGTCGGTCGTGACTTCCTGATGGTGCGCTCCGGCAGCGAAATGGCTTCGGCGCTCCGGGCGGTCAAGTCGGACGCCGGCCTGCGCGCGGAACTGACCGAGCACGGACTGGCGGCAATCCGCGCCCGCCACACCTGCGCACACCGGGTCGATGAACTGATGGCGGTGCTGGGGCGGCTCGGCGCGCCCGCCGCCGATCCCGCTCCAACCTTCCACCCCGTCATGGAGATTGCGGAATGAAGATCGCCTTTTACGGCTCCAGCCTGCTGTCGTCCTACTGGAACGGCGCGGCCACCTACTATCGCGGCCTGCTGGGCGCCTTGGCCGAACGCGGATGGGACATCCTGTTTCTGGAACCCGACGCCTTCGACCGGCAGCAGCATCGCGACATTGATGCGCCGGACTGGGCTGAGGTGGTGGTGTGGGACAACACCGTCGAAGGCTGCAAGACAGCCATGGCGCGCGCCGTGGAGGCCGACGTAGTGGTCAAGGCTTCCGGCGTCGGCGTGTTCGACGACGTCCTGCTGGGCGTGTTCGACCTGGCGCGCCCCGACGCCCTGACCGTCTACTGGGACGTGGACGCCCCCGCCACCCTGGCGGAGGTGAAGGCCGCGCCCGATCATCCGCTGCGGCGGGTCCTGCCGCAGATTGATCACGTCCTGACCTATGGCGGCGGCGCTCCGGTCGTGCAGGCGTTCCAAGCGCTCGGCGCCCGCGACTGCCGTCCGATCTATAATGCGCTCGATCCCGCCACCCATCATCCCGTCCAGCCGGACCCCGGCTTCTCCGCCGACCTCGCGCTCCTGGCCAATCGACTGCCGGATCGGGAACGCCGGATCGAGACCTTCTTTCTGGAGCCCGCCGCCGCCCTGCCGCAACGCCGGTTTCTGCTGGGCGGCAACGGCTGGGCCGACAAGGCCATGTCGGCGAACGTCCAGACCATCGGTCATGTGGGCACGGCCCAGCACAACGCCTTCAACTGTACGCCCCTGGCGGTGCTGAACGTCGCCCGCGACAGCATGGCCGAGGTCGGCTTCTCGCCCGCCACGCGGGTGTTCGAGGCCACCGGCGCCGGGGCCTGCCTGATCACCGACTATTGGGAAGGCGTCGAACAGTTTCTGAAGCCGGACGTCGAAGTGCTGGTGGCGCGCGACGGCCAGGACGTGGCGGCGCATCTGGCCGCCCTGACGCCGGAACGGGCGCAGGCCATCGGCCGGGCGGCGCGCGACCGCGTCCTGGCCGATCATACCTACGCCCAGCGGGCCGAGGCGGTGGACGCCCTGTTCCGCGAACGGCTTGCGGCGCGCCGCGAAAGGAGCGCGGCATGAAGCTGGTCGTGCTGGGGCTCAGCCTGTCGTCCGCCTGGGGCAATGGCCACGCCGTGACCTTCCGCGCCCTGCTGTCCGCCTTCGCGGACCGGGGGCACGAGGTGGTGTTCCTGGAGCGGGAAACCCCTTGGTATGCGGCGCATCGCGATGTGTCGGACCCGCCCTATTGCCGCCTCGACTTCTATTCGAATCTGCAGGATCTGGAGCGTTTTGCGGACGAGGTGCGCAGCGCAGACGCCGTCCTGGTCGGCTCATACGTGCCCGAGGGGATCGAGGTCGGCCGGTGGGCGCGTCGCACGGCGACGGGCGTGGTCGCCTTCTACGACATCGACACCCCTGTGACCCTGGCCCGGCTGGCGCAAGACGATTGCGACTATCTGCGAGCCGACCAGATTGCGAACTACGACATCTATTTCTCCTTCACCGGCGGGGCGATGCTCGAGCGTCTGGAGCGCGACCACGGCGCGCCGGCGGCCCGCGCCCTCTATTGTTCGGCGGACCCCGAGGCCTATCGACCGCAAGCCGCCGCTCCGCGGTGGGATCTGTCCTACCTCGGCACCTATAGCCCGGATCGTCAGCCGACATTGGAGCGCCTGCTGCTGGAGCCGGCCCGGCGTATGTCGGATCGTCGCTTCGTGGTGGCGGGCCCTCAGTATCCCGATGACATCGACTGGCCCCAGAATGTCGAGCGGATCGACCATCTGCCCCCGGCCGACCATCCGGCCTTCTACGCCGCCAGCCGCTTCACCCTGAACGTCACTCGCGTGGACATGCGGGCGGCCGGGCACAGCCCCTCGATCCGGCTGTTCGAGGCCGGCTCTTGCGGCTGCCCGATCATTTCGGACGCCTGGCCTGGCATCGAGACGCTCTTCACCCCGGGCGAGGAGATCCTGCTGGCCGACGACGCCGAGACGGTGATCGAGGCGCTGTCCGCGCCTGTGGATCAGGCTCGCGCGATGGGCGAGGCCGCGCGCCGTCGCATCCTGTCAGAACACACCCCCTCCCACCGCGCCCACACTCTGGAGCGTGAGTTGATCGCGGCTCTACGGGCCAAGACGAAGGACCGACCTATGAAGTCCATATCCGACACCCGCACCGTCCTGGTCGCCGGCGGCGCCGGTTTCCTCGGTTCGCACCTGTGCGACCGGTTGTTGGCGGAAGGTCGCCACGTCGTCTGCCTCGACAATCTGCAGACGGGCGACCTGGCGAACCTCAAGGACGCAATGAAACAGCCGCGGTTCGAGTTCGTGCGCCACGACATCGTCGACCCCCTGCCGGAGCGGATCACCGCCCGTCGGTTTGACCGCATCTACGACCTGGCCTGCGCCGGTTCGCCGCCGCAGTATCAGCAGGATCCGGAGCATACGATGCTGACCTGCATCCTCGGGGTTCGTAACCTGCTGCAACTGGCCGAGAAGACCGGCGCGCGTCTGTTGCTGACCTCCACCAGCGAGGTCTACGGCGATCCGGAGGTCCATCCCCAGCCGGAAACCTATCGCGGCAACGTCAATCCGATCGGCCCGCGCGCCTGCTATGACGAGGGCAAGCGGGCGGCCGAGACCCTGGTCTTTGACTATGATCGGGCGGGGCGAGCCGAGGTTCGCGTGGCGCGGATCTTCAACACCTATGGGCCGCGCCTGTCGGCGGCCGACGGTCGGGTCGTCTCCAACCTGATCACCCAGGCCCTTTCGGACGCGCCGATCACCATCTATGGCGACGGCAGCCAGAGCCGGTCCTTCTGCTATGTGGACGACATGATCGGCGGCCTGATCGCCCTGATGGAGCATGAGGGACCGCAGCCGGGACCGATCAACCTCGGCAATCCGGTCGAGCTGACGGTGTCCGAACTGGTCGAGGTCATTCTTGATCTGACCGGCTCCGGCTCCGGAATCGTCCACCGACCGCTGCCCGCCGACGACCCGCGGCGTCGCCGTCCGGATATCGCCAAGGCCGATGCAGTCCTGGATTGGCGCCCGACCACCGCCTTGCTTGACGGTCTGCGCCGCACCATCAACTGGTTCGACGCCGATCGCCCGATTGTGGTCAGCGACCGTCCGGCCCTCAGCGCCTGAGGTGCGGGCCGACGGCGACATGGCGGAGGTTCTGCGGCGCAATATCGAGGCCATGCGTGCGCAGCGAAAAGAGGCGGCCGAGGCGGCGCCATGGCCGGAACGGCTCGCCCAGCGCATCACCGGATTCGCGGGGAGCATGGGGTTCGTGCTGCTGCACCTGCTGATTTTCGGCGGCTGGATCCTCTGGAACCTGTTGGCTCCGGAGCCGTGGCGTTTCGACGAGACCCTGGTCGTCCTGGCCATGGCCGCCTCCGTGGAGGCCATCTTCCTGTCGACCTTCGTCCTGATCAGCCAGAACCGGATGGCGGCGGCGGAGCACGGGCGGGCGGAGTTGGATCTGCAGATCAATCTGCTGGCCGAACACGAAATCACCCGGCTGATTGATCTGGTCGGTCGCCTCGCCGCGCACGCGGGACTTTCGGAGACGGACCCGCACCTGGACGAGCTGCGCCGCGACGTCGCGCCGGACGCCGTTCTCGATCAGATCACGCGATCAAATGAGGAAGACGATGACAGAGGTTCTTGACCAGACGCACACCATGCGCGCGGCGGTCGTCACAGGCCCCGGTCAACTGGAGGTGCAGCGCGTGCCCAGGCCTGAACCCGGCGTGGGTCAGGTCCGGATCAGGCTGGAGGGCTGCGGCGTCTGCGCCTCCAATCTGACGCCTTGGGCGGGGCCGGACTGGATGACCTTTCCAACGCCGCCCGGCGGGCTGGGCCACGAAGGGTGGGGCGTCGTGGATGCGGTCGGCGAGGGCGTATCGCGTGTCGCGGTCGGCGACCGGGTCGCGGCCCTGTCCCAGAGCAGTTTCGCCGAATATGACGTCGCCGATCAGGCGGCGGTGGTGCCCCTGCCGTCCGAACTGGACGGCCTGCCGTTTGCGGGCGAACCCCTGGGCTGCGCCATGAACATCTTTCGGCGCAGCGGGATCTCGCCCGGTCAGACCGTCGCCATCGTCGGAATTGGTTTTCTGGGGGCGATCCTGACACGGTTGGCGACTGATGCGGGCGCCCGCGTCATCGCCCTTTCCCGGCGGCCCTATTCTCTGGACGTCGCCCGTCGCATGGGGGCGGTCGAAACCCTGGCGCTGGACGACCACTACGCCTTGATCGCCAGGGTCTCCGAACTGACGGAGGGGCGGTTCTGCGATGTGGTGATCGAGGCGGTCGGCAAGGCCTGGCCGCTGGACCTGGCGGCCGAACTGACCCGTGAACGCGGTCGGCTGGTCATCGCCGGCTATCACCAGGACGGCCCGCGGCAGATCAATATGCAGCTGTGGAACTGGCGCGGCCTGGATGTCGTCAACGCCCATGAGCGCGATCCCGCCGTCTATGCTGAAGGGGTGCGCGAGGCCGTGGAGGCGGTGCGCTCAGGGCAGCTGGACCTCAACGACCTGATCACCCACGCCTATCCGCTGGAACAGTTGGACCAGGCGCTGGACGCCACCCGCGACCGACCGGACGGCTTCCTCAAGGCGGTGGTGAGGATGCGATGACCGATCTGCTTCTGCAACGCGGCGCGTCGTCTGAACTGCGTCGCCCGCGCGTGGGATTCCTGGGCGTGGGCTGGATCGGGCGGCATCGGATGGCGGCCATGCTGGACGCCGGCCGGATCGAGGCGGTCGCCGTCGCCGAGCCCGACCCGGACATGGCGCGCGAGGCCCTGGTTCTCGCCCCTGACGCGACGGTCTGCCCCGACCTCGACGATCTGCTGGCCCAGGATCTTGACGGTCTGGTGATCGCCACACCCAGCGCGCTTCACGCCGATCAGGCGCAACGGGCCCTGGACGCCGGCGTCGCCGTCTTCTGCCAGAAGCCGCTGGGCCGGAACGCGCAGGAGACCGAGGCCGCCATCGCCGCCGCCCGCCGCGCGAACCGGCTGCTGGCGGTGGACCTCAGCTACAGGTTCACCGCCGCCGTTCAGGCTCTGAAGACCCAGCTTGAGTTAGGGGTTATGGGCCGCATTCACGCGGTCGATCTGACCTTCCATAACGCCTACGGGCCGGACAAGCCCTGGTTCTACGACGCGGCTCTCTCTGGCGGCGGATGCGTCATGGATCTAGGCGTCCATCTGGTCGATCTGTGTCTGTGGCTGCTGGATGACGCGGTGGCGGGGGTTGAGGCGAATCTGCGGCGGCAGGGTCGCCCCCTGGCTGGTCGCAAGGAGGCGGAAGACTACGCCGTCGCGACCCTGATCCTGAAATCCGGCGCGGTGGTCCGCCTGGCCTGTTCATGGCGACTGCCTGCGGGCCAGGACGCGGTGATCGAAGCGGCCTTTTACGGCGAGCGGGGCGGGGCGGCCCTGCGCAATCTCGGCGGCTCCTTCTATGATTTCGAGGCCACGGCGTTTGAAGGGGTGACGCGGCGCGTTCTGGCGTCGCCGCCGGACGACTGGGGCGGCCGCGCCGCTCAAGCCTGGGCTCAAGCCCTGGCGGAAGGGAAACGATACGACCCTGAGGTCGAGCGGCTGGTGGAGGTGGCCCGGACCCTGGACCGGATCTACGCCGCCGCAGCCTGAGGCTTGATCAGAACGGAAAGACGATCGGGATCGCCACCATGGCCGCGACCCAGGTCGCCAGGTTCAGCGGAAGCCCCACGCGAACGAAGTCCATGTAGCTGTAGCCGCCCATGTTGAAGACCAGCACATTGGTCTGATAGCCGAAGGGGGTGGCGAAGGCGGCTGAGGCGGCCATCATGACCCCGACCAAAAAGGGCCGGGGATCGACGCCCAGGCTCTCCGCCAGGGCGACGGCGATGGGGGTGATCAGCACGGCGACGGTCGCGTTGGACAAAAGCTCCGTCGCAAACAGGGTGACGCCATAGAGCACGACCAGGGCGCCGAACGGCCCCATGGGGCGGATGACGTCGATCAGTCGCTCGGCGCCGGCTGCGGCGAGGCCGGTCACCTCAATGGCGGTTCCGACCACCACCATGCCGGCGATCAGCAGCAGGATTTCCGGCCTCAGGCCGGCGTAGGCTTCCTCCGGCGTGATGACCCGAAGCAGGATCAGCGCCACGGCCCCGGCGAAGGCCGAGGCGGCGATCGGCGCCCAGCCCAGGGCCGCTGAGGCGATCACCAGGACGAAGACCGCCAGGGACATCATGGCCGGGCGCAGCCGGAAGGGGCGGTCCGCCGCCTCATACAGGGTGACGTCGCCCAGATGGGCGTCCCCCGACCCGTCCGCCTGATTTCGGGATTCGCCCAGGCGCGGCAGACCGAAGGGGATGAGGCGCTTGCGCCGCTTCGCCGCCTCGGCCTCGGCGCGTCGTCGCGCCGCCTCCATCTCGGCCAGCCGCGCGGCCTGGGCCTCGTCCTGGGCGACGGAACGACCCAGCTGTCGCGCCCCGAAGAAATAGAGCCACAGGCCGCCGACGATCGCGATGAACAGACCCACCGGCGTGATCTCGAACAGGCCGAAGACCGGCTGGCCGGCGTTGCGCGCCATGTCGTTGACCAACAGGTTCGTCGAGGTGCCGATCAAGGTCAGAAGCCCGCCCATGACGGTGACATGGCTCAGCGGCATCAGAAAACGTTTGGGCGACAGCTTCAGCGACTGGGCCACGTCGCGGATCACCGGCGCGGCCAGGACGACCACGGGGGTGTTGTTCAAAAAGCCCCCGACCGCGCCGCACAGGCCGATGACGATCCAGATGCCCTGGGCCCCGACGCGGGCCGCCAGACCGGTCGCCTGCCGGATCAGCAGGCCCAGCAGGCCCGACAATTCGATGGCGTAGGCGATCACGAACAAGCCGGCCAGGGCGATGACGGCCGGACTGGCGAAGGCGCTCTGCACCTCGACCGGCCGCACGACGCCCAGCAGGAGCAGGACGGCGGCGCCGCTCAGGGCGACGACGTCGGCGCGCAGCTTGCCGTGGATCAGGACGCCGACCACGCCGATCAGCACCGCCAGGGCAACCATCTGGTCGAAAGTCATAGGCCGTGCAGACCGTTCTCCGCGCCCTTCGTCAACCTTTTTCGCAGGGCCGCCCCAAAAGCGACCGACCTTATGCTAGGCTTGGTTCATGCTCGAACCGATCGCGTCGCCTCGCCCGTCGGTCGTCGCGCTCGCGGCGTCTGTCCTCCTCCTCGGTCTCGTCCTGGCGGGCTGTCAGCGCGAGGAGCCGGCGCCTGAAGCCGCTCCGTCTCAGCCCCAACACCAGACCCAGGCCCCGGTCGTCTCGGTCGCGCCGGCGCCGACCCTGGACCGGGCGGGCCTGTTGCAGGCCATGGACGTGGCCGCTTCGGCCTATGCGGCGGGGCGCGAGGTCGGCGGCACGGACCTGGTCGGTCGGCGCTTTGCGGTGCGTCAGGTCTTCGGCTGCACGGGGCCCGGCACGCCGCCCGCCGGGGACGCTGCGTCCGGCGACGGCCTGGCCCGCTGGTCCTGGGGCGATCGGCGGCGAACCCTGAAGCTGACGCTGGCGCCGGGCGACTGGACCGACTCCGCCCTGATCGCCGGGGGCGCCGACAGCTGGGAGGCCGCCGAGGGCTTTTGGTTGACCCGTCCCTGGTTGAGGACCGAGAGCTGCCCCGGCGTCCAGGGCGATCCCCTGGCCGGCGGCTCCGTCGCCCCGTCTCCCCAGACCGCGGGCCTGGCGGCGGTCTTCGACCAGGACGGTCCGCGCACCGGCCGCCGCAACGGTCGCGCCTATGAATATGTCGTAAGGGGCGAAGGGGACCAGCCGCCTCCGGCGCCGTCAGACGGCTACCGGCTGGTGCTGGAAGGGCGAATGGCCGCCTTCGCCGACGGCCGCGCCATCCGCTGCCGCGCCGCCGGCCCCGATCAGCGGCCGGTCTGTATCGGCGCGGTTCGCCTGGACCGCGTGGCCTTTGAGGATGCGAGCGGCAAGCTGCTCAGCGAGTGGCGGGGGGGCTGACGGCGGTCGTCCTCAGCCCGTTTCGCCGTCTTCTGAAAACGCAGGCGGGCGCGGTTGCATCATCGTCGCCAGCCGATCCACGGCCGTCGCCATCGCCGCCCGGTCGTCCGCCGACAGTCGGCCGAAACCTGAAATGAAGCCGTCGCCGAACAGGCCGGGCGAGGAGGCCAGGGCGCCTCGCCCGGCCTCTGTCAGCCGGACATGGACGATCCGACGGTCAATCGTTGAGCGATAACGCACAGCCATCCCCTTGGCCTCCAGCTTGTCCAGCACGGCGACCACTGTGGGCGGGGACATGGAGACGTCGCGGGATATGGCGCTGGTGCTGACCTCGCCCAGGTCGCGGATCGATTGCAGCACCAGCAGCTGCGGCAAGGTGAGGCCCGTCAGGCGCGCGATTTCCCGCGATCGGACGTCGATCGCCTGGGCGATCCGTCTGAGGGAGCGGACCAGGGTCGCCGTCGAATCCGTCGGCGCGTTAGGAGACAGCCCCGCTGAAAGATCAATCATCCGGTTGAACTCTTTCGTACACGAAACATTTGTACCCGCTGCATCCACAATTCAAGGAGGCCCCATGTGCGGTCTTAGCGGCGAGATCAATTTCGACGGACGGCCGGCCGACGCCGGCGCCGTGCAACGCATGACGGATGCGCTCTCGCCTCGGGGACCGGATGGGTCCGGCATAGTGATGCGCGGCCCGGTGGGGCTGGGGCATCGCCGGCTGAAGATCATCGACCTGTCGGAGGCGGCGCAGCAGCCGATGGTGGACGCCGACCTGGGCGTGACCCTGGCCTTCAACGGCTGCATCTACAACTATCCGGAGCTGCGCGAAGAGCTGCAGGGGCTGGGCTTTCGCTTCTTCTCGCACGGCGACACCGAGGTGATCATCAAGGCCTGGAAGGCCTGGGGCGAGGCCTGCGTCGAACGGTTCAAGGGCATGTTCGCCTTCGTCCTGCATGAGCGGGACACGGGCCGCACCGTGATCGCCCGCGACCGGTTCGGCATCAAACCGCTGTATCTGGCCGAGAGCGGCAAGCGGCTGAGGTTCGCCTCCAGCCTGCCGGCCCTGCTGGCGGCGGGGGATGTGGACAAGACCATCGATCCGGTCGGCCTGCACCACTACATGACCTTCCATGCGGTCGTTCCGCCGCCGCACACCATACTGAAAGGCGTGAAGAAGTTTCCCCCGGCGACCGTTCGGGTGATCGAGGCGGAGGGGACGGCGAAGGACCGGCTGTACTGGCGGCCGGACATGACCCGCCACGCCGAGGACGCCGGACTGACGGCCGAAGACTGGCGCGACCGGGTGCTGGACAGTCTGCGCGAGGCGGTGAAGCGCCGCATGGTCGCGGACGTGCCGGTGGGCGTGCTGCTGTCGGGCGGGGTGGATTCCAGCCTGATCGTCGGCCTGCTGGCCGAGCTGGGCCAGAAGGATCTGATGACCTTCTCCGTCGGCTTCGAAGAGGCCAATGGCGAGAAGGGCGACGAGTTCGTCTATTCCGACCTGATCGCCAAACACTATGGGACCAAACACCACCAGATCTTCGTGCCGCACCAGCGGCTGATGGAGGCCCTGCCGGGGACCATCGGGGCCATGTCGGAGCCGATGGTCAGTTACGACAACGTCGGCTTCTATCTGCTGAGCCAGGAAGTCTCGAAACACATCAAGGTGGTGCAGTCGGGCCAGGGGGCGGACGAGGTCTTCGCCGGCTATCACTGGTACCCGCCGATGCTGGAGGCGACCGACCCGGTCGAGACCTACGCCAAGGCCTTTTTCGACCGCAGCCATGCGACGCTGAAGACCCAGTTGAACGGCGCCTATATGGCCGACACGGACGTCAGCCGCGCCCTGGTCGAGGCCCATTTCGCCCAACCGGGCGCCGATACGCCGGTCGACCAGGCCCTGCGCCTGGACAGCCAGGTGATGCTGGTGGACGATCCGGTGAAGCGGGTCGACAACATGACCATGGCCTGGGGGCTGGAGGCGCGGGTGCCCTTCCTCGACCACGAGCTGGTCGAACTGGCCGGCCGGATTCCGCCGGAGCACAAGCTGGCCCAGGGCGGCAAGGGGGTGCTGAAGGAGGCGGCGCGTCTGGTGATCCCGTCCAAGGTGATCGACCGCAAGAAGGGCTATTTCCCCGTTCCTGCGCTGAAATACATCCAGGGTCCGTATCTGGAGATGGTGCGCGAGGCCCTGACCAATCAGACCGCCCGCGACCGGGGTCTGTTCGACAGGGGGTATCTGGACACCCTGTTCGCCGACCCGACCCAGCAGATCACGCCGCTGCGCGGGTCCGAACTGTGGCAGGTCGCCGTGCTCGAGATGTGGATGCAACAGCATGGCGTCTGACGTTCGACCCGAACGGTCCAAGGCGCACCGGCTGAAGCGGCTGCGTCACGAAGGGCTGAAGCCACCCGTGCAGTCCGGAGACGGACCGAGGCCGGACGCCGTGCTGGACTGCGGCTGGGGCCGGCTGCTGTTCGCCCAGACCTTCGAGACGGCCGAGCCCCTGGTCGAGGCCCTGCGCGCCGAGGGGCCGGACCGGCGCGACATCGCCTTCTACGTCCGCAATCCGCATGTCCTGCTGGCCCAGGCGCCGCAGGAGCTGTTCCTGGACCCGTCGCACACCTATCGGCTGGAACTGGCCACCTATCGCGCCGGTCGTCGCCAGCCGAGAGGCTTTACCGTGCGCCGTCTGACGTCGGAGGCGGACGCCCAGGCGGTCAACGACATCTACGCCAAGCGCAGGATGGTGCCGGTCCCGCCCGACTTCTTCTGGTCCCGTCGCGACGACCGGACAATCACCTATTTCGTCGCCGAAGATGCGACGACGAGCGCCGTCATCGGCACGGTGACGGGGGTCAATCACGCGCGCGCCTTCGACGATCCCGAATGCGGTTCGTCGCTCTGGTGTCTGGCGGTCGATCCCCAGGCGACCCAGCCGGGCGTCGGCGAGGCCCTGGTCCGGCGGCTGGCCGAGCATTTTAAGACCCAGGGTTTGGCCTACATGGACCTGTCGGTCATGCACGACAACGACCAGGCCATCGCCCTGTACGAAAAGCTGGGGTTTCGTCGCGTGTCCTTCTTCGGGGTCAAGCGCAAGAACCCGATCAACGAGGCCCTGTTCGTCGGCCCCACCGATGATCATGATCTGAACCCCTATGCCCGCATCATCGTCAATGAGGCGCGGCGGCGCGGCATCCATACAGAGATCATCGACGCCGAGGGCGGGCTGTTTCGCCTGAACTGGGGCGGGCGGTCGGTGCGGTGCCGCGAGAGCCTGTCGGAGCTGACCTCGGCCGTGGCGCTCAGCATCTGTGACGACAAGCGGATGACGCGACGCATCGTCGAGGCGGCCGGGGTGCGCGTGCCCGAGCGGGTCGATCCTGACGATCCCTCCGCCATCGACGCGGCCCTAGAGCGGTTGGGCGCCCTGGTGGTCAAGCCGGCGCGGGGCGAACAGGGGCAGGGCGTCGCCGTGGGTCTGACGACCATGAAGGACGTCCAGTCGGCCCTGGTCCGCGCGCGCCGCATCTGTTCCGAAGTGCTGATCGAGGAACAGGTCCAGGGCGAGGATCTGCGTCTGGTGGTGATCGACTACAAGGTCGTGGCCTGCGCCCTGCGTCGCCCGCCCCGCGTCATCGGCGACGGGCGCACCCCGCTTCGGGCTCTGATCGAGCATCAGAGCCGCCGCCGCGCCGCCGCGACCGGCGGAGAATCGACCATACCGATTGACGAAGAGACCGAACGCACCCTGGGCGAGGCTGGCTATGGCCTGGACGACGTCGCGCCCGAGGGGGTCGAGGTTCTGGTGCGCAAGGCGGCCAATCTGCACCTGGGCGGCACCATTCACGATGTGACGGAGGAGGTGCACCCGACCCTGATCCGCGCCGCCGTCGCCGCCGCCCGCGCCATCGACATCCCCGTCACCGGCATAGACCTGATGGTGAAGTCGCCGCGCGAGCCCGACTACGCCTTCATCGAGGCCAACGAACGCCCCGGCCTGGCCAATCACGAACCCCAGCCGACGGCCGAGCGTTTCATCGACCTGTTGTTCCCCCTGTCCGCCCCGACCTCGGCGCGCGCCGTGGTTCGCGCCGACGTCTGAAGGAGGCCCCTTGGCCCGTCCAGCGATCGACCTTGACTATCTGAAGTCCCGCCTCGCCGACCTGCTGAACACGCCCAGCCCCACCGGCTATACCGACGAGGCCGTGTGGCAGGTGTGCCGGGAGTTGCAGCGGCTGGGGCTGGACTATGAACTGACCCGACGCGGCGCCATCCGGGCCCGCCTGCCGGGCCGGGCCCCCAAACCTGCCCGCGCGGTCGTGGCCCACGTCGACACCCTGGGCGCCCAGGTCAAACAGGTGAAGGACAACGGCCGGCTGGAGCTGGTGGCCATCGGCCACTGGTCGTCGCGCTTCGCGGAGGGCGCGCGGGCCACAGTCTTTTCGGAGGGCGGCGCCTGGCGCGGCACCATCCTGCCGCTGAAGGCCTCGGGCCACACCTTCAATGAGGAGGTGGACACCCAGCCGGTCAGCTGGCGTCAGGTCGAGCTGCGCATCGACGCCGTGACCCACGGGCGCGACGACACCCTGGCTCTCGGGATCGACGTCGGCGACATCGTCGCCATCGACCCCCAGCCCGAGTTCACCGACAGCGGCTTCATCGTCTCGCGCCATCTGGACGACAAGGCGGGGGTCGCGGTCCTTTTGGCCGCTCTTGAATGCATGATCCGCGAAGAGCGCACCCCCACGGTCGACACCTGGTGGCTGTTCACCATCGCCGAGGAGGTGGGGCTGGGCGCCTCGTCCGTGCTGATCCCGGACGTGGCGGCCATGGTCACGGTCGACAACGGCACGACCGCGCCGGGCCAGAACTCGTCTGAGTTCGGCGTCACCATCGCCATGGCCGACCAGACGGGGCCGTTCGACTGGCACCTGTCGCGCAAACTGGTCCAACTGGCGCGCGACCACGACATCGCGCATCAGAAGGACGTCTTCCGCTACTACCGCTCGGACTCGGCCTCTGCGCTGGAATCCGGGGCGGACATCCGCACTGCCCTGATCACCTTCGGCGTGGACGCCAGCCACGGCTATGAGCGAATCCACGAAACCGCCCTGGCGGACCTGACGCGTCTGCTGATCGCCTATGCCGAGAGCGAGGTCGAAATCGGCCGCGACGCCAAACCCCTGAGCGGGGTCAAGGGCTTCACCCACCAGCCGGTCGACGAATAGGTCGACTGGGGCGGTTTGCCGGCGTCAGCGCCTATCCATTCTCCCAGCCTCCGCCCTCGCGGCTCGCCCAGGCTCCGCCCTCGCGGCCCGGCGCCAGGGCCAGCAGCCCTCGATCTCCGTTTCCAGCGAAAAGCTGAGGAAGGTCCGTATCAGGACGACCAGACCCAGCAGGCCGACCGTCTGAAGCGTCAGGGGTGCGGTGATGGTGCTGATGATGTCCGCCCCGACCAGGAGTTCCAGGCCGAGGAGGATGCCGCGGCCCAGGTTCGCCCGATAGGTGGTATAGGCTTGGCGCCAGTTTCGATCCCGGACGCCGTGCAGGGCGAACAGCCCGGTCGCCAGCAGGACTCCGCCCACGATGATGCCGGCGCCGGCCAACTCCAGCAGCACCGCAAACGGTTGGATGAAGGCGTGAACCTGGCTCAGCATGGCCGTTCCGATCGCTTATCCGTATCGCCGACCTCGTCCGGGCGACGTCAACCCATGCGCCACAGACGCAGATGTTCAAGCACGTCCGCGACGATCTGTTCCCGCGTGAACCCCGTCAGATCGCGCGCCCGCCCTGCGGCGTCGGAATAGGCGGACAGCCGCCATTCCATCGCGCGGCGTTTCTCGGGCGCATCCAGCGCGGTCATGGCGGGTCGCGGACGTTCACGCGCCGCGAGGCGATAATGGAACGTCGGCCCGTTCTGACCGGTCGCGGTCAGGACCAGGCCTGTCGCCTCGCGCGCCACCTCGGCCTCCAGTCCTTCGGCGGACAGGGCCGCGCGAACCGTCTCCAGGGCCGGGGCTCCGGCCTGGTCCAGCTGGCGGTCGATGTCGCGCCGGTTCGCGGGCGACAGAATGCGTTTGAGCTGTTCGGACAGGGGCGGGCCTTCGGTCTCGACCGCGCGTCCGGCCAGGTCGGCGTTCATCTGCCGCACCAGTCCGGCGGCCAGCAGGATCATGATGACGGCGAAGGGCAGGGCGGCCACCAGGGTCGCCGCCTGAAGCGCGCCCAGGCCGCCGGCCAACAGCAGCAGGGCGGCGGCCAGTCCCTCCAGCGAGCACCAATAGACCCTTTGCCAACGCGGCGTATCGTCGGCCCCGCCCGACGCGATGGTGTCGATCACCAATGAGCCGGAATCCGCCGAGGTGACGAAGAAGACCGCCACCAGCAGCACCGCCAGGGTCGAGGTGACGGCGGCGCCCGGCAGTTCCTCGAAGAAGCGGAATATGGCGGTGGACAGGTCCGCCGTCACCGCATCGGCGATGGCCCCCGCCGCGACCCCCATATCGAGATTGACCGCCGTATTGCCGAAGATCGTCATCCACAGAAAGGTGAAGCCGGTGGGAACCAGCAGCACGCCGATGACGAATTCTCGCACCGTGCGGCCGCGTGAGATGCGGGCGATGAACATGCCCACGAAGGGCGACCAGGCGATCCACCAGGCCCAGTAGAACAGGGTCCAGCTCGCCATCCAGCCGCGGGGCTCATAGGCGTAAAGGTTGAAGGTGCGGATGAAGAAATGGTCCAGATAGAGGCCGAAGTTCTGGACCAGGGCCTTCAAGAGGAAGCCGGTCGGCCCGACGACCAGGACGAACAGCATCAGCAGCACCGCCAGCACCAGGTTCAGCTCCGACAGCCGCCGGACCCCCTTGTCCAGTCCGGTCAGCACCGAGGCGGTGGCGCACGCCATGACCAAGGCGATCAGCCCCACCTGCACCCAGGGCGTATTGGGCAGGCCGGTCAAATCGTTAAGCCCGCTGTTGATCTGCGACACCCCCAGACCCAGGGAGGTGGCGATGCCGAACAGGGTGCCGCAGATGGCGAAGACATCGACGGCGTCGCCGATCGGTCCGTTGATCCTCCGGCCCAACAGGGGCGACAGGCCCGAGCGAAGGGTCAGCGGCAGGCCCTTGCGATGGGCGAAATAGGCCAGGCTGAGCCCGACCAGCGCATAGACGGCCCAGGCGTGGACGCCCCAGTGGGTGAAGGTGATCACCATCGCCTCTCGCGCCGCCTCGAAGGTGCGGGGCTGGGCCTCGGGCGGGCTGGCGTAATGCTGGATCGGCTCGGCGACGGCGAAATACATCAGGCCGATGCCCATGCCGGCGGCGAACAGCATGGCCAGCCAGGAGACATAGGGGAAGTCCGGCTCCGAATCGTCCGGCCCCAGCTTTAGGGCCCCGGTCGGCCCCAGGGCGAGGAACAGGATCAGCAGCAGAAATCCGGCGACGGCGGCGATGTAGAACCAGCCGAAGGTGTCGATCACCCAGCCTTGAGCGGCCTGGAACAGACGGTCGGACTCGCCGGGGGCGGCGACGGCCAGGGCCAGCAGCAGGCCGACGATCAGGCTTGCGCCCCAGAAGACGCGCGGATTCATCTTGGTCTTGAGCATGGACCTATAGCGTGACAGTTCCGCCATGGTTGCGGCGTCCATTGCCGCGTTCGGTTCAAACCGGCCTTCAGACCGTCTTCACAGGGGGATTTCCCGCCGCTCTGCGGCGCTGCGCAGGCCGGCGTCCAGGACGCGCATGACGACCAGCGCCTGGTCGGCGGGAACGGGCGCGGGCGCCGCGCCGCGGATGGCGTCGCGGACTGCGGCGTAGAAGGCGGGGTAGTCGCCGCGTTCGGGCGCAGGCGTGGTGCGGACGGCTCCGCCGTCGATCTGCCTGGTCAGCACGCCGGGCGACGGGTCCAGACCCCAGTCGGGGGCGCCGGGACGCAGGCCCGCCTTGGACTGGCTCTCCTGGGCGTCGAGGCCGTGTTTGATGAAGCTGCCGCCCGTGCCGTGGACGACGTAGCGGAGCGAAGCCTCGGCCGCGAGGTGGCCCATGTTCAGGATGACCCGCAGCCGGTCGTAGCGCAGCAGGACGTGGGCGTAGTCGATGGCGGTCGCGCCGACGCGCTGGGCCTGGAGGTCGGCGTAGACGCCCAGGGGCGGGCCGAACAGCTGGACCGCCTGGTCGATCAGGTGTGGCCCCAGGTCGGCCCAGACGCCGCCGTCGCGCCTGTCCTTCCAGCGGTCGGCGACGGCGGGGCGGAAGCGGTCGAAATGGCTTTCGAACACGGCGATTTCGCCGAGTTCCCCCTGGTCGATCAGACGGCGCAGGGTCAGGAAGTCGGCGTCCCAGCGGCGGTTCTGGAAGACGCTGAAAACGCCGGGCGCATCGGCGGCGACGGCGGCGACTGCCTCAGCCTGCTCCAGCGTGGCGGCGAAGGGCTTGTCCACCACCACGGACTTGCCGGCCTGAAGCGCGGCGATCGACTGTTCGGCGTGAAGGGCGTCGGGGGTGGCGACGACGATCAGCCCGATGTCGTCGCGGGCCAGGGCGTCGTCCAGATCCGGCAGGACCGCGACGCCAGGCAGGTCGGCGTGGACCGCTTCAGGGCGCGACGAGACGACGGCGGTCAGGTGCAGGCCCGGGGTCGCCTCGATCAGGGGGGCGTGGAAGGTCTGGCCCGCCAGGCCGTAGCCGACGACGGCGACGCCGATGGGTGCGTGTGAGGTCATGCCCCGATCAATAGCGTTCCGGGCGGGGGCCATCCAGCACATAGGGCACCACGCCGCGCTCGTTCTCGGGGACGTGAAGGGCGCGGTCGAGGGGCGGGAAGGCGCGCTGGGTGCAGTCAGTGCGCTCGCAGATGCGGCAACTGACGCCGATCCGGGCGGCGGGGCCGTTCAGGTCCAGGCCGGCGGCATAGACCAGGGATCCGGCGTGCTCGATCTCGCAGCCCAGGGACAGGGCGTAACGGCGGTCGTTGGCGAGGTATGAGCCGCTGGGCTTGGACACGGAGCGGGCGATGGAGATGTAGCGCGAGCCGTCGGGCATTTCGGCCAGCTGCACCCCGATTCGGTCGGGCGTGGCGAAGGCCTCGTGGACGTTCCACAGGGGGCAGGCGCCGCCGAAGCGGGCGAACTGGAAGCGGGTGGCGCTGTGCCGCTTGGTGATGTTGCCGGCCATGTCGACGCGGGCGAAATAGAAGGGCACCCCGCGCCAGCCGGGCCGTTGCAGGGTCGAGAGCCGGTGGCAGACCTGTTCGAAACTGACCTGGAAGCGGGTGCGCAGGCGGTCGATGTCGTGTTTCTCGGCCCGCGCCGCCTCGAGGAAGGCGCGGTAGGGCAACAGGAGCGCGCCGGCGGCGTAGTTGGCCAGGCCGACGCGGGCCACGTCGCGCGCGGCCTGGGTGCGGAAGGCGGCGCGGTCCAGCTCGCTCTCGATCAGGTCGCGAAAGGACATGAGGGCCAGCTGGTGGGCCTGCTGGAAGGAGCGGGTGGCGCCCGGCTGCCAGGCGTCCAGGGAGAGTATGCGACTGGCGGGATCGTAGCGGCGCAGCGCCTCCTGACCCGCGACATAGACGGTGCGGACGCCGTGCCGGTCGGCCAGCAGGGTCTCCAGCGCCCGTTCGATCGGGCCGTCCTGGGGGATGTCGGCCGCCAGGGCCTCGGCCGCCGTGTCCAGGCTGTCGACGTAGTTGTCGCGGTAGTGGAAGAAGTCGCGGACCTCCTCATAGGGCAGCAGGGCGACGCGGGCGCCCAGTTCGTCGCGGCCCAGGGTGTCGTCCAGCGCCTTCACCCGCTCGTCCAGCTGGCGGAAGGCCTGGTGCAGGGCCAGGAACTGATGGGCCAGGCGCGGGGTGTTGGCGACGGCCTGTTTCAGCTCGGCCGCGGTCGGGGGCTCGGCCCCGCCGCTGACCGGACCGGCGATGTCGGTGGTGGCCTCGCGCAGGTCGGCGATCAGGCGGGCGTCGCCCTCGAGATCGAACAGGCTGGCGTCGATGTGGAAGGCGCGGGTCAGGGCGATCAGGACGCGGGCGGTGGCCGGGCGCTGATTGGTCTCGATCTGCGACAGATAGGAGGGCGACAGGCCCAGCCGTTCGGCGCAGGCCTCCAGCGTCCAGCCGCGCGCCTCGCGCAGCTTGCGCAGCTTGGGTCCCAGAAAAAGCTTCTCAGCCATTCGCAAGTTTGCAGTTCATAGCCGCCGCCTTTGCAAGTCCGCGCAGTTCCGCATCTTTTGCAAAGTTGCGTTTGCCATTTTGCGATGAAGGCGCCACGCCTTGCCGTTCGAACGAGAGGCCGAAACCGATCATGACTCAAGCCATCCTTGAAGAACTGGAGCGCCGTCGCGCCGCCGCGAAACTGGGCGGCGGGGAAAAGCGTATCGCCGCCCAGCACGCCAAGGGCAAGCTGACGGCGCGCGAACGCATCGACGTTCTGCTGGACGAGGGCTCCTTCGAGGAGACCGACATGTTCGTCGAGCACCGCAGCCACGACTTCGGCATGCAGGATCAGCGCATCCCCGGCGACGGAGTGGTGACGGGGCGCGGGACCATCGGCGGGCGGCTGGTCTATGTCTTCTCCAAGGATTTCACGGTGTTCGGCGGCAGCCTGTCGGGCGCCCATGCGGCCAAGATCGTCAAGCTGCAGAAGATGGCCCTGACCACCGGCGCGCCGATCATCGGCCTGTTCGACGCGGGCGGGGCGCGGATCCAGGAGGGGGTGGAGAGCCTGGCCGGCTACGCCGACATCTTCCTGCAGAACACCCTGGCCAGCGGCGTCATTCCCCAGATCAGCGTGATCATGGGGCCGTGCGCGGGGGGCGACGTCTATTCGCCGGCCATCACCGACTTCATCTTCATGGTGAAGGACACGAGCTATATGTACGTGACCGGCCCCGATGTGGTGAAGACCGTCACCAACGAGGTCGTCAGCCACGAGGACCTGGGTGGCGCGCGGGTGCATGCCGGCAAGTCGGGCGTGGCGGACGGGGCGTTCGAGAACGACCTGGAGGCCCTGTCGGAGGTGCGCCGCCTGGTCGGCTTCTTGCCGCTGTCGAACCGCGAAAAGCCGCCGGTGCGCGAGAGCTATGACGAGCCCGAGCGGGACGAGCCGAGCCTGGACACCCTGATCCCGGCCAATCCGAACCAGCCCTATGACATGAAGGAGCTGATCCTGAAGGTGGTCGACGAGGCCGACTTCTTCGAGATCGGCGCCGACTTCGCCAAGAACATCATCTGCGGCTTCGGCCGGCTGGACGGCCAGACGGTCGGGATCGTCGCCAACCAGCCCCAGGTGCTGGCGGGTGTGCTGGACATTGATTCAAGCCGCAAGGCCGCGCGGTTCGTGCGCTTCTGCGACGCCTTCGACATTCCTCTGGTGACGCTGGTGGACGTGCCGGGCTTCATGCCGGGGACCAAGCAGGAGTACGGCGCCCTGATCAAACATGGGGCCAAGCTGCTGTTCGCCTATGCCGAGGCGACGGTTCCGAAACTGACCGTCATCACGCGCAAGGCCTATGGCGGCGCCTATGACGTGATGAGTTCGAAACACCTGCGCGGCGACGTCAACTACGCCTGGCCCACCGCCGAGATCGCGGTCATGGGCGCCAAGGGGGCGGTCGAGATCATCTTCCGCAAGGAGGCCGGCGATCCGGCCGCCCTGGCCGCGCGCGAGGCGGAGTACAAGGACCGGTTCGCCAATCCCTTCGTGGCGGCGGGCCTGGGCTATATCGACGACGTCATCATGCCGCACGGGACACGGCGGCGGCTGGTGAAAGCGCTGCGGACGCTGAAGAACAAGGTCCAGGAAAACCCCTGGAAGAAGCACGATAATATTCCGCTGTGAGGGTTGCTCGTTTGTCCGCCGCCAGCTCTCCGTCATCCTCGGGCTTGTCCCGAGGATCCAGACTCCCGGTGTCGAGCGTGGACCGCCGGTCTCACCCGCGCCGCGTCACCGGCTGGGGCGCAGCGTTGAAGACCGGGAGTCTGGATCCTCGGGACAAGCCCGAGGATGACGGGTTTGGGGGAGGGGGATCACTCTTCCGGCGGAACCCAGTTTCGATAGACTTCCGGGTCAGGCTCCGCCCCCGACGCCCGCACCAGACCGTCGAACAGGTCGTCCCAGTGCGGGTTCGTCCGCTCGATCAGGTTGGCCTTCCAGTCGCGCGGCCAGTGTTTCAGCGTTTTTTCCCGCTGGATCGCGGCGACGATGGTGTCGTGGAACTCGTACCAGACGAGGCGTTTCAAACCGTATCGCTTGGCAAAACCGTCGATGGCCCCCGCGCGATGCTGGCCGATACGTGTGATCAACTGGCTGCTGACGCCGGTGTAGATCACGCCGTGCATCCGGTTGGCCATCATGTAGCAGCCGATCAGGCTGTCTGCCGTCACCATCCCATCCCCCAACACACGTCATCCTCGGGCTTGTCCCGAGGATCCAGACTCCCGGTGTCGACGGCGGCCCCCGGGCCGCGACAGAGTCTCTGGATCCTAGGCGCAAGGCCTCGGCTGACGATCATGAAGGACTGAACCATGTTCTCCAAAATCCTCATCGCCAACCGGGGCGAGATCGCGGTTCGGATCATCAAGACCTGTCGCCGCATGGGCATCAAGACCGTGCAGGTCTATTCGGAGGCCGACGCCGGGTCGTTGGCGGTCGAGATGGCCGACGAGGCGGTGCTGATCGGGCCGGCGCCGGCGGCGCAGTCCTATCTGCTGGCCGACAAGATCGTCGAGGCGGTGCGCCAGACGGGGGCGCAGGCCGTGCATCCGGGCTTTGGCTTCCTGTCGGAGAACGCCGGGTTCGCGCGGCGGCTGAGGGACGAGGGGATCGCCTTCATCGGGCCGAACCCCGAGGCCATCGAGGCCATGGGCGACAAGATCAGCTCCAAGAAGCTGGCGGCCGAGGCGGGGGTCTCGACCGTGCCGGGGCACATGGGGCTGATCGAGACGCCGGACGAGGCGGTCAGGATCGCCAACCAGATCGGCTATCCGATCATGATCAAGGCCAGCGCCGGGGGCGGCGGCAAGGGCATCCGCGTTGCCCATTCGGACGCCGACATGGCCGAGGGGTTTGCGGCGGTGAAGGCCGAGGCGCTGAACGCCTTCGGCGACGACCGGGTCTTCCTGGAAAAGTTCATCATCGATCCGCGCCACATCGAGATCCAGGTGCTGGGCGACAAGCACGGCCATGTGGTCCATCTGTTCGAGCGCGAATGTTCGATCCAGCGCCGCAATCAGAAGGTCATCGAGGAGGCGCCGTCGCCCCTGCTGGACGAGGCCACCCGCGCCGCCATGGGGGCGCAGGCCGTCGCCCTGGCCCAGGCGGTGAACTATGACTCGGCCGGCACGGTCGAGTTCGTGGCGGGGCAGGACAAGTCGTTTTATTTCCTTGAGATGAACACCCGTCTTCAGGTCGAACATCCTGTGACGGAGCTGATCACCGGGGTCGATCTGGTCGAGCAGATGATCCGTTCGGCCTGGGGTGAAAAACTGGCCTTCGAACAGAAGGACCTGAAGATCGACGGCTGGGCCATCGAGAGCCGGATCTACGCCGAGGATCCCTATCGCGGCTTCCTGCCGTCCATCGGGCGGTTGGTCCGATACGAGCAGCCGGAAGAGGGCGAGCAGGACGGCTATGTGGTCCGAAATGATTCCGGCGTCCGCGAGGGCGACGAGATCAGCATGTTCTACGACCCGATGATCGCCAAACTGTGCGCCTGGGGCGAGACGCGCGAGGACGCGGTGGCGGGCATGGCCAGGGCGCTGGAGGACACCCACCTGTCGGGCCTGGGGCATAATGTGCCCTTCCTGGCGGCGGTGATGGACCAGGAGCGGTTCAGGTCGGGCCGGCTGTCGACCAGCTATATCAAGGACGAGTTCCCGGACGGGTTCCATGGCCTGAAGCCGACGCAGGACCAGGAGCGGATCCTGATCGCGGCCGCCATGGCCATGCACGAGGTCATCGCCGAACAGGACGGCGATCCGTCGGACCGCACCGACTGGATCGTGATGATCGACAAGACGCCGCACGGGGTGGGGCTGTCCTATGATGCGGACGAGGCGATGATCCTGACCCTGACCGGCGGGGGCGACATCCGCCTGTCGGAGATCGACTGGCGGCCGGGCCTGGCCCAGTTCAAGGCCGAGCTGGACGGCGAGGCCTTCACCGCCGAGGTCCGACGCGTGGCTGACGGCTTCGACATCCGCCACCGCGCGGCGAAGGCGCGGGTGCGGGTGCTGCGGCCGCAGGTCGCCGAACTGTATGCGCGCCTGCCGGAGAAGGCGGTCGCGGATACGTCGAAACTGGTGCTGTCGCCCATGCCGGGGCTGGTGGTGTCGATCCCGGTGGTGGTGGGCCAGGCGGTCAAGACCGGCGAGACGGTGGCCATCATCGAGGCCATGAAGATGCAGAATATCCTGAAGGCGGAGCGCGACGGGGTGGTTAAGGCGGTCGGGGCCAAGGACGGCGATCCGGTGGCGGCCGATGACGTGCTGGTGGAGTTCGGGTGATGTTTTCTACCTTCGTCATCCTCGGGCTTGACCCGAGGACCGGGTGTGGGGCGCGACCTGCGCTCGACGTCCTTGCATGTGCGACGGAACATCCGATCCTCGGGTCAAGCCCGAGGATGACGGGAGCGGGGGCGGGGGGCGTCGCATGAGCTTCCCCATCCCCACCCCCCTCGAATGGCGCGAAGCCGCCCAGAAGGCGCTGAAGGATCGGCCGATCGAGTCGCTGATGCACCTCGATGCGGACCAGCTGGTGACGCGGCCGCTGTACGCCGGCGCCACCGGCGTCCAGCCGATTTTCGCCCCGCGTCCGTCCGACTCCGAAGGCCGGGCCTGGGATCTGCGGACCCTGGTCGAGGGGGATGATCCCGAGGCGGTCAATGAAGCGGTGCTGACCGATCTGGAGAACGGCGCGGCGTCGGTGGTGCTGAAGGGCCGCGTGCTGGCGGATTCCGCGCCGTTGGGCCGGGCGCTGGAAGGCGTTGCGCTGGAGCTGGCGCCGGTGGCGCTGGATGCGGGGATCGACGGGCCGGATGCGGCCAATGCTTTGGCTGTGGTGGCCAAGGGATCGCCGCGCGCCCAGCTGAGATTCCATATGGACGTGATCTCGGCCTTCGCCGAGGCGGGCGGGGCGCCGCGTTCGGTGGAGGAGCATCTGAGCCTGGCGGCCAATACGGCGGCGCGGCATGCGGGGGCCTATCCCGAGGCGAGCTTCTTCTTGGCCAGCGGGCGCGTGGCGCACGAGGCGGGGGGATCGGCGGCCCAGGAGCTGGCCTTTGCGGCCTCAAGCGTGGTGGCCCATGCGAAGGCGGCGGTGGACGCGGGGATGTCGGTCGAGGCGGCCCTGCGCGGGACGGTGGTCGGCCTGTCGGTGGCTGCGGAGTATTTCGACAGCCTGGCCAAACTCAGGGCCATGCGGCTGATCTGGGCGGGGCTGACGCGAGCCTTTGAGGTGCAGGCGTCGGCGGTAATCGAGGCGCGGTCGTCGCGGCGGATGCTGTCGGCGCGCGATCCCTGGCCCAATCTGCTGCGACTGACGGCGGCGGGGTTTGCGGGGGCTGTGGGGGGCGCGGACGTGATGGTGCTGGACGGCTTCACGCGCGCCTCGGGCCGGTCCGACGCCTTTGCTCGGCGGCAGGCGCGGAACACACAGCTGGTGCTGATGGAGGAGGCCAACCTGGGCCGAGTCGACGATCCGGCGGCGGGCAGCTGGTATCTGGACGCCCGGACGCGGGATCTGGCCGAGGCCGGCTGGGCCGAGTTCCAGATGATCGAGGCCGAGGGCGGTCTGGTCGAGGCCCTGAAGGGGTCGGTGATCCAGCCCCGCATCGCCCGCGCCCGCGCCCAGCGGGAGGCGGCGCTGAAGAACGGCGCGGCCCAGATCATCGGGGTGACCAAATATGTGGACCCGGAGGTGCGGCCGGCGCCGGTCGAGGCGGGCGGTGAGGCGGCGGTTGCGGTGGAACGGGTGTGCGAACCCCTAAGCCCGATCCGCTTCGCGGCGGCCTTTGAGGAGGTGATCGGATGAGCTTCCCCGATTTCAGCAAGATCAGCCTGGACCTGGCGCCGACCGGGCAGGGGCCGAAGCGGGACCCATGGCTGACGCCCGAGGGGCTGACGGTCGAGACCGCCTACGCCGCCGAGGCCCTGGAGGGGCTGGCGCACCAGGACGGTCTGCCGGGGTTCGCGCCCTTCGTGCGCGGGCCCTATCCGACCATGTATGCGGGCAATCCCTGGACCATCCGCCAGTACGCCGGTTTCTCGACCGCCGAGGAGTCGAACGCCTTCTATCGCCGCAATCTGGCGGCGGGGCAGAAGGGCTTGAGCATCGCCTTCGATCTGGCGACGCACCGGGGCTATGACAGCGACCATCCCAGGGTAAAGGGCGACGTCGGCATGGCCGGCGTGGCCATCGACAGCATCTATGACATGCGGACCCTGTTCGACGGGATTCCGTTGGACCAGATGTCGGTGTCGATGACGATGAACGGGGCGGTGCTGCCGATCCTGGCGCTGTATGTCGTCGCGGCGGAAGAACAGGGGGTGCCGCACGCGGCCCTGACCGGGACCATTCAGAACGATATTCTGAAGGAGTTCATGGTCCGCAACACCTACATCTATCCGCCCGAGCCCTCGATGCGGATCATCGCCGACATCTTCGCCTGGACGGCGCAGGAGACGCCGAAGTTCAACAGCATCTCCATCTCCGGCTATCACATGCAGGAGGCGGGGGCCTCGGCCGATATAGAGCTGGCCTACACCCTGGCGGACGGGATCGAATATCTGCGGGCGGGCGTCGCGGCGGGGATGCCGATCGACCGCTTCGCGCCGCGGCTGAGCTTCTTCTGGGCCATCGGCATGAACTACTTCATGGAGGTGGCCAAGATGCGAGCGGGCCGCCTGCTGTGGGCCGAGGCGGTGCGGAAAGAGGGCGGGGTCGATCCGAAGTCCCTGTCCCTGCGCGCCCACTGCCAGACCTCGGGCTGGTCGCTGGCGGCCCAGGACGTCTTCAACAATGTGCCCCGCACCATGGTCGAGGCCATGGCGGCGGCGGGCGGTCAGACCCAGAGCCTGCACACCAACGCCCTGGACGAGGCCCTGGCGCTTCCGACCGACTTCTCGGCCCGGATCGCGCGCAATACCCAGATCCTGCTGCAGCAGGAGACCGGCCTGACCCGCGTCATCGACCCCTGGGGCGGCAGCTTCTATGTCGAGCGGCTGACCCACGAACTGGCGATGCGCGCCCGCGCCCACATGGCCGAGGTCGAGGCCCTGGGCGGCATGGCCAAGGCCATCGAGGCCGGCATCCCCAAGCTGAGGATCGAGGAGTCCGCCGCCCGCACCCAGGCCCGGATCGACACCGGCCAGCAGACGGTGGTGGGGGTGAACAAATATCTGAACCCCGTCGTCGACGATATTCCGATGCTGAAGGTCGACAATGCGGCGGTTCTGGCGGCCCAGATCGACAAGCTGAAACGGCTGCGGGCCGAGCGGGACCAGGCGGCGACCGATGCGGCGCTGGAGGCTCTGACCAACGGGGCGCGAGGGACCGCCAATCTGCTGGAGCTGGCGGTCCAGGCGGCGCGGGCCAAGGCGACGGTGGGTGAAATTTCCGACGCGCTGGAGGCCGCCTTCGGCCGCCATGTGGCGACGGTGCAGACCGTGTCGGGCGTCTATGCCAAGGAGGCGGGGACGGACGCCCGCTTCGCCCGCGCCCGCGAGATGGTGGCGACCTTCGTCGAGAACGACGGCGGGCCGCCGCGCATCCTGATCGCCAAGCTTGGTCAGGACGGGCACGATCGGGGCCAGAAAGTGGTCGCCACCGGCTACGGCGACCTGGGCTTCGACGTCACCGCCGGCGCCCTGTTCCAGACCCCGGCCGAGGCGGCGAAGGACGCCGTGGAGAAGGGGGTCCATGCGGTCGGCGCGTCATCGCTGGCCGCGGGCCACCTGACCCTGGTTCCCGAACTGAAGGCCGAGCTGGAGAAGCTGGGGCGGCCCGACATCATGATCGTGGTCGGCGGCGTCATTCCGCCCTCGGACGTGCAGCCCCTGCTCGATATGGGGGCGGCCGCCGTCTATCCGCCCGGTTCGGCCATCGCCGATACGGCGGTGGACCTGATCGAAAAGCTGAACCAGCGCCTGGGTTACGCCCAGCCCGCGCCAAAGGAGACCGCATGATCGGCGCCCTGAACCATGTCGGGGTCGCGACCCCGTCCATCGCGGATTCGATCAAACTGTATCGCGACGTGCTGGGAGCGACCAAGATCGGGGAGCCCTTCGACCTGCCCGCGCAGGGGGTGAAGGTCTGTTTCATCGACACCCCGACGGCCCAGATCGAGCTGATCGAGCCCTATGACGAGACCAGCCCCATCGTCGGCTTCCTGGCCAAGAACCCCAAGGGCGGCCAGCATCACGTCTGTTTCGAGGTCGAGGACATCCACGACGCCGTCGCCGAGATGCGGGCCAAGGGGGTGACCCTCCTGGGCACGGGCGAGCCGCGCATCGGGGCGCACGGAACGCCGGTCGTCTTCCTGCATCCGAAAGAGATGGGCGGGGTGCTGATCGAGCTGATGGAGACGCCGAAAGGCGATCACTGAAGACCGATCACGGGTCGCTGGAGCTTTTCGCCAGCTTGACCGTTAAGGGCGTGAACAGGAGACCTGATCATGACGCGCCGCCTGACCGCCCTGCTCGCCATCGCCGCCCTGACGGGCGTGTCCGCCTGTCAGCAGGCCGAGCCGGAGCAGCCGGTCGCCCCGGTCGAGGCCCAGCCCGTGCCCGCCCCGCCGGTTCCGGGCGTCGGCTACGCCTGCGAAAGCGGCGCGACGGTCGAGGCCCGCTATGCCGACAGCGCCACGGCTCAGCTGACCTATAAGGGCCAGACCTATGATCTGCGGTCCGCCCAGGCCGCCAGTGGGGCCCGCTATGTCGGCTCCGGCGTCGAATGGTGGACCGCCACCCGTGACGGCCAGGAGACGGCCACCCTCAGCCGGCTCAGCCCGAACGACCAGGTCGGCGTGGCCGTCCTGGAACGCTGCGCCCGACCGGCGGGGACGCCGTCTCCCTTGGCCGAGGCCCAGCCGGATCCGGCGGTCACGCCGGCGCCCGGCGGGGTGCTGCCGGCCTCCACCCCCTGTAAGGGGCCGCAGCTGAAGCTCGCGACCGAGGGCGGCGACGCCGGGGCGGGCAATCGGGTGCGCAACTTCAGCCTCCAGAACATCGGCCGCCAGGCGTGCAGCCTGACCGGCTATCCCGGCGTGACCCTGTTGGACGCGCAGGGGCGGACCCTGACCTCGATCCGCGCCGACCAGAGCCCCGGCAGCTATTTCCGCCAGGGCCAGGCTCCGACGCCGGTCGAACTGGCGCCCCAGGCCAAGGCCTATTTCGAAACCGCCTGGAACGTCATCCCCGACGAGACGATGCAGAAGACCTGTCCCAATGTGGCGAGCCTTCGGGTCACCGCGCCCGGCGACACGGCGGCAGTCAGTCTGCCCTTCGCCTTCCAGCCGTGCGGAGGCAAGATCCGCGTCAGTCCGATCAGGGCCGAGGAAAACCCCCAGGTCGCGACCTGACATCGCGTCGAGACGTCTGGAAACCCGGCCGAAATGGGCGTAGGTCGCGGCCATGACCCAGAGCTTCTACGACCGTATCGCCGGCGAACTGACCGAGATCGACGCCCAGGGCTTGACCAAGCCCGAACGTGTGATCGCCTCTCGCCAGGGGCCGGTGATTCAGGTCGGCGGGCGCGAGGTGCTGAACTTCTGCGCCAACAACTATCTGGGCTTGGCGGGCGACGAGCGGGTGACCCAGGCCGGGATCGCGGCGCAACAGAAGTGGGGGGCGGGCACGGCCTCGGTCCGCTTCATCTGCGGCACCCTGGAAATTCATAAAGAGCTGGAGGCGGCTGTCGCCGGCTATCTCGGCTTTGAGGACGCCATTCTGTTCGCCGCCGCCTTCGACGCCAACGGCGGGATATTCGAGCCCCTGTTCGGCGAAAACGACGCCATCGTCTCCGACAGCCTGAACCACGCCTCGATCATCGACGGGGTGCGGCTGTGCAAGGCCAAGCGCTATCGCTTCGCCAACTCCGACATGGACGAGCTGGAGACCCGGCTGAAGGAGGCGCGCGAGGCCGGCGCCCGCGACATCATCATCGCCACCGACGGCGCCTTTTCGATGGACGGCTATATCGCCCGTCTGAAGGACATCCGCGCCTTAGCCGACAAATACGACGCCCTGATCATGGTCGACGACTGCCACGCGACGGGTTTCCTGGGGCCGCAGGGGCGGGGCTCCTTCGCCTATCACGGAGTCGAGGTGGACTTCGTCACCGGCACCTTCGGCAAGGCCCTGGGCGGCGCCATGGGCGGCTTCATCTGCGCCAAGAAGGCGGTGGTCGACCTGCTGAAACAGCGGGCGCGGCCCTATCTGTTCTCCAACGCCCTGTCGCCGGCGGTGTGCGGGTCTTCGCTGGAGGCGATCCGCATCGCCCAAGGGGCGGAGGGGGATGCGCTACGCACTCGCCTGTCGGCCAACGCCCATCGCTATCGCAACGCCATGGCCGATGCGGGCTTCACCCTGCTGGACGGCGAACATCCGATCATCCCGGTCATGCTGGGCGACGCCAAACTGGCCCAGGACTTCGCGGCGCGGGCGCTGGAGCTGGGCGTCTATGTGATTGGGTTTTCCTTCCCGGTCGTGCCGCGCGGCCAGGCCCGGATCCGCACCCAGATGTCGGCGGCCCATACGTTCGAACAGATCGACCGGACGGTCGAGGCGTTCACGCAGGCGGGGCGGGAGCTGGGGGTTATCTGACCCCTTTCTCCGTCACGCTCGGCCACATTATTCCCGTCATCCTCGGGCTTGTCCCGAGGATCCATAGACTCCGTCGAGGACGGTGCGCACCGGCTAAAACCGGGAGTATGGATCCTCGGGACAAGCCCGAGGATGACGATCTTAGAGTTTTTAGGAGACGCCGTAATGGCCGAAACGATGAAAGCCCTGGCCAAGACCGGACCGGTCGAGGGCCTGGAACTGATCGACGCCCCGATCCCCGAGGCGGGGCCGGAGGATGTGCTGATCCGGGTCCATCGCACCGCCGTCTGCGGCACCGACATCCACATCTGGAACTGGGACGAGTGGTCCCAGAAGAACGTTCCGACCCCGATGATCACCGGCCATGAATTCTCCGGCGAGATCGTCGCCATCGGCAAGGAGGTGGATCGCCCGCTGAAGATCGGCCAGCGCGTCTCGGCTGAGGGACACGTGATTGACCTGAACTCCGAAGCGGCCCGCGCCGGGCACTTCCACCTGGACCCGCATACGCGCGGCATTGGCGTGAACCGCCAGGGCGCCTTTGCCGAGTTCGTGGTGGCGCCGGCCTTCAACGTCATCGAACTGCCCGACGACGTGCCCTATGAGATCGGCTCGATCCTGGACCCGTTCGGCAATGCGGTGCACACGGCCCAGCAGTTCGACCTCCTGGGCGAGGACGTCCTGGTCACCGGCGCCGGCCCCATCGGCATGATGGCCGCCGCCGTGGCCCGACACGCCGGGGCGCGCACCGTGGTCCTGACCGACATCAACGACTTCCGGCTGGAGCTGGCGCAGAAGGTGGCGCCGGGCGTGCGCACCGTGAACACGACCAAGGAAGACATCCACGACGTGATGAAGGAACTGGGCCTGAAGGTCGGCTTCGACGTGGCCCTGGAGATGTCGGGCTCGCCCGTCGCCTTCAAACAATGCGTCGACACCCTGATCATGGGCGGCGGCATGGCCATGCTGGGCATCCCCGGCAAACCCATGGAGACCGACTGGGGCGCGATCATCCTGAAGGCCCTGACGATCAAGGGCGTCTATGGCCGCGAAATGTTCACCACCTGGCGCAAGATGCTGGGCCTGCTGAAGGCCGGCCTGGACCTGAGCCCGTTGATCACCCACCGGCTGGATTACGCCGACTATCGCCAGGGCTTCGAGGCGATGAAGTCGGGCCAGTCGGGCAAGGTGGTGCTGAACTGGGACAAGGCGGCCTAAGGCGAAGTCGTCTCCTCCCCGCGAAGTGGGGAGGGGGACCGCGAAGCGGTGGAGGGGTTCTGACGCCCCACTGACGCTTGCGCGGTGAAGAGCCCCTCCGTCTCTCCGCTACGCTTCGAGCCACCTCCCCATCGCTGCGCGACGGGGAGGAGACGGTGTGTCGCCCCTCAGTTCGCCTTGCGGATCAGCTCGTCCGCCAGGGCGGCGGTCAGATAGCCGTCGGCGATGCGGCCGTTGGCCAGCTGCCAGCGGCGTAGGGCGGCGCGGGTGTTCGCGCCGATCACCCCGTCCACGCCGCGGGTGTCGTAACCCAGCCGTGTCAGGGCCGCCTGGGCGCCGATCCTCTGGTCGCGCGACAGGGAGGCGTCGTTGGGCCAGGCCTTGGTCAGGCCGGGCTTGCCCATGATCCCGTCCGCCGTCAGGCCGATGGCCAGGGCGTAGGAGACCGAGTTGTTGTAGCTGCGGATCACATAGTGGTTCGGCAGGGCCAGGAAGGCCGGGCCGTTGGCCCCCTGGGGCAGGAGGATGGTCGCATCCTCCACCGCCTCGGCGCCGTTCGGCGTGCCGCCCTGGGCCAGGCGCACGCCCTTGGCCGCCCAATAGGCCCAGTCGTGTTTGGGCCCTTCCGCCAGGGCGTAGTCGAAGCCGGCGGGCAGGACGACCTCATAGCCCCAGGTCTGGCCGCGCTTCCAGCCCGCCTGGGCCAGCAGATTGGCGGCCGAGGCCAGGGCGTCGGCGTCGTCGCCCCAGATGTCCACCTTGCCGTCGCCGTCCTGATCCACGCCCAGGCGCAGATAGTTGTCCGGCATGAACTGGGTCTGGCCCATGGCGCCGGCCCAGCTGCCCTTCAGGCCCGCCCGTTCGCGGCGGCCGTCGACGACGATGTCCAGGGCGTCCTTCAACTGGGCCTCGGCCCAGTCGCGGCGGCGCCCGTCATAGGCCAGGGTCGCCAGGGAGCGGATGACGTCATAATCGCCCTGGACCTGGCCGAAGGCGCTTTCCTGGGCCCAGACGCCGACCAGGATTTCAGAGGGGACGCCGAAACGCTGGACCACCGCCCAGGGCACCCGGTCGATCCGCTGCTTGGCCTGGGCGATCCGCACCGCAGTCACGGCGTTCTGGATATAGGCGCCGGCGGGTTTGGAGAATTCCGGCTGATTCCGGTCCAGCCGCACCACGCTGGGGTCCGGCGTCAGACCGGCCAGTTCCCGCTCATAGTCGGCGCGACGGGCGCCGCCCTTGCGCGCCAGAAAACCCTGTTTCCAGCCCTCGAATCCTTCCTGGTCATAGGCGGCGAGCGGCGGCGCCTGCGGCGTCGGCGGCGGAACCACGGCGGCGGGAACCGGATCGGGCTGCGGCGTCGGCAGGGACACCGGCGGCTCCGGCAACATGGGGGCGCAGGCCGCGACGGAGCCGATGAGGAGAAGACGATAGGAAAAGCGCATGAGATTCAGACTACAGTTCCCGAACGGATAGGGGAAATGACATACGCGCGAAGCGGTTTCTCGCGTTCTCATCCGCCTGTCAGGCGAAAAGTCCGCCTGCGGAATCCCTCATCAGCGTCGTTAACCCTCATTTTCATCGACGAAGACGTCCGCTGCGGCGTAAGGGCGCAGACTTCTCCAACGGCCTGATGGCGGAGTGGCGACGCAACGGGCGTGCAAACCCGAACACCCTCCGTTCGACTCGGAGGTCAGGCCTCCATCTTTCTTTTTTGTGTGCTACCGCCCTTCGGGGTGTTTGAGCACGGGTAGGAAAGTGACCGCCGGGCAGGCGGACATCGGCTTTTGTAGGGTTTTGGGCCGTAGCGGCTTGACCTTCTAAGGGCCGCTCTCTATACGACCGCCTCCGCCGCGATCCGCCCGGGTCAGCGGCTTTTCTATTGGTTTCTCTCAGGACGTCCGACCATGAAGGTCCGTAGCTCGCTCAAGTCCCTGAAGACCCGTCACCGCGACTGCAAGGTCGTGCGTCGCAAGGGCCGGGTCTATGTCATCAACAAGACCGACCCGCGCTTCAAGGCCAAGCAAGGCTAAGCTGCGTTCGAGGCGCGCTGCTCGGCGGCGCGCGCACGCAGGTCTGCCCAAGCCGCCCAAGGGGCGGTAGGGCAGGAAAAGCCCTGACGATCCACAGGCTGCGGATTCTGTCCGCGGCCTTTTTCGTGTTCGCGGTTGAGTCGCGCCGGACGGCATGGTTAGCGTCCGCGCCTGATTTCTGGAGTATTCCCCATGGCCGATGACGCCTCGTTCGACGGCAATCCCGACGTCCTGACCGCAACGGCCCAGGGCCGTCTGCGCACCATCATCGAGCGGCTGGAGCGCCTCGAAGAGGACAAACAGGCCGTCATGACCGACATGAAGGAGGTCTTCGCCGAGGCCAAGGGCGAGGGTTATGACGTCAAGGTCCTGCGCAAGGTCATCCGCATCAGGAAGCAGGACAAGGCCAAGCGCCAGGAGGAGGAGGCCATCCTGGACCTCTATCTGTCGGCCCTCGGCGAGGTCTGAGGAGATTAGGGGCTGAAGCGCACGCCCACCGATTCGTCGAAAGGCCGGCTGTCGCGCTCAAGCAGCCCGAAGGGCGGTAGCGCCCCTCTGTCGCGCTCAAGCAGCCCGAAGGGCGGTAGCGCCCCAAAAAAGGAGCTGCTGAGCCCTTGGGATCAGCAGCGCAAGGCCGCCCAGCGGTCTGCGCTCAATGCTCTCAAACGCGCCCGCCGCTCGGCCGAGAAGGCGGGCGTTTCCTTGTCGGAATGGGAGGGGGAGTTCCTCGATTCGGTCAGCGAGCGGGTCAAAACCCACGGCCGCGCCTTCGCCGACCCCGAAAAGGGCGCGCCGGGCCAGGCCCTGTCGGCCATGCAGGGCCGCAAGCTGAAGGAGATCGCCGCCAAGGCGAAGGGCGAAGAGCCGAAACGTTGGGGACGCAGCAAGACGTCTGGCTCGAATCGACCTCAGGATTACGGCAACACAACGGGGGAAGACTGATGTACGCTATCCTGGCCGGCTTTCGCCGCTTGGCGGATTTCAAAGGGCGGGACAGGCGATCGCAGTTCTGGCCGTATGCCCTGACCGTTGTCGGACTGTCTTTCGTCGGGCTTTGGTTGGGTATGATCCCGACGATGACCGCCGTGTTTGAACAGGCGTCTGCGGCCGCAGCGACAAACCCCGAGGCGGCGACCGTTGTCAGCGGCCCGGGGCACTACTCGGTCGAAATCCACGATCCGACGTTCATGCCGGATATGGGCCCGTTTTTCCTGGTTCTGAGGATCGGCGTGGCAGCGGTTGTGATCCTTTTGGCCGCCGCCGTGACGCGCCGTCTGCATGACACCGGCCGGGCGGGCTATTGGGGTCTGCCGCCTGTGGTGTTTCTGACGATCGGCCTGACGGCGTTTCCCACTGTAATGACCAGCTTCATGCGGGAGAATGCGCCGGACATAGGCCTGTTCATGCTGCTGTTTCTCAACAACGTTCTCTACATGGCCAGCCTGATCGGTCTTGTCATCCTGCTTGTGCTGGACGGCAAGAAGACGGTGAACCGCTACGGTCCGCCGCCGGCTGGATCTTAGCCCACCTCTTTCAGCTGCCCCTCAAGCCCCTGTTCGCGGACCTTGCGGTACAGGGTCGAGCGCCCGATGCCGAGGCGGCGGGCGATTTCGCTCATATGGCCGGCGTAGACCTCGATGGCGTGCTGGATCAGGTCGCGCTCAATGTCTTCCAGGGTCCGCAGATGGCCGCGGTCGTCCAGGATGCGGATCGGTTGTTCCGGCAGGGGCGGCAGGTCGGCGTAGGACGGCGCGGCGGCGGGCGGCGTGGGCGTCGCATCGGGCAGGGGCGCGGCCACGCCCGAGATGGACGGGAAGTCATAGGGCTGGAGGAAGGGCGAGTCGGCCAGGACGATGGCGCGGAACACCGCATTCTCCAGCTGGCGCACATTGCCGGGCCAGTCATAGGCCTGGAGCATGGCCAGGGTCTCAGGCGCGCAGCCGGCGATGCGGCGGCCCTCCTCGGCGTTGAAGCGGGCGATGAAATGATCGATCAGGGCGGGGATGTCCTCGCGCCGGTCGCGCAGGGAAGGCGCCTCGATCGGGAAGACGTTCAGCCGATAGAACAGATCCTCGCGGAAGGCGCCGTCCTTAACCTGCTGAGCGGGGTCGCGATTGGTGGCCGAGACGATGCGGACGTCGATCTTGACCGGGCGCTTGCCGCCGACGGGGTCGATCTCGCCTTCCTGCAGGGCGCGCAGCAGCTTGACCTGAAGATCCAGCGGCAGTTCGCCGATCTCGTCCAGAAACAGGGTGCCGCCGTCCGCCTCGCGGAACTTGCCCAGGGTCTTGTCGACGGCGCCGGTGAAGGCGCCCTTCTCGTGGCCGAACAGGATGGATTCCGCCAGATTGGCGGGCAGGGCGCCGCAGTTGACGGCGACGAAGGGCTTGCCGGCCCGGTCGCCAGCGCCGTGCAGGGCGCGGGCGATCACCTCCTTGCCGACGCCGCTCTCGCCGGTGATCAGGACGGGGATGGAGGACTTGGCCGCCCGGGCGCCGAGGGCCTTGACCATCCGCATGGGGGCGCTGTCGCCGATGATGTCGTCGAAGCTGGCGCGGCCCTGGACCCGCTTGGTCAGACGACCGACCTCGGTGGTCAGCTGCTCCAGCTTGAGGGCGTTGCGCACCCCGACCAGCAGGCGTTCGGGCCCGACCGGCTTGACGAAGAAGTCCTGGGCGCCGGCCTGCATGGCCTTGACCACGGTGTCGATGCCGCCGTTGGCCGTGAGCACGATGACCGGCGTGGTCAAGCCCCCGCTGCGCAGCTCGGCCAGACACTCCAGACCCGACATCTCGGGCATGATCATGTCGAGCAGGATGACGTCGGCGCCGCCGCCGCGCGTCATCCGGTCGATGGCCTCGCCGCCGCTTGCGGCATGGACCACGGCGTGACCGTCGCGTTCGAGCACAGCCTGCAACAGGCGGCGCTGGGTCGGATCGTCGTCGACCACCAGAACGGTCTTGGCCATGGGCGTCCCTTGTCATCACCGATGGGCCGCCCGTGGATCGGACTGGCCCGTTTCGGGACGACTTCTAAGGGCGACGAGGTGAAAAACGGGTGAGGGGGCGTGGTGACCGGGGGGTTAACGCGGCGCCGGCGGCGGGCACCGGATCTCCGGCTGGGCCTGCAATCTGCGGCCGCCCACGATCAGATCCGGAAGGCCGGCCGGGGCGACCGCGAACCGTTCTGCAAAGCCCTTCGCCAGCTCTTCGGGCGTCCCCGGGGCGCAGGCCACGACATAGGTCGCGGTCTGCACCCACTGACCGTCGGTGTTCTGCGAGAAGGTCAGAACGGCGCTGGAGGTCGCCAGCAGAACCTCCGGACGGCCGTCGCCGTCCAGATCGAGATTGCGCAGCCGGCAGGGCGTGTCGGCGGCGCAGGCGTACATAAGGTTGTCCTGGCGAAACAGCTGGGCGGCGAAGCTGGGCGGCGTGGTCTGGCCAGGGACGGGCTGGATCTGAATGCCCGCTGCGCGCGCTTGCCGTTCCGGCGCGGTCAGGGACTGGCGCGCGTCTCGGGCCTTAGCCTGACGGGCCAGTTCGGCCGTCTTGGCGTCGGACGACCGCGCCAAGCGGTCCAGAGCCGCCAACCCCGCCTTGCCGCTGTCGAAGCGCAGGAAGTCGTAGTCGAAGGCTTCAGGCCTTACCGCCCCGCGCTCCAGCCGCGCGACCTGGTCTGCGACCGACAGGCGCGCCGGGTCCAGCAGGGGGCTGAACAGGGCCAGGACGGCGGCGACGGCCAGGACGCCGGCGGCGACATTGGTCGTCTCCAGCGGGCGCATCCAACCGCCGGGCCGCACGGCCGCGACCAGATAGCCGCCCGCATAGACGGCGCCGACGACCGCACAGGCCAGGGCGATGATTCGGTCCGGCGTCAGGCCGTGCTGGCCGATGCGTAGCGCCAGCCCCCAGAAGGCCAGGCCGACCAGGGGCGCGACCAGACCCCCGGCGATCCGGGTGGCGATCCGCAAGGCCGCAGGCGGCAGATTGTCGGGCCGACCGTCCTGATAGGCGGTGTTGATCAGGATGATCAGGGCGGCGGCCGCGGCCAGCACCAGGGCCGTCGCGCTGCCCGTGTCCCACAACCGCTCCAGGCCGGTGAAGGGCAGGGCGGCCAGAAAGCCCGCCGTCAGCAGGGCGATGACGGGCAGCAGCCAGGACAGCAGCATCAGGGCCACGGTCCGCACGCCCCGGATCAGGCCGTCGCGCACATCGGTCAGCTGGACCCCCAGGGCGAAGGCCAGGCAGGTGACGGGTATGGCGAACCAGGCCTCGCCGATCAGGGAGCTGAGGGCCTTGACGCCGATGACGTGGAACAGGGCAGCGCCCAGTTGCAGCAGGAGCCAGAAGGCCAGGGTGAAGCCCAGGGACAGCGCCAGCTGCACGCCCGCTTTCCAGGCCACGTCGAAATAGGCGTGATAATCGGCCCGCCAGCGCCGTTCGCGGATCGCCGGCAGGATCAGGTGGTGGGCCACGAAGAGGGCGGCGGCGCTGAAGGCCAGGACGGGAACCTCAAGATAGGGGGCCTGGTCGTTTTCGGGGGTCACCCGCCGCGCCACGTCGTGCCAGCCCATCAGGAACAGGGCCGTCGCCGCTGCGGCCGTCCACAGAGCCAGCGGCAGGGGCTTCAGCCGTCCAACCGCCGCCAGAAGCACGGCGGGCGCATAGCCGAAGGCTAGGGCCAGCCCGCCGAACACCTCGGGCCGGGTGTCGGGCCACATCCCGACCTCGGCCGCCCGGTACAGCAGATACAGGGCGCCGCCCTGAATCAAACCGGTCGCCAGGCGCGCGGCGAACAGCCGACCTTGCCCGTCCAGCCCCTTGCGCCCGCCGTCCTGCATCCACTCGTTCATGACGCTCGCCCCCGTGTTGCGGCCCAGTATGAGGCAGCTGGATACGGCAAGATAGCGGCGCGCGGTTGCGGCACGGCCGAACCTTCCCCAAAACAGGGGTATGAACGCCCCCTTCAAGACCCCCGACATTGACGCCCCCCTGTGGGACCTGTCCGACCTCTACGCCTCGCGGGACGACGCCCGGCTCGCCGACGACCTGACGCGGGCGCGCGCCCTGGTGGACGAGATGAACGGCCTGCGCGGGCGGCTGGCGGGGGCGTCGGGCGATCCGGCCGCCCTGGGGGTGGTGCTGGATCAGGCCATCAGCCTCTATGAGCAGGCCTCCGACATCCTGGGCGCGCTCGGCGCCTATGCCTTCCTGTCGGCCTCGACGGCGCGGGACGACGCGGGGGCGCAGGGGTTCGAGGCGGATGTGCGCGAAAAGATCACCGTCATCGCCACCCCGACCGTCTGGCTGACGCTGGAGATCAACCAGATCGACGACGCCGCCCTGGAGGCCGCGCTTCAGGCCCACGCGGGGGCCGCGCGCTGGCGGCCGTGGCTGCGGCGGGTGCGGGCCATGAAGCCGCATGAACTGTCCAGCGAGCTGGAGACCTTCATCGCCGAACGCGGCCCGATCACGGCCCAGTGGCCGCGCCTGTTCGACGAACAGCTGGCGGCGCTGCGCGCCAAGGCAGGGAATGAGAGCCTGACCCTGGCCGAGGCGCTGAACCGCCTGTCCGATCCCAAGCCCGCGCGGCGCAAGGCCGCCGCCGAGGGGCTTTCGGAGGCCTTGGCCGCCCGCGCCCCGACCCTGGCCCTGGTGCTGAACACCGTCGCCGCCGACAAGGCGATGGAGGATCGCTGGCGCGGCTTCAAACGCCCCGCCGACAGCCGACACCTGGCCAATGAGGTCGATGGCGAGGCGGTGGACGCCATGGCCGAGGCCGTCGCCGAAGCCTATCCGCGCCTGTCCCACCGCTATTACGCCCTGAAGGCCAAGGCCATGGGCAAGGCGCGGCTGGATCACTGGGACCGCAACGCCCCGATCGAGACCACCGCCCCGCGCGCCTTCACCTGGAGCCAGGGCCGGGAGATCGTTCTGGACAGTTTCTCGGACCTGGGGGCCGAGTTCGCCGAACGCGCCGCCGGCTTCTTCGACCGGCCCTGGATCGACGGCCGCGCCCGGCCGGGCAAACAGTCGGGCGCCTATGCTCATCCCGTCACCGCCGACCGCCACCCCTATGTCTTCCTGAACTGGATGGGCGAGCGGCGCGACGTCCTGACCCTGGCCCACGAACTGGGCCACGGCGTGCACCAGACCCTGGCGGCGGATCAGGGCACCCTGTTGGCCGACACCCCCCTGACCCTGGCCGAGACCGCCTCCATCTTCGCCGAGGGTCTGACCTTCGACCGTCTGCTGGCCACGGCGCCCAAGCGCGAGCAGCGTGGTCTGCTGGCCGGGAGGATCGAGGACGGGCTGAACACCGTGGTGCGACAGATCGCCTTCCACCGGTTCGAGACCCGTTTCCACGACGAGCGGCAGAAGGGCGAGGTGTCGCAGCAGCGGATCAATGAACTGTGGCTGACCGAAATGGGCGCGTCTCTGGGGCCGGCGGTGACGCTGAACCCCGGCTATGAGCACTGGTGGGCCTATGTCAGCCACTTCGTCCACTCGCCCTTCTACGTCTACGCCTACGCCTTCGGCGACCTGCTGGTGGCGGCCCTGATGGAGGCGCGGCGGGCCGATCCCAAGGGGTTCACGCCCCTTTACCGCGACCTTCTGGCCGGAGGCGGGGCCCGAACCTATGTCGAGGCGCTGAAGCCCTTCGGCCTCAATCCGCGCGACCCGGCCTTCTGGAGCGTGGGCTGCAAGCGGCTGGAGCGGCTGGTGGATCAGTTCGAGGCGCTGGGGTGAGGGTGTGTGCTTGAGCGGCGTCGAACCCGCGCTATAGTCGCGCCAACGACAAGACCGAGGGAGCTCTCATGGCCAAGGCCAAAAACCCCGCCACCGCCCAGGCCGACGCCGATGCGAGCGCCTATGTCCGGGGCGGGATGCAGATCAATGAACAGGTCTCGACCTTCCACCTGTTCATGGGCCTGACCAAATGGGGCGCCCTGGCCGTGGCCTGCGTGCTCGTGTTCCTGACTCTGTGGTTCCATCCGGGCGGAACTTTCGTCGCGGGCTTCATAGGGGCGGCGGTTCTGGCCGCCGTCGGCTTTTGGGCTCTCAAGCCCAAGGGCGGCGCCGGCCACTGATCCGTTCGCCCGACACGGGTCTTTGACGGCGTCGGTGGAACCGGCCTAGGCTCGTCTCCCAGCTTCAATGAGAGGGGATTCGCTTGGCCGTCGTTATCGCCGCCACCCGTGAACGTCGCGAAGGCGAGACGCGCTGCGCCGTCACGCCTGAAACGGTCAAGAAGCTGATCGCGCTCGGCGCCGCCGTCTCGGTCGAGGCCGGGACCGGCCTGGGCTCGTCCATTCCCGACGCCGACTACGCCGCCGCCGGCGCCACGGTGAAGCCTGACACCCGCGCCGTGCTGGACGGCGCCGACGTCGTGCTGAAGGTGCGCGGCCCCACGGCCCAGGAAATCAGCGCGCTCAAGCCCGGTGCGATCGTGATCGCCATGCTGGACGCCTGGCGCGACAAGGCCACGGTCGAGGCCCTGAAGGGGGCGAACGCCACCGCCTTCGCCATGGAGTTCGTGCCCCGCATCACCCGCGCCCAGGTGATGGACGTCCTGTCGTCCCAGGCCAATCTGGCCGGCTACCGGGCGGTGATCGAGGCGGCCTACGCCTATGGCAAGGGCTTCCCGATGATGATGACGGCGGCCGGCACGGTCGCCGCCGCCAAATGTTTCGTCATGGGCGTGGGCGTCGCCGGGCTTCAGGCCATCGCCACGGCGCGGCGTCTGGGCGCCGTCGTCACCGCCACCGACGTCCGCCCCGCCACCAAGGAACAGGTCGAAAGCCTGGGCGCCAAATTCCTGGCCGTCGAGGACGAGGAGTTCAGGAACGCCCAGACCGCCGGCGGCTACGCCAAGGAGATGTCGGCGGAATATCAGGCCAAGCAGGCCGAACTGACCGCATCTCACATCGTCAAACAGGATGTGGTGATCACCACCGCCCTGATCCCCGGCCGCCCGGCGCCGCGGCTGCTGACGGCGGCCCATGTGGCCTCGATGAAGCCGGGCTCGGTCATCGTCGATCTGGCGGTCGAGGCGGGCGGAAACGTCGAGGGCTCGAAGCTCAACGAGGTCGTGACCACCGCGAACGGCGTCACCATCGTCGGCTGGTCCAACCTGCCCGGCCGCATCGCCGCCGACGCCAGCGCCCTGTACGCCCGCAATCTGACGGCCTTTGTGGGGCTGATGATCAAGGACGGGGCTCTGGCCGTGGATCTGGAGGACGAGATCCTGAAGGCGGCCGTTGTGACGCACGGCGGGGCCGTGGTGCATGAGGGGGTGAGGGGATGAAACTCTCTCAATGGATACGAGCGGGCATTTGGATTTTGGTCCTCGCCATGGCCACACAGAGCTTCTGGGAGCGGTGGTCGGATTTGAGAAGCACGCAGCCTGAAGCGTCCGTATGGATGTTTGCGGGGGAAGAAGCATTGCGGCTGGTGATTGGCGTTGTTGTTCTGGGGCTGGGGTTGATGCTGGTGCTTGCGGGGCAGGACGTTTTCGACCGGCTGACGAAGCCTCATTTGACAAAGATGCTCCCGTTTCTGGCCGCGGGCCTGACTGTAGCCGTGGCGGCGACTGCAGTCCTGATCTGGGTCGGATCAACATGGGCGCCGCTCGCCGTCGCGGTCTCTATCGGGCTCGCGGTCTATGCGGCGAAGGCCGCCGGGCTAGAGCCCAAGCAGACGCCTGACAATCTCCCTCGCGTGGAAGGCTGACTATGGAACACGTCGATCCCACTGTCTTCCGCCTGGCCATCTTCGTCCTGGCCATCTTCGTCGGCTATTATGTCGTCTGGAGCGTGACCCCGGCCCTGCACACGCCGCTGATGGCGGTGACCAATGCGGTGTCCAGCGTCATCATCGTCGGCGGCCTGATCGCGGCGGCGGCCGTGTCGGGCGATGCGACCGGCCCAAGCGCCTGGATCGCCAAGGGCGCGGGCGTGGCGGCCGTGACCCTGGCCAGCGTCAACATCTTCGGCGGCTTCATGGTCACCCGGCGGATGCTGGCCATGTACAAGAAGAAGGAGCGGCCGGCTCAGAAGGGCGCGGCATGATCGACCCCGCCCAGATCGCCATAACCGGCTCCTGGATCGCCACCGGCGTCGGTTTCGGCCTGTGGCTGTACGGCTGGTTCGGGACCAAGATCCCGATCAAACGCCAGCGGCTGCACGACTGCGGCATCGCCCTGGTGTTTTCGGCCATTCTGGTCCGGGTCGTGACCCAGGACCGGCAGCTGGGCGTTTTCGAATGGGCCCTGTTCTTCATCGGCCCCCTGTTCATCGCCGCCGCCCTGTGGCGGCTGGCGCGCACGTCTTGAGGGGAGGGGCGTGATGAACGCATCCTTGGCCGCGCTGGCCTACCTGGTTTCCGGCGTTCTGTTCATCCTGTCTCTGCGCGGCCTGTCCAGCCCCGAGACCAGCCGCCAGGGCAATACCTTCGGCATGATCGGCATGGCGCTGGCCATCGGCGTGACCCTGCTGACCCTCGGCGCCACGCGGGCCTTGGACCCCCTGACCCTGGGGCTGATCGCGGGCGGGGTCGTGGTCGGCGGCGGGATCGGCGCCCTGATCGCCCGGCGCGTCGCCATGACCGACATGCCCCAGCTGGTCGCCGCCTTCCACAGCCTGGTCGGCATGGCCGCCTGCCTGGTCGCCATCGGCGCCGTCTATGCGCCCGAAGCCTTCGGAATTCTGTCCGAGGACGGGACGGGCATCAAAACCCTGTCGATCGTCGAGCTCAGCCTGGGCGTCGCCATCGGCGCCATCACCTTCACCGGTTCGGTCATCGCCTTCGCCAAGCTGAACGGCAATATGTCGGGCGCGCCGATCCTGCTGCCGGCGCGGCACCTGATCAACGTCGGCCTGGGCCTGGCCCTGGTCTTCCTGATCGGGATTCTGATCGGCACGGGCGGCTCGGCCGTCTGGGCCTTCTGGGGCGTCTTCATCCTCAGCTTGGTGCTGGGCGCGACCCTGATCATCCCCATCGGCGGCGCCGACATGCCCGTGGTGGTGTCGATGCTGAACTCCTACTCCGGCTGGGCGGCGGCGGCCCTGGGCTTCACCCTGGAGAACATCGCCCTGATCATTACCGGCGCCCTGGTCGGCAGTTCCGGCGCGATCCTGAGCTACATCATGTGCAAGGGCATGAATCGCAGCTTCGTCAGCGTCATCCTGGGCGGTTTCGGCGGGGATGCGGCGATGGCCGGCGCGGGCGGGGCCAGGGAGACGCGGCCGGTCAAACAGGGCTCGGCCGAGGACGCCGCCTTCATCATGAAGAATGCGTCCAAGGTCATCATCGTGCCCGGCTACGGCATGGCCGTGGCCCAGGCCCAGCACGCCCTGCGCGAAATGGCCGACAAGCTGAAGGAGGAAGGGGTCGAGGTGAAATACGCCATCCACCCCGTCGCCGGCCGCATGCCGGGCCATATGAACGTCCTGCTGGCCGAGGCCAATGTCCCCTATGACGAGGTGTTCGAGCTGGAGGACATCAACGCCGAATTCGCCACCGCCGACGTCGCCTTCGTCATCGGCGCCAACGACGTCACCAACCCCGCCGCCAAGACCGACCCCCAGTCGCCCATCTTCGGCATGCCGATCCTGGACGTGGAGAAGGCCGGGACGGTGCTGTTCATCAAGCGCGGCATGGGCTCGGGCTATGCGGGGGTGGAGAACGAGCTCTTCTTCCGCGACAACACCATGATGCTGTTCGCCGACGCCAAGAAGATGGTTGAGGGGATCGTGAAGGGGCTTTGAGCGCCCGGCCGCTCAGTGCGGCGCCTGTCCATAGGCGTCGAACACCGGTTGCAAATGGCTCTGGTATCGCCGCCACGCTTCACGCGACGTCGTATAGAGCGGCCGGCGAACCTGGGCGAAGCTGGCGGTCGTGACGGCGCGTTTCGTCAGATGAAAATCCTTGAGACCGGGTCGGAGCGGCAGGCCCGCGTGCACCAAGATCCGCGCGATCCAAGGCTCGGGATCGACGACGAGGTCTTCATAGGGGACGGTCAGAATGCGATCCCCCAGAACCGCCGTCCAATGTGCGTGCAGCCGATCCTCGCCGATGAAATACCGACCCATGTCGGCCAGGGACAGGCTCCAGTCCACCCCTCGGGCGAACCGGGTGCGCAGGCAGGACCAGGCGACAGCGCCGGGGCTGCGACGGAGCCAGATGAAGCGCGCCTGGGGCAGGGCCTTGGCGATCAGACCCAGGTAGCGGCTGTGGTTCAGGGTCTTGTCCACCACCCGGCCATCTGGGCCGAACCGCTGATCCAACAGGTGGCGATAGGCGCGGCCGACCCCGGTCAGACCCGCCGCCCCCCGAGCCTGGACGAAGCCGCCGACGGCCTCGGGCGTGAAGCCGCGAACGGGCATGGCGGCGACGCCGAACAGGTTCAACTCCGCCCCATCCATGACCGCCTCGTGGCTGACCAGGATCTGCTCGACCAGGGTGGTGCCTGATCGCGGCAGACCCAGGACGAAGATCGCTCGGCCGTCGTCGTCCAGCCCGTCCGGCAGGCGCGCGTGAAAGTCAGCCGTCCAGCCTGAGACCACCGTCTCGACGAACCGGTCGGTGGCGTCCGCATCATAGGGGCGGTGCGGCTTCAAGATCGCGGCGGCCTGGGCGTAGGCGGCGAAGGCCCGATCAGCCTCGCCCCGATCGTGGAAGGCCTTCCCCAAGGCGTAGAAGGCGGTGCTGCGCGCCTCATCCGTTTCATTGCGCGCCGGTATAGCTTCGACGAGGGCGACCATGGCTTCGAAATCCGGATCATCGGCCTGAAAGGTCTTGGCTTCGGCGATCGCATGCCAGGACGGGGTGCTGGCGGCGGGCGAAGGAGCCAGCGCCACCGCGCGCCGAAGATCTAACATCGACTGTCCCGCATCGCCCAGCTGCGCACGACAGGTTCCCAGAAAATGCCAGGCGGCCGCGTCGGCGCCGCGCTCCTGGGTCAGATGAACACCCACCGTCTCGGCCTCCGTCAGACGCCCATGATGCGCCAGCATCTGCCCCAGCGCCAGCCAGGGTCCAGGCTGAGCGGGATCGACGGCGGCGAAGCGGCGCGCGGCGACCAGGGCCGCCTCGGCCTCGCCGATCATGGAAGCCAGCCGCGAAACGGCGCCCCACCCCTGGCCCAGAGGGGCGTCGGACTGAACTGCCTGAATCAACAGTGCGGCGCAGGCGTCCCGGTCCCGCGCCTTAAAGGCTTCAAGCGCCAGATTGACCCATTGAGCCGCCTGGTTTTTCGTCGCCGTCACCTCGTCTCCCAGCCCCCGGTATTCATCCGTCGCTCCGGTCAACGCCGGCGATAAACTTCACCTATCCCAGGCCGCCGAGGGGCGCTATGGGCGGGAAATGAGTTTTAAGACGACACGGTTCGAAGCCCTGGACTCCCTGCGCGGGGTGTGCGCCGTTCTGGTCGTCATGTTCCACATGCCGGTGGCCAGCCACTGGCGGACCTGGGATTTCATCCAGCACGCCTATCTGTTCGTCGATTATTTCTTCGTCCTCTCGGGCTTCGTCATCGCCCACGCCTATGCCGAGCGGCTGAAGACGGCGCAGGACGCGGGCCGGTTCATGGTGCGGCGGTTCGGGCGGATCTGGCCGATGCATGTGCTGATGCTGGCCGCCTTCATCGGGCTGGAGGTGGCGCGGCTCGTCTTCCATTTCGACGGGGCCGAGCCCTTTACGCGCGACCGGTCGGTGGAGGCGATCTTCACCAATCTGGCCCTGATCCAGGCCTGGCATGTCCATCCCTATCTGACCTGGAACGGGCCGTCGTGGACGCTCAGCGCCGAATGGGCCTGTTATCTGATCTTCGCCGGCCTGGTGCTGGTCGCACCCAAGCGATTCCGCTGGATCGGCCTGGTGCTGGCGGTCATTGGCGGGGTGCTGGTGGTCAGCTACGCCCGGCGTTGGATGAACACCACCTATGACTTCGCCGTGCCGCGCGCGGTCTACGGCTTCTTCCTGGGCTGTCTGCTCCAGGGCCTATGGCTGAACATCCCCCGCTTGAAGGGGCTGGCCGCCACGGGGCTGGAGGTCGCCGCCGTCGCGGCCGTCTGCCTCTTCGTGGCCTGGGCCCAGGGACCGGTGACGGTGGCCGTCACCGTGGTCTTCGTCGTTCTGGTCTGGGTGTTTGCGGGCGAGGAGGGACGGGTGTCGCGCCTGCTGGACCATCCGGCCCTGGTCACCCTGGGGCGCTGGTCCTTCTCCATCTATATGGTCCACATGTTCATCCTGACCGTGATGCTGATCATCGCGCGCAAGCTGGACTGGATGCCCGGCGGCAGGCGCGTCGATTTCGGCTCGGTCTGGCTGAACGACCTGTTCGCGCTCGGCCTGTTCGGCTTCATCGTCGGGGTCGCGGTGGTGGCGCACAATCACGTCGAACGCCCGGCCCAGCGGCTGATTGATCGCTGGACCAAGCCGAAAGCCGCCTGATGAAGACGGCCTGAGTTCAGGCCGCCATCCGCCATTCGGGCGCGTCCCACTCCGACCGGGCCTCGTCCCACAGCATGTCTTCGTCGGAATAGCGGCTGCTGGCGGCGGCGGAGATGACGTCCACCACCTGTTCCTCCAGCCGATCCCAGATGACGGCCAGGTCCGACGATCCGTCGGCTTCGCACGGCACGATGATGTAGCGGTTGGCGTTGACGGCCTTGTGGGCCAGGGGGGCGGTCGGTTGGAACTGAGCCATCTGATGATCTCCTGAAGCGGTCGGCCTCTTGTCGATGATTGTGTTATGGCGCACTGATGCGTCAGAAACGGACGTATCTTTCAGGAGCGACGGTGAGACACGACAAGGCGGCCATGGTGATCGACCTGGCGCGGCGCCTGGCCGCCAGCGCCGAGGGCCTGAGCCTGGACGAGATGGCGCGCGACATGGGCGTCAGCCGCCGCACCGCCGAGCGGATGCGCGACGCCGTCTTCATGCTGTTCCCGACGGTGGAGGAGGTGTCGGACCCGCCGTCGAAACGCTGGCGCATTCGCGGCGGCCTGTCGGCCTTCGAACAGGCGCCGACCGCGACCGAGATGCTGGAGCTGACCAAGGCCGCGGCGGCCCTGCGCGCGGCGGGCGAACCGGCGCGGGCGGCGGCGCTGGAGGCGCTCGAACGGAAACTCAAGGCGGCGATGCGCTCCACCACCTTGAACCGGATGGCGCCGGACCTGGAGGCCCTGGTCCGGGCCGAGACCATCGCCGTCCAGGCCGGGCCGCGCCCCTCGGCTGACGAGGCCATGCTGACCGCCATTCGCGGGGCCATATTGGCGCAACAGCCGCTGGGCTTCACCTATTCCCGGCCGGGCGCCGAGCCGCGCCGCCGCAGCGTCGCCCCTTGCGGGGTCATGTTCGGCCGCGCCAACTATCTGGTCGCCGCCGACCGCGAGACCGGCCGCATCCAGACCTTCCGTCTGGACCGGATGAGCCATGTCGCCGCTCAGGACGGGGTGGCGATCCCGCCGCCCGATTTCGACCTGGGCGTCTTCGCCAGCCAGTCCTTCGGCATCTATCAGGACGAGATCGAGGACGTGGTCCTGCGCATCGCCCCGCAAGGCGCGGCCGAGGCCAAGAGCTGGCGCTGGCACCCGACCCAGACCTTCGAGGACCAGGCGGACGGCGGCGTGATCGTGCGGTTCCGGGCGTCCGGCATGCGCGAACTGGCCTGGCACCTGTTCACCTGGGGCGAACAGGCGGTGATTCTGGCGCCCGAACGGCTGAAGGCGGTCATGGCCGGGGAACTGGCGGCGGCCGGACGCGCTCTGGACGCGGCCCGCGGATGAACAAGGCTTAAGGTGACGCTGTCGCCGGCCGTCGCTATGGCCGCCATGACCTATCGGAGAGCTTCATGCGTCTGAAGACGGCCCTCATCTGTGCAGGCTTGATCGGACTTTCGGCCGTCACAGCCTGCGCCTCGCCCACCGTCGTTGCGGTTCAAGCTCCGGTCACGGCCGAGGACGGCCGCGTGGCCGTCACCGTCCAGCGCGACGGTGACCGGTGGACCGCCGACTATGTGCTGGACCGCGACGCGCCGGTCTGGGCCTTCTTCCGGTCGGCCCTGCTGCGCGAGAGCCGCCGGCCCTGGCGGCCGGACTGGTGGCGGGTGGAGACGCCGGGCGTCGTGCTGGAGCGGGTGGGGGACTATGACGTGCTGCGCTCGACCGACGGCGGTCCTGTGCCGCGCGACGTGCGCATAGTCATGACGCCGCGCCCCGGCGATCTTGAGGCCGAATATGATCCGGCTCTCGTCTTTTCGGACGGCACGGTGGCGCTGTTTTCCGGCCAGTTCGACGTCATTCCGCTGGAGTCCGTCGCCGCCGCCCGCGCCCTGCCGCGCGATCTGAACGGCGTCGAGGTGCCGGGCGGCCCGGCGGCCGTGACCTGGCGCGACCGGTCCGGGCCGATCCTGTTCAAGGGCGAGCGCAAGCCGGAGGCGACCGCCGTGGACGCCCAGACCTATGTCCTGTTCGGCGACGCCACGACGCGCCGGGGCGACGGGATCACCACCGTCATCGACCCTGGTCTGCCGCGCTGGCTGGGCGACCAACTGGCCGGTTTCACGCCCCAGGTCATGGCCTATTACGCCCGCCGTCTGGGCCCGGCCCAGGGCGAGCCCCCGACCCTGATGGTCAGCTGGACCGGCCCGACCAAATCCCTGTCCAGCATGGGCGGCAGCGTCCTGCCGGGTCTGATCTCGATGAATTTTGAAGGCGAGGGGGTGCTGGACCCCGACGCCCAGGCCCTGGCCCGCGCCCGCTGGTTCATCGGCCATGAGGCGGCGCATTTCTGGCTGGGCTCGCAGGGGCTCAGATATCAGTACGCCCGCGAAGCCTGGATCACCGAGGGCGGCGCCGACCTGATGGCCGTGCGCGCCCTGAAGGCCATCGACCCCGTCTATGACGATCGGGCCGAGCTTCAGCGCGAGGTGGACGACTGCGTTCGGCTGGCGGCGGGCAGGCCCCTGGCCTCGGCGGGCGATCGGGGCGACAACCGCGCCTATTACGCCTGCGGCGCAGTGTTCGGCCTGGTCATCGAAGGGGCCGAGCGGCGCGCGGGCGGGGGAGACTTCTTCGACGTGGTGGCGGACTTCCAGCGGCGGGACAATGACGACGGGATCCTCAGCCGCGAGGAATGGCTGGGCGCCCTGACCCGCCTGTCGCGCGACCCGACCCTGGCCAACGACATCTCCACCCTGCTGGACCGGGGCGTGGCCGATCCGTCCGCCGTCATCGCCCGCCTGTTCCAGCGCACCGGCGTCGCCTTCCGCCTGGAGAACGGCCGGGTGGTGCTCAGTTGAAGGTTTGACGCGGATCAAGGCGGGACGGGCCCGGCGGGCGCATCCAGGCTCCGGAAACAAGGAGCATCGCCATGACCTATTCGAGCCTGATGGTCTATGTGGACGACGAGGCCGACAATGTCGCCCGGATTGGTTTTGCGCGCGATCTCGCGGTCGTCTTCGACGCGACCCTAATCGGCATATCCGTCAGCGAGCCGGAGCCGCCCCTGGTGGACGCCTATGTCGCCGGCGGCATGGCGGGCGAGATCCTGACCCTGCGGCGCGATCAGGCGGAAGGGGAGTTGGCTGCCGCCAAGACCCGCTTTCTGGACGCCCTGAAGGACACCGGCATCGCCCATGAATGGCGGGCCGAAACCGGCTATCCCGCCGCCTGCGTCGCGCACCAGGCGCGTGCGGCGGACCTGATCCTGATCGGCCGAGACGCCGGCCGTCTGCCCTATCGGGCTCCGGACGCGGGCGACCTGATCATGAATCTCGGTCGCCCTGTCCTGGTCGCTCCGCCGCGCGCCCAGGCCGCTCCGGTCGACGGCGTCGCCTTGGTGGCCTGGAAGGAGGGGCGCGAGGCCCAGCGCGCCGTCGCCGCCGCCCTGCCGCTGCTGAAACAGGCGCGCGAGGTCCAGGTGGTCGAAATCTGCGCCTCGGCCGACGCCGCGGCTGCGGCCGCCCGCGTCGCCGACGTCGCCGCCTGGCTGCGTCGACACGGGGTGGTCGCCGAGAGCGAGGCGCGGGTCCGCGACGAACGTCCCGCCGGCGACCGTATCCTGGCCCTGGTCGAACAGATGGGCGCCAATCTGATCGTGGCCGGCGCCTGGGGCCATTCGCGGATGCGCGAATGGGTCCTGGGCGGCGTCACCCAGGCCCTGCTGAACCGCAGCCAGTCCTGGCTGCTGTTCAGCCACTGAGGCTTCAGCGATTCTCGCGGGCGTGGAAGATGCGGGCGACGACGACGGCGTCCGCATCGACGCGGTATTGGACGACGTAGCCGCTGTCGCCGAAGGGGATGTAGAGGTGGCGTAGACCGTCCAGGTCGATCCCGATCATCGGTGTGTCCGCCAGCCGGCCTATGGATCTGGTGATGATATGGCCTGCTCGTCGGGCGGCGTTTGGATTGACGCCCCTCAGAAAGCCGATGACCCGTCGGCGATCCTGAACCGCATCGGGCGACAGCCTAATTTTCAAGCCTTGGCCTTCAGCATGGCCTCGATCTCAGCCTCGAAATCCGCCGCCCAGTCCTCGAAATCGACGAACTTGCCGGTGCGGTCATACTCAGCCAGCCGACGTTTGGCCTCAGTGGTGTCATAGGGCGTGGTCGGGGGCCAAGGCTCTGGGCTGTCCACGATGAAGGCGGCGTCCGTCTCTCGAACCTCGAAGTCGCCGGAAGCGGCGTCACGCCCGCTTGCGAGCGCTCGATCCAGAACCGCGACGGCATAGGCTTCCGGCTCCATGCCCGCCGCGCGCGCAGCGGCCTTGAGCCGCTCAAGCGCCTCTTCGGTCAGGGTAAGGGTCAGGACGTGATCGGCCATAACCGCATCATCTCACAACTATGAGTGGTTGTGAACTCATGTCGCGGCGAACGGATAGGGGCTGACCGACTTGGCCCAGTCGTCCACGGCCAGGGGCCGGTCGATGGGGGCGGCGGCGCGCTCGGCGCAGGGGTGGCGGTGACACAGGCGGCAGGCGGGGCCGATGGGGGTGACCTCGGGCCGCTCCAGATCCAGACCGTGGGCATAGGCCAGCCGGTGCGCATGGCGCAGTTCGCAGCCCAGGCCGACGGCCAGGTCTTGGGCCTCGCCATAGCCGTCCCGGCCCTGGCGTTCGACGGTGCGGGCGAAGGTGAACCAGCGGCCGCCAGCCTTCCCGTCCTGGGCGGGCGTCTCGATGATCTGGGTGATGATCCGGCCCGGCGTGCGAAAGGCGCTGTGCAGGCGCCAACGCGGACAGGCGCCGCCGAAGCGCGAGAAGGGAAAGGCGCCCGCCGCATAGCGTTTGGAGATATTGCCCGCCTGGTCCACCCGCATCAGGAAGAAGGGCACGCCCCGCGCCGTCGGCCGCGACAGGGTGGTCAGCCGGTGCGCCGCCTGTTCGTAGCTGACCCCGAACCGGGCCTGGAGCCGCGACAGGTCATAGCCGGTCTCCTCGGCCGTCCGCTGGAAGGCGGCGTAGGGCATCAGGATCGCGGCGGCCAGGGTGTTGGTCAGGGCCACCTTCAGCAGGGAGCGCGTCGGTCCGTCCGGGGCGTTCGCCGCCTGGACCATGTCGTGGAGCGCCTGTCCGTGCTCGGCCAGGGCCAGCTGATAGGCGATGGCGAAGGCGCGAGACGACGGGCCCAGGGTCTCGGACAGCAGCAGACGGCGGCGGTGCAGATCATAGCGCCTGGTCCATTCCACCATGACCTCGGCCGGCAGGGTGCGGACCCCCAGGTCGTGTTTAGCCGCCAGCCGCTGGCGGGCGGCGGGTTCGAAACCGTCGGCATGGGCCGGCGCCTCGGCCGCCAGAACCTCGGCCAGGGCCTCGCCCATCTGGTCCAGTTCGGGAAAGTGGTTGCCGCGCGACTGGATATATTCGCGCACCCATTCGGCGGGACTGGCCTCGACAAGGCCCTCGCCGGTCTCGGCGGCGGCGCGGGCCTTGGCGCGGCCGTCGTCAAAGGCCCGATACAGGCGCAGCAGGGCGTCGGCCACGCCCGGCGCCTCTTCCAGCACCTGCACCAGTTCGTGACGGGGCAGGGCCAGGCCCTTGAACAGGGGATCGGCCAGAACCTCGCTCAGCCGCGCCTCATCGACGGCCCCGCCCTGGTTCAGACTGCGCAGATCGACGTCATAGGTCTCGGCCAGACGCAGCAGCAGCTGGGCCGACACCGGTCGCTGATTGCGCTCTATGTGGTTGAGATAGCTGGGCGAAACCCCCAGGTCGGCGGCCATGGCCGTCTGGGTCAGGGAAAGGTCGCGCCTCAGCCGCTTCAGCCGGGCCCCCAGAAACAGCTTGCGATCAGCGGCGGTGTCCATAGCTGAAGACTGTCATATTATGACTAGTGACGTAAAGTCACGATGTGACAAACTGACTTCATTGATCGGCGCGGTCATGTGTCATTCGTGACTTCGGCGTGTTCTTGTCCCTGAGACGGCGGCTGCGGCCGCGCCCTTTCAGAAGACGAGTTCGACCATGACCACCTTCGCCGACCTGGTTCCTTCGCCCGCCGGCCGTTTCGACGGCATCGAGCGCCCCTATACGCCCGAAGACGTCCTGCGCCTGCGCGGCTCGGTGCCGATCACCCACACCCTGGCCGAGCGGGGCGCCAATCGCCTGTGGCAGCTGCTGCACGACGAGCCCTTCATCAACGCCCTGGGCGCCGTCACCGGCAACCAGGCCATGCAGATGGTGCGCGCCGGGCTGAAGGCCATCTATCTGTCGGGCTGGCAGGTCGCGGCCGACGCCAATACGGCCGGGGCCATGTATCCCGACCAGTCGCTGTACCCGGCCAACGCCGCGCCGGAACTGTGCCGCCGCATCAACCGCACCCTTCAGCGCGCCGACCAGATCGAGCATGCCGAGGGCGGCGCCAAGCGTGACTGGTTCGTCCCCATCGTCGCCGACGCCGAGGCCGGCTTCGGCGGGCCGCTGAACAGCTTCGAGATCATGAAGGCCTTCATCGAGGCGGGCGCGGCCGGCGTCCACTTCGAGGACCAGCTGGCGTCCGAAAAGAAGTGCGGCCACCTGGGCGGCAAGGTGCTGATCCCCACCCAGGCGCATGAGCGCAACCTGGTCGCGGCGCGTCTGGCCGCCGACGTCATGGGCACGCCGACCATCACGGTCGCCCGCACCGACGCCGAAAGCGCCCAGCTGATCACCTCGGACATCGACGAGCGCGACCAGCCCTTCATCGACCGCGACAACCGCACGCCGGAGGGCTTCTTCCGCCTGAAGGAAGGCACGGGTCTGGACCACTGCATCGCGCGCGGCCTGTCCTACGCCAACATCGCCGACCTGCTGTGGTGGGAGACCTCGCATCCGGATCTGGACGACGCCAAGAAGTTCGCGGAAGCCGTCCAGAAGAAATATCCGGGCAAGCTGATGGCCTACAACTGCTCGCCCTCCTTCAACTGGAAGGCCAAGCTGGACGACGCCACCATCGCCAAGTTCCAGCGCGAGCTGGGGGCCATGGGCTACAAGTTCCAGTTCGTGACCCTGGCCGGCTTCCACGCCCTGAACAACTCGATGTTCGAGCTGGCGGACGGCTATCGCGACAACGGCATGGCGGCCTATTCCGAGCTGCAACAGCGCGAGTTCGCCAATGAGGCGCGCGGCTACACCGCCACCCGCCACCAGCGCGAAGTCGGCACCGGCTATTTCGACCAGGTCGCCACGGTCATCTCCAACGGCACGTCCTCGACCACGGCGCTGAAGGACTCGACCGAGACCGCCCAGTTCACCCACGCGGCTTAAGAAAGGGAACCGCCATGGAACCTCTGACCCAAACCGAAGCCATCATCGACTTCTGCCTGGCGCCCCTGGCGCTCGACGCCGGGACCGAGGCCGAACGCGAGGTGCGCCGCCGCCTGACTCACGTCCTGCGGACCTATCAGGCCAAGGTCGCCAGGCCGATCGCCGTGGACTTCTCGTCCATGCCGTCCCAGGTGATCAACGAGGCCGCCCACGGCTACGAATAGGCCGCGCACCTACCGCAAAGACAAGAGGCCCGCCCCGATCGCTCGGGGCGGGCCTTTTTATCGGGTCGTATCGGCGGGGGCTGCGGGGGCTCAGCGAGCGCCCGACGGCGGGGGCGCGGACGCCTGGGCTGAGGCGGCCGTCGGCGTCGGGGTCAGGGTGACGGGCACCGGCGTCTGGGCCGGGGGCGGGGGCGTGCCGGTCTCTTCCGGGGCGCCGACGGTGATGGTGGTGTTCAGCACCGCCTGGGTGGTGCAGGTGGCCAGGTCGCGGGTGATGTGGCGGCCCAGGCAGAACATGTCCTCATAGCTGGGGCGCGAGGCCGCCAGGCACTGGAACAGCATCAGCTTGGACATGTTCAGGCAGAATTCGTTGTTCGGCTCCACCACCAGGGCGTCCGTATTGGCCCGCGCCTCTTCGCCGGCGGCGCCCAGGGCGGCCAGGGCGGCGATGGCCAGGGACCGCACGACCGGCGGCGTATAGGGCGGCGCCTTGCGCGACGCCTCGACCCCTTCCAGGCCCGAACCCGAGTTGGCGGCGGCGAACAGTTTGGCCGATTCATCCGCCGAGGGCAGCATGGCGGCCGCCGACAGGGTCTTGGCGGTTTCCAGTCGAACCTCGCGGTTGGGGATGTGGGTGACGGCCCAGCGGCGGCGCGGGTCGTTGCGCTCCTGGATCGTATAGGCGTCGGCCTCGACCGCCTCGGCGATGCCGCGAATGACGACCGCGTCCTTGGCGATGGTCGCCGAGATCAGGCCGGCGGCCGCATCGGCGCCGGGCAGGGTTGCGGCATAGGCCGGATCGGCGACGATGCGGGCGACCATCTCCTGGCGCTGGACCGGATCGACGGCGAACTGACGCACCCCGGCGACGAACTCGGGCGACTGAAGCGCGATGATCGAACCATAGGCGATCAGGCCGCGCGACAGCTGGGCGGGCTCAAAGGCGACGCCCTTGCGGATGGCGGCCTGAACCGCCTCGGCGTCGGTGAAGCCGCCCGGCTGGATGGTTTCGGCCTCGCGCAGGAAGGCCACATAGATGGAGGCGGCCTGGGCCACGCCCTCGTTCAGCGAGACGGGCGGGGGGGCGGGGCGAGGCGGCGCGGCCGGTTCGGCCTCTTTCGTCGAACAGCTGGCCAGAAGGGCGGCGGCGGCGATGGCGGCGATCGAAAGGCCGCGGGTCATGAAGGCCTTGGGCATAGGGCGCGTCCACAGAACTGAAAGGAGGCCCCGGCGGGGGCGCGTACTGGAAGGCGCTTATAACGTGTCGAAAGTGGTTTGCCGAAGATTAATCGAACAGCTTCGATACCGATTCCTCGTTGGCGATCCGACGGATAGCTTCACCGATCAGCGGAGCCACGGAAACCCTGCGAATTTTCGCGCAGTTCAAAACTTCGTGGGGCTGTTCGATGGAGTCGGTGATCACCAGCTCCTTCAGCGGCCCGTCGGTGATCCGCTGCACCGCCGGGCCCGACAGCACGCCGTGGCTGATATAGGCCGAGACCTCGGTCGCCCCCTGGTCGATCAAGGCCTTGGCGGCGTTGACCAGGGTGCCGCCCGAATCGACGATGTCGTCGAACAGGATGCAGCGACGGCCTTCGACGTCGCCGATGATGTTCATCACCTCGCTCTCGCCCGCCTTGGGCCGGCGTTTGTCGACGATGGCCAGGTCGGCGTTCAGGCGGCTGGCCAGGGCGCGGGCCCGCACCACCCCGCCCACGTCGGGCGAGACGATCATCAGGTCGTCGCCCCGGGCGTAGTTTTCCTTCACGTCCTGGGCCAGGACCGGAATGGCGACCAGATTGTCGGTCGGAATATCGAAAAAGCCCTGAATCTGGCCGGCGTGCAGATCCATGGTCAGCACCCGGTCGGCGCCGGCGCGGGTGATCAGATTGGCCACCAGCTTGGCCGAGATGGGCGTGCGGCCGCCGGTCTTCCGGTCCTGACGGGCATAGCCGAAATAGGGCATGACGGCCGTGATCCGCTTGGCGGACGCCCGCACCAGGGCGTCCGTGATGATCAGCAGCTCCATCAGATTGTCGTTGGCCGGATAGCTGGTCGACTGGAGGATGAAGACGTCCTCGCCCCGGACGTTCTCCTCGATGACGGCGAAGACCTCATTGTCCGCAAACCGCTTGACCTGGGCCTTCGTCAGGGGCGCGTCCAGATGGTCGGCGATGGCCTGAGACAGGCCTCGGTTGGAGTTGCCTGAGAGCAGCTTCATCGGCTGGTCATCCTTTCGCCGTCATCCGCCCCCCATGAACGGGTGTCGGTTGGCGCGCTCTTTACCAGCGGAGCCGGTCAGGGCAAGTCGTGCACGGAGATTTCCTCGGCATGGCGCGCCCCGGTCGCGGGTGCTAGAGATCGCCGCGTTGGTTTTTGGAAGCTGGGCTTGGGGCCCCGCTTTCGCTCGTCATGGGGTCGTCCTTGTCCGTTTCCAAGTTCCGTTCCGGCCTGGTGCTGATGGCCGCAGGGGCCGCCGCTCTGACGATTTCCGGCTGCGCCGGGAACAAGCGGCCCAGGCTCGCCTATGAAGAACGCCCGGTCGAGGCGCTGTACAACACCGGCTATCAGCGGCTGGAACAGCGCCGTTGGGCCGACGCCGTCGACTATTTCCAGGAGGTGGAACGCCAGCACCCCTATTCGGACTGGGCGCGCCGCTCGATCCTGATGCAGATCTACGCCTATTATCAGAACAACAACTATACGGACGCCATCGCCGCGGCTGACCGCTATATCCAGCTGTTCCCCGGCAATCCGTCGGCAGCCTACGCCTTCTATATGAAGGCCGTCTGCAACTTCGAACAGATCACCGACGTGGGCCGCGACCAGGGCTACGCCACCGCCGCCCTGGCCGGTCTGAAGGACGTGGCCCGCCGCTATCCGGGCACCCCCTACGCCACCGACGCCGCCGTCAAGATCGACATGGTCAACGACCAGCTGGCCGGCAAGGAAATGAACATCGGCCGCTACTATCAGCGCGCCAACCAGCCCCTGGCGGCCCTGAACCGCTACAAGGCCGTCATCGCCAATCCCGAGTTCCAGCGCACCTCCCACACGCCCGAGGCCCTGTACCGCCTGGTCGAGGTCAATCTGCAGCTGGGGCTGAAGGAAGAGGCGACCCGCAACGGCGCCGTCCTGGGCTACAACTTCCCCGGCAGCCCTTGGTACGCCGAGGCCTACGCCCTGCTGACCGAAAACGGCCAGACCCCGGAAAAGGCGCCCGAAGCCAAGCGCGAGAGCTGGCTGCAACGGATCATCCCGGGCTGACCCGCCGAAGACCGTCGGCGGAAAGCCTTGTGCATTTCGGCGCATCTCCCGATTCTGTCGGCGTGATCCTGATTCGTTCCATCGGCGACCGACTGCCATGCTGACCGCCCTTTCCATCCGCGACGTCGTCCTGGTCGACGCCCTGGATCTCGACGTCGAGACCGGCCTGACCGTGCTGACGGGCGAGACGGGGGCGGGCAAGTCGATCATTCTGGACGCCCTGGGCCTGGCCCTCGGCGGGCGCGGCGACGCCGGCCTGGTGCGCAACGGCGCCAAACAGGCCGTGGCCACCGCCGTCTTCAGCGCCCCGGACGATCCGGACCTGCTGGCCCTGATCGCCGACAAGGGGTTCGAGGTCCAACCGGGCGAGGAACTGATCCTGCGCCGCGTCCTGAACGCCGACGGCCGCAGCCGGGCCTATGTCAATGACCAGCCCGCCGGGGTCACGGCGCTTCGCGAGATCGGCGCCGCCCTGGTCGAGGTCCATGGCCAGCATGAGACCGTGGGCCTCTTGGACTGGCGCACCCACCGGGGACTGCTGGACGCCTATGGCGGGCTTCAGCCGCAGTTGCAGGCCGTCGCCGCCGCCTCGACAAAGCTGAAGGCCGCCGAGGCCAAACTGGCCGAGCTGAAGGCCCAGGCGGCCGACGCCGCCGCCCGCGCCGAGGAGATCAGCCTGAACCTGGCCGAGCTGGACGCGCTCGACCCCCGCCCCGACGAGGAGACGGAACTGGCCGGCGAACGCGCCCTCTTGGGCGCCGCCGAAAAGGCCATCGCCGATCTGGCCGACGCCCGCACCCAGCTGGGCGGCGACAAGCTGAGCCAGAAGCTGGGCGCCGCCCTGCGCGCCGTCGAACACGCTCGCCAGCGTGCGGGTCAGGCCGGGGCCGAGGGCGACCATCCGGTCATTGTCAAACTGTCGGCCGCCGTCGAGGCCATCGACCGCACCCTGGTCGAGGCGGCCGAGGCCATCGCCGCCGTGGACGCCGCCGCCGACGCCTTCGACTATGAGCCCGGCCGTCTGGACAAGGCCGAGGAACGGCTGTTCGCCCTGCGCGCCGCCGCCCGGAAACTGCACACCACCGTCGACGCCCTGCCGTCCTTACGCATTCGCCTGCGCGAACAGCTGCGTCTGATCGAGGACGGGGAGGAGGCCTTGGCCGCCGCCGGCCGCGAGGCCGCCCAGGCCGCCGAAGCCTACGACCTGGCCGCGACCTTTCTGACCTCGGCGCGCGAGGCGGCGGCCGACCGCCTGACCGCCGCCGTCATGGGCGAACTGGGCCCGCTGAAGCTGGAGCGGGCGCGGTTCCGCGTGGCGCTGGAGCCGATCGAGGGCCGGCGCGGCCCCGACGGGGTCGAGACCGTCCGCTTCCAGATCGCCACCAACGCCGGAACCGACTTCGGCCCGCTGGACGCCATTGCGTCGGGCGGCGAACTGGCCCGGTTCGCCCTGGCCATGAAGGCGGCCCTCGCCAGCCGCGAGGACATGCGCCAGCCGGTCATGATCTTCGACGAGGTGGACCAGGGCGTCGGCGGCGCCGTGGCCGAGGCCGTCGGCTCGCGCCTGAAACGCCTGTCCACCGGCGCCCAGGTCCTGGTCGTCACCCACAGCCCCCAGGTCGCCGCCCGCGGCCACGCCCACTGGAAGGTGATGAAGGCCGACCGCGACGGCCTGACCACCACCACCGTCCTCGCTCTGGACGACGCGAGGCGTCAGGAAGAGATCGCGCGGATGCTGTCGGGGGCGGAGATCACCGATGAGGCGAGGGCGGCGGCGCGGGCGTTGATCGGGTAGAGTATAAGCAGCCGGTCGTCAGGGCGCGTCGAACGTCAACCTCGCCCGGGCTTCGCCGTGAACCGCCTCGAGCCGGGCCGGCCGGCCGCGCACCCAGATTCGCTCGACCTCGATGGCGGTCCAGCCGGCGGGCAGGACGACCGGGCGCCGAGGCCAATCTTCCGGGTCGCCGCCGTCGATGACCAGCCCCGTCAATCCCATGAGCAGGCCCAGCAGCATGCCGGACAGATTGGCGAAGAAGGGGCCGGCCGCGACCTGGCTGTCCGGGTGGTCCGGGCGATATTCCAGACACTGGTGGAAACGTCCGTGATCGTAGCGGGCGTAGCCCTCTACAAACAGTTTCAGCGCCAGGTCCCGATCTCCGGCCATGGCGGCCCAGGTGGTGTAGAGGGCCGGCAGCATGGGCGCCCCGACATAGTCGGTCCAGTGCGCCAGGTAGAAGTCCAGGGTGCGGCGTCGCACCGCGTCGGGGGCGGGATAGTCGTAGGGAAAGAAGCCCGCGAGCGGCGAAGGGGTCGCGCCCTTCGGCTCGCTGACGCGAAAATCGTCGTGGGCGGCGATGACGTCGTCGCTGCGGATCGGCAGGTGCAGCCCGTCGGCGACCTCGCCCCAGGCCTTGGGCGGCTCCCGTCTGATCTCCTGCGCCGCTCGGATCGCGCGCTTCAGCACCTCGCTCGCGGCCATCAGGGTGAAGGCGTCGTTGTCCGGGGGTTCGGGCACCTCGGCCGGGCCGGTCGACCGTAGAAACTCGAAACCGCGCTCGGTTCGCGTCACCCGGCTGACGATCCAGTCCGCCACCCCTGACAGCACCGGCCAGGCTTGAGCCTCCAGAAACAGCCGGTCGCCGGTGGCGTCGGCATGGAGGCCGAAGGCTCGGGCCGTGTGCAGAGAGCCGTGATCCTCGTGGGCGGCGCCGTCGCCCCCGCCCGGAGAGGCTTCCTGACCCGTCAAGGGCGCGGCCTCCCAGGGAAACTGCACCCCGGCCCGCCCGGACAGTTTGGCGATGTCCCTCGCCGCGTCGAGATGGCGCGTCCGGAACTCCAGCAGGGCCAGGGCGGCGTCCGGTTGCAGCAGGGTCAGCGGCGGCGCGCAAAAGGCGTCCACGTCCCACATCACATGGCCGAAATAATAGCTGTAGTCGTGCCAGGTCGCGAGGCCGAAGATCGAGGTCGCAGCCGGGCTGGCGGGGTGGGACGAGCTGTTCAGATAGAAGAAGGCGGCGTCGATCAGGGCCTGATGCTCGGTCGAGGCGCCCCGCACCACGATCCGGCCCTTCCACAGATCCGCCCAGAGGGCGCGGTTGCGACGGCTCAGTTCGTCGAAACCCGTGCTCTTGCCCCGCGCCACGCGACGGGCGGCTTCCTCGTCCGGCCGGTCGTGCATGACGGAAGGAACCATGGCCGTCATTTGCCGGAGGCGGACCGGCCGACCGGCGCGCGCCCTCAGCGAATAACCGCTGACCAAGGGCCCGGACTGGTCCCAAGGGGTCGTGGTCGGCGCCTCCGGCGCCCCCTCGCCCAGCAGTTCGGTGGCCACGGCGTAGCCGCAGCGGCTCAGTCCGCCCTCGGTCTCCCAGAGCAGGAAACCGTCGCAAACCGGCTCCGGCTCGCCCGGCGTATCGACACGCCGACCAATGACGCGACCCCGAAGGCCCGCCGTTTCGACGACGGCCCGGACGGTCAGGTCGCACGCGCCGTCCACCTCGATGCGCACCTCCTGCTGCACCAGAGCGGCGGCGTCGCGATTGGCGAAGGTGACGACCGTCACCTGGGCGACGCGGCCGCCGCCCTCGAACCGGAAGCGCGACGTCAGCTCGCCCGTGGCGAAATCATAAGCCTGGACCAGGTCGGAGACGGCCGAAGGTTGATCGCTGATCCAGACGCCGTTCAGGGCGATGTCGGCCGCCAGAGGATAGGGGGACGGGGCCGCCGCCTCGATCCGCCGCTCCGCATGTTCGCCCGCGACCCCGCTGACCAGGCACATCCCCGCCTGCAGCGGCTGTTCCCGCACCCGCAGACCGATCAGGCCGTTGCTGACATAGGCCGGCAGTTCGCCGTTGCGGACGCCGCGCGCCACGGGAGGATTGATGGGGCTGGACATGAACACGCCTCGACAGCGGAGCGCGTCGGCACGCGCCGGCTTCCTCTCCCAATGCCGACCGTTTGGAATGGTTTCGATCCGTCGGGCTGATCACCTCATGCGGGGCGGAAGCATGGTCGCTGGGGCGGAAATTTCCTCAAATTCGCCTCCGACCCCCGCCCATTAGCGATCCTGTCATCATCGTGCTATGAGCCCCGCCCTTTATACGGGCGGCGATGTCGCCGAGGCCTTTCAAGACTTCAGGAGAAGCACAGATGAGCAGGGTGCTGGTCATTGGCGCCGGCGGCGTCAGTTCGGTCGCCGTCCATAAGATGGCGATGAATTCGGACATCTTCTCGCACATCACCCTGGCCAGCCGCACCAAGGCCAAGTGCGACGCCATCGCCGAATCGGTGAAGTCGCGCTTCGGCGTGACCATCGACACGGCGGCGATCGACGCCGACGACGTGGCCGCGACCACCGCCCTGATCCAGTCGGTCAAGCCGGCCCTGGTGGTCAACCTGGCCCTGCCGTACCAGGACCTGTCGATCATGGACGCCTGCCTGGCCGCCGGCGTCAACTATCTCGACACCGCCAACTATGAGCCGCGCGACGAGGCCAAGTTCGAATACAAGTGGCAGTGGGCCTATCAGGACCGCTTCAAGGACGCCGGTCTGATGGCCCTCTTGGGCTCGGGCTTCGACCCCGGCGTGACCTCGGTCTTCACCACCTACACCAAGAAGCACCTGCTGGATTCGATCGAGACCCTCGATATCCTCGACTGCAACGGCGGCGACACCGGCCTGCCGTTCGCGACCAACTTCAACCCCGAGATCAATCTGCGCGAAGTGACCGCCAACTCGCGTCACTGGGAGAACGGCCAGTGGGTCGAGGGCCCGGCGCTGAGCCACAAACAGACCTTCGACTTCGAGGGGGTGGGGCCGAAGAACATGTACCTCATGTACCATGAGGAACTGGAGTCGCTGGCCAAATTCTATCCTGAAATCAAGCGCATCCGCTTCTGGATGACCTTCGGCGACTCGTATCTGAAGCACCTGGAGGTGCTGGAGAACGTGGGCATGACCTCGATCGAGCCGATGATGTTCCAGGGCCGCGAGATCATCCCGATCGAGTTCCTGAAGGCCCTGCTGCCCGAGCCCGCCTCCCTGGGTCCGATCACCAAGGGCAAGACCAATATCGGCACCATCGCCACCGGCCTGAAGGACGGGGCGAAGAAGACGGTCTACGTCAAGAACATCTGCGACCACCAGGAAGCCTATGCCGAGACCGGCAACCAGGCCGTCAGCTACACCACCGGCGTCCCGGCCATGATCGGCGCGGCCCTGATGCTGACCGGCCAGTGGAAGGGCGAGGGGGTGTTCAACATGGAGCAGCTGGATCCCGATCCCTTCATGGACATGCTGAACAAGCACGGCCTGCCCTGGACGGTCGAGGAACTCGACGCCCCGCTGGACTTCTGAGGATAAGCCCCATGGTCATGCAGACCCAGGCCGGCGGACCGGGCGCCTTTGCCCGGTTCGATCTGAACCGCGTCCCGTCGCCCGCCTTCGTGGTCGACGAGGTCGCTGTGCGTCGCAACCTGGCCGTCCTTCAGGACGTCGGGGCGCGGGCGGACGCCCGGGTGCTGCTGGCCCTGAAGGCCTTCTCCATGTGGTCGCTGGCCGACGTCGTCGGGGAATATCTCGACGGCGTCTGCGCCTCGGGCCTGTGGGAGGCGCGGCTGGCGCGGGAGTTCTACAAGGGTCATCTGACCACCTATTCCCCGGCCTATAAGCCCGTCGACCTGCCCGAGATCCTGCGGCTGTCGGACACGGTCATCTTCAACGCCCCGGACCAGATCGCCCGCTTCGCCGACCTGATCGCCGCCGCCCGCGCCGAGGGCGAGACGTTCGACATCGGCCTGCGTCTGAACCCGGAGCATTCGGAGGGCGAGGTCGCCAAGTACGACCCCTGCCAGCTGGGTTCGCGCCTGGGCTTTCCGGTGTCGCAGCTGACGCCCGAGCATCTGAACGGCGTCGACGGCCTGCACATCCACGCCCTGTGCGAACAGGGGTTCGAGCCGCTGGAACGGATCTGGGCCGCCGTGGAGCCGAAGCTGGCGCCCCTGCTGCCGGATCTGAAATGGATCAACCTGGGCGGCGGCCATCATGTGACCCGCGCCGACTATCGGATCGATGCCCTGGTCGCCTTCCTGAAGGACCTGGGGCAGCGCTACGGGCTGACGGTCTATATCGAGCCGGGTGAGGCCATTGCGCTGGACGCCGGCATATTGGTGGGCGAGGTGCTGGACACCTTCCACAACGGCCTGCCCATCGCCATCACCGACATCTCGGCCACCTGCCACATGCCCGATGTGATCGAGGCGCCCTATCGTCCGGCCATGCTGAACGAGGCGGAAGGCGGCGTGACCTATCGCCTGGGCGGGCCCTCCTGCCTGGCCGGCGACATCATCGGCGACTATGGCTTCGCCACCGCGCCCACGGCTGGAACCCGTATCGCCTTCCTGGATCAGGCCCACTATTCGATGGTGAAGACCAACACCTTCAACGGGGTGCCGCTGCCGGCGATCGCCCTGTGGAACAGCGACACCGACGCGCTGAAGCTGGTCCGCGAGTTCGACTGGTCAGAGTTCCGCGACCGCCTGTCCTGACGGACCTGGGGGTCTTAGACCCCCAGGATCCAGCCTTCTTCCTGCTCCACCTGGGCGATCAACTCGGGCGTGGCGTCCTTGGGCGGGCCGAAGGCCTTGGCCAGTTCGCCGGCCTCGTCCATGTGGGCCAGGGCCTCGGCGGTGGCGCGGACCTGGGCCTGATCCTTGAACTCGCCCTCATGGGGTTTGCCGTCGAACATCGAGGGCCAGACCTCGACAACCAGGGCCGACAGGGGCTCGACGTCGTCGGGCGTCAGTTCGCGCCAGCCGGTGCCGAACGGCCAGACGGCGCCCGAAGGTCCCAGAGATTCCAACAGCCTGCGCACGGCCGGTATGCCCACCAGGGTCTGGCCGCCCACGGCGCCGGCCCCGTGCATCTGCCACACGCTCTTGGGCTGCAGCCGGCCCTTGCGCGCCGCATTCTCGGTCGCCCGGAACTCGGGGATGTCGGCGCCGGCGCCGGCGGGCGGCTTGGTGGTCGTCAGCCAGCGCTGCGCTTGTTTCGCAGGCGCGCCCCACAGGGGCCAGGCCTCGTCCGTCATCAGACGGTTCATCTTGGCCGCCACCTGATAGCGGTTGTTGGTGTTGTCGGCCTTGTCCACGACATTGGCGGCGATGAATTTCCACATGGCCTGCCAGGGGGTTCCCTCCAGCTTCAGCCGCGCGGCCGTGCCGACCGGATAGCCGAAGTTGAAGTCCAGCCCCACCAGAACCCGGTCGCCGCGCTTTCGGTGGTCCGCCAGGATCGAGGTCAGCAGGGCCTCGCCCTCGGCCCGGGTCGCGACATTGTGCGTCTCGGTATAGAGGCGGAAGCGGACGTCGCGCTTTGCCACCCCGATCCACAGCGAGCTGTCGCCCAGCTTCTTGGTCTCGGCGGCGGTCCAGTCGGCGACGACATAGGCGTCGAATAGGCGGGCCAAGGCGGCCTCCCGTAAAAAGGCGTGTCGTTAGGAATGAGCGGGGGTTCTAGACCGCTCGCCGCCCAATCGGAAGGGGGCGATCAGCTCTTCAACAGGGCTTCCAGGTGCGACAGCCACCGCCGACCCAGCCGCAGCGCCTCGCCGGGCGAGCCGGTTCCGCCGGCCAGGGCGGCGTCCCACAGGGCCAGTTCGAACTCGGGATGACGGGCGTCTGCGAACATCAGCCGCAGCACCACCTGTTCGGCGTCCGGCGCCATGACGTCCAGCGACTTGCGTGTCTCGCCGCGCCGGATGCGGGCCACCACATGGCCGTCGACGATGATCTCGCCGCCCTCGACCTCCTCGAAGGCGTAGGCCAGGCCGTGGGCGCCGTTGGCCCACAGGACCACCACCTGTTCGACGTCGAAGTTCAGGGCGCAGGCCCGGCCCTCCCGGGGCGAAACGGCCTCGACCTCAGGCGGGGCGCCGAGGGCCTTCAGAAGGGCCCGGCGTATCCGGCGCGGCGGCTCCATCCACCAGGACAGGGCCAGGGCCAGGGTCGTCAGCAGGGCCGCCGCCAAGGCGATCAGCAGGACCACCCGAACGACCTCGGCCATGGGTCAGCCCTCCGATCCGGCCGAGAGGTCCAGATCGACCACCACCGGCACATGGTCGCTCGGCTTGTCCATCTCGCGCGCGTCGCGGTGGGTCTCGATCCCCTTCAGCCGATCGGCGGCCTGGGGCGACAGCAGGGCGAAGTCGATGCGGATGCCGTGGTTCCTCTGCCAGGCGCCGGCCTGATAGTCCCAGAAGCTGTAGGTCCCGGCGGGTTCGTTGGCGACTTCGTGCGCATCGGCCAGGCCCAGATTCTTCAGGGCGCGAAACGCCCGGCGGCTCTGGGGCTGGAACAGGGCGTCATCGGTCCAGGCGGCGGGGTTCTTGGCGTCTTCCGGCTCGGGAATGACGTTGTAGTCGCCGCACAGGGCCAGCGGCTCCTCGAAGGCCAGCAGGTCGCGGGCGTGGCGGTTCAGCCGCTCGAACCAGGCCAGCTTGTAGTCGAACTTCTCGGTCCCGATCGGATTGCCGTTCGGCAGATAGATGGAGGCCACCCGGATCGGTCGCGGCGCCTCGATTACGGCCTCCAGATAGCGGGCCTGTTCGTCGGTCTCGTCGCCCGGCAGGCCGCGCCGGATGTCCGACAGCGGGTGTTTCGACAGCAGGGCCACGCCGTTGTAGCTCTTCTGGCCGTGGGTCTCGACGTTGTAGCCCAGGCTCTCGAAGGCCTCGCGCGGAAACTTCTCGTCCACGCATTTGATCTCCTGGAAGCAGGCGACGTCGGGGGCGGCCTGTTCCAGCCAGGCCAGCACGGTGGGCAGGCGGGCGTTGACCGAGTTCACGTTCCAGGTGGCGATGCGCATGACGGGGACGCTAGGCTGCGTCTCGGTTTCGGGAAAGAGGCGCCGCAAACAAAAGGGCCGCCGGATCGCTCCGGCGGCCCCTTGCCGTCAATCGGTCTGTCTTAGGGGCGGCCGCCGGCCGGGGCGGGGGCCGCAGCAGGGGCCGGCGTCAAGGTGCAGCCGCCGCCGATCCGCTGAGCGGTGGCGCAAGGGTAGATCTGCTGCACGACGTTCTCGGCGTTCACGCGGGCGATGACGCCGTCGGCGCCGGCGCATTTGGCTTCATAGAACATGCCGTTGGCGTTCTGGCCCATCAGGCGCGCCTCGGTGACGTCGCAGCCCGCCGCTTCCGATCCCGCCAGCAGTTGCTTCACCTGAGCCGCATTCTCGGCGGCGGTGGTGAAGGCGCAGGCGCCGCCTTCAGCCAGAACCTGGATACAGGGCGTCTTGGTCCAGTTGTCGTTCAACGCCTTGACCCAGAAGCCCGAGGCATCGGCGCAGCCGATCTCATACATGACGCCGCCGTCGTTGGACTGGCCCAGGACCTTGGCTTCGTCGACGGTGCAGGGGACGCCCGCCTTCACGGCGTATTCGCGCAGGACCTTGAGAGTGTCGGTGTTGGCGGGAAGGGTGCATTGCGAGCCGACATCGGCCGCAGGATCGCGCGCCCGCATGACCGACGCCGAATGGGCGAGAAGAACGCAGTCCATCGCCGAGGGCGGCGTTTTGGATTCGATCAGGTAACCAGGACCGGCGGTGCAGGCGACTTCATAGACGGAGGTCTTGGCCGGGGTTTCGCCCAGCAGCTTGGCTTCGGTGACCTGGCATTTGGTGTTGGCCAGGGTGGCCTGTTCCTGAGCCGCCGCCATGATCTGCTCGGGCGTCGGCGCCGCAGGGCGGCGTTCGCGCCGTTGGCGCGCTGCGGCGGCTCGTGAAGAGCCTTCTGCAACAGCCTGGCGATCGTCATTGGGGCGGGTCTGGGCCGCGGCGGGAGCGACCGTAACGGCGCTGAACATCAGCGCCGCGAGGACGGCGGCGAAGCGGGCTTTCATGGAACACCTTGGAGATCTGAAAGGACTGAACGCTTCGTGGCCTTCTAATCGGGCAGGGTCAAGGCGGCTGTGGACGATGGAGGTCTGACGGGATTAAGGTCTGCGCGTTTTGATTGGAGACCCACTTGGCGGACGATGCGACGGCGGTGAAGACGGGTGTGGACGCAAGAGGGCTGACCTACCCCATGCCCCAGACGCCCGCGGGAGGAGAGGCGATCGAAGTCGCCCCCGGCGTCCTGTGGATGCGGCTGACCCTGCCGTTCCAGCTGAACCACGTGAACGTCTACGCCCTTCAGGACGGCGACGGATGGACGGTGGTCGATACCGGCCTGCGCACGCCCGACAGTATTGCGGCCTGGGAGGCGGCGCTGGCCGGCGCGCTGGAAGGGCGCCCGATCCGCCGCCTGGTCTGCACCCATATGCACCCCGATCACATCGGCCTGGCCGGCTGGTTGTGCGAGCGGAGCGGCGCGCCGCTGCTGATGTCGCGGCTGGAATATGTCACCGCCCGGATGCTGATGGCCGAGGAGGCCGGGGACGCCCCCGAAGACGGCGAACGCTACTATCGGGCCGCCGGATGGAGCGAGGCCCAGATCGACCGCTGGCGCAAGGATTACGGCGGCTTCGCCAAGGGGGTGTCGGCGATGCCGCGCAGCTATCTGCGGCTGTCGGATGAGGATGTGATCCAGATCGACGGCGACGACTGGACTGTGGTGGTCGGGTCAGGCCACAGCCCGGAGCACGTTTGCCTGTGGCGTAGGTCTGACGACGTTTTCATCTCCGGCGATCAGATCCTGCCCCGGATTTCGTCGAACGTCTCGGTCTGGCCCACCGAGCCCGAAGCCGACCCTCTGGGCGACTGGATGGATTCGCTGGAGAAGCTGCGGCGCCTGCTGCCGGACGGGGCCTTCATTCTGCCGTCGCACGGCGAGCCCTTCCACGGCGTTCAGGCCCGGCTCGACGCTCTGAAGCGCGGTCATGAAGGGGCGCTGAAACGGCTTGAGCGGACCTTGCGTCAACCGTCTAGGGTGATCGACGGCTTCTCCGCCGTCTTCGGGCGCGCGGTGGATGACAGCGTTCTGGGCATGGCCACGGGCGAGGCCCAGGCGCACCTGAACTATCTGGCAAAGCGCGGCCGCGCCCAACGGACGCGCGATGAGAACGGCGTCGACTGGTGGACGGCCGTCAAACGGGACGAGGAAACGACGTGAGCGAACATATCCGCACCCAACTGACCGACGGCGTCCTGACCCTGACGCTGGACCGGGCCGACAAGAAGAACGCCATCACCCAGACCATGTACGCCGCATTGGCGGAGGCGGTCGAACAGGCGCGGACCGACGAGGCCGTGCGGGTTCTGCTGCTGCGGGCCGAAGGCGACAGCTTTTCGGCCGGCAATGACATCGGGGACTTCATCGCCATCGGCTCCCAGACAGAACAGCCGTTCGACATGCCGGTGTTCCGCTTCCTGAAGTCCCTGGCCGATCTGGACAAGCCGCTGGTGGCCGCGGTGAAGGGCCGGGCGGTCGGCATCGGCCTGACCATGCTGCTGCACTGCGACCTGGTGGTGGTGGCCGAGGACGCCCTGCTGTCGGTTCCGTTCGTCAATCTGGCCCTGGCGCCGGAGGCGGCGTCCAGCCTGCTGCTGCCGGCCGTGGTCGGTCATCAGCGGGCGTTCGAACTGTTCGCCCTGGGCGAGCCGGTCGACGGACGGACGGCGGCGGCCTGGGGCCTGGCCAATCGCGTCGTTCCGGCGGAGGCGGTCGAGGCGACGGCGGCGGAGCTGGCGGCCAAGGTGGCGGGCCGTGCGCCCAATTCGATCCGCAAGACCAAGCGGCTGATGCGCGATGCGGAAGGTCTGTGGGCCCTGATGCAGCGCGAGGGCGAAGCTTTCGGATCCCAGATGCGGAGCCCCGAGGCCATGGAGGCCTTCATGGCCTTCACCCAGAAGCGGGCGCCCGACTTTTCGAAGGCGGACTGACGGCGCCGCAAGACCGCGCCTTGATTCAGCGCAGCTTTGGTTCTAGGTGCGCGCGCCCCCGTCGGAGCGCCCATGTCGCACGCCTCTATCCAGATTTCGGCCCCTGACCCGGTCGCCGAGCCCATCGACCTTGAAACGCCTGCCGACGCGCCGGGCGTCGAGGCCTTGATTATGGCCGCCTTCGGTCCGGGCCGTTTCCCCAAGACGGCCGGGCGGCTGCGCGAGGGGCCGCGCCCCGCCGTGGGCTTCGTCGCCCATCGGCAGGGCCGGGTCGGCGGGGCTGTCCGGCTATGGCCCGTGGCGATCGGCGCGACGCCCGGCCTGTTTTTGGGCCCCATCGCGGTCGAGGCGGCGGTTCGCAGCGAAGGGTTGGGCGCGCGTCTGGTTCAGGCCTGCGTCGATCATGCCCGTATCACGGCGACCGGCGGGATTCTGCTGGTCGGAGACCGGGCCTATTTCGAGCGGTTCGGCTTCGTCGCCGCGCCCGACGCCCGCCTGCCGGGACCGGTCGATCAGAGGCGCGTGCTGTGGCTGGCGGTCGGGAAGGAAACGGCGGCCGGCGGCGTCCGCATCGGCTGAACCTTCCCCGGGCGGGCTCATTGAACGCGAAAACAGTGTCCGATGTGTCCGACAAAAAAAGGTGTCCGATGTGTCCGATCTGTCCGACGCCCCTTGTTTTTCAAGCGGAATCTCACCGGCCCCGATCGGGCTGTCCGGCGATGGGGTCCACGACGGCTGTGGGCTGACCGTCGCGTCGGCGAGGGTCTGACAAGGCCGAGGGATCGGACCAGAAAAAGGGTGTCCGATGTGTCCGATCTGTCCGACGGCCTTTGATCTTGTTGCTAAAACAGCCGGACACTGATCGGACTGTCCGGCGGCGACCGCGCCTTGCTCTCTCTCTGCGATGTCAAAGACCGGGCGTCATTATAGGGGCGTCGGGCAGGGCGCCGGATCGTTCGGCGGCCGAGGCCGCAAGCCGTTGAAACAGAGGGCGTGTTCTGGCGACATCGCGCGGGCGTTCGAGGGCAGGCCCTGGCGCGCCGGGGACGGAGAGAACGGGGATGAAGGCGGCGGCGCCTCGCCCGGATCGGACGGGAAGGGCGGCCGGATCGGCTGACGAAGAATCGCTTCGCGGTTCCGTCCAGGACGATCAGCCACTAAGTCAGGGACGTCATGACAGAACCGGATGAAACGCCCAAAGGTCTGAACGCGGTCGCAGAGGCGGCGAAACAGGCGCCCGGCCGAGGACTGCCGCCGGTTCATCTGTGGAATCCGGCCCATTGCGGCGAGATCGACATCGTGATCCGCCGAGACGGCGTCTGGATGCACGAAGGATCGCCGATCGGGCGCGAGGCCCTGGTGCGGCTGTTCTCCACCGTTCTGCGTCTGGACCCCGACGGCTATCATCTGGTCACGCCGGTCGAGAAGATGAAGATCGAGGTCGAGGACCTGCCGTTTCGCGCCGTGGCGGTGCGGCGCGAGGGGGAGGACCTGATCTTCACCACCGACGTCGGCGACGAGGTGCGGGCCGGGGCGGACGACCCCCTGGTGGTGGACGAAGATCCCGAGACCGGCGAGCCGGCGCCGCGCGTGCATGTGCGCCGTGACCTGTGGGCGCGGATCACGCGGGCGGTCTTCTATGAATTGGTCGAGGCGGCCGAGGAGGCGGACGGGCGGCTGGTGGTCCGGTCCGGCGGGCAGGTGTTTCCTCTGGGAGCCGTGGCGTGAGTCTGGAGACCCTGAGGCGCAGACTTTCGGAGCGGCTGGCGCCGATCGGGGCCTGGCGGGCGGAGGCGGCGCCGGCGCGTTCCGATTTCGATCTCAATCCCCAGGCGGCGCGGCCTGTGCGGGAGTTGAGGCCGGCCGCCGTCCTGATCCCGGTCGTGGCGCGGCCGGAGGGGGCGACGGTCCTTTTGACCCGTCGGGCCGACACCCTGGCCCGGCACACGGGACAGATCGCCTTTCCGGGCGGTCGGCTGGACCCCGGCGAAACCGCCGTTCAGGCCGCCCTGCGCGAGGCCGACGAGGAGGTGGCGCTGAACCCCGCCGCGGTCGAGGTGCTGGGCTTGTCCGACGCCTATGAGACCGGCACGGGATTTCTGGTGACGCCGGTGATCGGATGGCTGGACCAGCCGCCCCTGACCCGGCCGTCGCCGGACGAGGTGGCGGAGGTGTTCGAGACGCCCTGGGACTTTCTGATGGACGCGGCCAATCACCGGCGGGACTTTTATGATCTGGAAGACGGTCTGCGGCGGTGGTTCTGGGCCATGCCCTGGCAGGAGCGCTATATCTGGGGCGTCACGGCCGGCATTCTGAAGGGACTTCACGCGCGTCTTTACGGCGACGAGGTCGATCCCGAACGCGCGGCCGAGCGGGACGCCGCCGAGGTTGAGGCGTGACGGCCTCGGTGCAGGGCCAGCCCTGGCTGGAGGCGACGGCCACCCGCGCCGTCATGGCGGCGCTGGAAGCGGCGGGCGGCGCCGACTGCGCCCGCTTCGTCGGGGGCTGCGTCCGCAACAGCCTGATGGGCCGCGCGGTGGACGACATCGACATCGCCACGCGTCTGACGCCCGAACAGACGATGGCGGCGCTGAAGACGGCAGGGCTGAAGGCTGTGCCGACGGGGGTTGAGCACGGCACGGTCACGGCGGTTTCAGAGCGGGCGCCCTATGAGATCACCACCCTGCGCCGCGACGTGGAGACCGACGGCCGGCGCGCCGTGGTGGCCTTCACCCAGGATTGGGCGGAGGATGCCGCGCGGCGGGACTTCCGCCTCAACGCCCTCTACGCCGATGCGACCGGCGTGGTGTTCGATCCGACGGGCGGGGGGCTGGCGGACGCCGCCGAGGGGCGGATCGTCTTCGTCGGCGAGGCCGAAACGCGCATCCGCGAAGACTATCTGCGCATCCTCCGCTTCTTCCGGTTTCAAGCCTGGTATGGACGGAGCGAGCCGGACGCGACGGGACTGGCCGCCTGCGCCGCTCTGAAAAGCGGCATGGCGCGGCTCTCGGCCGAGCGGGTGTCCAAGGAGCTGTTGAAGCTGCTGGCGGCGCCGGACCCGATCGCCAGCGTGCGCGCCATGGAGAGGACGGGCGTGCTGGGCCAGGTCTTGCCGCAGGCCCGACCCCTGGCGATGTTCGAAGCCCTGAGCCAACGCAGCGGCGATCCTGTCCTGCGGCTGTCGGCCCTTCTGCCCGAGGATGAGGCGGCGGTGCGGCGGATTGCGGAGGGCTTGCGGCTGTCCAACGCCGTGCGCGACCGGCTGGCGGCCGCCGTCGCCGAGGGGCCGGCGGTGAGGCCCGACATGGGCGCGGCCGAGGCGCGGGCTGCGATCTATCGGCTGGGGCGCCGCGCCTTTGAAGATCGGCTGGCGCGGGCGGAAGCGGCGGAAGGGGACGACGGCGGTCCGCTGCGGCGTCTGGCCGAGGACTGGACGCCCCCCCGGCTGCCGGTCGGCGGCCGCGACCTGGCGCGGCTGGGGCTTCAGCCGGGACCGGATACGGGACGCATCCTCAAGGCGTTCGAGGACCGCTGGGTCGCCGACGACTTTCCAACGGACGGCCATGAGGCCCGGCTGAAGGCCCTGATCGGCGGCTGAACCCCGAAGTCAGGGCGTGGCGCGGGTGAACTCGGTCACGACCGGATAGTGGTCCGAGCCGGTCGGTTCGCCGATGCGGCGGCTGAGCAGGGCCAGGTCCGGCGAGCGATAGACCTGGTCGATGGCGATACCCGCAAAGGCGGGCAGGGCCGAGGGCCAGGTGCCGGGGAAGCCGGGGGCGGGCAGGAGCCCCATGTCCGTCTTGATCTGGCGGCCGATCCGGGCGCTCGATACGCTGTTGAAGTCGCCGGCGGCGATGACCGGATGGGGCGGCGCGGCGCGTCGGCGCGCGTCCAGGGCCATGGCCTGGGTGATCTGGCCCCACTGATACTGATAGGGCCACGGCCGGGTCAGGTGGACGCCGAAGACGTTGATCGGACCCAGGGGCGTCTCGACCACGGCGCCCACGGCCGACAGGCCGTCGCGAGAGGCGGGCAGGCGGCGCAGGATCGGATAGCGGGACGCGACGACCGAGAGGGCCCGGCCGCCCGGCGCCTCCGCCGCCCCCATGACCGCGCGGTGCGGATAGCCCGCCAGGAGGTCGTCCAGACGATCCGACGCCGCATCGCCCACCTCGATCAGCACCAGAATGTCGGCGTCCGCCGCTGCGATCGACCGCTTCATGGCGGCGACGTCGGTGTTTTCCACCCAGAGATTGGCCGAGTACAGTCGAACGACGGGCCGGTCGGGCGCGGCGCGACCCTGGGACGGCGCCCATTGAGGCCAGACGGCGATCGCCAGGACAAGAACCGAAGCGACGCCTGCACCGGCGGCGGGCCAGAGGCGCAGGATCAGGCAGGCCAGGGTCACGCCGGACGCCGCCAAAAGGGCCGGCGCCGTGAACTGGGCCAGTATGTCCACCCAGCGATGTCCGACGCCGCTGAGCGCCGCCGCGCCGACGGTCGCCAGGCCGAGCAGGACCAGACCGGCGGCGGCGTTGGCTGCGGTCTTCAGCAACGACATCCTTATTGCCTTTCTCGGTGAACGCTGTTGGCTATGTCGCGTTGATGGGCCGCAGTGAGAGGCGACATGGCCAGACGGTCGATCAAGGATATCGAGAAAATCTGGTCCAATGTCGAGGGCGTCAAGAAACTGTCGGACCGGGTCATCGGCATAGGTCCGGTCGGCTTCGGCATGGACGCCCTCCTGACCTGGGCGCCAGTGGTCGGCACGGCCTATACGGCGGGCACGGGCGCCTGGCTGCTGTTGCAGGCGATTCGGGCCAAGGCGGCGCCTGGGACGCTGGCCAGAATGGCGGCCTATATGGCGCTGGATACGGCGACGGGCACGGTCCCCATCGCCGGCGACCTGATCGACACCTTCTTCCCCGGCCAGCTGCTGGCGGCCAAGGCCCTGCAAAAGGACATCGAAACCAGCCACTGGGTCGAGGACTCCGAAGCCAACGCCCGGGCCAGCGGCGAGCATGAACGCCATCTGGAGACGGTCAGGAACCACAAGTCCCTGCGTCGTGTGGTCTATCTGCACGACTGAGCCCTATGGGCATGGAGGCTTGATCCCGCTGGGGGCGGGGAAAATGTTCAAGTGAAAACAATCTCGTAATCCGCTCCTTCTCCGTCTGACGCGCCTGGGTTCGCGGCGGCGGCAGACTGATCTCCGACGATAAACGGAGAGCGCGATGAGCGAAGATTTCACGGCGCGGCTGGTCCTGCCCTATCTGGCGGCGGGGCAGATGCAGAAGCATGTGACCCTGAACGCCGCCCTGAGCCGCCTGGACGCTCTGGTGCAGACGGCGGTGATCAGCCGGTCGGTTTCGAACCAACCGGCCACGCCCGCGGACGGCGACCTCTACATCCTGCCGCTGGCGCCGGTCGGCCCGGCCTGGAGCGGGCGCCCGGCCGGCGCCCTGATGCGGTTCGAGGCGGGCGGCTGGACCGAGGTCGCCGCGCCCGTGGGACTGATCGCCCTGGTTCTGGACGCGGGCGTGAGCGTGGTCCGCAGCGCCGCCGGCTGGCGACCACTGGGCGACTGTCTGGGCGAGGCCCAGGGCCTGTCGCGCCTGGGGGTGGGAACGACGGCGGACGCCGCAAACCCCCTGGCGATCAAGAGCAACGCCGCCCTGTTTACGGCGCGCGGCTCGGGCGAGGGCGGCGACGGCGATCTGCGCCTGACCCTGAACAAGGAGGCGGCGGGCGACGTGCTGTCGCTGCTGTTCCAGAGCGGATACGGCGGTCGGGCTGAACTGGGTCTGGTCGGCGACGAGGATCTGAGCCTGAAGGTCAGCGCCGACGGCGGCAGTTGGCGGCGCGCCTTCGCCGTGGATCGCACCACGGGCCGGGTCGCCTTCGACCAAGGCGCCACGCGGCGCGAAACGACCGTCTTCACAGCGGACGGCGCCTATACGCCGCCGCCCTGGGCCCGGTGGATCGAGGCGGTCTGCGTCGGCGGAGGCGGCGGCGGCGGTTCAGGCATGGCGGGCGCTTCGGGAACCGCGCGGTTCGGCGGCGGCGGCGGCGCGGGCCTGAACCTGTCCGGCGCCGGGGGCGCAGGCGCGGGAGGCGTGATCCGCATCACGGCGGTCGGATGATCCGCCCGCCCGTCGCCCAGACACCGATCGAGGTCTTGGACACGGAAGCCTGGGATGCGCCGGAGGCGCTGAACGACTGGGATCGCCGCGCGCAAACCGGCTGGGACGGCCGACACTTCAGCGCGCCTTTTGATGAAGAGGACGAAGAATGATCAGACGCAGACGGCCGGTTTCGGACCGGTCTTTCAGTCCGCCCCTGGCGGAGGCGCGCTGGCTGTGGCGCAGGCTCTACGCCTTCATGGTCAGCGCCGGCCTGTGGGTCCTGCTGATGCGGACGGTGGGGCGAACGCCCCCCGAAATGCTGCCCAAGATGACGGACGGGCTGATGGGGCTGCTGGCCCTGATCCTGGTGCTCTATCTGGTCGCGCCGACGGCGCAGCAGTTGGCCGCCATGATCGCAACCGCCCGTCCTCGCCTGCCGGGAGGTCGGCCATGAGTTTCGAACTGTCCCAAAGCTCGCGCCGACGGCTCCTGGGCGTGCATCCCGCCCTGGTCGCCGTGGTCGAGGCCGCCATCACGCGGAGCCCCGTCGATTTCATGATCACCGAGGGCGTTCGGACGGCGGAACGACAGGCCGCCTTGGTCGCCGCCGGCGCCAGCCGCACCCGGCGCTCGCGCCATCTGACCGGCCACGCGGTCGATGTGGCGGCCCTGGTGGACGGACAGGTCCGCTGGGACTGGCCGCTCTACGGTCGGATCGCGGCGGCGTTCAAGGCGGCGGCCCAGGAGCTTGAGACCCCGATCATCTGGGGCGGCGACTGGCGGACCCTGAGGGACGGCCCCCATTTCGAACTGGATCGCAGGGTCTTTCCATGACCCCGGACGCTCTGAGGAAAGGTCTGCGGGCCGGGGGCTGGACGGCGGCCGTCGTTGCGGTCGTGGCGTTGACGGTCGCCCTGTTGGGCGGGCTGGGCTTTCGCTGGGATCCGCTGAACCTGGAGCAGCGCCGACGGGTTCGGGCCGAAGCCCGGGCGTCCGAGGCCGCAGCCTCGGCGAGGGCGGAGGGCGAGGCGCGGCGTCACGAGCAGGCGGGGACCGTCGCGCAACTCCGGCGATTGGAGCATTTCAAACAGCAGGAGACCCAGGCGACGCGGGCGACCGCCGTCGCCGTCTCCGAGGCGAAAAGGGCCGATGATGCAAACACTCTTCTGGAGAGCCGTCGCGCCGATCGTCTGCGCGCTCACGACCGCGAGCTGTGCCGGCTCGCCCCGGATCTCGCCGGTTGCGCCGCCGCGTCTGGCCTTGCCGGAGACGGCGAGCCGCCCCTGCGCCCTGGCGACCCTGCCGGCGGCGCCGACCCTGGCTGACCTTGAGGCCGCCTATATGTTGCGCGGCGCCCAGGTGCTGGCCTGTGACGGCGCTCGCCGGCTGGCGGTGGAGACGCTTCTGGCCGAGCGGGCGATGCAGGCGGCGGGACGGGCGTCCGTCCCGCAGCCTTAAGAAGGCATGGGGCAAAAACGACTCGGCAACTTCTGCCGCCGCACGACAGAAGTTGCCGAGTTTTCCGCCTTTCCATCAACAACAAGGCATATAAATCAACGACTTGATGAAACGGCCTCGGCTCACCGGCTTGGCCCCGCCCTTGCTCTAGGGAGGGCGGAGCAAAATGCTCCCGACGCCAAAACGGCGTCGCACATGCACAGAAGTGAAAGAGGGCAGCCAAAATGGCGAGCATCAACACCAATTACGGCGCCTCCATCGCGCTGCAGAACCTGAACAAGACCAACGCCCAGTTGGAAATGACGCAAAACCGCGTCAACACGGGCATGAAGGTCTCCAGCGCCAAAGACAGCGGCGCCATCTACGCCATCGCCACCGGACAGCGCGCCAACATGGGCGCGATGGAGTCCGTGCGCGCCTCCCTGCAGCGCGGCCAGTCGATCGTCGATGTGGCCCTGGCCGCCGGCGATACGGTGACGGCCGCCCTGGAGGAGATGAAGGGGCTGGCGGTCAGCATCGCCGGTTCCACCGGGGCGACCCAGACCTCCTATCTGACGGACTTCCGCGCCCTGGGCGCCGAAATCACCTCGGCCCTGGCCGGCGCCGGCTTCGACGGGGTCAACCTGTGGACAGGCGCGACGGCGACCAATCTGATCAAGGACGTCAGCGGCGGCACGACCGCCATCGGCTTCACGGTCGCAGGCGGCATGGCCGCCGACACGGCCATCACCACCATCACCAACCAATCCATCGCCGCCGGCGCCGCGACGACGGGCGCGGTCGACGCCGCCATCGCCAAGGTGACGGAAGCCCTTTCGACCCTGGGCACCCAGTCCAAGTCGGTCGGTCGGCAAGTGACCTTCCTGAACAAGCTGCAGGACGCGACCGAGGCGGGCATCGGCAATCTGGTGGATGCGGATCTGGCCAAGGAAAGCGCGCGCCTGACCGCCCTGCAGACCAAGCAACAGCTGGGCGTGCAGGCGCTGTCGATCGCCAACTCCTCCAGCCAGACCCTGCTGAGCCTCTTCCGCAACTAGGTCGGCCCTGAAGGCTGGCCCTGAAGGCCGCGTCTGAGGGCCGACGCCGCCCCGTTCGAGGGTCGTTCGTCGGGTCCTTTTGGGGCTCGGGTCGGCAAGATGTGCCCAGTGAACGGCGGGGGTCGGCAAATTCTGCCGGGCAAGAAGGAGGGTGAATCAATAGTAAACTAATGAAAACAGTGGCTTACCGTGACTTCTCGCCGTCGCCTCTGGCCCGGCAATTGCTTCTTACCCACTGAGCAAAAAGCTCCCTTCGCCAAAAGGGCGAAGGAATTCACGAAGTGAAAGGAACGCCAAAATGGCGAGCATCAATACGAACTACGGCGCGTCCATCGCGCTGCAGAACCTGAACAAGACCAACTCGGAGTTGGAGCGGACCCAAAACCGCATCAACACCGGCATGAAGGTCTCTTCGGCCAAGGACAGCGGGGCGATCTTCGCCATCGCCACGGCTCAACGCGCCAATGCGGCTTCGCAGGACGCGGTTCGCGCCGGCCTGCAACGGTCTCAGTCGATCACCGACGTGGCCCTGGCCGCCGGCGACACGATCACGGCCGCTCTGGAAGAAATGAAGAGCCTGGCCGTGTCCATCGCGGGCACGACGGCGGGTTCGGCCGCCGAAACCTCCTACCTGGCGGAATACAACGCCCTGGGTCTCGAAATCACCTCGGCGATTTCCGGCGCCTCGTTCGACGGCGTCAACAGCCTGACCACCCCCTTGGGCGTGGCCGGCGTGACCGACGTCAGCGGCGGCGGCAAGGCGCGCGCCGACGCCACGACCGCCAAGGTCGACACCGCCATCTCGACCGTGACCGCCGCCCTGTCGACCCTGGGCACCCAGTCCAAGTCGCTGGGTCGCCAGATCAGCTTCGTCAACAAGCTTCAGGACGCTCTTGAAGCCGGCGTGGGCAATCTGGTGGACGCCGACCTGGCCAAGGAAAGCGCCAAGCTGACCGCCCTGCAGACCAAGCAACAGCTGGGCGTGCAGGCGCTGTCGATCGCCAACTCCTCCAGCCAGACCCTGCTGAGCCTCTTCCGCTAAGGCCCGGAGGCCCGGTCGCCTCGGCGGCCGGGCCAAGGTCTTGAACCCCGAGCAAAACGCTCCCGTCGCCAAAACGGCGTCGGCCATCACGAAGTGAAAGGAACGCCAAAATGGCGAGTGTGAACACCAACTACGGCGCGTCCATCGCGCTGCAGAACCTGAACAAGACCAACTCAGAGTTGGAGCGGACCCAAAACCGCATCAACACCGGCATGAAGGTCTCGTCGGCCAAGGACAGCGGGGCGATCTTCGCCATCGCCACGTCTCAACGGGCGTCGGCCGCTTCGCAAGACGCGGTGAGGAGCTCGATCCAGCGCGGCCAATCCATCGTCGACGTGGCCCTGGCCGCCGGCGATACGATCACTTCCGCTCTGCAAGAGCAGAAGGCCCTGGCGGTCAGCATCGCCGGCTCCACCGGCGCGGCCCAGACCTCCTACCTGGCCGAATACAACGCCCTGGGGACTGAAATCGCCAGCGCCCTGTCCGGCGCGACGTTTGACGGCGTCAATCTGTTCTCCGCCAACGCCGCCGCGATCACGGTGCAGACCGGGCCGTCGACCACCTATACGCTGAAGGCCATCGCCGGCGCCGCGACCTCGGTCGCCACGACGACGACGGCGACGTCTGGCGATGCGGCGACCCTGGGGGCGACGGTGGACGGGGCCATCACGGCCTTCACCGCCATCCTGTCGGACTTCGGCACCAAGTCGAAGTCGCTGGGTCGTCAGATCAGCTTCGTCAACAAGCTTCAGGACGCTCTTGAAGCCGGCGTGGGCAATCTGGTGGACGCCGACCTGGCCAAGGAAAGCGCCAAGCTGACCGCCCTGCAGACCAAGCAACAGCTGGGCGTGCAGGCGCTGTCGATCGCCAACTCCTCCAGCCAGACCCTGCTGAGCCTCTTCCGCTAAGGCCCGGAGGCCCGGTCGCCTCGGCAGCCGGGCCAAGGCTTTGAAACCCCGAGCAAAATGCTCCCGACGCCAAAACGGCGTCGGCCCTCACAAAGTGAAGAAGGAACGCCAAAATGGCGAGTGTGAACACCAACTACGGCGCGTCCATCGCGCTGCAGAACCTGAACAAGACCAACTCGGAGTTGGAGCGGACCCAAAACCGCATCAACACCGGCATGAAGGTCTCGTCGGCCAAGGACAGCGGGGCGATATTCGCCATCGCCACGTCCCAACGCGCCGCCGCCAGCGCTCAGGACTCCGTCCGCAGCTCGATCCAGCGCGGCCAATCCATCGTCGACGTGGCCCTGGCCGCCGGCGATACGATCACGGCCGCTCTGGAAGAGATGAAGGGCCTGGCCGTCAGCATCGCCGGTTCCACCGGCTCGGCCAAGACCTCCTATGAGAACGAGTTCGCGGCCCTGGGTCAGGAAATCAAGAGCGCGCTGGACGGCGCCAGCTTCGACGGGGTCAACCTGTTGAAGACGGCCTCAACCGGCGGCACTGCGGTCAACGTCCGTATCGGCACGGGCGCCACCGACACCAAGACCATCGGCATCACGACCGATCTCAGCGCCAATACGGACCTGGCCAAGTTCACGGCCGCGTCTCCGACGGTGGCTGACTTCACCTCGGCCAACGTCGATCTGGTGATGACGGCCGTGACGACGGCCCTGTCGACCCTGGGCACCCAGTCCAAGTCGCTGGGGCGCACCATCAGCTTCGTCAACAAGCTTCAGGACTCCCTTGAAGCCGGCGTGGGCAATCTGGTGGACGCCGACCTGGCCAAGGAAAGCGCGCGCCTGACCGCCCTGCAGACCAAGCAACAGCTGGGCGTGCAGGCGCTGTCGATCGCCAACTCCTCCAGCCAGACCGTGCTGAGCCTCTTCCGCTAAGACCCGGAGGCCCGGTCGCCTCGGCGGCAGGGCCAAGGTCTTGAACCCCGAGCAAAACGCTCCCGTCGCCAAAACGGCGTCGGCCATCACGAAGTGAAGAAGGAACGCCAAAATGGCGAGCATCAATACGAACTACGGCGCCTCGATCGCGCTGCAAAACCTGAACAAGACCAACTCGGAGCTGGAGCGGACCCAAAACCGCATCAACACCGGCATGAAGGTCTCTTCGGCCAAGGACAGCGGGGCGATCTATTCGATCGCCACGTCGCAACGGGCCGCCGCCGCTTCGCAAGACGCGGTCCGCGCCGGTCTGCAACGCACCCAATCGATCACCGACGTGGCCCTGGCCGCAGGCGATACGATCACGGCCGCTCTGGAAGAAATGAAGGGGCTGGCGGTCAGCATCGCCGGATCCACCGGCGCGGCCCAGACCTCCTACCTGGCCGAATACAACGCCCTGGGTACGGAAATCGCTTCGGCGATCACCGGCGCCTCCTTTGACGGCGTCAACAGCCTGACGGCGCTCGGCTCGAACGCGGCGATCACCGCCGTGAACACCGGCAGCATCACCGCCGCCAACGCCACGACCGCCAACGTCGACGCCGCCATTGCGGCGACGACCTCGACCCTGTCGACCCTGGGCACCCAGTCCAAGTCGCTGGGCCGTCAGATCAGCTTCGTCAACAAGCTTCAGGACGCTCTTGAAGCCGGCGTGGGCAATCTGGTGGACGCCGACCTGGCCAAGGAAAGCGCCAAGTTGACCGCCCTGCAGACCAAGCAACAGCTGGGCGTGCAGGCGCTGTCGATCGCCAACTCGTCGAGCCAGACCCTGCTCGGCCTGTTCCGTTAAGGCGAGCGGCCGGGGCGGTTTCGCGACCGCCCCGGCCATCGTCCTCGTTTCATCAAGGAGACGCGGAGTGATCCGCGCAAGGAGCCATGACGGAGAATGTCGCCAGAATAAGCAGCGCTCTTGCACCCGTCGCACCCGCCAAGGCGGCTGAAGCCCCCTTGGAGGTGAAGCCCGTGAACGCCTCGGCCCCCGCGCCGACCGCGGATGAAGCGCCCCAGACGCCCAACAGTCTTGCAGACGCCGGACGCTATCGTCTGACGATCGAGGCGGTCGGTCGTCACCGCTTTGTCTACAAGGTTCTGGATCGGGTGACGGGGGAGGTGATCCGCCAACTGCCCCGCGAGGAGGTCGAGAAGCTGATCAGCGATCCGACCTATCGCGGAGGCCGGGTGGTCGACACCGCCGTCTGAGCCGGCGGGAGAGCCTGAATTTTTTAACGCCGCCGGCCCGCCGGACGGCGCAATCATGGTTTCCGGGGCGTTAACCATCCGCTCACGACTCATGATTAATACTGGCAGGAACAGAAAGTCCGGGGCTTGAAGCCATGACCAGCAGTATCCACACCAACACCTCGGCGATGATCGCCCTGCAGAACCTGAATCGCACCAGCGAGAACCTGGCGTCGACGCAGAGCCGGGTGAATACGGGACTGAAGGTGCAGGGCGCCAAGGACAATGCTGCGGTGTGGGCTGTGGCCCAGGGCCAGCGGGCGGACCGAGGGTCGCTGGAGGCGGTCACCACCAGCCTGAACCGCGCCACCTCGATCGCCGACGTCTCCCTGGCCGCCGGGGAGCAGATTTCGGACATCCTCCTGGAGCTGAAGCAGAAGGCCACTGCGGCTGCCGACCCCAGCGCCACGGCGGCGACGCGCGCCTCCTACGATCAGGAATTCCAGTCGCTGCTGAAGTCGATCCAGTCGTTCGCCGACAACGCCATCTTCGACGGCGCCAATATTCTGGACGGCTCGGCGACGGCGGATCTGAACTTTCTCGCCAGCGCCGACGGCAATGAGACGATCGCCTTGAAGCGTCAGAACCTCGGCCTGGTGGGCTTGGGTCTGGCGGCCAACTCCTTCGATTCCGATCCCGCCACCGCCGGCGTTCAGGCCTGGACCAACAACGCCGCCACGCCGGAAGACGAAACCCTGCTGAATGCCGCGCCCGACCTGCTGACCCAGGAAAAGGCCAAGTTCGCCCTTCAGCGGATCGATGCGGCCATCACCGTCGCCGGCTCGCGCCTGTCGGAACTGGGCGCCCAGGCCAAACAGATCGAACGCCACACCACCTATGTCGGCAAGCTGTCGGATTCGCTGGAGGCGGGCATCGGCAATCTGGTGGACGCCGACCTGGCCAAGGAAAGCGCGCGGCTTCAAGCCCTGCAGGTCCAGCAGCAGCTGGGGGTTCAGGCCCTGGCGATCGCCAACCAGGCGCCGCAGATGATCCTGTCGCTGTTCAAGGGCTGATAGGGCGACTTAACAGCTCGTTATCGCTTGCGTCGTAGGCTGCCCCTGAGCGGAGCCGCGCTATGATAAGCAACAGCTATTTGCTAGGTCTGTATGGGATTTCGGCGGACTCGTCCTCGCTGATCGGCGCCTCTGCGACTCCGGCCAAGGCCAAGAAGACCCAGCCCACCGCGCCCTGGGCCAATTCCTCTGCTGCGACGGCGCCCAAGGCCAGCGACCTGGTGCGGGCGGCCCTGGCCGGGCGCAAGGTGATCGACGAGAGCGCCGTCGATCTGGATATGGCGGGCGCGTCCCCCGACTATCGCAAGCTTTTCGCCATCTACCAGGGACTGAACACGCTGAGCGCCCTGGCGGATCGCGCCGACGACAAGGGGTTGACCAAGCTCGAGGCGGATCAGCTGAACCGGCGCTTCTCCGCCGGTCTCGAAGAGGTGTCCAAATATCTCCAGACTGCCAAGTTCGAGGATTTGAAGGTCGTTCAGGGCGTCTCTAAAACCAGTGTGAAGACCGGCTACGCCCAGGAAAAGGCGCCCGCCAGCTTCGTCGCCAAGCCGATCCATGAGGGCGCCCTGGATGCGCCGGTCGCCGCCTTCGCCGGCGACGTCAAGTTCGCCATGTCGGTCAAGAGCGCCACGGGAACCGTCTCGGTGTCCATGGACCTGTCGGAGATGGGCGATACGACGCGCACCCTGGACAATGTCGTGGCCTATATGAACGGCAAGCTGGAAGCGGCCGGGGTAGCCAGCCGCATGGGCCGCGAAATGATCAAGGTCGAGCCCAAGACGATCAAGAGCGGCGACAAGACCATCACCCTGCCGGCGGGGCCGGACCAGTGGGCGTTGAAGGTCTGGGGTTCTTCCGGGGAGACCGTCTCCTATCAGGCCGTCGATACGTCTGACGCCGTCTATGTGACGCAGAATGTCGGCGGGACGACGGGTTCGAGCCAGCTTTTGAAGTTTCAGACGGACGGGGGCGCCGCCCCGACGCCGCAGCAGGGCGTGGCTGACCCCTTCTGGGTCGAAGGCCGGGTGGGCCGATCCGAACTTCCGCCGGGCGTCGAATCCGTCCGCGACAGCGTGACGACCGCCGACGGCTCGGTTTGGGTGTTGGCTGACCTGAAGGCGGGGGAGGCCAATCAGCCCATCAAGGGGACGCGCGACGTCGCCCTGATGAAGTACGACAGCGCCGGAAATCTGGTGCAGACCAAGCTCCTGGGCGCCGCCAGCAAGGCCAACGGCTTTTCTCTGGCGGCGGCGGCAGACGGCCGCATCGCTGTCGCGGGCTCTGTCACCGGGGCCCTTGAGCCGGGCAAGAGCGGGGCCGATGCGGCTGTGGCCGACAGTTTCGTCACCGTCTTCGACAGTTCGGGCCAGGAGCTTTGGACCCAACGCCGCGGCGCGAAGGCGGCGGACGAAGCGACCCAGGTGGGCTTCGGCGCCGACGGCCTGGTCTATGTCGCGGGTCGGTCGAAGTCGGCCATGCCGGGCACGATGGCTCTCGGCGGCTGGGACAGCTATGTCCAGACCTTTTCCCAGACCGCGCCGAATCGAAAAGGCGTCGTGACGGCGATCAACATGTCCACCCAGCAGTTCGGCACGGCGGGAGACGATTCGATCCAGGCCATGACGGTGTCCGGCGCGGATCTGTTCACCGCCGGCGTGGAGAACGGCCGCGCGGTGGTTCGCCGGTTCACGCTGGACGCCTCGGGCGTTCCCACCCTGGCCGCGACGCGCGACCTGGGATCGGCCAGCGGCAAGATCGCGGGAATCTCCGTCGAAAACGGCAAGGTGGTGCTGACGGGGGAAACCAGCAATCCGGCCCTGGACCTGGGAACCCCGATCCAGGCGCATGCGGGGGGCACGGACGTCTTCGTCGCCGCCTTCTCGACGGATCTTCAGGATAAGAGTTCGGACAGCCTGACCTTTTTCGGCGGGGCGGGGGACGACACCGCCGCCGATGTCGAGGTGCGCAACGGCAAGGTCTGGATCACCGGCTCCAACCGGGACGAGGGGGCGACAAAGACCGATCCGACGCGCGCCTATCTGGCGCGGCTGGATCTGGCGACGGGCGCGGTGGAGTCCAACCAGACCTGGAGCGCCGACGGCGACCAGGCCAAACCCGCCAGCCTCAGCATCGTCTCCGGCGGCGCCAGCGTTCTGGATCGGCTGGGCTTGCCGCAGGGCGAAGTCATGCAGGCGGACTCCAAACTTCTGACCGTGGCGACCTCCGCCCGTGTCGGGGATCAGTTCTCGATTACCCCGGCCGGCGGGGGGCGAGCCCTGACCGTCACCATCGAAGCCAAGGATACGCTGGACACCCTGGCCAAGAAGATTTCCGTCGCCTCGGGGCGTCAGCTGGAGGCCAAGATCGTCTCCGACCTGAAATCGAATCCGCCGACCCAGAGGCTGCAGATCACCCCCGCGGCCAATCGCGAGGGCGCGGTCATCACGGCCGGACCCGCCGGCAAGGATGCTCTGGCCGCCCTGGGTCTGACGCCCGGCCTCATCAGCAAAACGGCGACGAGCGACAAGAAGACGATCGGGCTGAATCTGCCCAACACTCTGAATCTGAACGACGCCGCCTCGATCAAGGCCGCGAACGACGCCCTGGCCGCCGCCCTGACGGCGGTCCGCTCCGGCTATCGCGCCCTGGCTCCCTCCACTGGGACGATCACCAACACCCAGACGAACAAGGGCTCGTCCACCGTCTATCAGCAGACCCAACTGGCCAACTATCAGGCGGCGCTCAGCCGTCTTGTCGGCTGATTGCGAAGGCGCGTGGTTCCCGGTTGACGGCCGGCGCCGGTTCCGGGTTATTGGACGCCTCAGTCGCGAAAGTTCGCCATGGCCCTTCCTCAAGACAATCGCGTCATCATCGCCGTCGGCGCCGGACTGGTGATCATCGCCGCCGTCGTGCTGGCTCTGATCTTCACCAGCGGCGGCGACAAGACCCCCCAGACGCCGCCTGCGGCCAAGGGCGGTCTGACGGTCGATCTGGCCGACGCGCCCACCCTGGAGCCCACGCGCGAGCTGCGCTGCTTCGTGGACGGCCGGTTCGTGGGCATGGCGACCCTGGCGGACTGCGCCCAGCGCAACGGCCTGGCGACCGACGCCCTGGACGTCGGCATTGACGAAACGGGCGCCCTGGCCGCCGCGCCGACCGCCGCCTTCGCCCCGCCGCCGGAGCTGCCGTCCGTCGAACTGGCCCAGGCGGAACCCGCGCCGCACATGGAACCCAAGCCCACGACGCCCAGCGCGCCTGCGTCTTCAGCGCCGGCGACGGCGGGCGCGCAGTGTCTGCGCCACACCGGCTCAGACTGGCGCGTCCTGTCCAGCGGCATGAGCCTGAACGCCTGCGTCCAGGCCCTTTACGCCGGAACCTGCGTCCGTCCCGGCGACGCGCAGTACGGCCGCTGGGGCGAGACCACCCTGCGTCTGGTGCCGCGTCGCGTGGAACAGTCCAGCGACAACACCCGTTTCCGCACCTTGGCGGAGCAGGACCGCAACTGCCAATTCCCGGGTCTGAACTGATGCGCGTGCTCGCCCTTTCGATGATCGCCGCGGCCGCTCTGGGCGCCTGCTCCAACGCGCCGAAGTTCGAGTTCCAGCCCGGCGTCTGCTATTTCGTCGCCACGCCGGACGGACAGCCGCCGCGGCTTCAGAAGATGAGCGAAAACGTCGCCCAGATCGAACTGTGCGCCGCCCAGCTGGAGGAGATGCGCCTGCGCTTCCTGCGCATGGGCGGATCGAACCAGGAGGTGGCCGGCGCCTATCAGGGCCGCTTCATCTTCATCGACCGGGAAGGGGTGAAGTTCGGCAAGAGCCTGACGGGAAGCCGCTTCTTCGCCATGGCCCGCACCGGCGACGGGCGTTTGGCGATACCGGGTGCGATCCAGCGGGACGAGACGGGCAGGCCCGTCGCCGTCGCCGCCCCGCCGCCTGAGACGCCCTAACAGCGCCGCAAGTCCCCGCCGAGGGACTTGCGGCGCTCGAACAAAAGTGGAACAAAGCCTTAATCCACCGTTTTGGCGGGTTGGGCGTCGAATGCGGCTGACGGTGATCCGCAGCGGCTCTAAGACATCCGACTGAATTTGAAGGGCGGGCGAGGTGATCGCCGGTCTGGGCGAGAAGGAAGTTTCCATGGCGGGCAGCGTCAACAAGGTCATTCTGGTCGGCAATCTGGGCCGCGATCCTGAAATCCGGTCGATGCCGAACGGCGACCGCATCGCCAACCTGTCCATCGCCACCTCGGAAACCTGGCGCGACAAGTCGACCGGCGAGCGCAAGGAAAAGACCGAGTGGCACCGGGTCGTCATCTTCAACGACAACATCGTCAAGGTGGTCGAGAACTATGTGAAGAAGGGCTCGACCGTCTATGTCGAGGGCGCGCTCCAGACCCGGAAGTGGACCGACCAGCAGGGCGTGGAGAAATATTCGACCGAGATCGTGGTCAGCCGCTTCAAGGGCGAACTGACCATGCTGGGCGGCCGGTCCGAGGGCGGCGCCTCTCAGGGCGGCGGCTACGGCGGCGGTCGCGGCGACGACGACTATTCCTCGGGCTTCTCCACCGGCGGCGCCAACCGCCCCAGCGGCCCCAAGGAAAGCTACGACCTGAACGACGACATTCCCTTCTAAGTCGTCGACGTGGGGCGGGGGCCTTACAGCTATCGTCACGATCCCGCCGTGCCGGCCTTTCCGGACGATCGGCCCCTGGTCCTGTTCGACGGGGATTGCGCGCTCTGCTCCGGCTCGGCGCGCAAGATACTGAAGGCCGATCGGGCCGGGCTGTTCCGGCTGGCGCCGACCCAGTCGGCCTTGGGGCGGGCGCTCTTGACCCATTACGACGTCGATCCGGACGACCCCGCCACGATGTTGCTGATCCAGGACGGGGTGGCGCGCGAACGCTCCGACGCTGTTCTGGCCATCATCGCCCAGCTGCCTGCACCCTATCGGTGGGCGATCATCGGTCGGATCGCGCCCCGGTTCATTCGCGACCGCCTGTATGATTTCGTGGCGCGTCGCCGTCGCCGGTTTCCGGGTGCGACCTGGTGCGCCCTCCCTCCGGCAAGCGTCGATCTGAAGGACAGAGTGCTGGGATGAGCGGTCGCGTGCTGGTGCTGGGCGCCAACGGCTTCATCGGCTCGCACGTGGCGGCGGCCCTGTCCGCAGAAGGCTGGAGCTTAAGAGCGGGCGCGCGGCGTATCGCCGAACCGTCCCGTCGCGCCCCGAGGTTCGACTGGGTCGCGGCCGACTTTTCGAAACTGACGACGGTCCAGGCCTGGGCGCCGCTTCTGGAGGGGGTGTCGGCCGTGGTGAACTGCGTCGGCGTGCTTCAGGACGGCGGCGGCGACAGCACCCGCGCCGCCCATGTCGACGGCCCGCGCGCCCTGATCGCGGCGTGCGAGGCGGCGGGCGTGGCCCGACTGATCCACATCTCCGCCGTCGGCGCCGACGAAGCGGCCGGCACCGACTACGCCCGCACCAAGGCCGAGACCGAACGACTGGTCGAGGGCAGCGCGCTGGACTGGCTGATCCTGCGGCCGTCGCTGGTGGTGGACCGGGCGGCCTTCGGCGGCACGGGCCTGATCCGCGCGCTGGCGGCCTTTCCGCTGTTTTCGCCCGTCGTCGGCGGCGACCAGACCTTCCGTCCGATCCCCTTGGGCGATCTCACCGCCGCCGTCGTCGCAGCCCAGCGCCCCGGCGCCCCGTCGCGCCTGATCCTGGACATGCCGGGGCCGGAGGCGGTGACCATGGCCGAGACGGTGCGCCTCTATCGCGGGTGGCTGGGCTTGAAGCCGGCGCCGGTCGTTCGCATTCCCCGCGCCCTGGCCGCGCCCGCCCTGGCGATCGGCGATCTTCTGGGACGACTGGGCTGGTCTTCGCCGATCCGCACCACCGCCATGCGCCAGATGGATCACGACGTCGCCGGTCGCGACAGCGGCTGGGCCGAGCGGCTGGGCGTATCGTCGCGCGGCTTTTCCCGCTCCCTGGCCGAGACCCCGGCTTCGGTCCAGGACGTCTGGCACGCCCGCCTGTGGTTCGTCCGCCCGATTTCGATCCTGACCCTGGGCCTGTTCTGGCTGATCACCGGCCTGATCAGTTTCGGCCCGGGCTGGAGCGGCGCCGTCGCCATACTGCACGAAGGCGGCTACGGCCGCTGGGCCGGGCCGGTGGCGGGGTGGGGCGCCCTGCTGGACGTGGTGCTGGGCCTGGCCCTGTTCGTGCGGTCCTGGACGGCGCGGGTGGCGATCCTCATGTGTCTGGCCACCGTGGGCTATCTGATCGCCGGCAGCCTCAGCCTGCCGCACTACTGGATCGACCCCTTGGGGCCGTGGCTGAAGGTTCTGCCCGTGATGGCGCTCTGCCTGTTCGTCGCCGCCACGGACTCCCGTCGATGAGCCTCTATTTCGCGCTGAAGATCATCCACATCCTGTCCGGCGCCGTCCTGTTCGGCACAGGCGCAGGCATCGCCTTCTTCATGCTGCGCGCCCACGCCACGCGCGACGCCAGGACGGTGGCCGAGGTCGGCCGTATCGTGGTCCTGGCCGATTTCGTCTTCACCGCCACCGCCGTCGTGGTCCAGCCGATCAGCGGCCTGGGCCTGATCCATCTGCAGGGCTGGTCCCTGACCAGTCCCTGGCTGCTGGCGGCTTACGGGCTCTATGTCTTTGTCGGCCTCTGCTGGCTGCCGGTCGTCTGGATCCAGTACCGGATGATGAAACTGGCCGAAAAGGCGGCAGGGCAGGGGGGCGCGCTCCCGCCCGCCTATAATCGCCTGTTCCGCTGGTGGTTCGCCCTGGGCTGGCCCGCCTTCGCCGGCGTCCTGGCCATCTATTGGCTGATGGTCGCCAAGCCGACGTTCTAAGTTCTACCAGACCGCTTGATCGAAGTGGCGCAGGATCACCTGGTCGGCGGTGATCAGCGTCGCCCCGTCGGCCATGGCGTTGGCGACGATCAGCCGGTCGAACGGATCGCGCGTCCAGGCGAAGCGGCAGGCGGCCTCGGCGACGGCGGCCATCGAGGCGTCTGACTGGACCAACCCGATCTGCTCCTCCAGCGTCGCGATCATGGCGGGGACGGACGGTGGACTGATGCGGCCCAGCTCGGTCAGGATTTCCAACTCCACGATCACAAGCGGTGAAATCATCGGCGCCTTCGTGCGTCGCAGCAGCTTTTGCGCCGCGTCCCCAAGGTTGCGGATCTTGCGCAGATAGAGCCAGGCGACGATTTGCGTGTCGAGATGGATCACTTGTCGCCGAAGTCGAACTTGGCGTCCGGATCCCAGGTCCAATGGCTCTTGTTGGTGTCGATGTCGTCCGCCCAGTCGTCGGCGCCTTCCCGCACGCCTTGCGCCATATAGGCGTCCCAGCGTTCCTCGGGCGTCAGTTTGGGCGTGACCGCCTCGGCGACCAGGGTCAGCCGCCGTCCGCCGCGCCGGATCACCAGCGGCTCGCCGGTTTCCAGCACGCTGTCGACCAGCCGGAACAGGTCCTTGCGCAAGGCGGTCAGGGTGACTTCGGTCATATGTACATGTTGGGCGTCAGGCCTGTACATGTCAATGCAACGCGCGGACACGGCATGTGAAGGGCGTTCCGGCGCGCACCGTGCCATAGGCGGGGCATGTCCGATGCCGCCGCCGCCCGCCGCCCGCCCGCCGCCTGCAAAGCCCCATGCCCTGACCGGGCTGGAGATCGCCGCCATCGCTGCGATCATCATCGTCTGGGGCGTGAACAATGCGGGCGCCAAGCTGGCGACCGAGCAGCTGTCGCCTCTGCTGGTCGGGGCGATCCGGTTCGGCATCGCCACCGCCTGCCTGATCGTCTTCGTCCGTCCGCCCTTCCCGGATTGGCGCAGCCTGACCCTGATCGTCCTGTTGGGCGGGCCGATCCAATATGGTCTGGCCTATACCGCCTACTGGTTGGCCACCGACGTCAGTCCGGTCACCGTGGCCAACCAGTTGTGGATTCCCTTTACGGCCCTGTTCGCCTTCCTGATCCTGGGCGAGCGGCTGAACAAGGCGGCCCTGGTCGGCATGGGGGTGGCCTTTGTCGGCGTGGCCTGGATGACCCTGGACGCCCATGCGCTTCAGGACTGGAAGGCCATTCTGGTCGCCATTGCGGCGGGCGCCGCCTGGGGCGTGACGACGGTGGTCGCGCGGCGCACCACCTCGATTCCGCCGCTGAAGATGCAGGGTCTTCTGGCGCTGGGCGCCTTTCCGGTCATGGCCTTCGGCTCCGCAGTGTTCGAACACGGCCAGTGGGAGGCGGTGAAGGCCGCCACCCCCCTGGTCTGGGCCTCGCTGCTGTGGGCCGGAATCACTTCGTCGGTGCTGGCGACCACCCTGCTGTTCTGGCTGGTGCAGAGGCGCGAGGCCGGCCGGGTCACGCCCTATCTGCTGGTGACGCCGGTCGTGTCCATGCTGATCGGCTGGGGCTTCATGGGGGACGTGCTGACGCCCCAGATCCTGACCGGTTCGGCCATCGCCATGGGAGGGGTGGCTCTGGTGGCCCTGGCCGAACGGGGCTTGCGCGCGGGGGCCGCCAAGGCTTGATCTGGGGCGCAAGCCTCAGGAGCCCGCCCTTGTCCCACGCCCCGATCGACGCCGACCATCTGTCCCGCCGCTGGCTGGGCAAGGCCAAACACGATCTGCCCCCCAACGCCGCCAGCGTGATGCAGAGCACTGCCGACCGACGTCCCATTTCCGAGGACGTCAACACCGCCTTTCAGGGGCGTCAGACCTTCGGCGACCGACTGGCGGATCGGGTCGCCGCCTTCGGCGGATCCTGGCCCTTCATCATCGCCTTCGGCGTGTTTCTGGCGCTCTGGACCGCCGGGAACCTGCTGTTGCGCAAGGCGGCCTTTGATCCCTATCCCTTCATCTTCCTGAACCTGGTCCTGTCCATGCTGGCCGCGGTGCAGGCGCCCGTCATCATGATGAGCCAGAACCGCCAGGCGGCGAAGGACCGGCTGGACGCCAGCAACGACTATCAGGTCAATCTGAAGGCCGAGATCGAGATCATGGCCCTGCTGGACAAGGTGGAGCAGCTGACGGCCCGCCAGGAGGAACAGACCCGCATGATCGAGCGGTTGCTGATCCAGAAGGGGCGATGACGCCACACCCCCGTCATCCTCGGGGTGAGGCCCGGGGATGACGCAGGAGGGCGAGAGAACTCAGCTCGCGCTCAGGGCCGCACAGGCCACCCGATCGCCGGCGCCGCCGATCGGCTGGGTCGAATGGTCGTCGGGATTGGCGTGGATGATGATGGCCGAGCCGTCTTCGTCCCACAGCCACTGGCCGGGGCCTTCCGAGGAAATGCGCGCGCGGGTGGTGAAGAGTTCGGCGTTCACCTTGCCGTCCGCCCCCGCATAGACGTTCGGCAGATCGCCGTCGTCCGGCCCCTGGGCGTTCAGCAGGCCGTGCGGGGCCTTGGGCTCGCTGTGGTTGATATGGCCGCCGGACGAGGTGAAGGGGGCGGCGCAGGCGCCCGTCGCATGGATGTGGATGCCGTGCCAGCCCGGCGTCAGGCCGGAAGCCTCGACCCTGATCACCAGGCCGGTCGGCCCCTGACGCAAATCGACGCGACCGATGTTGGCGCCCGAGGCGTTGACCAAGACTGCCTGTCCCGCCGCACCGACCGGGGAGCGCTCGGCCTGGGTCTGGGGGGCGTTGCCGGTCGCGGCGCAGGCTGCGGTGAAGGCCAGGGGAGACGCCAGGGCGACGGCGAAGGCGAGGGTCTTGGCGTGCATGTGGAAAGTCCTTTCAGAGACGGGCTTTCACGGCGGCGTCGCTTTGCCACCGCAGTCCTAGAATGCTAGAAAACGCGACAGCGGATCACGTTCCGATTCCGGCCGCATAAAGCCACGCTTCCTTGACCGACGACAGCTACGAAAACGCCGCAACTCCGATTGTTCCGGGAGGCGGCGGCTCAGACATTTCCACGATCACCATCGAGGACGAACTGAAGCGTTCGTACCTCGACTACGCCATGAGCGTGATCGTCAGCCGCGCCCTGCCTGACGCCCGTGACGGGCTGAAGCCGGTTCACCGTCGCATCCTCTATTCGATGCACGACCTGAACATGACGCCCGAGCGCAGCTATTCGAAATGCGCGCGCGTGGTCGGCGACGTGCTGGGGCGGTTCCACCCCCACGGCGACGCCTCGGTCTATATGGCCCTGGTGCGGATGGCCCAGCGCTTCTCCATGGGGCTGATGCTGGTCGACGGGCAGGGGAACTTCGGCTCGGTCGACGGCGATATGCCGGCCTCGATGCGTTACACCGAGTGCCGGATGGCGCCGGCCGCCACGGCCCTGATGGCCGACATCGACAAGGACACGGTCGATTTCCAGCCGAACTATGACGAGAAGGAGCTGGAGCCGGTCGTCCTGCCCAGCCGAATCCCGAACCTGCTGGTCAACGGCGCGGGCGGGATCGCCGTCGGCATGGCGACCAACATCCCGCCCCATAATCTGGGCGAGGTGGTCGATGCGGCCCTGGCCCTGCTGGACGATCCGAACATTTCGGACGACGCCCTCTTGGACATCGTGCCCGGCCCGGACTTCCCGACCGGCGGCGAGATCATGGGCCGCACCGCGCCGCGCAATGCGCTGCGCGACGGTCGCGGCTCGGTCATCGTGCGCGGCCGCGCCTCGATCGAGGAGATCCGCAAGGATCGCGAGGCCATCGTCGTCACCGAACTGCCCTACCAGGTCAACAAACAGACGCTGATCGAGCGCATCGCCGAAATGGTTCGCGAGAAGCGTCTGGAGGGCGTCTCCGACGTTCGCGACGAATCCGACCGTCAGGGCATGCGGATCGTCATCGAGCTGAAACGGGACGCCTCGGGCGACGTCATCCTGAACCAGCTGTGGCGCTACACCGCCATGCAGAGCTCGTTCGGCGTCAACATGCTGGCGCTGAACCACGGCCGACCGGAGCAGATGGGCCTGCGCGCTCTTCTGGAAGCCTTCCTCGACTTCCGCGAGGAGGTGGTGGTCCGCCGCGTCAAGTTCGAGCTGAACAAGGCCCGCGACCGCGGCCACGTCCTGGTCGGTCTCGCCGTCGCCGTCGCCAATATCGACGAGGTCATCCACATCATCCGCTCCTCGGCCGATCCGACCGAGGCGCGCGAGCGGCTGCAGGGCAAGGCCTGGCCCGTCGGCGACATGATGGCCCTGGTCGAGCTGATCGCCGACCCGCGCACCGTGATCGTCGAGGGCGACAAGATCCGGCTGACGGACGAACAGGCCCGCGCCATCCTGGCCCTGACCCTGTCGCGTCTGACCGGCCTGGGCCGCGACGACATCTTCGGCGAGGCGCACGGCCTGGCCGACACCATCCAGGGCCACCTGACCATCCTGTCGGACCGCAAGAACGTCCTGGCCATCATTCGCGACGACCTGATCGACGTGAAGGACAAGTTCGCCGTGCCGCGCCGCACCCTGATCGGGGAAGGCGACGGCGAGATGGAGGACGAGGACCTGATCCCGCGTGAGGACATGGTCGTCACCGTCACCCACGGCGGTTATGTCAAGCGCGTGGCCCTGAACGCCTATCGGACCCAGCATCGCGGCGGCAAGGGCCGTTCGGGCATGGCCATGAAGGACGAGGACGCCATCACCGGCGTGTTCAGCGCCTCGACCCACACCCCGGTCCTGTTCTTCGCCACCAACGGCAAGGCCTATAAGCTGAAGACCTGGCGCCTGCCGCTGGGCAATCCGCAGTCGCGCGGCAAGGCCTTCGTCAACCTGCTGCCCATCGAGCCGGGCGACAGCATCATGAACGTCCTGCCCCTGCCTGAGGACGAGACGACCTGGGGCGACTACGACATCATGTTCGCCACCCGCTCGGGCGATGTGCGCCGCAACAAGCTGTCGGACTTCGCCACGGTCAACCGCGCCGGCAAGATCGCCATGAAGCTGGAAGGCGACGACCGCATGGTCGGCGTCGGCCTGTGCACGGCGGACGACGACGTGCTGCTGACCACGGCCCTGGGCCGCGCCATCCGCTTCAAGGCCGACGACGTGCGCGTCTTCAAGGGCCGGGATTCGACCGGCGTCCGGGGCGTGCGCCTGCAGGACGGGGACGAGGTCATCTCCATGGCCATCCTGGGCCGGGTCGACGCCACGCCGGAAGAACGCGCCGCCTACGTCAAACACGCCAACGCCATGCGCAAGGCCCTGGCCGGCGCCGAGGGCGAAGACGAGCCGACGACCACCGAGGCCGAGGACGACGTCGCCGAGGCCCCGATCTCGCCCGAGCGCATCGCCGAACTGGGCGCGGCCGAACAGTTCATCCTGACGGTCACGGAAACCGGCTTCGGCAAGCGGTCCTCGGCCTATGAGTATCGCCGCACAGGTCGCGGCGGCCAGGGGCTGACGGCCCATGGCCTGGGCGGCCGCGCGGGCGCGCGCCTGGCCGCGGCCTTCCCGGTCGAGGAGACCGACGACCTGCTGCTGGTCACCTCGGGCGGCCAGATGATCCGCACCCGCGTGGATCAGGTCCGCATCGTCGGCCGCTCCAGCCAGGGCGTCACCATCTTCCGCACCGGCAAGGACGAAAGGGTCGTCTCGGTCGAACGCCTGCCGGAAAGCGGCGGCGAGGATGAGGCGGACGTCGCCGGTGAAGAGGGCAGCGAGGCCTGATCAGGCGACGAGGACGAGGCGGTCGGCGAAGCCTTCCGCCTCGGCGCGTCGAGCCAGTCGGGCGTCCAGCGTCGCGACCTGGCTGTCTCGCACTTCCGCCAAGGCGATATAGGTCGCGTCATAGACGGAAAACCGGTGACGCGCGGCCAGGTCATAGGCGCGCGCCAACAGGTCCGGCAGTGATACCGGCATGGCCATCATGCCACGCGCCGTATCGACGGCTTCCGCCCCGAGATGCTCGGAGCATTCGCCTCGCCAGACCTTCTTCGCCGCTATGCTGGCGATTTCGAGCGGCATCAGGTCGGACGCGATCATGATCCGCTCCGAGCTTACGCAGTCGCCCAGAAACCGTCTGGCGGCGGCGGAATGTTCCTCGTCGAACAGGGCTGCCGCAAAGACCGAGGCGTCGATCACCACCTCATCGGCCATCACGATCTTCCCGGATCAGATCGACGCTGGAAACGCTGGAATAGGTCGAGCGGCTGCGTGAGCGGTCCATCCGGTCCAGAAAGGCCTCGTTCCGGCTTCGTGCGGTTTCGTTCAACAGGAGGGCGACGGCGGTTCCAAGATCGACGCCGCGCTCCTGACATGTGCGCTCGACTAGGCTGCGCGCAGCGGGCGTCAGGGCGGAAAAGGATAGAAGCGCGCCCTCTACCCCCGTTTCGGTCTGTTCCTTTACGAAGGTGACCTCGTTCCGAGCGGGATTGAGCTTGGCCTTGCGGCCCGCTTTCAGCCAGGCCTTGGCCTGAACATGGGTGTCGGTATTGGCCCACCATTGACGCCTTATCCGCTCGTCATAGGCGGATTGGGGAAGCTTTCGGCCCAGCAGGGCTTCGATCTCTTCGAACGACAGAGTGAGGGCGTTTTGCTTCGTTTGGGCGAGGCGGTATTCCAGCGGGGCGTAGACCGACATTTCGGCAACTCCAAAGTTATATAACTTTATATATAGGTACATACCGATAATGTCGATCCTGATCGACGGCCTTCCCGCCGCCCCTGACGACCTGGCGCACCAGGCCCTGGTCAACTACGGCGCCTACACCTCCTTCCGCGTCGAGCATGGCGGGGTCCGGGGGCTCGACCTGCATCTCGCCCGGCTGGATCAGGCCGCCGTCGAACTGTTCGGCGAAAGCCCCGGCGAGGCCGAGGTCCGGCGTCTGACGGCGCTCGCCGTCGAAGGTCGCGACGCCTGCTGGCTGCGCGTCAGCCTGTTCTCGCCGGAGATCGGCCACCGAAATCCGTCCTTCGTCGGACGGCCCAAGGTGATGACCGTCGTCTCGCCGCCGCCGCCGCTGGCGACCTCGATGCGGGTCACCGCCGTCCCCTATGTGCGCGAGACGCCGCATTTGAAGCATGTCGCCACCTTTGGTCAGACGCGCGTGCGCCGGGCCGCCCGGGCGGCGGGCTTTGACGACGCCCTGTTCGTCGATGATCAGGGTCATGTGTCCGAAGGGGTGACCTGGAACATCGGCTTCATTCAGGGGGATCGCATTGTCTGGCCCCAGGCGCCGATGCTGGCGGGCGTGACCCAGGTCCTGATCGACCGGGGGCTGGCTGGGCAGGGGCTGTCGTCTCAGACCCGCCCGGTGCATGTGTCCGAATTCGCGGATTTCGACGGCGCCTTCCTGTGCAACAGCGCCACACCCGTGTGTCCAATCACTCATGTTGACGACGCGACGTTCGGCAATGATCCCGCCGTCCTTGAGCGGCTCAACCGGGCCTGGACCTCGCAGCCGCCTCAATCCGTCGCCGATGACGCATGACGATCGCGTCAGCCGTCTAGGCCGTTGATTTCGCACCTGCTAAGTCACCCCCGACAGCAGGCGACAGGCCGGGGAGAAACGCCATGCGCATCGGACTTTATCCGGGCACCTTCGATCCGGTCACGAACGGCCACACCGACATCATCAAACGGGCCCTGAAGCTGGTCGATCGGGTCGTCATCGGCGTGGCCCAGAATGACGAGAAGGGACCGTTGTTCAGCACGGCCGAGCGGGTCGAGATGCTTCGGGCCGAGGTCGCGAGCCTGGGCGGGGACATCGTGGTCCAGCCCTTTTCGACCTTGCTGATGCATTTTGCGGAAGAGCTGAACGCCAATGTCATCATCCGAGGTTTGCGCGCGGTCGCCGATTTCGAATACGAGTTCCAGATGACGGCCATGAACCAGCGCCTCAATCAGGACATCGAGACGGTCTTTCTGATGGCCGATCCTCGGCATCAGGCCATCGCCTCGCGCCTGGTCAAGGAGATCGCCCGTCTGGACGGCGCGATCGACAGTTTCGTCAGCCCCGCCATCGCCGCGCGCGTGCGGGACAAGGTCAAGAACAAGGGATGAGTTCGGCAATGCGTCTTGGTGCGATCGCGGCGGCGGCCGCCGCTCTTCTGGCGACGGCTTCGGCCCAGGCTCCGGCCTTGGCCCAAGCCCAGGCTCAGGTTCAGGCGCCCGCCTCTGACTGGCGCACCGTCGCGCCCGAGAATCTGCTGGTCATCGACACGTCGAAGGGGCGGATCCTGGTCGAACTGACGCCGGTGGCGGCGCCCAGTCACGCTGAACGCATCCGCACCCTGGCTGACCAGGGCTTCTATGACGGGCTGAAATTCCACCGCGTCATCCCCGACTTCATGGCCCAGACCGGCGACCCCCAGGGCACGGGCGAGGGCGGCAGCGACCTGCCCGATCTGAAGGCCGAGTTCAGCTTCCGACGCGGCCGCGACGCCGGCTTCGTCGCCGTGCCGAACGCCGGTCAGGGCGTGCGCGGCCTGGTCGGCGTCCTGCCGGTCGAGACCCAGCCGGACGCTCAGATGATGGTCACCGCCGACTTCAAGGTCGACGCCCACGGCCTGTTCTGCCCCGGCGTTCTGGGCATGGCGCGGGCGGGTTCGCCCGACAGCGCCAACAGCCAGTTCTTCCTGATGATGGGCGAACGGGACCAGCTGAACGGCGCCTACACCGCCTTCGGCCGCGTGGTCTCGGGCCTGGACGTCGTCAACAAGCTGAACAAGGGCTCCGACGCGGAAGACGGCAAGGTGGCCAATCCTGATGTGATGACCAAGGTCCGCATGGCCTCGGCCCTGCCCGAGGGCGAACGCCCGACCGTGCGGGTGCTGAACCCCGCCGGCGCCGCCTTCGCCGAACGGATCGCCGCGGCCCGCACCGCGCGCGGCGGCGGCTTCACCATCTGCGACGTCCAGCCGGTGGCCGAGGTCGTCGGGGGCTGAGACGCGACAGGGGAGGGGTGATGATCTTTCGCAAGACGTTGATCGCCGCAGGGCTGGCCGCCCTGCTGACCGGGGCCGCCCAGGCGCAGGAGGCGGCCGCGCCGCCGCCGCCGCCCGGCCCGACCGAATGGCGCGCCGTCGCCCCCGACAATCTGCTGGTCATCGACACGACCAAGGGGCGGATTCTGGTCGAGCTGGCGCCCGAGATCGCCCCGGCCCATGTCGAGCGGATCAAGCTGCTGGCCTCGCGCGGCTTCTACGACAATCTGGCCTGGCATCGGGTCATCGACTGGTTCATGGCCCAGACCGGCGATCCCCTCGGCACCGGCGACGGCCAGAGCTGGTATCCCGACCTGAAGGCCGAGTTCACCTTCCGGCGTGGGCCGGACATGGCCTTCACCCCCGTGGCGGCGCCGGCCGGGGCCTTGGTCGGCTTCTATCATTCCATTCCGGTCCAGACCCAGCCCGACGCCTTGATGGCCGGCACCTCGGATCGCAAGGTCCACGGCTGGGGTCTCTATTGCCCCGGCGTGGCCGGCATGGCGCGCGACGAGGGCAATGACACCGCCAACAGCCAGTTCTTCCTGATGCGCCAGCCCTATCCCGCCCTGGACAAGCGTTACACCGTCTGGGGGCGGGTGGTCGTGGGGCTTGAGGTGGTCCGCGCCCTGAAGGCCAGTCCGGAGCCCAGCGGCATCGTGACCGATCCCGACCGGATGACCCGCGTCCGCCTGGCCTCCGACCTGCCCGCCGCCGAACGCCCGGCGGTTCAGATGCTGAATCCCGCCTCGCCCGCCTTCCGCGCCCTGGTCGATGAGGCGCGCCAGGCCAAGGGCGCGGACTTCTCAGTCTGCGACATCGACCTGCCGGTGCGGGTGGCCACGGCGGGCTGAGCCCGCACTGTCTCCTCCCCATGCAATGGGGAGGGGGGGCGCGCGAAGCGTGGTGGAGGGGTTCTGGACGCCGCACAGGCGTCTGCGATGCGGGAAGAACCCCTCCGTCACGACGCGAAGAGGCGTCGCGCCACCTTCCCACGTCGTGGGGAGGAGACGGTGCGTCAGGCGCCGGCAGGTCCTCGCCCCCGGCCCCGGCGCCGCCTGCGGCGTTTGGGCGGGGCCTTGTCCGCCCGCATCTGTTGCAGCAGCAGGCCTTCGCGCAGGCCGCGATCCGCCACCCTGACACGCTCTGACGGCCAGGCGCGCTGGATCGCCTCCAGGATCGCCGCCCCCGCCAGGACGAGATCGGCCCGATCCGGCCCGATACAGGCCTCCTTGGCGCGCCCGTCCGGCCCCAGCCGCTTCAGCCGCTCCGCCGCCGCCTCGCATTCGGCCCGGGTCATCCACAGGCCGTCGACCCGATCGCGGTTGTAGCGGGGCAGCTTCAGATGGATGCCCGCCAGACTGGTGATGGCGCCCGATGTCCCTATCAGATGGGCGCGGTTTCGCCGCAGCAGGTCCAGCATCTCGGGATCCTCGACGCCGCCTCCGGCCAGGGCCGCGCCCATGTCGGCGACCATGGTCTCATACCATTGGGCGTGGTCCGCAGGACTGGCCCCTTCGGGTTCGGGATGCCGCTCCGCCAGGGTGACGACCCCCAGGGCCGCCGACATCCAGTCGGTGGTCTTCCAGTTCGGCCCGTCGCGCCTCAGCCAGGACAGTTCGGTCGACCCCCCGCCCACGTCGATGATCACCACCCCCTCGGCTTTCGGGTCGATCAGGTTCAGACAGCCCTCGACCGCCAGCCGCGCCTCTTCGGCCGGATCGATGATCCGCAGCCGCAGCCCGGTGCCCTTGCGGACCCTGTCGATGAACTCGGCCCCGTTCTCGGCCGCCCGGCAGGCCTGGGTGGCCACCGCGCTCAGCCTGACCGGATCCACGCCCTTCCTGACGATCCGCTCGGCGCAAAGGGCCAGGGCGTCATAGGCGCGGTCCATGGCGCGCGTGTCCAGCCGCCCTGTCCGCGACAGGCCCTCGCCCAGCCGCACGATACGGCTGAAGCTGTCGACCACCCGAAAACCGTCGCGGGACGGTCTGGCGATCAGCAGCCGGCAATTGTTGGTCCCCAGATCGAGCGCGCCATACAGGGGCGCGTCCCGACCCGACGCATCCCGCTCGCGGGAAGGCTGGGACCGCTCGTCGCGCCGTCGGGGCGCGCCGTGGGTCTCCGGCATGGGCCGTCATTCCGATGTGGGCGGTCCAAAGCGGCGCCCGTCCCGATCAACCTAGCCCGGCAAGATCGTCCGCGCCAAGCCATTCTGTCAGGAAGATGAACAGGTCTGTGGCGTCAGGGTCATCCGGCCAAGCGTAACAGGGAGCATGACCCAGATTCACACAGCCCGGTTCGCCATCGGCCATATCGTGCGCCACCGCGACGACGCCTTTCGCGGCGTGGTGATGGATGTCGATCCGGCCTATCAGGGGCCGGCCTCTGACACCGGCGCGGTCTCGCCGGATCAACCCTTCTATCGCATCTTCGCCTTGGGCGAGGACGGCGGTTTCGTCGCCTATGCGGCGGAATCGGTTCTGGAAGACGGTCGGTCGGCGCTGCTGACGGACGACGTTCGACGCTGGTTCACCGTTGATGAACAGGGCCATCATGCGCCGCTCCATGCCGGCATCCACTGAGGAAGCGATGGAACGGGCGCGGGCGGAGGGTTAGGATGGGGCAAAGAGGAGCGCTCCATGTCCGACTTCGAACATGTCTTTGAAAAGCCCCCGGAAGGGGCGGCGGCCGACTGGACCATCCCGCAGAACTGGGACGCCTATACCGAGGTCGAACACCGCACCTGGGACACCCTGTACGCTCGTCAGATGAAGATCCTGCCGGGACGCGCCTGCGACGCCTTCCTGCGCGGCCTGGACGCCCTGGACCTGAACGCAGGCGGCATTCCCGACTTCGACGTCATCAATCCCAAGCTCCAGGCCCTGACCGGCTGGACCGTGGTCTGCGTGCCGGGGCTGGTGCCGGACGAGGTCTTCTTCGACCATCTGGCCAACCGCCGCTTCGTCTCGGGTCAGTTCATCAGGAAGCCGGACCAGCTCGACTATCTGCAAGAACCCGACATCTTCCACGACGTCTTCGGCCATGTGCCCATGCTGACCGACCCGGACTTCGCCGCCTATATGGAGGCCTATGGCAAGGGCGGACAGCGGGCGGCGGGCCTGGGCATGTTGCCCAATCTGGCGCGGCTTTATTGGTACACGGTCGAGTTCGGCCTGATGAAGGAGGCGGGGGCCTTGCGCATCTACGGCGCCGGCATCGTCTCCTCGGCGACCGAGAGCGTCTTTGCGCTGGATGATCCGTCGCCGAACCGCCTGGGCTTCGACCTGGAGCGGGTCATGCGGACCCTCTATCGAATCGACGACTTCCAGCAGGTCTATTTCGTCATCGACAGTCTGGAAGCCCTGAAGGACGAGACGCTGAAGGACTTCGGCCCGGTCTATGCGGCGCTGAAGGGGCAGGCCGATCTGCCGATCGATTCCGTCCTGCCCAGCGATCAGGTGTTCACGCGCGGCACCCAGGCCTATGCGGCCAAGGGCGGACGGTTCGCGGCCTAGAAGGTCTTCCCCCGCCTGCGGGGGAAGTGTCAGGTCGTGGCGCGCAGCGACACGCCTGACGATGGGGGAAGTCTTCCGTCTGAGCGGACTTCCCTCTCCGACCCTGGTTCGCTGCGCGAACGACGGGCCACCTCTCCCGCAAGCGGGAGAGGGCCTTCATTTCAAACCTGCTGGAACGGATAGAAGCCGCCGCCCAACTGCAAGATCCCCGTCAGTTCATCCAGCGCCCCCCAGCTCTCGTCCAGCAGGGCGGGATCGGCCAGATCGGCGGGACGCAGCTCGTCGCGGTACCAGCGGCGCGCCCAGTCTGACAGTCGGGCGTACAGGGCGTCGGTCAGGCGCATGGCCGGGTTGGTCGCGGCCAGCTCCGGTTCGTTCAGGACGACCCGCAGGCGCAGACAAGCGGGGCCGCCGCCGTTCCGCATCGACTGCCGCACATCGACATAGCGGACCTGCCCGATGGGGCCGTTGGAGGCGGCCAGGGATTGCGCCACCGCATGGCTGCGGGGGTTGTCGCGCGTCTCGGTCGGGCAGATCAGGGTCAGGCGGTCGTCGCCCGAAACCTGGATCAGCATGGAGTTGAACAGATAGGAGCTGATGGCGTCGGCCAGGGGCAGGTCGGCGGAGGAGACTTCCACGAAGATCGGGTCGAACAGGCCGTCGGCGGCCCGGCGGATGGCGTCCTGGGTCGCGGCCGTGTCCTCGAAGGCGAGGTCGTGGAAGAAGAGGGTCTCCAGCGCGCCGACGCAGACCACGTCATTGTGGAAGGTTCCGCCGGCGATGGCGGCCTTCGACTGCTGAGCCAAAACCGGGCGCCCGGCCGCATGCCGACGGGCGATCGCCTGAGAGGCTTCGCGCGTCTGGCGCGCGGGGTAGGGGCCGTCCCAGGGTTCGAACGACTCTCGGCCCCAGACCAGCAGATTGACGCCCGGCGCGCCATGCTCGGCGCACAGGCGCACATGGTTGGCGGCGCCTTCGTCGGCCAGATGGGCGACGGAGGGCAGGGCGTCATGGACGGCGAACCGCTCCGGGTCGGGGAAGAGGGCGTCCAGCGCCCGTTTGGTCTGCTGGTGTTCCAGCGACCGGTGCAGGTTTGTGACCAGATTGGCGGGGGTGAAGTGCACCCGCCCGTCGGCGGCGTCGGCGCTCGGCGTCACGGTCGCAGCATTGGCGGCCCACATGGGCGAGGCCGAGCAGGCGGCGGCGGCGAACGACGGCGCATCCTCCCAGGCCTGTTCCAGCACCTGGGCGTCCGATCCGGTGAAGCCCAGGGTGCGCAGGAAGGGGATGTTGGGCCGCTCATGCGGCGGCAGGACGAACTGGGGCAGGCCCAGGTCCGCCAGGGTCTTCATCTTGTCGAGCCCCTGCAACACCGCCGCGCGCGGGTTCGACGCCTCGCCCTTGTTCAGGCTGGAGGCCAGATTGCCCGGCGACAGACCGGCGTAGGAGTGGGTCGGCCCGATCAGGCCGTCGGCGTTGGCTTCGACGGCGGAAGTCATGGATTCACCGGGGTGATAGAATAGACGTGTATTAGGCCCAGCGTAACGAGGATCGGAAGACCCCAGAACCAAACGACGGCCAGAAGAGCGCTACCTACCAGACCCAAAGCCCACGCCCTTGATCTGCCTGGGCCCAATGTTACCGCGACGACAGTGACCACCAGAAGGATGCCAAAGGTTAGGCACCAAAGCTGAATATAGCCTCCGATGCTGAGCCTATCGCCCCAAGTCTCTACCCATGTCACGAAGGCGGCCGCTAAAGCGAGGAGAGGCGTCGAGACTGCGGCGGAAGTCAATGGTCCTTCTAGCCGGTTCCAAATGGTCGGCGGACCGATGCGACGCGCCGGGGGCAGGTTAAAGCTCATTCCCTATTTCCGCGGGTACGAAGAATTATGGAGAGGTGAATGGTGGGCCGTCACGACCGTAACCCCTTGATCTCGCCTTCGATGTTGGCGACCGCATCGGCCTCGAAGCTGGCGACCGGATAGGCGCAGTAGTCGGCGGCGTAATAGGCGCTGGGGCGGTGATTGCCGCTGGCGCCCAGGCCGCCGAAGGGCATGTCGCCGGCGGCGCCGGTGGTCGGACGGTTGAAGTTGACCACGCCCGCGCGGATGCGGCGGATGAAATGGTCCCAGTTGGCCGGATCGTCGCTGACCAGGCCGGCGGACAGGCCGTAGCGGGTGGCGTTGGCCGCCTGGATCGCGGCGTCGAAGGTCGGGACGCGGATCACCGATAGGAAGGGGGCGAACATCTCCTCGTCGGGAACGTCGATCCCGGTCACGTCGATGATGGCCGGCTTGACGAAGGCGCCGGGCAGGTTGGCGACGGGGCCCGAGGCGCGGATCACCTTGGCGCCGGCGTCGATCCGCTGTTGCAGCGCCTTCAATGCGGCCTCGGCGGCGCGGGCCGAGATCAGAGGTCCGGCGTAGGGTTCGGGATCGCTGTCCCAGGGACCGAAGACCAGGCGGTCGGACAGGGCGGCGATGGCTTTGACGATCGCATCGCCTTGAGCCCCTTCCGGCACGATCAGGCGGCGGGCGCAGGAACAGCGCTGGCCGGTGGTGATGAAGGCGGATTGGACTGCGATGCCCGCCACGGCTTCGGCATCCGCCGCATCCCAGACGACCAGCGGATTGTTGCCGCCCAGCTCCAGCGCCAGGATGACGTGGGGATCGTCGGCGAACTTGCGCCGGAAGTGGGCGCCCGCCGCGCCGGAACCGGTGAACATCAGGGCGTCGATCCCGGCGTCCAGCAGGGCCGCGCCGGTCTCGCGTCCGCCCTGGACCACATTGACCACGCCGGTCGGCAGGTCGGCGGCGGCGAAGGCTTCGGCCATCACCTGACCGACCAGGGGGGTCTCCTCCGACGGCTTGAAGACGACGGTGTCGCCCGCCAGCAGGGCGGGGACGATATGGCCGTTGGGCAGGTGACCGGGGAAGTTGAACGGGCCCAGGACCGCCGCCACGCCGTGCGGTCGATGTCGCAGGGTCGCGCGGCCGAAGGCGGTGTCGCTGGTCCGTTCGCCGGTGCGCTCGTCATAGGCGCGGATCGAGATGTCCACCTTGCCGATCATGGCGGCGGCCTCGGTCTTGGTCTCCCACAGCGGCTTGCCGGTCTCGCGGGCGATGGCCTCGGCGATCTGGGGCGCGCGGTCCTTCAGCACGGCCTGATAGCGTTTGACGGCGTCGATCCGGTCCTGGCGCGGGCGGTCGGCCCAGTCAGGGAAGGCGGCGCGGGCGGCGTCGACGGCGGTCTGGACCTGGGCGGGAGAGGCGGCCTCGCCCTCCCAGTTGACGGCTTCGGTGGCGGGATCGGTGGATTTGAACACGGTCATGGCACAGAGACTCCGCTCATCCCGGCGAAAGCCGGGACCCAGTTCTTTCGCATCGCCAGTGCATCGGATGACCACCGGCCTCTGATCTCACATATCCTTCGCCCAAAGTACTGGGTCCCGGCTTTCGCCGGGATGAGCGGATGAGAGTGGATCACGATTTTACTCGCACGCTGGCGCCTGCATCCACCTTCAACGCCGCAGCGGTTTCGGCGGTCAGTCTCACGGTTTCGCCCTCGATGTCGGCCTTGGCGCGGACGGCGCGGAAGGCGGCGACGCTGTCGGTCGAGATCAGGGCCGGCAGTTCAGCCTGGACCGTATCGACCAACTCGACCTTCAGTCGGCGGGCGTCGCGCACGGTGCGGATATTGTCGCGGCCGCAGGCCACCGTCGGACCGGCGTCGAAGATGTCCACCAAGCCGTTGGGCCGGAACCCTTCGCTTTCCAGCAGGGCCATGGCGGGCACGCCCTGGGGATGGACCTTGCCGATCACCGCGCGGGCCGGTTCGGGCAGCAGTTCGACATAGATCGGGTGGCGCGGCGCCAGGTCCAGGATGAACTGCTTGTCGGTCGAGCCGGTCATCCGGTCGGCGTCGTCGAACTCCATCGGGAAGAATTTGTGGGCCACATGGTCCCAGAAGGGGCAGGCGCCGTCGGGGGTGAAGACGCCGCGCAACTCGGCCAGAACCATGTCGGCGAACAGGTCGGGCTGGGCGCCGATCAGCATGTATCGCGACTGGCTGAGCAGACGGCCGGCGCCGCCCTTTCGCCGATCCGCCTTCAGGAACAGCGACCCGACCTCGGTCCAGCCGGTGCATTCATTGACCAGCACCAGGGTCTGATGGTCCAGCTTCACCCCCAGCGACGGCGACTGGACGGTGTTGTTGACCACGCGGAACGAGAAGAAGGGCCGCTTCAGCCCAACGGTCGCCTTGACCGAGCCGACGCCGTCGATGTCGCCCGTGTCGCCGTCCTCCAGCATCAATGTGTACCAGGCCTCCTGCCAGGGAACCCGACCCTCGAAACTGGCCTGGCTGAGGTCCAGCCGTTCGGCCAGGGCGTCGGGATCCTCGGGCAGGCTGGTGAAGCCGGGGCCGGACAGGATGGCCAGTTCGAGCAGATGGTCGAGATCGGCGGGGCCGGCGGGACGGACGACGAGCATTCAGAGAGTTTCCATCCGAAGGGCTTTGAGTTTGGCTGCGTCGATTTCGCCGGAGGCGATCTTGCACAGGATCAGGGCGCTGAGCTGGGCGCGTTCGACGAAGCTGTCGGGCCAGGCGAACTCCTGGTCCGAATGGATGTCGCCGCCGCGGACGCCCAGGGTGTCGATATTGGGCAGGCCGGCGGCGTGGAGATTGTTGCCCTCGCAGACGCCGCCAGAGGGTTTCCAGGCGATGGACTGGCCCAAGAGGGCGCCGGCTTCCTTCACCGCCTCGAACAGGGCCGTCTGGGCGGCGTCCATCGGCTTGGGCGCGCGGGTGAAGCCGCCGTGCAGATCCAGCGTCAGGCCTTCGAACGGCGGCGTGGCGGCGATGGCGCGGACCGAGGCGTCGATCCAGTCGGCGGCCGCCTTGTCAGGCACGCGCACGTTGAAGCGGACCACGGCGGTGTCGGCGACGACGTTCAGGGCGCCGCCGCCCGCGATCTTGGCGACGTTCACGGTGACGCCCTCGTGCTGACCGTTCAGCCCGTGCAGGGCGGCGGCGATGATGGCCGCGCCCGCCACCGCATTGCGGCCTTCCTCGAAGGCTCGACCGGCGTGGGCGGCCCTGCCGGTGACGATCAGATGATAGTTGCCGCTGCCCTTGCGCGCCCCCGCCAAGGTTCCGTCCGCCAGGGCCGGCTCATAGGTCAGGCCGACATGGCCGCGCGCGCCCAGTTCGGCCAGCAGGGGGGCGGAGGCCGGCGAGCCGATCTCTTCGTCCGGGCTCAGCAGAACGGTCCAGCCCATGCCGTACCGGTCGGGGTGGGTCTCGAAGGCTTCGAGCGCGGCCAGAAGCACGCTGATGCCGCCCTTCATGTCGGCGATGCCGGGACCGTTCAGAGCGCCGTCCGGGCGCGTCGTCACGGTCTGGAAGCGGCTGTCGGCGGGGAAGACGGTGTCGTAGTGGCCGGTCAGGACGACCTGGATCGGCGCCTCCGGCCGGACGGTGATCTTCAGGGCGTCGGCGTGGGCCTCGGTCCGCACCGATCCGTCGTCGGCGACGGTGGTGGAGCCCTGGGTCGGGATGCGTTCGACCGTGGCAGGCAGGAGCCGGGCCTCAGTCTCCAGCGCGTCCAGCACGGCGTTCAACCCGGCGGCGTTGCGGCTGCCGGAGTTGATGTTCGCCCAGTCGATGGTGCGGCCGATGATGGCGTCACGTCGCCCGGCGACATGGTCCAGGACGGCCTGGTCGGCGTTCAGAATCCGCATGGCCGGACCCTAGAGCATGATCGTTTCGGACGGAACCGGTTTGCGGTTCCGACAGAAGCGTGAATCATGCTCTCGCTTTAATCTGGAGCCTGATTCACCGTTTCAGCGGAACCGCGTAGCGGTTCCTCCTCAACGGATCAGGCTCTAGACGCCGCGCGTCCAAAGGTGAAGGTCGGGCCGACAGATTACCGGTTGGGGCGCCGGTCGGCGCGCTGGCCAGGGTCGCGGCTTTCCCGACGCCAGCGGATCGACAGGCTGGTTTCGCCCTGGCCGCCGAACTGGGAGCTGATCGCCAGATTCCGGCGCGGTTGCCACTCCACCTTGACCGCCGCCCCGCCCTCACCGCCGCCGATGACCTCCAGATAGACGTCGTCGGTGATGTAGCGGCCGCCCGCCACCGTCAGGGCGCTGGCCTGTCCGCCGAAGGACAGCCGGTCCAGCCCCGCCAGTTCGCGCAGATTGCCGATGACGTCGAAGCCGCCGCCGCCCGCCAAGGCCGCGACCCCCGCCGCCAACTGCGCCGCCTCGAACGGCGACAACTGGGCGGCCGACCGGCCGAACAGCACCTGGGACAGGATTTCGTCCTGGGGCAGGGCGGGGGTGGAGGTCAGGGCGATCTTCGGCTGGGCGGCCGTGCCGGTGACATTGATGGTGGCGGTCAGGGCCGCGTCCTCTCGCGTCGCCGACAGGTTCAGGCGGATGTCCTCCGGATCGGTGGACAGGGTGACGCGGCCGGATTCGTCGAAGACGAAGCGCTTGCCGGCGAACTCATAGTCGCCGCGAACCACATTGGCCGTGCCGGTCAGCTGGGGTTGGGCCACTGTGCCGCGCACCCGGGCGTTGACGTCCAGCACCACGTTCAGGCCGCGGCCGCTGACCCGCACCTTGCCCCCGCTGGAGCGCAGGGCGATGTCCAGGCCGATCTGAGGGCCGCGCTGGCGCACCTCGGCTTCCTGGTCGTCTCCGCCGGGCCGGTTGATCTCGACCACGTCCATGGAGACGATGCCGGTGGAACCGGGCACCTCCGGCTCGATCCGCGCTTCATCGACATTGATCTGACCCGACAGCTGGATGTTGCCGTCCTGGCCGCGGACGATGGTCACGGGGCCTGTGGCGCGGGCCTCGCCGATGTCGTTGTCGATGACGCGGAAGCGGGTCAGGTTCAGCTGGGCGGTCGAGCCCGAGCCTTCGCGCAGGCCGATCCGACCCTGGCCGTTCAGCGTGCCGCCCGCCGTGTCATTGGCGCTGAAGGCCTCGATCAGGGCCGTGGTGTCGTCGAACCGCGTCCGCAGGTTTAGGTCGCCCAGAACCAGCCCCACCGACTTCTCGCGATAGGAGCCTTGCGACAGGTCGAACCGGCCGTTCAGACGCGGGGACGCCAGGGTGCCGGCGATCGTCGCCCGGCCGTCCACCTGGCCCGCCAAGGTGCGGTCACCGCCCAGGAACAGATCCCAGATCGGCTGAATCTGTCCATTGATCGAGACATTGCCGGACATCGGGCGCTGGCGGGCGATCGCCAGCCGCAGCGGCGCCGCTGAGGCTTCGACCGGCAAGGTGATGTCTGCGGCCGCCTGAACGGCGTCCTCGTCCGAGGCGACGGCCTTCACCGTCAGGCTGTTGTTGATCAGGGTGGCGTCCAGACGGCCGTCGACCGCCAGGCCGCGCGGGGCGTCGATGCTGCGGACGTCCTGCAAGGTGACGTTGGCCGAACCGGACAGATCGTCACCGGCGCCGCGCAGAGAGACCCGGCCCGTCGCGCGCCCGCGCAGATCCGGCGAAATGGTCTGGAGGTCGACGCTGGTCAGGTCGGCCTGGATGACGGCGATCCGCGAATCCTGACGCAGGTCCGCCATCAGGACCCCGCCTCCGACGCCGAGGTCGAGGTGGGCGGCCCGTTCCGCGCCGTTCAGAGTCAAGGTGGCGGGGGTTCGGGTGGTGAAGGCCACCTCGCGGACCCGGCCGCCGCCCCGCAAACTCACGGTCTGGGCGTCGCCGCGTCGCGCATAGACGCCGGTGCCATTGAACTGGGCGGGCGTGCCGCCGCCGACGTCCAGGGCCAGGGTGAAGGGCAGATTGTTCAGGGTTCCGCGGCCGTCCAGATCGACGGTGCGAATGACCCAGCTTTGGCCGGACAGACGGACGTTTCGCCCGCTGACGTCCAGGATGGCGCTGTCGGAGCCGCCGCCCTCGGTCAAACGGACCCGCCCGTTGGCTTCGCCGGAAGCCAGGAAGGCGCCGGCGCGCGCCGTGAAGGTCAGGTCCGCGCTGGAGGGCAGGTTGTCCGACAAGGCCACGGCGCCTTGGGCCGTGACGCCGCCGGCGTTGACGTCCAGATCGCTCAGCCTGATCCGGTCGCCGCCCAGGGCGAAATTCCCCGACGCGCGGGCCGGGCCGTAGTTGGAGCCGCTGGTGATCGTGATCCGGCCGTCCGAGGCGTCCGCGCCCTTGCGGAAGCTCAGGATCAGGTCGGCGTCGGTCAGGATCAGTCCGCCGGCCGTGACCCGGTCGAACCCTGCGGTCAGATCGACGCGCGGCTGAGACAGGGTTCCGGTCAGGGCGCCTTGTCCGTTCATGTCGCCGGCGATTTCGACCGGACCGGCGGCGAAGGGGCCGCGCGCGTTCCAGTTCAGGGCCAGCCGCAGGCGGCCGTCCGTTTCGATCAGCCCCTTGGCGCCGGCCCGTCCGGCGGCGCCGGTCAGTTCGCCGCGATCCAGTTCGATCCGCCCGCCGTTCAGCTTGCCGTCCAGCTGGAGACGCGGCGTGCGGCCCAGAAGACGGTCCAACTCGTCCATGCCCACGCTCAGCTCGCGGCCCCGGCCGTCGAAACTCAGGGTCCAGGGCGCGCCCGTCTTGGCCGAGGCGGCGCTAATGGACCCGCCGAAAGACCCCTTGCCGCCGGACTGGATGCGCGAAACGTCGGTCAGCCGCGCATCGCCGCGGAACCCCATGCCGCCCAGAAGATTGCGGGAGCCGGATCCCTCGACCGACAGCCCCTGGCCGTCCAGATCGATCTTCTCCAGCAATAGGGCGCCGTCCTTCATGCGTGCGGCTTCAAGCTGAACGCGCGGGGCTGCGCCCAGCAGACCGCCGATCAGGCCCTGGGTCGAACCGCCGAAGGCCCGAACGTCGCCGTCGAGATCCATCCGTCCGTCGCGGACCTGCACGTTCAGCGGCCCTGCGATGCGGGTCGCCCTGTAGCTGGCCAGGTTGGCGTTCAACAGGGTGGCCTGGCCTTCCAGGCTCCAGGTCTGGGCGTCGCCCTTGAACAGACCAGAATAGGCGGCGGGACCGGCGACGTCCGCACCCGTCAATCGGCTCAGGGACGCGGTCTGAACGTCCAGCCGGATTCCGTCGGGCGAACTGCGGTCGGACATGCGGATGACGCCCCGCGCTTCGGAGGCGACGTTGTCGGAGATCAGTTTCCAACCCACGCCCTGGAAGGCCTTGTCCTTGGCCGGGACCATGGCGAAGCCGAACCGCGCCGTGCGCCCGACCCGTTCGACGAAGGGGGCGAACAGGTCCGAGCCGCTGAAATCGAAATAGCCCGAGACCCGAGACCCGGCCTCGCCGAACCGTCCGTCCACCGTCAGCGGGACGAAGCGGCCGGTCTGAACCTTGGCCCGCACCAGGTCGGCGTTCACGACCGCAACGGCCGAAAAGGGTTCGTCCGGCGAATAGCCCAGGGCGCCGGCCAGGGGGCCGCCCTGGGCCTCCTTGGCGCGCAGATCGACGCGCGTGTCCTCCAGCTTGCCGCCGAAGGTCGCCGCCAGGCGCAAAAGATCGCCGGGGCGATTCAGACTGTCGGCCTTCAGCTCGGCGTGTTTGGCCCCGCGACGCGGCAGGTCGACCATTCCCGACAGATCCCAGCGCCCGTATTCCTTGGAAAAACCTTCCAGCAGTTCGACCCGCGCCGAGAACTTGTCGATATCGACGTCGATCGGCTGGGGGCCGCCGGGCTCGCCGCTCGGCGCGTCCAGAATGGGGCGGCGGATCAGTCGGATCACATCGGCGCTGATCTCCGTGGCGTGAAACCGCCGCGTGACCAGGGGCCAGTAGGACCAGTCGACCCTGACGTTTCGGGCGTCCAGCCAGACCCCCTCGCGGTCCGTGACCGTGACCCGCTCCAGGGTGAAGTCGTCGAACAAATCGCCCTTCAGCCCATAGACGTTGATCCGGCCGTAACGGCTGATCTTCTGACCCTGGACAAAGCCCGACACCAGTTCTCGTCCGGCATCCGAGACGATGTACATCCGACCGCCGATCAGGGCGATCAGCGCCAGGACCAGTACACCGCCGACTATTCCACCGGCGATCAGGGCGATCAGCTGTGGCAGGCTGCGCTTGCGGCGCACCTGGGCGGCGGTTTCTTCGGGCGCGGCTTCAGGCGCTTGTTCGGGCGGCTCTTGGGTCAAAACGCCTGCCCGATGCTGATGTAGATCTGGAAGGCCGAGTCGCCTTCGCGCTTGTCCAGGGGGATGGCGACGTCGGCGCGGATGGGGCCGAACGGCAGCTTATAACGAACCCCGACGCCCGCGCCGTAGCGCATGTTGCTGAGGTTCGGCGTCTCTTGAAAACCCACGGCGCCGGCGTCGACGAAGGCCACAGCCTGGAAGCTCTGACCGATGTCGTGACGAACCTCCAGAGAGGTTTCGAACAGCGACAGACCGCCGCGCGGGGTCTGATCCGGCAGTTGCGGATTGACCCCCTGGTAGGAATAGCCCCGCACCGACCCGCCGCCGCCGGAGTAGAACAGACGGTCCGACGGCACGCTCAGCTCACCCCCGCCGATGATGGCGCCGAGGCGAAGGCGCCCGGCCAGGACGGTGCGGGCCTGATCTTGCAGCGGCAGATAGGCGGTCGCCTGGGCCTCATTACGCAGGAAAAGGACCGTGTCCTCCCCGGCCACGGCCGTCGGCTGGACCGAGGCGGTCACGCGCCATCCCCGCGTGGGATTCAAAGGATCGTTGGAGTTGTCTATATAGGCGCTGGTGCGGCCGGTCACGATCGCCAGATCCCGGTCGAAGCTGACCGCCCTAGGGGGGACGGACGCATAGTCGTATCGGTTCTCGCGGTACTGACCCGCGTCCAGGCCGATGCCGTAGTTGAAGTAGGAGGTCCGGCCGATCCGCTGTTGCAGCTCGGCCGCCAGCACCAGAGCGGTGCGTTCATAGGCGTCGGTGTCCTCCTTCACCACGCCTGCGCTGAGCTTCAAGGTGCGGCCGGGCTTGCGCCAGTGAGGCAGGGACAGATCGGCGCCGATGCGGCTGTCCAGCCGGGCGAACCGGGTCTCAAGCGCCAGGGTGTCGGCGCGCCCGAACCGATTGTAGCGGGTCCAGATGAAGTCAACGCCGGCGCCTTCCTTGGTGGCCCAGGTGGCGCCGGCCTCCAGCACGCGGCGGGGCCGGTCCTGGAGCGTCACGATCGCGGGACGCAGCCCTTCGGCGGTGGTCTGTTCCGGCGGCGCCAGGGCGACGCCCACACCGTCATAGACGCCGGTGTCCAACAGGCGGCGCTCAAGTTCGCCGACCTTGTCCGGGTCATACCGGTCGCCTTCCCGCCACGGCGCCAGGGCGGCGACCCAGGCCTGGTTGGTTCGACCCGGCCGCGGCATCAGGACGCCGTCCAACAGGACCGGTCGGCCCGATACGATGCGGTATTCGGGCGCGACGGTGAAGGCGGCGTGATCCACCACGACGCGGCGGGGATCGGCCTTGGCGTCCGCATAGCCGTCCCGCACCAGGCGCGCGACGATCCGCCCTTCCGCCGCGATCACATCGACCGCCCGGCCCGGATCGCCGGCCTTCAACCCGATCGCGGCTCTGGCGTCCTCGGCCGCCTCGGCGTCGGGGGCGGGGTCGATCCAGCTGATGGTCGGCGGGGTCAGCACGAAGCGGCGACCCGGCTCGACCGAAACGATGGCGGTCGGCCGCTCTTCGCCTTCGACGATGTCTTCGAGCACCGGCTGATAATAGGCTTCCGACCGCAGCAGGGCCTCGGCCGCCGACATGGCGCTGCGCGCGCGGCGCCGCGCTTCGAACCGGCTTTCGGGGGGGCCGTCCACCTCGCCGATGGCCCGCTCCAACATGCGGCGCAGCTCGGTGTCGACCTCGCCGCGGATTTGTGCGCGGGGATCTGCGGCGGCGGCCTGGGCGAGAAGGCTGCAGGTCGTCAATACGGTGAGAAACAGGGCGGGCCGGATCGTCAAACTACAGCTTTCGTCAAGATCACGGCCTCCGGATCGGCGTCTCGGCACGCCCTTTCAAGCGCTTAGGTAAGCCCCTATCCGACCGCAGGAGGGAGGGACAAGGCCCGTCAGTAGAACAGGGTTTCGCTTTCGGGCTGAACCGACTGTTCCGAAGTCCGCTCTTGCGGCGGCGGCGGGGTCTCCTCAGGCGGCGTGGGCGCGGGATCGGTCACTTCAGGGGCGACGACCGGCTCGCCGGCGGCCTCGTCGGTCTCGGCGGGTTGTTCAACGGGGGGCTGGTAGCCGTCTTCGGGCCGAGACTGGCGATCCTCACAGCCCGCCAATGCGGACGCGGCCAGCGCTGTCGCGGCCAGAATGAAGATCGAGCGTCTCATGAAAAGCGGTTCCCCTGGGTTGGTTCTGCAACGTCTGTCGCGCGGCTCCGTTCCATAGCGCCGAAAACGCCTTCGGTCATCTGGGTTCGCAGCCCCCCCAGCGCAGTATGGCCGCGTCGAGCGGAAGGGGCGGCGGATTTGCGACCGTAGAGGGCTGGTCGTCGAAGCGGGGCGCCGGGGCCGGGGCGCCGTCTTCGAATGTCCCACGGGCTTGATTGTGCGGATGAGCCGGCGCCTCGCCCAGGCTCAGCACGGGGGTGACGCAGGCCTCCGTCCCCGCGAAATGCTCCGCCCAGTCGTCACGGTTCCGGGCGGCGAACAGGGCGGCGAAGCGAAGATGGAGATCGGGCCAGGCGGAGGTGTCGTACTGAGGCGCTTCGGCGGGGTCGATCCCCAGACCCGAGAGCAGGGCGAGATAGAAGCGGGGCTCCAGCGCCGCGACCGCCACATAGCCGCCGTCCCGGCAGATGTAACACCGATAGAAGGGCGCGCCGCCGTCCAGAAGGTTGGAGCCGCGGCGGTCGTTCCACAAGCCCTGGGCGCGCAGGGCGTGGAACAGGCCGCCCAGCAGGGCGGTCCCGTCCGTCATGGCGGCGTCCACGACGCGTCCGCGCCCGGTGGTTCGGACCTCCAGCAGGGCCGCCAGAACGCCGACGACCAGCATCATCGCCCCGCCGCCGTAGTCGCCGACCAGATTCAAGGGCGGCGTCGGCGGTCGGTCCGGCGACCCCATGGCGTGAAGCAGACCGGTCAGTCCGATGTAGTTCAGATCGTGTCCGACGGCCTGGGCCAAGGGGCCGCTCTGTCCCCAGCCCGTGATCCGACCGAACACGAGGGCGGGGTTTCGGCCCAGCAGATCGGCCGGGCCATAGCCCAGACGTTCCATGACGCCGGGACGAAAACCCTCGATCACGGCGTCGGCGGACTCGATCAGGCTCAGAACCCCGCGCCGGTCCGACGCCGACTTCAGATCGACCGGCACGGCGGCCCGATTGCGGTGAAGGACGGCGCCGCCCACCTCGGAAAAGACGGCCGAACCCGCCGCTTCCGAGCGGGTGAGGCGCAGCACCTCGGCCCCCATGTCGGCCAGCATCATGCCCGCGAAGGTGACGGGCCCCAGTCCGTCGAATTCGAGGATGCGAAGTCCGTTCAGCGGTTTCATATGCATTGAGTAGCAGACCCGGTCTTGACCGGAAGGGCGGATTGCAACAGAAGGCGCCCTTCGACGGTTTGGGCCAGGCCCGAACGTCGCGCGGTGCGTCCTTAGCTCAGTTGGTTAGAGCATCTGACTTTTAATCAGAGGGTCCTCGGTTCGAGCCCGAGAGGACGTACCATATTTCTCCCTTCGGAGGAGCCTCCCCATGTCCCAGCCCGTCTTCTTCGCCGTCGAAACCGGCGGGACCAAGATCGTGTGGCGGGTCGAGGATGCGGCCGGGGCGGTGCTGGATCAGGGACGGTTTGCGAGTGGCGCGCCCGAGGCGGCGGTCGAGGCCCTGATCGCCGCGACGGGCGACAGGGCGGTCTCGGGACTGGGCGTGGCCAGTTTTGGCCCCCTGGTGGTCGATCCGGCCTCGCAGGATCGCGGCCTGATGCTGGCGACGCCCAAGCCGGGCTGGACCGGGTTCAATCTGGCGAAGACCCTGGCGGAGCGGCTGAACACCCCTTTCGTCGTGGACACCGACGTCAACGCCGCCGCCGTCGCGGAGGCGCGACTGGGCGCGGGGCGCGGGGCGCGGGCTGTGGCCTATGTCACCGTCGGCACCGGGATCGGCGGCGGGCTGTGTGTGGACGGCCAGACCCTGAAAGGCGCACTTCATCCCGAGATCGGCCATCTGTTCGTCCAGCGCCTCTCGGGCGACGCCCAGGTCAGCGCCTGCCCTTTTCATGCTGACTGTGTGGAGGGGCTGGCGGCGGGACCGGCGGTGCAGGTGCGGCTGGCGGGGCGTCGGCTGGAAGAAGTGGATGCGGTTCGGGCCGTGGTCACGGACTATCTGGGCCAGATGATCGCCGGCTTGGTTTTCGCCTGGGCGCCCGACCGGATCGTCATGGGCGGCGGCGTGATGTCGACGTCCGGCCTGATCGCCGAGGTCGAGGCGGCGGCGCGGCGCTGGGTCAACGGCTATGGCGCGGCGCTCGTGATGGGCGAGGGCGGCTATCTGGTTGCGGCCGAGCGCGGACACGCCGGGCTGGATGGGGCCATGCTGATGGCGCGGGAATCCATCCAGGGGTTTTGATCGGAGCGGCATCCGTGGTCTAAGGGCCGCATGAAGCTGATCCAGTGGCCTGTCCTCGCCGCCCTTCTCGTGCTGGCCGGCTGCAACGCCGGTCGTTCCGCCATGAGCGGGGCCGAGCAGGTGGGCGCGGGGCTGGGAGACGCGGTCACCGCGCCGCTGGAGGACTTCAATCTGCGTCGCCAGCTGATTCCGACGGTCCTCCTGCAGGCCGAGGCCAATCCCTATGATCTGCGCAATCTGAACCAGTGCACCACCATCGGCGCCGAGGTGGCGCGGCTGGACGAGGCCCTGGGGCCCGACACGGACGAGCCGCCGCGCCAGGACGGCTCCTATCGCAGCGAACAGGCGGCCGATGCGGCGGCCAAGGCGACGCTGGACGCCATTCGCGGCACGACGACCGACTTTATTCCGGGCCGCAGCTGGATTCGTCGACTGAGCGGGGCGGAACAGCACAGCCGCCATGTGCAGTCGGCCATACAGGCGGGGCGGATGCGGCGCGCCTTTCTGAAGGGGATCGGCATGCAGAGGAACTGCGCCCCGCCGGCGGCGCCGAGCTGGTTCCGCCCGAGACGGTAGGAGCTTATCCGTTCGACACGTGCCGCGCGTGGAAGTCGCGGCGGAAGGCTTCGAAGCGGCCTTCGGCGATGGCGGCGCGCATGGCGGCGGTCAGAGCCTGGTAGAAGGCGATATTGTGCCAGCTGAGCAGGACCTTGCCGAGGATTTCGTCGGCGCGGATCAGGTGGTGCAGATAGGCCTTCGAATAGGCGGAGGAGGCGGGACAGGGGATGGTGGGGTCCAGCGGATCCTGATCCTCGGCGAAACGGGCGTTTTTCAGGTTCAAGGGGCCGTCCCAGGTCCAGGCCTGGCCGTGACGGCCGGCGCGGGTGGGCAGGACGCAGTCGAACATGTCGACGCCGCGCCAGACCGCCTCGACCAGATCGACCGGCTTGCCGACCCCCATCAGATAGCGCGGCCGGTCGGCGGGCAGCATTTCGGGCGCATAGTCCAAGACCTCGCACATGGCCTGGTGGCCTTCGCCGACGGCGAGACCGCCGATGGCGTAGCCGTCGAAGCCGATCTCCTGAAGCTGTTCGGACGACTGGCGGCGCAGATCCTCAAAGGTCGAGCCCTGCTGAATGCCGAACAGGGCCTGGTTCTCCCGCTCGCCGAACCGGGCCTTGGAGCGGGCGCCCCAGCGGATCGACAGCTCCATGGCCTTTCGCGCCGCGTCCTTCTCGGCCGGATAGGCGACGCACTGGTCCAACTGCATCGAAATGTCGGCGCCGATCCGGTCGGACTGGATCTCGATCGAGCGTTCGGGGGTCAGGACGTGTTTGGAGCCGTCGATGTGGGAGGAGAAGGTCACGGCCTCTTCCTTGACCTTCGAAATGCCGGCCAGGGACATGACCTGGAAACCGCCCGAGTCGGTCAGGATCGGCTTGTCCCAACCCATGAATTTGTGAAGGCCGCCCAGACGCTCCATCCGCTCCGGGCCGGGGCGCAGCATCAGGTGATAGGTGTTGCCCAGGATGATGTCGGCGCCGGTCGCCTTGACCTGGTCCACCGTCAGGGCCTTGACCGTGGCGGCGGTGCCGACGGGCATGAAGGCGGGGGTGCGGATCTCGCCGCGGGCGGTTTTCAGCACGCCGGTGCGCGCGCGGCCTTCGACGGCCGCAATGTCAAAAGGAAAGGGCATTCAGGCGATCAGTCGTTCAAGCTGTTCGACGCGCGCCAGATCCTTGGGACGGCCGAAAAGGCGGTACAGGGCGATGTGGTCCCGGATATCGGGGACAAACAGGGGGGTGTCGTCGATAAACACCGGCCGGCGCGACCCGAACTGGACGTCCGCCCAGTCGCCGCCGTCGCGCACCTCCAGCCCGGCCATGACCTCGATCAGGATCGACTGATCATGCGCGCGGCCGAAGACGGCGGAGCGGAACAGACCCTCGCCGGGGTCGGGCACGATCTGGCCGCCCAAGGCGGCAAGCAGGGCGCGGGCGTCGCGCGGGGCGCACAGGACGTCGATGTCCGGCACATGGATGTCGGTCAGGCCGTAAAGCGCCATCGCCGCCCCGCCGAAAATCCACCAGGGCTGGTCCAGGTCGCGCGCGGCCTCTCCGACGGCGATCAGGCCGTCGCGGAGCTCTTGCGGCAGATCAAGCTCGGCGTCGTCAGGCGTCACGGAAGTCTCTTTCGTCAGAGGACGGCATTTAAGGGTTCGCGCGCCGGAAGGCCACAGGACAAGCGGTTCGATCCGCCTCAGCAGAAGGTTCGCGCCGGCGGCGTGGGGTTTTCAGGCCCGGAACAGCAAGGAGCCGTCGCCGTAGGAGTAGAAGCGGTAGCCGGTGTCGACGGCGTGGGCGTAGGCGGCCTTCATCGTCTCCGGACCGGCGAAGGCGCTGACCAGCATGAAGAGGGTCGATTTGGGCAGGTGGAAGTTGGTCATCAGCACGTCCACGGCGCGGAAACGGTAGCCGGGGGTGATGAAGATGGCGGTGTCGCCGTGGAAGGGGCGGATTTCGCAGGTCTCGGTCGCAGCGGATTCCAGCAGGCGCAGCGAGGTGGTGCCGACGCAGACGATGCGGCCGCCGGCGGCGTGGACGGCGTTCAGGGCGGCGGCGGTCTCGGGCGAGACCTCGCCCCATTCGCTGTGCATCCGGTGTTCAGCGACATCCTCGACCTTGACCGGCAGGAAGGTGCCGGCGCCGACGTGCAGGGTGACGGCGTGGGTCGAGACGCCCCGGGCGCGGATCGCGTCGAGCAAGGCGGGCGTGAAGTGCAGGCCCGCCGTAGGGGCGGCGACCGAGCCGTCGTGTTCGGCGAAGACGGTCTGATAGTCCGAGCGGTCGCGGTCGTCCTCGGGCCGTTTGGCGGCGATATAGGGGGGCAGGGGCATGACCCCGACGGCGCGGATCGCGTCGTCCAGGGCCGGGCCGGACAGGTCGAACTTCAGGGTGATCAGGCCGTCGTCGCCCTTGGCCGTGACCGTGGCGTCGAGACGGCCCAGGTCGCAGGCGGCGTCGGCTCCCTGTCCGAAGCGAATGCGGTCGCCCGGCTTGATCCGCTTGCCGGGCTTCATGAAGGCGGACCAGACGTCGGGGGCGTCGCGATGGTGAAGCGTGGCCTCGACGGCGACGGTCAGGGTCTCTCCCTCGGGGCCGGGACGGGTGCGGACGCCGGACAGGCGGGCGGGGATGACGCGGGGGTCGTTGAAGACCAGGGCGTCGCCCGGCTGAAGAAAGTCGGGCAGGGCGCGGATGATCCGGTCGTCCAGGGCGCCGTCCTTCACCACCAGCAGGCGGGCGGAATCGCGCGGATCGGCGGGCCGCAGGGCGATGCGGTCCTCGGGCAGGTCGAAGTCGAAATCGGCGGTCTTCATCAGGCGGCGCAAAGGCCATGGGGGCGGACAGGGGTCAACCCCCGGAACCGTCAGCCCGCGGCGGCCCGCGAACGCTTCGGCGGCCGCGCGGTCTGGAACAGTTGCTGACCGGAGTCCGTCAAAACCCAACGATAGCTCGTTTCGCCGAAGGCTGGAGCGATCCAGCCCGAACCGCCGCTTGAGAAGACGCTGTTCATGGCCTGATAGATGGGCGCACGATCCTCGTGGCGGATGACCCCCATCTCGCCTCGTCCGCGCAGGACGTGGTCGGCGACCGTCTGACGGTGAGCTTGCCCGCCCAATTCCCATAGAGCCAAGACGATCTCCACGACGACGGGGTCCGTCGCCCGCAGCCGTTCGATGCGCGCGCCCGAACGCCTCGCCTTCAGATTGATCAGTTTCGCGCCCATTTTATCCCCCGAGAAAACGTGGGGCGGGCAATGGCGCAATTATTTGGTCACGCGCTAGAGTTGGGTTTCTCAAAATGAGATGACTTCACCTCTTGGCTGAAGCACCATGTTCGCATGTTATCTGAAGGCGCATGGGAAAGGCTGCGACTGGCGGCCGGGGTCGATTACGTCCTCAGATTCATGTTGCTGTACAAGGAGGTCGCCGGGGGCGATCCCGTTACGGCCTTGGTCTTCGTCTCCGCCGCCCAAGGTTGCGCCCAGCATGTTCGAAACATGCACAGGCATGTTGCGCTGATGGGCTCTGAATTTCTGCCCGACGATCTCCGTCGCCCGGTCAGTCTGTCAGCCCTAGCGCGGTCCTTGAACATGTCCGTCGAGACGACGCGCCGACATGTTGAAAAACTTTGCGTCCTCGGTCTGGCCAGCCGGACGGAGGACGGCGGCGTCATGGTCGACACCCGCCACCTCAACCGGCCCGAGGTTCGCGATGCGGTGGCGTCGCATTCCCAGCATCTGGAGGTTTTCCTGAACCAGCTGGAACGCCTTCCGATCACGAGAGTCAGGCGCTGAAGCATCGGGTGTGAACCCGAACACCGGCTTCGAGTTAAGGGGAGATGCAGCTTACAGCCTTCCTCCCGTCCGTCCTCATCGGCGCCGTCGCCAGCGCTAGGTCCATGACGCCCATGGCGGCCATCGTCGGCGCGCGGCTGGCGCATCGGAAGACGCCGGGGCGGCTGGTCGTGCTGGATCACCCGCTGTTCAGGTTCGGCGGCCTGGCCATGGGCGTAGGTGAACTGTTCGGCGACAAGATGAAGTCGGCGCCGGACCGGACGGTCTTTCTGGGCCTGCTGGCGCGGGTGATGAGCGCGGGGATCGCGGGCTCGGCCCTGGCGCCGCGCGGGCGCGAGAAGCTCGGCGCGGCGCTTGCGGTGGGGACGGCGGTTCCGCTGGCCTATCTGGGGCTGGCCGGGCGGAAAAAGGCGATGGCGCGGATCGGGCAGACGAAGAGCGGTCTGATCGAGGATGCCCTCATCGTGGCGGCCGGGGCGGCGGTGGTGGCGATGGCGACCGGCCGACGTCGTTGAGCCGTTGACCCGGGGGGCGGGACAAGTCAAACCGCCGCCATGCTTCAGAACCTCGAAACCCTCGCCCGCGAGGCCAAGTCCTGGCCGTTCGAACAAGCCCGTAATCTGCTGGCCCATGTGCTGAAGAAACGGCTGGGCGAGAGCGAGCGGGCCGAGGCGCGGGCGCTGATCGACGCGGGCAAGGCCGACGAGGCCCTGGCGAAGTTCGAGGCCCTGCAGAAGCCGGTGCTGCTGGAGACCGGATACGGGCCCTCGGGCCTGCCGCACATGGGCACCTTCGGCGAGGTGGCGCGGACCACCATGGTGCGCAACGCTTTCCGCGCCCTGACCGGCGACCACTGGGCCACGCGGCTGGTCGCGTTTTCGGACGATATGGACGGCCTCAGGAAGGTGCCGGAAGGGGTGCCGAACCCCGAGATGCTGCGCGAGGACCTGAACCTGTCGCTGACGCGGGTGCGCGATCCGTTCGGCACGCACGACAGTTTCGGGGCGCACAACAACGCGCGGCTGCGGGCGTTCCTGGACTCGTTCGGCTTCGACTATGAGTTCATGAGCTCGACCGAGACCTACAGGTCCGGCGCCTTCGACGCGACGCTTCTGACCCTGCTGGAGCGGTTCGACGCGGTCATGGCCATCATGCTGCCGACCCTGGGCGAAGAGCGGCGGGCGACCTATTCGCCCTTCCTGCCGGTCAGCCCGATTACGGGCCATGTGCTGCAGGTCCCGACGCTTGAGCGGAACGTCGAAAAGGGGACCATCGTCTTCGACGATCCGGCGGGCGGGCGCACCGAGCTGCCGGTCACGGGCGGCCATGTGAAGCTGCAGTGGAAGCCGGACTGGGCCATGCGCTGGACCGCCCTGGACGTCGATTACGAGATGTCGGGCAAGGATCTGATCGAGAGCGTGCGCGAGAGCGGCAAGATCTGTCGCGCCCTGGGCGGGACGCCGCCGGAAGGCTTCAACTACGAGCTCTTCCTCGACATCGAGGGCAAGAAGATTTCGAAGTCGAAGGGCAACGGCCTGACGATGGAGGAATGGCTGCGCTACGGCACGCCCGAGAGCCTGAGCTGGTACATGTTCCAGTCGCCGAAGTCGGCCAAGAGCCTGCACTTCAACGTCATTCCGCGCGCCATCGACGACTATCTGGCCTTTATCGAAGCCTACAAGACGCAAGAGCCGGCCAAACGGATCGACAATGCGGTCTGGTCGATCCATGCGGGCAACCCGCCGACCCATACGTCGCCGGTGTCCTTCGCCCTGCTGCTGAACCTGGTGGGGGTGGCCAACGCCTCGACGAAGGACCAGCTGTGGGCCTATTTCGCCAAATATCTGCCCGAGGCCACGCCGGAGAACGAGCCGCTGCTGGACCGGCTGATGGACCATGCGCTGAACTATTACGAGGACTTCGTGAAGCCCTCGAAGTCGTACCGACTGCCGGACGACAAGGAGAAGGCGGCGCTGGAGGACCTGGCGGAGCGGCTGAAGGCCCTGCCGGCGGACACGACCGACGGCGAGCTGATCCAGAACGAGGTCTATGCAGCAGGCAAGGCGCATGAGTTCGAGCCGCTCCGAGCCTGGTTTGGGGCGCTGTACGAAGTGCTGCTGGGCGCCAGCCAGGGACCGCGTTTCGGCTCCTTTGCGGCCATCTACGGCCTGCCGCAGACGATCGACCTGATCAAAAAGGGCGCGCGCGGCGAACTGGCGCAGGCTTGACGCAAGGTAATATTTCTTAACCGCGAAGGGCTTGTATGGCGACGTGGCCGGGGAGGCGACGTGCAGTACGAGATCGACGAACAGGCGCGGATCTTGTGGATGGACCTGGTTTCGGCCGGGTCCGCAGACAAGGTGCTGACGGCGACATTGGCGCTGATCAAGGCGCGGCCGGAGCTGTGCAGCTGGGACTGGATCGTCGAATGCCAGCCCCTGCCCGACGATGCGACGGTGGACCATCTGTCGAAACTGGCCCAGGCCTGGGGCGCACCGCCCACGGTCGAGGCGCTGACCGTTTTCGTCACTCAGGACCGGCTGCTGCACCTGTGGGCCCGGGTGATGGACTTCCAATTTCTGCGCCGCAAACACTTGGTCGAGCGTGACGTCGAGGCCGCGCGGCGGTTGATCGAACGCCGACGCGCCGAGCGTCCCTTAAGATGAACGGAAAATAACGGCGAAGCTCCGGGAGCCTTCAGGTTCAGCTCGGCATTCTCCCCTCATCGGCAAACCCGATGACAGGAGATGAATATGTCGAGCAAGTTTCTGAAGACGGGTCTGGCCACGGCTGCGGCTCTGGCCGCCCTGGTAACCGCAGCCCCCATGGCCGCCCAGGCCCAGGCCAACGGCGTGACCAACTGCGACGCCCCCGGCGGTCGCCAGCGCGCGGGCGCCCTGATCGGCGCAGTCGTCGGCGGGGTGGTCGGCTCGAACCTGGCGCGGAACGAGCGCACGGCCGGGACCATCGTCGGCGCCGGCGCCGGCGCGGCGGCCGGCTCCTATATCGGCTGCAACCAGCAGCGCGCCCGCGTCGCAGCCGAGGCCAACGCCAACACCTATCGCGCCGGAACCACTCTGCGGATCCGCAGCGGCCCCGGCACCGGCTTCCGTCAGTCGGGCAGCCTGGCGGCCGGCCAGCCCTTCACCGCCGTCGCTCGCCAGGGCGACTGGATCCAGATCGCCGGCGGCGGCTGGGTGAACGCCAACTATGTGACCCGCTGAGGTCGCGCCCCGAAAGACCGCGCCAGCGGGGTCGTTCCTCCCCCCGTCGATCCCGCTGGAACGGTCGCCAGGCTCGCGGTTCGCCGTTTGAGCCCAGACCCCGTCCGGTTCGCCGGGCGGGGTCTTTTATTGGCTGACCCAGAGGATGCGGGCCATCCATTCGATGTCGCGCCGGGGCACCACCCGCGGCGGATAGTCGGGATTGATCGAGGACAGGGTGGCGCTGCGGGCGTTCAGCGCCGTCAGCTCCTTGGCCACCACCTCGCCCGAGGTCAGACGCGCCACGACCCGGTCGCCGCGCCGCACGGCTGGGTCGCCCCGGTCGACGATCACCCGGTCGCCCTCGCGGTACAGGGGCGCCATGGAATCCCCGCTGATCCGCAGGCTGAAGGTGGTGGGATTGACCTGCGGCAGTTCGGTGTGGTCCCAGCCGTCGCCGATCGGCAGGCCCGCCTCGTCGAAGAAGCCGTCCAGGCCCGCGCGGGCCAGGCCGAGCAGGGGCACGGTCGACGGGGTGGCGGGCGCGTCGTCGGCCAAGGCGGCGAAGTCGGCGAGGGATACGCCGGCCGCCTGAAGAACCAGGGTCAGGCTCTCGGTCGAGGGCCAGCGGGGCCGCGGCGGATCCCCGGCGCTGAACCGCTTGGACGGATTGAAACTGGTGGCGTCCAGCCCGGCCCGCCGCGCCAACCCCGACGGCGACAAGCCCTCGCGCCGCGCCAGGGCGTCAACGGCCTTCCAAAGTTTGGCGTGGGACAGGGGCATGGCGTTCCCGACAATGAGTCGGCCCAGCCTAGAGTGAGAGCTTAGGAATTTCTACCTAGCTGATGCTCAGTCGCGGCCTTCCGTTCCTGCCAGGCCCAGAAGGTGCCGACGGTGATGGAGATGATGATGAGGTAGCCGTTCAGGTTCATGATGGTGAACAGCGCGCTGACCGGCGTCCGGCCGTTCATCAGCAGGATGAGATGGCACAGGACTGTAAGAAGTTGGATGGCTCCGGCCCATATGGGCCAGGCGCGGTTTGATCTCAAAGCGAGAACGGCAAACACGGCCAGCAGGATCAGGTCGATGAAGAAGACGCCGTGGGGAGCCTGATCGGCGCGGGGCGATTCCTGTTGGACGACAAGCGAAGCAAACCACGCCATCAGGTATGCGCTGGCGCCCGCCTTTTCAGTATTTCCGCCCTTAAGCAGCGCAAAAAGCGCCATCGTGACCATGAAGACGGCGCCTATGACGGCGTACATCATGTTTACCATAATTGTCGCCCCCAAGCGTTTTACGCGAAGGGGGCGACTGTAGGCGATGTTAGGTTAAGTGATAATGAGGCCTAACCTTAACTTAATTTCATGCAACCGAGCGGAGATGATTGCGCGTGTCCTTCGGGTCAAGCCAGTCGTCGGGCTTGCCGATCGGGCCGGCGGCGTAGGTTCCGAAGCCGAGGCGGCGATGGTCCTTCTGCAACTCGCCGTGGCACGCCACGATGGACTCCCGCGCGGCGGCGAGGGCGGCGATGGTTTCCATGGCCTTGGCTTGCGAGGCCGTGGCGGCGACCGGCGACAGCGAGAGGTCGGCGCGCGCGCTGATGAAGGATTGAACCAGCGTCGTCGCTTGAGCGATGGCGGCGTCGATAGCGTGTTCCGTGGCGTGCAGATCAGCAGCCACGCCGGCGATGACTTCAGTACGGTCCATTGGGAAGCCCCTCAAACAAGGTTTACAATGGATGAATCCTAACACGGCTTAACCGCTTCTGGTAGAATATTGTTAACCTAATCGATCAATGTTGAGCGGGGAGGCGTTCTGGCGCGCGTGCGTCGTGCGGCCTTCCTCGCCTCAAGCAAAAGTCTTTGAAAAGGCTAGGATTCCTCCAGAAGGAAGTGCGCGGTCAGGGAGGCGATGGGGCGGCTCCGGCTTTCCTGCCACGCCTCAGCCTGGACGTGAGCGATCCGCCGGCCGGCGCGGCTGATCTCGGCCCTGGCGAAGACGTCGACCGGACGGCCGGTCCTGAGATAGGCGACGGTGACGTTGATCGGCCGCGGCAGGCGCGAACTCGGAAACGCCAGGGCGATCTGTGCCATGGCCGTCATTTCCAACAGGGCGGCGGTTGAGCCGCCGTGCAGGGCCGGCAGCATCGGATTGCCGATCAACTGATCTGCAAAGGGCATGACCACCGTGACCTCGTCGCCGTTCATCTGGGTCTGGAGGTTCAGAAAGCGGGCGTAGGGAAGCCGATCCAGAAGCTCGTTCATGCGCCGAGGTCTCCTGCGGGCGCCGGCTTGGTGCTGCTGCGCGAGCGGTTCAGCACATAGGCCGACTGAGCCGCCGCAACCGGATCGGCGGGATCGTCCTCGAACGCCCAGCCGCGCACGAAGGCGATCGTGGGGGTTAAACGATAGCAGCTGGCTTGGGCCAAAAGGTCCACGCCCGGCCGGGCCGCGCGCATATAGTCCACCCGCAGGTCCAGGGTGGCGATCGGGTGGAAGGCGTCCATGGCGGTCCAGACGGCCAGGCCGCCGATATGGTCCAAGAGGGTCGTCACCAGCCCCCCGGCCAGCACCCCCGTGTCAGGATCGCCGACCAGGTCGGGCCGCCAGGGAACCCGAATGCGCGGCGCGCCGTCATGAAGCCCGTCGAAGATGAAGCCCAGAGCGCCCGTGTGGGCGGCGCCCGCCGCGAGTTGTGGCAGGATGGCGTCGACGAAACTGTCGTGCATGCGAAAGGGCGTCCGTGGAGTCGGTGACAGTCTTCTGTATGACGGGGCGACCCGACGGCGTCGAGAGCGTTACGCCCCCATGATCCGACCCGAAGATCTGCTGCATCCGACGCCGGCCGGCCTCTATTGCCCGCCCGGCGACTTCTACGTCGATCCGGTGCGCCCCGTGGATCGGGCCGTGATCACCCATGGCCATTCCGATCATGCGCGGGCGGGGCACGGCGCCGTGCTGGCCACGCGCCAGACCCTGGCCATCATGGCCGAGCGCTACGGCGACGCCTTTACGGCGCGGGAGCAGGCGGTCGAATACGCAGAGAGGGCCGCGATCAACGGGGTCGAGCTGCGGCTGTTTCCGGCAGGCCATGTCCTGGGATCCGCCCAGGTCGAGGTGCGCTGGAAGGGTCTGACCATGGTCGTGTCGGGCGATTACAAGCGGCGGCGCGATCCGACCTGTCCGGCGTTCGAACCCGTGCCTTGTCACGTCTTCATCTCTGAGGCGACTTTCGGCCTGCCTGTATTCCGCCATCCGCCGGCGCAGGATGAGATCGGTCGGCTGGTTCGGTCGCTGGCGCAGTTTCCTGACCGAGCCCATCTGGTCGGCGCCTACGCCTTGGGAAAGGCCCAGAGGATCATACGCACGCTGCGTGAGGCGGGCTGGGACCGACCCATCTATGTGCACGGCGCCATGGAGCGGCTGAACGCGCTCTATGAGCGCGAGGGCGTCGATCTGGGGCCGATCCTGCCGACGCGCGATCTCCCAAAGGGGGCGCTGGGAGGCGAGGTGGTGGTCGCGCCGCCGTCGGCCGTGCAGGATCGCTGGTCCCGGCGGTTCGCCGATCCGGTCGTGGCCTTCGCCTCGGGCTGGATGGGGGTAAGGGCGCGGGCCCGCCAGAAGGGGGTGGAGCTGCCCTTGGTCATCTCCGACCATGCCGACTGGGAGGAACTGGTCACGACCTTCGAGGAGCTGAAACCCGACGAGGCCTGGATCACCCATGGCCGGGAGGAGGGGCTTCTGCGCTGGGCCGAACTGAACGGCCAGAAGGCGCGCGCGCTGCGCCTGGTCGGCTATGACGAGGAGGATGAAGAGACGCTGGAGGTCCGGCCGGACTGAGCGATCAGCGCCGCGCCCGGCGAGGGGCCGGCGCCGACGTCTGCGTCTCGTCCTCGCCCTTGTTCTCGACGAGGGCCGCGTTCATCGCCATGCGCAGGCGCTCGGGCTTGATCGGCTTTTCCACCACGGCGGCCATGCCGACGGACAGATAGTGTTTGGCGTCTTCGGGATCGGCGTTGGCCGTCAGGGCGACGATGGGGGTGCGTCCCACCTCGCCGCCCAGGGCGCGGATGGCCTGGGTCGCCTGGACCCCGTCCATGCGCGCATTTTGATGTCCATCAGGATCAGATCATAGCGACCTTCCTGAACCGCCTGGACCGCCTCCAGCCCGTCCTCCGCCAGTTCGGAACTGCAGCCGAACATTTCGCACAAGGCCTGGGCCACGACGCGGTTGGTGGCGTTGTCATCGACGATCAGCACGTGGGGCGCGGACTTCAGATCGAGTTCTGGCAGGCTGGAGACATTGGAGGCGGGCTCGACGACCGCTGCGGCGCGGCGCGCGGTGATGTCGAAGGCGAAGGTTGCGCCCCGACCCTTGTTGTTCTCGGCCCAGATCCGACCGCCCATACGCTCGATGACCTGGCGGCAGATGGACAGGCCCAGTCCGGCGCCGTCCGGGCCCGAGCCGTGGACGAAGGGTTCGAAGATGGAATCCACACGGTCGGCGTCGACGCCGGGGCCGTCGTCGCGAACCCGGGCCTCCATCCGCACCTGGTCGCCGTCGACCCAGGCCTTCAGCCCGGCCTCGACCACCCCATTGCGCGCGAATTTCAGCGCATTGCCGATCAGATTGTTGAACACCTGCTTCAGGCGGACTCCGTCGATGACGGCGGCCAGCTCCGTGTCGCCTTCGTAGCCGACCAGCAGGGTCACGCCGTCCTGGGAGGCGCGCGGCTCCCATAGGGATTGGACGTCGTCCATCACGGCCCGCAGCGGGGTGGCGACGGGGGTCAACTCCAGCTCTCCCGCCTCGGCCTTGGCCAGGTCGACGGCGTCCTGAAGGATGCGCAGCAGGTTTTCGGACGATTCGACGATGGTCTGCACATGGGCCTGGGCCGTCGTGCTCAAGGGCTGGCGGCGCAGCAGTTCGGCGACGGCCAAGACGCCGTTCATCGGGGTGCGAAGCTCATGGCTCATGATGGCCAGGAACTGGCTCTTGGCGCGGGCGGCGATGAGGGCCTGGGCGCGCGTGTCGTTGAGGGCTGCAGCTTGGTTGGCCAACTCCGCCTCGTGGCGCCGCTGGCGGTCTGTCGCGCTGCGGAGCAGGGTCGCAGCCGTGCCCACGCCGTGATAGCGGCCGTTTTTCGTCACGATGAAACCGCGCAGCAGGGCGGCGGGACCGCCCCTCAGCAGGATTTCACTGAAGGCGTCGATTTCAGCGTCGCCTTCCACCACCGCCGGCTCGGGGTCCATGGCGAAGGTGATCGGGCGCAGATCGTAGAGGGCGTGGCCGAAGCGGCCGGCGATCTTCTGTATGAAGGTGGTGCGTTCCACCAGGCCCAGGGGGCGGTCGTTCTCTACGACAGGTATGACCAAAGTGTCCGGTTCGCGCTCGAACCGGGCGAAAACCTCGCAGCCGAGCGTGGACGGACCTACCGGCTCGGGTTGTTCTGAAAGGGTCTCAATCGTCGGCATACTGCCTGGAACTCCTTACTCGCCTCCCATATGCACCAGTAGCGCTTGCCGATTAGTTAAGCCGGATCAGAAAGTTTCGGCCTGTACCCTCGGTGTCATCTCAGGGGCGGGCGCCGGCTGTTTCAGGATTTTGCGCCGGGGGCGGGTCTGGTGTAGAAGGCCCGCCCGACCCATCTGAGGTCCTCATCCCTTTGTGCATGCGCGCGGCCGACCGGCCGACCGCAGATTCGTCATGAGCGTCATCCTGGAAAAGTCTACGACATCGGCCCTGGTTCTCTTCTCCGGCGGGCAGGACAGCGCGACCTGTCTGGCCTGGGCGCTGGAGCGGTTCGGGCGGGTGGAGACGGTCGGCTTCGACTATGGCCAGCGTCACGTCGTGGAGATGGAGGCGCGCCAGGCGGTGCGTGCGGGGATGAAGACGGCCCTGCCGCAATGGGCCGACCGGCTGGGCGACGATCATGTGGTGGACCTGACCGGCTATGGTCGGATCGCCGAGAGCGCGCTGACCGCCGACCGCAAGATTGAGATGGATGCGCGCGGTTTGCCGACGACCTTTGTCCCTGGGCGCAACCTGATCTTCCTGGTGGCGGCGGCGGCCCTGGCGGATCGGCGCGGGCTGGAGGTGCTGGTCGGCGGCATGTGCGAGACCGACTATTCCGGCTATCCCGACTGTCGCCACGAGACCATGGAGGCCATGGCGCGGGCCCTGTCGCTGGGACTGGACAAGCCGGTGGTGATCGAGACCCCGCTGATGTGGCTGACCAAGGCCCAGACCTGGGAACTGGCCGATCGGATTGGGGGCGAAACCCTGGTCGAGCTGATCATTGAGGACAGCCACACCTGCTATCAGGGCGATCGGACGCATCGCCACGCCTGGGGCTATGGCTGCGGCCAATGCCCCGCGTGCGAGTTGCGGGCGGCGGGGCATGCGGAATGGGTCGCCGGCCGAGGCGCTCAGACGTGACCTATTCGGCTAAGGAAGTCTTTCTGACGGTCCAGGGCGAGGGCGGACAGGCGGGCCGGCCGGCGGTCTTCCTGCGCTTCGCTGGCTGCAATCTGTGGAGCGGGCGCGAGCAGGATCGGGCGAGCGCCGTCTGCAGCTTCTGCGATACGGACTTCGTCGGCGTAGACGGGGACGGCGGGGGCAAGTTCGCCACCGCGGACGGGTTGGCCGATCATGTCGCCGCGATGTGGCGGGGCCGGCAAGGCGATCCGAAACTGGTGGTCTGCACCGGCGGAGAGCCCCTGCTGCAGCTGGATGCGCCGCTGGTCGCGGCCCTGCACGCGCGCGGTTTCGAGATCGCCATAGAGAGCAACGGCACCCTGGCGGCGCCCGACGGGATCGACTGGATCTGCGTCAGCCCAAAGGCGGACGCAGACGTGATCCAGATCAAGGGGCAGGAGCTGAAGCTGGTCTATCCGCAGCCCAAGGCCCCGCCCGAGCGGTTCGAACACCTGGCGTTCGAACGGTTCTGGCTCCAGCCCCTGGACGGCCCCGACCAGGCGGAGAACACCGCCGCCGCCATCGAATATTGCCTGACCCATCCCCAGTGGCGCCTGAGCGTCCAGACCCACAAATACATCGGCGTCCGCTAATGCCCGTCTTCGAAATCACCAAACAGGCGACCTTCGACGCCGCCCACCACTTCCCCAACGAACCCGAGGGCAGCATCTATCGTCGCGTCCACGGCCACTCCTTTACGGTCGAGGCGACGATCCGGTCGGAGACCCTGGACGCCGAGCACAACTGGGTCGCGGACCTGGGGGCGCTGGACCGGGCGCTGAAGTCGGCGGCGGAGCAGCTGGACCACGGCATGCTGAACGAGCACGAGGGGCTGGAGCTGCCCAGCCTGGAAAACCTGTGCCTGTGGTTCGCCAAGACCCTGAAGCCGGACTGGCCGGGGCTTTGCCGGGTGCAGGTGGCGCGGCCGACGATCAACGAGCGGTGCGTGCTGTCGCTGTAGTCAGCAGCTTTTGCCCTGCCTCTGGCGCTGTTCGCAGCGGCGTTGCTCGCGTTCGTAGTCGCGCTGTTCGCGTTCGCGGCGGGCGCGGGTTTCTTCGTCCGAGGTGGTGACGGCGTCGAAGCCGGCGCCGACGACCGCGCCCCCGGCCTTGGCCGCGCCGCCCACGACGGCGGCGGTTCCGCCGACCACGGCGCCGGCGACGCAGCCCTGGAGCATCAAGGCTCCGCCCATGACGACGGCGGTCTGACAAGCGGCGATAAGACGGCTGCGACGCATGGGTGAGACACCAGAGATTTGGAAGAGAGGATAGGGGCGACGACAGCGACGTCCGGAGCCTACTCCAGAGATTTCGAATAGTCCCTGATAATGATGAACGGAGGCTGAGCGACGTTCAGGTCAGGCGCCGCGTTGCGGCAGCAGTTTGCGGCGCTGGCGCGAGATCGCCAGCGGGCTTCCGTCGGCGCCCCAGGCGGTCGCCTCGTCCACCGTCCAGCCCAGGCCCAGGTCCAGCATCCGGAACTCGAAGAAGGCCCAGCCCTCGGGCGCTGTTTCAGGCGTCGGGTCGGTCAGGATGTCGATGCGCAGATCGACGGTGGTCATGGGCGCGGGCGTCGAGGAGGCGGTCCAGGCCGGGGGATAGAGGGCGTCCAGCAGATAGCACAGCCCGACCTCGTCCAGCGGGCGGCGGTCGGCCATCCGCATCCAGGTGCGTTCGATCACCGGCTTGCCGGCATTGCCGCCCAGGATGTTGGGCCCGCCGTCGAACCGGTATTCGACATGCTGGGCGAAGTGGGGCGACATCGGCCCCCGGATGGTGGCGGCGGGGTTCAGGCCGTCCAGCGGGGGCGTCGGCAGATGAAGTGGGGCGAGCGGCGGGGTGTCGCCGTCCAAGCCGTAGGTACCGGTGGCGTGATGGGGCATGCGGCCGTCCTGCTCGGCCTCGACCGCCGCATAGATCACATTGCGGCCGCCGCGCAGCAGTCGGGGACGAAAGGCGACCTGTTCGCCGAACCGCGCCGCCGACAGATACTGGACCGACAGGGTCCGCAGCGGCGCGGTCAGGGACAGGCCCTGGCGCATCGCCTGGGCGCACAGGGCCGCCAGCAGGCCGCCGAAGGGAAAGCCCTTCTCCGGCGGCAGGCCGGACGGTCCGTTGGAGAAATGACCGGGAACGGGCGCCGAAAGGCCGCCGTCGTCCAGGGTGTGAAAGGCCAGGGCGGCGTCGAGGGAGATGGGGTGGGTCGTATCGGCCATGGGCGCCATCCTGCGTCAGGCGAAGAAGGGACGGAAGGCGCTGCGTTCTGGAGGGGGCGCAGGTCCGTTGCCAAACAAGACTGACTGAGCCGGTTCGGATTGGCAACCCTCTTGCCAACCGCCTGACGCGGGGTCACTTTTGTCGCATGGGACGCACCGCAGACTACAGCCGCCAAAGCTGCTCCATCGCCGCCACCCTGGAGGTGATCGGCGATCCGTGGACCCTGCTGGTCATCCGCGACGCCTTCAACGGGGTCAGCCGGTTCGAGCAATGGCAGGACAATCTGGGCGTGGCGCGCAACGTCCTGGCCGCGCGTCTAAAAAGCCTGGTCCAGCACGGGGTGCTGGAGCCGCGCCCCTATTCCGAACGGCCCCCGCGCAACGAATATGTGCTGACGCCCAAGGGCAAGGATCTGTACGGGGTTCTGGTGACCCTGCACGGCTGGGGCGCCAAACACGTCTATGGCGAGACCGACTGCGGCATCGACATGGTCCACTCGACCTGCGGCGCCACCCTGACCCCGCGCATCGCCTGCGGCTGCTGCGGCGAGATCGTCAAGCCCAGGGACATCCGGCTGACGCGGGCGGAGAACCGGCCGACGGTGGGGGATGTGATGCCGAAGGATGATGAGGCGGCTTAGGGCGGCCGTCGAGGACGGGTTTGAGAGCGGGACAGGGGGCTTTGGTTGGACAAGTTCAGTCGGCGTCCTAAAAGGAAGGCTCGTGTTCAGAACACCGTGCTGGCCCTGTCGGCCTTTACCTTTGCCGGTGGTTGCTTCGGCGTCCTGATCGCCTTCGGCAACGCCGCCATTCCCTGGTTTTTCGGCCTCTATGCGTTCTGCTGGACTTTGGGATTCCTGTTTTGGCAGCAGAGGTTTGTTCGAAACTACTTTCGCTGGAGGTCCAGAACGCGTCTTCAAAGCCAGCAAGGTCCAGGATTTTCAACACTAGAGCTGGCCGCTATCGAACAATTCCTTGATCGAGCCGGTCCTCAGGAGGCCGCCGCACGCCGACATTTCGAGCAGGCGGAAGTCGTTTCCCGCTACAATTCAGGCGCCGGCGGAGTCACTGCGATAAGAAGTTCGCAACCTTGGCCTTGGACGAAACCCGCAACGGACAATGTGTCCTGGTTTCACATTGATCAGTTGAATGCCGTTGTGGGGTGCCAATTTTGGCCTGGGCCGGCTGAGGGTCTGTCGATCCTTGAGATTTTTGCGGGAGACACAAACACGGCCCAGTTGGACTGGATGACAGTGACTTTCCGAGGGGCGGATGATGGTCTGCCGCATCCGCCGGCTCCCACCTTCGCCCCCATCATTAGCGAGCCTCGCTGGGTAACCTGGCGCCCGGAGCCCTGACGACGAAAGCCGGCCCCACCCTGCGGTGAAACCGGCTCCCGTCATCCCTTGACGCACACCACCTGACGCACGGTGTGCACGACCTCGATCAGGTCGGTCTGGGCCGCGATGACCGCGTCGATGTCCTTATAGGCCATCGGGGTTTCGTCGATCACCTCGGCGTCCTTGCGGCATTCCACGCCCTCGGTGGCGCGGACGTGGTCCTCGATCGTGAAGCGGCGCTTGGCTTCGGTCCGGCTCATGGCCCGACCGGCGCCGTGCGAGCAGGTGCAGAACGAATCCGCATTGCCCTTGCCGCGGACGATGAAGGACTTCGCCCCCATCGAGCCGGGGATGATGCCCAGTTCGCCGTCCTTGGCCGACACGGCCCCCTTGCGGGTCAGGAAGACGTCCTTGCCGAAATGCTTCTCCTTGGAGACGTAGTTGTGGTGGCAGTTCACCGCCTCCTGCGTCGTCTCCAGATCCGGCCAGAAGGCCTTCAGCACCCCGAGCACGCTGTCCATCATCACCTCGCGGTTGGCGCGCGCGTATTTCTGCGCCCACGACACCGCCCGCACATAGTCGACGAAGCCGTCCGTCCCTTCCGGGAAATAGGCCAGGTCCTGGTCGGGCAGGTTGATGTGCCAGCGGCGCATCTCGTGCTTGGCCCGTTCGATGAAATAGGTCCCGAACCGGTTGCCCACCCCGCGCGAGCCGGAGTGAAGCATCACCCACACGTCGCCCGCCTCGTCGAGGCACAGCTCGATGAAGTGGTTGCCCGTGCCCAGGGTGCCCAGGTGGCCGAAGCCGCGCGGGTGCGCCGCCTTGGGGTGTTTTTCCACCACGGCGTCATAGCCCGCCTTCAGATCGGCCCAACGGGTGATCGCCGAGGCCGGCGGTTCGGCCGCCCAGGCGCCCTTGTCGTTGCGCCCGCCGTTGTCGGTGCGGCCGTGCGGAACGGCGGCCTCGATGGCGGAGCGGATGGCCGACAGGTCGTCGGGCAGGTGTTCGGCGCGGATCGAGGTCCGCACCGCCATCATGCCGCAGCCGATGTCCACGCCCACGGCGGCCGGGATGATGGCTCCCACGGTCGGGATCACCGACCCCACCGTCGCGCCCATGCCCCAGTGCACGTCCGGCATGACCGCGACGTGCTTGTGGATGAACGGCAGCGAGGCCACGTTCTTCAGCTGTTTCAGCGCCGCATCCTCGATGGGCACCCCTCGGGTCCAGGCCTTGATCGGCACATGGTCCGGGGTTTCGATTACGTCATAACCACGCATGGCCGGCGTCTCCTTCTCTGTCTGTGATCCTCCCGGACCGGCGAGAAAAGGAGCCCCGCAGACGCAAGAAACCCCTCCGGCCGGAAGCGGGAGGGGTTTCTGGAAAGCCGAAGTCGATAGACCCGCTGCTCCCTATGCGCCCCTCACGCACGCGCCCTCGCCTTGGACCGACAGGCGGTCCAAGCTCTTGGGCGCGTTCATGGCGACGTATTGGGCGAACATGGGTGTCTCTTCTTCGGAGGCGGCCGGATACACGGCCAAGGCGGTGCGCGGCAACCCCTGATCCCAAAAAACCTGATGCTGCCGCTTTCTGTCAGCATCTCTGCTAGGCTCGCGTCGTGTCCCGGTCCGAACGCCTGCTTGATCTTCTGAACGCCCTGCGGCGATGGCGCCGGCCGGTCAGCGGTCGTGCGCTGGCCGAGGAGATGGGGGTCAGTCTGCGCACCCTGTATCGCGACATCGCCAGCCTGCAGGCGCAGGGGGCGACGATCGAGGGGGAGCCGGGGGTCGGCTATGTGCTGAAGCCGGGCTATCTGCTGCCGCCGCTGATGTTCACGCCGGAGGAGGTGGAGGCCCTGGTGCTGGGTTCGCGCTGGGTGGCGGACCGGGCCGATGCGCGGATGCGGGACGCCGCCCTGGGGGCGCTGGCGCGGATCGCGGCGGTGCTGCCTTCGGATCTGCGCGACGAGATGGAGACCTCGGCCCTGCTGGTCGTGCCGGGGGCGCCGTTTCCGACCGATCTGGTCGATCCCGCCCTGTTGAGAAAGGCGATCCGCACCGAGCGGCGGCTGAGGCTGTGTTACCGCGATGAGGCGGGCAAGGCGTCAGAACGGGTGGTCTGGCCCTTCGCCCTGGTCTTCTTCGACCGGGTGCGGCTGCTGCTGGCCTGGTGCGAGTTGCGACAGGATTTCCGCAGTTTCCGCACCGACCGGATCGTCGAGGCGGAGGTGACGGAGGCCCGCTATCCCGCCCGGCGTCAGGCCCTGCTGAAGACCTGGCATGAGGCGCAGGAAAAACGGGCGGAAGCAGGATCATGCTGACAGGAACTGGCAGCAGGGCGGTCTAGGTTTGTTCTCGCAAAAACCGGAGGGCGCATGACCGAGATCGAAGACATTCCACTGAGCGTCGCCGACCCGGAGGCCGCGGCGCGCTTCTACGCCCGGCTGCTGCGGCGAACGCCGCTGGAAGCGGGACCGGATCGCGCCGTCTTCATTCTGTCGACCCGGCGGACGCTGAGCCTGTGGCGTTCGGCACAGCCGGCGTCTCGACCGGGAGACGCCCTGGAACTGCGCATGAAGGCGCCGTCCGTGGTGGATGAACTGCATATGGACTGGTGGGATCGCGGCGCGCGGATCGTCTTGCCGCCGATGGACACCCGTCAGGGGCGGGCCTTCGTCGCGAGCGATCCCGACGGCAACCGCATCCGGGTCTTCGCCGCCGGCTAGACCGCGGGTCGGCGCGCGGGCTGACTTGGAATCTCCAGGGTGAAGAGGGAGCCGCCTGCGACGGTGTTGCGGTGAAGGGCGAGCCCGCCGTGAGCCTCCGCGATCGCCCGGACGACCGCCAGTCCCAGGCCCGAGCCCGTGGCCGATGGGTCGCGCTTGAAGGGGTGAAAGATGTGGGCGGCGCGATCGGCGTCTATGCCGGGGCCGCTGTCCTCGATCGAAATCCGGGCGAAGGCGCCGAAGGTGGCCGTGCGGATCACCAGCGGACCCGGAACGGCGTGTCGCCGCGCGTTTTCGAGCAGGGCCAGGGCGGCCTGTCTAAGCCGTGTCGGATCGCAGACGGCCAGGGCGGGCTCCAGGCGCCACTGGGCTTCGAAACCGGCGGCGCTCAGGCTGGGCTGTACGATTTCGCGCAGGGCGCCGATCTCTTGGGACAGATCGACCGCCTCAAGCTGGAGATCCAGGTGGTTGCTTTCGGCCAGGCTGACCACCCGCAGATCCTCGACGATGCGCGCCAGGCCCTCGATCTGACGCCTCAAACTGGTCAGGGTGTGATCGTCGATCTGGAACACCCCGTCGGCGACGCCCTCCAGACGTCCCTTCAGAATGGTGACCGGGGTGCGCAATTCGTGGGCGATCTTGGCGTTCCAGGCGATGCGTTCCTCGGCGTGCGCCTGAAGCCGTTGCGCCATTCGGTTGAAGTCTTCGACCAGTTGGGCGGTTTCGCGAAGGGCGCGTTTGCCGACGGTGGCGCGAGCGGTCAGGTCGCCCTCTGAAATCCGTTGGGCCGTAATAGCCAGGGACGCGAGTGGAAGGACGATCTGCCGAGCCAGCAGGGCGCCGGCCATGACGGCCAGGCCGATCGCCGTCAGGACCGCTGCAACGATGACCGCATAGTCGACGGCCTGGGGCTTCCAGTGATGCGGCGCGGCGACCACGCCGGGATGGTTTTCAAACACCCAGGCATAGACGAAGAAGGCGCAGAACGCGCTGAGGATGAAGCCGGTCAGGGTGACCAGGCCGATCCGAGCCGCCACATTGCGCCCTATGCCGTCGGTCAGGGGCAAGCGTCAGGCTCCAGCCGGTAGCCGACGCCCCGGACATTGGCGACCAGACCGACGGCGCCGGCGGCCTCCAGCTTGCGTCGAAGATGGCTGAAATGGCTGTCGATCGTGCGTTCCTGAACGTCCTGGTTCGGGAAGCAGGCGTCCAGGATTTCGGCGCGGGTGAAGACCCGCAACGGAATCCGCGCCATATGGGCCAGCATTTTGAATTCGGTCAGGGTGAGGTCCAGGCGTCGACGTCCGTCGGCCGTGATCACGGCGGCGAGATAGTTCTCCAACTGGACCTCGACCGGTCCGACCCGCAGCACCTTGGCGTCGGGCGCGCCGACGGTGCGGCGGAGAATGGCGTGGACGCGCGCGACGACCTCCACGGGTTTGAACGGCTTGACGATATAGTCGTCAGCGCCGATGCGGAGCGCCTGGAGCTTGTCCAGATCCTGGTCCAGGGCCGTGACCATGATGACCGGCGTCTCTCCGCGCCGGCGCAGTTCGCCCAGGACGTCCCAGCCGTCGCGATTGGGCATGCGCACGTCCAGCAACACCATGTCCGGCTTGAGCGCGGCATGGAGATCAAGCGCCTGCTGCCCGTCCGAGGCCGTCGCGGTTCGAAAGCCCTCGCGACGCATATAGGCGTCCAGAATTTCGACGATTTCGCCTTCGTCGTCGGCGATCAAGACAAGACTGCTCATGAAACCTCCGTCCTCCGCCATCGCGCCGCGCGCCCGGCACGTCCAGCGGAACCATGCGGCTTCGGACAAACTTCATCCGCTCTCCACAAAATCTGGATAATTCGACAAAGAAAACCCCCTCCCGCGCTGGGCGGGAGGGGGCGAACTGACCGAGAGGAGGACGGTCAGTAGGAGGCGCGCAGCTCGATGCCGAAGGTGCGCGGGTTGTTGAAGTTGCCGTAGTCGCCCAGCGTGCCCCGGTTCGAGGGGTCGCGGCGGTAGACATAGGTCTCGTCCAGCAGGTTGCGCGACCACAGGGCCACTTCCAGATCGGGGCCGCCTTCACGGGTGGCGATGTCGGCCACCGCGATGCGGGCGTTCACCAGGAACGAGGAGTCGTTCTTGATTTCGAACTGGTCGAAGCTGTGGCTGGCGTCGGCGTAGTTGGCGTCGATGTGAGCCTTCAGCGTCGCGCCCATGAAGGGCGAGTTCCAGTCCGCGGCCACGCTGGCGGCGTTCTCAGGCGTATAGGCGATGAACACCTTCTGCACCTGATTGTTGAACGGGTTCACCGTGTCCGGGATCTTGGCGTCCGTATAGGCGTAGGAGGCCGACAGCGTCAGATAGTCGTTGGCGCGGAACTGGCCTTCCAACTCCAGGCCCCGGATCTTGGTGGTGCCGGGGGCGTTGATCGTTTCCAGCGTGTTGCGGGTCGAGGCGCCGATCACGGTGACAAGGCTGAAGTCGATCTGGCTGTCGGTGCGGTCCATCGCATAGACGGCCGCGTTCAGCCGCACCCGACGGTCGAACAGGTCGCTCTTCAGGCCCAGCTCATAGGCCTTCACCTCTTCCGGATCGAAGGAGCGATAGGTCAGCGAGCGCGACGAGGCGCCGCCGGCCCGATAGCCGGTCGAATATTTGCCGTAGACGTTGACGCTGTCGGTCAGGTCATAGGCCAGGGTGACCAGCGGATCGAACCGATCGACCGAGGTGTTGAAGCTGAGATTGGTCGGGGCGTTGTTCACCATCTCCAGCTTGCCGTCCTTGTCATCCCAGGTGTAGCGGCCGCCGACCGTCAGGTGCAGGGCGTCCAGCTGGGCCGGGGTCCAGGTCGCCTGACCATAGACCGCCTTGGATTCGGCGTGAGCCGTCGACTTGCGGTCGAGCGAGCGGGAGCCGCGGATGGTCGGGGTGGGGTCCAGGATGGTGTAGCCCGTGCCGTCGGCGTTCCATTGGTTCGTCGAAGGCGTGGCCGCATCGTCCGACACGGTTTCCTTGAAGTAGAAGACGCCGCCGACATAGTCGATGCTGTCGCCCAGCGAACCGACCGCCTGGACTTCCTGGCTGAACTGGTGCTGCCAGAAGCCGGCCAGGGAGTAGCGCGAGAACTTGCCATTCGGGCCGGTCACCGGCGGACGGTGGGCGCCGGCGATATTGTCGTACTGCTCGACGTCCAGGTCGCGATAGGCGGTGATCGAACGCAGCTCCAGCGCGTCGCTGGGGCGATAGGACAGATGCAGATCCGTCCCGCGCGTGTCATCGACGCTCCACTGCTGAGGCACGCCGATGTCGGCCTGCGTCATGCGCTCCGAACCCTCGACCTGCACCAGGGGCGACAGGGCGCGGATTGAGCCGCTCGGCACGGTGGCCGAGGTCCACGGCACGACCGTCAGGCCGTTCGGGTTGAAGTTCAGCAGCTGGCTGTAGAACGGGGTGTTCTTGTCCTTGCCGATGTCGGCCGCCAGATCGGCGGTGAAGTTTTCGGCCGGGGTCCAGCGGGTCTGGAAGCGCAGACCGCGGCGGTCGTATTGGCCAAAGCCCGTCTCGCCCGGCAGGATGTTCTTGGTGGCCGGTCCCTGAACCGCGATCACGCCGTCCACCTTGAAGGCGAAGTCGCCCAGGGCCGGAAAATCGACGTGCAGTTCGGAGTTGTAGGAGTCCAGGTTGCCGACGCCGGCGACGGCGCGCATGCCGAACTCGCCCGTGGGCTTCTTGGTCACCAGCGACAGGGCGCCGCCTTCGGTGTTGCGGCCGAACAGGGTGCCTTGCGGCCCCTTCAGGACTTCCACCCGTTCGATGTCGAGCAGGGCGGAAGCGAGGCCGTGCTGACGCGCCAGATAGACGCCGTCGACATAGACGCCGACGCCCTGTTCGCGGGCGGGTTGGTTGGCGTCGTTCGGCACAATGCCGCGAATGCCGATGGTTAGGGCCGATTGGCGCGCTTCAAAGGTGGCGACGCGAAGGCTGGGCACAGCGCCGTCGGCCAGATCCATCAGGCTCTGAACGTGGCGGTTTTCCAGCGATTCCGAACCCATGACCGAGATGGAGATCGGCGTGTCTTGCAGATTGGTTTCACGCTTGGTGGCGGTGACGACGATGTCGGCCAGGCCGGTCGGCGTCGGATCGACGGCGACGGGATCGCTGCCGGCGAAGGCGGAAACGGGCGCGGCGAGAAGTGCGGTCCCCAGCAAAAGCTGGAGGCGAAGTTTGTTTTGACGTTGCATTTATTTCCCCTGCTTGGTCAGGCTGGGGATTAGGGCATTACTGCAATGATCAGTTTAAAGAAATATAACGCACTCGTGCATTATTGTTGAATAGGGTCTCAATCAATATTCGACGAAAATCAACTCAACATCCACCCGCTCTCCACAATTGTCTAGGCTGTCGCCACGGCGGTCGTGTCGCGGATGAAGCCGCCGCCCAGGACGCGGTCGGGATCGGTCGAATCGTAAAGGGCGCAGGCCTGGCCGGGGGCGACGCCTTCCTCGCCTTCGTCGAAGACCACGCAGACGTCGCCGTCGATCAGGGCCAGACGGGCGGGGGAGGGCTGGCGGGTCGAGCGGACGCGGGCCAGGACGGGGAGGGCGGACGCAGCGGCCTCGACGAGGGTGGCCTCGTCGCCCAGCCAGTTGGTCTCTTCCAGCGTCAGAGACGCGGTCAGCAGGGCTTCGCGCGGGCCGACGACGACGCGGCGGGTTTCGGGCTCCAGCCTGACGACGAACAGGGGCTCGCCCACCGCGACGTTCAGGCCCCGGCGCTGGCCGATGGTGTAGTCGGTGATGCCGGCATGGCGTCCCAGCACCCGACCGTCCATGTGCACGATCTCGCCGGCCTCGCGCCCTTGCGGGCGCAGGCGGTCGATCAGGGTGCGGTAGTCGCCGGAGGGCACGAAACAGATGTCCTGGCTGTCCGGCTTGGCGGCGATCTTCAGCCCCAGTTCGGCGGCGACGCCGCGCACCTGGGGCTTTTCCAGATCGGCCAGCGGAAAGCGCAGATAGTCGAGCTGGCCCTGGGTGGTGGCGAACAGAAAGTAGGACTGGTCGCGCGAATGGTCGACCGCCTTCCTCATCTGCGAGCGATTGCCGACGGCGGCGCGGCGGACGTAGTGGCCCGTGGCCATGGCCTCGGCGCCCAGGTCGCGGGCGACGTCCAGCAGGTCGCGGAACTTGACCGTCTGATTGCAGCGGATGCAGGGAACCGGGGTCTGGCCCTTCAGATAGGAGTCGGCGAATTGGTCGATCACCGCGTCCTTGAACCGGCTCTCATAGTCCAGGACATAGTGGGGGATGCCTATGGTCTCGGCGGCTAAACGGGCGTCGTGGATGTCCTGACCCGCGCAGCAGGCGCCCTTCTTCTTCAGGGCCGCGCCGTGGTCGTAGAGTTGAAGGGTCACGCCGACGACGTCATAGCCCGCCTTGTGCAGCAGGGCGGCGACGACGGTGGAATCGACCCCGCCGGACATGGCGGCGACGACGCGCGCTCCGACCGGCAGGCCGACCGCCGCCCGAGCGCTCTCGACCGCCGCATCCATGTCGGTGCGGCGGATGTCGGGAACGGGGCAGAGATCTTCGACCAGGGTCATGGCCGCCATTTAGTGCGGAACCGGCGCGATTTCGAGGCTGGGAAACGAAAAGGGCCGCATCCGTCGCCGGACACGGCCCTCTTCGTCTTCGGGGAGAAGCCTTAGGAGCGGTAGCTCTGGATCCGCGTCGTGCGCAGGCCCTGCATGCCCCATTTGTCGATGGCCTTCTGCCAGGCGAGGAATTCTTCCGCCGTCAGGCGGTACTTCGCCAGGGCGTCGTCCAGGCTGAGCAGGCCGCCGCGAACGGCGGCGACGACCTCGGCCTTGCGGCGGATCACCCACCGGTCCGTGTTGGCCGGGGGCAGATCGTTCAGGGTCAGGGGCGTGCCAGTCGGTCCGACCACGTATTGTTCGCCTTTGCTATTCAGGCGTCGCTCTTGCAACATGGGCTTATGCCTCTTTCACCATCACCGTAGTGAGATGACTGTAGGCCTGCCCCTCTAAGGTCGGTTTAAGCGTCGTGGTGAAGGAACGGATAAAATCCGACCTCGCCAGAGGGACTCTGTAAACCTTGCTTGAGCGACGATTCATTAGAACTAACGGTTACTTACTGGCCGATCAGCGTTTGATGTTGATCAGTTCAGCGAGCATTTCGTCGGCCGTGGTGATGATCTTGGACGAGGCGGAATAGGCGCGCTGGGTCGTGATCAGGCCGGTGAATTCCGCCGACAGATCGACCGTGGAAGACTCCAGCTGCTGGGCGGCGACCTTGCCCGCGCCGCCGGTGCCTGCGGCCTTCAGATTGTAGGTGCCGCTCTCAAGGCTGACCGCATAGGCGTTGCCGGACACCTCCTTCAGGCTGTCGGGGCTGGGGAAGGTGGCGATGGCGACCTGGGCGATCCGACGCATCACGCCGTTGTCGAAGATGGCGGTGACGAAGCCGCCCTCGTCGATGGTGATCTCGCTCAGATTGCCGAAGGCCGTGCCGTTGGTGACCGTCGATTGGACCACCGAGGCGGTGTTCAGCTGGCTTAGGCCGCCCGCGGAGGTGTTCAGGTCCAGGGTCACGGTCTGGGCCGCGATGCCCAGGCCGTCGGCCCATTTGACCTTGCCGTTGTCGCTCGGATCAGCGGGGTCGATCGTATTGTTCGGATCGGATTCCAGGAAGTTCAGGCTCGCCTGTTCCGGATCGTCGAACAGCCCCTTGCCTGCGGGCCAAGCCTGCATGGTCTCGATATCCAGGCGGCCTGAGGGGGTGAAGGCGATAAGGCCGGTCTTGATCTGACCGTGGGAGTAGGGCGCGCCGGTGACGACGTCGCTGGCCGGCACGGCCACCACTTCCGCATACCATTGGTTCGGTTCGGCGCTCTTCAGGAAGCGGATTTCCAGGTTGCGCTGGCCGCCTTTCGAATCCGACACCGGGATGTTCATCTTGAAGTCGGGCTTGACGCCCACCGGATTGTCGTCCTCGGCGTTATACATGGCCATGGAGTTGGCCGAGGGGTCGTACTTGGTCTTGGCCACGCCGTCCGTCGACATGCCGATGTCGGCGAAGTTGATCGCGAAGGGCGTGCCCGCGACAGGCGGCGTGCCGCTGGTCGGGGTGATGGTGAGGGCCGTCGCGGTTGCGGTGGCTGAACCGTTGCTTCCCGCAGTGGGGGTGAAGCCCGTCAGGGCGCCGGCGGCGTAGGTCGCGGTGCCGGTGATCTTGGTGATGCCCGTCTTGATCGTCACCTGATAGGTGTTGGCGCCGGTGCGGACGTAGGAGACGTCCACATCATGTTCGACCGGCGGGGTGGCGGCGTCATCGACGCCGTTATAGCGATTGGCGGCGGCGGCGGAGGAAACAGTCTGGGTCGAACGCAGATTGGCGTTGATCTGAACCCGGGTCGTCGGTTCGGCGGTGCCGCCGACCTGGCCGATGTTGATCGAGCGCAGGCGCGACAGGTCGGACGGATCGGTCGAGATGTCGCCGTTCGAATCCACCGGCCAACCCTGAAGATAGAGGCCGGCGCTGTTCTTCAGATAGCCCAGATTGTCGACCCGGAAGGCGCCGGCGCGGGTGAACAGGCGGGTGTCGGTGGCGCCGACGTTCTCGGCCTGGGTGGTGGTGACGAAGAAGCCCTGACCGCTGACGGCCAGGTCGGTGTTCTCGGTCGTGCGCTGAAGCTGGCCTTCCTGGCTCACGAAGGAGCGGGTCGCCGACATCACGCCGCCGGCGGAATAGGAGCCGCCGGTCCGGGTCTGGCTGTTGACCAGGGTCTGGAACTCGCCCTGCGATCGCTTGTAGCCGACGGTGTTGACGTTGGCGATGTTCTGGGAAATCGCCGCCAGGGCGGCGGAGTTGGCGGCCAGGCCGGACACGCCGGCCAGCATTGCGCTGTTCAAGCTCATGAATACGCTCCTTGAATGGAAGTCATCGGGAAGGCGGCGGAGCGCATCATGCGGCCGCCTCCTCGGTCGGGACGTCCGGCTTCTCCGTATCGTCATTGTCTGCGCGATCCGTGATCTCGTTCAGCGAAATCACGGTCGAAAGCGGAAGGATGGAATCGCCGATCACCAGATAGGGGGCGCCGTCGTACATCTCGACGCCGGTGACGCGACCGCGGATCAGGGCCTGGCTTTCGACGGCGGCGCCCGCCTCGTTGGTGGCGCTGACCTTCAGGGTGTAGACACCGCCGTCGTCCAGCTGATCGCCCTGGGTCGTCTTGCCGTCCCAGACGAAGTCGTGCAGGCCCGTCGTCTTGTTCGGGGCGTCGCCTTCCCAGACGACCTTGCCGGCGCTGTCGACGACCTGCAGCTTCGCGCTCTCGGCGTTGGAGGCCAGTTCGTAGCTCCAAGTCGCCTTGCCTTCGTCCAGGGTGGTGGCGGTCCAGGCGGCGGTCACCTGTTTGCCAATATAGTTGGCGGCGTTGTCCAGGCCGCCCCCCGTCTGGGCGGCGACCAGGCTTTTCAGCAGGTCGTTGGTCAGCAGTTGCTGCTCGACGCCCGCCATCTGGGTCAGCTGGGCCGTGAACTCATTGGAATCCAGCGGCGACAGCGGGTCCTGGTTCTTCATCTGGGTGGTCAGCAGGGTCAGAAAGGTCTCGAAGTTCGAGGCCATCATCGCCTTGCCGCTGTTCAGGCGGCCTTGGGCGTCGACGGAAGAAATCGCGGTGGCCATGTGTCAGACCCTCACATCGACGCGGTCGCGCGTCTGGGAATGGTTGGTCCAGGCGCCCGGAGGCGGCGAGACGGGGAGATCGGTCTCGGCGGTCAGCCGGGCGGCGCCGGTGAATAGGGCCTGGCGTTGCTGGTGCTGACGCTCAAAGCCGCCGCCGGACGAGGAATCGCGCTGAGTAAAGTCGAGGGAGTCGTTCGACAGTTGGAAACCGGCGTCCTGAAGCTGGCGACGCAGTTCATCGGCCCGGCCGCGCAGTTCGGCGGCGGCGGCGGGATTGTCGAACGCCAGTCGAGCCGCCAGTTGGCCGTCGGAGCCGATCTCAAGGCTGACGTCGACGCGGCCCAGATCCTCGGGCGTCAGAACCATGTCGAACCGCGTCGAGCGGCCTTCCAGCTTGCGCGCGATCTGGGCGGCCAGATGGGCCGTGGTTTCGATGGTGGCGTGCGAGAGGGCGGAGGCGGACGGCGCCGGACCCGATCCTGCGAGGGTCTCCGCAGCGTGGGCCGTCTTGTGCCCTTCGATCGGCGTCGCCGCATCGGAGGGGGCGGGAGGAGCTGACGGAACGGCGGCCTCGGCCGACGCCGCAGCGGCGGGAGCCGCGGTCTGAGCCGAGGACGAAGGCGAGGATGGCGCCGCCGGCGCCGCCTGGGCTGAGGCCGCAGCCGTGTCGGCGTTAGACAACGAGCCGGACGGGAGCGCCTCGGCCGAGGCCGGCGTGGGAGACGACTCTGCCGCCGGACGACGCTGAGGCGCCGGTTGCGGCGTCGGCTGCGGTGACGTGGAGCCGGCCTTGGCGAGGCTGTCTTGGGACGCCGCCTCGGCGGTCGCAGGCGTCGCGGCGTTCACGGACGTCTGCGCCGTCTGCTCTTCGGCGGGGACGGCCGCCGTTTCGATCGCTGCGATCGCTTCAAAGGCATCGGCCGCCGTCAGGACGGACGCGACGATCGGAGCCGCGGGCGACGCCGGCGCTACTGCAGGCGCAGGCGTGATCGCCGGACGAACCGTGACCTTGACGTCCAGTCGGGTCGGGTCGATGTCGGGTTTCGCCCCAAGGTCTGGAGCGAGGCTCTGGACGGGGGGCGTCGCGGGCGATTGAGGCTTGGCCTCTTGAGCGACCTTGGCCCCCCTAACCGTAGGCTGTTCTGCGACCTTGGCCTCGAGGGGCGGGGGCGAGGAAGAGCTGGAGGCGAGGTCCGGCGTCGGCTTCATCGTCGCGCCATGTTCGATAGAGGCGGCCGCCTTCAGGGCCGCGGCGACGTCTGACGACGTCTCGGGCTTATCGGACGAAGGCGTCTTCGTGACGGAGACGGTTTCCATCGCGGCAGTCGGCGCTGTTTCAGGCTCGGCCTTCAATGCGACGTGAGCGATCGTCGATTGGACCGGCGCAGCGGGCGCGGCCTGGGTCGCCGACTGCGGGGCGGTCGTCATTGGCGTGGACGCGTCCTCTGGCCCGGCTGCCGTGCCGGCGGTCTCGCCGCTTACGTCGCCAATTGCAGCCGCCTCTTCTTTGTTTGAGATCGACGGGAAAGAGACCAAGGACGCCGCCGGTTCGGCTGAGACGGTCGCTTGATCGACGCTGATCTCGGCCGTGTCGCCGGGCTGAAGGACCACAGGCGGCGGGGCAATCGGCGCCGGCGCAACCGGCGCAATCGGCGGAGCCGCGAGCGCCGCTTCCGTGTCGGACGCGGGCTCGACGGAGGCTTCAGGCAAGACGGGCGCGGGCGTACCGCCTGATGCCTCGGCGACCACGGGGCCGGGCTGAGCGGTCGCCGTCTCGACGACAGGGTCAGCGGTCTGCGCCGCGTCCTGTTCTTCCGCCATGACGACCACCAAGGACAGAAGCGTCGCCGCACGGTGGGCCGGTTCGACGGGCGTCGCCTCGGTCTTGCCCACGGCCTGAAGCACGTCCCCCAATTTCGAAGAGAACAGCCCAGCGGTTTCGTCGGTCACAGCGCCGGACGCAGCCTCTGGCGCTCCGGTCGAAACCGGAAGCGGGGCGGCGAACAGGGCGGATGCAGACGGCATGAGGGCGCAGGCGGCTTTCAGATGGGGCGGCGCCTGCTGCGCCTGGTGATTCCGTTAGCCCGTCGCAAGCCTCGGGCCAGTTCCTCATTCCTTGTTTTGTAAGGGAAAATCTCGCTCGCCCTCCTCGTGTCGCTCATCCGCCTGGGCCTTTCTTGCCGTGCTTTCGCCCCTTTTTGCCCGGCGCCGATCGCCGGAAGGGCGCTGCAAGCTTACGGCGCGCCAGCCGACGCCGCCGACACAGCCGCAGTCTGGCCTGACCCTTGCGCCGCATCTTCACCATGAAGCCTGTGTTGTCAGCTATGTCGTTTAAAAACAACGCTCTCCCTGGGCGTCGACAATGCGTCGCCAGGCAAGATTTGCGCGCGACGGGGCAGGGGCTGCCGGGCGCCGGGTCGCCCGAGGCGAAGAGGATGCGTCCATGTCGCTGACGTCCATCATGAATATTGCGACGTCGGGCCTGCAGACGGCTCAGGCCCAGCTGCGGGTCACGTCGGACAACATCGCCAACGTCAACACCGCCGGCTATGTGCGGAAAGTCGTCGATCAGACTTCGGCGGTAACCCAGGGGCGCGGCGCTGGCGTCGACGCCGCGCGCGTTCGGCTGGCGACGGATCGCTTCCTTCAGGCCGCAGGCATGGCCGCCAAGTCGGATGCGGCGCGCGAGACCGTTCGCTACGAGCTTTACGATCAGATCCAGACCCAGTTCGGCGACCCCAGCGGCAACGGCGGCTTCTTCGCCGACATCGACAAACTGTTCGCCAGCTACGCCACCCTGGCGGAAAGCGCCACGTCCTCGGCGGCGCGTCAGGACACCGTCTATAAGACCCAAGCTCTGTTCAATGAGGCCGCCGGCATCGCCGCCCAGATCCAGTCGGCGCGGCAGGAGGCGGACGGGCGGCTGCAAAGCGCGATCGAGACGGTGAATCCGCTACTGGAACAGATCGATACGCTGAACAAGACGATCTCGGCCGGGTCGATCATCAATCAGGACGTCACCGGCGCTCAGAACGCGCAACAGACGCTGATCAACGAGCTGTCCAAATATATGGACGTCAAGATCGAGCAGCGGCCGAACGGCGGCGTGACGGTGCGGACGGGCACGGGCATGACCCTGGTCGGCGATGGTCACGCCACCCTATCCTATCAAGCGGCGGGCACGGTCGACGCCACGACCGCCTTCGCCGACATCATGATCACCGAGCCCAACGGCACGCGCTGGCCGCTGCTGGACGGGGTGTCGTCGGGTGAGATTCGCGGACTGATCGACCTGCGCGACAACGATGCGCCCAAGGCCGCGGCGCGGCTGGGCGAGCTGACCGCGAAGCTGGCCGATGAGATGAACCGCGCGCACAATGCGCACAGCAGCGTGCCGGCGCCGGCCAGTTTGAACGGGCGCAATACCGGACAGTCGCTTGAGAATGCACTGACGGGTTTTACCGGCCGCACGACCATCTCCGCCGTGAACAGCGCCGGGGTGGTGCAGGGGTCGGCGACGATCGTCTTCTCCGGCGCCACCATGACCATCAACGGCGTCGCGGCTGATCCGACCACCTTCCTGGCGACCTTGAACGTTCAGCTGGGCGGAACGGCCACCGCCACCTTCTCGGACGGCCGTCTGAGGCTGGAAGGGCAGGGCGGGAACGGAGTGGCCGTCGCCGACGACGCGACGACGCCGAGCGCAAAGGGCGGGCGCGGCTTTTCCCACTGGTTCGGTCTGAACGATCTGGTCAGCACGACCACGCCCACCTTCTATGAAACGGGTCTGACCCTGGCCTCGCAACACGGCTTCGACCCCGGCGAGAGCCTGACCTTCCGCATCGGCAGCGAGACGGGATCGCGTCTGCGCGACGTCACCGTGGCTGTGCCCGCCGGGACGGGCACGATGGGTGAGCTGCTGACCGCCCTGAACGATCCGGTCACCGGCATGGGACGCTACGGCGCTTTCAGCCTGGACGCCGCCGGCGCGCTCAGCTTCAGGGCCTATGACGGCGGCACGACGATGAGCATCGTCAAGGACGCCACCACCCAGGCGCCGTCGGGCCTGTCGATGTCGCAGCTGTTCGGCCTGGGCGGGACCGGGGCGACCCGCGCCGGCGCATATTCAGTGCGCAGCGACATTCAGCAGGATCCGGGCAAACTGGCCCTGTCCCAGTTCAATCTGTCAGCGGCGGCGGGCACGGCTGCGCTGAGCAAGAACGACGGGCGCGGCGGCCTGGCGCTGGCCGACGCCGGCAAGAAGAACGTCAACTTCGCCGCCGCCGGCGGTATGGGCGCCGCGACCAAGACGGTTTCGGCCTATGCCGCCGATTTCGCCGGCGACATCGGCGCCAAGGCGTCTGCGGCCAAGACCCGCAGCGAGACGGCCGAGGCCCTGGCGAAGGAGGCCGAAAGCCGCAGATCCTCCGCCGAGGCCGTGAACATGGACGAGGAACTGGTCAATATGACCACCTTCCAGCAGGCCTATAACGCCTCCGCCCGCCTGATCCAGGCGAGCAAGGACATGTACGACACCTTGATCGGGATCCTGAGATGACACGTGTCGCCACTCATGCGGGCTATCAGTCGGCCCTGTTGAACCTGATGAGCGCCCAGAGCCGGGCCCAGCAGGCCCAGGAGCGGATCGCCAGCGAAAAGATCGCCACCGACATGGCGGGCTACGGCCGCAGCGCCGAGCAGTTGACGACCCTGACCGCGACCCAGGAACGGCTGGAGGGCTTCATCGGCGCAGGCCAGAGCGCGGCGGCGCGGCTGGACGCGCAGGACCTGGCCATGGGGCGGATCTACGAAGGCGGCACCGGCGCGCGCGAAGCCATCGCCAACTCCCTGGCGGCCGGCGGCGTGACCAATCTGATGACCGAGCTGCAACTGCACTATCAGACCATCCAAGGCGGGCTGAACGCTCAGCATCAGGGCAGCTATCTGTTCGGCGGCGGCAACAGCGACGACGCTCCAGCGACCGCCTCCACCATGGCCGATCTGGCCGCCGCTCCCTCCACGGCCTCGACCTTCGCCAATGACACCCTGAAACAGAAGTCGCGCATCGACGAGAACACCTTGGTCGAGACGGGCTTTGTGGCCAGCGAGCTGGGCGGCGGTCTGACGGACGTGTTTCGCACCATCCAATCCTACCAGAACGGCAATGCTGTCGTCATAGACGGCGTGACCTATACCCCCGCCGCGCCCGGTTCGATCACCGGCAAGCCGACCGCTGAGGTAGAGGCCTTTTTGAAGGCGACGCTGAAGGCTCTGGACGCCGCCAATACGGAAGTCACCAACCAGACCGCGAAGAACGGACTGGTTCAGAACCAGGTCAAGTCCGCGCTGGACGCCCATGAGTCGCAGAAGATCGCCCTGGAAAAGCTGATGCATGACAAGACGGGCTATGATCCGGCCCAGGCGGTCACTGATCTGCAGATGGCGCAGGTCGCGATACAGGCGTCGGCCCAGGTGATCAACACGCTGCGCAGCACCTCCCTGCTTGACCTGCTCCGTTAAGCCTTCCTCCAAATAGATTTAAAGCCACGCTGGACGGCGTCGTAGATCGGAACGTATCATGAACATATGGCGCGTCTCGATCTCCGAAAGAAGCTGTCGATCCTTGCAGATGCGGCCAAGTACGACGCCTCCTGCTCGTCGTCGGGGACGTCGAAGCGGGATTCGGTCGGCGGCAGGGGGATAGGGTCGACCGAGGGCATGGGAATCTGCCACGCCTATACGCCGGACGGGCGCTGCGTCAGCCTGCTGAAGATACTGCTGACCAATTTCTGCATCTACGACTGCGCCTATTGCATCAACCGGGCGTCGTCGAATGTGGAGCGGGCGCGGTTCAGCGTGGACGAGGTGGTGGACCTGACGCTGAACTTCTATCGCCGGAACTATATCGAAGGGCTGTTCCTGTCGTCGGGGGTCATTCGCAACAGCGACTATACGATGGAACAGCTGGTCCTGGCGGCTAAGACCTTGAGAGAGGTCCACGACTTCCGCGGCTATATCCACCTGAAGCTGATCCCTGAGGCCGATGCGAAGCTGGTGGAGATGGCGGGGCTGTACGCCGACCGACTGTCGGCCAATATCGAACTGCCGCGCGACGAGGCCCTGGCGCGGCTGGCGCCCCAGAAGGACGTGGCGGTCATCAAGAAGGCGATGGGGCAGGTGCGGCTGGGCGTCGAGGCGGCCAAGCCGGGCAAGCGCGACAAGATCAAGCCGCCCAGGTTCGCGCCGGGCGGCCAGAGCACCCAGCTGATCGTGGGCGCGGACGGGGCGCCGGACACCGAGATCCTGGACCGGAGCGCCTCGCTGTACGGCGGCTATGGGTTGAGGCGGGTCTATTATTCGGCCTTCAGCCCGATCCCCGACGCCAGCTCGGTCCTGCCGCTGTCGAAGCCGCCGCTGATGCGCGAGCACCGGCTGTACCAGGCGGACTGGCTGATGCGCTTCTACGGCTTTTCCGCCCCCGAGATCGGGGAGGGGACCGCCGGCGGGATGCTGGACCTGGCGGTCGATCCCAAGCTGGCCTGGGCGTTAAACCGGCGTGAGCAGTTCCCCGTCGATGTGAACCGGGCGCCGCGCGAGATGCTGCTGCGGGTGCCGGGCCTGGGGGTGAAGGCGGTGGACCGGATCGTGTCGGTGCGCCGGTATCGGACGCTGAGGCTGGAGGACGTCGGGCGACTGACCCGATCAGTGGACAAGGTCCGACCCTGGATCACCGCCCTGGACTGGACGCCCGGCGGCCTGACCGACGCGGCGGACCTTAGGGCGCGGGTGGCGACGGGGGCGCCGCAACAGTTGAGCCTATTCTGATGCGGACGGCGATGCTGGCGTCGGAAACGGATTTCGACGCCTGGAGGACGGCGGCGCGCGAGATGCGGTTGGCCGGAGTGGAGCCTGCGGCGGCGCGGTTCGTGGTCGAGGGGGCTGAGGCGTCCGGGCAGGGCGGGTTGTTCGACGAGCCGCCTATGGTCGCTCACCCGCCTGCCACGCCTCGTCATCCTCAAGGGGGGGGCGAGCGGAAGGAGAAGGGCTTCTCGGCGCCCGCCGCCTTCGTGGACCTGGCGCGCGAGGTGATCCTGCACCGCTCCGCCGACCGGTTCGATCTGTTGTACCGGCTGCTGTGGCGCCTGCGGGACGAGCCCGATCTGATGAAGATGATCTCCGACCGGGACGTGGCCGAGGCGATGGAGCGGGCCAAGACCGTCAGCCGGGCCTCGCACAAGATGAAGGCCTTCGTCCGGTTCCGGCAGGTCGAGGATGCGCGGGGCGAAGCCTGGGTCGCCTGGTTCGAGCCGCCGCATCGGGTGCTGGAGAAGACCGCCCCCTTCTTCCAGCGCCGGTTCCCGACCATGCGCTGGTCGATCCTGACGCCCGACGGCTCGGCGTTTTGGGACGGGGAGCAACTGGCCTTCGGCCCGCCGGCCACCCGCGACATGGCCCCGGCCGAGGACGAGATCGAGGAATTCTGGAAGACCTACTACGCCTCGACCTTCAATCCCGCCCGGCTGAAGGTGAAGGCGATGAAGGGAGAAATGGCCAAGGGATACTGGAAGAACCTGCCCGAGGCGGCGCTGATCCCGGAACTGGTGGCGGCGTCGTCGGTTCGCACCGATGTCATGGTCGCCAAGCCCGCTCCCGAACCCAACGCCCGTTTCTCCCGGGCCATCGCGCCGGATCTGCACGCCGGGCGGCCCACAGCGGATGCGGTTCCCGACGATCTGAGCGAGGTCGAGCGCGGGGTGCAGGCCTGTCGCCGCTGTCCCCTGTATCGCGACGCCACCCAGGGGGTCTGCGGCGAGGGGCCCAGCGGCGCGCGTCTGATGATCGTGGGCGAACAGCCGGGGGATCAGGAGGATCTGGCCGGCCAGCCCTTCGTCGGCCCCGCCGGCGGGGTGCTGGACGCCGCCCTGGAAGAGGCGGGGATCGAACGCGCCGATGTCTATGTCACCAATGCGGTCAAACACTTCAAGCATGAGCCGCGCGGGAAGCGAAGGCTGCACAAGACCCCGAACGCGGGCGAGGTCCAGGCCTGCCGCTGGTGGCTGGACGCCGAGCGTCGCCTGATCCGCCCCAGGCTGGTCCTGGCCCTGGGGGCGACGGCGGGACTGGCGGTTCTGGGTCGCAAGCCGGCCGTGACGAAGGAGCGGGGGCGGGCCCTGCCTCTGGACGACGGCTCGGTCGGGATGGTCACCGTTCACCCCTCTTATCTGCTTCGCCTGCCGAATGCGGATTCGCGGGCGGAGGCGCGTCGCGGATTTGTCGATGATCTGATCGCCGCGCGTGGGCTTATAAGCCGGTCCTAGAACCAAACCGGGTCGGCGGCGTTTTAACACGCCGCCAGCGTGGCGGCTGGAGGGGTGATGAGGCGCGCAGGTTCGACACAGTGCACGGGGAAAGCACGGCGCCAATGTCATCGCACGTTGACTAAGGTCCAAGGCTTCACCATTAGCCGAGGCGGTATTTCGGCTGTTCCTTGCGCGGCTTGGGAGCGTTCGAAGGCCTTTCTGACTGCCGGGGCGCGATGAGCCAGACCGATTACGAAATCACGGATGCGGGCGGCGGCGCGGCGAAGCTTCGTCTCGTCGGCGACTGGACGACGACGGCCCTGGGGCGGCTGCCGCAGCGACTGGACAAGGATCTGAACGGGCGGAAGATCGAGAGCCTGGACACCCGCGACCTGGGTCGGTTCGATACGGCCGGCGCCCTGGCCCTGGTGAAGGCTTCGCAGCACGGCGTGCCGAAATCGGCCTGGGCGGACCGACCCGAGGCCGGGCGCATCTACACGATGATCGAGGCGCTGGAGCGCAAGAGCCAGCCGCCGCCGCAGAGACCCAACGCCTTCACCCGCAGCTTCGCCAAGATCGGGCGGGGCGTTGACGACTTCGGTCAGGAGGCCATGTTGTCCTTGGCCTTCCTCGGTCGGTTGATGGCGGCGGTGGTCGAGGCCGCCAAACATCCGGGCGGCATCCGCTGGCCCGCCTGGGTCAGCCAGGGCGAGCGGGCCGGGCTGGACGCCATTCCGATCGTGATGGTGACGAACTTCTTCATCGGCGCGGTGGTGGCTTTCATCGGCGTCGATCTGCTGACCGACTTCGGGGCGCAGGTGTTCGCGGTGCAGCTGATCGGCGTGGCCATGTTCCGCGAGTTCGCCGTGGTGATCGCCTCGGTCCTGCTGGCCGGGCGGTCGGCGTCCGCCTTTGCGGCCGAGATCGGCTCGATGCGGATGAACCAGGAGGTCGACGCCATGCAGGTGATGGGCGTCAATCCGTTCCAGGCCCTGGTGGTGCCGCGCTTGGCGGCCCTGGTGCTGATGCTGCCGCTGCTGACCTTTACGGGCATGATCGGCGGCCTGATCGGCGGGCTGATCGTCTGCTGGAGTTCGCTGAACCTTGGGCCGGCCTTCTTCTTCCAGCGTCTGGTCGAGGACGGCAGCATGGCCCAGCACATGATGGTCGGTCTGGTGAAGGCGCCGGTCTTCGCCCTGGTGATCGCGGCCATCGGCTGCCGCCAGGGCATGTCGGTGGCGGGCGATGTCGAAAGCCTGGGGCGGCGGGTGACGGCGGCGGTGGTGCAGGCGATTTTCGCCATCATCCTGCTGGACGCGGTCTTCGCCCTGATCTTCCTGGAGCTGGACATATGACCGACGCTCCCCAAGCCAAGACCGAGACCCTGATCGAGGTGCGCGGTCTGCTGAGCCAATTCGGCGAACGCACCATCCATGAGAATCTGGACCTCGATCTGGAACGCGGCGAGGTGCTGGGCGTGGTCGGCGGGTCCGGGGCGGGCAAGACAGTGCTGCTGAACACCATCATCGGCCTGAAGGAGCCCGAGGGCGGTTCGGTCAAGGTGCTGGGCTATGACCGCGCCACCCTGACCAGCGATGAGGCGGCCGACATCGAGCGCAGGACCGGCATCCTGTTCCAGCAGGGCGCGCTGTTTTCGTCGCTGAGCGTGCTGGAGAATGTGGCGTCGCCCCTGGTCGAACACACCAAACTGCCGAAGGCCGTCATCTATGAGCTGGCCGAGCTGAAGATCGCCATGGTGGGTTTGAAACCCGAACACCATCATCTGAAGCCCGCCGAACTGTCGGGCGGGATGAAGAAGCGGGCCGGTCTGGCGCGAGCCCTGGCCCTGGACCCCGAACTGGTGTTTCTGGACGAGCCCACGGCCGGGCTGGACCCGATCGGAGCGGCGGCCTTCGACGAGCTGATCCGTCAGCTGTCCGACGACCTGGGCCTGTCCGTCTTCATGATCACGCACGACCTCGATAGCCTGTACGCCATCTGCGACAAGGTGGCGGTGCTGGCCGACAAGCGGGTCGTCGAAAAGGCCACGGTGAAAGAGCTGGAAGGCTCCGATCATCCGTGGATCAAGGAATACTTCCTGGGGCCGCGCGGTCGCGCGGCCGTCAAGGCGGCTTGAGGAGAGCGAGGTATGGAAAGAGACGCACACTACGCCGCCGTCGGCATCGCCACCGTCGCCCTGCTGGCGGCCCTGGCGGTGTTCACCATCTGGCTGGCCCGGCTGCAGTTCAACAGCGACTATGACCTGTACGACATCGTCTTCTACGGGCCGGTCAACGGCCTGTCGGAAGGGGGCGAGGTGCATTTCAACGGGATCCGCGTGGGCGAGGTGACCGACCTGAACATCGACACCAAGCGCGGCGACCAGGTCATCGCCCGGGTTCGGGTGGACGCCTCCACCCCGGTGCGCGTGACCTCGCGCGCCCAGCTTGAGCCGCAGGGGATCACCGGCCTGAACTATATCCAGATCACCGCCGGCTCGCCCAACAGCGCCCTGCTGAAGGACCAGTATCCGGACAATGTGGTGCCGGTGCTGCAAAGCCAGCCGTCGCCGATCGCCGAGCTGCTGAGCGGGTCCGGCACGGTCCTGGCCCAGACGGTGGACGCGCTGAACCGGATCAACCGGGTCATGTCCGACGACAATATCCGCAGCTTCTCGACCAGCGTGAAGAACGTCGAAGCCCTGACGACCGAGCTTGAGGCGCGCAAGGCCATCTTCGCCGAGCTGGAAGAGGCGGTGAAGAACGCCAACGCCACCATTCTGGAATACCAGGGGTTGGCCGCCGACATGCGGGCCGTGGTCAATACCGACGGCCGCGAGGCCATCGCCAACATCAACCAGGCCACGGCGGAGGCGCGGGTCGCCATCGCCTCGGCCAATCGCTCGATAACCGGACTGGAGCGGCCGCTGGGCGACTTCGCCACCTCCAGCCTGCCGCAACTGAGCGGAACCATCGAGGAGCTGCAGGAGGCGACGCGCTCGCTGCAGGCCCTGATCGACGACGTCCGCGCCAGCCCGCGCGACTTCATCGGCAAACCGCAATCGAAAGAGCTGGAGGTGCAGCCGTGATCCGTTCCCTGGTCCAACTGGGCGCCGTCGCCGGCGTCGTGGTCTCTCTGAGCGGCTGTTCGCTGCTGTCCACGCCGGACCCGGTGCAACTGTATCGGTTCGGTCTGCCCATGGATGCGCCGTCCGCGGAGGGCGACACGCCGGCGCCCCTGTCGGTGTCGATCCGGCGCATTGAGTTCCCGGAGGCCAGCAGCGACGACCGCATCCTCGGCGTGACGGGCACCGAGACCGCCTATGTCGGCGGGGCGCGCTGGGTGTCGCCGGCTGCGACCCTGTTCGACGACAGTCTGAAGGCCGCCTTCGCCAATCGGGCGGATCAGATCCGGGTGCTGGGCCGCCGCGAGCCGGGCACGCCGCCGCTGGTCCTGCAGGTGACGGTCACCACCTTCGAGGCGCGTTACGCCGCGCCGGGCGCGACGCCGGATGTGGTGATCACGGCCCGGGCCCAGCTTCGCTCGACGCCCGAGCGCCGGGACGAGGGCGCCATCCGGCCGGAAGAGGGACGTTCGGTCGAACGGGTCTTCACCGTGACCCAGCCGGCGAGCGAGAACCGGGTCTCGGCCATCGTCGCCGCCTTCGATACGGCGACGCGCGACATCAACACCCAGATCGCCGACTGGACCATCCGCTCGGCGCGCTGAGGGCGGTTCTTCGCCTCAACCGAAGAGCAGCCGGCCGCCCACAGCGCCCGAAACGACCAGGACCGGCGGCGCCCAGCGGCCCTTGGCGAACAGGGCCGCGATCAGGGCGACCAGGAACAGCAGGCCTGCGCCCCACAGGGACGGGGCGCGCTGGGCGGTGGACCACAGCAGCTGGACCGCCGTTGCGGCGATGACGCCGGTCACCGCCGCCGCCACCCCGGCGAGGGCGCGGTGCAGGGGCGGGTGGTCGACCACCGCCTCCAGTCGTTCGAACAGGATCATCGAAAAGGCGAATGCGGGCAGAAACATCCCCGCCGTCACCGCCAGGGCGCCGGTCCAGCCGCCCGCGAGATAGCCGACGAAGGTTCCGAAGATCACCAGGGGAGCGGGCAGGACGCCGGCGATGGCGACCCCGTCCAGGAAAGCGCCGTCCGAGACCCAGCCCCGCCCCACGGTGTCGGCGCGCAGATAGGGAATGGCGGTATAGGCGCCGCCGAAGGTCAACAGGCCGCCCTTCAGCCCCGCCAGGAAGAGGTCCAGGCTTTCCGCCGGCGCGCCGGTCGGCTGGATCAGGGGTGTAGAGAAGGCCCCGTCGCCGCGCAGGACAACGGCCAGAACGACGGCGGCGACGACCAGGCCTGCGGCGATCCAGGGGCGGCCGCCGAAGGCGTAGATCAGCCCCCCGGCGACCAGGGGGATCCAGAAGGGGGCGCCGATCAGGCTGGCGGCGCAGGCGAAGGCCGCGACCAGCCACAGCTGCCGATCCTCCAGCACATGACGCCCGATCCGCCGCACGGCCCAGACGATCAGGGCCAGGACCACGATCTGCATGCCCAGGAGCGGGCCGGCCCAGGCGGCGCTGTCGGCGACCAGCCGCTGATAGGCCCAGGCCGCCGCCAGCATCAGGAGGAAGCCGGGCGCCATGAATCCTAGGCCAGCCAGCAGGCCCCCGAGACGGCCCCGCGCCGTCATCCCCATGTGGACGCACAGTTCGTGCGCCTCCGGCCCCGGCAGGGCCTGCATGACGGCCAGCAAACGGTTGAAACGGGCGCTGGACATCCAGCGCTCGCGCTCGACCAGGTCGCGACGGATCATGGCGATCTGGGCCACGGGCCCGCCGAAGGCCAGGAGGCCGAAGCCGAGGAACTTCAGGAAGAGGGCCGCCAGGGACAGGCGGGGGACCTGGGGTTCCAGTTCATCCACGGCGCTGGCCTCCGGGCAGTCGCGGGGGCCGGGTCAGCCCGCCTTCAGCGCCTCGGAGACAGTATAGGCCGCCTCGGTCTTGGCGGCGACCTCGTCCAGGGTGACGCCGTCGGCCAGCTCGATCAACTCCAGCCCCGAGCCGTCCGGCTTGACGTCGAAGGTCGCCAGGTCGGTGATGATGCGGCTGACCACGCCCGTTCCCGTCAGGGGAAGGGTGCAGGATTTCAACACCTTGGACTGACCGTGCTTGTTGGCGTGCTCCATGACCACGACCACGCGCTTGACCCCCGCGACCAGGTCCATGGCGCCGCCCATGCCCTTCACCAGCTTGCCGGGGATCATCCAGTTGGCGATGTCGCCGTTCTGAGCCACCTCCATGGCGCCCAGAATGGACAGGTTGATATGGCCGCCGCGGATCATGGCGAAGCTGTCGGCGCTGCTGAAGTAGGACGACTCGGGGATCTCGGTGATCGTCTGTTTCCCGGCGTTGATCAGATCGGGGTCCTCGTCGCCCTCATAGGGGAAGGGGCCCATGCCCAGCATGCCGTTCTCGGACTGGAGGGTCACGGTCATGCCAGCGGGGATGTAGTTGGCGACCAGGGTGGGGATGCCGATGCCCAGGTTCACGTAGAAGCCGTCCTGAAGCTCCTGGGCGGCGCGCTCGGCCAGTTGTTCGCGGGTGCGGGGCATCAGACGGCCTCCCTCTGCCGGACGGTGCGCTGTTCGATGCGCTTCTCGGACACGGTCTGGACCAGGCGGTCGACGTAGACGCCCGGCGTGTGGATGTGGTCGGGATCGAGCGAACCGACGGGGACGATTTCCTCGACCTCGACGACCGTGACCTTGCCGGCGGTGGCCATCATCGGGTTGAAGTTGCGGGCGGTCTTGCGGAAGACCAGGTTGCCGCGCTCGTCGGCCTTCCAGGCCTTGACGATGGACAGGTCGGCGACCAGGCCGGTCTCCATGACGTAGTCGCGGCCGTTGAAGTTCCTGACTTCCTTGCCCTCGGCGACCAGGGTGCCGACGCCGGTTGCGGTGAAGAAGGCGGGGATGCCGGCGCCGCCGGCGCGGATGCGTTCGGCCAGGGTGCCCTGGGGGTTGAACTCCAGCTCCAGCTCGCCGGCCAGATACTGGCGCTCGAACTCCTTGTTCTCGCCGACGTAAGAACTGATCATCTTGGCGATCTGGCGGGTGGCGAGCAGCTGGCCCAGGCCGAAGCCGTCGACCCCGGCGTTGTTGGAGATGACCGTCAGCCCCTTGACGCCGCTGTCGCGCAGGGCGGCGATCAGGTTCTCGGGGATGCCGCACAGGCCGAAGCCGCCGGACATGACCGTCATGCCGTCGAAGGTCAGACCCTCCAGCGCGGATGTGACGTCAGCGTAGATCTTACCCATCGCTCTCCCTCTTTTCATCGCCTGATGAATATCGGCGTGTTGGGCCACGCCTAACCCGGCGCGGACGACAGGGCAAGCGGGGGATGGTTCGCCCGTTCGGCCGTCCGCAAAAAACAGTGTCCGAAGTGTCCGGACTGTCCGATTTCCCCTCGAGACGCGCGACCTTCGGAGAGGTGGGGAAGGGCAATCCAGGCGGCAAGGGAGGCGCAGCATCCGCAAGAGGCCACCGGGCGTATGATTTTCGAAACCGCCGCAACCGCCGATCAGAGCCTCCGATGAACCTGACCAATGTCGCGATCCGTCAGTTTCAGGACGCGCCGTTCCCGGACGTCATCACCCGCCCGGCCATCGACAGCCTGGTGACGGAGGCGCGCAGGCGGCTGGACAAGGACGGCCCGCACGACGAAGCCGCCTTCGCCGCGGAAATGGCCCGGCGCGCCATCGCCGAACACGCCGACGCCGCCAACGCCCAGCACTACGAACTGCCGCCAGAGTTCTTCCGCCTGTGCCTGGGCGAACGGCTGAAATATTCGTGCTGCCTGTATCCGACGGGAGCGGAGACGCTGGACCAGGCCGAGGTCGCGGCCCTGCTGGAGACCTGCGCTCACGCCGATCTGTCGGACGGGCAAACCATCCTTGAGATGGGCTGCGGCTGGGGTTCGCTGTCGCTGTGGATGGCCGAGACCTATCCTCGGGCGCGGATCACGGCGGTGTCGAACAGCCACGGCCAGCGCAAACATATCGAAGGCGAGGCGAGGGCGCGGGGGCTGACCAATCTGACGGTCGTGACCCAGGACATGAACCGGTTCGACACCGACCAGAGGTTCGACCGGATCGTCTCGGTCGAGATGTTCGAGCATATGGCCAACTGGCGCGCCCTGCTGACCAAGGCCAAGTCCTGGCTGAAACCGGATGGGCGGATGTTCATCCACGTCTTCACCCACCGCGACGCCCCTTATCGGTTCGACCACACCGACAGCGGCGACTTCATCGCCCAGCATTTCTTCACCGGGGGGATCATGCCCAGCCGCGGACTGATCCGGCAGTTTCCCGACCTGTTCGCGGTCGAGCAGGAGTGGACCTGGAACGGCGGCCATTACGCCCGCACCGCCAATCACTGGCTGGCCAATATGGACCGCAACGCCGCGCGGGTCGCCGTGTTGATGCGCGAGACCTATGGGGCGGACGCCAAGCTTTGGACCCGGCGCTGGCGCCGCTTCTACCTGGCGACCGCCGGTCTGTTCGGCAACGACGGCGGCCGCACCTGGGCGGTCAGCCACTATCGCCTGAAACCGGCCTGAAAACCCGTCTGAGGAGTTTGTCGTGATCAAATATGTCTTCGCCTATCTGGGCGCCGGGATCACCTTCGCGGTGATCGACGCTGTCTGGCTGACCACCATGACCAACCGCTTCTACAAGCCGGTGTTGGGCCCGATCCTGGCCGAGAAGCCGGACATGAAGGCGGCCGTGCTCTTCTATCTGATCTCGATCGCCGGGACGGTCTTCCTCGCCATCGCCCCCGCCTTGAAAGAGGGAAGCTGGACCAAGGCGGCGATCCACGGGGCGGTCCTGGGCTTCGTCGCCTACGCCACCTATGACCTGACCAACCAGGCCACCCTGGCCGCGTGGCAGACTAAGCTGACCGTCGTCGATCTGATGTGGGGCACGGTCCTGACGACGATCTCGGCGACGGGGGGCTATTTCGCCGCGCGCTGGGCCGAAGGGCGGTTCGGCTGATCCCTCCATTCGCCTGACAAGAGTCAGCCATGGCGCCCGGCGCATGTTAAGCTATAGGTAACCGCTTTACGTCGGAGGGGCGCCCCGCTTTGCGTGTCGGCATAAACGGACTGACCTGGGCGCTGGTCGTCGGGGTGGTGATCGGCCTGGCCCTGACGCCGGACGGGCGCGGCTGGCTGCGTCATCCCACCCTGATGCTGGGCGGATCGGCCGTCGCCTCGGCCAGTCCGCCTGAGAACCGCGCGCCTTCGCCCGAAACCGCCGCACCGCCCGTCGCGCCGACGCCGGCCGTTCAGCCCCTGGTCACGCCCTTGAAGGCGCGACTCGCTGAGGGGCGTCTGAGCGTGGGGGTGTTCGGCGACTCCATGGCCGACGGCCTGTGGGCCGCCCTCTATCGAGATCTGAACCACCAACCCGGCGTGACGGTGACCAAGTTCAGCGAGGTCTCCACCGGTCTGTCGCGCTACGACTATGTGGACATTCAGGCCAAGACCGAGCGCCAGCTGCGCGAGACCCCGGTCGATGCGGCGGTGGTGCTGTTCGGCACGAACGACGCCCAGGGCATCAGCCTGGACGGGGTGATCCACGACTTCGGCACGCCGGGCTGGAAGGCCGCCTACGCCAAGCGGATCGACGACCTGGTCGGCCTGCTGCGCGCCAATGACGTCGCCGTCTATTGGGTCGGCCTGCCCAAGATGAAGCGCACCGGGTTCGACGCCAAGATGGCCGTGATCAATGCGGTGGTGCGCGAGCGGATGACGGCCCTGAACGTGCCCCTGATCGAGACGTCCGCCCTGACGGCGGATGCGGCGGGCGACTACGCCGCCTATCTGCCCGGCCCCAGCGGGCGGCCCCAGCTGATGCGCGCCAATGACGGCATCCACATGAGCATGGCCGGCTATCTTCGGATCGCCGCCCCGGTGGCCGAGCGGTTGAAGCGCGACGCCGGCCTGATCGAGGCGAAGACGGCCTATCCCCGGCTCGACACCCCGCCGACCGGCTGATCATGAGCCTGGGGGCCGTGGGGGCGGCGATACTGATCCTGGCGGGGCAGGCGGACGTGCAGGCCGGAACGGGCGCGGTCGCCTATAGGCCGGTCGCAGCGCCGACGCCGGGCGTGTCTTCGATCTGCCCGGACGGCCTGTGCGGCGAGGCGGCCCTGGAGGGGCTGTTCCAAGCTCTGGAGGCGACGGAGGCCGGCGCGCGCGACCGCCCCGTCCATATCCTGCAGATCGGCGACAGCCATACGGCCGGCGACCGGATCACCGGCGCCGTGCGCGCGCGCTGGCAGGCCCGGTTCGGCGTTGGAGGACGAGGCGTTCTGCCGCCGGGCGTCCCCTACGCCGGCTATGCCCCGATGCAGGTTGAGGTGACGACGACCGATTGGCCGCTGCGTACGGATGTGTTGTCTGGCGGGCGTCTGCCGGTCGGCGTCGGATTCACAGGCAGCGAGGCGGACGTCGCGGACGGCGCGGTGATGACCATCGCGGCCGAAAACAGCGCGGCCTTCGACAAGGTCCAAATCTGCGGAGAGGGTTGGCCGAAGGACGCCGAACTGGCTCTGACGGGTAGCGCGGGCTTGCGGACGATGGCGTTTCCCGGTCCCCGCAACGAAATCTGGCAACCCGTTTGTCAGACCGCGATCTTCGACACGCTGCAGACGCGGCTCGAGATTCGCCCGACGGGCAGGGTGAAGCTCCATGACGTGCGGCTGACGCGACAGGGGCCGGGCGTGGAGCTGTCCAGTCTCGGCGTCGTCGGAGGGACCATTCAGGATTTGGTGCTGAGGAACGGCGACTGGACGCGATTGGAGCTGGACGCCTGGCGACCGGACCTGGTCATCATCGCCTTCGGCGTCAATGATGGATTCGCGCCGAACTTCAACGTCGAAGACTACGAGTCCTGGCTGAACGGCGCCCTGACGCAGCTGAGGGTGAGCGCCCCGGACGCCGCGATCCTGCTCCTCGGCGCGCCGGAAGGCTTGAAGGCCGGAATCGGCGGGCCGTGCGGCGGACGGGCCGCGCCCCCAGCCCTGACCATGGTCCGAGACGTGCAGCGTCGCGTCGCGGGCGAGACGGGCGTCGCATTCTGGGACTGGTACGGACGCATGGGAGGCGACTGTTCGGCGGAGCGGCTGGCGACTGCGCCTGAGCCCTATATGCGGCCCGACCGGGTGCATTTCACTTCCCCGGGGGCGGAGTGGATCGGCGGGGTGCTGAGCGACGATCTGCTGGCCGCCTATGACCGCTGGAAGGCGGCGAAGGGGGAGGCGGACTGATGCTGTTTCCGACCCTGGCCTTCGCGGTCTTCTTCCTGTTCGTCTATTTGGTCAGCTGGAGCCTGGATCGAGAGAACGGGCGGCGCAAACTGTTCCTGCTGCTCGCCAGCTGGTTCTTCTACGCCCAGTGGGACTGGCGGTTCGTGGGGCTGCTGATCGTCTCGGCCGTGCTGAACTGGGGCGTGGCGGCCCTGATCGTGCGCAGCGACCGGGCGGGACGGCGCAAACTGTGGGTGGGTCTGGGCGTGGCGGCCAATCTGCTCATCCTGGGCTTCTTCAAGTATTACGGCTTCTTCGTCGGACAGGCTGTTGATCTGCTTGCCCAATTCGGTTGGGAGCGGGACCTGCCCCTGTTGCAGGTGGTGCTGCCGGTGGGGATCAGCTTCTTCACCTTCCAGGGCATCAGCTATGTGGTCGACGTCTATCGCGGCAAGACGGCGCCGGCCGAGAGCCTGCTGGACGTCATGCTGCTAATGAGCTTCTTCCCGCATCTGGTGGCTGGACCCATCGTGCGGGCCTCGGACCTGTTGCCCCAGTTCGCCCGGGTGCCCAGGCTGACGCGCGAGATGGCGACCCATGGGCTGCTGCTGATCGTCTGGGGCCTGTTCAAGAAGGCCGTGATCGCGTCCGAGCTGGCGACGCGGCTGGTGGATCCGGTCTTCTTCGATCCTGCGGCCTATGGGGCAATCGACATAGCGGCGGCGGTCTATGCCTATGCAGTTCAGATCTACTGCGACTTCTCGGCCTATTCGGACATGGCCATCGGCGTCGCGGCCCTCTTGGGCTATTCCTTCCCGCGCAACTTCGACCAGCCGTACCGGGCGGCCTCGATGCAGGCCTTCTGGCGGCGGTGGCACATCAGCCTGTCCAGCTGGCTGCGCGACTATCTGTATGTGCCGCTGGGCGGGGGGCGCAAAGGGCTTTGGTCGTCGTGCATGAATGTGATGATCACCATGCTGCTGGGCGGGTTGTGGCACGGGGCGGCCTGGACCTTCGTGGCCTGGGGCGCCCTGCACGGCGGGGCGCAGGTGGTGGAGCGTTTAGGGCGCGCGTTGGTCAAGGACCGCAAGGTCGTCCCGACCTGGCTGGGGGTTCTGATCACCTTCCACGTCGTCTGTCTGGGCTGGATTCTGTTCCGCGCCGAAACCTTCGATCTGGCGATGCAGATGTTGGTCGGCCTGGGTCGGTTCGAGGGCTTCAGCCTGTTGACGCCCTTTGTGCTGGCGTTGATCGTCGGCGGACTGGCGATGCACGGACTGCCGCCGCGCGCGGTGGAGGGGCTGGCCGAACGGCTGAAGACGGCGCCGTCGCCGACCCTGGGCATCCTCATCGGACTGGCGATCCTTCTGGTCGAGGCGATGCGGCCCGAGGGCGTGGCGCCCTTCATCTATTTCCAGTTCTGAGGCCTTGATCCGACGATGAGCGAGCCGACGGACCCGATCGACCCCTTTCCCACCCGCGCCCAGCCGCCGGTGTCGCCGTTTCCGCCGCTGGAGGAGCCGACGGCCGCCGATCCGCCCAGCGACTGGATCGACGCCGCCGACGCCCATGACTTGCCGACGCGGGAGAACGCCCTGGTCGCCCTCGGTCGTTTCGCCTTTCCCCCCGCCCCGCCGTTGGACGAGGAAGGGGAGGCGGCGCGCGCGCGGCGGTGGACCAGCCAGACCGTGCTGGTCGCCTGCGTCTTCCTGATGATCTTCAACGCGGGATCGGTGCAGAACTGGGCGCGCCAGCAGCCGCCGGGCTGGACTCAGTCAACGATTGATCGACTCGCGACGGTCTGGGTCGAACAACTGGCTCTGCTGGGGGCGGACCAGCCGGTCGAGGGGCTGCGGCAGCTGTGGCGCGAGGCGCAGACGCTGCGGTTCGACGGCGGCCGGGACAAGGCGGCGCCGGACGCCTGAGATCGCGCCGACGGCCAAGGCCGGCGCGATCTTTCGGTGTGGAGCCGGCTTAGTTGACCGTCGCCTTGACGATCTTGCCGGGGCTGCGCGGCGGCTCGCCCTTGGGCAGGGCGTCGACGTGTTCCATGCCGGACTCGACCACGCCCCAGACGGTGTACTGACGGTCCAGGAAGGTGGCGTCGTCGAAGCAGATGAAGAACTGCGAGTTCGCGCTGTTCGGATCGGCGGTTCGGGCCATGGAGCAGACGCCGCGCACGTGCGGCTCGGCCGAGAATTCCTGCTTCAGGTTCGGCTTGTTGGAGCCCGAGGTGCCGGTGCCGGTCGGATCGCCGCCCTGGGCCATGAAGCCGGGGATGACGCGGTGGAAGACGACGCCGTCGTAGAAGCCTTCCGAAGCCAGTTCGGTGATGCGGGCGACGTGGTTCGGGGCCAGGTCGGGGCGCAGCTTGATGACCACGTCGCGGGCTTCGCCGTCGCCGGTGTCCAGGGTGAAGGTCAGGGTGTCGGCCATTTCGGTCGTCCTCTCGGGGTTGATTTGCGGCGGGACATAGCCCGCAACGCCGGTCGGGGCTATGTGGGAACGATGAGTGAAGACGAAAAGCCTCAAGAACGTCGTCGAATGGTGCGGCCGCCCAGCGGCGGAACCGCGGCCGGACGCGGCATGGGCACGAAGATGAAGACGGCCGACACCAAGTCCATGTCGAGCCAGCAGTGGATCAAGCGCCAGCTGTCGGACAAATGGTCGGAACGGGCGCGGGCGGAAGGCTGGCGTTCGCGCGCCGCCTTCAAACTGATCGAGATCGACGACAAGTTCCGGCTGATCAAGCGCGGGTCCAAGGTCATCGACCTGGGCGCGGCGCCGGGCGGCTGGGTCCAGGTGGCGCTGAACCGGGGCGCCGGCGCCGTGGCCGGCGTGGACTTGCTGATGATCGAACCGATCCCGGGCGCCACCCTGCTGCAGGCCGACTTCACCCAGCCCGGCGTGGATCAGCAGCTGATCGAGGCCATAGGCGGTGCGCCGGATCTGGTTCTGTCGGACATGTCGCACAACACCGTCGGCCACCGCCAGACCGACCACCTGAAGATCATCGCCCTGATCGAAATCGCCGCCGACTTCGCCATCCGCACCCTGAGACCGGGGGGCGCCTTCGTCTCCAAGAACTTCCAGGGCGGCGACGCCGGGGGCGTTTTGGCGCGACTGCGCGAGGCGTTCGAAACGGTGAAGTACGTCAAGCCGGAGTCCAGCCGCAAGGACAGCGCTGAGGTGTTCCTTGTGGCGCTGAACAAGCGTTAGGCGTGATTGCCACAGCCGTGTCGTGTCCTTATGCGGATATCGATGTTCCGCCATTCGGAGAAGGATGTGGAGAATGATCGCGGTTCTGATCGCCGCAGCCCTGGCGGCGTCCGACGCGCTGTCGCCGTCCGTGGCGGAACTGCGAGGACGCCCCTTTTCGGACGTCGTCACGCTGTTGGGGGGATCATCCAATCCTACTCCGTCGATCCGCCTCATTGGGACGAGGGGAGCGGTGGAAATCTACCCCCTTCAGCAACTGACGCCTCCTTCGTCCGAGGATCAGGTCTGCGAGGTCCGACTGGAGCGCCCGGACGCGCCGAGCGTGACCTCGACGTCCTTCCAATCTCCAACCGCCCCGGGGGGATACCACCGTATAGCCGCCGTCTATGTGGTGGTGCGCAATGGCGTGGTCGCGGAGATCCTCAATCCGCCCATTAGACCGCCGGTGGTTCGCCGCGAGGGTGAAGGTTCGGACCGCTTCCTGCGTCGCTGGATGAGCGAAGACCGCGACCCCTGGCTGTCCGTCTCGCCGGGTCGATTGCCCTTGTCTGACGCCGACGGGTTTCTGGAGCGGCGACCTGACCTTGCAGCGCCGGGCGAGGCAGTGATCCGACGCCGTTGTCGGCCACGGACGACCGGCGCCTCCTACCCCAACGGTTTCGATCATAGCGGCTTGCTGCAGGGGCTGTCTCTTCTCCCTCTTGTCTGGAGACTTCCGGCGCTGAACCATCAGAGACGCACGGCCCAGGTCCAAGGGGCCTCGCTCTATGGGTCGTTGGCCGTCGGCGCTTTGTTGCCCGGAGGCGGCGCAGGCTTTGCCGAGCGCCATCGCGGGGTCCGGCGTTATTGGGACGCCCAGGATCCGACCTATGAGATCTTATCCATCGACATCGGCGCTGAACCCAGTCGAAACCTGGCGAGAATGAACGCAGCAGCCCTGGTCGGCGTTCGCGAGGGGAGGATCGTCTGGTTGGCGGACGGGGAAGGCGCGGCCAGTCTGGGGTTGTTGACGGCGATTTGCATCGACGCCTCCAGGAGGCTGGGCGCCAGCCGTCCGGGGTGCAGCGATACGGGCTATTTCCGCCCCTAACGCACGACTATCATCTTCAGGCCGTCGCCGGTCTCTGGCGGGCGCGGCGTTCTTCCATCCGCGACCAGATTCGGTCGTGCAGGGTGAAGAAGACCGTCTGGACCAGGGGCTCGATGACGCCGATCGCCAGGGCGGTGCGGATGTCCTGCGTCAGGGCGAAGGCCACGGCGACGGCGACGGTGAAGTGCATGACGCCATAGGTGACGGTTTTGACCGCCACCTGTTTCAGCGACCGGGGCAGGGCGTGGCTGTGGCCATGGCCGTGGTTGTCGTGGACGCGGGCCTGTTCCTCGGGCGACATGATGTCAAGGCGGGCGGTGAAGGCCTCGGCCGCCTCTTCGATATTGGAGGCCATGCGGCGGCGTTCGATCCGGTGCCAGACGCGATCGTGGATCGAATAGGCGATGGTCTGAAAGAAGGGCTCGACCATGCCGACGGCCAGGGCGATACGCCAGTCGCGGGTGATGGCGAAGGCCACGAGAATGGCCACCACGAGGTGCATGACCCCGTAGCTGGCGATCTTCAGAGCCAGTTTGCGCGCTGTGCTGAGGATGACGCCGACCATGATGCGAGAATGGTCATTGGGGCGCTGGGTTGCAAACCAATAAAATCTATCACGTCCATAAGCCGCAAGACCCTTGCCGTAGCCCCCCGCATCCCGTTATACGCGGCCCGCAAAACGGAGACTCCCCTATGGAGATACGCGAGGGACTGACCTTCGACGATGTTTTGCTGGAACCCGGTCCGTCCGAGTTCATGCCGGCGATGGTCGATGTCTCGACCCAGCTGACGCGCGACATCAAACTGAACATACCGCTGCTGTCGTCCGCCATGGACACGGTGACGGAAAGCCGCCTGGCCATCGCCATGGCCCAGTCCGGCGGCCTGGGCGTGCTTCACCGCAACATGACGATCGAGGAGCAGGCTGATCAGGTCCGCGCCGTGAAACGCTATGAGAGCGGCATGGTGGTCAATCCGGTGACGGTGAGCCCCGCGACCACCCTCGGGGAGGTGCGCGAGATCGTTGAGCGCAAGAAGATCACCGGCTTTCCGGTGGTCGATCCCAAGTCGGGCAAGCTGGTCGGCATGCTGACTCACCGGGACATGCGCTTCGAAAGCGATCCGAACGTCACGGCCGCCTCTCTGATGACCACCGGCGACCTGATCACGGTGCGCGAGGGCGCCAGCCGCGAGGAGGCGCGCGAGCTGCTGCGCACCCGCAAGATCGAGCGGGTCATCGTGGTGGACGAGGATTATCGGGCCGTCGGTCTGATCACGATGAAGGACATCGAGAAGGCCCAGGCCTTCCCCAACGCCGCCAAGGACGAGCAGGGACGCCTGCTGGTCGGCGCCGCCTCGACGGTGGGCGACGCCGGCTTCGAACGGGCCATGGCCCTGGCGGAGGCGGGCGCGGACGTGGTGGTGATCGACACCGCCCACGGGCACTCCGCCTCGGTCGCGGCGGTGGTCGAACGGATCAAGCGCGAGAACAACCGGCTGCAGATCATCGCCGGCAATGTCGCCACCTATGACGCGACGCGGGCCCTGATTGACGCGGGCGCGGATGCGGTGAAGGTCGGGATCGGTCCCGGCTCCATCTGCACCACCCGGATCGTCGCCGGCGTGGGCGTACCCCAGCTGACGGCCGTGATGGACGCCGCGCGAGCCGCCAGAGGCTCCGGCGCCTCGGTGATCGCCGACGGCGGAATCAAGTACTCGGGCGATCTGGCCAAGGCCATCGCGGCCGGCGCGAACGTGGCCATGATGGGCTCGATGTTCGCCGGCACCGACGAGAGCCCCGGCGAGGTCTTCCTGTACCAGGGCCGGTCCTACAAGTCGTACCGCGGCATGGGTTCGGTCGGCGCCATGGCGCGCGGCTCGGCCGACCGCTACTTCCAGAAGGAAGTCTCGTCCGAGAAGCTGGTGCCCGAGGGCATCGAGGGCCAGACGCCTTACAAGGGGCCTATTGGTCCGGTTTTGCACCAGCTCGTCGGCGGGCTTCGCGCCTCGATGGGCTATGTCGGCGCCGGCACGATCCCGGACTTCCAGGACCGCGCCCGCTTCGTGCGCATCACCGGCGCCGGCCTGCGGGAAAGCCACGTCCACGACGTGATGATCACGCGCGAGGCGCCGAACTACAGACAGGGATAAGGCCATGACGACCGAACTGACCTATCTGGCCCTGACGCTGATCCTGGCCCTGGTCCACATCCTGGCGCCGGCCCTGGGGCGGACGGCGCAGTTCGGTCTGGCCTGGAACGCCGGCGCACGCGATACGCCGGTCGGGCCGTCCCGCCCAGTGGTGGGGCGTCTGGAGCGGGCGCAGTCGAACCTGTTCGAGACCCTGCCCCTGTTCATCGGCGCGGTGCTGATCGCCCATGTGGTCGAGGCCTCCGGACCTCTGACCCTGGGGGGGACGACCCTCTATTTCTGGGGCCGCGTCGTCTATTTGCCGCTCTACGCCCTTGGCGTTCCCTATATCCGGTCGCTGGTTTGGCTGGTCTCGATCGTGGGACTGGTCATGGTGCTGGCGTCCCTGTTTCTTCTGAAAGCCTAGATTGACCCCAGCCGCCCGTCTCGCCGCCGCCGCCTCCGTCCTGGACTCCATCGCCCAGGGCCGCCAGCCGGCGGAAACCGTCCTGAAAGCCTGGGGGACCGCCAACCGCTACGCCGGGTCCAAGGACCGGCGCGCCATCGCCGACCGGGTCTACAAGGTGCTGCGGGCGCGCGGCCGCCTGTCGTGGATCATGGGCGGGCGCGAGGACGGCCGGGCCCTTGTGATCGGGTCTCTGCACGCCATCGACGGCCTGTCGCTGGAAGAGATCGAAGCCCTGCACGCGGGCGACGGCTACGGCCCGCGCCCCCTGTCGAAACAGGAGCGCAGCCGGATCACCGCAGGGGAGGGGGAGCTTCCCGGCTGGGTCGCCGCCGGCCTGCCCGACTTCGTGGTTGAGGATTTCAAAGCGACCTTCGGCGACGGTTGGGCCGAGGAGGCCCACGCCCTGATGGCGCCGCGCGCCCCGATCGACCTGCGGATCAATGACTCGGCCGCCACGGTCGAGGAGGTCGAGGCCGAACTGAAGGCCGCCGGGCTGGACGTTTCGCGCACGCCCTGGTCGGCCGTCGGCCTGCGCGTGCCGTCGGAACCGCCGCCCAACATCCAGGCGCTGGAGGGGTTCAAGTCCGGCAAGTTCGAGATCCAGGACGAGGGCAGTCAGGTCGTCTGCTGGCTGGCCGGGGCGCAACCCGGCGCGACGGTTGTGGACTATTGCGCAGGCGGCGGCGGCAAGACCCTGGGTCTGGCCCAGGCCATGAAGGGGCAGGGGAGGCTGACGGCCTCCGACGTGGTCAACAAGCGGCTGGAGAACATCCGCCCCCGCCTCCAACGCGCCGGCGTCGAGGCGGACCTGGTCCTGATCGGTCAGAACGGCGGGGGGCTGGAAGCGCTGAACGGACAGGCCGATCTGGTCTTCGTCGACGCCCCCTGTTCGGGCTCGGGCACCTGGCGGCGTCGGCCCGAGGACGCCTGGCGTCTGACGGCGGACGAGGTCGAAAAGCTGCACGCCCTTCAGGTTCGCATTCTGGGCCAGGCGACCAAGTTGGTGAAACCGGGCGGCCGTCTGGTCTATGTCACCTGTTCCATGCTGGCGCGCGAGAACGAGGCCAGCGCCGACGCCTTCGAGACCGCCCATCCCGAGTTCAAACCGGTTCCCGTCGCCGATCTGCTGGCCGCGCCGCAACTGACCGAGGCCGCGCAGGTCAGGATCGCGGAATGGGCGTCGGGCGCGCGTCTGCGGCTGTCGCCGGCCTCGGCGGATACTGACGGCTTCTTCGCCGCCGTCTATCAGCGGGCCGTTTGATGGGGGCGGGGCCGACGCGGCACGGCGGGGTTTCGGTCCTCTATGTCATGGCTGCGCCCGCCGAATACGGCGACTGTCTGCGCGCCCGCATACAGCCCCTGATGACCGGCGTCGGCCCGGTGGAGGCCGCCGTGGCCCTGACCGCCGCCCTGGCCCGGTTGGAGGCGGCGGGCGATCCGCCCGATCTGATCGTGTCCCTGGGGTCGTGCGGCTCGCGGGTGCTGGAGCACGCCTGCGTCTATCAGGCTTCTTCGGTCGCCTATCGCGACATGGACGCCAGCCCTCTCGGCTTTCCCAAGGGGGTGACTCCGCTGCTGGACCAGCCTGCGGTCCTGCCCCTGCCTTGCCCCATCCCGGGCCTGCCGACCGCCACCCTGTCGACCGGCGCGAACGTCGTCTCCGGCGCCGCCTATGACGCCATCGACGCCGAGATGGTGGATATGGAGACCTGGGCCCTGGTCCGGGCGGCCCAGACCTTCGGCCTGCCCCTGATCGCCCTGCGCGGCGTGTCGGACGGCCGGAGCGAGCTGAAGGCGTTGGAGGACTGGACCTCCACCCTTTGCCATGTGGACGAGAACCTTGCCGCCGCCCTGGACCGTCTGATCGCCGTGCTGGAGGCCGACGGCCTCGCCGCGCTTGAAATTCCGGCCTTACACGGCCAAGACCCCGCGCAACCTCCCGCCCCGGATTCGATCACGCCATGACCACGCCGCACGACCACCAGAAGGTCCTCATCGTCGACTTCGGCAGCCAGGTGACCCAGCTGATCGCCCGCCGCCTGCGCGAGGCCAGCGTCTATTGCGAGATCCACCCGTTCCAGAAGGCGGAACAGGCCCTGGCGGCGATGAAGCCTGCCGCCGTCATCCTTTCGGGCGGACCCGAGAGCGTCCACGAAGAGGGCAGCCCCCGCGCGCCCCAGGCCGTGTTCGAGGCCGGGGTGCCGGTCCTGGGCATCTGCTACGGCGAGATGACCCTGTGCGAACAGCTGGGCGGCAAGGTCGAGGGCGGCCATACGCGCGAGTTCGGCCGCGCCGCCATCACGGTTCAGAAGGACTCGCCCCTGTTGGCGGGACTGGCCCCGGTGGGCGAGGACGAGGAAGTCTGGATGAGCCACGGCGACAAGATCGTCGCCATCCCCGAGGGCTTCGACGTGGTGGCCTCCTCGGAGGGCTCCCCCTATGCGGTGATCGCCGATGAGACTCGCCGCTTCTACGGCGTCCAGTTCCACCCCGAGGTGATGCACACCCCGCGCGGCCACCAGATGCTGAAGAACTTCACCCACGGCATCGCCGGGCTGAAGGGCGACTGGACCATGGCCGCCTATCGCGACGAGAAGATCGCCCAGATCCGCGAACAGGTCGGCGACGCCAAGGTGATCTGCGGCCTGTCCGGCGGCGTCGACAGTTCCGTCGCCGCCGTGCTGATCCACGAGGCCATCGGCGACCAGCTGACCTGCGTCTTCGTCGACACCGGCCTGCTGCGCAAGGACGAGGCGAAACAGGTCACCACCCTGTTCCGCGAACACTACAACATCCCGCTGATCCACGTTGACGCGTCGAAAGAATTCCTGGGCGAGCTGGCCGGGATTTCCGACCCGGAAACCAAGCGCAAGACCATCGGCCGCCTGTTCATCGAAGTGTTCGACCGCGAGTCCGCCAAGATTGAAGGCGCCGAATTCCTGGCCCAGGGCACCCTCTATCCCGACGTGATCGAGAGCGTCTCCTCGTCCAGCGGCAAGGCCCACGTCATCAAGAGCCACCACAATGTCGGCGGCCTGCCCGATTATATGAAGCTCAAGCTCGTGGAGCCCTTGCGCGAACTGTTCAAGGACGAGGTCCGGGCGCTCGGCCGCGAACTGGGCCTGAGCGACGCCTTCGTCGGCCGCCACCCCTTCCCGGGACCGGGCCTGGCCATCCGCATCCCCGGCGAGATCACGCCCGAGGCGGTCGAGACCCTGCAACAGGCCGACGCCATCTATCTGGAGGAGATCCGCAAGGCGGGTCTGTACGACCATATCTGGCAGGCCTTCGCCGTCCTGCTGCCGGTCAAGACCGTCGGCGTCATGGGCGACGCGCGAACCTATGAAAAGGTGCTGGCCCTCCGAGCCGTCTCCTCCACCGACGGCATGACCGCCGACTTCTACCAGTTCCCCTGGGACCTCCTGGCCAAGACGGCGACCCGCATCATCAACGAGGTCCGGGGCGTGAACCGCGTGGTCTATGACGTGACGTCCAAGCCGCCGGGCACGATCGAGTGGGAATAATTCGGGCCTTTCGGGAGCTTTCGAGAACGCTTCCGAAATGGGCTGTAAGTTGCTGACGCGAAAGTGAATTCTGTCGAGACCCTTCGGAGCCTTTCGGAGGGTCTTTTTTTCGTGATGCCGACCTGTCTGACGGTATCGCGCTCCGTTGCTCCCATGGATTCCGGCTCATACCGTCTGGGCCACGGCGAGCCGTTGACGGTATTCTTTTCAAGCAAGACGCTGAAAAGGCGAGAAAATATCGACCTCGAACCGCCGATTTCCGGGCCTGTCCGGTGCGAGGAGGTTTTACCGTGCTTACCGATGCCGCTCTGAAGAATTTGAAGCCTAAATCAAAGCCTTACAAGAGTACCGACAGGGACGGCTTGTACGCCTACATCTCGCCCGGGGGAGCGATCTCGTTCCGCTACGACTATCGCTTCAACGGTCGGCGAGAGACGCTCACCCTGGGGCGCTACGGACGGGGCGGTCTGAGCCTCTCGCAGGCGCGGGAACGTCTGTTCGAGATCAAGCGGACCATCGCGGACGGCGTGTCGCCCGCCCTGGAGAAGCAGCGCGCCAAGCGTCGTCTGAAAGAGGCGCGCAGCTTCGAGCATGTCGCCCAGCGTTGGATGGACACCGCACCGATGGCGGACAGCACACGGAACATGCGCCGGTCGATCTTCAATCGCGAGGTGCTGCCGCAGTGGCGAAACCGCCTGCTTAGCGAGATCACTCCCGACGACATCCGGGCGCACTGCAAGACCATCGTGGACCGCGGCGCGCCGGCGACGGCGATCCATGTGCGCGACATCGTCAAACAGATCTACGCCTGGGCGATTCTGCACGGCGAGAAGATCGACAATCCGGCCGACGGCGTCGGGCCGGCGTCGATCGCGACCTTCCGGCCGCGAGACCGCAGCCTGTCGCCGAGCGAGATCCGCATCATGCTGGGGCTTCTCGGAGAGGTGGCGACCCTGCCGACCATCCGGCTCGGGCTGAAGTTCATCCTGCTCAGCATGGTGCGAAAGAGCGAACTGCAGGATGGCGTCTGGCCAGAAGTGGATTTCGAGAACGCCGTCTGGTCGATCCCGGCGGCGCGGATGAAGCGCTCCCGGCCCCACAACGTCTATCTGTCGACCCAGATGCTCGACATCCTGATCGCCCTGAAGACCTGCGCGGGGAACTCCAAATACATCCTGCCGTCGCGCTACGACGCGGACGCGCCGATGTCGCGGGCGACCTTCAATCGCGTGACCTCCGCCATCGCCGCGCTGGCGAAGAAGCGGGGACTGCCTTTGGAGCCGTTCACCGTGCACGACCTGCGACGGACGGCTTCGACCCTGTTGCACGAGATGGGGTTCAACTCGGACTGGATCGAAAAGGGCTTGGCTCACGAGGAGCGGTCGTCGCGCGGGGTCTACAACAAGGCGGAGTTCGAGATGCAGCGACGGCATATGGCGCAGCAGTGGTCGGACGCGGTCGAGGCCTGGGAGGCCGGGCGGACGTTCACGCCGGTGCTCAGTGTGCCGGAGGGAGAGGGACCTCGCTTCGATCCAAAGTTCTGACGGGTCGGCTGACGCGTCGGCGGACATCGGGCGGCGGGGCGCGGCGGATCGGCTGGTTGCGGCGCCGCTCGAGCCACGCCTCGACCTCGGCCAGGTCCCAGACCACGCAGCGGGGCGTCAGAAGGAACCGCTTCGGAAACTCGCCCCGGCGCTCCATCTCCCAGATGGTGCTGTCGGCGAGCGGCACCATCTGGTGCAGTTCAGGTTTCTTGATCGTGCGGCGTAGGGGTGGGCTGGCCTGGGCCATCGAAATCTCCGCTTTGCTGGGAGAATCGAACCCGAAAGATTGCGACAGGCCTAGCCGTATCCTCTCCACCGTAGGCTTGCGCATCCCCTGGCATCAGCGGCTTGAATACTTCCGTATTTCGACTAATGCGGAACTATGGAAGCCGAAGCCTCGATTCTCGCTCTCGCTGCCCTGGCGCAGTCGACCCGGTTGGAGGCGTTTCGTCTCCTGGTCCGTCACGAACCGGAGGGCCTGCCGGCCGGTGACATCTCCAATCACCTCGCCATCCCGGCCAACACGCTTTCGTCCCATCTGGCCGTCCTAAGCCGGGCGGGGCTGATCCAGTCGGAACGTCGCAGCCGGTCGATCATCTATCGGGCCGACCTGGACCGGCTTCGCGACCTGGTCCTGTTCCTGCTCAAGGACTGCTGTGGGGGCAGGGCGGACCTGTGCGAGCCGCTGTTGGCAGACCTCGCGCCCTGTTGCTCGTGAGGACGCCATGGACATCGTAATCTATCACAACCCCGCGTGCGGGACGTCTCGCAACGCCTTGGAGCTGATCCGGCACGTCGGGATCGAGCCTCACGTAATCGAGTATCTGAAGACGCCGCCGTCGCGCGCCATGGTCGCTTGGCTGGCCGGGCGGACCGGCGCGCCGCTGCGTGACCTGCTGCGGGAGAAGGGCACGCCCTTCGCCGAGCTGGGTCTCGAGAACCCCGACCGGACGGATGAGCAACTGCTCGATGCGATCGAGGCCCATCCGATCCTGCTCAACCGTCCGATCGTCGTCGGTCCCCTGGGGGTTCGTCTCTGCCGCCCGTCGGAGGCCGTGCTGGACCTGCTGCCGGTCGAGAACCTGAAGCCCTTCACCAAGGAAGACGGAGAGGTCGTCATCGACGCCGACGGCCGGCGGGTGGGACGATGACCGAAGCGCCCGCCAGGTCGCCACGCCGCCTGTCGTTCCTTGATCGCTGGCTGACGGTGTGGATTTTCGCCGCCATGGCCGTCGGCGTTCTGCTCGGAACCATGGTGCCGGGCCTGCCCGCCTGGGTCGACAGCCTCTCGGTCGGTACCACCAACATCCCGATCGCCATCGGCCTGATCCTGATGATGTACCCGCCGCTGGCCAAGGTCCGCTATGAGGCCTTGCCGCGCGTGTTCGCCGACAAGCGGGTCCTCGCGCTGTCGCTGGTCCAGAACTGGATTCTGGGTCCGGTGCTGATGTTCGCTCTAGCGGCGATCTTCCTGCGCGATCAGCCGGAATATATGACCGGCGTGATCCTGATCGGCTTGGCGCGCTGTATCGCCATGGTGCTGGTCTGGAACCAGTTGGCCCGAGGCGACAACCAGTATGTGGCCGGTCTCGTGGCCTTCAACTCGATCTTCCAGATCCTGTTCTTCAGCCTCTATGCTTGGCTCTTCCTCACCGTTCTGCCGCCGCTGTTCGGCCTGCGGGGCAGTGTGGTGGACGTCAGCGTCTGGACCATCGCCGGAGCCGTGCTCGTCTATCTCGGCGTTCCGTTCGTGGCGGGCTTTTTGACGCGCCGCTGCCTGATCGCCCGCAAGGGCGCCGGTTGGTACGAGCGTCGTTTCCTGCCGCGCATCGGACCGATTACGTTGATCGCGCTGCTCTTCACCATCGTGGCCATGTTCAGCCTGAAGGGTGGAGAGGTCGTGGCCCTGCCGCTGGATGCCCTGCGCATCGCCATTCCGCTGACGATCTACTTCCTCGTCATGTTCGTCGTCAGCTTCCTGATGGGCAAGCTGATCGAGGCCGACTACCCGCGCACCACGGCGCTGGCCTTCACGGCGGCCTCCAACAATTTCGAGCTGGCCATCGCGGTCGCCATCGCGGCGTTCGGCCTGGCCTCGCCGGTCGCCTTCGCCGCTGTCATCGGCCCGCTGGTGGAGGTGCCGGTGCTGATCCTGCTGGTGTCGGTCGCCCTCTGGATGGGCCGGCGGTGGTTCCCGGAAACGGTCCCGCCGGCGGACGCCGGGTGATGGTGGTCCTCTATCTGATCGAACCGACCGACGCCGGCCTGATCGCCGCGCTGCGGGCCGAAGGCCTGCCCGCGCCCGACGCCGGCCGCTACTTCAGCGCCGATCACCACGGCGCCGTCGTCGGCTATGTCGGACTGGAAGGGGAGGGGCGCGACCTGCTGGTCCGCTCGCTGGTCGTCCTCGCCGACCGGAAAGCGCGGGGCCTGGGAGCCCGGGTGCTGGCCGCCGCCGAGATCATCGCCGGCGACATGGGCGGCGCACGCCTGCATCTGCTCACCACGGCGGCCGAGCCCTTCTTCACCCGACACGGCTACCGGGCGGCGAACCGCCAGACGGCGCCGGAGGCGATCCGACGGACCCGCGAGTTCGCTGGACTCTGCCCGGCGTCGGCAGCCTATCTGACCAAGGACCTCTGATGGCCTTCGCCCGCCTGCGCCCGCTTCCCGATCCGGATCACCTGCCGGCCTTGGACAAGGCCTATCTCTCGGCCGATCCGGCCCGCGGTCTGGGGCCGCACGACCAACCACCCCGGATCCTGCTCCTCTACGGATCGCTGCGCGAACGGTCCTACTCGAGGTTCTGCGTCGAGGAGGCGGCTCGCCTGCTGCAATGGATGGGATGCGAGACCCGCATCTTCGACCCGTCGGACCTGCCTCTTCCGGGGGCGCCGGGCGACGATGACCACCCGGCGGTGCGCGAACTGCGCGACCATGCCCTGTGGTCCGAAGGCATGGTCTGGTGCAGCCCGGAGCGGCACGGTCAGGTCTCGGGCCTGATGAAGCTGCAGATCGATCATCTGCCCCTGAGCATGGGCGGCGTGCGCCCGACCCAAGGGCGGACCCTGGCCGTCATGCAGGTCTCCGGCGGGTCGCAGAGCTTCAACGCCGTCAACACCCTGCGGCTGCTCGGCCGCTGGATGCGGATGATCACCATTCCCAACCAGTCGAGCGTGGCCAAGGCCTTCCAGGAATTCGACGACGCCGGGCGAATGAAGCCGTCCGCCTACTATGAGCGCATCGTCGATGTGATGGAGGAGCTGGTCCGTTTCACCATCCTGTCCCGGCCTCACGCCGCGCAGCTGGTCGATCGCTATTCCGAGCGCAAGGCGGTCGGAATTCCGATCGACGCAGCGACCGATCTCTCGTCGATAGCGGTTGCGCCCCAATCCCGACCAAACGCCTGAATGTCGGTCTGCTTAATGTCGGCAGTCTCGGTCCTGAAGGACTTCGATGACCTTGCAGGCTGAAACCCGGCCGCCGGCGCAGTCGGCCGTCATCCGTGAAAGTTCAGTCTGGAGCGCCTGTAACTGCCGAATCTTCTCCGTGACATCGGCCAGATGCCGTTCCGCGATGGCGTTCGCGTCACTGCAGGTGCGGTCGGGGTGATCGGCAAGGTCGAGGAGCGAGCGGATAGCGTCGAGGTCGAAGCCCAACTGGCGGGCGTGCCGGATAAAGCCGAGCCGGCGTAGTGCGGGTTCGTCGTAGAGCCGACGGTCGCTGGCGGTGCGCGGCGGCTCGGGCAGGAGCCCGGCCTGCTCATAGAAGCGGATGGTCGGCACCTTCACGCCGGTCGCGGCGGAGAGCTTGCCGATGGTCAGATGCGGAGCGGGAGTGAGCGTCATCGGCTGAAAATAGGCGCTTGATCCTCTAGTGACTAGAGGATGTAGACCAGTCTTCATGGACACGAGCGAGACCGCCTGCCGCCCGGCCGCCGGCTGCTGCGGACACGATGTGAAGTTTGACGGCTCCACGCCGGCCTATCGCCGCGTGCTGGTGGCCGTGATCGTCATCAACCTCGTCGGCTTCGTCGCGGTCTTGGCCGGCAGTCTCGCGCAGGGGTCGGCCGCGCTCGCCGCCAACGCCCTCGACTTCCTCGCCGACAGCGTGACCTACGCCGTGAGCCTTTGGGTTATCGGCCGCTCGGTGCGCCTCCGCGCCGGCGCAGCCCTCGCCAAGAGCGCCAGCCTGGTCGTGCTGGGGCTGTCGGTCCTCGGCTTCGCGGTCTGGCGGGCCATGACCGGGGCCGCGCCGGAGGGCTTCGTGATCACGGGCCTGGGTCTGTTCGGCTTCGCCGCAAACCCGGTCGCCGCCACCCTGCTGCTGCGCTTCAGGGACGGAGACGCCAATGTTCGATCGGTCTGGCTCTGTACGCGCAACGACCTGGCCCACAACCTCGGCGTCGCCGCGGCGGGCGGTCTGGTCTGGCTGACGGGATCGCGCTGGCCGGATCTCGCCGCCGGCGCCCTGCTGGCCTTCATCTTCCTTCAATCCGCATGGTCGATCACCCGTCAGGCGCTCGTCGAGACCCGCGTGAACGCTCGCTCGTCCGCCGCCCTGCCTGGAGCGGGCGCTTGATCCGCCGGGCCCGATCCGGCGTGACCGGTCGTCGCAGCAGGGCGGGCCGGAGCGCGTTCCCGTCGCGCAAGGCCGGGGCGGCCGGAGCAGCGTATTTTGTAACAGATTGCCGATACGGGCGAACGAAAGTATGCAGCCGCCGATGACCTGGTCGATGGTGACATGGGCGAAGTTGATTCTGGCGGTGACCTTCGTCGCCGCCGCCTTCTTCGTCGCGCCCATCGCTGACGCAGCGACCTGCCAGCCCGAACCGCCCGCCGCCCACGCCCTGGTTGATCACGATCCGGCCGAAGGCGACCACACCGGCGGCAAGGACCACGGCATCTGCTCGCACGGCCATTGCCATCACACCGCCGCCGCTCGCACGGCGGTCGGCGAAGACCTGCCTCTGCAGGCCTTCGACCGGCCGCTCCACGCCTTGCCCCTGAGCGATCTCTTCGGCTCCATCGCGCCAGACGGACTGAAACGCCCTCCCAGAGCCTGACACGACGACCGCGCTTCCGCGCGGGCTCTCTCGTGTCACTCCCTCTGGAAGATGAATCATGCCTGCCTCATATCGCCGGCCGCCGCGTTTCGCGGTCGGCTGCGCGCTCGCCGCTATCGCGGCTGTGCTGGCCAGCCCCGCGTGGGCTGACCCTGCGCCTTCGTTCGCCGAGCTCCTCGCCCGGCTGGACCAGACCCCGGCCACCACGGAAGCCGGCGCGCTTCTGGACGCCGCCGAAGCCCGGGCGCGCCAGGCGCGTGTCCGCCCCAACCCGACCCTCGCGCTCGATGCCGAGAACGCGTTCGGGAGCGGGCCCTTCTCTGGCTACGGCAATGCCGAGACCACGCTCTCGATCACTCAGGATCTTGAGCTCTGGGGTCGACGCACGGCTCGCATCAACGCGGCCCGCGCCGATGCCGGGACCGCCTCGCTCCGACGAGATCTGGCCGTGGTCGACGCCGCCGGACGGTTGGCGCTGGTCTACGCCGACGCCGAGGCGGCCGAGCGGCGCGCGACCTTGGCCGAGGAGAACCTGAGCCTCACCCTCGCCGACGCCCGCGCGGCCTTGGTGCTGGTGGAGGAGGGGCGCGAGCCGCTTCTGCGCGGCATCCAGGGCGAGAGCGAAGCCGCCGCCGCGCGCGCCGGTCTCGACGAAGCCATCGCCGAACGGGACGCGGCCTTCGCCCGGCTCACGGCGGTGGCCATGCTCGCCGAGCCGGTGACGACCATCGACGTCAGCTTGCTGGACCTCGCGCCGGCGACCGCCCTTTCGCCGACGGACCAGACGCCGACCGTGCGCGTGGCCGAGGCTGAGCGCTCGGCCGCAGAAAGCCGCATCGCGGTCGAACGCACGCGGTCGCGACCGGACGTCAGCGCCAGCGTCGGACTTCGCCGCTACGAGGCGGAAGACGCGACGGCGCTGACCTTCGGCCTCAGCCTGCCCCTGCCGCTGTTCGATCGGAACCGCGGCAACATCGAAGCCGCCCAGGCGGACTTCAGGGCGGCCGACGCCCGGCTGATGACCGCCCGTCAGGAAGCCCAGGCGGACCGGGCCGCAGCACAGGCGCGCCTCCGCGCCTCGGTGAGCCGCGTCACCGCCGCCGCCGCCGGGGTGCCCTCCGCCGAAGAACCCTCCCGCCTCTCGCGGATCGGCTTCGAGGCGGGCCGGATCTCGCAGCTCGAGCTTCGCGCGACCCGTACCGCCCTGGTCAACGCCAGAACCGCCGCCGTGGACGCCCGCCTCGCCCGGGTCCGCGCGGAAATCGATCTCGCGCGCCAGGACGGCCGCGCCCCCTTCCAAGGAGCCCAATGATGCGCAAGCGCACTTCCAACAAGACCTTGCTGATCGGCGGGGTCGCCGCCCTCGTCATCCTCGGGGCCGGGGGTCTTTACCTCGCCATGGGACGGTCGGATCCGCCCGCCGCCGAAGGCGCGGCGGCTGAAGGCGAAGCCAGTCACGCCGAAGAGGAGGGCGGTCACGCCGAAGGCGAGGCCGAAGCGCCCGAGGGCTTCGTCGCTCTCAGCGCCGCCCAGGCCCAAGCCGCCAATCTGGTCGTCGTCGGCGTCGGTCGGGGCGGGGGCGCCGAGACCCGGCTCTCCGGTCGCGTCGAACCCATGATCGACGCCCGCGCCGCCGTCGCCGCGTCTGTCGGCGGACGGGTGGAACGGGTGCTGGTGGCGCCCGGCCAGTCCGTTCGGATCGGCCAGCCCCTGGCCAGCCTCGTGAGCGGCGACGCGGCCACCTTCCGCGCCGACGCGGACGCGGCCGCGGCCCAGTCCGAAGTCGCGCGCCAGGCCTATCAGCGCAACAGCAACCTCGCCGACCAGGGCGTCGTCGCCCGGCAAGAGGTCGAGGCGTCCCGGGCGCAGCTGCTCAGCGCCGAGGCGGCGGCCCGAGCGGCCCGCGCGCGGTCGAGCGCGGCCGGATCGCCCAACGCCGCCGGACGGCTGAGCGTGAACAGCCCGATCGCCGGCGTGGTCACCAGCGTTCAGGTCGGCCCGGGCGGCTTCGTCCCGCAGGGCGGCGTGATCGCCGAGGTGACCAACCCCGCCCGCGTCGAACTCGTGTTCAATGCGCCGCCGCACCTTGCGGCGCTCGTCCGCGCGGGATCGACCTTGCGGGTCTCCAGCCCCGCGGGCGATTTCGACGCCGTCGTCACCGGCGTCGCCGCCGGGGCGGGCGCGGAAAGCGGCGCCACCGTGATCCGGGCGCGCCCGACGGGAGCGACCCTGCCGCCGGCCGGCTCCGCCGTCACCGGCGCGATCGTAACGGGTGAAGCCGCCGGCGGCCTGACCGTGCCGACGGAAGCCATCCAGACCGTCGACGGCGCCAGCGTCGTTTTCATCCAGGTCCCGAACGGCTTCCAGCTCCGTCCCGTGCTCGTCGGTCGCCAGGCCGGGGGACGCACGGAGATCCTGCGCGGCCTCGACGGGTCCGAGCGGGTCGCCGGAACCAACGCCTTCCTCCTCAAAGCCGAACTCGCCAAGGGCGAGGCCGAGCACGGCCACTAAGGGGGCGCGCGAATGTTCAAATTCATCATCGAGCTGTCGGTCAAATTCCGATGGTTCATCGTCCTGGCCACGGCGCTCGTCGCGGCCTACGGCCTCCTCGAACTGACACGGTTGCCGATCGACGCCGTGCCGGACATCACCAACCGTCAGGTGCAGGTGACCACCGTCGCCCCGGCCCTGGCCCCCGAACAGATCGAACGTCAGGTCACCTATCCGATCGAGACCGCCATGGCCGGCATCCCCGGTCTGACCTCGACCCGGTCGCTGAGCCGCAACGGCTTCAGCCAGGTGACCGTCATCTTCACCGACCAGACGGACATCTATTTCGCCCGTCAGCAGGTCGCCGAACGACTGGCGCAGGCGCGCGAGACGATGCCCGAAGGCGTCGAACCGGCGCTGGCGCCCATCACCACCGGCCTGGGCGAGGTGCTGATGTGGACGGTGGACTACAAGCCGTTCAACAGCGCCAACCTGGCCAGGCCGGGCCAGACCGGCTGGCAGGCCGGCGGCGCCTATCTGACGCCTGAAGGCGATCTCCTCACCACCCCGCAACAGCGCGCCACCTATCTGCGCACCGTGCAGGACTGGATCATCGCTCCGCAGATGCGGACGGCGCCCGGCCTGGCCGGCGTGGATACGGTCGGCGGTTATGTGAAGGAATACGCGGTTCGTCCGGATACGGCGCGTCTGTCGGCCTACGGGCTCGGCATGGGCGACCTCATCCAGGCGCTCGACCGGGCCAACACCCAGGCCGGGGCCGGCTATGTGCAGCGTGCGGGCGAGGCCCTGACCGTTCGCACGGACGCGCTGGCCTCGACCGTCGAGGACCTCGCCCAGGCGCCTGTCGTCAATCGAAGCGGCCTTGTGGTCCGCGTCGCCGACGTCGCCACCGTCGAGGTCGGCCAGGCCCCGCGTCTGGGCGGCGCCAGCCGCGACGGACACGAAGCGGTCCTCGGCACCGCCCTGATGATCGCGGGCGGCAACAGCCGCACCGTGGCCCAAGCCGCCGGCGATCGGCTCGAGGAGGTGCAGAAGACCCTGCCGCCCGGCATCGAGGCCGTGACGGTGCTGGACCGAAGCGCCCTGGTGAACTCGACCATCGCCACGGTGGCGCGCAATCTGACCGAAGGCGCGCTCCTGGTCATCGTCGTGCTCTTCCTGCTGCTCGGCAACATCCGGGCGGCGAGCATCACGGCGTTGATGATCCCGATCAGCTTCCTGTTCGCCGTCATCGGCATGAACCGGTTCGGCATCAGCGGCAATCTGATGAGCCTCGGCGCGCTGGACTTCGGCCTGCTTGTCGACGGCGCCGTGGTCGTTGTCGAGAACACCCTGCTGATGCTCAGTCAGAAGCGCGCGGAGGCCGGGCGCATGCTGACGCGGCGCGAGCGTCTCGGCGTCGCCGCCGCGGCGGCGCGCCAGATGGTCAAGCCGGCCGCCTTCGGTCAGCTGATCATCCTGCTCGTCTTCACCCCCCTGCTGATGCTGGAAGGGGTCGAAGGCAAGACCTTCATCCCGATGGGCGCGACGGTTATGCTGGCCTTGGTCGGCGCCTTCATCTTCTCCTTCACCTTCGTGCCGGCGATGACGGCGCTCTTGGTGCGGGATCCCAAGAAGGTCGAGGTCGACGAACACGGCCATGCCCACGAGCACGAGACCTTCCTGCTGCGCCACGCGCGCCGCTGGATCGCTCCGGCCATTCGCACGGCCGTCGATCGTCCGAAGATCGTCCTGCTCTCCGCGCTCGGCGCCCTGGTCATCGGCGGCGTCACCTTCACCACCCTCGGCCGGGAGTTCATCCCGACCCTGGACGAAGGCGACATCGCCATGCAGGCGCTGCGGGTTCCGTCAGCCTCGCTCGAGCAGTCGCTCGCCATGCAGATGGCGATCGAGCGGGCGATCAAGGCCCAGCCGGAAGTGGAGACCATGTTCTCGCGGACCGGCACCGCCGAAGCGGCTGTGGACCCCATGCCGCCCAACATCTCCGACAGCGTCATCGTTCTGAAGGACCGCAAGGACTGGCCCAACCCGGGTCTGGAGAAGGAGGAGCTGATCGCCCGCTTCGAGGAAGTCGCGTCGCGGCAGATCGGCAACAACTTCGAATTCAGCCAGCCGATCGAGCTCCGCTTCAACGAGCTGATCTCGGGGGTGCGGACCGATCTGGCGGTCATGGTCTATGGCGACGACTTCGCCACCATGCAGCGGGTCGCCGACCAGGTGGCCAACGCCCTGCGCCAGACGAACGGGGCGGCCGACGTGAGGGTGGAGCAGGCGTCCGGCCTGCCGACCCTGACGATCAGCGTGGACCGGTTCGCCGCGGCCAACTACGGCCTGTCGGCGGCCGACGTCTCCGAAGCGGTTTCGGCCGCGATCGGCGGCGCCGAGGCCGGCCGCATCTTCGAGGGCGACCGGCGTTTCGACGTCGTGGTCCGTCTCCCTGACGACGCGCGCAACGATCCGGCGGCGCTGGCGGCCTTGCCGATCGTTTCATCGACCGGCGTGACCGTGCCCCTGTCCTCGGTCGCGCGCATCCAGAGCGCCGAGGGACCGAACCAGATCAGCCGCAACGACGGCAGCCGCCGCATGGTCGTCCAGGCCAATGTGCGCGGTCGCGATCTGGGCGGCTTCGTCACCGACGCCCAGAAGTCGGTGGATCAGGTTCAGCTCCCCCCGGGCGTTCGCCTGGACTGGGGCGGCCAGTTCGAAAACCTCAAGCGCGCCGAACAGCGGCTGGGCCTGGTCATCCCGATCGTCTTCGTCCTGATCGGCGTGTTGCTGTTCATGGCGCTGGGCTCCTTCGCCGAGGCCGGTCTGGTGTTCGCCTGCGTGCCGCTCGCCCTGGTGGGCGGGGCGCTGGCGCTGCTCCTGCGCGGCATGCCGTTCTCCGTCTCGGCGGCGGTCGGCTTCATCGCCGTCTCCGGCGTGGCGACGCTCAACGGCCTGGTTCTGATGCAGGCTATCCGCGAGCGGCTCCAGGCGGGCCTGCCCCCCCGCGACGCCGCCATCGAGGGCGCGTCCAGCCGCCTGCGCGCGGTGCTCACCACCGCGATGGTGGCGATCGTCGGATTCATTCCGATGGCCATCGCCCACGGCGCCGGGGCCGAGGTCCAGAAGCCGCTGGCGACCGTGGTCATCGGCGGCCTGATCACCGCCACCGCCCTGACCCTGCTGGTCCTGCCGACCTTCGCGGCGAGGGCGGTGCGTCACCGCAAGGACGAAGGGATCGAGGACTGATGGCCCGGACCCAGGATGACCGTCGGCAGCGCCGGACGCTGCTGACGGTTCTCGGCCTCAACGCCGGCCTGGCGGCGGCGCTCGGAATCGGCGGCGTGTCGGCCGATTCCAGCGCCTTGCTGGCCAATGCGCTGGATAACGCCTCGGACGCGGCGGTCTATCTGATCAGCTTTCTGGCCATCGGGCGGACAGGAGGCTGGAAGCGGGGCGCCGCGAGGGTGTCGGGGGTCATGCTGCTGGTCTTCGCCGCCGGCGTCCTCGTCGATGCCGTGCGCCGCGTGATCACCGGGACCGAGCCGATCGGTCCGACCATGATGGCGCTCGCCCTGGTCGCCGCCGTGGTCAATCTGATCTGCCTGCAGCTCATCCGCCGCCAGCACAGCGGCGACGTCAACATGAAGGCGGCCGAGACCTTCAGCTTCAACGATTTCGCGTCCAACGGCGGCATCCTCGTCGCCGGCGGTCTGGTCCTCTGGCTCGACCAGGCCTGGCCCGACCTCGTCGTCGGGGTCCTCGTCGCGGCGATCGCGATCAAGGGCGGCGTCGAGATTCTCCGCGACGCCAACGCCGCCTCCGAACAGCCAGAGGAACGCGCTTCATGACCAGTCACGACCACTCGAACGGCCACGCCCACGACCACACCGCCGGCGCGAACGCCCGGCAGCTCACGATCGCGCTGGCGCTGACCGGAACCTTCCTGATCGTCGAGGTCATCGGCGGCCTGGTGTTCAACAGCCTCGCCCTGCTGTCGGACGCGGCGCATATGTTCACCGACGCGGCGGCCCTGGCCATCGCCTTGCTGGCGATCAAGATCGGCCAGCGGCCGGCGGACGAGAAGCGCACCTTCGGCTATCGCCGGTTCGAGATCCTGGCGGCGGCGTTCAACGCCGTGCTGCTCTTCGTCGTCGCCGGCTACGTCCTGTATGAGGGGATCAAGCGCATCCTCGATCCCGAGCCCGTCGGCTCGATCGGGATGCTGATCGTCGCCGCCGCCGGCCTGGTGATCAATCTGATCTCCATGCGCATCCTGTCGAGCGGCAAGGATCGCAGCCTCAACGTCAAGGGCGCCTATCTCGAGGTCTGGGCGGACATGCTCGGATCGCTCGGCGTCCTCGTCGCCGCCGTCGTCATCACCGTGACGGACTGGCGCTGGGTCGATCCGATCGTCGCGATCGCCATCGGCCTCTGGGTCCTGCCCCGGACTTGGATCCTGCTGCGCGACACCACCCACATCCTGCTGGAGGGCGCCCCGCGCGGCGTGGCCCTGTCGGACGTCCGGGCCGCCATCCTCGCCACCGCCGGGGTCGCCAGCCTTCACGACCTCCACGTCTGGGTCTCGGGGGCGGATCAGGCGAGCTGCACGGTTCACGTCGTGCTGGTCGAGGGTGCCGACGCCGACGCAGTCCGACAGGCCGTCGGCGACATGCTCGAAGAGCGGTTCGACCTGCATCACACGACCGTCCAGACCGAGCTTGAGCCGTGCGGGGATGCGGGAGGTCTGCACGCATGACCCGAAATGACGAGCCCGCCAGGTCCGGCGCCACGATCCCGCCCCTTGTCCAAATCTCGGAGACAAAGCCATGAAACGCACCGGCTGGATCTCGGTGATCGCGGTCTTCCTCGCCGTCGCCGCCTTCGCCTTCGGCATTCTGTCCCGTCGCGGCGCGCCCGACGCCTCGGCCCCGCCGCCGGTCGAGGCGCGAGCGATCGACGCCCACGCCGGTCACGCGGGCGACCCCTCGGATACGCCGTCGACGCGGGCCTATCGGGAGGCCGCTGACCGCATGCACCAGGCGATGAACATCGATTACTCCGGCGACGCTGACATCGACTTTCTGCGCGGCATGATCGCCCACCACGAGGGCGCGATCGCCATGGCCAGGATCGCGGTGGAGGAGGGCGAGGGGGATGACGTGCGCGGTCTCGCGCAGGAGATCATCCGCGCCCAGGAAGCCGAAATCCTGCGGATGCGGATCATGCTGGCGCGGCACGAGGACGCGCCGGCAGTCTCAGAACGGCCCTGACCCGATGGCCGGCAAGCGCTTCACGGTCCGCAGCCGCAGCATCCGCTGGCGCCAAGGGCGCTACAAGGGCCGCCGCGGCTCGAGCCCGCGCCGGCCGCCGAAGCCCCGGCCAGTACTTGATGTCGTAATCGCCGTCGGCGCCAGCCTGATCGCGGCCTTCTTCGTCCTGTGCATGGCCTTCTCCCTGCTCGGCGCCTACGGAACGCCGCTCTACATCGGCTACGGCGTGATGATGAGCCTGGTGACGGGCGGCTGTCTGGTGTTCGGTCCCCGCGACCGGGCCGGATTGATGATCGCCGGCGGGCTCGGCGTGCTTTGCGTCGCCGGAACGCTCATCCTGTACAGGGTGCGGGCGGACGTGCACGACCATCCTCACGCCAACGAACGCCCCGCCGCCACAGGGAAGCGCGAATGACGAGAAGCTCCGACGGGGAAGGTCAGGCCCGCCGCCCCGCGCGCATCGCCCGCGGAGGGTGGCTGGACGTGCTGCGGTTCGCCGCGGGATCGCTGATCATCCTCTACCACTTCCGGGAAGCGGCCCCGCTGCCGCTCGGACAGATCCATCCGGTGTTCGACCGGGGGTTCCTGCTGACCAATTTCTTCATCATCGACTCCGGCTATGTGCTGGCCCGGATCTACGGCGAGCGCCTGGCCTCGGGCGGGATCGACGTCGGGGCCTACGCGCGCCAGCGGCTGCTGCGCGTGTTCCCGGCCCATCTGGCCGTGATCGCCGGTCTCGCGGCCTTGGTCGCGGCCGCCGCTCTGGCCGGGGTCCGACCGAGCAATCCCCAATGGTTCGACTGGAGCCAGCTGCCCGCCCAGGTCTTGCTCGTGCAGGCCTATGGCGTGCCGGGCGGCGTCGGCTGGAACGCGCCGACCTGGACGCTGTCGGCTCTGATCGGCTGCTATCTGCTCCTGCCCTGGATCTGCCGGGCGCTCTGGAGCCGACCCCGGGCCACGGCCGCGATCGCGATCACCCTGCTTCTCGCCGCCGACGTCGCCAGCCGCGTCTGGCTGGGCGATCCGGTCTATCGCCTGCCCCTGCGGTTCGGATTCCTCCGCGCCCTTCCGCTCTTCCTGCTGGGCGTGGCCGCCGCCGTGGTCGGTGTGCGCGTCTACGTGCGTCCGTCCGTGGCGGGCGCCTTGGGACTCGGCGCTTTCGGTGCGCTCGCGCTCGGTCAGGCCGTTGGCCCCTTCGGCCTGGCCTCCCTGCTGCTGATGACGATCATCATCTGGGCGGCTGGAGCCTTGCCCGTGGTGCGCTCGTCGCGCCTGATCGAACACCTCGGCTTGATGTCGTTCGCGATGTTTCTCACCAATGAAGTCGCCCGCATCGTCTGGTTCGGCGTCTTCGACGCCGTCGGACAGTCGGACTGGTCCATCGGGATGCGCTGGGGCGTCTGGGCCGCCGGTCTGGCGGCGGCGTTCATGGGGGCGGCGGCGTTCCGGTATGGGTTCGATCGGCCGGTCCAGGCCCGGTTGAACCCGCCGAGGCCTGCGACGCCTGCGCCGGGGGTCAGTGCGGATCGGCCGGTGGCCTGACGCGACCGTGGGTCAAAAGCCCCGTTGCGACGACCTCACACGCGAGGCCCGGTCAGTTCGTTTTCCTCAAGCTGGAGCCTGCGACGCCGCGCCAGAAGGACACGTTGCGGACGTCGCAGAAGGGCTAAGGGCTCCGCCCTCGCGCGGGCCAGGGTGAAGCGGCTGCGCCGCCGGACCGGCCGGTCTCCCCGACCTTCCGCGCCGGCGATCGGCGTCATGACAATCATCAGGGTCAGGCTTGTGCAGGTCGGGCGATCCCCCTCCGGCCGGTCCGCCCTGGCCCTTGCTACCCCGGTCTCGCCGACGGGCAGGGTTTCAGGCGCGCAGTTCGCGTGCCTGCAACCCTTGCCCAAAGGAGGCAGACATGACTGCTCAATCCACCCAAACCGCCCAGACCGAAGCGACCGCGCCGCAGCACGGCGCGGAGGTGATCGTGCCGCTGAACCGGCTCAAGGCCTCGCCGAGGAACGCCCGGAAGACCCCGCACAGCCCGGCGACCATCGAGGCCTTCGCGGCCTCCATCAAGGCCAAGGGGGTGTTGCAGCCGCCCGTGGTCGAGGTCGAGCGGGACGGGGAGGGCGTTCCGACCGGGAACTACTTCGTGACCATCGGCGAAGGTCGCCGTCAGGGGCTCCGGCTGCTGGCCAAGCGCAAGGCGATCAAGCGCACACATCCCGTGCGCTGCATCGTGGACGCCGAGAATGACGCCCACGAAATCAGTCTCGACGAGAACATGACCCGCGAGGCCATGCATCCCGCCGACCAATTCGAGGCCTTCCAGCGGCTGGCGACGGAGAAGGGCTACGGTCCCGAGGAGATCGGCGCCCGGTTCGGCGTGTCGGCCCATGTCGTGCGCCAGCGACTGCGGCTGGGCGCGGCGGCGCCCGAACTGATGGCGGCCTATCGGGCCGGGGCGCTGGCCTTGGACCAGCTGATGGCCTTCTGCGTCAGTGCGGATCAGGACCGGCAGCGGCAGGTGTTCGAGCAGTTGGGCGAATATCGCCCCGTCCACGCCATTCGCCGGGCCATGACCGAGTCCAAGGTGGCGGTGAGCGACCGGCGCGCCCGTTTCGTCGGCGTGGAGGCCTATGAGGCGGCGGGCGGGGGAATCCTCCGGGATTTGTTCACCGAGGACGGCGGAGGCTGGTTGGAGGACGTGGTCCTGCTGGACCGGCTGGTCGGCGAGAAGCTGACCGGCTTGGCCGACGAGGCGCGCGAGCGGGAAGGCTGGAAGTGGGCCGAGGCGGGTCTGGAGTATCCCGACCTGTCCGCGTTCGGTCGGGTCTATCCGGTCGCCGTCGAACGCTCGGAGGCGGACGCCGCCGAGATCGCGGCCCTGTCCGAGGAGTACGACGGCATCGTTTCGGAGGCGGGCGACGACGGCCTGTCGCCCGAGGCGGACGCGCGGCTGGAGGAGATCGACAAGGCCTTGCAGGCCTTCGGCCCGGACTTCGCCTACGCCCCCGAGGCCAGGGCGCGCGCCGGGGTCATGGTGATGCTCGGTCACGACGGCCTCGCCCGCTTCGAGCGCGGTCTGGTCCGGGCCGAGGACGTGCCCGCCGATCCGCCGTCGCCGTGGTCGGAGGACGAGGCGGCGGACGACGGTGTGGACGGCGCAACGCCGTCGAGTGTGGACGCGCCCGAGGACGAAACGCCTTCGGCCCTGTCGGATCGTCTGCTGATCGACCTGACGGCCCACAAGACCATGGGGCTGCGGGATGCGGTGCAGGCCGATGTGAACGTGGCGCTGGCCACCGTGGTCCACGCCCTCGTCCTGCAGGTCTTCTATTCGGGCTACAGCGTCTGGACGCCCCTGCAGCTTCGGCTGACGACCACGGGGCTGGAGCGGCTGGCGCCGGGGGTGGACGACAGCCCCGCCGGTCGGAGGGTCCGCGACCGGTGCGAGGCGTGGGGTGCGCGCCTTCCCGAGCGTCCGGAAGACCTCTGGGGTGTGGTGGCTGCGCTGGCGCCGTCGGACCAACTGGACCTGATGGCCTGTTGCGCCGGGGTCGGCCTCTACGCCGTGCGCGATCCGCACGACAGACGACCCGGGGCCTTGGCTCAGGCCGAGACGCTGGCGACGGCGGTCGGTCTGGATATGGCGGGGACGTGGACGGCGACAGCGGCCAGCTACTTCACCCGTGTCGCCAAACCCAAGGTGCTGGAGGCGGTGACGGAGGCGGCGGGCGCCCAAGAGGCCGCGCGGATCGCCGGCTTCAAGAAGGCGGACATGGCCGAGGCCGCAGAGCGTCTGATCGAGGGCAAGGGGTGGTTGCCCGCGCCGCTGCGGACGGTGTCGGACGCAGCGGAGCCGGAAGAGCGGGGGGCCGAAACGCCCCGCGACGACGACGCCTATTCGTTCGCCGCCGAATAGCGCCGCTGGAGACAAAAACGGGCCGCGCGCCCTTTGGGGGCGCGCGGCTTTTTCGTTTGGCGAAATCAGGCATGACATCAAGGCTAAGGTCGACAGAAAGGCCGTTTCAGCCTTGCCGTGTGCGGCCGTATCGCGGAGACTCCGGCCATGAAGACGAGCCTTGATCATCTGCCGCCGCGCAAGCGGGCCGAACTCCGCCAGGTGGTCGAGACTGTGCGCGCGGCTTTCGAGGAGGCGACCGCCACCCGGCGCGCTGATCGGCTCAAGCACGGCAAGATCCTCAAGATCATTCTCTATGGCAGCTATGCGCGCGGCGACTGGGTGCACGACCCGGTCGGACGGTATTTTTCGGACTTCGATCTACTGATCGTCGTCGATCATGAAGACCTCACCGACCGCGAATTCTGGCACGAGGCCGAGAACCGGACGATGCCCATCGGTCCGGACATTCGCACCCCCGTCAGCTTGATCGTCCATTCGCTCGACGACGTGAACGACCAGCTGGACCGTGGGCGGTACTTCTTCGCCGACATCGTGCGCGAAGGCGTGGTGGTCTACGATACCCCGGCGGGCAAGCTGCACAAGCCGGCCGATTTGAGAGCGCGTCTCGCGCTGGAGGAAGCGCAGCGACACTACGAGAAGTGGATGGCGAGCTCGGCAGAGTTTCAGGCTGGTGCTCGCTTCTATATCCAACGTGAAAGCGCCAACCTGGCCGCCTTCTCCTTGCATCAAGCGTCAGAGCATCTCTACCACTGCGTCTTGCTCGTCACGACGCTGTACAGCGGCAAGGCTCATAACCTCGCCTTCCTCCGGAAAAAGGCCGAGGGCATCGACACCCGGCTCGCCGACGCGTGGCCCCGTGAAACCAAGTTCGAACGCCGCTGCTTCGAGCTTCTCCGTGAGGCCTATGTGAAGGCGCGCTACTCCGAGCACTTCAAGATCACTGCCGAGGAGCTCGCATGGTTGGCCGAGCGGGTCGATGTGCTTCGCGGCCTGACGGCGACCATTTGCACCGAACGGCTGGAAGATCTCCGTAGGCAAGCTGAAGCCGAAGGCTAACGAGTCGCCGACACGACTGCTGCTGACTCAACTCGGCGGTTGGCAACGTCCGCTTTCGGGCGTTCTCCCCAGGCTGCAAAGGCGTTGACCTCGGTATCCAGGCGGCAGGGCCGAACGCCCCGCTTGCCGGGCCTTGGGAGAGCGCTTCAACGCGAGGCTAGAGGCTGAAGATCCTTGCCATGTGCCCTGAAGGCTCGATCGGTCGCTGGCTGCGATCGTCAGAGGGTCGGGTGCAGGAGTTTCTGCTGACCTTGGCCGTAGGCGTCATCCCAAGTCACCTGGACCTGGGTTTTAGCGGGTGAACCGAAGTGAACGATGACGTGCAGTTCAATGGACTGTTGCGGCTCCATGAGCGCCGCCGGGAACTTGCGCTGGATATCGCTCGGCATGAGAAGGCGGCCGTCTCCCACCTCTTCGATGGTCACGTTCGTGGCGTTCGCCTTGCCCTTGTTGAAGACCTTCATGCGGTAGTCGGATTTCCCGATCTTGTAGATGGTCACCCCGATATCGGCGCGGCGCTGCGCCTGATTCTCCTGCGCCTCCTTGTCGATCAGTAGCTGGTTCAGCTGATCAGCGGTCTTCTGAAACGCATTCTGTCGGCGGTTGAACCGATCAGTCTTCAGGATCGCCCACACAGAAGCCGCCAAGGCCAGGGCGGCGATCACATCGCCGAGGTCGAAGGTGAAGGCCATCAACGGACCTTGAAATGCTTTGACCCGCGGAAGGCGTCGCGGAAATGTTTGCGGACGTCCTCGACGATCTCGCTTTTCATCTCGTCGAGCGACACTTGGATTACCTCGCCGTTCTCGGCGATGAGTGCCTCGCGCGTGTATATGCGATCGCAGCCGATGCACCGCACATCGGAGGCGGGATCCGCGTCGTCATGCTCAAATGCGGTTCCGGCGCACGTTTGGCAGACCAGGGTGACGGATCGATTTCGGTCGGGCAACGACATTGGAAGGCCAAGAAAGCGCGCGGGTGGCCTTGGGATAACAGCGGCGGAGCGGCGACGCCAGCATGGGTGATCGGCGAGTTCTTCGCTCAGTCCTCGGGTGCCGCGAGGGCCAGCGCCAACGCATGGTTCAGGTGTTCGAGCGCCGTTCCAGCGACCCTACCTAGTTTCTGTCGGCCGTGACGATCGGAAAGGCGCGCAAGCGCAGGTTTGAGCACGATCCCGAGAGCGTGAGGCCGCAACCGGCCGGAGCGTATCAGGATCACCCCCGCTGATACCTCCGCCGTCGCCTGCCTGCGATCGTCAGAGCTGACGTCGGAAGACTCACGAAGCGCGACGAGGATGTCGTCAAGTGCGGTCAGAGCCCGGACCCAAGCCCTATCGGCGCTGTCGACCTCGACAACCCGACTGTCGCCGCCCTGTGGCGCGCTGTCGTCAAGTTCAAGGCGTTGCAGCGCTTGAACCAGATAGCGCGGCAGGTCGTCGAGGAGCGGATCGAAGACGACGTCGACAACGGCGGCTACGAGCCGATCAAAATCATTCGCCGTGGTGAACCGGTTTCCGAAGTCCGTCGCCAGATCGGGATTCTTGGCGAAGCTGCGCATCAATGCCAGTCTGATGCCGATATCGTCTGCTTCTCCACCGGGCCAATCGATGGGGTCGTCGGAGAAGACATCGCCCAACCCGTCCAGCCACGCTTCCAGATCGACACCGGCTTCAAGCTCGCGGATCGTCTGGGCCGCCGACCCGTCTGATTCGAGCGCAGCGAAAAACCGTTTGAGGTCGGTCGTCAGTCGAGCGTAGGTCGTCGTTCGTACACGCTGGGCCGCCCCGCCGACGCGATCCAGATACGGCTCTATGGCGAAGGTCAATTCGGAGCCTTCGGTTTCGTCTGGCCCGCTGTTCCCAACGGCCCGGCCCCGGTGGCCGCCTTGCCTTTGAGCAGGCCGATCTCCCGCAACAGCGCCTGGACGCAGTACCGTTTCAGCGTGAGAAAATGGCCTCGTTCCTCGCCGGTCAACCGCAGATGCCCTGTGTGCACGATGCGCGACCGAACATCGTAGATTTCGTCGAACGATTTCAGGATCGCTTCGCGCTCGGCATGATCGCTGCTGATGGCGTAGGCGCATCGGTTCTTAAGCAGTTCGTTCAGACCGAGTTTCGCAGCGGCCGCCTTGTCCCCGTATAGGATCTCGAGGCAGACCATCGCCTGGACGAAGCCCAGAAGCGGCGTGTCCGCGCATTCGCTGTCGAAATACCACTGGGCGGCGCGCCGAATACGCGCCGCCGTATCCGACGGACCAAAGGCTTCCGTCATATAGATGAGCAGGGTGATCGCTGAACCGAACGTGGTGTCTGAAAGGCCTTCCACCGCCGTGACGTTCAGGTCCATGTCGCCGTAGGCTTCCGCCGAGGCGTTCGGCAAAGGCGACTCGTCGAAAAGTTCGTATGCGTCGCCGACCTGCCGATGGATCAGGAACCCAGCGGAACGGGCGTAGGGCGTGTAGGATCGGCTGCGTTTCAGCAGCGAGAAGGCGAGCGCCAGTCCGCAGAAGGATTTGAACAGGTCCTCCGCGAACCTGCGCGGGAAGGTGTCGGTGAAAGCGCCGACGAAGCCCTCGGTGACGCAGACCAGATATGTCCCGTCCCAAGGTTTCGGCCCCCCTCCAAGGAGGCCCAGATTGTGGACGCGGCGATCGCGATCGGTGTCCCCCGTCGTTCTCGGCAGGCTTTCGAGGAATGGGCTCTCGCTGTGCAGAACATGGACGGTCGGCGAGAGATCAATGCCGATGCCCCCCGAGAACAGGCGCCCGAGCCCGCCCGGCAATCGGATCGAAAAGACATAACGCTCGGGGAGGGCTTCCAGAGCCTTCACCAGGCGTGCGGAGACGGCGGTCAGGTCATCGTAGCCGGGAACGTCCGCGAGGCGCGTTCCGACCGTGTCGGCGTAAGGCTGGCTCTGAAGTTCGTGGCTGAGCGTGCCGTAAACGAACTCCAGCATCACATCGTCGTCGATCAGGGCCCGAAGCTGGCGGGTTTCGGGTCCTTTCGCGGGCAGGACTTTCTGGGATTCGTGCACGGCGAGCAGCGACGTGCGGTTGATGAACTGACCTTTCGTCACAGTGACGTCGGCGAGCGCCGTCGCCAGTCTCTCGGTCAAGGCCTCGCGACACTGCGGCGTCAACGGAATGGGCATCTCGGTCTCCTGACGGTCATCGCGGAAGGGGGCTCATCGTCCCTGTCCGATGAAACGATCCCACGGCGTCGGGCGCGCGGGCGCCAAATCCAGGAAGGTGCGCACCGGCTCGGGTCGGGTTAGCTTGGCGTAGGTCTTGATCAGCCGCGCGCCGGCCTCGTCGAAGCTGATGCCGCCGACCAACAACGCACTTGCGACGTCGGGGTAGTCGCGATTTAGCGTCAGGAAGTTCGCCGCCATCCAGCCCAGCAGTAGGCGATGGAAGCCGCGGGCCTCTCGCTTCGCGGCGTTCGTGCCGACATCGCGCAGCCCCATGACGTTCAGACAGTAGCCCAGAATCCGAGCGGACTTGTAGTTGGCGAACCGTTCCATGTCGGCGATCTCCGCATGCAGGCGTCGGACAAGGCGGCGCCTGACGTGACGCCACGCCCCGCCATCTGCGAAGCCGAAGAACCGCGCCCAGACTGCATTGTGGTGGACGCTCCAGGTTCGCTCCGCTTCCCCTTCGACCGCAGCGACGTTGAGAATGATTTCGAACATGAGCTCCGCGACCTGATCGTAGATGTCGAACGAGAACCGCTCCGGTTTCGGCTTCGCTGGCCCACCGGGCTCCCGCTCGGCCTCGGACAGTCGCTGGACCACATCGCCCACGAATCGAACGGCTCCGGCGATCCGGTCGTACGCGTCGGTTCCGGAATAGAGGCCCTTGGCGTTGGTCAGTTCATAGGCGTCCCGGGTCGCGGTCTTGAAGCATTCGAACACGTCATTAAGCGCCCGCGACTGATCGGCCCCCGATTTCAGGAACGAGCTGATGAAGACGAGCGCGCCGGCCCTATAGGCCTCGAACTCCCTCGCCGTCAGATCAAGCGCCGTCACGCGCAGATCGAGAGGCGATGCGTGAATATCCGCCAGACCCTCGACGATCCGGTAGTGACCGAAGACGGCGGTCGTGAACGGCTTGGCTTGGCCGACGAAGTCCGAACTGAACTCGTCCGCCTCGTCATAGAGCAGAGAGTCAGGGTTCTTGATGGCTTCGCGAACGAGGTTCTGCACTAGGGCCCGGATCGGCAAGCGGTGCTTCTCTTGCGCCGCCATCGCATCGAACAGGGCCATGGCGGTCGTCGGCGAAGTGCGGACGAGCTGCCGGCAGAACCGCGCGTTGCCCATCACGAGCAGGATGTCATGTGCGTGGACTTCGACGGATCGGATCGGCCTATCGGCAGCGGCCACCTCGCCGCGCCACCGCAACGACCGACAGTGTCTGACGATGGCGGACATGGACTCCGACATCTCATCAGCGGCCATCGCCATGTCGGTGGCCTCGCCCTTGAGGACCCGACGGAGCAGGGCGCCGTGAAAATGCTTGGCGGTTCGCGGGGAGAAGGTGGGAGGCCGGATGTAGGCGAAGACGATCCAGACGATCAGCAATGCCAAGAAGAGGAGGCCGAGCCCGGCCTGGACGCCGGCGTGGCCCACGGGACCGGTCAGGGTCGGCCAACCTTCGGCATACCAGACGTCCGCCAGAATGGTCGCGACGCCGAGACCGAGGATGGCGATGAAACTCAGCAGCGGCAGGTGAAGCGGCGCGACCTCGATCCGGAAGCGATACCGGGGGTCTCCGGCAGTGAACACGAGGATGAGGAGAGCAACAGCCGTCAGGAATTCCGGGAAGCCGAAGACCGCTGAACCCAAAGACATCGAGGAACGCCCTCCCGTGCGCGGGTCGGACTTAATCTGATTTCACCCGACGAAGCCACTTCGCCGGTCAGGCGGGCCCGCCGGTAGGGTGGCGGGGCAACGGCAAACGGTTGCAGAGAGAGGCCGATCACCGCCACGCGCAGGTCTCCGTCCCGGCGCTCGCGGAAATCGGCATCCGCGTCAGCCCGCCTCATGAATGTCGGAGATGCGCCGGATGGGATCGCCTCCAGACCTCGTCTTTACGGCTGGGAGCCAAAACCAGCTCCCGGCGCAAACAGACGCTAGGAGCCCCCATCGCGAACACGCAGCAGGGCGGAATTCGCTGTCTTCTGGATACGGCGGAAAACGATAGACTGGCCTGATGCACACTAAGGCCGACGGCGAAATGTTCAACGAAGCGACCCGACTGACGGCCGCCCTATGGGAAACGTCGCGGAAAATCCAAGGCTACAACTCCGACCCGAAGATGATTTCGATCATGCTCTACCGGCGGCTCCACAGTCACCAGCGGGCGTTCGCCGTTCTGTATAACGAACACCTCAACATAGACGCCGACAATGCCGTCCGTGGCACCCTAGAGGCTGCGATCTGTATCGCGGCTAACTTCCACCAAGAGGGCGGTATCTGGCATCAGCTACGGCTTGACGCGATCAAGACGCTGATCGGTCAGATCACCATGTTCAAGGACATGGGGCTTAAGGATTTGGAGATCGAGGCCGAGAGACAGCGGCGAGAATTCATGAAAGGTCTGCCCGAAGGATCGAAAGGCGAGCAGCTTAAAATGGATGGCTTGGCCGCCATCGGTCAGGTCCCTGATCTCTATCGTTGGTATCGACAGATTTCGGCGGTCTCAACCCATGTCTCCGGCATGTCGATCCTGCGCGGCGTCGTTCCCGGTGGATCGCCCGATGTACCCGATCCCATCACAACACTGACGCGCCGCCTCTACCCATTCTGGCAACTCGGCGCGGTCATTTTGGCGAGCCGTCTGCATGCGTCGATGATCGAAGACGACGCGAGTGAAATAGTCGCCGCCGATCTCGTCAGACGGTTGGACGAACGGTCCGCAGAACTCTGGCCTGAATGATCGCCTAAGGGCCCGAAGCGGACACCAGAGCCAACGCCGTTCGAAGGTCTGCTTTCGGGCGGCCAACGAATGACCGGTTCTGGCGCCTAACGGAAATCCCGCGTCCGAGGCCGGATGGTGTCGAGGTGGAGGTCGGGGATGTAGATGTCTCGCGCCTTTGGACGGGCTTGGCGAGGGTCTGGCGCGCTGCCGTGATAGACCTCGTCGCCGCGGCCATGGGGCAGGGGGAAGGTGTCGCCTCGATCGCCGACGGAGGCGAGCAGGTCCGACCCATCATGGAGTTTGGTGGCCACGATGTGGACGACCTCGCCTTCGCGTTGCACCTTGCCGTCCACGATGAGCAGGCTTGAGGAGAGGACGACCCGGCGCCGCTGTTCGTAGAGGCTGGGCCAGATCACCAGGTTGGCGACGCCGGTTTCGTCTTCGATGGTGATGAACATCACGCCCTTGGCCGAGCCGGGCTTCTGACGGACGAGCACTAGGCCGGCGATCCGGGTCAGGCGCCGATCGCGCATAGCCGTCCCGTCGGCGCACGTCATCACATGCCGGCGCTGGAGTTCATCTCGCAGGAAGGCGAGGGAATGATTCAGAGCTTTCGGTGCCTTTCGACGCCACTTCCGAATCTACCACTAAAACACTGACTTACAAGAAAAATATGTTCGCTGCCTCTCGGTATCTATCGAGGGGCAGCGAACCCGTGTGTCGGTATGCCAGACGGTCTTTCTCCCGTTGCCTCTCGACCCCCCGATTCATACCCTCATAGGGCTGAGGGCGTCCTGACGGTCTTTTTTCTGAAACAAGCCTATGAGTTTCTTGAAGAAATCGCTGCCGAAGACCCCGAAAACGCCTGACGGTCTTTTGGAGTAAAATTCGCATGCTAACCGACGCAGAATTGCGAAATACGCGAGGGAAATCAAAAGCGTACAAAAAGACCGATAGGGACGGTTTGTACGTGCTCGTAACACCGACAGGCGGCATCGCTTTCCGGTACGACTATCGCTTCGACGGGCGGCGCGAGACGGTGACCTTCGGTTCCTACGGTCCGGCGGGACTCTCCCTGGGGGAGGCGCGGGAAAAGCTGCGTGAAGCGAAGCGCCTGATCGCCGAGGGCGTTTCACCGGCGCTGGACAAGCAACGCGTGAAACGCAGGCTGAGAGAGGCCCAGCGGTTTGAACAGGTGGCGATCCGGTGGATGGACCACGCTCCGATGGCCGACAGCACGCGCCAGATGCGACGGTCGATCTTCAACCGAGAGGTTTTGCCCGAATGGCGAAACCGGCTCCTGAACGAGATCACGCCGAACGACCTGAGAGCGCACTGCATGACCATTGTGGATCGCGGCGCCCCGGCGACGGCCATCCATGTTCGCGACATCGTCAAACAAATCTACGCCTACGCCATCCTGCACGGCGAGAAGATCGACAATCCCGCCGACGGGGTCGGGCCGGCGTCCATCGCGACCTTCCGGCCGCGGGACCGGTCGCTGTCGCCGAGCGAGATCCGGATCGCGCTGAACCTGCTGGGGGAGGTGGCCACCCTGCCGACCATCCGTCTCGGGCTGAAGTTCATCCTGCTGAGCATGGTGCGGAAGAGCGAATTGCAGGACGGGACCTGGGACGAGGTCGATTTCGAGAACGCAGTTTGGTCGATCCCGAAAGAGCGGATGAAGCGGTCGCGGCCGCATAACGTCTACCTGTCGACCCAGATGCTCGACATCCTGATCGCGCTGAAGACCTGCGCCGGGAACTCTCGCTACATCCTGCCGTCGCGCTATGACGCCGACGCGCCGATGTCGCGGGCGACTTTCAACCGGGTGACCAGCGCCATCGCCGAGCTGGCGCGCGAGCGCGATCTGCCCCTGGAGCCCTTCACGGTTCACGACCTGCGCCGGACGGCCTCCACGCTCCTGCACGAGATGAGTTTCAACTCGGACTGGATCGAGAAATGCCTCGCCCACGAAGAGCGATCTTCCCGCGGCGTGTACAACAAGGCCGAATTCGAGGCCCAGCGGCGCCACATGGCCCAGCAGTGGTCAGACGCCGTGGACGCCTGGGAGGCGGGGCGCGGATTCACGCCGGATCTGACTATCCCGGAAACGGCCGGCCCTCGTTTCGATCCGCGGCTCTGACCGGGCGGGTGATCCGCTTGCGGACATCGGGCGGCGGCGCCCGGCGGATCGGCTTGGCCCGCCGAAGCGCCAGCCAGGCTTCCACCTCGGCCAGGTCCCAGACCACGCAGCGCGGGGTCAGCAGGAAGCGCCGGGGAAACTGGCCGCGCTGCTCCATCTCCCAGATGGTGCTGTCCGCCAATGGCACCATCTGACGGAGCTGCGGCTTCTTGATCGTGCGCCTCAGCGGCGGGTCGGCCTGGGCCATCGAAGATCTCCATGTTGTCATGGGAATCGAACTCGAAAGGCTGCGGCAGGCCAAGCCGCCAAACTCTCCACCGTAAGCTTACGGCCGGCTGCAGAGCGGGGATTGCACATTTCTATAGTTCGACTAGTTCGGAAATATGGAAACCGCAGCCTCGATTCTTGCTCTCGCCGCCCTGGCGCAGTCGACGCGGCTGGAGGCGTTCCGACTTCTCGTGCGGCACGAACCGGCCGGTCTGCCGGCCGGTGACATCTCCAACCATCTGGCGATCCCGGCCAATACCCTGTCGTCGCATCTGGGGGTGCTGTCCCGAGCGGGACTTATCAAATCGGAGCGTCGCAGCCGGTCGATCATCTACCGGGCCGATCTGGACCGGCTGCGCGACCTGGTCCTGTTCCTGCTCAAGGACTGCTGCGGCGGCCGGGCGGAGCTATGCGAGCCTCTGCTGGCCGAACTGACCCCCTGCTGCGCCTGAGGATCCCGTGGACGTCATCATCTATCACAACCCGGCCTGCGGGACGTCGCGCAACGCTCTGGAGCTCATTCGCCACGTCGGCATCGAGCCGCACGTCATCGAGTATCTGAGGTCGCCGCCATCGCGCGTCATGATCGCCTGGCTGGCCGAACGAACCGGCAAGCCGCTGCGCGACCTGTTGCGCGACAAGGGCACGCCCTTCGCCGACCTGGGCCTCGGGGACCCGGGCCTGACAGACGATCAGTTGCTCGATGCGATCGAGGCCCATCCGATCCTGCTCAATCGCCCGATCGTCGTCAGTCCTCTCGGCGTCGGCCTGTGCCGACCGTCCGAGGCCGTTCTGGACCTCCTGCCCGCCGATGATCTCAAGCGGTTCACCAAGGAGGACGGCGAGGTCGTCATCGAGGCGGCTGGCCTTCGGGTGGCGCGATGATCGATACGCCGGTCACCGACGCGGCCCCGCCGCGCCGCCTGTCCTTTCTCGACCGCTGGCTGACGGGATGGATCTTCGCCGCCATGGCTTTGGGCGTCGCACTGGGGACTCTGGTTCCCGGCCTGCCCGCCTGGGTCGACGGCCTCTCGGTCGGGACCACCAACATTCCGATCGCCATCGGCCTGATCCTGATGATGTATCCTCCGCTGGCCAGGGTCCGGTACGAGGAACTGCCGCGCGTCTTCGCCGACAAGCGGGTGCTGGCCCTGTCCCTGTTCCAGAACTGGGTGCTGGGCCCTGTGCTGATGTTCGCTCTAGCGGCGATCTTCCTGCGCGATCAGCCGGAATATATGACCGGCGTGATCCTGATCGGCTTGGCGCGCTGCATCGCCATGGTGCTGGTCTGGAACCAGTTGGCCCGAGGCGACAACCAGTATGTGGCCGGTCTCGTGGCCTTCAACTCGATCTTCCAGATCCTGTTCTTCAGCCTCTATGCTTGGCTCTTCCTCACCG
>NZ_CAJGVD010000002.1:0-214471 GCF_904830995.1 Brevundimonas aurantiaca
TTCTGTGTTAAGGGCGAGGGGCAGCCCGGGATTCACCGGCGGGTGTGTCGTCGGCGGCGTCGGATGTGTAGAAGGGACAGGAACTGGATCGTATGTTCGAACGGCCGGTCGACCGGGCGGCCGCCGTCGCGCGAGGGGGGCGTCGCGGTTCCGTTCATCAGGGCCACAGCCGCCTCGCCGAACCCGTAGCCCGGCCGGCTCTCCGACAGCACGACGCAATCCGAGACCCGGCCGTCGGCACGCCCAATGCATCGCAGTCGAACCCTGACGTCGTCCAAGACGGGCGCCGAGGATTGGGCGGCCGCCTTGATCCCGCCAGGCGCCTTGGGCTGCGCCTTGGCCAGGTCGGCGGCGGGCGCCGGCGTCGAACCCAGGGCGGCAAGAGCGAACAGCAGGGCGAGGGGCATGGGCGATTTCCTTCTCACCTATAAGGCCCGGAGCGCCGCCGTGTTCCCATCGCCGACACGAAGGTCGCCGAACAGGTCTTGGCGGCCCGCGCCGCAGCCTTGGATCAAGACTCGCCGCGCCACAGACGCCACCAGGGCCGCCAGGGGGTCAGATGGTGTTCGTGGTGGCGGCCGAAGTGGAAGCAGGTGATCAGGGAAAGAACGGGGCCGTAGCCGCTGCTGCGGGCGTGGTGGGCGTCGGCGAACGGCTGGTCGGTGTGGCGGTGCGGCAGCCAGGTGCCGAAGGTGAAGAGCTGAAGCGCTGAAAGCAAAGCCGGCGCCGCCCAGAAGGCCAGGAGATTGGCCGGCCGTGCGCCCAGACCGAAGAGGGCGATCAGGACCAGGCCGGCCAGGACCGCCATTTCGCGCCAACCGAAATAGGTGCGAAAGAAGTTCAGGAACCAGGGAAGGAAGGCGCGGGGCGCCGGGGCGTGAAAATCCGGGTCGTCGGCCGTGCCGGGCGCGGCGTGGTGGGCGTGGTGCGCCGTCTTCAGCCGATCGAAGCGGAAGCCCGCATAGAGCCCCAGGGTCAGCCGGCCGACTGCGGCGTTCAGCCGCGGCCGTCCCGGCGCCAGGGAGCCGTGCATGGCGTCATGGGCGACGATGAAAAGGCCGACCGACAACCAGGTCTGGACCGCCACGATCGCCGGGACGATCACCAGACTGGAGGTGCCCCAGCGGTGAAAATAGACGCCGTAGACGTGCAGGCTCCCCCATCCCGCCACGATCATTCCCGCCAGGGTCAGACCGATCCAGGTCTGGCGCGGGACGATGCGTGGCTCGGCGACGGCGGCGGTCATGGACTTCAATCTAGCCTATGCCGGCGTCGGAGGCATCCAGGCGGCTTGCCCGTCACGTCCGCCCGTGCCACCTGTCGCGGATGCAGGCCGCCGCCCCCGACAGTTCCGCGCCGGACCTTTTGCTGCTGGGGGGCGGTCTGGCCAACGGCCTTCTGGCCCTGCGCCTGTCCCAGGTCCGGCCCGAACTGGACGTGCGGATCGTGGAGGCGGCCGACCGGCTGGGCGGGGTTCACACCTGGTCCTTCTTCGAACCCGATCTGACGCCGAGGCAGCGGGCGTGGATCGCGCCGCTGATCGCCCATAGCTGGCCCGGCTATTCCGTGCGGTTTCCCAAGGCCGAACGGCGTCTGGCGACCGGATATTTCAGCGTGACGGCGGCGCGGTTCGCCCAAGCCTTGGACCGCGCCCTGCCGGGACGGATCATGACGGGCGTCTCGGTGGCATCGGCCGGGCCGACCGAGGCGGTTCTGGCCGACGGTCGGCGGCTGACGGCCCGGGCGGTGATCGACGGGCGCGGCCCGACCGCCGCGCCGGACCTTGCCCTGGGGTTTCAGAAATTCGTCGGCCTGGAGGTGCGGCTGACCGCGCCCCACGGGCTGAAGGAACCGATCGTCATGGACGCCTGCGTCGATCAGGCGGGGGGCTATCGTTTCCTCTATGTCCTGCCGTTCGACGACCGGACCCTGCTGATCGAGGACACCCGCTACACCGACGGCGACGACCTGGATCGCGACCTGTTCCGAACGGGCGTCAGGGACTACGCCGCGCAGCGGGGCTGGGTCATAGAGACGGTTCTGCGCGAGGAGGAGGGGGTGCTGCCGGTCGCCCTGGACGGCGACATCGCCGCCCATCTGAAGCGGCTGGGGCCGACGGCGCTGAGCGGCCTGCGCGCCGGTCTGTTTCATCCGACCACCGGCTATTCCCTGCCGGACGCGGTGCGGCTGGCGGATCATCTGGCGAAGCGTATCGAAGCGGCGCCGGACGGCCCGGCCCTGGCCCAGGTCATCCGTCGCCATGCGCGCGACGTATGGGCGCAAAGAGGCTTTTATCGGCTGCTGAACCGCATGCTGTTTCGGGCCGCGCGGCCGGATCAGAGGTACAGGGTGCTGGAGCGGTTTTACCGCCTGCCCCAGCCGCTGATCGAACGCTTCTATGCGGGGGAGACGACCTTGGGCGACAAGGCGCGGATCCTCAGCGGAAAACCCCCGGTGCCGATCGGCGCCGCCCTGACCTGTCTGGTCGAGAGAGGACACGCCTAATGCGAGCAGCAGTGATCGGATCGGGGTTCGGGGGGCTGTCGCTGGCCATCCGCCTTCAGACGGCGGGGATCCAGACCACGGTCTTCGAGGCGCGCGACCTGCCGGGCGGCCGGGCCTATGTCTATAAGGACAAGGGCTACACCTTCGACGCCGGTCCGACCGTCATCACCGATCCGTCCGCGCTGGAGGAACTGTTCGAGGCCGCCGGGCGCAAGCTGTCGGACTATGTCGAACTGCTGCCGGTCGCCCCCTTCTATCGCCTGTGCTGGGAAGACGGCGACGTCTTCGACTACGTCAACGACCAGGACGAGCTGGACCGCCAGATCGTCGCCCGCAACCCGGCGGACAAGGAGGGGTATCGCAAATTCCTGGCCTATTCCCAGGACCTGCTGAAGGAAGGCTATCTGAAGCTGGGGGCCGTGCCCTTCCTGGACTTCGCCAGCATGGTCAAGGCGGCGCCCGAGCTGATGCGGCTCCAGGCCTGGCGGTCGGTCTATGACAAGGTCGCCGGCTATATTCAGGACGAGCATCTGCGCCAGGCGTTCAGCTTCCACTCCCTGCTGGTGGGCGGAAACCCCTTCGCGACCTCCTCGATCTACGCCCTGATCCATGCGCTGGAGCGGCGCTGGGGCGTCTGGTTCCCGAGGGGCGGCACCGGCGCCCTGATCCAGGCCATGGTGCGTCTGTTTCAGGATCTGGGCGGCGAGGTCCGGCTGAACAGTCCGGTCGAGCGGATCACCCTGGCGAACGGGCGCGCCGACGGAGTGGTGGTCGGCGGCCAGACCCTGGCCTTCGACATGGTCGCCTCCAACGCCGACGTGGTCCACACCTATCAACGCCTGCTGGGCCAGGAGCCGCGCGGCCGCAAGGAGGGGGCGCGTCTGGCCGCCAAGCGGCATTCCATGTCGCTGTTCGTCATCTATTTCGGCCTGAAGCGCGTCCACCCGGAGGTGCGCCACCACACGGTGCTGTTCGGCCCCCGCTACCGCGAACTGATCGGCGAAATCTTCAAGGGGCCGGACCTGCCCCAGGACTTCTCCCTCTATCTGCACGCCCCGACCCGCACCGATCCGTCCCTGGCGCCGGAGGGTTGCGACGCCTTCTATGTGCTGGCGCCGGTGCCGCACCTGGCCTCGGCCGACATCGACTGGGCGGTCGAGGGGCCGCGCTATCGCGACCGGATTCTGGCCTATCTGGAGCANATACAGCGCCTAGCAGGGATTCTTTACTGCGTTACCCGTCGTCAGCCAGGTGCTCTAGATGACAGAGCGGGCTGTCCTCGGCTGGTGCGTGTCGATGCGCTCGATCGTGGCACGAGTGCGCGGTTGAGTGGTGCGCGAGTGTTTTTTTTTTTCAAGCAGAAGACGGCATACGAGATTCGCCTTAGTCTCGTGGGCTCGGCCAAGGCCACCGCCGGCCTGATGATCGAAGACGCGGGGCGCGCCGCATGACCGACGCCGTCCTGGACCACAGCCGCCAGTCGATGGAGCAGGGCTCCAAGAGCTTTGCGGCCGCCGCCCGGCTGTTTCCGGCGGCCATCCGGGACGACGCCTGGATGTTCTACGCCTGGTGCCGCCATTGCGACGACGAGATCGACGGCCAGGTCCTGGGCCATGGGGCGGTCGGCATCGACCCGGTCCTGGCGGGGCGCAAACTGGTCGAACTGCGCGAACGCACCGCCGCCGCCCTGGCCGGAGAGCCGCAGACGGACCCGGTCTTCACCGCCTTTCAGCGCGTCGCCGCCCGCCACGCCATTCCCGCCGAGGAGGCGATGGACCTGTTGCAGGGGTTCGAGATGGACGTGGAGGGCCGTCGCTACGACACCCTGGAGGACACTCTGGACTACGCCTATCACGTCGCGGGCGTGGTCGGGGTGATGATGGCGCGGATCATGGGGGTTCAGGACGCGCCGACCCTGCGCCGCGCCCAGGACCTGGGCCTGGCCTTCCAACTGACCAATATCGCCCGAGACGTGGTCGAGGACGCCCGGGGCGGTCGGGTCTATCTGCCCGGTCAGTGGCTGGACGAGGCGGGCGTGCCGCGCGATCAGGTCGATCAGCCCCGGCATCGTCAGGCCGTCGCCCACACCGCCCAGCGCCTGGTGGCGGCGGCCGAACCCTATTACGCCTCGGCGCGCTGGGGTCTGCGGGATCTCAATCCACGTTCGGCCTGGGCCGTCGCCACGGCGCGGGGCGTCTATCGCGCCATCGGCCGGCACGTCTCGCGCTCCGGCGCCACGGCCTGGGACGGCCGGACCTCGGTCGACAAGGCGGGCAAGCTGGCCCTGGTGGGGCGCGGGGCACTGATCACCCTGTGGTGCAAGACCCTGGACGCCTGGCGTGAACCGCCGCCGCGCCCGGCCCTGTGGACCCACATCTGACGGCGCTCAGCGCCCGGCGCGTCTGTGCTCCATCATCACGGCCAGGGCGGTCCCGGCCAGACCCACGCCGCCCAGGGCGGCCCAGCCGGCCAGGACCCCGGCGTTGAAGTCGCCGCGCCAGATCAGGGCCTGATAGGTCTCCACGGCCCAGGCATGGGGCGTGATCCAGCCCAGGGCGCGGAAGGCTTCGGGCATCAAGAAACGCGGCGCCATCGACCCGCCCAGGGCCGCCAGCAGCAGGGCGACGAAGGTGGTCAGGGGCTGGGCCTGTTCGCGTGACCGGCAGGCCGCCGTCAGGGCCAGGGCCACCCCCGCCGCGCACAGGGCGACCAAGGCGGCGGTCAGGAGCGCGGCGGCCGCCTGCCAGACGGACAGATCGGGCAGGCGGGGCCAGGCCGCGACGAAGACGGCCGCAGACTGCATCAGGCCGACCGTCGTCAGCCAGATCGCCCGCCCCGCCAGTATGGGCGCCGTCCCGCCCCGCGCCAGGACCAGCCGCGCCTGTAGGCCCGAGCGCCGCTCGTCCAGCCCGCCCATGGCCCCGTGCATGGCGGCGAAGAAGACGAACATCACGCTGACCGCCCCGGCGTAATAGGCGGCCTGGACGTCGCCCTGCGGCCCCACCTGGCGGACGGGGACGTCGCGCGACGGGGGCGCGGGCCGGCCGGCCAGGGCCGCCGCCATGGGAACCAGCCGCGCCTGGAGCGCCGCCGCCGCCACGTCTCGACCCGCCGCCGACACCACCGTCACCTGGGGCGCGCCCGCATCATCGCGGGTGATCAGAACGCCGGCGTCGGCGCGGCCGTCGATCACGGCCCGCTCCACCGCCTGGACGTCGTCCAGACGGCGAAGGCGCGGCCCCAGATCCCGCGACAGGGCGTCGCCGACGGCGGCCGTGGCCGGGGTGTGCGCCGCATCGAGCAGGGCCACGCTGGCGTCGATGTCGCCACGCGCCCCGGCGCCGAAGACGGCGGCGAACAGCAGATAGACCAGGGGCGGCAAAACCAGGGTCAGGGCCATGCCCGACCGGTCCCGCCAGAAGCCGCGCGCCCAGGCGCCCGCCACCGCCATCATGACGAGACGTCCGACAGATGGGCGACCAGGTCGTCCAGGCCGGGACGACGCACGGCGACCTCGCCCCCCTCGGCGTCCGCCTCGGGCGAAACCCTCTGGGCCGCGCCCAGGGCGTCCTCGCACAGCAGCCGCCATTCCAGCCCGTCCTTGGAGGGCGCCAGACCCGACTGGGCGAACCGGCTCGCGGCCAGGCGCGAGGCGGGCCGCGGCAGTTTGACGACCAGCAGCCGCGCCAGGCCGAAGGCCTGACGCAGCAGGGCCTTGGGCGGTCCTTCCGCCAGCAGCCGGCCCTGGGCCAGGACGCCGATCCGATCGGCCGTCTCGGAGACGAAGGCCTCGTCGTGGCTGATCAGCAGACAGCCGGCGCCCGCCTGGACCGTCTCGCGCAGGGCGGACGACAGGACGACGCGGGCGGCGGCGTCCACCCCTTCGGTCGGTTCGTCGGCGATCAGCAGGCGCGGGCGCCCGACCAGGGCGGCGCTGAGGTTGGCGCGCCGACGCCATCCGCCCGACAGTGAATGAACCGGCTCGTCCGCCCTGGGGGCGCATCCGGTCAGGGCCAGGGCCCGCTCCACCGCCGCAGGGCGGTTGGAACGGGGAAGGCCGCACAGGGCCGCGACCGCCGCGACGTTCTCGCGCGGCGTCAGGGCGGGAAAGAGGGCGCAGTCCTGGGGCGCAAGGCCGATGCGTCCGCGACGGGGCGCGCCTTCGCCGGCCGTCGCCCGCCCGCGCCGGACGGGGATCAGGCCGCAGGCCACCCGAGCCGCCGTGGACTTGCCCGCCCCGTTCGGACCCAGCAGGGCGTAAACCTCTCCGGCCGCGACGGTCAGGTTGAAATCGCGCAGCACCGGCCCTTCGCCGTAGCCCGCCTCGACGTCCTTCAGAACCAGCGCCGGCGCGACGCTAGCGTCCAAGTTCGGCCTGCCGGAAGAGATGAAGGACATAGGTCGTCAGGGGGCTGTCGTGCCCGACCGCCTCGGCCGCCCGGGCCAGTGACTGGCGCACCCCGGCGCGGACCCGGCCTTCGCCCCACAGGTCCACGAAGGTGGTCACGCCCTGATCCTGACCCACGTCCTTGCCCAGGGCCTCGCTCGTCGAACAGGCGTCCATCAGGTCGTCGCAAAGCTGGAAGGCGAAGCCGACCGCCTCGCCGAAGGCGGCGAGACGCGCCAGGTCGTCCGCATCGCCGCCGCCCATCCGGCCGCCGCCCCGCGCGGCCGCGACGAACAGGGCGCCGGTCTTCAGATCGTTGATCCGACGCAGGGCGACCACGTCGCGCTGAACGGGATCGTCGCGCAGATCGCGCATCTGGCCCTCGGCCAGGCCGTCGAAGCCGATCGCCTGCGTCAAATCGTCCAGGGCGCCCAGCCGCGCCTCCGCCGGCGCCCGGCTTTGCAGAATCAGCCGGGTCGATTGGTTCAAAAGGGCCACGGCCGCCAGCACGGCCGCATCCTCGCCGTGGCGGCGGTGCAGGGTCGGCTGACCGCGCCGCAAGGCCGCATCATCCATACAGGGCAGGTCGTCCAGAACCAGGGAGGCGGCGTGGGCCATTTCGACCGCGCAACCGAAATCCAGGGCGTCCTCGGCCCGCCCGCCGACGTGCGCGGCGGCCAACATGGCCACGACCGGCCTGACCCGCTTGCCCGGTCCCAGCAGGGCCTCGCGCGCGGCGAGGGCTAAAAGACCGTCCGATGAGGGCGCCGTCTCGGCCAGCCGGTCCTGCACCAGGCCACGCAGATTCTCGGGCGACTGAGGTTCGGGGTCCGACACGGGCTGGGGCCTTAAGCCGACGATCGCCATACGGGTCTCCTGATGTCCTTCGACAGTCGCGTTGCGACCCTGGGCTGACGCATTATGATCACATACGGCATCACGACTGCGTCGGATGCAACCCGCCAGAGCATGATCGTTTCGGAGGGAACCGCTAGGAGCGTTTGCGATGCCCACCCCCGACGACGCCCTGATCCGACGCAAGGACGAACACATCGACCACGTGCGGGCCGGACGGGGTCTCAGCGGCGCGTCCTCGGGACTGGAAGCGGTGCGTTTCGTCCATGACGCCTTGCCGGACCTGGCCCTGGACCAGATCGACCTGTCCGCCCGTTTCCTGGGGCGGCGGCTGAACCTGCCCTTCCTGATCAGTTCGATGACCGGCGGCCCGTCGCGGGCCGAGGCCATCAATGCGCGGCTGGCCGAGGCGGCCCAGGCCCTGGGCGTGGCCCTGGCGGTCGGCTCCCAGCGCGTCGCCCTGGAGACGGCCGGCGGGTCCGGCGGCTCGGGCTTGGGGCCGGATCTGCGCCGCCGGGCGCCCGACGCCCTGATCCTGGCCAATCTGGGAGCGGTGCAGTTCGCCCTGGGCTATGGGGTGGACGAGGCGCGCCGGGCCATGGAGATGATCGGCGCCGACGCCCTGATCCTGCATCTGAATCCGCTTCAGGAAGGCGTCCAGCCCGAGGGCGACCGCGACTGGCGCGGCGTGGCCCAGGGGATCGAGCGGATCGCCGCCGCCTTTCCGGGCCAGGTGGTGGTCAAGGAGACCGGCGCCGGCCTGTCGGCCGCCGTCGCCCGGCGCCTGGCCGACATGGGCGTCGCTGCCCTGGACGTGGCGGGGGCGGGCGGCACCAACTGGGGCCTGATCGAAGGGGCGCGGGCCACCGGCGGGCGGGCCGAGGCCTTGGCCGCCCCCTTCGCCGACTGGGGGGTGCCGACGGCCCGCAGCCTCCGCGACTGCGCCCAGGCCGCCCCGGACCTGGGGCTGATCGGCTCGGGCGGGATCAAGGACGGTCTGGATGCGGCCCGCGCCGTCCGTCTGGGGGCCGATCTGGTCGGCCAAGCCGCCGGGGTGCTGGAGGCGGCCCTGACCTCGACCCAGGCGGTGGTCGATCATTTCGAGCTGATGGCGGCCCAGCTGCGGCTCGCCTGTTTCTGCACGGGCTCCGCCGATCTGGCGGCCCTCGCTCAGGCGCCGCTGCTGGAAGAGCCCCGCTTCTGAGCCAGTTCGGCCTTCAGCGCCCGCGCCGACCGCACCCACAGAAAGCCGAAGGAGACGCAGCCCTCGCGCGTGCGCACGGCGTGATGCAGCCGGTGCGCCTGGATGCGCCGCGTCCAGAAGCCGGACCGCCCGGAAAAGCCCGTCGGGAACCGCCGGTGCACCAGGCCGTCGTGGAAGAAGAAATAGACCATCCCATAGGCCGTGATCCCCAGGCCGACCGGCAGGGCCCAGGGCCACAGGTGCAGACCCACGGCCACCATGACGATGGCCGGGGCGGCGAAGACCACGGCGAACAGGTCGTTCTTCTCCAGGGGGTGATCGTGCGGCTCATGATGGCTGCGGTGCCAGGACCACAGGAAACCGTGCATCACATAGCGGTGCATGATCCAGGCGAACGCCTCCATGCCCAAAAAGGCGGTCAGGAACAGCGCGATCCACGTCAGCCAGGCCATGGCCCCAGCATAGGCGGTTTGATCCGCCTTAGCCACGACTTGACCGCCGCAGGGATTTGACCGTCTGTGCCCCCATGTCGAGGGACCTGCTCATCACCACCCTGGCGCTGAGCCTGATCATCGGCGCGCGCTATCTGCTGGTCGGCGCGGCGGCCCATGGGCTGCTGTGGGCCGGGGCGGGCCGGGGACGGGCGCTGAACCTGCGGCCGCCGGCGATGAAGCGCATCCGCGCCGAGATCGTCGCCTCCCTGATCGCCTGCCCCATCTACGCCCTGCCGGCGGCCCTGGTGCTGGAGCTGTGGAAGCGGGGCGGGACGGCGATCTACAGCGATCCCGACGCCTGGCCCCTGTGGTGGCTGCCGGTCAGTCTGATCGTCTATCTGCTGGCGCACGACGCCTTCTACTATTGGGTGCACCGGGCCCTGCATCACCCGCGCGTCTTCGGCTGGGCCCATGCCGAACACCACCGGTCGCGCGACCCCAGCGCCTTCGCCTCCTTCGCCTTCGACCCGGCCGAGGCTGCGGCCACCGCCTGGTTCCTGCCCGCCCTGGCCCTGGTCGTGCCGATCCACTGGGGCGTGGCCCTGACCCTGCTGACGCTGATGTCGCTGACGGCCGCCCTGAACCATGCGGGGCGCGAGGTCTGGCCCGCCGCCTGGCTGGAGCGGGCGCCGCTTCGCTGGCTGATCACCGCCACCCACCACGACGCCCACCACAAGCGGTTCAACGGAAACTACGGCCTCTATTTCCAGTTCTGGGACCGCTGGGCCGGGACTGAGGTTTCGGCCGCCCCCTCGCGACCATCCCCGGTCATCCCTCCAGAGCGGCCCTCAGCGCCTCTTCGGTGATCGGCTTGGTCAGGGCGGCGTGGGCGCCCAGGCCGGTCGCCATCTGCAGTATGGACGACGAGGCCAGACGTCCCCCGCCGCTCATGGCGATGACCCGCAGGGAGTCCCTCAAATGCCGGGTGTCCATGATGAAGTTCAGCCCGTCGCGGTCCGGCATCAGTATGTCCACCAGCACGGCGTCGGGCGACCAGTCCTCGACGATCCGCAACCCTTCGTTGACCGTTGCTGCGGTCAGGACTTGGCAACCCAGCCGTTTCAGCATCTCCTCCAGATGAAGCAGAACCAGCGAATCGTCCTCGATCACGCAGACTTTCACGCCCAACCTCCAGATGCGATCAGGGGGAACTAACGGATGAATCCCATGTTGCGTCAACTCGGAAGACGGCGTTTCCGACTGGCCATCGCCTTGGCGGGCGCGGTCGTGACCCTGCTTCTGGCGGCCACTGGGGTGACGCTGCAACGAGAATTCTCCAGCGCGGACGCTCTGCGCGATGCGGTCGAGCAATCCTATGACACCCGGCTACAGATTCAGTCCGTCTTCTCATTGGTTCAGGACGCTGAGACCGGCCAGCGCGGCTATATCATCACCGGGGACGAGACCTTCCTTGAGCCTTATGATCGCGCCCTCGACCGGTTGGACGCTCAGATGAACAAGCTTGCGGGTCTTTCGGCTAAGGACCCGCCACAGGCCGAGAACCAGCGTCTTCTGTCGGAACGGGTCCGGCAGAAGCGGCTGGAGATGCAGCGGACCATCGCGCTGCGCGAATCCGGCCAGGCGTCCGCCGCCATCAGCCTCGTGATCAGCGGGCGAGGCAAGCTGACAATGGATGATATCCGCCAGATCGTGGATCGGATGACGCAGCGTGAGGCCGACCTGCTGTCGGCGCTGTCGGCCGACGCGCGCGAACGGACCCGGCATACCGAATTCCTGGTGGCCCTGATGTTCAAGGTTCTGGTCTTGACCGCCTTGGGGACCGCCTTCCTGGTCTGGCGCTATCTGGCCACCCGCAGCGCCCTGCTGGAGCGGCTGGAGGCCGCCGCCGCCCGCCACAGCGCCACCCTGGACAGCGCCTTCGACGCCATCGTGACCCTGAACCCCAGCGGCAGCATCGAGACGCTGAATCCGGCGGCGGAACGGCTGTTCGGCTGGTCGGCGCCGGAGGTCGAGCGCCGCGACGTCGGCCTTCTGGTCGATGATCTGGCCGAAAACGGAGAGGGCGCCTTTCTGGGCCGGCTGGACGCCAGCCACGGCGATCTGGAGCAGGGGCTTCTGCTCGAACTGACCGGCAAGCGCCGGGACGGGACGCGCTTCCCGGTCGACGTCGCTCTTGCGGCCATGGACCTGCCGACGGGCCGCCATGTGGTGGCGGTGATCCGCGACGCCACCGAACGCCGCCGCATCGCCGAGATGAAGGACGCCTTCGTCTCGACCGTCAGCCACGAACTGCGCACCCCCCTGACCTCCATCGCCGGCTCCCTGGGCCTGGTCGCGGCCGGGGCGGGCGGACGCTTGCCGGAAAAGGCGGCCCGACTGATCGACATCGCCCACGCCAACAGCCGCCGTCTGGTGCGGCTGATCAACGACATCCTGGATGTGGAGAAGCTGGAGGCCGGGCAGCTGAAGATGACCCTGGCCCCGCTGGACCTGCGCGACGTCGCCGCCCGAGCGGTCGAGGGGATCCAGGGCTACGCCGATCAGCTGGGCGTGGGCGTCAGCCTGAACGACGGCCCGCCGGCGCCGGTGCGGGGCGACGGCGATCGGCTGATCCAGGTGGCGACCAATCTTCTGTCAAACGCGGTCAAGTTCTCGCCGTCCGGCGGCGAGGTCCGGGTGACGGTCAATCCCGAGACCCGGATCGCCCGGCTCAGCGTATCCGACCGCGGCCCCGGCATAGCCGACGAGTTCCGCTCGCGCATCTTCGGCAAGTTCGCCCAGGCGGATTCGACCGATGCGCGTGAAAAGGGCGGCACGGGCCTGGGCCTGGCCATCGCCAAGGAGATCGCCGAACGCCACGGCGGGCGGCTGTGGTTCGAATCCGCCGAGGGCGAGGGGGCGACCTTCCATCTGGACCTGCCGCTGGACCAGGCCGATGCGGCGCATGACGAGGAGGCGGTGCGGCTGCTGATCTGTGAAGACGATCCCGACGCCGCGCGCATCCTGGTCGAGATGCTGTCCTATGAAGGGTTCAAGGCCGATGTGGCCGACACGGCGCGCGAGGCGCTGACCCTGGCCCGCCGCGCGCCCTACGCCGCCGCCCTCATCGACCTTCAACTGCCCGACGCCGACGGGGTCAGCCTGATCCGGCAGCTGAAGGCCGATGAGGCGACGCGCGCCATGCCGGTGGTGGTCGTCTCCGGCGACGTGGCCCGGGGCCGGGTGCGCGGCCGCTCGCTGGAGGTGGCCGACTGGGTCGAAAAGCCGGTCGATCAGGACCGGCTGCGCCAGGCCGTCCGCGCCCTGTTCAGCGCCGACGACAAGCCGGTGGTTCTGCACGTCGACGACGACCGCGACATTCTGGAGGTGACGCGCCAGGCCCTGGATACGGTCGAGGTCGTGCCGGTCGAGAGCCTGGCCGCGGCGCGCGAGGCCCTGGCGCGGCGGCGACCGGACCTGGTGATTCTGGACCTGGGCCTGCCCGACGGCAACGGCCTGGACCTCTTGCCGCTGTTGACCGAGGAGGACGGCCGCACCATTCCCGTCATCATCTATTCGGCTCAGGACATGGACCGAGAGGCCGCCCCGGCCGTTCAGGCGGTCCTGATCAAGTCCCGCATGTCCCTGACCCAGCTGGCGCGGACCGTGCGTCGCCTGGCCCCCCGCGCCCGAGGTGTTGCATGACCGCTCTCCACATCCTGCACGTCGAGGATGACAAGGACATTCGCGACGTGACCGCCTTCGCCCTGACGCTGGACCCCCAGGTTACGGTGACCTCGGTGGCCTCGGGCGAGGCGGCCCTGGCCGCGCTGGACGGCGGGCTTCGTCCCGACGTCGTCCTGATGGATGTGATGATGCCCGTTCTGGACGGTCCCGCAGCCCTGGCGCGCATCCGCGAACGGGCGGGACATGAGACGACGCCGGTCATCTTCATGACCGCCCGGGCTCAGTCGAGCGAGATCAGCCGTTATCGCGCCCTGGGCGCCCTGGACGTCATCGTCAAACCCTTCGACCCCATGACCCTGGTGGAGGAGATTCGGACGATTCTGGCCCAGGCCGGGTGAGGGGGCCGTGACGGCGGACATGGCCGATCTGCGGACCCGGTTCCTAGACCGGTGCGTCGGCGATCTGGCGCGGATCGACCGTCACGTCGCGCTGGGCGCCTGGGACGCCGATGAATTGCGCCGCCTGGTCCACAGCCTGGCCGGCGCCGGCGCCGTCTTCGGCTTCCCAGCGATCAGCGAAGCGGCCGGCGACTGCGACGACGCCTTCGCCCAGGACCGCACGCCCGACCCCGCCCTGATCGAAACCTTGGCCCAGGCCATCCGCGACGCCCTGGCGCGGCGGCAGGGCTGAGCCGCTCAGGGGGCAGTCGATCGTCTGACGCGACAGGCTTCCTATTCTTGCGCGAAGCAAGAAATCCACGGCTGTGTCGCCCTACCTCAAGAGCGCCGTCGCAATTATGTAACTTGGGGTTATGGACGTATCGTGATTTGGTTGAGTTTGACGTTTAGCTCAAGGTGAGGGGTGAAGTATGAGGTGGGCGATTTTCAATGCCGCTTGGGTCGGCTTCATTTCCGCGCTGATATTGGCAGGACCCAGTCCTGCGCGCGCGGACACCATAAGGGATTACCTGGTACAGCAAGTATGCCTGGACGCCGCTGGCGCGGTAACCTCGGAAGACCCGGTAAGCTGTCCTGGACGTACGCGTAAACTCTTGCCTGGCGAGATGCTGCCTTATCATAAATGGGACATGCCTCAACAGTCCAACTTGGCTCAGATCAGCGACTCTTATCCTATTCAAACAGCGTATGGTCAGGAAAGGGTTGTTTCGACCTTCTACTTCACGCGAGACGATCAAATACCTTATTTCGCGCCGGGTGGGCCCAACGACGGCGTGTCGGCCTATGATCTGGGTGTGACCGAAGGCGCCTATGCGTCGTTCGCCGGCACCTACGACCAAGGCGGAGGCTGGCAGCCCTTCTGGCGAAACGCCCAGTGCAGCCTGCTGGATTCATGGATCGTCGCGCCCATCGGCCTGCAGATTCCCTTCGGACAGGGGCAGGCGACCACAACGCTTACGGCCAGCTTCCCGCAATGCCCGACAGTGGATCGTTTCAGTCAGTCCATGACGCGATGGAACTATTACCCAAACTATCTTTATCAGAGCGGCAAGCGCCTCAACACGATCAAGTCCTGGCATTTCAGCCAGAACAGTTCGAACTCCGACGCAATCGAAGTTTTCATGTTCACGAAGGAGTATGGAAAGACCAAGTGGGAGGCATGGCAGTCGTCCGATAAGGTCTCAGGTCCCAACCCTGTCGCCGTCGAGCGTTGTGGAGTGGGGACTGATAATGGCGTGGCTCATTATGGAAATACGACCTACTATCTGGTCGATTGCCACGATTGGACATTCATCTTTCCTGCCGCGAACGGCGGCTGGAACCCGGCGAACTTCCATATCGATCCGCTTTACACGAGCGAGAATCTGCTGACCAACACCCATATGCGCTGTACTGACAGCAGCGGTCGCACGCGCATTTGCGGTCAGTCCGGCAGCCAATGCAGGGTGATGGCGCCCTGGTCGCGGATCGGCGATCTCAACTGGGGTTTTAACCAGAATCCCCAGGCGCCGCGGGAAAGCGCCAACTGCGCGGTGCTTTTCTCGATTCCGTCCCAGCCCAGCGGCCAGTCCATCTATCAGGACACTGCACCGCTGAACACGCCGTTCCAGACGTTCAGCTATGGAGCCGCAATAAAGGCTCCCTACGCCAGTGGCGGTAACACCTATCCCGTAACGGTCGTCGTGCATCAGATTGATGGTAGCGGGAATGTGGTTTCAACGGCCGCGACGCCGGCGCAGGTGGGGCAACGTTATCGCTTTTTCCAGGGCGTCTTCACGCGCCATCCCGACGCGCAAACCTTCCGCTTTGAGGTCTATGTCGGCGTCATCCATACCGAGTTCCAGATGACGGACGCTTGGATCGCCCCATAGAGCCAATCTGTCACCACTCTTGAGGGCCGCCGCCTGCCAAGGCGGCGGCTTTCCTTCCTATCGATGTTCTGATCTCACCCCGCTCCGTTCAGGGCCTCGAACACGGCCTGATAGCCGTCAGCCTCGGCGAAGCGCAGCGGCTTGACCCGTTCGACCAGGATTTCGCCGCGCGGCGTTTCGCCCCGCTCGATCAGGTCCATCACCTCGGCCGTATAGTCGGCCAGGGGCATGGAGGCGGGGTTCTGGGCATGGCCGGGCATCAGGTCGGTGGCCACGCCGGGCGGCGCCAGCTCCAGCACTTCCACCGCCGTGTCGCGCAGCTGATGGCGCAGGGACTGGGTCCAGGAGTGGAGGGCCGCCTTGGTGGCGTTATAGGTCGGGGTGGCCGTCAGGGGGATGAAGGCCAGGCCGGAGGTGACGGTCATGACCGTGGCCTGGGGCTGGGCCGTCAGATGGGGCAGGAGGGCCGCCGTCAGCCGGATCGGTCCCAGGAGGTTGGTGGCGATGGTCGCCTCCACCGTCGCCAGGTCGAACGGTTCGGCCTTCAAATCCTCGGTCTTCATGATCCCGGCGTTCAATATGACCGCGTTCAGGGCGGGGTGGTCCTTGACCACCTGTTCGCCGAAGGCGGCGACGGCTGTGGGATCGGCGACGTCCAGCGTCGCCCAGGCCATGCCGGGATTGGCGGCGGCGGCGTCTTTCAGCACGTCCGCGCGGCGGCCCGTGATGACGATCTGATTGCCGCGCGCATGCAGGGCCTCGGCCAGGGCGCGGCCGATGCCCGTGCCGCCGCCGGTGATCAGGATTGTGTTTCCGCTAATGTTCATGGGGCTCTCCTTCAGGGGATGCGTCAGTGCGGAAACCCAGCTATGACGGTCGCTCTCCACTGGAAAGTAGGCACCGAAACCCGCCATACTTACCCGCAGGAAAGAAATGGAAATGACGGCCTATCCGCCCGCAAGAATTTCGCATCCTGAAACCGGCGAGGTCGCCGATCCGCGCGTCGAGGCCCTGGTCAATGAGGTGATCGGGCGTGTGGCGGACAAATGGACCATGCTGATCCTGGAGGTCCTGGCCGAACACGGCGAGACCCGGTTCACTCGCGTGGGCGAACTGGTGGGCGGCATCAGCCAGAAGATGCTGACCCAGACCCTGCGCCAGATGGAGCGCGACGGCCTGGTGGTGCGCACGGTCCATCCGGTCATCCCGCCCAAGGTCGAATACCGCCTGACCGACCTGGGCTTCACCCTGGCCGAGGCCTTCTGCGGCGTCTGGACCTGGGCCGAGGCCAATATCGACCGCATTGAAGCCGCGCGGGCGGCGTTCGACGCGAGGAAGGGATAGGCGTCGTCAGTCGTCCGATGACGTCGCCGTCTGGTCGGATCAGGCGGCGGCGTAATCGCGGAAGTCGGGCTGCACCGCTTTGATCCTGAGTTCGGCCAGCTCCTCCAGCCGCTTTTCATCGGCGGGCTCGACCTTCTGTCCGGCGACCTCCGCATAGGTCACCTTTGCGGACAGGATGCGATATTCCCGCTCGAGCGTTTCGACGTCTTGCACTTTCGCCTCCTAGAGAGGGGCATGGGATCAGGTCTGAGAATGGCCGATCCTGGCCCAATTTTCAATCGGCCGCTGCGGGTTTGCCGCGGGTGGGGCCGGGCGGCGCAGGGGCGTTCAGCCCGGCGAGCAGGGCCGCGATCCGAGCGATGTCGCGGATGACATCCACGTTCTGGAGCCCTGGACCGCTGCGATCAAACACGCCCGGCTGATCGCTGGTGGCCGTCACCACGCCCCAGACCTCGTTGTTGTGCCGGATCAGGATCGGGATGGACGCAACCGACCTGTAAAGTTCCTCACGCCGGGGATCGCGGTCCGGGACGGGATATTCGGAGAGGATGTAGTCTTGGGCCGTGTCGGGCAGGATGACCTCGCCGTCTGGATTGGCCTCGGCCTTGTGCCAGGCGGCGCCGGTGAAACCCTTGCCCTTTCGCCAACTGCGCCCCCCGGTCCGGGCAAGCTCGGGATCGGTCCACTCCGCCGCGATGCGCACCATCTGATCGCCTTCGCGTCGGAAGATGGAGACGGTGAAGACGTCGGCGGCCTTATAGTCGACGGCGCTGCGGATGGAGGTGATGGATCGCCTCAGCAGGGTCGCGGCGGTCGCCTTCTTCGCCGCCTCGTCCGAGGACAGAAGCCCGGCCTCGACGGCCTGCAGCATCTGTTCGATGGCTTGCAGCCGTTTCCGCCGTCGCTCGTCCAGGGCGGTGGCGCCGTCCTCGACCTTCCGACGGTCCGCCGCAATCTCCCGGCCCAGCTTGATAGCCTGCTCGGCCGCGTCCTCCGTCGATTTGAACTGGGCGCCGATCTCGATCTTCTTGAAATCCATGGCGCCTACCAGCGCCGCGCTGACGAAGGCCAGAATGACACCGGCGATCAGGGCGACCAGACCGGGCGTGCCGGTCGGATCCAGTCGCGACAGGGCCACGATCAAGGCGCCCAGGGCGCCGAGGCCGATCAGCCAAGGCCGATACCGCTCAAGATGCAGCACCCGGTCAGAATATTTGGTCAGGACGTCGCGGGCGTCGCCGCGAAGCTGCGTTTCAAACTTGTCGAAATCGTCCATCTGCATCCTCCCCGGCCGCGCCTGCACGCCATGGATCACCCTAGCCGGAAACAGGATGGGAGACGACTTTAAAGGGGGCTGGGAACAGGTCTCGGTTGCGCTTCCGCCCCCTACCCTTGCACCTTCTCCGTCAGGAAATGCCGGCCCTGGCGGTCTTCGATTTCGACGATCCACAGGTCGGGGTCGTATTGGCGCTGGCGGGCGATATAGGCGTCCAGTTCGGCTTCGCTGTCGCTGGTTACGGGCTGGATCCACAGCCGCTCGCCGTCGGGGCCGAAGGCTTCGGCATAGAGGCGGGCCGAGCGGGTCGAGGTGTCATAGGCCTTGACGATCACGGCGCCGGCGCGGGGGTCGCCCTTGTTCACCACGACGGCGTGGGCGCCTTCGATCTCGGCGCGGCGGATCAGGGCGCCGACCCACAGGTCGCTGGACAGAAGCAATTCGCTAACCCTGTAAGGAAACCAGACTCAAAGGCCCGGCCGCTAGGCTCGGCCCATGATCTTACGGCCTTATCCCCGGCGAACCCAAGTCCCTATCGGCGCGGCCCTGATCGGCGCGGCCGTGGTCGGGGCGGTGATCGCGGGCGATCCGGTCGCGGCCCCGGCCGCGTCTGGGGCGGGGTCGGGGGCGGCCGACCGCTTCTATGAGCGCAGCTTCGTCCTGGCCGCCAATGAGCGGTGCGGCCTGTTCCAGCCTCAGCTGACGGCGGCCCTGAACGCCTCGACCTGGCAGGCGCGCGGCGCGGCCCTGCGGGCCGGCGCCGATCCGCGTCAGCTGTCCGAGACCGCCGCCCGCGCCCGCGCCCGGGCGGCCGCCGCCGCCTGCGATTCCGCCGACATGAAGACGGTCAGCGGCCGGGTTCAGACCGCCTTCGCCGGCTGGTCGCGCACGGCGCGGATGACCTTTCCCGGCGACCGGGCGGGCTGGAGCGCCGACCGCGCCGCCTACAGCCGCCCGACCTGGCGTCTGATGCAGGGGACGGCCGTCGGCGCCTCGCCGGTGCGGTTCGGCCTGGTCGGGGCGATGGACCGGGCGGATCAACTGACGGCGGTGGTCTCCTGGCAGGGGCGGTCGCGTCCGACCGGGGTGCGGCTGGTCATGCGCGACACGACGGTGGCGCCCCGGCCCTGGCTGGCGCGCGAACTGCCGCCTGCGGCCCAGCGCCGGGTCTTCTGGGCCTCGGGCGTGACGACGGCCGATCCCGGCCTGCTGGTCCAGGGACGCACGGCGGGTCAGGCCTGGCGCTTCCCCCTGGCGGCGGCCGACGCCCTGTCCGGCCTGGATCCGCGAGAGGTCTTTACGGTGGAGTTCGTCTTCCGCGACGGCAGCGTGGCGCGCACGGTCTTCGAGGCGGGCGACTTCGCCGCCGGCCGCGCCTTCCTGGCCATGGGCCAAACCTAGGACCTGGATCGTCTCACGCCTCGACGGCGGCGTCCGGCGTTTCGTCGGCTTCGATGGCGGGCGACAGGGTTGCGACCGGCAGGCGCACCATGGCCGCCACGCCCTCGCCCAGGGTGCTGTCGATCGTCAGGCGCCCGCCGTGCAGTTCGGCCAGGGATCGGACCAGCGACAGGCCCAGCCCCGTCCCTTGCGCCTTCTGATCGGCGCCGCCGGCCTGTTCGAACGGGCGGCCCAGCCTTTGCAGATCCTCGGGCGCGATCCCCACGCCGGTGTCGGACACCACCAGCTCCAGATAGGGGCCGATCCCGTCCAGGGTCAGGGTCACGGACCCGCCCGCCGGGGTGAATTTCACCGCATTGGACAACAGGTTCAGCGCCATCTGCTTCAGGGCGCGGGCGTCGGCCTCGACCTCCAGCGGATGGGGCGGCAGGACGGGGGCCAGGTGCACGCCCTTGTCGTCGGCCTGGGGCCGGATCAGGGCCACGGCGGCTGAGATCGGATCGCGGGCGTCGAACCGGTCCAGGGCCAGTTCGTACCGCTCGGCCTCGATCTTGGACAGGTCCAGAACGTCGTTGATCAGGTCCAGCAGATGGCCGCCCGCCTGATGGATGGACTCGGCGTAGTCGGCGTATCGGTCGGGCAGGGGGCCGAACAGGCGCTGGCGCATGATGTCGGCGAAGCCGATCACGGCGTTCAGCGGGGTGCGCAGCTCATGGCTCATATTGGCCAGGAAGCGGGTCTTGCCCGCGCTCTGGGCCTCGGCCTCGACCCGGGCGCTTTCCAGCCCCAGCTCGCGCGCGAACTGGGCCGTGCCGTCGAAGGCCTGGGCGATCAGGCGCGGCGCCCCCGCCACCGCCCCCGTCTCGCCGTCGTACCGGCGCAGGATCAGCACCACCCGGCGGGCCAGGGCGATCCGGGGGCTGAACATCACCTCGGCCGGCTGGCCCTGGGCGGCGCGTTGCAGGGCGCCGGCGACGCCGGGGCGGTCGGGGGCGTGGACGGCGGCGATCAGCCCCTGGTCCATCAGGGCCGGGACCGAGACGGACGGCGGGGGCGTGCCCCAGGCGGCCAGGGCGCGGCCGGTCGGCTCCAGCAGCAGGGTCAGGCCCGGCTGGGCGTTCAGCACGGCCTGGACCAGGGCGCCGTCCTGTTCGGCGCGGGTCAGACGGGCCATGCGGCGGTGGCTCGACAGACGGGCCGCCCCGGCCAGGGCCAGAACCGCCAGCAGGCCCGACGCCGCCGCCAGGACCGGCGGCTGGGCGGTCGATCCGATCAGCAGGGTCGAGATCAGGCCCGAGATCAGCGGCAGGGCCAGGCCCGCCGTGCCCAGCCGGATCAGCCGGTCTTCGCCGATCCTGGGATCGTCAAGCACCAGCCCGGCCGCCAGGGGCAGCAGCAAAAGCCCCGGCGTCGCCCCGGTGGCCCCGCCGGTCAGGCCCGCCGCCGCCACGGTCGCCAGAAGCCAGCCGCCCATCAGGCTGAACCTCAGACCCGCCGTGTCGCGCACCATCAGGGCCACGCCCGCCACGCCCGGCGCGGCCGTCAGCAGCAGGGCCGCCAGGACCGTGGGCTCCAGCCGGGCGAAGCTCTGGGCCGCCAGGGCCGTCAGGGCGACCGCCGCCGCCCACCCCGCGTGCCACAGGGCGGCCGGCGCCGCCGACGGCTGAGCCGCCGACTCCGCTGCGGTCGGGACCGCCAGCCCGGGTTGTGGAGGGTGATTATGCAAGCGCCGTCGCCATTATGGGTCGTCCCCAGACTAAACGGCGCGCCGAGTCGGCGCGAGGCCCCTCCCGTGTCAGGCGATCTGCAACCGCGCGTTCACCATGAATTTCGGGGGACAAACCGGCCGGTTGTCGTTAACGGCCGGGCGGCCTATCTGGCGGCCATGACCGATCGCACGCCGCCCGCCGACAGCCTGGACCAGACCCTGGCCGACCTCGCCGAGGATTTCGACCTCTTGGGCGACTGGGAGCAGCGGATCGAATACGTCATCGAACTGGGCAAGGGGCTGGCGCCCCTGGACGCGGCCGATCGGGTGGAGGCCAACAAGGTGCCGGGCTGCGCCGCCCAGGTCTGGCTGGCGGTTCATCCGGCCGAGGGGCGGCTGTGGTTCGACGCCGACAGCGACAGCGCCCTGTCCAAGGGCAATATCGCCCTTTTGCTGAAACTCTATTCGGGCCGGACCCCGGCCGAGATCCTGGCCTTCGACGCCAAGGCCGCCCTGGACCGGCTGGGCCTGCCCTCGGCCCTGACCCGCCAGCGCGCCAACGGCCTGAACAGCATGGTCGGCCGCATCCGCGAGGCGGCCCTGGCGACGGCCTGACGCTTGCTAAGGTCATAATGCGCCACGCTTTTAGAGTAATGTCGCTTAGTTGACACAGGCGCGGCTTAACGGCGTCATGGCCCGGCTTGCAATCAAGTCCGGCCGGCTGGTCGGTCACCCTCTTCCCCATCGGCCGTCGCGCGTCGGGCCAGGATTTCAACTCCGAATGTTCGACATCTGGCGGTCCGGATATCTGAGGCGTCCCCTGACCGAGGTCATGGAACGGCCCCCTCGCCCCGACGAGATCGTCTGGCTGCCCGACCGCGGCCCCCACGCCTTTTACGCCGACCCCTTCGGCCTGGAACGCGACGGGGTTCTGACGGTCTTTGTCGAGGCCTTCGACTATCGGGTCCGGCGGGGCGACATCCACTACTGCCAATATGACGCCGACGACCGGCTGGTGGGGCAGGGGGTGGCCTTGGCCGAGCCCTGGCACCTGTCCTATCCGACCCTGATCGAGGACGGGGGCGAGCTCTATATGCTGCCCGAAGCCTATAAGAGCGGCGGCCTGATCCTTTATCGCTGCCGGCGTTTTCCCGACGACTGGGAGGCGGTGGCGCGGCTGGGCGCGTCGCCGGCCATTGATGCGACGGTGGTGCGCCACGACGGCCTTTGGTGGATGTTTTACGCCCTGCCGGGACCGGACGACCGGGCCATGCGCGAACTGCATCTGGCCTGGGCCGAGCGGCTGACCGGGCCCTGGACGCCTCACGCCGGTCGCCCGGTGATGAGCGGCTTTCAGACCTCGCGGCCGGGCGGCTCGGCCTTCGTCCATGACGGCGCCCTGCATCTGCCGGTCCAGGACTGCGCCCCCGCCTATGGGGCGGCGGTCAACCTCTTGCGGATCGACGTCCTGACGCCCCAGAACTTCGCCGCCACGGTGGTGCGGCGGTTCGAACCGGGCGATCTGGCGGCGGGCTTTTCCGACGGGCTGCACACCCTGTCGGGCGCGGGCGGCGTCAGTTTCCTCGACCTCAAGTCGGTGCGCCGCGACCGCGCCGAGCCCTGGCTGAAGACGCAGTACAAGCTGCGCCGCGCCCTGGGGCTGAACGGTTCGCGCCGGACCGGCGTGGACGTCTATCCGGCCCTCTTTTCTCCGCCCTCCGCGTCTCAGAGTTGACCATGCGTGTCGCCGTCGTCCTGCCGCGCGGTTGCGGCTTCCGCCCCGACCGGGCCAATTCGATGGAGACGGTGGTGCGGACCCTGGCGGCCCACGCCCGGTCCCAGTCGGCCGTGACCCTGGTCTGCGACGCGGACCAGGCGACCGCCCCCGATCCCCGGCTTCTGACGGTGCCTCCCGGCCTGGGCGGGCGGGCGCGAAACCGGCGGATCAAGGCCCTGTTGGAGACCCTCCAGCCGGATGTGGTCGAATATCACCAGCAGCTGAAGTCGGCCTCGGACCTGGCCGCCGAGGGGCCGCCGGCGACCTATGTCCTTTACCGCCACACCCGGATCAAGCCGCCCCGCCATCCGCTGGACGCCTGGCGCTACGGACGTCGGCTGGCGCGGTTCGACCGGCTGGTCTTCGTCAGCGAGGCGGCGGGGCAGGAGTTCGCGGCCGACTATCCGGCCCTGGCCGACCGGGTCAGCGTGGTCTGCAATCCGATCGACGTCGGGGCCTGGCGCGCCGACCCGGCCGACAAGGAGAAGCTGATCCTCTTCTGCGGCCGGGCCATGGCGGACAAGGGGCTGGACCTGTTCTGCATCGCCCTGGCCCGAGCCCTGGACGCCCATCCCGACTGGCGCGGGGCCCTGATCCTGGGCGACTGGGAGCGGCACCAGGCCTGGGCCGACCCCTATCTGGGCCTGCTGGACCGGTTCGGCGACCGGGTCGAAATCCTGAAGTCGGCCCCGCTGGAGGCGGTGCGGGCGGTCACGCGGCGGGCGGCGATCGCGGCGACCCCGTCGCGGGTGCGCGAGGCCCTGGGCCTGACCGCTCTGGAGGCCCACGCCGCCGGCTGCGCCCTGGTCTCCTCCGGTCGCGGGGGGCTGCGCGAAGCCAGCGGCGACCACGCCCTCTATGTCGAGGTGGACGGACCCGACCCCCTCGCCGCCGCCCTGGAGCGGCTGATCACGGACCCGGAGACACGGCTGGCCCTGGCCCGGTCCGGCCAGGCCTTCGTGGCCGAGGTCCACGCCCCCGAGGCGCGGGCGGCCCAGCTGGATCGGCTGCGCGAAGCCTGGACCGAACAGGCGCGCCGACGGCGGGCGGAGGCGCCGCCGCGCCCGCGCTTCAGCCTGCCGCGTCTGGGCCTGCCGCCGCTCGGCCGGGCTTGAGGGGAGGGGCCGCTCAGCCCTTTCGGATCAGACTGTCATAGACGTGGGTGACCGCCTCGAAGGTCACGCGGGGCGGCCGATCGCCCAGGGGCGCCGGTTCGAACGCCTGGTCGATCAGGCCCGCCCCCAGCGGATCCTCGACCTTGTCGGTGTTCCATCCCAGCAGCAGCCGCCCGCCGGGCCGCAGCACCGCCGCCAGGGCCGCCAGGGCCTGACGCTGCTGTTCGGGATGATCCACGCCGTAGCCCAGCACCCCGTTGCACACCACCGTATCGAAGGTCAGGTCGGCGAACAGGGCGTCGGCCTGACAGACGTCTCCGGTCCGGTGACGGCCCGCCCGGCCCCAGCGGGCGGCGCCGGGGTCGATGTCGGTGGTCCAGACCTCGCCCCCGCCCGCCTCCAGGGCGGCGTAGTCGTCCAGCGTATATTCCCGGCACCCGACCCACAGGATGCGCCCGCCGAGGGCCGACAGGGCGGGCACGTAGCTTTCGGCCATCACCCGCCGGTCGGGCAGGGTCCGGATCCGCCGCGCCTTGGCTGAGCGCCTTGCGCCGCCCTGGACGTCGCCTTTGGCGCCCAGCCATGCTCTGATCCGCCGCCCAAGGCCCATCTCGGTCTCCCCATCCCTGTCCGGTGTTATCGGACCGCCGCTCGCGCGCCAACCGTTCGATGCGGCAAGGCGCAGGTCAAAGGGCGATCCGCAGCGAGGCCCGCACGCTGCGCGGCGCGCCGGGGAAGATCCACAGGGCGCTGTAGGAGCTGGCGGCGTAGCGTTCGTCGAGCAGATTATCGACCTCGACCCGCGCCGTGACCTGGGGCGTCAGGCCATAGTCCACCGCCGCCTTGGCCTTCCAATAGGCCGGCAGTTCGGGCGCGCCGAGCGCAAGGCCGCCGGCCCGGTCGCCGACATAGGCGGCGCCCGCCGTCATCGACCAGTCCGTGCCGTGCGGGGTGGGGAAACGGCCGACCACGAACAGGGAGCCCGAATGTTCGGGCACGTTCAGCACCCGGTCGGTGGGGAAGGCGTCGTCGTCGGCCTTGGCGTCGGTCCAGCCGTAGTTGGCCACCACCTGCCACGCCTCGCCCAGCCGGACCGACCCGTCCAGCTCGATTCCCCGCGAGGTCAGCTTGCCGACCGGCGCCAGATAGTTGGGGTCGACGGGATCGGTGGTCAGTATGTTCGCCTTTTCGATATCGAACAGGGTGGCCGCCAGGTCGATCCCCTGCCAGGCGCCGGACAGGCCGATCTCATAGCCCTTGCCCTCTTCCGGGGCGAAGCCGGACCCGGTCCGCCCCGTGCCCGAGTTCAGCACGAAGGACCGGCCATAGCTGGCGTGGGCGGTCAGGCCGTCGGTCAGGCGATAACGGGCGGCGAACCGGTAATCGAGCGGGCTGTCCTTGGTCTCGCCCACGGCGCCGGTGCGGTTGTTGCGGATGGTCTGGCTGTAGTCGTCCCAGCGAAGGCCCGCGACCAGGCTGAGGCGGTCGTTCACCTCCCACAGGTCCTGGGCGTACAGGGTGACGACGTCCCGCGTCTCCAGATTGTCGGTGAAGGGCAGGGGCGTCGGCGGGACGACCGACCCATAGACGGGGTTGAAGACCGAGATCGGATAGGGATTGGCCGCCGTCGGATTGATGCGCAGCCACTTCTCGCCATAGGTCAGCCGATAGGCTTTCACGCCGAGGCCCAGGGTGTGGACGCCCAGGCCGGTCTGGACCTCCCCGTTCAGCTCCAGCCGCGCCGACAGGTCCTCGACCGAGAAGTCCCGGCCCCGGCGCTGGCGCCACAGCGCATCGCCGACCAGGCGGGACTGGTCGCTGGACAGGCCCTTCAGCGAGCCGCCCCGCCAGGCGACCCCTCCGTTCAGGCTCCAGCCGTCGTTGAGGCGGTATTCGCCGGTGATCTGGTGCCGCGCGTTGCGGAACCGGGTCCGGCCGTCGCCGGGCTCGCCGTAGTAGTTGGATTCCGGCAGGGCCAGGGCGTCGCCGTTGATCGCGGGCATGCCCCGGTCGAACAGGGTCGAAAAGACGGTGAGCTCGCCCACATAGGTCAGGCGCAGATCCTCATTGGGCCGCCAGGTCAGGGAGGGGGCGACCGCCGTCCGGTCCAGGCCGACATGGTCGCGCCAACCGTTGCTGGTCTCGCCGGCCAGGACCAGCCGCCCAGCCAGGGTCTCGGAGATCGGGCCGGTCACGTCCAACTCCCCCCGCCTCAGGCCGAAGGAGCCGACCGTGCCGGTGAAGACGGCGTCGGGTGTGAAACGCGGGGTCTTGGAGACGATGTTGATCCGGCCGGCCGGGTCGATGTCCCCGAACAGGGCGCCGGCCGGCCCCTTCAGCACCTCGATCCGCTCGGCCGTGGCCGGGTCGCGCGGCGGCGCCATGCCCCGGTTCGCCAGGAAGCCGTCCACATAATATTCCGCCCCGCCGTCGGGCGTGCCCAGGAAGCCGCGGATGGCGAAATTGTCCATCACCCCGCCGCGATTGTTCTGCTGGCTGATCCCGCTGACCAGCTCCAGGGCGTCGGACAGGCGGGTGGCGCCCACGGCGCGCAGCAGGTCGCTTTCGATGGAACGGCTGGACGGCGACATCCGCTCCGTGATCGCCCCGACGCCCAGCGTATGGTCGTGCGGCGAACCCCGGCGGCCCAGGACCACGATCTCGCCCAGGGCGTGGGGCTCGGCCTGAGCCGCATCAACGGGGACCAGGACTGGGGTCGGGGCGGTTGCGGCGGCAATAAGACACAGGCCGGCGCAGCTCGAAAGGAGGGGCAAGGACGAACTCCGTTGAAACGTTATACTATAGCGGCTATCCGTTCGCGCCTCATGCTGTCAACCGCCGCCCTTCCCGTTTCCGCCCTCGCCGTTCCGGCCGTCCGCCCGGCCGCGCGCATTCGTTCGATCGACGCCCTGCGCGGTCTGGTCATCCTGCTGATGCTGGTCGATCACACGCGCGAGTTCTTCTATTTCCACGCTCAGGTCCCGGACCCGATGAATGTCGAGGCGACCGATCCGGCCCTGTTCTTCACCCGTCTGTCGGCCCATCTGTGCGCCCCGATCTTCGTCGCTTTGACGGGCCTGGGCGCCTGGCTCTACGGAAACAAGACGGCCGAGGTCAGCGGAGGGTCCGCCGCCGGGGCGGCCTCGGCCTTTCTGCTGAAGCGGGGCCTGTTCCTGGTGGTGCTGGAGCTGACCCTGGTCAACTTCGCCTGGGGCTTCTCCCTGACGCCGCCGATCCTCTATCTCCAGGTGATCTGGGTCATCGGGCTGTCGATGATCGCCCTGGCGGGCCTGGCTCATCTACCGCGCGCCTGGCTGATCGCCGTCGGCCTGGTCCTGGCCCTGGGCCACAATCTCTTGGACCCGATCGCCTTCGCCGAAGGTCCGGCCCATGTGCTGTGGGCCGTGCTGCACGACCGCAGCCTGATGGACCTGCCCTGGGGCGGACAGGTTCGCACCTCCTATCCCCTGCTGCCGTGGATCGGGGTGGCGGCCCTGGGCTATGCGATCGGGCCGTGGTTCGTCGGGCCCCAGGGGGCGCGGCTCCGGCGTCTGGTCGTCACCGGCCTGGGCGCCCTGGCCCTGTTCGCCCTGCTCAGGTCTATCAATCTGTACGGCGACCCGACGCCCTGGAGCGTGCAGGACACGCCGCTGCGGACGGCGATGAGCGTGCTGAACGTCACCAAATATCCGCCCTCGGCCGACTTTCTGCTGCTGACCCTGGGCCTGGGGGCCCTGATCCTGGCGGGACTGGAGCGGGCCTCGGACCGTCTGATCGGTCTGTTGGCGGTCTTCGGCGGGGCGCCGCTGTTCTTCTATCTGATCCACCTCTACGGCCTGCATCTGCTGAATCTGGCGGCCCTGGCCCTGTTCGGTCCCAATCAAGGCCAAGGCTTCAGCGTGCCGGGTGTCGCCGCCCTGTGGGCCCTGGCCGCCGTGGTCGCCGTCCCCTGCTGGTTCGCCTGCCGCTGGTTCGCCCGGATCAAGCGGGCCAGCGACCGGCCCTGGATGAAATACCTCTGACCTCAGCCGATCCCGTAGTGGTCGGCCAGGGCGGCCAGCGCCTGTTTCAGCACCGTCTTGCCCTGGCGGCGGCGCAGGCCCAGGCCGGTCTCGGCCAGTTTCAGACTGTCGCCGTGGATGCAGATCCGCGTCAGCATCGGCCTCAGGCGCGGGCCGACGGCGGACAGGGCCGCCTCCACCCGTCGTCCGGCCGACAGGGCGCGGTCGCCGGGTTCGACCCGCATCGTTCCGCCCGACCCGGCGCGGGGCAGGGCGTCCCAGCCCATGGTCAGGGCCGGGCCGGCGCCGGCCTGTTCGACCTCCCGCCTCAGCCGTTCGCCGGCGGCGACCTCGGCGGGGCTCAGCCAGGGTCGGCCCGCCGCATCCTTGCGCCGCGCCAGCCAGGCGATCGGGCTTTCGCCCAGATTGGCGGCGTGGCGGACCATTCGCCCGTCCGCCCCGATCAACTCCCGCTCGCCCGCGATGAAGCCGGGGCGGCCGGGCGGCGGGTTTTCGGCCTTGCGGGGGGCCGCCTCCCCCCCGGCGCGCACGGTCCATCCGCCCTGCGGCCGCCGCCTCAGTCCCGGCCGTTCGATCAGGGCGCGGAACTCCGGCTCGCTCAGGGTCAGGCTGATCCGTCCCCGCCGGTCCGGCCCCAGACGCAGCGCATAGACCCCCTGTTCGGCGCCCAGCCAGGCGCCGGGCCGGGCCAGAAGACAGCGCGCCCGCTCCACCGTCCGGCTCATTGCACGGCCTCCCAGCGGGGCGCGCTGTAGACCGTGGTCAGACAGGCCTCCAACTGCGACAGCAGTTCGTCCACAGCCCGGCGGTCGCGCTCGTCCTCCACCCAGCGGCAGGCCGCCCCCACCGTGCTGCGGTTGACCCCGAAGACGTGGCCGACCCGCTCCAGCGTCCAGCCGAAGGCGATGTGGGCCAGATACATGGCCAGCCAGCGCGACCGGGCGTTGAGCGGATCGATCCGCCGACCGGCCGTCATCCGGTCCGGGCTGGCCCCGGTCCGCGCCGCCACCAGATGCAGGGCCAGCCCCGCCTTGCACCGGTCCGCCTCCCGAACCGGCGCCCTGTATGCCTCAACCATGCCTCACTCCCGTTCACGAACCTCGACGCCCCATCCTAGGCGGGCGCGGCGTCACGATAGGAATATCGTCCTACTCCGCGTCAGAATCGGACGTGGCGCCGGATTGGACTTGAGGTTGCGTCAGGGCGGATCCGCGTTCCGACCGGCTCTGCGCGGGGAGCCGCAGGCTGAGTCCGGTCCGCATCATGGTTAATTATTTTCGAATCATTGACTCGGGACTCTCGACGCCGATTCGCAAATCAGCTTAGGAACGACTCATAGCTCGCCGTTAACCCTTCTTAAGGTTTTCGGGTCTTAACCTGCGAACAAGGTTACCCGGTCGTGCGCCAGGGTGATTACCGCAAAGCTTTTGCCTGGAGGGGCACGAATGCGCGTCCTGTTGATTGAAGACGATCACGCCACCGCCCAGAGCATCGAGCTGATGCTGAAGTCGGAAGGCTTCAATGTCTATACGACCGACCTGGGCGAAGAAGGCATCGATCTGGGCAAGATCTATGACTACGACCTCATTCTGCTTGACCTGAACCTGCCGGACATGAGCGGCCTTGAGGTGCTGCGTCAGCTGCGCGTCGGCAAGATCAACACCCCGGTCATGATCCTGTCGGGCACCCATGAGATCGAAACCAAGGTCAAGACCTTCGGCGGCGGCGCCGACGACTATCTGACCAAGCCCTTCCACAAGGACGAGCTGATCGCGCGCACCCACGCCGTGGTCCGTCGCTCCAAGGGCCACGCCCAGGCCATCATCCACACCGGCGAGATCGCGGTGAACCTGGACGCCAAGACGGTGGAGGTGAACGGTCACCGCGTCCACCTGACCGGCAAGGAATATCAGATGCTGGAGCTGCTCTCGCTCCGCAAGGGCACGACCCTGACCAAGGAAATGTTCCTGAACCACCTGTACGGCGGCATGGACGAGCCCGAGCTGAAGATCATCGACGTCTTCATCTGCAAGCTGCGCAAGAAGCTGGCCACCGCCGCCGACGGCAAACACTATATCGAAACCGTCTGGGGCCGCGGCTACGTCCTGCGCGACCCGGCCGAGGCCGGAAACAGCGTCGCCGCCTGAACGGCCGCTCCGTCCTGATCCTGAAAACGCCCGCCGGTCCCTCCGGCGGGCGTTTTTTCTTTGCGCCTACTGCCGCTTCGCCGGCATGTCGCGGCCGCCCTGGTGCAGGACCAGGCCGTCGACCCGGCCTTCGGCGTCGCGGGTGAAGGTGATCTGGGCGTCCACCTCGGTCAGGAAGAAGGCGTCGTCCCCTTGCGCCTTCAGCTCGAAGGCGGGCTGGCCGGTGGCCTGGACCTTCAGCCCGCCCTCTGCGGCGGTGATCGTCAGGGCGAAGGTCGGCGACAGGGAATAGACCCCGACATAGGCGGCCAGGGCCTCGGCCGGCAGGGTCACGACGCGGCGTTCCGAGGCCAGGGTCACGGTCCCGCCGCGCGCCAGGGTCATCAGGTCCGGCCCCAGCTTGTCGGGCGCCTGGCCGTTCAGATTGGCCAGGACGATGACGGCGATCCGGTCGTCCGGCGCATAGGCCATATAGGTGTTGAACCCCTCGATCGCCCCATTGTGCCAGACCAGCTTCCGGTCCGGCGTCGCGGCCAAACCCAGGGCGTAGCCGTTCCTGACCGGGGTGGTCAGGGCGGCCAGGGACTGGGGCTTCAGGACCCGGCCCCCGAACAGGGCCTGTTCCCATTTCAAGAGGTCGTGGGTGGTCGAGTACAGGGCGCCCGCGCCCAGGGGGATGCTCATGTCCACATAGTCGGCGTTGACCACGCCGGACGCCTCCTTCGTATAGCCCGAGGCGCGTCGAGGCAGGATGCGGTCGTGCCGGTCATAGCCGCTGTCGGCCATGCCGAGCGGGGTGAACAGCGCCTGTTGAATGAAGTCGGCGTAGGTCTGACCGCTGGCCGCTTCGATCACCGCGCTCAGCAGGATATAGCCCGAGTTGGAATAGGCGAAGCCTTCGCCCGGCGCGAAGTCCAGGGGCCGCCCGCTGAACCGGGCGATCAGCTGGGCCGTCGTGGCCGGCCGGGTCTTCAGCGCCTCATAGTCGGCAAAGGTGGTGAAGTTGGGCAGGCCGGCGGTGTGGCTCAAAAGCCGGCGCGGGGTGACGGCGTCCCAGGCGGCCGGGGCGTCCGGCAGCCAGGTCTTGATCGGGGCGTCCAGATCGACCTTGCCCTGTTCGCTCAACAGCAGGACGGCGACGGCCGTGAACTGTTTGCTCAGCGAGCCCAGGCGGAATTTGACGTCGCCGTCATTGGGGACGCCCCATTCCCGGTTCGCCAGACCATAGCCCCGGTCCAGCAGGATCTCCCCGTCGCGCGCGACCAGGACGGCGCCGGAAAAGGCGTCGGCCTCGCTGGAGGCCCGGACGATCTGGTCCATTCGGGCCACGTCCGGCGCCCGATCCTGGGCTGCGAGGGGGCCCGCCGCCAGGACGGGGGCCAGAGCCAGGGCCAGGACGGAGGCCGCGAGACGGCCGCGACGAAGGCGAAGGAAAAGGGGCACGGGCGTCTCCTGAAAAGGGCTTTAAGCCTTTAGAGGCTGCGAACCGGGCGTTCGGATGCAGCTGGGCGATCTGGTGGTGAGCAGGACCGATGTCGCTTCTAGTTGTGTTCCTGGCGTGGAGGACATGGGCGCCCTTGACCGTGTTAGGCGGCTAAGTCGCCGACAAGCGATCCGGCCGGAATCCGCCAAGCCCGGCTGATCTTTCGGATTTGATCGAGGTTGATCTCCCGCTTGCCGTTCAGCAGCTCGGAGGCGCGCGCCTTGGAGCCGAGGATCTCGGTCAGATCTGACTGCGTATAGTTGTTCGCCTGCATGACGAACTTCAGCACATCGACCGGCTCGGCCCGTGGGATTGGATAGTGCCGGCGCTCATAGTCCTCGATCAGCAGGACCAGGGCGTCGTAATGGGCGGCCGCCTCGGAGCCTTCAGCAGGTTCGTTCTCGAAATAGGGCCGCACCGCCTTCAGCGCCGCTTGGTATTCAGCCTCGTCAGCCAGGGTGCGGATCGTGCTCATGTCCATCGTCATCTTCGCTCTCTCCAATCCTATAGTTTCGCTACATCGATCTTGTCGTATTCAGCGTGAGTACCGACGAAGAGGATGAAAATCCTCTTGGCCCGAAACCCCACCAGACCGACGATCCGGTATTTGTTGCCGCCCACGTCGAAGACGATCTTGCCGTCCACCACATAGTCGGCGCTGCTGAAGGTGGCCTTCAGCTCCGCGTAGTTGTTCCAGTCGGCGTCCGAGGCGGCGGTGTGCCACTCGATCATCGCCGCCTTCGCCGTATCCTGGGGCTTGCCCTTCGGCTGGGCCTCCCAGAACTTCACCAGGACTGATTTCGCGATCACGTTCATGGATTCGTATCGCATGTTTCCAATCTGGAAACAAGGAGAAGTTTCCAATATGGGAACTCAAGGGTTGGCCGACACCTGTCGATCAGCCCCGTTCTTCGTCCGGCGCGAAGGTCACCGTCGCCTCCAGCCCGCCCTCCGGCGCATTGGCCAGGGCCAGGCGGCCGCCGGCGATCTCGGCCATGCGGCGGGCGATGGTCAGGCCCAGGCCCGAGCCGCCGCTGTCGCGCGACCGCGAGGGATCCAGCCGGTAGAAGGGCTCGAACAGGGCCTCCAGCCGGTCCTCGGGCACGCCCGGCCCGTGGTCGCGGACGATCAACCGCACCGTCCCTGCCTGCGCTTCGCCCCTGACCGCCGCATCGCCGCCGTGACGCACGGCGTTGTCGATCAGATTGGTCAGGCACCGCCTCAGAGCCAGGGGCCGGGTCGGCCGCACCGCCCCGCAGCCCTTAACGAAGACGACCGGCTGTCCCGCCTCGGCCGCATCCTCGCACAGGGCCGACAGCAGGGCGTCCAGATCGACCGGGACGACCGGCTCGATCCGGGTCTCCAGCCGCGCCAGGTCCAGCCCCTCGCGGACCAGATGCTGCATGGCCGCCAGATCCGCAATCAGCTGGGCGCGCAGGGTCTCGTCCGCCACCTTTTCGACCCGCAGCCTCAGCCGGGTCAGGGGCGTCTGAAGATCGTGGGCCACGGCGGCCAGGACGCGGGCCCGTTCGGCGATCAGGGCCTGAAGCCGGGTCTGCATGGCGTTCAGCGCCATGGCCGCCTGGCGCACCTCGCGCGTCCCCTCCACCGCCAGGGGCGGGCCGTCCAGGTCCCGGCCCAGGGCCTCGGCCCCGGCCGACAGCCGCGCCAGGGGCGCCGCCGCCCGGCGTGAGGCCAGCCAGGCCGTCGCCGCCACCGTCGCCAGGCCGACAGCCAGCAACAGTGCGCTGTCGCGCCCCAGGCTCCAGGGCCGCGGGGCGGGCGGCAGGCTGACCGCCACGGGGGCCACGGCCGTCCCGTCCTGCGGATCGAGGGTCAGGATGCGACAGCGAAGGGCCGCGTCCGCCTGGGCTCCGCAGGCGGCCTTGGCCGCCTCATAGGCCCGCACCTTGACCCCGGTCACGCCGCGTCGGGCCAGGGCCTGGGCCACCGCCTGGGTCAGGGCGGGGTCGGGCGGCCCGCGCCGCTGTCCCTCGGCCGGGGTCAGGGCCACGGCCACGGCGGCGGCCGGATCGTCGTCGGCCTGGGCCAGGTCGCCGATCCGCTCGGCAGTGGTGAAGTCATGGGCCTGTTTCAGCCAGTGATGACGGCCCAGCTGAAGCGCCAGAAAGGTCACCGCCGCCGCCGCCAGGGCGCCCACCAGCACCAGGGCGAACAGCCGGACCGTGGATCCGTCAACGGCGCCGCCCAGCCCCCGTCTCACGCCCCGGCCTAGGCGCGCCACGTCACCGGCCCCGACAACATATAGCCCAGGCTGCGCACCGTGCGGATCAGGACCGGGTTCTTGGCGTCGTCGCCCAGCTTCTGACGCAGGCGGCTGACCCTCAGATCGACCGCCCGGTCGTCGGCGTCGGCGACGGTGGACAGGGCGCGGATGCGCTCGCGCGACAGGGGCCGCCCGCCGTTTCGGACCAGGGCGTGCAGCAGGTCGAAATCGGCCCCGGACAAGGGCGCCACCCGCCCGTCCGGCGCCGTCAGGCTGCGGGCGGCGACGTCCAGGGACCAGCCGGCGAACTGGGCGCAGCGCCCCTGGACCGGCTCGGCCTCCGGGCGGGCGCGGCGCAGGACGGTGCGGATGCGGGCCACCAGCTCGCGCGGCTCGAACGGCTTGGCCATATAGTCGTCGGCCCCCATCTCCAGCCCCACGATCCGGTCGATCGGATCGCCCCGCGCCGTCAGCATGATGACCGGGGTCCGCGACGTCGCCCGGATGGCGCGGCACAGGCTTAGGCCGTCCTCGTCCGGCAGATTGAGGTCCAGCACCACCAGATCGACCGGCCCGGCCTCCAGCGCCGCCTTGGCCGCCCGGCCGTCGGCCGCCTTTAAGGTGCGAAAGCCGTGCTGCTCCAGATGATCGGCCAGAAGGGTGCGGATATCGCGGTCGTCGTCGACGACCAGAAGCACGGGCGGGGCGGCGGTCATGGGGCGGGTTCAGCGTGGCGGGTCGGTCGTCTCTGTCCGCCCGGCTGATGGCGAAAAGGCGGCCGACACAGTCGGACACAAATCTCCGCCCCGCCGACACGGGCCGACACCGAACCGCCCATCGCCCGCCGGAGCCGGCGTCGAGAAACGGGTCGTCCGAAACGAACGGACGTTCTCAACACAGAGAGACTTCAGATGAAATCCTTCCGCACCTCCGCCGTCCTGGGCGCCCTGGCCGTCGTCGCCCTGAGCAGCGGCGCCGCCTTCGCCGGAACCGTCCCCGCCTCGGCCCCCGCCTCTGCCTCTGGCCGCGCCCCGGCCGCGACCGCCTCGACCGCCCATTCGACGACCTCGGCCGCCCGTCCGCAGCGTCCGGCCCGCCACAGCCGTCATCAGCGCGCCGAGACCCCGGCTCAAACGGCCAAGAAGAAGTCCTGAGACCCTGATCCGACTTCGGGCGGTCTCCCGGCCGACCGCCCGAAGCCGGTCTTTTCCCCCGACTTTAAGCGAACCCTTGGGCCAAGGCCGCCGCCATCGGCCCCGGTCGTCCCGCGCCGTCGAAGGGCAGGGGCTGGTCGCGCCCGTCGTCCTTGTCGCCCTGACGATACCAGCTGTCGGTGTCGCGCAGACCCCAGACGGTGAAGGCGAACCTCTGGGCGGCGGGCAGGGCTGTAAAGGCTTCCGCCAACTCCCGCACCCGCGCCGTCTGCAAGGCCGTGCGCTGACCTGCGCCGCGCAGGTCCAGCCGGTTCTCGGTCCGCAAGGTGCAGTCCAGCTCCGACACATGGATCGGCAGGCCGAACTGGGCCGCCTCGCGCATGAAGGTGCTGATCGCCCCCTCGGGGATGTCGATCCAAAGATGCGACTGCAGCCCCAGCCCCTGAAGCGGACACCCCGCCTTCAACAGCCGCTCGACCAGTTTCAGGAACTGGATGCCCTTGGCCGGCACGCTTTCCTGATTGTATTCGTTGAGGAACAGCACCGCGTCCGGATCGGCCGCCCGCGCCTGTTCGAAGGCGCGCAGAATATAGCCGTCGTGGCCGTATCGGGCGCTCCAGTGGCAGTCGCGCAGGCCCGAGCCGTCGTCCAGAATCGGCTCATTGACCACGTCCCAGCTGCGGACCTTGCCGCGATACCGGCCGGCCACGGCGGCGACATAGCCGTCGAAGGCCCGGTCGAAGGCCGCGCCGGACAGGCCCGCAAAGGCCTCGGCCCCTTGCGAATACCAGATCAGGGTGTGGCCGTGCAGGGCCATGCCGTTCTGGGCGGCGAAGGCGGCGATCCGGTCCGACCGGTCGAACCGGGGCCGGTCCAGCCCGTCGGCCAGGACATATTCCATCTTCATCTCCCACTCGGGCGTGAGTTGAGAGACCTGGGCGCGGGCCAGGGCGACCCAGTCGGGATCGTCGATCTGCATCGCCTTGATCGCCGCGCCGAACGGGGCGGGGGCGACGGACTTCAGCGGCGGAAGGTTCGGCGGGATCGGTTCGGCCGCGGTGCGGTCGCAGGCGGCCAGGGCCAGCGACGAGGCGATCACGGCGCGGCGGGAGAGACCAAACCCTCTCCCGCTTGCGGGAGAGGCGGCCCGGCGTTCGCGAAGCGAACCAGGGTCGGAGAGGGAAGTGCTGCTCAACAGAAGACTTCCCCCATCGTCAGGCGTGTCGCTGCGCGCCACGACCTGACACTTCCCCCGCAAGCGGGGGAAGGTCTGAGGATCCTCAGACCGCACGTTTCCGCAGGCCCAACTCGTCGAAGGCGGCGGTTTCGCGCTTGGCTATGGCGATCAGCTTGTTCAGCCGGGTGGTTTCGGCGACGTGTTCGAACTTCTTCAGCTCTTCGAAGGCGCCCGTCAGGGCGTCGCGGGCCCCGGCCTCTTCGGCGTCGATGACGCTCAGATCGCTTTCGGCGGCGGCGCGGCGGGCCTTCCAGCCGTTCAGATAGGCGGCCAGCATCATATTGGCGTCGGCGTCCAGGCGTGCGCGCTCGCGCTCCACCTCGACCTCGGCGTCCAGAACCGCCAGCCGCATCTCGGCCGTGGCCCGGCGCGCGCTGACCTCGGCCAGGCGCTTCTGGAGGGTTTCGACCTCATAGTTGGAGATGCGGATCAGGGATTGGGCCCAAGCGGTCATTTCGTCACTCTCTGATCATGCCTTGGTTCAGAATAGTCTCCAGCCGGGTAAAGGAATCGGAAAGACGGGTGACGTCGTCCTTGTCCTGGCTCAGAAACTCTTCCAGCGCGGGGTTCAGGGCGATGGCCCGGTCCACGATCGGGTCGGCGCCGGTGCGGTAGGCGCCGATCTTGATCAGCTCCTCCATATTGCCATAGGCCGACAGACACTGGCGGGCGCGCTTGTTCAGCTCGCGCTCGGGCGGGGTCTGGCAGGCGGGCATGGTCCGGCTGACGGATTTCAGCACGTCGATGGCGGGGAAACGCCCGCGCTCGGCGATCTTACGGTCCATCACGATATGGCCGTCCAGAATGCCGCGCACGGCGTCGGCGATGGGCTCGTCATGGTCGCCCCCGTCCACCAGGACGGTGAACAGGGCGGTGATGGGCGCGGCCGTCGTGCCGTCGGGCCGGATCGGCCCCGGCCCGGCGCGTTCCAAGAGCTTGGGCAGTTCGGTGAAGACGGTGGGGGTGTATCCCTTGGTCGTCGGCGGCTCGCCCGCCGCCAGGCCGATCTCGCGCTGGGCCATGGCGAAACGGGTCACCGAGTCCATCAGGCACAGGACCTCCAGGTCCTGGTCGCGCAGATATTCGGCGATGGCCATGGTCATATAGGCCGACTGGCGGCGTTTCAGGGCCGGCTCGTCACTGGTGGCGACCACGACGACGGCGCGTCTCAGCCCCTCTTCGCCCAGGGTCTCTTCGACGAACTCGCGCACTTCGCGGCCCCGTTCGCCGATCAGGCCGACCACGACCGCGTCGCAGCTGGCCTGTTTGGCCAGCATGGACAAAAGCACCGACTTGCCCACGCCCGAACCGGCGAAAATGCCCAGCCGCTGGCCCCGGCAGGTGGTGGTGAAGACGTCCATGGCCCTGACCCCCAGGTCCAGCCGCTCGCCCACCCGGCCGCGCGAATGGGCCGGGGGCGGGGGCGCGCGCAGGGGATAGGGCGCCGGTCCCTGGGGCAGGGGGCCCAGGCCGTCGATCGGATTGCCGAAGGCGTCGATGATCCGCCCCAGCCAGGCGGTGGTCGGGCGCACGCTGGCCGCCTGATCGACGATGCGGATCTCGGCGCCGGGCGCCACCCCCTCGACCGGGCCGAACGGCATCAACAGGGCCTTGGCGTCGCGGAACCCCACCACCTCGGCCGGCAGGGGCTCCAGCCCGCGCCGCCCGATCTCGGCCCGCGCCCCCACCGCCAGCCGCGACAGCCCGCCTCGCGACTCGATCAGCAGGCCCGACACCCCCGCGACCTTGCCGGTGACGACCAGGGGGTCGATCGCTTCGACGGCGGCGACGAGATTATGCAAGACGAACCCCAGAAACAGGCGTTAACCGTTTGCGCCATCATGGTTAACGGGGGGTGAAGGGGGGCTAAACCGGATCTCCTGCGACCGGCGTCTCCCGCGTCGTCGCGATGGCCCCGACCGAGGCGATGACGATGGCGGCGACGGCGATCCATTGCCGGCTGGTCAGATGTTCGTGCAGGACGATCAGGCCGGCCAGGGCGCCGATGGCGGGTTCGGCGCTGAGCACCACGCCGAAGGTGCGTTTGGGAATGCCGCGCAGGGCCACCATCTCCAGCGAATAGGGCAGGGCGCTGGAGAAGATCGCCACGGCCAGGCCGGCGACGACGATGGGCGGGTTGAACAGGGCCGCCCCGGCGTGGGCGAGGCCGAAGGGGACGACCACCATCGCCGCCACGCTCATGCCCAGGGCCACCGACTGGCCCGGATGCAGATGGGTCAGCCGCTTGCCGAAGATGATGTACAGCGCCCAGCACAGGCCCGCGAAGGCGGCCAGGGCCACGCCGACCGGGTCCAGCGATCCTGTCCCGCCCTTCAGCGGCAGCAGCAGGCCCAGGCCCAGCACCGCAAAGCCGACGCAGACGAAATGGATCGGCCGGCGCGAATGGATCAGGGCCAGGCTGAGCGGCCCGATGAATTCGATGGCGATGGCCACGCCCAGCGGAATGGTGCGCAGCGCCATGTAGAAGCTCAGATTCATCGCCCCCAGGACGGCGCCGTACAGGACGACGGCCTTCAGATCGGCCCGGGTCAGGGCGAACCGCCAGGGCCGGAACACCAGAACCAGCAGCAGGGCCGAGATCCCGACGCGATAGGCGGTGGCCCCCTGCGCCCCGATCACCGGAAACAGGCTCTTGGCGAAGGATGTGCCCCCCGCCAGGATCATCATCCCCGCGAACAGGGCGGCGTAGGGGATCAGCCGCGCGATCAGCGGGGACTGCAGGCTCGGGCTCAGGCTGGGCGCGGTCATGGGACGAGAGATAGCCCAAAGTCGCTTGCGTATCTCGCCGATTTCCGGCCTCCTTGCGCCGAAAAGCGGCGTTAAAGAGCATGATATGACGGATTTCGTCACCCTGGACGAGTTTGACCGGCGGCTGCTGGCGCGGGCGCGGCGCGACAATCAGGAGCCGGCGCGGGTCACGGCCCAGGCGGTGGGCCTGTCGGAATCGGCGGTGCTGCGGCGGATGCGGCGCCTCCGGGCCGAAGGGGTCATCGTCGCCGACGTCGCCCTGGTCGATCCGGCCCGGATCAAGCCGCGCATCGTCCTGCATGTGCTGGTCGAGATGAACACTCAGGATCGCAAGGTCATGACCGCCTTCCAGCAGGCCATGAGGGCCAGTCCCGAGGTCCAGGGCGCCTGGGACGTGACGGGCGAGACCGACTATCTGCTGACCGTGGCCGTCCCGACCATGGCCGATTACGAAGCCTTCGGCATCCGCGAACTGGTCCCGGAAAAGGGGGTCCGCAGCTATCGCAGCATGATCGTGATCCGCGAGGTGGTCGGCTTCGACCCCGCCCGCGCCGTGGTGGATTAATAGAGGGCGGTCGTGACCCGCAGCGCGACCACCACCACCGTGTCGGCGTCGCGCAGACCCCCGGCGTAGCGGATCAGCTGGACGTCCGGCTGGAGGGTGAAACGGCCGATCCGGTCGGCGTAGGTCAGTTCCAGCCCCTCTTCGTAATGGGCGGGGTCGTCGCCGGCGTCGGCGATGTTGGCGCGGCCCTTGTCGGACAGCCAGCCCTGATGGACGCCCAGGGAGACCTGGCTGTCGGGGCGGCCCGCCCAGACCTGGCTGACCAGGACGCCGGCCTGCCAGCCGCCTTCGAAATCGGTGGTGTCCCCGTCCGAGGCGCCGATCCGGCCGAACAGATCGACTTGGGGCCCGTCCGGGTTCGCCGTCCCATAGACCCGCCCCTCGGCCAGGGCGTAGGCGCCGCGCGCCAGGCTCTGGGCCGGTTCGCCGTCGGGCGTCAGGTCGCGGATGTCGTCCTGATGCTGGTCATAGCGCCAGACGCCGACGGCGTAGCGGCCCGCCCCGTTGACGCGGCCCCCGACCTCGACGATGCCCAGGACGCCGTGATCCAGGGTGGTGGCCACCCCGCCCCGGTCGCCGATGGTGCGGGCGTCGGCGTTCACCACCGCGCCTTGAGCGTAAAAGGTCTCGACGTCCCCGATCCGCAGCCGCGCCGCCAGGGAGGTGGAGGGGAAGATGGCCGGGCCGTTCGGACCGGTGGAGGCCAGTTCCGAGCCGATGCCGAACGGCGGCGCCAGCAGCAGGCCCGAGGCCTCGGTGGCGTAGAATTCGCTGTTCAGGTCATACAGGCCGCCCAACAGACTGCCCCAGCCCAGGTCCTGTTCGATCCAGGCTTCGTACAGCCGCGCGCCCTGGGCGGCGACCTCGATATTGTCGACCCCTTGCAGGGTTCCGGCCAGGGCGTTGGGCTCGCCCCCGCCGTTGTAAAGGCCCGACAGATGCAGCCGCGCGCCGCGCCAGCCCCAGGCCCGTTCCAGATCCCCGTCCAGGCTGACGCTCAGATTGTCCAGATAGCGGCCCGCCCGCGCGGCCCCGCCCGAGACGACGCCCGTGACGTCGGCGGCGGACTCGGCCGCGAAGGCCCAGGTCGGTTCGATCTCCGTCTCGGCCTGGGCCAGGGCGAAGGTCGGCGCCGCGACGGCGGCCAGACCGGCCAGGGCCGCCAGACGGCGGAGAAGGGAGCGGGGCTTAGCATTCTGCATGGCCGGAAGTCCGTGATGTTGACCCTCCAGCCTAGCTTCGGAAGGTGAACACGGACCTTCGCATTACATTGGGGGCAAGCCGTATCGGACCGGCAACGGCGCGTTAACCCAAACTCCCGTAACCCCGTTCGGAATTGTGTGGGAGCGCGCGCGATGAACTGGACGATCGGCAAGAAGGTGACGGCGACCGGGATCGCGGTCCTGGTCCTCTCCGTCGGCACCGCCGGCCTGGGGTTGAAGATGAACGCCGACCTGGGCGACGCCCTGGACCGGGCGACGGTCTCGGCCTCGATCCTGCGCAACCATATGCAGGCCGACATGATGCACGACGCCCTGCGCTCCGACGTCTTCGGGGCGCTGCTGTCGTCGGACCCGGCCAACGGCGTCGATCCCGCCGAGATGAAGGCCGGGTTGAAGGAGCACCGCGAGACGTTCGAGGCCGCCGTCGCCGAAAACACGCAGCTGGCCACCGATCCCGAGCTGAAGGCCGCGCTTCTGGAGGTGGAGGCGCCGCTTCGCACCTATGTCCAGGCTGCGGGCCAGATGGTCGATCTGGCTGAAGCCGATCCCGCCGCCGCCCAGCGGCGCATGGGCGAGTTCCAGGAACAGTTCGGCGTGCTGGAAACCGCCATGGGCGCCGCCGCCGAGAAGATCGAGGCCGAGGCCCAGTCCGACGCCGCCGCCGCCGAGGCGACGGCCGCCGTCAGCCGCATCGTCATGATCGCGGCCGTCATCGCCGCCATGCTGATCAGCGCCGGCCTGATCCTGGCGGGGGTGCGCGGCATGGTGGCGCCGATCCGCCGCCTGACCGACGATCTGCGCGCCCTGGCCCAGGGCCGGACCGAGGTCAAACTGGGCGAGGCCGCCCGCAAGGACGAGATCGGCGACATCGCCCGCGCCGTGGTCAACATCCAGGCCCTGATCGCCGCCCGCGTCCGGGCCGAGGCCGATCAGGCCGAACAACTGCGGCTGAAGGACGAAGAGGGCCGCCGCGCCGAGGAGGCGACGCGCGAGGCGACCGCCCGCGAACAGGCCGCCATCGTCGCCGGCCTGGGCCATGGGCTGGAGGCCCTGGCGCGCGCCGACCTGACCTATCGCATCGTCGATCCCTTCCCGGCCGCCTATGAACGGCTGCGCACCGACTTCAACGGGGCGGTGGACGGGCTGCAACAGGCCATCGCCACCATCGCCGCCAATACGGGCGCCATCAATGCGGGCGCCGCCGAAATCGCCAAGGCCGCCGACGACCTGTCGCGCCGCACCGAACAGCAGGCCGCCAGCCTGGAGGAGACCGCCGCCGCCCTGGATCAGGTCACGGCCACGGTGCGCGCCACCGCCTCAGGCGCGGTCCAGGCCGCCGGCGCCGTTCAGGCCGCCCGCGACGACGCCGACAAGAGCGGTTCGGTGGTGCGCGACGCCGTCGCCGCTATGGGCGAGATCGAACGCTCGTCCAGCCAGATCAGCCAGATCATCGGCGTCATCGACGAGATCGCCTTCCAGACCAATCTCCTGGCCCTGAACGCCGGGGTCGAGGCGGCGCGGGCCGGCGAAAGCGGCCGCGGCTTCGCCGTGGTGGCCTCCGAGGTGCGCGCCCTGGCCGAACGCTCGGCCGACGCCGCCAAGGAGATCAAGGGGCTGATCACCCAATCGACCGCCCAGGTCGGATCGGGCGTCAAACTGGTGACCGAGACCGGCGCAGCCCTGGACCGGATCGTGGCCCATGTCGCCCAGATCGAAAGCCTGGTGATCGACATCTCCGCCTCGGCCGCCGAACAGGCCACCGGCCTGGCCGAGGTCAATACGGCCGTCAATCAGATGGACCAGATGACCCAGCAGAACGCCGCCATGGTCGAACAGTCCACCGCCGCCAGCCACGCCCTGTCCCAGGAGGCCGACGGCCTGCACGCCGCCGTCGCCCGCTTCAAGGTCGGCGCCGCCGCCCCGCCGCCGCCCGCAGTTCCACCCCGACGCCCGTCGCGGTCACGCCCCGCCGTCCCCTCGGCCGCCGTCACGGCCTTGAAGAGCGTCGGCCGCGGCGGCGCCCCCGCCCCCTCCGCCGCCCCGGACGAGGACGGCTGGGAGGCGTTCTGAGGCGACTCGGTCCTTCCATCGACGCGGGTCGCTCCCGCTCCACCCTATCGACGACCGTCTGCTTATCCGTCCGTCAGAGATCCGAGCCGACCACAATCGTCTCTCAGCCGCCAAGCCGTCGCGAGATCGCCGGGGCGGCTCCCCCATCACCGCATGGGAGCGATTTCGCTTGCTGCGCTAACGACTGAGGCTGAAAAGTGGCAATCATGCGATACCTCGACGTCTTTAACATTACGCCGGCGTAATTTTTGATGCATTGAAGCCGACCTTGTCATAGCGTTCGAGCAGCACCTGAGCCTGCATGTGGAGGTCCGAGCATTCATTCCTGAGCGGGTGAGCGTCTTGAGAGATGGGGACGCAAATATGGGCTCCACAGGCGGTGTTTCGGCCAACCAGAACTACGGCGTGATCAGCAGCTAACAGTCGTCGCGCCAAGTACGGTTTCGATATGAAGTTCCAGTTGCCGGCCGTGCAGAGTATGTATATACATTAATAATGTAAGTTTATAGTAAAAATTTGTACAACTGGCATTCAGCGAGGTCGATATGAAGAAAAGTTTGCTATTTGTGACAGCTCTTTGCTCAGTTTTCGCCTTTATCGGCGGTGATGACGGGTTCAATATTGTTAGCGAATCGTTCGTGGGTGTTCAGCAAAGCCCGTGGGACGGTAGCTACCCGCCCGAATGGGACGATTACTATACTTGTTTACGAAGAAATGCTAGGTTTTGCGAAATTTCCGCTGGTCCTCGTGGTTCCGATGCGTGGGTTGAATGTGTAGAAGAACGGAACTCGCGATGCGTTTCACCTTTTTGAGCATAATCTAAGTTGTCTTAAAGATTGTCTATAGGACTTCTATGGCTGCGGACTTCACGGTCCGCAGCCATTTTTATCTCAGCGCCCGACGCCCGGCGCCGTCAGGGTGCGGCGGAAGAAGGCGATCAGGTCGCGGTTGAAGGTCTGCTGGAAGGCGGCGCGGTCGAAGCCGGGGGTGGGGGCGCAGATGGCCGGCGCCAGTTCGGCCAGGCGCGCCGAACAGGGCGGCAAGAAGTCGAAATGGCCGGCGCCGGGGATCGACCGGTATTCCGGCGGACGGGGCAGGGCGTCGCGCACCGGTTCGGCGTAGAAGGGGCTGGGCAGGACCCGGTCGTTTTCGCCCCGCCACAGCTGGACCGGCTGGGCGACCCCCGACAGGCCCTGGCGGGTGAAGGCGAAGCCCAGGGCGGGGGCGGCGGCGGCCACGGCCTTGATCCGTCGGTCATGCACCCAGGTCTGATCCGTCTTCGGCGCGCCACGGGCGGCGATCAGGCCGCAGTCGTAGAAGGCCGGGTGGGCGCGGCAGTGGTCGCCGATCCGGCCCAGGTCGGGCTCGCCGCCCGCTGCGGTCAGGACGGCGAAGCCGCCTGCGGAAAAGCCGAAGGCGCCGATGCGGTCGGCGTCGATCGCCGTCCGGCCGGTCCAGTCGCTCAGCAGATAGTCGATCAGGACGCGAAGCTGGCGCGGGCGCTGGGCCACGTCGGTCGCCCGGCTCTGGTCGCGCCAGTTGTCGCCCGTATGGGTCAGGGCGGCGACGACGAAGCCCGCCTGGGCCAGGGCGCGGGCCGTCGCCTCATGGCTGCGGAAATCGCCGCCGTTGCCGTGGGAAATGACGATCAGGGGGCGTCGGCTGGACCTGAAGGGTCAGGGCGGCGGTCAGGAGGGCGGCGGTCAGGAGCATGTCGGAGCCTCGTTTGCGGCGGTTGCGGTCCGCCTTCTGACCGGGGGCGAGGGCGGTCCGCATCCGGCTTTGCGCCAATGGGCGAACGGGTTCGCCGCCGGGCGAACGGGCGCAGGCGGTCGGCCGATTCCGCAAAGGCCGTTCCGGCGCTAGAACAGGCGGATGAAGATCGGGGATTCGCGAACGGACGTCTGGCGGGCGGCGCGGCTGGGGCTGGGCGTCGCCACGGCCCTGGGCGTGCTGCTGGGCCTGATCGGCCCGTTCGGCTCCTATATGAACGGACCGGCGACGGTGCGGATCGTCTATTGGACGGCCAGCCTGTGGGCGGGCTGGCTTCTGTCCCTGGCCCTGCCCCTGACCGCGCGCTGGGCGTTCAGGCGAGGTCTGTCGCCTTGGCTGTGGGCGCCGCTGGCGGTCGCCGGCCTGGCGGCGCCGATGACCCTGATCAGCCGGGGACTGGCGCGCCTCGTCTGGGGCCGCACCTTCGAGGTCGGGCTGTTGGAATGGTATGGGCAAAGCCTGATCGTCGGGGCCGTGGCGACGGGCGCGATCCTGTGGCTGCTGGCCCGGCGGCCGATCCGAGACCAGGAGGTCCGGCGGGAGTCCGGCCCGGCGCCCGCCTCGACCGATCCCCGCGACCGCCTGCCCGCCCGCCTGGGGCGCGAGGTTCTGTGCCTGCAGATGGAGGACCATTATGTCCGCCTCCACACCCTGCTGGGTTCGGAACTGGTGCTGATGTCCCTGTCCCAGGCCATGGCAGGCCTGGCGGATCTGGACGGGCGTCAGACCCACCGCTCCTGGTGGGTGGCGACGGCCGCCGTGGTCGGGGTGGTGGAGGACGGCCGCAACCTTGTCCTGAAGCTGAAGGGCGGGCTGACCGCCCCGGTCTCTCGCGCCCGCGTCGCCCCCTTGCGGGCCGAGGGCTGGCTGGCGGCGCCGGAACTGAGCGCGGGCAAGAGAAATCATCGCCTCTGACCCCTTGCGGATCGGACGCGCCGTCTATCTGTTACGCATCCTGAACGACCCGTCCCCTACCCCGGAGCCCGCCCCATGTCCGACTTCCACTATGATGCGTCCCGTCACGTGAAGAAGGGCCGGGGCAAGGTCTATGACACCATCGTCGACACCATCGGCGACACCCCCCTGGTGCGGCTGCCGCGCCTGTCGGCCGAGCTGGCGCCGGTCGAAGGGGCGACGGTCCTGGCCAAGCTGGAGTTCTTCAACCCGATCGCGTCTGTGAAGGACCGGATCGGCGTGGCCATGGTCGAGGCGCTGGAGGCGGCGGGCAAGATCACGCCCGAGACCGTCCTGATCGAACCGACCAGCGGCAACACCGGCATCGCCCTGGCCTTCGTCGCCGCCGCCAAGGGGCTGAAGCTGATCCTGTGCATGCCCGAGAGCATGTCGATCGAACGGCGCAAGATGCTGGCCCTGCTGGGCGCCCAGCTGGAGCTGACCCCGGCTGAAAAAGGGATGAAGGGCGCCATCGCCCGGGCCGAGGAGCTGCTGGCCTCCACGCCCGGCGCCGTCAGCCCGTCCCAGTTCGAAAACCTGGCCAATCCGGCCATCCACCGCGCCACAACGGCCGAGGAGATCTGGAACGACACCGACGGGGCGGTGGATGTGGTGGTCGCCGGCGTCGGCACCGGCGGCACCATTTCGGGCGTGGGCCAGGCCCTGAAGGCCAAGAAGCCCTCGATCCGCATGATCGCGGTCGAGCCCGAGGCCTCGCCCGTCCTGTCCGGCGGCGCGCCGGGCCCGCACAAGATCCAGGGCATCGGCGCCGGCTTCGTCCCGGCCATCTATGATCCGTCGGTGGTGGACGGGGTGGAGCAGGTGTCGAACGACGAGGCCTTCGACATGGCCCGCAAGGCGGCCCGGCTGGAGGGAATTCCGGTCGGCATCAGCTCGGGCGCGGCCCTGGTCGCCGCCTTCCGTCTGGCGGCCCGGCCCGAGAGCGCGGGCCAGACCATCGTGGTGGTCATCCCCTCCTTCGCCGAACGCTATCTGTCGACCGCCCTGTTCGAAGGCCTGTGAGGATCGGCGATACTTCGGCTTAACCCGCCAGGTTTTAGGGTGGCGCCATGAGCCAGCCGCCAACCTTGATCGAGGAAGAGGAGGCCGGGCCGCCGCCGTTGAGGGCGCGCCGGGCCCTGCTGAAACGGCTGGCCGACGTGGTCTCCCTGCCCGCCAGCCGGATCAACGCCTTCGAACGGTCGGTGGTCGGGGACCTGCTGGTCGACATGCTGCGCCTCGCCTCGCCGGAGGAGCGTCGCCGGGTGGCGGGGCGGCTGGCCGCCCTGGCCGAACTGCCCGACGCCCTGGCCCGGCTGCTGCTGCGCGACGAGATCGAGATCGCCCAGGTGCTGATCGAACAGTGCGCCGCCCTCAGCGACGCCGACCTCGTCGCCTGCGCCCGCGACGCGGGTTCCGAGCACCGGCGCGTCATGGCCGCGCGGCGCGGCCTGTCGGAGATCGTCTGCGAGACCCTGGTCGGTTTCGGCGAGCCGGAGGTGATCGAGACCTTGCTGCGCAACTCGACCGCCCGCCTGTCCCAGGCCGGGATCGAGACGGTGGTGGCCCTCAGCCGGACCCACCCGGGCCTGTGCGGCGGCCTGCTGAAACGGCCGGAGCTGCGGCCGTCGGGGGCCTATGTGATGTTCTGGTGGTGCGGCGCCGATGATCGGCGCACCATCCTCCAGCGCTTCGGCGTCTCGCGCGACGTCATGCAGGAGGTCGCTGAGGACGTCTTTCCCATGGCGGCGAGCGAGGGCTGGGCCGATCCGGTCGCGCGCAAGGCCCTGCAATTCATCGAACGGCGCCAGCGCAACCGCGCCGCTATCGAAAAGAGCCCCTTCGACAGTCTGGAACAGGCGGTCGCCACGGCCGCCCGCGACGGCCTGTCGCGCGAGATCGCCAGTGAAATCGCCTATCTGTCCGGGATCAAACCCCTGACGGGGGCCAAGATCCTGGGCGACGCGGGGGGCGAACCCCTGGCCATATTGTGTAAGGCGACCGGTCTGTCCAAGACCGACGTCCACAACTTGTGGAGATCCATGCGTCGCCCCGAGGTTCAGCCTGACGGCTCGGTTCATCCCGACTGGGAGAGGGTTCAGATCACCTATGACCTGCTGGCGGTTGATCGGGCCCAGACGGTATTGCGTTACTGGAACTGGTCGCTGTCATCGGCCCTGACACCGGCGCTGTTGCAGGCTATTCGCGCCGGGGATGATGAACAGGTGGATGAATATTCAGCCCCGGAACGAGCGGCGATGCTGGCCTTGGCCGAAGACTTCGGCCGCTGATCCCTGTCAGCTTTCCGCGAAGCTTTTCCGCCGAAAATCGGCGTTTCCTTCTGCGATTGCTTTTGCCGACCAATAACTCTATGAGACTGGTGTGAAAACGCGGCTGGCGTTTCAGTCGAGTTGAATAGAATCAGAAAGCGACGCAAGGCATGGAAGAAAAGCCCGAACTGCTCGAGATGACCGCCGACATCGTATCGGCCTATGTCGGCAACAACACCGTCACGGCTGAGGCCCTTCCGGCGTTGATCGCTAATATTCACGCCGCCTTGTCGGGTGTTTCGAGCGGTCCGGTCGAGGCCGAGCCGGAACCCAAGGAACCGGCGGTGCCGATTCGCAAGTCGATCAACCCCGATTTCCTGATCTGCCTGGAAGACGGCCGCAAGTTCAAGTCGCTGAAGCGCCATCTGCGCACCAAATACGACATGAGCCCGGAAGAATACCGCGCCAAGTGGAACCTGCCGAAGGATTATCCCATGGTCGCGCCGAACTACGCCAAGGCGCGTTCCGAACTGGCCAAGCAGATGGGCCTGGGCCAGGGCGGCCGTAAGCCGGCCCGCGCGCCGCGCGCCAAGAAGTAAGCCCGGACTGATCGGTATAGAACGCCCGCCTCCTTCCAGAGGCGGGCGTTTTTGTTTGGACGAGGCGCATCTCTCCCTCCCGGCAGGGAAAGGGAGAGCGACCTGTCGGAATCAGGCCGCCTGGGCGACGCGGCGCATGCGCCAGAAGCGCAGGGTGCGCCCGGCGGCCTCCGTGGTCAGTTCGCCGTACATCCGGCCATAGGCGGCGGCCTTGCCCATCGGGTTGGAATCCGCGCCCAGCAGCGACACCGCATAGGTCAGGAAGATGGCCCGGTCGATGTCGGCCGCCTTGCAGACCACGGCCAGGGCGTCCAGGTCGCGGCGATCGACGATGCCGCGCGCGGTGTGGAAGTCGATGTCGGCCAGGCGCGACAGGGCGACCAGGAAAGGGGTCCGGCCCTTGGACCGCAGGAAACGGATCAGCACCTGGGGCGTCAGCTGGCCGGCTGCATGCAGTTCTTCGACATAGGCCTGGCTCTCGGCGTAGTCGGGGGGCAGGGCGCCGTCGCTGGTGGCGACGCGGGTGCGCCCGGCCGCCAGGGCCGCCTCCAGCAGGGCCGGGTCCAGGCTGGCGTTCTGTTCTAGGATCTGGTGGCGCAGCCGGGCCTCCACGACGAAATACATGTCGTTCAGCAGGTCGATCGGCAGGCCCTTGCGCTCCACCGCCGGGGCGTGAAGCGCGGGGTTGACCTTGGCCCGCTCGACCGCGGTCTCTGAGGCGGCGCGCGACAGCCGGGCGCCGTCGTTGCGCAACAGGGTTCCCAGGGTGTGGTCGTCGCCGCGCGCCACGATGATGTCGGACACCGCCTCGGGCACCTCGACCCGGCCGGAGACGGCGCGCATATGGTCCTGGCCGTGTTTGGAGACCACGCCGATCAGATCGGCGTCGGTCAGAACGGTGGAGCCGCGCAGCACCGGCTCGGCCACCTCGATCGCATCATGGGCCAGCCGTTTGATCAGGCTGTGGGGCGCATCGGGCGCGACGGCGAACCGCGCGGCCAGCTCGGCCCGAACCGCGACCTCCATGTCTTCGCACAGGGTTTCCAGCACGGCGCCGTAGAGGTCGGTCTCGGCCGCGCTATGCTCGACGTCGCCGAAGAACTGGTCGGTCAGTTCGCGCAGCAGCAGGCGGCGCTTCTCGCTGGACGCCTCTTCCGCAAGGGCGATCAGCTGGGGCAGGCGCGAGGCCTTGATCGCCTCGGCGTCTTCGGGGGGCAGGGCTTCGCTCATGAGCGTTCGTCCACGGCGTCGGACCCGCCGACCGACGGCGGGGCGGCCCGCACCGAGCCGTCGCGATTGCGGATCAGGGCCGGCGGGCCGTCGGGCTGAGCCAGGTCCGCCGAGGACGGCGTCTGGCTCATCTCGACCGGCAGGGCGTCCAGATAGACCGGTTGCGCCTGGGGGATGGGGTCGGGACGATGACCCGCTTGGCGATGGACGGAATAGAAGCGAGCCCCCTGAGGAGCGGCCGAGGGGACAGAGGCGAGCGGCGACGCCTCGGCCTGAACGGCGGCCGTCTGAACCGGCGGCGTCGCGGCCGGGGCGGCGGCCGCCATGCCTGTCTGCGTCAGGCGGAAGATCGGGGCGTCGCGGCGAGGCGCCATGGGATCGCCCAGGGCGTCGGCCTGGGGCGTTGGTTGGGGCGCCGGTTGGGGCGCGTTCTGGGGGGCCGGCGCGGTCCGGTCCGCAGCGGCCTGGACGACTGGGGCCTGGACGACTGGGGCCCGGACGATTGGGGCTTGAACAGGTTCCGGCTGCGCAGAAGCGACTTGAACAGGAGCGGGCTGGGGCGTCGTCGCCTCATAGGGGCGGGGCTGCGACACCGGCTGGGACGCGACGGCGGGCGAGAGCCAGTCGCTGGCGGGGGTCAGGCCCCGCCGGGCAGCGACGGCCGTGGAGGCTGGGGCGTCCAGCCGGGCCAGGGGAAGCGCGGCAAGAGTCGCGCGCGGAGCGGTCGTCTGAGCGGACGAGGCGCGGGCGTCGGGGCCGCGGGCGACCGGCGGCTTGCCGGGCCAGGACAGATAGCGCAGCCCCTCGGAGGTCGTGGCGACCTGGGCCGCAGCCGCGCCCGCGCCCATAAGGGCCGCGAACAGGACGCTGGACAGGAGCAGGACAGGGCGCAAGAGACGGCCTCGGGCGAATGACATCGGGCAAGCCTAGGCGGCCATCGCTTAATCCGCCGCTAACGGCGGACCCGGATTCGCGCCGTCACGATTCGCTCGACCAATCCCACGGCCGCGTTCAGCGCCAGGCCCAGCAGGGTCAGGCACAGAACCCCGGCCAGCATTTCGGCGGTTCTCAGCCGGTTTCCCGCCTCCAGTAGCCGCCAAGCCAAGCCTTGCGTCGCGCCCGAGCCCGAGACGAACTCGGCCACCACGGCGCCGATGACGGCGAGGCCCGCCGCGACCCGCAAACCTTCCAGCGCAAAGGGCAGGGCCGAGGGCAGGCGCAGCCGCCACAGCCGCTGCAGGGGCGTGGCGCCATAGAGGTCGAACAGCCGCTCCAGATCCGGATCGGCCGACTTCAGCCCCGTCAGGACGCCCGAGAACAGGGGAAAGAAGGCGACCAGGGCGGCCAGGGCGACCACCGCCCGGTCGGCGTGGTCCAGCCCGGCCCAGATCAGGACCAGGGGGGCGACGGCCACCACCGGCGTGACCTGAAGCGCCACCGCCAGGGGCCGCACCGCCCGCTCGGCCGAGGCGTGCAGCGACACCATAAGCGCCAGGCCGCCCCCGACCAGGCCCGCGACGATCAGGGCCTGGACCGCCATGACGAAGGTGATCCAGGCGGAGGCGGCCAGACGCGGCCCCGCCTCGATCAGGGCGGCGGCCACGGCGCTGGGCGGCGGCAGGAAATAGGGCGGCAGGTCCAGAAGGCGGCAGGCCCCCTCCCAGGCCGCCAGCAGGACGGCGCCCAGCAGCAGGGGCGGGATCAGCTCAACCGACCGCCTCACGCCGCAGTCTCCGCCGTCTGAGACGTCATCGCCGCCTCCAGGGCCTCGGCCGTCGTCTCCACGGCCTGACGATAGGCGGGATCGGCGCGCCAGCGGGCCGGGCGCGGCGGGGCGCCCGGCGTGGGCAGATCGGCGACGGGCCGGCCGGTCGCCGCCTCCAGCACCACGATCCGCTGCGCCAGATAGACGGCCTCCTCGACGTCATGGGTGACGAAGACGACGGCGGGGCGGGGGTCGGCCGCAGCCCACAGGGCGTGCAGATCCTCGATCAGACGGCGGCGGGTGACGCTGTCCAGGGCGGCGAAGGGCTCGTCCAGCAGCAGAAGCTCGGGCCCCGTCACCAGGGCGCGGGCCAGGGCGACGCGCATGGCCATGCCGCCCGACAGTTCCGACGGCCGGGCGTCCAGCCGGTCGCCCAGACCGACGGCGCCCAGGGCGGCGGCCGCCCGTCCGCGCGCCTCAGCGCGGGGTCGTCCCGCCAGCTCCAGCGGCAGGGCGACATTGGCCTGGGCGTCGGCCCAGGGCGTCAGGGTCGGACTCTGGAAGACGAAGCCGGTGCGGCCCGGTCCGACGGCGCGCGTGACGGTTCCGGCGCTGGGCGACTGGAGCCCGGCCAGCAGGCGCAAGGTCGTGGACTTGCCCGCGCCCGAGGCGCCGACCAGGGCGACGATCTCGCCCCGCGCCACGGTCAGGTCCAGCGGCCCCAGCGGCGCGCGCCCGGCCAGATCGACCGTCGCCCCGTGCAGGGCGGCGATGGGCTCAGCCACGGCCCGGCAGATAGTTGTCGGTGAAGGCCTCGCGCCAGTTCAGGCCGGGATCGAAGACGCCCGCCTGGCTGGTCACGTCGAAGAAGGCCTGCCAGCGGTCGGCCGTCATGGCCCCCAGGCCGTAGAGGGCCGCGTCGCCCCCGTCGACGATGGCGTTGTCGCGCAGCTTCTGCCGGGCCTGGTCCAGGATGGCCTGGGTCATCTCCGGATTGTCCCGGCGGATCAGGGCGTCGCCCGGCGCCGGGTCGCCCCGCAGATAGTCGCGCCACCCTTCCGCCGAGGCGGCGATGAAGCTGCGCAGGGCCGTTGCATTGTCTCGCGCAAAGGCATTGGGGGCCAGGACCATGGCGGCGTAGGAGGGATAGCCCTCGTCGGCCAGAAGGAAGACCTTGGGCTCGAAGCCCGCCTCCTGTTCGATGGTGTAGGGTTCGCTGGTCAGATAGCCCTGCTGCACCGCCCGTTCGTCGGCCAAGAAGGGCGCCAGGTTGAAGGTGTATTTGCGCACCTGATCGTCGGTGAAGCCGTATTTGGCCTTCAGCCAGACCCAGAAGGCGTTGATCGAGGCGTCGGCCAGCAGGAAGGGCCGGCCCTTCAGATCGGCGATGGTCTCCAGCGCCGGATCGGGGTGGGCGATCAGGACCTGGGGGTCCTTCTGGAAGAAGGCGGCGACGGCCTTAACGGGCGCCCCGGCCGCGACCAGATTCATCGGGATGAAGCTGTTGGACCCCATGCCCAGTTCGACGGCGCCGGAGGCCAGCAGTTGCGGCACGTTCACGCCCGGTCCGCCCTGGACGATCTGGACGTTCAGCCCGCGCTTCTCATAGGCGCCGGTCGCCAGGGCCTGATAGAAGCCGCCCTGTTCGGCCTGGGCGCGCCAGTCGGTGGCGAAGCGCAGCCGCACCCGGCCCTGTTCGTCCACCGGCGCCTCGGACCGGCCGCAGCCCCTCAGGCCCAGGGCCGCCCCCGCGACCACGGCCGCCCCGCCCGCGAGCAGGGCGCGGCGACGGCTCAGCAGGCGATTCCCACGCTGGATCATGGCCCTGCTTTACGAGGGGAAGGCGGCCTTGGGAAGGCGGGGGAGCGATGAAGCCGTATCCGACGGCGGCGACCGCGCAGCGTCCCAATTGAGCGAGGGGACGAAGCGTGCGGGGGAGCCCGTGTGCTTCGTCCCCTCGCCAAGTCCGGGTTGGACTTGGCCGGGTGGGTTCGGACCTCGGCCTGGGCGTCGTCGGGGCGGGAGCCCGCGAGGACGGTCGGCTGTATCCTGTCGCGCCCCTGGTCTCAGGCGTTCCGCGGATTGCGTCCGCGTCGTCCGTCGATCCCGATCCGGTTCTCCCTGCGTCCGCCGGTCCTGAAGACCGTCGAAGGCCGGAAGCCTGGATCCCGCCTGACGTCCGTTACGATCCTGAAGATCGCCCGTTACGCCGGGTCGGAGAGCCGGGCCGGTCCGCTTGAAGCCGGGGTCTCCCCCGTTTTCCGCGCCGCCGTGTCCCTCGGCCTGTTGACGTTCTCGCGAAAGCCGGTATGAGGCAAGCGCCCGAACTCGCCCCGATGTGCATGACCGGCCCGGCGGCGGTGGACAAGCCTGTGAATATCGGTGGACGGATCAAATTCGCTTTTGCGGATCAGGGCTTTGCGCTGTCCACAGAAACGGCGGCCGGTCGATCAGTGATCGGCGGGACGCGGATAGGTCAGGCGGCACAGGGCGCCGGGCGCGCCGTCGACCAGACTGAACCGACCGCGCAGCTGTTCGGTCAGGCCCAGAACGATCCGCAGGCCCAGGCTGCGGCTCTGGCCGGGGTCGAAGGCCGGCGGCGGACCGGCGCCGTCGTCGCGCACCTCCAGCCGGCGTTCGCCGTCCACCTCATAGAGACGGACGTCAATCCGGCCGGGGCGCCCGGGGAAGGCGTGCTCCAGGGCGTTGTTGACGCATTCCAGCAGGATCAGGGCGACCGGCGTCGCCTCTTCCGCCGTCAGGGCGTGGCAGGCGCGCTCGACCTCGATCGTCACATCCGTGCGGCCCGTGGCCTCCAGGGCGTCGGCGACGAGGCGGCGGGCCAGGTCGTCGAAGGGGGCGGCGGCGCCGTCGGCGTCCAACAGGCTGCGCTGCACCTTGGCGATCAGGGCGGTGCGGGCCGCAGCCTCCGACAGGACGCGCCGGGCCGTCTCGTCCCGGGTCATGCCGGCCTCCAGCCGCAGCAGGCTGGAGACCACCTGGATGTTGTTGGACACCCGGTGCTGGACCTCCTTCAGCAACAGGTCGCGGCTCTCGGCCAGGGCGGCGTTGCGCGCCACCTCGCGCTTCAGACCGTCGGTCGCCGCATTCATGCCGACGATGAAGAAGATGTCGACCGCCACCACGAAGACGTAGAAGGCCAGGGCCAGGCCGGTCGCTGCGCTCCAGTCGAACCCCGGCGCCCCGATCCAGAACCACCAGGCGCTGAGGCCCGACAGGACGGCGGTCAGGATCGCCGGCCCCAGTCCGCAGAAATAGGCGATCACCACCACGGCCGGGAAGAAGGTCAGATAGGGGAAGCCCGGCGGGAACCAGTCGGCCAGGGCCATGCGCACCCCGAACGCGGTCAGCCAGCCGCAGATCGCCAGGCCGTAGCCATAGAGGGGACGGCGAAACAGGACCGGGTTCAAAGCCTTACTTCTCCCCGATTCCCGCGTCCGGACCGCGCGGTGGTGACGTTTCGTGAGGTAAGGGAAATCCCTCAGTCCCACAATCGGGAATTTTCCTTATGACTTCAGGTGCCTGTTGAGCCAGTGACGGACGGCCGCCCGCGCCCCGCGCGCGGCTGGGCCGCCGAAATGCAGGAAGCCGTGCGGCGCCTCGGGGACGCGGATCAGATCGGCCTCGGCCGCCTCGCCCCAGCGGGTCGCCATCAGCAGACTGTCCTCGAACAGGGGGTCGTATTCGCCGGCCAGGAAAAGGGCGGGGGGCAGGCCCTCAAGGTCGGCGTAGAGGGGCGAGACGTCGGGCCGACGCAAGGCTTCCTCGTCCCGATCGGGCGCCAGCCGCGCCAGATCCGCCTGCATGGTCGGTCCGTTGAACAGCAGGGTCCCGGGCCCGGCCGAGCGGACGCCCTCGGTTCCCGACAGGTCGAAGACCCCATAGGTGAAGACGCAGCCTTTGACCTTGTCGATCAGGCCCTGGTCGCGCAGGGCGACGGCGGTCAGGGCCGCCAGATGGCCGCCGGCGGATTCCCCGGTCAGAAAGACGGTCGCGGCGCCCAGATCGTCGACATGGGTCACGGTCCAGTGGGCCGCGGCGAGACAGTCGGCGATGGCGGCGTCGATATAGACGCCGCGCCGTTCGGACAGCAGGCGGTAATCGACCGAGACGACGCAGAAGCCGTGCCGGGCCAGATGGGCGTTCAGCCGGTCGTTCAGCCCGGCGCTGCCCAGCACCCAGCCGCCGCCGTGAATGTCCAGCACCACGGCGCGGGGCGGGCCTTCGGGCCTAAGGATGCGCAAGGGAACGGGCGTCTCGCCGTCGGTCTGGCGGATTTCGACGGTGACGCCGCGCTTGCGCAGGCGGGGAACGGTGACGGCCCCGGCGGCCGCGTCCAACCACAGGGACAGGCGCTGGCCCGCCTCGATCCGCCAGGGGTCGGTCCGCAGACGCGGGGCGCGGGCCAGGACGGCGTTGATCCGCCGCACCGCCGCCTGCTGGGCCGGGGGAAAGTCGACGACATGGGTGGAAAGGGTCATGAGGCTGGAGTGGGTAAGGGCGGCTTTGGTTTCAAGGGCGGAGGTTCGGAAGGTCTCGTCAGCCGAAAGAAACCCGGCTAACGTCCGCCCCATGAAGAAGCTCACCCCCTTCGGCGTTCTGCTGATCTTCGGCCTGATCGGCCTGCTCACCGACAAGTTCGGCCTGTGGTTCGCCTTCGGCCTGGTCGCCTTCATCGTGGTCGGGGTGATGCAGAACCGGGGCCAGGGCAAGACGCCGCCTGAGGATCAGGACGGCGGACCGGCGCAGGGCTAGACGACCGTTCCGTCCGCCGGACGAGGACTGGGCTTGCGCTGAAAGACGACCTGAAGCGCCACATTCTTGATCTGCGACCGTTCGATCAGCAGCAGGGGAATGGGCGCCGCGCGGGCCATCACCCTGTGACTGAGGCTGGTCTTTGTGGGCTCCAGCCGGAAGGCTTGGCAGTTCTTCAGGGTCAGGGCGACGATCTGCTTGTCGGTGTCGAGAGACAGGCTCGCGACCTCGCCCTCATAGCCGACCCAGCCGTTCTCGGTCTCCATGTCGGTCACGACATAGGCGGCCAGATGCTTGTCGTAGGCGGCTTCGGGACTGAGCTGAACCAGGGTCGAAGCCCAGCCGCCGTACAGAAATCGGAACAGGGGGACCGCAGGCTGGGGCGGCTCAAGCCGAGCCCGAGCGATGCTGGTCCGCTCCGCGCCGCCGATCGCCCATCGCATGACCAGATAGGCGCCGATCGAAAGGACCAGGAGGACGAACAGCAGCGACCAGACCTCAAGGCCGAGGAAGGGGTCGGTCTTGGGCGGCGCGGCCAGGAAATAGGCGTAAGGATTGGGGTTCCACGGCGGACGCAAGGCCGGAAGGGAGTAGGCGACGCCGTCCCCCAGGACGAAGACGAAGGCCGCCGCCGCATGGGCCGTCAGGGCGCCGAAGATGACGATGGACAGGGCGGTGAAGGAGTTGGGGGCAGGTGGGGCCGGCGCCACCACCTTGCCGCCGCCCGAGGTGTAGAGGGCGGCGAACACCGCCAGACCTGGAGCCAGGATGAACAGCGCCCAGGCGACCCCGAGCGTGACGGTCAAACGGCGCGCGCCGGGGTCTTGGCCTGCATCTTGGCCTGAGCCTGGGCGGGCGCCTCGGCCTGAGCGGTGGTCGCGACAGAGGGCGGCGCGGGCAGGATGACGACGCCGTCGTCGCGACGCTCGCCCTTGGCGATGGCGGCCGACCAGCTGCCGTACTGTTCGACGATCCTGCGACCGGCGCGCAGGGTCTCTTCAGAAGCGATCTGCATCGTCGACATGGAGTCTCCTTCAGGGCTTCACCCTAGCATGAGATTGGGTTTGGCGCATCCGATTCAAGCGGCGCCCCTCACCCAGCCAGGGCCGCCTTCTTCTCTTCCAGCTCCAGCCATTCCATCTCGGCGGATTCCAGCTCGGCGCGGGCCTTTTCGGCGGCCTTCATGGCGGCGTCGAAGGCCTTGGGGTCGCGGGCGTAGAGGTCGGGGTCCGACAGGGCGGCGTCGTGGCGGGCGATGGTCGCGGGCAGGGGTTCGATCAGCTTTTCCAGCTCTTCCAGACGGCGGGCGTCCTTGTAGGGGAGTTTGGCGGGCTTCTTTTGAGGGGCGGGGACGGCCCGAGCCCCCTCCACCGCCTTCGGCGGTCCCCCTCCCCCAACGGGGGCAGGATTAAGAAATCCCGGATTCTGGCGCAGGAAGTCGGTCCAGCCGCCGGGGGTCTCGACGATGTCGCCGCGGCCGTTCAGGGCCAGGGTCGAGGTCGCCAGCCGGTCGATGAAATCGCGGTCGTGGGAAACGAGGATCAGGGTGCCGTCATAGCCCTCGAGCAGCTCTTCGAGCTTGTCGAGCGTGTCCATGTCCAGGTCGTTGGTCGGTTCGTCCAGGACCAGCAGATTGGCGGGCTTGGCCAGGGCGCGAGCCAGGAGCAGGCGATTGCGTTCGCCGCCCGACAGGGTCGAGATCGGCTGACGCAGCTGGGCCTCGGAGAAGAGGAACTCCTTGGCGTAGGCGGCGACGTGTTTGGACACGCCACGCACCAGGATGGAGTCCCCCCCGCCGGGCGTCAGGGCGTCCCACAGGGTCATGTCGGACTTCAGCCCCTCGCGCGACTGATCCAGATAGACGGGCTCCAGATTGGCGCCCAGGCGGACCGTGCCTTCGTCAGGGGGCAGTTCGCCCAGCAGGGTCTTGACCAGGGTGGTCTTGCCCGCCCCGTTGGGGCCGACGATGCCCAGGCGATCGCCGCGCATGATGCGGGTGGTCAGGTTCTTGAACAGGGTGCGGCGGGCAGGAAGTGGCGAGTGGCGAGTGGCGAGTGGCGAGAGCGACGGGTCCTGCTCGGCGGTCGGGGCGGCGGAGCCGTCGCTCGCCACGCGCGACTCGCCACTCGCCACTGTGTCGAACCCCTTCGACACCCCCTTGATCTCGGCGACCAGCTTGCCCGAGGTCGCGCCGGAATCGACGCCCAGGGACAGTTCGCGCGGGACGTCCTTCATCTTCTCGGCCCGTTCGGCGCGCATGGCCTGGAGGGCGCGGGCGCGGCCCTCGTTGCGGCTGCGGCGGGCGGTGATGGAGCGGTAGAAGGTCTCGGTCTCGCGCTCGATGGTCTTGGTCAGGCGGCGCAGGGATTCCGCCTCCTCCTCCAGCGTCTTGGCGGCCCAGTCGTCGAACTCGACGAAGCCCTTGTTCAGGGTGCGGACGCGGCGGCCCTCCAGCCAGTGAACGGTGTCGGTGACGCGGTTCAGGAAGGCGCGGTCGTGGCTGACGACCAGAAGGGCGAACCGGGCCGAGATCAGCTCGGTCTCCAGAAGCTCGATGGCGAGGATGTCGAGGTGGTTGGTCGGCTCGTCCAGCAGGAGCAGATCGGGCTCCTCGGCGAAGGCCTTGGCGAGCGCCGCCCGGCGGGTTTCGCCGCCCGACAGCCCTTGGGTGGACTTGGCCGGGTCCAGGCCGAAGGTGGTCAGCCAGGCCTCGGCGGTCCAGGGCTCGGCCTCGCCGGACGAGGCGTAGTCCAGCAAGGTTTCGCCGGCGATGATCGGCTCCTGCGGCACATAGGCGAAACGGGTGGCGGACTGGACCGAGCGGTCGCCGCTGTCGGGCTCGATCAGCCCCATGACCACCTTCATCAGGGTGGACTTGCCCGCCCCGTTGCGGCCCACCAGGGCGGCGCGGCTGCGGGGTTCGACCGCCAGATCGACGCCGTCGAACAGGGGGCGGGGGCCGTCCTGAAGGCGGACGTCCTTGAGCGCGACGAGAGGGGGTCTGGCGGCCATCTGACTTTCGATCCTCCCTGGGGAGGCTGTACGGGCGGGGAAGGGGCGGGAAGGGCGTTGATCTAAGGGCTGGAGGGCCGAGACGCCACCGGAAAGATCGTCCATCGGCGCCCAGCTTGACAGTTACCGTCCGGCCGGTATGTAGCGTTTATGGACACCCCCTCCCGCCGCCGCGCGCCCGATCAGACCCGCGCCGAAATCATCGACAAGGCCCTGGAGGTCGCCGCCGAACTGGGGGCGACGGGCTTTACTCTGGATGCGGTGGCGGCGCGCACCCGCGTCAGCAAGGGCGCCCTGCTGCACCACTTTCCCAGCAAGACCGCCCTGTTGGAGGGGATGATCGATCATCTGGGGGCCATGCATGTGGAGAGCGTCCTGGCCGAGGCGGCGCGCGATCCGGAGCCCTACGGCCGCAACGCCCGCGCCTATCTGAGGGTGACGGTCAATGAGCCGGTGACCTTGCAGGACGTCAGCATCGGGCGGGTGGTCCTGGCCGCCTTCGCCCTCGATCCCAGCCTGGTGCTGCGCTGGAAGGCCTGGATGGAGCGGATCAAGACAGACGATCCCGATGATCCCGTCGGCGCCGACGACGCCCTTATGCTGCGGCTGATCGCCGACGGCCTGTGGATGTCGGACCTGTTCGGCCTGCATCAGGTCTCGGAGGAGCAGCGAAAGGCCCTGCTGTCCCTGCTGACGCCGGGCCATACGATCACGGCCAACGAACCGTGAGCCCCGTCACCTGGGCCGCCCTCTTGGCCGCCATCGCCTGTGAGGTGGCGGGCACCAGCCTGCTTCAGGCCTCGCAGCAGTTCACCCGGCCTTGGCCGACGGCGGGGACGGCGGTCTGCTACGGCCTGGCCTTCTATCTGCTGTCGGTCGCCCTGCGACAGATGCCGGTGGGGATCGCCTATGCGATCTGGAGCGGCCTGGGGGTGGTGGCGATCTCGGTGATCGGGGCCGTGGCCTTTCGCCAGAGGCTGGACGCGCCCGCGATGCTCGGCTTGGCCCTGATCGTCGGCGGGGTGGTGGTGATCCAGCTGTTTTCAAAGAGCATGGCTCACTGAGCCGTGGTTATCTGGCGTTAAGTTTTATCGTCCTAGCCTTCGCGCTTGCCTCGGTTCGCCCGCCTCCCCTTGTGGCGCGCCGGGCGGGACGGGGGTCTCCATGAGTGAAGCGGACGCGGGCGTCAGGCCTGAGCGTATTCTCGAGCTGTCTGAGCGGCTGAACGCCGTGGCGGGCGAGAAGATCGGCGAGATCGCCTCGGTCAATCGGGCCTCCAAGATGCTGGTGGTCAACGCCCAGGTGGTGGCCGCCCGCAGCGGCGAGGCCGGGCGCAGCTTCATGGTGGTGGCCGAGGAGTTCAAGCGCATCTCGGGCCAGATCGACGACATCGCCGGCGCCCTGGAGCAGCAGGTGCGGGGCGACCTGAGCGAGCTGTCGGCCATCGGCGGGGCGATCCTGGGCCAGCTGCGGGGCCAGAGGCTGGCGGACCTGGCGCTGAACGCCATCGAGATCATCGACCGGAACCTTTATGAGCGGACCTGCGACGTGCGCTGGTGGGCGACCGACAGCGCCGTGGTGGATTGCGTCGCCCAGCCGGACGCCGCCAAGGCCGAACACGCCAGCCGCCGGTTGAAGGTCATTCTGGACGCCTACACCGTCTATCTGGACCTGTGGATTTGCGACAGGAACGGGACCATCGTCGCCAACGGCCGGCCCGACCGCTATCCGGTCCGGGGGCGGTCGGCGCGAGAGATGACCTGGTTCCGCGACGCCCTGGCGACCCGATCGGGCGAGGATTTCGCCGTGGCGGACGTCGCCCGGCTGGAGGCGTTGAACGGGGCGCCGACGGCGACCTACGCCACCGCCATCCGCCAGGGCGGCCTGGCGAACGGGGCGGTGATCGGGGTTCTGGGCGTCCATTTCGACTGGCAGGCCCAGGCCCAGACGGTGGTGGACGGGGTGCGGCTGACGCCCGACGAAAAGGCCCGGACCCGGGTGCTGCTGCTGGACCAGACGCACCGGGTGCTGGCGGCCTCGGACGGGGTCGGGGTGCTGAACGAGACGGTCAAGCTGGACGTCGCGGGCGGCGCCATGGGCAGTTACGCCAAGGGGGGACGCACCATCGGCTACGCCCGCACGCCGGGCTATGAGACCTATCAGGGCCTGGGGTGGTATGGATGCCTGGTTCAGGACGCGGTCGCCATCTGATGGCCGCATCCGTCGATTAGGCGCCCCGTCCAATGATCCCCGAGCCCACCCGACCCTATTGGGAAACCAAGACCCTGGCCGAGATGACCCCGGCCGAGTGGGAGGGGCTGTGCGACGGCTGCGGCCTGTGCTGCGTGATCCGGTTCGAGGACGAGGACACGGGCGAGGTGATCCCGACGCGGGTCCACTGCCGGCTGTTCGACCCGGACGCCTGCGCCTGTTCGGACTATGCCAACCGCAAGGCCCAGGTGCCGGACTGCATCAAGCTGACGCCGCACAATATCGAGGCGCTGGAGTGGATGCCCAAGTCCTGCGCCTATCGTCGGCTGCACGAGGGGCGGCCGCTGGCGGCCTGGCATCCGCTGGTCTCGGGCGATCCCGAGACCGTCCATGCGGCCGGGGTTTCGGTCCGGGGCCAGACGATCTCGGAACTGGCCCTGGCCGAGCCGGAAGACGCCCTGGATTTCGAGGCGCCCGAATGGATGGTCGAGCGGGGGTGAGGTGATTATCCAGGGTTGACGGCGTCACTACCTTTTCGGGTCGGTCGCTGTTAGTCATTGGGGATGGCGATCACGTTCCACCCCCGTGTGGGGACCATTCTTCTTTGCGATTACGGCACAGGCTTTATCGAGCCTGAAATGATCAAGCTTCGATTGTCGGTGGTGATTTCGCCCCGCCTGCGGAGACGTGAGGGGCTGTGCAACGTCGTGCCGCTCAGCACGACGCCTCCGCACGAGGTCTGCGACTACCACTACAATCTCGAGCTTGAGCGCGATTTGCCCAGACCCTGGGAGGGTCGTGAGAAGTGGGCCAAATGCGATCTGTTCGCTGCGGTCAGCCATAAGCGGCTGTCTCTGATCGGCGTCGGGCGAGGGCCTGACGGCTCACGGAAATACATTCAGCCTTGCGTTACTGAGCAACAACTCAAGAGCATCAGGGCTTCCGTGCTCTGCGCCTTGAGCCTCCAGCAGTTGACACGGCATCTGTAGGCCCCCAAATTGGGCTCGTCCCCGCTCTGTTTCGGCATCGGGCTTTGAGACCATTCCGCTTGACGGGGTGGCGGGCTTCAGAAGGCGATGACAAGCTGCTGAAGCCGTCGAATTCCAGGGCGCATCCTTACGGGTGCGCCCTTTGTCATTCTGTTTGGCCTATCGCGCTTCGCGCTACTTGAGGCATGGCTCTGGGCCTACCGCGCTTCGCGCTACTTGAGGCCGTTGCCGGATGCATGGCCTCAAGCCGTAGGGCGACGCTGTCTGAAATCCCCTTCTTCCAAACCCTTACGCCTTTCTGAGTGCGAACTTCCGGCCTGGGAACGCTGGTGCGCTAGGGTTTGGGCATGACGGGAAAAAGCGAAGAGAGCGAGGCGGGCGGCGACTGGCTGGCGCCGCTGTTCGAGCAGTTGAAGGGGGCGGTTCAGCGCGCCGCCGCCGTACTGGCCAAGGACGATCCCGAGGAAAAGGCGGATGCGGAGACGCTGGCGCGGCGCGCCGGCGTGGTGGCGCGCGCCGCCCTGGCGGTCGATGCGATCCGCCGCCGCATGGAGGCTGAGCGCAGGGCCGAAAAAGACAGCGAAGAGGACGAAATGGGTGGGCGAACCGACAGACCCGAGGAGGACGAGCGGCTGCGACGCCGGCTCACCCTCCATTCCGAGCGTTTGGACCGCATTCTGGAGACGAAAGGCGCCCGACCAGATGGACGCGCGCGAGTTGAGGCGGATGGTGCGGGCGACGGGGCTGCATCCTCACCAATGCCCGCCCCTGGATGAGCCCTGGCGGACCTGGCTGCTGCTGGGCGGGCGCGGGTCGGGCAAGACCTTCGCCGGGGCGGTGTGGATGGATGTGGCGGCGCGGTTCAGGCCCGGCGCGGTCATCGCCCTGGTCGGACCGGCCCTGCACGACGTGCGCGAGGTGATGGTCGAGGGGGAGGCGGGGATCAAGGCCCTGGCCGAGCCGGGCGACCGGCCCCGCTGGGAGGCCGGGCGGCGAAGGCTGGTGTGGGCCAACGGCTCGACCGCCTACGCCTTTTCCGCCGAGGACCCGGACAGTCTGCGCGGACCCCAGTTCCACGCCGCCTGGGCCGACGAATTCTGCACCTGGCGCAAGCCCGAGGCGGTGCTGTCGAACCTGAGGTTCGGCCTGCGGCTGGGGCCCGATCCCCGGCTGGCGGTGACGACCACGCCCCGGCCCATTCCGGCCCTGCGCCGGCTGATGGCCGAGGCGGGGACGGTGACGGACCGGGCGGCGACGGCGGACAACGCCGAGAACCTGTCGCCGGGCTATGTCGATCATCTGACCGACCTTTACGGCGGGACGCGGCTGGCGGCCCAGGAGCTGGAGGGACAGGTGGTGGAGGGCGAGGGCGCCCTGTTCCGTATCGCCGATCTGAAACAGGCGCGCGGAAGCCGGCCGGCCGAGCTGGACCGGGTGGTCGTGGCGGTCGATCCGCCCGCCAGCGCCCACGGCGACGCCTGCGGCATAGTGGTGGTGGGACGGCGCGAGCGGCGGGCCTTCGTCCTGGCCGACCGGACGGTGCGAGGCCTGTCGCCCGGCGGCTGGGCCGCCGCCGTCTGTCGCGCGGCGCGGGATTTCGACGCCCAGGAGGTGGCGGCCGAGGCCAATCAGGGCGGGGAGATGGTGCGAAACGTTCTGGGCCAGGCGGACTGTCCGGCCCCGGTCGCCCTGGTCCACGCCCGCCGCTCCAAGGCCGCCCGGGCCGAGCCGGTGGCCCTGTTGTACGAACAGGGGCGGGTCGTCCACTGCGGCGACTTTCCCGCCCTGGAGGAGGAGATGCTGGCCCTGGGCTGCGAGGGCGGCGCCAGCCCCGACCGGGCCGACGCCCTGGTCTGGGGCGTGTCGCGGCTGATGCTGGAGCCGCGGGGCGAGGGGCCGTCGGTGCGGCTGTTGTGAGGAGGAGAAAATCCGCAGAAAATTAGATTTTCTGTACCTCGCCCGATGCGGGCAAGCGATCAAACGGAAAGAGCGTTTGCTCGTGCCATATATGTCGCCTTTTGTCAACCTGGACGCCGCTTGACGAGCGCTGATCCGGACGCAATCTGCTTGATGTCGCGATACGCGAGCGACGGATCAAGACCTTTAGGCTGAAAGGAGGACGATATGACTGCGCTTAGAAAAGACAGCTTTTGGGCCGACCTTACGGCCATCCTTTCTCGTAAGCCTGTGGCGCCGCGGGAATCTCGGCATGCGCGCGAGTTTGCGAAGAAGGTTTATAACAGGACAGGCGGGGTAACGCCCGGAATGAAGCGCCTTTACGCTGACCTGTTGGAAAATGAACGACGCAGCCGCGAGGCTTGAGCCGCCTGTTCCGACCTTTGAATTCAAGCGCCTCTCTGGTCCGATTCAGAGAGGCGCTTTTCTGTGTGGATACCGCGAGATCGATCAGTGGGTGTCGGGCGCCCACAAGGAGCACAAGGCCCTCAAGTCGCGCGTGGTGACGGCCCACCTCAAGGGCAATCCCGCTGTCGCGGGACTTTACTCCATGCGTATTAGGCTGGAATCCGACACTGATATCGCTGGCCACGGCAAGGTGTTTCGCACCGAAAACGGATATTTTTCAGCGGTTCAGCTCTGCTACCTCGCGGTCCAACGGCCGCTGCAAGGCAAGGGGATCCTTGGGCCGTTGCTTTTGACGCATGCCATCCGGGAGTTTGGCGAAGTCGCGCTGAGAACCGGCATCTGCGCCTTGACGCTGGTGGCGGCGGACGAGCGCAAGGCGGCCTTCTATAGGCGAATGGGGTTTGAAACTTATGGAAAGCCCTGTTCCATGCCCAAGATGTTCTACCCAGCTCAGTCCGCCATAGACTTGATCGAGCAGACGGCGTGATCCGGCCGCTACGGCGCTTTTGACGCCGAATTCGTCAATCCTGCCGCGCCGGTGAATCTGCTTCCGGCTGAAGGAAGAGGGTTGCTTCTTCATCCGTCAGCGGGCCGAGGTGGGCCAGGCCGCCGATGCGCAGGCTGGGGCGGGACTGGACCGGCGCCTCCGCGGCGCGGATGACGGCGACGGCGTGGCCGTCGCGGGACAGGACGATTTCCTCGCCCTGTTCGGCCTGGGCGGCGAGTTCGGCCAGGGTGGCCTGAGACCGGGCGATGTCGACGTGGATCGTCATAGGACGAGACTAGCACGGGCGGGGCGGAGGCGAAACGGCGGCGCCGAGCGCCGGCCGCCGCCTCCGCTGCGGCGAGACATTTTCAGGAGAGTGCGATGGGTGGGATGCGGTGGCCGTTCGGCCGGGGCGGGCGTGCGCCCGATCCGGGCGCGCCGGGGGCGAAGACCAGTCGGACGGCGGTGCTGCTGTCGGGCGTCGGGCGGGCGCGGTGGACGGGCAATGACTACGCCGGCCTGGCGCGCGAAGGCTATCAGAAGAACGCCGTGGCCTATCGCTGCATCCGCATGATTGCGGAGGCGGCGGCCTCGGCGCCCTTTGCGGTCTTTGTGGACGGGGTGCGCGACGAGACCCATCCGCTGGCGCGGCTGATCCGCCGGCCCAATCCCGAACAGTCGGGGGCGGAGCTGATGGAGGCGGTTTACGGATCGCTTCAGGTCTCGGGCAACGCCTGGATCGAGGCGGTGGGGGACGCGGTTCCCGAGGAGCTGTGGGCGCTGCGGTCGGACCGGGTCAAGGTGGTGCCCGGCCGGTCGGGCTGGCCCGAGGCGTGGGATTATTCCGTAGACGGACGGTCGATCCGGATCGGGCGGGCGGCCGACGGCTGGGCGCCGGTGATGCAACTGAAACTGTGGCATCCGCTGGACGACTGGTACGGCCTGTCGCCGCTGGAGGCGGCGGCGCAAGGGGGGGACGCCCACAATGCGGCCGGGGCCTGGAACAAGGCCCCGCTGGACAATGGGGCGCGGCCGTCCGGCGCCCTGATCTATGGGGCCAAGGGCGGCGAGCGGCTGACCGACGGACAGTTCGAGGCGCTGAAGGCCCAGTTGTCCAGCGCCTACGCCGGGGTGGAGAACGCCGGGCGGCCGATCCTGCTGGAAGGCGGGATGGACTGGAAGCCCCTGAGCCTGACGCCCGCCGAGATGGATTTCACGGCGGGCAAACATGCGGCGGCGCGCGAGATCGCCCTGGCCTTCGGGGTTCCGCCGCAGCTGCTGGGGATACCGGGGGACGCCACCTATTCCAACTATCGCGAGGCCAACACCGCCTTCTGGCGACAGACGGTCATACCCCTGGCGCGCAAGGCGGCGGGCGCGATGACCGGCTGGCTGGGCGGACGGTTCCCCGGCTGCGAGGTGCGGGCCGACCTGGAGGCCGTGCCGGCGCTGCAGCCCGAACGCGACGCCCTGTGGGCGCGGCTGGAGGCGGCAAGCTTCCTGACCGACGCGGAGCGGCGACGGATGGCGGGGGTGGAGGGATGAGGAAGGGGTGTCGCGTGTCGAGTGGCGAGTGGCGAGGGAGACGTGACGCATGAGCGACGACTCTCAGGTCCGGCGCGTGCCGACCGCCCTGGTGATCGCGGTCGTGGTGCAGACCATCGGCGGACTGGTCTGGGCCGGGGGCGCGGCGGCGCGGATCGCCACCCTGGAGCAGAGGGTGAGCGAGCAGAGGCTGGTGGCCGAACGGCTGGCGCGGCTGGAGACGCAAGGCGGGGCGGCGGCGGCGGCTGTCGAGCGGATCGAACGGGGGCTGGGGGGGGGCGGGTGAGTGGTTAGTGGCGAGTGGCGAGTGGCGAGTGGTGAGGCGAACCGGGCGATTGGACGAGGGCAGGCGCGTCTTCGCTCCCCCCTCGCCCCTCGCCACTCGCCACTCCTGATCCAGGGCTACGCCTCCCTGTGGGGCGTGGCGGATCTGAACGGGGACGTGGTCCAGGCGGGGGCGGTCGCCGACAGTCTGGCCAAGACGGGCGCCGAAGGAGTGCGGATGCTGAACCAGCACGACGGCCGGGCGCCGGTCGGGGTCTGGGACGAGGTGCGCGAGGACGAACGCGGCCTGTTCGTGCGCGGCCGGATCGAAGACTGGTCGCCCGAGGCCCGCTTCGCCGCCGCCCTGAGCCGGGCGGGCGCGATGGACGGCCTGTCGATCGGATACCGCACGGCGCGGGCGCGGCGTCAGGGACGTTTGAGGGTGCTGAGCGGGGTCGAGCTGTGGGAGGTGTCGCTGGTGACGTTTCCCATGCTGCCGGGGGCGCGGTTCAACCTCGCCTGACGCGCCCTGGGACGGCCTGGGGCCAATCGACATTCAGCCTGCCGCCGTCCTGCCGGGGCGGTGCGCAGCGGAACGCTGATTGAGGATGGGTTCATCACAACGGGCACGACGCGGTCACGGCGAACACGGCGCGTTCCGATGGCGTCGTGACCGCTGTGAATCCGTCGTGATCGCTGTGATGAACCCGGTCGCCGCATCAAGGCCCGCTGACGCGGGAAGAGCGGCCTGACCGCAGTAGGCTGAATGTCGATTGAACCTAGCCGCCCGGAGCCTTCGGATCGGCGGTCAGAAGGATATCTATTTCACGCAGCCTGCCGATCAGGCCGCCAGTCGTGGCTGCGATCAACATGGCATAGCCAGACAGGTAAACCCACCAAGCGTTCGCCCCCTCCAGCAAGAGACTAAGACCGCCCACCACTATCCCTAAGGCTTGAGCAAGCACGACCGGGACCATCCATCCCGTGAGTGCGGAAAGGGCCTTTCTCTGCTGCGGCGACGCTTGCGCGCGTTGGGCGCGGGCCCAGGTCAGAAGCGCTGGAAACCTGCTTCGCAGTCCGACGGCCACACCGGCGGCCGCCAAGACTGTTGATAGGATCAAAAGTCCGAGCCCTCCCATGCCGGGCGGCGGCGAGGGGGCAAGCCGACCGTAAAAAACGCTAGCCAGAAGCATCAGGGCGAGTGTGCCCCAAGTCGCCGCCCGCCGTAGAGCCCCTCTATCCATGCTGCATTGGTAGCATGAGGCGCAATCAAGGCTAGGGGCTGGATCACACAATTCCGGGGCTGCAACCCGGACATTCCCGCGCGCCCCTCATGGACGCGCTCACACCGGAGACATCATGAAAGAGACCAAACAGGCTTCCGGCTCCCCGGAAGCGCAGGCTGTCGTGCGCGAGATGATGGCGGCGTTCGAGGCGTTCAAAGGGGCGAACGACGCCCGGCTGGGCGAGATCGAGAAGAAGGCGGCGGCCGATGTGCTGCTGGAGGAGAAGGTCGCGCGGATCGACCAGGCGGTGGCGGCGGCCCAGGCGCGGCTGGACCGGGTGATGAGCCAGAACCGGCGTCCGGCCATCGGCGGCGAGCCGGTGGAGCCTGTGTCGGCGCCCGAGGCGAAGGCGGCGTGGGACGGCTATCTGAAGACGGGCCACTCGCCTCAACTGGCCGGCGCCCTGGAGGTCAAGGCGGGACTTTCGACGGGGGCGACCTCGGGCGGCTATGTCGCGCCCTATGAGACCGAGCGGGCCATCGAGCGGCGGCTGATGGCGGCCTCGCCGATGCGCGAGATCGCGACGGTCAGGACGGTGGCGGCGGGCGTGTTCCGAAAGCCGGTCTCGACGGCGGGCGTGGCCTGCGGCTGGGTGGCGGAGACGGCGGCGCGGCCCGAGACCGATCCGGCGACCCTGGCCCTGCTGGAATTCCCCTCGGCGGATCTGTACGCCAATCCGGCGGCGACCCAGGCCCTGCTGGACGACGCCATGGTCGATCTGGACGAATGGCTGGCGGCCGAGGTCGAGGACGCCTTTGCGGCCCAGGAGACCCAGGCCTTTGTGGCCGGCGACGGGGTGAACAAGCCCAAGGGCTTTCTGGCCTATCCGACGGCGGCGGACGCGGGTCAGGTCTGGGGCCAGATCGGTTATGTGGCCTCGGGCGCCGCAGGCGGGTTCGCGGCCGACAGTCCGACCGACCGGCTGATCGACCTGATCTATGCGCCCAAGGCCCAGTATAGGCCGAACGGCCGGTTCGTGATGAACCGGAAGACGGTCTCGGCGGTGCGCAAGTTCAAGGACGCGGACGGCAACTATATTTGGCAGCCGGCGACGCGGCTGGGCGAGACGGCCAGCCTGCTGGGCTATCCGGTCACCGAGATCGAGACCATGCCGGATGTGGCGGCGGGCAGTCTGTCCATCGCCTTCGGGGACTTCCAGCGGGGCTATCTGATCGTGGATCGGGCGGGGGTGCGAGTGCTGCGCGACCCCTATTCGGCCAAACCCTATGTGCTGTTCTACACGACCAAGCGCGTCGGCGGCGGGGTGCAGAACTTCGACGCGATCAAGGTGATGCGGTTCGCGGCGACGTAGTCGCGGAGTGACGAGTGGTCAGTGGCGAGTGGCGAGTGGTCGCTCGCCGCTGACGTATGAAACGGCGTTTGGGCTGAGTAGGGGTGGCGGTCTCGCCGCTCGCCACTCGTCACTCGCCACTTCCGAGCAAGGCGAGGAGAGACATGGCGCAACCGGTGACGGCGGCGGAGGCGAAGCTGTTTTTGAGGGTCGAGCATGAGGCCGAGGACGGCCTGATCCAGACCCTGATTGAGGCGGCCCAGGCGCGGGTGGAGGCGGAGGTGGGATTGAGCCTGACCTCCACCGCGCCGGCGGGGCTGAGGCTGGCGATCCTGATGCTGGTGCTGCGGGCCTATGAGCGGGGCGAGGCGGCGGCGGACCTGTCGATCGACGAATGGACCGCCCCCTATCGCACGGTGCGGCTGTGAGGGTTCTGGCGAGCCTGTTCCGGCCGGTGGAGGCCGAGACCCCCTATGGCGGGCGCAGCGTGGGTTTCGAACCCGTCGGCTCGGCCTGGCTGACCTGCGGGACGCGGCGGCGGATCGAACGGGGCGAGGGCGATCAGAGGCGCACGGTCGAGCGGCTGAGCGCCGAGGCGCGGGCCGACGCGCGGCTGGCGGTCGGGCGGGTGCTGCGGTTCGGCGGGGCCGACTGGGACGTCGTGGGCCTTGATCCTCTGCGACCGGGGCGGCTGCGGCTGGAGCTGGAGCGGGTGCGATGAAGGATCATGAGAGCGCCCTGCAAAAGGCGGTGGTCGCGGCCCTGAAGGCGGATGCGGCGGTGTCGGCCCTGACCGGGGGGCGGGTGTTCGACCAGCCGCCGGAGGGGGCGGCCTGCCCCTATCTGGCGCTGGGCCGATGCGAGAGCCGACCGGTGGCGGCGGACGGGGGCGGGGTGGAGCAGAGACTGACCCTGACCGGGGTGTCGCGCTTCCTCGGCGCGGAAGAGGCCAAGGCGATGGCGGCGGCGGTGCGGGCCTGTCTGCACGAGGCGGTGCTGGAGGCGGACGGGGTGCGGACCGCGACCCTGAGAGCGACCTTCGCCGACGTGTTCGGGGCGAGCGACGGGCGGCGGACCTATGCGGTGGTGCGGCTGAGGGCGGTGACCGAGGAAGTGGCGAGTGGTTAGTGGCGAGTGGCGAGCTGGATCGGGCGGGCGGAAGCAGCGGGGGGAGCCGTTGCGACGACCTTCCTCGCCACTCGTCACTCGCCACCCGCCACTCAGGAGCAAAGCGAGGACAAGATGACCGCACAGGCGGGCAAGGACATGCTGCTGAAGATCGAGGGCGCGCCGGGCGTCTTCACGACGGTGGCGGGGTTGAGGGCGCGGACGATTTCGCTGAACGCGCGCACGGTGGACGCCACCGACGGCGACAGCGCCGGACGGTGGCGCGAACTGCTGGCCGGCGCCGGGGTCAAGTCGGCGGCGGTGTCGGGCCAGGGGATCTTCCGCGATGCGGCCTCGGACGCCCTGGTGCGGGAAGCCTTCTTCGATCAGGCGGCGAAGCGGTGGCGGCTGGTGGTGCCGGACTTCGGCGTGCTGGAGGGGCCGTTCCTGGTGGCGGCGCTGGAATACGCCGGAACCCATGAGGGGGAGGCGACCTTCGCCCTGAGCCTGGCCAGCGCGGGGGCGGTCGGGTTTTCGGCGGCGTGAGGGGGTGAGTGCTGGTGCTAGTGCTAGTGAGCGGGCTTCGCCGGTGAGCGGAGAACGGCGGGGCGGCTGGGTAGACGCTCGCTAGGTTCAATCGACATTCAGCTTACTGCGGTCAGGCCGCTCTTCCCGCGTCAGAGGGCCTTGATGCGGCGGACGCGGGTTCCTCACAGCGATCACGGCGGATTCACAGCGGTCACGACGCCATCGGAACCCGCCGTGTTCGCCGTGACCTCGTCGTGCCCGTTGTGATGAACCCACCCTCAATCGGCGTTACGCCGCCAGACGTTTTCCCTTCCGCTGACGCGGGAAGGAAGACCGACACTCAATCGAATAGAGTCTTCAACGCCCGAGGCGCCTCTCTTGGGTCGGCGGCTGCGCGCAGGACGGCAGGACGGCGGCAGGCCCAATGTCGATTGGCCCTAGCACTCGTACTCGCACTAGCACTGGCCCCGGCGTTTTTCACTTGAGATTGGAAGCGACGATGAACCAGGCGCGGGGCGAGGCGGCGGTGATGCTGGGCGGGGTGCGGCGCAGGGTCTGTCTGACCCTGGGGGCCCTGGCCGAGATCGAGACCGGGTTGGGCGTCGAGGGTCTGGCGGCGGCGGCCGAGCGGATGAAGACCCTGTCGGCGCGGGATCTGATGGTGGTCCTGGCGGCGGTGCTGCGCGGCGGGGGCGAGGCCCGGCCGGAGGTCGAGGCGGTCGATCCGCGCGAGGCGGCGCGGGCCGTGGCGGCGGCCTTTGAGGCGTCCTCCGGTCAAGCCGGAAGATGACGGGCGCGACGCCCTGGGGCGAGATGATGCGGGCGGCGATGCGGATGGGGATTGCGCCCGAGGCCTTCTGGCGGCTGTCGCTGAAGGAATGGCGGATGCTGACCGAGGCGCCGCGCGGGACGGCGCCGATGGGCCGGGCGGGCCTGGCGAAACTGATGGAGGACTGGCCCGATGGCGGATGAGTTCGGACGGGACGGGATCGACGACCTGCCGCTGAAGGCGGCCGAGGCGGGGGCGGCGCTGGAGGCGCTGAAGGGACCGGCCGAGGAGGCGGCGAATGCGATAGAGGCGGCCTTCGGCCGGGCGGGCGAGAGCCTGAGCCGGTCGCTGGCGCGGGCGGCGGCGGACGGAGAGGTGTCTCTGTCCGAGCTGGCCCAGGCCGTGCTGAAGGCGGTGAATGCGGCGGCCGGGTCCGGCGGATCGGGGAGCAGTCTGAGCGCGGCGATCCAGGCGGCGGCGTCCAGTTTCAGCGGGGCCAATTTCGGCGGGGCTAGGGCCGACGGCGGGCCGGTGCTGGGGGGCGGCGCCTATCTGGTCGGAGAACGGGGGCCGGAGGTGTTTCGCCCGAGCGTCGGCGGCGAAATCGGGTCGGCGACGGGCGGGGCTGTGACTGTCCATGTGGCGGTGGACGGCGGGGCCGAGGCCCTGCTGCGGTCCGAGGCCCAGATCGCCCAGATGCTGGCGCGGGCGGTCAGCCTGGGGGCGCGGGGGAGGTAGGCTTTTTTTGAGTGGCGAGCGGCGAGGGGCGAGTGACGAGCGGCGATGCGGATGCGGCCTGTCTCGCCACTGACCGCTCGCCACTCGTCACTGTCTTGCTATTCGCCCTTGGGGTTGGGGCCGAAGCGGTTGTCGCCCTTGTCGCCCTCGACCAGGCCGATCCACAGCAGGAAGGCGAGAGGGACCAGGCCCGCCAGGATGAAGGCGCCGACGCCCGGGCCCATCAGGGCGAAGAAGGCGGCGGGATTGTCTTCGTAATAGTCGGGGCCCATGCCGCCGGCGAAGGCGGCGCCCATGACCATGACGAAGCCGATGATCGTGAAGACCGTCGCGGCGACCCAGGGAATGGCGACCAGCCAGCCGGTCTTGCCCATGTCGTGCAGGCGTTTCACCGAAATGGCCAGGTTCGGCCAGATCAGGGCCAGGGAGATCAGGGCGCCGATGATCGGCAGCCAGCCGGCGACGACGCCGACGCCCAGCAGGATCAGCCAGCCGATCCAGAAATGGCTGCGGCGGGTACGGCCCTCGAAGGACAGGAACAGTTTCTGCCAGTCGAAACCGGCGACGGTGGTGTCGGTCGAACTGGCGTAGCCGCCGGCGACGCCGACGGTGGAGGGGCCGCCCGCCAGGATCAGGATCTGGGTCGCCTCGCCATCCTCGGGCACGAAATCGACGCGGACGCCGGGGGCGGGGACGGCGGGGGACTGCAGGCCGGCGGCGCTGAAGCCGTAGCGGACGCCGTCGTCGCCGCTGATCAGGCCGGCGCCGGCCGTGGTGTCATAGCTGAGGATTTCGCCGCGCAAGTCTTCGCTCCCGTCTCGAGACGGCCCCCTCGGCCGTCGTTAGCGGAGCATGGACGAGCGGCGCCGTTCGGACAAGTGAAACAGGGGACAGGTTCGAATGAGCTTTCATGAGGTGCGCCTGCCCGCGCGGCTGGCGTTCGGCTCGACCGGCGGGGTGGAGCGGCGGACGGAGATCGCGACCCTGGCGTCCGGGTTCGAGCGGCGGTCCACGCCCTGGGCGCTGGGGCGCAGGCGCTATCTGATCGGGGCGAACCTGAGATCGCTGGACGACATGGCCGCCCTGATCGCCTTCTTCGAGGCGCGGCGGGGGCGGCTGTACGGGTTCCGGTTCAAGGACTTCGCCGATTTCAAATCGTGCGTGCCCAGCGGGACGGTTTCGGCCGGGGATCAGGTTCTGGGCCTGGGCGACGGGGCGCGGACGGTGTTTCCGCTGATCAAGACCTACGGCGACGTCGAACGGCCGATCCGGAAGCCGGTCGAAGGGTCGGTCAGGGTGGCGGTCGGGGGCGTGGAGACCCAGGGCCTTTCCGTCGATTGGACGACGGGGGTCGTGACCCTGGCGTCCGCGCCGGCGGCGGGGGTGACGGTGACGGCGGGCTTTCAATTCGACACGCCGGTGCGGTTCGACACCGACCGGATCGAGACGACCCTGGAGAGTTTTGAGGCCGGGCGGATGGCGGCGGTCCCGCTGATCGAGGTGCGGGTCTGAAGAGAGTGGCGAGTGGTCAGTGGCGAGTGGCGAGGCGGTTCGGGATGCGGGAGCGCCGAGACCTGATCGTCGGGACGAATGGTCGGCCCGCTTACTCGCCACTCGCCACTCGCCACTGACGACTGAGCGAAGGCGAAGATGAGACACATACCGGACGATCTGGCCGCCCGCATCGAAAGCGGGGCGGCGCGGCTTTGCCATGTCTGGCTGGTGCGGCGCGTCGACGGGACGCGGGCGGGCTTCACCGACCATGACCGGGATCTGACGCTGGACGGGGTGGTCTGTCGGGCGGCGAGCGGCTGGACGGCGGGGGCGGCGGAAGTGCGGTCGGACTGGCGGCGGGGACGGCCTCGGCCTCGGGCGTGCTGGACGACGCCTCGATCCGCGAGGCGGATGTGGCGGCGGGCCGGCTGGACGGAGCGGCGGTCGAGCTGTGGCGCCTGGACTGGTCCGAGCCGGGGCTGGGGGTGCGGCTGTGGTCGGGGACGATCACGCGGCTGAGGCGGCAGGACGGGGCTTTCGTCGCCGATCTGGAAGGGCCGCTGGCCAAGCTGGAGCGGGTGGTCGGGCGGACCTATGGCCGGCTGTGCGACGCGCGGCTGGGGGACGCGCGCTGCGGGGTCGCGGATGCGGCCGGGCGGACCTGCGACAAGCGTTGGGAGACCTGTGTCGGGACGTTTGGGAATGGGGTGAATTTTCGGGGCTTTCCGGACGTGCCGGGGGATGACTTCCTGACGGCCTGGCCGGCGCAGGGCGGCCGCCACGACGGCGGGAGCCGGCGGTGAGGGCGGAGGCGCGAAGCGACACGCCTGACGATGGGGGAAGTCCTTGTGAGAGGAAAACTTCCCTCTCCGACCCTGGTTCGCTTCGCGAACGCCGGGCCACCTCTCCCGCAAGCGGGAGAGGGTCTGGGGCGGGAGACGTCGGCGCGCGGGTGGCTGTGGCGGCGCGGGCCTGGCTGGGGACGCCGTATCGGCATCAGGCCAGTGTGAAGGGCGTGGGGGCGGACTGTCTGGGTCTGGTGCGCGGGCTGTGGCGCGAGGTGGCGGGGGCGGAGCCGGAAGGCGTTCCGCCCTATTCGCCGGACTGGGCCGAGGCGGGCGGGCGCGAGCTGTTGCGGGAGGCGCTGGAGCGGTGGCTGATGCCGGTTTCGGTCGAGGCCATGCGGGCAGGGGATGTGCTGCTGTTTTGCATGTCGCCGGGCGTGGCGGCCAAACACTGCGCCGTGCTGAGCGCGGTCGAGGGGCCGGAGCCGAAGATGATCCACGCCTATTGGGGACGGGCGGTGGTGGAGAGCTGGATGGGGGTCTGGTGGCGGCGGCGGCTGGTCGCGGCGTTTCGATTTCCCGAGGAGGCGTAGATGGCGCAAGTCGTACTGAGCGCGGTGGGGCAGTTGGTCGGCGGGCCGGTCGGTCGGGTGATCGGGGCGACGATCGGGCGGGTGATCGACGATCGCGTGATCGGCTCCCTGTCGCCGGCGCGACAGCTGGGGCCGAGGCTGGACGGGCTGAAGATCCAGGGGACGGCCGAAGGGGCGCCGATGGCCTGCGTCTTCGGTCGGGCGCGGGTGGCGGGACAGGTGATCTGGGCCGCGCGGTTCCTGGAAGGCAAGGTCAAGGGACGGGCGGGCAAGGGCGGGCCCAGGACGGTCGACTACGCCTATTCGCTGAGTTTCGCCGTGGCCCTGTGCGAAGGCGAGATCGACGGGATCGGCCGGGTCTGGGCCGACGGACGGCTGATGGAGCTGAACGGCGTGGCGATGCGGGTGCATCGCGGCGGGGAGGACCAGAGGCCGGACCCGCTGATCGAGGCGGTGGAGCAGGATGCGCCGGCCTATCGCGGCGTGGCCTATGTGGTGTTCGAGGACCTGCCGTTGGGGCCGTTCGGGGACCGGGTTCCGCAGCTGAGCTTTGAGGTGTTCCGGCGGCCGCGCGGGGCGGGGCCGCGGCTAGAGGACCGGCTGGAGGGGGTGTGTCTGATCCCCGGCGCGGGGGAGTTCGCCCTGGCGACCGAGGCGGTGGTGCGGCGCGAGGGGCTGACGCGGACGACGGCGGAGAACGTCCATAACGGCGAGGGGCGGGCCGACCTGATCGTGTCGCTGGATCAGCTTCAGGCCCAGCTGCCGAATCTGAAACGGGTCAGCCTGGTGGTCGGCTGGTTCGGGGATGATCTGAGGGCCGGTCACTGTCGGGTGCGGCCGGGGGTGGGGCGGCGCGACAAGCCGACCGAGCCGATGATCTGGTCGGTGGCGGGGGTGGCGAGGCATGAGGCCTATGAGGTCAGTCGGGCCCCCTCCGTCGGCTTCGCCGCCACCTCCCCACGGGGAGGATTGGCCCCCTCCGTCGGCTCTGCCGACACCTCCCCCAGCGGGGGAGGATCTGCGCCGGCCTATGGCGGGACGCCGTCGGATGAGAGCGTGCGCCAGGCGATCCGAGAGTTGAAGAGCCGGGGGCTGGAGGTGACGCTGTATCCCTTCGTCTTCATGGACTGTCCCGGCTATCCGTGGCGAGGGCGGGTGGCCGGGACGGACGGGGCGGGGGCGGCCGCCGAGATCGCGGCCCTGTTCGGCGGGCCGGAGGATTGGGGCCTGCGGCGGATGGCGCTGCACTACGCTGGAATCGCGGCCGAGGAAGGGGCGGACGGCCTCTTGATCGGATCGGAGATGCGGGGCGTGACCTGGACGCGCGATGCGGCGGGCGGCTTTCCGGCGGTGGATCAGTTGCGGACCCTGGCGGCCGAGTGCCGGGCGGGGGTCGGATCGGGGATCAAACTGTCCTACACCGCCGACTGGAGTGAATATTTCGGACGGCTGGCGGGCGGGGAGGTGCGGTTTCCCCTGGATCCCCTGTGGGCCGATCCGAACATCGACCATGTGTCGATCGATTGGTACCCGCCCCTGACGGACTGGCGCGACGGGGACGGAGGCTTGGATGCAGCCCGGTTCGACGGGGCGGCGGATCCGGCCTGTCTGGCGGGGGGGTGGCGGGCGGCGAGGGGTTCGACTGGTACTACGCCAGCGCGGCCGACCGGGCGGCCCAGGTGCGGACGCCGATCGTCGATGCGGCGCGCGGAGAGGACTGGCTGTTCCGGCCCAAGGATCTGAAGGGCTGGTGGTCGAACCTGCACTATGAGCGGCCGGGCGGGGTGCGGGCGGCGACGCCGACGGCCTGGCGGCCGGGGATGAAGCCGGTGCGGCTGACCGAGTTCGGCTGTGCGGCGGTGGACCGGGGCGGCAATGCGCCCAACCTGTTTCAGGACCCCAAGAGCGGCGAGAGCGCCCTGCCGCCCTTTTCCACCGGGGCGCGCGACGATGCAGTGCAGCGGGCGGCGCTGGAGGCTGTGCTGGGCCATTTCGCGGCGCCTGAGAACAATCCGGTTTCGCCGGTCTATGGCGGGCCGATGCTGGAGGGGGCGGACGCCTGGTGCTGGGACGCCCGGCCCTATCCGGCCTTTCCGGCGCGGGCGGAGGTCTGGGCCGACGCCGGAGCGTGGCGGGCCGGACACTGGCTGAACGGGCGGCTGGCGGGCGACGGCGCCGATCTGATCGCGGCGGTGCTGGCGCGCGGCGGCCTGGCGACGGATGAACGGATCATCGAGGGGGTGGAGGGGGCGGCCGGCGGCTATGTGATCGACCGGCCGATGCGGACGCGCGACGCCCTGGAGCCGCTGCTGGCCGCCTTCGACGCCGTGGCGGCCGAGCGGGACGGGCGGGTCGCCGTCTTGGGGCGGACGGCGAGCCGGACGGTGTTGAGCCGAGACGGCCTGGCCCTGCCCAAGGGGGGCGGGGCCGAAACGGCGACGCGACGGCTGGAGGCCCGGCCCGGCGCGGCGCGGGTGCGTTTCATCGATGAGACGGCGGACTATCAGACGGGGGCGGTGACTGCGCGGGCCGAGGGTGGGCCGGCCGAGGCCGGGCGGGCCGCGACCGGCGGCGGCGTCGATCTGGACCTGCCCCTGGTCTGCGGCGACGGCCTGGCGCGGGCTGTGGCGGAGCGGGCGCTGGAGGCGGAGCAGGCCGAGACGGTCGTCCTGACCCTGGGGCCGCTGGAGGCCCTGGCGGCCGAGCCTGGGGACGTGGTGCGGCTGGAGGGCCGCGACGGCGACTGGCGGGTGGCGCGCGTCGCGGCGGAGGAGACGCCGGCGATCACTCTGGAGCCGGTCGGCGCGCGAAGACTCTATGAGGATCAGGGGGGAGGAAGGGGCGGCGAGGGTCCGGCGACGACCGGGGCGCCCTTTCTGGCCCTGCTGGATCTGCCGCCGTTGATAGGGAGTGAGGACGATGCACGGCCGGTCGTGGCGGCGGCGGTGGAGCCGTGGCGGCCAATGCGGCTGCACGCCGGACCGTCGGCCGGCGCCTTGACCGCGCGCGCCGATCTGGACGCGCCGACGCCGGTGGGAGTGCTGGTCGAGCCCTTGCGGCCGGGGGCGACCGGGCGCTGGGATACGGTCAACGCCCTGGTGGTGCGGGTCGAGGGGGCGGCGCCGCAGAGCGCGGCGGAGACGGCGGTGCTGGGCGGCGCGAACACCCTGGCGATCCAGACGACGGGGGGCTGGGAGGTGGCGCAATACCGTTCCGCGACCCTGATCGCCCCGGACGTCTGGCGGCTGAGCGGCCTGTTGCGCGGTCAGCAGGGGACGGAGGCGGAGATGCGGGCGGGCGCCCCGGCCGGGTCGGTGGTGGTGTTTCTGGAGCCGCGTGCGGCGCGGGCGGAGATCGGGCGCGCCGAACGGGGCCTGCCCCTGGTCTGTCGCGTCGGGCCGGCGGGGGCGGCGCCGGGCGGGGCGGGGTTCCGCGAGGCGGGCTTCACCCTGCGGGGGCTTTGCGACCGGCCGTGGTCGCCGGCGGGGCTGACGGTCCGGCCCTCGGCCGAGGGACGGCGGGTCAGTTGGACGCCGCGCGTGCGGCTGTACGGCGACGGCTGGGACGGCGAGCCGACGCCGGTCGATCCGATGCGCTTTCGTGTCCGGGTGACGAACGGGGGCGCGGTGGTGCGGACGATGGAGGTCGATGGGGCGGCGGCCCTTTACGCCACAGCGGATGCGGCGGCGGACTTTCCGGACGGGGCGCCGCCGACGGCGCGGATCGCCGTGGCCCAGTGGGGCGAGGGGTTCGGCTGGGGCGAAGAGGCGGAAATCGGCTTAGAGCCTGATGGTTTCGGACGGAACCGCGCGGCGGTTCCGACAGAAGCGTGAATTAGGCTCTCGCTTTAACTTGGGAGCCTGATTCACCGTTTCAGCGGAACCGCGAAGCGGTTCCTCCTCAACGGATCAGGCTCTGGCCTGAGCAAATATCCGGGTCCGGCCCTTTGCGGGGGCGGGGGCATGGCTTAACTGACGGCCTCTCAGGTGTTTTCAGTTGGAGCGGCAACGGACGTGGCAGGCGACCCCTATAAGGAACTGGGCGTTTCAAAGGGCGCGAGCGCGGACGAGATCAAGAAGGCGTTCCGCAAACTGGCCAAGGAACTGCACCCCGACAAGAACCCCGGCGACGCCAAGACCGAGGAACGGTTCAAACGGGTGACGGCGGCCTTCGACCTGTTGGGCGATCCGGAAAAGCGGGCCAAGTATGACGCGGGCCAGTTGGACGCCGACGGCAATGAACAGTATCGCGGCTTCGGCGGGGGCGGACGGCCGGGCGGCAATCCCTTCGGCCAGGGCGGCTTCTCCGGCGGCGGCGGACCGGGCGGTCGGGCCGACTTCGAAGGCATCGACCTGGACGATCTGTTCGGCATGTTCGGGGGCGCGGGCCGCCAGCGGGGTCCGCGCGACTTCACCGCGCGCGGCCAGGACGTGCGCGCCAGCCTGAACATCAGCCTGGAGGACGCCATTTCGGGGGCGACCCGGCGAATCCAGTTTTCCGACGGTCGAACCCTGGACGTGACCATTCCCAAGGGCGCGTCGGACGGCCAGACCATCCGCCTGCGCGGCCAGGGGGCGCCGGGGCGGGGCGCCGAGAACGGCGACGCCCTGATCGAGCTGAAGATCGAGCCGCACCCCATCTATAAGCGCGACGGGGCGGACCTGACGATGGACCTGCCGGTCTCGGTGCCCGATGCGGTTCTGGGCGCCAAGGTGCGGGCGCCGACGCCGGAAGGGGAGGTGCAGGTGACGATCGCGCCGGGCTCCAACTCGGGCAAGCTGTTGCGGCTGAAGGGACGGGGCGCCTTCGCCCAGGGGCGGCGCGGCGATCTGTTGGCCCGTATCGTCGTGACTCTGCCCGAGACGCCGGACGCCGCCCTGATCAAGTTCGCCGAAGACTGGCGGGCCAAGCGGCCCTATACGCCGGGGCGTTGAGCGGCGTTGGGGCCGGGTGACGCGCGGTCGCGCAAGGGAAAGAGACCATGATCGCAAAGCCTGATGTCAAACCGGCGCGGCCGTGGTTTTCGGCCGGACCGACGGCCAAACGGCCGGGCTACAGCCTGGGCGGCCTGCCGCAGGACCTGTTGGGACGGGGCATCCGCGCGCCCGAGGTGGTGGAGCGGTTCGCCCATGGGCTGAGGCTGACGCGGGCGGTGCTGGAAGTGCCGGACAGCCATGTGCTGCTCTATACGCCGGGATCGGACACCGGGGCGGTCGAGGCGGCCCTGTGGGGCATGCTGGGGCAGCGACCGGTGCAGGTGGTCGCCTTCGAGAATTTCGGCCTGACCTGGCTGGCGAACGTGCGCGATCATCTGAGGTTGGAGCCCGAGGCCCTGACGGCGCCCTGGGGCGAGCTGCCGGACCTGAGCCGGGCCGACTGGTCCAAGGATGTGGTCTTCCCCTGGAACGGCACGACCTCGGGCGTGCGCGTGCCGGACGCCGACTGGATCGCCGACGATCGCGAGGGGCTGGCGATCTGCGACGCCACCTCGGCCGCCTTCGCCATGCCCCTGCCGTTCGACAAGCTGGATGTGGTGACCTTCAGCTTCCAGAAGGCGCTGGGCGGCGAGGCGGGGATCGGGGTGATGGTTTTGTCGCCGCGGGCGGTGGCGCGGCTGGATTCCTATCGGCCCGAACGGCCCGTGCCGAAACTGCTGCGCCTGACCGACGGCAAGGGGTTCGATCGCGCCCTGGCCGACGGGGTGGCGATCAACACCTTCTCTGTTTTGACCATCGAGGACTGGATCGACGCCTTGGAATGGGCGCAAGGGATCGGGGGCTTGAGCGAACTGATCCGGCGCACCGACGCCAACTTCGCCGCCCTGGCCGACTGGGTGGAGCGGACCGACTGGATCGCCTTCCTGCCCGAGAGGCCCGAAATCCGCTCGACCACCTCAGTCTGTCTGAAGTTCGTCGATCCGCGCGTGACCGGCCTGGACGAGGCGGGGCAGAAGGGCTTCGTCAAACGCTTCAAGGCCCTGCTGGAAGGCGAGGGCGCCGTGTTCGATATGGAGCCCCACAGGAACGCGCCGCCGGGCCTTCGGCTGTGGTGCGGCTGCACCGTCGAGACGGCCGATGTAGTGGCGGCGACGCCGTGGCTCGAATGGGCGTTCGAGACGGCGGTGGGGGAACTGTCGTAAAATACGACGGATCGGGACGACACCGGACGATTCCCCCGCTATAGGCTGCGCCCGCATTCAGACCGTCGCAATGCTGCGGCGCCTGCTGGTTTTGATGCGTTCTCCGACGAGGACGCGAGGCGGAGTACGGACTTTGGCGAACGTGGCGGTGGTCGGCGCCCAGTGGGGCGACGAGGGCAAGGGCAAGATCGTGGACTGGCTGTCCAACCGCGCCGACATGGTGGTGCGGTTCCAGGGCGGGCACAATGCGGGCCATACGCTGGTCGTGGACGGCAAGGTCTATAAGCTGGCGTTGCTGCCCTCGGGCGTGGTGCAGGGCAAGCCGTCGATCATCGGCAACGGGGTGGTCGTCGATCCGTGGCATCTGGTCGGCGAGATCGAGAAGATCGCAGCCCAAGGCGTTGCGATCAGCCCCGACATCCTGACCATAGCCGACAACGCCTGTCTGATCCTGCCCATCCATCCGGCCTTGGACGTGGCGCGCGAGGCGGCGGCCAGCGCGCCCGGGGCCAAGATCGGCACGACCGGGCGGGGCATCGGCCCGGCCTACGAGGACAAGGTGGGGCGACGCGCCATTCGGGTGTGCGATCTGGCCAATGCGGACGACCTGAAGGTCAAGATCGACCGGCTGCGCTCGCACCACGATCCCCTTCGCGCCGGTCTGGGCCTGGAGCCGATCGATCCGGAGGCGCTGTTGGCCCAACTGCTGGAGATCGCGCCCAAGATCCTGCCCTATGTGAAGCCGGCCTGGCGGGTGCTGGACCAGGCGCAGAAGGCGGGCAAGCGGGTGCTGTTCGAAGGGGCCCAGGGCGCGTTTCTGGACGTGGACCACGGCACCTATCCCTATGTGACCAGCTCCAACACGGTGGCGGGTCAGGCGGCGGCGGGGTCGGGCATCGGGCCTCGGGGCGTCGGCTATGTGCTGGGCATCGTCAAGGCCTATACGACCCGGGTCGGCGAAGGGCCCTTCGCCTGCGAACTGGACGACGCGGTCGGCCAGCATTTGGCGACGGTCGGCCGCGAGGTCGGGGTCAACACCGGACGGGCGCGGCGTTGCGGCTGGTTCGACGCGGTGCTGGTGCGCCAGTCGGTGGCGATCAACGGCATCGACGGCATCGCCCTGACCAAGCTGGACGTGCTGGACGGATTGAAGACGCTGAAGATCTGCGTCGGCTATCGCGTCAACGGCGAGGTGCTGGACTATCTGCCGTCCAGCCTGAAGGATCAGGCGGCCGCAGAGCCGGTGTTCGAGGAGCTGGAAGGCTGGAGCGAGAGCACCGGAGGCGTGCGCAGCTTTAAGGACATCAACGCCAACGCCATCAAATATGTGCGTCGGATCGAGGAGCTGATCGGGGCGCCGGTGGCCCTGCTGTCGACCAGCCCCGAGCGGGACGACACCATATTGATGCGCGATCCCTTCCAGGGCTGAGCAATTCAGCGAGTCTTAACGGCGGTCAGATAGGGTCGAGGAGGCAAACGGAGCCGACCCCTTGTTCACTGCGGACGCAAAGACCCTGAGCCGCATCGAGCCCACGGGGCGGCGCGGCGCCATCATCGAACCCAACGCCGCCTCTGCGCGTCTGATGTCGGACCTGATCAAGGGGTTGGGCGCGCGCGAAATCTATGTGGAGAGCGACGAGGAGCGGGCGGTGGAGCTGCTGCGCGACGTCGAGCCCGGCGTGATCTTCACCGAATACGCCGGCCCGACCCTGAGCGGGGAGCGGCTGGCGCGGCGGGTGCGGCGCTCCTCCATGGTCTGTCGCATGGCGCCGATCATCATGGTCACGAACGAGGCGACGGCGGCGGCCATCAAGGGCGCGCGCGACGCGGGCGTTCACGAGTTTCTGAGAAAACCCTATACGACCGGCGATCTGTTCAAACGGGTGGAGAACGTCGCCCTGAAGCCCCGCCCCTGGATCGAGGCGGTCGGCTATGTCGGGCCGGATCGTCGGCGCTTCAACTCGGGCGAATACGCCGGAGCGCCCAAGCGCCGCACCGATGCGTCGGCCAAGGGCGGGCTGGACATAAAGGATCAGGCGATGCGGATCCTCGTTGCGGCCATGGCCCAGTTCGACCAGGACCCGGCCCAGGCCACCCGCGCCATCCGCCAGCAGGCGCAGACGCTGAAGGCGGTGGCGATCAAGAGCGGCGACGCCCGGTTGGCGATCGCGGCGGGCGGGCTGGAGGCCTTCATGGACGGCGGCGGCGTGACCAAGGCCGGTCTGGCCCAGCCGGTCGGGGCCATACTGGCCCTGACCCAGACGCCGGCGTCGAACGCGCCGGTCGCCCGGGCGTCCTGATACCCGAGGAAATCAGGCGTCGACCAGATTGCGCTCTTCGGCGGCGGCGCGCATGGCCTTCTGCAGCTTTTCGAAGGCGCGGACCTCGATCTGACGCACCCGCTCGCGCGAGACGCCGTAATGGCCGGCGAGTTCCTCCAGGGTGACGGGGTCGTCCTTGAGGCGGCGCTCTGTGAGGATGTGTTTTTCCCGATCCGTCAGCTCCTCCATGGCCTCCTGAAGCAGGCTCATGCGGATGCCCTTTTCCTCGTCGTCGGCCAGCTGGGTCTCCTGGGAGACGGCGGTGTCGTCGGCCAGCCAGTCTTGCCATTCGCTCTCGCCGTCGGCGCGCAGCGGGGCGTTCAGCGAGGCGTCGCCGCCGAGGCGACGGTTCATGTCGGTGACTTCCTGTTCCGACACGCCCAGCTTGGTGGCGATGGCCGACAGGTGTTCGGGGCGCAGATCGCCTTCCTCGAAGGCCGAGATCTGGCTCTTGGCCTTGCGCAGGTTGAAGAACAGCTTCTTCTGCGCCGCTGTGGTCCCCATCTTCACCAGGGACCAGCTGCGCAGGATGTATTCCTGGATCGAGGCCCTGATCCACCACATGGCGTAGGTCGCCAGGCGGAAGCCCTTGTCCGGATCGAACTTTTTGACGGCCTGCATCAGGCCGACGTTGCCCTCGGAGATCACCTCGCCGATCGGCAGGCCGTAGCCGCGATAGCCCATGGCGATCTTGGCGACCAAGCGCAGGTGGGAGGTGACGAGACGGTGGGCGGCTTCCGGATCCTGATGCTCGGACCAACGCTTGGCGAGCATGAACTCCTCGTCCTTGGTCAGCATCGGAAACTTGCGGATTTCCGTCAGATAACGCGACAGGCCCTGTTCAGGCGACATCACCGCGAGCGTGCTATTGGCAGCCATATGGTCCCTCCGACCGTCTAGAACGAGCGGGCGCTTCGCCGTCGGCCACGGCATGTGCGCCGACGCCTCACCCCTCAACCGGTGAAGTAGCGATGGGTTGCCGCCATTGTTAGGGGCGGATCGTCACACGAAAGCGTGACCGTGACCCCGGCGCCACTCACGCCGACCGGCTCAATATAGAACTTAGTCAGTTGCTATTCAAGACGCGCATCGGGGACGAGGCGCCTAGGGGGCGGTCAGATCCCCAGTATGCCGCGATAGGTCGGATGCACCGCCTCAGCGTGTTCGGGGTGTTTCTGAAGATAGGCGGAGAAGAAGGGGCAGACCGGCAGGATCAAGAGGCCCCGCGCCTGGGCGTCGGCCAGGACGTGACGGGCCAGGCGGCTGGCGATCCCCTGGCCTTCCAGCCGTTCGGGCACCAGGGTCTCGGTGATCATCAGATTGGGCGGCGACAGATTGTAGGTGACGACGGCCGTCTCTCCGTCGACCGGCAATTCGTAGCGGTTGAGCGCGGTGTTGTCGTGGATATCGGGGTCCATCAGCGGCCTCACAGGGTGGAGAGCAGGATTTCCAGGGCCGCCATGTCGGCGGGCGGATCGGTTTCGAAACGCAGGGGCGCGCCGGTGATCGGATGGACGAAGCCCAGGACGGCGGCATGCAGGGCCTGGCGCGTCAGTCCGACCTCGGCGATGGCGGCGCGGACCGGGGCGGCGGGGCTGCCGGAGCCATAGACGGGATCGCCCAGGATGGGCGCGCCCTTGGACGACAGATGAACCCGGATCTGGTGTGTGCGGCCGGTTTGCAGGGTGCAGGCGACACGCGCCGCCAGGGGCGCGCCGCCGGCGCGGGCCGGTTCGCCGAAGGTCCGCTGGACCCGATAGTCGGTGATCGCCTCGCGCCCGCCCGTCTTCAGCACGGCCATCTTCTTGCGGTCGGCGGTCGAGCGGCCGATGCGCGTCTCGATCCGGCCCTGGAGCGGGGTCGGCGCGCCGCGGGTCAGGGCGATATAGGTGCGTTCGATGTCGTGGGTCGCGAACAGGGCCGACAGGCCCTGGTGGGCGCGGTCGCTCTTGGCCGCGACCATGACGCCCGAGGTGTCCTTGTCCAGCCGGTGGACGATGCCCGGTCGGGCGACGCCCCCGATGCCGGACAGGCTGTCGCCGCAACGGGCCAGCAGCGCATTGACCAGGGTGCCGTCGGGCGTGCCCGGCGCCGGGTGGGCGGCCATGCCCGCAGGCTTGTCGATCACGATCAGGTCCGCATCCTCATAGAGGACCGCAAGCGGCAGGACTTGGGGCTGAGGAGCGGCGGGGGCGACGGGCGGCAGATCGACCCGGTAGAGGCCCGGCTGGGCCTTGGCCGAGCCGCCGGTCAGGACGACCCCGTCACGGCGCACCGCCCCCTCGGCCAGCAGGGCCTGGAGACGCGCGCGCGACAGGTCGGGAAAGGCCTGGGCCAGGGCCTTGTCCAGGCGGACGCCGGATGCGTCGATCCGGGCCTCCAGGGTCTCGGCGGCCGGCGCCGGGTCTTCGTCGTCGATCAGTTCGGGGTCGGACACCCTCTATCCGTAAAGCATCGGAAGATCGGCTGCCAGCGAGGGCGCTTGCGTCGGGCCTGATCTGACGTGAATAGTGGCGCTCGGGGGCGTGGGGAACCGTGATGAAGACCTTGATGATCGCGGGCGGCGTCGCCGTCGTAGCCGTCTTGCTGGGCAGTTGCTCGACCATGAGCCAGGAAGAGTGTCTGGCCGGCGCCTGGGGCGACAAGGGTTACGCCGATGGGGCGGCGGGCTATCCGATGAGCCGGCTGGACGACCATGCCCAGGCCTGCGCCAAATATCAGGTCGCGCCCGATCCGGCGACCTACAGCCGCGCCCGCGAGGACGGGCTGCGCGGCTATTGCACCTTCCAGCGCGGCTGGATCGAGGGGCGGGCGGGCAACACCTATTACGGCGTCTGTCGGCCCGAGGAGGAGGCGGCCTTCCTCCCGGCCTATAACGACGGGCGGCGACTGCATGAGGCGGCAGCGGCGGTGGAGGCGGCCGAGAGCGCGCTGAGAAGCGCCGAGGCGCGGATCGACGACCGCGAGGACAAGCTGGACGCCAAACAGCGCGAACTGCGTCAGGACGGCTTGACCGACGAGGAGAAGGAGCGGATCCGCAACCGAATCGAAGAGGTGCGGGGCGAAATCCGCGACGCTCGCCGCAACGCCCGCGACGCCAGGGACGAGCTGGACCGGGCGCGCTGGCAAGAGGACCGGGTGCGGTTCGAACTGAGCGGCCGCTACCCGGTCTGATCAGAAGGGGCGGTCGTCAGGCCGCCTTGACCGCCGCATTGCGGAAGGACGGATCAAGCTCGCCCGAGGCGTAGCGTTTGGCCATGTGGGCGGTGGACAGGGGGCGGATGCGCGACGCCTGGCCCTCGCAGCCGAACTGCTGATAGCGCTCCTTGCAGAGCTTCTTCATCGCCTCCTTGGCGGGCTTCAGATAGGCGCGGGGGTCGAACTCGCCCGGCTTTTCGGCCAGGACCTTGCGGATGGCGCCGGTGATGGCCATCCGGTTGTCGGTGTCGATGTTGACCTTGCGCACCCCGTGGCGGATGCCGCGCTGGATCTCTTCGATCGGCACGCCCCAGGTCTGGGGCATTTCGCCGCCGTACTGGTTGATGATGTCCTGAAGCTCCTGCGGCACGGAGGACGAGCCGTGCATCACCAGGTGGGTGTTGGGCAGACGGCGGTGGATCTCTTCGATCACGTTCATCGCCAGGATGTCGCCGTCCGGCTTCTTGGTGAACTTATAGGCGCCGTGGCTGGTGCCCATAGCGATCGCCAGGGCGTCGACCTTGGTGGCGGCGACGAATTCGACGGCCTGATCCGGGTCGGTCAGGAGCTGGGAATGGTCCAGCTTGCCCTCGAAGCCGTGGCCGTCCTCGGCCTCGCCCATGCCGGTCTCCAGCGAGCCCAGCACGCCCAATTCGCCCTCGACCGAGACGCCGCAGGCGTGGGCCATTTCGGTGACGCGGCGCGTGACCTCGACATTGTATTCATAGGAGGCGGGGGTCTTGGCGTCCTCTTCCAGCGAGCCGTCCATCATCACCGAGGTGAAGCCGTACTGGATGGCGGTGGCGCAGGTCGCCGGGCCGTTGCCGTGGTCCTGGTGCATGCAGACCGGGATGTCGGGATAGAGTTCCGCCAGGGCGTCGATCAGCTTGGCCAGGACGATATCGTTGGCGTAGTTCCGGGCGCCGCGCGAGGCCTGGATGATCACGGGCGCATTGACCTCATGGGCCGCCTCCATGATCGCGAGGCCCTGCTCCATGTTGTTGATATTATAGGCGGGAAGGCCGTAGCCGTTCTCCGCCGCGTGGTCGAGCAGCTGTCGCAGCGTGATGCGCGCCATGATGAAGTCTCCTGAGCCGAAAGTCTTTTTTGATTGGGCGCGAGACTAGCGGGCGGCGCGCTCAAAGTCACGCCGTGTTACAGTTGTTTCCGCTGCGTCAGGGTTCAGGCGCGCAGGGCCTCGACCCCCGGCAGGGGCTTGCCCTCCATCCATTCCAGGAAGGCGCCGCCGGCGGTGGAGACGAAGGTCATGTCGTCCGACACCCCCGCGTGATTCAGGGCCGAGACCGTGTCGCCGCCGCCGCCGACGGCGGTCAGGACGCCGGCCTTGGCCAGGGCCGCCGCATGACGGGCGACCGTCACGGTGGCGGCGTCGAAGGGCGGCACCTCGAACACGCCCAGAGGGCCGTTCCAGATCAGGGTCTTGGAGGCCGTCAGGGCCTCCAGCAGACGCGCGACCGTGGCCGGGCCGGCGTCCAGGATCTTGTCGTCGGCCGACAGGGCGGCGCCGGCGGCGACCGGGCGAGCGGCGGCGCCCGGCTTGACCTCGGTCGCCACCACGAAATCGACCGGCAGCAGCAGTTTGCAGCCCCGCGCCTCGGCCTCGGCCATGATTTCGCGGGCCGTGTCGGCCATGTCGCGCTCGGCCAGGGAGCCGCCGATGTCGATGCCCTGGGCGTACAGGAAGGTGTTGGCCATGCCGCCGCCGATGGCCAGGCGGTCCAGCTTGCCGACCAGGTTTTTCAAGAGGTCCAGCTTGGTCGAGACCTTGGCGCCGCCGACGATGCCGATGACGGGCTTTTGCGGATTGCCGAGCGCCGCGTCCAGGGCGTCCAGTTCGCGGCGCATGGATTCGCCGGCGTAGGCGGGCAGGTGGTGGGCGATCCCCTCGGTCGAGGCGTGGGCGCGGTGCGCCGCCGAGAAGGCGTCGTTGACATAGAGATCGCCCAGATCCGCCAGCTTCCGGGCGAAGACCGGATCATTGGCTTCTTCCGCCGCATGGAAGCGGACGTTCTCCAACAGGACCACGCCGCCGGCGTCCAGTTCGCGGATGGCGTCCACGGCGTCCGGGCCGATGCAGTCGTCGGCGAAGCGGACGGGGGCGCCGAGCAGGGTCTCCAGATCATCTACGACCGGCTTCAAGCTCATCGACGGGACGCGCTGGCCCTTGGGACGGTCGAAGTGAGCCAGAAGCGCGACCTTGGCGCCGGCGTCGCGCAGACGCTGGATCGTCGGCAGGGCGACCCGCAGACGGGTGTCGTCCGTGACCTTGCCGCCCTCCATAGGGACGTTGAAGTCCACGCGGACCAGGGCCGTCTTGCCGGCGAGGTCGTGTGCGTCGTCGAGGGTGCGGAAGGTCATTGATCGGTTCCCTGTCTCCTCCCTGTCGCGAAACGATGGGGAGGTGGCGCGGCGCCTCTTGCGCCGTGACGGAGGGGGTCCTTCGTGCGCGCAGAAAGAGCCCCTCCGTCTCTCCGCTACGCTTCGAGCCACCTCCCCATTCGCCAAGAGGCGAACGGGGAGGAGACGCGCGGTTGTTACAGGAACTTCGCCATCACCAGGGCGGTGTCGCTCATGCGGGTCGCGAAGCCCCATTCGTTGTCGTACCAGCTCAGCACGCGGGCCAGCTTGCCGTCGACCACCTGGGTCTGGGGCAGGGCGGCGGTGGAGGAGGCGGCGATGTGGTTCAGGTCGCTGGAGACCAGAGGGTCGGTCGTGGTGAACAGCACGCCCTTCATCGGGCCGTCGGCGGCGGCCTGAAGCGCGGCGTTGATCTCTTCCACCGTCACCTCGCGACCGGCGACGACCTTCAGGTCGACGACCGAGACGTTCGGGGTCGGGACGCGGATCGAGGAGCCGTCCAGCTTGCCCTTCAGTTCCGGCAGGACCAGGCCCAGGGCCTTGGCGGCGCCGGTCGAGGTCGGGATCATCGACAGGGCGGCGGCGCGGGCGCGGTACAGGTCCTTGTGCATCGTATCCAGCGTCGGCTGGTCGCCGGTGTAGGAGTGGATGGTGGTCATATAGCCGCGCTCGATGCCGAACAGGTCGTTCAGCACCTTGGCGACGGGGGCCAGGGCGTTGGTGGTGCACGAGCCGTTCGACACCACGATGTCGTCGGCGGTCAGGGTCTCGTGGTTGACCTTGAAGACGATGGTCTTGTCGGCGCCGTCGGCCGGGGCCGAGACCAGGACGCGCTTGGCGCCGGCCTTCAGGTGGGCGCTGGCCTTGTCCTTCGACGTGAAGATGCCGGTGCACTCCAGCGCGATGTCCACCTTAAGCTCGGCGTGCGGCAGATTGGCCGGATCACGTTCGGCCGTGACCTTGATCTTGCCCGTGCCGACGTCGATCCAGTCCTCGCCCGAGGTCACCGTGCCGGGGAAGCGGCCGTGCACCGAATCATAGCGGAACAGGTGGGCGTTGGTCTCGACCGGGCCCAGATCGTTGATCGCCACCACCTCGATGTCCGTGCGGCCGTGCTCGATGATCGAGCGAAGGACGAGACGGCCGATGCGGCCGAAACCATTGATGGCGACGCGAACGGTCATGGGGGGCTCCTCTGAACGATTATGTTGTTGGCGGTCTCAATGGAACTGTCGCGGCCCGGTTTCAACCCCGCGCGGGGCCTGCGGCCCTAACAAGCGGTTAGGAACCGTTACGGCCGGCGGAGAGACTTGCGGACGCAAGGTAAGAAACACCTCCATGGCGGTCGTCGTCGGCCTTTTGAGCAAAATTTTTGCGACGGGGGTTGTGCGGCCCCGGCCCATATGGTTTCTTGGCGTCAGAACAGGGAGCCGCCCGTGGCTGTGATGACGCGCGACATGACGAAGGGACGCACCGCTGACGCGGTCGTGGCCGCTCGCGCGCCGATCGGCCTGGAAAGCCCTGTAATCCTCATTCTCCTCGTACTCCTCGGCCTGCTTACGCAAGCGGCGTGGATGCACGCGACCTGACCTAAACACACTCAGGATCGCCTCGCACCACCCCGCTCCCGAAAGGAAGCGGGGTTTTTCGTGCTTGGCGGTTCGAAACGAACCGGACCGATGACGCAAGATTCTACCTCAGAGCCCAGGAAGCCCAACGCGCGCAGCGCGGCGGTGACGGCCGGCCCGAACCGGGCGGCGGCCCGATCGTATCTGCGCGCCGCCGGCATGCAGGACGCCGATTTCGACAAGCCGATGATCGGCATCGTCAACACCTGGTCGACGGTCACCCCGTGCAACATGCACCTGGACCGGCTGGCCAAGGACGTGCGGGCCGGGATCATCGCGGCCGGCGGCTATCCGGTCGATTTCAACACCATCGTCGTGACCGACGGCATTTCGATGGGCACGGCGGGCATGAAGGCCTCGCTGATCAGCCGCGAGGTCGTCGCCGACTCGATCGAACTGGCGATCGAGGGGCACCAGCTGGACGGCGTGGTCTGCATCGTCGGCTGCGACAAGACGATCCCGGCGGCGGCCATGGCCCTGGCTCGGATGGATATCCCCGGTCTGGTCTATTACGGCGGCACCATCATGCCGGGCGTGATCGGCTCGAAGGAGGTCTCGGTCCAGGAGGTTTTCGAGGCCATCGGCGCCCATTCGGCCGGCGCCCTGGACGACGAAGGGCTGAAGGCGGTCGAACAGGCCGTCTGCCCCGGCGCCGGCGCCTGCGGCGGCCAGTTCACGGCCAACACCATGGCCATGGCCCTGTCGGTCATGGGCATCAGCCCCATGGGCGCCAATGACGTGCCGGCGGTCGATCCCGGCAAGGCGGCCGAGGGCGAGCGTTGCGGCCGGCTGATCGTCGAACGGGTCTTCGCCGGCGACACGGCCCGCAAATACATCACCCGCGCCAGCCTGAAGAACGCCGCCGTCGCCGTCTCGGCCTCGGGCGGATCGACCAACGCCGTCATGCACCTGACGGCCATCGCGGCCGAGGCCGGGATCGAGTTCGGGGTCGAGGACTGCCACCAGGCCTGTGTCGAGGCGCCGGTGATCTGCGATCTGAAGCCTGGCGGCCGTTTCCTGGCCTCTCACCTGTTCGCCGCCGGCGGCACCCGCCTGGTGACCCAGCGGATGGCTGAGGCCGGCAAGATCGTGAACACGCCCACCGTCAGCGGCCGCAGCCTGTTCGCCGAGGCGGCCGAGGCCGAGGAGACGCCGGGCCAGGTCGTCGTGGCGACCTTCGACGCCCCCGTGATGGACCGCGGCAGCTTCGCCGTCATCTATGGCGACGTCGCCCCTGAGGGCGCGGTCATCAAGCTGACGGGTCACAAGGTCGACAAGTTCGAAGGTCCGGCCTGTGTCTTCGACAGCGAGGAAGACGCCTTCCACGCGGTCCAGGACGGTTCGGTGGGCGAGGGCGACGTCATCATCATCCGTTACGAAGGCCCCAAGGGCGGCCCCGGCATGCGCGAAATGCTGCAGGTCACCGCCGCCTTGAAGGGCCGCAAGATCGACAATGTCGCCCTGCTGACCGACGGCCGCTTCTCGGGCGCCAGCTACGGCTTCGTCGCCGGCCATATCTCGCCGGAAGCCGCCGTCGGAGGCCCGATCGCCCTCATTCGCGATGGTGACCGCATCACCATCGACGTCACCAACCGCCGGATCGACGTGGACGTCGATCTGGCGACGCGCCGGGCGGGCTTCACGCCCCACGTGGTCCGCCCGGCGCGAGGCGTCTTCGCCAAATACCGCGCCTCCGTGGCCTCGGCCGCCCAGGGCGCGGTCACCATCCCCAACCCGCCGCCGGCGCAAATCCCGGCCTCTCACAAATCCGCTGCTGCTCAGGACGCCTGAATTCTCATGGCCATCACCATCTACACCAACGAAGACATCAAGCCGGGCGCGATCGCCGGGCAGCGCATCGCCATCATCGGCTATGGCTCGCAGGGTCGGGCGCACGCCCAGAACCTGAAGGACAGCGGCCATGACGTGGTCGCCGGCGTCCGTCACGGCGGCACGGGCTGGAAACACGCCACCGCCGACGGCGTCCCGACCGCCGAGCCGGCCGAGGCCGTCAAGGGCGCCGACATCATCGCCATCCTGACCCCCGACATGGTTCAGGATCAGGTGTATCGCGACATCATCGAGCCGAACGCCAAGGAGGGCTCGGCCCTGCTGTTCGCCCACGGCTTCTCGATCATCTACGGCCGCATCACCCCGCGCGAAGACATGGACGTCATCCTGGTCGCGCCCAAGGGGCCGGGCGATCTGGTCCGTCGCGAGTTCCAGCGCGGGCGCGGCGTGCCCAGCCTGTTCGCGGTCGAGAAGGACGCGACCGGCAAGGCCCGCGACCGGGCCATGGGCTACGCCAAGGGCAACGGCGGCGCGACCGGCGGCCTGCTGGAAACCACCTTCCGTGAAGAGACCGAAACCGACCTGTTCGGCGAACAGGCCGTCCTGTGCGGCGGCGCCAAGGAACTGGTGATGCAGGGCTTCAACACCCTGGTCGAGGCCGGCTACCAGCCCGAGATCGCCTATTTCGAATGCCTGCACGAGCTGAAGCTGATCGTGGACCTGTTCTACGAAGGCGGCATCTCGAAGATGCACCACTTCATCTCCGAGACGGCCAAGTACGGCGCCGTCGCCAGCGGCCCGCGCGTCGTCAACGAAGAGACCAAGGCCCGGATGAAGACCATCCTGGACGAGATCCAGGACGGTACCTTCGCGCGCAACTGGATCGCCGAGAACGAGGCCGGCAAGCCCCAGTACGAGGCCTGGCTGAAGGCGGACCGCGAGAGCCAGATCGAACAGGTCGGCGCCCGTCTGCGCGAGCGGATGGCCTGGCTGAACACGCCCAAATCTGAAGCGGCCTGAGCCCGAGCGAAAGACCGGATGACCCTGATGACCGCCGCCGCCTTCAAATCCTCAGCCGAGGCCGCCCCCCAATCGGGGGCGCGCCTGCTGGTCTCCACCCTGGAGCGGCTGGGCGTGGAGGTGGTGTTCGGTTATCCGGGCGGCGCCATCATGCCGGTCTATGACGCCCTGGCCGGGTCTAAGCTGAAACATATTCTGGTCCGGCACGAACAGGCCGCCGCCTTCGCCGCCGACGCCTATGCGCGCAAGAGCGGCAGGGTCGGGGTCTGTCTGGCCACCTCGGGACCGGGGGCGACCAATCTGATCACCGGCATCGCCAATGCGATGATGGACTCGGCGCCGATCGTCTGCATCACCGGCAATGTGGCCCAGGGGCTGATGGGGACCGACGCCTTCCAGGAGATCGACATCCTGGGCGTCACCCTGCCGATCGTGAAACACTCGATCCTGGTCCGCGACGCGGCCGATGTTCCGGCCGCCGTCGAGGAGGCCTTCCACATCGCCGCCTCGGGCCGTCCCGGTCCGGTCCTGGTCGACCTGCCCAAGGACGTGCAGTTCGCCACGACCAGCGACGACTACGGCTTCCACATCCCCAACGAGACGCCGCGCATCGATCACGACGCCGTCGCCGCCGCCGAGGCCGCGATCCGCGCCGCCAAGAGCCCGCTGGTCTATGTCGGCGGCGGAGTGAAGATCGGCCGCGCGACCGAGGCTTTGCGCGCCTTCGTCGCCGCGACCGGCATCCCCCAAGTCTCGACCCTGAACGCCCTGGGCACCATCCCGACCGATGCGCCGGGCATGCTGGGCATGCTGGGCATGCACGGCGCGCGCGCGGCCAATCATGCGGTTCAGGACAGCGATCTGCTGATCGTCGTCGGCGCCCGGTTCGACGACCGCGCCACCGGCAAGCTGGCCGAGTTCGCGCCGAATGCTCGGATCGTCCATTTCGACATCGACGCCTCTGAAGTCGGCAAGCTGCGGGCGGCCAATGTCGCCGTGGTCGGCGAGCTGAAGGACGGGATCGAGGCCTTGACGGCGCGGATGGCCGGCGGACCGGCTCTGGACATCCAGCCCTGGGTCGAGGCGTGCGTCGACGCCGCACGGACCAGCGCCTATCGCTATGACGCGCCGGGCGAGGGGGTCTACGCCCCGGCCCTGCTGAAAGAAGTGTCCGAAGCCGCCGGAGACGCCTTCGTCGCCGCCTGCGACGTGGGCCAGCACCAGATGTGGGCGGCCATGCACTGTCGCTTCTCGCGGCCCGAGGCCCACATCACCTCGGGCGGTCTGGGCGCCATGGGCTTTGGCCTGCCTGCCGGCATCGGCGCCAAGCTGGCCGATCCTTCGGCGACCGTCGTCACCATCGCCGGCGACGGCGGCTTCATGATGAACATCCAGGAGCTGGCGACGCTGAAGCGCTACGGCGTGCCGCTGAAGATCGTGCTGATCGACAACTCCTCGCTGGGCCTGGTGCGCCAGTGGCAGGAGCTGTTCTTCGCCGAGAACTATTCCGAGATCGACCTGTCCGACAATCCGGACTTCGTGAAGGTGGCCGAGGCCTTCGGCATCGAGGCCTTCCGTATCGATCGCCGCGATCAGGTGTCCGAAGGCATCCAGCGTCTGCTGGCCGCCGACGGTCCCTGCCTGGCCCATGTGGTCATCGATCCCCGAGACAATGTCTGGCCGCTGGTTCCGCCGGGCAAGAGCAATGCTGAAATGATGGAGGGCTCCTGAGATGAGCAACACGATCCACATCCAGATCGACCGTGCGGACGGTTCGCTTCAGCGTCTCATCGGTCTTGTGGAGCGCCGGGGCTTCCACATCGACGGCATCAACATGGCCGACGAGGGCGCCTTCCGTCGGATCGCCCTGACCATCCGCGGCCGCGACGCCGGCCGTTGCATCGAAAACCTGGGTCGCCAGATCGACCGCCTGTTCGGCGTGCGCCGGATCGGCAACGACATTATTCAATCCGAGGCTGCGTAATGACCGCCGAACAAGTACGAGTATCCGGCGTATCCCGAACTGAGGAGATCGCCGCCGACCCCAACCGGGTCATCGTCTTCGACACGACGATGCGGGACGGGGAGCAGGCGCCGGGCTTCTCCATGACCGCCCAAGCCAAGGTGAAGATGGCCCAGGTCCTGAAGGACCTGGGCGTCGACGTTATCGAGGCCGGCTTCGCCGCCGCCTCGCCCGGCGACGAGGACTGCATCCGCCGCGTGGCCGGCGAGGTCGAGGGGCCGATCTTCTGCTCCCTGTCGCGCGCCAACGAAAAGGATATCGACGCCAGCTTCCGCGCCCTGCAGCCCGCGCCGAAATCCCATCGTCGCTGCCATACCTTTATCGGCACCAGCCCGATCCACCGCACCGCCAAGCTGAAGATGTCGACCAACGAGGTGCTGTCGACCGCCGTGCGCGCGGTCGAATACGCCCGCACCCTGTTCGACGACGTCGAGTTCTCGGCCGAGGACGCCTTCCGCACCGAGCCTGAGTTCCTGGCCGATGTGCTGGAGGCCGCCGCCGACGCCGGCGCCCGGACCCTGAACGTGCCCGACACCGTCGGCTATGCGACCCCGGAGGATGTTCGTGAAACCTTCCGCGCCTTGGCGGCGCGCATCCACAAGCGCCACCCCCATATGATCTTTTCCGCCCATTGCCACGACGACCTGGGCATGGCGGTCGCCAACTCCTTGGCTGCGGTCCAGGGCGGGGCGCGTCAGGTCGAAGGGGCGATCAACGGCATCGGCGAACGGGCCGGCAACGCCTCGATCGAAGAGGTCATCATGGCCCTGAAGGTCCGCGAAGACCGCTATGGCGTCACGACCGGCGCCGACAGCCGTCATCTGGTCCGCGCCTCCAAGATCCTGTGCGAAATCACCGAGACGGTCATCGCCCGCAACAAGTCGGTGGTCGGCATCAATGCCTTCGCCCACGAGGCCGGCATTCACCAGCACGGCATGCTGGCCGACAGCCGCACCTATGAGATCATGCGGCCCCAGGACGTGGGCTTCGAAGGCAGCTGGTTCGTTCTGGGCAAGCACTCGGGCCGCCACGCCATCGCCAAGCGGGCCGAGACCATCGGCCGTCCGATCGAGGGCGAGCGTTTGGCGGCCGTCGTCGCCGGCTTCAAACAGCGCGCCGACCAGATCGGCGAGATCAGCGACGCCGAACTGATCGCCATCATTGATCGCGTCGACGGCGTTGAGGAGACGGTGGCCCAGTATGCCTGATCCAAAGACCCTGTTCGACAAGGTCTGGGACGCCCATGTGGTGCGCCCGGAGACGGCGGATACGCCGGGGGTTCTGTATATCGACCTGCATCTGGTGCACGAGGTCACCAGCCCCCAGGCCTTCACCGAAATCGAGGCGCGCGGCCTGAAGGTGCGCCGGCCCGACCGGACCTACGCCACCCTGGACCATTCGACCCCGACCCTGCCGGCGGGGCTGAACGGGCTGAAACCCTATGTCACCCCCCAGGCCGAGGCCCAGGTCCATACGCTGGAGCGGAACTGCGCCGCCCACGGGGTTCCGCTGGCGGGCTGGGGGTCCGAAGATCGGGGCGTGGTCCATGTCATGGGGCCGGAGCTGGGCCTGACCCAGCCGGGCATGACGGTCGTCTGCGGCGACAGCCATACCGCCACCCATGGGGCGTTCGGAGCCCTGGCCTTCGGCATCGGCACCTCGGAGGTCGGCCATGTGCTGGCGACCCAATGCCTGTTGCAGCGCAAGGCCAAGGCCATGCGGGTGACGGTGAACGGACGGCTGGAGCCCGGCGTCTCGGGCAAGGACGTCGCCCTGGCCGTCATCGCCGCCATCGGCTTCGGCGGCGGCACCGGCTATGTCATCGAATACGCCGGCGAGGCGGTGCGGTCGCTGGACATGGAAGGGCGAATGACCCTGTGCAACATGTCCATCGAGGCCGGCGCCCGGGCGGGGATGATCGCGCCGGACCAGACCACGATCGACTGGCTGCGCGGCCGCAAGCACGTCCCCGCCGACTATGAGGCGGCGACGGCCGAATGGCTGAAGCTGGCCACGGATCCGGGCGCGACCTTCGACAAGGAAGTCGTGATCGACGGCGCCGCCATACGTCCGATGGCGACCTGGGGCACGACCCCTGACGCCGGCGCGCCGATCGGTACGCCCGTGCCCCAACCCCAGTCGGATTCCGACCGCAAGGCCATCGCCTATATGGGCTTCACCGCCGGCGAGGCGACGACCAGCCAGCCGGTGGACGTGGTCTTCATCGGCTCCTGCACCAACGGCCGCCTGCCCGATCTGCGCGTCGCCGCCGAGGTTCTGCGCGGCCGCAAGGTCAAGCCCGGCCTGCGAATGCTGGTGGTTCCCGGTTCGGAGGCCGTTCGCCGCGCCGCCGAGGCGGAAGGCCTGCACGAGGTCTTCATCGCCGCCGGGGCCGAATGGCGCATTCCCGGCTGCTCCATGTGCATCGCCATGAACGGGGATTTCGTCGCGCCGGGTCAGCTGGCCGTCTCGACCTCCAACCGCAATTTCGAGGGCCGCCAGGGCAAGGACGCCCGCACCATACTGGCCAGCCCCGCGACGGCTGCGGCGACGGCGGTGGCCGGTGTGCTGACCGATCCGCGCGTCTTCCTGAACGACGCCGTGCGCGAAACGGCGGAGGCCTGACATGTCCGAACCCTTCCAGGTCCTGACCTCCCGCACGGTGATCCTGAGCCAGGCCAATATCGACACCGACCAGATCATTCCGGCGCGGTTCCTGACGACGACCACGCGCGAGGGTCTGGGCAAGGCGGCCTTCTATGACTGGCGCTATGAGGCCGACGGTTCGGAAAAGCCCGAAGCCATTCTGAACCGGATCGATCCGGCCGAGCATCGCATCCTGCTGGCGGGCAAGAATTTCGCCTGCGGCTCGTCGCGCGAACATGCCCCCTGGGCCCTGTACGACTATGGGTTCCGGGCGGTGATCTCGACCGAAATCGCTGACATTTTTACATCTAACGCCTTGAAAAACGGCCTGCTGCCGATCGTCGTCAGCCAGGATGTCTGGGACGATCTGGCGTCGCAGCCGGACCAGCCGGTCACAATCGACCTCGAAGCCCGGGAGATCCGGCGCGGCAATGCCCAGCCCGTGCCGTTCGAGGTCGAATCCTTCGCGCGCCAGTGTCTGTTGAACGGGGTGGACACCCTGGGCTGGCTGCAATCAAACCTGCCAGAGATCGAAGCCTTCGAGCGTTCGAGAGAGACCGTCTGATGACCCAAGCCGCCCCCAAGACCTATGAGATCGTCCTGTTGCCCGGCGACGGCGTCGGGCCGGAGGTGACGCGGGCCGCGCGCGACGTGCTGGCGGTCATCGGCGACTTCTACGGCCACAACTTCAACTTCACCGAACATCTGATCGGCGGCGCCGCCATCGACGAGACGGGCGAGCCCCTGCCTGAGGCGACGCGCGCCGCCTGCGTCGCCGCCGACGCCGTCCTGCTGGGCGCGGTGGGCGGCCCCAAATGGGACGGCGGCAAGCGCCGGCCCGAGGAAGGCCTGTTGGCGATCCGCAAGGCGATGGGTCTGTTCGCCAATCTGCGGCCGCTGCAGGTATCGCCGGTCCTGGCGCACCGTTCGCCGCTGAAGAAGGAGATCGTCGAGGGCGTCGATCTGATCGTCTTTCGCGAACTGACCGGCGGCGTCTATTTCGGGGAAAAGACCCGCACCGCCGACCGCGCCACCGACCTGTGCGAATATACGGTCCCTGAGATCGAGCGCGTCGCCCGCGCCGCCTTCCAGACGGCCCGCCAGCGCCGCGGCAAGGTGACTTCGGTCGACAAGGCCAATGTGATGGAGACCAGCCGCCTGTGGCGCGAAGTGGTCACCCGCATCCATGCCGAGGAGTTCCCCGAGATCGCGCTGGAGCACGCCCTGGTCGATTCCATGGCCATGCACCTGATCAGGAAGCCCCGCGAATATGACGTCATCCTGACCGAGAACATGTTCGGCGACATCCTGTCGGACGAGATTTCGGTGCTGGGCGGCTCCATCGGCCTGCTGCCGTCGGCGTCGCTGGGCACGGAAGGGCCGGGCCTGTTCGAACCGATCCACGGGTCGGCGCCGGACATCGCCGGTCAGGATCTGGCCAATCCGGTCGGCACGATTCTGTCGGCGGCCCTCTTGCTGCGTCACAGTCTGAAGCTGGAGGCCGAGGCGGATTCCATTGAGGCCGCCGTCGCCGCCGTCCTGGCGGCGGGCGCCGTGACCGCCGATCTCGGCGGAGCCCTGGGCACGCGGGGGGCGACCGAGGCCGTCATCGACGCCATCCGCGCCATTCACTGGGCGACGGCGCACCGGGTGCAGATGCACTGGGCCTGAGGGGCGTCGCGCCGCCCCTGAATTTCATGCCGGGAACAGCGTTCCTTGAAACATGAATCTGAACCTTAAGCCTCGCACGACGAATGGATCATGCGAGGCTTAACTTTTTTGACAGGACCGTTGCAAGAAAGTTGCACCGTTTCAGCCTGACCCCCTTGCGTCGAACGCGATTGCAGTAAAACCTTCGCACTTGCGAGATTGCTAAGGGGGTATTTGCTTATGTCGCACGTTTGGAATCGACTTCCGGGGGGCGCTGCGCTCCTGCTTCTGACCATCGGGCTCTTTTACGCCGGCGGGGCCTTCGCCCAGACGCCGGAGGCGGCGCCCGCCCTGCTGGCGCACCAGTCGGCGCTGGAGCTGGACGGCGCGGGCACGGCCTGGCTGGGCACGTCCACGGCCCTGGTCCTGCTGATGACCCTGCCGGGACTGGCCCTGTTCTACGGCGGCATGGTGCGGCGCAAGAACGTCATCGCCACCATCACCCAGTCGGTCGGCGTCTTCGCCGTCGTCTCCCTGGTCTGGTTCATCGCGGGCTACAGCATCGCCTTCGGCGCCAACGCCGACGCCGCGCTTCAGCCCTATGTCGGCAGCCTGGACATGCTGTTCCTGAACGGCGTGACCCTTGGCACGGCCAACAGCCTGCTGACGGGCATTCCGGAATATCTGTTCATCGCCTTCCAGATGACCTTCGCCATCATCACCCCGGCCCTGGTCACCGGCGCCTTCGCCGAGCGGATGAAATATTCGGGCCTGCTGCTGTTCACGGCCCTGTGGTCGCTGCTGATCTATTCCCCCATCTGTCACTGGGTGTGGGGCGGCGGCTTCCTCGGTTCCGCCGGCGTGCTGGACTTCGCCGGCGGCGCGGTGGTTCACGTCAACTCGGGCGTGGCCGGTCTGGTCTGCGCCATCTTCCTGGGCCGCCGCAAAGGCTATGGGGTCGAGCCGATCAATCCGCACAACCCTGTCCTGACCATGATCGGCGCCTCGCTGCTGCTGGTCGGCTGGATCGGCTTCAACGCCGGTTCGGCGGGCGCGGCCAATGAGCTGATGGGCGTGGCCCTGCTGAACACGGTGCTGGCCGCCGCCGCCGCCGCCCTGACCTGGAAGATCATCGAACTGATCGAAAAGAAGAAGGTCTCGCTGATCGGCATGCTGTCGGGCGTGGTCGCCGGCCTGGTCGCCATCACCCCTGCGGCCGGCTTCGTCGATCCCAAGGGGGCGGTCATCATCGGCCTGATCGCCGGTCCGGTCTGCTACATCTCGTCGGTCTGGATCAAGAAGCTGCTGCGCTACGACGACTCGCTGGACGCCTTCGGCATCCACGGCGCGGGCGGCCTGATCGGCGCCCTGCTGACCGGCGTCTTCGCCACCACGGCGATCAACAGCCTGTCGGAAGGCGCCAATGTCGGGGCCCAGGCCATCGGCCTGGCCTGGACGATCGCCTATAGCGCGGTCGGGACCTTCATCATCCTGGTGATCTGCAAGTTCACCACGGGTCTGCGGGTCAGCGAGGCGGAAGAAGCCGCCGGTCTGGACACCTCGCTGCACGGCGAGGCGCTGGAACACTGAAACCGGAGGGTGCGGCCCGCCGGCCGCGCTCTCCCAATTCTTCGGCGCTCGCCGACCTCTCTCGAATCATAAGGGATAATGACAATGGACTTCAAAGTGTTTCGTTTGGCGGCTGCCGCCGCTGCGACCGTCGGGCTGTTCGGCCTGGCTGCGCCGGCTTCAGCCCAGAGCAACGTCGATGTCTCGGTAAGCGGGAATTTCGGCATCGTCACCGATTACGTTTTCCGGGGCGTCAGCCAAACCAACGAAGATGCCGCTATCCAGGGCGGCCTGGATCTGACGGCAGGCGGTTTTTACGCCGGCGTGTGGGCCTCCACAGTCGATTTCGGGGACACGACGGACGCCGAGGTCGATATGTATGGCGGTTATCGTTGGGAAGCGGCCGGCTTCGCCTGGGATGCGGGTCTGGTAGGCTATACCTATGCTAAGGAGCCCGCCTTTGCGGACTACACGTACGCCGAAGCGAAGCTGGGCGTGTCCCGAGCGTTTGGACGGGCGACCGTAGGCGCGGTGGCCTACTATTCGCCTGACTTCTTCGGCGTGGATGATGAGGCGACCTATGCGGAAGTGAACGCCACCTTCAGTCCGATTGACAAGTGGACGGTTTCGGGAGCGGTCGGCAAGCAATGGCTGGACGTCAGCGACGACTATCTCACTTGGAATGTCGGTGTCGCTTATGCGCTCACGGACGATCTGGCTGTGGACGTCCGCTATTACGACACCGATGTCGATAATGCGGCGAACTATGAGGACCGTGTGGTCGCCGGGATCAAGGTGGCGTTCTGATCCAGCGGTTCGTTTGATAGGCTGAATGAGGCCCCGGAGCACTGGCTCCGGGGCCTTTTTCGTATCAGCGGGCGTAGCGGCTTTCGACCGGCTCGTACCGATCCCACACCTTGCCGTCGGCCAAGGACCGCAGCAGCTTCAGATATTCGGCATGGGTCCAGGCCAGGGGGGTGGCCGAGTCGGTGTTCTGGCCCAGGGCGTAGTCGCGCTCGGTCGGGTCGCCGACCCCGTCCCAGACCTGTTCGGCCAGCATCAGCCCGTCATTGGCGAACCGCTCCATGCCGCGCACATAGGTCTGGCGGATGGCGGCGATGTCGGCGGCGGACGGAGCGCCGTTCAGGCTGACGCGGGCCAGCTCATAGTGGCCGCGCTCGCCGGTGAAGAAGGGCCAGACCCGCCCCCGCTGACCAGGGCTCATCTGCCCGCCGACGCCGTAGTTGGCGCCCGTGACATGATCCTCGCCATAGCCGTCGACGCCGTAGCGGCGCCAGCCCGGCGTCTGGTCGCCCTCCGGCCCGAAGTCGTAGCGGACCCGGTACAGGTCCTCCAGGCTCTGGTCGTCATAGACGGGCAGGGTCGACAGGATGTGCGGATCGTCGGCCTTTCGCACCCCGTAGCGGACCAGTTCCAGGAAGCCGCCGTCCACGACCCGGTCCTCCTGGGGCGCGATCTGGCCGTTGGCGGCGCCGATCGGGGCCTTGTCGTTCGGGTTCTCGTTCTGAGTGATGCGGATGAAATAGCGGCCGTCGCCGAAGTCGCCGCTGGTCGTGAACATCCGCTCTTCGATCTTGGAGGCGTAGCTGTCGGCGGCGAGCTGATAGCGGGTCGCTCCCGCCGCATCGCCCGAGGCGCGCGCCATTTCGGCAGCGACCGTCAGCCCGGCCACCACGGCGGCGGTTGTGGAGGGGGAATAGCCCTGCTGCTCTTCCCACCGCTCCTGCTGGGTGAAGGGCGGCTTGATCTCGGCGTCGTTCCACAGAAGGCCGATCTTGCCGCCGTCCACCAGGAAGTCGGCCGCCGGCTTCAGCATCGAACGATAGTGGTCGGCCATCTGGGCGTCGGACAGCCAGCCCAGCTTCCACAGACGATAGCCCAGCATGATCGGCATGGCCGTCTGGTCCAGCTGGACCGCCACCCATTCCAGTTCGCCGTCCACATGGGTTTTCTGCAGGAACCAGCCGCCGACGCCGGTATTGCCGGGCGTGTTCGGGCCGACCTGGACCTGGGGCAGATAGTTGAAGGCCGCCAGCGGCGTCTCCTTGTCGCCCAGGGCCGCCAGGGCCATGGCCACCTGATAGAAGTCGCGCGGCCAGACGGCCTTGTAGCCGGTGGAGGACTTGGAGGCGTCCACCGTGTCGCCCCAGGGGTTGGACAGGGAGGCGATCAGGGCGCCGGCATGGGTGCGGTCCTCCTGCACCTTCAGCATCAGGGCCGAGGCGTAGGCCAGCTTGCCTCCGTCCGTCGCCTGTTCGGCGATGCGCGGCAGTTCGGTCAGGGAGGCGACATAGTCCTCCCAGCCGATGCGATCACCCTCGCCGTTGAACCGGGCCAGAACCTCGTCCAGGCCGACAGCGAAGGCGCCGTCCGCCGCCGCCTGGGCCTCGGCCTCGCTGGAGCCGAAGCCGATCACGAAATCTCGGCTCAGGCTCTGCCCCTGACGCAGGCGCGGCAGGGCGCCCGTCATCATCGTATTGCCCGCCGTCTCACCGGTGGAGGCGTAGGTCCAGTCCATCCGGCCGTCCTTCAGGTCGGTCAGACCGTCCGAGGCGCCGACGAAGCCGACGCCGGCCTTGTCGAACGGACGGCTCGGCTTGAGCACCAGATGGGTGTCGCCTTCCCAGGCATGGAAGGCCTGGCGCGTGACCTGACCCCGGTCGTCGACGCCGGTGTTGGCGATGTGCGGCTCCAGCAGCAGATAGGGCGTGGCCTCTCCGCTCAGGGCCGTGATCTTGACCCGCAGCACCAGGGCGTTGCGGTCCGGGTCGGTGAAGATGCGTTTCTCGATTTCGAACCGGCCGGCCTTGTCGCGCGTGGTGACCCTATAGGCCGGCGACAGGGGGCGGCCCTGGGCGTCCGTATGCAGATATTCGGTCTGCTCGGTGGTGTCGGCGCCCTCCACAGCCAGGCCGTCAGGGGTGACGACGGCGAAGCGAAGCGCCTTGATCTGGGCCTCGTGGATCAGGCCGTACATGGTTTCGGTCAGAACGCCGTCGGCGATGGAGAACCAGACCTTCGACACCGCGCCGGTCGGGCCGCCGTCACGGTACTGGCCGTCGACATAGGCTTCATAGGAGGCCCCGGCGCCGGTCTTGGCGGCGCTGGACCAGGTAGGCGGATCACCCGGCGCGCCCGGAGCGATCCCGGACTGGGCCGAGGCGGCCGAGGCGAGCGCCAGGCCGGCGGCGCCGGCGAGGCAGAAGGAACGGAAGTGACGCATTGTGGTCCTCACGGGTTGCGCGTGGGGGCGGGGGAAAGAAGAAAGCTCAGGGGAACGTCCAGCCGCTGGTTCCACGAGGCCTCATTGTGCTGGGCGCCGGGGAAGACCAGGCTCTGGAAATCGCCGGGGCCGTAGCCGCGACGGCGGAAGACGGCGTCCACCTGGGTCTGGAAGGCGGCGTAGAACTGATCCAGGGTCTCATCGCCCCGGTCGAAGTAGAAGCGGTTCGCGCCGGGCGCCGGCAGGCCGCGCTCGATCACCCCGGTCCAGGCGGCGACCAGACGTTCGCGCCAGGCCTCCAGGCCTGGGCCGTCCAGACCTGTGACCCGCAGCGGCCAGTGGGTCGATAGACAGGCGGCGGCGGAGAAGACTTCCGGCCGCTTCATCACCGCATACAGGGAGATCAGCCCGCCCATGCTGGAGCCGCTGATCAGGGTGTCCTCGCGGCCGGGCAGGGTGCGGTAGGTCCGGTCCACGAAGGGTTTCAGCTCTTCGGTCAGGAAGCGGATATAGCAGTCCGACAGGGGCGGGCCGCCATAGACGGCCTGAACATCGCCGCGCATGTCCTCGGGCAGGGCCGCGATCAGATCGGCCGGAACATATTCCCGCAGGCGAAGATCCGTGTTCCAGACGCCGACCACGATGGGGGCGCGCACCTGACCGCCCGCGATCAGCCGCGTCAGATGCTCGTCCACCCCCCATTCCCCGAAGTTGGCCGTCGAGGGATCGAACAGATTCTGTCCGTCGTGCATGTAGAGGACGGGATAGGCCGCATCCGACGCCTCATAGCCGGGCGGCAGCCAGACGGAGACGTTCCTCGCCTTCACATGGGCCGAGGTCACGGCCTCGTGGAGGATCAGACGACCGGCCGCCGTCTGCGCCCGTGCGGCGCCGGCGAAGGGCAGGGCGGCCGCCAGGGCTAGGAGCGCGCGGCGGTTCACGCCCTTTGCTCCCGCACCCTCAGGGCGCTGAAGGCCGCCAGCAGGAAGGAGGCGGCGCCCAGCACCAGGGCCCAGATCGCCTGTCCGCTGAAGAAGTGCTTCAGAATCAGGCCCAGCACCGTGGCCGCCAGCAGCTGGGGCACGACGATGAAGATGTTGAACACGCCCATATAGACGCCCATCTTCCGCGCCGGCACAGCCGCCGACAGGATGGCGTAGGGCATGGAGACGATCGAGGCCCAGGCGAAGCCGACCCCGACCATCGGCAGCCACAGCAGGCCCGGCTCGCGGATCAGGAAGACGCCGAACAGACCCGCCGCGCCGAGCATCAGCATCAGGGCGTGGGTCGCCCTGCGGCCGATCCGCCTGGCCAGAACCGGCAGGGTGAAGGCCGCCAGGGCCGCGACCCCGTTATAGACCCCGAACAGAACCCCCACCCAGTCGGCCCCGGCGGCGTAGGCGGCCGAGGTGGTGTCGGCCGTGCCGAAATGGACGCTGGTCACGGCGGCGGTGGTGTAGATCCACAGGGCGAACAGGGCGAACCAGCTGAAGAACTGGACCACCGCCAGGTCGCGCATGGTCTGGGGCATGCGATAGACGTCGTTCAGGATCTCGGTCACGGCGTTGGCGATGCGGCGGCGCTGCATCATGCCCACGGCGATCTGCAACAGGCCGAAGCCGACGAAGAAGCCGGCCAGGACCAGCAGCTCCTTCTCCAGATCGAGAGCGGCGATCAGCACCAGGCCAAGGGCGCCCAGGACGGCGCAGATCAGGCCGGACCCCAGCCAGCCGCGGACGCTGCGGGCCGGCGCCTCGGGCGCGTCGTCGGCGGGGGCGGCGCCGAGGGCCTGAAGCCGCGTCCGCTCGAAGGCGGCGAGCTGTTCGGGGCTGTATTCGCGGGTGCTCAAGACCGTCCACAGCACGGCCGTGAACAGGCCGGCGGCCCCGACATAGAAGGCGATCTTGACCGACAGGGGCACGACGCCCGCCTCGGCGGTCGAGACGACGCCGAAGACGTTCGACAGCAGCCAGGGCAGGACCGAGGCGAAGACGGCGCCCGCGCCGATGAAGAAGCTCTGCATCGCATAGCCGGCGGTGCGCTGCTCCTCCGGCAGATTGTCGCCGACGAAGGCGCGGAACGGCTCCATGGTGATGTTGATCGAGGCGTCCATGATCCACAGCATGGCGGCGGCGAACCACAGGCCGGGGCTGTTGGGCATGGCGATCAGGGCCAGGGTGGTCAGGATCGCCCCGACCAGGAAATAGGGGCGGCGACGCCCGAACCGGGTCCAGGTCTTGTCGCTGAAATGGCCGACCAGGGGCTGGACCAACAGGCCGGTCAACGGCGCGGCGATCCAGAGGATGGCCAGGCTGTCGACCTCGGCGCCCAGGGTCTGGAAGATCCGGCTGGTGTTGGCGTTCTGCAGGCCGAAGCCGATCTGGATGCCGAAGAAGCCGACGCACATGTTCCAGATCGCCAGGCCGGACAGGCGCGGGCGGCGGGAGAGGAGGGGGGCGGCGGCGCTCATGACCTTCCCCCGCTTGCGGGGGAAGTGTCGCGTCGTGGCGCGCAGCGACACGCGTGACGATGGGGGGAGTTCAGCCTTCTGTCAGAAGACTTCCCTCTCCGACCCTGGATCGCTGCGCGATCGACGGGCCACCTCTCCCGCAAGCGGGAGAGGATCTGAAAGTCGCCCATCACCGACGCCCCCGCCCGAACGGCACGAACCGGATCGCCTGGCCGCCGCCGGGCGCGAGCGCCAGCGTCAGCGTGTCCGCCGACGTCACCTCGCGCTGCTCGATGACGATGTCCTCGCGCTTGCCGCGATAGTCGGCGTCCGGCCCGTCGCGATAGATTTCGGCCCGGTAGCGCCGGCCGGGGTCCAGGAAGTCCAGAGGCGCCGTAAGGACGCGCGGATGCTCGTCGGTGATGGCCCCAAGGGCCCAGACGTCGGAGGTCCGATCCTTGCGCGCTATGGCGACATAGTCGCCCATCTCGGCCGCGAGCACGCGGGTCTCGGCCCAGTCGACCGGCACGTCCTTGATGAACTGGAAGGGGCCGGGATTGGCCTCGTAATTGACCAGCAGATCGGCCGCCATCTGGATCGGGCTGTAGATGACGACATACAGGGCCAGCTGTTTGGCCCAGGTCGTCTGCACCCCGCCGGGGCTGCGCGTCTCCATGCCGAAGATGCCGGGCGTATAGTCCATCGGCCCGGCCAGCAGGCGGGTGAAGACCAGGTTCGGCTCGTGCTCGGGCGGATTGCCGGGATTGCCCCAGGCCGAATACTCCATGCCGCGCTGGCCCTCGCGGCTGATGATGTTCGGATAGGTGCGGCGCAGGCCCGTATCCTTGAACGGTTCGTGGGCGTTGATCGCCACCTTGTGGCGCGCGCCCGCCTCGACGACCTTCATATGGTGCTGGGCCATGGCCTGGCTCTCGTGCCAGGCCATCACCATCCGGCCGTCCGGCCCGGCGACGCGAGCGCCGCCTGCGTCGGCGACATAGCCGGTCTTGACCGAATGGACGCCCAGCCGCTCATACAGGGCCATGGCCGGTTCGAGCTGCTGCTCATAGTGGAAGGCGTTGCCGCCGGTTTCGTGGTGGCCGATCAGCTGGACGCCCTTGGACCGGGCGTGGGCGCAGACCGCCTCGATGTCGAAGTCGGGATAGGCTTCGGTGAAGCTGAAGTCCGAACCATTGGCGAACCATTGGCCGTCCCAGCCCTTGTTCCAGCCCTCGACAAGCACCCCGCCCAAGCCGTGCTCGGCGGCGAAGTCGATGTGTTTGATGGCGTTCTCGGTGGTTGCGCCGTGTTTGGGGCCGGAGTTCCAGCTCTTCAGATCCAGATGCATCTCCCACCAGACGCCGACGTATTTCATCGGCTTGAACCAGCTGACGTCGCCCAGCCTGTTGGGCTCGTTCAGGTTCAGGATCAGGCTGGAGTCGATCAAGCCCGCAGCGCTGTCCGAGATCTGCAGCGTCCGCCAGGGTGTGTTGAACGGCGCCTGGCGCACCACGGCGGCGTTGGTCAGGCCGGGCGTCAGCTGGGCGCGGAACTTGGTGTCCTCCGACCGGCGCAGGTTCATCCCGGCGTAGTCGATGCAGGCGGCCTCGTGGATCGAGACGTGCAGGCCCGACCGTCCCTTGACCGTCATCGGCGTCTGAGCGCTGCCGACCGCGCTGATCGGGGTGCGGCTGTAGAGGTATTCCTCGCGATTCCATTCCCAGGCGGGGCACCACAGGGCCTCGCCGTCCTCGGCCAGGTTGAACTCGGTGATCTCGGAGCCGATGCGAACCGTCTTCAGGGCCGGCTGGTCCGGGAAGTCGTAGCGGAAGCCCAGGCCGTCGTCATACAGGCGGAAGACCACGTCGACGCGCCGTTGCAGCCCGCCGGTCTCGGCATAGGAGACCCGCCATTCGTTATAGTGGTTGCGGATGAAGCGGCGCTCGCCCCAGGGCTGCTCCCAGGTCTCATCGAAGGTCACCGGCTGACCGGCCGTGATCGCCAGGCCGCGCTCGAGGGCGGGGGCGTCGGTCAGCAGGAAGCCGAGCTTGGAGGGGGCCACGACCATCCGCCCCTGACGCAGCACCGCATACATCGGCCGGCCGTCGTTGTCGGTGAAGGCCTCAACCGTCAGCACCCCGCCGGGCGAAGAGGCGCGGGCGTGGGTCGGCGCGGTCTGGGCGCGAACGCCCGTGGCGCCGAAGGCCAGGATCGAGGCGCCGCCGAGGGCCAGGAAGGATCTGCGCTTCATCTGTGAACTCCGTTACGCCGCCTCTTGCCAACCGCTGCGAACGGTGGCTGAAACGTTTGCAGAAAAATTTGCAGGCCCGAAAGCCTGTGCTGAGGACCCGCGACCTTGAGCCGCAAGACAACCCGACTTGAAGACATCGCGCGCCTGGCCGGCGTCTCCGTCGCCACCACCTCGCGGGCGCTGAACGACAGCCCCGCCGTCAATGACCGCACCAAACAGCTGATCTGGAAGCTGGCGAAGGAGCACGACTATCCGTTCCGCCGCTACATGCCCGCCGGTCCGATCGGGGCTCAGGGCACCATCGCCCTGGTGACGCCGCGGCCCCAGGGACGGGAGGGCCGGATCTCCGACCCCTTCTTCCTGGAGCTGCTGGCCGGGGTGGGCGAGGCGGCGCGTGAACGCGGCTGCGACCTGCTGATGAGCCATATTTCGCCGGCCACCTATGACGAGCTGGCGGCGGCGATGAACACCAGTCGCGCGGACGGGGTGATCTTCCTGGGTCAGTCCAGCCTGCACGGCGCCTTCAACCGGCTGGCGGCGGGCGACCATCGCTTCGTGGTCTGGGGCGCCGACCTGCCGGAACAGGACTATTGCTCGATCGGCTCCGACAACTTCTCCGGCGGCCGCCGCGCGACGGCGCATCTGGCGCGGCTGGGCCGCACGCGCATCGTCTTTCTGGGCGATCTGGATCCGCCCGAGGCCATGCAGAGGCATCGCGGCTATCTGGCGGCGCTGGAGACGGCGGGTCTGTCGGTCGAGGCCGATCTGATCGTGCCGGCCCATTTCGAGGTCGAGTCCGCCGAGGCCGCCGTGGACGCTCTGGTGCGCCGGGGCGTCAGGTTCGACGGGGTGGTGGCGGCCTCCGATCAGATCGCCCTGGGCGCGGTGCGCGCGCTGGAACACGCCGGCCTGACCGTGCCCGGCGACGTCTCCGTCATCGGCTTCGACAATGTGCCCTTCAGCCGCTACTCGCGCCCGGCCCTGTCCACCATCGCCCAGGACACGATGAAGGCCGGGCGGCTGATGGTGTCCAAACTGCTGGACCACGGGGGCGCGACGGCCGGACGGTCGGAACGGGTGCCCACCGACCTGATCGTGCGCGAGACCTGTGGCGGCTGAACGGATCATGCCAGTCTGAAGACCAGGCCGGCGAGCGGAGGCAGGGCGGCGCCGTCGCCCTGGCTCCAATTGATCGCCTCGATCTGCGTCGCCTCGGCGGGGGGGCTCCACTCGACCGGCGCGTGACCCAGGTTGAAGACGCACAGCAGCCGCTCTTCGCCGCCGCCGCGCTCCTGGCGTTCGAAAACCAGAAGGTCCGAGGTCTGGATCGGCGCCATGGCGCCGAAGCGCAGGGCCGGGTGCTGATGACGCAGCCGGATCATGCGGCGGGCGACGTGCAAGGTGGAGCCCGGATCGGCTTCCTGGGCATCCACCGCCAGCGGCAGGTGACGGGGATCGACCGGCAGCCAGGGTTCGACGGTGGAGAAACCGGCGTTGGCCTGATCCGCATGCCAGGGCATGGGCGTGCGGGCGCCGTCGCGGCCCAGGGTCTCGGGCCAGTTGGCGATGGCCTCGGGATCGACCAGCCGCTCGAACGGCACCTCGGCCTGGGGCAGGCCCAGCTCCTCGCCCTGATAGACGAAGACATTGCCGCGCAGGCAGACCAGCAGCATCAGGGCCATCTCGGCGAAGGCCTTGCGGTCCCGCCCTTGCGCCCAGCGCGACACGGCGCGCGGCGCGTCATGGTTGGAGAAGGTCCAGGACGGCCAGCCTTCGCCCTGCTGATCCGGCCACATGGTTTCGCCCCGCGCGACCAGTTCGCTCTTCAGCGTGTCGGCGTACAGATAGAGGAAGCCATAGGCCGAGTGCAGGCGATCGGTTCCGGCGGTGTATTCCTTCATCTCGCGGTCGGCGTGATCGCCGCCGACCTCGGCGACGGTGAACCGCCCCTCATAGCTGTCGGTCAGGGCGCGGATCCGGTTCAGGAAGCCGAGGATCTCGGGCTGGCTCTGATTGTAGATCTTGTCCTGGAAGTCGAAGGGCCGGGTCCGCTTCTTGCCGTCGTTGATCGGAGGATTGTCGGTCAGCTTCAGGTCGTGGATGGAGAAGTTGATGGCGTCCAGCCGGAAGCCGTCGACGCCCCGGTCCAGCCAGAAGCGCGCCGCCGCGATCAGGGCGTCCTGAACCGCCGGATTGCGCACGTTCAGCTGCGGCTGCGAGGCCAGGAAGTTGTGCATATAGTACTGGCCGCGTCGCGCGTCCCAGGTCCAGGCCGGACCGCCGAACACCGACTGCCAGTTCGACGGCGGCGATCCGTCCGGCTTGGCGTCGGCCCAGACGTACCAGTCGGCGTGCGGGCCTGAGCGCGAGGCCCGGCTGTCCAGGAACCAGGGGTGCTCGTCCGAGGTGTGCGAAAAGACCTGGTCGATCACCACCTTCAGGCCCAGTGCATGGGCCCGCGCCACCAGGGCGTCGAAATCGGCCAGGGTCCCGAAGATCGGATCGACGTCGCAATAGTCGGCGACGTCATAGCCGAAGTCCTTCATCGGCGAGGTGAAGAAGGGCGACAGCCAGATGCCGTCCACGCCCAGCGAGGCGACGTGATCCAGATGATCGGTGATCCCCTTCAGGTCGCCGACCCCGTCGTTGTTCGCATCGGCGAAACTGCGCGGATAGATCTGGTACAGGACGGCGCCCCGCCACCATTCGTGATGGGCGGTCGCCGGCTGGGCGGCGGTCGCGAGGTCGAGGCTGTGGGCGTTCACTGGGGCGTGCTCTTGCAGATCAGGTAGTCGAGAGGGGGGATGCGGACGGCGTAGCTGGCCGGAGCGGAGGCCTGGGCGGCGCAGTCGCCGCGCACAGCTTGCCACCGCAGCGAACCGGGCTCCACCTCGACCTGGGCCGTCGCCTCGGCGGTCGAGCTGTTGAACAGGACCAGGGTCTCCCCGCCGGCCTCATCCAGGCGGGACAGGGCGAACAGTCCGGGCGCATCGCCCGCCGCGCGGACGACCTGTCGGCCCCGGCGCAGGGCGGGATCAGCGGCGCGAATCCGGGCCATTTCGGCGATGGCCGTATAGAGGGGCGCTGTCGTGGAATAGGGCGTCTGCCGTCCGCCGATCGGCTGTTCCGCCGCATAGACCTGAGTCCGGCTGGGCCACATGTCCTGGCGCGAGTTTCCATAGCCGCCGGCGCCGGCGAAGCCCTGTTCGTCGCCGTAATAGAGGGTCGGCACGCCGCGGCTGAACATCATCAGGGCGTGGGCCAGCTTTACCCGCGCCAGGATTTCGGCTTCGTCGGCGTCGGGATTGGCCTGTTTCACGAAGAAGCCGACCCGACCCATGTCGTGATTGCCCAGGAAGGTCGGCAAGACGGCGGCGGTCTCGGCGCCCTTGGCGTAGATCGCGTCGGCGGCGAACAGTCGGGCCAGGGCGTCGGTCCCCGTCTTGCCGGATGCGACCTCCACCGCCGTCTTCTGGAAGGGGAAGTCGAGCACGGCCGGATAGGCGTCCACCCGCGTGAACCGCGCCGTCACCGCCGGGTCGGGGTCATAGACCTCGCCGAAGATGTGGAAGTTCGGAATGCCCCTGGCCCGCGCCCGCTCCAGCATGGCGGGGATGAAGGCCTGCCAGAACTCGGGGTTCACGTGGCGGGCGGTGTCGATGCGGAAGCCGTCGATCCCGTATTTGTCGATCCAGCCGCCGAAGACGTCGATCATGCCCTGGACCACGACGGGGTCCTCGGTCAGCAGGTCGTCCAGACCGGCGAAATCCCCGTCCAGCGAGCTTTCGCCCGCAAAGGTGCTGTCGCCACGGTTATGATAGCGGATGGGGTCGTTCAGCCAGGCCGGGACCTTGGCGGTCTCTTCGCCCGCCGGGACATAGGGGGTGTAGGCGTAGTCGGGCCGGGTCAGGCGCGAGAAGTCCCGTCCGTCGAAGCCCGCGTTGATCGCCGCCCCGTCCACTCCGCCGCGGCGGGTGTAGGGATAGTCGGCCCGGCTGCGGTATTCGCACGGCCGGTCCGGGCATTCGCGATAACGGATGACGTCGGCCGTGTGGTTGGCGACGATGTCCAGATAGACCTTCATGCCCCGCGCATGGGCCGCATCGACCAGGGCCCGCATCGCGGCCTCGTCGCCGAAATGGGGATCGACGGCCGTGAAGTCGGTGATCCAGTAACCGTGGTGCGCCGCGCCGGTGTAGCCGTTGTGCGTCTGCACCGGCTTGTTCTTGAAGATGGGGGCCAGCCAGACGGCGGTGGCGCCCAGGCCCTGAATATAGTCCAGCCGCTGCGTCACCCCGGCCAGATCGCCGCCGTGGTAGAAGTCGGTGTCCGACGGATCGAAGCCGCTCTTCAGCCGCTCGGGGGCGTAGCCGCCGTGGTCGTTCGAGGGATCGCCGTTGGCGAACCGGTCGGGCAGCAGGAAGTAAATGACCTCGTCCTGTGGCGGACGCTGACGCAGCGCCGTCAGGGCGGCGGCTGCAGGCGACGCGGCCGGGGTCTCGGCGCGGGCCTGAAAGGGCAGGGCCGATAGGCTCGCCATCAGAGCCGTCGCTGCGGCCAAGGCGCGGGCGCGGTTCGTCTTGCGGGGGGCAAGGCTCATCCTGTCGGTCCTCCTGTCTGAAAAGTGCAAAGCCTTCCAGATCGATTTGCAAGATTTTGCAGCCCAAGCCCTGCCTGTCAACGCGGATTAGAATGCTGCGATGCAGCGACAGCTTGGCCGTATCGATCCGTAAATCCGCGTATATGGGGCTTTCGCGGCCTCGGCGTGTGCGACGAAAATGCGTCGTCCACATTAACGGCTTGCAACCTTGTCGAAGATTTGCATATTTTTGCGAAGGCTTCGGCTGCGACATTCAGAATCGCGGCGGCCCCAGGGAGGATGACCATGTCTCAACGTCTTAACCGGCGCGTGCGCCTGCTGTCGGGCGCTGCTGTCGGCGCCGCCGCCTTCGTCGCCGTCGGGGCGGCGCAGGCTCAAACCGCGACCACCGCCGCTCAGGCTGACCAAGCGCCGACCGAAGTCGGCGAAATCGTCGTCACCGGCATCCGCCGCTCGATCGAGGCCTCGATCTCGGCCAAGGCCAACAACACCTCGATCGTCGAAGTCATTTCGGCCGAGGACATCGGCAAGCTGCCGGACGTCTCGATCGCCGAATCCCTGGCGCGTCTGCCCGGCGTGACGATGCAGCGCCTTGACGGCCGCAGCCAGCAGATCTCCATCCGCGGCCTGGGCCCGGATTTCACCACCGCCCTGCTGAACGGCCGCGAACTGGTCACCACCGGCGACAACCGCGGCGTCGAATTCGACCAGTTCCCGTCGGAACTGCTGGGCAGCGTCGTCGTCTACAAGACCCCGGATGCGGCCCTGCTGGGTCAGGGTCTGGCGGGCTCGGTCGATCTGCGCACCGTGCGGCCCCTGGCCTACGGCCGTCAGGCGATCGCCCTGAACTATCGGCATGAGTGGAACGACATCGGCGCCCTGAACTCGGGCACGACCGACAGCGGCGACCGCTACACCGTCTCCTACATCGACCAGTTCATGGACGGCACCCTGGGCGTCGCCCTGGGCTACGCCCACATGAGCTCGCCCTATCAGTCCGAGCGGTTCAACGCCTGGGGCTATCCCACCTATTCCGACGGCAATCTGCTGACCGGCGGGGTCAAGCCCTACGTCATGTCCTCGGAGCTGGAGCGCGACGGCTATATGGGCGTGCTGGAATGGCGCCCGAACGACCGCATCCATTCGACGATCGACGCCTTCTATTCCGAGTTCAAGAACACCCAGGTTCTGCGCGGCATCGAATTCCCGCTGGCTTGGGGCGGATCGTCGGGCGACTGCACCGTCAACGTCGCCTCGCCCGTCTGCCGTCCGGCGCCGTCGCTGCGCCCCGGCTACACCGTGGAAGACGGCCTGATCGTCGCCGGCACCTGGGACAACATCAAGGGCGTGGTCCGCAACGACCTGAACAAGCGCGACAGCAACATCACCGCCCTGGGCTGGAACACCGAATTCGTCGCCAATGACGATTGGACCCTGGGTCTGGACCTCAGCTATTCGAAGGTCGAGCGTGACGACATCATCCTGGAGACCAACGCCGGGACGGGCCGCAACATCAACGGCGCCCTGGACACCCTGGGCTTTGAACTGACCGACGACGGGGTGACCCGGTTCAACAGCCGGCTCGACTACGCCGACGCCAGCCTGATCCGCATCACCTCGGCCCAGGGCTGGGGTTCGGACGTCATTCCGGGCGGCCAGGTCGGCTATATGAACACGCCCTCGATCGAGGACGAGCTGAAGGCGGCCCGCATCACCGCCAAGCGGACTCTGCACCAGAGCCCGTTCAGCTCCATCGACTTCGGCCTGAACTATACCGAGCGCAACAAGAGCTTCGTCAACGACCAGTACTATATCGGCGTCCCCGGCGGCGGCGATCTGTTCGTGCCGTCGCAATATCTGCTGGCCCCGACCGACCTGGGCTATCTCGGCATCTCGCAGGTGCTGAGCTATGACGCCCTGGGCGTGGTCAACAGCGGCCTGCTGGATCGGGTTCGCAACCCCAACGCCGACGTCGCCGCCGGCAACTGGGAAGTGACCGAAAAGGTCTCTACCGCCTATATCCGCGCCAACATCGACCACGAACTGTTCGGCATGCCCCTGACCGGCAATGTCGGCATGCAGTTCGTCTATACGGATCAGAGCTCCAGCGGCTTCTCGGCCCGTCAGGTGGGTCCCGGCGTGGCCGAAACGATCGCCGTCAACGGCGGTGCGGAATATCTGGAAATCCTGCCAAGCTCCAACTTCATCCTGGAGGTCGGCGACGACCTGTTCGCCCGCTTTGCGGTCTCGCGCACCCTGGCGCGTCCGCGAATGGACGACATGCGCGCCTCGCGGAACTACAGCTACAACACCAGCCTGGCCCAATCGACGGACATCAACCGTTCGCCGTGGGGCGGCGGCGGCGGCAATCCGGAACTGCGGCCCTATATCGCCGACGTCGCGGACCTGTCGTTCGAGAAGTATTTCGCCAACCGCCGAGGCTATGTCTCGCTGGCCAGCTTCTACAAACACCTCGAAACCTACGTCTATAACCGCAACCAGATCTTCGACTTCAGCGGCTATCCGATCGGCGTGATCTCGCCGACCAACCCCGAACCGGCTCTGCGCCAAGGTCTGGTCGGTGCGCCGGACAACGGCGACGGCGGCTGGATCAAGGGTCTGGAGTTCTCGGTGTCGGCTCCGTTCGACCTGCTCCACCCCGCGCTCGAAGGCTTCGGGGGCGTCTTCAGCGCCTCGGCGACCGACAGCGAGGTCCAGCCCGACCCGACCCAGGCCCCGACCACCCTGCCGGGCCTGTCGGAGACGGTGGTCAACGGCACCCTCTATTATGAGCGTTACGGCTTCCAGGCGCGGGTCTCGGGTCGCTACCGGTCGGACTTCCTGGGCGAGGTCGCCGGCTTCGGCAACGGCCGCACCCTGCGGTCGGTCGCGGCGGAAACCGTGGTCGACGCCCAGATCGGCTACGAATTCCAATCCGGTCCGCTGGAAGGCCTGTCGATCCTGGCCCAGGTCAACAACCTGACCGACGAGCCGTTCAAGACCTTCGAAAACGGCGATGAGCGCCGGACCATCGACTATCAGAGCTACGGCCGGACCTTCGCGGTGGGCATGAACTACCGCTTCTGATTTCTCCCCTGAGCAAACTGTGGCCGCCTCGGAAACGAGGCGGCCTTTTTCTTCTGTGGGCCCACTGCGCGCCAAAGTTTGGTTACAGGCGCCCTTTTTCCGCTGGACGGCGCGTCCGCTATGGCCGAACCAAGGCGATCAGAACCGCGCGGGCACAGCGCGGCGTCTTCGTATCATCCGTAAGGGGGAATATTCATGTCCGCACCAGAGGCCGCAAGACGTCAGGGCACAGGCCTGGCCTTCGCCTATGTCACCACGCTCTTCTTCGCCTGGGGCTTCGCCACCTCGCTGATCGATCCGCTGATCGCGGCGGTGAAGCGGGTGTTCGATCTGAACAATGCCGAGGCCTTTCTGACGACCTTCGCCTGGTTCATCGCCTATGGACTGATGTCCCTGCCGGCGGCGGCGGTGCTGGGCCGGCTGGGCTACAGCCGTTCGATCATCGGCGCCCTGGTCGTCATGGTGGCGGGCTGTCTGATCGTGCCGGCCGCGACGGCCGCCGACTGGTATCCGGGCGTGCTGATCGCCCTGTTCGTCATCGCCTCGGGCGTCACCCTGCTTCAGGTCGCGGCCAATCCGCTGGTGGCTGAACTGGGCGCGCCCAAGGGCGCCTCCAGCCGTCTCAATCTGTCCCAGGCCTTCAACTCCCTGGGCACCACGGTCGGTCCGTGGCTGGGGTCGCACGTCCTGTTGACGGGCGGCGTCTTCGCCGCCGGCGCCGTGGTCACGGCCGCCACCCGCACCCAGTCGCTGCGCAGCATCGACATGGCCTTCCTGGGCATGGGCGCCTTCTTCGCCGTGGTGGCCTTCTTCATCTTCACCGCCCGCAAGAAGATCAATGCGGCGGCGCCGGCCTCGACCGAGGCGGTCTCCCCGCTGAAGGCTCTGTCTTCGCCCTGGGCCATCTTCGGCGCCCTGGCCATCTTCCTCTACGTCGGTTCTGAAGTGGCCATCGGCGGCATGCTGACCAACTTCCTGGAAAGCCCCGAAATCCTGAACGCCCCCATCGAGACTGCGGGCAAGATGGTCGCCCTCTACTGGGGCGGCGCCATGGTCGGCCGCTTCATCGGCTCGGCCGTCCTGACCCAGGTCCGGCCGGGAATCGTCCTGGCGGTCTGCACCGTGACGGCGGCGGTCCTCTGCTTCGTCGTCAGCCGGATCGGCGGACCGACGGCGGCCTATGCGGCCCTGTCGATCGGCCTGTTCAACTCGATCATGTTCCCGACCATCTTCACCCTGACCCTGGAGCGGTCCACCGCCCCCACCTCGGCCACCTCGGGCCTGTTGGTCTTCGGCATCATCGGCGGCGCCCTGCTGCCCCAGGTGGCGGCGCGCATCGCCGACGCCGCCGGCGCGCTTCAGCCGGCCTTCGTCGTGCCGATGCTGGGCTATGTCGGCCTGACGATCTTCGCCGTGGCCTGCATCCGCACCAAGGCCAAGACCGAGGTGACGACCACCGTCTCGCACTGAGGCCGGTCTTCAGACACGACAAAGGGCGCGGAGAGCCATCTCCGCGCCCTTTTCAATTCCGCGCGGACGGTCAGCCGTCGATCAGGCCCTGAAGGATCGGGGCCAGGCGGTCGCGCATCTTTTCGCAGTCGGCCTGGTCGATGTTGAAACTGCCGCCGCCCAGTTCGCGGCTGACCGACATCCCCATGATGAAACCGGCCAAGAGGCGGGCGCGGACCCGGGCGTCTGGTCCGCTGATCCATTCCTCAAGCGGGCCGAAGAAGCGGGCCGTGCAGGTGTTCTGAACCATTTCAGCGGCCTTGTTCGAGCCGATGGAGCGCAGCATGATCGCCATGCCCTTCAGCTTTTCAGCCTTCTTGGGCTCGAAGACGATCTCGTGGGCGACGCGCCGGCCGAACTCGGACTTGTCGCCCGACATCAGGGTGCTGCCGTCGCTGCAGCTGTCCAGGGCCGCCAGGAACAGATCGTCCTTGGAGCCGAAATAGCGGCTGATCAGGGCCGCATCGACGCCGACGTCGCGGGCGATGTCGCGCATGCCCACATCGTCATAGCTCTCGGCCGCGAAACGGTCGCGTGCTGCTTCGAGGATGGCCGTGCGGGTGGCGGCGGCGTTCCTCGGGCGGGGGCCGGGACATAACAAGGGGGCGACACTCCAGAATGAATAACCGTAGCCTCCATATGGCTTTGTCAACGCCTGTTGACAAGCGTCACGACGCCACCCATTAAGTCACCATGCGTTGACAAGGCCGGCTCCCCACCGGTCCTCATCCGCACGACAGGGATTTACCTCCGACAGGGAGATTGCGCAGATGCGCGGGCTGAAGATTGCGGCCGTGTCCGTCATGGTGACGGGCGCGCTTTATGGATGTTCCCCCAAGGCCGAGGGCCAGGCGCCCGGCGGCGCCCCGCCGGTGACGGTGGCCACGCCTCTGCAGCAGAAGGTGGTGGACTGGGACGAGTTCACGGGACGCTTCGAAGCGATCGAGAGCGTGGATGTCCGCGCCCGCGTCGGCGGCTATATCCAGGCGGTCCATTTCCGCGACGGCCAGATGGTCCAGAAGGGCCAGCTGCTCTTCACCCTGGACCCGCGCCCCGCCCAGGCCGCCCTGGCCCAGGCCCAGGCCCAGGTCGCCCAGATGCAGTCGCAGCTGACCCTGGCCCGCGCCAATCTGGCGCGCAGCGAGACCCTGCTGGCCTCCCAGGCCGTTTCCCGGGCCGAATATGACGCCAACAAGGCGGCGGTCGATGCGGCCCAGGCCAATCTCGCGGCGGCCAACGCCGCCGTTCGCACCGCCCAGCTGAACCTGGAATACACCCGCGTCACGGCGCCGACCTCGGGCCGGGTCTCGGATCGTCGCGTCGATCCGGGCAATCTGGTTGCCGGCGGCTCCTCGGCGGGCGACGTCCTGACCACCATCGTCTCGGGCGGTCCGATCCACTTCGTCTTCGACGGTTCGGAAGCGGTGCTGTTGAAATATATGCGAGACGGCGGCGCCAGCCAGGGCTCCCCGGTTCGCATCCGCCTGCAGGACGAGAGCGGCTTCACCCGCACCGGCCGGCTGGACTTTTCGGACAACGCCCTGGACACCTCGTCCGGCGTGATCCGCATGCGCGCCATTGTGCCGAACGCCGACGGCTTCCTGCGGCCCGGCCTGTTCGGCCGCGCCCAGGTCGCCGGCGCCGGCTCCTATGACGCCCTGCTGGTGCCCGACACCGCCGTCGGCACCGATCAGGCGCGCCGCGTCGTCTCGGTCGTCAACGCCGACGGGTCGGTCACGACCAAGCCCGTCGAACTGGGTCCGATCGTCCAAGGTTTGCGCGTGATCAAGTCGGGTCTGGCCCCGACCGACCGCGTCATCATCGCCGGCCTGCAACGCGCCGCCCAGCCGGGCTCCAAGGTCACGCCCAAGACCGGCAAGATCCAACCCGTCGCCCAACAGGCGCCGGACGCCCCGGTCACCCAGGCGGCCCCGGCCTCCACCGCCTCGTTCGCCACCAGCCTTTCGACCGGCGACTAAGCCATGAACATATCCCGCTTCTTCATCGACCGGCCGATCTTCGCGGCCGTGATCGCGGTGGTGATCACCATTGTCGGCGTCTTCGCCTATCCGCTGCTGCCCCTGTCGCAGTATCCGGAGATCGCGCCGCCGACGATCACCATCAACGCCGCCTATCCCGGCGCCTCGGCCGAAACCTTGGCCGAGACCGTCGCCGCCCCCATCGAGCAGGAGGTGAACGGCGTCGAGGACATGCTCTACATCACCTCCTCGTCCACCTCGGACGGGGCGGTGGCGATCACCGTCACCTTCCAGCCGGGCACCGATCTGGACGCCGCCCAGGTGCTCGTCCAGAACCGCGTGGCCCTGGCCGAACCGCGTCTGCCCGAGGCGGTCCGCCAAACCGGCGTGGTCGTCAACAAGGCCGAGAGCGGCTTCCTGATGATCCTGGGGCTGACCTCGCCCGACGGCTCGCTGAACAACGACTATGTCGGCAACTACGCCAACTCGACCCTGCGGGACCGCCTGCTGCGGATCGAAGGCGTGGGCGCGGTCCAGGTCTTCGGCGGCGGCAACTATTCGATGCGGGTCTGGATCGACCCGGCCAAGGCGGCCGAGCGCGGCCTGACCGGGCCGGACATCGTCGCCGCCCTGCGGGCCCAGAACGTCCAGGCCGCCGCCGGCTCCATCGGCCAGCCGCCCTTCCCGAACAGCGCCTCGGCCTTCCAACTGCCGGTCCAGGTCCAAGGCCGTCTGACCGATCCCGACCAGTTCTCCAACGTCGTTCTGAAGACCGACAGCGAGGGCCGTGTCACCTATCTGCGCGACGTGGCGCGGATCGAACTGGGGGCCCAGGACTACGGCATTCGCGGCTTCTTTGACGGCCAGCGCGGCGTCGGCCTGGCCATCGTGCAGCAGCCGGGCGCTAATGCGCTCGGCACCGCCGATCGGGTCCTGGCCGAGGTCGAGGCCGTCAAGGCCGAACTGCCGGCCGGGATGCAGGTCTCGGTGCCCTACAACCCCACCGAATTTGTCGCCGCCTCGGTTGAGTCGGTTCAGCACACCCTGATCGAGGCCGTGGTCCTGGTCGTGATCGTGGTCATGGTCTTCCTTCAGACCTGGCGCGCGGCCATCATTCCGATCGTGGCCATCCCGGTCGCCCTGGTCGGCACCTTCGCAGTGCAGCTGGCGCTCGGCTATTCGATCAACTCCCTGTCCCTGTTCGCTCTGGTTCTGGCGGTCGGCATCGTCGTCGATGACGCCATCGTCGTGGTCGAGAATGTGGAGCGGGCGATCAGCGAGGGTCTGTCGCCCAAGGAAGCCGCCTATCGATCGATGCAGGAGGTCTCGGGCGCCCTGATCGCCATCGGCCTGGTGCTGGTGTCGGTGTTCGTGCCGACCATGTTCGTGCCGGGCATTCCGGGCATCTTCTACCGCCAGTTCGCCGTGGTCATCGCCTCGGCCTCGGTCATCTCCCTGTTCGTCTCCCTGACCCTGTCGCCGGCCATGGCCGCCCTGTTGCTGAAGCCGCACGACAAGGACCACGGCCCGGTGCGCAAGCCCGGCGTCCTGGGGACCGCCGTCTATTACGTCGGCTGGGGCGGACGGAAGTTCAACGAGGGCTTCGACTGGCTGTCGGACCGCTATGGTCGTCTGACGGCGCGTCTGGTGCGCACGGTCGGCATCGTGCTGATCCTGTACGCCGGTCTGTTGGGCCTGACCGCCTGGCGTCTGGTCGACACCCCCTCGGGCTTCATTCCCGAACAGGATCAGGGCTTCCTGATCGGCGTGATTCAGCTGCCGGCCGGCGCCTCCCTGGACCGGACGGAGGCGGTGATGACCCGCGCCCGTCAGATCATCGAGGGCACCGACGGGGTCAACGGCACCGTGGCCTTCGCGGGCCTGGACGGCGCCAGCTTCTCGTTCGGATCGAACGCCGCCACCATCTTCGTGCGCCTCGATCCCTTCGAAGAACGCTCCAAGGAAGAGGCCGCCGCCGCCCTGGCCGGGGCCATCACCCAGGCCACGGGTCAGATCGAGGACGCGCAGATCTTCGTCATCGCCCCGCCGGCGGTCCAGGGTCTGGGCAACGGCAACGGCTTCAAGATGATGATCCAGGACACCTCGGGCGCCGGCTACCGCGCGCTGGAGGGGGCGACCTTCGCCATGATGGGCGCCGCCGCCCAGGCCCCGGATCAGGTCAGCCAGGTCTTCTCGACCTACAACACCGGCTCGCCCCGCATCTCGGCCGACGTCGATCGCGACAAGGCCCTGATGATGGGCGTCCAGCCCAGCGCCGTCTTCGATACCCTCGGCGTCTATCTGGGCTCGTCCTACGTCAACGACTTCAACCTTCTGGGCCGCACCTATCGGGTGACCGCCCAGGCCGAGCCCCAGTACCGCGACGACATCGCCGATATCGCCAACCTGAAGACCCGCTCCTCCAGCGGGGCCATGGTGCCGATCGGGTCGGTGGCCAATCTGGTCAATGACTCCGGCCCGTCGCGCGTGGTCCGCTACAACCTGTTCCCGGCGTCCGAGCTGCAGGGCAATCCGGCCATGGGGGTCTCCTCCGGCCAGGCCCTGCAGGTCATGGAGCAGATGGCGACCAGCACCCTGCCGCAAGGCTTCACCTACGAGTGGACCGAGCTGGCCTACCAGCAGAAGGCGGCCGGTTCGGGCGCGACCATGATCTTCCTGATGGCCGTGGTCTTCGTCTTCCTGGTGCTGGCGGCCCAGTATGAAGCCTTCACGCTTCCGCTGGCGGTCATCCTGATCGTGCCCATGTGTCTGCTGGCCGCCATCATCGGTGTGAACCTGCGGGGGCTGGACAACAACATCCTGGTCCAGATCGGCCTGGTGGTTCTGATCGCGCTGGCGGCCAAGAACGCCATCCTGATCGTGGAGTTCGCCAAACAGGCCGAAGAAGAGCAGGGCATGAACCGGTTCGACGCGGCCGTGGCCGCGGCCCGGACCCGTCTGCGCCCGATCCTGATGACCTCCTTCGCCTTCATCCTCGGCGTCGTGCCGCTGATGCTGGCGAGCGGGCCCGGCGCCGAAATGCGCCAGTCGCTCGGCACGGCGGTCTTCTCCGGCATGCTGGGGGTGACCTTCTTCGGCCTGATCTTCACCCCGGTCTTCTATGTCGTCACCCGCTGGCTGTCGTCCAAACTGCCGCAGGGCAAGACGCCGACGCCCACCGGCGCCGAGACCGTCCGTTACGATCAAACTTCCAGCCTGACCGATCCTAATGCGCCGGCTCCGGCCACGGGTCGGGGAGGGGACATCTGATGACCCGCACCAAGACCCTCAGCTTCCTGACCGCCGCAGCCGCCGGCGCCCTGCTCGCCGCCTGCGCGGTCGGGCCCAAGGCGCCCGAGGCGGCTCTGCCGACCTCGGGGACCGGCGGCTTCGTCGGCGCGGCCAATCCGGCCGTGACCGCCGCGGCCCCGGCCCGCGACGACTGGTGGCGGCTGTACGACGATCCGACCCTGGACGGCCTGATCCGTCAGGCCTTCGCCGAGAACAACGAGCTGGAGGCGGCCTTCGCCAATCTGCGCGCGGTTCGAGCGTCCCTGTCCGAAGCCCGCGTCGGCCGCTTCCCCAGCACAACGACCAGCGCTCAGGCCCAGCGCAGCCGCGCCTCGGCCGCCACCGTCACCGGCCTGCCCGCCGGCGAGGACGCCCCCGAGATCGACACCTATGACGTCGGTCTGGCGGCCAGCTACGAGGTCGATCTGTTCGGACGGGTGGAATCCACCATCCGCGCCGCCCGCGCCGACGCCCGCGCGGCCGAGGCGGCTCTTGCCACGGTCCAGGTCTCGGTCGCGGCCGAGACGGCCCGCGCCTATGCCGACGTCTGCTCGGCCAACGCCCAGATCGCGGTGGCCGAACGGACGCTGGAGCTTCAGCGCAACACCGCCAACCTGACCCAGACCCTGCTCGACGGCGGGGCGGGCACCGGTCTGGACGTGGCCAGCGCCCGCGCGGCCCTCGCCCAGACGGCGGCGACCCTGCCGACCCTGCGGGCCTCCCGCAACGAGGCCCTGTTCCGCCTGGCCACCCTGACCGGCCGCACCCCGGCCGAGGCTGACCGGGCCGCCGCCGCCTGCGTCCGGCCGCCGCAACTCAGCCGGCCGATCCCGGTCGGAGACGGCGCCGCCCTGCTGGCGCGTCGTCCCGACGTGCGTCAGGCCGAGGCCAATCTGGCCGCCGCCGCCGCCCGCGTGAATGTGGCGACCGCCAACCTGTATCCGCAGATCAGCCTGGGCGGCTCCTTCGGCTCGACGGCGCTGGAGTCGAGCGAACTGGGCGACGACCAGAACTATCGCTTCAGCTTCGGTCCGCTGATCAGCTGGTCCTTCCCCAACGTCTTCGCCGCCCGCGCCCAGATCCAGGCCGCCGGCGCCCGCTCGGACGCCGCCCTGGCGACCTTCGACCAGACGGTTCTGACGGCCCTGCAGGAGACCGAGACGGCGCTCAGCAACTACGCCAACGAACTGGACCGCCGCGCTGCCCTGACCGAGGCGCGGGACCAGGCCGCCCGCGCCGCCACCCTGTCGCGTCAGCGTTTCAACGCCGGCGCCGACAGCTTCCTGGTGGTGCTGGACGCCGAACGCACCCAGGCCGCCGCCGACGCCGCCCTGGCCCAGTCCGACGCCCTGGTCACCACCTACCAGATCGCCCTGTTCCGCGCCCTCGCCGGCGGCTGGCAGGCCGAGAGCTGACGAGAGAAAATCCTCCGTCCCCTTGGGGGGAGTGAAGGCAGGCCGCCGGCGGTCCTTCGGGCCGCCGGCGTTCGTGCGTCGAGAGTCACAATCGTCCACAAGGACGTCGGCGTGTCGTGTTCCTAATTTGTTCTCCTCGTGCTTAAACCGACTGCGGCGGTCGGAGGCGTGACGGAGGATCAGATGAATGACGGAATTCTGGCCGATATGATGGCCGAGCTGGATGCGGAGCTGGCGCGGGCCGAGGCGTCCTTGCCGCAGCATCCCGAACACACCCGCCAGACCGAGGTGATGCGCGCCTTGGCCCTGGGTCTGGGCAATTTCGAACGGATGCGGGCGCACGACGTGCATCTGCTGGCCGCGCGCCTGTCGTCCGGCCGGTCATGAGAGAAATCAGACCGGAGTGATCAGGCCGGGACGATCAGGGCTGTCGCTTGAAGGTGTCGCCCACTTCGGCCGCATCAGGCCCGTCGGGCCCGGCGCTGCGCCGCTCTTGGTCGCCCACCTTCTTCACGTCTGCCTCTGGCGTCAGGGCGTCCGGCTTGCCCAACGGCTCAGCGCCGTTCTTCTTGCGGCCCTCGGTCTGAATGTCATCCATGATGGTCTCCCTTGCTGATGAGGGAGCGCGGGGCGCGCAGGCGGGTTCCGTCAGCGACCGGTATCCACCCTGGCCACCACCGACATGCCGGGCGACAGGCGCTCCAGGGCCGGTTGACCGGAATCCAGCCGGATGCGGATGGGGATGCGTTGGGCGACCTTGGTGAAGTTGCCGGTGGCGTTGTCGGGGCGGATGACGCTGAACTCGCTGCCGGCGGCGGGGGCGATGCGTTCGACGCGGCCGCGCAGGCTCTGACCGCCCAAGGCGTCGACAGTGATCTCGACCGGCTGACCGACCCGGATGTCGCGCATTTGGGTCTCCTTCATATTGGCCGTGACCCAGACCACGTCGGGGACCAGACCCATCAGCTGGGTTCCGGCGGTGACGTATTGGCCCTGGCGCACGCCGATCTCGCCCAGGCGGCCGGAGCGGGGGGCGATGATGCGGGTGTTGGCCAGGTCGATCTGGGCCAGGCGGACGGCGGCGCGGGCGTTCTCGACGGCGGCGGCCAGGCTGTCGCGGTTCACCACGGCCGAGGTGACGCCGGTCTGGGCCACGCCCTCGGCGGCCTGGGCCTGGGCCAGCTGGGCCTGGGCGCTGCGCAGGGCGGCGACGGCGATATCGACATTGGATTGCGACACCCAGCCGCCGGCCTTCAGTGTGCGGGCGCGGTCGGCGTCGGCCTGGGCCTTGGTCAGGGCGGCCTGGGCGGCGGCGATCGAGGCGCGTTGCTGGGCCACGGCGCCGCGCGCGGACGCCTGGCTTTGGGTCGAGTTGGACAGGGCCGCCTCTGCGGAGTGCAGGGCGGCCTCGGCCTGTTCCAGCTTCTGGCGGTAAGTGCGGTCGTCGACCTGGGCCAGAAGCTGGCCTTGCTGGACCCTCTGGAAGTCCTGGACCGGCACGGCCGTCACATAGCCGTTGACCTGGGGGCTGATGATCGTCACCTGGCCGCGCACATAGGCGTTGTCGGTGCGCTGGATATGGCCGGTGAAGGGCGGCAGCCGCCAGGCGTAGAGAACCAGTCCGACGGCGAAGACGGCGACGACGGCCGCCACCACGGCCCAGAGGACGCGCTTGCGGGGTTCCGGCGCGGCAGGGGCGGCAGAGGCGGGCGGAGCGGAGGGAGCGGGGGCTGTGTCGGTCATCGGATGCGGGGCTTTCGGAGATCAGTCGGCGGCGGCGACAGCTGCGGCGTCGGGCGTGGGCGTGTTTCGGGCGTCACGTCTGGCCTGACGGCGCGCCTTGAGGCGGGGGCGCAGATGGACCGCCGTCACCCAGGCGCAGCCCAGGCCGGCGACCCCGGCGATGATCAGGAAGACGTCGTTATAGGCCAGGACGTTGGCCTGTTGCGTCACCTGGCGCGTCAGCAGAGCCGCGCCCTCGGCGTTCAGCAGGGCGGGGTCTGTGATGGTGGACGAATAGGCGCCCGACAGCTGGCGCAGGCGTAGAACCACCTGGGGGTCCAGGCTGGTGATGTCGGCGGCCAGCTGGTTTGAATGGAACTTCTCGCGCACCACCTGGATCGTGCCGATCAGGGCCGAGCCGGCCAGGCCGCCCAGGTTCTGAAGCACGCTGAACATGACGATGAAGCTGATGATGTTGCGCGCCCCCTGTTGCAGCACCTTGCCTACCCCGATCAGCAGGGCCGGGCCGACGAACAGGGCCGAGGCGAAGGCGATCAGGGCCTGGCTGAGATAGAGCTGGGCCGGGCGGGTCAGGACGGTGGCGTGGCTGTCGATGAAGGCGCCGACGGCGATCAGACCGAGCGCGATGGCGATGGGCAGGTTCAGCCGCGTCATGTCCAGGGTCAGGGCGGCGACCGCCGTCCCGGCCATCATGGCCAACAGGATCACCAGGAACAGGCCGTGCAGCTGATCCGGCCCCAGACCCACCACGGTCAGAAAGCCCACGGCGCCTGAAGTCTGTTCCGACAGAGTCAGGCGGATCAAGAGGATGGCGCCGAACAGGCGCAGGATGTCGGGGCCGCTCAGCCAGCGGACATTGATCAGCGGATTTCTGCGGTTGTACTCGACCGTCAAGGCGGCGGTCAGCAGCAGGATCGCCCCCGCCAAAGCCCAGCCGATCCAGGGCGCTTCTATCCACCAGACGATCCGGCCCAGGCCCAGAACGGCGGCCAGCAGGGCCACGCCGGGGGCGAACAGGGCGAAGGTGAGGAAGTCGAGCGGCTCGAACAGTTTCAGCCGCTCGGACGGGGGCAGGCGCAACACCTGGACGGCCGCCCAGGCCAGCAGCGCCATGCCCAGTTCGAAGGTGTAGAAGGCGCGCCAGTCGTTCAGCTCCAGCAGGCTGGGCATGATCAGGCGGGCGATGGGCACGGCGAAGCTGGACAGGCCGATGCCGATCACCAGGCCCTTCAGCCGATGCTGGGCCGGGAAGGCCTGGATCATATAGAGGAAGCCCAGGCTGGACAGGCCCGCCGCCGCCATGCCGGCCACGGCGCGGACGAACAGGGTCGATTCATAGTTGTCGACCGCCAGGTGGGCGGCGCAGGTGACGACGAAGGCGGTCAGACAGATCTGGGTGAAGAGGCGCAGGCCATACTGCTGGCGGAACTTGAACAGGATCAGGTTCATACAGGCGTTGGTCATGACGAAGACGACCGGCAACCAGGCCGCCTCGCTCGGGGTGATCCCCAACGACCCCTGAAGATTGGAGAGGTTGGCGGTGACGGCCGCATTGCCCAGACTGCCGACCAGGGCCACCAGGACGCCGGTCAGGGCGTATTGAAGCCTCAGCCAGGCCGTGTGGTCGGGCGTGGCGGGCGAGCCGGGCAGGGTCGGGCGCTCGTGGGGTTTCAGAGTCGCCAGATACTGGTCCCACGGCAGATGCCAGTTGTGATCGGCGCGACGAGCCATCAGGAGGCCTCGGCCCGGGGGCGCAGGCCGTCCATGAGGAGGGCGCGGGTGCGCTGGGACACAGCCTGACGCTCGGCTTCATCGGCGCCCTGGAAGCCGGCGCCCAGCAGGGTGGCGATCAGGCGAATGTCCATCGGCCGCAGATCCTTTCGCACCAGACCGGCCGCCTGGGCGCGTTGCAGAGGGGCGGCGCCCGCCTCCATCAAGCTTTGCCGCAGGGGCGTAAGCGCGTCGGGCGAGCGCACGTTCCGCACCACCCCCGCCAGACCGGCGTTGCGGATCATGTCCTCGGCCAGCCGGTCCAGAAACCAGAAGAAGACCTCGGGCGTCTCGCCCTGTTCGGCGGTGCGGCGGCCCAGGTCGGCGACGTCGGCTTCGAGCACCGCCAGGGCCAGTTCGGTGCGGTCGGCGAAATGGCGATACAGGGTGCCGCGTCCGACGCCGGCCCTTTCCGCGATCAGGTCCAGCGGCGCGTCCAGACCCTGGTCGGCGAAGACCGCGCGCGCGGCGTCCAGCAGGGCGGCGCGGTTGTGGATGACGTCCTTGCGGAGGGGTTTGGGGGCGGGGCGCGACATGGTGACGCGCTTAAATGGACACGAGTGTCCGTTTTGCAAGGGGAGGTCTTCGAAGATTCCTCTCCCAGCGGGAGAGGGCTTGAGCGCCTGAGAGCGTAGCGATCAGTCTTGCCCGACCCGAAGGGCGGCGCGCAGCAGCCAAAGGGCGAGGGTGCGGCGGTGCGAGCTGGCCCGCCGGCGGGCCCTCATCCGGCCCTTCGGGCCACCTTCTCCCCATGGGAGAAGGAAGAAATTAGAGTCCCTTCTCCAGCACCACGAAGTGCAGGTCCGGCCGGGGCGGGTCCACGGGGAAGGGGCGGGTTTCGCCGGTGAGATGGTATCCGCGCCGTTCGTACCAGGCGATCAGCTCGGCGCGGCGGTGGATGACGGTCATTTCCATGCGGCGGGCGGCGAAGCGGGGCACGGCCTCGCTCTCGGCGGCGGCCAGCAGACGGCGCCCCAGGCCAGAGGCTTGCAGGCCGGGCTCGACCGTCAGCATTCCGAGATAGGCCCGTTCGTCGTCGACGCGGGCCACCTGGACGCAGCCGACCAGGGCGCCGTCCTTATGGGCCAGCAGGATGACCCGGTCGGGGTCGGCGATCAGGGCCGACAGTTCTTCGGCGCTGGTGCGGGTGTCGAACAGCAGGTCCGCCTCGTGCGTCCAGCCGGCCTTGGCCGTCTCGCCCCGATAGGCCCGCTCGATCAGAGGATGAAGCGCGGCGACGTCTTCGGGCGTCGCCGCGCGGAAGGCGATGTCGCTCACCGCCTCCGGTCTCGGGAAACGCCCAGCTCCTGCACCAGATGGTCTAGGCCATAGACGTCGCGCAGGGCCACGGTCACGGCCTGGGTGGTGACGATGACGCTGCGGTTGACCGCGCGGTCGTAGCCGTAGGCGTTGCGCTGGGTCAGGACGGTGGAGTCGAAATTGGCGCCGATGATCTCGCCCTTGGCGTTGATGGCGGGCGAACCGGACGAGCCGCCGATGGTGTCGGTCGAGACGGCCATGTCCATGACGGCGTTCGGGTCGATCCGGTCCTTGGCCGCCAGCAATTTGGGCGCGACGGCGAAGGGCTCGGCCCCCGTGGCGCGGTCCCACAGGCTCGCGAAGGTGGTGAAGGCGGCGAACCTCTGGCCGGGAACGTCGGAGCCTTCGACCTGTCCGTAGGTCAGGCGAAGCGTGCCGGTGGCGTCGGGATAGACGGCGTCGCCATAGGCGGCGAAGCGGGCGGCCGCCAGCTGTTCCGAGGCGCGGTCGGTCGGGGCCTGAACGCGGGTCTCCCAGGCGTCGCGCACGGCGCGGGCGTCCGCGTCGATCGCCAGGGCGTACTGGATCATCGGATCGGTCGAGGCCTGGATCGCGGCCAGACCGCCGGTCCACAGGGTGCGGCGCACGGCCGGGTCGGCCAGGGTCGTGCCGGCGACGAGGCGGGCCGACAGGCCCTCGGGGCTTTCCTTGCCCAGCAGGGTGCGGACGGAAGGGTTGTCGACCGTCAGCCACTCCCGGGTCTTGGACAGCCACCATTCCAGCCGGATCTGCTCCAGCTCGGGATAGGTGGGACGTTCGGCGAACAGGCGGGATTCGACGCCGGACAGGCGGCTGTCGGCGAACTCGGGCAGACGCTGGTCGGACGGCTTGGCCCGCTCCTGGGCGCCGCGCACCAAGGTGCGGGCATAGCTGAACAGTTGCGATCCCCCGGCGACCGAGGTCGTGCCCAGGCCTGTGCCGCCCTCCAGCAGGGCCATGGAGGGATAGAGTTCGCGGGCGACCGGCTGGACCGCGCTGAGCGCCGACCAGGGATCGACGCCGGAGGCGGCGGCGCGGGCGCGGAAGTCGGCCTCCTGTTCGGCCTTTCTGGCCATGAAGGCCGGGTCGATCAGGGCGGCCATGCGGCCGCGGCCGCGCTTATAGGTGTTTTCCAGACCGACGATCGGGTCCATGGCGATGAAGGCCTGCTCCTCGCCCTCTTCGGAATAGCGGATCAGCCGGCCGCGCAGCTCCGAGGCGATCAGCTGGTCCAGCGGCAGCACCACGTCGCGAATGGTGGTCAGCTGGTCCATGGTCAGCAGGCGCTGGGTGGCGCCGGGATTGCCGGAGATGAAGACGGCCTCGCCCTCGGTCGGCTTGTTCGGGTTCCAGGCGAAATGGGTCGGGGTCTCGACCGGCTTTCCGTCTTCGTACAGGCGGATGAAGGCCGCATCGACGGCGAAGCGGGGGAAGGAGAAGTTGTCCAGATCGCCGCCGAAGGTGGCGGCCCGATCCTCAGGCGCCCAGGCCAGGCGGACGTCGGAATATTTGCGGTACTTGTAGAGTTTGAACTGGCCGCCCCGGTACAGGCTGACGACCTGGCAGCGGATCTTGGGGTCGTTTCCGCAGGCTTCGCTTTCGATCCGACCGGCCTCGGCGTCGCGGGCCTGGGTGAAGGCCTGGCCTTCAAGCCCTTCGCCCGCCTTGTGCATCCGCTCGGTCACGTCCGAGATATCGGTCAGGATCTCGGCGGTGGCGCCGGGGCATTTCAGCTCTTCCTCGCGCGATTTCGGCAGGAAGCCGGTCTCGGCGTAGTTGACCTGGGGCGTGGACAGGTTGGCGACGCAGGTGGCGACGCAGTGATTGTTGGTCATCACCAGGCCCTGGCCCGAGACCACGCCCGCCGAACAACCGCCGAACTTGACCGAGGACAGGCGGACGCGGTCCAGGAAGGCTTGGTCGATATTGGTCCCCAGCGTCTGATTGGCGCGGGCGATGGGGAAGTTGTCGTAGGTCCACATGCCTTCTTCGGCGCCGGCCGAAGTGGCGAAGGCGACTGCGACGACGGCGGCGGAGGCGAGAAGGGCGAGGCGCATGGGATGGTCCTTGAAGTCTCCTCCCCATCGCTCCGCGATGGGGAGGCGGCGCGGCGCGACTTCGCGCCGTGACGGAGGGGCTCTGAGATACATGACAGGCGCCGGTGCGGTGGTGAAGAGCCCCTCCACCGCGGAGCTTGTCCTCGGGCTCGCCGAAGGCGGGACCCGGGGGCGCTCCCCCTCCCCGCAAAGCGGGGAGGAGACTTTATGACCCGGCCTTACCGCCGCACGCCCAGTTCGCGCAGCAGGCGCGGCTGGTTGTAGACGGTGCGCAGCGCCTCGGTGATGGCGGCGGTCGAGACGGTGACGGTGCGGTTCAGCTCGCCGTCATAGCCGAAGCTGCCGCCCAGCGAGTGGATGTTGCCGTCGAAGGCGGCGCCGATGACTTCACCCTTGGCGTTGATGACGGGCGAGCCGGAGTTGCCGCCGATGATGTCGTTGGTCGAGACGAAGTCATAGACGGTCGACTTGTTCACCTTGCCCTCGGCCGCCAGCCAGTCCTCGGCCGCGTTGAAGGGCTCGGCGCCCGTATTCCGCTCGTACAGACCGCCGATATAGGTGAAGGGCTCCACCGTCACGCCGCGATAGGTCCAGCCCTTAACCTGGCCGTAGGAGAGGCGCAGGGAGAAGGTGGCGTCGGGATAGAGGTTGGTTCCGTAGACCGCGAACCGGGCCTGGGCGATCTTTTCGGCGGCGCGGCTGGTCGGGCCGGACACGGCCGCTTCCCACTGGGTGCGGACGGCCTGGGCGGCGTCGTCATTGGCCAGAACGAACTGGATCATCGGATCGCCCGAGGCGGCCAGCTGTTCCGGCGTCATGGCCAAGGCTTCGGCGCGGAAGGCCGGATCGGCCAGGCGGGTGCCCTCGACGGTGCGCTCAGCGATCTGCTCGGGACTTTCCTTGCCCAGCAGGGCTTTAACGCTGGGATTGTCCACCGTCAGATATTCGCGGGTCTTGGACAGCCAGAACGACATCTGAATCTTCTCGATGTCGTCGGAGATCGGGGCGTCCTGCGCCAGGCGGCGGCCCAGGGCGGCGATGTCCGCCTCGGAATAGCCGGCGCGGCGTTCGGCCGCAGGCTTGGCCCGCTCCTTGGCGGCGCGGACGATGGCCTTGGCGTAGCTGTACAGCTGCGAGCGCGGACCCGATTCCAGCTGGCGATAAGGCAGGTAAAGGTCGCGCTGGGCGGCGGCGGCGCGCTCCAGCTCGGCCCAGGGGTCGCCGATCCGTTGGGCCAGGGCGGGGTCGGCCGCGACGCGCTGGCGCAGCTCCTGCTCCTCAGCGCGCTTCTTGGCCATGAAGGCGGGGTCGGTCAGGGCGCCCTGCTGGCCGTAATAGACCTTGAAGCTGTTCTCCAGGCCGAAGATCGGATCGACCGAGACCCGCTTGGCCTCTTCGCTGGTGGTCGCATATTCCAGCAGGCGACCGCGCAGTTCCGAGGTCTGGATCAGGGTGATCGGCAGCTGCTGATCGCGCAGGACCTCCAGCTGGGCCATGGTCAACAGGCGCGAGGTCGAGCCGGGGTTGCCGGCGACGAAGGTGACGTCGCCTTCCTTGGGCGCATTGGGGTTCCACGTCAGGTGGTTCGGCGTGGAGACCGGCTTGCCGTCCTCGTAGGCGCGCAGGAAGGCCGCATCCAGGGCGTAGCGCGGGAAGTTGAAATTGTCCGGATCGCCGCCGAAGAAGGCCGCCTGAAACTCGGGCGCGAAGACCAGACGCACATCCTCGTACTTGCGGAACTTGTAGAGCTTGTACTGACCCCCGCGATAGAGGCTGATCACCTGGCAGGTCAGCTTCTGATCGTCGCCGCAGACTTCCTTTTGAATCTTGTCGATCTCGGCGGCGCGGGCGCGGACGAAGGCGGCGCCCTCAAGCCCGGCGCCGGCGGCGGTGACGCGGTCGGTGACGTCGGTGATGTCGGTCAGGATCTCGGCCGTCTGGCCGGGGCATTTCTTCTCTTCCTCGCGGGTCGCGGGCATCCAGCCGTTCTTGACGTAGTCGTTCTGGGCGTCCGACAGGTCCTGAACGCAGCTGACGACGCAGTGGTGGTTGGTCAGGATCAGGCCTTCGCCCGAAACCAGCGAAGCCGAACAGCCCTGCAGACGCACGGCGGCGTTGCGCACCCGATCCAGCCAGGCCTGGTCGAGGTTCGTGCCGTATTTCTCATTCACCGTGGCGATGGGGAAGTTGTCGAAGGTCCACATGCCCTCATCGGCCTTGGCGGGGGTCGCAGGCGCGGACAGGACGACGGTCGCGGCGCCGAGGGCGGCCAGCGAGGCGGTGAGACGAAGGGACGGCAGGGACATTTGGAAACTTCCTCCAGAGCGCGGGACCGGGCTGATCCGCTGTTATCTTGTAACTAGCGCCGTTTCATCGACGCCGCCAAGAGCCAGACGCCGATAGCCCGGCGATCGGTCCCTCGCAATCGCGCCGATGCGAAGCCTTACCCCGATTTAACTTGGCGCTGAGGCACGCGCCGGTCAGATAGACCCCATACCGGGGGTTTATCGACGACCATGTCGCTTGCATTATCAACCTTGCTCTACGAGTGGCGCCGCTACATGGCGGCCATTGTGGCGCTCGCCTTTTCCGGCCTGCTGGTGCTGGCCCAGGTCGGCATGTTCATGGGGATCGGCAAGGCCTTCACGGCCCAGATCGACCGCGCCCGCGCCGACATCATGATCCTGAGCCCCGGGGCCACGGCCCTGTTCAACGGCGGCCCCTCGGGCGTGCCGCGGCGCATCATGCCGGTGGTCTATCAGCACCCCGAAGTCCTGGCCGTCGCCGACCTGGACGGGTCCGGCGGGCGTTGGCAAAACATCGTCAAGGACAAGGAGCCGGGCGCCGAGCCTGCGGCCCCCGGCGCCAAGAAGATGGAGTTCGTCAACGTCACCACCATCGACGCCATGCCCGGCGCGGTGACGGTGCCCGTCGACTATTCCGACGATCTGGTCGAGGCCCTGCGCCAGCCCTATGCGGTGGCGGTGGACCAGACCGCCCTGGGACGGCTGGGCGTCAAACTGGGCGACCAGGCCACCTATAACGGCAAGACCGTGCGGGTCGCGGCCGTGACCCAAGGCTATCCCAATATGATGCAGGCCACGGTCGTCATGTCACGCGACACCCTGCGGATGCTGGGCGAGGCCAATACCGGCGAACGGGTCGGGCCGCTGATGGTCCAGATCAAGGATCCCTCGCGCGCCCCGATCGTGGTGGCCCAGCTGAACGCCATCTCCAACGGCCAGTTCAAGGCCTGGACGCGCCAGGACCTGGCCAAGGCCAATGAGGGGGCGATGATGAAGGAGAGCTTCATCGCCATCATGCTGGGCTTCTCGCTGTTCCTGGGCATTCTGATCGGGGTCGCCATCACCTGGCAGACGCTGCGCGGCGCCATCATGGCGAACATCAAGGAGTTCGCCTCGCTCCGGGCTCTGGGCGTGTCCATGGGGTCGCTGCGGCGGATCGTGCTGGAACTCAGCTTCTGGGTCGGTATCGCCGGGGTTCTGGCGGCCTTCGCCCTGACCTGGGCCGTCAGCCTGCTGGCCGCGGGTTCGGGCCTGACCATGTCCTTCCCGCCCACCATGGTGATGATGGTCTCGGCCATGCTGGTGGTGATCGCCCTCCTGTCCGGCTTCCTGTCGCTGGGCGTCCTGAAGAAGAGCCAGCCTGCGGACCTGCTGCGATGAGCGTTCATACCAAAGTCCACGGCAAGCACGGCGATTTCGCCATCGAGGCCAAGGGTCTGGTCAAGCGGTTCAAGACGGGCCGCAGCTGGGTCGAGGTGCTGAAGGGCGTCGATTTCGACGCGCGCCACGGCGACCTGACCATGGTCATGGGGCCGTCCGGCTCGGGCAAGTCGACCCTGATCGCCAATCTGTCGGGCCTGCTGAAGCCTGAAGAGGGGCGGGTCGATATTCTGGACGTCGACGACCTGTGGAAATACGGCTCGGGCCGGATCGACAAGTTCCGGCTGGATCACTGCGGCTTCATCTTTCAGGGCTTCAACCTGTTTCCGTCGCTGACGGCGCTGCAACAGGTGATGACGGTGCTGAAATATCAGGGCCTGTCGCCGTCGGAGGCCAAGAAGCGCGCCACCACCGCCCTGGAAGAGGTCGGCCTGGGCCATCGTCTGAACCAGCGGCCCAGCGCCCTGTCGGGCGGCGAGAAGCAGCGCGTCGCCATCGCCCGCGCCCTGGCCAAGAACCCGCAGATCCTGTTCGCCGACGAACCGACCTCGGCGCTGGACGGCGAAAACGGCCAGGTCGTCATTCGGCTGCTCCGCCGGGCCGCCACCGAACACGGCGCCGCCGTGATCTGCGTGACCCACGACCCGCGCCTGGAAGCCTGGGCCGACCGGGTCATCCACATCGAAGACGGCAAGATCCTGGACGATCAACGCCGCACCCCTGATCCCGACGCCCAGCTGGCGTCCCACTAAGCTCTTTTCGAACGGACTGAACCGTCATGCCCGCCTTTCTCAAAAACAAATGGCTCTGGATCGGCCTGATCCTGATCGTGGTCCTGGTCGTCGGCTTCATGGCCTTCAGCAAGGCCGGCGCCGCCAAGAAGGCCGAGGTCGAAAAGGCCGCCGCCCAGAAGATCGACAGCCCCTACGCCGCCATCGCCAACGGCAAGGCTGACGTCGAGGGTGGGGTGATCAAGGTCGCCGCCCGTCGCGGCGGCGTGGTCCGCGAAGTCTTCGTCAATGAGGGCGACAAGGTCGTCGCCGGCCAGATCCTGGCCCGCCAGGAAGACGACGAGACCCGTCTGGCGGCCCAGAGCGCGGCGGCTGCGGTGTCCGAGGCGCGCGCCCAGCTGGGCATGACGCGGGTGGAGCTGGCGACGGCCCGCCGCGAATATGAGCGGCTGTCGAAACTGGCCGCGACCAATTTCGTCGCCGCCCAGCGTCTGGACCAGGCCCGCGATCAGATCGCCCAGGCCGAGGCCCGAATGGCGTCCCAGAACGCGGCCGTCCAGACCGCCCAGTCCCGCCTGGACGAGGCCCGCTATAATCAGGAGCTGACGGTGATTCGCGCCCCGATGAACGGCCGCATCGCCCGCCGCTACGCCCAGCCGGGCGCCGGCGCCTCGACCCTGAACGTCACGGCCATGTTCGACCTGGAGCCCGAGACCGACCGCATCGTCCGCGCCGAGATCGTCGAGGCCGACCTGCCCAACGTCACCGTCGGCCAGGAGGTCGAGCTGACGCCCGAAGGCGATCCCACCAAGATTTCGGTGGGCCGCGTCCTGCGCCGCGCCGCCGTCTTCGGCGCCCGCCAGCTGCAATCCGAGGACCCGTCGGCCCGCACCGACGAACGGGTGGTCGAGGTCGTGGTCTCGGCCGACGACACCCCCTTCCTGATCGGCCAGCGCGTGCTGGTGAAGTTCATGAAGCCCGGTCAGAAGGCCGGCGTCGCCCGTCCGGTCGCCGCCGGCGTCGGTCCCGCCCAGGCCATGCGCGCAGCGGGACAGAAGTAAGGGATCGGATCAGCGGCCGGTGAAATCCGCCGGCCGCTTTTCCAGCACGGCGGCGACGCCTTCCTGATGGTCGTCGGTCATATGGGCCAGGGCCTGCATGGCGGCCGACAGCTCCAGGATCTGTTCGAAGGTCTGGTCGCGGCCCTGGCGCATCAGGGTCTTGGCCATGCGCAGGGCCTGGGCCGGCTGGGCGGCGATTTCACCGGCGGTGATCAGGGCCTCGTCCATCAGCCGGTCGTGGGGAACCACGCGGTTGACCAGACCCCAGCGCTCGGCCGTCTCGGCGTCGATGCTGCGCCCGGTGAACAGCATTTCAGCGGCGCGGGCGTAGCCGACGTCGCGCGGCAGCCGCCAGGCCCCGCCGTCGCCGGGAATGATGCCCAGCTTCAGAAACGGCACGCCGAAGCTGGCCCGGTCCGAGGCGATGCGGATGTCGGCGGTGGCGGCGATGCCGCAGCCCAGGCCCATGGCCGGGCCGTTGACCGCCGAGACCAGCGGAATCTCCAGATCATAGAGGCTGCGGACGATCCGGTGGACGACGCGGCGATAGCGGACGCGAATCTCCGCGCCTGATCCTTCGAACAGGTCGCGTCGGTCGCGCATGGCGGTCAGATCGCCCCCGGCCGAAAAGGCCCGCCCCGCCCCGGTCAGGACGACGCATTTGACCGTCATGTCCGCATTCGCGCGGGCGCAGGCCTCAGCGAATTCATCGCCGTCGCCCAGGTCGGGCAGGGCGTTCAGCCGCGCCTCACGGTCCAGCGTCCAGATCAGCACCGCGCCCTGGCGGGTTTCGGCAATCAGCCCCATGGGTCGTCTCCCTTATTTTCCCTCTCATCGTCCGCCGCCGTCGCGTCAGGCAAGGTCGGAATTGCAAAAGCCCCGGTCGGGACCGGGGCTCCTGCACGTCCGGCTCGCGAAGCCGTCAGCGTTTCTTGGGCGTATAGGGTACGAAGTTGGACGGATGGCTGGCCGCCCGTCCCGAGTTAGACGGCATGTGCCGACTGTTGACCAGCATCCCGCCCCACAGGGCGAAGGACATCATGGCGTGTTGGAGGTTGCGCTCCTTATCGTTCATCTTGGCGTCTCCTTTCGCAGAACGATGAAAAGAGACACGTCGTACCTAGGGATCTCACCATCAGTCGTTTCGCGTCGATGACCAAGATAGCCATCTCCGTCCAGAATGCAAATTTTTAAGTCAGTAACCGGAGCAATTTTTATGAAGATGTCGCGTTGAGCGCGCCCGGCCCGCCCCGGCTTCCGCCCAAGGCGATCGCCACGCCGTGCGTCATGGTGTGCGCGGTCGATGGCGAAAGCGGCCTGTGTCTGGGCTGTTTTCGAACCCTGAAGGAGATCGCCGGCTGGCGCGCTCTGGGGGAGGATGAGCGGACGCGGATCATGGCGGAACTGCCCGCGCGGCGCGACCGGATCGACCCCGCCAAACTGGGCTGAGGGGGCGGGGTCGGGGGGATGGGCGTTTAAGACTTCGTCAGCCACGTCGCTTCACCGCATCCCAACGGGCGACGGTTATTGAAAGGGCATGATCCGTATCGATCTTCAGTCTGTCGTCGTGCTGGGCGCCTCTCTGGCGGCCTCGTTCGCGACGGCCCTGGCGATCCGTCACCTGGACGGCGGCGCCCCCGCCCTGGCGGCGGCGGCCCAGCCGGAACGCCTCGTCGTCGCGCCCGCGCCGGCTTCTGGGACCGCGACCCAGGTGGTGAAGGGGCCGGACGGTCACTACTGGGCCCAGGCGACGATCGAGGGCCGGGCCGTGCGGGTTCTGATCGACACGGGCGCCAGCGTGGTGGCCCTGACGCGGGCCGATGCGCGACGGCTGGGCGTCGATCCGGAGCCGGACGCCTTTACGGGGCGGGTGCAGACCGCCTCAGGCCTGGCCCGCGCCGCGCCCGTCGAACTCGCGGCGGTCTCGGTCGCAGGCGCGCGGGTCGAGCGAGTCCAGGCCCTGGTGGTCGAAGAGGGGCTTGCCTATTCCCTGTTGGGCATGAGCTATCTGGGGCGGCTGTCGGCCTTTGAGGCGACGCCTGCGGGTCTGACGCTGAGACCCTAAAGATCCTGCATCTGGCGCCGAGCTTCGCGGAAATACTGCCAGCCGGTCCACAGGGTGATGACGGCGGCGAACCAGATCAGGAAGACGGCGAAGGATTCGAAGGCCGGCTGCCAGGACAGGGGCGAGCCGTCCTCGTTCTGAAGGCCGAAGGCGTCCCACAGCAGGGTCAGTTGCAGGGCCGCCAGCGCCACCATCTGGACCGTGGTCTTCCATTTGGCGGCCAGGGTGACGGGCAGTTCGATGCGCCCCGCCATGGTCTCGCGCAGGGCCGAGACCGCGAACTCACGGAACAGGATCAGGCCGCAGGGCAGGGCGATGCCCGGCAGGGAGCCGGACGCCAAGACGCCCAGAATGGCCCCGGTGATCAGAACCTTGTCCGCGATCGGGTCCAGAATGGCGCCCCAGCGGGTGGTGGCGTTCCAGCGCCGCGCCAAAAAGCCGTCCACCCAGTCGGTCGAGGCGGCGATGACGAAGATCCAGAAGGCCCACAGGCCGAACTTCAGCTGGGTCTCGGGCGACAGCCAGGCGTCCAGCGCCCCCGGCGCGGCGCCGGCCAGCATGGCGAACATCACCACCCCGGCGAACAGGCGGATGCCCGTCAGGATGTTCGGGATCGGATTGGCGCGGTGGGCGGGCGCGGTCATGACGGGGTCTCCAGCAGGGACGCGAGCAGGGGGTGGAGCGTCTCCGCGAACGGATTGGCGACGGTGACGCCTCGATAGACGAAGCCGTCCTGCATGTCTTCGGAAAGCAGAAGGCCGCAGCCAGCTTCGGCGGCAGCGCATAGGATGATGGCGTCCCAGATCTGGTGCGGGTGGGTGGCGACTAGTTCAAAGGCCGAGAAGACGACGGCTTCGCTGGTCGCGGGCACGATTGCGAGGCGTCGCCAACTGTCCGCGATCTCCGACGCCATCGCGGGTGTCATTCGCGCCTTGCCGGTCAGGACGCGGTGCAACTCTCCCAGGCATTGGGCGGCGACAATGAGCTCATGATCCGCATGAAGCCGGTCGATCAGTCGTCTGCCCGCAGCGCGTCGTGCGGGACCGTTGAGCCCTTCAGCGTAGACGATGACGTTCGTATCGAGGGCGATCCTCAATCGTACAGCTCTTCGCGGGTCCAGGGGCCTATGTCGATCGAGGGCATGGCGCTCCACCGGTCCAACATGGCCTTGAACGCCAGCTGACGGCGCGCGCTTTCTTCCTGCTGCCGGGCCAGTTCTTCCCGTCGAGCAGCTTCCGCGCTTTGACGCGCCACTTCCTGATCCTGCAGAAGGCGCAGACCGTCGCGAACCACTTCGCTCATATTGGCATAGCGGCCTGTCTTCACACGATCTCGAGCGAACTGCTCCAGTTCCGGGGTCAGGTGGACGTTGGTGGCCATGGGGTGAACATAACAAGAATAGGCGAGCCGGGGAAGGCGGTCGTCACCCCAACGGCTCGAACCTCGCCTTGTCAGTCAGGGCGGTCAGGACGCCGTCGGCGATTCCGAAATGAAGCCCGCTGAGCTCCAGTTCGCCCTTGGCTTCACGCTCGGCGATCCAGGGAAAGGTGCGCAGGTTTCGGATCGACAGACGCACCACGGCCTCTTCGGCGGCGCGTTCCAGTTCGTTCGGCGCGACGGTTTCGGCGACGTGCTGAACCACCGGCGTCCCCTGGGCGATCCAGGGGGCCACGAAGTCGGCGACGACGTCGGGCGCGCCGTTGATCATGGCGTTGACCCCGCCGCAGTGGGCGTGGCCCATGACGACTATGCGTTTGACGCCCAGAACCTTGACCCCGAACTCCAGGGCCGCAGAAACCCCGTGCAGCTTGCCGTCCGGTTCATAGGGCGGAACCAGATTGGCGACGTTGCGGACGACGAACAGCTCGCCCGGCTTGGCGTCGAAGATCAGGGCCGGATCGGCGCGGCTGTCGGAACAGGCGACGATCAGGGTGTGCGGCTTCTGGCCCTTTTCAGCCAGGGTTTCGTACTCGGCGTGCGCCTCGGGCCAGTGTTCGGCGCGGAAGCGGCGATAACCTGACAGGAGAGGGTCTTTGGACGGATCGGACATGGGGCGGGTATAGGACCCAATCTCGGGGCGGGGGAGAGGTGAAAACGGGAAAATCGCCGTCGCCTCTCCGGTTCCCCAGCCCCACTCGCCTCGCGTCTAGGCCCACAGCCAGACTGCGGCCGCCGTATAGAGGGCGATGCCGATCACGAGGTTGAAGGGAAAGGTCACGGCCAGGGAGGTGGTGACGAAGACGCCGGGATCGGCCTTGGGCGCCGCGACCCGCATGGCGGCGGGCACGGCGATGTAGGAGGCCGAGCCCGCGAGGACGGCCAGCATGGCCGCGTCGCCGAGTCCGAGACCCGCCAGTCGTCCCAGGGCCAGGGCGACGCCTGCCGACAGGACGGGGAAGCCGAGGGCGAAACCGATCACCGGCCAGGTCAGCTTGCGCCGATCCGCCATCAGGCTGCGCGCGGCGGTCAGACCCAGGTCCAGCAGGAAGAAGCACAGGGCGCCCTGGAACAGCGGATTGACGAACAGGTCCAGCTTCTTCAGCCCCGCCTCGCCTGAAATGAGGCCGACCAGGAAGCTGCCGAGCAGCATCACCGTCGCCGCTCCGACCAGAACTTCGCGCAGGACGACGCCCCGGCCGGTCGACGGCTCGCGGCCGGCGCCGTGCATCAGGACCAGGGCGGTCAGGATCGCCGGCGTCTCCATCAGGGCTAGCACCGCCGCCATATAGCCGCCGGGCGCCAGACCCAGGTCGGTCAGATGCTGCTGACCGGCGGCGAAGGTCACAACCGACACCGATCCATAGGTCGCCGCGAGGGCGCACAGGGTCGGACGATCCAGTCGCGACGTCCACCGCAGCAGGATGAAGGCCAGGAGCGGCATGAGGGCGCTGAGCGTCAGGCCCAGAGCCCCGGCGGTGAGAAAGTCGCCCTGAAGCCCGGCCTCCCGCGCTTCCACGCCTCCCCGAAAGCCGATGCACAGCATCAGATAAAGGGAGATCGCCTTGGCGACCTGCTCCGGTATGGATAGGTCTGACCGGGCAAAAGCCGCAGCCGCGCCCACGAAAAAGAACAGGATGGCGGGCGAGGACAGCAGTCCGAGACTGGCAGTGATATCGGGCATGGGGACTCCAAAAACTCAGTGGCGGGCCCTTTGCCCGCACCGCCCCTGACGCGCCAGGTTATTGACTTGATGTGCGGCATAACGAACAGTTATGGCATGACCAGTCTCGACATCGATCTGCTGCGGACCTTCGTGACGGTGGTCGAAACCCACAGCTTCACCCGGGCGGCCCAGCAACGCGGCCTGACCCAGCCGGCCGTCAGCTTGCAGATGCGCCGCCTGGAGCAGCAGCTCGGGGCGCCGCTTCTGGACCGGGGCGGCGCCACGGTGGGGTTGACCACCGAGGGGGCGGCCCTGCTGCCCCAGGCGCGGCGGCTGTTGAAGCTGAACGACGAAATCATCGCCACCCTGAGCGACGGCGAGCCCGAGGGCGAGGTGCGGTTCGGGGCGCCGGAAGACATCGCCACGGTTCATCTGCCGGGCATACTGGGGGCCTTCGCGCGCAGCCATCCGCGCATCCGGCTGTCGGTGACATGCGACTATACCGCCAATCTGCTGGATCAGCTGTCGCGCGGACTGCTGGACCTGGCCCTGGTCAAGCGCGAGGCCGGGGGCGCCGACCTGGGGCTGAAGGTGTGGAGCGAGCCGCTGGTCTGGGTGGCCCAGGATGCCTCGGTCGCGGAGGCCTCGCCGCTGCCCCTGATCATCGCGCCTGCGCCGGACATCTATCGCAAGCGCGCGCTACAGGCGCTGGAGGCGGCGGGAATCGGATTTCGGGCGTCCTTCACCTCGCCCAGTCTTGCCGGTCAGATGGCGGCGCTGCGGGCGGGGCTGGGCGTCGGGGTTCTGCCGGCCGCCATGGCGCCGCGCGATCTGGCGATGGTGAAGACCCTGCCCGCCCTGCACGACAGCGAGATCGCCCTGGTGTCGGCGCGCGGCTCGGGCGGTCCCGCCAAGCTGCTGGCGCAGGAGGTGTTTCGAAGCCTGGAGCGTGCGCCGGATCGCGCCTAGCCCTGAATCACCGCGCCTGGGGATGGAAGAAGGCGTAGATGCGTTCGGCCAGGGCCTGGCTGACGCCGTCCACTTTGACCAGGTCGGCGACCGAGGCGCGGCCGACGCCCTTGGCGGAGCCGAAGGCGTGGAGCAGGGCCTTCTTGCGGCCCGGGCCGACCCCTTCGATCTCGTCCAGCGGATTCCTGCGGATGTCCATCGAGCGGCGCTTGGCGTGGGCGCCGTTGGCGAAACGGTGGGCCTCGTCGCGCAGCCGTTGGAGATAGTAGAGGGCCGGGGACTTCAGCGGCAGCATGAAGGGCGGCTTGCCGGGCATGAAAAACTTCTCCATCCCCGCGTCGCGATCCGGTCCCTTGGCGACCCCCACCACGGTGATGTCGTCCAGGCCCAGGTCGGCCAGGACGGCCAGAACCTCGGCCAGCTGGCCCGCGCCGCCGTCGATCAGCAGCAGGTCCGGGCGCACCACTTCCTCGCCCTCCTCTTCGTCCTTGATCAGACGGGCGAAGCGGCGGCGCATGACCTCGCGCATCATGCCGTAGTCGTCGCCGGGCGTCAGGTCCTCGCCCCGGATGTTGAACTTGCGGTACTGGGACTTCTGGAAGCCTTCCGGGCCGGCCACTATCATGCCGCCCACCGCATTGGTCCCCTGGATGTGGGCGTTGTCGTAGACTTCGATCCGCTCGGGCCGGGCCTCCAGGCCGAAGGCCTCGCACACCTCGTCGAGGATCTTGCCCTGGGCGGAGCTTTCGGCGAGGCGACGGCCCAGGGCCTCTTTCGCATTGGTCAGGGCGTGGTCGACCAGGGCCAGCTTCTCGCCGCGCATCGGACGGACGATCTCGACCTTGCGGTCCGCCTTCATCGAAAAGGCTTCTTCCAGCAGCTCCAGCTCGTGCGGCCGGACGTTGGACAGGATCAGGCGCGGGATCGGCTTGTCCTCGTAGAACTGGCCCAGGAAGGCGGCCAGGATTTCGGGATCGGTGTCGGTCTTGTCCACGCGCGGGAAATAGGCGCGCCCGCCCCAGTTCTGGCCGGCGCGATAGAAGAAGACCTGGACGCAGGCCTGGCCGCCGTCGGTGTGCAGGGCGAAGACGTCGCCCTCGGCCACGCTGTCGGCGCTGACGGAGTTCTCCATCGAGATGGCGGACAGGGCGCGGATGCGGTCGCGGACCCGGGCGGCCTGTTCGAAATCCATGGCGTCGGACGCGGCCTGCATCTCCTGCGACAGGCGGCTGATGACGGCCCGCGACTTGCCGCGCAGGAAGGCCTCGGCCTCGTCGACCAGCTCGCCGTAGTCCTCCAGCGAAATCAGACCGGTGCAGGGCGCCGAACAGCGCTTGATCTGGTGCAGCATGCAGGGCCGGGTGCGGGTCTCATAGACGCTGTCCGAACAGGAGCGCAGCAGGAAGGCCTTCTGCAGGGTGTTCAGGGTCCGGTTCACCGCCCAGGTCGAGGCGAAGGGGCCGAAATACTGGCCCGGCGTGGTGTGGGCGCCGCGATGCTTGCGGATCTGGGGGGCGCGGTGGTCGCTGCGGATCATCAGTTCGGCGAAGGACTTGTCGTCGCGCAGCACGACGTTGAAGCGCGGCTTCAGCTTCTTGATGAAGTTGGATTCCAGCAGCAGGGCTTCGGTCTCGGTGGCGGTGACCACCAGCTCCATCGACCGGGTGAGCGAGACCATCAGGCCGATCCGCTGGGTGTGGAACCTTCCCTGGGCGTACTGGACGATGCGCTTCTTCAGCGACTTGGCCTTGCCGACGTACAGGCAAGAGCCGTCCTCGCCATACATGCGATAAACGCCCGGCTTGTCGGGCGCGCGCCGGGCCTCGTCGGCGATCAGGGCGGCGGCCTTCAATGTCGAATCGAGCGTCTCCTCGGTCATCGGGATGGATATAGGGCTTCGCGCGAGGCGGCGCATGTCCTTCCCCCGCTTGCGGGGGAAGTGTCAGCTCGTCGAGTGTAGCGAGACGGCTGACGATGGGGGAGTTTCACTTCAGGGAAGAAGACTTCCCTCTCAGTCGCTGGATCGCTGCGCGATCGACGCGCTGCCTCTCCCGCAAGCGGGAGAGGGTCTGGGTTTACGAGCGGCGAACCAGAAGGACGCCCGCCAGAACCAGGCCCACCCCGGCGATCCGGCCCAGGTTCAGCGGCTGGCGCGGCACGCCCAGGGCGCCGAAATGATCCAGGATCAGGCTGAGCAGCAGTTGGCCACCGACCATCAAGGTGATGGTCATGGCCACCCCCAGGCGCGGCACGCCCCAGGCGGCGGCCACCACGAAACAGGCGCCGTAGACCCCGCCCAGCCAGGCGTACCAGGGCAGGGCGCGGGCGGCGGCCATGTCCGGCCGGGTCTGCATCAGGGCGGCGAGGATGCCCAGCACCGTCGTGCCCACGGCGAAGGAGATGAAGGCCGCATTGACCGGCGAGGCCACGGCGGTCGCCAGCTTGGCGTTGGTCGGCGCCTGAAGGGCGGTGGCGCCCCCGGCCAGAACGACGACGAGGATGGCGAACAGAGACGGGTTCATGGGTCTTGGCTAGCACGTCGCCGGCCTTTTGTTAGCCCGAGATGAAGCGGGCGGCGCGTTCGCCCTCCGGATCGCCGGCGGCGCCGAAGCCGCGATTGATGGTCATATGGCTGTCGTCGGGGGCGGGAACGACCTCGGCGCGGCCGCCGGCGCGGGTCAGGGCCTCGGCCAGGCCCCGGCTCTGGACGGCCGAATCCTGACGCCGGGCGACGTGGAAGATCAGAAAGGGCGGATAGGCGACGCCGGGGCGGACACGCAGGGTGGGCGACAGGGCGGCGGCTTGATCGCCGAAAGCCTGGTCATAGGTCTGGCCCAGCCACTGGTCGATGCGGCCGTCCCCGCGCGGCGCCGTGGCGTCATAGCCGGCGCCGTCCAGCAGGATCACCCCCGCCAGATCCGACGGCCTCAGCCCGACGGCGCCCAGATAGTCGGGGTCGATCCCGACCAGGGCGGCCAGATGCGCCCCGGCCGAATGGCCCATCAGATAGAGCGGCCGGCCGGGCAGGCGGCGTTTCAGGTCTGCCACGGCGGCGGCGACGTCCATGGCCGACTCGCGGGCGCTGACGGCGGGCGCCAGTCGATAGCCGGTCGAGGCCAGGGTCAGGCCGTGGCGGCGGGCATAGGCCGGCAGCTCATTGACCCGCGTCCGCTCGCCCCGCGACCAACCGCCGCCGTGGACGAACATCAGGACCGGTCCTGCGCCCCGGTCGGCGTAGAGGTCATAGGCCTGAAGCGGATCGGGGCCGAAGGCGACGGTCTGGGACGGCGCCGGGGTCGCCGTGGACGGCCCCGTTCGACGGCGCCGCCGATCTCCGCGCGTTTGGGCCAGAGCAGCATTGGGCAAGACGGCGCCGAGGGCCAGCCCCATCAGGGCCAGGCGACGGGAGACGGGCATAGAAGGATCCTTTCCGAACAGGCTTGGCCGTTCTGAAACGGATCAGCGGATCATTTCCGTCTCACCAGAGGTCGGAAACCGGGGCGCCGTCGAAGATTTCGGCCAGCCGCGCGCGACAGCCCCGATTGACGTCGGCGGGCAGACCACCTTGAAGTTGCGCCACGCCCGGACCAGACTAAGGCTTGCGTTTGGGAGGCGGCGCACAACATGTACCTCAAAGCATCAACGCTCGACGATCTTCTGGACGAAGCTTTTCGGCTTCTGCAAAAAAGCAAAATGGGCGTCGTGGCGACTAAGGGATCCACCGTGGAAGTTCAAGGGGTTGTACTTGAGCTAACAAGACCAAGAGCTCGATTAAGTCGTACAGATACCAAAGGTACGATTTTCAGCGGAATAGGTGAATTTATTTGGTATATCTCATGTAATAATGAGCTAGATCCGATCCGGTATTACATTAAGCGATACAACGAGTACGCCGAAGACGACGGCACGATCTGGGGGGCTTACGGGCCGAGAATTTTTGGCGGAGATCGATCCCAATATGAAGTCGTAAAGGCGATATTGTCAGAACGCGCGACGTCGCGCCAAGCCGTCATTCAAATTTTTGATCGCGAAGACATTACGGAGAGACGAAAAGACACACCTTGCACGTGTAGCCTGCAGTTCCTAATTCGAGATGGACTGCTTAATCTAGTAGTGCATATGAGATCAAACGACGTTTATAAAGGTCTCCCTCACGACGTATTCGCTTTTACTATGTTTCAGGAAATACTAGCCAGAGATCTCGGCGTCGCCCTTGGCACCTATAAACACATGGTCGGCAGCCTCCATCTCTATGAAGAGGATCGGGCGAAGATTGACGCTTACATTCATGAAGGCTTTCAATCCACGCGCGAGATGCCCGACATGCCGGCGGGTTCTCAATGGACCGATATAAAAACCCTCTTTGTAATCGAGGCCGCCATCCGTAAGGGCGGCGTCGCGGTAATACCCAACGCATTGGAAAAGGCTAGGCAGCTCAGCCCGTACTGGGCCGATATCGCTAGATTGCTCGCGATATTTGCGCTGACAAGAAAATTTGATGGGGCCCGTGAAAAGCTAAGACAAATTGTTGAGATTCGGCGGTCGATGTCGACACAGTATTATGCCGCCTATATCCGCAAAAACACCCGAAGATTGAGCCGTGCGGTCACTCAGCTCGATTTGGAGGGCTCCGAAATCGCTGCGAAGGTTACGATCGCATGAGACACATCGATAAAATCCGTTCTGAAGAACTCAAGGAGCGGTTGCAGACGTTCTCTCAGCATGTGACGCCGTTGCTAGGTATAGCTAGAGCAGATGCACTCGACAGCCTCGTTCGGCAAATGATAGATAGTTTGCATCGGGTCGAATTCGTGCGGCGGCTGGGGGAGCGACCGCTCGACACTCGCCGTAAGGATCCATGCAATGCGCTTTTCGATCCTGTCCGCGCGGCGTGGCTATATCACAATGAGGGCGACAGTGATGAAGCGGCTTGGCTGACTTTCCTATCGACCCACTTTGGCTTTCATAAGCGTGTCGGCTGGGAACTGACCCGGCGCGTGTACGGAGCGCTCGGTAGCGGCCCCGTTTGGACCTGGACCCGCACCAGTAATAACCTTCCGGAGTTCCGCAAGTGGTATATCGATAATGCCGCAAGCCTAGCTGGCGTGCCGTTCGGCAATCACAGGAAGTACGAGAGCATCAGGCCAGACGCGGAAAACAACCTCGCTGATACAATCTCGAGCTACGTGACATGGGTTGGTGTAAATCGAGGCTTTCGTCTGCTCGTGGCAGAAGCAGCAGCCAAATCCAACAATGACTCCAAGGCAGCGTTCCATCGCCTCTACATGACATGCCCGGTCGTTCAATTCGGCCGAACCGCAAAGTTCGACTTCCTTACAATGATAGGGAAGCTTGGAATTGCTGATGTCGAGCCTCCATACCCCTACCTTGTCGGGGCCAGCGGCCCGGTTTTTGGGGCCAAGCTTCTGCTGACGAATGACCCGAAAGCTAATATCTCAAACCGAGATCTAACCGATGCTGTCGTCAAGGTAGGCCAAGCATTGGGGGTCGGTATGCAGGTTATGGAAGACGCCCTGTGCAATTGGCAAAAGTCGCAATATGCGTATGTCCCCTTCAGGGGGTGATCGCTTGTAGTGCTGCCCAGTCGTAACGCTCTTTCAGGAAGTTTAGCTGTTCATGGCGAAGAATGCCGCGATTCTGCATTTGACCGACAAGAATGCCTGGTGAAATGCCGATCCGCCGAGCTAGCCGCATTACGGCCTTGAAATCTTTCCCTACCGCCTGAAGCTCTGCATCAAATGTATTGGGAATTAAGATTTGTGCCGCATAGCTGTTCGCCTCGTCTTCTTCCTCGGTCGCCTCGTATTCCTTGCCTTCGACAAAGAGCCTGTTCGCCGGGTGAAGGATAAGATGCCCCAGCTCGTGAAACACTGTGAACCAGAAATGGTCATCCGAGCGATACCGGAAGCTGAGCTGGACGACAGCTTTGTTCTCTTCTGCAAAATGAGTTGCCCCGCTGGCGTGGCATCCCTTCGGTGTCCTCACGAAGACGACGGCCACACCACACTCCCGGCAGATATCGACCAGCTTTGGGAAGAACAGCATCGGATCTTTCTGGCGCACCAGAGCCCGTATGCTGGGAATTGCCGATTCTAACGCTTTTGCGTCCCAAGTTGCGCAGTCGATTTCACGCGCCCGTAGAACACCTTGTCTCAGCCAAGCCGCCACGGCGGCAGGATTGCTTTCATGGGCGAACGAGGTTCGAAACCGGACCGCGTCCATAATCCTGCTTCCCGAAGACTGCCAATCTCCAGGTGCATCCTCGAAGAAGGCCAGCGCGGCGTCTCTGTCCGAAAGTCCCGAATAGCTCTCAAACCAGCCAAAGCTTCTCATGTCTTTGAGTGGCAATTGCTTGGCAAATGTGTCGAAGGTGATCGAAGCAGATACCGGGCGGAGTTCAACTCTCGTCCGATAAAGGGTTTCCCTCGATATCCAGAACTGGCGACTGGAGCCGAGCGTGTCTGCCAAGCGATCGGCGATCGATACGTCAATCTTGAGGTCGCCGTTGATTAGGCCCTCGACTGACGGCAAGGCCATTCCGATCTCTACGCAAAACGCCTCTAACGACAGGTTCTTGTAGGCCAACGCATCCTTAATCGTTTCACCAGGAGGCGAGACCCAGTCAGGGTGGAAGGTTTCGGCGACGCTCATGGCTTGATGATACCCACGAGTTTAATGCGATCCACGGTTGTCCAGTCAGTCATTTGATTCTCGACCATGCGAGAGGCTCCGCGAATAGCCACGACGTTCAGCGAATAGCCAGAATGAAATTCAATCGACGCTTCCCCGTCGTGCCCATAAGTGATCGGCAACCAGGGCAACTCTGTGATGGCATCCACCGCTTCCAGATCGGCAAGTCGGCGGCGCAAGCCCGCAGCGGCCTCCTCGCCCAACATTTTCCGGGCAGATGCTTCCTGTTGGCAGATCTGACGCAATCTCTTGGTTGCAAAACCCAGTTCCAAACGGCGACACCATACCAAGCCCGCTGAAAGGGAATCAGCTCATTGACCGATGGTCGCGCCAAAATGGTGAGCTGACTAGGTCTCAACGATCGCGTTGACTCAATCTGAGGACGCACGACATGGCAAACAGTCACCAGCGGACGTTCCCCCATCCCCCGCTTGAACCGCGCCCCGCCTGCCTCTAAGCCTTGGGGAAACAGGAGGATCACCATGCTGGCGCTCGGCATCATCTTCGGCTTCATCGCCGTCATGGCCCTGATGAACTTTGTCGAGTTCGGTCGGGTTGACTGACTCTGCGACCTCGGGCCGGGGCGTCGCCCTGGTTACGGGCGGGGCGCGGCGGATCGGGCGGGCCATCTGTCTGACCCTGGCCGAGGCCGGGTTCGATGTGGCGATCCATCATCACGCCTCGGGCGAGGCGGCGCGGGACTTGGCCGAGGCGATCGCCGGCCTGGGGCGGCGCGCCTGTCTGTTGCAGGCCGATCTGACGGACGAGGCGCGGGTGCGGGCCCTGGTGCCGGCGGCGGCCGAGGCCCTGGGGCCGGTCACGGTGCTGGTCAACAACGCCTCGGTGTTCGAGGACGACCGGATCGGGGGCCTGACGCGCGACAGCTGGGACAAGCATCTGGAGACCAATCTGCGGGCGCCGATCGTGCTGGCCGAGACCTTCGCCGCCCAGACGGTGGAAGGGGCGATCGTCAATCTGCTGGACCAGAAGGTGCTGAAGCCCGATCCGCGCTTCTTCTCCTACAGTCTGTCGCGAAATGGGCTGTGGTGGGCGACCCAGACCCTGGCCCAGGCCCTGGCGCCGGGCATTCGGGTCAACGGCGTGGGGCCGGGGCCGACCCTGCCGTCGATCCACCAGACCCCCGAGGAATTCGCCGCCGAGGCGCGCGCCACCCTGTTGCAGCGGCCCGGCAGTCCGGAGGCGGTGGCCGAGGCCGTGCTGTGGCTCATTGACGCGCGGATGGTGACGGGCCAGATGATCGCCGTCGACGGGGGCCAGCATCTGGCCTGGCGCACCCCGGACATCCAGGAGTAGCCGCGTGGTCCAGTCGTCTTCGGTGTCGCCGTTTCCGGCGGACGAGCCGCTGCGCTGCGAGGGGCTGAGCGTCTTCGTGCGCGGGCTGGAGGTTCAGGCGGGGATCGGGGTCTATGACCACGAACAGGGGCGGCTGCAGACCCTGGTCATCGACGTGACCCTGGAGCTGGAGCCCCGGCCGATCGAGCGGCTGGCCGACACTATCAACTATGAGACCGTCGCCGAGGCCGCTCGCGCTATCGCCGCCGAGGGCCATGTGGGCCTGGTGGAGACCTTCGCCGATCGGCTGGCGCGGGCCTGTCTGGAGGATCGGCGGGTGATGCGGGCCAGGGTGCGGATCGAAAAGCCCGGCGCCCTGTCGGCCGTGATCGCGCCCGGATGCGAGATCGTGCTGGCGCGATAGGTTGCGTCCGCCCGCGCGGGCGGCCATTGTCCTTAACAGTCCAGCCGTCTCGGCGGCGCGAGAGAAGCGTATCCTGTCCATGGCCGCACCCGGCGATCCGCAAGGCTCAGAGTCCGCACAGCCCCAGGCCGCGTCCGATGATCAGGATCACGACGCCCTGGTCGGCTTCGTCTCGGCGGCTTCGCTGGCGGGGCGGCGCCGAGAGCCGGAGGCGACGCCCGCTGCGCCGGTCGCCGCGCCGACCAGGGCCGAGCCCGTGACGCCGGCCCCTGAGCGCGAAGCCGATCTGTTCGATCCGCCCGAGCCCCACCCCGTTGCGGCGCTCGCCCCCGCCCAGCCGGGACCGTTTGACCGGTCCGTGCGGCCCGGCCCGGTGGACGCCCTGCGCGACAGCCTGGGGCGCCGAAAGGAACAGCCGCCCGCGCCGATGAGCCTTTACGCCGTCTATGTGCTGATCCTGTTGGCCGTGCCGACCCTGGGGGTTTCGGCGCTTCTGGCCCTGGTGGCCGTGACCGGGCGCGAAGGCCCGCAGGAGCGTCTGGCCGCCAGCCACTTCCTGTATCAGAGGCGCACCCTGTGGATCGCCGCCGTCGCGGTGGTGCTGGGCGGCCTGCTGGTGATCGTCAATATCGGGGTCTTCGTCCTGTTCCTGTCGGCCCTGTGGATCTTGGCGCGCGGCGTCTTCGGCGTGATGCGTCTGAAGGCCGGGCGGCCGATCGACAATCCGCGCAGCTGGCTGTTCTGAAAGGACGACCATGACGACCGAACCCAACTTCACCCCCGGCCAGGAGCCGGAAGGCAAGGTCGGCGCCCTGATCGCCTGGGCCCTGTTCATCCTGTCCATCCCCAGCGCCAATGTGCTGGTCCTGGTCGGGCTGGTGGTGGCCTATGTGACGCGCAGCACGGCCGCGGGCGTGGCCCGGCAACATATCGACGCCCAGATCCGCCTCTTCTGGTCGGTCTTCTGGTGGACCATCGCCGCCTGGGTCGGCATCTTCGTCAGCGCCCTGGCCTCGGTGGTGCTGATCGGCATTCCCTTCCTGCTGCTGTTCCTGCTGATCTGGTTCCTGCTCAGTGTCTGGTTCACGGTGAAGAGCGTGCTGGGCCTGATCAATCTGTTGCAGGACAAGCCGATCTGAGGCGTCGGCGCCGATGGAACGTCCCTTCTCCCAGGCTGTTGAAGCGTAAAGGGAGTTGAGCATGGGACCGTTCACCGACGCCAGGGACGACAACCGCTTTGAACAGATGTTCGACGGCGAGGGCGGCGAGGGACGGGTCTGGGCCGACTACGCCGTGCGCGGCGGGGCGCGGATGATCCTGCACGTCGAGGCGGACCAGAGCCTGCGCGGCTCGGGCGCCGCCGGGCGCTTCATGCAGGCGATGGCCGAACATGCACGCGAACACGGGCTGAAACTGTTCCCGCAATGCAGCTACGCCGTGGCTTGGCACAAGCGACACCCGGACTATGACGACGTCCTTGCCTGAGGGCCGGACCCCCTGGGGTCAGCCCAGGCGGCCCACGATCGTGCGTATGGTCTCGGCCCGAGTCGGCAGGTCGGCGGCCAGGCGCGTGGCGATCTCGCGAACGCCGACCGGATAGGCGTCGCCGCCCGAGGCGATGTCCTTGGCCTTTTGCGCGGCCTGGCTGAGCAGTTTCTCGAACTGGTCGATCTCTTCCAGGGCCAGGGCGTGCGCCTCCATCTGAAGGCGTTTGACCCGCTCAGCCGTCGTCTCGGGCGCGCGCATCAGGTCATAGACGGCCGCCTCGGTCCCCACGATGCGGAGTTCGGGCTTGGAATCGGCGCTGGTCTTCTTGGTCATGGAATCGGTCCTCAGCAGAGCTGATGACTGAAGATGATCAAGACCGAGCCCTGCGTCGAGCGGGGCTGTAGCGGTTGTGACGGTTCTGTGGCCGTCCTGCATCGGTCGGGCGGATAGAGCGGGGCTTACAGCTCCGGGGCGCGGGCCGGGACCATGGCGGGGGCTGCGACCGGGGCCAGGACGCCGCCGGCCACCGCGCGCAGGGGCGAACGCGGCGTGTGCAGGACCGACGGATTGACGCTGACGCCGTCCTGGGCCGGGGTGACCAGGAAGCCCTTCTTCGCCAGGGCGTCGCCCGAGCGGACGCGCGAGGTCCAGACCGCGATCGGTGCAGCCAGCAGCAGGGGCAGGACGATCGGGGCGAACCAGGTGGCCAAGTCGGGGCGGACGCACAGGGGCGCGATGAAGCCGACGCCGGCGATCATCTGCCAGCGCATGGCGCGGAAGGCGTCGGACCAGGCCAGGCCGTCGGCCTCGCGCTGCTGGGTGGTCCATCCGGTGTCGTGGCCGGACAGGATCTGAATGAAGGCCTTGGTGTTGGCGACCATCAGAATGGGGGCCAGGATGGCCGACAGGGCGATCTCGGCCGCCATGCCCTTGGCGATGGCGCGGCGTCCGCCGAAGGCGCGCCGCTCGGCCGGGCGGCTGAGCACCAGGGCGGCGCCCATGAACTTGGGCCCGATCAGCAGGACGCCGGACAGGAAGGAGGCCAGCATGAAGGGGGTGAACTGCGGGTTCAGGATGTAGAAGAAGCTGGTCCAGTCGACCGGATAGAACATCTGGATGAACAGGCCGACCATCAGGGACGCCATCCAGAGGGGCGAGGACAGATAGGCCATGCAGCCCATGGCCAGCTGCAGGCGGCTCATCGGCGACAGGCCCTTGGCGCCGATCAGGCCCAGGTGCTGCAGATTGCCCTGGAACCAGCGGTGATCGCGGCGGATGAAGTCGGTGATCGACGGCGGGGTCTCTTCCCACGACCCTTCCAGGGCGGCGCTGACGTGGACGGCCCAGCCGGCGCGGCGCATCAGGGCGGCCTCGACCACGTCGTGGCTCATGATATGGCCGCCGAAGGGCTTCCTGCCCTTCAGATGGGGCAGGCCGCAGCAGGCGGCGAAGGCGCGCGTGCGGATGATGGCGTTGTGGCCCCAGTAGCTGGATTCCGAACCGGTCCAGTAGGCCAGGCCCGCCGCGGCGACGCGGCCGTACAGGCGCACCGAATACTGCGACACGCGGGCGAAGATGGTGCGGGCCTTGATGATGACCGGGGCGGTCTGGATCAGGCCGACGCCGGGATTGCGCTCCATGGCGTCGACCATGCGCAGCAGGGTCTCGCCGGCCATGGTGCTGTCGGCGTCCAGGACGATCATGTTCTCATAGGCGCCGCCGAAACGACGGACCCATTCGGCCAGATTGCCGGCCTTGCGCTCGCTGTTCTCGGTGCGGCGACGATAGAAGGTCTTGCAGCCGGCGGTCTGGCGGAAGGCCTGGAAGACCGAACGCTCATCGGCGGCGGCCTCTTCCTTGGTCGAGTCGCTCAGCACGAAGATGTCGAAGGCCGAGGCGGCGCCCAGGCGCGTGAGCGAGGCGTCGATCATCGCCAGACGGGCGAAGGAGGCGCGGGCGTCCTCATTGTACAGCGGCATCAGCAGGGCCGTGCGGGTGCGCGGCAGGGCCGGGTGGGGGGCGAAGGCCAGGTCGGCCTGATCCTTGCCGCGCAGCATGACGAACAGGCCCATCAGGCCGCTGACGAACCAGCAGGAGATGGCGGTGATCAGCACCATGAAGATGCCGAAGGCCAGAACCTCGGTCCCGTCCCAACCCTTGCGGGCGTAGAGGTAGAAGGGGGCGATGGCGGACAGGCCGGTCAGGACCAGGGTGCCGGCCAGCAGCATCAGCCGGCGCAGGCCGACCGCGCGCGGGGAGGTGGCGGGGATGGCCTCGGCGACGGCGTCGGGCGCGGTCAGGGACTGGACCGGCATGGCCAGCGGCGCCTCGTCGGGCAGCCAGGACCAGGCCGGGCCCTGCGGCGCCGGGTTCAGGGTCTCGATTTCAGCCTGTTCGACAGGCCGGATCGCCAGCTTGTTCATGCCGCTCTGAGCGCCCCCGTGTTGACCAGCCGCGCTTCCGAAGGCAGGAAGGCGGTGCGCGCTGCATCGCAGCACGATCCCTATAGTCGATCACATTCGCGCGATTTTCAATCACGCAATGTTGATAGGGGCGAAAAATTCGGGGTTTTTTTACTCACCCGCCGCCGCGACCTGGGCGACGGACCCGCCAGACGGGGATTTTATCGCTTCCTGCAACAACTTGCGATCCAGCAGCCAGGCGGCGACGCCGACCCAGCCGACCAGCACCAGGGCATAGGCCCGCTCCCACCAGCCGACGTTGGCGTCGTTGACCGTGCCGGGAAAGATCATGTGTTTTGTAACAACGGTCAGACACGCCATGATGACAAAGATGGCGGTCAGGAAGATTTTGAGCCGGGGCAGATCCCGGCGCGACGCAAGACCCCAGAGCAGCAGCACCGGCGCCAGCTGAATGCCCAGGGCCAGGTTGATGATCATGTGGCGCGGGTCCGGCCAGGGGTAGAGGGTCGAGGCCGACATGCCCGCCCCGGCCAGGACGAAGACCGCCGCGATCACGGCGCCCGCGATCCGCTTCTCCGTCAGGGCGTAGACGGCCAGGCCGAAGCCGATCCCCGCCACGCCCGCCATTATGCCGGCGATGAAGACGCCGCCGTTGAAGATGATCGGGGCCTGGGCCGTCGAACCGCCCAGCTCGCTCAGATACTGGGTGGCGTTGTCGAAGCCGGGATAGGCGGCGATGGCGGCCGCCACCACCGTCAGGGCCAGAAGCGGCGCGGCGATCCCGACGGCCAGCAGGCGACGACGGCGGTGATAACGGGCGGCGGGATGTCGCAAGGCCTCCAGATCCAGCGGCCAGGGCCGTCCGCCGGCGGGCTTCAGACCCCATAAGGGGCGGATGGCGGGGATGCGCTTTACGACCTCATAGACGGCGAAACTACCCAGGAAGGTGATCAGGAGCAGGGACAGGGCCTCCAGCCCCGCCGGCAGATGGGCAGGACGAATGATCCAGACCGCCGCCACCAGGATGGTCTGGTGCGCCAGATAGAGGGGGAAGGTCGCCTCGGTCAGATAGGTCAGAACCGGCCCGCCGCACGACCGCAGATGCCGGCTGCCGAAGCCCAGGATGGCGACGATCGTCGCCCACTGGTCCAGGCCGTAGACCATGGCCTTGGGCACGCCCCAGAAGGCCCGGCCGCCCGGATGCCAGACCTGGGCCATCATGATCGGCAGGGCGACCGCCGCCAGCCCCAGGGCGACCCAGCGATACCGCTCCATGTCGCGCCAGAGGGTCTCGCGGCCCACGATGCTGAAGCCGAAGACGAAGGCGCCCAGCGACAGGGCGTGATTGTACCAGTCCCAGTGCAGGACATTGGTCACCCCGAACCAGGGAAACAGCAGGATGCGGATGGCGATCAGATAGAGGATCGGCAGGATCAGAAGGCGCGGCCCCGCCAGGGCCGTCTCCAGCCATCCGCCGATCCGGTCGATCAGGCCGGGCCGCCGCCACAGCAGGATGGCGACGATACTGTAGGCGGCGATATAGACGATGAACCACAGATGGTTGACCGGCACGCCGTCGGCCAGGCCGCTGAAGCTGAACTCGTGCACCATCCAGGCGGCGTAGCCGGCCAGGCCGCCGGGCCAGCCGGCCTTGTCCATCGCCTCGATCCAGGACTGGATGGGCACCAGGACCACGGCCCCGAACAGAAGCGGCGGCACCAGCCGCTCGAACCGCGCCCGGGCCACCTGGCGCGGCGTGCGGCGGAAGGTCATGAACCGCAGGGCCGCGCCCGACACCAGAAACAGCAGGGTCAGCCGCCACGGATTGGTGATCAGTATGGCCTCGCGCATCCACTCGAAGGTGTGAACGCTGTGCACGTGCCAGCCGTAGACCCCGTAGACCAGGCCGACGTGATAGAGGATCAGCAGGCCGAACGCCCCCACCCGGATCCAGTCCAGATCATAACGACGCGCAGACGAGGGGGCGGAGGGGGGCACGGCCGCGTCTATGATCCGGCGCGGGGCGTCAGGCAATACGGCGGATGGTCTCGGATTTCCTCAGACCACGGCCTCGGTCAGACCCAAGGCCTTCAACGTCTCGCTGATCGAGGCTTCCTGCTCCGCCTGATACAGGGCCATCTCATCCAGCACGGCCCGGCCCAGGGCCTGTTCGAAATCGGCCTTGGCCGGGTCGACGGCATAGGCTTCGCGCACCTCGGCGCCCAGGTTGGACTGGAAGATTCCGGCGGCGCTGACGGGCAGGAAGTCCTCATAGGTGATCGGCTCCGCGACGACGTGACCCAGGGCGATCAGGGCCTCCAGATCGGCCGTCTCGGCGCGGCCGGCCAGACCTTGCGGCGTTGCGCGATAGCGGAACCAGGCCAGGCCGTTTCGGCGCAGGGCCGTCCAGTCGTCGGGCAGGTCCGAGAAGTCCTTGCCGGCCAGGGCCGCGTCGTACAGGGCGCGGCCCGTGGGGGTCAGGGCGCAGCCGCGCTGCTCGATCTCGCCGAAGCGGGCGGTGTGCACCCCCTGGACGGCCCCGTCCGCGCCGGGGAAGGCGATGGCCTCCTGCAGGGCCTTGAAACTGGTCTGGCGCAGAAGGATCGGGCAGGCGCGGGCGGGCGGCCCCTCGATCGTCTCCTTGGGCGTGATGCCCCGTTCGGGCATGGCGGCCTGGGCCGCGTCTATGTCCAGGGTGCGCGGCGTCAGATGGTTGATGTGCGGCCCCTTGAAGCTGACCACGTCGGCGATCAGCCGGTGGGCGGCGACCAGGCGTTCATAGGTTGCGGCGCTGACCGTCGCCTCGGCGTGCCAGCGGAAGGTCTCCAGCAGTTCGGAGACGAAGCGGTCGGCCTGATCCTCGTCCAGGCCGCCCGCGGTCTCGGCCGTCTCGATCAGCGCCCGCGCGCCCGGGGTGAAGATGTCGCGCCGGGCCAGGGCGGCGGCCGCCTCCTGACGCAGGTCCTGATCCGCGATCAGCTCCAGCCGCAGCAGGGAGCAGAAGACCCGGAAGGGATTGCGCGCCAGGGCCGCCGGATCGACCGGGCGGAAGGCGGTCGAATGGACCGGCACCCCCGCGGGGGCCAGATTGTAATAGCTGACCGGCGCCATGCCCATGACGGCGAAGGCGCGGGCGATGGTGGCCAGTTCGTCCGCCGTGCCGACGCGGATGGCGCCGTGCCGTTCCTCAGACAGCCGCGCCAGTTCGCCGGCTGCGGCCAGCCGGTCCGCCCCCGCCGGATCGGCCTTCAAGGCCTCGGCGTTGACCTCGGCCACCAGGGTCAGCAGCTCCCCGTACTGAGGCACCTCCGCTCGGTACATGGCCGACAAGGCGGCCGAGAAACGGCTGCGGATCTCATCGGGATGGACGAAGGCGGACATGGCGGCTCTCCCTTGGGCGTTTTCGGCTTCCCTACGCCTGTCCGCCGCCGACGCCTAGCCGGAGGCGGACAGGACATTTCGCCCGACCGTCATCCAAGGACGTCGGTCAGGCCCTCACGCCGATCCCGATCGGACAGACCACGCCGGTGCCGCCGATGCCGCAATAGCCGGCCGGATTCTTGGCCAGATAGCCCTGGTGATAACCCTCGGCGTAATAGTATTCGCCGGCAGGCTGAATCTCGGTGGTGATGGCGCCGCGCCCGGCCGCGGTCAGGGCCGCCTGATAGGCGTCACGCGACGCCTCGGCCTCGCGCTGCTGATCGTCGTTCAGAGTGTAGATGGCGGACCGATAGGTGGTGCCGACGTCATTCCCCTGGCGCATGCCCTGGGTCGGGTCGTGGTTTTCCCAGAAAGCCTTAAGCAGGTCGCCGTAGGTTATGACCGACGGGTCAAACACCACCTTGACCACCTCGGCATGCCCGGTCCGGCCGGTGCAGGTCTCCTCATAGGTCGGATTGGGCGTGATTCCGCCCGAATAGCCGGCCGACGTCACCCAGACGCCCGGCAGGGACCAGAAGACCCGCTCCACGCCCCAGAAACAGCCCATGCCGAAGATCGCCGTTTCAAAACCCTCGGGATAGGGCCCCTTCAGCGGATGGCCGCTGACGAAATGGGTTTCGTCCGTCGCCAGGGGCTCGGCGCGTCCGGGCAGGGCGGTCTCGGCGGTGGGCAGTTCGGCGGTCTTGGTCAGCAGCATGGGGTTCCCCAATAAGGAAAATGTCGTCCGCCCCCATATGGGGACGTCACAGGCGCTTGCCGAGGGGGCCATGGTGTTCTATCAGGCCCGCCTCCCGCCGGATCGACCTCCGGCGGCGCGCACGAGCTGGCGTGAAACGGACAGGTGGCGGAGTGGTCGATCGCGCACGCTTGGAAAGCGTGTGTAGGTGAAAGCCTACCGAGGGTTCGAATCCCTCTCTGTCCGCCACGGCTTTCCCTCCGTACCCCCCCCTGCGAGCGAGTTGCTTCGGCCCGGCGATGGTCTGGACCTGCGCCGCTGAACCGAATAGCGCATGACAATGCGGAGAAGGCTACGGCTGGCCGCGCAGAACGCGTCGGAATTTTATCCCCTAAAAGACGAAACGCCGCGCCCGTCTTTTGTCCGAAATGTGTTGACGACGGTGCTCGCGCCGGTCGATTGAGTGTTTGAATTGCGCCGTGGAGTTGCAAGCTTAAGCGTTCGGCCGTCGGCCGAAGAGGGGGAAAGAGTGGCTTTCAGTTTCAAAATCGGCCTGATGGCTGCGACGGCGGGCGTGTCGGTCCTGGCGGGCGCGGCGGCGGCGCAGACGGCGCCGACCCCGCCGGCCGGCGGCTTCTATATGGCCAATGGGACGCGCACGACCAACTATCAGACGGCCCTGGCCTCGTGGCGGTCGGACGCCCAGTTTTCGGTCGACTATTCCAAGCGTTTCCTGGGGCTGGAACATGCCTACGCCATGGGTTTGACCGGGCGGGGTCAGACGATCGGGGTCAATGACGCCGGCGTCTATATGGACCACCCCCTGTTCGGATCGGCGGGCAAGGTGACGGGGCTGCGAACCCAGGTCGTCGAGGGCTACGGCAATGACGGGCGGATCAATCCGCGTCGTCGATGGGAGGGCCACGGCACCCATGTGGCGGGCACCATCGCCGGCGACCGGGTCGCGGGTCAGCCCATGTTCGGCAACGCCTACGGCGCCAAGCTCTACGCCGCCACCACCAACTTCGCGGCCGGCGACTTCCTGTGGTTCAAGGACGTCTATATCGACGGCGACATCGTCGCGACCTCGAACCAGAACATCGTCGATCTGGCCAATACGGGGCAGGTGCGCATCATCAACAACAGCTGGGGCAGCGGCACGTCCCTGCCGTACAATGCGTCGCTGTCGACCGTTCTGGCGTCGATGAACCGGAACTACGGCGACTACTACAAGCCCGTGCTGGACAAGGACGTGCTGGTGGTCTTCTCGGCCGGCAACGGCTATGGCGTCCACGCCAGCATCGACGCCGTGGCGCCCCTGTCGGATCCGCGCCTGCGCTCCAACTGGCTGTCGGTCGCCAACTATTCCAGCTTCACCGCCGCCGACCCGTCGACCAGCTTCTGCGGTCAGACGGCGACCTGGTGCGTCGCCGGACCGGGTTCGGCCGTCGTCTCGTCCGTGCCCGCCTATACGATGGACCGGGCCGGCATCCTGGCCCTATATCCCCGGGCGAACTATACGGGACTCTATGCTGCGACCACCGTCTCGGCCCTGCAATCTGCGGCCGTGAACCAGTTTCTGGTCGTGCTGAACAACTATCTCGACGCGCGAGAAGCCGGCGGACCCGGTTATGACGAGGACGCGCAACGGCGCGAAGTGGCTCGGCAAGCGGCGGCCATCACCCTGGTTGCGGGAGCCCGCCTGGGCGATCCCGACAGCTTCACCTCCACCCTGGCGGGCTTGCTGGTCTCGACCAACAACATGGCGATCCTGACCCCGGCCTTCTCCGGCGCCGTGCTCGAATACGCCAACGCCGAACTGCAGCGGGTGCTGAACCAGTACATCCGCTACACCGGCGCCGGCTATGCGGCCTATACCGGCACGTCGATGGCGGCGCCGAACGTGTCGGGCTTCGCCGCCCTCCTGATGGAGAACTTCCCCGAATATTCCACGGCCCTGATTTCGGACATTCTGGTGTCCAGCTCTCGGGATCTGGACACGCCGGGCGTCGATCTGAAGTCCGGCTGGGGCGCGCCCCAGATGAACGTCGCCTTGGGCGGCCCGACCGCTTTGCGGGCGACCCGCGACGTCACCGTGGCGGTCGGCACCGTCGATGTCTGGAGCAACAACATCGGCGACGCGCGCGACCGCTATTCGGCCGAGGTGCGGGCCAACTTCGGCAATGACATCGGCGGTCTGGTCAAGAAGGGCGGGGGGCAGCTGATCCTGACCGGCGCCAATGACTACAGCGGCCCGACCCGCGTCGAGGGCGGTCTTCTGACCGTCAACGGCAGCCTGCTGCGCTCGAACGCCACCGTCGGCGGCGTGGGCATGATCGGCGGCGTCGGTCGTCTGCTGAACCTGACGGCGGAAAGCGGCGGCGTGGTCGCGCCGGGCGACGGAGCCAATCCGTTCGGAACCCTGACCGTCGCCGGCGACGTCAACTTCAAGCCGGGCTCCTTCCTGTGGATCCGCTCCAGCGTCAACGGCGGCGCCTATTCGCGGCTGAACGTCGGCGGGGCGACGCGCCTCGAGGGCGGTCAGGTCGTGCTGAAGGCCGACAGCGGCGAGTGGAACCTGCGCTCGCGGATGAACATCATTCAATCGACGGGCGCAGTCACCGGCGCCTTCACCGGGGCGCAGAGCGATCTGGCCTTCCTGACGCCGGTCCTGACCTATTCGACCAACGGGGTCACGCTGACGGTGCGCCGCAACGACGTGACGGTGGCGTCTCTAGGCGCCAACTCGAACCAGAAGTCGGCGGGCGCAGCCCTGGACGTGATGATCAACGGATCGGCGACCGGCGGAAGCCGCGACCTGTCGCTGGAGAACGCCCTGCTGGACGCCAGCGTGCCCGCGGTTCAGGCCGCCCTGCCCAGCCTGACCGGCGAGGTTCACGCCTCTCTGGCCGGCCTGGCGGTGTCCGACACGCGCGCGATCCGCGAGGCCATGTCGGATCGCGGCCGGGGTCAGGCCGGCGGTCAGACCTATGCGGGCAACGGGGTTTCGGTCTGGGGCAGCGGCGTCTTCGGCGACGGCCGCGGCTCGCGTCATGACGGCCTGGCGGCCTTCCGCAGCGAATCGTCCGGCTATCTGGTCGGGGCCGAAAAGGCGCTGTCGGACGATGTTCACATCGGCTTGGCCTTGGGCGAAAGCCGTTCGGAACTGCGGTCGGCGCGGCTGAACTCGACGGGTCGTGTCAACAGCGAACAGATCGGCGTCTACGGCGGCGGCGCCCTGGGCGACTTCCAGGTCCGTGTCGGCGGATCCTGGGCCAAGGCCGACGTCCGCACCGACCGCACCGCTCAGTTGAACCAGTTCAGCAACGCCTTGGCCGGCGACTATGACGGCGACGTCTGGCAGGTCTATGGCGAACTCGCCTGGAGCCGGGCGGTCGGGGCGACGATGTTCGAACCCTACGGCGCCTTCAGCCATGTCCAATACGACGCCGACGTGGTCGAGGTCGGCGGAGACGCCGCCCTGTCGGGCCAAGTCGAACAGACGGCGGATCTGGTCACGGCCGGCTTCCGCACCCGCACCGTCCTGGCCGGCGGTCAGGGCCGTCCGCGTCTGTCGGCGGTGACCCACCTGGCCTATACCCACGATCTGAACGGCGACGGGCCAGTCTTCGACGCCGCCTTCGCCGATGGACCCGGCTTCGTGATCAGCGGCGCCAATCCGGGGGACGACGTCATCTCCGGCGGCCTGGCCTTCACCGTCCAGGCGACCGAACGGACCGCGCTGGAGATGGGCTACACTGGCCTCTACAAGGACGAGTACCGCGACAACCGCATCTTCGGCCGGTTCAGCGTCAAGTTCTGATTCCCGCCTGAACGCTGACTTTCGCGCCCCCGACGGCTCCGTCGGGGGCGCGATCGTTTCAGTCTCAGTCGAAAGGCTTCAGTGGGGACCGGCGGACAGGGCGTCGTCGTCTAGGAAGAAGGGCCGGTCGCGATTGGCCGGGCGATGTTCAATCCAGGCGCCGGGCTGACCGATCCTTTGCTCGACCGCCTGAACCGCGCCCCGCATGAAGGCTTCTGGCGAGACGGCTTCGGACTGCGGCGCGATCGGCGTCTCTGGATCGCCGTGCAGGACGGCGGCGGCGTAGATGTCGAGCTGAAGTCCCTGGCGCGCGCCGTCGCGATAGGGAAAGAGACAGAGGGTGTAGCGGGTCCCGACCGGCCCGACCTGACGCGGGCTGACTTCGGCGCGCCAGGCGGCGCCGTTGCAGACGACCGTGCGGACCGGCCGCAGCCAGCCCGCCGCGGCGCGCGTCGTCGGACCCTCCAGCCCAAAACCCGTCGGCGCGGCCGGGTCCGCCAGGGTAAAACGACCGGGCGTGCGGGGCGGGGCGCCGGAGGCTTGGCGGCGGGTGACGACCCGGAAGCCCTGACGGCGAAGATGGCGCTCCAAGGCTTGGGCGACGCTGCGGCCGTCGTGGCGGGTCTGGAAGTCGATGACGGCGTAGGCCTGATCGACGGTCCAACGCCCCGTCGTCTGCGCAGCCGCAGTCCCAGCCTGTCCCAGGGCCGCCAGCGCCAGGATGGTCGACAGTATCGAGCGCATCGCCATGATCCATCTTGGCTCCGGCTGGGCGGCCGTTGTCAATGCGGCTCCAACAGGGCCGCCGCCGCCGCCGTCTTGACCGTCAGACCGGGCGCTTCGGTGAAGACGAGGTCGCCGGCGCCGAAATATCCGGCCTGATTGGTCGCGCACCAGTCGGTGGTGACGATGTGCACGGGGCCGTCCGTCGGCGCGGCGCCGGCGGCGTAGAGGAAGTCGCCGTTGCGCGCGCTGAGCGGCATCGGCCGGTCCTGGTTGGCGCGGGCGAGGAAGGCGTCGAACCGATCACGCGGGACGACGGCGGTCATCAGCCGGCCGTCGAAACGCACGACGGCGTCGAAAACGTAGCGGCTGACCGGCCCGGCAGGCAGGCCGGCGCCCAGGGTGGTGTGGCCGATGAAGCCCGCATCGACGCCTGCGGCCTGGGCCAGGCCTGCCGCGACTCTCCGTCCAGTGTCGCCCAGGGACAGGGCGCGGGGGCTGACGCCCAGTAGGGCCCGCTCCTCCGCCGTCATCTGGGCGGCCAGGGTCGCGGCGATCAGTTCGGCCAGGGGCTGATCGGCCGCGGCGTCCAGCGCGACCGGGTGAGAGGCGGCCGTGACCGAGCCGTCGGCGCGGAATTCGCCAACCGTATAGGCGCTTGTCCACGAGCCTGTGTGGGCATAGGCGCTGCGGCCCTGTTGATGCTGGAACAGCAGATGGTTGTGGCCGCCGATCATCAGGCCGCCGTCGGGCAGCAGGGGCAGGATGTCGCGATCGGCCGCGACACCCGCATGGCTCAGGATCAGAATCCGATCGGCGCCCGCCAAGGCGGTCGCAAGCTCGGCCCTGGCCCAGTCCGCAGGGGCTGGAATGTCCAGTTGGTCGCGAGAAACCTTGGGATAGGTGTTCAGGGCGTCGGTCCCTATGCCCACGACGCGCAAGGACCGGGCGCCGAAGGGCAGGGTGGTCGAAGAGGGGGCGTAGCCTTCGCCCGTGCGCCGGTCGCCTATGGTGCTGACGACCTGGACGCCCAGGGTCCGCAGACGCGCCACGACCTCAGCCAGGTCCGGGGTCAGGTCGTTGTCGTGATTGCCCAGGTTGAACACGGTGGGCGCCAGGCGCGGCAGGGCCTCGACGAACGCCCAGTCGATCATACCGCCGGACCGCACGGCCACGGCGTTGCCGTGTTCGAACAGGTCGCCGTTGACGGCGATCACATGGGGAATCGGATGGGTCCGCACCTCCCTTTCAAAGGCGGCCAGCAGTTGGGCGGTGCGTTCATAGGCCGAATGCATGTCCGAAACCGCCAGCACCCGGCCGATCGTCTTGGTCTGATCCTTCGCTCTCAGGCCGATCAGGCCCGGCGCCAGCGTCGTCGCCCCGGCCAGTTGCAGAAGACGGCGGCGGGAAGGCCTGACGAGAGACATGCGCAATCCAGGATATGGGGAAGGGGCGCGCAGCGGAGAGACGCACCCTTACATCGTCGCACTTCAACCTTGTTCGAACAAGACTGGGGGGCCGCGCGGCGCCCCGCCTGAAGCTGATTGTCACACCGCTGTGTCCGCGTCTTCAAAGCTTCAAGAAAGGGGGCCTTCTGACGCTGGCGATTCCCTTTTCGAAGCTTTACGGCGTCGCGCGATCGTTCCTCCCCACGACGCCAAGGATAGTTCAGCCATGCTTCGTCCCGCCCTTCTGGCCGCCACCGTCAGCAGCATCGCCCTGCTGAGCGCCGGCTCGGCCCTCGCTCAGGTTCAGACCCAGGCCCAGACCGAGGCCCAGACGCAAACCGCCGCCGAACCGGCCGGCGTCGATGACATCGTCGTCACCGCCCAGCGTCGCAGCGAGAACATCCGCGACGTTCCCTTCGCCGTCTCCGCCCTGACGCCCCAGACCTTGCAGGACATCTCGGCCGGCGGCGCCGACGTTCTGGCTCTGTCGGGCCGGGTGCCCAGCCTTCAGGTCGAAAGCTCGAACGGCCGCTATGCGCCGCGCTTCTACATCCGCGGCCTGGGCAATGTGGACTTCGACTTCACCGCCTCCCAGCCGGTTTCGGTGGTGCTGGACGACGTGGTTCTGGAAAGCGTCTATCTGAAGGGCTTCCCCCTGTTCGACGTGCAGCAGCTGGAAGTGCTGCGCGGACCGCAGGGCACCCTGTTCGGCCGCAACACCCCGGCGGGCGTGATCAAGATCGACAGCGTCAAGCCGTCGGACGAGTTCACCGGTTTCGGCTCCCTGACCTACGGCAACCTGGGTTCGACCCGGGCAGAGGCCGCCGTCACCCTGCCGGCGTCCGAGACGCTCCAGGTGCGCGGCGCCTTCCTGTGGAACCATCGCGACGACTGGGTCGATAACGCCTACAATCCGTCCTTCGCCAATCCGGACAAGGACGACCTGGGCAATTTCGACGACATCGCCGGCCGCGTCCATGTCGCCTGGACCCCGACCGCGCGTCTGTCGACCCTGTTGACCCTTCAGGCTCGCGACTACGAAGGCACGGGCACGATGAACCGCGCCAACGCCCTGACCAAGGGCTCCAACAAGCTGAACGACAACTTCGACCGGGACACCGTCTATTACGACGGCGGCCGCAACAACTTCCAGAAGCAGAAGACCACGTCCCAGTCGCTGCGCGTGGCCTATGACTTCGGCCCCGCCACCCTGACCGGCATCGTCGGCTCCTACCAGGGTTGGTCGCAGGGCGACGGCGACATCGACGGCGGCGTGGCCAGCGCCCCCGCGACGGCCTCCTACAAGACGCCGTTCAACTCCGAGACCGGCACCCTGTCCAGCGATCTGCTGCAAAACACCTACGAGCTGCGACTGGCCTCGAACGGCGATGCGCGCCTGGGCTGGCAGATCGGCGCCTTCTATTGGGATGAGCGGATCAATCTGGTCTCGGGCACCTTCAACGGCGTGGGCAATCCCCAGCCGACGCGCGTGACCGACATCGTGCAGAAGTCGGACTCCTGGTCCGTGTTCGGTCAGGGCAGCTACAGGCTGACGGAGGCCCTGAAGGTCACGGCGGGTCTGCGCTATACCGACGACAACCGCGACTATTTCGGTCGGATCGTCCTGGGAACCGGCGCTGGTGGGACGGGCGCCGTCTCGGTCGGCGACGAGCAGGTCAGCTGGGACGTCAGCGCCCTGTATGAGGTCAACGACAGCCTCAACCTGTTCGCCCGCGTGGCCAAGGGCTATCGCGGTCCGTCGATCCAGGGCCGCAACCTCCCGGTCCTGACCACGGCCGATTCGGAAACCGTCATGTCCTATGAGACCGGCTTCAAGGCCCGTCTGTTCGACGGCCGCGGCCGTTTGAACGGCACGGCCTACGCCTATGAGGTCAGCGACATGCAGTTCACCGCCATCGGCGGGGCGGACAACTCCAACCGCCTGATCAACGCCGACAAGGGCGAAGGTTACGGCCTGGAGCTGGACGGCGACCTGTATTTGGGCGCGGGCTTCAGCCTGGCGGCCGGCGCCGCCTGGAACCACACGGAGATCAAGGACGGCGACCTGCTGGTCGCCATCTGCGGCTCCAACTGCACCGTCACCGACCCGATCGTCACCGTGGGCACGACCCGTCGCGCCAAGGTCGACGGCAACCCCTTCCCGCAGGCGCCGGAATACACCGCCAATCTGACGCTGAACTACGTCCTGCCCCTGGGCGACGACACCGAGTTCTTCGCCTCGACCGACTGGACGATGCTGAAGGACTTCAACCTGTTCCTCTATGAATCGGTCGAGTTCATGCAGGATACGCACTTCGAGGGCGGTCTGCGGGCCGGCTGGCGCGACCTGGGCCGCGGCCTGGAAGCGGCGGCCTATGTCCGCAACCTGACCGACGAAGAGAACGTCATCGGCGCGATCGACTTCAACAACCTGACCGCCTTCGTCAACGAGCCGCGCACCTACGGCGTGCAGCTGACCAAGCGGTTCTGAGGCTCCAAGTTAAAGCGAGAGCATGATTCACGCTTCTGTCGGAACCGCGAAGCGGTTCCGTCCGAAACGATCATGCTCTAGAGCCGGCGAGGCCTTCGCTTCGCCGGCCCTGTCAGTTCGGCCGGGCAAGGCGCGCGCGCCAGGCGGGATAGTCCCGCTCCAGCAGCGTCTTCGCCCAGTCGCCATAGTAGTTGTAGCCGGCGCGGCGCTCCCGCTCGATGTCCGCCAGGGCCGGGCGCGGAACGCCGTCGCGGCCGGTGAACAGCGGGCGATTGTCCTCGAGCCCGTAGAATCGGGCCCACAGCGGGCCTTCGCCCGGCGCCGGCACGACCCGTCGGTCCGCCTGTCCCTCAGCGTCGGTGAAGGACTCGATGCGGATGTCGTAGAGGGCCGTGGCGCGGAACCAGGCCACGGCGCCTTCGACCGCGGCGATCACGTCAGGGCCGGGCTGGTCGATCCCCATCAGGAAGCGCACCAGGCCCACGCTTTCCTGCCCCGACAGAGACGCCGGCTCGAACCGGCGGGCGCCGACGGGCGCCCGGGGGACGGGATCGTGCTGGGCGGACCAGACGGTCAGTCGGCCGTCCTGTCGCACCTGGGGTTTCAATAGGGCGTCCACGCCGCGCCGCACGGCCTGGGCCGCCCGCTCGCGCCGCGCGCCGTCGACGAAGCCGTAAGGCGGTTTGGCCTGGGCGACCTCGTCCAGCAGGCGCAGCACCCGCACCATGGCGTCGTCATTATAGGTGACCGCGTCGTGATAGCCGCCCCGCAGCGGAGCGTACTGGGGCCATCCGCCGTTCGGATATTGGGCGGCCAGCAGATAGTCGAGACCCCTGTCGAAGGCGGCGCGCGGCGTCGAATCGCCGGCCTCGATCACCCGCGCGATAAAGGCGAGGGGCAGGGTGGTGGCGTTGTTGTCGATGGTGTTGGTCAGGGTCGGATCCGCATCCGGCGCGGGCGGCGCGAACAGATCCGTGTTCTTGGGCCAGCCGCCTTGGGGCGACTGATGCGCGATGACCTGAAGGGCCAGGCGACGCGCCTCATCCGAGCCGTACCAGCCCGCCGGACGGCTGACGGCGGACGACCCCCAGACCATAGATGAGGCCGCTGCAACCCGTTGGGACCCGGGCGGCGGGGTCTGGGCGCAGGCGGCGCCCGCGATCGCCGACAGGCTTAGGATCAGGGTGGCTCTCAGCATGGCGCTTTCCTGGATCGAAGGGCAAAAAAAGCGGGACGTCGCCGGGGCGACGTCCCTTCAGGGGGCAGGGAGCGTCGGTCCGCCTCAGAAGATGAAGCGGGCGCCGACGAAATATTTGCGACCTGTGCTGCCGTAGCTGTTGACTAGCGGATCGGCCTGATAGGCCCAGCGCTCGTCCGGCTGGTCCGTCAGATTCAGGGCCTCTGCGGTGATCGTGACGTTGTCGGTCAGTTTGTAGGTGAAGGCGGCGTCCACATTCAGCGTCTCGTTGGAGCCGATGAAGTCGTTGATCAGCGGCGAGTCGCACTGGCCCGGATCGCAGCCCCCCGACGCCAGCGGATAGGTGGTTTGGTAAGCGGCCCGATAGGCGGCCGAAACGCGGGCGCTCCACCGCGGCACCTCATAGAAGACGGTCGCGTTGAAGGATTCCGGCGAGGCGCCCAGGAAGGGGGCCGTTCCGGTCAGGTTCCGCGCGGGATCGAGGATGTATTCCAGCTCGGATTCGATGTTGGTGTAGTTGGCCTGAACCCCGAAACCGTCGAACGGCGCCGGCAGGAAGGTGAAGTTCTGCTGATAGGCGACCTCGAAGCCGGACAGGGTCCCGCCCGGCGCGTCATTGTACTGACGCAGGACGAACGGCAGGTCGGCGTCGATATAGGCGCGGCGGCTGTCAGAGGCCAGGTCGGTCAGGTCGTCATAGGCGGCCCGAAGATTGGCGATCTGCTCGCTGCTGAAAACCTCGCTCAGCCTGCCCTCACGCAGCACGACCTGCGGGAAGCTTTCGATTTCCTTGTGGAAATAGGCCACGGACAACAAGGCGTCCTTGGCGAAATACCATTCGACATTGAAGTCGAGGTTGGTGGCTCGGAACGGTTTCAGCTTGGTGTTGCCCAGGCTGATCTGGGCGTTTGAGCCGTCGAACTCGGCCGCCGCCCCAGCGACGCCCACAGGCACCGTGAAGGAGGTGACGCCGGGCTGCAAGGCCATCATCTGCGGGCGCGCCATCACCTTGGCCGCCGCGAAGCGCAGGATCAGGCTGTCGCTGACCTCCCACGCCAGGTTCAGCGAGGGGAGGGTGTCGTTATAGTCGTTGTCGTTGCTGATGGGGCGGCCGCTGGGCGAACGTCCGCGTGAGTCGACGCTGGTCTCGGCTCTCCGCAGACCGGCGTTGCCGCGCAGGGTTCCGGCGAACAGAGGCAGGTTGAAATCCATCTGGCCGTAGTAGGACAGGCTTTCTTCATCGACCCAGAAGGTGTTGACCCCGCCGTTGCGAAGGTCCGACAGACGCCAGTCGCCCCATTCGTTGATGCAGTCGCAGTCGAAGCCGAAGCGGTTCTGGAAGGCTTGAAGATTGGGGGCGAAGAAGGACGTCGGCATGCCGTCAGGCACGTTCAGACCGTCTCCCCAGCTGACCGTCTGGCCCATGTCAGCCACTGTCGTGGCCTGAGCCAGGCCGCTGCGGACCCCCTCCAGCAGGCTGGGGTTCATGGTGTCGCTGACCAGCCGCTCGAACCGCGTATAGTAGAAGTCGAACTTGCGCTTGCCGATGCCGAAACGCAGGGTGACGTAGTCGTTGTAATCCCAGCGGAAGTCGGCCTTGGCCGTCTGATAGCCGTTTTCGGTGACGGTGCGGAAGGCGCGCAGGGCGGAATAGCCCTTCACGAAGTCCCAGTTGTTGGGATCGGCGACGTCGAAGCCGAAGTCGATGAAGGGCATGTCGCCGCCGGCGCGGTCGTCGTAGACGAAGTAGTCGTTTCCTGCGACGCCCTGGCCGGAGTCCAGCCGGATGAAGTCGGCCAGAAGGCCCATGTTTTCGTTGGTCGATTCGGAATCGCCGACCAGCAGGGACATGCTGAACCGGTCGCTGAAGTCATGCTCGATATTGATCGAGTTCTGGCGGAACTTGGTCGTATAGGAGCCCTGATCGACCGCCGAGCGCATGTCGACGTTGCCGAGCACCAGATAGTTGGCGTTGGCGCCGGTCTCGCTGAGGCCGGCGTCGATCAGGCGCACCGAGGGGCGGCCGATGAAGGCGCCGCGCATGGCCAGATACTGCGGATGCGCCACATAGCCGACCGAGCCGGGCTGGTTATAGTAGTCGTAGACGTCGAGGTTGTTCGGATTGAAGCTGCCGACGCCGGCTGCCAGAGTCTGGTTCGTGGCGCCCGGCGCCGTGGTGAAGATCGGCATATTGCCATAGAGGGACTGCCCGCAGTCGATGGCGTCGCGAAACTCGGTCGCGGCCTGGGCCGTGCAGTTGGCGTATACGCTGCGGCGGTTATTGTAGCTGTTGTTGGGGTTGCTGGCGGGCGTCGCGGGTTGATAGCTGAAGGCCGTGGCGGTGCGGTTGCCGTTCGTGTTGTTGCGGTTCAGGCCGACCGGACCGATCTGATAGTTGGTCGAGGTCTGGGTCATCTCCGAATAGAGGTTGTCGAAGCTGATCGTTGTCCGCTCCGTCGGCCGCCATTGGCCGGACAGGGTGACCCCCAGGCGATCCTGATCCACCTCGCGGTGATTCAGGGTGGCCAGGGCCGGGATGCGAACCAGAGAGCCGCGGTTCCCCGTTCCGTTGATCAGGGCATAGGCGGCCGGGTTCGAGCCGATCAGATAGTTGCGCGCCTCGGGATTGGTGACGCGCGGCAGGGCCGAGTTGGGCGTGCCAATCGGCAGGGCGAAGCCTTGAGGGTCCCCTGCGGCGTTGGCGCCGGCGTTATTGAACGTCGCGCCGCGATAGGCGTAGTCCATCGAGCCCACCTGACGGGCGTAGCTGTCGATGACCTGTTTACGCTCATTGTAGGCGACCGAGCCCAAGAGGCCGAACTCGCCGATCTTGCTGGTCCAGCGGTCAGACGCCAACAGGGCCACGCGCGGGCTGTGGTTGCCGCCGTTCTCGTAATAGGCGTCCTGAAGGGTCAGGGCGAGACGGCGTTCGGTGAAGTCGAACGGGCGGCCCGAGATCAGATCGACGGTCGCGCCCAGGGAGCCTTCGTCCGTCTGGGCGTCTGCGGACTTCTGGACCTTCAGGGAGTTGAACAGCTCGGAGGCGAAGGTGTTGAACTGGAAGCCGCGGTCGCGCCGCAGGGCTCCGTCGGCGCTGCTGGCGCCGGAGGTGGACAGGGTCTCCAGCCCGTTCAGCCGGACGCGGGTGAAGTCGCCGCCAAGGCCGCGGACCGAGATCGAATTGCCCTCGCCGTTTTCGCGGTCGATCGAGACGCCGGGAATCCGCTGAAGCGACTCCGCCAGGTTGGCGTCGGGGAAGTCGGCGATGTCTTCGGCGTTGATGACGTCGACGATGGTGTTCGACCGACGCTTTTCGCTCAGGGCGCTGGCGAGAGAGGCGCGGATTCCGGTGACGACGATCTCATCGACGGTCGTGGCCTCCTGATCATCGGCCTGTTGAGCCTGGGCCCAAGTGGGCGCCGCCAGCAGCAGGGCGCCGATCAGAAGCGCCGCCGGGGACGCCGCCGCGCGCAGTTGTCCTGTGGTTTGGTTGTGCATCCGTTCCCTCCGTTGCTGTCGCGCTCCAGCCTCTGGCGGGCCGGATGCCGACATCCTCTGTCCCCCTCTTGATGAGGGGATCGTCTTGAATTCGTCCGCCCCGCCGTGCGAGGCATGACAATGTCACCGGTGTCATATGGTGAAAATGTGGCGAACGCCAGGGCAAAAATCAGCGTTTGATTGGAAGGGGCCGGGAAAGAACGAGGCGATCCCCGCCCATCGACGCTGCCCGGGCGGCTTAGGCGCCGAGCGCGCGGAAGCGGAAATTCCTGAACCGCGCCTCACCTTCTCCGGCGGCGTAGAGGCCCGGACGCAACATCATGAAGCCGCCCCTAACATTTTGATTATAGCCGGAAACTTCCATGCCTCGATCGAACCGTCGCCAGGTCACGCCGTCGCCGGAGGTGTCGAAATAGAGGTTCTGATAGGCGTTGGTCAGGCGGATGAACATGCGCCGTCCGTGGGGATTGGCCGGGCGGCCGCGTTCGATTCCGTATTGGTGGGTGACATAGCGCTGAGCGTCGAACCCCAGACCGGCGTAAAGGGCGCGATCGTAGAACAGAATCAGCCCCGCCACCGCGCCGGGGTCGATCTCGATTTCGCATTCAATTTCATAAGCTTGCTCGCCTTGGACGAAGGTCAGGGGCGAGCAGTCCGCCGGCGCCCTGCCTTTAGCGCGCATATGAAGCACGCCGCTGTCTCGCCGCAGACGGTCCTTTTCGTTCGGCTGCGGATCATAGAAGCTCCATTGAAGGCCGAACTTGTCGGTTGAGAAATCGTCCGACAGGGCCATGCCGTGGGGTACGGCCTGCCCGCCGCGCGGCTTGGCGATCGGCTGCGACAGATCGCCGCCCCTGGCGCGGAACCAGCCGTCGTCGGTCCATTCGATCGGATCCAGCAGGGTCTGGCGGCCCAGGCTCCAATAGGCGTTCTCATAGCCGTGGTAGACCATCCACCAGTCGCCGGCCGGACCTTCGACCAGGGTGGCGTGACCGCGCGACCACCATTTTTCAGCGCCGGAGCGGGTGCGGACGATCGGATTGTGCGGGCAGTCTTCCCACGGGCCATGGATGGACCGGGAACGGGCGGCGATGACCATATGCCCCGTCGGCGGACCCGCCGTGCCGCCGATGGCGGTGATCATGTAAAAATAATCGCCGCGCTTCAGAAGTTTGGGGCCTTCCTGGGCGAAGCCTTCGACGATCCAGTCCTCGGGATAGCGCCAGGCGTCATAGACGCCCTCCTCGACCGGACCATCGACCGCCAGGCCGTCGTCGGTCAGCCGGACTCGGTCGCCGCCGTTCAGGAATAGATAGCGTTTGCCGTCTTCGCCGACGATGTGGCCGGGGTCGATATGGGCCGGCAGCTTCAGGTCGATCGGCGCGCTCCAGGGCCCTTCGATACGATCGGCCCAGATCACGTAGTTCGACCGGTACTCCGGGAAACGGGCGGGGATGTAGCAGTAGAATCGCCCCTCATGTTTGATCAGCTCGGGCGCCCAGACCGAGCCGATATTGGTGGTGAGGGCCGCAGTGACGGGGCGCCAGTTCACCAGGTCGCGCGAATGCCAGATATGGATGCCCGGCACGGATTCGAACGACGAAAAGGTCATGTAATAGTCGTCGCCGTCCTTCAGGATCGACGGGTCGGGGTGGTCGCCGGACAGGATCGGGTTCAGGAAGGTCCCGTCGCCCAGGTCCGCCATCCGCTGGTTTTCGATCCCGCGACGCCATTTCATGTTCGCCCATTCGCGGCCGAGCGGCGCGGCCTCTTCCAGCGTCTGGGCCAGAACGCTCCGGACCGGCAGGGCGGAGGCGGCGACACCGCCCAGAAGGCCGGTCAGTGCGGCGCGGCGGTCGATGAACCTCATGGGCGTTTCCCTCATCCCTGTTTTGCGGCCAGCTTGTCAGGTTTGTTACCGGTGTCAATTTGCGACCGGAGCCCGACACCCTGACACGATGCAGGAACCGGGCAGGCAGGGTTCGGTTACCTCCTGGTCCCCATTGGATGGAGGTTCGACATGAACAAGGAACAAGAGGCCGAGGCGGCCCTGCCGCCGGGCGTGGCGCGCGGGCGGTCGCTGAACACCCCGTCCGAGGCGCTGCAGGAACGGGCCGGCGGCGTCGGTCCGGGCGGCCAGATCGGCCCTGATCCCAATACGCTGGCGGTTCAGAAGACGCCGCACGACCAGCGCCCCGAAGGCGACCTGCCCCAGGGGCCGATCAGCGGCGATCCCAGCACGCCCGTCCCGACCACCGCCAAGGACGAGGCTGTAGATGATCTGAACGAGGGCTGAGCACGCCCGCCTAGATCGGCGGCTGGGTTCGCAGGAAGGCGGTGGCGCCGACGCCGAAGTAGAGCAGGCCGAAGATCAGGACCAAGACGAGGAGCAGGATGGCGACGCCGCGCTTGCTCTTCAGGATCGGGGGTTTGGGGGCGCGTCTGGGCATGGGCTGAAAACCGCCTTCAGCGCCGTCCGTTCCGGCCTCAGCCCTCGATCTTCAGCCGTTTTCATACCCGCGCCACCAGGCGGCGAACTTCTCAAGCCCCTCTTTCAGAGGCACCTTTGGCCGATAGCCGATCAGGGCGTTCAGCTTGGAGACGTCCGCATAGGTGGCGGTGACGTCGCCTGGCTGCATGGGGCGCATGATCTTTTCGGCCTCGGCGCCGAGCGCCGCTTCGAGGGTGGAGATCATCTCCATCAGGCCGACCGGCTGGCTGTCGCCGATATTGTAGACCTCATGAACGCCCAGTGCAGGCGGATGGTCCAAGACCCCGACGATCCCGTCCACGATGTCGTCGATATAGGTGAAGTCGCGGGCCATGCGGCCCTCGCCATAGACTTCGATCGGTTCGCCGCGCGCGATCTTCCGCGTGAAGCTGAAATAGGCCATGTCCGGCCGGCCCCAGGGGCCATAGACGGTGAAGAAGCGCAGACCCGACTGGGGAAAGCCGTACAGTTTGGCGTAGCTCTGGCTCAGCAGTTCGCAGGATCGTTTGGTGGCGGCGTACAAGGAGACCGGCGTCACGGTCGGATCGTCCTCGCGAAAGCCGGAGCCCTCCAGCGGCCGATCGCCATAGACCGAGCTGGACGAGGCATAGACCAGGTGCTGGACCGCGTTGTGACGCGCCGCCTCTAAGATCGACAGATGCCCCGCCAGATTCGAGCGCTCATAGGCGAAGGGGTTCTCCAGCGAATAACGAACCCCGGCCTGGGCGGCCAGATGGACGATCCGCTTGATCCCCTGATCCCGCACCAGGGCCAGCACCTGCTCATGTTCGGCGATGTCGGCCCGAACCAGGCGAAAGCCCTCGCGGGCCTGCAGCCGCGCCGCGCGGGCCTCCTTCAGGGCCGGGTCGTAATAGGTGTTGAAGTTGTCGATCCCGACCACCGTCTCGCCGCGCGCCAGCAATCGCTCGGCCGTATGCATGCCGATGAAGCCGGCGGCGCCGGTGACGAGGATCGGCCCTTCGCTCATCCGCGGCCGATCCCGGAGTATTTGAACCCACGCCGCGCCATGTCGTCGGGACGATAGATGTTTCTCAGATCAATCAGCACCGGCTGTTTCATCAGCAGCTTGATCCGGTCCAGATCCAGGGCGCGGAACGGGTCCCATTCCGTCACGATCACCACCGCGTCGGCGCCCTCGACCGCGTCATAGGCGTTGGCCTTCATCTTCACGTCCGGCAGCAGCTTGGCCGCCTCGGGCATGCCTTCGGGGTCGAAGGCCTGGACCTGGGCCCCGGCGGCGATCAGGGCCTGGGCGATGTCCAGGCTTGGGGCGTCGCGCATGTCGTCAGTGTTCGGCTTGAAGGTCAGACCCAGCAGGGCCACCGTCTTGCCCGCGACGGCGGCGCCGAGGGTGGTTTCAACCCGCCCGGCCATGGCCTTCTTGCGCGCGTCATTGACCTCGACCGTGGTCTCGATCAGCCGCACCGGGGATTCATATTGCTGGGCCGTGCGGACCAGGGCCAGGGTGTCCTTGGGGAAGCAGGAGCCGCCGTAGCCGGGGCCGGCGTGCAGGAATTTCGACCCGATGCGCTTGTCCAGGCCGATGCCGCGCGCGACCTGCTGCACGTCGGCGCCCACCGCCTCGCACAGGTCCGCCATCTCGTTGATGAAGGTGATCTTCATCGCCAGGAAGGCGTTGGCGGCGTATTTGATCAGTTCGGACGTGCGCCGGCCGACGAAAAGCAGCGGACTCTCGTTCAGGTTCAGCGGACGGTACAGTTCACTCATCACCGCCTTGGCGCGGGCGCCGGTCTCGCCCTCGATGTCGTTGACGCCGATCACCACCCGGTCGGGGCGTTTGAAGTCGCCGATGGCGGCGCCCTCGCGCAGGAACTCCGGATTGGAGACCACGACGAAGTCCGCGTTCGGATTGGCCTTGCGGATCACCGCCTCGACCTCGTCGCCGGTGCCGACCGGGACGGTGGACTTGGTGACGATCACGGTGAAGCCGTCGATCAGGCCGGCGATTTCCTCAGCCGCCGCATAGACGTAGGACAGGTCCGCATGGCCGTCGCCGCGGCGGGTCGGGGTGCCCACGGCGATGAAGACCGCGTCGGCCCGGCGGATCGCCTCGGCCCCGTCCAGGGTGAAGAACAGCCGACCTTCCTTGACGTTGGCGGCCACCAGATCATCCAGCCCCGGCTCGAAGATCGGAATCTCACCGCGTTCCAGACGCTCGATCTTGGAGGGATCCTTGTCGATACAGGTCACGACGTGGCCGAAATCGGCGAAACAGGCCCCAGACACCAGGCCCACATAGCCGGTGCCGATCATCGCGACGCGCATCCTAACATCCTCAAACGAACAGGAGAGACGGCCCTATATCATGCGATCCGGGCGCTGCTGGACTTATTAAGGCCTCGGCGAAAAGACTGTCGCCTAGCGTGAGCCGCCAGACCGGGGCGGGGCGGTCGAGCCGCGAGGCGCAAAGCCGAAGGCCACCCTGCTTTGGGACGGCAGGTCCGTTTCCCCCGCCTTGAACCGGATCAGCAGGTCGGCGGCGACCGCGCTCATCTCGGCGACGGGCTGGATCACCGCCGTCATGTCGGCGAACCGCGCCAGGGGCGTATTGTCGAAACTGACGACCGACAGGTCCGACGGCGTGGAAAGACCGCGTCGCTGGGCGGTGCGGATCGCCGCCAGGGCCATGCGGTCATTGCTGCAGACGACCGCCGTCGGCGGCGATGGCAGATCGAGCAGGGCGTCCACAGCGGCGACACCCGACTCATAGGAGAAGTCGCCGCGTCCGATCAGGGTCTCGTCCAGCCCATGGGGCGAGGCGCTCATAGCGGCGCGATAGCCGGACAGCCGGCCGTCGCTGACTGCGTATTGCGGGCTGCCGGTGACGAAGCCGACGCGCCTATGGCCGAGGGAGAGAAGATGATCCGTCGCGTGGGCGGCGGCCTCGGCGTCGTCCATCGATACGGCGAACCCGTCGCCCTCGGCGATCGACGCGATCCGCGCAAAGGGCAGGCCCAACTGGCTGAGCAGGCCGGTGATGGCCGGGTTTTCGCTGTGCGGCGGGGTCAGGATGACGCCGTCGGGGTGAAGAGCGGCGAGGGCGGCGCGCACGGCGCGATCCACATGGTCGGAATGGGTGTCGACCAGTTCGAAGATCATCCGATAGCCGTGCGACTCGCACTTCAGCATGCCGCCCATCAGCATCTGGTCGACCCAGTCGGTGCCCTCGCCGGACTTCCAGCCCTCGATGGTCCGGTCTCGGTCGTTCAGCGCCATCAGCAGATAGGAGCGCGAGCCCCCCATCCGTCGCGCCGCCAGACTGGGCACATAGCCCAGCTTGGCCACGGCGGCGCGCACCCGCTCCTGCACCACGGGCCGCACGTTCGGTTCGTTGTTAATGACCCGCGACACCGTCTGCAGGGAAACGCCCGCCTCGGCGGCGACGTGCTTGATGGTGACGGCGCGGCGCAAACTCTGGTTCCTTATCCCCGCCTCATACTGTCAGGCTCGGCGGCGATAAGGCAAGCGCGCCGGCATCAAGCGGGTACGGTGGCCGGGGCGACCGGCGCCAGGTCGACCGGCGGGGCGGGACAGTTGTCCTGCAGAAACTGCTGATGCGACGGCAGGTCCTTGACGAAGGCGTTCAGAATATCGGCCGCCCGGTCCATCTCGGCGGTCAGGCCGGAGAAGTCGATCCGGTCGACCAGCGGCGGATAGGAGCGGGGCGTCACCCCCATGCCGTCCATCACCGCATACCAGCTGACATTGCGGAACAGGGGGTCCAGCGCCTCGACCAGGCTGCCGTTGGCGCGGAAGACGTCCAGCTTGTGCTGCAACCCCTCGGGCAGGGCCATGTCGCGGCATGCCCGCCAGAAGGGCGTGTCGTCCCGCCTCGTCAGGGCGTAGTGCAGGATGATGAAGTCGCGGATCTCCTCGTAGTCCACGGTCATCCGCCGATTGTATTCGGTCGCCAGTTTCGGATCGCAATCCAGGTCCGGCATCAGGCGGAAGAAGAAGTCCATCCCGCGATAGATCAGGTGGATGGCCGTCGATTCCAGCGGCTCGATGAAGCCGCTGGCCAGACCCAGGGACAGGACGTTCCTGTCCCAGATCTTCTCCCGCACCCCGGTCTTGAACGGCACCACCATCGGATTGACCACCGGCCGGCCCTCGACCTGGGCCAGCAGGCGCGCCGTCGCCTCGTCGTCCGACATGTAGCGGCTGCAGAAGACATGGCCGTTGCCGGTCCGGTGCTGCAGCGGGATGCGCCAGCGCCAGCCGCAGTCCTGCGCCTGGGCCAGGGTATAGGGTTTGGGCGCCCCGACATTCTCGGTCTGGACCGCGATGGCCCGGTCGCACATCAGCCATTCGGACCAGTCTGTATAGCCGACGCCCAGGGTCTTGCCGATCAGCAGGGCGCGGAAGCCGGTGCAGTCGATGAAGAAGTCCGCCTCGACCGTCTGGCCCGATTTCAGTTTCACGCCGGTGACGAAGCCGTCGGGCCGCGTCATCACATCCTCGACGATGCCTTCGGTCCGCTTCACCCCCCGCGCTTCGGCGAAGTCGCGCAGATAGCGGGCCACCCGCTTCGCATCCACATGGACGGCGTAGGAGGCCCCGCCGATGGGGCTGCGCTGGGCCTTGAACGGCAGCATGAACCTTTCGTGGGCCGCCATCCGCGCCGCAGAGGCGAAGTCCATCAGCGGGCGCTGATAGCCGTTCATCCGCGCCTTCAGCCAGACCGGATAGAAGTCGCTGACGTCCACCGGCACGCCGATGGCGCCGAACGGGTGGAAATAGCTTTCGCCCTTCTCGGTCCAGTCGTCGAACTGGATGCCCAGTTTGAAACTGGCCTGGGTCTGTTGGATGAAGTCCTGCTCGTTGATCCCCAGCTTCTTCAGCATTTCCAGGAAGGGGGGCACGGTGGATTCGCCGACCCCGATCGTGCCGATGTCGTCGGACTCGACCAACTCGACCTCGGCCATCCGGCCCTTGAAATGCTCGGCCATCAGGGCGGCGGCGATCCAGCCGGCGGTCCCGCCGCCGACGATGCAGATCTTCTTCAGGGGACGGCGGGGTTGGTCCATCTCGGGTCTCATGCGGCTGAGGCGGCGGGATCGAGACCCGCCAGGAATTGGGCGTGATCGGGGGTCCGAGCGACGAAGTCGGCAATATTGGTCCGCATCTCGGCCAGGCTGCGCGCCAGATAGGCCGGGTCCATGGCGTCGACGGCGGGGTCGTAATGGTCGGGATACAGGCCGAAGCCGTCATAGATGGCCAGCCAGCTGGCCGGGTGGAACATCTCCCACCGATAGCGGACGAACTGGCCCCGCGCGGTCCACAGGGCGAGCTTGCGCTCCAGCGTCTCGGGGACGGCCATATCGCGGCAGTCGCGCCAGAAGTCCGTGTCGGTCCGCCGGTTCAGCTTGTAGTGCAGGATGATGAAGTCCCGCACCCGCTCCATCTCCCGCGCAGTCTGATCATTGAACTCGTCCAGGATCGGCTGGGCGAAGCGGCGGTCGGGGAACAGGGCCTTCAGTCGCTCGATGCCCGTCTCGATCAGGGCGATACTGGTGCTCTCCAGCGGCTCCAGGAAGCCGGACGACAGGCCGATGGCGACGCAGTTCTTGGCCCAGGCCTGCGACCGCCGGCCGGGGCGGAAGGGAATGCGACGCGGCTCCGTCAGCGGATCGCCCAGCAGATGGGGCATAAGCTCGGCCAGGGCCTGATCGTCGCTCAGATGGGCGCTGGAAAAGACCAGGCCGTTGCCGGCCCTGTGGCGCAGCGGAATCCCCCATTGCCATCCGGCCGACCGGGCAGTGACGCGGGTGAAGGGGGCGGGGGCGTCGCCTGGGCGGTTGGCGCTCTGCACCGCATAGGCGGCGTCGCAAGCCAGCCAGCGGCCCCAGTCCTCGAACCCGACGCCCAGGGCCTCGCCGATCACCAGCCCCTTGAAGCCCGAGCAATCGACGAACAGATCGCCTTCGACCTCGCGCCCGTCGTCCAGGGTCAGGGCGCGCACGAAACCGTCCTCGGGCCGCAGTTCGACCGAGCGGATGCGGGCGTCGATCCGGGCGCAGCCCCCGGCCTCGGCATAGGCGCGCAGATGTTGGGCGAACAGGCCGGCGTCCAGATGAAGCGCCCAGTCGAACACCGACAGCTGGGACGGCGGATTGGGCGAGGGCTGGATGAACTTGCCCCCGGCGGCCAGGGACGCGCCCAAGGAATAGGCCGCCAGCGGCGCGGGGTTGCCCGCGCGCTTCTGCTTCAGCCAGTAATGATGAAAACCGATCCCCTTCACGTCCTGCCCGTACAGGCCGAAGGGATGGATGAAGTCCGAGCCCGGCCCGGACCAGTCGATGAAGCGGATCCCCAGTTTGCAGGTCGCCTGGGTGGCCCGCATCACGTCGTCGTCGCGCAGACCCAGCTGCCCATAGAACCGACGGATGGTGGGAATGGTCGCCTCGCCCACGCCGATCGTGCCGATGTCGGAGGACTCGACCACGGTGATCTTCAGCGGTGTGCTGCGGAAATGCTGGACCAGGGCCGCAGCCGTCATCCAGCCGGCGGTGCCGCCGCCCACGATGACGACGGAACGGATGCGAGGATCGTCGATCTCATCCATGGCCTGATCCCAATACGCGAAAAAAGAGGCCGGCGACACGAATGCCGCCGGCCAGTCTGCTCAGGAAGAGATCAGAAGCGAGCGCGCACGCCGATGGTGTAGCGCGGCTCGAACTCGTTGCGGCTCTGGAACTGTTCCGCACCCGGCTTGAACTCGAGGTAGTACTCCTCGATTTCGCCCAGGACGTTCGATCCGTTGGCGTAAACCGTGACCATGTCGTTGACGTCATAGGTCACGTTCACATCCACGTATTGCGACGTATCCTGATAGATCGGGATGCTGCCGAACGTGCTGTTGAGGCGCGGCGTGCGATAGTTCCAGGCGACCCGCGCCTGAAGCTTGTCGCCCTGGTACCAGACGGCGGCGTTCAGCGAGTGTTTCGAGTTGTCCTGGAACGGCAGTTCGTCCCCGTTCAGGGCCGTCGAGTTGGAGGAGCTGTCCGAGAAGGTGTAGCTGCCGTCGAAGCCGAAATCGGACCAGATGGGCGTGTCGATGAAATCCGACAGACCGATCTTGGCGCCTATTTCGATGCCTTGAAGCTGGCCGCCGTCGCCTTGTACCGGACGGTTGACGTCCACCAGCCTGCGGATGACGCCATCGCCGTCCGCATATGACCCGCTCTGGGGGACGGTGGCGCGGGTGACGAAGCTATCGATATTCAGGCGGAAGGCCGCGATGTTGAACATCGTCGCCGGGCCGTAATAGTACTCCAGCGCCAGATCGAAGTTATCCGAACGCCAAGGGTCAAGGTCCGGGCTTCCGGACAGGGTGGCCCCGGTCACCCGACGAACGCCGACGGGCGGAGCGGTCGGATCGGCGGGCGTCGGGCCCTGGGGGTCCGCCGTCGATATGGTGACGCCGCCGCCGTAGTTGCCCAGATCCAGCGGGATCATGGTTTTGGCGTAGGCGGCCCGCAGACGCAGCTTGTCGCTGAAGTCGTAGGCCAGGTTCACCGACGGCAGCCAGTCCGTGTAGCTGCGGCTCGAAATCGTGTCGCCGACATCGTTGTTCGTGTCGCCATAGGCGCGCACGTCGCCGGTCTGATTTTGACGGACCCGAAGCTCGGTCCGGACCATCCGCACGCCCACGTCGCCGTGCAGGGCGCCGAACTCGACGGCGCCGTTCAGATAGGCGCTGTCCTCATACAGATCGACGTCATAGGAGTTGCCGGGAATGATGACGTCATAGGCGTTGCCGAAGACCCGTTGCTGGAAGGCGCGGGGGTCGTCGAAATCGCGCGGATCAGCCACCCACACCCCCGGAATGCCCGAGGCGACCGAGCCGAAGTCGGTCAGGAAGTAGGTATTGTTGTTTTCGCGCAGCAGCGTGGGGCGGTTGACGGTATAGCCCTGGAAGCAGGTGGGGGCGTTGGCCACCGTGCCGGCCGTACAGCTGCTGGGCGTGGTCGCAACCGCCAAGGCCGGATTGAACCCGGGGTTAGTCACGAACTCGCCAGACTGGCACTGCGGATTGTCCATCACGACGTCGATGGCCTTCCACTGGGCCGAGCAGCCCGCTTGGTTGCCGGCGCCGGCATTGGCGTAGAAGTCCGAGAACAGATGGAAGTTGGTGATCTCCACCTCGCGACCGCTGTGGCGAACCCCGGCGTCGACGCGGGTCAGGAAGCCGAAAGCAGGGCGCTCCTGGAACTCATACGAGCCGTCGAAACGGACAACGGTCAGGTCCGAGTTGTTGCGCTGGTTGCCTTCGGATGAATAGGCCCCGACCGTGTAGGAATCGAGGTTCGACATATATTGGCTCAGCGGCACATTGCCCAAGCCGCCGACGATGTTGTTTTCGAACCCGCTCCAGGCCAGTTTCGAACCGCCGGTATCGATATGCAGTTGCGGGTCCGCCCCATAACCGAAGGGGTTCGGCGTGATGTAGCGACCGCCTTGGCTGCCGACGACGTTGTTGGAATAGCGTGAGGCCGGATACAGGGCGGCGATCGAGGCGGGGTAGAAGGTGCCGCGGGTGCGGTCCGCCGCTTGGCGGAACAGGGTGAAGGCGCGGTCCGATCCGTACTCCCAGTTGGACAGGTCGCCCTGGACCTGACCGTTCATGCTCAGCAGCGAGGCCTCGGCCTTGATCGCCCGCGCATTGAAGGTGAAGGGACCGCCCTTGTCGTAGTCCAGCTCCAGGTTGAAGTTCTTGGACTCATTGTTGGTGACGCGGTTGACGGTGAAGGAGTTTACCCACCAGGCGTCCAGATCATATTCCTCGACGTCGAGCCAACCCAGGCCCGTGTCGGTCGACTCGGTCGGGGTGGTCCACCCCAGCCCGCTCCAGCGGTTGGAGACGTTCAGGCCGGCGGCGCGATTGTACTCGTCCTGTTTGGTGTAGAAGGCCTCGGCCGTCAGACGAATGCCGTCTTCGATGTCAAACTGGAAGGCGGCGTTCAGACCGACCCGTTCGCGCTCGACCACGCGGTTGAACATTTCGTAGCCGTGGGGCGCCAGCCAAGCGTTGCCCGAACCGCCCCAGTCGTTGCTGCCGAACAGGCTGCCGGCGGTGCCCGCGTAGTTATTGCCCAGGTTCGAATTGCTGAGCACGCCCGAGACCATGACGCCCATGCGGTCGCCGCGCCAGTTCAGCAGGCCGTTGATCAGGTAGTCGTCCTGACGAGTGCGTTCGCCCGTCTGGTATTCGGCGGCGCCGGTGACGGTCGTTCCGTAGCTGAAGTCCATCGGACGACGGGTGCGCAGATCGATGGTGCCGGAGATGCCGGACAGGGCGTTCGTCACGTCCTGCGACTTGAACACGACGATCGAGCTCATCAGCTGCGACGGCACGTCGTTCAGGTTCGGCTGGGCGCTGCCCAGGTTGCCGGGGCTCAGATATTGTTCGCCGTTCAGCAGGGTCACAACCTGCGGCAGGCCGCGGATGTTGACGGTGGAGCCCTCACCTGCGGTGCGGCGGATCTGGATGCCGGCGATGCGTTGCAGGGCATCGGCCACGGTGACGTCAGGCAGTTTGCCGATGTCTTCCGCCGAAATCGCATCGACCAAAGCGGTCTCGTTGCGCTTGACGTTGATCGACTGGGTCTGCGACGCGCGGATGCCGGTCACGACGATTTCGCCGACCTCGGTCGGCTCCTGCGTCGCCGCCGGTTCAGCGGTCTGGGGCCCCGTCTGGGCGTAGGCCGGCGCGACCAGCGCCGAACTCGCCAGCAAGGCCGCAACCATGGGCCTCTTGTGGATTCTCATCTCTTTCTCCCTCCTCGGTGGCGCCGCGTTTTGTTGTGCGGCATTGGTTCAAGGTTTGATGGTCGACCCTGAAAGCGTGGCGGTCGCGCTCAACCCCGGCTCAGCGGCGTCACGGGCGACGGTGATGCGGTAATCGCCCGGCGTGATGCGCCAGCCGGGCAGGGCGGTGTCGTATTCGGCCAGGATGCGCGGCTCGGCCGTCAGGGTGACGCGGCGCGTCTCGCCCGGCGCCAGGTTCACCCGCGCAAAGGCGGCCAGACGGCGGGGCCGATCGCCCGAAGCGACATAGAGTTGCGCAACCTCGGCGCCGGCTCGCGCGCCGGTATTGGTCACATCGACGCTGACGCTGAGCTTGTCTGCGCTGGACGCCGCCAGGTTGGAATAGGCGAAGCTTGTGTAGCTGAGACCATATCCGAACGGGAACAGGGGCGTCTTGCCCTCGCGTTCGTACCAGCGGTAGCCGACGTCCGAGCCTTCGGCATAGTCCACCTCGAAGCCCTGGATTTCGCCGGCCTGGGGCGCGCCGGGATTGGCGGCGGCTGCGGCCTCGGCGCTCTTCAGCGCCTCCAGGCCCGGCGGCGTCGGGCGCGGCGCCTGGTCGGCCGAGGCGGGGAAGGTGATCGGCAGACGGCCCGACGGATTGACCTCGCCGAACAGGATGCGGGCGACGGCCTCGCCGCCGCGCTGGCCGGGATACCAGGCCTGGATCACAGCCGGGGTCTTCTCCAGCCAGGGCATCAGCACCGGCCCTCCGGTCTCCAGCACCACTACGGTCTTGTCGTTGGCGGCGGCGACCGCCTCGATCAGGGCGTCCTGATCGTCGGGCAGGGACAGGGTCTCGACGTCCTGGGCCTCGGTGGTCCACTGGATGGCAAAGACGACGGCGACGTCCGCCGCTCGCGCCGCAGCAGCCGCAGCCGCCGCATCCTTGCCGTCGACATAGGTCACGGTCGCCTCCGGCACGATCGCCCGGATGGCGTTCAGCGGCGACGACGCATGCCAGGTGATCCGCGCGAACGAGGCTGCGGCCCCCGAGGTCAGGGGTATCTCCACCGGCGCCCCGCCGACCGACCGCACCTGGGACGATCCGCCGCCCGACAGGACGCCGACGTCGGCATGGCCGCCGATCAGCACGATCCGCTTCGCCGTCCTGGCCAGGGGCAGGACCCCGCCGTCGTTCTTCAGCAGCACGATTCCGGCCTCGGCCGCGCGCTGGGCGACCTCGGCGTTGCGGGCGTAGTCGATCGGCTGTTGGGTCGTCACCACGGGTGCGTCGAGCACACCGGTCCGGATCAGGCCGACCAGCAGGCGGCGCACCATGTCGTCCAGCCGCGCCTGTGGGATCCGTCCGGCTTCCAGAGCCTCCCTGAAGGGCGCGTCGAAATAAAGCGCCCGGTCCAGCTCCTGGCCCGAGGCTTGGTCCAGCCCCGCCAGGGCCGCCTTCTCGGTCGAATGGACCGCGCCCCAGTCCGACATGACCCAGCCGTCATAGGCCCAGTCGCGCTTCAGCACCTGGTTCAGCAGGACGTCGTTCTCGCAGGCCCAGTCGCCGTTGACCTTGTTGTAGGCGCACATGACCGAGCCGGGATTTCCCCGCTCTATGGCGATCTGGAAGGCCAAGAGGTCGCTTTCGCGCAGGGACGCCTCGTCCAGCCGCGCATCCATGATCATCCGCCCGGTCTCTTGCGCGTTGAAGGCGAAATGTTTGATGGTCGAAACGATCCTGTTCGACTGGACGCCGCGGATATGCTCCCCGGCCATGACCCCGGCCAGCAGAGGATCCTCGCCCAGATATTCGAAATTCCTTCCGGTCCACGGATCGCGCGTCAGGTTCACCCCGCCGGCCAGCAGGATGTTGAACCGCTTGGCCCTCGCCTCCGAGCCGATCATGGCCCCGCCGGCGTAGGCGATCTGGGGATCGAAGGTGGCGGCGGTCGCCAGGCTGGAGGGCAGGGCGGTGGCGACGTCGCCCTTGCGCTGCTCGACCTGGTTGGCGACGCCCAAGCTGGCGTCGCTTTCGCGCAGAGTGGGTATACCCAGGCGGGGAATTCCCGGGATGTGGCCGGCCGAGGGAATCATGTCGGCGACTGGGGCGCCCGGCGTCCGCGCCGCCATGGGCGGGAAATAGCCGTGGATCAGCTGAAGCTTTTCGTCCTGCGTCATTCGCGCCAGCAGGGCGTCGGCGCGCGATTGGGCGGCGGCCGTCTCCGTCTGGGGCGCAGACTGCGCCGGCTGCGCGACTGCGCCGGCGGGCGTCACGCCCACGGCGAAGGCCAGGGCGAGACGGCTGATCATCAAGGACTTGGAAAACTTCAAGAGACGCCCCGAACCGATTGCGCGACGGCGACCGCCGTCAGGACAAGAGTTGGGATGCGCCGCACAGGATCGATGATGGCGGCGGGCAGCCGACAGCATCGCCTGCTGTCGCAGGCTTTTCGATCCTGTTTGCGGATAGCGTCTTCGACGCCGAGGTTCGACGACCTGGAGAGGCCGTCAACTTTCCGCTCCCTGTGCGGAGACTCTTCGGCCCCTCGCATGAACAGGTAAGCATGGATTGAGAGCGTTCACAACACGAAACGGCCATGATCGAACGTGGTTATGACACCCCCAGTTCACATGTCGTTTCAGGGCCCTTCTGCGGATGGGGCGACGGGCGCGCAAAAAGAGAGGGCCGGCGCGCTGGGACGCCGGCCCTCCCTCTACTCAGACCCGCAGGGCGTTCAGAGCACCCCGATCATCGAGGCCACCAGCGGGTGGCGGACGATGTCGCGTTCGGCCAGACGCACCACGGCGATGTTGTCGACCGCCTCCAGCCGGGCGGAAATATCCGCCAGGCCGGACACGCCGGGCAGCAGGTCCGACTGGTGGGGGTCGCCCGTGACCACCATGGTCGAATGCCAGCCGAGGCGCGTCAGCAGCATCTTCAGCTGCACATAGGTGCAGTTCTGGGCCTCATCGACGACGATGAAGGCGTTGTTCAGGGTGCGGCCGCGCATGTAGCCGATGGGGGCGATTTCGATCAGGCCCTCGGCCATCAGGGCCTTGACCCGTTTCATCGACAGCCGGTCCGACAGGGCGTCGTAGAGCGGGCGCAGATAGGGGGCCAGCTTGTCCTCCATGTCGCCCGGCAGGAAGCCGATCGATTCGCCGGCCTCGACGGCGGGGCGGCTCAGGACGATGCGGCCGACCTTGCCGGCCTCAAGCGCCTCGACCGCCTTGGCGACGGCGAGATAGGTCTTGCCGGTCCCTGCCGGTCCCAGGGCCATGACCAGATTGTGCGCGTCGATGGCCGCCATCAGTTCGTGCTGACCGTCCGACTTGGGCTTCAGCGTCTTCAGATAGCCCTGGTCCCGGTCGTCATTGTTGGGATAGGGCGACCAGCCTGACCGTTCGTTGTGGGGGGCGTGCAGGCGCCGCACCTTTGATTCCTCCATGAACTCTCGCGAATCCAGGAGTCCGTTTTCACGGGACTGACGCTTCATTGCCGCACGCTTGGTCATGGACGCCTCCAGGGCATGAAAAAAGGCGGACCCACACGGGTTCCGCCTTGGCTGGTCTTGGGGAGGAAGGGGTCACGGCCTGCGCCGCAGCGACCACCGGGATCAACGGCCGGGCCGTCCAAAACGGGCTGAACCCGTTCCCGAACAACCGAACCAGGATCCCAACGCGCCAAGCGAAAGCCCCGACAACTGACCGGACCGGGCTTGATCCGGCTTCGGATCCGGGGCCGAAATGGCAACCCTCGAATCGCATCAACAGTTAGATGCTATCGTGGTTAGAAATCTGTTAAAGCCCTCAATTTTCGAAGATTAGGCGGCATTCTGATGACCATTTACGCATTGGGCGACAGCAAACCTCAGTTTCCGCCGCAGGGCGAATACTGGGTGGCGCCGAACGCATCCGTGATTGGAAACGTGATTCTGCACGTCAACGCCAGCGTCTGGTTCGGGGCGGTGCTGCGCGGCGACAATGAGCCGATCACCGTGGGCCCCGACACCAATATTCAGGACGGCAGCGTCCTGCACACCGACATGGGCTCGCCCCTGACCCTGGGGCGGGGCGTCACCGTCGGGCATAAGGCCATGCTGCACGGCTGCGAAGTCGGGGACTACAGTCTGATCGGGATTGGGGCGGTGGTGCTGAACGGGGTGAAGATCGGCCGCAACTGCATCATCGGCGCCAACGCCCTGCTGACCGAGGGCAAGGTAATCCCCGACAACAGTCTGGTGGTGGGCCAGCCGGGCAAGGTGGTGCGCGACCGCGATCCCGCCCAGATCGCCGTGCTTCAGATGTCGGCGGAGCACTATGTGCAGAACTGGAAGCGGTTTGCGGCGGAGTTGCGCCCGCTCTGACCGGGTCGAAGGGGCGGCGATCAGGAAGCCAGGACTGTCCGCGCCGCCGCCGCATCGGCCTCGATCTGGGCCTTCAAGGCCTCCAGCCCGTCGAAACTTTCCTCGCCGCGCAGCCAGGCGACCAGTTCCGTCTCGATGATCTGGCCGTACAGGTCGCCGTCGAAGTCGAACAGCCAGACCTCCAGCAGTGGGCTCTCCAGCGCATACATGGGCCGCAGGCCCAGGCTGGCCACCCCGTCCACGACCCGCCCGTCGGCCAGACGACTGCGTGTGGCATAGACGCCGTAGGCCGGCCGCATATAGTCGCCCATAGCAACGTTGGCGGTCGGCACGCCGATGGTGCGGCCGCGCTTGTCGCCGTGGATCACCTCGCCCTGGATGGCGAAGGGGCGGCCCAATATGGCGGCGGCGCGGTCCATGTCCCCGGCCTTCAGGGCCTCGCGCACGGCGCTGGACGACAGTTTCAGCCCGTCGGCGTCGTCCAGGCGTTCGGCCACCGAGACCGTGAAGCCCAGCCGCTCGCCATAGGCCCGCAGCGCCTCGGGCGAGCCGGACCGCCCCTTGCCGAAGGTGAAGTCGAAGCCGACGGCGGCGTGTCGCACGCCCAGACCCTGGGCCAACACCTGTTCGGCGAAGTCGGCGTCGCTCATGCCCGCCATCTCGCCGTCGAACGGCAGCAGATAAAGGATGTCGACCCCCAGGGGCGCCAGAGCCCGCGCCATTTGGTCGGCGGTCATCAGGCGAAAGGGCGCGGCCTCGGGCTGGAACCAGCGGCGCGGATGGGGATCGAAACTGACCACGCCCAGCGGGGCGCCCAGCCGTTCGGCGGCGGCCTTGGCCTCTGCAATGACCGCCTGGTGCCCCCGATGGACGCCGTCGAAGGCGCCGACCGCGACCGCCGCGCCCTTCAGGGCGTCCGGCAGGTCGCGCCAGTCGCGGACAATCTGCATCAGCGCTGGGACGGTTTGCGCCGGCGCGGAACGCGAACCACGGCGATCCCGTCCATGATCATCGTCTCGCCGACGAAGCCTTCGCAGCTCAGCTTGACCCGTGCGCTCTCGGACTCAATTTCGATCACGGTGATCCGTATACGGACCACATCGTCGATCCGCACCGGCTGATGGAAGGCCAGGGTCTGGGAGATGTAGATCGACCCCGCCCCCGGCAGGATGGTGCCGACCACGGCCGAGCCGAAGGAGGCGCTGAGCAGGCCGTGGGCGATGCGGCCGCGGTAGGCGGTCTTGGAGGCGAAGGCCTCGTCCAGATGCACGGGGTTGAAATCGTCGGACGCCTCGGCGAACAGCCGAATCCGGTCCTCCGTCGCCACGACGATTTTTTCGGCCGCCATGCCGATGTGAAGCTCGTCCAGGATGTAGCCGCCGGACGGATGTTGCTGAACCAATTCGACCATGGATCAGGCTTTAGCGGCGGTGCGACAAAATGGCGAGCCTTACCAGGCCAGTTCGAGCGCGGCGTAGCGCGCATATGTTGTTTCAGCCTTCAGAAGTTCGCCGGCGCGGGCGGAATCGAGGCTTCCGTCCTCGCCCCTGGCCTGGTCGCCGTGGATCCCTTGCGCGATGAACAGGCAGTCCAGGCCTTGCGCATTGGCCCCCATGACGTCGGTCACGACCCCGTCGCCGATGCACAGGACGCGCGACCGGTCCACGGGCCGTCCCAGCAGACGTTCCGCCTCTCTCAAGGCCAGGTCGTAGATGGGGCCGAAAGGCTTTCCGGCCATGACGACCCGGCCGCCCAAGGCCTCATAGAGGTCGGCCAAGGCCCCGCCGCAATAGATGAGCTGATCGCCGCGCTGGACCACCCGATCCGGATTGGCGCAGATCAGCTCCAGATTCCGCGCCGCGCCGACAGCCAGTCGTTCACGATAGTCCTCCGGCGTCTCGACCGTGTCGTCGACCGGCCCGGTGACGGAGATGAAGGCGGCGTCCTCGGCGCTGTCGGTCCGCGCCAGGTTCAGGCCGGCGTACAGGGGAGCGTCGCGTTCGGGCCCGACGATCCAGGCCGGACCGGGGGCGCGCTTGGCCAGTTCGGCGCGGGTCGCGTCGCCCGAGGTGACGAAGGCCTTCCACGCCTCACGCGGCACGCCCAGCCCGTCCAGCTGGGCGACGACGTCAGAAGCCGGACGCGGCGAGTTGGAGATCAGCACCACATGGCCGCCCTGGGCGTTGAACCGGGTCAGGGCCTCGCAAGGACCCGCCCAGCTCTCCCGTCCATTGTGGATCACTCCCCAGACGTCGCACAGCAGGATGTCGTAGTCGCCGGCGACGGCTTCGAGATGGGGCAGGGCGTGGGGGAGGGTCATGGGCGCTGAGTAGCTGCTCCGACGGGCTGACGAAAGTCTCCTCCCCATGAAATGGGGAGGGGACCGCGAAGCGGTGGAGGGGCTCTTGACGCCGCAGAGGCGCCTGGGGTGCGGAAGAACCCCTCCGTCACGGCGCGGAAGGCGCGCCGCGCCACCTCCCCATGTCATGGGGAGGAGACAGATATGGAGCGATCAGCTGAACCGACGCCGCTGCTCAGCGCTGCGCAGGGTGGAGCGCAGGAATTCGGCCGGAGGGTCGGTTTCGGCCAGCACCTGTTCCTTGATGGCGCGGGGCTCGCCGAACAGATGGCCCTGGCCCATGGCGACGTCCAGTTCGAGGATATCGACGACCTGACGTTCCGCCTCGACCTTTTCAGCGATCACCTCGACGCCGTAGCGGCGGGTCAAGGCGGCGAAATCCGCCGCCTGAATGTCGGGCATGGAGCGCAAGGGCGCGCCGCCGTCCAGGTCCAGCAGCTGCTCGATCAGCAGATCGGCCGCCACCTTGATGAACTTCACGTCCGAACGCTGCAGATCGGCGAAGTCCAGGTCCAGGGTCTGGACCTTGTCCAGCGAAAAGCGGAAGCCCAGGTCCGCCAGCTTGGCCATGTTGCGAGCCTCGACCGCGCCGCGCGCGTCGAAGGTCGCCTGGCCCAGTTCGAAGATCAGGGCCTGGTTCAGGTCGCGGTTCTCGTTCAGGAAGTCCAGGAAGCGCGGGAAGAAGGTCTCATCGCCCAAGGAGGTCAGGGCGACGTTGCAGAAGACCCCAACCTTACGGTCCTGGCGCGACAGCCGGCGCACGATCTGGGCGCAGCGGAACAGCAGCAGATTGTCGATCGCCGGCACCAGGCCCTCGCCCTCCGCCAGGGACAGATACTCCGCCGGCATCATCCCCCGGTCGCTGGCGTCGCGCAGGCGGGTGAAGCTCTCATAGAAGAGGGTGCGGCGTTGCGGCAGGGAGACGACGGGCTGAAGATACAGATCGACCCGCCCCTGGCTCAGCGCCTCGTGGATGGTCCGCAGCAGAACGTTGGACTGGGCCTGGCGGCGGCCTTCGAAGGTCTCGACGCCCAGACTGGGCGCGCTGGCCAGACGCTGGTCGATGCTGTCGCTCATCTGCTGGACCAGGGTCTCCAGCATCCGAACTTCGCCGGTCAGGGCGTCGGTGTCCGACAGGGCGCCGCTTTCAATGGCCTGGGCCAGTTCGGTCAGGGCGCCCTGGGTCGATTCCATCGCATCGGCCAGCAGCCGATGCGCCTCGCGGACCTGATCGATTTCCTTCTTCAGAGCGCGGCGCGCCGCCATGCCGGTGACGATGCCGTGGAAGGCGCCCAACAGGCCCAGGGCGCCGATCGCCCCCGCCACGCCTGCGCCGGCGCCCAAACCCGCACGCCACAGGAAGGCCCCCACGGTCATGCCGAGGAACAGATAGGCGAAGTAGAGAAAGCCCGTGGTCAGGTTGCGCATCGGCTGGCGGTGGCCACTCCCGGATGGAATCGCCTGAGTATCAGGCTATCAATGGCGTTCGGCTAGAGCCGGGCTGCAAATAACCCGGCGAAACTCAAGGGAAACGCAATGGAACTGTTCGATCTCACCGGCAAGGTCGCCATCATCACCGGCTCATCGCGCGGCATCGGCAAGGCCATAGCCGAGCGTCTGGCCGAACACGGCGCCCGGGTCGTCATATCCTCGCGCAAGGCCGGACCCTGCGATGAGGCCGCCGCCGAGATCAACGCAAAGTACGGAGACGGCCGCGCCATCGCGGTTCCGGCCAACATCGCCTCCAAGGAAGACCTGCAACGGCTGGTCGATGAAACCAACGCCGCCTTCGGCCGAATCGACATCCTGGTCTGCAACGCCGCGACCAATCCCTACGCCGGGCCGATGGCCGGGATCGCCGACGAGCAGTTCGAAAAGATCCTTCAGAACAACGTCATCTCCAACCATTGGCTGATCCAGATGGTCGCCCCACAGATGGTGGAGCGCGAGGACGGCGCCATCCTGGTGATCTCCTCGATCGGGGGCTTGCGCGGCAACGCCCTGATCGGCGCCTACAACATCTCCAAGGCCGCCGACATGCAGCTGGTGCGTAATCTGGCCGTGGAGTGGGGACCGTCCAATGTGCGCGTGAACTGCATCGCGCCGGGCCTGGTCCAGACCGACTTCGCCAAATATCTGTGGGAGAATCCGGAGCTGCTGAAAACCGTCACCGAACCGGCGCCGCTGAAAAGGATCGGCCAGCCCGATGAAATCGCGGGCACGGCGGTCTATCTGTGCAGCCCTGCTTCGGCCTATGTGACCGGACAGACCCTGGTGGTGGACGGCGGATTGACGATTGCCTGGTGAAGACACGCGCGCAGACGGCCCAAGGGGCGGTCGCGCCACAGATTGGAAGCAGGACGTCATCTGGCGCCTGGAGGCCGTCGGCTTTCAGGCCCTGTTCGCCTTCCTGCGCCTTTTGGGCGTCGAGCGGGCCTCGGCCCTGGGGGGCTGGTTGCTGAGGACCCTGGGGCCGCTGACCGGCACGCAGAAGACGGTGATGCGAAATCTGCGCATCGCCTTTCCCGAGATGCCGCCGGATCGTCGCGAGGCCTTGGCGCGCGAACAGTGGGACCGCACGGGCCGCACCTTCGCCGAACTGGCGGTGATGGATCAGCTGACCCCGGCCGGAGGGCGGGTCGAGGTGGTGGGGATGGAGCGGCTGCACGCCCTGCGCGACAGCGGGCGCCCCGCAGTGCTGATCTCGGGCCATCTGGCCAATTTCGAAGTCATGGCGGCGGTCATCATGGCCTCGGGCGTGCCGTGCCAAGTCACCTATCGCGCCGCCAACAATCCCTATGTCGACGCCCAGATCCGCAAGAGCCGAGAGCGTTACGGCATCCGGCTGTTCGCGCCCAAGGGGGACGGGACGCGCGATCTGATGGCCGGGATGAAGCGGGGCGATTCCATCGCCCTGCTGGTCGACCAGAAATACAATCAGGGGCCGGAGGTCGAGTTTTTCGGTCAGCCCGTCAACGCCTCGCCGGGCGCGGCGCGGCTGGCCCTGAAGTTCGGAACCGTGATGCAGCCGCTGTCGGTGGTGCGGCTGCCTGGGGCGCGCTTTCGCGTGACCGCCCATGAGCCGATCACAGTGCGTGAAACCGAAAACAAGGCCGCCGACGTCCTGGCCGGAATCCAGGCCGCCAACCGCTTCGTCGAAGAGCGGGTGCGCGAAGTTCCCGAAGACTGGTTCTGGGTCCACAAACGGTGGCCCGACCGGGTTTACGCCGCGTTGGAAGCGGCCGCCCCGTCGGCGGAGCGGCGGAACGGGCCGCAGTAGTCGTCGGCCTCGCGGCGACGGCGGCAGGGTCCGAAATAGGTGGCGGTCTTCACGAACGGACGGGGTCGGAAGATGACGGCGTTGATCCGGTCCAGAATGGCTTTGGCCGTGATCGGCTTGACCAGAAACTCGGTGACCCCGGCGTCGCGGGCGGCGTAGACGCGGTGCTTCTCGGCATGGCCGCTCATCATGATGATGGGCAGATAGATGTTGGCGCTGTCGGGGCGGTTCCGGACCCGCCGGGTGAACTCGACCCCGTCCATCGGGAACATGTTGTAATCGACCAGAGCCAGGTCGATGGGCTGACGGCGCAAAACCTCGAAGGCTTCCGCCCCGTCGCCGGCCTCATACACCCGGTGGATGTCGGCGGAATGCAGGACGGCCGCTGCGATGGTGCGCATGTGCTGATTGTCATCGACCAGCAGCACATTCAGCGATTGAAGATGCGGCATTCGGCCCCCCGCCTAGCACGAAGGCGCAATATAAGGGATTTCCCTTAGGCAGGCAAGCGGCCGCGAATCAGGCCAGGCGCTCGGGCGGCCGGGCGCCGATCAGAAGCGAGGGTTCCAGGTTGCGGTCGCGCCATTTCAAGCGCCAGCACAGGTGCGGGCCGGTCGCGCGGCCGCTCATGCCGACCCGCCCCATCGGATCGCCGCGACGAACGGTCTGACCGGCCGCGACGTCGATCTGCGACTGGTGAAGATAGGCGCTGATCAGCCCCTGACCATGATCGATCAGGGTCAGACCGCCCTCGAAATGCATGTCGGGCCGGGTGAAGATCACGCGGCCGTCGGCCGGCGCCCGGATGACGGTTCCGATCGGCGCGGCCAGATCGACGCCGTAATGGGACCGCGCGGGCGTGCCGTTCAAAACGCGCTGGGCGCCCCAGGCGCTGGAGACGCGATAGGTCTCCAGCGGCCAGACGAAGCCGTCGCGGAAGTCGTCCGTATCAGCCCGGCTGGCGAAGGCCTCGGTCTTGACCAGGACCTCCTGGCGGATGCGCTCCAGCAGGGCCGGATCGCTGGGCTCGACCGTGGCCGGCGGCAGGCCGTCGATCCGGGTCGAGGGGAAGTCATAGGGGGCCACGGCGATGCGGCGTCGGGTGGATTGCGCGCCGTCGCGAGCTTCGATTTCCACCTCTCCGGCGGCGTCTCGGTCAAAGCCCACGATGAACAGGCCGTCGGCGGAGGCGGTGCTCAGGGCCTCGCCATCCACGAAGATCAGGGCGCGCGGCGCCGTGCGACCCAGGGCGTAGCCGCCCTGTCGCCAGGCGCCGTTCATCGCCAGGGGCAGGGCGGACGGCGTCTCGCCGCGCGCGGCGGCGCCCAGGCCGCGGGGCGTCGCAACCGCAGAGGCCAGGCCCAGCAGCAGCGGCCGGCGGCCGATCATTCAGGCTGCATCCGGGCGATGAACTCGGCCGGGCCGAAATAGGCTTCCTGCCGGCTGGGGCTCCAGTACCGCAGCACCTCCAGGGGAATGGGCTTCTCCGTCACGGCGCAGCGCACGAAACGGCCGGGCTTCAGCACTGCGAACTCCCCGTCGCCGTAGTGAAGCACCGCCTGGGCTGAAAGGGTCTCGTCCATGGCCGCAGTTAACGACGATCCCGAGCGCCCGCCAAGAGGCGTAGGCTCAGGCGGTGGCCGGATTCGATGCGGCCTTTTCCGCCGCGTGGTCGATCGCCGCCTGTTTGGCCTCGGGCGAGCCGGCGACGGGCGGGCGGGGCCGCCCTCCCATCCGATCCGTCAGCAGGAAGACGAAGGGGTTCAGCGAGATCGACAGCAGGGCCGCCGCCAGGATCAGATCGTGGGTCTCTCGGCTCATGGCCCCCAGATAGACGCCCAAGGCCGCCAGGATGAAGGAGAATTCGCCGATCTGGGCCAGGGAGGCCGCGACGGTCAGGCCGGTCGAGCGATCCAGCTTGAAGCCGTGGGTGATGACCAGGGCCGCCAGCGACTTGCCGACGATGACGATGGCCAGGACGCCCAGAACCGCCAGCGGATCGCGCACCAGGATCATCGGGTCAAACAGCATGCCCACCGAGACGAAGAACAGGACGGCGAAGGCGTCCCGCAGGGGCAGGGACCGTTCGGCCGCATTATGCCCAAGGGGAGAGGCGTTCATGACCAGCCCGGCGAGGAAGGCGCCGAGGGCGAACGAATGGAACAGATAATAGGCCAGCCAGGCGATGCCCAGGGCGATCGCCAGGACGCCCAGGGTGAAGAGTTCCCGCGACCGGGTATGGGCGATCCGCACCAGGAGCCAGGGGATCAGACGCCCGCCGACCACCAGCATGCCGGCGACGAACAGGGCCACCTTCAACAGGGTCCAGCCGATGTTCATGCCCAGGGCGCCCAGGTCGGCCTGGGTTCCGGCCGGGACGAGGATCATGGGCAGCATGACCAGGGCGATGACGATCACCATGTCCTCGACGATCAGCCAGCCGACGGCGATCCGCCCGATCTCGCCCTTGACCTGTTTGCGCTCTTCCAGCGCCCGCAGCAGGACGACGGTGGAGGCGACCGAAAGGGAGAAGCCCATCAGCAGGGCCTCGACGTCGCCGAGGCCCAACAAGGTCCGGCCCAGAGCCCAGCCCAGGGCGGTGGCGGCGGCGATCTGGACCAGGGCGCCAGGCACGGCGACCTTGCGCACCTGCATCAAATCCTTGGGCGAAAAATGCAGACCGACTCCAAACATCAGCAGGATGACGCCGATCTCGGCCAACTGGGGCGCCAGTTCCAGATCGGCGACGAACCCCGCCGTATAGGGACCGACGACGATCCCCGCGACCAGATAGCCGACCAGAGGCGACAGCTTCAGACGATTGGCCAACATGCCGAACACAAAGGCGAGGACGAAGCCTCCGACCAGGGTGAGAATCAGGCTGTCGGCATGCGTCATCGGGGCTCCTGCGAAGGGGAAGGGCGCGCTGTACGGAGACGTCGCAGTTGGTGGCCGCAGGCCGCTTTTTCAAGATGACGCAGTGTCGCGTTCAGACCTTCCCGGCGCGCAACGACACGCCTGACGATGAGGGAGGTCTTCTTCCTGAGCGACACTTCCCCCTCCGAGCCTGGTCCGCTGCGCGGACGCCGGCCCACCTCCCCCGCAAGCGGGGGAGGATCTTGAGGTCAGCCCCGCGTCTGGTCCCAGTACCGGACCGCGTCGGCGTCGCGCGCCGACAGGTCGGGATAGTCGGGGTCGGAGCCGACATCCGGCACGCGCCGCCACGAACGGGCGCATTTCGGATACTCGGCCAGGTTCACGGTTACGGCCAGGGCCTCGCCTTCGACCAGTTCCGCGCCAGAGGTGCGGAAAATCTCGGCCGCGTCCAAGCCGTCAAACGGGGCGAAGGTCACGGCCGGGGCCGTTACGGTGGGCCAGGCGTCCAGCGCCCCGCCGATCCGCTTGTCGCGACGGGCGGCCTCCAGGGATTCGTTGACGACTTCCAGGACGGTGTTGATCTTCGCCCACCGAGCCGCCTCGGCCGCATTCTCCCACTCCGCCGGCGTTCCCGGCATCACCCGCAGGCAGTTGCTCCCACCTTCCGGGAACCGCGTGGTCCAGGCCTCTTCCATGGTGAAGGGCGTCAGCGGCGAGAGCCAGGCGGTCAGGCGGGCGAACACCTCGTCCATCACCGTGCGACAGGCCCGGCGGCGCAGGGCGTCGGGGCGGTCGCAGTACAGGCTGTCCTTCCTGATGTCGAAATACAGGGCCGACAGGTCGTTGGAGCAGAACTCCAGCACGGGGCGCACCACGTCCTGGAATCGGTATTCGGCGTAGGCCTGGCGCACATGGGCGTCCAGCTCCCACAGGCGGTGCAGGATGAACGTCTCCAGCGGCGGGAACTGGTCGTAGTCGGTCAGCCGCTCGGCCTCGTCGAAGTCGGCCAAGGCGCCCAGCAGATAGCGGACCGTGTTCCTCAGCTTGCGATAGGCGTCGACCGTGGTCTGCAGGATCTGTTTGCCGATCCGCTGATCCTCGGAATAGTCGACCAGAGCCACCCACAGGCGCAGGATGTCGGCGCCGCTCTCCTTGATGATGGTCAGGGGATCGGTCGTATTGCCCTTGGACTTGGACATCTTCTCCCCCTTCTCGTCGAGGGTGAAGCCGTGGGTCAGGACCGCCTTGAACGGGGCGCGGCCACGGGTGCCGCAACCTTCCAGCAGCGACGACTGGAACCAGCCGCGGTGCTGGTCCGACCCTTCCAGATAGAGGTCGGCCGGCCAATGCGCCGGGCGGTCGCCCGTATAGCCGTGCTCGGGCAGGCGCGGATCCAGGGTGAAGGCGTGGGTCGAACCGGAGTCGAACCAGACGTCCAGAATGTCCTCGACCTTTTCGTAGCGGGCCGGGTCGTGAGCGCCCAGGAAGTCGCTGTCCGGCGCGGTGAACCAGATGTCGGCGCCGTGTTCGGCCACGGCCTTGACGATCCGGGCGTCGACCTCGGGATCATGCAGGGGCTGGCCGGTCTGTTTGTCGATGAACATGGCGAGCGGCGTGCCCCAGGCGCGCTGGCGGCTGACCAGCCAGTCGGGACGCCCCTCGACCATCGACCGGATGCGGTTCTTGCCCGCCGCCGGGTGGAAGGCGGTGTCGTCGATGGCGTTCAACGCCGTTTCGCGCAGGGTGTCGCCGCTCTTCAAGGGCTGGTCCATGCGGATGAACCACTGCGGCGTATTGCGGAAGATGATCGGCGCCTTGGACCGCCAGGAGTGCGGATAGGAATGCTCCAGCCGCCCGCGCGCCAAGAGATTGCCGGCCTCGATCAGCTTCTCCATCACCGCCCCGTTGGCGGGACCGAACTTGCCGGTCTTCTTGCCCTCGGTCTCCAGAACCTTCAGCCCGGCGAACAGGGGGACGGTGGGATAATAGGCGCCGTCCGGATCGACCGTGTCCGGCACCTCGTGATGACCGTGGGCCTTCCACACCTCGAAGTCGTCGGCGCCGTGGCCCGGCGCCGTGTGGACAAAGCCCGTACCGGCGTCGTCGGTCACATGGTCGCCGGCCAGCAGGGGCACGGAGAAGCCGTAGCCGCTGTCGAGCGCGGCCAGCGGGTGGGCGCATTCCAGGCCCGATGGATTGATGTCGTAGACGCGGGTCCAGGCGGCGATCTTGGCGGCCTTGAACACGTCTTCCGCCAGCTTGTCGGCGACGATCAGACGGTCGCCCGGCTTGGCCCAGGGCGCGAACTCCAGACCCTCTTCCATGGCCGTGACCTCGTACAGGCCGTAGGCGATCTCGGGGCCGTAGCTGATCGCGCGGTTGGCCGGGATGGTCCAGGGGGTGGTGGTCCAGATCACGACCGAGGGCGTGCCGCTGCGGAAGGACAAGAGGTCGTCGGGATGGTCGTCGGATGCGCCCGTGACCGGGAACTTGACCCAGATCGTCGGCGACACATGGTCATGGTACTCGATCTCGGCGTCAGCCAGGGCGGTGCGCTCGACCGGCGACCACATGACGGGCTTGGAGCCGCGATACAGCTGGCCCGAGTTCTTGAACTTGTGGAATTCGGCGACGATGGCCGCTTCCGACTTGAAGTCCATGGTGGCGTAGCGGTTGGCGAAGTCGCCGACCGCGCCCAGGCGCAGGAACTGGTCGCGCTGCAGGTCGATGTATTTGCCGGCGTAGTCGCGGCAGGCGGCGCGGAACTCGTCCTTGGACACCTCGTCCTTGCGGCGGCCCTTGGCGCGGAACTGTTCCTCGATCTTCCACTCGATCGGCAGGCCGTGGCAGTCCCAGCCGGGGACGTAGTCGACGTCATAGCCCAGCAGGAAACGGCTGCGGACCACGAAGTCCTTCAACGTCTTGTTCAGCGCATGGCCGATGTGGATGTCGCCGTTGGCGTAGGGAGGGCCGTCGTGCAGGACGAACAGGGGCGCGTTCTGCTTCTGCCGCTCGGCGCGCAGGGCGCCGTACAGGTCGCCCCACTGCTCCAGGATCGCCGGCTCCTTCTGCGGCAGGCCGCCGCGCATGGGGAAGGGCGTCTCGGGCAGGAAGACGGTGTCGCGATAGTCGCGGCCGGAGGGGGTGTCGGTGGTGTCGGTGGCGTCGGCCATGGGTCGTCTCGGCGTCGTGGGGTGAGCGTTCGCTGTCTTCGTTCGCCCTATCGCGCTTCGCGCTGCTTGAGGGCGGGTTCACCCTCTAGGGGCGGTCGTTCCCGGCGTGCACGGGGCCAAGGGCCCAGAGGCGCTACGCCGGGCGGCTAATCGAAATCAGGCGAATGAGGACGCGGACGGTCATTGTGGAGGCGGTCTAGCAGACGGATGCGGCATTGCGCCATCCCGAACACCGCCGCGTCTCAACGGAAACGAAAGGCTTTTGCCGTCTTGGTTAAGTTTGGATCGTCCGGAAGTCTGTTCGGGCGAGATGAGAATTCGTTCGGGAGTCCCGCCGATGCGGCAGCGGATCAGGAATTGATGCTGGGTCTGGCGGCCGGCGCGGCCATGCTGGGCGTCGCCGGCGCGGCTGCCGCCCAGAGCTGCGGCCAACCGGCCTGCGAGCCGCCGCCGCCGCCCTGCTGCGAGCCGCCGCCGCCCCCGCCCTCTTGCGGAGACGGCGGTTCCTGCGGCGGGGGGGGGCCACTGGTCGTCCAACACCAATGTCAATGTGAACGTCAATGTGAACGCCGGTGCGTCCGCCAACGCCGGCGCCAACGCAAACGCTGGCGCCCGGGCCTATATCAACGCCCGGGCCGGCGGCTTTGCGGGCGGTTACGGCTACGGTGGGGGCGGCGGTGCGGCTTATGTGACCGTGGACCAACCCTATCCGACCACCATTCAGGGCCTGGCCGTCGAGGGTCTGGCCCAGACGGTGCGGACGCCCTTCACCGCCTATCGCCGGATGATGAAGCGCGTGGTGATCCAGGCCGTCTGTATCGACGATCGCCAGGTGCCGCATCCCGCCTCTCAGGTGAAGCCGGACCGCGAGATCGCCGACGGCTATGAGGGCGAAATCTACCGCTGCCTGGCCGGCACCTGGCTTCAGGCGACGATCGCGGACTATGAGGGTGAGATCAAATTCGACCACGGCACGACCCTGACCTGCAACAAGCACGAGGCCCTGTGGTTCGGCGGCGAAGGTCGGCTGGAATGCCGCCCCGAAAAGCCCGAGCGTGACTGCAACGAGCGCTCCCTGCTGCGTCGCTACGGCGCCGGGGTGAAGATCCTGACCATGTACCGGGAAGAGGAATACACCGAATACCGCGAAGAGGTGCAGAGCGCGACGGTCGTCACCGGCGCCATCACCCTGGACGGCGGCGTCGGCGGCCGGGTCTTCTGAACCGGGGCTGACACGCCCCGTTCAGCCTCGGCTCAGGCGCCGCGTGCGAGATATGGGGGCGTCGACGTCTCCGTCGATGATCCTGAAAACTGCCCTGGAAAGGGCTCGGCCCCGGCTCTTTCGAACCGGGGCCGTTTTTCTTACTGGGCCAGCTTGTCCGAGACGACCTCGGCGCGCCAGGCCGTGTCCGGCTTCAGATAATGCTGCGCCAGCCGTTGCAGGTCGGCCGCTGTGACGGCTTCCAGTACCGCGATATTGTTGCGGGTCTGGTCCAGCGAGGCGGGGTCCGACTGGGCCTCGGACAACTGGGTCAGCCAATAGCCGTTGTCGGCCATGCTGCGGCGCAGACGCTCCAGCGCCGGGCGGCGGGCGCGGTTCAGTTCGTCCTCACCGATCGGATTGTCGCGCAGATCGGCGGCGATGGCGTCAACGGCGGTGAACAGTTTCGGCAGGGACTCCGGCGCCGTCTCGGCCGCCACGACCATATAGCCGTAGCCGGGGAAGACGTCGGAGGTGCTGGAGCCGGCGTTGGGCGAATAGGCCAGACCCTGCTTCTCGCGGATGTCTTCGTTGAGCCGCAGCTGCAGCACCGCCGACAGCAGGGACAGCTGACGCGAGGTGGTGCGGTCGCCGATCTGGTCCGTCGTCGGCCAGGCCACGACGCCCAGGGCCTGTTCGGCCTGGCCGGTGTGGGTCAGCCGGACCGGGGTCGCCGTGGGCGCGGGGAAGCGCCGTTCGGCCGAACCGGCCGGCGGCGTCGGCGCCGCGCCGCGGGCGGGCAGGGCGCCGAAGGTCGAGCCCACGGCCGCGATCACCGCATCCACGTCCACATCGCCGACGACGGTGATCTCGACCGGGCCGGAGGCCAGGGCGGCCTTGATCTGCTCGCGCAGCGGCTCGATCTGAACCGACTGGAACTCCTCGACCGTCGGCGTGGCGGCGCGCTTGTCGCCCCCGGCCAGGATCGCGCCGCCCTTCACCGCAAAGGCGCCGCCGGGGGTGGCCGTCAGTTGCTCCAGGGTTTGGGGATAGGCCGCCTGGGCGCGCTGCAGCGGGGCGGGGCGCAGGCCCGGATCGGTCAGGAAGGCGGTCAGCACCTGAAGCTCCAGCGCCAGATCTTCAGGCCGGGTCGAGCCGCTGAAGACATAGCCGTCCTCGCCCTGGCTGACCGAGGTGTTGATCACATGACCCGCCAGGACCCGATCCGCCTCATCCACCGTCAGCTTGCCCAGGCCCCCGGCGTTCAGCACCGTATCGGCCAGGGACAGGGGCGAGAAGCGGTCTGTCGGCAGGCCCAGCGAGCCGATGCCGGTCTTGGCCCTGATCAGAATCTGATCGTCGCGGAAGTCGGTCTTCTTGATGTTCAGCAGCGTGCCGTTGGGGAAGCGCACCAGCACGGCCCCCAGGTCCGACACCTCAGTGCGCGACGACGGGGTCGCCGCCGCGCCGAAGTCGGCGTAGGGCCATTCCAGGGCCGCCTGATCGGCCGGAGCCGCCACAGGAACCTGACGCGACGCTTCCAGGGCGGCCGTGACGGCGGCCTCGCCGCCCTCGACCGGGACCGGACTGGTGAAGAGCACCAGCGGCCCCTGGCCTTCGAATACAGGTCGGACGGCGGCGTCTACCTGTTCAGGCGTCAGATCGGCGACGATCCGTTCGAACTGGTCCAGACTCTGCTGGGGCGCGGTGAAGACCGTATCGCTGTTGACGGCGTTCAGCAGGGCGCCGGCCAGGGCGGGGGTGGAGCGGGTCGCTGCGGTGGCGACGGCGTTCTGCAACGAGGTGCGGTATTCGGTGATCTCGCGCTGAAGTTCAGGCGCGGTCACACCGTATTGGGTCAGGCGGCGCGCCTCCTGTTCGACCGTCTCCAGGGCCCGCTTCCACTGGCCGGGGGTGAAGCTGACCGACAGGACGCCCGCGTCCAGGCTGTCGAACAGCGACTGATAGCCGGCGCCGGCGCCCAGGAAGGGCGGATTGTCGGCCCGCGCCATCTCGCCCAGCCGCCGGTTCAGCACGGCTAAGCCCAGGCTGCGGCGAATGTCCTCGGCCCGTTCGTTGAAGGTGTCGGGATCCAGATCCGGCGCCTTGATCCAGTTGATCTGGATCGACGACTGTACGCCCGGCTCCACAATGATGCTGGTCTGGGGCTGGCGCGGCTGCACCTGACCAAGGTCGGGCTCCGCGCCGTCGGCGGCCTTGGGCGTCCAGTCGGCGAAGGCGCCGCGCACCTTGGCCTCCATGGCGTCCAGGTCGAAGTCGCCCACGGCGATGAAGGTCGCCCGCGACGGGCGATAGTAGGCGTCATAGAAGTCCACGAAGCGCTCGCGCGGCGCGGTGCGGATCACCTCCAGGTCGCCGATCGGCAGACGTTGCGACAGGCGCTGACCGGGCGCCAGCAGGGCCAGCTGGGTCTTCAGCACCCGCATCTGCGGGCTGTTGCGGCTGCGTTCCTCGCCCTCGATCACGCCGCGCTCGGCGTCGATGGACTCCGGCGCCATCAGGGCGTCGCCCATCATCTGTCGCATGACCCGCAGCGACGTATCGACCGTCTCGTCCTGGGTGTTGGGCAGCTCCAACATATAGGCGGTCTGGTCGAAGCTGGTGAAGGCGTTGGTGTCGGCGCCGAAGGCCAGGCCCAGCCGCTCCAGAATCCGCAGCATCTCGTTCTCGGGGATGTCCTTGGTCCCGTTGAAGGCCATATGCTCCATGAAGTGGGCCAGCCCCTTCTGGTCGTCCCGCTCCATCAGCGAGCCCGCGTCGATCCGCAGCCGGAACGAGGCCTGACCCGGCGGGGTGGCGTTGCGCATCAGGGCGTAGCGCATGCCGTTGGGCAAAAGGCCGTACCGCACCGCCGGATCGGCCGGAACATCGCTGGCCGTCTGGGCCCAGGGGTCGGACGGGGGAACCTGGCCCCCAACCTGTGCCCCGGCCTGAACGGCGGCGGGCGCAAAGGCCAGGGCCGGTGCATTGAACGCCCCCACCGACAAAGCCAACCCGGAGGCTGCCAGCAGCAGCAGACGACGCGCAGAACGCATGAACTCACTCCCAACGCCGCAACCCCCGACGGAGCGGCTTTTGTCCGCAGTAGGGGAGCGTGGGGGCGAGGGCAAGGCGACCTTTTGCACCGCCCGACGCCCCCTCCGGGGTCGAAGGCGCTTTGCAAGCGGTGAATTTGAAGAGGGAATCCGTTCGCGGACTAGCGCCAGCCTTCGTCGCGGGCGCGCGCCTCAGTGACGGCGTCGGCGGAGGGACCGGCGATCAGGGCATCGACCGCGCCAAGGACCGCGGCGGGGGTGTCGGACGAGGCCGTGCGGACTTCGCCGGTTGGACTCGACAGGGGCGCCAGGGCCTGGACGGTCCAGCCGTCCGACCGGCGACAGGCCAGGCCCGCCAGCCCGTCGTCTCGAGCCTGGAACGTGCGGCACCAGCGGCCCTCGCCGTCCTGGAAGGTCAGACCGACGGCCCGACCGGCGTTGTCCGCCCCCTCTGACGCGAGGCGGCGATCCAAGACCTTGACCAGATCCCTGTCGGCAAGGACGCCGTCCTCGGCGACACGGATGCCGGAGCCGCTGTTCATGCCCGGCCCTATCAGCACCCCGGCGACGAAGGCCGCCGCAGCCAGCCCGCCCCAGATCGGCGCCTGGCGCGGCGCGAGGGCTTGGGACAACCAGGCTTTCAAACCCGCCAACGGCGCTGCGCGGACGTGGCCGCCATTGGCGATCAGGCGCGACAGATCACGGTCGCGGGGATCGACCTGGACCAGAAAGGCCGCCTGCGTCGCCGCGCGCAACCGTCGCGCCGTCGCCATCCGTTCGGCCAGGGCGGAGTCGGTCCGGGCCGCCGCTTCCAGCCGTGCGACCGCATCGGGCGCCAGTTCGCCGTCGGTCCAACGCATCAGGGTTTCATCGTCGATGTTCATCCCGTCACTCCCTGCTCGGCCAACGTCTGCATCAAGGTCTGACGGCCGCGCACCAGACGGCTGGTCAGGGTGCCGGCGGGCACGCCCAGAACCTGGGCCGCCTCGGCGTAGGACAGGCCCTCGACCAGGACGAGGGCGACCGCATGTTTCTGATCCTCGGGCAGGGCGTGGATGGCGTCGCGCACCAGCCGTGCGTCGGCGCGCAGACCTTCGTCCGCCTGGGCGGCGTCGGGCACACGGGCCGTGGCCTCGTCCTCGGGCGTCAGGACCCGGCCCCAGCGCTGGCGTGCGCGACCGTCGTCTATGGCGATCCGTCTCATGATGGTGAAGGTCCAACTGTCCAGCCGCGTGCCGGTCTTGAAACCGCGCCGCGACGCCAGGGCGCGTTCCACCGTCTGTTGCACCAAATCCTGCGCGTCTGCGTCGTGGGGGCGGAGGATGCGGGCGAATCGGCGCAGGCGCGGCAGAAGCTCCACCAGCCCCCTCTGAAAATCGTCCACGTGTCGTCCTTTTCCATGCGGATGAAACGAATGAGCCCAAGCGTTTCATCCATGGCATATCGAGAACGGAACGCAGCGTGAGGCAAGGGCGAACTGGCGTGGGCGGTCGAAGGAGCCGACGATGAGATGGACATGGACCTCCGCCTGGGCCGGCCTGGCGGCGCTGCTGCTGGTGTCGCTGGCTGCGGGCACGCCGGCACGGGCACAGATCGGATCGCTGCCCGTTCCCAGCCTTCCGGGATCGGGGCAGGGTCTGCCGGATCGCCTGCCTGACCGTTTGACGGAGGGACTACCGGGTCTGGATGACATTGATCGCATGGGCCGCCAGGCGGTCGAGGACGCCTTGAGGGCGCCGTCGCGTCTGGCGCAACTGGTGCGGCGGTCCAATGGGGCGCTGGAGGCCGACCCTCAGGGCTGGCCTGTGGTGCGCGGCGAGATCGTGGCCCTGGACCTGTCGCCCGCCGCCCGCGACCAGGCGATGAGGGCGGGGTTTACGCTGCTGCGGGAGGAGCGGCTGGACGCTTTGGACCTGTCCAGTGTCATTCTGGCCCCGCCGCGGGGTCTGGCCTTGGCGCGGGCCGTCGCGCAACTGAAGCGACTGGACCCGCAGGCGGAGATCACCTTCAATCATGTCCATGACCTCGCCGGCGCCGTGCCGTCGGCGGAGACCGGACTGGTGGGTCTATCCTCCAACGGTCGTAGAGAGACAGGCCCCACGCTCGGCTTGATCGACACGGGCGTCGAGGCCACCCATCCCGCCCTGGCCGGGGCGCAGATCGTGCAGCGAGGTTTCGCCGGCCCTCCGCGTATGGGCGCCCATGGGTTGGCGGTCGCCTCCCTGATGGTCGGCCGCGCCGGCCCATTCGCCGGCGGCGCGCCGGGCGCCGATCTGCGCGTCGCAGACATCTATGGTGGACAAGCGGCGAACGGCTCATCGACCGCCCTGGCCCAGGCTCTGGCATGGATGGTCGAGCAAAGAGTGTCGGTAGTGAACATCAGCCTGGTCGGCCCGCGCAACGCTCTAGTCGAACGCGCGATTCAGCGGGCCCAAGCCCGTGGCCTGACCGTGGTGGCCGCTGTCGGCAACGACGGCCCGGCCGCCCCGGCCCTCTATCCCGCCGCCTACGACGGGGTGGTCGGCGTGACCGCCGTGAACGCCCGCAACCAGGTTCTGCCGGAGGCCGCGCGCGGCCCTCAGGTGGCCTTCGCCGCGCCCGGCGCCGATATGGCCGCTGCGGCTCCGGGCGGTGGGTGGACCAGCGTGCGGGGAACTTCCTTCGCCGCGCCGATCGTGGCTGGACTTCTGGCGCGCCAGGGCCAGGCCGCCTTGGGACGTAGCGCCGAGGATCTGGGCGCGCGGGGCCGCGACCCGATTTATGGCCAAGGACTGGTCGGCGTCGCTTCGCGCGTTTCGCCACAGACCATGGGCGCGCCCGGGCGGCTGGCTCGGTAAAAATTCGAGCGGTCGGGATGAAACCTCGACGGCCGGTCGTTGGATCCTGTGAGGGCGAGATGCCCGAGACATGCAGGAGATTGACCATGAAGAAGACCCTGATGACCGCGACCGTCGCTTTTGGCCTGGCTCTGGCCGGTGCATCGCAAGCCCAGGTTCTGGGCGGTTCCGGCGGCTTGACCGGTGGTTTGACCGGCGGGCTCGGAGGCCCGGTCGGGAGCATGATGGGCGGCCAGATCGGCGGCTCCGGGTCCCTGGCCGGCAGCGTATCCGGTGCGGTGGACGGTTCGCGCATCCGTGACGGCGTCACCTCGACCACCGATCAGACCCTGACCCGCGCGGAACGTCGCGCTCAGCAGGCCCAGGCCCGCGCCGCCGCAGCCGCCGAGCGCGCGCTCGCTCGGGCCGAGGACGCAGCCGTCACGGCTGGAAACCGCGTCGCTTCTACCGCTGCCGCCGCCCAAGGCCAGGCCCAGGGTGCGTTGAACGGAACCGTCAACGGCGCCGCCAACGCTGCGGGCTCCATTGAAGGCGAAGGCCAGGCCCAGGGGTCGGGTCTGGTGAATAGCGCCCTGTCCAGCAGAGGCGGTTCGGTCAGCGGCTCCTCATCGGGTTCGGGTCAAACCCAAACCCCCACGCACCGCGCCTCCGCCAACGCCGGCGTCAACGGATCGGCGTCCGCGGACCGCAACGGCGCAGCCGTCTCGGCCGGCGTTTCCGCCAGCGGCGGCGCCCGGCCCCACTAAGCTTGGCCGCTGATAGATATTAAGGAGGGCCCCGTCGTTCACGGCGGGGCCTTTCGGCAAAAGGGGCGCGCTGGGCGAGATATCGCGGCGGCTGCGTCTCTCGGCGGACCTTACTCCCTCAGCCGCCCGGCCGGCTGACATAGAAGGTGGCGCTGTTGCCGACGGCGGTGGCGCCGACCACCGCGGCGCGGCCGGACCCGATGGTGGCGTTGATCGTGGCCGTGACATTGGCGTCGTTGGTCTGGCTGTTGGTCACATGGACCTCGCCGCCGCATTGCGAGCAGGCGGAACCGGTCACGCTGTTGCCCACGGCCTCGGCGCCGACATAGGCGTCATAGCCGCTGACGCCCGCATAGGTCGCGGTCGCCTCGACCCCGCCGGTGTTCAGCTGGGTGTTGTCCAGCTCCAGATATATGTCCTGGTTGCCGGCGACGGTCTCGTTGGCGACGGCGCGGGCGGCGACTGTGGTCTGGCCCTGCAAATTGGTCTGGGCGCGGGCCGCTGCGCGGACACGGCCCTGGTTGGTCTGGTCACTCGTCGCGACCAGAGAGCCGCCGGCGTTCGACAGGACGATCCGGTTGCCCCCGGCGCCGGCCCGGGCGGCCAGGTTCCAGGCGTTGTCGACATAGACGTCGGTGCGGGCCTCGATGGTCGAGGGGGCGTTGGTCTGGCGCACCGTCAAATCCTGATGCGAGGCGCCGTTGGTCGAGGCCTGGACCAGGTTGGCCGCCGCATGGGCGGAAAAGTCGGCGGGGGCGGGGATGTATTGAATATCGGCGACGGTCTCGGCCAGGACGGGGGTCTGGGCTGACTGGTCGAGGGCGCCGGTGATCGAGGCGGACGATCCGCTGAGCGCGATCCGATTGGCCGCCGCCGTGGTGGCGACGGCGGCGCCGTCTTCGATATGGGCGGTCGGCGCCCGCACTGCGGTGCGGGCCGTGACGGACGGACCCGTCATGGTCTGACGCGCGGTCAGATCGGCGGCCGCCTGATCGACGCCTCCGACCAGAAGATTGCCCGCAACGTCATTGGTCACCTGAAGTTGGCCCACGGCGACGTCCAGGTTCACCGCGCCGGTGACCTCGCCGGTCATCGTCTGGGTGCTGGTGCAGGTGGAGCCGGTCTGGGCGTCGCAGACCGGCGCTTGCTGGGCTCTCGTCTCAGTAGCGAGAGCGGCGAACGTCGCCGTCGCGGCGATCATGCCAGCGAGACGGATCGGCGCGGGTCTGGCCATTGTTCGTCTCCGTAGTGGGATAGGCCGGGTAATAGCCGCCGGTGGGACCGACGGTGGAATCGCCGAGCGGGTCGTTGGCGGCGTTGAGGCAGATTTCGGGGCCGGGGGCGCCGTAAAGATTGGCCATGAACTCGACCGTGGCCCGTTCGACCAGGGCGCGGACGGCCAGTTGCACCGGCTCCATCCCGCCGGACCCGGCCGAGATGTCGAAGACATTGCCGTTCAGGAAGTCGAACACGCCCGCCGAGATCTCGCGGCCGATGATTTGCTTTTGATAGGAGACCACGTCCACGACCTCCAGGGTCGTGGTCTGAACCAGCCGCAGATCCATGGCGATGTTCATCACATAGGTGCGGTGGGTGGCGATGCCGGAATCGGGCCGGTCGCTGTCCACCTCGCCCACGGCGGCGTCGAATCCGCCCGAGCGGATGTTGTAGTTCACCTCGGTGATGCCGCCGACGATGTAGAAGTCCGAGCCCGGCACCTGGCCGGCCAGGATGCGGCGGTACTGGGTGTCTTCCGGCCCCTGGGCGCTGGGCGTGCTGTCGCCGATCAGCTTGTTGTTGGCGTAGCGCAGCTCAAGCTCCGACACCGAGGTGTCGTAACGTTCGACGATCCGCGCGCCGGCCTTGGCGAGGGCCGAGTTGGCCATCAGCGAGGCGCCGCCGGTGATCTGGCGCCCGCCGTCGGAGGAGACGGTGCCCGTATAGTCGCTGATCCGCCCCACGGCCATGCGCGGCGAGGGCAGATTATAGCGGCGGGCGTAGTCGGCCAGGCAGTAGAGGGCGGTCGAATAGGGGGTTGGGTTGGCGGTGACCGGCGCATTGCCGATCGGCGTCGCATACTGGCCCGACGGCCCTGCGACCGGACTGACGCAGCCGGCCAGCAGCAGGGCGGCCGCAATCGACGCAGCGCCGGTGCGAATGAAGACAGGTCGGCTCATGGCAGGGTGAGGCTTCCGTTCAGAGCCGTGCCGGCGGTGACGTCGCCGTTGTTGGTCTGTTTCGAATTGACGATGACGGTGTTGTGGCTGCCCTGAACCACCACATTCAGTTGATTGCCGACGGCGGTCGAGCCGCCGATGGCCGCGCCCCCGCTGCTCGATGCGCCGGCGCCGGCATAGGCCGAGGCTACGCCGCCGGATTGGCTGGAATAGGAGGAGGCGCCGGACTGGATCAGACCGTTGACGATGATGCGGTTGCCGTTGGCGTCGCGTGTCGAGCCGGTCGCGGCGGCCTGGGTGGCGCTTCGCGCCGCCCCATAGCCTTGTTGAAAGCGCGCTGCGCCGGCCGAGCCCGTGGTCTGGGCGGCCGCCAGCGTCGGGACCGCCAGGACGACCGCAAGCGCCATCGTCAGGGGGGCGATCGGCCTCTGGACCGGCATGGGGACTCCTTGCGCGTCGACGAACCAAGGGATCGAACCGCGATCCACCCGCTAAACTGGGTTAAGGTTATTAAGAAGCGCTTGAGATCGGCGAAATCGTCACCCATTGAAAACCATGTCCGAACCTGACGATCGATTCGACGGCCCCCCGCATTCAGATCCGCCCAAATCAGAGGCTGTATTCAACGCGCCCCTGTCGGTGGTCGTGGTCGCCCTGTCCATGCCGGTGCTGTTCTTCTTTCAGCGCCAATTGCCCGACATGGGCGCCAGCATGGCCTTTGCGCCGATAGATCTGCAGGACGGCCGTTGGGGCGGGCTGTTCACCGCCATGCTGCTGCACGGTGGATGGGCCCACGCCCTGATGAATGCGGTCGGCGCCCTGGCCTTCGGCGCGCCGGTCGCGCGGCTTTTTGGCGAACGCTTCGGATCGAGCGTCTTTCTGCTCTTCTATATAGGGTGTGGCGTCATCGCGGCCCTGGGCTACGGGCTGGTGCATTGGGGATCTTCCGATCCGATGGTGGGAGCGTCGGGCGCCGTCTTTGGGCTGATCGGCGGGGCGACCCGACTGATGGGAGCGCCACAGGGCTGGAGGGGCGGCAGAGTCCTCAGCCTGTTGGACCGGCGTGTGATCGCGGCTTCCATCGTCTGGATGGCGGTCAACGCCGTGACCGGCCTGATCGGCTATGCCCCCGGCGCCGACGGCGCGCGAATCGCCTGGGAGGCCCATGCCTTCGGCTTCTTGGCCGGGCTGCTCGCGATCGGCCCCCTGGGACGCGCTTTCGGAACGACGTCGCAGGCGGGACGCTCAGGCGCCGATTCGGCCATTTGATTCCCCGGCGTCCCTGAGCGATCATCGGTCCGAGCGGCCCTGTCGCCATCCCGGCCCTGCGGTCGTCTCCTAACAGAGAGAAGGAGCCGCGATGTTCGTCGCCGAGATCCTCAAGACCAAGGGAAACGCCGTCTATTCCATTACCGCCGATGTGACGGTGGCCCAGGCGTGTCAGGCGCTGGACGCCAAACGCGTAGGCGCTCTGGTGGTCCAGAACGGAGACGCCGTCGTGGGCGTCTTTTCGGAACGGGATGTGGTCAAGGCCGTGGCGGCCGACGGGCCGAAGGCCCTCGCGCGCGCCGTTCAGGACTATATGACCGCCAAGGTCATCTTCGCCCAGCCGCGCGAGAGCCTGTCGACCGTCATGAGTCGGATGACGGACCGGCGGATCCGCCATCTGCCGGTCCTGGACGGAGAGACCCTGGTCGGCGTCGTCTCGATCGGCGACCTCGTCAAACGCCAGATCGAAGAACACGCCCGCGAGGCCGAAAGCCTCAAGACCTATATAGCGGCGGGCTGAGCGGCGGGGCTGCGGCTCGACCGACCGAGAGTCGGTGAGAATCTTTCCTCCGCCTTCAGAATCTGGTTGCGGTGTAAAATGGTGGCCCGTATAGGGCTGCCTCGCTCGGAGACGGGCCGGCCTTTGAGGCTTTTGGGACTTTGGTTTCGGGAGTTTTGGGGGAGTTGAGGGGTTGAAAAACTTCTTGCTTTCCAGGGTTGGTTTCAATAGGTTCCGCGCTCCAATCGAATCGCCGAACGGTTAAGAGGAAGGCCTCTTGGTTTTCCTTGCGGTGGTTTTTTGTGGTTTTGAGGCCTTGGTCTTGGATCTGCAAAATCTCTG